>CAMOOO010000001.1 GCA_946621465.1 uncultured Clostridia bacterium
AATTTATAAAAAAGTAATCGGAAGATTAAGATATTCCCGTACATTAAGGTGAGAAATACACTTGCTCTATTAATTATGCCGTTAGGATATAAAGATGATTCGTGTGTAATATCACCAATGCATAATAAGGAAAAAGAATTAGATGAGGTTGTGAAATACATATGATAACCATAAACATTTATTACAAAGGAAATAACGGGAGTGCTAAAAAGTTTGTTTCAGAGATGTTTTCAAGTGGATTAGTTGATGAGATTAGAAAAGAAGAAGGAAACTTAAGATATGAGTATTTTTATCCGCTTGATGATGAAGAAACAATTTTATTAATTGATTGCTGGGCCGACCAAAAGGCATTAGATAGGCATCACAAATTGCCAATAATGAATAGCATAATAAAACTAAGAGATAAATACGACTTACATATGAAAGTAGAAAAATATGAATCTATTGTTGACTCAAAAGATGAAAAATATATAAGAAAGTAGGGGATTAAAAATAGAATAATTACCAAAGATTTGTTTAGGAGCATGGGCTTGGGGGAATGATGGTACATTCGGGAATGTGCTAACAGAGGAAATACTTAAGCCTGTATTTGATAAAGGTATGGAACTTGGCCTTAATCTATGGGATAACGCCTATGTTTATGGAATGGGTGAATCTGAAAAAGTGTTGGATTGGGTGGCACTACTTATTCTAAAGACTGACTTATAAATTAATGAAAGATGATGAAGGCATCTCTTAATTGAGGTGCTTTTTCTTTACAAGAAAGGGTGTTGCAAGGGCGTTTCACTTTTTCGTTAGGGTGTTTCATAATTTAAGGGGTGTTTCATTTGTATTACTATACTTGTCCTTATACAGTTAGCAAGAAACGGACTTAAAACAGTCCGTTTTTTGCTAAATAAACACTTTTTAAGGGACTTGAACGGGCGTATTTGTGTGTAACAACATATAGCAGGGGAATGCGCACGGCACATAGTATAATGATTTTGTGTTAGTTGTTTACTTTTATTATTACGTGGGATTATCTTTGGAAATAGTGGAACAATTGCACACACTGGAATTTTCACAGAGGATAATTCAAAACCTGAAAAAGTATATAATAGTGGAAAAATATCTTATGGCAGTTAATATAAAAAGACTTTAGTTTTCGACTTAAGTCTTTTTCTTTTTGGATATATTTTTAATATTTTCCAGAATATAAAAATTATGTAGGTTTACAATACATTTGTTACACTTTTGAATTTTGAAAAAAATGGATTTGGAAAGATAACATTCAAAGCTAACAACCCTCCTCTAGAGGGGAGGCGCGCTAAAAAAAATAGGCGAAGTGCCATCTTTGTTGTATGATTAATATTGCAACAAAAACCTAACAAGGAGGCATTCACCTATATGGCAATATTATCACAAGACATCCTATTTAAGCAAGCAGTTATGTGCTATGCGCAGAAAAAAGGCGTAACAAATGCGGCAGGAAAGTATAAAACGACACGACGATGGATCTATTATTGGCTCCGACGATATGACGGAACGCCCGAGTCACTAAAAGAACTATCGCGCAATCCTCACAGCCATCCCAATCAACATACGGCAGAGGAAATTAAATTAATTGAGAATATGAGGAAGAGAAATCCCGAAACCGGTTTGGTGGAATTCTGGGTTCGATTATGCCAAAGAGGCTATAAGAGAACGATACCGTCGTTATATCGTATAATGCAAAAAATGGGGTATTTTAACAATAAAATGATAAAAAAAGAAAAATACATACCAAAACCATACGAAAAAATGCAATATCCCGGGCAAAGAGTTCAAATAGACGTGAAATTTGTACTCATATCATGCACACATGCTTTCGGAAATATCAATTTACCGCAATAGACGAATATAGCCGGCAAAGATATTTAGAAGGGTTTCCGGATAACAGTAGCTATTCCGCAGCAATATTTGTTGTCCATGCAATAAAATTTTTTAAATTCAAAATAGAGTGCATACAAACGGATAACGGTAACGAGTTCACAAAGCATTATGTCAGTGAAAATCCGACGATGACGGCATTTCAAAAAGTCTTATTTAACATGGGAATACGCCATAAAAGGATAAAAGTGTATACTCCAAGACACAATGGTAAAGTGGAAAGAAGTCATCGTAAAGATCAGGAACGCTTTTATAACAAACACAGCTTTTACAGCTTGGAGGACTTTAACCAACAATTGAGAAAATACAACAGAGAATATAACGATTTCCCTATGCGTCCACTGAATTGGTTATCACCTAATCAATACCTACAAAATTTTTTCTCAAAAAGTGTAACAAATGTTTGACAACCCTACCAAAGAAGGTCTTTATGTGGATTCCTCGGTATTGACACCTATATTAATAGTATGATATAATTTATTATATATTTTTAATAGGAGGTAACGAAGTGAGCTGGTGGGCAATTCTTTTGATCGTCATAGCGTCTTTGACAGTCTTATACTTCCTCTTCGGCGGCGTAGTGACTTGGGTTTTCTTGCGCGGAAAAATGCGCGACGAGACCGCCGTAAGAGAACGGGAAAGAGAGTCTAACGTTCCGGACAAAGTTTTCGATTACCCCTATGAAGAAGATACTCTTGTCAATAAACGCGGACTGAAGATGTTCGCGCGCATTTACATAGCTCCCACCCCGACGGACAAATGGGTACTGCTTTTACACGGCTTCAACAGTAACGGCGTCGCCATCAGAAAATACGGTAAACTGTTTAACGAGCTTGGATACAATGCCGTTTCCCCCGATTTTTGTTATAGCGGCAGATCGGAAGGGAAGTTCCTCAGTTTCGGTTGGTATGAAAGAGCAGATGCCGCCGAATGGATGGATAGGATTGCAGAAAAGTACCATCCCTCGCAGTTCGGTGTTTTCGGCGTCTCTATGGGCGCGGCTACGGCCATTCACCTTGCCGCTGGCAGGAAGGACGTAGATTTTCTCATTCCGTACTGCTCTTATGAATCCTATAAACGCATCGTCGTTTCCAAAGGTCAGGACTTTTTTCACCTGCCCTTCTTCGTCATCTTTTGGCCGGCGGTGTGGCTCACTACCTATCTTATCGCCGGAAAAACGGACGGGAGAAAACTGGACGTAGCAAAAGACCTCGGCGCGGTGGACTGCCCGACCCTTTTATTGCATTCCAAGAAGGATAACTTTACCGATTACCGTAATTCCGTCGATCTGTACGAAAAGAACAAAGAAAAGGGCAATGTCCGCTTGCACCTGTTTGAAAAGGGACTACACGCGCGCGCATTTGCCACCGATCCGGTGGAGTATACCCGGGTGATACGGGAGTTTTTAGAAGAAGTAAACAACAATTCCTCACAGGGAATTGCGTAAGGAGATAAAAATGAAAAAACAAAAAGCAGAAAAAGACCTGTCTTACAAATTGAGTCCGGACTACATCCCGATCAAAGAGAAGCTGGCATACGGATGCGGAGCGTTGATGGACGGCGGCGGCGTAGCGCTGATGTCCTGCGTCATGCTTAAATACATGACCGATACCCTCGGCATTGTTGCAGCAACCGCCTCGACCATTATGATGGTCTCGAAGATCTGGGACGCCGTGACCGATCCGCTCATGGGTAGTATCACCGATAATACCCGTTCGCGCTGGGGTCGCCGTCGTCCGTATATGATGTTCGGCGGTGTACTTCTTATTATCGCCCTCGCGCTACTTTTCGCCCCGATTAAAGAATGGTGGAACGTCACGTCGCAAGCGGGTATGGTCGCATACGTCCTCGTGTTCTATATTGTGTGGAACACCTGTTCTACGTTAACGCAGGTCCCATATACCTCAATGGCGAGCGATATCTCTCCCTCTTTCCAAGAACGAAATAACGCCAATACCATTAAATTGGTCTTCTCCGCCGTTGCCGCAGGTATGGCATACGTATTGCCTCTCTTGATCCTCGGCGCACGCGAGAAGGGGACGATGAGCGGAACAACGTTCTGGATCGTCATGGTTGCCGTCTTCGGTACGCTTTTCGGCGGCGGTCTCATCATCACCGGACTATTCACCAAAGAACGTGTTAAACCGGAAAAGGTGGAAAAGAAGAAGTTTAATTTCAAAGACTTTTTGAAAGGGTACATTCAGCCCTATAAAAATAAATCCTACGGTTGGCACATCGGAATGTACGTATCCGCATTCACCTGCATGGATATGCTTTCCGCTCTTGCCGCCTACTATGCAAGCCACGTCTGGCGCGGTCAGAAAATGACCCTTCCTATCGTAGGGACGATGACCTTTTCCTCTATGTTCGTCGTAGCTCCCATCATGGTTGCCGCCGTCCTTGCATTCCCGCTGGTGCGCGTAATGATGGACAAAAAAGGCAAGGCGTTTGCCTTCCGTATGGGTCTCCCATTCTACATTATCGGCGGTATTCTGCTTGCCGTTCTCGACCCGGATTGGTGTCCGGCATGGGTCATCCCGATCGTCGCATTCCTCATGGGCTTCGGTTTCGGCGGAGCGCAAATGATACCGTGGATGAACTTCCCCGATACGTTGGACGTAGCCGAATTGACTCTCGGAGAACGTCCGACCGGAAACTACAGCGGTATGATGACGCTGGTCAGAAAGATCGGCGGCGCACTGGGCGTAGGCATCATCGGTTGGGTGCTGACCGGTATCGGTTACGAAGGGTATAACGCGGCCACTTCTTCGGCGGACGCGCTTGCTACCGACTATCAGAACCTGATTGCCCAAGAAGGCTCTGAAGCCGCCGCAAAAGCAGCTAACCCCGAGCTTGCTGCCTTTGCGGAAGAGTATGCAAAAACGGACAGTACCTCTATCGCTGCCTTTATTAAGGACAACCAGGGCATCATTTCCGAAAAATTAAACGTTCTTGTCGACAGCGGCAAAATCAGTTACGACACCAGTAAATTCGACGTCGGCTCCGTGGCAGGTAACGTCAACAACGTTCTTTTGACCATTCGGTTACTGATGGGTATCGCCATCGCCGTACTGATCGCATTCGCGCTGTTCTCGTCCTTCCAGTTCCACCTCAACAACAAAATCCTCACGCGTATGCGCTACTTTAGCGAGAAGATCAAAAACGGTGAATACGATAGCTTGACGGAAGAGGAAAAACAGGAGCGTATCGCCCTGATTGAAAAGCATTACGGTAAGTATAAGAAAGAAGAAGACGAGGCACGTATCGCGGAAATCACCGCTGCCGCGTTAAATAAAACCGCACCCGCCGAAGAATCGGAAATCGGACATCGTTAATGAATAAGGCGGTTAAACGATGAAATATTATTTGGCGATAGATATCGGCGCATCCAGCGGCAGACACATCGTCGGTTGGAAAGAAGGGGAAGAGATCAAGACAAAAGAGGTCTATCGTTTCCCCAACTTCGTCGATGAAAAAGAAGGGTATCTCGTCTGGGATATCGACAGACTTTTTGTCGAAATAAAGAACGGAATAAAAGAGGCTTTTTCCGCCTTTCCGCAAATAGAAAGTCTGGCAATCGACACCTGGGGGGTAGACTACGTTCTGATTAAAGATGGGAAAGAAATCTATCCCTGCTATGCCTATCGCGACGGGCATACCGTCACCGCCGTTGAAGAGGTGCATAAGGTGATTCCCTTCCAAAAATTATATGAAAAGACGGGTTCGCAATTTCAACAGTTCAACACTGTCTACCGTATGTGGCTTGATAAAGAAAAGGGCAGACTGGACGGGGCGGACGCCTTTTTAATGATGCCGGAGTACTTTTCCTATAAGCTGACCGGGGTAATGAAAAAAGAATACACCGACGCCACCACAATGGGTATGGTAAACGCCCACACCGGAGAATTCGACGAAGAAATCATTAAAACGCTGGGGTATCCGGAACGTTTGTTCGGACCTCTCGTTGCACCCGGAACGGTGGTAGGGGATCTTCTGCCGGAAATCGCGCAAGAAGTGGGGGGACGGACAAAGGTTATTCTCTGCGCTTCTCACGATACGGCGAGCGCCTTCGAGGCGGTCAGTACGCCGGCAAATTGCGCCATTCTTTCCAGCGGAACGTGGTCTCTATTCGGAGCAAAGTTGCCAGCGCCCGTGACCGATAAAAAGGCTTTTAACAAAAACTTTACCAACGAAGGCGGCGTAGGGTATATCCGCTTCCTCAAAAACATCATGGGATTGTGGATTATCGGCGAACTCAGAAAAGAGTTCGGGACCGATTACGGCGAAATGGTAGAAGAAGCCAAGACGAGCGACTATAAAGAGCTTTTCGACGTTAACGACACCATGTTTTTAGCGCCGAAGAGTATGAGCGGAGCGATAAAGGAGTACTTTACGCGCCAAGCCCGACCCACGCCCGTTAGGCGTGCCGATCTTTTTAATACCGTGTATAGGAGTCTTGCATTAAGTTACAAAAACGCTATGGACGAATTGGAAGAGGTAACGGGTACTACCTTTGACGCCATTTGCATCGTCGGCGGCGGCGCAAAGAACGGCTACTTAAACAAATTGACGGAAGAATTTACCGGCAAAAAAGTGATCGCACTGCCCATTGAGGCAACGGCGATCGGCAATATAAAAGTTCAAATGGGAGGCAAATAATGGACTATATAGCAGCAAAAAAAGAATATGCCGCGTGCGGCGTGGATACGGAAAAAGCGTTGGAACGCCTATCCGCTATTCCGATCACTCTCCACTGCTGGCAGGGGGACGACGTGCAAGGCTTTATGAAAAAAGGAGCCCTTTCCGGCGGTATCCAAACGACGGGTAACTACCCCGGAAAAGCGCGCGATTTTGAGGAATTGAAGAAGGACCTCGAGTTTGCTTTTTCGCTCATCCCGGGCAAGAAGAGACTTAATCTCCACGCTATTTACGCCGTCAGTGATAAACCTGTTCCACTGGATAAACTGACGATAAAAGAATATGAACCCTGGCTCGACTGGGCTTTACCCAAGGGCATTGCCATCGACTTCAACCCCACTTTCTTTGGTAACCCCATGGTGAAAAACGGATTGACCCTTTCTTCGCCCGACGAGACGGTGCGTTCTTTTTGGGTAGCGCATGCAAAAGCCTGCCGTGCGATTGCCGCCGAGATAGGAAAACGGCAGGGGAGTCCGTGCCTTCATAACACCTGGATACCGGACGGACTGAAAGACGTCCCGAGCGACCGCCTCGGACCCCGTCTCCGCCTGAAAAAGAGCCTGGACGAGATCTTTGCCGTCAAGTACCCGAAAGAGTATATCCTCGACTCCGTCGAGTCAAAAGTCTTCGGTATCGGCGTGGAGAGCTATACCGTAGGTTCTTCGGAATTCTACATGAATTACGCGGCGAAAAACGATATCCTTTGTCTGCTCGACAACGGGCATTATCACCCAACCGAAGTGGTCTCCGACAAAATCCCCTCCATGCTCGCTTTTTACGACAAAGTAGCTTTGCACGTGACCCGCGGCGTCAGATGGGATAGCGACCACGTCGTACTTTTCGACGACGAACTAAAAGAGATGGCAAAAGAGATCATCCGCAACAACGCAGACGACAGAGTGCTGATCGGACTCGACTATTTCGACGCGTCCATTAACCGCATTTCCGCTTGGATCGTCGGTGACAGAAATATGCAAAAAGCCTTGCTCTATGCTTTGCTCTTACCGAATGAAAAGCTGAAGAAAATGCAGGACGAAGGCAATTTTACCGAGCTGATGTATGAAAACGAACAACAAAAAACCATGCCTTTCGGCGCTGTTTGGGAGGAGTATCTCCGCCGCCAGAACGTGCCGGCACAGTGGTTTGAAGAAGTTAAAAAGTATGAAAAGGAGGTTCTTTCTCTCAGATGAAGAACATTTTAGAAGCACCCTTTATTAAGGAAATTTGTAAAACGGCGAGCAATATGTATCGCCAGGGGTGGGACGAAAGAAACGGCGGAAATATCTCCGTTCGACTGGATGAAAAACAACTCACGCCATACATAAACGTCCACGACGTTATCCGCACCATTCCGACCAAGTTCGACGCAAAAAAGATTGCCGGACAGTACTATATGGTTACCGGAACGGGCAAATACTTTAAAAATGTAGAGGACGATCCGGAGACCAATCTGGGTATCTTCCGCATTTCAAATGACGGTACGGAGGCAGAATTACTTTGGGGGTACAAAGACGGCGGAAAGTTCACCAGCGAACTGCCGGCGCACCTGATGAGCCATATCGTTCGTCAGAGCATCGACCCGGATAGCCGCGTCATTATGCACACCCACCCGACCTATACTATCTCCATGAATACCGTTTGTCCGGTAGACGAGGACGACTTTACTCACCGCTTATGGCAGATCAATACCGAAGCGATCGTCGTTTTCCCCGACGGCGTCGGTATGCTCCCCTGGATGGTCTGCGGCACTACGGCAATCGGCGAAGCGACTGCGGAAAAGATGAAAAAGTATCGTATCGTCATCTGGACCAATCACGGCATTTACGGCGCAGGTAAGGACCTTGACGAAACCTTCGGACTGATCGAAACGGTGGAAAAAACGGCGCAAATTTACATGGTAACCGAAGGGCATAAACGCCTTAACCTCATTTCCGATCAGCAATTAAAAGACATCGCCGACTACTTCGGCGTCACCCCCAAACCGGGTGTTTTGAAATAGTTTTTTTGTAAATACAGGAGTACGCGAGGGAGAAACCCTTTTAGGCAAAATGGTTCTCTCCCTCGCGCTCCCTTTTCCGAAAATTTCTTATTGAATTTAGTGAATTTTGCGCTAAGAAAAGTTATTATTTTTCTAGCAGTTTCAGCGCGTTTTTATAATTGATTTTATCCGTATCTTCTTTGCTTAGCCCCAGCGTTTTTTGCATGGTCAGTTCCATTGTGGGCGTGTGCCAGGGGGAGTCGGTACCAAACAGAAGTTTATCCGCGCCGTGCTTTTCGATGATTTTCAGCGCGGTGGAACGCGGCATGACGCCGTAGCCGAAAGAGACGTCGAAGTATACGTTCATTCCGCATAGGGTGGAAATGACCTCATCTCCGCAACTGAGTCCGCCCCAGTGGGCGAGAACGACGGGAGAGGAAAACTGTTCCAGCATCTTGACGGCGTTTTTTGGCATACACTTATAGGGCGGCTCGAACCCGAAGTCGAACCCTGCGTGGAATACGGTAATAAGTCCCAGTTCGGATATCTTTTTATAGAGGGGAAACAACCTTGTTTCGTCGGCGAAAAAGTGCTGATAATCGGGGTGGAATTTAACTCCCTTTAATCCTAATTCTTTTATCCTCTCCACTTCTTCCGCGGCGTCCGGCGCGTCGGGATGGACGGAGCCGAAAGCAACCAGCTTTTCCGAATTGATCGAGGCAGCAAAGTCGTTTACCGAGTGCATTTGATGGGCGTTGGTGGCGATGTTAAGTACCACAGACCTATCTACCCCTTCTTTCTGCATAGAGAGTAACAGTCCCTCCGCCGTGCCGTCGGTGTAAGGAGTCAATCCGCCGGATACGAAGGAGAGGTTCTCCAGTGCGCGCGAAGCGATTTTAGTAGGGAAGCAGTGGGTATGAAAGTCAATGAGCATAATTTTTATTAAATCTTATCCGTAGGGTGAGAGAAGTATTCTTCTATCCGTGTAGTAATCTCTTTTTTACAGCTCTCTATATCGCCGTTGTTGTCGACGGTGATGTCGGCGACAGACTCGTACAGGTCCTTTCGTTCGGCGTATATTTTCCGGATGGCCTCTTTGTCTTTGGAGAGGGGACGACCGGTGGTTTCGAGTAGGTCGGTGTCACGACGGAGGTACACGACAAAGCCGTTCTGTACCAGTCTCTCGCGGTTAACTTTACGCAGTATGGAACCGCCGCCTGTGGCGATCAAAATGCCCCGTTCGAGGGAAAGATCGCGGATGACCTCCTGTTCCAGATCGCGGAAATATTCCTCGCCGTTTTTCTCGAAGATTTCCGGTATAGACATCCCGGCACGACGGATGATCTCGGCGTCTGCATCGACGAAACGCTTTTTGGAAGAAGCGGCAATGTACTGTCCGATGACCGACTTTCCGGAAGAGGGCATACCGACGAAAACGAGGTTGCTCTGCTCCCAGAGGATCTGCTTGAAGATTTCGTCGATTTTTTCTTTCGGTGTTACTTTATCAAAGAAAATATCATAGCTCTTTACCGCCTGACTTACCAGCATATACAGTCCGTTGCAGGCGGGTATCCCCATCTTTTTCGCCTGATAAATAAGGCGTGTACGCAAAGGATTATAGACGGCGTCTACGACACCTTTTACGTTTTTGAACTGTGTCAGGTCGCAAATAGCCCCGTCACAGTTGGGATACATTCCGACCGGCGTAGCATTGATGATTATTTCCGTTTCATCATAATTTGGGGTATCCGTTCTACCAAGTAAAGTAACCGATTTTGCCCCTAAATAGTTCATCAGTGCATTTGCCATACAGGCGGTTCCGCCCCGGCCGAAGATGGTGATTACTTTGTCTTTTACGTCGATCCCATAGTAATCGAGCATGGCGTTCATACCGTAGAAATCGGTATTGTAACCGTAGGTGATACCGCCGCGCAAAATAACGGTATTGACCGCGCCGCAAAGGGCGGCTGTCTTATCCAAAAAGTCCACACTGTCAAAGGCCGTTTTCTTATGAGGGACGGTGACGTTGAGTCCGACGAAGTTGCCTCGTTTTATGATGTCTGCGGCAGTTTCCGTCTCGACGTCGTATAACTTATAGTCCTCTCCCAAGTGGCTGAATATAACGGGAGAAAAGCTGTGTCCGAGGGGGTGTCCGAGGAGTCCTACGCCTAAACTTTCTTGTTGGTATCTGGCTGCGGTGTCCATGCCTATGCTCCTTATTATTTTTTGAATTCCGGGAGAATGTCGAAGGTGGCGAAATAATCGTCTACCGTTTCCGCCCGGCGGATGAGTTCATAACTGCCGTCTTTACGTAACAGAACTTCTGCGCTACGCAGTTTACCGTTATAGTTGTATCCCATGGAGTATCCGTGCGCTCCGGCGTCGTGAATGGCGAGTAGGTCGCCTTTTTCTATCTCGGGTAAAGAACGGTCCACGGCGAATTTATCGGAGTTTTCGCACAGGCTCCCGACCACGTCGTACACCTTATTACAGGGCGCGTTTTCCTTGCCGAGGACGGTGATGTGGTGATAGGCTCCGTAAATTGCCGGACGCATGAGGTTGGCGGCGCAAGCATCCACGCCGACGTATTCTTTATAGATGTGCTTAAAATGAATGGCTTTGGTAATAAGCATACCGTAGGGTCCGAGGACGTATCTGCCCATTTCGGTGAAGATGCGTATTCCGGTCCCTGCCAAAGTCTTTTCATAGGCCTTTCTGACCCCTTCGCCGATTAAACGAATGTCGTTCTTTTCCTGTTCGGGACGATAGGGGATACCTACACCGCCGCTGAGATTGACGAAAATAAATTTCGCGCCCGTTTCTTCTTGCAATTCTTTTACCGTAGTGAATAAAACTTCCGCAAGCGCCGGGTAGTAGTCGCTTCCCAACGTGTTGCTGGCAAGAAAGGCGTGAATACCGAATTCTTTTACCCCTTCGGCTTGGAGACGTCTGACCGCCTCCGATAGCTGCGTTCTTGTCATGCCGTATTTCGCGTCGGCGGGCGTGCCCATGATCCTGTTATTGAGGGTGAAGTCCCCTCCGGGGTTATAGCGCATGCAGATGCGCTCGGGGATGCCGGCGACTTCTTTTAAAAAGTCAATATGAGTTATATCGTCGAGATTGATAAAGGCTCCCAGTTTTTTTGCCAGAACATATTCTTCCGGCGCCGTTTCGTTACTGCTGAACATGATTTCGTCACCGCTAAAGCCAAGTTTTTCCGCCATCAATAACTCTGTATAAGAAGAACAGTCCACGCCGCAACCCATCGCGCGAAGGAGTTTGAGTAAGACGGGATTGGGGGTGGCTTTGACGGCGAAGAACTCTTTAAAGCCCTTATTCCAGGAGAAGGCGTCGAGCAGTTCTTTGAAATTATCCTCTATTCCTTTTTCGTCGTAAACGTAATAGGGGGTGGGATAACGAGAGGCGATCTCTCTGGCTTTTTCTTCGGTAATAAAACATTTTTTCATGGGATCCATTCCTTGTTTTAATAGAATGCTTTTATTATATCAAAGGCAAAATCGACCGTCAACAAAAAAGTTGACTTTTTATTTATATATGTAGTATAATATTTTCTGTATGGGAATAATTGCATCAAAATAAATATCCCAATCACTTTAGGAGTATAAATGTCAGATTCTTGTAACCACGATTGTTCTAATTGCGCATCCAAATGCGATCATGCTATTACTTTTGAACCTCAAAACAAAGACAGCAACGTAAAGAGCGTCATTGCCGTCATCAGCGGTAAAGGGGGAGTCGGTAAGTCCTCCGTTTCTTCTTTACTGGGGTCTTATTATAATAAACACGGAAAGAAGGTCGCTCTTCTCGACGCCGACATCACCGGACCGTCCATACCGAAAGCGTTTGGCATCCATGGGAATGCCGTCGGCGACGAAACGGGAGTATATCCTGCGGAAACGGCGGAAGGGATTAAACTAATCAGCCTTAACCTTTTAGTGGAAGAGGAGACAACCCCCGTCGTATGGCGCGGACCGGTCATTGCCTCTTGCGTCAAACAATTCTGGACGGACGTTAAATGGGGAGATATCGACGTTATGATCGTCGACTGCCCGCCCGGCACCGGCGACGTACCGCTTACCGTATTCCAATCCATTCCAGTTAAAGGTATCGTTGTTGTCACTTCTCCCCAGGATCTGGTCTCTCTTATCGTAGAAAAAGCGGTAAAGATGGCGAACATGATGAACATACCCATTCTGGGGCTGGTGGAGAACATGGCGTACTTTACCTGTCCCGATTGCGGAAAAGACCACTACATTTTCGGAAAAAGTAAAATAGAAGAGACGGCAAAGAAATTCGGTATAGATAACTTTGTTTCTTTGCCTATGGACCCCACCCTCGCCGCCCTTTGCGATCAAGGCAAGGTGGAACTTGCCTCGACCGAGCGGATAGCGGCATTCGCCGAGAATCTCTCGCAAAAGTTTTAATTTTCTTATGGACAAAAGAGAACGAGCAAAAGAATTATTTACGCAAGGATATAATTGCGCCCAAGCCGTCGCAGGAGCGTTCTGCGAGGAGGTCGGTCTGCCGCTGGAGTCTTGCGTGAAGGCTGTATCCGGATTCGGTGGCGGCATAGGAAGATTAAGAGAGGTGTGCGGAGCATTCTCCGGTATCGTATTCGTCCTCAGCATGATAAAAGGCTATGACGAAGCGGAGGATACCGAAGGCAAAAAAGCTCTGTACGAACTTATTCGCCGCGCCGCGGATATGTTTAAAGAGCGGAACGGGTCGATTATCTGCCGTGAATTACTTGGCGGCGTCGCTGCCGGCGGAACTCCGGAAAAGAGAACGGAAGAATACTATAAAAAAAGACCGTGCGTGGAACTGGTCGGTGACGCCGCAGATATTTTATCACAAATACTTTAATAAAAAATTTGGAGAGAACTATGACGAAGAAAAAGCTAATTGGGATCATTATCGGAGCGGTATGCTTTGTGGCATTGCTCCTCGTTGCAACTTTTTACGATCTGAAGATCAACGCCGCTTTGGGTAATGCCGACAGCGTCTACGGACAGTTTTTCCGTTTGTTCGGCGAACTCACCGGCTGGATCGTCATCCCCATCGCCGGAGCTTTTTTGTTCCATGCCACCCCCAAGAGAGGTAAAGGCGGCATCATCTTTAAAGTGGTGTGGACGCTGGTGACCTTCGTCGGCTGGATACTGAGCCTTAAGTATGTATTGGAAGAATTCACCGGCAGTTCTTATATGGACGGGTATTATTCCTCTCCTTATAGCCACGTCATCATCTACGCTATCGTATTCGGTGCCATCTTGACGGCCGCTCACATCTTCGGAACGGGCAGACTGCCCAAGGAAACCATCTATAAACTGGCTATGTTTGCCGCGGCGTTGCTGCTTGCCGTAGCTATCTCGCAGGTATTTACCAACGTTATGAAATTAACGTGGACCCGTCAGCGTTTCCGCAACCTGCCTATCGGTAACGGCGGTTCCGATTCGACGGGATATACGCCCTGGTATCATCCGAACTTCGGAAAAAACAAGGGGACTAACTATTTCCCCGACAGCGCCGGCATGAAAGAAAGCGACGCCTATAAGTCTTTCCCCAGCGGTCACACTGCCGGAGCGGCGTTGTCCTTTGTTATCGTCATGCTCCCCGACCTTTTTGAGAAACTGAAAAAGTATAAAATCTACTTCCTTCTCGTTGCCATTGTCTATACGGCGGCCGTTGCCGTTTCCCGTATCGTCAACCGCGCACACTATCTGTCGGACACCCTGTTCGGCGGATATATCGGAATGCTTTCTTCCTTTGCAGCTATTGCCATTGTCAAAAAGCTGACGACATGGGGCAATAAAAAATTCTCCCGGCTGATACCTTGCGCAGCGCAAGCGGATGCTCCGGCGGAGATCACCGATATTCCGGAAGAGGCTTTAGAAGAAGCTCCGGAACAAGCACCGGAAGAAGCACCCGTAGAGCCGGCGGCGGAAGAGGCGGCAGAATAAAAAAATTATCAGAGGTTTAAACGTGTTTACACTCGATACCAACCAATCCATGTATGGATACATCAAAGAAAACAATCTCGATCCGAAAGAGGTCAAACTGGTCTATTTCGGCAGAAAGATCACTTTTGACAAACTTTGGCACGAAGTCGATTGTCTGGCTACTTTCTTATACGAAAGGGGCGTAAAAAAAGGAGACAGCGTTATTCTGTGCTTGCCCAACGTTCCGCAAGCGGTCATTACGCTGTACGCCGTCAATAAAATCGGCGCAGTCGCCAATATCGTCCACCCCAAGATCGGAACGAAGGCGCTATTAAAGATCGTCCACGAAACGGCCACCGCCTGGGTCTTTTTGTATAGCAAAGTCAGCCGCACCCACGGCAGGTCTTTGAAAAAGGCAGGCGTAAACGTCGTCAATTGCCGTATAAGCCAGTTTATGGGCGGCTTCCCCAAGCTCCTCGTTGGTCTTTCGGAAGTGTTCGGCACCCGTCACGCAAGCATTGATTTCCGTAGGACGATGGTAAAGGCTAAAGATATCGACATTGCCGTTAACGGAAAGGACCCTGCGGTATACCTGCATAGTAGCGGAACGACCGGACAATCCAAAACGGTAGTCCTCTCGTCGTATGCCATGAACGAGCTTGCCGGAAAGGCCTGCGGATGGGTAGGGAAACAGGTCAACCTGGGCAGAGGGGACTCGTCGATCATGCTGTTGCCCCTTTTCCACGGCTTCGGTCTGGGCGTATGCCTGCACTATCCGATGTTGTCCGGTAAAAATATTCTTTTGCCGGCCTTTGACGCCAAAAAGGGTGTGGAGCTACTCAGAAAGTACCCCACCTCAATGGTCTGTTGCGTCCCCAGTATGCTCGCCAGAATGTGCAAACAAAAAGGCTTTGAAGGGGAGCATCTTAAGCATATAAAGACTTTCTTTATCGGCGGCGATAAACTGGATGATAAACTGCGCGAAAAGGTGGAGAAGATCCTGATCGACAACGGTAGTCCAGCTCGCCTGTACGAGGGCTTTGGACTGAGCGAATTCGCTAGCCTTACGCACCTTAATATCAAACACCGTTGCGACGGCACCG
This sequence comes from uncultured Clostridia bacterium, assembly GCA_946621465.1. Taxonomy (GTDB): domain Bacteria; phylum Bacillota; class Clostridia; order Christensenellales; family DTU072; genus CAG-1782. The sequence continues at coordinate 15,645 of CAMOOO010000001.1, forward strand.
TCGGTCAACCCATGCCCACCGTCAAAGCCAAGATTGTCGACGAAAAGGGCAACGATTGTCCGCCCGAAGTCGAAGGCGAACTCTATATCTCCGGCACTTCGATGATGCTCGGCTACCTCAACCAAAAGACCGATTTTGTCCGGGATGAAGAGGGTACCGTTTGGTTCCCAACCGGCGACTTCGGCTATATCGACAAAGATGACTTCCTCTACTATAAAGGCAGACTGAAACGTCTGATAAAAATCGGCGGTGTCAATATCTTCCCCCAAGAAGTGGAAACGGTCGCCTGTATGTTGAAAGAAGTAGAGAACGCCTGCGCCGTGCGTATTTTGCAGAACGGCAAACCGGCGATACGTCTGCTCGTCGTATTAAAAGACAAAGGACACTTGACGCCTCTTCTCAAAATGAGGATTAAAGACACCGTCCGCGATCATATCTTGCCCTACGCCGTACCTCGTGAGATCGAAGCGGTAGACGCCATTAAATTAAACACGATGGGCAAAAGCGATTATAAATTCTACGAGGACAAAGAAAATAAAAACGCCGTCTACGTAGATAACGGACGGAAGAAGAGCAAGAAAAATGTTGTCAAAAAGAAGAAGTTTACCATAACAAAAGTTCCCAGACCAGTCCAGCCGGAGTCAAGTGCCGCTACGCCGGAAAAAAAGCCGGAAGCGGAGGTACATACGGATAACTGATTTCCGGTTAGACAAAATACAACAGATACCGACTAAAAGAGCCGTTTTCCCATGGAAGACGGCTCTTATACTATTGGCATGGCAAGAACGATGGTAATAACGTCCGGAAAGGGCGGAGTAGGCAAAACGACCTGTTGCGCCGGGATAGGAACGGCGTTAGCGGCGCGAGGCAAAAAGACCCTGCTTATGGAAGGGGACGTGGGACTCAATAACCTGGATGCCGTCCTGGCGGTGGAAGATAAAATTCTCTACGAAATGAGCGAAGTTGCCTGCGGAAAAATTTCTCTCTTTGAATGTATAATGCCCATACGCGATAATCTCTTTTTATTGCCGTCGATCGGCACGTCGGTAGCTTTGTTGACGGCGGAATTCTTTATGGAAACCATCGAAAAACTGCGGACGGAATTCGACTATATACTGATCGATTCTCCGGCGGGACTGGAAGAAGGTTTCCACCGCTCCGTCGTCGGCGCGCAAGAAGCTATCATTGTCACCACCCCACACGTAACCAGCATTCGGGACGGATATAAAACTTCCAGAGTGATTGCCCAATACGATATGAAGAGGATAGAACTGATTGTCAACAGAGTGCGCGGCGAGTACGTCTACAAAAAGGAATCCCTTTCTCCGGAGGAGATTGCGGATATGATGCAACTACCCCTTTGCGGCGTCATTCCGGAAGAGAACGTCATCAACCTCGGCTATGCCATGGAAAGGACCGTTGCGGCAATGTCCTTTTCCCTTATTGCCGCCCATATCGACGGGGGCGAAAGAAAGATTTTCGACTGCACTTCCTCGTATAAAGGGTGGAAAAATCGCCTGAAAAGGTGGCTGTCATGAACGGTAGAGAACGGGATATCACCAGACTGAACCGTATGTTGCAAAAAGAGCGTTTACAGCTCCCAAACGAAGCGATTGAGTTACTCAAATCGGAAGTTTACTCTGTGTTCGACAGCTACTTCGACGTTATCAAAAACAGTCTGGAACTTTCCGTTTTACCGGCAGGAAAAGGTTATGAAGTCATAGCCAAAATAAAAGCGGATAACGTCAAAAAGCTCCGCGTCACTATATAATCTCAGTCCAGCATTCTGCCCGTTTCAAAATAGTAAGATAGCCTTGTAGGACGCTTCGGGATGATAACGCCGATAGAGGAATACAAAACGGCAGGGACGGTGCCGGCAAGAACGGCAGGCGTATAGATTAAATCGAAATTCCGACTGAGTATCAATGTTACGACGGCAACGGAAATAACGCCCGAGACGAATCCGTATTTGGCGTTTCTTGTCAATAAAAAGGTAATTACTCCCACCATCAGTCCGTAGTACAGGTTCATTTGGCTCCATAATTCGGAGCCGAAGTAATCGGCCAAACGGATAGAACCGTACAGCAAGGCGGAGGCGACGATTGTAATCAGCAGACAAATAATTTTGTTGCGTATGTTTTTTCCATAGACCCAAAAGAACAGGGCGGAAGCCAAAAAGAGAAGGGTGCCGACGCTGAAAGACACCTGACCAAAGGTAAAGGGAGGAATGAAATTCAGTCCCACCACTGCCCCTATCAAAAGAACGAGAACGATGGAAGGCAGACCGAAATCCCTTGCCGAGGACTGCCCGATCCCAATAAGCAACATCAGACCCAAAACTATCAAAACGATTGAACCGATCATATAATCTCCTTATTTACTGTCAGTATGTAAAAAAAAGTAAGTATTATGCGTGCAAAAATACTTTACAACCTCCGCTCAAAAGGACTATAATCTATATATCACTATTTTACTAAGGAGTTTAGTTATGGCTAAAATAACTTTTAACAACGAGGCTTGTAAAGGCTGTGGACTCTGTGTTCTCGCTTGCCCGAAGAAGTTGTTACAAATCTCCTCTGTCAGTAATAAAAACGGATACTTCGTCGCAGAAATCACCGACATGGCTGCCTGCGTCGGTTGCGCCAGCTGCGCAATGATGTGTCCCGATTGTGTCATTACGGTGGAGAGATAAGGAGGATTTTCATGAAAGAATTGATGAAAGGTAACGAAGCAATTGCCGAGGCGGCTGTCCGCGGCGGTTGCAGAGCGTTTTTCGGGTACCCGATCACCCCTCAGAACGAGATTCCGGAATACATGAGCTGGAGGCTCTTTGAGGTAGGCGGTACCTTTGTACAAGCGGAGAGCGAGGTTGCTTCTATCAACATGATCTACGGTGCCTGCGGCGCCGGAGCAAGAGCGATGACCTCTTCTTCCAGTCCCGGCATCTCCCTCATGCAAGAGGGTATCAGCTATATCTGCTGCGCCGAGATCCCCTGCGTCCTTGTCAACATGGTCCGTGGCGGCCCCGGCTTAGGCGGCATCCAACCGGCGCAAGGCGACTATTTCCAGGCGGTAAAAGGCGGCGGACACGGAGACTATCACATGATCGTTTTCGGACCCCAAGGCGTCCAGGAATGCGTTGACTTGATGTATAACGCTTTCGACCTCGCCGAAAAATATCGTATCCCCGTCATGATGCTCGGAGACGGTATGCTCGGACAGATTATGGAACCGGTAGAACTCCCCCCGATGAAGGACGTATCCCAGCTGCCCAAAAAGGCATGGGCAACCGACGGAACGGGCGTAGGCAAAGGTAGACGTATCGTCAACTCACTTCTTATCGAACCGGATAAGTTAGAGGCTCATATCAAACATCTGGAAGAGAAATACGCCGAGATCGCCAAGAACGAGACCCTTTACGAAGAATACATGACCGACGACGCTGAGATCGTTCTCACCGCCTACGGTACCGTTGCTCGTATCGGAAAGAGCGCGGTGCATATGCTCAGAGAAAAGGGCATCAAAGCCGGACTTCTCCGTCCTATCACCCTCTATCCGTTCCCCAGCGACGTTTTCCTCAAAACGGCGCAAAAGGACAGCGTAAAGAAATTCGTCTGCATGGAACTCAGCTCCGGTCAGATGATAGAAGATGTCAAACTGGCTACGCACATGCTTAAACCGGTAGAATTTTTCGGTCGCAACGGCGGCAACGTCATGACTCCCGAAGACATCGTTGATTTTATTACTAAGGAGGCATAAGATGGCAGTCGTATTCGAAAAAACAAAAATGCTGACCGACACTCCCTTCCACTATTGTCCCGGATGCACCCACGGGATCGCTCATCGTTTGGTCGCTGAATGTCTGGAAGAATTGGGTGCGGAAGGAAAATGCGTAGGTGTAGCCCCCGTCGGTTGCGCAGTGTTCGCCTATAACTATTTTAACTGTGACATGCAAGAAGCGTCTCACGGTCGCGCCCCGGCAGTTGCTACCGGCATTAAGCGTGTAGCTCCCGATAACCTGGTCTTTGCATATCAAGGCGACGGCGACCTCGCTTCTATCGGTATGGCGGAGATCGTCCACGCCGCAATGCGCGGAGAAAAGATCACCGTTATCTTTATCAATAACACCATTTACGGTATGACCGGCGGACAGATGGCACCCACCACCCTTATCGGTGAAAAAGCCACCACCTGTATCTACGGTAGAGACCCCGAGAAAAACGGCAACCCCGTTAAAATGAGCGAAATGCTTGCCACTCTCACCGGTCCTGCCTATATCGAACGGGTAGCGCTCTTCGATGCCGCTCACGTCCGCGCCGCGAAAAAAGCTATTAAAAAAGCGTTCACCTATCAAAAGGAGAACAAAGGCTTTACCTTTATCGAGGTGCTTTCTTCCTGCCCCACCAACTGGGGTATGAGTCCCGAGCAGGCATTGCAGTTCGTCAAAAACGAAATGCAGAATTTCTATCCTTTGGGAGTATATAAGGATGTGGAGGTAAAGGACTAATGGAAAATAAAATCATCATTGCAGGATTCGGCGGACAGGGCGTTCAATCGCTCGGAATGTTCATCGCGTTTGCGTCCATCCACGACGGAAAAGAAGTCACTTTTCTTCCGTCCTACGGACCGGAAATGCGCGGCGGCACCAGTAACTGCTCCGTCGTTGTCAGCGACAAACCGGTTGCCAGCCCCATCATCGCTCATCCAGATATTCTGATCGCTATGAATAAGCCCTCTCTCTATAAATTCGAGAGCACGGTCAAACCGGGCGGCACCATCATCGTCAATAGCTCTCTTATCGACGACAAAGTCACTCGTACGGACGTAAAAGTTTTGTACGTCGACGCTAACCGTCTGGCGGTAGAAGCCGGCAACGCGCGTACGGCAAATATCGTCGTCCTCGGCGCCTACACCAAGCTCTCCGGTGTCTTCACTCCGGAAGTCATGAAAGCGGTCATCGAAAAGAAATTCGCTAAAAAACCGAAAGTCATCCCGGCGAACTTCGCCGCCTTTGATCTCGGCTATAATTCTTAAGAAAATTCTACACACAAAAAGGCTGTCCGTTTCCGGCAGCCTTTCTTTTTTAAAGGAGCCAATATGAAACTGGGAATATTTACCGATCTGCACTATACCAAGCATCCGCAAAAGGGACGGGAATTCACCGCCACTGCGCCCGAGCGCGTGCAAAAAGCCATGAAGGCCTTTGACGAGGAAAAAGTGGACGCCGTGATCTGTTTAGGCGATATCGTGGACAAAGGCGCCGATCATGCGGAAGAACTATCGTGCTGGCAGGAGATACTGACGGAAATAAAAAAATACCCGTATCCTTTCTACTGCGTTCCGGGCAACCACGACTATGAAGTCATGATAGGGGAGGAATTCAGTACCGTTTCCGGTATGCCGAAGTATCCGTTTTTCGTTGACGTAGCCCATTCCAGACTGATCTTTTTGGATGCTTGCTATCGTTTCAGCGGAAAGAGGTACGACGAAGCAGGCATGGTGTGGACGGAAACGATGATCCCGAAAGACCAACTTTGCTTTTTGGAAAAGACCCTGTCGGATACGGACAGACCATGCTATCTTTTTTTACATCAGAATTTGGACAAAGCCATCGACAAAGATTACCATATCAAATCGGAGCGGAAAATTCGCCGTATCTTAAAAAAGTCTCATAAAGTCAAAGCGGTATTCAGCGGTCACTATCATGCCGGCGCCTATAACGTCATCGGCGGGATTAAGTATATCACCGTTCCGTCCATGACCGATACCGACGTCAATGAATTTATGATCGTATCTTTTTAGGAGTTAGCATATGTTTCAGAACAAGAAAAAGGCGATCACGTTCAGCTACGACGATGGCGTTTTGCAGGACAAAAGGCTGATTGAGATACTCAATAAGTACGGACTGAAATGCACGTTTAATATCAATTCCGGTTTTTTGGGAAAGCCGGGACACCTGATAAGGGACGAAGTGACGGTCGCGCATTGCAAACCGAGAGAATGCGAGGTAAAAGCTGTGTACGAAGGTCACGAAGTAGCCGTGCATACCATACATCATCCGCAGCTGACTAAACTGTCTACAAAAAAAATCATTCACGAAGTCGAGGACGACAGAAAGGCTCTCTCCGATATCGTCGGTTACGACGTTATAGGTATGGCATATCCGTGCAGTACCGAGGCAAGTCAGAACGACCGCGTGGTCAGTTTATTAGAGCGCTTTACCGGCGTACAGTACTCCCGTAACACAATTTCTACATACGACTTTGAGCCGCAAAAGGACCTACTGCGTTTTCGCCCCACCATTCACCACTATCAGTGGGATAAACTTTTCGAGCTGGGAGAGGAGTTCGTCTCTTTGCAAACGGATACGCCGAAGATTTTTTATATCTGGGGTCACGCTTATGAATTCGACATCCATAACGACTGGGATAAATTCGAGGACTTTTGCAAACTGATCTCCGGCAAAGAGGATATTTATTACGGCACCAATAAAGAGGTCTTACTCGACCCCGATCTTCTCGACTACACCGGAGCTAAGCTCCATTCTTTCAGAAAAAGAAAACCGTTTGAAAAATAAGGAAAAAGCTTTCCCGCAAAGGAAAGCTTTTTTTGTAAATATAACGTCGTAAAAAAGTTGTTCGTCACCGCATAATCAGCGACAGGTCGACCATTTCTTTTTGGAAGTCCTCGTCTTTAAGTAATTCGTGATAGGACGAGCGGCGTTTTTCCTTTTCCAGTTTGGAACAGAATGCGGCGTCGGAAAGGGGAGCGTAAACGTCTTTTTCCGCGTGCGCAAAAGGTAGCCCTTCTTCGGTCATGATTTCTTCTACGTCGTATGCGTGTTCCCCATAGAGGTAGACAAAAGGTGTTAAGTTCTCCGGGCGTAGCACGCGAATGGCGGCGCGGAGAGCAAGTTTAGAGACAGCGGAGTAGTCCACGCACCACATATAGCTATAGGTGTTGGTATCGGCGTCGATAAAAAACAGCGTTATGTTATCGTCGCAAAAAACAAGCAGGGTATTTTCTTTTTTTCGCACCGATTCACACAATACCACTCCCTCGACAAAATCGTCCGGATAGGGCAGAATACGGACGCGTTGCGCGTTGAATAGTTTTTGTAGCGGCGAGTAGTCTATTTCTTCGGCGTCCTCTTTTTCGCCCAGTAAAACTTTCAATAAAAGTCCGTTGGTGCAAATGGTTGCGGAAACTACCTCGTCAACGCCGAGGGTGCGGTAGTATTCAGCGCACTTTTTTTGCATACCACAGAAAAACTTTTCGGCAATCTTTTGCCGATCCATCGGATAAGAGTGCATCAATAAAAAGTATTCTTTATATTCGGCTATGGGGCTTAAAAAAGTGAAGTCTTCCTTTGCGCCGTTTTCATCCATAATACAGATATCGACGTAAGGTAATGACAGCGTTGCCGATACTTTGCATCCGCCGCTCATCTTCTTGTATTGTTTTGTTTTTTCGGTGGTTATTGTCAGACTTTTATCTACTACTTTATCTTCGATAATGCGTATGCCTTTTTCTATTTCTTCGTAAGACAGCATAGCGTGGTCCGCTTTGGTTGGCACTAAAGAAGGGCAGACTATTTTCATCTGCCCGATCTTATCGTTATTATCCGGTGATAGGTATTCGCTTATTAATTCTTTAAGGGGAGTCCTGTCTTCGGCAAAATACCTTTTATCGTTGACGAGTACGGAGTACAATCAGTTTCCTCCGACCCCATCGAGTAACTGGTCCACCAGATTCCCGGCAATGTCCTTGATTTTATCCGTCGTGCTGTTATTTAGTTCTTCGTCACCTTCGCCCGTCGGTTCCATTTCGTCCTCTTGCCTGTATTCACGCAAAATATCTTGTATGATACGGAGAATCTGAGGAATGCTTAGTTCGGAGCCGTCAGCCGTTGCCTCGGTTACTTTTTCGTTGATCTTATCTTTGATCTCGTCGATCTTGTCTTGATATTTTTCCCCTAAATTCAGGAGATAGCTGGTTATGTAGGCGTCAATATCTTCGACCAGTCCTAAAAGAACGTTGCTTAATTTCAGTCTGCCCTCTACCTCTTCGTCAATGCCGATAAAATAGTCGGAGTATTTGTCGGAAGACAGGTCGCATTCGGACGGATTATAAGAAAATTCCTCATTCAACTCAATGGACAATTTAAGTCCGATTCTGTCCGTCTGCTCGTCCGTTCCGCAGAAGAAGGTTTGTAGCATACGGATCACATACCCTACGTTGAAATAGGCGTCCTCGGTAATGAAGCCGTCGTTTTTGAGGGTCTGCAAAAGTTCAATGACTTTGGACGAATTGACGTTGATCTTGGTAACAACGCCCGTTTTAACGTCTTGCAGAAGGTCTCCGTTTGTGTTGGCGCAAACGTTTTCCATCTCAAGGCTGATCCAGTCTTGTATGTTGGAGAAGTAAGATTCATAGACGCCTTTAACTGCGGTCTTATCTTCAACGCCGACAAGGTCGAGCAGGGTGTTGGATATCGTCTGGGAAATAAAGTCGGAATTAAGCAAAATATCGTATTGCGCCTTGCCGTTCTTGACGTAATTGTTGGCATTGTCTTTTGCAAAAACGTTGCTGGTTTTTTTCAACCCGGAGAAGACCGTCTTCATCAAAAAGTTATTCATCATGTTGTCGTTGACGTCCATTTTGGCTTTTTCATTGAGCCAATCTTTGAGAGTTTCTTTATCGGCAACGAACCATACGTCCTCTTTGTCGTCCTCTTTGCTTTCCCGATCGTCATAGTGGGCTTTTAGGTTGTACGTGCCGTTATCATATCCGAGTTCGGCGTTCAGTTTCAGACCGTTGATAAAGTAATGGTTGAGGACGACCAGGGTATTGTCCAGACTGTTCTGGAAAGCGATACCGCTTTCACCTTTCTTTTCGAAAGAGGCTTTGTTGTCATCGCTCGAAGACGCCCTTGCGGCGATATCCAGTAGTCCGCTGATAGCAGAGTCTGTGTCGCTCGGTTGAATGGACGCGGATGCGTAAACCTTGTTTTGATTTTGTATACGTTGAATGGTGATGGTGGAGCCGACGTCGTATTCCGGTTTCAGACCGCTTGCTTGTTTGCTTTGCTGAACGAAAAGAGTGCCTCTCAGTTTAATGGTGATATCCGACTTCTTTACATTTTTGCTGTCGTAGTTTCCCGCTGCCTCGGCAAATTCTATCTTTGCCGTTTTGCCTTCTTCCTTTCCACCGGTAGGGGCGCCACCGAGAATACTGCTCATGTCGCACGCTGTCAACCCGATCAGCACCAGAATGGATACCAGTACCAGGCTGAGGGTGATGATTGTTTTCCTTGCTTTGTTCATTGTTCTCTCCTATATTTATGCTTTCGTTATGATAACGTTGCTTTAATTCTGCGTATGCCGGCAGAAGAGGACTGCTCTTTTACAATGGTAAAGTGTCCCAGTTCTCCGGTATTGCTTGCGTGCGGTCCGCCGCACATTTCCATAGAGTATTCGCCGATGGTGTAGGTCTTGACTACGTCGGAGTACTTGTCGTTAAAGACGCCGATAGCGCCCAGCTTGCGAGCTTCTTCAATGGGCATCTCTCTGCAAATGACCGGTATGTTTTTACCGATAATCATATTGACCCTGTCTTCGACGGCTTTAATCTCTTCCGGTGTCATCGGACGGGGGAAGTTAAAGTCGAAACGGAGTCTCTCGGCGGTGATGTTACTACCTTTTTGCTGAATATTGTTGTCGTTAAGAATAACCTTTAACGATGCGTTAAGCAAGTGGGTCGCCGTATGCAGTCTGCTTGTTGCTTCGCTGGTGTCGGCAAGTCCGCCCTTAAACTTCTGCTCTGCGCCGGCGTGGGATTTTTCCTGATGCTCTTTGAAGCATTTATCGAACCCTTCCGTGTCAACGGTGATATCGTATTCTTTCGCAAGCTCCACCGTCATCTCGATGGGGAACCCGAAAGTATCGTACAAGCGGAAAGCCGCTTTGCCGCTCAAACGGTTATTTTGAATATAACCGCGGAGCTTCTCAAATTCTTTCATACCCTGCGCCACCGTTTTAGCAAAACGTTCAATCTCCAGTTTCAATTCGGAAAGGACTTTTTCGCCGTTCTGCTTGATCTCGGGATAGTAGGGGGCGTATTCATCTATATATATTTTGCTAATGTCGGCTAAAATATCGTTATCCAGGTCCAGGCTCCTGGTGAAACGTACGGCGCGGCGAATAAGCCTACGTAAAATGTATCCCTGGTCGACGTTACTCGGCGTGATACCGTTTTCATCGCCCAGCATAAAGGTAGCCGTACGGATGTGATCGGCAATAATACGCATCTCGCGTACCTTGTCTTCGCCTTTGCCGCTCTTTTCTTTCAAAAGGTCGATAACCGGTTTAAATACGTCGATGTCGTAGACGGAAGAAAAACCGTTGAGCATGGCGACCGTTCTTTCCAGTCCCATACCGGTATCGACGTTCTTTTGGTCCAGCGGACGGAAGGTACCGTCGGCGTTTTTAAAAAACTCCATAAATACGTTGTTCCAGATCTCAACGTATCTGCCGCAGTCGCAGGCAGGCGAGCAGTCGTCACAGCACTTTTCTTTGTCGGTAATAAAGAATATCTCCGTATCCGGTCCGCAAGGTCCGGTCACACCGGCAGGACCCCACCAGTTGTTCTTTTTAGGTAGATAAAAAATGTTCTCTTTCTTAATTCCCAGTTCTTCCCATCTCTTTGCGGATACTTCGTCGCGCGCGCAGTCGTCGTCGCCGGCGAAAACGCTTACTGCCAGTTTATCGGTGGGTATGCCCAGTTCTTTGGTCAAAAATTCAAAGCTGAATCCGATGCTCTCGTGTTTAAAGTAGTCGCCGAGAGACCAGTTGCCCAGCATCTCGAAAAAGGTGCAGTGGGTAGCGTCGCCAACTTCGTCGATGTCGCCGGTACGCACGCATTTTTGTACATCGGTCAGACGAGTACCGCCCGGGTGTTTTGCGCCGAGCAGGTAGGGGACGAGGGGGTGCATTCCCGCCGTAGTGAAAAGTACGGTCGGATCGTTGTCGGGAATAAGGGAAGCACTACCGATAACGGTATGCCCTTTACTTTTGAAGTAGGCGAGGTATTTCTCGCGTAGCGATTTGGTTGTCAGTGTCAGCATGTCTTATATTTTACCTTCTTTTTTTATTCGTTTATCATCATTTTTATCAAGGCGCGTCCATTGGATAAATAGATGCCTTTTTCCGCCGTCCGTTCCGAATAGGTCAGACCGCACTTGGCAGGGTGGAGAGAGTTATATACAATAAATGGTACCGGCGCTCCGACGTGGGTGCGCAGATACAATGGTGTCTGGTGATCGGGCAGTACGGCAAGAACGAACGGTTCTCCCCGTTTTTCCATTTGCTCGCGGATGTAACCGACCACTTCGTCGATCTTTTCGATGGAAAGGATCTTACCCGGTGCGTCGCCCTGGTGTCCGCATTCGTCCGGAGCCTCGAAGTGTACGAAAGCAAAGTCATGCCCGTCCATTGCCTCAACGGCGGCTTTTGCCTTCCCCATGAAGTTGGTCTTTACCGTGCCGGTCACCCCTTCGACGTTGATTACGTCCATACCGATCCCTTTCCCGATACCCCGTAAAAGGTCGGTCGCGCTTATCATCGCGCCCGTCAGACCGTATTTATCTTTTAATGGTTCCAACTTCGGCTTGGTACCCATTCCCCAGAACCAAATCGCCGTGGCGGGGTTTTTGCCCTCGGCAATTCGTTTGAGGTTGACCGGGTGTTTTGCCAAAATGGAAACAGATTTTTCTATTAAGGAAGCAAATTCCGCTCCGTCTTTTCCCTGCGGCAAATATTCGCCGATGGCTTTTCCCTGAATGTCGTGCGGCGGCGTGAAAGTCGCGTCGACCGATACGCGGTGTTTAAGCAGGAGACAGTTTCGATAGCTGACTCCGGTATAAAACTGCCTTAGTTCGGTGCCTAGTTTTTCGTTAATCGTCTTAAAGATTTCCGCCGATTCTTCAGTGGAGATCTCTCCGGCAGAGTAGTCGGTCAGGATGCTTTTGGAAAAGTTCAGATTGATGTTCAGCGTCACCAGATTGGTCCGCATACAAATATCATCGGCGTCCAGATCCAGCCCGATGCTGAGTGCCTCAAGAGGGGACCTGCCCGTATAGCATTCTTTGGGGTCGTACCCCAGGACGCTGAGGTTAGCAACGTCGCTGCCCGGTTTCAGCCCGGCGTCCACCGTTGCGATCATGCCTACTTCGCCATCGCGGGCGAGTTTGTCAATGTTTGGCTTTTTTGCCAGATCAAGGGGTGTTTTCGGCGCCAAAGGACCTTTCGGCACGTCGGCCATTCCGTCGCCTAAAACAATGATGTACTTCATGTTTTCCTCCGATAGAGTTATTCTTCTTCCGGTTCTTGCAATTTACCGGTTACGTCGTTTGCATACATACGGATCACCGGGCGTACCCCGATGCAATCCATAGAAACGGTTTCTCCGTACAGTTTGGTGTTTTCTATATCGTAATCGTGATTATCGCACGGTACGTAGGCAACCTGATAGGATTCGCTCCCGGCCGTCGTCGTCCAGTACCGTCCGCATCCGTAAAACTCCGGATAAATACTCATAAAAGTACTCCGGCACCGTGCAAAGTCGGATACGACCGCCGTCGTTGTCGCGTAGCTCTTGAGCGTTTGGATATTGAAAGCGGAAATAACTTTTTGATAGGCGAGTATTTCGTTTGCGGAGGGTACCCAAATTTTTTCCGTCGGGTCTTCTTGATTATAGATGCCGGTTACGGAAGAAGTATTTCTGGAAACGAGCAAACGCTCTTCCGCAACGGAAAAAACTCTGGTCAAAAACTCGGTATTGAGCCACGTTCTCAAATCGCTGTAACCCCAGCTGTTAGCCAAGACGTCCGGGTAATCAGTCCGGTAATAGGACTGCGTAAAAATATCCTGCGAGCGGTTTTCGTCCAGGCAAAAAGCGTAGCTATCCAAAATGCCCTCGGAAATGAGGGTGATGGTCGAGCCTGCGCTGACAGCTGACTCGCTGTCGATAAAGACCCACCAGCGAACGGGTTCTACTTTAAAATAATACACTTCGTTTTCTGTGATAAAGGTATCGTCCGAAAACTTAAACCTCTTTCCGTAAATTTTGGCTTTGGATACTTTAGCATAGTGGCAGTTATCCCACGTGCTGTAATAGTACCCGGTAGCATCGGTAGCTAAGCTCATTTCCGCAACCGCCTTGTGATGAGCAAGGGTCTGCGGATAGCTCCCCATTTCTATATATCCGAGATAATAGCCGTAGATGCTGAATCCGCCGTAATTAAGGGTGGGCGCATTGAGAGGGGGGTCTGCCTGAACGACTTCCACCGTCTCACTGCCGAGGGAAACGACGATCGGCTCTTCCTTTTCTTCCAAGACGGGAGAAGTTTGGTTTTGAATCAAGCCGCAGGCGATCAGGGAAAAACCGAGTGATAAACACAGCAGCAGAAGCAGTACCTTTTTCATAGCCGAACCTCCGAACGATATACCGATTTATTATATAAATCAAGACAATTATAAAACATGCCGAAAACTTTGTCAAACGCGTGTACGTGATTTTAAAGTTTATTTATAAAATTAAAATGCGTGCGAGCATAGATAAGCGTGCGGACGCACCTATACTCTTGACAATTTTGCAGTATTTTTTTATAATGAATAACATGGATACGTATGACCAAAATGTACTTTTGAGCAGGATGAACAGGTTCATCTCTCAAACGATGTACCAGGCGGTAAAAGGGGCTGCAAAGAATTTCCCGGAGCATATAGCCTACCGGTATTTCGGCAAAGAAACACCCTATCGGACGTTTATAGAAAAAATCGACCACATCGCCGATTGCTTTGCTTCGTATGGCATAAAAAAGGGGGACGTGGTGGTATTTTGTATGCCCAACACGCCCACCATCATCGACGCGGTGTACGCTCTCAATAAAATAGGCGCCGTCGTCTGCATTATCCACCCCATGTCCGCCCCGGCGGAAATATCCTATTATCTAAAAGACACCTCCGCCAAACTTATTATTTGCTACAAAGATCTTCTTCCTATGGCGGAAGCCGGAAGAAAAACCTCCGGACGTGACCTTCCCATTATTTCCGTTTCCGGAGAGGAGACGTTCATTCCTTCCTACGAGGGACTTATTTCGCAGTCCGATGAAAAAGGAAGGGAAGAAGGAGATATTCCCTGGTCGGCGTTCTGTTCTCAAAAGATCACCGCCCGTGCGGCGGCGACGGAGGATTATTCTTCCCTTGCTCTGATACTTTATAGCGGCGGCACGACGGGACAGCCGAAAGGGATCATGCTTTCGTCCTATAACCTCAACGCCATTGCCTTCCAGACCGAGCAGGGCAGCGGACTTATTCCCATGAGCGACTACTCCATGCTCGCCGTCATTCCGCTTTTCCACGGCTTCGGGTTCGGCGTCAACGTCCACCTGATGTTATCTACCGGCGGCACGACCATTCTCATTCCCCGTTTTTCCGCAACCGAGCTTGGTGCAACGGTAATAAAAGAAAAGCCCAATATCATAGCCGGCGTTCCCACTCTTTTTTACGGTCTTATCATGGCGGCCGATACCGAAGGGCAGGACCTCAGCTTTTTAAAGGGTGCTTTTGCCGGCGGCGACAGCGTACCGCAGAACTTAAAAGCCGCCTTCAAAAAGTTCATGTCGGCGCACAATTCCGATATTTATCTAAGAGAGGGCTATGGACTGACGGAAAGCGTCACCGTTAACTGCATTTCCGACTGGGACGGCGGCAGAGAGGGGAGTATGGGTAGACCCCTTATCGGTAACAGATTCTTTGCCTGCGAGCCGGGTACGGATACTCCCCTTCCTCCGGGAGAACGGGGAGAACTCTGCATGACAGGTCCTACCGTCATGCTCGGCTATCTGAATAAGCCGGATATAACGAAAGAGACCCTCCGCGTTGTCAACGGACAGACCGTTTTGCATACCGGCGACTACGGCTACGTTGACGAGGACGGCTACGTCTATTACGTTTCCCGAATAAAAAGAATCATCATAACCAATGGTTATAACGTCTACCCCTCCGAAATAGAAGGGGTGGCGATAAAGCACCCTGACGTGGATCAAGCGTGCTGCCTGGGTGTCAGCGACCCCGTACGTGGACAATCGGTGGTACTTGCCATCATCCCCAAACCTTCGGCGGATACCGAAACACTGGAAAAGGATCTGCGCGCCTATTTAAAAGAAAAACTCAGCGAGTACAAAATGCCCGGGAAAATCCTTTTCAGAAAGGAGTTCCCCAAAACGCGGGTAGGTAAAATATCTTACGGGGAGATCATTAAGTCGATTACCGAAGAGGAAAAGAGGGCGTTTGCGCCGGAAGAAGCCTTTGAAAAGGCACTGCAAGAAACCATCGGGGTAGCGGAGATCGACAACGTAAACGACTTTATCTCCGCCGGCGGCGACTCCCATAAGATTTTCGTCTTTTTAATGACCCTGCGAGAACTAGGGTACATGGTCACGCTCGCCGACCTGACGAAGGCAAAGACCAAAGAAGATATCATCCGGGCGATGAAACCGGTAGAAGAGGAAGAGAAAGAGGAAAGATACGCCGATTCGGATACGGAAAAGGAACTGGCGAAAGAAAACGTCCTTTTTGAAAAAATCTATCCCGTCACCCCCATACAAGAAGGTATTTTGTACCACTCTCTGACGGCGGAAAAAGAGGTCTATAACGTCATCGTCGTTCTGCGTCCGCTGAAAAAACTGGACGTGGATATATTTAAAAAAGCCTCAGAACTGCTTTTTGAGAAGTACGAAGCCTACCGAACGGGGTTTTATATCTGGAAAAAAGGCAGCTACGCCGTCGTTCGCTCCGACGTTAACTTCCATGCTGAGTCCGTACAAAGCGACGCGCCCCTTTCAACCTTCGTAACCGACCTATCTCATCGCGGCTTCGACATCCAAAAAGACTGCCTGTTCCGTATGTTCCATTTGCAGACAACGGACGGGGAATACATCGTTTTTAACGTCCACCACGCCATCTCCGACGGTATTTCCGACTTCAACGCTATTTCCTATTTTATCGACAGTTATATGCGGCTTTTAAAGGGAGAGGAATTCCTTATACTGAAAAAAGAAGCCAAAGAATACCGCTTGAAAGGTTTTGATTACGGCGCCTATCTTAAAAAGACGCTTACAAAGGACAGCGAAGAAGCCAAAGACTTTTTCCGCAAGGAATTCGCAGGATACGAAGGCGGCTCGATCTATTTAAAAGGAAGCGGATGCAGCGGCAGAAGAATGCTACGTCGTTCGCTCAGTTCCGACCTGGACGGTAGAATAAGAGAGTTTTGCTCGGAAAACGGGTTTAACGTTAATATCTTCTCCAAAGCCGTCTGGGCGATACTTCTCCAAAGATATACTTACTGCGAGGACGTCGTTTTCGGCGACGTTGTTTCGGGTAGAGAAAGCGATATAAAAGGAATTGACGAAGCAGTCGGACTCTTTCTTAACACCGTCCCTATGCGCTTTGACGTGCGCGCAGAACGCACCGTGCGCGAGCTTCTGACGGAGATAAAGGAAAAGACCATTGCTTACTTGCCGTATCGATTCTTGCCGACGGCGGAGAGTATCAAGTGCGCCGGCAGATTGGATTTGCAATCCATCTACAATTACGAGGACGACGACGGGCTATCCTACGGCGTAGGGGCGGATATGTTCGAGAGAAAAGACGTCTACGACAACAGTAACTACCCGTTGGAATTCGAGATTACCGGCAAGGGCGTAGTTACCTTTAACCTCCGCTATGATTTGTCCAAATACCGCCCCGAGGACATGGAGGTTCTTGCAAAGCGCATCCAAAAAACTTACGAAGAAATACTTGATCACGTCGACGAACAGATTGGAAAGATAAACCTCCTTACAAGTGACGACGTATGCTTTTTGTCCGAGCATAACGACACGACCCTGCCTTTTGACGAAAAAGAAACGGTTATAAAGAGACTGGAAAAACAGGCGGCTCTGACGCCGGACAGACGGGCGATTACTTTCTACGACAGAGAATTGACCTATCGGGAATTGGATGAACGTTCGGACGGCATCGCCGCGTTCCTGGTAGAAAAGGGCGTTAAAAAGGGCGATGTTGTCGCACTCTACGTCCGCCGCAGTCCGGAAATGATCACGGCAATTTACGGCATTTTAAAAACAGGCGCGCTTTATCTGCCGCTGGATGAAACTTATCCGAAAGAAAGATGCGCCTTCGTTCTGACCGACAGCGGCGCAAAGGCGGTACTCTCCGACGGATTGATACCGGAAACAAGTCTTCCCGTTCTTACCGGGTGGGAGAATCTCACCGCGCCGAAAAGAAGCGAAAACATTTCGGGCGAGGACGGAGCTTATATTATCTACACGTCCGGCACGACCGGACAACCGAAAGGGGTGGTCAGTACACATAAGGGACTATCCAACCTCTTACTTTCCTACGAAAGGATTTATGACCTTACCGAAAGAGACGTTGTGTTGCAGGTGGCAAGTTACACCTTCGACCAGTCCGTATGGGACATCTTCGGCATACTCAGTAAAGGCGGCACCCTTGCCGTTATCACCAACGACGACGTCCACGACCCGGAAAGAATAGAGTGGTATTGTAATAAAAAAGAAGTCACTATAGCTTCCTTCACCCCGGCAATGATTGCCGAGCTTGACCCGGATAAATTCCCGTCACTGCGCATTCTAGACAGTAGCGGAGAAGCGGCAAATGCCTTAGTCCTACAAAAATGGGTGGGAAAAACAAGGGTGATCAACACCTACGGACCAACCGAGTATACCGTCAATGCTTGTAGTTATGAATACGTCGGTTTGGAGTCTGAAAATATCCCGATAGGGGACCCAATCAATAATACACAGTTCTACGTTCTGTCTAAAGGAGACGCTATAAACGGACCGGGAATGCCAGGAGAACTTTGCATTGCCGGATGCGGTCTTTCGACAGGATACTTGCATAGAAAAGAACTCACCGACAAAAAGTTCGTTTCTCTATTCGGCGAAAAAATGTATCGAACGGGCGATCTTGCTTATTGGACGGACGAAGGAATACTATTTATCGACAGAATTGACAGCCAAGTAAAGATAAGAGGATTCAGAATCGAGCTTATGGAGATCGACGCCCATATAAGGCGTATCGACGGGGTCAAAGACTGCTTTGTTTGCGTGGAAAAGATCGCTCGGGACAAAACCATTCTTGCCTACGTAGTCGGCTCTACCGAAAAGGACGTTGCCGAAAAACTGCGCCGGACCCTGCCGGGATACATGGTGCCGCAATACGTTATTCCCATCGACAGGATACCTCGTTCGGTCAGCGGGAAAGTGGACAGAGCCGCTCTGCCAAAGCCGCAGAAAAAGGCTCTTATGACGCTCCCGTTAACGGAAAAACAAAAGGTCGTTGCCGACGTATGGAAGAAGGTGCTTCAGATAGAAGAAGTTTATTGCGAGGACGACTTTTTCGAGACGGGCGGCGACTCTATTAAAGCCATTCGTTTGTCGACGGGGCTTGACGCCGTCGGTCTTTTTGTCTCCGTAAAAGAGGTCATGTCGGCAAGGACGCTAAAAAAGATTGCCGAGGTAGCTACCACCGTCCAATCGCCCGAAGAAAGCAAACGCTACGCGCTGGTGTCAGAAGAGGATATCGCTATCGCAAATTATAAGTTCGGCGAAGAAAACATAGAGGATATCTACCCGACTGCCCCCCTTCAAGAGGGCATCTTATACCATGCCCTTTGCGACAAAAACAAACTGGAATACTTGGCGCAATTGGTTATAGAACTACCCGACCGTTTCGACGACTTACTATTAGAACAGAGCTTCCGGCTGCTGTTTGAAAAATACCCCGTCTTGCGTACTTCGTTTATTTGGACGGAGAAAGGGGGAATGCAGGTCATTCTTAAACACCGTCCCATCGAGTTTATTCGAGCGCGCGGAGACGTGGATGAAATTTGCGATAAGGATATTGAACGGGGCTTCGACTTAGAAAAAGACGCTCTTATGCGTATTCTGTACATTGAGGCGCCGGATAAAAAATACATGGCGCAGACCTGCCACCACCTCATTTTGGACGGTTGGTCGGAGGCCCTTCTGTTAAGACAATTGCAAGCAATGTATCGACGGTTAGTCGGCGGAGAAAGCTACGAACAGATACTTGCTTCCATTAAGACGGAAACCGTCCCGTCCTATAAGTTCTTTGTAGAACGTATCGTTCGTAAAGACAGCGCCGCCGCGGAAAAACACTATAAGAGCCTCATGGAAAACTTCGACGGCGGATACGACTATCCGTCGAAAAAGGTCGGAAAGTACTTGCAGGACAAGGCTTGCGAAAAAAGGTTCCGAATTGCAACGGACATGATTGGTTTAGCTAAGCGCTATGCCACCACCGAGTCCGTACTCTATCAGACGGCGTGGGGTATTGTACTCGGCATCACGAACAGAACGGGCGATATCGTTTTTGGTAACGTCATTTCGGGCAGAGCGGAAAGGATACCGGAGATAGAAAAAATAGCCGGTATGTGTATTAACACTGTTCCCGTTCGGGTGCGATTTAAGGATGATACGACGGTAGAAGAAGTTATAAACGAGATAGCAAAACAGCATTCCGATAACGCCGAATACGGGTTTTTACCGTTGGCGACCACCGCTCCCCATATTGGGACAATTACCGTAATGGAGTACTTCGATCAGGAATACGAGGCGGTCATTTACCGATTTATAAACCAAACCTCCTACGATATGGAGTTGAACTATAAGACGCGCACGGGCGAATGCGTTTTCAGGTACAACGGCTCTCGGTATGACGAAAAGGAGATCGATAAACTGATCGGCTACTTTATCGCAGTCACCTCCGCTTTGACTATTCCTTCGACAGCAGTTAAAGATTGCTTGCCCTTAACGCCCGAAGAAGAAAACGTTTTCAATGCGATACGAAACCGCATTGTCAATAAAAAGAAGAAAAAAGAACTTACTTTCGAGCCGTTGCAAACGGAAAAGGAAAGGACGGTGGCGGAATGTATCGGAGAACTGCTTTCTTTGGATGTTCAGAGTAGAAACGACGACTTCTTTGCTTTGGGCGGTGACTCCATTAAGGTCATCCGCTTGGTATCCGTCCTGCGCAAAAAAGGGTTTGTTATCGACGTAAAACAGATCATGACCCTTCGGACGGTAGCAAGGATAGCAGGGGCTTTGAAAAAAGCGAAAGATATCAGCGAGCTTAAAGCAGATAAAATCGGCTCCGGCGTCACCCCGGCGGATTGCCTCTACGCACAGACCAAATACGGACGGGAGAACGTGGAGAGTATCTTCCGCTTGACTCCGCTACAAGAGGGTATGCTCTATCACGTTCTACGCGACGTGAACAATCCGGAATACGATACGCAAATCGTCATCGAGGTCCATCACGTTGATTTGCAAATAATAAAACGCGTTCTGGAACTATTGGCAGACAATTACGAAGTATTAAGGAGCAACTTTATCTGGACGGAAAACGGAGCGCGGCAGGTCATTCTGAAAAACAGGCGCCCGGAACTTTCCGTACATAAAGGAGATATTTTCGAGATTGCCGATTGGGATCTGAAAAAAGGCTTCGATATTGAACAGGATCCCTTGTTCCGCGTGCTGTACGTCGAAGACGGGGATAAAAAATATTTAATTCAAAACGCCCACCACCTTATTCTCGACGGCTGGTCGAACGGGATTATTTTTGAAAAATTCAACGCCCTTTACCGAAAGATAAAAAAAGCGCTACCGGTTGACGGACTTTTGCCCAAAGAAAGGGCTTTCCGCGACTACGTCGAGTACCTTCATAAAAAGGACCGGTCGGAGGCAGAAAGGTATTATAGCGAGTTATTACGCGACTTCCACGGCGGTTATGAGTATCCTTCCGAAGGAGAAAAAAGACCTCTTGAGAGGGCGGTAGAGTATACGGCCGACATTCCCGTCAATATCGCGGATTTGGCAAAAGAACTGTCGGTAACGGAGCCTATCTTATTGCAAACGGCATGGGGGATCGTACTGGGGGTGACAAACGGTACGAACGACGCGCTGTTTGGCAACGTTATTTCCGGCAGGGACGCAGGCATTAAGGGAATAGAGGATATGGTAGGTATGTTCATTAACACCGTTCCCGTCCGCGTACGCTTTGACCAAAAGACCACTTTCTTAGAGGTAATTAAAGAAGTGGAAAGGCAGAACGTTGAGAACGTTGAGTACGGATATCTGCCCATATCGACCTACGGAAAGGAAATAGGTACGGTCACCGTATTTAATAACTTCGGTCAGAATTTCAACTTCGTTCAGAAGGTCCGCGTCACCGATCAGACGGGGTACGACCTTGAATTGGAAAGGAACGAAACGGGATCACACTATATATTACGCTACAACGCGGCGCGGTATAAAAAAGAGGAGATCGAGCGGCTTACTAAACTTATTGGCGAGATCCTTAAAATAATAGCGGAGAACGCCGATATCTCCGTAGGCAACGCCAATTTGTTATCCGACGAAGAAATAGCTCACTTCCACCGCATAAGCCGCTCCGACGTCGCTATCTGTGAGCAAGCAGAAGAACCGATAAATACCCAAAAAGAAAAACTGATCGCATCGGCAGTAGAAGAATTACTTTCCGTAGAAGTCCGGTCGGCAAACGACGACTTCTTTGCTTTGGGCGGCGACTCCATAAAAGCTATTCGCCTCTCGGCAAAGATGCGTGAAAAGGGATATAAACTGACGGTAAAAGACATATCGGACGCAAGGACGATTGCAAAAATGGCGGCGGCGAGCGAGTCTTCTAAAGAGATCACCGTGTCCGCCTGCGGGGCCATTCCGCAAACACCGGTAATAAGGGATTTCTTTAAACGGGAGTATCCCAATCCCGATGGATATTTGCAAGAAGTTCTTTTCTGCGTTCCGGGCGAAGAAAAAGAGTATCGAAAGGCCGTTCGCATGCTTTACGAACACCATGATATTTTGCGCGCCGAGTACAGAAAGGACGGGTTGTTCGTGCCGCCGGTAGGGGAGAGCAAACCGCTCGTGTTTATTACGGAAAAAACGGACGACGTTCTGAAAAAATGCGCCGAGATCCGTAAAAAAATATCGCTGACAGGGACGCTTTTTATTGCGGCGTATATCAGGGGAGAGAAAAACTATCTCTACCTCTGCGCCCACCACCTCATCATCGACGGCGTTTCCTGGCGAATTATTGCCGAAGACCTCTACACCGCCGTAACTTTCGGTAAACTTCCGCCAAAGACCACTTCCTACCTTGCTTGGGCGAAGAAATGCGAAAGCGGCGTCAAGGTGTCGGAAAAAGAGGAAAACTACTGGGCGAACGTAGAAAGATCCATTTTGCCGATCTTCCCTAAAGAAAAATATGCGCCCGTTCGCATTAAACTTACTATTGACAAAGAAACGACCAAAAGGATAGTCAAAAACGGCGGTCGGAAATACGACGTTCGACCGGACCTTCCTATGGCAACGGCCCTTGTCAGATCGATCGGGAAACTGTATAAAACGGACGAAGTTCCCGTCTTAATGGAAAGCTATGGCAGACAGAACCTCTTTGATAACGTCGACCTTTCCCGGACGGTAGGGTGGTTTACTTCTTATTATCCGGTGATATTCTCCATTGCCGGTTTGCCACAGGAATGTCTACTGGAAAACAAAGAGCGATTGATGTCGGTGCCGGATGACGGTATAAGATACCAGTTCCTGACGGGCGGAAACAGCGCGCCGGAAGTTATTATCAACTATATGGGGACGTACGACGGCGAAGTAAAAGGCGCCGAGTTATGTCGTTTGCCCGAGATCGAAGATAACCCGGAACGGGAAAAACTGGACCTGGAAGGAGAGATCGTAAACGGCGAACTGAACCTATCGTTCCGCTTCAACGGCGTATCGGAAGAAGACGCAAAGAAAGTAGTCGAGCTATGGAAGGAAGAATTCGACAGCCTGGCGGAACTATTCGACGAAGGTAAGAAGGTTTATTCCCCGGCGGACGTAGGATATCCGGGAATGAATAAAGAGGACTTTGCGGAAGTACTTATACGTCATCCCATTCGTATCGCGCCCTTGACGCCGACCCAACAGGGGATGATTTACCATTCGGAATCGGATGGACAAAAGTATCTGGAACAGACCATTTTGCGCCTTCCTTTTGCGCCCGAAAAACAGCGTACGAAAGAAGTCATCCGTGCTATAATGCAAAAGCACGCCGTTTTCCGTACCGAGTATATTCGTTGCGCGAGTGGCAATATCTATCAATACGTGGTCGAAAAAAGTTCGGTTGTCGTATCGGAAACGGAAGACTGGGAAGAGCGCGCATCAGAAAGAATAGCCGAGGGCATTTCTCCCTTTGACGGCGTTCCGATAAGGATTGACATCGATAAGGATGTCCTTGTTATTTCCTCTCATCATATCGCCTGGGACGCTTGGTCGGAAAGAATATTTATTGATGAATTTGAGAAACTATATAAAGAAGAAAAGTATCCCAAACAGAAAGAAACAGCCTCTTTTTGCGAGTATGCCTCCGGGTATGGGTACAGACAAACCAGACTGGATTATTCTTATTGGGTGAATTTGGTCAGCGGAGCCAAAGATACCTTTGTTCCTTCGCATGGCAAAGGGGAAAACGGAGAAGTAAAGAGAATTTCTCGCTACGTTGATCTATCCTATAAAATAACCAAGTTCTCGCGTGAAAACGGTATTACCGAAAACACTTTCTTCGAGGCGGCAACGGCACGGTTTTTGCAGATCGTATGCAGGGCGCAGGACGTACTGTTTGGGAAGGTCGTTTCAGGTAGGGACGATAAAACGACGTCCGCTATCGGAATGTACATTTCCACTTTGCCCGTTCGTGTATCGGTATCCGGACCGCAAGAAATTTTGCGAGAGGTTTATCGGCAGGGCATGGAATCGGAACGGCACGAAAGTTGTCCGCTTTCGGAGATATTCTCCCGCGCCAAGCTGACAGACCCGATGGGTGTTCTTTTCGTGTACGACAGTATGGAAGGCGTCGATAAGATAGATCTTATCCGCGTCCGTGACAGCACCAACTACGGACTTACCATTGCCGTAACCAAAGAAGAAGGATTCGTTGTCGACATCTCCTTTAACGACGAGTATCTATCGGAAGAGATCGAGTCGCTACTGTCCCTCTATCTCGACTGCTGCAGAGAACTAATAGGTATTCCGCGTCAAATTATCAGTGAGGTAACGGGGAACAAGAAAGTTTACCCCGACACTTTAACAAGCCTATGGAAGGACAATAAACCGTTTAAACTTATCGCCGATAAAGAATGCAAAAAAGTGCGCGAAAAGGCGGAGAGTCTGTCGGCGTACCTAAGCAAACGCTCAAAAGGCGGAGTTATTGGCGTTCAATGCGAACGCGGAGTCAATATGATAATTGCTTTGTACGCGGTCGTCATTTCGGGGAACGCTTATATGCCCATTCCTGTAGACGGACCGGACGAAAGAATGGAATTTATGCGCAAGGATGCCAACGTAAAAATCGTTCTTGACGATGAATTTATGAATTCTTTTGTCTACGATAACGAGAGCTATATTGCCGACGTAAGCGGAGAAGATATCTGCTACGTTATTTATACCTCCGGGTCCACGGGCAAACCCAAAGGGGTCAAAGTTTCTCACGCGGCGATAGCAAACAGACTGTGCTGGATGGAAGACAAATATCCGCTTGAGGGGGGCGTCATCCTGCAAAAAACGCCGTATACTTTCGACGTTTCCGTATGGGAAATTTTCCGTCCCGTACTTTTTGGTGGCACCCTCGTACTCATTCCGCCCAAGATGCACGCCGATCCGATGACGATAGCAAATTACGTCGAAAAATATAAAGTAACGCAACTTCATTTTGTACCGTCCGTGTACGATCTGTATTTGGAACAAGTTAAGGGGAAAGAAGTGTTTGCAGTAAAGGATGTTTTCCTCTCCGGCGAGAAACTGTCTGCAAAAACGGTTAAGCGTCATTATGAGGTTTATAAAGAGGGGTCTAGCCTTCATAACCTTTACGGTCCGACGGAATGCGCTGTTGACGTGACGTATTATGATTGCGACGGTACGGAAAACGACGTGCCTATCGGCGCGCCCATTGATAACGTAACCGTTTCCCTTCAATGGAACGGTTATGCTTTACCTTGCTACGTTGAGGGCGAGATCGTTGCCGGAGGCAGAGGGGTAGGAGCCGGTTACGTCGGAGAAGAGCAGGGTGGTTTTGTTGGCGGCACGTACTATACCGGAGATATCGGTTGGCAAGATGAAAGGGGCAATATCCACTTCGTCGGGAGAAAGGACAGACAGATTAAACTCCACGGCTTGCGGATAGAGCCGGGTGAAATAGAATGGATTATCGGTAATACCCCCGGGGTGCGCGACGCCGTCGTGGAGTATGTTTCCGATGAAAAGAAAGGCGGTTATCTTTGCACTTTTGTCGTTGCGGACAGATCGGTAGAAAAGGATATCCGGGCGAGATTGCCCGAGAATATGACGCCGAGTAAAATACTCTTTGTCGACGCTATACCGCTAACAGAGAACGGAAAGCGCGACCTTACGGCGCTTCTGGAAGAAGGCACCGTCCAAAACGACGTTTTGTTGCAGCCGGCGGAGAAGCAACTTCTCGACGCCGTCTGCCAGGTCGCGCCCTCGGTCGGCTTCGACACCCCCCTTATCGAGGCAGGCGTCTCCAGCTTCGACCGCATAAGGATCGCAACCAAGGTTGCGCCCTTCGGCTATACCTATAACGACGTTATTCGCGTTGATACGGTACGGGAACTGTATGAAAAGGGAAGAAAGGAGTATTTCTTCCGGTACACCTCCGGCAATAAAAACGCCCTTGTTTGTATACCTTATGCCGGAGCGACGGGGCGGATATTCAGCTCTGTCAGCATTCCCGGTTGCGACGTATATGCCGCTATCCGATGCGCGTTCGAGGGAGAGGACTGGGAAAAGGCGAAAGAGGAATGGAAAGCAATCGTCCGTCGGTACGAAAAGGTCTACGTCTACGCCCACTGTTTGGGGACGATGACGGCATTGAAACTTATGACCGTTGCCGAGGTAACCGGGGCTTTCTTCGGGGCGCACGTTCCCGACGCTATCTCTTCCATTTTCGGGAGACCTATAGACGTATGGAAAAAGGCCTCCGATAAAAAGATCGTTACGGGACTGCAAAAAGCAGGACTTATGACGGATGATGGGAGCTTCGCCTCTCTCTTCCGCGCCGACGCGTCAATCGCTTCTCGCATTGAAGCGCAGAAGCCCACCGTTGACGCTCCCGTAACAGTGGTTCTTGCTAAAAACGATCCGCTGACGAAAATCGACAAAGCGGATATCCGTTGGAAGAAATTCCTCCGCGGCACGGTCAACATCGTCGTACTTCCGGATAAAAATCACTATTTTATCGAAGAAGCGGATTTTTCCGAAATACTGAGCGAACTTATGAGGAATAAATGAAAGATAAAAAAGTAGTATCGCTAAAAGAGTATTTTTCCTACGGAGCAGGGGGGCTTGGAAAAGGCGTCCTTGATTCCTTCGTCGTATTGTTCGTCCTGATTTATTTTACCGACGCGGTAAAGATTTCTCCGATCTCCGCCGGTATTATCATCGCCGTTTCCAAAATTATCGTTATGTTACTTTTGCCTTTTGCCGGTGTAAAAATGGACGGCGGCAAGTCTAAGTGGGGCAGATTCAGACCCTATATTTTGTGGCTTTCATTCGTTATGGGAATAATGACGTCCGTCCTTTTTATTGCCCCGACTATCTACGGCGTGGAAAAAGAAGGAGCAAAAGTCGCCCTCTGTTTTATCGCTTACTTGTTGTGGGAAACGTCATTTAATCTGCACGACGTTCCTTTTTGGTCCCTTGCTTCCGTTGTCTCTGATAAGGAAGGAGAACGCTCCGCCTTTTTGGCGATAGCAAACGTCGTAACAACGCTCGCCGGCGTCGTCCCCGTTATTGCCGTTCCTTTTTTGACCGAACAATTCGGTAACGTGTGCGGCTACCTTTATAGCGGATTGATTTTTGGGCTGGGGGGCGGCATCCTTGCAGCAACGACTTTCTTCGGAACGAAAGAACGGATAACCGTAAATGATAAAAAGGTTACCCTAAAAGAAAGTTTTTCGGCACTCTTTACAACTAAACCTATGTTCGTATTCGACGGCGCGCTTCTTCTTTCGGCAACCGTCTTTGCCGCCAGAGAAGTCAGCACCTACGCCGGAAAATATCTCTACGGTAGCGCGGACGGATACGTCCTTTATCCGGGCGGGGGGACATCATTTTTGCCGTCCGAACTTTTTTTGACCGTACTTGTAGTTCTTGTCGGCGCAGGACTTCTTATTGGCGACAGTATCTTTCCTTTGGTCTTTAAAAAAGCCGGCTTAAAAAAGTCCTATTTTATTTTTTCTTGCTTAGGTATCGTTACTTGTGTTATAATGTATCTGTTGGGATTCGACAGATGGGGCAAGGTGTCCTTCTTCCTGTTTTTGACCTTCTACCTTATCATCGGTATTTTCGGCGGTGTGTTTGAATCAATGAAAAGCAATCTCATTCCCGAATGCGCCGATTACAGCGAATGGAAAACGGGAGTGAGACGAGACGGCACCTTTTTCTCGGCACAAGTGATGTTCTCTCAGTTATTGGAAACAGTCCCCGTCCTCGCCGTTTCTATCGTATTACAGTGTTGCGGTTATAACGACTCCATGGCGGTCTTTGAGCAGTCGGAGAGTGTAAAACAGGGGATCTTTATCGCCGCTACCCTCATCCCGGCGGGGGGAATGATCCTCGGTCTCGTTCCTGCGTTCTTCTATTCGTACACCGGAAAAACGCGTGAAAGGATCAGGGCGGAATTATCGGAAAGGAGAAGCGTATCAAATGATTAAAACAAGCGGTTTGTATGATTTGATCAACAGCATAGCGACCATTGTCGTCTGTGTCTCCGTTTTCCTTTTCTTTTTAATCCGGAAGGAGAAAAGCTGCGCGCTAATGAACTTTGCTTTTAACAAAGCGCAATCCCTTCGCAAAAAGAATAAATTTCTTTCCGCGTTATTTTCAGATTGGACGCAAATAATCATTACGTCCGTTTTATACGTCGGGATCTACGCCAGTTTAGCGACCTTTGTCGACGTCGTCCCGTTCCTATCCAATAACGAATATTTTACGCTGAATAACTATTTTTCCTTTATTTTCTTCGGACCGTTTATGGTCATAGGATTGCAGATACTTTTGGGAATGGACTTCCGCAATGGCACCGACCTTTTGACGCCCTTTTTTGCATTGGAAATGGGGATAGGTAAGATCGCTTGTTTTTGTGCCGGTTGTTGTTACGGCATCCCGTGGAAGGGCGGAATGTATAACCACACCACCGGGAAAACGGAATTTCCCGTGCAACTGCTGGAAGCCTTCGTCGGTATCTTTATCGCCATAATTTTGTTCTTTTATCTGACTAAAAGAAAAGGAAAGGGAAGGGCGCTACCGCTGTATCTGATTCTCTATTCGGCATTTCGTTTCATGACGGAATTTTTGCGCGGCGATCACCTGGCAAATTGGCTCGGAATGAAACCATATCAGGTGCTGTGCCTTATCGGTATTTTCATCGGTGCCGTTTGGCTCGTTATCATTAAGATTTTAGACAAGTACAATAAGAGATTTTTATATAATACCACTTGGATTGACTATCTTTTGGCAAAGAAGGCAAACGAGTAATGTTTACTTTGCTGGACGGTCTGGAATCATTCGGAGAAAAGGAACTGACTTCCTTTTTGCCCTATTTGAGCCGTCAACGTTTGGAAAAAGTATCGTCGTATAAGTTTTTGCCCGACAAAATATCCTCGGCTTGCGTCTATTTATTGCTTCGAGTTATGATGAAAGAAGAATATGGATGGGATGAAGCCTGTCTGTTTAATTTTTCATCGAACGGAAAGCCTTACTTTTCCTCGCGCGCGGACGTCCGCTTCAGCCTTTCTCACGACAGAAAGGGCGTAGGCGTTTGTATCTCCGAAAAGGAAGTAGGCGCGGACGTCCAAGAGCTTTTTCACTACGAAAAAGCCCTCGCCGAAAGGATTCTTTCGCCGCGCGAGGTGTCGGCTTTCAATCGGTTTTTCCCCGACGACAGGCTGCTGACAAGGATATGGACAATGAAAGAAAGCCTGGGTAAAAAAACGGGCGAGGGAGTCTTTTCCATTATGGAAAGTACCTCTTTTGCTGAGGCAAAAGAGGGTATGTTTTATTCCGATGGTTGTTATTACATGACGGGACAAAAAGGGCAATTACTATACTGCATTTGTTCCGAAGATAAACAAAAAGTCCGCTTTTTGGGAGCGGACGAATTCCTGAAAAAAGTCAGTTTACTTTCAAAGGCTTATATTTGATCGAGTAATTCCTGTAGTTCTTCTTCCGTTATTGCGCTGACTTTATTTAGATCGCTTCTTTTTATTTCCGGAGAAAAAGGCGTTTCGTCATCTCCGATTCGTTTCTTTTCGGCAAGGTAGATACTTGCGCCCGTTCCCAATTCCTCTTGCAAAACGGTGCTTAGTTCTTCTCGCGCCTTCTTAACTGCCGAAAAAGATTGATCGTAGGCTTTTAACAATTCATCGCGCGATTTATAACACTCCATTGCTTCGCAAAACTTTTTCAGTCGCTCGTTTTCAAGCGCATAGCGTATCCGTAGATCGGCGAGGTATTCTTCTTGCTTTCGTTTAGCAAAGACAACCGTTTCGCTGATTTCTCTTTCCTTGTTCCGGTACTCTTCCAGCTGTTTAACTAGCTCCGAGTTCTCTTTTCGCAGTTCCTCGATCCGTTCAGCCTGTTTTTTTACTAAAATCTCTTGCGGAATTCCGCCTGCTTTTTTATTCTTTTTCAGTCTCATGCTACAATTATGAGCGGTTTACGTAAATATTTTTTGTTTTTGTTTGTCTGATATTGTCGAAATATAAAGAATCTGCTATAATTATAAATAAGGAGTTTTGACCATGCAAAAAATAGCTAAATTCGAAAAAGTCAGTTTTGAGCAGTTCTCGGAGAGCTTCTCCGGAGAGGACGTAAAAAAAATCTATGACGAAATTTCCCTTCCCAGGAGAGCTACGTCAGGGAGCGCAGGGTATGATTTCTTTTTGACAAAAGACCTGATCCTTGTGCCGGGACAGACTGCGCTTATTCCCACCGGTATCCGCGTCCGGATACAGGAAGGATGGATGCTTCAGCTCTATCCTCGTAGCGGTCTGGGTTTTAAATTCCGCCTCCAACTCAATAATACCGTCGGCATCATCGACAGCGATTATTATTTCAGCAAAAACGAAGGTCATATCTTCTGCAAGATTACAAATGATTCAAAGGATAATAAAACGGTGGAATTAAAGAGGGGAGACGCCTTTTGCCAGGGCATTTTCGTCCCGTACGGCATTACGGAAGACGACTGTGCTTCCGGCGTCCGCGACGGCGGTTTCGGTAGCACCGATAAAAAATAAATTTTTTACGAATAACTCTTCACAGGTTTACAAAACGCTTTTTTACTGGTATAATACTGCAAAAGGAAAAAGAGATGATCACTGACGAAGACATAAAGAATAAACTGCTTATTCTGTTTATCCTCGATAAATACGAGACGGCAATAAGCCAGGATATTCTTTCCCAAATGTGCTGTATCGATAATAACTGGATCCCGTACTTTTGTTTCGGGAGTTTTGTCGATGAATTGATCGGCGCGCGCTTCGTTCTAGCGGAAAAGGACAAGAATAATCCCGGAGATCAACTTCTTTCCATCAGTGACGACGGTAAGGTTTGCCTGAGCTATTTTTATAACAGCATTTTTAAATCTATCCGCGACGACGTTTCGGAATATATACGCCAGAATAAACTGAAGTATCGCAGAAAGCAGGAATTTGTCTGCAATTATGAGAAAAGCGCCGACGGCACCTACTTGGTGCATTGTATCGTTCTCAACGGTCAAACGATTCTATTTGAGTTGAGATTCGTCGTGCCAAACGCTCGCAAGGCGGAAGCAATCGCCAATAAATGGCAGGACTCCGCTCCGGAGGTCTACAAAAATTACGTTGATCTATTGATAGATTAAGGAAAAAAAATATGCAGTATACCATCTATGACAGTCATGCACACATTTACCCACAGAAGATCGCCGTAAAAGCGACGAACAGTGTGGGTAATTTTTATTCTGCCGGAATGTCGGGAGACGGAACGGCAGAGACCCTCCTTGCCTTTGGGAAGGAAGCCGGTATCTCCAAATTCGTCGTCCACTCCGTCGCCACCGCACCCCACCAGGTTTCTTCTATTAACCGCTTTATTTTAAGTAGCTGTCAGGAGCATCCGGAATTCATTGCCTTTATGACCCTGCATCAGGATATGTCCGAACAGGAAATTGCCGACGAGGTGGATTTTTGTATAAAGAACGGTTTTAAAGGGGTAAAACTCCATCCGGATTTTCAGCACTTTGCCATCAATTCACCGGAAGGGCAAAGGATGTATAACGTTATCGGCGACAGATTGCCCATCCTTTTCCATACGGGCGATAAACGCTACAACTATTCTTCACCCTATTATTTGGCGGAAATGGCAAAGAAATATCCCAAAATGCGGTTTATCGGAGCGCACTTTGGGGGATACAGTTGTTGGGAACAGGTCGTCGACGCATATAAAGGTTGCGATAACGTATGGTACGACACGTCCTCTACTACCGGTTTTTTCCCGGATAAAGAGTACCTGACGGATTTAATCCATAAACTCGGCAGCGAAAAGTTCTTTTTCGGCTGCGATTATCCAATGTGGAATGCTTCGGAAGAAATCAACCGTTTTATGGGATTAAAACTGACGGAAAAAGAGCGAGAAGCTATCTTTTCCGGCAATTTAAAAGATTTTTTGAATATTTAAGTAGGAGGCGCAGATGGATTTGACTTATGAGAGAAAAAACGTCTACAAAGAAGCGAATAAAAGTGACGTCGATCAGATGACTTCTTATGCGGAAGGTTATAAAAAGTTTTTGGACAACGGAAAGACGGAAAGAGAAACGGTTGCCGAAACCATTGCCATAGTAAAGAAAGCCGGATACAGGGAGTATAAACTGGGCGAGAAGATAAGTCCCGGCGATAAGCTCTATTATAACAATCGCGGTAAGAGTCTTTTCCTCATTAAAGGCGGAAAAGCCGACCTGGAAAAGAACGGTATTCGCATTCTTGTTGCGCACGTTGACAGCCCCAGGCTGGATCTTAAACAGGTGCCGCTCTTTGAAAAGAGTGAGATCGGATATCTGAAAACGCACTACTATGGCGGAATAAAAAAATATCAATGGTTGACAGTGCCGCTTGCTTTGCACGGGGTAATCGTAAAAACGGACGGAACGAAAGTGGAAATATGTATCGGAGAAAAGGAGTCAGATCCCATTTTCTACGTGACCGATCTTTTGCCGCATCTTTCGCAAGAACAGAATGAGAAAAAGGTAGCTACCGCTTTCAATCCGGAAAAACTCAACGTTATGGTTGGCACGGTACCGCTACAAGACGAAGATAAAGACGCGGTAAAGAAAAACATACTGTCTATTCTGAGCAAAGAATACGGCATTTGCGAGGAAGATTTCCTTAGCGCGGAAATAGAAGCAGTTCCGGCGTTAAAGGCGCGCGACGTAGGCTTTGATCGGTCGCTTGTTGCTTCCTACGGGCATGACGACAGAGTATGCGCTTATCCGGAGATCACGGCGACTTTGGAAACGGAAACGGAACAAACGGTCATGACTATTTTAGCGGATAAAGAAGAAATAGGGAGCGAAGGTAATACCGGAATGCAATGTAGGATCATCGACGATCTGATAGGTTGTATTGCAAATAGCTACAGCGTTTCTGCCGCAGTCGTACGCGCCGCAAGTAAATGTCTTTCGGCAGACGTAACAGCTGCCTTTGATCCGTCCTATGCCGACGTCTTTGAAGAAAAGAACGTCGCATACTTAGGTAAGGGCGTCGCTATGAATAAATTCACCGGGTCGAGAGGAAAGTCCGGTAGTAACGATGCTTCTGCAGAATACATCGGATATCTGCGTGGGATATTTAAAAAAGACAACGTAATTTGGCAAACGGGAGAACTTGGTAGAGTTGACCTGGGCGGCGGCGGAACGGTTGCTAAGTATTTAGCAAACCTCAACATCGACACTGTCGATCTCGGCGTTCCCGTTCTGTCCATGCACGCACCGTACGAACTTGTTTCCAAAGCCGATCTTTATCAGGCGCATAAGGCGTTTTCCGCTTTTGTCAAATAAAAAGGAAATATAAAAATGAAAATATCTTTGAATCCCGACAAAGAAGTGGTAAAAGTCGTGCAAGAAGGTTTAAAACGTCGCGGAGGGTACTGCCCCTGCCGGCGGGAGATGACCGAGGACACAAAGTGCATGTGCAAGGAGTTCCGCGATCAAATAGCCAATCCCGAGTACGAAGGCTTCTGCCACTGTATGTTATATTACAAGTCCAAATAAAAGAACTCATAAAAAATGACCTCATTTCGAGGTCAATTTTTTATTTCAGTAGATTATTTACCAATTCTTCATTGCACTTTCGGATTGCTTCGTTGGCTTTTTTGTTGAAATCACCGTAATTCGAGGTGACGAAATCGACCTGGAAAACAGGCATTGCGCGCATCATATCTCCAAAGTCTTTTCTTCTTAGCAGTTTTTGATTGTGCCTTTTTGCCATATGCAATAGAGAAAGGGAGTAGATAGAGGAAAGAGCGTCGCCAAGAGAGCGGAATGAATTGGCAGGTTGGGTCTGATTCATGCGGAGCATATCGTTGTATTTATCGGTAGATAATATTTCTTTCACCGTCTTTCCAATCTCTTTATCCAGTTTTCGGATGTTCGAACGACTGTGCCAGGTATGGAGGGCATTGGTGTCCATATCAAAGAAATAAGGGTACGAAGTCTGTCGGCTATCCCACGATGGAATAAAATGTTGATCCCTCCGTTCAAACAGAACCAAACCGCTGGTACCGTCCTTTCCGACGATATTGTTGTATCGCAGGTCACTTACGTGAATACCTTCTTGATCGGGGAACTCGGCAACCGGAGAATAATGAATATAGTGGAAAATATTTTTTTCGTTGTATTTAATCTCCGCTAAATAATCGTGGAAGTCGGCAAATGATTGATCGGCAAAATGAATGGGTTGAAACAGAATGGAAATTATTTCCCCGTCTTTTTCATGCTCGGATAAATACCGAAGGATGTCCAGAATGTGGACGGAAAGCTCTCCCGTTAAAATGCTGTGGGAGGTGTACCAGCCATCCTTTTCTTTGGTTACTTTGATATGTAAAAAACGGCAACCGCATTCCAGCATGCGATATATCGAAGTCGATTGCGTCTTCACAAATCGACTAACGTAATTGCGGATCATCGGTTCGAATTTTTTCAAAGCTTTGCTTGCCGCAGCCTCCGTCGACGCACCGCGTTTAACAATACCCGTATTGGCATCGTGCGCTCCTAAAAAAGCGATATCAACGTATCGCGGATTGGCAGTAGCGATAAAAGGAATGTCCCCGATCGTCTGAACGGGAACGGGGGGCGCTTGCGTCTCCTTGACGCCAAAACCTTTTCTTCCCAGCATAAGTATGGATGTAATTACCGTCATATATTCCTCTTATGTAATTGGTATAATAAAATCATTATAACATGGAACGGAAAAAGAAACAATACGTTATTTTTATAAAAAAAGAAAGGGAACTACGCGCTTTGACTCTCTTTACAAGTAAGAAAATAAAATGTATACTGAATATGAAATCATTTGATCAGTCAAATGAGTTGTCAAAAGGAGAGATTATATGAATAAAGTCGTAGAAGAATTGAAGAAGGTAAAAGTGTTTTACGTCGCAACGGTCGAGGGCGATCAGCCCAGAGTTCGACCTTTTTCCAGCGTAGCTGAATTCGAGGGAAACGTATATATCTGTTGCGGTAACTTTAAAGAAGTTTATAAACAGCTGACCGAAGATCGGAAAATAGAGCTGTGCGGAATGTACGATGATAATACGTCGTGGCTGCGCGTTTCGGCTGTCGTCGAAGAGGATAACAGAATAGAAGCGCAAGAGGCTGTTTTGAACGATCCCACCGGTCCGAAACAACTTTATAAGGCCGGAGACGGTCGGTTTGTTACCTATAAACTGACGAATGTAAAAGCGCGTAAATTCAGCTTTTTTGCCGCGCCGGAAGAAATCGAAGAATAACCCAATGGATGACCTTGATTATTGTATTTCATATTTAAAAAATGCAAATAAAATAACTTCTGAGTTCGACTTGCCCAAAGAGAAGACTCTTCGAGCGCTGATGAATATCACCATGCCGGATGACTTTTCCGACGAATATTATGCGGCGCAGGACAGGGTTTTGCAACGTATCCTATTAAAAAAGAGAATCGTTTCGGCAGATGAGTTTCCTGTTTTTAAAAATGGCGTTTCTCTATATCAAGGGGATATAACCTGCATAAAATCGGATGCAATTGTCAATGCGGCTAATGAAAAAATGCTTGGTTGTCTTGCTCCTTTGCATTCCTGTATTGATAATTCCATTCATTCTTATGCAGGGCTGCAAATGAGAAGGGACCTTTCTATGATAATGAAAAAGCAGGGCTCTTACGAGCCATCCGGGAGAGTAAAGGTAACTGTCGGATATAACCTGCCGGCGAAATTCGTCTTTCATACCGTCGGGCCGGTCGTTTCGGGATTGCCAACTACAAAGCATGAGATACTACTACGTAGTTGCTACAATTCCTGCCTGGAAAAGTCACGGGAAATGAAACTGAAAACTCTTGTTTTTTGCTCCGTTGCTACCGGTGTATACGGCTATCCGATAGAAAAAGCGTCGAGAGTTGCTTGCTATGCAGTGAAAGATTATTTAGAAAGGAATAAAGGTCTTCACGTTGTTTTCGATGTGTTTTCCGACGAGGACCATGCCGTCTATAAAAAGGCTATTGAAGAAATATTCTAAATATAAATTCGTGAAAATTACCGTAAAATGAAGATTCCTTTTTGAGATAAAAGGGCGTTGACGAAATCTTTTTCCGTCTCTATTTTCATATCGTCAGGAAAGAGCATTCCGCATCCGAAGTCCTTTTCTTGGTGAAAATCACTCCCGTCAGTCGGGATCAGGTGGTATTTTTTAGCGGTATTTTCAGCAACTTCGTTGTTGTTTACGTGCCGGGTGTGACCGTTATACGTTTCCAATAGGTGCATGTAATTAAAGTCGAGCGGAACCGTTCCTTCGCGGAATGGATGAGATTGACCGCAAAGCCACCCTTCTTGGTTGCAAATAGTAAAGAATTCTTCTTGCGTATGATAGAGAAGTGAAAGGTTATAATCAAGTAATCTTTCCGGTGTGATACCGTAGACAAGTAGCTCGGAATATTCCTCTTTCCCCGGGCGTTTTTCATCCCCGGCTAAACACATCTCCAGGCCGAGTAAAACGGTGATTTTATATTTAGAACAGTGCTTTTTTAGGGCGTAAAACTCCTTGAGATAGCGGCGAATCCAATTTATTTTTCTGCCTTTGAAATAGTTCTCGAAATTGGATAAATTAAAGTGGTTGGTTACAACGATCCCGGTATATCCGGCTTGAGCGTAGATCTTCGCGACTTTTCTCGGCGAAACAGCTCCGCAGACGCTACCTTTTTTCGTGTGTAAATGTGTTTCCCATTTTTGCATACCGATCACCTCGAAAAAAGTATACAACTTTTATAAAAAAAAGGAAAGAAAACAAATGAAGAAATTACTTGAAGAAGAGACAAATTTCTGTTATTATAAATATAGAGAATATTATCGGAGGGTCGCATGAAAGAACATCAGTTGCAATACGAACGAACTTTTCTCAGCCCCTATGCGCAAAAGAGCGAAGACACGAAAGGAAGGGTCAGAGAAATCGAACCCTGTCCCATTCGTACGGAATATCAGCGCGATCGCGACCGTATCATCCACAGCCGCGCTTTCCGCCGTCTGAAACATAAAACGCAAGTCTTTCTTCGCCCTACGGACGATCACTTCAGAACGCGTCTTACGCATACGCTCGAAGTTACGCAGATCGCAAGAACGATCGCTCGCGCCCTTTTATTAAACGAAGACCTGACGGAAGCGATTGGTCTTGGACACGATCTTGGTCATACTCCGTTCGGGCATGCAGGCGAACGGGTCCTTAATGCGCTCACTGGACACTTCTATCATAATGAACAAAGTTTACGCGTGGTGGACGTGCTTGAAGAGGACGGACTCGGATTGAACCTGACTTGGGAAGTCAGAGACGGAATTTTGCAACATAAAAGCAGCGGTAAGCCTTGTACTTTAGAGGGCAAAGTGGTCTCTTATGCCGACCGCATCGCCTACATTAACCATGATATTGACGACGCAGTGCGCGCCGGTGTTTTGACGGAAGATGAGATCCCGGCTGATTGCAGAGAGTATCTTGGCAGAACCAAAGGGGAGAGGATCAATACCCTCGTTCTCGATATTATTCAGAATAGCTTTGAAAAGCCTTGCGTCTCTTTGACCGATAAAGGCGATTACTATATGAATAAGCTACGCGATTTCATGTTTGAAAGAGTGTACTTTACCCAGGCGGGAGAGGATTCGCTGAAAAAAGCCGACCGTATGCTCTCCATGCTTTATAAATACTATATCGCCCACCCGGACGAATTGCCTCCGTCCGGCGTCGAGGGAGAAACGTCCGTCCTTGTCTGCGACTACCTTGCGGGTATGACCGACAACTATGCTATCAACAAAGCAAGATATCTTTTCTTGCCCGAATATAACTGATATACGAGGAATCATGATAGATTTAACTCAATTGAACGAACGGCAAAAGGCCGCCGTATTGGAAACGGAAGGGCCAGTTTTGGTCTTTGCCGGCGCCGGAAGCGGTAAAACGCGCGTACTAACTTACAGAATCGCCCACTTAATCGGCGATATGAACGTCAACCCGTGGAATATTTTGGCGATTACTTTTACGAATAAAGCAACCAACCAAATGAAAGAAAGGTTATCGACCATGCTTGGAGAAAACGACGTATGGATCTCAACATTCCACTCCCTTTGTGTAAAAATCCTTTATCGCTTTTCCGAAAAAATAGGCTATACCCCGGGTTTCAGTATTTACGATGAATCGGCAAGCACCAGGCTTCTTAACCGCGTACTACGCGAAAAACATCTGGAAGAAGATAAAGATAAAAGTAAATATGCCTACCATATCGGACTTGCTAAAAATGCCGGATTGTCTCCGGATGCCTACTTTAATCAAATAAGGTCTATCGAAAAAGATGCCATGACTATTTCCGAAGTATACGAACGTTACGACGAGTATCTGAAAGAAAATAACGCCATGGACTTTGACGATTTGCTTATGAAATGTAAGGAACTATTAAGCGATCATCCCGACGTCAGAGAATACTATTCATCTAAATTCCGCTACATCCACGTTGATGAATTTCAGGACACAAACGGAATCCAGTTTGAGATACTGAAAATGCTCGGCGAAAAATGGAACAACGTCTTCGTCGTCGGCGACGACGATCAAAGTATCTATGGCTGGCGCGGAGCGGATATACGTAACATCCTTGATTTCAATAAATATTATCCCAATGCAAAAGTTTTTAAATTAGAACAAAACTATCGTTCCACCCAAGCAATACTTGATTGCGCCAATAGATTGATTAAGAATAACAACGCCAGAAGCGGCAAATCGCTCTTTACCGACGGAGACGTCGGACAGGCGGTGGAATTTAATTTATATGCCTCCGACTACGAAGAGGTCGACAGTGTAATTGGCAAAATATCCAGCCTTAAACGTGGCAAGGGATACAAAAATAACGATTTTGCGATTCTTGTGCGCAACAACTCGCTGACACGTTTGTTTGAAACAAATTTCAGTAAAATGGGTATAAAGTACCGCGTGTTCGGTGGCTATAAGTTCTTTGACAGAAAAGAAATATTGGACGTTCTTGCTTACCTTCGTATTCTAGTTAACCCGTACGACGGAGAGGCGATCATGAGGGTTATTAATATGCCTAAACGGGGTATCGGTGACACCACCGTAGAGCAGGTGTCCGAGTATGCGGCGCAAAAGGGTATTTCGCTTTTCGATGCAATTACAGAGATAGATAACCTGCCGTTTAGTGGCGGCGTCAAACAAAAGATCAAACAATTCCGCGACCTTATCTTTGATCTCAAATTTGCGCAGAATTCCATGGATCTTTCCGAGTTCTGTCAATATTTGGTTAAGAAGGTTGATTTTGAAAACTACTACCGATCCACAGGCAAGGAAGAAGATGAGAATCGCTGGGCGAATATCGAAGAATTTTTAACCTATGTTGAAGAAAACTATTCTGAAGAGGACAAGCTGGAAGAGTTTTTGCATACCGTTCAGCTCAATACCGATAGGGAAGAGGAGGAGGATGATAAAGACCGTGTGACTATTGCGACAATGCACGCTGTTAAGGGATTGGAGTTCCCCGTTGTCTTTATTGTCGCGTGTGAGGATGGAATCATTCCTTCGTCGCAAAGTTTACGCGAAGCAAACGGCGTTGACGAGGAACGACGCGTTATGTACGTCGCCGTAACTCGCGCGCAAGAATTATTATTTATATCCGCCGTAAAAGGATTCCGCAGAAAGTATAACAGGAATGAATCGGCCATGCCGTCGAGATTTATGAGCGAAGCAAAAGGAACTCCAGTTGTTCCGCCAAAGGATAATCCCTGGCAAAGACCCGGCTTTGAAAGGTACGTTTCTTATCGGCAGTATGATGAGGAATATGAAAGCAATATTCCTAAATATCCGTATCCAATGCAACAAAAATCAGGCGGTTATTCCTATGGTCAGCATGGATACTCTACATCTGCACGTTCGTCAAATACCGGATATTCGTATCCTACGCAACAGAATAGTATAGGATATGGTCAAAAACCACAAATTCAAGTAACTTCCGCCGCCTCTGCGTCAACTTCGGGAGCGAATAAAAAAGATTTATCTCTTTACCATGCCGGCGTAAAGGTACGGCATAAAAAGTTTGGTCTCGGGACGGTACTTATTGTGGAAGGAACAGGCAACTCCGCAACGGTCACCGTTGCCTTTAAGGATCTCGGCATTAAGAAATTTGCCCTTGCCGTTGCTCCGCTTGAGATTGTATAGGTGAATTATGGATAGAATGAAAGAGCTGGTCCGACTGTTGAACCAATACGCAAAAGAGTACTATGAATTGGATAACCCCACCGTTTCAGACAAGGAATATGACGAACTGTATTATGAATTGGTTGGTTTAGAGTATTCTCTCGGAGTTACTTTGCCCGATTCTCCTACGCATAGAGTGGGCGGACAACCGCTTAAAGAGTTTGTGCAGTACCCCCATAAACTACGGTTGTATTCTCTTGACAAGGCCAAAGGGACGGAAGAATTATCTCTTTGGTTTGATAGACTTAAAAAACAGTTCGGATATATACCTACTCTTTCTATTGAACATAAGTTTGACGGACTTACCCTTTCATTAACTTATAAAAACGGCGTTCTCGTTACGGCCGCTACCCGTGGCGACGGGACGATAGGCGAAGAAGTTACTGCACAGGTAAAAACGATCAAGTCCGTTCCTTTGTCTATTCCGTATTTAGGCGAGATCGAAATACAGGGCGAAGGTCTAATGCGTTTATCCTCTTTGAAGAAATATAACGAAACGGCGTCTGTTCCCTTGAAGAACGCCAGAAACGGTGTTGCCGGCGCAATTCGCAATCTCGATCCTAAGGTTACCGCCTCGCGTAATTTGGACTTTGTTGCCTATAATGTCGGCTACTTTGAAGGAAATCTTTTTTCATCGCAAAAAGAGGTCAATAGTTTTTTAAAGGAAAATGGATTCCTTACCGACGACGTGTTTTACCTTACCGATGACTTTGAAACGGTAAAAAATAAGTTAAACGAGATCGAGACGGGTAGACCGGACTTGGATTTCTTGATTGACGGCGCCGTGCTTAAAATCAATGATTTTGCCCTTCGGGAAGAAGTGGGATTTACCGAAAAATTCCCTCGTTGGGCGCTTGCGTATAAATTTGAAGCGGAAGAGACGACGACTGTCGTCGAGGATATTGTTTGGCAGGTGTCAAGAACCGGTAGGATCAATCCGCTTGCTCTTTTAAAACCCGTCGACTTAATGGGCGTAACGGTGCAACGAGCTACCCTTAACAACTTTGGTGATATTGAAAAGAAAGGCGTTCGGATCGGTTCGAGAGTATTTATTCGTCGCAGTAACGACGTTATTCCCGAGATCACAGGCGTTGCCGAGTATCCGGATGGTTGCATGGTCCCGACGCGCCCCGTCTGTTGTCCTGCCTGCGGCGCGCCGGTGAAAGAGGAAGGAGTCTTTTTCTATTGCACCAATACCGAGCATTGCGCTCCGGCGATTGTTGCTGCTCTTGATCATTTTGCCTCTAAACCCTGTATGAATATCGAAGGTTTCAGTGAAAAAACGGCGGAGTTACTCTATAATGAATGCCATCTGAAATATCCCTATCAGCTCTATCACTTGACCATGGACGATCTTCTTTCTTTAGACGGTTTTAAGGAGAAAAAAGCCGGTAATTTGCTTCGTGAAATTGAAAAAAGCAAACGTGTCACTCTCGACAGATTTTTGTTTGCACTCGGTATTCCAACCATTGGTAAAAAGGCGGCAAAACAACTTGTAGACCGCTTTGAAACGTTGATAAATGTAGCCAACGCTACAGTTTTCGATATAATGGAGATTGAAGACTTTGGTCAGATCATGGCGGAAAACGTCACCAACTACTTCATGGATGAGAAGAATAACGAGCAAATTAAGTTGCTTCTCGACGCCGGAATAACCTTTATTGCCGAGGAGAAAAAAGAGGGCGTATTTTCCGGTAAAACCGTCGTCCTTACAGGTAGCCTTGCTTCTTATAAAAGGAGCGCAGCGGCAAAGGAGATTACCGAACGCGGCGGTAAAGTGGCAGATTCCGTATCATCTTCCGTCAACCTTGTCATTGCCGGGACCGACGCCGGAAGCAAACTTATTAAGGCTCAAAAATTGCATATTGAAATTTGGGACGAGCAAAGATTCTTAGAAGAATTAAATAAATAATATTTACTTAAAATTATTTGTCAAAATTAAACGACTGTGCTATAATTTATCAAAATCAATTCGTTGAGGTAGATGGATTATGAATAGCATGACCGGTTACGGCAGAGGAATTGCTGAGAGAGATGGACGAAAAGTAACGGTGGAACTTCGTTCCGTTAATCACCGTTTTGCCGACTATTCCATGAAATTGCCACGGTTTCTTTCCGCTTGCGAAGACGTCGTTCGCAAGGTTTGTTCGGAGTATATTATTCGCGGACACGTCGACGTTTTTTTACTCTATGAAAATAACAGAGAGGACAAGGCTACCGCTTCGGTCGATATTGCCATCGCCGAGCAATATAAGCGTATCGCCGAAAATCTGGAGTCGATCGGTTTTACCAACGACCTTACCGCTTCTCGCGTTATGAAGTTGCCCGACGTTATCGACGTAAAAGAAACGGAGGAAAACATGGAAGAGATTTTTTCCCTTACGGCGGAGGCTACGACCGAGGCGTGCAAACAACTCGTTGTCATGCGTGAAACGGAAGGCAAAAAGTTAAAAGCCGATCTTTTAACCAAGCTGGCCAATTTAGAGGAGATGGTTTCTTTTATCGAGACAAGGGCGCCCGAGGTAGTTACGACCTATGCGGAAAAACTTAAAAAACGCCTGACCGATTATTTAGACGGTATCGAGATCGACCAAAGTAAATTCCTATCCGAGGTCTGCCTTTATACGGACAGAGTGGCAATCGATGAAGAGATCACTCGTTTAAAGACCCATTTCCAACACTGCAAAGAAATTTTCGAGATGGACGGTTCTATCGGAAAGACCCTCGACTTTACCGTACAGGAAATGAACAGGGAGATCAACACCACCGGCAGTAAATGCAGTGATATGCAGATCACCGAAAAAGTCATCGCAGCCAAGAACGAATTGGAAAAATTCAGAGAGCAGGTGCAAAACATAGAATGAGAAAAGGTATTGTTTTTGTTATTTCCGGTCCCAGCGGAGCCGGAAAAGGAACGGTTGCAAAAGGTATGCTGGATACCCTCGATAACATCCGATTCAGCGTTTCGGCAACCAACCGCGCCCCGAGACCGGGCGAAACGGATGGGGTCAGTTATTACTTCGTTTCCAACGAACGTTTTGACGAGATGATCCGTAATGATGAATTTTTGGAGTACGTCGATAAATACACCAACAAATACGGCACTCCGAAATCGTCTGTTGAAGGCTTGATCGAGCAAGGAATAGACGTTATTTTGGACGTGGAAACCATTGGCGCGGAAAATATCAAGAAAGCCATTCCCGAGTCGGTCAGCATCTTTATTCTGCCGCCTTCGTTGGAAATTCTGAA
Organism: uncultured Clostridia bacterium; assembly: GCA_946621465.1. Classification (GTDB taxonomy): domain Bacteria; phylum Bacillota; class Clostridia; order Christensenellales; family DTU072; genus CAG-1782. Next base: position 59,105 of record CAMOOO010000001.1, read on the forward strand.
ACAGCGTCTCATTGCGCGCGGCACGGAATCGAAAGAACTTGTCGAGATCCGTTTTTCTCAGGCGTGCGAGGAGATAAATTGCGCCTATGAATACGATTACGTCGTTGTTAACGACGACAAAGAAAAATGTCTGCGAACGGTTGCCTCTATCATAGAGGCGGAACGCCGGAAAGGCTCCAGAAACGCAGATTTACCGAAACAGGTCCTGAATAACGAAATTGTAGAAAATAAATAACAAAAAAATCAAAAAGGAGATTTTTTACTATGATGATTGATCCACCCATCGATAAGTTGATCGAAAAGACCCCGGGCAGATACGCCCTTGTTTGCGGATTGGCTAAGAGAGCAAAAGAGCTTAACGCTACCGAAAATCCCGATACGGATGAAAACGGTGAAAAGCCGCTCAGCCGTGCCGCTCGTGAAATATACGAAGGCAAAATCGTTCTTCACATCGACAACTAAAAAGTGAATAAGAACGTTGTCGTCGGTGTTACCGGCGGAATTGCCGTCTACAAAACGTGCGAACTTGTTTCTCGTCTGGTAAAGGCAGGATATGGCGTTAAGGTCGTCATGACCGAACACGCCAAAGAATTCGTCACGCCCCTTACCTTTGAGACCCTCTCGAAAAATGCCGTTATTTGCGATATGTTCGCGCCGAAACCTCATTTCGAGGTGGAACATATCTCGTTGGCAAAATGGGCAGGGGCGTACGTCATTGCTCCGGCAACGGCAAACGTGATAGCAAAGATCGCCGGCGGCGTAGCCGACGATATGCTGACCACTTCTTTTATGGCGACCGAGGCCGTTCGTATCGTTTGCCCTGCGATGAATACGCAGATGTACCGTGACGAAGCGACGCAGAAGAATCTTCAAACGTTAAAAGACCACGGCGTCCGCATTTTGGAACCGGGCGTAGGCAGACTCGCTTGCGGAGACGTAGGCGTGGGCAGAATGGAAGAACCGGAAGAGATTTTCCGCTACGTCGACGAAGTTTTGACCCCCAATCCCGATTTCCGCGGTAAACGTGTGCTTGTCACTGCCGGCGGAACGGAAGAGGACATCGACGGAGTCAGATTTATCGGTAATCGTTCTTCGGGTAAAATGGGCGTTGCCATTGCGGAAGCGGTCATGGAAAGGGGGGGCGAAGTTACCTTTGTCTACGGAAAAATTTCCGTTCCCTTGCCGAAAGGAGTAAAAGCCGTCCACGTTGTTTCCACGCAGGATATGTACGATGCCGTTTTAAAAGAAATGGAAGACTGCGACGTTATTATAAAAAGCGCCGCTCCTGCCGATTACCGCGTAAAGGAAAAGTTTACTTCCAAAATTAAAAGCGACACGCTGACTCTTGAACTTGTAAAAAATCCCGACATAGCAAAAGCCGTCGGAGAAAAGAAGGGCAACCGAATTCTTGTCGCTTTTGCCGCCGAAACGGACAATTTACTTTTGAACGCGCAGCAAAAACTATTTAAAAAGAATGCCGATATCGTGGTAGCAAACGACGTGACGGAACCGGGAGCCGGCTTTAACAGCGATACCAATATCGCTACGCTCCTGTACGCAGACGGCAGAATGGAATGCCTGCCAATGATGGACAAAAGGGAGTTGGCCGACGTTATTTTAGATGCCGTAAAAAGTGTATGATCTATCAAGTAATCGTTGATATCAGTAACAGCAGCGTGGACAGGGTCTTTGATTATTCCTGTCCATTTGCTATTGAAGAGGGGAGTCGCGTAAAAGTTCCCTTCGGCAATCGCACGCTGGAAGGTATCGTTATCGGCACCAAACAATCCACCGATATCAAGACCAAAGATATCATCGCAAAGCTCGATGACTTTACGCCGGTCATTCCGGAAATGATAGAGTTATCACGCTATTTGAAGGCAAATTGCAACATCCGCTACGCCGACAGTCTTCGTCTATGTATGCCGGCAAAACTGCGCGGCGGCAGAGTTCGCGAGCTGTCTCGCGGCTTTCTGAAACTGGACGTTGATAAAGAAATAGCGCGCGGATTAATCGGAAAAAACGCCCCTAAACAGTTAGCTCTACTTGAAGAGATACAGCCGGAAGGGGAATTCGAGAGCGTCCTTGTCGGCAGGTTCGGTCAAAGTGCCGTCAAAGGCTTGGTCGCAAAAGGAATACTCAACAAAACGCAAATGCAGGTCAAGCGTAAACCGCTTAAAAACCTGGAAGGGCAGTCGAAAAAAGTTCAACTGTCCGATCTGCAAATAAGCGCCGTAAATGAAATATACGACAATATCGGTACCACCGTTTTGCACGGCGTGACAGGGAGCGGAAAGACGGAAGTCTATATGGCGGTCATCGAAAGGGTTCTGAGCGAAGGTAAATCGGCAATTATGCTGGTGCCGGAAATCAGCCTGACGCCGCAGATGCTCAACGTGTTCCGGGGCAGATTCGGGGACAACGTCGGACTACTGCACAGCGGAATGAGCGACGGAGAAAGATACGACGAATGGATGAAAATCCTTACGAAAGAAGCAAAAGTCGTTTTGGGCGCGCGTAGCGCAATCTTTGCTCCGGTGGAAAACGTCGGCGTTATTATCATCGACGAGGAACACGACGGCAGTTATGTCTCCGACAGCAATCCGAGATATCACACCCACGAGATTGCGGAATTCCGTCGAAAGTACAACAATTGCCGGTTGGTTTTGGGGAGTGCGACGCCGTCGCTTGACACCTATTATAAGGCCATGAATGGGGAGTATAAACTGGTAAAGATGATGACGCGGGCAAACAAACGCGCTATGCCCCAGATGGAAATTATAGACATGAGAAAGGAGATACGCGCCGGGAACATCAATATGTTCAGCCGCAGGCTCCTTGCAGAACTTGATAAGACCATAAAAGCCGGCAATCAGGCGATGATCTACATTAACAGACGGGGATTCGCCTCCTTTTTACGTTGTAAAGCCTGTGGCTACGTGCCGCACTGTACCGACTGTGAAGTCAGTCTGACCTACCATAAGGAGGACAACAGGCTGAAATGTCACTATTGCGGAAAGGAGTTTTATAACTTAGACGTCTGTCCGCAATGCGGCAATGAAAAACTTTCATACGGCCGGATCGGGACGGAAACGGTCATGGAGGAATTGAATAAGATTTTCCCCGACGTAAAAGTTTTGCGACTAGATAACGATACGACCTCGTCTAAAGATTCTACCGCGCAGATATTATCTGCATTTTCCGCAGGCGAAGCGCAAATACTGGTCGGAACGCAGATGATCGTAAAAGGGCATGACTTTTCCAACGTCACGTTGGTGGGCGTACTGGATGCCGATCTGAGTTTATATTACAGCGACTACCGCAGTAACGAACTGACATTTCAGCAGATAACGCAGGTTGCGGGCCGCGCGGGCAGGGATGATAAAGAAGGTTCCGTTATCATACAAACGTACAACCCTGCCCATTACGTATTCAGGTTTGCGCGGCAGTATGACTACGAGGGCTTTTACGATAAAGAGAGTAATATGAGGGAGACGACCTCGTTCCCTCCCTATTCAAAGATCATCAGGATACTTTTGAAGAGCGAAAACGAGGAAAAAGCATTGATCTCGGCGCGTAAATGCTATTCGCGTATGAGAGAAATAAAAGAAGAGAATACGGGACTGTTTCGCGTACAGGCGATGCGTGCGCCGGTAAAACGAATCAGCAACGAATACCGTTTTCAGGTGGTGATTTGGTTGCGTATCCAATCGGAAAAAGAATTGGTTCCGCGTATCTATGCCGAGGCGGATAAACTGAACGATAAATCGGTGGTGACTTTTGTAGAAGTCAACCCGGTCAATATGAGATAAAAGGTAAATATCAGGAGGATAATATGGCGATCAGAAAAATATTCCAAGAGGGAGAAGAGTGTCTTGCTAAACGTTGCAGGGAGGTTACCGTATTCGACGATAAGTTATCCCAGCTGATTGACGACCTGTTCGACACGCTTAAAAAAGCAGACGGCGCAGGACTCGCCGCTCCGCAAATCGGTGTTCTTCGGAGAGTTGCCGTCGTTAACGTGGACGGCGTAAAAATGGAATTAGTCAATCCGCAGATCATTGCGGCAGAAGGACAGCAGATCGGAGAAGAAGGATGTTTGAGCGTTGACTTCTCCAAGAATTGCGAAGTTCTTCGTCCCCAAAAAGTAACCGTCCGCGCCTATGACAGGTATGGAAAGATGTTTGAAAGAACGGTGACCGACTTGCCGGCAAGGTGCGTCTGTCACGAACTTGACCACCTGGAAGGGATATTATTTTACACGAGGAAGTATCAATGTAAATAATGAAAGTACTTTTTTTGGGAACGCCCGGCTTTGCCGTGGGTGTGTTGGATAAAATAGTTCGTTCTTCTCACCGAGTCGTCGGTGTGATTACGCAGCCGGACAAAGCGAGCGGCAGGGGCAATAAAATAAATTATTGTCCGGTAAAAACGTACGCTTTGGAAAGTGGATTGCCCCTTCGTCAATATGAAAGAATAAACGATAACGTAGAGGACGTGGCTTCGTTTGGTGCGGATATCATGGTGACTTGTGCATACGGTCAGATATTAAAACAGCCGATTTTGGACGTTTGCAAGCATGGTATTATTAACGTCCATGCATCCCTTCTTCCTAAATACCGTGGGTCTTCTCCGGTGGAATGGGCGCTGATAAACGGTGAAAAGGAGATCGGCGTTACCATTATGCAAACGGAACTGGGCGTCGATACCGGGGATATGATTTTACAAAGAGGTATTCCTTTAGACGGCGAAGAGAACGCTGCGGAAGCGCTGGAAAAATTGAGCGTACTCGGGGCGGAGCTTATTGTCGAAGCTCTTGACCTTATTGAAGGCGGAAAAGCCGTCTACGTTAAGCAGGATGAGTCCAAAGCGACTAAATGTAAAATGTTTGTTAAAGAGGACGGGAAGATCGACTTTTCTTTGACCGCAGAAGAAGTTCATAATTTCATTCGCGGTATTAATCCGCGTCCGGGTGCTTTCTTTGAGAGTGAAAACGGAAGAATAAAGGTGTTGCGTGCCAAAGTGGAACCGGCAGAGGAAGGAAGAGCAGGAGAGATCATATGCGCCGATCCTAAAAAAGGCTTGGTTGTTCGTTGCGGAAAAGGCGCAGTACGTTTGTTACAGATACAGGGCGAAAACGCCAAACCGATGAGTAGCGAAGATTATCTTCGGGGCAGGAAATTGACCGTTGGGAGTATAGTAAAGTGACGGAAAAAAATATCCGGGATGCGGCGAACATTATTGCCGACGTCACCGGAAAAGGAACTTATTTGCATATTGCAATGAAAGGGGTATCGGATAAAGCGGTACATCTTTTAGTGTATGGCGTGATGGAAAAATACTATACCCTCAACTTTATTATCGACGAGCTATGCGAAAAGATTAAGAATAATTTGAGACCGTATATGCTTGTCGCACTCTACTGCGTACTTTATACGGATAAACCGGCAGGCATAGTGACGGGTATCGTTTGCGAAGCTCTTACAAAAGCAGGAAAGGGCGCGGTCAAAGGATTCTTTACTGCGGTAATAGCAAAAGCGGACCGCGCGGATTATTCTTTACCCGCTCCGGGGCAGAAAGGATACGAAGAAACGAAGTATAATCTACCTTCCTGGCTCATCGGAATGTATAAAAAAGAATATCCGAATAAGTACGGAGAGATTATAGAACGTTCTGAAAAGCACTTTACCCATATTGTTCCTTATTGCGAGGAATGGGAGGTTTTCTCCGCCGATCCCAATGCGGAGAAGACTAAGACGGGGTATTTTGTTAAAAACGATAAAGAAATAGGTAAGCTCTTTGCCGACGGAAAAGTGACCTATATGAGCCTCGGTTCCACCATGATTTGCGAGTCGGTAGGAGAGGTTAATGGAAAAAAGATACTGGACGCCTGCGCCGCTCCCGGAGGGAAAGCCGTATATCTGGCAAAAAAGGGCGGAGAAGTGATCGCTTGCGACATTCACCCCCATCGGATGAAACTGATAGAAAGCTATGCTAAGCGGATGAGAACAAAGATGACGGTCCTTTTGCAGGATGCTATGCAATTAAAGGAGGATTTTATCGATAGTTTCGACGTTGTTTTATGCGACGTTCCTTGTAGCGGACTGGGCGTAATCGATAAAAAAAGGGATATCGTTATCAATAAAAAATATGAGGATATACTTGCGCTAAGCGAGGCGCAGAAAAAGATACTGAATAATTGCAGTTTATACGTTAAACCGGGTGGAACGCTGATATATTCCACCTGCACCGTTTTCTCCATAGAGAACGGTCAACAAACGGAGGCTTTTTTGCAGGCGCATAGTGACTATATTAAGGAAGATGAAGTGCAGTATTTGCCCGACGGAAAGGGTATGGAGGGGTTTTATTTATGCCGGATGAGAAAAAACTGAGCTTGCAGGATCTTTCCGAAAAGGAGCTTATGACCCTTCTTAGCGGCTATCCGACTTTCCGGGTCGGACAGGTATATCTTGCCGCCATGCAAAATAAAGAATACGGGCAGATGACCAACCTGCCTAAGGATATCATTGCCTTTTTATCCGAGCGATATAACGACGTTGCCGTAAAGATACATAAGGTTTTTGAAGGGAAAGACGGAACGGAAAAATACCTCTTCCTTCTTGGGGACGGTAACATTATAGAAGGGGTGTTTATGCCCCATAATTACGGGAACACCCTTTGCGTCAGTACCCAGGTTGGGTGCCGGATGGGGTGTGCGTTCTGCGCGTCGACGTTGAACGGACTGGTGAGAAATTTGACCGCGGGAGAGATACTCGGACAGGTCCTTGCCGTGAACGTCAGACAGGGCGGCACGCTGAAAAACAGAGCTGTCACCAACGTTGTATTGATGGGAAGCGGCGAGCCTCTTGATAACTATGACGAAGTCACTAAATTTCTTCAATTGATCTCTTATGAAAAAGGTATCAATATTTCGCTGAGGAACATTTCTTTGTCAACGTGCGGATTGGTAGACAAAATAAGGCTTCTTGCAGACAGCGGACTTACGGTGACGCTTACGATCAGTTTGCACGCGCCTACCGACGAGATCAGAGAAATAATTATGCCTGTTGACAAAAAGTATAAGATCGCCGAGGTGCTGGATGCAGCGAGGTACTATTTTGCCAAGACCGGTAGGAGAGTGCTTATTGAGTATTCTCTCATAGAGGGCGTAAACAGCTCGATTGGCGACGCGAAAAAACTTGCAAGATTATTGCACGGCTTTTCCTGCCACGTTAATTTAATCAACCTGAACAGGGTAGAAGAAAGGAAACTAAAAGGGGTAGATAAAGCGACCGTTGATGCTTTTATGCGGACGTTGACAGAGTGTGGGATCAGTAACACATTGCGTCGGTCGATGGGAAATGATATCGGCGGAGCTTGCGGACAACTCAGAAGGAAGCATATCGGGGAGGAAGGGACAAATTAAAGGCATCGTAACAAAGGCTGTGGCAGGATCTTTTATCGTTAAGACGGAAGAAGATACGCTGGTATGCACAGCCCGTGGTAAAATAAAAAAGAACGGGGAGATATTCGTCGGGGATCAGGTAGAAGTAACGGATAACGTTATCGAATCGGTATATCCGAGAAAAAACGTCCTCATTCGTCCGTACGTTGCTAATATTGACGTTCTTTTTATCGTCATTGCGCCGGTGCCGGAACCGGATTGGGTTTTAGTGGAGAAATTACTCCTTAATTGCCGGCAAGAAGGTATCCCGGTTGCGATCATCTATAATAAATGCGATCTGGGGAAGGAAGATGAGATTAAGGGACTCCTCACTCCCTACCGACGGGATGCCGACACTTTTGTTGTCAGCACAAAAAAGAAGATCGGCATGGACGAACTTGCAGCCTACATCGTCGGCAAAACCGTATGCTTTGCCGGGCAAAGCGCCGTCGGCAAGACATCGCTCGTCGCCACGCTCGGAGGCAAGAGGTTAGAAGTAGGCGAACTGAGTAAAAGGATAGCGCGCGGCAAGAACACCACGCGAGCGGTGGAGATATATGATTTTGCCGGTGGAAGATTGGTGGATACGTGCGGCTTTTCGGTAGCGGAAAGCATTGATATAAAACCGGAAGAACTGATCTACTATTACGAGGACTTTTTGAAAGTGCAAAACGAATGCAAATTCAGCAATTGCCGGCACATAAACGAACCGGGATGCGCGGTCAAAAAAATGCTCGAGGAAGGGAGCTTTGATAAAGACAGGTATACGCGGTACGTCAAGCTATATAACGAACTCACGGAAAGGAGGAAAAAACTCTATGTATAACGGTATTTTAGTCGCCCCGTCCATTCTCAGCGGAGATTTCTGCAATATGGAAAGATCGGTAAAAGATTTGGAAAAATGGGGAGGAGACTGGGTTCACTGCGACGTTATGGACGGCGTTTACGTGCCTAATTTAACGTTCGGAATGCCCATGATTTCCGCAATCAGAAAAATCACCGATAAAACGCTGGACGTTCATCTCATGATAACCAAGCCGGAAAAATACGTTGAACGCTTTGCCGACGCCGGAGCGGATATTATTACCTTCCATCCGGACGCCTCGTCCGATCCGTCGGCTTGTATTGACCTAATTAAGGCAAAAGGGAAAAAGGCGGGTATCGTTTTTAATCCGGACGTTTCCATTGAGAAGTACGCATATCTGTTTGACCGTTGCGATATGATCGTAATTATGACCGTATTTGCCGGCTACGGCGGACAAAAGCTGATACCGGAATGTATCGACAGAATAAAGCAAATCAGGGAATTGACCGGGGGCAGAGTGTCTCTGGAAGTGGATGGCGGAATTAACGCGCAGAACGCATCCATTGTGATCGACGCCGGAGCAAGTATTATCGTTGCAGGGAGCGCGGTATTCAATGCCGCGGACCCAGCCGACGTTATCGGGAAAATAAAAACCTGCACTAAGTAAACGCTTTCTTCATATAATGGCTCATAAAAAGGAGCCGGTTTATGAGAATTATATGTATTACTTGTCCAAAGATCATTAAACGAATAATCCGTTATTTTAACGGAAAAGGATAAAAAAGGAATGTTTACAAAAGAAGAAACGAACGATATTTTATCGCTACTGAGAAAGATGCACCCGAACGCCGGGTGCGAGCTGAATTATATGTCGGTATACGAATTACTCGTAGCCGTTATTCTCAGCGCTCAGTGTACGGATAAACGGGTCAATGAAGTTACGGAGAAACTGTTTAAAGTCTACAATACTCCCGAACAGATCGCTCGTTTAACCATTGAGGACCTTAAACCGTACATTTTCAGTTGTGGTTTTTATAACAACAAAGGGAATAATATTATCGCCATGAGTAAAGTATTGGTGGAAAAATACGGTGGCGAAGTTCCGCGTGATTTTGACAAATTGGTGGAATTGCCCGGCGTAGGAAGAAAGACGGCAAGCGTAGTTATGTGCGTTGGGTTCGACGAGCCGGCAATGCCCGTTGACACGCACGTAAATAGGGTGGCAAAACGGATAGGACTCTCCGACGGAAAGGACGTTGAGAAGGTAGAGGAAGACCTCAGAAACTCCTTCGCGCCCGAAAACTGGAATGCACTGCACCACAGCATGATTTTCCACGGACGGTATATCTGTCACAGTCGTAAGCCCGATTGCGACGCCTGTTTGCTACAAGAGAAATGTAAGTACTATAAAGAGATACAGTAAGGAGAAAAGAAGTGTTTTTAGACGAAGTAATCATATATTGTAAAGCCGGGAACGGCGGTGACGGTTGCGTTGGATTTCACCGCGAAAAGTACGTCAATAAAGGCGGACCGGACGGCGGTGACGGTGGGAGAGGTGGCAATATATACGTGCAAGCCGATCCCGGAATGACTACGCTGATTGATTTCAGATACAGACAGCATTACCGCGCCGAGAACGGACAACCGGGCGCAGGTAAAAATATGTTCGGACCGAAAGGAGCGGATATGGTTATTAAAGTTCCTCGCGGTACGGTCATTTCCGATGCCGAAACGGGAGGAATCCTCGCAGACGTTTTCGAGCCGGACCAGAAGATACTATTACTTGCCGGCGGCAGAGGCGGCAGAGGAAACGCTCGCTTCGCAACCCCTATTAAACGCTCGCCCGCTTTTGCGGAAAACGGCGAAAAGACGGTGGAAAGAAAGCTCAAGCTGGAATTAAAGACAATTGCAGATGTTGGCCTCGTTGGGTTCCCAAACGCAGGGAAAAGTACCCTTCTCAGCGTGATTAGCGCAGCAAGACCCAAAATCGCCGACTATCCGTTTACGACGCTCTCGCCCAATCTCGGAGTCGTTAAGCACTACGACGGTAGCTTTGTTGTCGCCGATATTCCGGGGCTTATCGAGGGCGCTTCGGACGGACTGGGGCTGGGACATAAATTTCTCAGACACGTCGAAAGGGTGCGGCTCATCGTCCACGTAATCGATATTGCCGGTTGTGACGGAAGAGATCCGATTTCTGATTATGATGTAATCAGAAAGGAATTGCAACAATACAATACCAGACTGTACGAACTTCCGGAAATCGTCGTTGCCAATAAATGCGATCTATTATCGGATGAGGGGGTCCTCACCGCGCTGCAAGAGAAAGTCGGTTGCAAAGTGTATCCCATCAGCGCGGTCACGCGCAAGGGCGTTAAAGAGGTGTTGGATGCGGTCGCAAATACATTAAAGGAATTACCGCCGCTGGCTCCCTTGGAGTTTACTAAATTCGAGTATGAAGAAACGGATAAAGACAGCGTCGTTATCGAAAGACACGACGGAGCCTTTTACGTCACCGGCGGATACGTCGAGGAACTGGCCAGAAAAGCCTATCTCGACGACAACGACAGCTTTAACTGGTTCCAGAAAAAGATGCGTGAACGGGGCATTATCGATATGCTTCGGGCGCAGGGAGCTAAGGACGGAGATACCATTTGCGTACTCGACCTAGCTTTTACGTTTATGGATTGACGGAATAGGCAATATTGACAACAAAGAACTTATACTATAAAATAGCAAATAAAGGATGGTGAAAATGACAAAGACAACCTTGGTGGTTCTGGCTGCCGGCATGGGCAGCCGCTTCGGAGGAACCAAACAGATTGCACCCTTAGGCCCCAATGGGGAGATTTTGATCGAATTTTCCATTTTCGACGCCGTAAAAGCAGGCTTTGACAAAGTGGTTATGATCATTAAAAAAGAAAACGAAGAGGATATCAAAAATATCTTTGCAAAAAGAATTGATAAATTGGTTTCCGTTGAATACGTTTATCAGGAACTAACTTCTCTTCCCGATAATTTCGTTTTACCGAAAGGCAGGACGAAGCCATGGGGAACGGCGCACGCCGTACTTTGCTGCAAAGACCGGGTCGATACTCCCTTTGGAATTATCAATGCCGATGATTTTTACGGCTACGAGTCCTTCAAACTTTTGCACGATCACCTAGTTTCCTCGACGGAAATGTGTAACGTCGGATTCCGGTTAGGCGCTACCTTAACCGACAACGGCTCCGTGTCACGCGGAATATGCAGCACGGAGGATGGCTATTTAACCGACGTTACGGAAATCAGAGCTATCACAAAGAATAGCGGTATACCGCTCGACTCCATTTGCTCAATGAATATGTGGGGAATGTTCCCGTCGATTTTCCCTATTTTGGAAGAGGAATTCCGCTCTTTCTATCTCAGCATGAACGATCCGCAAAAAGATGAATGCTATCTTCCTACTGTTATTGATACGTTGATTAGAGAAAGAGGAGAAAAGGTAAAATTGATTCCTACAACGGCGGAATGGTTCGGCGTAACTTACCAGGCAGACGCCCCTCTTGTTAAAAGGAAATTGCTTGAACTTGTAGAAAAAGGGATGTACAAAGGGTTATAAAAATGAAAGAACAGATTCAAAAAGTATTTGATAAATTCGAAGTAAAAAGCGGAACGGTCACAGACGTCGTTCAATGTCACAACGGACATATCAGTCGGACTTTTTTTGTAACGGTAAAAAGCCCGGATTCTACGGACAGATACGTTATGCAGGAAGTAAACGAATACGTTTTCCCCAATATGGATATTCTTATGCAGAACGTTATTTCCGTAACCGATTTTCTGTACAATAAGGCGCTGGAACGGGGAGACGACCCGTCGAGAACGACGCTGCATTTCCATAAGACAAAGGACGGAAAACCATATTGCAGAGCGGAAGATGGAAAACCGTGGAGAATATACGACTTTATCGACGGTGCCAATACCTATAATAGTTGCCCAAGCGACGAGTTCTTTACCGAGGTCGGCCGCTCGTTCGGTAGTTTTGCAAGAGACCTGGCGGACTTTGATGCAACAAAACTCGGAGAGGTTATTCCCGATTTTCATAACACACTATCCAGATATGATAAGTTTATTGCGTCCATGCAAAAAGATGCCGCCGGAAGAAAGAAAGGTGTAAAAGATGAGATTGAGTTTGTAAAGGCAAGAAAGGATCTTTGCGCCAAAATCGTTACTATGATCGGGGAAGGCAAGATTCCTCTACGCGTCACGCACAACGATACGAAATTGAACAATATTTTGATAGACGATCGGACGCAAAAAGGGATTTGTATAATAGACCTTGATACCATTATGCCGGGATCGGTACTGTATGATTTCGGCGATGCCATCCGCTTTGGTGCCTCTACTGCGGCGGAAGATGAGACTGACCTTACAAAAGTGACGATGGACTTAAAGAAGTTCTCCGCTTTTTCAAAAGGATACGTAGGACAGCTGAAAGGCTTTATTTGCGACGAGGAAATCAAGTTGTTGCCCCTTGGCGCGATCGTTATTACGTTGGAAACGGGAATACGCTTTTTGACCGATTATCTCGATGGCGATAAATATTTCCATATTAGCTACGAAAATCATAATTTAGATCGGGCAAGGAACCAATTTAAATTGGTCAGGGATATGGAAGAAAAACTACCTGAAATGGAGAGGATCATTCATACATATATGAGGTAAACCAATGAAGCAAAAATTTTACGTAGGAGGAATGAGCTGCGCAGCGTGCGTAAAACACGTTGAAGAAGCCGTCAAAAGTGTTGACGGTGTCAGTAGTTGCATGGTGAGCCTCACTTCGTCCAGTATGCTTCTTGAGTATGACGGGAATGCCGATGCGGTAATAAAGGCGGTAAAAAAAGCCGGGTATACAGCGAAAGTTGCGACGAGACAAAAAGTAGATCAAGGCGCGCCCAATTCCATTTTAATAAGGATCATACTTTCTGTCGTATTTCTGATCGTACTCATGTACGTGGCGATGGGGCATATGTGGAACTTCCCCTTGCCGCACTTTTTACACGATTCACTAAATAACGCCATAACGCAGCTTTGCCTCTGTCTGCCCGTTCTTATAATCAATTATAAGTATTTTTTGAACGGTGTTTTAAGACTTGTTAAACTTAAACCGGATATGGATAGTTTGATATCGGTCGGTTCCGGCGCGGCGTTTATTTCCGGCATCGTCACTTTATGTGTTTATAAGGGTGCAGGGCATCTGTATTTTGAATCGGCGGCAATGATCGTTACGCTTGTTACCGTCGGAAAGTATTTTGAATCGCTCTCGAAAAAAAAGACCAACGATGCGCTTGAAAAGTTGATCGCCTTAACGCCCGACACGGCAACCGTATTAAGAGAAGGGAAAGAGGTTGTCGTTGCAGCGGAGAGTTTGATTATCGGCGATAAGGTGATAGTAAAGCAGGGAGAAACAATTCCCTGCGACGGTACGACCGAATCGGGGGAAGGGTACGTTGATGAATCGGCAATGACGGGTGAAAGTATGCCGAAGGAGATAAAAGAAGGTGAGCTTGTCCGCGGAGGGACAATACTTGTCAGCGGATATCTTGTAATAAACGCAACGGGGACTGGAGCAGAAACGACGCTTGCTAAAATTATTGAAATGGTGGAGAACGCCAACATGACCAAGCCGCGCCTTGCGCGTATTGCCGATAAAGTGGCAGGGATATTCGTTCCGACCGTTATGGGACTTGCTATAATTACCTTTATCGGTTGGGCCTTTGCAGGGAGAATAGAAGAAGGACTGCAAAGCGCTATTGCTGTGCTTGTCGTTTCCTGTCCGTGCGCGCTCGGGCTTGCGACGCCGGTGGCGGTTACCGTCGGCACCGGTAAGGGAGCAAAAAAGGGAATCCTCTTCCGCTCGGGAGAGGCATTGGAAACACTCTGCAAAGTTAAAAAGATTGTGTTTGATAAAACGGGAACGGTGACGGAAGGAAAGCCCGTCGTCGTATCCGTTTCGCCGTTCGGATGCTCCGAACGGGAGATGATGAGAATCGCCGCGGCGGCGGAAAAAAAGTCATCCCATCCGCTGGCACAAGCTATTATAGAATATGCCGGGAAAATTTGCGACGTTCCGGAATGCGATGATTTTTCCGCCGTGTTCGGTAAAGGAGTTTCCGCGGCGGTAGATGGAAAGAGGTATTACGTGGGAAAGGCCTCTTTTATCAAAGAGAATACGGAATGTGCTTTTTCGGAAAACGCCGAAGAGGCGACGATGATACACGTTGCGTCAAAAGAGGACTATCTCGGATATATCTGTATTGCCGATGCCTTGCGTGAGGATAGCAAAGAGGGTATAGAGAGTTTAAAAAAACAGGGTTTGATACCTTCGCTTCTTACCGGCGATAACGAATTCGTGGCGAAAAAGATTGCAGGACAGGTGGGAATAGAGGACGTCGTCAGTAACGTTTTGCCCGATAAAAAAGCGGAAGTCATTTCGGAATATAAAAAGGAATGTAGGGTAGCAATGGTCGGCGACGGAATCAACGATGCGCCGGCGCTCGCCGTTTCCGATGTGGGAATAGCCATAGGAGGGGGGAGCGATATCGCCAAAGGGAATGCCGACGTTGTTTTAATAAATAACGATTTAACGGATATCGGCGAGGCGTACGTTATAAGTAAAGATACTGTCAGGAATATCAAACAAAATCTCTTTTGGGCATTCTTTTATAACGTCATCGGGATCCCGATTGCGGCAGGAGCGCTTTATCCGGTTTTCGGATGGACGTTGAATCCTATGATCGCTTCGGCGGCAATGAGTCTGTCCAGTTTATTTGTCGTAGGGAATGCACTTCGATATAAATACGTACATGGAGGTAAAAAAATGTTCGGTAAGAAAGAAGAAGGTCTTGTTTTACGTGTGGAAGGCATGATGTGCGAGCATTGCAAAGCGCGCGTAGAGCAGGCATTAAAAGGAGTGGGTATCGACGCCAAAGTCGACTTAAAGAAAAAGACGGTGATCTGCCCCGTCGGAACGGATGAAGAAGCAGCCAAAAAGGCAATTACGGAAGCAGGATACGAGGTAAAATAATGTTATACGAAAAAAGCAAAGGAAGTATTTCTAAAGAGCTGTTTAAGAACCCTCCGTGCGAGTTTCGCGGTGCGCCGTTTTGGGCGTGGAACGGAAAACTGGACGAAGGGGAGATCGTGCGGCAGGCAGGCGTCTTTAAGGAGATGGGATTCGGCGGATATCATATTCACGTCCGTACGGGGTTGGAAGACGAGTACCTCGGGGATAAGTTCATGCACTGCGTTAAGACTTGCGTCGATTATTCCAAAAAAAACGATATGCTCGCATGGCTCTACGACGAGGACCGTTGGCCGTCCGGATTTGCCGGTGGCTGGGTAACGAAGGATCCCGCTCTCAGGCAGAGATACCTTATTTTGACAAGAAGAAAGGCAAAAGATGCGCCGGAATACAACGAGGACGGAATTCTCGTTAGCGGCAGCAAACTTTTAGCTTGCTATAAAATCCATTCTTCCGCCGGTAAACTTTGTTCGTACAAACGCGTAGAGGAGAACGATCCTTCGGCAAACGCCTATGCCTATATGCGCGTCACTGAAGCTGAGAGCTGGCACAATAATACCGCCTACGTCGATACGCTCAATAAAAAGGCGCTTGATAAGTTCGCCGAAGTAACTTACGACAGATATAATGAAGTCCTCGGTGATGATTTGGGTACGACCTGTCCTGCCATTTTTACCGACGAACCGCAGTATAAAGAAGCTAAAGCAGCGAACAAAATCGTCGCATGGACCGATGACTTTGCGGATACCTATAAGCAGACCTACGGAGAAGATATCCTCGATCGCTTGCCCGAGCTTTTTTACGAATTGAAAAAAGGCTACTCTCCCGTTCGCTATCGGTTTTGGAACCATCTATCGGAAAGGTTCACCAATGCCTTTTCGGATAACCTCGGAGAGAAGGCGAACGCCGTCGGGTTGAAGATGACCGGGCATATGATGTGTGAGGACTCGTTACATAACCAGATCCGGTACGTTGGCGACGTTATGCGCCATTATCGCGGATTCGGTTTGCCGGGAATAGATATGCTTTGTTCCCGTTACGAATATATCACGGCAAAACAATGCCAGTCGGCTGTATGCCAGTATGGTAAGGAAGGAATGCTTTCGGAATTGTACGGCGTATCGCGTTGGGACTACGATTTCCGTATGTATAAACTCCACGGCGACTGGCAGGCAGCGCTTGGCGTAACCATACGCGTACCGCACCTTTCTATGTATTCGATGAAAGGGGAGGCAAAAAGGGACTATCCTGCATCTATTTTGGATCAAAGCCCCTGGTATAAAAAACACAACGTGGTGGAAGATCACTTTGCCAGAGTCAATACCGCGCTAACGAACGGTCATCAAATCTGTGATATAGCGGTATTGCATACCATAGAAAGTTACTGGATGTTGTACGGGAGTGCCGCTCGCGGAAATGCCAAGAGAATCAAGATGAACTATTTGTTCCAGGCGCTGCCAGAGTGGATATTAAAAGACGGTTTGGATTTCCAATACATAAACGAAAGTCTATTGCCCGAACTCTGTCCGCAGGGCGGAAATCCGCTTTCCGTAGGGAAAATGCAATATAAAGCTATCGTCGTTCCCGAAGCCTTGACGCTGCGTAAATCGACGGTGGAAAGACTGGAAGCCTTCGTAAAAGAGGGCGGCAAGCTGATCTTTATGGGAAAAGCCCCCGTTTATATGGATGGCGAACCGGATAACAGACCGAAGGAACTGTTCGATAAGTCTATTTGCATTCCTTTTGAAAAGGAATCTTTATTAAAGGAATTGCAATCTTTCAGAAGAGTCGGGTTTTATACCGTCGAGGACGGGAAACACACGGACAACCTCATTTACAGCCTTAAAGAAAAAGCCGATGGTCAGTGGCTGTTTATCTGCCGAGTTAATAAAGAAAGATATCCTGATCTCGACGTAGTCAAAGAACGGAAAATTAAGATTGTCGTCGAGGGCGAATGGGAGCCGACGCTTTGGAATACCGTTGACGGAAACGTTTATGCAATGGACTACAAAAAAGAAAAGGGCATAACGACGATCTTTGCGACTGTTTGCGACCAGGATAGTTTGTTGATTCGCTTGGAGAAAGGTAAGTCGAAGGAGAAAAAGCTCGACGCTGTCTTGGCAACGGATAAAGTCAGCGTAAAGGATAACGTACCGTTTACCTTATCCGAACCCAACGTTATGCTCCTGGATAGAGCTTATTACGCGTTGGACGATAAACCTTTTACCGTAACACAAAAGGAAATATTGATCGCGGATAATTTCTGCAGAAGGAGACTCGGGCTTACGCAACACGGCGGATCGATTTGTCAACCGTGGGCGGCGGAAAAGAAGCCGGCGGAACATAAAATCAGACTTCGTTTCGTCATTCCGAGCAAAATTAATTACGCCGAACCTTATCTTGCGCTTGAGGATGCGGACAAAGCGGAAATACTGTTTAACGGGACAAGAGTCAGCGAAAAACCCAACGGCTGGTACGTTGACAGAGCCATTCAAAAAGTTAAACTCCCGCCGATAAAGAAAGGGAAGAACGTCTTGGAGATCAGCTTGCCTTTCGGTGAAAACACGAATACGGAATGGTGCTATCTACTGGGTGATTTCGGCGTTTCCGTTTGCGGAACGGTAAAGAAGATCATTCCTATGCCAAAGACTCTTTCCTTTGGCGATATCGGGAAACAGGGCTTGCCTTTCTACGGCGGTATACTGACCTATCATTCGTCTTTTGTCGGTAACGGAAAAATGGCGAAAGTAAGGGTCCCCGTTTTCAGGGCGGCGATGGTGGAAGCGGAAACGGATAAACAGAAAGGGGATATAGCATATGCACCCTATGAAACGATTCTGCGGTCCGAGAACGGACAGACCAAACTTGATCTGCACGCCTATATTTCTCGCCAAAACGCCTTTGGTTGTATTCACCACCCCGGCATGACCGTAAGAGGTTTCTGCATCAGTCCCGGAACGTATAGATCCTGGCTGCCCTTTACCAGAACGATGTTCTATAAACTGGTAAAAGAGGGAATATTGGAAACACCTGTTGTGACGCTGGAGAAATAACCGCAAAAACATATTCATTGACAAATTACAAATAAAATACTATAATTTAGAAACCGAAAAAAATTTACATTTAGGAGAGTATATTATGCCCAAAATGATTCTTGATTGGAAAACAGCAAACGATTTTGTTATAGACGCTTTTAAAGGCGTCGGCGTACCGGAAGAAGACGCCAAGATTTGTGCCGACGTTCTTTTGGAGAGCGATCGCCGTGGTATAGAAAGTCACGGTTGCAACCGTTTTAAACCGATCTACATCGACAGAATTCTCGCCGGAATTCAGAACCCGGTGACCAACTTCGAAGTGATTAAAGAAACTCCCTGTACAGCCGTTGTCGACGGACACGACGGTATGGGTCAGGTCATTGGTTACAAAGCCATGAGAATGGCTATGGATAAAGCAAAACAGTACGGCATGGGTATGGTCGTCGTCCGCAATTCCTGCCACTATGGTATCGCCGGGTATTATCCGACGATGTGTACCAAAGAAGGAATGATCGGTATCACCGGAACAAACGCCCGTCCTTCGGTTGCTCCGACGTTCGGTGTAGAAGGTATGTTCGGTACCAACCCGCTGACTATCGGTATCCCGACGGATGAAGAATTTGATTTCTTGATCGACTGCGCTTCTTCTATCACTCAAAACGGAAAGATCGAATACTACGCCAGAATCGGCGAGCCTGTTCATCCTGGAACGATCATCGACCTCGACGGTAACCCCGTAGAAGGAGACGCAGGAGTTGCTTTGAAAATGATCCGTAACGGCACGGCCGCACTCACCACCCTCGGTGGTATCGGCGAGGCACTCGGCGGATACAAAGGGTATGGCTATGCGATGGTTGTAGAAATTCTCTCTGCCGCGCTTCAGGATGGACAATATGGAAAAGCCCTCGACGGTAAGAACGAAAAGGGTGAGAAAGCCCCCTATCATCTCGGTCATTTCTTTATTGCAATCGATACCAATCATTTTTTGGGAGAAGATATTTGCAGAAAGAAAGCAGGGGACATCATTCGTTCCGTTCGCGCTTCGAAAAAGGCTCCCGGATGCGAAAGAATTTATACCGCAGGTGAAAAAGAGTATTTGATTTGGCAATCCCGTAAAGATAGCGGCGTACCGATCAACGAGGCGGTACAGAAGGAGATGAGTAAAGTCAGAGATGATCTCGGCTTGACGAAATACGTCTTCCCCTGGGAAAAGTAATCATGGCAAACAGAAACAGAAGACATAAAAAACCGGTGATCGGCGCCGGGTACCGTCCTCCCTTTCCGGAAGAGATACTTCGTTTGCCGACAGAAGAACTGGCTATTCGTCCGGACACCCTGGCATTATTGCAGGGTGCCGGCATTGTCACGTTCCGTGACGTTTTGATCCGCGAAGAAAAAGATTTCTATCGTATTTCCACCTTTAATAAAAAGAACTTATTGGACGTAAAATTCGCTTTGAAAAAGAGAAATCTGTTTTTACGCCCCACGCCGGAAGAGAAGCCTGCCGATAAAAAAGAGGAGACGGAATCCGGTAAAAAGGGTGAGAAAAACAACGAACAACGCGGTCAACAAAAAGATAAACCCGCCCACCCGCCCCAAGCGGAAAAGAAAGTAAAAGAAGAGGTCGATATTTACGTCAAAATAAATAAAGGCGGTAAATGGGGATTTAAAGACAGGGAAGGGAGCCAAAAGGTTGCGCCTATCTATGATGAAGTCTTTAATTACAAAGAAGATCTCTGTTGCGTCGAAAAGGATGAGAAATTCGGCTTTATCAATCGTGAGGGAGAGGAAGTAATTCCCCTCGTCTATGATTGCGCTGTTTCTTTTTCCGAGGGATATGCCTGCGTGTATAAAGGAGAAAAATGTGGGTATATCAATACTAATAACGACGTCGTCATCGACTTTAAATACGATGCAGGCACGCCGGTCGTCGGTGGTGAATGCAGAGTAAAGAGAGATGGCAAATGGGGCGAATTGCATATCGATAATCCAATGGAGATTCGTTGGATTAACTAAGGGAAGTATCCTATTTATGCCTACAAAGCAACAACTAAAAGAAACCTTTGATCGTTGGTACGCAAAAGCATTGATCCACCTTGCGAAACAGGAGTGGGAAGAAGCTCGGTTGTGCCTGAATACCGCGGCAAGAGCGCTCGCAGACATAGCGTCAAAAACACCGCAAGAAGATATAAAATCCATTCGTCAGGACTGGGTCTTTGACTTAGCAAACGAGTTGGAACGTTTGGAAAAGAAAACGGAAATAGAAAAAGTCAAAGAAAAGCTGACGGAAAAGAAAGAAGAAAAAAATGGATCGCCGATTTCGGTCTCCGGTGTACCCAACGTATCGTTTGATGACGTCGTTGGATTGGAGGACGTAAAGCGCTCCGTTTTTTTTAAGGCGATCTATCCGCGACTTTATCCCGAACTCTATAAAAGGTATAAAATGAAAACGGGAGGAGGACTGCTTTTGTATGGCCTTCCCGGTACGGGAAAAACCATGATAGCGCAGGCTATTGCCCATGAAACAAAGGGTAAGTTCTTTTCCGTTCGTTGTTCTGATATCGGCAGCAAATGGTTCGGTGAAACGGAACAAAATATCAGAGCGATTTTCGACGAAGCACGTTCCTACGACAACGCCGTCTTATTCTTTGACGAAATAGAATCGTACGCGACAAAAAGACGGGAAGACTCGGCAATGAGCAGGGTAGTGCCAGAATTTTTGACGCAGATCCAGGATGTCTACGAAGAGGAAAAAGCCAATAAACTGCTCGTTATTGCGGCGACGAACCGTCCATGGGACATCGACGGCGCCTTTCTGCGCCCAGGTAGATTCGACGATAAGATTTTCGTTCCGTTGCCCTCACAAAAGAGCAGAGAGGAAATTGCCAAAAACAAAATGCTTAACGTCCCGATAAAAGGGGAGATTGACTATCAAATTATCGGCGAACGTACCGAAGGCTATAATGGCGCAGACGTTGCTTATTTGTGCGACAAAGCGAAGGAAATCGCATTAAGCCGCGTTATAGAAGGTCTGGAAGAAGACGAGGGCGTAACGGCGCAGGATTTTGTAAAAGCGTTATCGCTGGTAAAAAGTTCGGTCAGCGCCGAGGACGAAAAAGCAATGATGGCGTGGGACGGCTCGGACAATTGAGAAGCGGAAAACCTCGTCAAATAAACCGATAATTTAGTAAAAGGACAAAAATATTTCCAAATTTTTTCAAAATGCTATTGAAAGATAATTAAAAATGCTGTATCATAGTATATATCATTAGAGGAGGATTTTATGGGAGATTATAAAAAATTTATTGCAGATGAAAGACGTTCCGTGCCGACACCGAAAGATATGGTGACCGATGGCGTAAGCGTTTTCGGAACGTTCGACAAAGAATTCGAGACAATGGATCTGATGAGCATCAAAAATGCCACCGCATTGCCGAAGTTTTGTAACAAAATCAAGTTGACTCTTTGGGAGGCGACAGAGGTTCATTTAAAAGAAGGCGTTCTTCTCGCCGTTGTATGCGACATGGGTATCTTCGGAAAGACCATGAACGTATTCTATGACAAACAAGATCACAAAGTATATTGCTGGGATACTAACCTGAAGAGCAAGGATACGAAGATCGCTCCCAATCTGATTAACGGTGCTATCGCCGAAGCTCATACCGACGTCAGTTTCGTTAAATATATTAACAATTTCCAAGACGGCAAATGCGATCTTTCCGGTAAACACACCGGCAAATGCCTTATTACCGCGCCCCGTACGGACAAAACGGCGGTAAAGGCGATGAAGGAGAATTATTCCGAGGCTTCCATTGAGTATCATTTTGAATTGACCAGAATCAGTAAGCCTTGCGTCGTCAGCATTCCTTTCTCCGAAAAGAGAAATCGTCCGCTGTACAGCCAAAAGGATTTCTTCAAAGCGGAAGGAAAACTGGTTATTAACGGTAGAGTGCTTACTTCCGACGACGAAACGGTAGCTATCGTTGACGATCACAGAGGATACTATCCCAGAAGAGCCCACTACGACTGGGTAACCACCATGGGAAAATGCGAAGTTGACGGCAAAAAGGAATGGCTCGCCTTCAACCTCACCCGTAACCAATCCATCAACCAGGATAAATACAACGAGAATATTATCTTCTTTAAAGATAAAACCAGCCTGCTCCCGCCGGTAACCTTTACCAGAACTCCGGAAACGAAGGATTTCAAGAATTATGCGGAATGGATCGTCAAAGACGAACACGACATGGTCAACCTTAAATTCAAAGTTTACGGTCTCAACCCCATGATCTTGCACGCACTGTGCTTTGTCCGCATTGACTACTACATAACCTTCGGCGAATTGGAAGGCTATATTCGTGACGAGAGTGGTAAAAAATACGTTCTCGACGGTATGCTCGGTATGGGCGAAGATAAAACTCTTCTGCTTTAATCATCGAAGCCTAAATTAAGAAGGACCCGTTTAGTGCTGTTCCATTAGGGATTTTATGAAAAATTAAAATTCGATGGTAATTGCACTTTCGAGCGGTCAACAAAAAAGGATTTGGAGAATATTCCAAGTCCTTTTTGTTTTGCATTCTCCTTATTTTATTCTTTCACAAAACCTGCAAAAATGCAACTATTTTCATGTAATCCGCAATTCCTAATTCCTCATTCCTAATTCAGAAACCTGCGATTTGCGCATGTTTTTGTTGCACTTCTGTTGCACTCCGTTTGTTATAATAATTCTGTATCTTTTTTGAAAAAAAGAAAACTTTTTATAAGGAGAAAAAACTATGGTACAAACGAAACGAAAAACAAACGTTGTCGCCTTGGTGATCGTGATAAGCCTTGTGCTCGTGTTCGCGATGGCGGTAGTCGTCATAGCTGCACCTTCTGTGAAATCGGCGAGCGCAGATGGCATCTATTCCTACATGGGATGGGATGAGGAGAGTGGGGAACTCGTAGAGCGAGAAACGGACTCGACACCCACGGCCGTCACGAGCATCATGACTGAACTTTCTGCCGGTTGGTATATCGTGGATGATGATGTTACTATCGAATCCACCGTTAACGTAAATTCAGGAGGCGTCATTAATCTTATCCTCGTTGACGGCAAGACCCTTACCATCAATGCACCCTACGGCAACAACCCTTTGAGATTGAATAATAGTAACACGACGCTCAATATCTACGGGCAAGCTGCAGGGACAGGGGAATTACATATTGAATCCAATTACGGATGTGCAATTTTCGCTTCTGGCTCTTATGTCAACGTTTATGGCGGTAAAGTCTATGCAAAGGCACAAGAAAACTGCAACGGCAGTTACGGCATTATGTGCAAAACGCTTACCGTTTACGGCGGACAGGTGACCGCACTCGGGTACGACTGGAAAGATTATAAAGGTATCGGAATAGTAGGCAACCTCGTAATGTACGGCGGTGAAGTAATCGCAAAAGCAGGATCGGAAAAGGCGATTTATGGAACGATCACAGCCGGGGAGGATATTGACTGGGTCATTTTTAATAGCACGGATAACGGTAGTTCTTGGAGTACAATCTCTTTGGATGAGAATAATAAGTGCTCTGACTCTGACTATCACGTCAAAGTGATGGTGAGAGCGAAAATGGTAGGCTCCGGCTACAGCAACAACCCCTACAAGATCAGCACGGCGGATCAACTGAACCGCTTCCGCGATATCGTCAATGGCTTAAACGACGAGGAGCAAAATAAATTTGCTTGGGCGGTTCTGATGAACGACATCGACCTCGATGGCAGCGAAAGCAATCAATGGACGCCTATCGGCACGAGCAGCAACAAATACGGCGGAACGTTTGATGGGAAAGGATACACGATCAGAGGTTTATATATAAATTCAGATGCTTCCGGGATCGGTTTTATTTCTTACACCGGTACGAACGCAAAGATAAGAAATCTTACGCTTGAAGGTTCGGTTACCGCTACCGGCGATTCTGCTAACGTAGGTGCGTTCGTAGGAAGTATGGACGGCGGTTTGCTCACCGACTGCACCAACAAAGCTACGGTCAACGGAGTAATGTTCGTAGGCGGTCTTGTCGGTTGCGTATACTATGACAGTTCGTATAATAAAGCTAAAGTTGAAAAGAGCGTTAACCAAGGCGCCGTGACCGGAACGAGTAACGGTGCGGGCGGTATTGCCGGTAACCACTACGGCTTTGTTGAAAACTGCTACAACACGGGGACCGTTACGGGCGTCAATCAGGTAGGCGGTATCGTCGGGAATGCTAGCTATTTATCATCGACTAATTTTTCTACAACGAGTTGTAACTTCAACTACGGTACGATTTCCGGTAGCGGCTCAAATGTAGGTAACGTCATTGGTAGTTGTTCGGTATATCCGACGGTGGAAAGCAATTTCTATTTGTCCGCTATGCCCAACAAAGGCATTGGCAACAGAGATGAAGACACTACGAAAACGCAGGTTTTGACCGCAGAAGAATTCAAAGACGCAACTAACTTTGTTGGCTTCGACTTCCTAGGCGTTTGGAAGATGGGAGACGACTATCCTCTCCATGCCGAGGCTTACGATCTGTGGCTTGGCGACGATCTTATCACCGAAAGTCGCCTGTCGGGCGAAGGCTGGAGCTTTGCCCCCGAGACCAACACCCTTACCTTAGACGGCTACACGCTCTCAGTCGACGGCAGAGCAGTACCCGACTTGTACAAACACTACGCCGCCTTTACCTATCTCGGCGATGAAACGCTCAACCTCGTGCTTGTGGGCGAAAACAGTATAACCAACACGATAGACGCACTGAACGTCTTTGCGTTTTATAGCAATTCGCCTGTGACGATCAGCGGCACGGGTTCGCTCTACCTTACCACGACCGGTTCGGTGACCAATTCCAAGGCTTTGGGCACCAAAGGTGTACTGACGATCAACGGCGGGACAGTCGTTGCGCAAGGCGGACCAGCTACCGTGTTTGACGGCACAGCGACCAGCACGGGCGTCTTGGTAGAGGGCGGACTCGTTCTCAACGGTGGCAGTCTGACCGCCATTGCCGGAGAGTCCTTGCACTACAGCTACGGTCTCCAATGTTTCCATGGCGATGAGTATGATCTCGTCATCGGCGAAGGGATCAAGTCCTTTGTCGCTAAGGGCGGTGAGATCACAGGCGATCAACCGTCTATGCATAAATCCAACTCTATCTACGCAAATGCGGTATCGATCGAGCTTGACGGTACCGGCTGGACGGATATTGCGGGTACCGAAGGCGAAGCGGCGATTGAAGCAGGAACGTACAACTCCAATCCTTTCGGAGATTATTTGAAAGTCGAGTTTATCAGCGGCACGATGATTACCATCGAAATCGCGGACAAAGAAGTCAATTATAATGAAGACGCGCCCACGTACACCTACGTTGCCAAGATCGACGGCGAAGTCGTGACGGACGAAGATCTCCTTGCGGCTATCGCGGCGAAACTGACCGTCGGCAGCGCGTACGCAAAAGGTAGCAACGCGGGTTCCTACGATATCGTCAACAGCAACGCGCAATATAACGAAAAATTCACCGTTGCGGACGAAGACTACATAATCTCGAGCATCGTAGGCGGCACGCTCACGGTAAGCAAGATCGACGCCGTTGTGACCGCGCCTACCGCCAAGACCGAACTCAAATACACCGGCGAAGCGCAGGAACTCATCAACGCAGGTTCCACCACGGGCGGCACGATCGAATACAAATTAAACGACGGCGAGTGGTCTACCGCCATTCCGACCGCTACCGACGTGGACGACGACTATATTGTCTATTATCGCGTGGTCGGCGGAACGAACTTTAACGATATTGCCGGCGTAGCTTTGTCCGAAGCGATCGAGATCGAAGAAAACGACAAGACCTTATTGACGGTTGTGATCGGTCATGCGGAAGCTTATTACGACACCATTGAGACCGAGTATCCCACCGTGGCGGATGTTTTGTTTGACGCCATCGACGAAGGAAACGCCGTCTTAAACAATGCAAATAAGACCGAGGAAGAAATTTCCACTGCCGTTGAAACCTTGACGGGAGCCGTTCTCAACGCGCAAGTCAGCGTGGTGGAAGAAATGATCGACGCCATCCCGAGTCCCGTTACACTCGACAGCGAAGATGAGATCATCGCCGCTCGCAAAGCGTACGACAATTTGAGTGACGATCAACAAACGCAAGTTATCAATCGCGACGCTTTATTCGCTGCGGAGATCGACCTTGCGGAGGCGCTCATTGCCGACATCGGCGAGGTGGTTTATACGACAGGTTGCAAAGGCAAGATCGACAAAGCAAGAGATTATTTTGACGCTCTTACCGAAGAGCAACAAGCGCTCGTAGACGACGAACACAAAGACGCGCTTGCGGACGCAGAAGCTGCTTACAAGGCTTTGGAGGACGCGGCGAAAGCGGGTGCGGCGAAAGCTTTGATCGAGGCGATCGGCGAAGTAGAAGACACGCAAAGCAGCAAAGACAAGATCGACGCGGCGCGTGAAGCCTACGACGCTTTGACCGACGACCAAAAGGCATTGATTACCGAAGATGCGCCGACGATCGTTACGGCGGAAGCCACGTACACTACTCTCCACGCCAACAATTTGGCGGCGGCGGAAGTCGTTGCGCTTATCAACGCTATTGGAACGGTAGAATACACCGAAACGAGCAAAGGCAAGATCGACGCCGCAAAGGAAGCGTACAATGACTTGACCGACGCACAAAAAGCCATCGTCGACAACTATCTGACGGAAAACGAAGTGGATACCATCGTCGTTTCGGAAACGATCTACATCGGACTGGGCGATCAACAAAAGGCGCAGGAGGTCAAAGACCTTATCATCGCCATCGGCGAAGTGAAATATCCCGACAGCAAAGACAAAATCGAAGCGGCAAGAGGCTCCTATGACGCTTTGACGGACACGCAAAAGGCGCTTGTGGACAACTACAGTGTCCTCACCACGGCGGAAGCGACCTATGCGGAACTGGAAGTAAAAGCGAATAAAAAGCTTTCCGGCGGCGCGATCGCAGGTATCGTGATCGGGTGCGTAGCTTTCGTAGCTTGCGTAGGATTCCTGCTTTGGTTCTTCCTCTTCAAAAAGAAGAAAGAAGACAAAGACGAACCGAAAGTCGCTGTCCCCGAAACAAACGACGAACCGAAAAACGATCAAACGGATGAGCCGAAAGAATAATCCTTCCGATCTCACAAAATAATATGAGGTGTCGCAACCGCGGCACCTCTTTCATTTGGAACGATATAGGAAATTGTATTTGCTACGTCGAATAAATAAAACGAACAACTAAAATCGGGTTTCATGATTGTTCGGCGCGCCGACGGCGACGCCATACAAGAATAGCGGATTTTAGCTATTTCCTTATCCTGCTATAGAAAAAAGCCGGATAGCCAAGGAAATGGCTAAAAAAATTTCAAAAAAGTGTTAAGGTGTTTGCTACAACGAACACCTTAACCTTATTTATTTGTTATCCGGATAGCGCATCGTCCAGGATTGATAGCGTAGACGATCGGATAGATATTTATCTTCAAAGGAATCGGAGTGACGCCAGGTCCCCCTGAAACTGCAGTTCTTTATTTTGGGTAGGTCGTCCAAATCGGGCAATTGAGGAATGGGGACCAATTCTATCTTTCCAACCCCGTATAATGCCTCCACCGCGGCGTAAAGCCAATCGGCAGGTCCTATATAATATTGCCCAACGCGAATGCGAGAGGGGATGGGAGCGGAAGTGTCGATACTTTTTGCCGATTCAAAGACCTCTTTAAGCGTAAGGGTGACGGGCGACTGGATACCTTGCGGCTCTTCCATAGGGCCGTAAACCGGTCCGCAAAGATGTTCTTTTTTTCCTTGTAGAAAATTTACGCAAGCAAAGAACATATCGCATAATGACAAAGAGGGGGAATTGCAGGGAGTTAGCCCACGGGATAGCGTTTCAAACAGCACCGGAACCTGCGAAAGAGAGAGCGTTCTTTTTTTAAAGGGATCATACTCGGAAGCGATATCCTCAAAAGTGGAGAAGACGAATCGGCTGTCTTTTTTCAATAACTTTATCAGTCTATGCATGTTTTTGTAAAACCGTTTCGTTTGCGATAGTCTTTTCCTGGAAGGATATATCCAATCGTTGAACTCCCGCAGGTTTTCTTTGTCGTAATTGAGTATATCCCAGCTTTCACGGTACATAGCCTTGTGCGGATGGGTATAAATGACGGCGATATCTTGCGTTGCCAATCTGTCCAGCTCCTTTTTAAAGGGGGGACAAACTCTGAATAAATAGTCCTCTAAACACGACGAGTAGCGAACGTGAAAACCGTTGCAATAATATATTCCGTTCCCGTCCGGATCGCAAATGGAATCGGCATAAATGGGGATGCCCATTTCCGCATAGCCAAGCATTGCAACGTAGGAGTCCTGATTTCCCGGCGGAACGGCTGCAAAGAGTTTTTTTCTTTCAAAGGTCTGGAAAATACTTTTTTCCGCGAACCTCTCTTGTAAAAGGAATTCTTCTTTTGCCCGGAGAAAGTCCTCTTTGTCGGTGTATTCGTTGATGATCGGATGCATCGAATGGGTGAGAGAATGAGTGTCGATCTCATGCGGCTTCAATGCGTTAATTACGTCCGAACGCTCCCAATCGGCCAATTGGTTAGCGAGTGCGCCTACGACGCAAAAACACCCCCGAATACCTTCTTCGGTCAATATGTTTGCTTCTTCTCTGATGGCATCCGCAGCTTTTTCGGAAGTAAAATCCTCCGTGTCAAAGGCGAAAATCACTTTGGTCATATTCATTGGCTCCTTTATAAAAGGATATCATGTTTGAGAAAAAATTTCAATCACAAGAGTTGTTTTTGCCAAAATATAGATCAATCCGTTTTACAGATAAGGATTTTTATTATATAATACAAGAAAAAGTAAGGAGAACTTTTGATAATATGAAAAAAAGAATCGTTCCTATCGCACTGCTGACCGGATATCTCGGCGCAGGAAAAACCACTTTACTCAATCACGTATTAAATAATCAAGAAGGCTACCACGTCGCCGTTATCGTCAACGATATAGGAGAAGTAAATATAGATGCAAGTCTGCTCGCCGCAGGAGGCGTTGTTACGCAAAAAGACGACAATCTCGTACCGCTTCAAAACGGCTGTATCTGCTGCACGCTGAAAGAAGACCTAATGAAACAGATCATTCAATTGGCTGAGTGCGGGAAATTCGATTATATTCTGATCGAAGCGAGCGGTATCTGCGAGCCGGTACCAATTGTGCAAACGATCGAGTACCTTGCCGAGAGCATGGACAAAAGTCCGTATGGCTTTTCCGTCCATCTCGATAACATCATTTCCGTAGTAGACGCCAGCCGTCTTGTCGAAGAATTCGGCAACGGCAGCGACCTGTTGAAAGAGGAGATAGAGGACGACGATATCGAAAACCTCATTATTCAACAGGTGGAATTCTGTACCAAAATCGTCATCAATAAAACCGACCTCGTCACCCCCGAACAATTGAAAGAAGTAGAGGCTGTCATCCGCGCACTTCAACCGGAAGCCGAACTTCTCGAAACGGTACAAGGCAAACTCGACCTATCAAAAGTACTCGATACCGATTCCTTTGACTTTGACAAAGCCAGCGGCTCCGCTGCTTGGATAAAGGGATTGGAAGAAGAGGAAGAGGAGGAGGAACCGGAAGGGGAGGTCCTTGAATATAATATAATGACGTTTGTCTATAAACGCAGAAAACAATTCAACACCAAAAAGTTTCTTGATTGGGCAAACGATCACTATCCGAGATCGATTATCCGTTGCAAAGGCGTCGTATGGATTTCTCGTGATAACAAAAACATGTATATGTTTGAACAGGCAGGAAAACAAAAGAGCCTCATGAATGCCGGAGAGTGGGTCGCATCCATGCCCAAAGAAGAACAAGACCAGATTCTCATGATGTATCCGGACGTTGCGGCGGAATGGGACGAAAACGTCGGTGACAAAATGATTAAGCTGGTATTCATCGGCAAAGACATGGATAGAAAACAGATTGAGGCCGATTTGGACGCCTGTTTAAAGTAGAGCAAATTTTTTCAAAAAAATATTGCAAAACCCTTGCAATTCAAGAAGGAATCTGCTATTATATATGAGCAATCGCAATTCAGTGCTTTTGCAGGTACCTTTATAAGTCTGTATGCGGGAGTGGCTCAGTGGTAGAGCGTCGCCTTGCCAAGGCGAATGTCGCGGGTCCGAATCCCGTCTCCCGCTCCAAAACAGTCTTATACAGAAGTAGGATAGATGGCACCATAGCCAAGTGGTAAGGCAGAGGTCTGCAACACCTTCACCTCCAGTCCGAATCTGGATGGTGCCTCCAATTTTTTTCTGCCGTTGTGGCGGAATAGGCAGACGCAAGGGACTTAAAATCCCTCGATAGCAATATCGTACCGGTTCGACCCCGGTCAACGGCACCACAAACTAAATAGAATTAACGATTCCCACGGTATAGCCGTGGGAATTTTAATGCTGTTTTTATCCTTTTATTTAATCAATCGGGCGTATTTCGATATAATAATAACCGTCTTCCGTTTCTTTTTCTGTCAGCAGTGTATAGCTGTCAACGCAGGGAAGTAAGATAACATTCGTTGCCGCGTCTAAAATCTCTCCGTTACGTAACAAGTTGCCTGACGCGTCCTTTATAAGGAAGTCGTATTCTTCATTATCTATAACGTCAAGGAGAATCGTGTCTTCCGCTATACCGAATTCATCGACGATAAGTTCATCCGTAATACGGATGACTTTATTATTTTCTTCCGATTGTAAAAAGAAACAATTATTCAGTCGATAACACTGCGAAACGGCACTTTCCGATAGTTCCTTTTGCGCTAATAGTTCTCCGGATTGAGCGTCGTACTTTTTTACCGAAAGGTTGTCTCCCTTTTCTACTGCGATAAAATACCCTTTGTCGGAGTATACGGGTACGATATATTGTAGCTCGGAGTCACTCATTTTTGTTTTGCTACCGATAGATAGATCGTTTTTATTGATCGAAACGGCATAAAACCCATCCGATTGATTAGTAAAAAGTAAAAAGCAATCACCGTAATCAAAGTAATCGACCAATCGTGAACAATCTGTTTTCAGAAGTAACAGGTTGTCGTCGACCAATCCGTAAACATAGGTTTCGTCATCGTACGAAGCAAACAGTAAAAAACCATTTTCCTTCGGTGCGATGGCGTAAGAGGGCGCGACGGAGACTTTATAAACGTTTTGATCGGATAGGTCATAGTTTATAACGTGTACGAAAGCTAAACCCGAATCGGTGTTTTTGAGAAGGACGACGAAGCCGTTTACCGTCGGGCGAGCGGTAATAAACTCCCTTTCGTATCCAAAGACGTATACGTCCTTAGCGTTATTATTTTCATCCGTCTTTATGATAGCGTAGCAGGGGTTTTCCGTCGCAACGTCTCCTACGGCGCAATCGGAGGAAACGATTAGAAATCGTCCTAGTGGTACTTGGAAAACGTCCCATAAACGAATATTTCCCTCGCCGTAAATTTTCAACTTTCCGTCTTCGCTTTCTCGCGGAAAAATGTCGGTATAGATGGTTTTAATGATACTTTCCGGCTCGTACGGGATCTCATCAATGGGGGTAGCGACGGACTCGCTGACAGTCTCCTCGGCAGAGGATGCCGGATCACCGGACTTCCCGATAATAAGGAAAGAAAGAAATACGATGGACAGTAATAGAATGGCGTAACAAAAGGTTGGTAGTATTTTTTTGATTTTTTTCATTTTTGACCTCACTGCAGAAAGTATACCTTTTTTTGAAGAGAAAAGAGTACATTTGCAAAAGTAGTCAAAAACAATTATTTTGCTACAGAAAATACCTCATCGGCTATTCTTTCGTTGGTTTTCGACAGATCGAGAACGGGCGGTTTCAGTCCTTCCAGTTCCTTCAACTTATAGAGCAAACTCTCCATAAACAGGTCTTCTTGCGGCAGAACGTCAATAAACCCCTTATCCCGGAAGTAACGGGCATTGAGGACCTGATCGCCGCGCGACGTTCCTTTGGGTAAAGGAATACACAGCGTCGGTTTCCCGATAGAGGCTAACTCGAATAGCGTATTGGCGCCGGCGCGGCATACGACCATATCCGCGAGCGCATACAGATCGAAAATGTCCGACGCAAACTTTATTTGATGGTAACCGGGTCCGTCCGGTACGGAAAAATCTCCGTTTTTGCCCGAAATATGCAGAATATTGTATTTTTGCGTTAATTCCGGTAGGGCGTCATAAATGACGTTATTGATACAAGAAGCTCCTTGACTACCGCCGAAAAAGAGAACGGTTTTACGCGAATGAAGGAAAGGATATTTTTTTGCCGCCGATGTTTTATCGCCACGTTTTATCTCTTCACGAACGGGATTTCCTACGAAAGTTCCGCCCGGCGTATCCTCAAAAGAAGTGAGGACTTTCGTTGCAAAACGCGATACCAGTTTATTAGCCAGCCCCATTGTGTAGTCCGATTCGTGACACACGATGGGAATGGACTTTTTGGCGGCGTAGCAAGCAGGCAAGGCGACGTAACCGCCCTTTGACAGTAAAACCGACGGATTATACTCAGCGAAAATCTCTTTACATCGCGCTATGCCTCTATGCAAGGCGAACGGTATTTTTATATTTTTGTAAATTTGCGTTCGATGAAATTTCTCCGTTTCGACTGCAAAAAAGGGGATACCTTCGTTTTCCACGAGTGCTTTTTCCATTCCGTTTCCACCGATAAATATGATTCTATCAAAGCGTTTCTTTAGTTCCGGGACGAGCGCCAATAGGGGAATAACGTGTCCGCCCGTGCCGCCCCCGGTCAATACGATTGTTTTCATAAAATGCCTCTTTTTCCATATTATTATCAACAAAAGGGATTTGATACTTTTTAGGCGGTTATCATTAATTGAAATGGTGTTTTTCTCGCGAAAAAGTCGCAAGAGTACTAAAAACGGAATTAGTACGTTGTTAGTAATATTTGCTTAAATTACACTGGTCGAAAACCTTTTATAACAAAAAAATCGTATTATATTAACGCTGAATAAACCGTCTGTTGACATACAAGCATGTAATATGCTTAAAGACTAAGGCGCGTCCGATACGTTCGCTAAAACACAAGACGCCTGTATTTGCAAAAAGCAAAGCTGTCGTCGTTCTTAAATATAATTTCAACATACACGGTGCTGATTTGTAAAGATACTGAGTCGGAAGAACAGGGGACGAATAACCGATAGTGTTTATCGTATCTTCCTATTATATCCAATAACAAAAATACATTACTTATTAAAAATAAAAAAACTATTGAAAAATGTTTTGATGTGTTTTATAATAGAATGGATATATACTGTTCGGAGGTTAGTATTTATGAAACAATTGAATTTAAAAGCATTTGATAATACCGATATCGGAATCGATTTATGGGATGAAGTGGAGTCCCCGATCGGTTGCGTTCAGATAGCTCACGGCATGGCGGAACATCCGGATAGATATGATGATTTTGCAAAATACCTCAACGGAAAAGGTTATATCGTAGCAGCGGACGATCACAGAGGGCACAGAAGAGGTGCCGTCAACGGTGAGAGCGGTATGGTCTACGGCGATAGCTGGAATGAAACCATCGACGATATGAAGGTCCTTTGCGATTATCTGAAGAACCAATATAATCTGCCCGTTATTCTACTCGGACACAGCTACGGTAGCTTCCTTTCGCAGTGCTTTATCGAAAGATACTCCAGTGAACTTGCCGGATGCATTCTCAGCGGTACGGCTCATATGAAGAATGCTCTTCTTGCTATGGGTAAAATGATCGCCGGATGTCAAAAGGCTTTCGGTATGGGACAAAAGAAAGGTAAGTTGATCAATAAACTGAGTTTTGGCGCGTACAATAAACCGTTCACGGAGCAAGGTCAGGAATTCGCTTGGCTCTCACGCGATAAGGACGTCGTAGCAAGATACGAAGCCGATCCCGAATGCGGATACGTTTTGTGTATTGACTATTACTACTATTTCTTTAAGGGCGTCATGAATATGTACGGTAAGGATGCCAAGACCATCCGTAAAGATTTCCCCATCATGATCGCTTGCGGTAGCATGGACCCGGTCAGCAATCAATCGGCGTTAGCTAAGAAGCTGTATGACTTTTATAAAGGTCTCGGGTTGCAACCGGAACTGAAGATTTATGAAGGTGCCCGTCACGAGATCCTCAATGAGATCAACAAAGAAGAAGTCTATGCCGACTTCGGTGCCTTTATTGACAATATTATTAAATAAGGATAGAACGAGGAGTTTTTGATGAAAAATAAAACAAGAATACTGATTGTTTGTTTGCTTGTTCTCATCATGGTGTCCGCATTATTCGGTTGCACGGAGAAGGAGAGAACGCCGGACGTTCCGGATGAACCGGGTAAGGTTATTGAATTGACGCAAGCGAACTTTGTCGAGGAATTGACCTATTATTGCCACTCCGGAGCAAGCTTCATTTTAAAAGAGGATATCGACTTATCGACGATAGACGAGTGGAGTCCGATCGGAAAAACGGTCAGCACAGCCTTTAACGGTACGATTGACGGGAACGGAAAGACCATCACCGGTATGAAAACTTCCGGTTGGGATGACGAAGGTCAACCGATAACGGTGTTAAAGCGTATCCTTGGATGGGACGAAAACGGCGAAATCGTTTATAAAGGTTCCAAAATCATCGACATGAAAACGCAGATGAACGGCGAATATAAAGAAGTAACCGAAATCGTTTTCGAGGGCGACAACGGCGATCCTAAATATTCCTCTATGGAAGATAAAGGTATCGTTGAGAAAAAAGCCTCCTACGGGAGCCTCGGACTCTTCGGATATACGAGCGGTGCAAAGATCAGTAACCTTACCATTTCCGACGCTCACTTCAATTTCTACGGAGACGGGGACAAGGTATACGTCGGGATCGTTTCCGGCTACGATATCGGTTCTGATTTTACCGACGTAACGGTTACCGATTGTTCCATCGGCGCAGGCGTTATTAACAAAACTAAGGTGACATATCATTACAGCAATGCCAAACCTTCCCGTGTCGATTACGATAATCAGCAGCAACAGTATCTTGGCGGCGTCGTCGGATATTCCATCGGAAATATGGGTTCTAACGGCGAATGTAAAAAAACTTCCTTTAACGGAGTTAAAGTTAGTTCTCTCACGATAGAGAACAACAAAAAAAGCGCCTATTACGATATGAAACTGGCGTGCGACAGTATCGACAGATCCACGCAGCAGAGTAAAGTCGATACTTCCATTCTTTATACCGAACTCGGAGATCAAGAAACACCCGTTTATTTTGTCGATTATCAACCGAGAATGGTTCGTCAGGCATTCGTCGGTGGCATAACGGGTTATTCCAAAGATTCCGTATTTTTGAACTCGACGGCGGTCGATGGCTTTAACTCCAGTCTCAATGCCTATTTAGCCCCGAAAATAACCGCGCAAAAAATCAATATCGGCGGTATCAGTTCCTCTCTCTTGGGAGCGCAATCAAAAGCGGAAAACGTCTCTGTAAAAAATATGTTTATCGCCGGCAATAACGTCTATTATACGGCGACCATAGGCGGTCTGTTTGGGGAGATCAAATCTTGTAAAGTTGACGCATCCGCAGTTGCCGACTCCACCCTCCTTGTCGCAGGCTCCGGCACGACGGAAGCCGTTTGTATCGGCGGAGCTGTGGGGATTTGCGACGAATCGGCGGAAGTTTCCGGTACGGCAGTCGACAATCTGCTTATACAAAGTAACTATATTGCCTCCGGCAATCTCGGTTCCATTCTCGCCGGTATCGTCGGTGTTTTGCGCGACAGCCATTTGAATAATTCTACCGCAAAAAATATCACCTTCAATATTGACGTATACAATAAAAAAGACGAAAACTATCTGTTTACCAGAAACGCCGTTTCTCAAGTATACGGCAATTCCGTTATCAGCGAAAACGTAAAAACGTACGCCTGCAAGTATTTCTCGGCAGGGAGCGACGATGCCGTAGATTATTCGCAGATTACGCCGGTCGTAGCGAAGAATAACTACGTCAATGAAAACGGAGAGTCTTCCGCTCGCTTGTATTATACCGTAAACGGCGAGACGGCAGGAGTGTACGTTACCGTCTATGCCGAACTGATTCCTCTGTCCTTTGAAAGCAACTATCGTCTGTATAAAGACCAGGTTTATGAGGTTATAACCAGGGATGATATGGATATTGACGAGTTCAATAATATCAGCACCAGCGGAAAGTATTACTTCTTTGAGCCGGTCAATCAGGTTTGGCGCAGAATAACGACCACGGCGGAAGAGTCCATCATAGCGTATAACCCCGATAGAAAATACGCTACGGCAAGAGAAATTTACCGCGTTGATTTGCCGGAAGAAGCTATCGGTAAACCGATGGCAGATAATACCTTTGAGATACTCGTATTCGATAAGGGTGCCGGAAAGTTGGAGACTGCCAGCGGATTATTTGAAAGCGGTGTCGATTATTATATTGACGCAGGCTCAAATATCACCGATTATGAACTGGACGTAACCGTATATACGGAAAGTGATAAGATTATCGAAGCCGTTAAGCCTAACGCATCCAATATCGAGACGATGACCTATCGCTTTACGGCAGATAATTACAGCGACGACGTCGCCCTGTATGATAACGACGGTAACGTGCTTTATACCAAACCTTTGGCAGAAGTATACTTGGGTATTTATTTTGAAGAAGGCACCGGTTTCAAAACAGATTTCAACGGATACGTGGTGGAATCGAATTCCGGAAACAGGAATTATGCATCCTATACCTTAGTAAACGGACGTCCCGATATCAAAGAAGGAGCAATTAGTTACAGCAGTACAATCGAATAATAAAAAATCGCTTGACAAATGGTGATAAAACTGCTAGTATACAGAAGCAAGCAGAACGACTCTCACCATCAGTTGTAACGAAATGGTTTCTTTAATAGCAAAATATTAATGAAAATGATGTGTTGTTTGTTATGCTGCACATCATTTTTTATTTTGGAGGACATGAACTATTTTTAAAGAACTTCTTATTAATGAAAGTATCACCGATAGAGAAATGCTTCTCATCGATGAAAATGGTCAGAAACTCGGTGTAATGCCCCGTTCGGAAGCATTGCGTATCGCCGAATTTCGGAATCTTGACCTCGTTAACATTTCTCCGACATCTAAGCCGGTCGTCTGCAAAATCATGGACTACGGTAAATACCGTTTTGAAATGTTGAAAAAGGAAAAAGAAGCAAAGAAGGCTCAAACTCAAAAAATTATTAAAGTAAAAGAGATTAAATTATCTCAGACCATTGACGTAGGTGACGTAAATACGCGTCTCAAACAGGCTCGGAAGTTTTTGGAAGCCGGTGACAAAGTCAAAGTCTCGATCAAAATGTTCGGTAGACAAATGGCTCACCCGGAGATCAGCGTTCAGGTGCTGGAAGACTTCTTCAAGGAGCTTGCTGACGTTGCTACGTTGGAAAAGAAACCGACCGGAGAGGGCAGAATTACTTACATGATGCTGGCTCCGATTGCAAAAAAATAAATAACAATATTTAATAGAAGGAGAAAAGAACTATGCCTAAAATGAAAACTCATAGCGGCGCAAAGAAGCGTTTCAGATTGACCGCGAACGGTAAAATCAAGAGAGCGAAACAAAACAAAAACCACATCCTGAACAAAAAACCCACCAAGAGAACCAGATTTCTCCGCCAGGGCGGCTATGTGGATAAAACCCAAGAAAAAACCATTACCACCATGCTTAGCGGTCAGAAATAAGGAGGCAAAATATGAGAATCAAAAGAGCAGTAAATGCGTTGAAGAAAAGAAGAAAGATAATGCGTTCGGCCAAAGGTTACTTTGGTGCGAAATCCAAACTTTACAGAGTTGCTCGCGAAGCAGTCATGAAGTCCGGGCAATATGCCTTCGTCGGCAGAAAGCGCAAGAAGAGAGATTTCCGTCGTATGTGGATCGCTCGTATCAATGCCGCTGCCAGAATGAATGACATTTCCTATTCTCAATTGATGCACGGCTTAAAAGTCGCCGGGATCGATCTCAATCGTAAAATCCTCGCCGATCTTGCGGTCAATGATGAAAAGGCATTCAGCGAACTTTGCCAAACGGCAAAAAACAGCCTTGCTAAATAGTAGACGGAGGGGGTATTCATATGAAGACCCCCTTTTTTGAAGTATGATAATAACCTCCAGAAGCAACGAAAGGGTAAAAGTACTCAGACAGCTCATAAACAGCAAAAAAGCGCGCAATGAGATGGGCGTGTACGTTGCCGAAGGCATAACGCTATTAACGGAGATACCGGACGATTTTCCGGTGCGAACCTTCTTCGTCAGAAAATCGAACGAAAGTCGATCGGAAGAGATCAGAAATAGGTTCCCCGAAGTCGAAACACTTATTGTTAACGATGACGTATTCGACAGTATTGCAGATACCGTTACCCCAAGCGGTCTTATTGCCGTCATAAAAAAGGTAACCTATCAATCTGTAGAGGGGGATACCGTTTTGGTCATGGACGGCGTATCGGATGCCGGAAACGTCGGTGCTATTATTCGTACCGCGTGTGCACGCGGAATAAAAAGCGTAATTGCTATTCACGACTGCGCCGATCCCTTTTCCCCGAAGGCCGTTCGTGCGTCGATGGGCGGTGTTTTTAAAACAAAGATTCTGGAACTTAGTTCTAATAACGCTTTGGACTTACTCCAGTCCTATCAAAAGATCGTACTGGACATGGGCGGAGAGGATATTTACTCCTTCCGTTCAGCCCCCCAAAAGGCTATTATCGTCGGAAACGAAGCGCACGGCGTTTCGGAAGAAATAAAAAGTATAGCAGATGCTACGGTTTCCATACCTATGGTAGAAAATGGCGTTGAATCCTTAAACGCGTCGGTTGCCGCAGGTATCGCAATGTATTTAATCAAACAAGGAGAGTAAAAAATGAGCGGACACAGTAAATGGGCCAATATTAAGATCAAAAAGGGTAAAGCGGACGCAGCCCGTGGTAACATCTTTACGAAAATAGGAAGAGAGATCGCCGTTGCGGTAAAGGCCGGCGGACCCGATCCGGCGAACAACGCGCGTTTGAGAGACGTTATTGCAAAGGCAAAGCAAAACAATATGCCGAACGATAACATCACCCGTTCCATCAAAAAAGCAAGCGGAGAATTGGGTAGCGTTGACTACGAGGAGATGCAATATGAAGGCTATGCTTCCGGCGGTGTTGCGGTGATCGTTACGGCGCTGACCGATAACAAAAACAGAACGGCAGGGGACGTCAGACACCTCTTCGATAAATATAACGGTTCTCTCGGAACGACGGGATGCGTTTCTTATTTGTTTAAAAAGAAAGGTTTGATCGTAATTGACGGCGAAAACCTGTCCGAAGACGACGCTATGATGCTTGCCCTCGATGCAGGCGCCGACGACGTTGTCAATTGCGACGACGTATTCGAGGTATACACCCTTCCGCAGGACCTTCACGTAGTAAAAGAGGGTCTGGAAAAGGGAGGAGCTACCATTCTTTCGGCGGATACCGGATTCTTCCCCGATGACTTTATCACCCCTGCGGAAAACGACATTCCGAAAATTCAGAAACTTATTGATATGCTCAACGAGAACGACGATATTCAGAACGTCTATCACAACGCCAATCTGCCCGAAGAAGAGGAAGAAGATTAATGTTCGACGTACAGCGCGTATGCCGCGAAGCGAAACTTGCAGCCAATTCTTTTGCATCCGTTTCCGAACAGCAAAAGAACGATTTGCTCACCGCGATAAAGAACAATATTTGGGATAATAAAGAGGCGATCATTGCCATCAATAAAACAGACGTGGAGGCAGGAATACAGTCCGGCCTCTCCGACGCTTTAATAGATAGGCTGACCCTCAACGAAAAGCGTATTTCGACGATGTGTCAGGGAATCGATGATATTATCGAATTGCCCGATTACGTCGGAAAAGTGGAAGAAAAATATACCCTCAAAAACGGTTTGGAAGTGCAAAAAGTCCATGCGCCTTTGGGCGTCGTGGGTATCATCTACGAGTCGCGCCCGAACGTAACGGTAGACGCTACGGTTTTGTGCATTAAGTCGGGTAATGCCGTCGTATTAAAGGGCGGCAAAGAAGCAATACACACCAATCGATTTTTGGTTAAACTGATGAAACAGGCTTTTTATTCCGTTGGACTTAAAGACGAGCTGGTGGCTTTTATCGACGGAACGGAAAGAGAGCTGACGGCAACCATGCTTTCGCTAGGTGAATATATCGACGTCGTTATCCCCCGTGGCGGAGAAAAATTGAAAAAATACGTTTTATCTGCGGCGACCATGCCGGTAATTGCTTCTTCCGGTGGTAATTGCCATGTATACGTGGAAAAAACGGCAGATTTTGCGATGGCAATGAAAATAATAGAAAACGCAAAACTCAGCCGTCCGTCCGTTTGTAACGCTTGCGAAACGCTTTTGGTAGACAGAGATATCGCTGATGCGTTTTTGCCGGAATGCCTGAAAATGCTTTCCTCAAAAGGGGTTGAGATCCGCGGAAAAGAGGAGATTAAACGTTATTTTGACGCAGTCACCATCGTGGATGACGATGAGTTTTACGTCGAATACATCGACAAAATAATTAAAGTTAAGATCGTCAACGGCGTAGACGAGGCGATCGACCATATCAACCGTTATAACACCAAGCACAGCGAAGCGATCGTCACAAAAGACTCGGTCGCCGCCAACAAATTTACTACGACGGTAGACGCCGGATGCGTATACGTCAACGCCTCAACCCGTTTTACGGATGGTTTTGAATTGGGATTGGGTGCGGAAATGGGTATTTCTACCCAAAAGCTCCACGTTCGTGGTCCTATCGGATTAAAAGAGCTGACTTCGATCAAATACGTAATAAACGGAAACGGACAAATTCGATAACCGTCCCTCAATCTGTTTGCTAGTTAAAGTATAATGTGTTATAATACGTAACAATATTTGAAAAATATTAAGGAAGTTATTATATGAGAAAAATCGGTGTTTTAACCAGTGGTGGAGATGCTCCGGGAATGAATGCGGCGATCCGTGCGGTTGTTCGTTGCGCTTCCTGCGAGGATATCGATGTTTATGGGATAGAATGCGGATATAGCGGTATGTTGGACGGCTCGATTTTCAGAATTGATAATCGCTTCGTTTCCGACACCATACAAAAGGGCGGCACCATTCTCAGAACGGCGCGTTGTCCGGAATTTTTGCAAAAAGAATTTCGCCAAAAAGCATTTGAAAATATTTCTGCTTATGGCATAGAGGGTCTCGTCGTTATCGGCGGTGACGGTTCTTTTAAAGGTATGAGAGACTTCTCGAGAGAATTCAACGTACCTTGCATGGGTATCCCCGGCACCATTGATAATGACCTGGCTTATACCGACTTTACGTTGGGTTTTGATACGGCGGTCAATACCGTCCTTGGCGCGGTCAATAATATCCGCGATACCATGACATCCCATAATCGCGTTTGTATCATCGAGGTCATGGGTAGAAAGTGCGGCGATATCGCCGTCTATGCAGGGGTCGCCGGAGGTGCGGAGGTCATTCTTATCCCGGAAATCCCGTATAACATAGAAGACGTCATAAAAACCATCAAATACGACAGGATAAAAGGGAAACAATCGGTCATTATTATTCTCGCCGAAGGGGTATGCTCCTGCGGAGACCTTAAAGAAGAACTGATGAACAAGCTCGACGGTATCCAGGTAAGAACGGTCAAATTAGGCTATATTCAGCGTGGCGGCACGCCTTCTATGGCGGATAGAGTCTTTGCCAGCCGTTGCGGAGCAAGAGCAGTAGAACTATTAAAAAAAGGTGATAGCGGTTGCCGCGTCATCGGAACAAAAGATAACAAAATAATCGACATGGATGTGGATGAGGCCTTGGCTATCCCATCAACCTTTGACAAAGAATTGTATCGTATAGCAACGATGCTTGCAAAATAATTTCAGGAGGATCTACAATTATGAAGAATTTAGTTGGAGCTTGTATGTTCGGACAGTCGGGTGGTCCCACTTCCGTTATCAATTCCAGTGCAGCGGGTGTTTTTATCGAAGCCCTTCAACAAAAAAACATTACCGCCGTTTACGGTGCCGCTCACGGTATTCAAGGTATTTTGAATGAGGATTTTTACGACATGGGAAAGGAGGATATGAAAGAGCTTGAACTATTGAAGAACACTCCTTCTTCCGCTCTTGGCTCCGTACGTTATAAATTAAAGGACGCAGCCGTCGATGAAACCGACTATAAAAGAATTTTGGAAGTTTTTAAGAAATATAACATCCGTTATTTCTTCTATAACGGTGGAAACGACAGTATGGACACCTGCAACAAAGTCAGTAAATATCTGCTGAATAGCGGTTACGAATGCAATATTATCGGCGTACCGAAGACCATTGACAACGACCTGTATGGTACCGACCACTGCCCCGGATACGGCAGCGCGGCAAAATACGTTGCCACCACGATGATGGAATTGTTCCTCGACGCTACCGTTTACGACAAAGGTCAGGTCACCATCGTAGAGATCATGGGCCGTAATGCAGGCTGGCTCACCGCCGCTGCATCTTTGGCATCTTACAAGGGTTACGGACCGGACCTTATCTATCTGCCCGAGCAAGTTTTTGATATCGAAAAATTCCTACAACAGGTTGCAGACGTTGTGAAAAAGAACAACGGAAAATGTATCGTTGCTTTGAGCGAGGGAATAAAAACGGCGGAGGGTCTGTACGTTGCAGAAGCTATTGCTGCCGGTAATTCCGCTAAAGACAGCTTCGGTCACGCACAACTCGGTGGCGTTGCCGCCACGCTCGCAACCTTGGT
Organism: uncultured Clostridia bacterium; assembly: GCA_946621465.1. Taxonomy (GTDB): domain Bacteria; phylum Bacillota; class Clostridia; order Christensenellales; family DTU072; genus CAG-1782. The sequence goes on from CAMOOO010000001.1 coordinate 102,352, forward strand.
CAAAGAAAGAATCGGCGGCAAGGTCAGAGCGGTTGAATTCAGCTTAATGCAACGTTGCGGCGCTCACCTTGCAAGCAAGAACGACGTTGAAGAGGCGTTTAACGCAGGCAGATATGCCGTTAAATACGCTTGCGAAGGCAACACCGATAAAATGGTCGTCTTTAAGCGCGCTGAGGGTTCCGAATATAAGATCAATTACGAACTTATGGATATCAGCCTCGCCGCTAACACGGAGAAAAAGATCCCGGATAGCTGGATCCTCCCCGATAACAAAGGACTCACAAAAGATTATATCGATTATGCGCTTCCGCTCATTCAAGGGGATAGCAAAGCTCCTCTCGAAGACGGTCTCCCGCGTTTCGCTCATCTGAAAAAGGTCAGGGTATAATTTTTGAAAAAAAAGTATCTCAGACCCGTTCCTAAAACGGAAACAACAAAAAAAGAAGGTAATGCCGACGAGAGAGTCTCTCGTCGGAAATTTACCGTTAAAAAATTAATTATCATATTGCTTGCCGTTCTGGTCGCTTGTACGGCAGTGATCGTTCCGGTATGCGTAGTCTACGTTGATATTCCGGTTAAACCGTCTTTTGCCGATTTCAGCCAACAAAACGATTATAGCATCACGGTCAAATGGAATAAAATCGCCGCGGCAACCTCTTATGAACTGGAATACTGTCATTCGGACCCGAATGAGGGGAATGCGGAGATTATTAAAGGTAGTACTGAACAAAATCGTTTCACGATGCAACGGTATGCCGGCGATTTATACTTCCGTGTTCGCGCCGTAAAAAAGAACAGAAAAGGGCAGTTTTCCGAATGGATACACTACGAGATTGAAGCATGGACGCTCACCGCGCCCAAAGTCACGATCAATTCCGCGTCGCTCTTAGCGTCATGGACGTCGGTAAACTACCGATACTATAACGATTATTCTCCGATAGCCCCGGCCTATATTTATTCATATGGCTGGCAATTGCCGGACGAAGAAACGGTGTGGAATTACGATCTGAAGTCCATTGCTCCCAATATCTCCCTTTTGGCGGCGGTATTTACCCATTCCCATTTCAGGGACTACTATCAGGGGCTTGAGTATGAATGGCCGGGCGATATGACCGTCAAGATCAGAGTTGCGGCACTCAATTATTCGCTGTATAATCTCGATTTTACCAAATACGTCGATTCCTCGCCCAAATCGGAAGCGTTGAATCAAATATATAACGAAGTTGGCGCGTACGGAGAATCCGAATTATTGATTACCCAAGAAATATTCGATGCCCTGCCCAAAAAGTAAGAAAAGTCAGGAAAATAATGAAAAGAGAAGATTTAAGAAATATAGCAATCATTGCGCACGTTGACCACGGAAAGACCACGTTAGTTGACGCCATGTTAAAACAGGGCGGTGTTTTTCGTGACAATCAAGAAGTCCCCACCTGCGTTATGGACAGCAATGATCTGGAAAGAGAACGCGGAATAACAATTTTAGCAAAAAACACCTCTGCTGAATACAAGGGTGTAAAAATAAATATAGTCGACACCCCCGGACACGCTGATTTCGGCGGAGAAGTGGAGCGTGTGCTTAAAATGATAAACGGCGTCGTTCTTCTGGTCGACGCATACGAAGGTCCAATGCCACAGACCAGATTTGTTTTGCAAAAAGCATTGGAAATGAACCATAGGATCATCATTTGTATCAATAAGATCGATAAGCCGGGCGCACGGTGTCAAGAGGTTTTAAACGAAGTATACGACCTTCTTATCGAGTTGAATGCAAACGACGAGCAGATTGACAGCCCCGTTATTTATTGCAGCGGACGCGCCGGAACCGCCTCTTATAAAGAAGACGTCCCCGGTGTCGATTTAAAACCGCTTTTTGAAACCATTATCTCTCATATCGAACCGCCGGAAGGGGACGAAAAGGGCGACCTTCAGGTTCTCATTTCTTCCATTGACTATAACGACTACGTCGGCAGAATCGCTATCGGCAGAATCGAGCGTGGCGTTATGAAACAAAACCAAGAAGTCGTTGTGACAAATTACCACACAAACGACCGTTATCGCGGCAAAATAGGGAATATTTATCAATTCTCCGGATTGGGTAAAACTACGGTAGAAACGGCAATGATGGGCGATATCGTAAGTTTCAGCGGTATCGAAAAAATAACCATCGGGGAGACGGTATGCGCGCCGACCTCGCCGGAACCTCTTCCTTTTGTTAAGATCAGCGAACCAACGTTGCAAATGTCCTTTTCGGTCAACGACAGTCCTTTTGCCGGGCGCGAAGGTAAATTCGTTACGTCCCGCCATTTGAGAGCAAGATTGGAAAAAGAACTTTTGAAGGACGTTTCTTTACGCGTTCAGGAAAAGAGCGCGGATGAATTTATCGTCAGCGGTAGAGGAGAGATACACCTTTCCATATTGATCGAAAATATGCGTAGAGAGGGCTATGAGTTCCAAGTAGGTACACCGCAGGTTATCAATAAATTGATCGACGGCGTTCTTTGCGAGCCGTTTGAAAAATTAGTTATCGACGTTCCGACGGAGTATATCGGCGGTGTTATGGATAATTTGGGCAGAAGACACGCAGAAATGGAAAACATGACCAATCTCGGTCTTCGTACAAAAATCGAATACGTTATCCCGGCAAGGGGCCTATTGGGGTTCAGAAACGATTTCATGACGCTGACGCGCGGCGAAGGTATCATGAGTAGCGTTTTCAGTAGCTACGAGCCGTTGAAAGGTACCATTCTGCGTCGTTCGAGCGGTGCATTGGTCGCCTGGGAAACAGGCGAAGCGGTCACGTACGGACTTTATAACGCACAGGAAAGAGGACAGCTCTTTATCGGACCCGGGACGCAAGTTTATGCCGGCATGATCGTCGGGTATTCACCCAAGCAGGACGATATTCCCGTAAACGTCTGCAAAAAGAAACACGTAACGAATATGCGTGCCGCCGGCAGCGACGAAGCATTGACTTTGGAAACGCCCAGAAGACTGAGCTTGGAGGAATGTATAGAATTCCTTAATCCGGATGAAATGTTGGAGGTCACGCCGCAGAACCTTCGACTTCGTAAAGTAATATTGGACCATGCGGAACGCATGAGAAGACTTGTCCGTGAAAGAAACGGAAACTAATTGCCTATAGGAGAGTAGTATGGCCAAGAAAGGAAAAAGTTCTTATATGAAGATGCAGCAAGGCGCACAACGTTCATCCAACGTGCGCAAAAAACAGGAGAAAACGCCGCAATATTCGCAAAAATCGACCCAAAGTTCCCAGCGTTCTCGCCAACGTGGTATCGGACTGCTGGAGAAACTAGCGTTTTACCCCGAATACAGAAGGGACGGCGGAACGACGCCGCCGCTTGAAGAGGGGGTCGGGCGTTTTAAGTATTTTTGGGCGGTAGCAAAGAGAAGAAATTCTTCTATTATGATCGCCAACCTTATGTTTATTTTGTTTGCATTGCCCTTGCTTGCCGTCGTTGTCGGTACCTATGCCCTTGGTGGAGTGGAAAACATTGCATATTTGTTAAATAATATCAAAGCACCCTATTTAATGACGAGTATCGGTTGGGGTGTTTCTTCTTCGGCGTATACGTTTAACGACGTGTCCGGCTATATGGCGGAAGTGTACTATATTATCTTTGCCGCCGCAGGCGTCGCCGCGTTTATTCTCAGTATCGGGCTTTCCGGAATGATGCCGCTGTGTATGAACTTTATACTCGGCGATACCTTCATTGCTAAGAAAGATAACTACGGCAACGCCGTGCCTCGCGCTATTAAAGAATTCTTTTACGGAGTAAAAAGATATTGGTGGCAGTTCCTCATTGTGGGCGCATTTATGATGGCGCTTGTTGCAGGCATCGGCAATATTTTCGTTTACTTTGTTTTTTCCTTTAATATGGGAACGGCAGGAGTAGGACACTGGTTTTTGATTATCTTTGCTGCAGCTATCGCGCTTTTGGGACTGATGTTTTTATTGCACCTTATGCCCATTATCGTTCTCTATGATATGCCTTTTAAATATAAAATGAAGAACGCATTTATATTTACGCTGCAAATGTTTGTACAAAATCTCTTTGTCATCATTGCTTTTTCCGCGCCTTTCCTTGTCGTCGGTTTAACCAATATGATCGTTTCTTCCATCGTTATTGCCGTACTAATGGTCTTCGGTAGCAAATACTACTGTCTGACTATGTGTAACTACGAGCAGTACATCTCCGAAAAGATCATAATGCCCATCTATTCTGCTAAGAGTTCTCAGGCAAAATCCAAAAAGAAAAGTAAATCCAAAACGGAAAATTAATTTATTAACGACTATTTTATATATTTAGGAGCCGCTGAAAAACGGCTTCTTTTTATTTTACGGGTTTTTTCGCTATTATTCATGTTTTTCTTATAAAAAATAATTTTTTTAAACTTAAATTCCGGTCCCCATTGACAAGACTTTTATTTATATTTATAATATAAATAGAATATTGGGTATTTCTCGGATATCTGGAGGATCAAATGAATATAAAAAACGAGAGGAACAGTAAAAACGCTTTCTTTGTAATCACTTTTGTCTTTTTACTGATTTTAACCGCTTTTGCCGGTCTTTTGCATACGATTATCACCGATGATGCCGGAGAGATCGTCCATGCTGATACTTTGGAAGCAACAAAAAACGGTATAACGGTTTCCCTTAGCGATCTTCCGGAATTGCTTGATTCCACTGGTAAAGCTATGACGGGAGATCCGATCCTGATCGACCTGTCTAGCGGTAGCACCACTTGGGTTACTGATATTGCCAGCAGTTTTCGTCTGAACCTTTCTTATACCTCTTCTGAAGTTACAGTTAGTAAAAAAGGGTATTTCAACGCTGCTGACGGTTTACCGACGGATAAATTCGGTTCCCAGGCTTACTCCGGAGACGATGCCAAAGAAAAATGGACGGCTTCCGATTCCCTTAATATCCGTTCTGATAACGGAGCAACCCCAATCGCGGGCAATCATTATCTGAACAGCGGAACACGTTTTGCCGAGCAAGCGTCTGCCGGTTTGGTTTATGAATATTACTGTCCTACCCATCAATCACGCAAATCAAGTCAGATTTTATATCATGCTTGCAGAGAATGTGTAAAAAGTTTAACTTCTATTTCGCTAGGCAGCAACAAATGTGCGGCAACTTGCAGTACGGTTGACTGTCCGAACAAAGACAGTATTTTCATTACGACGAATCAATGTCCTGCTTGCGGATCGGGGTTATCAGGCGAAGAAGGGGAAAGAACCTGCACAAAACAGGGTTGCACTTTGAACGGCAGAACGTTTATCGACTATTTTGCTAATACCGGTGTTTATTGCGCTACTTGCAAAGAAGAAATCGTTCCAACGAAAACTTGGGCTGCGGGCAATAACAATAAATATGAGCTCTACAATGTTATCGAACCTACGGATATCGGAAACAGCGATTATTTCACCCTTTCCGTTTCGTCCTTGAAAATCAGCGGTACCGATTGGACGGGAGCAAGCGTTAAGAATAAAGTAATCTACAACGGTACTTCGGTTTCGTTGCCGATTGCCGGTATTTATTATATCTCTTCCGTCACATTCAATTTGTCGGCCAGAATTCCGTATTATTCCTCGTATACGTTCTACGACGTTGATAACTATTCTACCTATTACGATTTTATTACCGAAGCGGACAAAGCGCCGTTTAATACCTGGATGGAAACAACTGCCGTAACAACAACAGCGACTTTTTCATCTTCCGATTTTAATGGGCTGAATTGTACCATTCCGGAGGAAAGTTTCCCTATCGTTTGTTCCTCGCACATTGAGCTCAACGGTGACAGTATTTCTTCCATGCTCAATAATAACCTTGTCAATATGTCAGGTTACGTCGCGACCTATGAGGCAGGCATGAGTACCAGCGACAACTGGAGAACACGTATTTCTTTGTATAAAAGTAATCACGATCTTCCGGAAGGTAATTTTACTTATAGTTCCTCGACCAGAACTCCGTTTAAACTTTTTGCCGGTATTGCCGGTTCCACAACCATCGATTCGGCGAACTTATATCAATCGGTCAATTCAGGGAGGGTTTGCGATTATCTGGACATCGTTTGGTATCGTGACGAAAAACTAACCTCCGAGGTGTTGGATGAAGCGATAGTAGAAAGTAACACCTATTATTTGGGTATTTTCCCAAAAGGCAGGGACTCGTTTAGTAATAACGGCGTTTATTATACGCAGAGTCTGGTTTACGTGACATATTCGGGGAGTGCCTCAACGACGGTTAAAATCCCGAGCATTTTAAATGATCCGGAAGAAACCGACGAAGAAAACATGATTATGAACGACGTTTATCGGCAAGTATTTACCGTATCTCGTAAAGAACTTCGCCTTGACGTGGTTAATCGGTATGGATTGGAATTGGTAAGAAGCTCTAAAAGTTACATAAAAACTTATTCATTGATTCCGCTTACCGGATATTCCGACGGGGATACCCTTCCTTCGGAAATTCCCTATTATACCTATCAAGGGGGCAAATACATTCTGCAAGGTACGGAAACAGGCGGAGAGGAGGAAGAGTATTCGTTTACGCCCGGACAATACCATTCGGGTGTGGCGTATTACTATCAGACCGGTTTGGACGAGTACGACGAGCCGATATATGAAAAAGTCGAATTATCCGGAATGGCAATTAACGATCCGCTTACGGGTTCAAAAGCCTATTATACGTATAATGTCGAAACAGATAAATATAAGCAGATCAGTGCTTACGTCAACGAGCCGATTTATGTCGTTGATGACGCTAAAATGAACAGCGCGGAAGAACTCTTTTCCGTTGTGACCGATATCACGGAAGATACCTGGTGCAATAAAATGAATGGAGACGCCTCCGACTACGGTCTGTTCAATGAAAACGCAATTTCTCTGGTCGGGACGGTCTATCCCGATTCCGCTCCGGGTACCTACAATCATATTACACTTTCGATTACCGTAAAAGATATCAGCTTGGCAGACAACTATTCGGTTGCACTCGGCGTTTATAGCGACGACGTCTGGGTGCCTTTTACCACTTCTTCTACCGGAACTTATCTTATATCTTCTTCGGGTGCAAATTCAACATACTATTTCGTGCATCCACAGAACGGGGCGACCTTTAATATCGTTTCACCCCCGATCCAGATCAAACCCGATGAAGAGGTCATTAAGAGTTCATATACCTACGGCGAGATATTCGACTATACCGAATTGGATCCGAAGGCTTTGACTTTGGTCGGCGAGGTAACCTTTGTCGAAGACGATGCCATCTACGGTGACTATTATTCTTTCGGTTCGCCGGATTGGATTATTAAAGTCATTAACGATCCGGAAGACGCTGTGAGTAAAAACGGCAAGAACGTTATTTACATCATCGCTTCTTTCTATACGCAAATGGAATTTGAAGAGCCGATAGATGATGAACAAAAAGTTCAGATGATCGGTCAGGACGGCTTTATTGAAAAGCAGCAAGAATCCGAAGAATCAGATTTTTCCTTCCAGGGTTCGGGCTATTATAAAAGATATGCCGATAGATTGTTCCCGCTGGACGAGGGTAGCTATTATTTAGCTTATTACGTCTACGTTGCGACTGAACAGCAAGTGTCTGCGGTGATGCCATGTATGGATAGTTTGACCGCGGTATGGGACCTTGCCGCCGACGAACCCACTCCGATCAGCACCGATCTTTCCGAAGAGGAGAGACAGATTCGCGCTCTGATTTCTTTCAGCATGGAAAAACCGTACGCGATCGACGTTACCAAAATCGAGGTTTACTATAACATCTACGAGTACCAACAAAAGAAACATTACGACGGCACAACGACGGTTTATGCGCCGAACTACCGTTTGGCAGTCAGTACCGGAACAGACAAGGATTACACCGTCGGTGCTACCGTTCCGCCTGCCGCTGACCCGGAAGACGCTTTCTATGAATATAATTCGACCGGAGATTATTACTTTATAACCAACGATGTCACCTTCAAGAGCGAAAAGAAATATTATCTTATTACGGACTTTGTCGGTGATAGATTGTGTAAGCTGGAATTGAACGTCTCCGATCCGGACATTCCTTTCCATCAGCGCATAGCAAAAGATCAAAATAACAACGAAATCGTCTGCACTTCCGTTTTGCAGTACGATATGAGTATTTATTTCCGGAGTCTGGCATACGTCGGCTATACCAATGCCCAGGTCGGGGTGCAAAATATCGTTTTGCATGGTGAAGAGACCGAAAGCGGAGAACTGAATTATTTCTACTCCATTTACGTCGGTTTCCAAGAAGAAGCCAAAAAGGTCATGAAGAGTTATAACGTTACAGCGACGTTGAACCTTAATCATATGCCTTCCGATATGCCCGGCGAGATCCTTCCGTTGGAACTTAAGGTGGCGATTTTACCCGACCCGGAAAGAATAACGGACGAGACCCTTGACGACTACTCAAAGGCCTATTATTCCCGTCCCTTCCAGTCCTGCTCTGGCGTTGCTATACGAGTTGCGACGTACGACACCAAAGATAATGCGACAGGTTCGGCGCAAAAATCCATCATGGATATCTACAAAGGCTCCAACTATAACCATTTCTCCGATAGCGAGTTGTTGGAAAAACCCTATTATGCCGATTACTATTACGTTTATTATTTGGACGATAGTGACAAAAAGCACATAAAAGGCTACATGTATTACAGCAGTCTTTTGGAATTTGCCGAAGAAAATAAGATCAAATTTATTCTTTTGGAAGTTAAAGACGGATTCCTCAATACCGCACAGAAAAAAGAGGGATTTAAGTGGGATGATCAAGAAGGCTTCGGCGAATGGGTATTCCCGGAGAATTACGTCAGTTTCAATTATAACCCCGATACCGGTATGAATGACGATCTGACCATAGACAACGAAAAAGATTTCATTTATTGGTATAAAGACAGTAAAACCAATGCCCAAAACGGAGTCAACGGCGGCGAAGTCTTCCGTATCGGCTATGACACGGTATGTTGCGGTAGCGAGATAGAAGATTTCTATATCATGCACCTCGACTATGACTACAAAATAACCAACTACGTCTTGTCTTACTATAATTCCGGAGCGGCAGCGACGGAAACATACGCCGATTATTTCTTTACTTTGGAAATAACGAAAGCCATCCTGACGGCAGAAGATATCGGATTGGAGTTGAGAGATAAAGATGCCTCGGTCGGTAGATTCCTTAACTACAACGCTATGTCGCACACGAGCGATATCGTTATGGCGGACGATAACCTGAGCTACGTAACCTTCTATGAACATAAGGAGCTGTCCTATTTCTATTCCTATGATAGCGAAACGCAAGAGTTCAGTGGTCATTATTTGATTTCCGATACTTGGACGAAGGCGGAAGCTCTGATGAAGAACCATTATGAGATGCGCGGCTGGATCATTGATACCTATACCAACGGATCAGCCGAGCCGCAGACCGGTTTGCGCGGCGAAACGATACTGTCTCACTACATCGACGGCGCTTTTGACTTTGACTTTGTCAGTGTAAATCTTAAAAAAGGCGACTACAACAAAGATGGTAAATTCCTGACTGTCGTTGAATTTGAACACGATGTAAAGGACGGCGGTACGGAGGTCGTCACGATAATCACGAGCGACATTGCCGCCTTCAAATATGCCGGAAAGTATACCGTACAGGTTACTGTACCGGAAACGGAAAACTACCGATCCGTCAACGGCGGTACCTTCGAGATCGTTATTGAAACGGCCGATCTGTACGTTTATTCCACCGTTGCCTCCCGTAAATATATGGAGACGTACGATTCCACCAGAGAGATAGCCTTTGACGATACCGATATCGTCTTTGTCGAGTCGGAAGCCGAATTAAAGACCTATATTGGGTACATCGACCTCAGCAACGGTACAATCTACGTTGACGAAGACGACGTTCCGGCAAATACGCCGACTTATCCCGTCTACGTCTACCATGATCCTTATGTTCCGACGGAAGATAATACCTTCCAAGCCGGTGTCCTTTATTACGTCCTTAGCGAGGGCAAATACGTTGTTTCTGTCGTGCCTTACGGCGAGACAATCCCGGCGACTCCGGTTTATTACGTTAAATCGACCAATAAAGAGGATTGGACCTACGACGTCGATCGCCATTGTCTTATTTATTACGGATTACAACATCAGAACGGCATTGCGAATAATCCGCTTGAAACGTTCGGAATTAACGATCAATACGCATTGGTGCAGAACAACGTAGAAGAATATTTGCCGATAGAAAATAACGTACGCGTCGACAGTGCGGATATTTACGGAAAGAACGTCGAAGACGGAAAGGCCAGCGTCATTATAGAAATTTCCGGTGCATTTAAACAGAATTACAGATTTGTTTATCCGGGGAAAGGGGACGAATCCTCCTTCTTATACGTATGGGCGCAGAACCTCGATTTGCACATCAATTATCATCAAGAGGCGCCGTATTCGGGTGAAAGCGTAATACCCGAGTATTATATCACCAACGAAGAAGGCACCACCATGGTGACAACGACCATTGATATGTACATCGCCGCCTATTACTACTTGGATGAAAGCGGTAGAATACGCATTGTTGTTAACCATTTCAATGAGGACGGTTCCGCTGTTGCAAGTAGTCGTGACGGTGTGTTTGCCACTTCTCCCGCCGATTTTGACTCTGCCGATGCATATTACTACTTCTTAGATCATGATGAAAAAATCTATATTTTCGACAACGGTACCAAATGTTTCTATTACGAAAACAACGATTTTGATTCCGTAGCAATCGACCTTTGCGATAAAATAACTTTTAACGACACCTACAAAAATCAGTGTATAAACGTTATTTCAGGCAAAGAGATTTATATTTGGATTAACGAAGAACCGGATGCATCCGGCTGTACTGAAGTCGACCACGTTATCGACGTCTACATGAAGAATACGACGAAGGGCGGATACATTTTAAAAGTGTTTGGTAAACCGGATGAAATTAACGGTGGTAACGCTCATAACTACAGAGAAAGCTCCCTGAAAGTCATTTTCTTCGACATCAAAACCCTGATGCTTAATATCGATGAGGAGCAACTGTACGTCGTAGCCGAGTTTAACGGTTCCGTTTACGGTGCAAGAAGCGACTCCAGTATTAAATTCAATACCTTCTTTATCAAGGACATTGAAGAAGAAGATTTGAGAACGGAAGCCGAATGGGGCTGGATAACGATAGAAAGTTATTATTACAACAACAGATTCGGCACCGACATATATGATATGTCCGATGTCGACAAAGGAAAGATCACCTATAGTTCTATCAACGACTCCAGTACGGGTACGTGGACGCTAAAAGATTATTCCGTCGGCGACCTGACGTCCGCAGGATGGTATATCCTGTTTATGAAAGCCGTCATCAGCGACGGCACACTGGCAGAAATTCTGAACGACGACGCATTCAGTAAAGACATGCGAGGCAATCTGTCCTTTAACATTGTTGAGGTTGAGGTACCCTGTCCGTCGACGCAAAATCCGTCACAAGTCAAAACCAACTCACAATGGGAGTGCTATTTCGTCGTGTTCCTTACAAGAACGCGCGGAAGTAACTTCGATTTCAGTTTGAGCGCGGAAGGCTTGAGTGAGGTATCCAAAGACGAACTCAGCCTTGACGGTATATATAAAATATACTCAAAAACGTTTGATAACGACGACTCTATCCAATACGGATATAGGCTCACCGTTGCCAATCGCGACAGCTCGAAAGGGGAAATGATCACTGTTTCGGCGGATATTTCCTTCTCTGCGGATATGTCCAATGCCCAATCCTATCTATTGAGCCACAGATCGTACGAAGAAAGTCCGCTCCCGTGGACGGATGATCTTTCCGAGGTGTTTATCTCCGAAAGAGGATACTTCTACACGTTATCTAACAGTCAGACGTACAATGTTGCATCGGAAACCTACTTTACGAAGTCAAAGACGTATTATCAACTGCAAGAAGCGTGGAACGAATACAAAGGATTGACGGCGGAGACAAGACTCAGCATGAAGCAGTGTAACTCGAATAGCAACGGTATTGCTTTCTATTTGCGGTTCACTGTCAACTCTCTCTCCGGCGAATACGATAGTAACTATGAGACAAAAACGTACATTTTTGCAATCATTATTAACAAACGGGAACTGTACGTCAGCGTTGATACAAAACTTGATCCCAGTAGTAACAATAGCGAAAAGTATCAGTCCTCTAAATATTACGGTCAGACCAACAGCTCGGTAGAATATAAATTTACCTTTAAATACGACAACTATGCGCCTGGCGATGCCGATCCGATGGCGCTGATCGATCCGTCCGAATATCCGGTGATCGACTGGAACAGAGACGGCGCGATTACAACCACTTCTCCGGCAGGTTATTATAATATCTATGCCAAGAGCGGTCCCAACACCATTGAACTGCAGAATTATACTTTCGTTTATAATATCGCAACGGAATTCGTAATTATACGACAGGACCCCGTCGTTGTGTTCGAGGGACAGATGCAGTTTGCCGGCGAGGAATTGAAACCTCAAATAACCAGGTACGGCGTCGTTCCCGGGAGTACTCTCAGTGAGTCCGATTATACCGTCAACCTGGATGAAAAAATGGACGGCAATCTCGACAAACTGGACGATGACGACTGGCATATCGAGCGTATAGGGTACTTTACAGTTAACGGCCTTGCCGAAGATGACAACGGTATGTTCTGGTACACGCTTTCTGACGAAGGTGAAAGGATTTACACCGTTCCCGAAAGAGGACTTTTCCCGGAAAAAGGTTTGCTTGTTTCCGCCATCTATAGTTCCAATATCAGAAGAGCGTTCCAAAATAAAGACAAGCCAACCTACGACGTCGGGTTCTATATGTATAAGGTCAGCTTTGCCGCGAGCGTGAACTATAACGGCTTAGAGGAGACCTATTTCTTATTGGAAGTTACCAAAGCACCCTTGACGGTGTATTTCTGGGATTCATCCGTAAACGGAGAGTATTCCATAGAAAAAGCGGAACTCCTTGTCGAACCGGTTGCACGCGGTGCCGCGACAAAAATCTACGACAAAGACCAAACGATAGAGAATTATCCTTATTTTGAAATCGTATATAACGGATTTTTGGGCATAGACGCAGATAACGATTCCAACTACTCCGTAGAAAAAATATATTGCTATAACCATTCGTATACGGATCAAGATATCAATAATAAGGGAAAGAGCGAGCTTGAGAGCAGTTTGGGGCTGATTAACCCGTACTATATCTTTATTAACGAGGAAACGGGCAAGGAGCTTGTCGGACGATATCTGGACGATTACATCTACCCGGTCGACGTCGTTATTGACGAGGACGGCAATATTGGTTCCTACTATATTATGTTGTATCTGACCTCTTCCGTCGGCGTTGCGAAAAATTACTACATCAGAGACGTTGAATATATGCGTGACAACGCAGATAGAGTGCTTTATCCGACCTTGACGATCAACCCCCGTCCGGTTATAGCAAGATATGAAGTGGGAGATGCCAAAGTTACCAAGTCCTACGACGGAACAACGGACGTTATCCCCAAATCGGTTTCCAACGACAATTATAGCTTCTGCATGGTAAACGACGATCCTAAATCGGGGCTTATCCAGGGCGACGATATTCTTTTGGACGTAAATTATAACGACAGCAGATACGCCCGTAAAAACGTGTATGAAGAGATCATCAGCCAGGAAACGGGTGAAAACGTTTTCGTTAAAACGGACATCGTGGTAACCATTATCGCCGCAGAAAAACTATTGGGCGAACAAAGGAATAACTATAGGTTGATATTTGAAACGGACGACTCCTCGATCGTTTTGAAAGGACAAATCAACCAGGTCAAGGCAACGGTGGAATTCTATAAAGACAGCACCATGACCTCGCAGGAAAGAACGAGGATCAGCGTTATTTATAACGGCGAGGAACAGAGTGTAACGAAGGTAGTCCACGGCGTGCCGATCAGGAACGATCAAAAGGAGATAATCGGCTACGAAGAGATAAGATACACCGAGAGATACTATTCAACGGCTACCGGATATGATAAACCCGATCCGCCGATCAACTGTTCGACCTATACTTATGAAATAACCGTTTTGAACGTCGTACTCGAGGACTATAACTATGCTCCGGAACCGAGCAATATCGAGTTACTTATTGATCTTGCGGAAGTTTCCATCCATTTTTATAGCGACGCAGTACAAACATACGGCGATATCGGACTGGGGCTTACTGCCGTTGCATACGGCGTAGGAGATTACTCACTCGATCTGGAAGTGGTTTATTTCACCTCGTTTGAGCCCAGACAGCAACTGAATGATGCCGGCGAAGTCATCGGCGAGATTTACGACGTAGATTGCTTTAAAGGAATGGTCAGTAACATCACAAAGGCAGACGCCGGCGTGTATTATGCCCGTGCCGTATATACGAGGACGACCAACTTCCGCGACAATTATGCCTACGAAGAATTTACTATTGCACCGCGTGAAGCATTGTATTCGGCGGAGATGATGGCAGAAGAGTACCCGTATACGGGTAGTCCGATCGAGGCTGATTTCTATATCGTATACGAAGAAACGCGCATAAAACCGTCGTTGATTCTCTTCGATTCCATAGATAGCGATGGCAACCGCACTCCCTTTAACTATAAAGTCGTAGACGGCGTAATTTCCGATATTACACAAAATTATCCCGTCAATGCGGGTAGTTATAGTGTTCGTCCGCACGATAGGGTACTGAGTAACTTTATTATAATCAACTCGTCCTCATGGCACGATTTCAGGATCGTCCCGGTAGACGTAACTATCTCCGTTGAGAAAACGACGATTACGGAAGGAGAAACGTATTATCCCACCTATTCTATCGTCAAATCCACAACGAAAGAGGATTTCAGCTCCTTGCTCCGGAACAAAGTCACCTTAAGGTATTACGATGCTAAAACGGGCAAACAGCTCGACGACGTTCCACATGAAGCAGGCGAATATAAGATTATTCCGAACCAGATAGTAATGGAAAACTACAACATATACAGCACCTGGGGAAGTTTGACGATCAATAAGAAAGAAGTCGTTGTTTCCGTCGCAGGCATGGCGGTAGGGGAGACTGCGCCCGTATTTACCTTTGACGGCTCCTTCCCTGAAGACTTCCGTCCGGAAATCACAAAACTGCAAAACGTTGCCGATTCTGATGTACTTAGACGCTTTAATTCATATAAAGAGATGCAACAGCAAAGCGATGAAGAATTTAATTTCTTCCTCTCCAGCGTCTATATGTTCAGTTTCGATAACACCTCAACCATTCAAAACAGCACAGGATTTACCATTAAATGCGCTCATCCGGAACTTGTTGCGATGCTCAAACAGCAGTCGTCTTCAAGCGCGCAAAATTCGGCGCCCAGATACGCATTTGCCGACGACGGGAAGTACTATGTCTGTGTATTCTATAATAATAGCGAAAAGGATATTGATATCGTCGAGGCATATATCAGCGAAAATGATGAAATCGTCTTTGACGTCCAATCCGCCGATATCCTGGCTATCAGCGTTCTGTCCAGAACGGAACTGGAAACAACAGAAAGCGATGACCTGGGATGGCTACTGTATTTATTTATCGGATTAGGAGTTCTGGCAATAGGTTTGTCTTTGCTTTTAGTTCTGAAAAAGAAGGGATAATGGTTACAAATATGCTCAATTCTAAATATAAAATAGCACTTTATTTAACTTTTTTCGTAGGTTTTTTCCTGATGGGCGCGTGTGGATTTTTCACCGCTCATCAGGCGTATGCCGCGCAACAAAAAGAGTTTACTATTGAGCAAATTTCTTCCGTCGAGTACTGTGGTAAAGATTTCGTTATCGACGGTTCGTTCTGCGATACAGATGAAAACGTCGCAGGCTTAAATAACGAGTTGTTTTCCTCGTTGCGTTTTTCCTACGACGGGGACGTCATCAATTCTATCCAACCGGGAGATGTTACCATTTTAACCAATCAGGCTATTTGCGATCCCGGGAGATACGTCTGCGCCTTTTCGGTCGAGTACGAGGAGGAGACCTACGTTGTCTCCGCGACAACATTCAATATTGACAAAAGAACGGTCGTCGTTACTACCTTCTTAAACGGAATGACAAACCTTGTCGTAGAAGAGGGCGCGGACATCGTTCTTTCGTACAACTATCAGAATGCCATACCTTCGCATACCTATCAGGAACCGCACGACGGATATTCCGTTACGGTTATCGACAGTAAATATCTTACTTGTCCTGCGTGGACGGACGTTGACATCGTTAAGCCCATCTACCAATGCAGCGTGTCTGCCGACCATGCCGAAAGCAAGTATTATACTTTTCAGTACAACTCTTCGTATTTGACCATCGTAGGCGCTTCTACGTCCATGTTGGAATATTCCTCGAACGGGCAGAAGCTCCTTGTTATGGCAGGTGACTTCAGCGTACTGAATACCGTCAATTATACCGATATCGGTATCAACCCAACAAGTAGCGAATTTGCCATTATCAGCGCGAATGCGGACGTTTTATACAAGGACTCCGGGTTTTTCGATAAATACGAAAAAGCCGGTTGTTTTACCGTTGAAGTATTTTATAACAACAATATCGTTTTAGAAAACGTCCCGGCTACTTTCACCGTAAAAGCCTCCGGATTGAGCGGTTCTAAGAACTATAAAATTATAGCCATGTACAATAATGGCAGGTCGGAAATCCTCGATGCTAAATATAAAGACGGTTATATTTCCTTTTACGGCTCGGATGTCGGCACTTTTATTATCGTTTCCGAAATTGAGGGTCTGAGTATGACCCATTACGCTCTGGTAATAGCCGGCGGCGTTGCTTTTCTTATAATCATTATTCTGCTTTTTGCCGTTTTCCGCAAAAAATATTGATTTGTTTTTTAGTTGTCTTAATTCTTCATTAACTCCTTGCCTTTCTCGCGCGTATGTGTTATTATATATAATATAATAGACTGGTATACGCATTGGATCGGTCTTCGGAGGAATTATGAGAATAAAAAAACCGGTATTCGTTATCTTGCTTCTACTGTTGGTATTTATAATACCATTCACTTTTTTTGCGTGCGATAACAATTCCTCCGAAATGGAATCTCCCATTCAATCCATCGTTATCACCACTCTCCCGAAAACCGAATATTACGTCGGCGATGCTTTTTCCGTCGGCGAAGCCAAAATTACCGTCTATTACGAGAACGGAAAAACGGAAACCGTTCCGCTTACTCTCAATATGCTCTCCGACTTCGATTCCAATTCTCTTGGAGAGCAGGTTCTGACTGTTTTTTATAAAAACAAGACTACTTATTTGACCGTCAACGTCAACGTCGCGCCAGTCTATTCCATTCAAGTCAATTCCATGCCCGAAAAAACCACTTACGTTATCGGTCAGGAACTGGATCTGACCGGTCTTCGTATTCTCGTAACTTACAGTAACTCCTATACGAGTGTGATCGACGTCGAAGAGGACATGGTAAAGGCCTTTTCCACCGACAACGAGGGCGAGACCCAAATGAGCATCGAATACGGTGGAAAATTCTGCAATGTTCCTTACAGCGTTGTGAAAAAGTCCGCCGATGCCGTCGAGTTTTATCCGACGGAATCTTTCCAAAACTCTTACGTTGTCGGCGATGCCTTCGATTTAACGGGCGGTTCTCTTTTTGTCCACTATAACGACAACACATCCGAGTATCTTGATTGCGTCGAACTTTACCAAAAAGGAGAATTGACCTACATTATCGACAAAGAGTCGAATAACGTATTCACCACCAATGCTTGGGACAGAATTATTTATTTCTACTACAACGGCGGCAGGTATCAGACCACCGTTTCCGTCACTTCTTTGTCCCCCGAAAGGATCGTCGTTATTTCCGACGTTGCCGATCAGATTCTTGACAGCGATACGCATGATTTTTCCGACGGACAAATCTACGTTCTCTATAACTCCAAACAAACGGGCTATATAGCGCGCGTAAAAGACGATACTACGTCCGCCCGCAGAGATTACGTCAACGGCAAGTGGGATACCGCTTATTCCAATTATTTTGTTTTATCTGACGGCGTTTACGTCCAAGCGACTGCCCAGTATTCGTCCACCGCATCATATTACCACTCGGAAGAAGCCGATCATTCCTCGCAATATGAGAAGAGAAAACAATACCTCTACGTAAAGAGTGGCGCAAACTACGTTGCCGCGCCGCAGGAATACGATTCTACAATCGTTTATTATATTCCCTCTAACGTAAAAATTTACGACTTTGACGACTCTGCCAACGTCACGCTCGATTTGACCGGTTTTGACATTAACGAGATTACCGAAACGGGCGAGTACCCCATTCGCATCACCGTCGACAAGTTTTTTATCGACTATTCCGTGAAGGTAGTGTCGCCTTCACCTACCGTTCTCGAAATTTATCCTTCGGAAGAGAACGTACATAAAGACGTCGTTACCGACGCCTATTTTGTTTATCAGGATGAGGAACTGGACATCGAAACGTGGAAATTTAAGGTCCGTATGAACAACGGAAAATATTCCGTCTTCGCCGGTTCTTATGAAACCAATGTTTCTTCCGATATGTACGTGGGTAGATTGTTCATGGTCAACCACGACGTCGGCGTCTATAATTACGAATTCAATTTCATGCCGTCCTCAACCAATACCGTGCTGAAATGTACCGTTCCGATAGAAGTCCGCGCCAAAGCAATCGTATCGGTCAACAGTGTCGATCCGACCAGATTGATTTACTCAATAGGCGATACGCTCGACCTTTCCGGAGCCAAAGTGCAACCGCTGTATATCAACGGCACGGAAGGGGATTTTATTGCGCTTACTGCAGACATGGTGTATACGGAATCGGACAATGATAGCTCAAACGTCAACTACCGTTACAAAGACACTGCCACCGGAGAAGAAGTCATCGTTCCGCTCAAAAAAGCAGATATGACTTCTTTTACCACTTCTTCCGGTGATAAAAAGGTCTATATATACTACGTCGATTCTTCCTATGATGCCGAATACGTCTATTGCTTCGACATAAAAGTTATCGTAAAGGCCATAGCGATTTCTCTCAGCGAAGAGAGAGAAACCAAAAGCGATTATATTCTCGGCGAAGAATTTTCTATGGAAAACTGGGAGGTCCTCTTAACCTATGCCGACCTGACCTATTCTACGGAGACCGATTTTACCGACAGTAAATGGACGATCGAGGGAGATGATTTTTCCACACTCGGACAGCACGTCGTCGTTCTGTATTACGGTGACAAAGCCGATAACGTCTCGCTGAGATATACCTGCAACGTCCATAACGAAATCGACTATCTCACCGTGAATAAAACCTTTATCGGATATACGACCGAAGGCGCAGTTTTCGACGTATCCGAACTGGTCTTTACCGCTGTAAGAGAAAACGGCGATAGGGAATATATACCGATCAATTCGTTGATTGCGTCGGCTACCAGAGCCAACATTTATCTGCCCGGAGCGCATTCGTTCGTTCCGGCGACCTTCGTTACCGCCGACGACTGGGACTTATTCCACACCTTCTTCTACACGAAAGAGGACAACGTTTATTCCCCCGCAACCGGTGACTATGATGACGAAACCGACTACTATGTCAGTGCCGACAACTACGTCGATCTGACGTTCACGTATGCGAGTAAATCGGTCAGCGTGTCTTCTTTGGTTGTCAGCCGCCGCATGCAAACGGTTTCCATCGCCGTTTCTCCTCAAACGGAGTATACTTTATCCGATTCCGTATGGAATCTGAACGATCTCAGCTTGCAGCTCTCATTTGACAACAATACCACCGCCATTGTGAAAAACGGTTCTTCCGGAACAGGCGTCTACTTTACCCATAACGGCAGCGGCAGATATTATTTCACGCTGAACGGAATGGAGTATTACTTTGAGCTGCAGATGTCGGACGGTACCAAATATATGTTGTCCGACTTGAAGACCGACCTGGAAAACACCGATGACGAGTACGTCGGGCAGTCTCTCTTGTTTGCTGTATACGACAGTATTTATGGCAAATTCGTCACATCGATAGAATTACCGTTCTATTGCTTCTATCAGCAAATCATTTCCGTTCATATCGAGATCGGCGACGCCACTACGGAAGTTATCGGTGGACAGCAAAAAATTACCGGCGTTGCGACCTATACCGATCCCACCATATATCTCAACGAAGGAATGACCCTTTATACCATTTCCGATAGCGAGTTTTCTTTTGTTTCCGATAGCGGTGTAAAGCGGTTCGTCTACGACAATTCCTCACCCCAGCGCGTCAGAAAGGATTACGTCGAATCCGTTTTTGTTAAGATAGTTTACGCCGATTCCACCGTCGTTTATAAGAGCCTGACGGATATGGCACATTCGGCAGGGTTCAGTATCAGCGGATATAACTACAATAAGCTCGGATCTCAAACGGTCACGATGACCTATTTGTTGAAAACTTGTTCGGTGACCGTCTATGTTCGCGCCAATCTGTCCGATTCCATTTATTTCGTCGATAAAAACGAGAATCCGATCTCGGAAGTTACCGTTATCGAAGGTATGGATATCGACCCCGGACAGATCGACGTCGTTGTCAATCTAAAAGATGCCGACGGCGATCCTCTTGCGTTAAAACGGGTTATTGACTTTTCTGATGTCGTATGCAACTATGACAAAACGCAGAGCGTCACCTTCACCTCGCAGGCATATTTGTCCGGCGATAAGACGGGCGTACACTATGTTGTTATCGAAACGGACGCTGCCGAGCCGATCACGATAACGTATGACGGTTGTTTCAGAAATCTGCGACTGGTTATCGAGCAAAAATCGGTAGAAGAGATCGTAATGCGTACTATGCCGCAACAAGTATATCCGGAGCTTCCGGAGAGCGATTGGGGCGACGCGGAAAAGAACGCAATTGATATCACGAACGGCACCGTTATGGTCAAATATAATAACGGCACGACGGAAGAACTTTCTTTAGAGGACGCTCGTCTTCGTATCAACTCTCAGCAGTTCAATAGAAAGATCGTTCTTAACAGCGGCGCGCAGCAATCCCAGACGATCGTCGTTACCTTTACCGATAAAAACAATAAATTCGCCAGTACAAGCTATAACGTTATTGTTCGCGACAGAAAAAATCTGTCCATCGTAAACGCCAACGGCGATCCGTTGCCCGCACAATTGCAGTATTCCTTCCAGTACGGTACCGGCGTAGAACTCAGACCGCAATTCAACGTCTATTATTATTCCGACTTCTACATGAACACCCCCGTTTTACTGGGTGAAGGAAACAACGGTTTCTCTGTCAATTATAGCTATATCGATCCGATTACGACGTTGCCCGTACTTCGTAGCATTTGGCCTACCGAAGTAGGTACCTATACCATGATCGTTTCTTACGACGGAGACGAAGCAAACAATTCCTTTGAGAATTCCTCGATCATCATTACGATTACGAAAAAATATATCGGTATCGACATGGATGACCTTTCTCTTACTTTCGGACAAAAATTAATCGGTACGCAAGAAGAAGTGGACCTTTTACACGTTCTCGGTATTAATTGGGAGATGAAAGGACTGAATTATAACACCAACTACGTCGATATCGAGGATAAGTATTCCTTCTTGGGATCGGGTAGTGCGTTTGTCGGTGAAGATACGCTGGAAAGCGTCGTTACCGTTAAATTCAACATCTATAAAGACGGCACCTTGTACGTTCCGGCTAAATCGTCGCAGTCACCTTATTACATTATCGTCAGTTTAGACGTAGGGGAGTACGATATCATTCCGGAATTGATTATCAAAAAGTCCAACTATACCTTCCCGGAGGATTTCTATATGGGCAAAAAATTGACGATCAACAAGATGCCCATAAAGATCACCGCTGTAAACGAAACAAAGAGATACGGCACCGAGGATCCGAAATTCAGATATAACGTCTATGACGAAAACGATAATTATTTGGGCGGTACCTACTATGAAGAAGTCACGTCATTTGAGGTAGACTCGTCTAACCGCAAAATCGTTACCAATCTGTACGAGTACGATCAGACGACGGGGATCTATTCCAATGCGGTAGCGTATACGGAAGGAAAGCGTTATTTCCGCCTGGTTTCCGTCCTCGACCTCGATGACATCTATCAAGACACTTCGCTTATCAGCTATCGGTTGGCAAGAAGACCCACCGACACCAATAACGTCTCCGACTATCACGAAATATGCAGTACTACTTTTGCAGGTTATTTGGATAACTATTCTCTGCTGGATTATGTTTCCGCATCCCTTCTTATCCAGCCGGCGGAAGTCTCTATCACCGCAACGAGTTGTTCGCGCCCGTATGGTACGCAGAACATGAACATCGTCTACGGCGTTTCGGCAACATCGTCGCTCTGCAATAACAACGGTACCTATCTGGACACTTTCGAGTCCGTTTTCGGCAATTATTTCAGCAGCCAAAGCAATCTTTATTACGATACCGTAACCAAACGCATTTATGAAACGTTCCCGAGCGATATGAGTAGTTACGATTCTTTGGCCGTTCTCTATCGCAACATGGAGATAGAAGATTTCGAGACGGTACTGTACAAAGGGGTATCCTACGTATCCGTTCCCGTTGCTCTCGATTGTGGCAGCTATACCTGCCGTATGACCGACGTCTTTTCTAACGTTGTCTCCAACTACGTCGTTACAACAGAGCCGTTTGTATTCACAGTCTATCCTATCGACGTGAGGATCAATATAGGTTCCGTCGTTATCTTCGAGGACTGTGCTATTGTGGATGGAAACGAGGGTAAGTCCTTTATTAATTACTTTGATTATTTCGCCGGAGAAAATTCTCAAAGGGATATGGACTTTGCCTTGTCCAATATCTACGGCGACCGCCTCAACGTCAACGACTTTGTTTTCACTGTGGATAACAGAAAGACGATTGACAGCATGTTTGAGGATTATTTGCGCCGCCTTATCTTGGGCGTCGAGTATATAACGGGTAGCGGCGATAATCCGCCCAGATATCTTCTTAGTTCCGATTACCTGAACGGTTTTACCTTGACAAAAGAAATCGGTACCGACGTCGGGAAATATCGCGTCATGATAGGGAGTAACTATTCGGATAACTTCTCCTCATTCTCGCTGTATAGCCACTTGAATACCGATATAAATTTCTTCTCCTACTACTATTCGGCGTTCATTCAGGACTTTACGGAGCTGGGTAGCATAGCGTCCACAAGGGGACTGTATAATTCCGGAGACTATGAAGAGGGTGCCTACGTTATCATCATGCCCGGCTTTATTGATCTGGATTATTATTACACCGTAGATAGTCCTATGCAAGAAATTTATTCGCACAAGGCGCTATCTGCATGGAACTTGCAAACCGATTATTCCATCGACGGCTTAACTTATACGGCAGTCGACGCCGATTCAAGGGCGCTGAACTATTCTTTCTCAGAAAAACCGGCGAATGCCGAGAGCGTTCTTGCCGCCGGAAATTACACCATACAACTAAGTTATGATTACTTTGCCGATTATTTGAGTGATAATAAGTTCTCCACCAACTACGTTTACCTCGGAGAACTTACTAACCTTGCCGATAGCAAAATGGCAAATATTTTGGCATACGTCCTCTTCGGCGTCAAAAATGAAGACCTCGTATTCACCAAAAAGGGAATACAATATACCGTTCTTCCTTATGAGATCGACGTTTATATTGAGGGATTCAGTATTCAATACGACTTCATGTCGCATCCGCTGATTATTCGCGTTGACGATTATCTTTTCGGTGACGATACCCTTGATTTTATATTTGATTATTATGCCGAAATGAACAGCGGACGTATCGACCAAAACACCGATAGAAGGATTTATAACAACTACTATTCCAAGGCTACCGGTTATTCCGATGGTTGCTATATCTACAACACCGTTTCCGGTACGTTTACGCCGGCAAGCGGCAGTGAACAAATGGATTTCTTTGTGTTCCACAACGGTACCGCAATAGAAAACGCCAACATCGTACTCAGTAACTCCGCCCGGTATACGATAACGCTGAATAGTATCGGCAACACCAACTACGTTATCGGTAGCAGATCGGTTTTAATAAACGATAAAATTATCATCGAAGCGAGTAAATTGCCCATACTTTTGTACAGCGCAGATTCTGTTCCGATAACAACGACTACTGCTTTTGACTTCTCCGAAACGTATACGACGGAACAATTTAACCCGATCAAATCGGGTACCTCTTGGCAAGAAGTAAACGAGTATTCGGACAGTATTCTTTTTTACAGCATTTCTTTTGACAAGTTCAGTGATACTTATATTACCAACTCGACAGAAGATCACGAGATCGGATCGGTCAAATTGACCGAGAGTGGCGACAGCATTCCGCTCATGATTCATTTTTATAAACAGCCCTCCACCTTTACCGTTGATAGCGCAAATAAGCGAATCAACGCGTCTGGCGGTTTCTCTATGAGTACGGAAAAGAACAACAACGACTACTGCTTCTATTACGTGGATAGCAATAGCGTCCAACATAAAGTCTATCTCGACACCGCCACGAAATTATCAGGGAAAGAAGACCGCCTTAAATATTATTACAAAGGCGATCCCTACAAAACGTACAAAACGGCAACTTGCACCATAGTCGGTTATTATCTGGACGAAAACGGTGTCAGACACGAGTCGGCAGCTCTTGCCGCTTCTCCCACGACCCTTTCCATTTACCCGGATGACGGACAGAATAACGGCAATTATCCCTCCCAGGTCAGACGGGATCAAAATACCAATGCTGTCATTGGCTACGATATCGTTTTCAAAGATTCTCTACCGGAAGTCAACTATTCCGTCGTATTCGTTTACCTCGAAGACGGGCAGTATAAAGTCTGCGACGACGCGCATAAATATACGGTGACTATTTTGCCGGCAACACTCACACTCAGCCAATTCGCCTCAAATAAAATGAACGAGAAGGTCTACGACGGATTTGAAGCGAGCATTCCGCAAAATAATACCAACATGGTTTTGTTCGGATCGCTTGCAAAAGATCCGGTAAGCGTTTCCAGCGTAGCATTTGAGTTTTTCAGAGTCGACGAAGAAAATTCCACTTATATAACTATCGGCGGCACGAGGTATTATTTGGTGGACAAGGATGATCTGTCCTGTGCCGGCGTATTCAAAGTAAGAGCCTATCTGCCCGAAAACGGCAACTATGAAATCCGCTTTAATAAATCCGGTTCCTACGTCGACCCGGCGGATGAGCTCAATGGAACGTATAGCTACGGCATTTATACGATTAAGAGACAGAACCTTAAATTAACGTTCAACAACGCTACGAGCGTTGCTCTTAGCAAAGAATATGACGGATATGGTCTGCTGGATCATAATAATACCTACGCCAGCGGATACTTCAATTCAATAAGAGAGCTTGTTGTTGGCACCGGAAATCAAGGCGTTTCCATACCGAGTAATGAATTTGAACTATCGCCGTATTTACTGGATATGTATGCCTATGCACAAACGATGAACGGCGCGATCAGTACTTCGATCTCCGCTTATAACGTCGGTTATTATTGGTTTAATTTCTACGGCTTGTTTGTCGATAACGCCGGAGGATATCATAAATACGACGAAAGAACAAGCTATGCTACGGACAGCCTCAGATGGCTGAACTGGAACTACACTTTCTCCGTCAATAACAGCGACCTTGCCGTTAATCATTCCTGCGACGGAATTTATAAGATCGCCGGCAGAAACCTTTATCTTGCCATCAACGGTCAATTGCCGCAACTATCCAACGAGATCAACTACTCCTACTTTAAAATCTACGACGGCAAGTCGCTAACTACAAGCGAAGTTAATTCCTTCTTAGACGGAGACGTCGTTAACCTGTATTATTATGACAGCGTAGCAAAAGAGTTTATTCCCGTTGCCGATTCCTACTTCGCTTCCAACGTAAAATTAAAACCGTCGGATACCACCCAGCAAAGTGTTTCGGTACTGCCCAGAGTCGGAGATCCTGCATCCATCGTAAACGTGGGAGAAAGTTATCAACTCAGCATTGATACGTTGGTCTCCATAAATAACAACAACATCGTTATCAAAAACGGCAACGAGGTGTATTTCGGTATTAAACCGTATACTCTTGACGTAATGGTAACCTATACCAATACCAACGACAATAACGTTTCCGGTGTTTCTTACGGAAAAACGATAAAAGAAAACGCCGTTAATTTCACTTTGAGCGTTTCCGAAGAGGAGATGAATAAGTTAAACTCCGCCTTCGATTCCTCTTATACCGCAATAGAAATTCTCGAACAAGCATGCGGAAATATCAGCCAAGCGGAGTTCTATCTTTATAGCGAAAACGACTCAGAAAATATCATGTTTAAATTCCAGGTGTCGACCGATTCGCCGGCTATCTACGTTTACAATTCGGAAAATGATTATTACACGGAGATGACGGACGGTTTATACAAAGACGGCACGGAGTACTATTCGCGCGTTTCCGTCAGCAGTATAGATACGACGGAGTATTACCAGTATTATGAGGTCTACGAAAGATCCAACGATTCTACGGCGTTATCCGATAAAAAGTACTATACCTTTGCTCCCACCGAATTTACTCCGGGTGTCGGCATAACGGCGGATTCTTATTTCGAGCGTTTTGAGAGCGGTTACGTTCTTACCGCGGATAGAACGTTCGTGAGCGGAAAAGAGTATTTTGTCGCGACCAATTACACGGGTAGCACCATAAATAGTAATGTTTATCAATTAAATAAATTTTATTTTGCGAACGAGGACAGATACTTCCTTTCCGGGACCGATTATTACTTCTTTACCGCAAAAGACGCATATTCCGGACTTGTTGCCGAAACCAACCTGCCGGCTAACACCTACTATGAGTACGATACCACGAGCAGAAGATTTGCGTTAACAGAGGATAAAATATTTAGTGGTGAAAAGATCAACAACGGTAAATATTACGTTGTACAAAAAGCCAACGTCGTTACCGGCGCCAACGCAATCAGAAAATACTATGTTCTGTCTGCGCCCGACGTATCGCAGGGAGAAACGGATAACAAATGGGTCAGGACGCCCGATACCACTGCGCAACCTGGCGTCAAGTATTATATGTTTGTTCCGACGACCTATTCAGAGAACGAGACCATTTCCGAATATCTCTATTATTACAGAAACGGCTCGTTCTATAAGGTAACAGAAGAAATCTCCGCCGGTACGAACTATTACGTCGCTTATATTTCCGATCGTGCAAACGGACAAAATATTTCATACTACACCAAACACGACGCTATTCACGCCGCTACCGGTGCAATTGATGAGAATTACGACTACTATAAACTCGTTCGGATGACAACTGACGCGGACGCTGGGACCTACTTCAGACTGAATAGGTTATTGCCGCAGACCGACTATACCTACGGCGGTTCTATCGGAGCGAAGGTCGTATATGAAAGCGTCAACGGCAGCGATACGCTTTTCAGAACGGCTGACGAAGTTTTTGCAATCGGCAAAAATTATTACGAGCTGATTTCGGTAACCGATGAATTGGTCGCAGGAGAAGACGTCACGGACTATTACGTTCTGAAAGACGGTTATTCTCAATCGACAACGACGCTTATCGATACCGATGATACATACTATCGTCTGGTCGAGCTTGCGCCCGGCGTCGACTATACCGTCAATGCGCTGATCCCGGCAAACACCTACTATGAAAAGGTGGAAAATGAAAACAGATATTCTATAACCGATGATCTGTATTTCGCCGCCGGAACGACCTACTATCTATTCGAGGCGGTCAAAGCACTTGCGCAAAACGAATCGTTGAATGATCTATTTACCTTGAATTATGACTTCGAAAATAGTCGAGTAATCTATAAACGTCTGATTGCGCTTACTGCCGGTGTCGATTATATCAACAGCTCCATAATAGGCGATAACGATAAGTATTCTCAGGTCTACTATTATTACGGCGACAGATACGTTCCTGCGGACCCGACGGAGAAATTTAAACCGAGCGTCCAGTACGTTATTTTCGTTGACGCCGATGGATTTATTCGCAATGCAGAATTGCTATCCGAACATTCCGGCGAGTATTACGTCAGCGCATCCGATACCTATTTTGTCAGAGAAAAGGTCGTTTCCTCCGATGATATCGGTGATCCGATCGCCGGAAACGTAATAAAAGTCGATACCTTTGAACAAACGACCGATACGCAATATATGTCCGGTAAGGCTTACTTTATCTATACCTCGGAAGGGTATGTTCGTCAGGGAATGGCAGATTCTTATGCTCGCCCGGCAAGCGATTATTACAAGATGAAACTTGTTGAAAACGTGCCGACCGCAGACGGAAGAGTCAACGGTGACTATTACTATTATAATAGCAGTATCCACAGATACCTCTCGGCAAACGGACAGGAATATGACGGCGGTAAACAATACTTCCGCGCCGAACAGTTGACGGGCTACGTCAAAGAAAACGAGCTGAATTCCTCCGAATACTGTGTTTCAGGTAGTGGGTATTATTCCATCTTCGAATACGACGGAACAGGGGATTCTTTTGATCTATATTATATCTCCGATATAGATTACGTCGAATTGGCAGAGCATACTTCTTCCGTTCGTTTGATTCCGGAGGAAAGCAGTATTCTCGATCCCAATAAAACCTATTACAGATTGAACAATGCCGGATTCGTCAGATATACGGAATTGGATTATTTCTATATAAGCGGTAGCGGATATTATTCTGCGGAAAGTTTTGTCGCAACGGATAACAGTTTGATCAGTTCGAATAATATTTATACCTATACTACCGACCATAACCGCTATGAACGTGCAACAGGGTCTTACGTGAGTGGCAATACCTATTTTATTATGGATAATAGCGGCTATGTTCCATACGTAAACAGGGAAAACTATGTTGTCTCCGGTAGTAACTATTATACTTTTGTCGGATTGAGTAACCCGACCGGCACGATCAGTGGCGAAGTGTATATTGGGGATGGCAACGGATACCTCTTAGAGACTGCCGGTAGCTATCAGCCGGCAACGGAGTATTACAGAGCAATAAACGGCGGACTGGTATTCCTCGGAACGTCGTCTGATCCCAATACCTTCTATTTATCGACGGAGAACACTAAATCATTCGTCTTGCAGATCGCCGGCGTTGATTACACCGTGGGAGAGGGTATTAACGAAGGTCAATTTTACGTCTGCGATTCCTTCGGTAGATTCAGATTAACAGCTCCGGGCGCGACGTTTAGTTCCGACCTTGCTTACTACAAAGTTCAGAACGTACCTTATGCCTTTGTGTCAACGGATGATATAAGCGATTATTATATCTCCGATGCAAACCTGTTTAGTATAGTGCTATTAAAAGAAGGCACTGACTATACCGTATTTGCGCCCATCACTTCGAACGTTTACGAAGCCGCCGACTCTTGGTATAAACATACCGCAGGATCGTATACCGCGAATACGATGTACCTTTCCTTTGCCACGATTAATGGTTATATCCGCTACTATAACGGCTATACACAAGGGTATAAATACGTTGACGGTAAATATAAAGCCGTATCCGTTTCCGATTACGTTATTGGAGATACTATCCCCAATAATACCTATTACCGTATGCTTCCCGACGGCAGATTGGTCTATGCAACAGGGCAGTATCAAATGGATGAAAACTACTATACTGTCAGCACGGGCGGTTTCGTCTACGGAGCAGACGAGAGCGAACTATATCTGCTTGCTTCTTCCTCGCCCAATTCAAACTACTACAGCTTCGTGGAAAAAGATGTCGAGAGCTTGATCGGTACTATCGTCGGCTCCACCGAAGTATATCGCGTAGAATCAGACGGCAGAATGGTCCGTGCGGCGTCTTCCGAAACGTATTCAAGCGATTATACCTATTTCACCAAAACGAATGCCGGGTATATCCTCTCAAGTAACATCGGGGAATACTTCATTTCTTCCACCGGGTACTATTCCATCAAAGAAACCGTATTTTCTTCGTCCGCTTACGTCTATTACGTCTATCTGAAGAACAATGAATTCGTTAAGACTTCCGATACCGTTGCGTCCAACGTCGTTTATTATACTTTCAGTGACGGAGGTTTTATCCAGAATAACAAAAAATCGCAGTACTATCGTAAGAGCGATGTGTTCAGAACGGATAAAACCATTTACGAATACTATAACTACGGCGATATCCTTTCTTATGACGAGGATGATAGTGTTTCCGGCAAGATCTATGAATATATCGATGACGCTTACGTCGTTACGGAGGATAAATACTTCTACCACGGGAAAGAGTACTATTCCTTTATACCCAAGACGGTATTCTTTGATTTGATCGAACCCAACTCGAACGTAGAAAACGGCTTATACGTCTATCAATCCGGATATATCCGCGCATCGGAATCTTATGTTGAAGCAGACCTTTATAACGGCAATCTCGATTATACCGCTTTGGAAAACGGTAAATTCTACACTTTCAACAAAGATAGCGTTCCTTACGCCGTTGCCCAGTCGTCCACCATAAGCGACGTAACCGATTACTATCGTCAGAATGACTATTATGGTATTTTTAAACATGAAAATACAACGGGCGCAAATGTCAACGGGTATTATGAATATAAAGATGGTATTTACGTCGAAACCATCGACGAAATCGGACTGGAAGGAAAAGACTATTATTCCTTCAGACTGGATAGCGGATTGGCAATCCTCGAACCGATCAAGTATTACGAATTAAAGAACGGCGAATTCGTTCTTTCCGAAGATGAAGTCGTATTATCGGATAAAACGTACTACTATTTCAAAAATTATCCTTTACTTGCGAAAAAGACGCTGGAGTACACCCACAGAGATTCGTCGCAATTAGAGAACGGACAGCCGGTTCCCGAAGGAATGTATACTTATGACAGTGTGGCGGGGAAATACGTCTCAGCGTATGGTAAAATATTCGATACTACTAATAACGAGTATTATTCCAGGACGATAAACTCATTCTCCTATTTTACCGGTGGCGATAGCTTCCTGTATTATGACGATGAATTCGGAAACAGAAAGCAACTTCCTTCCGGAAACTATTATGCTACGGCAAAGATGAACTCCACGGCTAACTTTGAACTGAATATCATAGCTACCCCGTTCGTAATAGAAAAGCAGGAGATTGTCATAACGGGCGTAGAAAGACAGTATTATGACCAAGTTGCCTCTAATTATGAGTTTGTTTTATCCGAAGAAACCGAGGTCAATGCCGGAGTCAAGAGCCTGTTAAAAGACGCGCAAAAAGGACTCTATCTGCAGATAGAAGATCATTCCAACCTTTATGATGATGCCGGTTCCTATTACACCAACACCGTCAGCACCAAGAAGTACTACGTATCTATCAATAAATCGGTTATTGACGAATACAACGATAACCCCGAGAACGATTATAAGATTGTCCTCCAGGGCGTGAATGTTTCCAACGGCGAATCCGGTAAAATCTATCTGCCGCTGTTCATTACCCGTATGCAGGTAGAGATCAGCATTGATTTAACGGAGAACGATAGAAAGATAGAATACGGTATTAAACCGGATGTGGATACCGATCTGATTGCCCAAGTTAAGTTCAGTGATTACAGAGCCATTCCTTCCGGCGCGAACCAGGATGCTTATAATAAACAACAGGCGTTCTTGAATGCCGCAAAGGATAAATCCAATATTAACTATGTGGAAATATCCGATATCATTTCCAGAACGGCATATACCGGCATGATGTCTTCAATTAGCTTGCAGTATTATTTACTGCGGAATTTGGTTGATATCAACGCCGGGTTTACTAACTACTATTTGAGTTTGGGCGAGGTCACTTATACCATAGAAAAACGTGTCATCGATATCAACGTGACCGTCCGTAAGTCTCTTTACGATCCCAATCAGAGTATCAATCAAAGGGATAATTACCATCCGTTTACCATCCTTTATTCGCAAAAGGATAGTTTGGTCTACAACGAGTCGTCCATGGATCCGTCCAACCTCGAATACGGACTCAGTATCGACGATTTTGAATCGGCCGGCGTTGTTTACGATCACAATAATCTCAAAACGCAGATGATGGAGATCGTCACCGGATTGACGGAGACCGGCGGCATATTAACGCTTAACGATGAGTCGTTTACATCTATCCAGGATTTCTTAAACAGAAAGACGCAATACACCATCGTCAACGGAGCTGATTCGGAAGATGTAATGGCGGGATTGAACTACGTTTGTCTGAAAGAGGGCAACTGGTACGAAAGTAACAACTATATCTTAAGATCAGCCAAAACGGATATCATACTCTATCCGGAGATTAATTCCTTGGGTGAGCATAAGAACGGCGATGCCTACCTCAACCTTATTGCAGATACCGAGGCAATCGTTCCCGACAGCGGTGCGACAATCAATTCCGATACTAAAATGATTTCCAATTTGGCATTTATTCTGCGTCTGAATATGGATGGTATGAAAACTTCCTCCGTCGATTACTCCACCCAGTACTATGACACCCTCGATTTCAGCACCTACGATTATACTTATTACGACGGTCAAGGGTATTCCAGAACTCTCGAATTGTACTATCTTAGCGGTGCTTCCGGGAATAACGTTATTAACGTCGGCGACGTCGTTACCGTTTACGCTGTCGTAAGAGAAACGTTTGCTACGCTTGGCGAAGGCGGTACGAGATTGGTGTCCACGATAGAATCCAATCGTTTCCGTATCAGAGTCGTCAATAAGCAGATTATCAATACGGACGGAACGACCGTTTCTTCTGCAGAACTTAAATCCATATCGGGTACGTTGGATCTGTCCGGTAACGTCAGCGGAGCGTATGACCTTGAATGCACTTCCTTCGGCTCCTATGATTCGGTAGGTCTCCGCGTCAGATTGACGCCGGTCACCGATGCCGCAGCCTATGACTTCTCGACTGTTGTATTTAAAAACGCCGTCGGAGAACTGAGTTTCGGCGCTGTTGGCGGCTTGGATAAGTACGTTGCATCCCTTTATAACGATGATGAATTGAAGAATACGAGATCACTCTATTACTACGTCAGGTATCTAACTTACGGCATCGATTACTATTACCTCAGCAATCATAAAACGGCGCAGAAGAACGTTCAGTACTATTCTTGCAGCGCAGGTATCTTCGGTAAAGACATCGTTTCGGTAGGGAACTATTATGTCAAAAAGAACAACGTTCTTTACCTCGCATCCGCTCCTTATTCGGCAGATATCCTTTACTATACCGTGACCGCGCTTAATTTATCCGTAGGCGCAACTGTCCCGAACAATTCCTATATGAATTGTAACGAGGATGTGATTTCATCGGAGAATCTGCCCGATTTGTTTGACGGCAGAAGTCACTATCTGCAATTTTACCTCGACCGTGTAGGCCATCTGCAGAATATCGAGGTCAGCAATATGAGAAAGGATATTAAAAACAGCTTCTATTATACCTATAATACCGGCTATGTGTCCGACACCAATTACTATACCTATCAAGCGGTTACTAACCTTACGCCCGGAACGCCGCTGATCGAGTTTGATAATAATAACTTCTATACCACTTCTTATTACATCCTTGAAAACGGTAATTTTGTCATGCCGTATACCTACTATGCGGAAAGTGGCGTTACTTATTACACAATAACCCTTGATAGCACTGTAAATTCTTCTACGCTGACGGCTAACCATCTGAAGATCGTAGAAATAACCGATACCAACCAGCATGAATATCGGTACAGTATAACGAACGAAACTATCACCGCAGAAAGAAATTACTACTTCTACTTCACTATCGACGGAGAAGTGAATTACTCGGATTCTTCGCTCGGTGCCACAACGAAAGCAATCTTAAGCTATCAAGGCGGTATATACGTCCATGAGGATTCCTATTTCAGCGATATTACGAATGCCGGTCGCGGTATTTGGGATAGAGCGGTAGCAATTAAACGCGACGTCACGTTATTTAGCACCCTTGCCGGTCAGCAACAAAGAGGTACGACCTTGATCACATACACCAACGTCCGTCCGATTATCAGTAGTTACTTTATAAAGAATGAGTATGCAACAGCGTTGCAATACGTTGATGCGTCAACCACACGTCTGCTTCTTAGGGCAATAACGTTGTTCCCGACCCAGTTCACCGATACTTCTTCAGCGTACCTGGTGTCCGAATCTGCCGCGGCATATATTACGGATACCACAAAGAATATTGCCGGCTCCATTCTTTATTACGCAACTTTCGGGTCTTCGGACAACACGCTGGCATACAATAATCCGTCGGCGCCTGCGCGTACAAAAGTCCGGTTTGGAGATGCGCAATGCAGACTGATTACCGGGACGGGAGAAACGAGCATTATGGACGTCGTTTCCGGCGGACTGTACGTTCTCAGAATGCCGATTGTCTTCGAGTACGGTTCGGGTAGTCAATATCAAAAATCATGGACCTATAAGATGCTCATTGCCGGGACAAAAACCTCTGCTCAGACTGTTTTTGCAGAGTATCGGTACGTCGAGAACAAGATGAACGAAGTAAAAGCCGGAGATAATGAAGTTCTTTATAAGCCGAGCGCATCCTCACCGGTCACTTTAGCTGCCGGTGATGGCGACATGAAGTATTATTTTAACCACGATGCAATAACGGAGCAAAACCGCAACAGCAGCACCATTATCTTCGACTTGAAGTATTCTGAAACGATCTTCTCCGGAATGTGGATCTATCTCGGATTGTCCGAAAGAGAACTGTACGACTTGACCAGCAATATGCTTTCGGATGACGGTAGCCACGACTTCTGGTCTTCCGCCGGTATCGGTATCAACATTAACCATTCCCTCGGCGGAAATACCTCTACGCGTGTTTACGGCTCCATCTACGTGCCTACCTACTTAGAAGCGTCTGGTACCTATCAACCCGGTATCCAATACTTCATTATGGAAAACGGACAATACGTTCTCTATCCGGAGACTCAATATACCGTTGGCGCAAGGATCAATAACACTACCACGCAGAAGTATATCATTGACAAGTCCACGATCGAGGGTAAAAACACCATCTACGCCAGCACGGAATACGATGATATTGATTGGACGCGCGGCAGAAATATCCTGCAAGTTGATTATATCAACGTCGCAGGGGACGCTATCATCTCCATTCGCTTGTACCAGTACTATTTCAACACGGTAAAGAACCAATACGTTACCGACTTCGTATGGCAAGAGTACTTCAGATCGGGATTTACTTTGTCTAACGACGAAGACAAAACTCCGATCAACAAATCGAAGATCAGTAGACTCGTTAATAATATCAAGTATGTCGGTTTCCAGGTCTCCTCGCTTTCGGTGAATCTATATAGCTACACGACGTCAACTTCCGATATCTATGAATTTGACCTGAACAAAACCAGCTTAGAGACGAAAGGCTTTAAATATTATCGTGACAGTGGAGTCCAGTCGAACACTGATGTTTCGGATGAATACGTCGAAGGTGAGTTTGTTTCCGGACATTCCGAGATCACGAACATTATGGAACCTAATGGAGAATTCTTGCAGTTTATGACCAATTCAGTGGGCGAGTACTATATCTTTGCCGATCAGTATAACGTTCCGCACGCCTATACGGGGAATACCGTTTCTATGACATTTACCCTTTCGGAAGGAGCGTATGGATATAAAAACTTCTTATGGTACTTCGGTAGCAGTACGCCGTACATCGGGAACTTCGCTGCCGTTACCTACCTCAGAGAAAGAGGTATGGCAGTGCTGAGTTATAATAACGGCGGACAGTACGATTATTTCTTTGAGTTCTATAAGTACGGTAAAGAATACTTGCGTCAACCGTTGAATTTGCCCACAGGATTCACAGGCTTTGATGACGGAAAAGAACATACGATAAAAGTCCGGCTGAAAGAGTACGTTTCTGCCGTAGACTCGGCCATTATTTCCCGTTTCTCATCCACTCAAACGCTGGAACTTGCCAACAATTTCTCCGAGTTTATCGACGGTATCGGGGTCAGAGGATTCTATTTGGTAGAAGTGTATATCGACGGACAATTGACGACCTGCGTCGCACCGTACTATAATAACATGAAAGGCATCAGAGACTACGGCTTCTCGCAGTCTGATGACGAAGAATTCGGCGGAGCTTCCGACGTTCCGGATGAATACTTCTTCCAGAATATTTATTATTCCGGTGTCCGTTCGGGCGCTATCATCACGATTAAAGATTTCTTCGCCTATATGGAATAAAAGGTACAGATAAATGAATAATGATTTTGTTGAGGGCAAAAACGTTTTCTTGTCCACCGGTGTAGAAGATACCGATCAAATCGCAAAAAAAATCGCCGATAGTCTGGAAGGAGGAGAGTTTATCCTCCTTTCCGGTGAGCTCGGCGCAGGGAAAACGACGTTTACCAAAGCTCTTTTTAAATACCTCGGCGTAGCCGATACGGTAACCAGTCCCACCTTTACAATAATGAAAAATTATCAGGCTAAAGGTCGCATCGTTCACCATATGGATATGTATAGGATAACCAATGAAGACGAGGTGGAAGAACTGGGCTTGTTGGAAGACATCGGAAAAGACGACATCACCGTCATCGAATGGAATAAATTTACCGAATTGGACGGGAAAGTCTGTACGATTAAATTCGATTACCTGGGCGAAACGGAAAGAAAAATTACTATAGAAGGCATTGATTTATGAAAATACTTGCGGTAGATACCTCTTTAGAGCATATCGGCATCGGATATTACGACGGAGAAAAATACACGAAAATTATAACGACCAGTCCCAAATCGCACAATAGGTCTTTATTGTCCGAGATAGACCTTTTTTTGCAAGAATGCGGCGTGGTGCTAAATGATGTAGATTGTTTTGCCGTCGTCGTAGGCCCCGGATCGTTCACGGGAATCAGAATCGGCGTTGCGACGGTCAATGCGTTTGCGTTCGCCCTTAATAAGCCGGTAATTGAGATTACTTCTTTAGAAGTACTGGCCGGCGACGGTGATAAAATGGTCCTTCTTGATTGCAAACACAATAATTATTACGTTGGTATCTTCACCGAAGAGGGAACGGAATACAGTTGCATGAAAAAGGAGAAAACAGATCAGTACGCCTTGCCCAAAGTATACCTTTCACAAACAGACCCGGAAAAAATATTGGACGTTGCCATAAAAAAACTCAATAAAAAAGATTGGTCTGACAGAGCCAAGCCTTTCTACATAAAGAGTTCCTCTGCAGAGACGGGAGAATAATGTTTTCCATTCGTCCGTTAACTATAGACAATTATAAGGCGGTAGCTCAAATCGATAAAGAGTGTTTGGGCGAGGATAGCTGGAGCGAACAGCTCTATTATATGGAATTGGACTCCTCGGATAAAATCTATTCCGTAGTTTACTATAACGATATCCCCATAGCTTTCGGGGGTTTTGCACAAGTCCTTGACGAAGGACATATTATGAATATAGCAGTTCTGAGTGCCTATCGGAAGAAAGGGGTAGGGACGCTCCTTATTGACGATTTAGTTAAAAAGGGCAGAGAAAGAGGAATTACCTCTTTTACGTTGGAAGTCAGAGACAGCAACGTCGCTGCAATCGCACTGTACGAAAAAAAAGGTTTTACCCTTGCCGGAATACGTAAGAAGTATTATGGCGGACAAGAAGACGCCCGCATATACTGGTTGTATCCGGAAGGGGAGGAAAACTGATACATCACATCACTATCGGGAATGGTCCATACGTAATTTGTCTGCACGGCTGGGGCGGTTCGACAGATAGTTTTTTCGCTTTAGCAAAAAGTATTTCTCATAAGTACACCGTTATTCTTGTCGATTTCAACGGGTTTGGACAGTCTCCGGAGCCGGCCAGTCCATTTACCCTTGATAATTACGTCAATTCCGTTTTGGAGATCGTTAGATTTTATAAGATGGAAAGTTGCCACCTCGTTTGCCATTCATTCGGCGGCAGGGTCGGAATAAAATTTTGCTATAAATACGGTTATCTTGTAGAAAGGCTAATACTTGTCGGCTCCGCCGGTATGAAACCAAGACGCCCCCTCAAATACTATTTTTCCATTTGGAAACATAAACTTCTTTCCAAACACAATATCCCCCATAAATCGGGTAGCGCGGATTATCGCGTCCTTTCTCCCGTCATGAAAAAGACCTTTGTCAATATCATTAACGAACATCTGGAAAAGAATGCTGAATATCTGAAAGTTCCTACGTTGCTCGTTTGGGGGAACAAAGACAAAGAAACCCCCGTATATATGGGAAAGAGACTGCTACGGCTGATAAAAAACAGCAAAATGATTCTGTTTATGGGCTGCGGACATTTTTCATATATAGAAAGGCATACGCTGTTCAGTAGGTTTGTTCTTAGATTTTTGGAGGGGAGTAATGAAATATATAACGGGCGGCATAGCAATTATCTTTGTCGCAATAGAATTATTAAAATACCTATCGATCGCTCAAAATAATTCCTATGCTTTATCATTATCGCCCGCGTTTAAAAGAGAATTATTATTCAGTCTGCTTGCTTTTTTTGCTTCCATACCACACTACCACTTGTCAGCGGCAGTTTACGGAGTAGCGGCGGGAATATCTTTGATTTTATATTTAAAAAGAAGAAGTAAGCTGGTTTTTACAAAGAGAGCGGCGACGTATTATTGTATTTCAATTTTATTCTCGATAGTAACGATCGGCGCGACGTTTTTTATTGCCAATAAGTATATTCATTTGCCCAGTCTTGCGGTAGTCGTTTATTGTTCTTTTCTTTTTGTTAAAGTTACTGAGCTACTTTTCGGGCCTTATTACCGGCGGAAAAACGAGAAATTTATTCGCGGCGTAACAGTGCTATTGCAGGAGAGTAAAACAAAAATTATCGCCATTACCGGGAGCTTTGGTAAAACCTGTTGTAAAAACATTCTAAAAGCGCTCCTTCAGGGGTCTTTTTCCGTTGAAACGACTAAAGGAAATTATAACACTCCGATGGGCGTTGCGCTATCGCTGAAAGATTCTATGGGAGTCGACTACTTTATCGCAGAATTCGGCGCACGAAAAAAGGGTGATATTACCGAGTTATGTAACTTTTATAAACCTCATATCGGCATAATAACGGGCGTATGCGAGCAGCACCTCGGCGTGTTCGGTTCTTTTCATACAATCTATAATGAGAAATTTCAACTAGCCAAACTAACGGATAAAGAAGGTTTTTGTGCGTTCGGCAACAATTTATACGCCAAAAAGATGTATCGGGAATATACAGGGAATAAAATATCCGTCGGGGCGTGCGAGGAGATCTATGCCGAAGGTATAAATAGGTCGGTAGGGCAAACCACTTTTATATTGCATATACGGGAAAAATATAAAAAAATAACCACCTCGTTATGCGGCAGGCAGGCGATAGATAATATCTTATTGTGCGTTACCGTTGCAGATAAATTGGGCGTAAATGCAGAAGATATCTTTAACCGCATAGGGAGCATTCCGCAAATACCTCACCGTTTGGAATATATGTATTCTGCCGGAGTCCATATCCTTGACGACAGCTATAACGCAAATACCGTTGGAATAGAATATGCGCTCGACTACCTTGATCTTTGTCCTTCGCCGCGCATTATCGTAGCTCAAGGGGTAGTGGAAATGGGCATAAAGCAAAAATCGGAGAATAGAATGATAGGGGAAAAGATGGCAAAGGTGGCCGACGTCGCAATAGTAACGGGTGTAAATAGAAGATATTTACGTAAAGGACTATCTAACGCGCATTTTTCCGGGAAAATCATTGTTTGCAGGTCGTTTAAAGCGGTAAAAAAGAAATTGCCCCAGTTCACCAGACCCGGTGCAACGGTGCTATTTCAGAACGACGTACCGGAGACCTATTGAGGAGTATTATGAAAAATATCGTCATTATTTACGGAGGAAAAAGTTGTGAATGTGATATATCCGTTATTACCGCGCTGACTACTTTTTCCGCAATCAAATACGACTTTAACGTCATACCGGTTTATTTATATAACGGTAGGTTTTTTACAGGTAAAGACTTGGAAAATATAAAAAAATATCATCCGTTTAAAGAAAGGAACTATAAAGAGGTAACCTTTAATCGTGGGTGCATGATAAAAAAGGGATCTTTCCGCAGAAAAAAGAAAATAGATTGCGCTCTTATCTGCGCTCACGGCGGGCAAGGAGAGGGCGGTTCCCTCTCCGGATTATTGGAGATTGCCGAAATACCGTATACCTGTTGCCCGCCCCTTCAAAGCGCGATTTGCATGGATAAAATATTCACAAAATATCTTTTACAATATTTTCATTTGCCGACCCTTCCGTTTTGCGTCTATGAAAATGGAATGGACGTTTCTAAATTAAAAACGCCGGAGTATCCCGTTATTCTTAAACCTGCGACGCTCGGGTCAAGCATCGGTATAACTTTAGTAAGCAGCGAATCGGAATTGCCGGCAGGCTTACAAAAATCATCCATGTTCGATAAAAACATCCTGATCGAAAAGGCGCTGGAGTGTTTCAGAGAGTTCACTTGCGCCGCCATTAAACACGAGGATAAAATCATTTGCAGTGAAATCGAAGAAGTCATCGCGCCCGGACATTTTTATTCCTTTGACGAAAAGTATAAAAATAACGAGACCAAACGTATTTATCCGGCAAACGTACCCATCACGTTGACCAATCGTATATATAAATTGACCAAGAAGATTTATTCATCCTTTCATCTGAAAGGGGTAGTCAGAATTGACTTTCTCGAAGAAAACGGAGAAATTTTTGTCAACGAGATCAATACCGTTCCCGGTTCTCTTTCCTGGTATTTATTCAAGAATTTAGGGTACGATCTGCCCGATTTATGCGGTATACTGTGTGAGGAAGCTATACGGGAGAAGGAAGCGGAAAAAACGTTATTCAGCGAGTTCGGAAGCACCGTTTTGACCGAATTTTTTTCCGGTAAGAACCATTCTCTCAAAGGAAGCTGATTTATCTTTATTATTGGGTGCAACCCTGTTTTTCTCAGCGGCTTGACAGATCCCTGACACGACGTTTTGAGGGGACAACCAAAAGTCTCTTGACCAAACACGGTAGATCTGCCAGCCTTTGCTCTCCAAAAAGGATAATTTATCCACTTCGCGTTCTTCGCTTTCTCCTGCGCCCATCAAGGAGCGGTGGTCAAACTCGATCCCCAATAAATACCTCTCTTCTTTCCCATCGTAAATGGCCATGGACATGACGTATCCGGTTGTCCCAACGAGGGGATGAACTTCATATCCGATATTTTGTAGCCTCTTCATAAGTTTTTTCTCCATTTCAGTCATTCGTAAACCAGACGAATCGTTATTCTCGACCGGTATTTCCTGTCTTTTTGCATATTCCAGATATTTGCGAAGCAGTTTCGGTCCGCTGTTCTTTGTCGTGTCGACCGGTAATTCTTCCGGTTCTACACTGGAGACGATGACGATTGATTTCTTTGCGCGAGTGATGGCAACGTTTAATCGCTTTTCTCCGCCGTCGGTTGCTAAAAAGCCGTACCTTGCCGCAACTTTCTCGTTATCTCCCTTAGCAAATCCGATGCTGAATATAATCACGTCGCATTCCTCTCCCTGTACGTTTTCTATATTTTTAACAAATCCCTGCCAGGAATTCATAAATTCTTTATCTTTCTTGCACCTATCTTCTATCTTTTCCTTAATCAGTTCCATTTGAGGGGCGTTAAAGGTGATGATGCCGATCGTGCCGCAATTCCTGTATTTTTCTATCAGTTCAACGACTTTTCTCGCTTCCGGGACGTTCTTTCCGTCTTGGCGTTTACCCGGAACTTTTATCCAGGAAATAGCGGATAAGTTTTTTGTTATGTCAGGCGCGACGTATAATTTACTCTCGTAAAAATACCTGTTGCTGAAATCTATCAACCGGGAATGTTGACTTCTGTAATGGTATTGCAAATAGACAGGGTGCAGTTTGGCTATGGCAAGGTCTAAAAGTGAACGCGCCTCAAAAGCATCGTTTTCCGCATCTTCTTGCTGTTTGCGAGAGAAAGTGAACGAAGGGGGTAATTGTTTATTATCACCGCAGATCACGACTCTTTTTCCGCGATAGATTGCCGGTATACTGCTTTCCGGGCATAACTGACTTGCTTCGTCAAAAATAACGGTGTCGAACATATTTTTAACCAGCGGCAGTATCCCGACGTTCTCCGGAGAAACGAGAATACAAGGGAAGATCTTAAGGTAATAATCACTATAATGAAGAAACGCCTTCTTAATATCCCATGAACCGTTTTCCAGTCGGAATAAAAAGTGCTTATTCTTTTCGGGATGCAAGCGCAAATGCGATTGATACGAAGCCCGAATTCTTTCTATGGCGTGTGATCTTGAATAGTCAATCAATTCCGGTTTCTTTTGTGAAAGTGTCGAACGAATAACGTCAAATTGTGCCGTATTCAGCGTGTTTTCTCCCAGTTCTTTTTCGTACCGAAGTAATAATTTATAGGTTCGTATCGGTATTATTGTTTCCAGCGTTTTCAACATTCCCGAAGCGGTTTTGTCGGAGGTATCGTAGCAATACAAAAGTATGTCTTTGATTTCCGGTGTGAGGTCACGAAAAATGGAACGGAGCTTTTTTATAGTCAAATAATTATCTATTGCCTCGGATATCTCTTTTCTGCAGTCCGCACCGTGTATAACACTGTTTACAATGATCTCCCATCCACCGATGTCGAAAATCTTTTTAATCGGCAGCAGTGGGCTAAGATAGGTGGAAATAGCGTCGAAAAATACCCTTATTTGTTCCGCTAACCTCCTTTTCCTACGCAAATAAAGTCCATTAACAAAAGGAAAAATAAGCCAAAAGGGCGGAAGTAAGGAAAGTTTACGAAGGGCAGTCATTACCGGATCGCTGTGACAAAGGACTGCATCCGCAACTTTATAAAAGGACACTTTCTCCCGAAGCAAATAGGGCAGAATAAAGTAAGCGTTATCGTATGCCGAAATTGGGAAGGGCTTTACCTTTCGCCCGATACATTTTCTTGCCTCGTTGAGGGCGGTAATGTCCACCTCGGCAATATGCGCCGCAAGGTTATTATTGTCAAAAATCCTTTTATATTCGCAGAACCTTTCTATCAGCCGACTGTTTTTAATAAATTCAACCTCCTCCGATAGCTTTTCATAAGAATCGGTCAGCCGCAAAGAAGACAGTCTTTCATAGGCATATTTTTCTTTCTCGTCTTTCGGATA
The DNA here is from genome assembly GCA_946621465.1 of uncultured Clostridia bacterium. Classification (GTDB taxonomy): domain Bacteria; phylum Bacillota; class Clostridia; order Christensenellales; family DTU072; genus CAG-1782. The sequence continues at coordinate 145,703 of CAMOOO010000001.1, forward strand.
ACTTGCCGAAAGTTGGTACATCTCCACTAAAGAAGGACCAAAAGGGGTAGGACAATGCAATCTTTTATCATTTTCCGTAATTATAGACAACAATTCTCCCATCCGGTGTTCCTCTTTGGAAAATAAAATTTCGTTTGGGAGTCCATCTGGCTTTGAAAAACGTAAATGGTTTTCCAGAGCCTGTTTATAAAAAGTTTCTTTTTGTGAAACAGGGTCGGATAGAAGTAAGGATGCGCCGTTTAACCATTCCAGCCGTTTGTCTATGACGTCCAATGCTACCTTTTTTTCACTGACGACCAAAACGTTTCTGCCGTTTGCTATTTCATTCCCGATTATTCCTGCAATCGTTTGACTTTTCCCCGTTCCCGGCGGCCCGAACACAACGATATTTTTTTGCGTTTGTAGGGCTTTTTTCTGAGAATAGTCCAGTTTTTCCGTCAGGTAAATTCTTTCTCTTTTGTCCTTAACTTTGACGTTTTTATCGCAAAAAAGCTCCATGATAGCGTTATTATAGGCATTTTTTTGATAAAGGACGTGATAATCTTCTTGCATAGACGACATCACGGGGAATTTGCCCATAACGACGTAATATAGTACCTTTGGTTTATTTGAAGGTATGGCGTTTTCGATAAAGGGAGCCACTCTGTAGTCGCATTTGAGCGGGATTTTGAATCCGTTTTCATTCAGTATAACGGATAGCGCGCCGAGAGACAAATGCCCCTCGTTAATAATTTTATTGAGTAGCTGACGAGCCTTTTTTCCGGGGAATAATGCTAAAAAGAGCGCTCTGTTCAGTATCGGTTCACCGTCCGATACCATGCAGCCGTCTTGCTGTAGAACAGGGTAAAAAAGGAGGGGCGCCTTGTATTTATGGTTCTGTTTTGTTATGAATAAATATGGATACCCTACGTAGTATTTTTCGGAGGATAGGTTTTTATTGAAAGTAAACGATCGGCGTTCGCCCTTTAAAAACGGAATTATTTCTTCATAAGAAGACAGGTCGAAAAAATCTTTTTTGGGAAGGGAGCCTATAAAAAGACATTTGTTCTTTTCATTAAGAAGATATAGTCTGTCGGAAAAGCCGGTATAGATCTGTTTCATCTGTTTTAGGTATTGCCAATTATCACTAATTATTTCGTTTTATAAAAAGATTATTTTCACAATGTGTTTTGAATAATAAATACCTTGCTATCGCCATTCCTTGCTTGACACAATGACCAAAAAATGAGATAATAAAAAAAACAGTTTCGGAGGAGAGAATAGGTGAGCAAAGCAGATCGGATATTTATTCAAAATATGAAAGATATTTTAGAGAACGGCGTGTGGGATACCAACATGACCGTCCGTCCTCATTGGGAAGACGGTACGCCTGCCCATACTATAAAAAAATTTGGTATCGTCAACAGGTACGACCTATCTGAAGAACTGCCCATCCTAACCATCCGTAAAACCAATTTTCAGGCGGCTATTGACGAAATTCTTTGGATTTGGCAGAAAAAGAGTAATAATATCCACGATTTGAACAGTCATATCTGGGATTCCTGGGCGGACGAAACGGGATCTATAGGAAAAGCCTACGGTTATCAACTTGCTCAAAAGCATATTTACAAAGAGGGCGAATTTGACCAGGTGGACAGAGTACTTTTCGACCTGAAAAACAATCCTGCCAGCCGCAGAATAATGACTAATATCTATAACTTTCAGGATCTGCACGAAATGCACCTGTATCCGTGCGCTTATTCCATGACTTTCAACGTCGCCGGAAATAAACTCAACGGTATCCTTAATCAGCGTAGTAATGACATGCTCGTGGCAAATAATTGGAACGTTCTTCAATATTCCGTTTTGTTGATGATGTTCGCAAAAGTCAGCGGTCTGGAAGCCGGCGAACTGGTTCACGTAATTTCCGACGCGCATATTTACGACAGACATATCCCGATCGTCAAAGAAATTTTGGAAAGAGAACAGTTTGACGCGCCTACGCTCACGTTAAAACGCGACGTGACCGATTTCTACGATTTCAAAGTGGACGATTTCGAGCTGACCGATTATAAATTCCATCTTTTAGGCACCAAATTACCGGTCGCTATTTGATTTTGAGGTTTTATTTATGAAAGCAATCGTGGCAGTAGACAGAGTGTGGGGCATTGGAAAGAACAACGACTTGTTGTTTTCTTTGAAGCAAGACATGGAGTACTTTAAATCAAAAACGATGAATAAAGTCGTCGTTATGGGTTCCAACACGCTAAAAAGTTTTCCCGGCGGCAATCCGCTCAAAAACAGGGTCAATATCGTTTTATTCCCCGGCGGTGAACAACGTGAGGACTGCATTATCGTCCAATCGCTGAAAGAACTCTCCGAAACGTTAAAAAAGTACGATACCGACGACGTTTTCATTATCGGCGGCGCCATGTTCTATAAAACAATGTTGCCTTATTGCGACACAATTTACGTAACTAAGGTCGACGCGGAAGGCGGCGCAACCGTCTTTTTCGAGAATCTGGATCAAAGACCGGAATGGGAATGCGCTGAAATCGGCGAACAAAAAGAAGAAAACGGGCTGATGTTCCGTTTTACTGTATATAAAAATCATGAAGTAACGGAGTTTTCCGTTTAAACGAGGTATAATCAATGAAAATCACTATGAAAACCCCCATCGTCGAATTGGATGGGGACGAAATGACCAGAATTCTATGGCAAAAAATCAAAGAAAAACTCATTCTTCCTTTTGTGGATCTTCAATCTGTTTATTTTGATTTGGGACTTCCTAACCGCGAAATAACCAAAGACGCAGTAACGCATGAAGCTGCCGATGCAATCAAAAAATACGGTGTCGGCGTAAAATGCGCTACAATCACCCCCAACGCGGCGCGTATGACGGAATACAACCTGTCTCAGATGTGGAAATCGCCTAACGGCACCATTCGTTCACAATTGGACGGTACCGTTTTCCGTGCGCCTATTATGGTAAAAGGTCTAAAAGTGCTTATGCCGACGTGGACACAACCTATTGTTATCGCCCGTCACGCCTACGGTGACGTCTACAGCGGAGTGGAAGGATACGTTCCGGAAGGCGGAAAAGTGTCTTTGGTCTTCCCCGATGGGTCGGAAAAAACCGTTTTTGAATTCAAAGGTCCCGGAATCGTGCAATCGATGCACAATACCGATAAGAGCATAAAAAGTTTTGCACGTAGTTGCATGAACTATGCTTTGGACGTGAAAAAAGACCTTTGGTTCAATGCAAAAGACACGATTAGCAAAATTTATGATCATCGTTTCAAAGACATCTTTAACGAGATTTACGAGACGGAATATAAAGAAAAATTCGAAAAAGCCGGGATTACCTATTTTTACACCCTTATCGACGACGCCGTCAGCCGCATTATGAAAAGTAACGGCGGTATGATTTGGGCTTGCAAAAACTACGACGGAGACGTTATGAGCGATATGGTCGCCACCGTTTTCGGGTCCCTTGCTATGATGACTTCCGTTTTGGTCAGTCCCGACGGTAAATACGAATACGAAGCCGCTCACGGCACTGTCACCAGACACTATTATAAATATTTAAAAGGCGAAGAAACTTCTACCAATCCCGTCGCAACTATTTATGCCTGGACAGGCGCTCTGCGTAAAAGGGGAGAACTGGATAATTTGCCCGACCTTATTTCCTTTGCCGATCGTTTGGAGAATGCTTGCGTAGAAACTATTATGAGCGGCGTTATGACGAAGGACCTTGTTGCAAATTTCGACGGCGAGGCAAAAGCGGTTACGTCCGATGAATTTTTGGACGCCATTGCTTCTCGCGTATAATAGGCAGGATGGAAATAAAGAAGTTCGAGGTGGGGTATATGCCCACCAATTGCTACGTTTTATCCGATGATAAAATAGCCGTTATCGTAGATCCGGGCGGTGGGTATGGAAGAATACGCGCCTACCTTGAAGAGCGCGGCAAAACGGCTGTTGCGGTACTGCTTACGCACGGACATTTCGATCACATTGCCGACGTCTTCAAGTGGCACAAAGACGGCGCGACCGTATATATTCACGAAAAGGACGCTTCATGCTTATTTATTCCGGAAGATAGTTTGGCTTCCCTTGTCGGTTTGACATTTCCACCGGTCAAAGAATACTGTTGCTTTAGTGACGGCGATCGATTGACTTTCGGTAATATCTCTTTAAAGGTCATTCATACGCCCGGTCATACGAAAGGGGGATGCTGTTTCGTTTTGGAAAACGGCGTTATTTTGACAGGCGATACCATAATGTGCGGTACCTACGGTAGGACAGATTTCCCCGGCGGATCGGATGTGGAGTTAAAAAATTCCATCATAAATAAGCTTTTTTCCATTGAACAAGATAGACTTCTTTACCCCGGTCACGGCGAAAGTACAACCTTAAAGAACGAGAAACTCTGCAATCCGGTTTTACAATTATGAGTATTCGACTTATTTTTGAAAAAAACACCTATCTCAACGACGTCCAGGAGATACCCAGGGCTTTTGTTCCGTATATAACTCTTTCCGACGATGGAGAAAACTTCCTGTCGTGGTCGCATGATATTTCCGGCGACGTTTTTACTTTTACGATAGATAGCGATCTATTTGGGAAAAAGGTATACAAAGATTCTTTCCCTGCTGAAGACAGCCTTATTTTTAAAAAGAAAACTAAATATTTTGCCAAAAACAGCCTTTATTTATATTTAAGTCAGGCACTGGGCGTTAAATTGCCGTATGGCAGTCTGACCGGTGTCAGACCGACGAGGATGTACGCCGAGATCGCAAAAACAAGTGCAGAACCCAAAAAAGTCCTTATCGAAGAGTTCTCCGTTTTTGAGAAGAAAGCGGAATTGATAGAAAAATGCGCTCTGTTTCAAAGTAAGTTCATCAACCGCGACGATAAATCGGTCGCAATCTACGTCAATATTCCTTTTTGTCCGACGAGATGTTCTTATTGTTCCTTTATCAGTACCGAAGTTTTCCGCGTCAAAAAGGAGCTTCCTATTTTCGTTTCCTGTTTGAAAAAGGACATAGAAACCATATTCGACGTTATTGATAAAAAGGGCTATTCCGTTCGTTCCGTCTACGTAGGAGGTGGGACGCCTACAAGTTTAGGGGCAGAACTACTTTCCGAGGTCATTTCTCCACTTTCTAATTTGGGATGTGAATTTACCGTAGAATGCGGTAGGCCGGATACTATAGACCCGTCCATTATCGACGTTTTACTGAAAAACAACGTCACGCGCGTCAGTATAAACCCCCAGACTTTTTTGCAAAAGACATTGGACTTAATCGGAAGAAAGCACTCCGTTGACGACGTTTTCAGAGCTTTTTCACTGGTAAAAGACACTTCGCTGAACGTCAATTGCGACTTGATCGCCGCACTCCCCGGAGAAACGTCGGAGGATTTTAAATATAGTTTGGATACCGCTTTGGCACTTTTCCCGGAAAATATAACGGTGCATACGCTCAGTATCAAGCGCGGTTCGGAATTGAACAAAGATAACTTCTCCAAGAGTGCAGAAGGGGATGCGCTCTCCATGACCGATTATTCCTTTACTACGCTTTCGGACGCCGGGTATTCCCCGTACTATATGTATCGTCAAAAAAATACCGCCGATAACCTGGAAAATACCGGTTTTTGCCGAGATCAAAAAGTATGCCTCTATAACGTCGACACCATGGAAGAGAGCTGTTCAATATTGGCAGCCGGCGCAGGCGCCGTCTCTAAATTACTGGAACCGGGCGGTAAAATAACCCGTTTTTCCCATCCAAAAGGGTTCAGAGAGTATATCGAACGGGTCGATGACACCGAAAAAAGGCTAAAAGAGTTCTTTTTGTCTTAATCTTAGCTTTCTTTTTTAAATAATCCTTGCTTTTTTGTATCGCCTATGGTAGAATTATTTTATAAAATAAAATAAGCTACCCGGAGAAAAAATGCCCAAAAAGAGTTGTATACTGCTTATACTGACGATCTTAGCGATGCTGAGTATTTTTCTCTGCGGTTGTACCGATAACGTCACCTCGGAAAAAGCGGTGACCCTTTCCTCAATCGAAGTGGTGGAGTCCACCGTTCCCAAGGACGCGTTAAAGGACGCGGTAGACGTAAGCCGCATTCAGATCCAGCTCAATTACAGTAACGGCGAGAGCGAAAGGATGACGATAGAGGAGTCAATGTTGACGGAAGATAGCCGTCAGAAACTGACTCAAGTCGGAACACAAGTTTTTACCGTCGTTTATAATAAAAAGACCGCCAAATTCCAAATGGAGATCCACGACGTTTCTCCCGTTTACTATTCGCTACGCATCTACGGCGGCGTTCCTACCTATATCAACCATACCAAACTTCTTAACCCCATCAGTCTGAATGGGGAATACTATGAGAACGTTTACTTAGACGGAACGGTCGTCACCATCGAGTGGGTGATAATCAAAGGACAAAACTTTTCTTATTGGACAGCGAACGACCTCCAGGTCAGCACGGAAAGCATTGTGGAAGTTACCGTAGACAGCGACCTTGTCTATCGTCCCTATTATTCGGCGGCAGTCAGCACTGTTTCTTTTAATACTTTTTCCACTTCGACCATTCAGTCCAAAACCATCGACGTTTTGTATGAATCGGATATCATGGCGGTAACGAAAGACAACTACATCTTTGCCGGGTGGACTACGGACGTTATTACCGAAGAGCAATCACTTTCCGGATACAATAAAAACATTGTTCGGTTTCCTTTCAACGTAGGGAGAGATATTACTTTCTACGCTACCTGGATACCCATGGGCGTTGTGTATACGCAGGTAGACGATCACTACGAAGTGACCGGATACAAAGGTAAGGCAAACTCCCTCTATCTTCCGGAAATCTATCAGGGATTACCCGTTACCAAAATTTGTGCAAACGCTTTTTCCGGAGATAACGCCGCTAAACTTACCACCTTATCTATTTCCTCTTCCGTCCAAACGATAGAAGAGGGTGCTTTTGTCGGGTGTACCCACTTGGAGTCCTTTATTGTCGAAGATTCCGATTATTTCAAAGTAGAAGAGGGCGTCCTTTATACAAATAACGGTTCCGCCCTTGTTTGCTATCCGCAAAATAAGCTCACCGCATATTACTTCGTTCCTTCTTCTGTAAAAGAAGTCTTCGGTTACGCGTTTTATAACGCACTTGTCGGTTCGATTAAGTTGCCCCTTGCAACGGAAAGCATCGGAATAAAAGCTTTCGACTCCTTACATATCGACCATGTAGACCTTTCATCGATTACACCGTCCAATCTTTCTTTGGGGGGAGAACTTTTTAATTCTTATTTGCGCGCTTTGGTTATTTCGCCCTCGGACGAAGAACTTTACCTTTTGCAATTCCCGGTCATTAACGCCGTCAGAGATAAAATCGTTACTTCTCTTGCCGATACCAACACGGTGTACGACTATTCCTATGAAGAAGCAGACGGACTGACAATGACGTTACTATACAGGATTATTTATGACAAAAATCTGGTCGACGAAGGGACGGTGACTTCTGACGAAGAGTCCTATGCTACGGCGGAAATTATCGGCGCCAATCGCATGGCGACCACTTTTGCCGTACCTATTCGCTTGTCGCAGCCCGGACAAAAATCCTATTTGGTGACTTCCTTGGCAGACCGCGCAATGAAGGACTGTACTTTGCTCGAAACGGTCGTTATTTCTCTGTCCAGCCGCCTGGAAAGAATAGGTGAGGACGTTTTTACCGATACGCCGTGGCTGGAAACGGTGGGCGACACTTTATCCGCCAATAAAACGATTTATAAATATTTGGGCAATGCCGAAACCTATATCATGGACGAGAACGTCGTTAAAATTGCCGAAGGCGCATTCCGCAATAAAACTTCGCTAAAATACGTCAATATCGGCTCCGGCATATCTTTGACGAAGATTTCCGCCTACGCTTTTGACAATTGCACCTCGCTTGTCGGTTTTATTTGCGACGCCAATCCGAGAGGAGACGGTATTTATCTCAAATATCCCGTCCGTACCATCGGAGATTACGCTTTCCGCAATACGGCAATCACCTATGTGAAACTGCAACCGTCAACTACCCAACAATCAAACTTGCTTTCCACTATCGGGAAATATGCTTTTGCAGGTTGCAAATACCTTCTTTCCGTCACGTTATCCCGTTCGACAACAAATATTGCCGAAACGGCCTTTATAGGGTGTATCAGTTTGAGAGAATTTGTTCTGCCCGAAAGAAATTCCGTCTTTGAAGTCTACGAAGGAATACTCTATTCCTATTCTTCGGACGGCAAATACACCCTCTTTAGTTATCCCGCGGCGCGTTTGGACGGAGAATTCGATCCTACGTACGTTCGCTCCTATGCCTCCACTTTCGAGTATAATCTGGAGGAGTACGAGGGTAAATCGGACGTTGACGTCGGCTCAGCGATTTTCGCCGGCACAAAGAGAATGTTACACCTTGTTATTTGCACGAACGAGGAGTGGAAAAAAGAGTACGATACGACGACGGAAAAATACGTTCTTTTGACTAAATCGGGCAGGTCGTTGCAACCCTGTACCGTCGTTGATAAAAATCCGGACGGCACCCTGGTTACCGACGGCGATTTTTATTTCGGCATATACGTAGATAATTCGGAGTTCGTTCCGCTCCTATATGATGCGGAAAAAGACTCCTATTATTACTACCCGATGCGCCGCCAGTACGTTTCCATTGTTTCGCTGGACCTGTCCCTGTATATTGACTCGGGCGATCCCAACGTTGGTAGCATTTCTTTCTCCAACCAGGTGTACTACCTCTATATTTGGGTCAGAAGCGGATTGGAAATCATCTCCGTCGGCAATTCCGTTCCCGTTGACAAAAATACCAATCAGGGGCTGAAACAAAACACCGTTGCCGTATATAATGATGACGGCACTTTGGATGAAAGCTACCTGGACGGCGATTTCTACTATTATTTCTACGCCGATATGGATAAAAGTAAAAAGATTCTGTTGTTCTACGACATCGCCACCTCGAAGTATTATTACAAAGACTATCTTAACGTTACGGCGATCGGGTCCTATGCCTTTTCTTACAGCGCCGTTTCCGCTGTCGTTATTCCGTCGCAAATAACCTCTATCGGAGAAAACGCTTTTTGTATCCCGGGAATGAACTATCTTAAATTCCTGCATAGTCCGACGGCATTCAGTTACAATGCGATTTTTGCCGACTATACCCCCGATTATATCATTCTCTCGGAGGAGGTTTCCGCATCTGACAGGCTGGTCTTCTTTGACAGCAGCCTCGATCTTATGACCCAAAAAGTCGGTCATCCCAATTATACATTCTTCACGGACGACAGCTCCGATAACGTCCTTTATATGGCGGAAACGGATGGGAATAACACATATTTGTACGTTGTGGGGACTTCTCGCGTAGCGGCTTCTATCGTTCTGCCCGAAACGGTGCGGCATAACGGGGTATCTTACACGCAGAGTAAAACGGTACTGCCGTATGCTTTTTACGGCGTCTATCTTAACGCTGCTACGTTAAGAAACGTCACAAGTCTTGCTTCTCATGCATTCAGCGAATGCTATCAAATCCAATCTCTTTATATCGAAACCGATTTTATTAACGATCTTCAGGACGATACGTTCGGTTCCAGATTCCATAATGGAATGTATATCTACGATTCTCAAAACGGTCTGAACCTCTATCGTGAGTCCAAATGGGTGCGCTCGGGCGATCTGTTTACTTATACCGACGTCGACGGAACCCAGCGTAGCGGTTGCAGATATCTTATTCTTGACGATTCGCAATCACCCTTTGCCGTTATCAGATACGAGGACGAAGAGGGGAATTACCTTACCGTCGATATCTTCTATGGCAAAGTATCGGTTGGTAACGTTTTGAGTGTGCAACAGACCATTGCTCGCGCCGGGTGGAATATTTCCGGATGGACGGATGACGAGGGCAACGATATCGCGGCAGGGAGCGACTATTACATTCCCTATAACCAGGTATTGACCTGCGTTTGGATGCCGCAAACGTACAAAGTTTATTTTGTTATCAGCGAAGGGGAAGTGAAGCGTATAACCGACGGGACGGCGACGGCACTTCCGGTCAAAGTCAATTCAAGTACCGGACTTATTACTTACTCTGCCGAAGTCACTTTTGCACAGGATTATTCCTTCTCCTACATAAATTACGATGTATTGAGAAAGAACTTCGTTTGCTGGCGCGACTCGCAATCAAATATGTTCCAAACGTCCGGAACGTGGAATTTTGTGGTAGATTCGTATGAATTGTATCTCTATCCCGTTTTGTCCGACCGCTTGTATCAACTGGTGTACAGCGTCGATTCGGACGTTACCATAGCTTCTTCGAGCTATATGCTGACGTATGCTGCGTCGCAGTTTACGTTGACTGTTCCCACCACTACCACCTATTCGTTCTTAGGTTGGTATATGTTAGAAGATCCGGAAGGGGGAGACCTGCCCGAAAACAGAATTATTCTGACAGACGGCAACGGTAGGTCGAAGATTTCCTGGCTCTATTCCGGTCGGGAAAACTACGTTCTGTATGCGCTATGGGATTCCGTCGTACTTTATCCTTACGGGGTAGGCATCAACTCCGATTTTGTCAGATACGGAGAGGCATATCAGCTCTCCGTGCCGGAAGACGATGACTTTGACGGTTGGTATGTGGAATTTGATAACGGCGAAAGAGAAAAGATCACCGACAAAAACGGCGTCAGCTACTCCGCATGGCTATTTGACGGCAAAAGAGAATATTCCTTGTACCGAGAAGGAAATGAATGAGGTAGAAAATGGCTGGAAAAAAGATTAAACCCTGGCTTATACTTGTACTGCTTATTTCCGTTATGACGGTCTTTTTTGCATGTGTCTTTTCTTCCGATCCCGATTCGATCGAAGAAACGGAAGAGGTGTACTTAGAGTCCATTCGCGTCGATCGTTCCACTATTCCCGAAACGCTCTATGCAGGCAACGTCGATTTGGGTCAAATATCATTGATACTGACTTACAGCGACGGCACACAAGAAACGGAATCTTTGTCGGAAGATCATATCGCTATCGGTAGCAGAAACAAATTAAAGAAAATCGGGACGCAACAATTGGAGATTGTGTACGGTAACTGCACCACCTCGCTCCAGCTTGAACTTGTTGACCCCACCATTACGCAGTATAAACTCGTTATCGAAGGCGGTGTTCCCGTTTCCGTTGACGGCGAACAGGTCTCCGTTATTGCGCCAAGTGACGGCGTATATACGGGATACTTCGTCGGGGGTACCGTCGTCGTTGTCTCCTGGACTGAGGAAGAAAATAAAGTTTTCGGTACATGGATGTCCGACGGAGAATCGGTGGACAATCAGATGACCACGACCATCCACATGAATAGCGATCATAGCTACACCGCCGTATCTTATGACGTTGTTTACACCGTTAATTTCATTACCTTTAAGGACAATTACAACATTGCTTCCAAAAATATCCAGAGACTATATAGTTATCTGTCCAACTACGACCGAAGCAACCTTTATTATGCGGAAATACCCTCTATGACGATGGACAACTACGTCTTTACAGGTTGGACTTCGCAGGAAATTACCCGAGATGAATCTCTTTCCGGCTCCGGAGAAATTCCGCTCGTTGACTTTTCTTTTTATGATAACGATTATAACAACAGCACCTATCTGAAAGTTAGTAGCGACCTGACACTATACGCCGTTTGGACGCCCATTCGTTTGGACTGCTCCCCCTATACGCCTTCTATTACAGGCTATACCCACTTAACCGGTTGCCAGGTTGTTAAATACGAGGGTACTCTTACCGATCTTGTTATCCCCGCGACTTGGAACGGTCTTCCCGTGCTTTCTATTTCTAACCAAGCGTTTACCGAGAGAAACGCCGCCTATATCAATTCCATTACCATTCCGGCGAGCGTGATTGAAATAGAAGAGGGCGCTTTTATGTATTGCTCCGCCCTGAAAAACATTTACGTCGAACAGGGTTCTCCCATCTTCTCCAGTGAGAACGGCGTTCTGTATAAAGACGAGCGTACCAATATCGTTGCCTATCCGGCTAACAAGGTTTCCAGATTGTACGAAATGGAATCGGGCGTCTTTGCCATTTCCGCATACGCATTCTACAATGCCGTCGTCGGACAGATCGTTGTTGCTACCGATATTTCGGAAATAGGAGACCACGCTTTCGACAGTGTGCATATCGACACCATCGACTTTTCTTCGACTGCTGTCAGCCGTTTGAGTTCAATTCAGGCGCATATCGGCGATAACATCTTTAACGATAATATTTCCACCATTATTCTGACTTCTAACGATGCCGAATGGGGAGCTTTTGCCGCGCTGAACTGTTTTGGCGACTTTACCGACAGGTTCTCCGATGGCTCCGATATCCATAGACTCTACACCTATTATTACACCAGCGATATTGTTATTCTTTTCAGAATAATCAGCGGTACCGACCTTGCCGAACATTTTATCAACACCGGTTCTACCGCCGAGATTATTGGTATTTCTCGCCAGCTAACGGACATTATCGTCCCGGAAAGATTGTTTACCGGTACCATATCTTATTCCGTTTCTTCCATCGGTTATTACGCGTTTAAGGACTGCGTCTCCCTGAAAAACGTCGTTCTGCCCAGTACCCTGGAAAGGGTATGCGATAAAGCCTTTGATGACACGATTTGGGTTAATTCCATCAGTGAAACAATCATTGCCAACGAGACCCTTTATAAATATCTTGGGTCCTCCGATACCGTAAATTTGCCTTCCGGCATTAAGAAGATTGCGGAAAGCGCATTCCGTAATAACACTTCGCTTCGGTTTTTGAATATAACGTCCAATACGGTACTTGAACATATCTGCGCTTTCGCATTCAGTGGCTGCGCCAACCTCACCAGTTTCTCCGATACCAAAAACGACGGAAACCTACTGATCAAACCGGCGCTGAAAAGAATAGACGACTATGCCTTCTTCGGAACGAATATTCTCCACGTTATTTCGGAGGAAAACAGCACGCTTGAACATATCGGCGAATACGCATTCAGCGAGTGTAATTATATTCTCTCCGTTGATTTTTCTTCTGCCGTTCTACATGAAATTGACACGACGTCATTCTACAATACGGAAAGCCTTCTTTCCTATCACGTGGCGCAAGAAAACGATATTTTCGTCAGTTATAACGACGTTCTTTATCAGATGACCAGCGGCAATACCGCAACGCTGTTTGCCTATCCTTCGGGAAAATTGTGCGACGAATTTAATCCTTCTGAATTCCGCAAAAAGTACGTTCCCGTATCTAACGGTAAATTTGTTGTATATGAACACGAATATACCGTCAATCCTTCTCTTAGTACGGAAAGTACCCTTGTAGGGAGTTACGTAGAAGAAGACAACGGCGTATCTTTGGGAACGTATACGTACAATCTTGCCAAGGAATCGGAAGACGTATACTATGTCCCCGTTACAGTAAACAGTATCGGAGAATACGCGCTATTCCGTAGTAATATCGGAGCCATTGTCTTTGAAGAAGCAATCTCCGAAAGTTCGCAGATCATGGTTCCCGGATTGGTATATTTAAAAATTATTACCTCTAATCTCACTTCAATGAATTACTCCTCTTTGTTCAGAGAAAAACAATACGAACCCGGTTACGTGTGGTTCACGTCCTTGCCTAAGCAAAACGTCATGAGCTTCTTTAACTCCAATTCGAGTTTAAGCGACGAGAAGTACGTTTCCAGCGAGCCGGTCAAATTCTTCATGCAAGGAAATAATTTATATTACTATCGTCAAGGTGTCGTCACGTTGTCACGTACCCCCCGTGATGAATATACGTTAACCGTTCCCGAAGTAGTCGCTTACGATGAGACCGACTACGGAAGGAAAAATATAGGGAGCTACGCTTTCGGCGGTTGGTATCTTAATGAGATCGTTATCGAAAGAGGGGCTGACGTTATTTATCCTTCGGCAATGGGCTTAACGCATCTGTTGAAAAAGGTCTACTTAAACGAGGACGACACGACCAAGCTGCCTTCCGTTTCCAAAACGAGTTTCGGCAATAACTTTGAAAAAGGATTGCTGATTTATATTAAAGCGGATACTTCCGATGCCTATATTGAAGAATGGAACGAGAAACAAGAAGAGAACATTCTTCAAGTGTTTGAATACGACGATATTGGATTTATGCGCGTTGCTTGCCCGTATTTGATCGAAGAGAACGCCTTTGCCGTTTTGACCTATCGTGATGATAATGGTGATCTTGTGACCGTAGGACACCCAATCTATACGCAGATCAACAGTATCAATATCCGTTCTTTCTACAATACAGTCCGGAAGGACGGCTACGTAATCGGCGGCTGGACCAACGAGTATGGAGAAACGGTCAGTTTTGATAACGGTTACGCGATACCGTATAACCAGGTTCTGACTTGCGTTTGGGAACCGCGCGTCTATACGATCTATCTTTACGTAAACACCGGCTACGATGTGCCGGGTGCAGAGTATTCCACGCAGAAAAAGATGTACGTTACCACCGTTCAATACCACTCCGCCTATGAATGGACTTTGACCGGATATGACGAAAAATATCAGTACCTCAAACAATGGAATTATCAATTGTCATCCGGTACCGGTAGCGTCCCGGTAAAAGGCGTGTGGAATTTATCACTGGACACCGAAGCCGATAGCGGAAACGATATTGTCTTTACCGCCAATCTAACAGATAGAGTGTTTATTCTGACCTATAAATGCGAGGGCGATTTATCCAACCGCACCAAAGAGGTCAAGTATAATCAACCATTTGAATTGGATATCCCGGTTAAGACCGGATACACCTTTGACGGATGGTATTTTGTCGACGTAGACAGCGACGCCTTGACCGATGCCAGTGGAGAGAGCATCGGCAACTGGACGTTTACTTTTGCCACCAACGATATGTACGACATAAAACCGAAATGGGTCGCCAACGTTATCACGGTCAACCTATATAAAACGGACAGATTTGAACTGGAAGAAGACGTGATTTATAAGACTGTGACAGTTGTTTACGACAGTAATTCCTACGCGTTTACACTGGACGAAAACGGCGACGTTTTCTCCGCTGAAGAATTAGGACTTTTCTCAGGTTGGGCGGATGAAAACGGTGTGATTTATACCGATACCGATGGCTATGCACTCCAAAATCGTAAGTGGGATAAGGACGGAACAACCGATCTTTATACCGTTTGGCCGGTCAGTGTTTCTACCCTTAATGAACTAATCAGCGCGTTAGAAGGACCTACCGGCTCGATGTCTGCGTCTATCGTCCTTGCCGCGGATATAACGATCGATTCAACCACCATGCCCGACGGACATAAATTATCCTTTGGAACGACAGACCTTCCGTATACGGGCGTCTTTAATGGCGCGGGATATACGATAACCTACGAAAATAAAGATAATTCCTCACCTTATTGCGGCTTATTTGTGAAAAACGAAGGCACGATAAAGAATCTTAACTTTACCGTAAAAAGCATCGACAGAAATATCAGCACAGGCACCTACGGACAGGATAACCCCATTTACTTCGGGACTATCTGCGCTATCAATAACGGGTATATCCTTAACGTAAATCTTATCGTCGAGGAAATGAAAGTAACGGTCAATTCCAAAGAATTTTGCTTCTATGACTTCAGCGATGCTTATCATATTGGTGTTATTTGCGCCGATAATACCGGAACGATAACAGGTAATTGCACCTATTATGAATCCAATGTCGTCTATTATTCCGTCGGTACGGTGACCGCGTTAAATTATTACGAAAGCAATCAATGGCGTAGATATTATAGTGATTTTTACACTTTCTCCGGTAACAGTTTTAACGTCGTTACGCCGCCGTACGACGAGGATATAGAGTATTACGTACTGGATGCCAATAACGATTATCTGATTGCAACAGACGAGGCGGAAGAATACTATCTGGCAGGGGAATGGGATAAGTATTACGCTCAATTCTATATCGAGGGCGAAGTTTATACGCAGGTAAAAGTTCCGTTCTACGACACCTTAGAATATTACACTAAATTGGGTGATAATTACTCTTTGGCAACAACCAGTGCAAAAGAGGACTATCAAAACGGCGATTGGGACGCTAAATATAATATGCAAACCGGTCAATGGGAAGGTGCCTATTCAAAGTACTACACTAAGACGAGATACAATAATACCGACGTTTATATCGTTGTCTCTGCGCCATATTCATCTTCGGTTGACTATTACAAGAAATCCCAGGACGGCAACAGCTACGTTCTCTCCAACCAGGATGCCGATGATGACAAGGAATCTGGCGCGTGGGATTCTTCGTTTGCTTACGCGCAGTATTACAACAAAAGCAACGGCTTTATTATGGTTTCCGTCCTATTTGATGATGAGCAAACATATTATATGCAAACATCCGACATATTTACGCAAGAAAAATTGCTCAAAACGGGCAATCTGACAAATAATAAAATGAATATAACTATTATAAATTATTACGATAACGGGAGTAACCAAGAATGATTGAAAAACTGAAAGCAATTTCCGATATCATCTCGGAAAAACTCGCTGGTATCACTTCACTTAGTGAACTCAGCGAACTGAAAGTGCGGTATCTCGGTAAGAACGGAGAGATAACCGCTTTACTGAAAGGTTTAAAAAACTTTTCGCCCGAAGAGCGTCCTCTGATCGGAAAACATATCAATGAGCTTCGCCAAAAAGTGGAGCAGATGATTGCCGAATACGAGAGCTTTTTTGCCGCCAAACAAAAGGAAAAGAAGTTAAAAGAAGAGGAGATTGACGTTACTTTATCGCTCCCCGACAAAAACGCTTGCGGCAGTCTTCACCCTTTGACGCTTGCTAAAAACGAGCTGATCGGTGCCTTTACAGGTATGGGTTTTTCCGTTTTGGAAGGCGTAGAAGTCGAAGAGGATTATTATAATTTCCAATTACTCAACATTCCGGCTGACCACCCGGCAAGGGATATGCAGGATACTTTTTATATCACCGATAATATCTTGCTTCGCACACAAACTTCCGCTGTGCAGGCTCGTATCATGCAGAAACAAAAGCCCCCGATCCGTGTCATCTGCCCGGGTAAAGTATATCGTGCCGACGATGACGCGACTCACTCGCCGATGTTCCATCAAATGGAGGGTCTTGTTGTCGACAAAAATATCAACATTTGCGATCTGAAAGGTTGCTTGGACGAGTTCGCCCGCAACTTCTTTGGAGCAGATACAAAAACCAGGCTTCGTCCGTCTTATTTTCCATTTACCGAACCGAGCATGGAAATGGACGTCAGCTGTTTTATGTGCCACGGCAAAGGATGCCGTCTTTGCAAAGGAACCGGTTGGATCGAGGTCCTCGGCGCCGGTATCGTCAACCCCATCGTCTTGGAAAATTGCGGGATAGATTCAAAAGAATACTCCGGTTTTGCCTTCGGTATCGGCATAGAGAGATGTGCTATGCTTAAATACGGAATACCGGATATTCGTATTCTGTTTGAAAATGATCTTCGTTTTCTTCGTCAGTATAAATAGGGGGTGAGAATATATGAAAGTACCGTATAGTTGGTTAAATGATTTCGTAGATTTAAAAGGAATTTCTGCCGAATACTTAGGTGAGAAACTGGTTTCCGCCGGGTTCGAGATCGAGGAATTTATTTATTTAAAGGATAGTATAAAAAACGTTGTCGTAGGTAAAGTAGAAAAAATGGAGAGACACCCGGATAGCGACCATATGTTCGTCTGCCAGGTGAACGTAGGAACGGGAAGTAAACAAATCGTTACCGGCGCTCAAAACGTCAAAGTAGGCGATTTAGTCCCCACTTGTTTGGACGGAGCTGTTCTTCCCGACGGCAAAACGATTAAGGAAGGCGTTTTACGCGGTGTAAAGAGCGAAGGAATGCTTTGTTCCGGCGAGGAATTGGGTCTGACTGAAGACGATTTCCGAGGAGCAGGCGTGTACGGCATTTGGATTATTTCGGAAAAGTGCAACGTCGGCGATGATATCAACGACGTTATCGGAAACAACGACGTGGTTTTGGACGTAGCTATTACTGCAAACAGACCGGATGCAAACAGCATTTTAGGTGTTGCAAGAGAGGTTGCCGCGGTCTTAGACAGAAAACTAATTCAGCCCGACCTGCATTATGAAGAAAATTCGGAAAAAACATCCGATTACGTATCCGTTCAAGTCACCGATTACAGCCTCTGCCCGAGATATATGGCACAGGCTGTTAAGAACGTTAAACAGTGTGTTTCCCCCAAAATTATCCGCGACAGGCTGAAAGCCGTCGGCATCCGTCCCATCAACAATTTGGTTGACGTAACGAACTACGTTCTTATCGAGATTGGACAACCGATGCACGCGTTTGACCGCGATTTAATCGGTGATAAAATCATCGTAAGAAAGGCAAGCGATGGAGAGAAGATTGTTGCTCTCGACGGGAAAGAATATACCCTTTCCGAAAGAAACCTGACCATTTGTAATATAGATAAGCCTATTGCCGTTGCAGGTGTGATGGGCGGAGAGTATTCCTCTATCTGTGCGGATACAAAGACCGTTATTTTGGAAAGCGCCCGTTTTGCCCGTGACAGCGTCAGACATACGGCAAGGGAACTGAACCTTCATTCCGATTCTTCCGCTCGTTTTGAAAAAGGCATTGACTATCTTTCCCAGGAGATAGGTTTAAAACGCGCTTTAGCTCTCTTCTATAAGTATGGTTGGGGAGAAATCGTTTCCAGTCCCATCGACTGTTTTAATGATTCCACCGATGACAAAAAAATAGTCTATAATTACCAAGAGATCAATAAAGTTACCGGTTTTGAAATTGCCAAAGAGACTATCATAAATATTCTTAATAGATTGCAATTGAAAACGACGGCAGAAGGGGATATCTTAACTACGATCATTCCTGCTTTCCGCGAGGATATCGTAGGTATCAATGACTTAACAGAAGAGGTTATTCGTATCTACGGATACGATTATGTCACTCCGCGTATCCTCAGTGATATGCGCGGCGGTAAAAATGAAAAACAACTCCGCCATGACAAAATAAAGCAAATTCTCGTCGGAAAGGGCGCTTCGGAAATCATTTCTTATGCTTTTGTCACCCCGAAATCTTCCGATTTCCTTTGTCTGAAAGAAGATTCTCCTCTGCGCAAAATGATTGCATTAAAAAATCCTTTGGGAATTGATTTAAGCGTAATGAGAACGACCCTTTCGTACAGTATGTTAAAGATTGTAGAGGGCAACTTCGTTCGTGGTAACCGCGCGGGTAGATTGTTTGAGATAGGTAGTACTTATCTTCCTAAGCAACTGCCCATGACAGAACTACCGGAAGAAAAAGAGAAACTAATAATCGCTTTCTACGGAGACGACGAAAACTACTATACGATTAAAAACGTTTTGGATGATATTTTCGTTACGTTTGGTATTTCCGTTTCTTATAAGAGAGCAAACGTAGAATATCTCCATCCCGGACGTAGCGCGGCTATTTATGGCGCCGACGGTACTGCAATCGGGGTCGTCGGCGAGGTTCACCCGGATGTTCTCGAAAAAATGAACGTTGACAAACGGATTTATATTGCGGAAATCGACGTTGTTTACGTCATCGACAACGGTATTGATATCAAACCGTTTAAGCCGATCAGCAAATATCAATCCATGGAAAGAGACCTTGCGCTCATTGCGCCCATTGACGTGCCTGCCGCGGATATTATTGACACCATAAAGAATAACTGTTCGGATCTCCTTCGCGACGTGTTCGTTTTTGACGTTTACGTCGGAGGCCAGGTGCAAAAAGGGAAGAAAAGCATTGCGGTCAGACTTCTTTTCACCGATTACACAAAAACGTTGACCGATGAAACGGTAAATGCCGAAATTGATCGCGCTTTGGCAGGTTTGAGTGAAAGAGGAATTGTATTACGATAAAAATGCCGTTGATATAGAAGCGGTTTTGCAGACGCGGCGCTACTCTGATATCCACATTCCTATGCGGGAAATGGAAATTCTGTCGCCTGCGTCCGCTTCTACGTATAAAGAGGCGGTCCACGGCGGCGCTGATGCCATATATTTTGGGTACGGCGAGTTTAACGCACGCGCTTCCGCCGATAATTTTACGACTTCTTTGACAGAGGTCGTATCTTATTGCCATTTTTATAACGTAAAAGCCTTTCTTGCTCTGAATATTGCCTTTAAAGAATCGGAACTGGAAAGTGTGGTTGACATTATTAAGGAAGCGGAAAGGGCGCAAATCGACGCTTTTATTATCGCTGATTTAACCCTTGTTCCGCTTATAAAACAGTATTCAGACGCACAGATTCACGCCAGCACTCAACTAGGTATCCACAACGTTCCTGGTGTGAACTTTGCCTATAATATGGGTTTTGATAGGGCGGTACTAAGTAGAGAGGTCAACTTATCGGAATTAAAAAAAATCGGTTATTGTTCCCTTATTGATTTAGAGTTTTTTATCCATGGCGCCTTATGCGTCTCCTTTTCGGGAGCTTGCTTACTTTCTTCGATGTTGACCGGTAATAGCGGTAACCGCGGTAGATGCAATCAGCTTTGCCGTAAGTTTTATCACGGCTATCTGGAAGGAAATGAGGTGATGAAAGGTTATCTTCTCAGTGCGAAGGACCTTTGTTTCGCCGATTATCTTAAAGACCTGAACGATTGTAATATCTATTCGTGCAAGATAGAGGGGCGTTTGCGCCGCGCTGAGTACGTCGCCGGTACGGCGGCGTATTATCATAGTTTAAAACAGGAAAAAGACCCTCCACTTTCGGACGATGAACTTAAAGTGCTATTTAACCGCGGCGATTTTACACCCGGGTATTTTGCCGGCAACAACGTTATTTACCCTTATTCGCCGGCGCATATCGGATTCACCGTAGGAAAGGTCGTTAAACTGATTAACCCTCATACCGCTTTGGTCAAATGCAATAGCCCACTTAAAAGGCAGAACGGATACAAGCTCATGCGAAGGGATGAAGAAGTCTCCGGCTGTTTGGCGACGGGTGAAGTAAAGGACAATTTATCGGTGATTTTTTGTTCGGAGATAATAAAAATCGGCGATTGCGTCCACTTGACGTCCGATATCGATTTAAAAAACATAATCCTTTCCGGAAGAAAAAAATTTACCGTCATTCTCGATATATCCATAGTAGGCGGCGAAAGACCGACAGTAAAGATGATGCAAAGAGGTCGGATGACGGAGTATACCTTTGATTTTATCGCGGATCAAGCGCAAAAACTCCCACTGAGCGAGGACGAGATCAAAGCGCAGTTCGATAAAACGTCGGATACGGCGTTTATCTTCCGCTACTCCTCCGTTTATACGGAAAACGCCTTTTTGACTAAAGCTCAATTGAACGCTATGAGAAGAAAGATCATTGAGATAGCTGAGCAAGAGCAGATGGCAGGGTATAAACGTATGACTACATCAAAAACCCCTTGCGTATACCTTCCCACTGATAAAATTCATGGTCATTTTGCCGAAGTTCGCAGTATAGACGCACTTTCCGATAAACTGTTTGAATATATTCCCAACATCGTTTACTCGCCGGAAGTTTTCGACCTCGATGACTGCAAAGAGTTCTACGAAAAAGCTAAAAAGAACAATCTTGTCTGGATCAAACCGCCACTTGTTTTATCCGAACGTCTGGTGGATAAATGCAAAAGCATGATAGAATGTTTCGACGGGGTCGTTTGTGAAAACGTAGGGATGATTGAACTTGCAAAATCTCTCGGTAAATATACCGTAGCCGGTTGGTCGTTGAATATTTTTAATAAGTATAATCCTCTTATTGACATTTGCGAGAACTATGTGATTTCCACTGAGCTTAATCGATACGAGGTGAGAAGTCTCCCCGGTGGGATGTTATACACATACGGCTTCTTGCCGCTAATGAACCTCTCGTTTTGTCCGAGACGACAAATGGGAATAACCTGTGATAACTGTTACGGAAAGGTCGAATACCGCGACGAAAAGGGGACCTATCTCGTTACAACGTCGAAAATGGAAAAAGGTAAATGCCGTCATCAGCTCAGGAATGCGCTACTTACCGACATAGGAAACGACTATCAAAAAGATATGTATTTTGATTTTACCGTGCTTAATGAACCCATCGAAGAGGTACTTTGCAGGTATTTTGAGCAAGGTATCTATAACCCGATCGGTGCCAACAAATTGCACTTGAATAGAGGTGTAAAATGAGAGAAAAGACTCTGCGCGCTCTGGATTATTACAAAATATTGGAAAAGACGGCACACTTTGCCTCCGGCGTGCGTGCAAAAGATACAATATTAAAGCTGCAACCACTCTCCGGTGTGGATATAATCAATTCCGAACTAGACAAAGTGGCAGAGGCGGACAAAATCCTTTTTGAGTATGCCGTTACTCCGTCTCTTGCTCTTGACGATATTTCCGAGGCATTGGACAGCGCAAAAGTTTTCGGCGTGCTATCCATGGCGGATATTTTAAAGGTTGCGCGCGTTCTTCGCGTTTCTCGCGCCCTTCAAACCCAGCTTCTTTCCGTTCCGGACGATAGTTTAACGATCATAAAAGATATGGCGCGTACTATCTATATCAATAAGCGGCTGGAAGACGATATCTCCAAATCCATTCTTTCCGAATCGGAAATGAGCGACGATGCCTCGCCGGAATTAAGGAACGTTAGACAAAAGATCCGTAAAATGGGCGAAAGCATAAAAATGAAACTCAATCATTACGTCACGTCGCCCACCTATGCCAAATTCATGCAGGATAATATCATCACCATTCGTGAGGATCGCTACGTTGTTCCGTTAAAAGCCGAATATAAAGGTTCTATCCCCGGGCTTATTCACGATCAGTCCGCTTCGGGAGCAACGATTTACGTCGAGCCTTTTGCTATCGTGGAAATGAATAACGATCTGAAGCAATTAATTTTGGCAGAGCAAGCGGAAATAGAGAGGATCCTTCGGTCTTTTACCTCGCGCATCGGCGCCGAGGCCGGTTTTATTGAGTATACGCTGGAAATCGTTACCGAATTGGACGTTATTTTTGCAAAAGCATTGTATGCTAATTCCATTCATGCCGTGCGGCCTATCTTTAATAAAGAGGGTAAAATCCGCATTGTCGACGGAAGACACCCCTTGATTGCCAAAGAAAAAGTCGTTTCAAACACGGTATACCTTGGCGATACCTTTTCTATGCTCCTTATTACCGGACCGAATACGGGGGGGAAAACCGTTTGTCTGAAACTAATCGGCCTACTGGAATTGATGGGCAAAACCGGTCTGTTTGTTCCTGCGTCCGAGGCGGAATTATCTGACTTTGATAACGTCTTTTCCGACATCGGTGACGAACAAAGTATAGAACAAAACCTCAGCACTTTTTCTTCTCACGTCAGTAACGTTATAAAAATATTGGATCAGCTGACGCCCGATACCCTTGTTTTGCTGGACGAACTCGGCGCCGGGACCGACCCGACAGAAGGTGCGAGCCTTGCGCTAAGCATCGCTTCTTATATATTAAACAGCGGTGCAAAATCGGTCATTACCACCCATTATAACGAGTTTAAAGAGTTCGCTATCACCACGGACAAAGTAGAAAACGCTTCGATGGACTTTGATCCCACGACGTATTCACCCACCTATAAATTGATTATCGGCACTCCCGGTGCCTCCAATGCACTACTTATCGCCGAACGTTTGGGGCTGAAAAAGGAAATTGTCGAACGAGCCAAGCAGGGCATCGCCGCCCAAAAGAGAGATTTTGAAACGGTCCTTCTTTCTCTCGAAAAGTCCAGAAAGGAAGCCGAAGCCTTCTTAGAGGAAAGTAAAATTAAGTTGCAAGAAGCCGAGCAGCTCCGTAAGGAAGCGGAAGAAGAACGCAATAAACTCTTTGCCCAGCGTGAAAAACTGAACGTCAGCGTCAGAAAGGAAACGAAGCGGCTCGTCGAAGAAGCAATGGAAGAAGCCAACGAAATTATTGAGGAACTCCGCTCTCTTATCGACGACCCCACCGAAGCAAATGTTTTTCGAGCGCAAAAGCTCCGTAAATCACTTCATAAGTTCGTTATCAGCGAAGAAAACGAATTTACCGATAAATCGGAAGAGCAACCGGGAGATATCTCCGTCGGTGATCACGTCTTG
Source organism: uncultured Clostridia bacterium (assembly GCA_946621465.1). GTDB lineage: Bacteria > Bacillota > Clostridia > Christensenellales > DTU072 > CAG-1782. Next base: position 169,875 of record CAMOOO010000001.1, read on the forward strand.
GTCGTGTCTCTCAATTCCGAAGGGGACGTAACCAGTCTCAATCCGATAAAGGGCGAAGCTAAAGTTCAACTCGGTCGCATTACGTCCGTCTTTCCCATATCGGGACTGAAGCGGCTTAAACAAAAGAAAAAAGCCGAGAAACCGAAGCCTCGCGTAAGCGGCGTAACCCTTTATAACGAACAGGTCTCTCCGTCAATCAATCTTATCGGTAAAACATCGCTCGAAGCTATTCACGAATTGGGTATATATTTAGACAAAGCCCACAGAAACGGTCTGCACGAAGTCCAGATCATTCACGGTTACGGCGAAGGAATACTCCGCAGCGCTGTCAGAGACTATCTGAAAACCCGTCCCGATATAGAGTCGTTTCGTTTGGGCGAATATTCCGAGGGCGGAAAGGGGGTAACCGTTGCATATTTCAAATAGTTACACCCTCCAAAGAAAAATGGAAGTAAAAAAGGGTATTTACGAAAGGATGTATAATATCAGTCTACTACTGAAAATTACCGTTCTTTTGTCACTTCTTGCGCTATTTGTCAGCTTGTGGTTTCTGTTTTTGACCGCAGCGCTAATTATCTGTGACATCTTTTTGTCCTATTATCGTTCCGGTCTGCTCTTTACCTATATATACTCCTTTTCGGACGACGTTTTTTACGTCAAAAAACGAGGTTTAGACGGCAAAGAGAGTGTTCTTGAGGAAATACCCGTTACCTCAATTGTTCAGCTATTATACGGTCAATGCGATGATTGCGGAAAAAGATACTTTTCTTCCGACGACGACCGGAAAGAAGATCAACCTCTCACCATTCAAACGGCAAATAGTTCCGTCATTGTGTTGTCCGATCTTTATTTATATAGTATAATGGAAGCAAGAAGGCAGGAATTGCGATGATATATTTGGATAATGCTAGCACCACGAAACCTCTCGATAAGTGTATCGAAATTGTTAACGAGTGTCTGAAAGAAGACTTCTATAATCCCTCCGCTCTTTACGGTCCATCGGTTAATTTATCGAGGAAAATAAAAGAAGCCAGAGAAATTATTTTACGGAGCTTAAGAGGAGAAGGCAATGTAATTTTTACTTCCAGCGGAACGGAGAGTGACAACACGGCTCTTTTCTGTACGAAAAAACCTAACGGCAGTCGTATAATTGTTTCTATCAACGAGCATCCCGCCGTTTTTAATGCGGCAATGGAACTTAAACAACGCGGCTACGATGTTGTATTTTGTCCCGTCGATAATACAGGGAGAGTTATTGAAAGCGAATTCAGTAAATTGATGACTAAAGAAACTTCTTTGGTCTCTATTATGCACGTCAATAATGAAACCGGGAGCGTCAACGATATAAAAACACTTTGTTCTATCGCAAAAAGCGTCCATCCAAACGTTCTGTTCCATTCCGACGGAGTGCAGGCGGTGGGTAAAATAAAAGTTAACTTAACCGATCTTGGCGTCGATCTGTATTCTTTCAGCGGACATAAAATCCATGCGCCTAAGGGCGTTGCAGGACTTTACGTCCGTTCGGGTGTCAATATTCGACCCTATCTTTTCGGCGGCGGACAGGAATCGGGACTGCGCTCCTCAACGGAAAATGTACCCGGTATTCTTTCTTTTTGCTACGCCTTGACAGAAGCAGTTACAAGAGTCAGAGAAGAGGGTGAGAGACTGGACGGTCTCCGCTCGCAAATTATTAAAGGTATAGGCGACTCTTTCCACGTTGTCGAGCCGATTGCTCATTCTCCTTTTATTTTGTGTTTGGCTGTGCCATACGTCAGAGGAGAGGTGCTTTTACATTCCCTGGAATCCCACGGCATACTCGTAGGGACGGGGAGCGCCTGTTCCAGTAAAAAAACACAAAAGAAACTGCCGGGGATACTGGGATTGTCAGAAGAATACGAAAATGGCATAATTCGCATTAGTTTCAGTCGTTTTACAACGAAAGACGACATTGACTATTTTATAAATGCCTTTATTTTGGAATACAATAAACTTTTAAAATACGTAAAAGGATAAAAAATGGAAAAGATTATTTTGATTCGCGTAGGCGAACTGTTCCTAAAAGGAAACAACAGACACTATTTTACTTCTTGTTTAAAAAATAACATTCTTGCCGCATTAAAAGATTTCAGCTGCCGTTTTTCCGGCACGCAAAATCGTATGTACGTAGAAGGATATGAGCTTGATGAAGAAGCGGCCATAATAAAAAGACTCTGTTGCGTCTTCGGTATCAGTAGTATCAGCCCTGCTTACAAAGTAAAGACGGAAAAGCAGACGCTCAAAAATCTCTGCGACGAGATTTCTCCTAAACAAGGGACTTTCCGTGTCACCGTCAATCGCGCCGATAAGCGCATTCAGTCTACCTCTATGGAGATTGCCCGTGATATCGGCGGTTATATGCTTTCCAGGCAAAAGGACAGGAAGGTCGATCTCTTTACTTTCGATTTTGAAGTCAACGTCGATATTCGTGAGAACGGCTATTCCTATGTTTTTTATCAAAAGATCCCGGGGCAGGGTGGTCTGCCCGTTGGATGCGGCGGCAACGGATTACTTCTTTTATCCGGCGGAATCGACAGCCCCATTGCGGCATATCGCATGGCAAAACGCGGCGTAAAGACTTTTGCTGTTCACTTCCATAGTTATCCATATACCAGCGAGCTTGCCAAAGAAAAGGTCATTTCTTTAGCTAAGATCCTCGTTCCTTATTGCGGAGAAATAACCTTATTTGTCGTTCCTTTTACCGACATCCAATATGCTATTAAAGAAAATTGCCCCATAGAATACATGATAACCATCATGCGTCGGTTTATGATGCGTATTGCCGAAAGAATTGCTCTCGACAATAAATGCGGCGCTATCATCACCGGAGAAAGTTTGGGTCAGGTCGCAAGTCAGACAATGGAAAGCATCAACGTGACGAACAGTGTCGTTTCTTTGCCCGTTTTCCGGCCTTTGATCGGAATGGATAAAACGGAAATTATTGAGACGGCCCAAAGAATCGGCACCTTTGATACCAGTATTTTACCCTATGAAGATTGTTGTACGGTATTCCTTCCCAAAAATCCCGTCATAAAACCCAAGATCGAATGGGCAAAGCAATACGAGGAGCGGATAGAAAACCGTGACGCGCTTATTGATTCGGCAATCTCGAATGCGGAAATTATTAAACTTAAGTGAAGATAAGTTTATTCGCAGAATATCCCAAAAATTCACTTTCGCAGTATACAGCGAGATAATAACTGTATAGAGCGTTTTTATCTGTGTCAATTTGCTCCGGGATACCGTCGTATTGTTTGGTTTCTCCCGAGGAGAGATTTCTTTCTATCAATTTATAATTAAAGGGTGAATCCGACGTTGCCGATGGCAGTAGTTTTCCGCCGAGTGACTTTATATCGAACTCAATGGTATTGATATCGAAGTAGGGCGAAGGGGCGTTCGGATAGTTGTCTATACTGAAATACCCCTGTTTTCGATAGAGTAAAGGGGTATGCGGCGAGGCATAATAAAGTTTTCCATCCTTCTCCAGCGCATAAGAATCAAATTCGCAAGCAATCACAGAAGAGGGCATGAGAAAGGTAGACACGGTCGGTGCGGGAATGTTTTTTCGTATCTGTGCGGCAAGCAGGGTAGGAAGTCCGCTTCCCGTAACATCCAGTCCTGTTTCGTCGCTACCGTCCATATCGCCGTACCAAACGCACAAGGTATCTTTTGTGGTGTAACTTACGTTCCACGCGTCGTTGTTTCCTTTTCCGCTGGCACTTTCATTTGTCCCTGTTTTTGAAGCTATTTGAAATCCGGTTCCATTTAGCTTTCTTGCCGTGCCGTCATAAACGCATTTTGTCAGCATATCGGTGACGATATAGGCTGTCGCCGACGAAAAAACCCTCTCGAAGGTGGGAATATGCTTATAAATCAGTTTACCATCCGTACGTTCAATGGAGCGAATAAAAGTTGTTTCCGTATGCTTTCCGCCGTTTGCAAGCGTCATATAGCTTTCGCTAAGCTCCGGTATCGTCACCCCATAGGTCATTCCGCCGAGAGCCAGTGCCAGATTATTGTCGCTTTCAGAGAAGGTTATTCCTGCGTCTTTAGCGTAAGCAACGGAATTTTTTATCCCGTTCATCTGTAAAACCTGTACGGCAACGGTATTGATAGACTGCGCGAGTGCCTCATCGGCATAAACGGGTCCGCGATAACTATCGCCGAAGTTTTTGGGAGAGTACCCATTAAAAGAAAGTCTTTTATCCTCTAAAATCGTTTTTTCCGTGATGATTCCATTTTCTATTGCCGGCGCATACACTAAAATAGGTTTTATGGTGGAAGCAGGGGAACGTCGGGTTAAAAAGAGGTTGTTATCCCCGGAAGTGTAATATGCGGTAATTCCACCCGTTTTATTATCGGATAAAAGCACTGAATATGAATAGGCATGATCGTCCAAGTTTTGTAAAGAAAAAGTCTTGCTATCGAACGCGTCGCAAACCGAACGCAAAATGTCCGTGTCGCAATAGGTTTTTATTCTATACGGAGAAACGATAAGTTGTTTTTCCGATATCCCCAAGATTTTAGCTGCTTCAAAAAGGGCGTTACTGTAGATCGGACGCAAGATGTCCGTTTCCAAAATAGGTTTCCTGTAGGAGTATTCTATCGCGCTGTCATATTCTTCGTCTGTAATTAAACCTTGTTCAAGCATTAACTTTAGTACAAGGTCTTTTCTGCCCGTAGCAGCTTGCGGATTATTGGTAGGAGAGTATTTGGTTGGATTCTTAACGATGCCTGCCAGAATCGCCGCTTCCGCAATAGATAACTGCGAAGGGTCTTTGCCGAAGTAATTGTAACAGGCACTATCTATACCGTATATTCCGTTCCCATAATAAATGGCGTTAAGATACATTTCGATGATATCTTCTTTGGAATATTTTTTCTCTATTTCTTTGGCGAGCTTGATTTCAGTCAGCTTTCGTCTGATTGTTTTCTCCGAAGAAAGCAGGGTGTTTTTGGCCAGTTGCTGAGTGATAGTAGAGCCGCCTTCCTTGATTTTTCCGGCGCTGATATTATGGAAAAGGGCACCTGCCATTCTGTAATAATCGACGCCTCGGTGGGTGAAAAAACGCTTATCTTCCAGCGCAACAAAAGCGTTTACGATATAGATTGATATATCATCGTAGGGAATATACCTATACAAATACTTAGAGTCAAGAGGGCAGTCGTTTATATCAGTCAGCACAACCCTTGCTTTCTGAGCCTTTATTGCATTTTCATCCAGTATTATAGAGTTATAATTATAAATTAAGCATAAAAATGGAATAGCTATTATAAAAATCATGATAATTAAGAATAATATTGCCATTTTATGTCCTAATTTCGACCTTTTTGCCTTCTTCGTCATGCTTCTTAGTATGCATACATATCTCCTCTTTTATTCCGATTTCGCTTGATTCTTTTGTCGATGTTGATTATAATTATTTTATGAAAAAATACTTTATATATACATATGGCTGTCAGATGAACGTCCACGAATCGGAAAAGATCGCCGGGATGTTGACTGAACTTGGCTATCAATCTTGTTCTGCGGTTGAAGAAGCCGATATCATCGTTTTCAATACCTGTTGTATTCGTGACACCGCAGAAAAACATATTCTTGGTAACATCGGTGACGTTAAGCATTTGAAAAAAGAGAATCCGTTTTTGATTGTCGCGGTCGTCGGATGTATGACGCAACAAAAGGGGATGTCTGAGAACTTAAAGAAAAAGTTTCCTTTTGTTTCCATCGTCCTCGGCACAGATAACCTGTCCGATCTCACTTTGGCAGTTCGTCAAATTGAAGAAAAGAATAAGAAATTCTTTTCCTGTATCCATGATACCCCTGACGTTGACGTGCAGAAAGATTCCCCCCTTTATAGGACCAGTGGTACCAATGCCTGGGTTAATATCATGTATGGCTGTAATAATTTTTGCACCTATTGTATTGTTCCGTACGTTCGCGGCAGAGAGCGCAGTCGGTCTCCTCAAGCCGTTCTTTCCGAAGTTTCCGACCTTCTGAAGCAGGGATATCCTGAGATTACGCTTCTCGGTCAAAACGTGGATTCGTATTCCTATGAAGGACATGATTTTACCTATCTTTTGGAGAAAATCGCCGAAATGGATAGTAAATTCCGCCTTCGGTTTATGACCTCTCACCCTAAGGATTTTAATTCTCGCGTTATTGACGTTATTGCCTCTTGTCCCAATATTTGTAACAACATTCATCTGCCCGTTCAATCGGGGAGCAATCGCGTTCTTAAATTGATGAACAGGCATTATACGCGAGAGCGCTATCTTGAAATTATTGATGAAATTCGTTCCAAAATCCCCAACGTCGGCATCACTTCGGACATCATGACGGGCTTTCCGACGGAAACGGACGAGGATTTTTATGATACCGTTTCCTTAATGGAAAAGGTCCGTTTCAGCAACGCTTTTACCTTCGTTTATTCCCCTCGAAAAGGTACCGTTGCCGCGCAAATGGAACAACTGCCTAAGAAGGTCAAGCAGGAGAGGATAACAGAACTGGTAAAGATTCAGAACCGTATCAGTGCCGAGATCAGCAAAGATTATTTGGGTCGTACGGAGGAGATCCTCGTAGAGGATGTCAGCCCCAAACACCAAAATTCCGTCTGCGGCAGAACGGAAAGCGGTAGGTTAGTCACTTTTGCTGGCGCCCCTGAGCTTGTCGGTAAATTTGTAAACGTTAAAATAGACAGTGCGCGTAGCTCCGCGCTTTTTGGGAGAATAATTTAGTATGGCTGCAGATAAATCCAGTGGTAAAAAACGTCTTTCTCCGATGATGGAACATCGGAATGCTCTGAAAGAGAAATACCCCGATTGCATCATTTTGTATCGGCTCGGTGACTTTTACGAGATGTTTTTCGAGGACGCTATTAAGGGCAGTAAAATTCTTGATTTGACCTTGACCGGTAGAGATTGTGGACTGGAAGAGCGTGCGCCGATGTGCGGAGTACCTTATCATGCGGTGGATGGATATATCTCAAAGTTGCTTGCGGCAGGTGAAAAGGTCGCTATTTGTGAGCAATTGACCAACCCCGGAGACCAAAAAGGCCTGGTGGAGAGAGATATCGTACGCGTCATTACCGCCGGGACCAATACTATTGAAGAAATGCTCGACGGCGGAGTCAACCATTATCTTGCTTCCGTTGCAAACTACAAAACCGATTACGCCGTGGCTCTTCTTGATATCGTTACCGGCGAATTCACCGTTCGACTCTTTGCCGACGTTCATCTTTCCGATCTTGAGGATTATTTACTTGGGGCTGCTCCCTCGGAGATCATCGCGCCTGCCGATATCTGCGCGGAAAGTCGGACTTTGTCCTCCGTTTTCTCCGATCGAATGGTTAAATTCACTACCTATTACGACTACAGCTTTGACTACGATAACGGAAAAAACGTCCTTTTAAAGCAATACTCTGTTTACGGCTTAGAGGCGTTGGGACTTCAGGACAATAAGGCGGTTATCGGTGCTTTGGGCGGTTTACTGGACTATGTCAACGCCACCCAAAAAAGGCATTTAATTCACATTTCCATCCCCAAAATGGTTCTTCCTACCGAAGAAATGTATATCGACTACAACACCCGAAAAAATCTGGAACTGACAGAAACTCTTTCCGACGGAAAGAAAAACGGCAGTCTGCTCTGGGTCATTGATAAAACGGAAACGGGTATGGGGGCGAGGATGCTCCATCATTGGTTACTTCATCCTTTACGCTCGCTCAAAGAAATAGAAAGCCGCCAGACAGCGGTAAACGAATTGGTTAAAAACAGCTTGCACCGCGTAGCTCTCGGGCAGACTCTCAAAGGAATCAACGATCTTGAACGACTGGTCACCAAGATTGCCTATGGCAATATTATGCCTCGCGATTGCCTTTCTTTGGCGAGTTCTCTCCGTCAGATCCCCCGTTTGAAACAGGTTTTTGATAAGTTGCACTCCGACTATTTTAAGCAACTCAACGAAAAATACGTTGATTTTACACAGCTAACCGATCTTATTTTTAAGACTATCCAATCGGGGAATACTCCGGCGACGCTAAAAGACGGCGGGTTTATTGCGACGGGTTGCAATGAAGAACTGGATAAGCTGCGCGCCATAAAAGTAAACGCTAACAGCTTCCTTGACGAATTCACCGCAAGGCAAAAAGAAATCACCGGCGTTCCTTCTTTGCGTGTTGGGTATAACCGTGTTTTCGGCTATTATATCGAGATCACAAAAGCAAAAAAACCGGAGAACCTTCCGCCCGACTACGTTCGTCGTCAAACAACAATCAACAGCGAGAGATACATAAACGATGAATTGCTGACTTTGGAGCAGGAGATTCTCGGCGCGGAAGAAAAAGCTTTTAATTTGGAAAATCAAATTTACGATGAACTTAAAAAAGTCCTCGTTCAATATGTTAATTACATAAAAATTACGGCAGACGTTGTTGCGAGAACCGACTGTATCTATTCTCTCGCGGCCGTCGCGGTGGATAATAAATACGTTCGCCCCAAAATGTCTAACGGAAAAATCATGCGCATTGAAGACGGGCGTCATCCAGTGGTAGAAAAACTCCTGAAACGGAATGAGTTTGTTCCCAACGACACGATCTTCGATGAAGCCCCCATTGCCATCTTGACCGGACCGAATATGGCGGGAAAAAGCACCTATATACGTCAGGTTGCATTGATTACTCTGCTTGCCCATATCGGTAGTTTCGTCCCTGCGTCAAAAGCGGAGATAGGCTTATGCGACAGGATCTTTACGCGCGTAGGCGCAAGCGATAACCTCGTTCGCGGTCAAAGTACCTTTATGGTGGAAATGCTTGAGGTTGCCAATATTCTCAACAACGCCACCGAAAACAGCCTTCTTATTTTGGATGAAATAGGGCGCGGAACGGCTACCCTTGACGGCGTCAGTATCGCCTGGGCGATTGCAGAACATATTTTGCACAGAATAAAAGCCAAAACCCTTTTTGCGACCCATTATCATGAGCTTATTGAGCTGGAAAAACTTTTCGTCGGCGTAAAAAATTATCGCGTTTTGGTGCAGGAAAACGAAAAAGGGATTTCTTTCTTATACAAAATTGCACGTGGCGGAGCCAACCGTAGTTTTGGTATAGAAGTCGCCGCACTCGCCGGTGTTCCGGAGCAGGTGGTAGCAAGAGCAAAAGACATTCTTTCCTCTTTATCGGAAAACCATGAGCTCAGCGGCAAATTAGAGGATAAAATTGGCGGTGCGTCCGATACGGCCGTTGCTTGCGATCAATTGACTCTCTTCCCCGAGGATGAATGCTTTACAGAGTTGAAAAAGGTATTGAGCGATACAGATATCAACAGATGCACGCCTATCGAGGCATTGACGATACTGTCGGATCTAAAAAAAATATTGGATAAAAAAGGATAAAATATATGGGTAGAATCAATAGACTGGACAAGTCGGTATATAATCGGATTTCCGCCGGCGAAGTAGTTGAAAATCCCGCTTCCGTCGTCAAAGAACTGGTGGAGAACGCCATTGATGCAGGCGCTACGGATATCACCGTATCCATTGAATATGGCGGTATAAAGAAGATTACCGTAGCCGATAACGGGTGCGGAATGGACGAAGAAGATCTGGAACTTTCCATTTTGCCTCACGCGACCAGTAAAATTTTTTTGGCGGAAGATTTAGAAACGGTTTCTACCCTCGGTTTCCGCGGAGAGGCACTCGCCAGTATCAGCGCCGTTTCAAAGATGAAAATTTCTTCTCGCTATATCGAGAACGAGTATGCATGTTTTATTGAGACGGAAAGCGGTGAAATTGTCGATAAGGGCAGGAGCAATTTACAAAAGGGTACGACGATTGAGGTTTCTTCGCTGTTTTATAATACCCCGGCAAGGTTTCGTTTTTTGAAAACGCCAAAGGGCGAAGAGAGCGCAGTCACCAAGCTGATGGGAGAACTGATTTTTGCCAATCCAGATATTTATATAACCTATATCGTGGACGATAATACCGTCTACACGTCTATGGGAGAGGGACTGAAAAGCGCGATTTCCACTGTCTTCGGGGCGGAAATCAATGAAAGCATGGTCAGCGTGCATCTTTCTGACAACGGGTATACCGTCAACGGTTATTGTGCGCGCGCCGCAAGTTCCGGAATAAAAGGTAACAGAAATAACCAGGTTTTTATCGTAAACGGCAGGTGTATTTCCGATGCGACCATGCAGGCTGTCATTGCCAATGCTTACGGCAACAGACTGATGAAAAGGACCTACCCATCCGTTGTCCTGGACATTATTATTCCTTTTGCTGACGTGGACGTAAACGTGCATCCAAATAAAAGAGAGGTGCGTTTCGCCGAAGCCAAAACGGTCTACGGAATGGTCTATAACGCCATAAAGACCGGTCTTGAAAATGACGAGCAGTATCAAAAAGATTCCCTTATTTCTATGTTGAAAGGGGATCAGTCCGAGGAGATTTCCATTCCCCAAGCACCTATAAAGGAAGAATCAGTCGAAACGGTCGATGAGGACGAGGAACAGAAAAAAGCCATCCAACGGCAGCTTATGGAAGGGTACTACGACAATTTCCCATTAATGAAAGACTGGGAAGGCCCGGAAAAACCGGCTCAGCAACGGTCAGAAGGGGACTCTTTCTTTTCCGTAGAGAGAATATTTGACTCCCATGCGGTGGTTCAGGCGCCGTCGGAAGACAATCGCCCCTACGAACATCCCGAACAGATGTTGTCATGGCTGAATGAGGCCGAAGATGCACTTTCCGGTGGATCCGTTAAATATCACTTTAACGATGAAGAAAATGAGGAGCCGTCATTAAAAGACGAACCGTACAGGGTGATTGGGCAACTGTTCAACACCTACGTTCTTATCGAAGTCAGAGACGTCTTTATTCTTATCGACCAGCACGCGGCGCATGAAAGAATGCTTTACGACAAATTTCTTCGTCAAATAAAAACAAGAGTTTTTGTGCAAGAATTACTACTGCCGATCGAGGTCGAAGCGACCAAACCCATCCTCAGATTCTTTGAGAAACAAAAGGACAATTTCCTTAAACTCGGCTTTGAAATGGAGTTTACCAAAAGAAGCGTCGTAGTTCGCACCGTGCCGACAGTCCTGACGGGAATGAATATTGCCCTGTTTTTATCCGACGTCGGTTTGGATAAGGATATAGAAAAAATAACGGATATGGAGCTATTTAATGAAGTTCTCGCCCAAAAAGCCTGTAAAAGCGCCATAAAAGGGGGAGATAAAATGAATAACGATCAGCTTGAATATTTTGTCAACGAGTACGTAAAAGGGGACGCGCCCATTCAATGTCCTCACGGGAGACCGGTCTTCATCATGCGTACGCGCCGTCAAATTGAAAAATTGTTCGGGAGGATCGTGTGATAATTGCAATAGGCGGCGCAACGGCAACAGGGAAATCCGCTTTAGCCGTTGAAATTGCTCAAAGATTCGATTGTGAAATCGTTAGTGCCGATTCAATGCAAATATACAAAGGTATGGATATCGGAACGGCTAAGATAACCGAGGAAGAAAAGGGCGGCATTACCCATCACTTGATCGACATAATCGGGCCTAAAGATAGTTATAACGTTGCAATGTACGTTACTGATGCCGAAAAAGCGATCGAATGTATTCAAAAGAAAGGAAAAACACCCATTGTCGTGGGTGGAACTGGGTTATATATCCGATCCCTACTATATAATTATTCCATGGGCGCACATGACGACGAGTTACGCTTAGAACTGCATAAAGAACTGGAAGAAAAGGGAACGGAATACATGTGGCAAAAATTGGAAAAATTGGACCCAATTGCCGCAAAAAAGATCCATATGAATAACGTAAAGAGGGTAATTCGTGCGTTAGAAGTAAAGATCTTAACCGGTCGATCCATAACCGAAGAACAAAATACTGAGCAAAAAGAGCATATTTTGACCTGCATATCCGCCGATAGAACGGTTCTTTATGATAGGATCAATAAAAGGGTGGAAAAGATGTTTGAAAGGGGGCTGGAAAAGGAGATAAGAGACCTTTTAGCGTCCGGCGTCACATTTTACGATCAAAGTATGCAAGCAATAGGTTATAAAGAATTCAAAGAGTATATTGAGGGGACGCAAACAATAGAAGAAGTCGAAGAGCGTATTAAATTAAACTCCAGGCATTATGCCAAACGGCAGGAGACTTGGTTTAGGGCAATGACGGCAGAATGGTATAATTTGGAAGATAAAGACAAAATATTTAATAAAATGGAACAAATAATTATAAAATAAGGTATAAAATGGAATATTTAGCGGCTAAAAAGATAATTGACGAATGCGAAAACGCAGCTAAGAAAGAATTTGAGAAGCTATCGGAGATTGCTTTTGACAATCAAAAAAGAGTTTTAGAGGCGTTTCGTAACAATAAAATCAGTGCTATGCATTTCCATGGAACGACCGGGTATGGATACGACGACGTCGGCAGAGACACGCTCGCAAAGGTTTTTGCAGATGTTTTCGGATGCGAATCCGGGATTGTTTCACCGCTTATTGCCAATGGTACGCACGCCTTGTCATTAGCATTATTCGGATTACTTAAACGAGGAGACGAATTAATCAGTATCGCAGGCAAACCATACGACACCTTGGACGAAGTTATCAACGGAGAAAACATCGGCTCATTACGCGATCTTGGGGTTACGTATAGCCAGGCAGATATGACTAAAGAAGGGGATTTCGACTGGGAGAAAATTAAGATCTTATTACAATCCCAACCTAAGGTGGTTTTCATTCAACGTTCAAAAGGTTATTTATGGAGAGACGCCCTATCTGTTGAAAAAATCGGTCAAGTTATTGCATTTATTCGTCAACTTTCTCCATTTTCATACATTATTGTAGACAATTGTTATGGAGAATTTACGCAAAATAAAGAGCCTTCGCACGTCGGCGCAGACGTAATTATTGGGTCTCTTATCAAAAATCCGGGCGGTGGATTGGCGCCGACAGGGGCATATATTTGCGGTAAAAAAGAGTGTATAGATTTAATTGCGCGTAGATTCACAGCTCCATCTTTAGGATTGGAGGTTGGCTCCTATTTACCGGGTTATCTGCCCTTTTTTCAAGGCTTATTTTTGGCTCCGTCTACGGTAAAAAACGCATTGATGGGCAACGTTCTTGCCGGGTATGTTTTTGATCGATTGGGCTTTGAAACAATGCCTAAAGCCGGCTCTATGCCGTATGATATTATAAAAAGTATTCGTTTTGAGACCGATAAACAGCTCATTTCATTCGTTCAATTGGTTCAAAAGCTATCGCCGGTCGATAGCTACGTCACCCCGGAACCGTGGGATATGCCCGGATATACACATCCGGTCGTTATGGCTGCAGGCACGTTTATCCAGGGCGCGTCTTTAGAATTATCTGCAGACGGTACGGTGCGTGAACCATACGTTGCGTATTTCCAAGGCGGTCTAACGTATGAACATTGCAAACTGGCTTTATTGGAAATTATTACAAAATTGGGCTGATTATTACATAATTTTTTATAATTAATATTACCTCCCCTCTCATATACCGCTCTCTTTTCGCAAAAGCTGTATTTTGCGAAAAGATAAAAGAGTGTTCCCTTTTGATATTTATGTATGATTTTCCTATTTCGCGTCATAGTTCGATGCTTGAATCTTGCTCTTCTGTCCTTGACAATGCCCCTTTCCTCGGACTATAATTGATATATGGCGAAAAAAAATTCCTACGTTGCCAATAGAGATCAATTGTACTCCGATAAATTAAAGTCGGAGATACTTCCCTTTCTTCCCTCTTTTTGCGATGATTTTTTTGTAGGTATCAGTTTAAATACCACGGTGCTTACTCGCTATAATTACGGAATGGATCTTCGGATTTTCTTTTATTATCTGACAGGTTCTGACGGTCCGTTTTCCGGAAAAGCCCCTACTGATATTACTCTTTCTGATATAAATCAATTAAAAAGTCGTGATATTGAGCGTTTTTTGGCTTTTTTAGGAGGCTATATCTCCCCTATTACACAAACATATAGACAGGACGATGCCAGCGGAAAAGCTCGCAAATTCAGCGCAGTTCGCGCCCTATTTCGTTATCTATATAATAATGAATTGATCGACCAAAATGTGACTTTGCGTGTCGCTATGCCAAAAATCCGCGATAAAGCTATCATTCGCTTAGATGACGAAGAAATCTCCGAGGTATTTGATTGTCTTTCCGATGATGCCACTTTTGGCGACTCTCATCAGAATACATATAACCAAAATAACACAAAAATCCGCGATATTGCCATAATTACTCTCCTTTTAAACACCGGAATACGTGTCAGTGAGTGCGTTGGATTGAATGTTTCGGACATAAATTTCAATACTCGCTCGTTTTTAGTAACTCGTAAAGGCGGAAAACAAGCTATTTTGTACTTTAATGAAGAAGTGGAAAAGGCCCTTCTGGATTATTTGGCTTTTCGAGAACAGTCTTTGAAAAATAAAGGTATTGTCGATGAGATCGAACCCCTATTTTTATCTACCCAAATGAAACGTATATCCGTCCGTGCTGTTGAAATTGTCGTTAAAAAGTACGTTTCTCAAACAAATTGTCTAAAAAAGATCACTCCGCATAAATTAAGAAGCACTTACGGTACTGCTTTATATAGAAAGACTCACGATATCTACGTTGTTGCCGAAGTCCTCGGACACAACGATATCAATACGACGAAAAAGCATTATGCCGCTATCAGCGAGGATATTATTCGCTCCGCCAGCGGAAAAGTCTCCTTTGGTATTGATTCATCAACAGAGAACCCAAGCGATGATACCGATGATAGTGATTCTGAATAATTTTCGACATTTTTTATTAAAATAATATATTTTTTGAGAAAATATTTCTTTTTTCATTGATAAATTATAAATATTTTTGTTCCTTCAACGTTGACATCGCCCCTTCATAATGATATAATTTCTATAGTAAAATGTATCATTGCTTTTACGGAGGTGTGTAATGGCTGAATCGAATAAACAGATCAATGAATCGGAAAACGCAAAACTTTTTCGTTCTCGTATGGAAATATTCGTATTGAATGCCCTCGATGAAAAAGATGGGCATGGATATGGATATGACGTTATCTCCTATATCCAGGAGCATACGAAAGGTCATTATAAAATTAAATCGATTTCTACCATATATAATATTCTGAAAAGATTGGAAACAGCAGGTTTCGTCTATTCTTCCAAAGGTGACGGTGAGAGCTATGGCGCGGCCAGAGTTTATTATACCCTGACAGAAGCGGGAAAAGCCTACCTTGAGCAGGATAAAAAAGAATGGAAATACATTCGTACCCTTCTTGATAATCTCGTCAGCGACGAAGATTTCGATCTCGATAATGATGAACCGCCCTATTCCGCATCCGTTCTTAAACCTTTAACCAGACGTCAACGTGACAACGGTTCTTCGGACACCGAAGAAGATGATTCTTCCCACGTACATGTTGCTACGGAAGACTCAACGACCGGTTCAGCCGCAGTTTCTTTCAATCCGTCAAGCGACGACTTTGACCCCGATCAAGCAGATACCGAGGTCTATTTTGAGAACGTAGATGACGACGTTCCTTTTTATAACTATTCCGATGAGGCGGAATCTGTTTCACCCGTTCAACAACCGCAACAGCCTCCGCAATCACAACCTTCTGTTACGCCTGAACCTATCGACGCAGTAGCGGCTTCCTCGCTACCCGATGCCGGTGCGGCCGTTGTTAATCCGCCCCATTCTGATACACCTGAAACACCCTATAATCCGCCTGTCCAACCGGAAACGCAACCTTCCGAACGACTCAGACATCTTCATCAGGCGCAAACCGCCCTTTTCGGCGCGCCTTTATCGGAAATGCCTGATGTTGACGGTAGTGGCGAAGGCTTCCGTCCTCTCGTGTTTGATCGCTCCACTTCTTCCGGTTCCGATTTTCATTCTTCGGAAGTGTTATCCGCGCATGAATCGATACAAGAAACGATGGTAAGAACGGAGGAACAGGCGCCAACTATCCCCGCAATGGAATCAAACGACGATGCCGCCCATTCCTTATTGTCCCCGTATATTAAAAAATTAAAGAACGATTTGCAGTCCGAAGGGTATACCTTAAATACCTTCAGCCCCTCGCAAAAGGCAAATACCATTAAATATCTTTTGGTCAATAAAATCTTCCGCGATAGCGTTATTGCCTCGTTCTTCTACTTGGTTATAACTCTTCTTGTGACTTATTTATTCAAAAATACCTTTGAAATACCTCTTACCACCCTTCTTATTGTCGGCGGCGTGGGCTTACTTCCGGTATTTATATCCACAATCGTATGCCTGAGAGACTCTAAAAAGAAGAAAAAAGATGCCTTTGAGCCAAAGCTCCTTATCAGCATCTTGACGTTGATTTCATTGGTTGTATTTATGGGATTTACCGTCTACTATTTATTTACTTCTAAATATAATCTGACCTCGCCTCAACTGTATGGTCCGGCGATTATCCTTAGCACCATTCCCTTCTTTGGTATTATCTATACCATTTTGCATGGGTCGGGTAAATATTCCCAATAGCCCCTTAAAAGGTTATATCCTCATCGTTTTTACTAAGTATGGAGCAAGCCGAATCAAAGGCTTGCTTTGATTTTTCCGCATCTTCTTTATCTTGTTTTTGCTGCTCGGCAATAAGACGTTGCTGCTCCATTTGCGCCTTTTTTTCGGCCTCTTCTTGCTCCACAGCCATCCTTTCTTCTTCCGTTAAAATTTGTTCGACAGGTGCCTCTTCAACTGCAACTGGCTGCGTTTTTATACCGTAAAGTTTATTGATATCGACCAAAATGGGTCTACCGGTAATTTTCGAAATCAATTTGTACATCCATTGCTCAATCTTGTCTGCTTTTTTCCATACGAAAATAAACAGTACGACAAAGGCGGCAATAATGACTGCCCAAACGCATATCCCCCAAATTGTATTCAACGGGATAATCGATGTCATTTCCGTTCCGAAATGCAATAAAAGAATTGTTGACGCTACGTTCAAAGGTCTGGATACCAGCTGAATGAAAGCAAAACCGGCATATGACATGGTTGTAAGTCCTGCAATCAAACACAAAATATCGTCGGGGAAAACGGGCAAAATAAACATGTAAATCAGCATGATTTTGTCCTTTCCCTTAATCAGATCGTTGTATTTAAGTAGCATTTTTTCGCCTGCAATCCATTTTACCAACTTTATACCGAACGTTCTACCCAAAAAGAATGCAAACATGGAACCGATCCAAAGCCCGATGCAACTAAACAAAATAGCCAGCCACGGATTTTGACCGCATACGTAATATGCCGCACCGGTTACGATGGAAGATGGAATGGGTACGAAAGTAACTTGTAAAAATTCAACGACAATTACGGCAACGTAAACGTAATTACCGAATTTATCTTTAAGTATATTACTCAATTCTTTTCCGTCTTCTGCCGATAAAAATTCCTCTAAAACACCTGATTCCATCACCCAGCACGCGCAAATAAGAATGATAATCCCGAAATAAACGGTTATTAATGCAATTTTATACAGAGCTTGCTTTTTTAGGAATATCCCTAACATAAACAGCGTAAATAAAATGGGAATGGAAGCAAAAAGTACTATAGAAACCGTCAAAGAGAACAATTGATAAGCCCAAACCGTACATACAGAATATGCTGCGGTGCCAACAATCGCCAATATTAAATGCAGAATATCCTTTTTAGTCATCTATTTCCCCCAGTTTTTTGATCTCTGCACGTGCCAGTTCATCACATCTATTGTTATATACGTTATCGGAATGTCCTTTTACTTTAACAAAAGAAACTGTATGTTTCTTCGTTTCCATTAAAAGAGTCTTCCACAAATCTACGTTTTTAACCGGGTCTTTTCCGGCAGTTTTCCAGTTGTTTGCAACCCATCCTGTGATCCAGTCCTTCAAAAAAGGATCCAAAGAATAGGCGCTGTCGCTGTAGACGGTCACGTCGCACGGTTCTTTTAATTGCATCAGACCATTTATAATCGCGAATAATTCCATACGATTATTCGTCGTCATGGGATATCCTCCGCTTATGACTTTTTCTATGCCGTTGTAAATAAGGATGGCCGCCCACCCACCCTTTCCGGGATTGTTACTGCAAGCTCCGTCCGTATAGATGTCAACGTGTTTCAAAGTAAATTTACTCCTTACTCAATTCTTCGCTTCTCTTTCTGCAAGCGTTTATTCCCTCGACAATGATTCCTTCGAGGTCTTTCTCACGATAAATATTTACCGCCTCAATGGTCGTTCCGCCCTTGCTACATACTTTTTCAACGAGTTCGGATAGTGGTTCCGTACTGTTTCTATATGATTCTGCGGTACCGATCATGGTTTCTATGGCTAGCTTTTTACTTTGGTCGTACGTCAATCCACCTTCCATTCCCCCTTTGATCAGCCCGTCAATAAACATATAAATATACGCAGGGCCGCTTCCGCTGACGCTCGTTACCGCATCAAAGCAATTTTCTTCTATGGGAACGATTCCACCGCAGGAGGACAGCCAATCGTTGACTTTCGTTTGGACGACTGGATCAACTTCGGAGAATTTTACTCCGCACACTCCTTTGCCGATTTTACAGGGCATATTTGGCATGACGCGGACAATGGGACAGGGATAATTAAGCGCTCTGCGCAGCGTGTCAATTTTTACACCAGCCATAATGGATAAAATGGTGTTTTTTTCGGAAAATTTCACCGTCTGCGTTATAGAACGGAAATGTTGTGGTTTAACGGAAAAAAGAACGACGCTACAATTGTCGGCAATTTCTTGCGCGTCGCTTGCTACGTGAAATCCGTCCTTCTGAAAAGCCAATACTTTATCTCTATTGATATCGAACAATGCGATGTTTGCCGGTGATAGTTTTTTCTCTTCAACGATTCTTCCGAGGATAGCCGTCCCCATTGTTCCCGTTCCCAGTATTCCCAGCTCGTATTTCAACTCGTAATCTCCTTTTGTAGTAAAAAATTCTTGACGAGAAAGGATTTTTACTATATAATGTAATAAGTTTTTAGGGGAGTGGCTCAATGGTAGAGCAGCGGTCTCCAAAACCGCTGGTTGCGTGTTCGAATCGCGTCTCCCCTGCCAGTTCAAAAAGTAGCTATATAGCTACTTTTTTTATTTCTGTAAATAATTATATAATATTTTTTTTTCAGTTGCAAGCTATAATAAAAAGGTTGTCCCTCATTTCGGAACAACCTTTATATTTTTATAATTATATTATGGAATGAATGAGCGTATTATTCCTCTTTTTTATCTCCGTCGCCTTCATCAGTAACGATATTGAGATTACCGAAAATGGATCCGAGAGAAACGGTGGAACCACCGGAAACAAAGCTGTGCGGCCCTTCTTCGACTTCTTCTTTAACTTTCTTTCCTTTCTTTCCTTTTCCGTCTTTCTTGCCCTCTTCGTCAACGGCTTCTTCCGTAACTTCAGGCTCAACGATGGGCAGAGTCTCTTTGATACTCAAAGTGATTTTGTCGTTGTCATAGCTCATAACTTTGACACTGACCTCATCTCCTTCCTTAACCGTAGCATCGTTGATATTCTCGAGATATCCGTGTTGGATCTGGCTGATATGAACTAATCCGTCCAATCCGGGTTCCAATTCCACAAATACGCCGTATTTCATGATCTTGGCAACTTTTCCGTTTACAACAGTACCGATAGGATATTTCTCTTGAGCAATCTCAATCGGTTTCTTTTGCAGTTGTTTGTAACCAAGGCCGATTTTTCCGTTCTCTCTGTCAACGGACAGAACGATGAAATCATATACTTTATTGATTTCCAAAACGTCCGACGGTTTGATATCACGACGTTTGCTCCAACTTAAATCGGAATTGTGGACCAATCCATCCATATACTTCAAGCTGACAAAAGCTCCGAAATCAGCAAAACGTTTAACCTTTCCGCTGACGATAGCACCGACGTAAATCTTGGACCAGAATTCTTCGTCGCGAGCTTCTTTCTCCGCTTCGAGGATAACTCTCTGGCTTGCAACGATTCTCTTCGGATTGCGTTGTTTCTTCGGATTGCCCTCTTCATCCAATTCTTCACGCGGAGGCAGAGCCTTTAAACGTAAAGGTTTGTTGGTATATTCGGACAAATTGCTTACATAGCCGATTCTGATCTGGGACGCCGGAATGAAAATGGTATACGTTCCGATTTTGCCGAGCAGTCCGCCTTTGATTTCTTGCGTATGTTCCAAAGTGAACTCTTCGCCGGCAAGGATGCGTTGTACGTGTTCGTCGTCAACTTTCAGTTCGTCGTAGGCTTTTTTGCTCAAATTGATGGTTTTGTTTTTATCGTTCCCATCTTTCTTGGGAATAATAATAACGTCCAATAGCGTATCGACAGGATAGTTGGCGGGATCGTAGCTGCCATCAATTTCCGCTTCGTCTTTGGCAATAAAACCACTGTCGTTTTTACCGCCGTTTTCGATTGCAACAGAGATACCGGAAACGTCTGCGCTGATAACACGTGCTTTTACGCGCATTCCTTCGCGATAGGTCCTGGGACCGACACCGTACTTTTTGAGTCCCTCTTCCATAGTAATCGTCTTCGGAGCTTCCGATTCCGATTTTTCCGTCGTAGGGGTTGCGACTGTTTCTTCGACAGGCGCGCTTGCGTCTTCTTTGACTTCTTCAACAGAGTCAATAATTTTTTCTTCGCTCATTCTGTAAAAGACCTCCATAATCAACTCTTTCGGAGTTGACGCACCGGAAATGATACCGAGTGCTCTGTTATTTTCTATTCGTACCGATTTTAAGTCGGATATCGACGATATATAGTATACGTTTTCACATTTCTCTCGTGCTTTCAGGAAGAGTTTCTGCGTGTTCGCGCTTTCCTTATCCCCTACCACAAGAATTACGTCGCATTGAGATGTTATGTTCTCAACTTCTTTTTGCCTATATAGTGTAGTATAACAAATACTTTTATGTATTTCAAGTGTTTTTCTTGATTTTCTTGCAATTTCGGAAATTTTTTTTGCTTGAATATCGAATAAAGTGCCGTCATATGTACTTTGCGCAACCATAAAATATTTATCTGCGACGGAAAAATCGATTTTATCCGGTGAAAGAACGATTTGACAGTTCCCATGGCACCATCCGGCAGTCCCTTTGATTTCCGCATGGTTTTCATCACCCAAGATGATTACTTGATATCCCGATTCGACTTTCTCCGCGACTTTTTTATGAATTTCGGCAACGAAAGGACAAGTTGCGTCAACGATGTTGACCCCTTTTTTATTGAGCAAATCTATCGTTTGCGGAGAATCGCCATGTGCGCTGATTATGACGCTGTCACCTGCGTTTAATTGATCAATAGTACATATCGGGATGTCCAATTCCCCCGTTATTTTCGCATTGTGTATGAGCGGATGTAAACAAAATAACTTTTTATATTTAACTTTTGCATCCGTTGCAATTTTAATGGAACGCTCCACTCCTTTGCAAAATCCGCAATGCTCGGACAAAATTATTTGCATATGATTCCCATAATAAATTTCGCCACTTCTTCTATCGTCATATTCGTTGTATCGACAACAACGGCATCCTCGCAGACGACCAGGGGCGCGAATGAACGAGTTTTATCCTGATGATCTCTCTTCTCGATCTCCTCAAGAAGGGTTTCTACCGGGATATCTTGCCCTTTCTTTAATAATTCGTCATGCCTGCGTTGTGCGCGGACACGGCTGTCCGCCGTCATATAGAATTTATGGTCGGCATTCGGTAGCACGTAGCTTCCGATATCTCTTCCGTCGAGGACACAATCGGTTTTTTGGGCGATTTGACGTTGTAATTCGACCAGTTTAATACGAACCGCGGGGATTTTCGATACTGTGCTTGCCGCCATGGATATGCGGTTTTCACGAATATAGGGGGTGGTATTGATTCCATTGACCGATACCTGTTGTACGCCGTTTTCTTCCCATACTTCCATGTTCATGTCATCAAGTAGCGGCAGAATGGTCTTTTCGTCGGCGACATCCGCCCCTTTTTCCAGTGCGTAATATGCAATGGCACGATACATTGCGCCGGTGTCTAAATATGCAATATGCAATTCTTTTGCCAAAATTTTTGCAATTGTGCTTTTTCCGCTTCCTCCCGGACCGTCGATGGCGATATTCATAGTTCCGTACTCCTTTTTGTTTATTCTATATTGTTCCCGGCAGCGTAACCGGTAGCAAAAGCTATCTGTAAGTTGTATCCGCCCGTCATTGCGTCAACGTCAATAATTTCCCCTGCAAAAGCAAGGTTTTCACAGAGTTTGCTTCTCATATTTTTGGGGGAGATTTCATCTGTTTTAACGCCCCCAGCCGTTATGACCGCCCTTTCTTTTTCGCATCCTCCAATATGGAAGGTAAGGTTTTTTATAACCTGAACCAAACGTTGCCGCTCTTCCTTTGTCACCCCGTTACAAATCCTATCGAAACCGATTTCACTTTGCATAAGAACGGTCGCAATCAAGCTCTTTGGCATAAGTGAAAACATGACGTTTTTGATAGCTTTATTTCTATTTTGCTCAAATTCTCGCACTATTCTTTTGTCCAACGTTTCCGTGTCAAGTGCCGGTTTTAGATCGATAACAAAGGTTGTATCAGACAGGTTTTCCTTGCAAATAATTGCCGATAAAGTAAGTACGCACGGTCCCCCGACACCTTTATCGGTAAAGAGCATTTCACCAAATTCCGAGCAAATATTTTTTCCCTTTTTTTCCACCCGGCATTGGACGTTTTTCAGCGATAGACCTTGCATTTCCGATACCTTTTCTTTAAGCAGTATGTCGCATAAAGATGGAATCGGATCAACGATCGTATGACCAATATCGGAGGCAAATCGGTACCCGTCGCCCGTGCTACCCGTTGTCGGATAGGTCGTTCCTCCTGTTGCAATTATAACGTAATCTACGTCGCTATATATCCCCTTCTCGGTGGATATTGCAGTAATTTTATTCCCCTCTTGCTGAACGGAAATCACCCGTTCGTTCAATTTAACGGCGACGTTCAGTCTTTTCAGTTCTCTGTTCAGCGCCGATATGATATCGGAAGATTTGTCAGAAACGGGAAAAACCCGGTTGCCCCTTTCTACTTTAAGAGGAACGCCGAGTTCTTCAAAAAATTCCATGCACTTTTCACTGTCGAAATTTCGTAAAGCGCCAAAAAGAAATTTCCCGTTCCGAACGGTATGTTCGATGATGTTCTGAACGGAAGAGGCATTAGTCAGATTGCATCTCCCTTTGCCGGTAATAAATAGTTTTTTTCCCGTTTTTTCATTCCGTTCTAATATAGTTACGTCGTGTCCGGCACGAGAAGCGAATATCGCGCTCATCATGCCGGCTGCGCCGCCGCCGATGACGTATACCTTCATCAGCCGATAGTCGCGATTACGTCTTTGGTGTTGAGTTTCGCACCCTCGGACGCAACGTAAGTAAATACTCCAGCCGCAGGCGCGGTAATGTCGTTCTCCATCTTCATCGCTTCAAGTACGAGTACGACGTCCCCTGCTTTTACTATTGCGCCGTTACTGACTTTGTATTTAAGAAGTGTCCCCGGCATGGGCGCAAGGAGCGGTGTTCCGTTGCCGACTTTAACGGGAGCCGGAGCGGGAGCAGGCGCAGCGGCAGGTGCCGGCGCGGCCGCTTGTTGAACGGGCGCAGCTTCCTTTTTTGGCGCGGTATATGCCGAATCATAAACTTCTACGCTGTATTCCTCGCCGTTGACTTTTACCGTCAGTTTGCGTTTATGCTTTTCTTCTCTTGCTTTAAAGAATTTTTCACTTACTTGCGGGAACATGCAGTAGCTCAGTACGTCCTCGTCGCAGGTATAGTATTTTTCCATTTCTTTTTTGTATTTCTCAAATTCCGGTTGCAAAAGGTCAGCAGGACGGCATTCAATACGCTTGTCGTCGCCGATACATTTTTTAACTACTTCCGCATTGGGTTCAGCCGGCAGTTTACCGTACTCCCCTCTGAGTAGACCTTTGCTCTCTTTGGTGACCATCGCGTAGCGTTCCCCTTTCAATACGTTGAGAACGGCTTGCGTTCCGACAATCTGACTGGTGGGGGTAACGAGCGGCGGATAGCCGAAATCTTCACGAACGCGCGGTACTTCCGCCAATACTTCGGGGAGTTTATCGCTTGCGCCTTGATCGGCAAGCTGTTTGATCAGGTTGCTGAGCATTCCGCCCGGAACTTGGTAAATGAGTGCGTTTGCGTCCGCATGAAGAACTTTCGGATTGATGATTCCTTCATTAAGAAGTCTGTCTGCAACAGGCTTAAAGAGCTTGGCTACGTCGTTCAACGCAGCAAGATCAAGTCCGGTATCTCTGTTCGTTCCTTGGAGAGTAGCTACGATAGACTCGGTGCAGGGTTGGCTGGTTCCGTTAGCAAGGGGTGACAAGGCGGTATCAATAATATCTACGCCTGCTTCTGCGGCTTTCAAATAAACCATATCGCCTGTTCCTGCGGTGTTATGAGTATGGAGATGTACCGGGATTTTGACAGCCGATTTAATGGCTTTGACAAGGTCATATGCCGTATAAGGGAGTAAAAGGTTCGCCATATCCTTGATACAGATGGTATCAGCTCCCATCGCTTCCAGCTTTTTAGAGACGTTTACAAAGTACTCAATGTTATGTACCGGGCTGGTGGTGTAACTGAGGGCTGCTTCGCAAATTCCTTTATATTTTTTACAGGCTTTGACCGCTTGTTCGAGGTTACGTATGTCGTTGAGCGCGTCGAAGATACGGATGATATCAATACCGTTCTCGATGCTCTTTTTGACGAAGAAATCAACAACGTCGTCGGCATAGTGTTTATAACCGAGCAAGTTCTGTCCGCGCAATAACATTTGCAATTTAGTGTTGGGCATTCCTTCCTTTAAAATACGAAGTCTCTCCCACGGATCTTCGTCCAAGAAACGGAGACAGCTGTCATAGGTTGCGCCGCCCCAGCACTCGACAGAATAATAGCCTATTTTATCCAATTTATCCAATGCAGGAAGCATATCTTCCGTACGCATACGCGTCGCTGCTTGCGACTGATGCGCGTCTCTCAGTATTGTTTCAGTAATAAGTAGTTTCTTTTTCATTTTGTACCTCCATTAGATTAAGCAAACATAGCGATCAAAACACCGGCGGCAACTGCGCTACCGATAACACCCGCTACGTTCGGTCCCATAGCGTGCATAAGTAAATAGTTGTCCGGATCCTCTTTCCTGCCTACGTCGTGAGCAACACGTGCTGCCATAGGTACGGCGCTGACGCCGGCAGCCCCGATAAGCGGATTGATCTTTCCGCCAGACAGTTTTGACATCAATTTTCCGAGCAGCACTCCACCTGCCGTGCCGAAGCTGAATGCAATAACACCGAGCAGGATTATCAGTAGCGTTTGAACTTGCAGGAATACGGGAGCAAAAGCCTTCGTTCCTACCGTAACACCTAAGAATATGGTGATGATATTAATAAGTTCGTTCTCCGCAGTCTTAGCAAGTCTCGGAACAACGCCCGACTCACGGAACAAGTTACCGAGCATCAGCATGCCGAGTAGAGGCAGTGCCGAAGGAAGAATGATACCGACAACGGCGGAAACGACGAGCGGGAATATGATCTTCTCCTTTTTGGAAACCGGACGAAGTTGTTCCATACGAATCAGACGTTCTTTTTTGGTGGTGAGCGCTTTCATAATGGGCGGTTGAATAACCGGAACCAAAGCCATATAGGAATAAGCCGCGATGGCAATAGCGCTGAGGAGTTCTTGATGTTCGCCATTATACATGGCTTTTGCCGCCATCTTTTGCGTCAAGTAGATTGCCGTAGGACCGTCTGCTCCACCGATAATAGCAATGGAAGACGCGGCGGCCTCGTTAAATCCGAAAAGTAGCGCCCCGGTAAAAGTCAAGAAGATACCCAGCTGTGCAGCAGCGCCGAGAAGTAAACTCTTAGGGTTAGCAAGGAGCGGACCAAAGTCAGTCATAACACCGATCCCCAAGAAAATCAGCGGCGGGAAGATGACCCAGTCGACGCCTTTATATAGGTAGTAAATAAGTCCCTTATCGGCAATGATACCGTACGTACAACAGGTATCCTTATATTCGCCAATGGCTCCAAGTTTGTCCCAGTTATTTTTCATAAATTCTTTCAGACCGGCAAGCGATGCATTGAGTGCTTCAGCGCTGGCATTGCTATATGTGAGATTAAAAGATTCACAAAGGTCTTTTAAAGTTCCTTGTGCGATGACTTTTCCTACTTCGTCGGTAAAAGTATAACCGCCCGTTCCGTAAAGAATGGAATATACACCGGGGATGTTAATAATCAGCATACCGAACGCAATGGAAAGGAGCAGCATCGGTTCGAATTTTTTGGCTATAGCAAGCCAAATCAAAAATCCTGCGATGATTAGCATGATAAAGAGTCCCCATATACCCAGGGTATACCCTTTCATCAGATAGTATTCCGGCAGGTAAGTATTGAAACCTGTCGATTGCCAAAGGTTAGAGAATGCGCCGCCTATATCGGCTGCATTAAGTAATGCACTCATCTTTACCCTCCTTATTGAATTTCGGCGATCAAATCACCGGTGTTGACTTTTGCACCTTCGCTGACGGTGGCGGTAAAGACGCCGCTTGCGGGGGATACGATATCGTTTTCCATTTTCATAGCTTCCAAAACGAAAATAACGTCCCCTTCTTTGACCTGCTTTCCATTCGCTACTGTAATTTTGAGAATGGTGCCGGGCATGGGGGCGTTTACCGTTTTTCCTTTTTCCGACGAACTTTGCGTGGGAGCAGGAGCCGTTTTTGTTGCCGACTCGGTTTCCATGGCCGTTTCAACGGCTACGCCAGAGGCTCTTGAGATGGATTTGATGATGACGACGTTGTCGTCTTTTTTGGTATAGTTCATTACGGCAGAACGGATGGCGTCGAGCGTATCCTCGTCAATAGGCTTCTCTTCGTTTGCCGGGACGACTTCCTTTTCTTTACTTTTGGGAGCGGCTTCCTCTGTGGATTTTTTGGATTTTTTTAACCGCGGAATCAATTTTTCCAATTCTTTCAGAATAACTCTGAGTAGAAAAATGGTCCCAATGAGTAATGCCAAAATGGCAAACGTCATACCTAAACCAATCAACGTGGTGATACCGCTGGTACCCCACCTATCAGCAAATGATAATTCTTCGCTGCCGATCATACTAACAAATGGCATGAATGACCTCCCTGCTCGCGTATGCGCGAAAACAAAAACAGTATACACTATTTTTTTTTATTAAGCAACAATTAAGAAAAAAAAAGAGAAGAATTTTTCTTCTCTAAAAAAATTATTTTGCAATACCTTTTAAATGGGCGACTTCTTTATCTGTCAGATACCTGTATGTACCTCGTGTCAGTCCGCCTAATCGTAAGTCGCCGATCTTTATTCTCTTCAAAAATACCACTGTTTTCCCCATTGTTTCGAACATACGGTGTATTTGGCGGTTTTTTCCTTCGTAAATGGTAATTTCCATTTTGGTGAACTTCTCATCCGTCTCTTTTACCGATAGTTTGCATTTTTTTAATTTAATACCGTCGATTGTCATGCCGTTACGCATGGTGGCAAGTTCGCTTTCGGTAATAGAACCTTCTATCTTTACGGAATAGGTTTTGGGTACTTCAGACGACGGTTGGGTTAATAAATTGGCAAGGTCTCCGTCGTTTGTCAGGAGCAAAATTCCTTCCGTATCATAATCCAATCGACCTATGGGATACACCCTTTTATTCTCGAAGTCAGGCAGGTAATCCATTACCGTTTTTCTGCCTTTATCGTCTTTTACAGTGCAAACACAACCCTTGGGTTTATGAAACATAATATAAGTATTTCTGCCAACGGGAACGATTTTTTGTCCGTTTACGGTAACTGTATCGTTGTCCTCGTTTATTTCCGTAGCCAGATCTTTGACTGTTTTGCCGTTGACCTTTACTTTGCCGGACGTTATGTACTCTTCCGCTCCTCTTCGGGAACAAAGCCCCGAAGAAGCAATATATCTGTTAATTCTCATTTTTTCTCCCGACCTTTTTTGTCTATTTTATCAAAAGCAAGGTAAAAAAGCAATTAATTACCATTGGATTTTTCCAAAGCATTAAAGCCGTAATCCATATATTGTTTACAAACGTTAAACATATCAGGTACGTTCAGAACGGCGGAAACAAGCTGAACGCCTTTTCTCTCGGCGGATGCGACCAGACACCGCCCGGCGTTACACGTGTATCCTGTTTTAATTCCGTTCCCCCCGTCATATTCAAAGAGTATCTTGTTTTTGTTTGTAATTGTTCGTTTGGATTGCTCATCCCCTATTGTGGTGACCTTTGTCGATACTATCTCTCTAAAAAGGGTATTTTTCATGGCAATGCACCCTAATTTACATAAATCATAACAGCTGGTGTAGTGGTCTTTATCGTGAAGCCCATGCGGATTGACGTAATGTGTGTTATTAAGGCATAAGCTTTTTGCGCGCGTATTCATCATTTCCGCAAAGTTTTCGATACTTCCGCCAAGATGTAGTGCCAGCGCCACGGCGCAATCGTTTCCGCTACGCATCATCAGTCCGTATAACAATTCTTTAACGGTCAAAGATTCCCCTTCCTTTAAATAAAGAGAACTACCCTCTATCCCGACCGCTTCTTTGGGAATAACGATCACTTCTTCCGGTTGGCAATTTTCGCAAATCAATAGAGCAGTCATGATTTTTGTCGTGCTTGCCATGGGTAATCTTACGTTATAGTTTTCGCCTTTTATGATTTCTAAGGTATCCGCACGCATAACGATTGAGGCAGAATGGATTCCTTGTCCTTCGGCTTTAAATTGAGAACAAGGTACTGTCAGTGCAAATATCAACAATAGAGCAATCAGGATAAATAATCCACAACCTTTTGCAAGACCTCTGTCCATGGTTCCGTTCCCTCCGTTTTGACGTATTTTATTCCCGATTGCGCAATGATTAAAAACCCAATCGGATAGATATTAGCTCCGCCGCCCACGCCGCCTATCGGTAGTTCCTTACTCTTTATGGATTTACCCTCAGCCTCTCCTCCGCCGCTGGCAAAACCGATTGTCATTTTTGTTATGGGAAGGATAGTGGCATTACCGGCGCAGATCGGTTCGCCTATCACTCTATTGACGTCCAGAACGCTTTTCACGCTCCCTACCGCCTCTTTTAATAATGATGTGATTTCCATTTAATTTTCTCCTCTTTTCTTTAGTGTTTGCTTTATTAAAGGAATTATGTTGAAAATGGTGAAAGTCATCTTTGCAGATATTTCCATATAAAATCTTTCTCCATCAAACAGATGAATATTTACCGGCAGAATACCGTTTATTACGCGTAGAGTAGATAAAAAGACGTATAGGTCACCCCATTCGGGTGGTAACACAAAATAAAGGTTAATATCTTGAAACGTATACGATAAGAAACCGGGTACCCCTTTAATTATTGATAATGGAAGTTTTTTATCAATATATATTTGTTTTTGTTTCGTGCTTTTTTTGTTGTCTGTTTGCTTTTGATCTCCATCTATAAGTTTACGGAATATGGAAAAGCGAATGAGAATGACTATGGTATCGGAATGGTTATCGTAATATCCGGTGGCGGTAAAGGTCAACGGAAAGGTAAAAAGAAAAATAGAGAACAAAAAGGCAATAAAAAAAAATACCATTGCAACGAATAGTATTTTTCTTTTTACTTGAATTATTCCGGGCTTACTTAGTTTTCCGTAACGTCTTCGCCTGTGGACGGCTCTTCGTCCGATGTAGTTGTATCAGTAGCGGCAACTTCCGATTGTACGTCAACAATTTCTTCGCCCTCTAAAAAGTCCGGAGTTTCCTCGTCCAATTCGCCAAAGAATTCATCATCCATATCTCCGGAATAGAGAGAGCTGTTCTTGATTTCATAGATGGTATTTCCGGAATGATTGAATTTACCGCTCTCTTCGATATTTTGCATCAATTCGTCATACGCAGGCAGATCAGCAAGGGATTTTAATTGGAAACGTTTTAAGAAGTTATCGGTAGTGCCATAGAGAGAGGGCCGTCCCAGTGTTTCTTTTCTGGCTTTAACTTCGATAAGTTCCGCTTTCATTAAAATACCGATAGCGTAGTCACTGCTGACGCCGCCGCGGACTTCTTCTATCTCCATTTTGGTGATCGGCTGCCTATATGCGATGATAGCCAGTGTCTGTAATACCGTTTGACTAAGTCTGCGCTCTTTTATGGGTATAAGAATATCGGCAAGAATATCGCTGTATTTCGGATTTGTTTGAAATTGGAAGGTGTTATTATATTCGATGAGAATGATGCCGTTATCGCCGGAATACTTCTCCCTCACTTCGTTTAATGCTTGCTTGATCTCTTTTTCGGTATAGTCTCCCCCGAAAAAGTTTTTCATAGCGTCATATGTAACGCCGGTGGCGGCTGCGAATATCAGCCCCTCAATTATATTCGTCAACATCTTCTCTTAATTCCTCTTCTTTCAGTTGTTTATCGTTTTCCTCGTTATGAACGAGCATTATGTCTCCGTGGTATTCCCCTTGCTGCGCCATAGCAATCTGTTTTTTGACTAATATAAGTACGGCAAGGAAGACGTTCAGAAGTTCCGAGCGGGTATTGATACCGGTAAAAAGAGAGAAAAAGCTGATTTTCTTCTTTGATCTTAGGTCGTCGGATAGTTCGATAACCTTATCGGATACGCTGAACGTTTCTTTTTCTATGGTTTGCTCTTGCGGCGCCTTATCTATAAATTCCGTTTTTTCGATAACCAGCATGTAGGCGTCGAGTAGTTTGTTCAGGTCAATGGCCTTTACGATTAGTTTATAATCGTCTTTGTCGTATTTCGGTTCGTTATAGAAAACATTGGTTACTTCCATCGGACGTAATTTTTCCGGAGTGGACAATAAAAGTTCTTTTTGCACGTCGGAAATAATTTGTTCGGCGGTCTCCTCGATTTCCAATTGATAGGGGTCGTCTTCCGGTATCGGCATCATCCTGGCCGATTTAATCTCGATGAGAATGGCAGCCATAACGATAAAGTGAGAAACGTATTCGTAATCCAATTCTTCCATAGCTTTCATCGTTTCGACGTAATGGACGTATTGAGTGGTAATATCACTGACAAAGATATCCATAATGTCGATCTTCGATTCGCGGACCATTTTGACGAGCAAATCTATAGGACCGTCAAAATCCTGATTATCGAGATGATATCGCACGTCTTCTACGGTACTATTCAAATAAGAAGCCATTTTACCCCCCTATCACCAAATCGATCAATCTGATCGCCAGACGTTGAACCTGGTAAAAAACGCTGTATTGTTCCAACCCGACTCTCGAAAGGACGAAGCAAACGCCCAGGATTGCTATCAGACATATATTGCCGTATTTGTACATAAAAGTGGAAAAACCATTTGCCGGAGGCAGCAGACTGTCAACCAATCTGAACCCATCTAGCGGACAAATGGGTAAAATATTAAAAAAGGCCAACATTATGTTCAAAATCACCATGTATTCAAAAAAATACAGAAACAAGTAGCCGAGCAATCGAATAGCGCTACTAACCATGCAGAGAGCGACAAGGTACGGATATAAGAAATAAAGCAGAAGTAAGGCGATCCCTGCGAGTAGCAGATTGGAAATAACGCCTGCAATAGAAACCAAAATGATCCCGCTTTTTCTATTTTTAAAGTTATTTGGATTGATTGGAACGGGTTTTGCCCAGCCGAAACCGACGAGCAACATCAGAAGTAATCCTGCATAGTCGAAATGAGCTAAGGGATTAAAAGTTAAACGTCCTCTTTTTTTAGCGGTATCATCGCCGCACTTCAGTGCGACAAAGCCATGCGCATTTTCATGCACAACCATAGAAAACACGACTGCGGATATCAAAGCGACTGCTAAAATAAGAATAATCGGTAAAGAATACCCGCTGGTAAAAAGTGAAATTAACATGTGATAAATAATATATTATTTTGTAGGAAAAGTCAAGGCGTTTAAATGTGTTTACTAAAGGAGCGACTTTTTAACAGTCGCCCCTTATGAAAAGTTAGTCTTTAATAATTTTCCAGTGGTCGATTACGTGCCTGAAATTATCGGCAAAATTCTTTTTTTCTACATTATTTGACGGATAAAGGGAAGAAAAAGCGATTTCCTGCCCACTTTCGGACAGTAAGGACACTTTCCCGATCGGCGAATTTTGAGAAAGAGGCGCAAGTAAATTGTCAAAGAACGTGACAGAAAGAGAGTAATTTTCCAATTCGCCTCTTTTTCCGAAAACGCAAATATCGTTTTCGCATATTGCTTCTTCGATATTGCTTTTACCATTATCAATGACAATTTCGCACGGGATTTTGTCTCCTTTTTTCAGAAAGACTCGCGTTTCGTATTCACTGAAAGCGGAGGAAAAGTTTTCGCTGACTTTTCGGAATCTTGTTTTACTATCCGGACATCCCAGAACGGTGACAATAACTCTAGTATCTCCTTTTTTTGCCGATGCGCTAAGGCAAAACATCGCTTCATTCGTAAAACCGGTTTTACCTGCATCGCAACCGGCATAGGCACGGATCAGTTTATTGGTGTTGACCATCTGCGTTTTTCTTCCGTCCGGATGGATATAGTCTTCCAAAGTAATTTTTGTATAATCGTAGTACTTTGGATGCGTCAACAATTCACGCATCATAATGGATACGTCTTTTGCGGTAGAATACTGTTCTCCGGAGTCAGGTAGTCCCGTAGCGTTGCAAAATAGCGTATTATTCATACCTAATTCCTTTGCTTTTTTGTTCATTTTATTGACAAATTCATCATTGCTACCAGAAATTCTCTCTCCTAAAGCAACGGCTGCATCGTTTGCACTACAAACGGTTACCCCTTTCAATAAGTCTGTTACGGGATATTGTTTTCCTGCGTCTAAAAATAATTGCGATCCGCCCATGCCGGCGGCGTAATCGGATACGAGTACTTTTTCATCCAAAGTAAGTCTATTTGCATCGATTTCTTCAAAAGCGAGCAATAAAGTCATTATTTTTACCATGCTGGCGATAGGATATCTTTCATTTTCGTTTTCCTGTT
Organism: uncultured Clostridia bacterium; assembly: GCA_946621465.1. GTDB lineage: Bacteria > Bacillota > Clostridia > Christensenellales > DTU072 > CAG-1782. The sequence goes on from CAMOOO010000001.1 coordinate 203,045, forward strand.
TAATGACGGTGCCGGTATTGTAATCCATGACGTATAAAGCTCGATAATCATTAGCGGCATAGCATCCTTTATTCTTAGGAATAAAAAGGAACAAACCGATTATAATCGAAAAGATCATGGTGATCGATGCCAATAAAGTAAACTTTTTGTAATTGTTCATTTTGCAATCTCCTTTGGAGTTAGTATGGAGAAAAATGAAGAAAATATCCTAAAATAGAATAGTTAAAATTAAACAGGCGAAGACAACGTATCCGACGTTGAAAAATAGAATAGATAGTAGCGATTGAAAGAAATAATTCTTCTGAGTATTCCAATAGCAACGATACGGGATAATATAAAGTATCCTTCTTTTGCAGGGATAGGCAATCAGGTTAAAAACCTTGCACCAGAAGCACATAAGTAGTACAAAATCGATGGCAATAATAGGTAGACTGATAAAAACAGTGGAAAGTAGCCCAGGAATGAAATTATGTAAGATTCCTGCGATATTATTCCTAAAAATCAATTTATTTACAATAATTAGTTCCAAATAATAAAGAAAAATGGAATAATAGTTAACCGAAAGAAGAATAATACTGAAACTCATCAGCGTTGGAATAAGAATAACGAATAAAAAAATAGACCACAGCGGATATTCCCCTGCCATAATTTTTTCAACAAGGGAATATACTTCATTTTCTTCAGAATAGCTTTTTATACCTTTTAATGCCAGCAGTATACCCAGGATAATACACCCTATTCCAACTAAAAAAAATACCTTATTTTGTTTTATCTCTATTTTTATATCGCTTGATTTACAAAGTATTCTTTGTTTTTTTTTCATGCCATAATATTTTATGCCGGCGATTGATTATTATGTCAATTTAACATCCATTCGATATAGATACCATACCCCATTGTGGAATCGGCTGTCAGAACGTGTGTTACCGCCCCGATCAGTTTACCGTTTTGAATAATCGGCGATCCGCTCATACCTTGCAGGATCCCACCTGTAGTTTTGAGTAGGTTATTATCCGTAACGCGTATGACCATGCTCTTTTCGTCTTCCGTTCGTTGCTCGTTTTTTTTGATAATTTCTATTTCATACGATGACGGTTTTGTGCCGTCTATCGTTGTATAGATATAGGCTTTACCGGGCGTTATATCCTCTTGTGTGCCTATGGGGATTTCTTGCGTTGATTGCGGTAAGGCGTAGAACGTGCCAAGTATTCCGCTTATGGTATTTGAGTAGAATGTTCCGATTGGTTTTTTTGTGTCCATTTGTCCGATCAACTCACCCGGGGTATCCTTTTTAGCTCTGTTATAGCCAAATACGGTGCAATCGTATACTGTACCTGATTGATAGATACTACTTTTTCCATATCCATCGGCAATTGGATGTCCCAATGCCCCGAAATTGCCGTTTTTCCGGATATACGTTACCGTTCCTATGCCGGATAAATCGTTTTTTATCATTAGTCCTACACGTTTTTTGTTTTCTCGTAAATCAATTTCCGGATAGACGACAAATTTCAGTATTTCCCCTTTTCTGTTAACCGTTATATTCAGTTCGTCATATTTATCTATTATTTGAGTCAAATCCCCTGTATTATGGGGCTTGATTCCATTTACAGATAGAAGCAAATCTCCTTTCATAAGTCCGCTTTTTTGTGCCGGTGAAAAGGAACCGTTTTTTGTTATAACGTCAATAAAATCAGTTATTGTATAACTATCGCTTTGTGCTTGAATACCGATAGGCATACCGCCAAGTAGAACGGTTTCCTCGGCTGCTTCAGCAACGTTTGGTTGAATAAATAAAAGAAATCCGCTGAATAAACAAGCGGAAATCATGATTATTATTGTTTTCTTGATTGTTTTTATCATGTTTTCTCCCTATCAATTGTAGTATTCTGAAAAAGAAGAAAACTATGTGAAAAATTATTTGCGAATTGATTTTTTGTATTGATTTGCCTTTTCTTTCAGTTCCAAAGCGTTGTTTCTGCCTATTTCGCTGTTTTCTACCGCGCCGGACAATCTCATTATTTCTTTTAAAACGGCTTCTTCATCAAGTAGATTGACAAAAGTCATCGTTTTTCCGTCTACAACCCTCTTTTCAATCAAATAATTGACGTCAGCCATACTGCCCAGTTGCGGTAAATGTGTGATAGCAATAACTTGACGCGAAGTAGAAATATTATAGAGCTTTTCTGCGACAACTCGCGCAATTACGCCGCTTATTCCTGTGTCGATCTCATCGAATATGAGGGTATCAACGTTGTCGATTTCCGCAATAACGTTCTTTAATGCCAGCATAAATCGGCTCATTTCCCCTCCGCTGGCGATTTTTGCAAGCGATTTAACCGGCTCCCCGACGTTAGGCGAAAGCATAAATTCAACGGAATCGCACCCAAGCTCGTTTAATTTATCGCAGTTATCCGTCGATTTTTCGATATTTACTTCAAAAACAGCGTTTTTCATTCCCAATTCGGCGATATTATTCATAATAGCCTTGCTGAATTGTTCAGAGGACTCGACGCGAATATCGTGCATTTGTTGAGCTTGTTTCATCAAAATACTTTCGATAGAATTTTTCTTTTTCTCGAGTGAAATAAGTTCGCTTTCTGCGTGCAGTAACATATCCAGTTTTTCGGTCGCCTTTTGATAATAGTTTTCTATTTCTTCCGTGGTTTTTCCGTATTTTTTTGCAAGCAAACGGAGTTCTTCTATTCTTTTTTCTATTGTATCAATATCGCAGTTTTCCAGATCACCATTATATAATTTATCGTAAATTGTTTCTTTTACGTCGGATAATTCTATGTGGCATGATTCCAGGCGGTCGATGAGATCGTTCAACGATTCATCATACGTTGTGATTCGCTTTAAATCGGAAATCGCTTGTTCCAGCGCGGAAAGTGCTCCAAATCCGCTGCTCCCATCCAAACTTTCGAATGATGTCTTTAATGCAGATGTGATTTTTTGGCTGTTATAATATAAAGAACGCTTTTTTTTCAGTTCCTCTTCTTCTCCCTCTTTTATATCAGCCTTCTCGATCTCATTAATCTGATAGGTTAACATATCAATCTCGCGTTCCCGTTGTTCCTTATCGGAATAGGAATCGATTTGATCGCAAATGGAGCGATATTCTGTTAGATTTTGTTGATAAATTGGTAGAATTTCCGCAATTTTAGGCGAAAATCCGTCAAGAATACGTATATGATTGGATACTTTTAATAGGGATTGATGTTCATTCTGCGTATGCGTATCGACAAGCAATGATACAACGCTGCGTAAAACAGACAACGGCACAACTTTTCTATTAATCCTGCATTCGCTTTTATCAACAGTCATTTTTCTGGTTACGATAACCTGGTCGTCATCGCACTCAATATCGGCGTCTATAAGTAGTTTTTTTACTTCGGAATAGTTTTTTATGTTATCAAAAACAACTTCTACGCTGGCGGTAGTCTCACCGTATCTAATTAAAGAGCGATCGGCTCTGTCCCCCAAAACGAAATTGATTGAGTCGATAACAATGGACTTGCCTGCGCCAGTTTCGCCGCTGAGGATGTTTAGTCCTTCTTTTAATTCCAACTCAAGCGAGCTGATAATGGCGATGTTCTTTATATTTAAATAGGATATCATAGATACTCCTTAAGAATTTTTGAAACCTTCTGAACGTCTTCAACGCTTTTTGTGACAACGATTATCGTATCGTCACCTGCGAGAGTTGCTACAACTTGGGGTATGTTCAATTTATCGATCATAGCAGCCGCGGCATTCGCGCTTCCGGCAAAGGTTTTTATGACAAATAAATTCATCGCGGTGTCAAAAGAAATGACACTCTCTTTGAATATCTTTGACATTTTAGCAATTTGTTCGTCTTGTTTTTTTGCTGAATAGCGGAATTTTTTGATCATTCCGCTCGTTTTAATCAAGCCCAATTCATTGATGTCTCTCGACACAGTCGCTTGCGTCGCCTCAAATCCCTCTTTTTTAAGAAGATCGGTCAACTCCCCTTGCGTGCTGACCTCGTAACGGGAAATAATCTCTAAAATTGCTTGCTGACGTTTATTCTGTTTCATTGTAGGCTCCTTCATAATGAATAAAACATTAGAATTATACACTTTTAAACAGTTTTATGCAAGAATTTTTGATAAAATAATGAAAAATTCCTGGTTTTTTTTCACAAATGGATGCGGCGCATTGCAAATTCCTCGAATTGAATAACCGAGTGAAGAAGCACAATCCGATACTTTTTTTATAGCCTTTTCTTCCTCTTTCTTGTTTATTACGATCCCCTTTTTGGATAGAGCTTTTTTACCGCATTCAAATTGTGGCTTAATTAAGCAAATCATTGTTCCGTTATTATTAAGACACGGATACAAGGGGGGTAAGATTTGTGTGAGGGAAATAAAACTGACGTCTATTGTTATTATTTCGGGAATATATGGCAATTTATCGGGCGATAAAAACTTTGCATTGGTTCGATCCATTACAATGATCCGATTATCTTTAATCAGTCTATCCGGAAGCGCGCACTCCCCCACGTCCAGTGCGATTACATTTTTTGCGCCTTTAGAAAGAAGGACGTCGCAAAATCCACCGTTAGACGAGCCTACGTCCAAACATAATTTATTATCAATATCAACGGAAAAAGTATCAATCGCTTCTTTCAGCTTAATTCCGCCCAAACTAGCTTCGTAATCTTCCGTGATTTCCACGATATCCGTATCTCTGACTTCTTGAGCAGGTTTAGCACAAATACTTCCATTGACGCTAACTTTATTCAGCTCGATCAGATTTTTAGCCCGAGTTCTACTGATGGAATTTTTTTCAGTTAAAAACACGTCCAATCTCATTTTTTCTTTTTAGGCGTAAAAAATGCTATGATTCTTCCGGCGAGCATCATCATTTCTTTTGAGTTTTTCATGGCAATACTCTTAAAAAATGCCTTTCCGCCTACCGTTACGGCAGATACAACGGAACTCATCAAAATACTGATGAGCAAAGAGAACTTTGTCAGCTGTTCGCCGCTTGAAACAATTTTCAGCACGATTGTTGCGGCGCATATACCGCTGATTATGCCGACCATATCGCCGATTACGTCGTTACAGATGTTGGATACCTTTTCGGCATTTTTTACCAGTTTAACAGCTTGCTGTGCGCCTTTAATTCTTCTTGATGCCATAGAAAGAAGGGGTGGAAGATCGCAGCTTGCTGCGGCAACACCGATCGCATCGAATAAAATTGCAATAACGATAAGGAATAAAAGCAGCAAAATAGCTATGACAATATTCGACTTGGTTGAGGTAATTTCCGTAACGAAAGTCACGCAAAAGGCTAAAATAAAGGTAATAATTGTGATTTTAATTGCCCAGATCGTACCTTTAGATAATCGCGATTTTTTTTCCTTTACCTTAGGTTTAGGCGTGTCGTCCTCGTTTATTTCGGTTGATCTATTTCTTTTTGCGTTTTTTGAATTCATTGCATACCTTAATATCATAATTACGGTGGCTTAAACTAAGTAAACCTTGCGTCATAGGTTCGGTAGGCTTTCCCACGGCCCCACTCCTCGTCGCCGAAAAAGCAGTTTCCTTTTGAGGAGCCGTCTATCTGCACTATTGCAGAATCGCACCGAATCGCCACTCAGAACACACTATAATCCTTAGTCTAATCAGTCTAGAAGATTTCCTTAACAGGCCCCGAACAGTTTATCCTCTTTTGCAAGATAAAGTTTCAAAAACCAAAACACTGACGGATCGATTGGCCAATGAATCCGTACCGGTCGAACGTTTTATCCGCTTTTCTCACTCAAGGCAGGCTACACTGCACACAGCTATTATTTACCGCATTGCAGGTTTAATCCCGGTCAGCAAAAGAGTTAAATAAATACTTCTGCCGAGTCGGGTCTCCACGATAATTGGGTCATTGGTCGTATGCCATTACGGTACGCCCAAAAATCTTAACTCCCAGCACCAACCCCGGTTTGGGCAACCAAAGCCAGCACAAGGAACTTCAACGATGTGCCCTTTAACGGTAGTTTATCCCCGTCCTGACTGTTTGTACCTGACTAGAATACTGTGCCACCTTGCCCCATACAATAACATATATGAGTTAAAAAGTCAAATTATTTGTCCCGAAAAGCAAGTAATTGAAAGAAATCAAGCAATTTTTCGCTTTCTTTTCCCCATGGAGAAAGTGCTTTCTTAGTTAAATCATATAGCTTATTCAACATCTCAATTGTTTTTTCTTTTCCACATACGGTAACGTAGGATGTTTTTTCTTTTTTATCGGCATCGATTAAATCATCCGCAAGCTGAAAAGCAAGACCGGCGTATTTCCCGTAACTGTTCATAGCTTGCACCTTTGCATAGTCATGAGATTGTAGCGAGGGAGCGTAAACCGCGCTTCTTATCAGTCCACCTGTTTTTTTGTTATCGAGTTCAATTAATCTTTCTTCATTAAAATCATCGAAACTAAATTCCATCGCCTGTCCGCCGATCATTCCTTCGGCCCCTGCCGCATTTGCTATTATTTGACAAGAAGGCAAGATAAACTGATCATTTTCCAAAGCGCGAAATAATATTTCATAGGCTAAATTCATTAGAGCGTCTCCGGCAAGAAGTGCCATTGCCTCGCCAAATTTGACGTGAACGGTTGGTTTGCCGCGTCGTAGAACGTCGTTGTCCATACAAGGCATATCATCGTGAATAAGGCTGTACGTATGGATGCATTCTATGGCCAACGCATGCGGAAGTACGTTCTCTCTGGGAACGTTACAAAACTCCGCCGATAAAAAACACAGATTGGGTCGAATGCGTTTTCCACCGCTTTTTAAAGCATATTCCATTGCCTCAAACAGCTTAGGTGTATACTTATGCTTGACGGATAAAAGTAGATCGGAAAGGTCTTTCTCAAAATTATTCATTGTCTTCCGTCTCCACGGGTGTCTCCAAAGAAGAAAGATCTTTGTTGAGGAGTTCTATTTTTCCTTTGAATTGGTTGAGTTCTTTCAATCCGTTTTTGGCAAGTTCGATTCCCTCGGAATAGAGTGCTAAACTCTCTTCTATTCCGACTTTATCGCTGTTTAATTTTTCAACGATTATTTCCAATTTTTTGATTGTTTCCTCGTAGCTCATATTCTCTCCTTTTTGGTTACGATCGCGGTGATTTTTTCCTTTTCACCGATAACGGAAATTTCTTCTTTTTCTTTAATCTGTTTTGTATCGTAAATGTCTTTCCCGTTTTTAACTATTCTAAAATAGCCTTTTTTTAATAATTTTATTGGGCTGTTATCATCTAATCTAGTCGTAATTGCGGCAAATTCTCCACTTTTCCTGTCAAATTGATGATTTAGATAAATATTCATCAGTTTTGCATAAGAAAGGATTTTTTCATATTGACTTTTCAGTAAATAGTTGGCTTTGTTTTTGATCTCGAAGGCAGCTTTTTCTATCCGATATTTTATATTTTCCAGCTTATCGTTTGTGGCATTTCCGATCGTTTCCGCAAGATCGAGTATTTCATTTTTCATGATATTTATATCAAAGGCGATCTTTTCGGCGGCAGCTGTTGGCGTGATAGCTCTGTAATCGGCAACGTAGTCGCAAAGCGTATAGTCGGTTTCGTGTCCGATGGCGGATATTACGGGGGTATGCATGTTATATATGGTTCGTACGATCCTTTCATCATTAAAGGAGTATAAATCCTCAAACGATCCCCCGCCTCTTGCTACTATTATGACGTCGTAGCCGTATTCATCGGCGTTGATTAGCGCTGTTACTACGTCGGAAACGCAATTTTCTCCCTGAACGCGCACGTCAATTACCGAAATATCGGTGACAGAATTCTTTCTTAGACAAGTCGTCAAAAAATCCTGCACAGCCGCGCCCTGTACGCTTGTAATTACGGCAACTCTCTTTGGTCGAATGGGAATATCTTTTTTGTGATCTTCACGGAATATCCCTTCTTGTTCCAGTTTGAGTCGTAATTTTTCCAATTGTTCGTATAGTATGCCTTGTCCAAATGGAGTAATTTGATAGGCTTTTACGTTGATTTGTCCGCCTTTAGAATAATAATCGACACTTCCGCGGACCAAGACCTGATCGCCGTTTTTCGGTGCCATTTGCGGCAGACAATTATAAAAGACTACCCGTATTTGTGCTTTTTGATCTTTTAAAACAAAATAACAGTGTCCGCCTACTACCGAACAACCGGATACTTCTCCCACAACGGGGACATTATGAAGTAATTCTTCTTCTGAAAAAATGTGATTGATATAATAGTTTAGTTCTTCGACGGTCAAATAATCTTTAGTTGCCATCGATTGCCGCCTTCAGCGTATTGGAAATAAGAGCTGTTACCGTCATCGGCCCAACGCCTCCGGGAACGGGGGTAATAAAGGAACATTTGGGCGCGACCGTTTCAAAGTCGACGTCTCCATATAATTTTCCGTCCTGTCCCCTGTTTATCCCAACGTCGATTACAACGGCGCCCGGTTTAACCATTTCTCCGGTAATAAATCTCTCTTTTCCGATAGCTACCACCAGAATATCCGCTTGTTTCGTGATTTCGGATAGATTTTCAGTCCTGGAATGACAGGTAGTGACCGTTGCGTTTCGTTGTAAAAGCAAAAGTGATATCGGTTTTCCCACAATATTACTTCTTCCTACGACAACAGCCCTTTTTCCGGTAATATCTATGTTATAAGCGTCAAGAAGCATAAGTATCCCCTGAGGCGTACATGAAACAAGGCATTCTTCACCAAGGAGCAATCTTCCTATTTGATAGGGACTGAAGCCGTCAACGTCCTTTTTGGGGGATATGTAATCAAGTATTTTTCTTTCGTTAAGATGTTTTGGTAAGGGTAATTGAACCAAAATACCATAAACGTCCTTGTTTTCATTTAATTCTTTTATTTTAGTGGCAATTTCCTCTTCCGACGCGTCCGCAGGAAAGTTATACATATAGGACTGAATGCCTACCTGCTGGCAAGCATTTGCTTTGTTACGGACGTAGACTTTGGATGCCGGATCGTCACCGACAAGGATGACCGCCAGTCCGATCGGTTTGGATATTTTTTGGATTTTTTCTTTTAATTGATTCCGAATTTTGTCGGAAATAACTTTCCCCTCAATCAGCTGCATTTGCCGTCAGTTCCTTATAAACAGAGGAAAGAATACCGTTGACGAAAGAATGACTACGTTCTGTAGAGTAATGCTTGACCAGCAGAACAGCTTCGTTAATGGATACGGAAAGAGGTATTTCTTTACTCATGTATTTCATCTCGTATATAGCCAAATAAAGTGCGGAGAGATCGGTTTTATAAATGCGTTCCACACTGAAGCCGTGAGAATACTTTTCTACCGTTTCCTTTAATTCGTTACAATGATCAATAACACCGGTATAAACGCTATCAAGGTATTTAATATCCTCCGACGCCAGATCGGCATTGGAAAAGATTTCATAAGTTCTGCTATTTTTGACGCCGTTAAATAGATATTCGAATATCAGTTTGTAGGCAAATTCTCTTGCTGTTTTTCTGCTCATTTTTTATAAAAAGATGGAATTACTTACGTTTACGTTGATTGCGCCGGGGATCAAAGGAGTGTTCTCTTTGATGGCGGCAATGACTTTTTCTTGTAATTCGCAGGCAACTACGGGGATGCTGAATCCGAAAATGACGTTGACGTAAATGTCGACGGTCACCGTATTGCCTTCGATATAGACGTGGACGTTTCTGCTGTCAAGGGAAAAGGGAGATTTTTTCTTTTTCTTTTTTCCTACGTTCAGTTCGTTTGCCAATCCTTCCGTTTGAATGATGGCAGTGTTGACTAAAGATGTAATGAGATTGACGTAACTCACCGATTCTTCTTGCGTTAAAGAGTCTTTTATGTACTTTTTCATACGAAAAAAGTATAACACAAAAGACTCTCTAAATCAAGTATTTCTTTATCTTCGCAGCTTCAATTATACTATAAGTTGCGCTTTAAAACGATGTAAGGATGTTTTTTAATAAAAGTAAGGTTATTATACGTACGGGATGACGATTACGTCTGCCGCTGTATATTCCGTCTGATCGGTTATGATAGACAATACCTGCGCCGTTTCTTCCAGAGTCAGTTCGCTGTCCTTAATTACGACGTTTACGTTATTATCGCTGATAGTCACGATACAATCATCGAATCCGTAGCCTTTAATCAGTCCCTCTAACGTGGACTCCGTTTCCATAGTGGAGATCAGATCAAGATACATTTTTTCCGCATTAGCGATCGTCGTCTCGTCAGAAGTGGAGCTTGCCATGATTTCTTCAAGGTAGAGTATCTCCTGACTTCTCGTGGCTTTTCTGTCATCCCTGTAGGTTGCAAAAAAAGTCGGTGTTGCGCTGATTGTTTCCGTATTACTGCTGCTTGTTTTAGCTTTCTGGACCGTTAAAAAGTAGTTCAGGCAAGCAACTCCGGCGAGAAGAATTACGAGGGAAACCAGCACGATAATTTTTTTCTTGTTTGCTTTCATAATTAAATGCCTCCTAAAAAATTATGATTTCTTTTTTATTATTTTTATATTTTTATTATCCGTTTGCAGAACCGTTCGCACAGCCTGTTTTATTTTCATTTGAACAATTGGGTCCTCTGCAGCTTCGGTAAGTACCAGAACGGTCGTTTTTTTATCTATGGTGGTAATAATTACCTCCGCTGTTCCAACGCCGTCTATCTTCGATAAAGTATCCGCTATCTTCTTTTCCTGTTCGTTATAGATTTCAGTTTCCATAGCGGTCGTCGTCGTTTCTTTTTGTTTTACCGATTCTATCACCTTTCCACCGATTATCATCAATAATCCTATTGCCAGCAGAAGGATAAAAAGTTTGTAGCCAGGCAGAAGTTTTATTTTTTTTACGACTTCGTTTATTTTGACCATACTCTGATTCTGTCTGCACCGATCCCTGTGTATTTTTCTACGGTGTCTATAACCGTTTTACTGTTTTTATATATATTCCCCTCTGATTCGTTTATGACAGATTCTTGCAAATAAATATCAACGTACCTTTCATCGACCTCTTCAGTTACTTCAACACGGCAGTCAATCCCCTGTTTTTTCAATTCGTTTTCCGTAAGTTTAAGTAATAAGTCGTCCTTATATTCCACCGTCGTAGTTGGCATAAAAAAGGTTTCTTCGTTTAAATCGATGTTTTCATTATTAAATAAACTGATTATGGGTAATAGAATAATTGCAAAAATTATCAGACGCATTACACCGAAAATATATTTTCTTGTTTTTCCTTCCGGCAAAAAAACGGTTAATAAGGTCAATAACAGAGCTGCTATCGTTATCGTTAAAAGTGCCGTCTTCATAATAATCCTCTGTTGAATGAGGTCAGTATCAACATGATCAGCACGTAGAAAGAGAATCCAATGCAAATAACAATCACTAAAACCAGTTTCAGACAATCTGATACGTCGAATAGCATTTCCGAAATAGAGCTTTCTCCAAAAATTTCAGTCATCGAGGCGGTAATTCTTAAAGAAAGCATACATAAAAAAATCTTTATCAGCGGGGAAAGTATGCAAAGTAATAACAGTATTATCGCAGTAACTCCCAGTGCGTTTTTAACGACTATACAAGAAGCTATAACTATATCAAAGCCCTCGTTTATATAGTTTCCTACGATTGGTATATACCCCGATAAAGCCGCCTTTGTATTTCTGACAGAAAAAGAGTCGAACCCCACCCCTGCGATTCCTTTTGCCGTTGTTATCGTGATAAAAATACCGAAAAAGAACGATAACGCCCATTCAGCGAATGATTTAGCCGTTTTAATTGCTTTTTTTAGCTTGATTTCTTCGGACAAATGCCCCACGATAGTCAATATCAAACATAAATAAAATACCGGTAGAACTATAACGTCTATAATAGTTACCAGCGTAGTTGTTAAAAAAGAAAGTGCAGGTTGATATATACCGCCAACAGAAAGGGAGCCAAGTGCGGTCATTAAGGTAAACAGAGGCGGAAAAATAACCTGTGAAAAAGTAGTCAGTAAGCTGACTAACTTAACCGTATCAGTCACGACAGACCCTGTTATTGCCAGAATAACAGATATAATGACACCGTAGCAAGCCAGATAAACGATTTTTTCTATTGATTTGGACATGAAACCAGAACCGAGATTTCTTAACATTGACATTAAAACACATACCAGTACAATAACGGTCATTTGCGCAAGATATCCCCCGATATTCCCCACAAACAATCGAAATACCATGCGTCCGAAATATTCGGCATCCATGGTGTTATCACCGCGCACGATCTCTTCCAGTAACGCTCGTATCGTTTTTGAAAAGTCTATTCCGTATTCTGAGGTTATTTCCTCTAAAAATTGCTGGTACGTATCAGTTTCCAGTCCGTCTATTATTTCTCCGGTTACATCGGTTTCTCCCTCTGCGTAGGCTACCTTACAGGCATCTTTTGGTGAGAAAAGTATAAATATAAATAAAAACAATAGGAAATAAAGGTGTTTTTTCAAAGTAACCCTTCTATGAGCGAAATGATATTTGTAACAATCGGTAACGTTGTAGACAGAATGACTATTTTTCCGCCGAGTTCTATCTTTTTTCCTAAAGAATCACATCCGCAATCTTCACATAATGAAACGGAATATTCCGTCAAATACCCGATTCCGACGATTTTGAGCAGAGTTGATAATACTTCGGCATTGATTTGACTCTTATTTCCGAGATTAAATAATGTTGTAACGAGGGATTGCATTGAGTCGGATAAAAAGATCAGTATCAGTGTCCCTGCGGCGACTACAACCAGATTGCCTATTTGCGGTTGGGTGGATTTAAGTAGACAAAACGAGACTACGGCGACGAAAGCAATTCCCAATATCTTTATAAAAACGGACATCTTTAATCAAGGTAAAATATGCTTTTCAACGTCCCGAATAATCCGCCGATCATGTCCATAACGATGACCAATACAATCACCAGTGCGGCGATCGTGACAAAAGTCGATATTTCTTTTTTGTCCGTCTTATCGAGAATGCTATTTACTACTGCGGCAATTATACCTATCCCAGCGATTTTAAAAATAACGTCTATTCCCATTTATTTCTCCTTATTTACCAAAGCAGTACGGCTACGCCTATACATAAAACGGGCAAAAGCCGCATTGCCATTTTCCCTTTCTTTTCCTGTTCCTGTTTAGAATTATTTAATCGTTGCTGTCCATCTTTTAAGTATATTTCGTACACCTTTTGCGATGTTTCGTAGTCAACGTTTTGCGTTTCTTTAATAAAACTATCAATAAAGATTTCTTCTTCTGTTTCTTTAGCATGCTTTTTTACGACGTTGACAATGGAATCAGAACAATCTTTTCTTTCAACATAATTTTTGCATATCGAATCAATCTCCGTCCCGTTGTGTGTAATCTCGCTTCGACAAAAAGTAAAAAATGATATAATATCACGGTAGTTTTCTACTTTTTTTAAATAGTATTTGTTGATGGAATTACCCAAGAAAAAACCGCCAATAACAAATATAAACGCGCCTATAAATTTAATCATTTCCTTTTGACTCCCTTTATTGTTCCGATACAGGGCTTATTTGTCAGAATGATAAAGATATCGAAAACTTGTTTCAGAATATCAGGGAGTTTATCAATAGAATCTGCGTGGTAGGACGCAAGACATTTTATCCCGGCTCTATTAAAAGAACTGATTGCCACAAAGTCATTTTCGGAGAACAATTCGTCGCAAATAACGACTTCCGGCGACATCGCACGGATAACGTTTTCGTAAAGGTATTCTTTGGGTATTCCACAAATGACGTCTGATTTATCTCCCAAAGTAAATATCCCCCGATCGGAACATAATTCCCCTCTTTCATCAATAAATAAAGTCTGATATCTTTCCGACAAAACCCTTCCCATATCTCGAATAAGTGTTGTCTTACCGCAACAGGGAGGAGAAATGACTAAAGTATTTTTGTAATCGGAATAAAAGTCGCCTACTGGCAGCGATATACCTATAAACTGATGCGGAATGCGGATACAAAGGGAAGTTATGGTTCTAAAAGTTATTTTGCCCCCATTTCGGACACTCCCCGTCCCGGCAATCCCAATTCTGATTCCCCCTTTATAATGAATATATCCTGCTGATACTTCTTCTTCGTAGGCGTATGGCGAGTAGCTCATTGCCCTCTTTATTAAATCATCCAGATATTCTTTTGTTGGCCTGTACGGCAGATGATAATTATTTTTACTGGTGATTATTTCCACCATAGAGCCTAACCGAAGTCGTATTTCACAGACTTCAGTCGGATCTTTTATATATGAAAATACCTGTTCTCCTAATAATTTTTCCATAAAAAAACACCGCAGTAATATTTATTCCTACGGTGTTTTGATTATGAGTAAATATATAAGGAAGTTATGCCGTTATACTCTGGACATATAAGAACCGTCACGCGTATCGACACGAATGGTGTCCCCTTCGTTGACGAACAACGGAACCTGGATTTGATATCCCGTTTCCAAAGTAGCGTTCTTAGTTCCCGGTTGTGCGGTAGCTCCGGCAATTCCGGGATCAGCTTCGATAACTTTCAATTCAACGAAGTTCTGCGGATCGCAGGAGAAAGCGTTTCCTTTATAGAAAGCAATATCGCATTCGTCGCCCTCTTTAATAAAGTGCAGGGCATCTTCTACCAGATCTTTTCCCAGGGGAACCTGCTCAAAGGTCTCTTGATCCATGAAGTAATAGAAGTCGCCGTCAGAGTAGCTGTACTGCATCTTCTTACGTTCTATGTGAGCGAGTTCGTATTTTTCGTTAGGGTTAAAGGTTCTTTCAATGACGCCACCGGTCATAACGTTACGAATCTTGGCGCGAACAAAAGCGGCACCCTTGCCCGGTTTAACGTGCAAAAAGTCAACGATGATTTGTACGGTACCATCCATTTCGAAGGTGATTCCTTTTCTGAAGTCCCCGGCTGTAATATAAGGCATAAATAATTCCTCCGTTTCTTTTGAATAATATTCTTAAATTATTATCAACTTTTTTTCGCTGTTTGTCAAGTTTATAACGCCTTTTTTTGTGAAAACAACGATATCTTCTATTCGTATTCCGAACTTTTGCGGGAAATAAAGCCCAGGTTCAACGCTGACGACGGCATTTTCCGGCATTAAACCGCTGTTTCGGGGGGAAAGATTGGGATTTTCATGAATATCTATCCCTAAACTATGTCCGAGCGAATGTGTAAAAAAATCGTCTACGCCATTCTCCCGGAAATAAGAAGCCGCGAATTCATGTCCTGTTTTTCCACTTATTCCGGCATGAAGCTGATCTAACGCAAGTTTTTGAGCATTAAGTACTAAGTTATACGTTTTTTTCATTTCTTCCGTCGGTTGACCGAAAGAAACTGTCCTTGTCATATCGGAACAATAGTTATTGTATTTTGCGCCGAAATCTAAGGTAATTAAGTCCCCTTTTTTTAGCGTCGTTTCCCCCGGGTGGGCATGCGGTTTACTCGTGTTTTTGCCAAAGGCAACGATTGGGTCGAACGCAAGTCCCTCTGCGCCGTTACGATACAGACTGCATATCAGTTTTCTTTCCAGTTCTTTTTCAGAAATATCTTCTTTAATTTCGTTTAAGATATCGGTAAAGGTCTTATCGGTAATTGATTGCGCCCTTTTAACGTACTCTATTTCCTCTTCATTTTTTTGACTGCGGAGAAAGTCGATTTCCGAGCGAATGGAGGTGATCTGTTCCACACCGTATTTTTTCAATAATTCCCACTCGTCAATTGTGACCGATATGTCCGTTTCCAAAGAAGTAACGTTATTTTCCTTTAAAAATGAATAAAAGTCGCAATAATTCTTTTTTAGATAAGGCAGTCGTTCTACTTCCTCAAAATATCGTTCGTCGGTAAAATAATACCCTTTTCCGCGATAAAAAAGTATTTTTGCGTCTGCGTTTTTATATCGGCTAAAATAAAATAAATCTGATGGTGACTGAATATAAATTGTTCTGTCCGGAGAAAAAGTGTTTTTCATATCTCCTATATTATACTTACAGCTCTATTATTTGTCAATTCAGTCTTTTGTCTTAGGCTTACCCACCAAAGCGGCAATAAAACCGATAAAGATAGCCCCGGCAAGTCCGGCTCCGGCAGCTTCCGTTCCACCGACTACTGCGCCAAGAAGACCCCTTTCTTTCGCTCCCTTTATCGCCCCTTTTGCAAGGTTACTCCCAAACCCCGTTATGGGAATGGTAATGCCGGCCTTTGCGACGTTTTTTATCGGCTCGAATATTCCCACTGCTTCTAAAATAACACCAATAAGTAGGAAAATCACCAGTATTCTTGCCGATGTCATTTTAGTAAAATTGATGAGTAATTGTCCGAGTACGCATATGCCGCCGCCTACGGCAAAAACAATTAAAAAGGTTAAGAAAATCTCCATTTATTCCACCTCGATTGATACTGCATGGCAGATAGCAGGGATTGATTCTCCTTGAAGACTGGATGTTTTGGAAAGTAGTGCCCCCGTCGGCATGAAAAGAACTTTTTTTAACCTGCCTTCTTTCATTTTTTTAAATATATATGAATTAAAAACCAGTCCGCAGCAGCATGCGCCGCTGCCGCCCTGCCCAACGTCCTGACCTTCTCTGTTATAAACAAGTATGCCGCAATCCGTATAATTGGTGCCTAAAGTGACCCCTTCTTTCTCTGCCAGTTTAACCAATAATCTGCTTCCGCTGTGTCCCAGATCCCCCGTTAAAATAAGGTCGTAATCTGTGGGCGATGTCCCCGTTGCTTTAAGATGCGCTAAAAGAGTCGAAAGCGCCGCCGGCGCCATGACTCCCCCCATATCGTTTGCGTCAGATACACCGTAATCGGTAACTTTCCCCACCGTTCCGCAAGTGATTTTTATATCGGATTTTTCACTTGTAAGATAGCTTGCCGCAGCGGCAGTTACCGTCCATTGGGCAAGAGGTGTCCGTTGAGAACCAAGCTCCAACGGATATCTGTATTGCCGCTCTGCCGTAGCAAAGTGACTGGATACCGAACACACGGCGTTTTTTATCAGGCCTGTGGAAATCATGGACGAGGCAAGGATATAAGATTCCGCAAGCGTTGCGCAGGCGTTATATACACCTAAAAATGGGATATCCGTTTCTCTCATAGTAAAATTACTACTAATTATTTCATCCAAAAGATCACCGGCAAAGGCGCAGTCGATGTCCTTAGCGGATAGATGAGCCCTCTGTAATAACTGGTTGATTACGGCAGTATGCATTTTGATTTCGGCATGCTCATGACTTTTTTGTTTTAAAAGATCGTCTTTCAAGCAATAATGAAAGTATTTTTGCAAAGGTCCTTCGCTCTCTTTAGGGCCTGCAATGGTTGCTGTTTCAGAAATGTATACCGGTTTTGGGAAAAAGATAGTTTGATTTTTCATATAAAAAGATAAATAATACCGACGATGACAGAAGCTGTAATGCCGAATACGATTACCGGGCCGGCTATGGCAAACATATTGGCGCATATGCCGAAAACAACCCCTTCTCGTTTATGTTCCATAGCTTGACTGACAATGGAATTAGCAAATCCCGTGATGGGAACTATGCTGCCAGCTCCCCCGAAATTACCTACTTTGTCATAGACACCGAATGCGGTGAGTATTCCCGTAAGCAATATCATACAAAGCGTCGTATATCCGCCGCGTTCTTGTTCTGTTAGTTGTGGTAAAAATGCTTCCAGGGCCATATTGATCCCTTGACCGAGACTGCATATTATTCCGCCTGTAAAAAACGCTCTTATTAAAGTGGAAATATGCCGCGTTTTCGGCATACTGTCCCTAATAATGGATTTGTATTCCGTTTGAATTTCTTTATTTGCTCTCATTTTTTCCCTCCGATAAGACAGTCATTGGGAGCGGAGAACGTATTTCCGTTTTTGGGATTATAGACTTTTTCATAAAATAGCTCCACGAAAACTATTTTGTCCGTGGAGCATATTTTTATACCATTTCTCTTCTTATTCGTTCCAGTATTTTTGCTTCTAATCTACTGACCTGTACTTGAGACACCCCCAGCGCCTTTGCAATCTCGCTTTGCGTTTTGTCTCGATAGTATCTAAGGTAAATTATCTTTTTATCGCGTTCGTCGAATTTATCAATTATTTCGCGTAAAACGATTTTTTCGATATAATCGTCCTGATTTTCTTTGGAAGCAAGTTTATCAGCCAGAGTCAGTCCGTCGTCTTCCGTCTCCGAATAAATCGACACGGGATATTTAGAACTGTCCAGAATAAAAACTACTTCCGTCTCGTCCACCTTTAAAAACTGCGCGATCTCCTTAATCGACGGTTCTTTTTGGTTTTTTTGCCGATAGCTTTCAATAAATTCATTCGCAGATTTGTTTTGCGCTTTTAACGATCGACTGACTTTGATTGCGCCGTTATCTCGAATAAACCGTTTTATTTCTCCTGCGATCATAGGTACTGCATAGGTGGAAAAACGTACGCCGTAACTACAGTTATAGTTGTTCATCGCCTTTATTAGCCCAAGAGTGCCTAGTTCCATCAAATCGTCGTATTCTATTTGTTTATTTTGATATCGTCTGACAATGCTCTTAATTAAAGGTAGATTGTTTTGCAAAAGTGCGGTTTTTGCCTCATCGTCACCTTTTTGTGCCTTTTTTATCAGCTCGATTGTTTCTTCAGCACTCAGCATGAATCAGTTCTTTGGTCAAATATACCGTTGTACCCGCACCGAGTTTACTCTCTACTTTTAACGTGTCCATATAGGTTTTCATTATGGTGAAACCAAGACCGCTTCTCTCTTCCGCCGTTTCCGTAGTAAAAAAGTCTTCCATAGCCTGTTGCACGTTTTCTATTCCTACCCCCGTATCATTGATTTTTATGTACAACTTCGTATCAATCAACTCTACGTCTACGGTGATTTCTCCAACTGTATTTTTATATCCGTGAACAATGCAATTTGTTACCGCCTCACTGACGGCTGTTTTAACGTCGTTAATAGTTTCTACCGACGGGTCCGCGGGAACGGCAAATGCGGCAATAACGTTACGTAAGAAACCAACGTTTTCCGGAATGGCTTTAATTTTCAGTAACATGCGGTTATTCATAATATCTCCTTATACTGGCGGCATAACGGTATAAAGACCGCTTATCCGAATTAGTTTATCAATTTGATTGTTTGGTTCTGAAATATAAATAGGAACGTTTTTCTGTTTCATTTTTTTATAAAAGGAAAGCAGCACTCCTATGCCCGTACTGTCCATAAAAGAAAGTTTTTTCATATCGAAAATGATATATTTATATTTATTTTTGGTGGAAATATCTTCTAAAGTGCTACGCGCAAAAGCAGAGACGCTCTGATCGAGTTCTCCCGATAAAAAGATAAATAAGTTGTCTTTTTTACTGGAACAAGTAATCTCCATGTTTCCTCCCTCGATTGGCAGGAATATAGTACTACCGTTTATGTGACGTAATAAGACTAATATTGTCGAAAATAAATAATTTTAGGCAAATGGGAAATAAAATAATATCCGAATAAAAAATAAAAACGACCTATAGCATTTCGCAATAGATCGTTTTTGGTGGAAGGAGATGGATTCGAACCATCGAAGTCGACGGACGGCAGATTTACAGTCTGCTCCCTTTAGCCACTCGGGAATCCTTCCATGACTAATAAAATAAGGTTTTTGTTGGCTATAAGCAAAAACATTTGGAGCTGGCTAACGGAATCGAACCATCAACCTGCTGATTACAAATCAGCTGCTCTGCCAGTTGAGCTAAGCCAGCATAGTAATGGTGCCTTGGGGCGGAATCGAACCACCGACACGGGGATTTTCAGTCCCCTGCTCTACCGACTGAGCTACCAAGGCAAAATTACGTAAATGGCGATCCGAATGGGGCTCGAACCCATGACCTCTAGCGTGACAGGCTAGCGTTCTGACCAGCTGAACTACCGGACCGTAAAATTGAATTTAAAAGGTACATTTGGTGGGCCTTCACGGACTTGAACCGCGGACCAATCGGTTATGAGCCGACCGCTCTAACCAACTGAGCTAAAGGCCCCTATTCGTCACCTTTAGTTTTGGTCGGGGTGAAGAGACTCGAACTCCCGACCCCATGGTCCCAAACCACGTGCGCTACCAAACTGCGCTACACCCCGTTGGTATCCCTAAGTGACGAAATGTAGTATACACTAAAACTGCTTTTATGTCAACCGATTTTAGTCATTTCAACAAAAATTTTTTTCAATTAAATCGACTGACGGATAGCACTTCTTTTTCGGCGGAAATCTTTTTAATAATCTCCGTCAAATCGTTTGCGCTGCGGATTTCCAGGTTGATATTGATTATCATTTTTTCGCGATTTTTTGACATCTGCGCGTTCAGATAGGTTATTGATAACCCCATCTTGATAACCATATTCGTGATCTTAGACAGTATCGTTCCGCTGTTCTCCGTTTCAATAATAAGGGGCGCATTGAATATGGATTTCGTCTCTGAATTCCATGAGGCGGAAATAAGTCTCTCTTTCTCGAAGTTCGTAACGTTAGGACAGCTCAACCTATGTACCATTACTCCCCTTCCTCGTGAAATATACCCTACAATCTCATCGTTCGGTACGGGATTACAACATCTGGCTAGGTGGATTACAAAATCGTCGTATCCTTCGATATTTATTCCCGATGCGTGACGAACCGGCTGGTGAGAACGGGTCTTCTCCGTAATAGGCGCCTGCTCTGCCAGCATCTTTTTATAGAAGTCGATCAGTTTATAAAGGATTTGAGAAACGCGCAATCCACCGCATCCGATCGAGGCGTACATATCGTCCGTATCGGAGAACATATATTTATCGTTAATAATTTTTAAAGAAGAAGGTATCATAAGGTCAGAGAGTTTATAACCTTTTTTTAGTGCTTCCCTTTCCAGCATCTCTTTGCCTAGTTTAATGTTCTCTTCTTTAAGTGACTTTTTAAAGAATGCTTTTATCTTCTTCTTTGCCGTTGGGCTTTGAGCGTAATTCAGCCAGTCGCGCGATGGGCCTTTACTATTGTTGCTGGTCAGTATCTCCACAACGTCACCGTTATGGAGAACGGTATTTAAGTGTGCTATTTTGCCGTTTATATTTACACCGACGCATTTATTACCGACTTCACTGTGTATCCTATAAGCAAAGTCAATCGGTGTACTGCCGATGGGTAGGTTAATAACCATTCCTTTTGTAGTAAAGACATATATCTCTGAGGTGTTTACCTTCGTTTTTAGAGCGTCCAAAAAGTCTTTTGAGTCCTTCAGATCGCCCTCGATATCCATCAGTTCACGAATCCAACTGAATTTTGTATCCAGTTCGTTCATGTCTTTGGTCATACGCCCTTCTTTATATTTCCAATGGGCGGCGATACCGTATTCAGCGATCTGGTTCATTTCAAAGGTGCGGATCTGTATTTCGAAGATCTGTCCGTAATTGGTGATAATTGTGGTGTGCAGACTTTGATACATATTGGGCTTTGGCGAGGCAATATAATCTTTAAATCTGCCCGGCATCGGGGTCCATTTGGAATGGATGACGCCTAAAATGGTATAACAATCTTTTACGGTCTCTACGATTACGCGTATGGCGATAATATCGTAGATTTCGTCGATCGTTTTGTTTTGGCTTTTCATTTTTTTATAGATGGAATAAAGATGTTTCGGTCTGCCTTTTATTTCATATCGGAACTGTAATTCGTCCAGCTCCTGCGATATTTCGCCGCAGAGTTTTTCTACCACTTTTTCACGTTCGCCCAATTGCATATTGAGTTTACTTTGAATATAGTTATATTCCTCAGGATAGAGGTATTTCATGGAATAATCTTCCAATTTGGTTTTAATTTCAGATATACCCAGTCTACCGGCGATAGGCGCGTATATATCCAACGTTTCGCGCGCTTTACTTTTTTGTTTTTCCGGCGGTAAAGCGTCAAGCGTAGACATGTTATGGAGACGATCGGCAAGTTTAACAATCAGCACGCGGATGTCTTTCGCCATAGCGATGAACAGTTTGCGGATGTTTTCTGCCTGCTCTTCTTCCTGCGCCATAACACCTTTTGGCACGTTTACGTTACTAAGTTTAGTTACGCCCTCTACCATTTCGGCTATTCCCGAACCGAATTTTTGTCTTATTTCTTCATCCGTTACCGGCGTATCTTCGATAACGTCGTGCAGAAGTGCGGCAATTACCGTGTCAGAGTCCATGCCAAGATCAACCGTGATTTCCGCAACGGCAATCGGGTGGATAATATAAGGTTCTCCCGTTCTACGAAATTGACCGTCATGGGCTTCGGTGGCAAATTTCAGAGCATACTCAATCGTCAGATATTCCTCTGACGAATAGTTATTTTTTATTGTTTGTAAAAAGTCGCTCATACATTGCCTCTCAAATAGCGGTATAGTCCGGATCCAGTCGGATCTGTTTTAACGTTTTTTACAACCAAGTTCCCCAGGTCGTCTTTTTTAATCAGTCCGCATTCCATAAGAATATACGTTGCCGCAACAAAACTTTCTTTGTCACCGGGTGCGCCCTCTTTGTAGCATTCGCTCACTGTGGTATTTTTATTAGTGACAATATTTGTTTTTAAATAGTATACATAAACCTTTCTCAGCAAGTCAACGGAAATATCCAAACTCATCGGTAAATTCTTTACTATTTTTACTTCGCATCCGATCTTATTTACCATTGATAAAATAGTCGGGTGGACATAGTCGCAAAAGAGTATTTTACTAAAGTAAAAAAATGGGAAATCGGATTTAGGACAAAGTACGACGCCGTCTCTTCTCTCCGGTCTTATTGTATCCTTATAATAGACGGCAACGTCGGAAGGAAGTTCGGTAAGTAATTTAGTAAAAGTTTCGTTCGTAAAACAAATATAAAGTGACGGTTTATCGGTGGATTTTTTCCCATTTGGATATTCAATTTCCGTCAGAAAATCCTCATAAAATACCTCGTTATCTGTTTGAACGTAATTATCTATAAAGAAATCTTTTACGTTGAATTGCGGTTTTTCATAACCGTTAAAGGTGTTTTTATCGAGGGTATAGAGGATAGAATAATTGCCACTATTAAGGCAGGGCAATTTACTTAATCCGTCAAAAGAAATGATCTCTCCGATTCCTGCGTTGGCCTTTATCATCGGGTAACGATCGCTTCCTTTTCTAAATGTATAATCGGGCGAATTGTCATAGAAAACGGGAGTTGGATTGCCCTCTCCAAACGGTTCAAAAAGGCTTATTTCCTCATAAACTTCCCAAGAAATCGACTTGATTGGCAATATTTCATCATAATAAACCTTTCTTAAAAAAATTTCGTCCGGCAGATCGATCAGTCTATCGTTCATTTTGTTTAGTGCATTATTAAAATTGTCTGCCAAAAGCGATAGCCCTGCCGCTTTCGCATGGCCGCCAAAAGTCAACAAGTAGTCTTTTGCCGAAAAAAGCAGATCGTATATATTCACACCCTCGATACTTCTTGCCGAGCCGCAGAGTGTTCCGTTCTCTTGATTGCATAGTAGGATTGCCGGCATATGAAAGAATTCAACCAGCTTTGAACAAACAATACCAACGACGCCCTCGTTCCAGTCCCCTGCCAGCATAATCATTCTGTATTTGCCGAAATCATACCCTTTCAGTTTTGTCAAAGTGTCTTTATAAATATCATTGCTAAGTTGTTGCCTTTCGGCATTTTGAAGGGACAGATTTTCCGCAAGAAGTGATATTGTGACCGGATCGTCGTCTATTAGTAGTTTTAACGCATTAATCGGAGTGCTGAGTCTACCGGCGGCGTTGAGCCTGGGTGCAATTTTAAAAGATATGTCGCCGTATGATAACGTCCGGATATTGCATTTTGCGTTCTGAATTAGCATTTTCAGACCGGGACGCATATCGGAAGCGTGTATTTTTTTCAGCCCCTCTTTGACCAGTATTCTATTGTCTTTTTTTAGCGAAACAATATCTGCAACGGTTGATACGGCGCAAATGTCATAATAGTTTCTACTTTCTTCTTCGCCAAAAAGCGCGCGAATAACGTATAGCGCTACCCCTGCGGCGCACAGTTGTGTCAATTCCGGAGTATAGCATGGGTCGGTATATAAACAATTTAGTGGTACTGTCGGCGGCGTGTGATGGTCGGTAACAATTACTTCCATTCCGATTTCTTTAGCGAAAGCTACTTCTTTCTGCGACGTAATTCCGCAGTCCGCGGTTAATAATATATCCGGGGCAAATGCGTTTTTAATCTTAGTAATTGCTTCGTTATTTAATCCGTAGCCTTCGTCTTTTCTGGTGGGTATGTAATAAAAAACGGGGACGTTTGCCTTTTTAAAGGCTAAATAATATATTGCAGTCGCACCTATACCGTCGCAGTCGTAATCACCGTAAATAACGATCTTTTCTTTGTTTTGAACGGCATACCGTAGTCGATTGATAATCAAATCCATATTGATATATTTATATGGATCTGATAGGTTTTTTGCCGTGCCGTAAAGAAAAAGATCGGCCTCATCTTTTTCCGTTATACCGCGTTTTAGTAATAAAGAAGCTGTCAGCTGACTGACGTTGCATTTTTCAGCTGTTCTTTTGATATCTTCCGGTGAAATTATTACTCTACTTTGCGGTCTCATGTGTAAAAAAATTCCGCCTTTTTTGCAGGTAAACATAGTTTATTACAAAAAAAGCGGAATATAAGTTAATTATTATTTAGCGTGATTCTTTTTGTATTTACGATTTTTATAGCTCTGAGAAATCTTTCCGCCGATAGTTTTGAAGTCAGCCCAAAGAGGAGCGGCGATAAACACAGAGGAATAGAAACCTGCAATCAAACCGAAGATAATGGGCAGTCCAAAAGTACGGATGGACGCAACGCCGATAGCAACCAGAATGATCATAACAATCAACGTGGTGAACGTTGTATAGACGGTACGAGTCATAGTGCTGAAGATGGACTTGTTGACAATCTCATTAACGTCATATTTGGTTTTGTTCTGTTTGTACGGTTTGACGTTGCTACGAATTTTATCGAAGACAACGATGGTGTTGTTGATAGAATACGCAACGATGGTAATGAGCGCGGCAACGATACTGTCACCGATTTCTACGTAGAAGATTACCGATAAACTCATCATGATGATAAGGTCATGCAGTAATGCGACGATGGTTGCCAATGCGCTGTGCAAATCGAAACGAATGATGATATAGACAAGCATACATGCGAGCGCAACAGCTACGGCGATGGCTGCCGTTTTCAAAAGGTTTTTACTCGAAGTATTACCGATCGTCGTGTCGTTGATAGATATGATGGTGCTGATCTCGCCGTTATCCGACATTGTACGCAATCTGTCTTTGATTTCGAGATTGGCTCTGTTCATGGATTTAGCGTCGTCTGCTCCGGCCGATTTAAAGTTAACGTACTGTACGATGATGGTCGATTCACCACTCTTTTGATCGCGGGATACTTCGATATTCTCCTCTTTCAATACGTCTTTAACAACGTTTTTAATTATAGCTAGGTTTTCATCGTATTTTTCGGAGTTTGCATTAGCATCCTTAAATTCGATAGTCAGAATGGTACCACCCTGGAAGTCAATACCGATGTTAGCAAAGTATTGTTGCGAATCGGTGAATTGATAGCACATCCCGCATATGAGCATAATAAGAACGATGAAAAGCGGAACGATGTAAAAAACCTTTCTGTTTTTATAGATGTCAACTTTTAAGAATTTTTCCTTCAAAGTTTTGATTTTTCCTGCCAATTGTTTAAAAAAGTCTTTCATGTTGGCACCCCCTTACGCGTTCTCGGCTGCGTCCTGCGGTATGCAGTTTTGCAGTCCGAAGAATTTTTCGTTCTCGTCATCGAACGCCATAAAGCAATTGATGAAGACTCTGGTAATAAAGATTGCCGTGAACAGTGACAAAATAATACCGATGAGCAACGTTAAAGCAAAGCTCTTTATGGAAGCTGAACCGAAGATGAGCATGATAATGGCACCGATGATGGTGGTAATGTTGGCGTCGAGTATGGTCGAGAACGCGCTTTTGAAACCGCCGGCAACAGCCGAAGGAATCATTCTGTTCGCACCCCCTGTCGTCTTAACTTCTTTTATTCTCTCGAATATAATTACGTTTGCGTCGACTGCCATACCTATACTCAGGATAACACCGGCAATACCGTTAAGGGTCAATTCTACCCACGGTACGATAGCAAGAAGAATGATAAGAAGCTCCGTATAAATAATAAGAGCGCAGCTCGCAGCAAGGCCCATTCCTCTGTAAATGAGGCAAAGGAAAAGGCAGATAACACCAATACCGATAGCCGCGGCAATCAAGCTCAACGTGAAAGCCTCTTCACCGAGAGATGCGCTGACCGTTTCGCAAGTGTTCAAACGGAATTTAACCGAAGTGATACCGGCTTGAATTTTAACTTGATAGTTATAGCACTCTTCATAGGTGAAGTTACCGGTAATGCTCGCCTTTCCGCCGGTAATAGCTTGGTTAACCTTAGGAGCCATGAGCTGTTCGTCATCGATGTAGATATAAAGGACCTTTCCGACCATTTCTTCTGTTACTTTTGCAAATTCGGTAGCTCCTTGAGAGTTGAATTGCAACGCGAGATAATATCCGTCGTCATTGTCGTATGCGATGGCGCAGGTTTCGATGTTTCCCGTTCCGGTCATTTTGGTGGTACCCTCTTCATCGCGGAAAGTTAACGTTGCAGAATCTCCGATGAGGTTCATCAGTGACTCGGTATCTTGTAATCCGGCGACTTCTACACGTACGTATTTGTTACCGGAGTGCGTAACCTCTTCTACCAATGCTTCGGAATATCCTTTGTCGTATAAAAGATCTTTCAGGTTGCTGATAGCACCGGCAATATCGTCGTCGCTTACTTCTTGATTATCGTCACGATAACATTCGTATTCGGCATAAATACCGCCCTTCAAATCGATCCCAAGGTCAATACCCTTGAAGATCCAGTAAAAATCATAATCGGTGTCCGCTACCTGGAAGCTGTCTTGTCCGTTCAACGGGATGGTAAACAGCAGGAGAAACAGGAAAAGGACCGTTATGATGCTGAGTATGATGATTGATTTCTTCTTGCTCACTTGGTTTGTGCCTCCAATTTTTCTCTATGATATTATATCTAATATAATATTTAATGTCAACAATTAATTTTGTTAATAACAATTTATCCACAATAATTGTCCGTTTATTTGTTCGTTTTTTCGATCGCGGCAATGGCTAAAGAACATTCCAGTCTCTTTTTTGTCAGTTCACAGCCCATTTTGTATTGACCGTTTGCGCTTCCGGTGTATTGCAGTGCGTTTGCAGTACAACCTCCTCCGCAGTTGTATTTTGCAAAACAGTCTTTACAATGAGGTTTGCTAAGGACGCTTAGTCTTGCGAATTCCTCTCTTATTTTTTGGTTTTCTATGCCGGTATATACCGATCCGATACGATATTTTTCGTCTCCTCCGACAAAACGGTGGCAGGGATATAGTTCTCCTATTGGAGAAACCGCCATGTACTCCGTACCTGCGCCGCATCCTGTCAGACGTTTGTCCGGACAGGGACCGTGTTCCAGATCGAGCATAAAGTGGAAAAAGTTAAACCAGTGTTTTCCGCCGGCTTTTCTGCGCGTAAGGTAAGCATCGGTGAATTTGTCGTACTCGGCGCATATCCTTTCGAGATGGTCCTCTCGCAGTGCCATGGGGTTGGTTTCTTCCAGTACAACCGGTTCTGCGGAAATTTGATCGAATCCTGCGTCGTTTAACGCTAAAATATCTGCGCAAAAGTCAAGATTTTTTGCAGTGAACGTCGCTCGTACGTAATATTTTTTATCGCCTCGGACGGCGCGGAACTTCTGTGCGTTTTTCAGAATAATATCGTAACAATCTTTTCCGTTTCTGGTATGTCGAACGGCATTGTGCGTACATTCCCTTCCGTCAATACTGAGAACCACGTTCTCCATGTTCTCGTTGAGCCAAGCGATATTCTCGTCGTTAAGAAGCAGACAGTTGGTCGTCATAGTAAAACTGAATTTTTTACCGTGCTTTTCTTCAATTTCACGCGCATAACGGACGACTTCTTTCACCGTTTTCATATTTAACAACGGTTCTCCGCCAAAGAAATCAATTTCCAGATTCTTTCTTTTGCCGCTGTTTTCTATGAGAAAGTCGACTGCTTTTCTCCCCGTTTCTTCGGACATGTAGTCCTTTTCCGTGTTATAGTTTCCCCCTCCGGCGAAACAATATTCACAATTGAGGTTGCAGTCGTGACAAATATGCAGGCAAAGCGCCTTAACCACTTTGGTACTCTTGACAAAAAAATCGATCTTGGGTTTGGTATCTAAAATACCTTTTTCTTCACCTTCGATCAATTCTTTTTGTATTTCTTCTTTTTCACCTTCGGAAAGTACGGAATAATCCCGTTCTTCTTCATCGGAAAGTACGGAATATCTCTTTTTAGCACACAAAAAAGCCGGATAATCTACACTAAGCAGACTTCCGCTTTCTACGTCCCATAAAAAATAATACTTTTTCCCCGTTCGGTGATACCCGAAACAGTAGACCATTTGTTATTACAGCTCTTTTTTAATTTGAACGTTGATCTTTTCTTCTTGTTTGCAGCTCTGATTTCCTACCGTGCAGCTGGTTTTGCAAGCAGATTGGCAGCTGGATTGGCATTCGCCACAGCCGGTGGTGTGTTCTTTAGTTAAAGATTTGGTATAAACCTCTTCGATATGTTTCATCGTGAACCTCCGAAATAAATTCTTTTATTATTATAATCGTATTTTTCCTTTTTGGCAATCGTTTTTTATGGAATAAATTTCCCTCGCCGCAAATAGAGTTATATAAAAAGGAGCGTGGTTATGAAAACAATATCGAAACAATTTTATAAAGACATCTTTTCGTCTTCCCTTATTGCACTTATTTTCAGCGCGATTTTCATTTTGGGATTATCTTTACTTATCGGATTCGTCCCAATTGGGGAAAAATGGCTTGTTGCAATTAATCAAGTGATTAAAGTGTTCAGCCTGCTTTTTGCATCTTTACTTTGTTTCAAAGAGAGATCAATGGGAGCAATCAAGGGACCAATCGTAGGACTACTTTATTCCCTTCTTAGTTGGTTGCTGTTTGGCACTGTTCAAAACTCCTTTGAGTTTACACTCTCTACGGGTATCGACCTTTTACTTGGCGTAGTGATGGGCTTAATCGGCGGTATCTTCGCCGTTGTGTTCAATAAAAAGGTAGTTCAGTAAATTTTTTATAAAATGACATAAAAAAAGAACGAGATCAATGTCTCGTTCTTTTCTTCTGTTAATAATAGCTATTATTGTTCGTCAGACGTCTTGCTCTTTTTGCTCTTGTTTTTGGTCTCTTTTACTTCTTTGACGTCAACGATTTCATCTTTTTCATCTTTCTTTTCTGCCTTCGGGGGTTCGTAATAAACGACGGTGCTGTCATCGAGTTTGGTACGAATGGCATTTTTAACGATGATGATGTAATTCGGTGCGGAAGGGGTGCCGACGTTGATGGTATAATAATCGGTGGAAGGATCATATTCGGTAATAACGCCAATCAGACCTCCGATCGTCATTATTTTACTGCCGACCTGAATGGAATTCATCATTTCTTCTTGTTTTTTCTTTTGTTTACGTTGCGGGATAACGGACATAACGATCATCAGGACAAGAAAAACTCCGAGAATAACGAACATCCAGGTGTTGCCACCGCCAAGGCTTAATCCGAGTAAATTTTGCATAAGCATAACTCCTAAATTTATTTTTATTCAATTTTACAATACTTTTTTGCTAATTGCAAGCGTTTTTTCGTCAGCTTTTGTATTTTTCAAAGAAGCTGTCTCTGTAGTCGAGCAGACGATCTTCCCATATGGCTTGCTTGATTTCCGCAGTAAGACGATGAAGGAATCGAATATTGTGAATGGAAAGTAATCTACCGCCTAATATTTCATCGCTGTTAAGAAGGTGTCTGACGTACGCTTTCGTATAGTTGCGGCAGCAATAACAGTCGCATCCCTCTTCTACCGGCGTGAAGTCTTCCTTAAACTGTGCGTTGCGGATGGTTACGTCACCGGAAAAGGTCATAGCCGTACCGTTTCTTGCAATTCTGGTGGGAAGTACGCAGTCGAACATATCTACTCCTCTGCATACTCCTTCGACGATACAATCGGCGCTCCCTACGCCCATTAGATAGCGCGGCATGTTTTCCGGATAATAAGGACGCAAAGTATCCAGTACTTCGTACATGATAGGTTTGGGTTCCCCTACGCTTAATCCCCCTATCGCTATACCGCATCGAGCATATTTAGCCGAGCGTATGGCGCTTTCTATTCTAAGATCGTTATATACGTTGCCCTGAATAATGGGGAAAAGCATCTGTTTGTCCGGCTCGTTTGCTACGTTGTAGCACCTATCCAGCCACGAAAGGGTCCTTTCCATTGCTTTCCGCGCTTTTTCTTTATCAATACCCCCTTCCGTACACTCGTCGAAAGCCATCATAATGTCGCTTCCCAGTGCCTGTTGTACTTCAATGGATTTTTCCGGCGTAAAATAATGTTTACTGCCGTCGATAAAACTGTTGAAATGAACGCCGTCGTCTGTTATTTTTCTCGTAGAAGAGAGGGAAAAAACCTGAAAACCGCCGCTATCGGTCAAAATCGGCTTATTCCAATGCATGAATTTATGCAGACCGCCCGCTTTTTTAATCAGTTCATGCCCCGGGCGAAGATAAAGATGATAGGTGTTGCTAAGAAGAATTTGGCTCCCAACCTCTTCCACTTCTTCCGGAGAAAGGGACTTGACGGTGGCTTTGGTGCCTACCGGCATAAAGACGGGTGTCTCAATAACGCCGTGGGGGGTGGTAAAACGCCCTATTCTGGCTCCCGATTGTTTGCAGACTTTTATTACTTCGTACTTAAACATTTTTTACCTCATTTTTACAAAAACAGACAGGCATCGCCGAAACTGAAAAAACGGTATCTTTCGTCAACCGCGTGTTTATATATTTCCATCACCTTTTCTCTTGTCAGGAATGCGCTTATGAGCATAAGAAGTGTGGATTCCGGCAGGTGGAAATTGGTAATAAGCCCTTGTACGCACTTGAATTTATATCCCGGATAAATAAAGATATCGGTATCTCCCTTCTTAGCGCGGACAAAGCCGTTTTCGTCGGCAACCGATTCCAGCGTCCTGACACTCGTCGTACCTACGGCTATTACTCTGCGTCCTTGTAATTTTGCTTTATTTATCTTTTCCGCCGTTTTTTCGTCGATTTCGTAATATTCCGAGTGCATTTTGTGGTCGAGGATGTTGTCTTCTTTGACCGGGCGGAAAGTCCCGAGTCCAACGTGCAGCAGTACCTCGGCAAATTCTATCCCCTTATCCTGCAGTTTTTGTATCAATTCCGGCGTAAAATGCAATCCGGCAGTTGGCGCGGCGCAGGAGCCGGGCGTTTTGGCATAGACCGTCTGATACCGCTCTTTATCGGTCAATTTTTCCGTGATATAGGGCGGAAGCGGCACTTCACCGACACGGGAAAGAATATCCTCGAACACACCGTTAAAAAGGAAAGTTACAATACGTATTCCGTTGTCGGCTATACTGTCAACGGTGAGAGAAAGTTCCTCATTTATGACGATTTTAGAGCCGAGTTTGGCTTTTCTTGCCGGTTTAAGTAAGGTTTCCCAACGGTTCAAATCAAGTCTTTTTAATAAAAAAACCTCGTATTTTCGACCCTTTTCGTCAAAACCAAACAGCCTTGCGTTAATAACTCTGGTGTTGTTAATGACAAGTAGATCCCCCGGTTGCAAAATATCTGCAATATCGCGGAAAATCTTGTCGGAAATGGTATCGGTGTTTTTATCATAATACAGTAATCTACTGCTGTCACGCGGATACACCGGCGTTTGTGCGATCAGTTCCTGTGGTAATTCGTAAAAAAAGTCGCTTTTCAGCATTATTCCTCCGTCTCCGGTTCCTCGTCAAAAAGACTTGGATTGAAGAGTTTAATTCCCAGGTGTTTATAAGCAGCCTGCGTGCAGGTTCTTCCTCTGGGGGTGCGTGCAATAAATCCCAGTTGCAAAAGGTAGGGTTCGTATACGTCCTCAATTGTGCCGGCGTCCTCACCGGTTGAAGCTGCCAGCGTCTCCAGTCCTACCGGTCCGCCGTTGAATTTTTCTATAATCGTTCTCAAAATATTGATATCTGTCATATCCAGTCCGAGAGCGTCCACTTCCAGACGTTTGAGGCCCTTTTTTGCGATCTCTAAATCAACAATACCGCTGTTTTCGTATTCGGCAAAGTCGCGGATTCGTTTAAGGAGTCTGTTGGCAATTCGGGGCGTGCCTCGGGATCTGCCGGCAATTTCCAAAGCAGCCTCGGGCGTAATTTCAATATCCAATATTCCCGCCGAACGGTTGACTATGTCTTTTAATTCTTCTTTAGAATACAATTCCAAACGGAAAACCATGCCGAAACGGTCGCGTAAAGGTGCGGAGAGCATTCCTGCTTTTGTCGTTGCACCAACGAGGGTGAAGGGTTCAAGCGGAATTCTCATCGTTCTTGCTGTCGGTCCTTTCCCGATAACAATATCCAGTGATCCGTCTTCCATTGCTGAATAGAGTATTTCTTCTACCGTGGGATTAAGACGGTGTATTTCGTCGATAAAAAGCACCTCTCCGCGTTGCAGGTTGGTAAGGATAGAGGCAAGGTCAGCCGGACGTTCTACCGCAGGACCTGTCGTCATACGGAGGCCTGCGCCCATTTCGGAAGCGATAATGTGACTAAGAGTCGTTTTCCCCAGTCCCGGCGGTCCGTATAATAGGACGTGGTCGAGGGTCTCGCCCCTCTTTTTTGCCGATGCCATAAACACCGCCAGGTTTTGTTTGACCTTCTCCTGTCCGATATAGCTATCAAGTGTCTTGGGGCGGAGCTTGTTTTCTCCTTCGTCCCCTTCCGTTTTATTGGCGGAAAGCAATCTTTCTAATTCTTCCATGCTCCCTCCTAACTAAATTGATTTAAGCGCGAGACGGATGAGTTCTTCCAGACTGTTTGCTTTGTCGCGGCAGGCTTTGACCGCCTGAACGGCATCTTTATTGGGTATACCGAGACTACGCAAAGCATATACGGCGTCCTCGGCGTCTTTGTCTGCTACGTCTATTTCGTCGTCGGAAGAAATGGGCAGTAAACTCAGTTCTGCGTCGATTGTTTCTTTGAGTTCCAATACCATTCTTTCCGCCGTCTTTTTTCCGATCCCTTTTAATTTACTCAGTGCCTTTACATCGGCGGTAACGATATAAGTTATAAGTGACGTGAGATCGACCCCGGATAGAATGGTCTGCGCCCCCTTAGGTCCGATTCCGTTAATGGAGATCAGCTTGAGGAACATATTTTTTTCTTCTTTGGTATAAAAGCCGTACAAAGTGACCCCGTCCTCTCTGACGGAAAGATAGGTGTACATTTTAGCTCTTTGCAGTGAAGAGATCTGTGAAAGCGTGGTGTTGGAGACGCATAGTTCGTACCCCATACCGTTGTTGTACATGACGACGTATCCCGCCCCTCTTTCGGCAATTTGTCCTTCGATAAAAGCTATCATTTCTCCTCCGGATGATCTGTTATATAAATTAAATAATAGCCTACTTATTACGTTTAGTCAAGAAATTAAGAATTGTAAATATATTTAAATCACAGAAGTGCGTATATTTGTTCTTTGATATCGGATAAAGATGTGACCGTTCTCTCTTCTTGCGGTATATTGCAATTGAAGGTTCCTAAAACGGCGTTATTTGTCAAAACAAAAATATTATCGGCAAGAAGAATGGCTTCGTCGATATCGTGGGTAACGAAAACAACGTCTCTGTTGTTTTGTCGATAGAGAGACAGAAAAAGAGAAAGGATGTTTTTTTTCAAGGTTACATCAAGTCCTTTAAAAGGTTCGTCCATCAATAGGCAATCTGACGGATAACAAAAGGCTCTTGCGAGCGCGACACGTTGTGCCATTCCGCCGCTTAGTTCACCGGGAAAGTTCTTTTTTTCCTTTTCCAATCCAACTTTATCAAGAATGTCGAAAACGATCTTTTTTCGCTTTTTTTTGTCCTTTATTTGCTCTTTTAAAACGTATTCAACGTTCTTTTCCACCGTCATAGATGGAATTAAGGTCGGCGATTGGAAGATATAAGATACGCTCTGCGCATCCACCTTTCCGGAAAAAGGCAAGGCGCGTGCAATGACGTTAAGAAGGGTCGTTTTTCCGCAACCGGAAGCACCCAAAATGCAAGTAATGCCCTTAGGGATCTCCAAGCTGAAATTGTCATAAACGGTTTTATCACCGTATTTTACGGAGATGTTATTTAGTTTCATTTCCACCTCACGACCGCTTTTTTTATGACGGATACCATTATTTCCAAAACAAAGCTAACGACAATAGCTAATAGCGTCCAGGCGAGTAGATAGGCAATTTCGAAGGAAGAATACGCCGATTGAATTTTACCGCCCAGGCTCAACGGTACCAAAGTCAATATTTCCGCCGCAATAACAACTTTAAGTGTCAGCGACAGCGTTGCGCGAGAGGCATCGAAAACCGTAGGAAGAATGGACGGAACGTAAATACCAAAAATGCGCCGCAAGATAGGTACCTTATAGATTTTCGCCATGGTAACCAGATTTTTGTCAACTTCGGATAGCGCGGTAACGAACTGAGAATATAGTATGGGAAAACCTATTAAAAAACCGACAACGATTGCCATTTTTTTTGCCGGCATAAATGCATATAAAATATAGATAACAGCGACGGTTGGCGCGGCGCGCAGAACGGAAACGATGGGTGAAAGGAACTTTTCGCACGGTTTACTCATGTTTGCGACTACCGCAAGAACTATGCCGAATGCAAAAGACAGCACGAAACATAAAAAGGTTCTACCGATGGTTAAAAAAAGACTGTTATAAAAGTTTTTTTCCTGCCATAAGGTGAAAAAACGTTCCATTACGCTCCTTGGTGAAGGTAAAATCAGTTCGTTCCCCTTTGCTTTTGCAACAAGAAACCACACAAGGAAAAGTACCCCGACCGAAAAGACGGGGACGCAAATAGTGAGTAGAATGCGTTTTACTTTTCCTCTCATGTAATTCTATTCTTCTATTGTAAAACCGTTTTGTTGCATGACGTAGCGGAAAATGAGTCCCGGGACGCCCGTTTTTCCGATGCAGGCTATTTTTTTGCCGTTAATATCGTCCATTGTGATGGTTCCGCCGTTAGCAGTTCTTCCGATCATATACAGGCTTCCGTCAACGGCAACAGAGACCAAAGTGTAGTTAGCACCCTGCCGGATGAGATTGGCGCCGGCGTTGACAGGCATAATAACCAGATCTGATTTGCCTGCACTCATTTCCGCCGCGATGTTGCTGGGTGATACGATCTCGTACTCCATATTTTTTCCGGCGATTGACGTATTATCTACCGGTAAACGTAAAATAGCCAGTGCCGGCGTACCTTCCGGCGCGGTAAAACGATAACTGGTTTTACTATCGGCAAGCGTGTCACCTGCCGTAAAAAGTTTGGTGTTTTGCGCGTCCCAGTCGATGGCGTTGCCTTTTGCGTCCGTTCCGGCTACGCTCTTTAAGAAAGTAATAATCTGATTTTTGCTTTCGTCTGTTAAAGGTTGCGCGTTGATGGCGCAGTTCGCTATGCTTGCTTGCGGAAAAGAAGCGCTTTCGTAAAGGTTTTCTTTGGCAAATGCATTGACGGAAGCGGAATTATCGAATGCCCATGTTTTACTTGCGGAAAGAGCGGCATATAGCGCCGTCATAAATTCCCGGTTGTTTGCCACCTCGTTTTTGACAAATAATCCAGCCTGCGGATAGGTTGTTTGACCGCTGACAAGTTGATACTCCGACTGCATATTCATTTTTGCATTGAGGTTAAGCGCAGGTACGCCCATAAAGGTGGTTGCCGCCGGCTCGCCGACCACGGCGAAATCAATTCCGGATTCGGAATTGAGCAGCAGCGTTCTCGCTGCGGTCCCGTCGGCAACGTATTGTACCGTAATCTTTTTTTCACCCGATGCAGAGGGGGTGGAATTTTCTTCCGTACAGGAAGCAAACATGATCGTTGATAAAACGGTGCATACGATTGCAGTGATAATTGTGATGATTTTAGATGCTTTCTTCATATATCCTCCAAAAATTAGCCTGATTATTGTATTTCTACCGACGATAATGCGCTTTTTACGTTGATGTCGGTCAGTCTCCCCAGTTTGCCGTTAAGGGCGCTGATTCTCTCATTCTCGCCCCGAACAATGAGTGAAATAGCGGATATACCGTTCTCAGGAACAGGTACACCCATGCGTCCGATGATAATGTCGGAAAATTCGCTCAGGATTTTCTGAACTTCCATAGCTTTGTCTCCCGTTCTTGCTTGAATTACAATACCAATTACCCCTACTCTTTTCATTTTTTCTCCTTTCTTTTGTTTATATAACAAAAAGCTCCGAAATTTCGGAGCTAATGGGCATACAATAACTATGGTCTAAATAAACCGGTTGTCGTAAGCTTACTCTCCGAAACTATTGTTCATCGATTCAGGTCACGTCTATATTTTACCTTTAATTTTTTTCTTCGTCAATCAAAATAAATGCGTTGTTCGCAATTTTTGTCGAATAAGAAAGTCTTTTTGTCCGTTTGCGCATAGATTACTTCTTTGCCGATGTATATTTCATTCAAAAAACATTTTTTATTAAGATTAATGATTTTTTCTCCGATCTGAACAAAGGGTGTTTCTCCCTGTTGTACAGTCGTCATACCATAGGAATAATCGACGTTGGAATAATACAGAGCGCATAAACTGTTCGGTTGATCGGAAAAGTCCTCAATTCTCCCACGTTGTTGTTCGGTGCCGTAATGTAATAAAATCACTTCGGAATGCAATTTTTCCGCTTCTTTATGGTCGGTTGTAGCAAATATCACGGCAGCGTTTTCTTTTAAGGAAAGAATAAACGGCAGGTATTTATCAAAATATTTCTCTTGTTCGTTTTCCGGGAGCTTTTTAAACGGGTCGTCGAATAAATATATCCCTACGTCCGTTCTGTTTGACATCCTCTCAAACATGACGTCTATTTTTTCCTCTGTCGTTAATTTACTGATTTTTTTGTGCAAAATATTTGTCGAAATAAAACGTAAACAGTTACAATCGAACTTTTGTTTGCGGATTTTAAAGGGATATTCGAGGTTAAAAAGAACCGATCTGTGATTAAAAAAGCCTCCGTCTTCGTGCATAAGGCAGACTTTTCTGTCTTTAATCGGCATTTTATTGCCCTCTTTTTGGTCGAAATAAATATATCCGCCGGTGATGGTATAAAGTCCCGCGATTGCTTTCAGAAGGGATGTTTTTCCGCTTTCGTTATCTCCTAAAACGGTTAGTAATTGTCCTTTCCCGACGGAGAAAGACAGGTTGTTTACAGCCAGTGCGCCGTGACGGTGTTGAACGGATAGATTTTTTACTTCGATATTCATAAAAAACAGGGGGAAGTTATCCTTCCCCCGACCTGACTAAATTTAGATAATGTAATTGTCCGTTTTCTTCTTTTTGGAATTGAGTTCCTTTGCTTTTTCTTCGTATCCGGCCCTTCCGAGCAGCGCGTAAGTGGCGTTTTTGCCCTCTTCTACGCCGGGCTGATTGAAGGTATCGATATGTAAGAACGCGCCGGTATAGGCCGTTTGCAACATAAAGAAGAACATCAGTTGTCCCATAGAAAAGGCGTTAACGTCATTAAGATAAATGCGGTTATTCAGTCTGCCCGAACGAGTGAGCGCGTATTCCGTTGCGTTGCACTCTGCATCGATAAGCTCGTTCATAGTATGACCGCATAAGAAATTCACTGCCGGGATATCGGCGCAACCATCGGGAATTGATACCGTTTCACGGTAGTTATCAACGCTGATGAGGGTCACGACTTTATCAAACGGTCCCTCGGTGTAGAGTTGTACCTGGCTGTGTTGATCGGTGACGCCCAGCGCTTTAACCGGCGTTTGTCCTACGAAGACTTTGTTACCGTCCAGGTCAATAGCCTTTCCGAGGCTCTCTCCCCACAGCTGGCAATACCAGTCGGCCATAAGTTTCAGACTGTCGGCATACGGCATCATGACGGAGATGTTTTTACCGCTTTTCATAGCGAGAAATTGTAAAAGTGCCGCCATAAGAGCGGGGTTTTTGGTGGCGTCCGGTTTTTTGCAACGGTCGTCCATAAACTTAGCTCCGGCGAGGAATGCCTTTATATCGATCCCCAAAACTGTCGCCGGCAGAAGTCCTACCGGGCAGAGTTCGGAAAATCTACCGCCAACGCCGTCGGGAATAAAGAAAGTTTTGAAGCCCTCTTGTTTAGCTATTTTAATAAGGTTACCTTTACTTTCGGAAGTGGTCGCGATAACGTGGGAAGAAAAATCTTTGCCCAGAGCGTCTTTAAGGATTTTAGAGATAATAAGGTACTGGGTCATGGTCTCGGACGTTGAACCGCTCTTTGTGATAACGTTAAACATGGTCTTTTTAGGATCGATAACGTCGAGTAACGCCACCATTCTTTCCGGGTCAACGTTGTCTTCAACGTAGAACTTCGGTGCTTTACGCTTGGACTTGGGGAGTTCGTTATGGTGAAGGTGGCAAAGAGCTTGGAAAAGCGCCATGGGGCCTAAAGCCGAGCCGCCGATACCGAGTACGACGAAGGAATCGAAATTTTTGCGGACTTCTTTTGCCGTGGCGATGATGTCGCTTACCACTTCTTTTTGGTTGGTCGGCAGTTCCGTCCAGCCCATCATTCCCTGTCCTCTTCCGGCCTTTACTTCTTCAAAAGCCTTTTTGGTAATGGCTTTTGCCGCCGCGATGTCTTTGTCGGTGAAACCTTGGCAATCGCCGACATAGTCAGCCATCATATTGTTGTAGTCGAATCGAATGGGTACCTTTTTGATCATGTTTGTTCTCCTTTTTATGCCCCGGCACGCTTAGCGCGTTCCAGGCATTCTTGTAAATATTCGTGACAGTATTTCAGCTCGTCAAAGCTCTCGTAATCGCTGGAATAGACCTCGATCATTGCGTCCCCATTGTATCCTCTTGTGAGCAATTCACCGAACAGTCTTTCGAAGTCGTACGAGCCTTTGCCGGGCAAATACGTCTTATCGTTATTATAGTCGCATAAATGAACGTTTGTCAAACGTTCGCCCATTGTCTCTATGTATTTTTCGGGCGCAAAACCGCTTTGAAGGGCCTGTTTAACGTCCAGACAGGTCCGTAATGACGGAGCATAAGGTTTCAGATGGGTAATGTAGTCCGGATTGGAAAAATAACACCAATGGACGTTTTCGTAGCACAGCTCCAGTCCGCCCCCTTTTTTACTTATGAAAGAACATAGTTCTTCCGCCCTTGTACCCAGCCTCTCGTAATCAAAGTGATAAGGTACGCGGCGTAGCATTGCCGGACCGTGGAATGTATAATAACGCGCGCCGATTATTTTGGCGGCGCGCGCTACTTTAGAAAGTATTGTTTCGGAGTCCTTTCTCGGTCGTTCCATCCGACTGAACAGATCCGGTTCATATTGCTGGTTGAGCGTGTGGATGGAGACGATTTCCGTATCCCCTTTTCTTTCGTTAATCAGCTCTGCGAACTTTTTTGTGTACTCGCTGAACGACGCCAAAAAAACTTCGCAACAAGGGATCTCCAGTTGATGTATGACTTCGAAAGCGTCCTCGGTCAGCTTTTTCCCGGTAAAGGAAGCCGTTGAAATACCGATTCGCATCTGTTTATCAATATTCCGGTTCGATCAAACCGAGATCACCGTCGTTTCTGCGGTACAGAATATTGACTTTGTTGGTGTCTCCGTTGATGAAAACGTAAAAATCGTGCGAAAGTAATTCCATCTCTTCGGCGGCATTCTCCACCGTAGTGACCGACACCTGGAACTTTTTAACTTTGACAACGTTGGTGCTACGCACGGGTTCTTCTTTATCTTCGTACAGAGCCGGTGACTCAAAAGCCGTTTTCTTCATCTTATCGGTGAAGCGGCTGCGATGTTTGATAATCTGACGTTCAAGTTTAGGCAAAACGACGTCCAAATTGGATTTCATATCGTCCGAAGAAGCTACCGAGCGAACCACGTTTCCATTAAAACTGACGGTGATTTCCATTGTCTCCGTTTTGTTTTGGGTGGACAATTTAACTTTTGCTTTCGCATTATCGTTAAAGTATTTGTCAAAGCGACTAAGTTTTTTGATGATGAGTTCACTGAATTCATTGTCGAGATGATAGTTCTTTACATTGATTTCTACGCGCATGGTTGGTTGTCTCCTTTTTTCTTTATTTGCGGTTTCGAACCGCATAACGTGATTTCCAGAGAGCAATTTTTCAGGTCGTCTGTCAGAATGGTCGTGCTGATGACGTCTTCGATTTCACCTTCTACCAATCTTCTCATCGGTCTGGCTCCGTATTTTTTATCGTAGCCTTTCGCGGCGATATACTCGATTACTTCGAGCGAAACGTCCAGGTCGATCTGCCGTTCTGTTTTGAGGACCTTTTTTATCCTCTCTACTAATTTATTCGCTATCGGGAGCAATTCTTCCTTATTTAATTCTTCAAAAAATATAATTTTATTGATTCTATTGATAATTTCGGGCGGAAAAGTCCTCTTAAGCTCCTCTATCGTCGTTTTTTTGCGGTCAACTTCCTCGGTGATAAAACCTACTGCGTTCTGCGTTGAAACTGCGCTTGCGCCGATATTTCCGGTCATGATAACGATGGTATTACTAAAGTCTACCGTTTGACCCTTGTTGTCTGTCAGCCTTCCGTCGTCCAATAATTGTAAAAACAGGTGATATACCTCCGGACTTGCTTTCTCCACTTCGTCAAAAAGAAGAACACAATAGGGTTTTCTGGAAACGGCTCCCGTCAGACTCCCCGTTCGATCGTGTCCGATGTATCCGGGCGGTGCGCCGATCAGCTTAGTCACCGATCCCTTTTCGGCATATTCGCTCATGTCGAATCGAACAAGTTCTCTCTCGTCACCGAATAACCCTTCCGCTACTGCCTTTGCCATTTCCGTCTTGCCAACCCCGGTAGGACCGAGAAAGAGAAATGAATATGGTCTGCCGTCTTTCAGTCCGGCATAGATTCGTTTGACTGCGCTGGATACTTCCGATATTGCCTGTGATTGTCCACTGATCCTCTTTTTAAGTAGTTCGTCAAAATGTATTATTTTTTCACGTTCAGTCCCCTTCATTTCCGAAACAGGTATGCCTGTCTTTCGTGAAAGTGCCGTTCTGACGTCCTCTTCTGTAACTTTATTCCGCCCGCCGATTTTTGCTAGCGAACATCCCTCTTCGACTAGGTCGATTGCTTTATCCGGAAGCGCTCGTTCGGCTAAATATCTTTCGCTAAGTTCTACAGCCGAATGTAACGCTTGATCGTCGATTTTTACCGAAAAATGTTTCTCCAATAAAGATTTCTTTGACCGTAACGTCTCCATTGTATCCTCTTTCGACATTGGTTCAACTATTATCTTTGTGAACGTTCGTGAGATGGATTGATCGGACGTAAGCAACCTCTCGTACTCCTCAAAGGTGGTCGTTCCGACAACCATAATTTCACCGGACAGATATCCTTTTAGTATCGATGCCAAATTGCCCCTGTTTTCGTCGTTTCCTCCTCCGCCGAGTAAATGTATTTCATCAATAAAAAGAAGGATTTTATCCTTCTTTATCTTCGTTATAAGGGTATCGATCCTCTTTTCCAAATCACCTCGGTAAGAAGCTCCTGCAAGTAAAGAAGAAACGTTGAGAGAAAAAACTGATTTTTTTTGTAAAAAGTCCGGGACGTTGCCTTCAAGTATTCTATGAGCCATGCCAAGCATTATCGCCGTTTTTCCTACGCCCGGTTTGCCAACCAAAATGGCGTTGTTTTTCTGCCTGCGCATAAGAACGCAGTAGAGCTGTTCTATCTCCCTTTCCCTTCCAATCAATTTATCGATTTTAAGATTTTTTTTGTCAGTTAAGAACTTTCCCCACCGACCGATATCATCGCCCACTTCCGGTATTATCGTACAGGCAACTTCGGAGGAGATTTTTTTTGGCTGAGTTGTCACTTCCTTTTGAATGGTGGTAAGACATCTTTTAATTTCTATCGGACTTAAATTATGTTGCATAAGTAAAGTCTTTGCTTTCGTATTCCGAGAGGTAATGGCAAGCAGGATATGTTCCGTTCCGCACCTGACTTTCTCATTCTGAGAAATAAGCTGAGCAACAGAAAGATAAGAATGAATAAGCGGATTGAGTATCGTTTCTTCGCTTATTTTGGTCGGAAAGAATTCAAGGTAAGGTTCGACTGTCTTTGCGGTTATTCCGTATTCTTTAAGAATACGCTCTGCTTTGCAATTTTCTACCTCCGTCATGGCATAAAGAAGATGAATGGAGTCCATTACTCCGCCTAGTTTGAGTGCCATTATTTTTGCTTGCTCCAGTACAAGCAAAGCCTTATCTGAATATATGTCCATATACATACCCCCTAAAATGTTTTTCATTCACTTAAACAAGATCGACCAAAGACTTCGTGGTTTCTTCATAGGTACATATTGACATTTGTTTATTATCTGCACCGATTATTTCGGCTATACAAATAAGTATATCCAAGTGACGAACGGAAATTTAACTATTTTTGATTATTGTTATAACATTTATTATTAAATTGGATAAAAGTAAAAAATCCCGGAAGTAATCTTCCGAGATTTTTTGGTGTGGTCGATGAGACTTGAACTCACACGGGTGAACCATACGCCCCTCAAACGTACGCGTCTGCCATTCCGCCACGACCACATGGGCTTTTGTATGGTGGTGCGAGGGAAGGGACTTGAACCCTCACTGTTTCCAACATGAACCTGAATCATGCGCGTCTGCCATTCCGCCACCCTCGCAAACGCATGAATATATTAGACCAATTTTTACAAATTGTCAATTGTTTTTTTCTTCTTTTCCTATTTTTTTATCCTACCCAATAAATAATCCGTTCCGCCGACTGCATTTCTACGATGAAATCAATCTTAGTCAGAAGATAATAAAAAGAAAATAAGAAGCAACAATCAGCGCCTATCAGGCGCGTTATATATCCTTATTGTTTTTTTTATTTATATAATATAAATAACTACCATAACATTTTTGTTACCTCTTTGTAACTTTTCTGTTACCTGCTTGTAACTTTTTTGTTACCTGTCTGTAACGTTTTTAGTTACCTGCTTGTAACTTTTTTGTTACCTCTTATGCAACAATTCTAAGACTACATATAGATAAATAATAAAGCCGATGGATTATATTCCACCGGCTAATTTTGATAGTATTTTCTTATCTTATATGTCGCGTTTGGTGCCTACGTAGCAACAGGCAATGGTATCCGGT
Source organism: uncultured Clostridia bacterium (assembly GCA_946621465.1). Classification (GTDB taxonomy): domain Bacteria; phylum Bacillota; class Clostridia; order Christensenellales; family DTU072; genus CAG-1782. The sequence continues at coordinate 246,517 of CAMOOO010000001.1, forward strand.
CCACAGTGAGTACCGATAACGGGACCGACGTCCTCGGACCAAATTTCAGCATCCGGCAGCGCCGCGCGTAGTTTACGGATGACCTTTTCTGCGTCGGCGGGGCAATCGGCGTTCAGGACGATGATCGGGTATTTGTCAAGGTCGGTTACGTTTGCTATGACTTCGTCGCAGATGTAGTTGATCGCTTTATTTCGTCCGTTGACTTTGGCGTGACTGTATAATTTCCCTTCGTTGTCGATACGAATAATGGGCTTTAATTGCAGGATGTTTCCTAATATCGCCGCAGCTGCAGAGAGTCTTCCTCCCCTTCTTAATTGGGTCAGGTCATAGGGGGAGAAGCAGGCGCAGGTCCTCGGGACGAACTCGTCGAGGAAAGCGCATATTTCATCGTTTGGCACCCCCTCGTTGAATTTTTTTGCCGCGGCGTAAACAACCAGTCCTGCCGCCATGCTGATACCTTTTGAATCGTATCTACGGAATTTAGCATCCGGGTATTTTTCCGACAGTTCTTTTACCGCCATATCCATAGATTGGAAAGTACCGCTCATTTTAGAGGAAAAACTAACGTAAAGGATGTCGCACCCTTCTGCAAAAAATTTCTCGAAATAATCTTTGTACATTTCCGCATTCAATCCGCTGGTAATGGGCATATTACCTTGGCGCACCAGATCGAAAAACTTTTTTGCGTTATAATCTTCGCCAAAGTCATAGAAATGTTCTTCGCCGCAGATGGTGTAGGGCATGGTAATTAAATTGTCTATATGCAATTCTTTTACAATGCGAAGGGGCAATTCACAGTCGGAATCGGTAAAAAATACTGCTTTTTTGTCTGCCATATGTATATCCTCCAATATTTATTTTTTCTTTATTTCGGCGATCAATTCCCGGCACTTATTCGTCAAGGTATTATTATCACCGCTGTTATCTATACTGTATACACACGAGTGCGTATAGGTATATTCCTTTTGTCCGTCTATTTTCTTTTCTGCAAAGTCTCTATTTACGTTATCTCTTTGACAAATTCTATTGATCCTCGTTTCTCTGTCCGCGGTAACAAGGATTATTTCTGAGAACATTTCCGCAAAAGAATCGGTAAGTATCGGTACTTCGACAAAAATAACGTCCGATAAACAATTTTTTATTTTTTCGATAAGTCGCCTTTTTATCTCCGGATGAGCCAGTTTATCCAGTTCATTTCTTTTCTTTTCATCGTTAAAAATCACGCTTGCTATGGCACGTTTGTCAGGGATACCGCTTTCCGAAAAAGCTTCGGGAAAAATCTTTTTCAATTGAAGAAGGTATTTTTCATCGGCGAGCATCTCCGCATTGATTGCGTCGCAAGAAAGTATATCGCCATAGGCGGACAGAATTTTACATACGGTGCTTTTACCGCTCCCAATGCCCCCGGTGACTGCGATAACGCGTTTATTTGGCGTCATACCAGTTCTTTCCATAAGCAACTCCAACGGTTAACGGAACGCGCAAATCAAAGGCGTTTTCCATGCATTCAATCAGAAGAGAAATGACCTCCTCTCTCTCTTCTTCCGGACATTCGACGATCAATTCATCGTGTACTTGTAAAATAAGTTTTGCGCGCAATTTTTTATCGCGCAGTTTATTGTATACGTTCAGCATAGCGACCTTTATTATATCGCTTGCGCTGCCTTGCAATGGGAAATTCATCGCAGCCCTTTCGCCGAATGCACGCGTATTATATTGAGGAGAAGTCAGCTCGGGGAAATAACGTATCCGTCCGAGAAGGGTTTTCAGATACCCCTGTTTTTTTGCTGTCTCCACGTTACGGTCCATGTATTCTTTAACTTTCGGATAAGTGGCAAAATACTCTTCAATAAATATCTTAGCCTGTTTATTCGTTACCCCTGCGTTTTTAGCCAGGCCGAATCCGGATATTCCGTATATAATACCGAAATTGACCGCTTTTGCCGAACGGCGCATAGCGGGAGTTACTTCTTCCAGCGGTGTTTTAAATATCTTAGACGCAGTCAGCGCGTGGACGTCGACTCCTTCTTTGTATCCATTAACAAGATTGGGTTCTTCGGAAAAATGCGCAAGCAATCGTAATTCTATTTGCGAATAGTCGGCGGAGATAAGCACGTTCCCCTCTTTTGCCACGAACATCTTACGTATCTCCCTTCCTTCCGCCGTCCGTACGGGGATATTCTGTAAATTGGGTTCGTTGGAAGAAAGCCGTCCCGTTGCAGTAAGGCACTGTTTAAAGTCGGTGTGAACGCGATTGGAAGCCTTATTCATAACCTGTTTCATTCCGTCGATATAGGTCGATTTAAGCTTAGAAAGCTGACGGTATCTAAGTAATGTGTCAATAATCGGATGCTCCAGTTCTTCCAAAACTTCTGCACTGACGGAGTACCCCGTTTTGTTCTTTTTCGTTGCTTTCAGACCCAATTTCCCGAATAGAATGTCGGCAAGCTGTTTCGTTGAATTTATATTGAATACTTCTCCTGCCAGAGAATGGATCTCCGTAGTTAATTTTTCTATCTCTTCCGAAAAAGTCCTATCCAATTCATTTAAAACGTTCATGTCGACAGTCAAGCCCTCTTTTTCCATATCATAGAGGCATTCAATCAGCGGCAATTCTACTTTACGATACAGTTCATCCAGTCCTTTTTCGATCAGTTTTTCAGACAAAATTCCTTGCAAGCAAAGTGTTTCTTCCGAAAGGTTTTCGCCATCGAACCCGTAATCATTCAGTAAGGACGGCAGATCTTTAATAATTTTGGTATTACTAATCAAATATCCTTGCAAAAGGACGTCTTCATATGGGGGCAAAACGGTGATGCCAAGATCGGCATATTTATATTTTTCGTGTTTAGCGTCAAAAAAGACGTTGATATAGTCCTTTCCGAAATAGGGAGAAATAAGCTGTACCGTTTCATCTACGGTCAGTCCTTCGCCGAACAATCCTTCGCATACGGGAATGGTTATGGTCGTGTCGAGGAAACTAACGTTTACTTTTTCATTGTAGTCGATGGCAACGAAATCGCCCTTTTTTATTTGAGAAAGGAGTTGTTTACCTTCGTCAAAAGAAGCTATTGTCAGCCTGTTAAAGTCTTTTTTCTCCTGTTTGGGACTTATTTCGACAGCGGTTTCGTCGAAGAGGAACCGTTCAGGCATTTTTCTGAATTCCAATTGAAGCATCATTTCTTTTGCGCGCGCAGGTAACACGGGCGAAAACAATAATTCATTCAGTTCGCAGGGCAAGTCGGCATTCGTTTCAATGGTAGCGAGGTCCTTACTTAGGTAGACGTTATCTTTGTCCGATTCCAGTTTTTCGCGCAATTTTCCTTTGATTTCGTCAATATGGCTATAAATACCGTCCACGTCAGAATACTTTTCCAGTAGGTCTTTCGCCGTTTTTTCCCCGACCCCTTTGCAACCGGGGATGTTGTCCGAACTATCGCCGGCAAGTGCTTTGTATTCAATAATCTGTTGGGGCAAAAATCCCTCTTCTTGTAGCCGTTCCGGAGTATATCTAATGATATCGGTGACACCTCTTTTTGTATGAAAAACGGTGGTTGTCGGATCGACAAGTTGCAGGACGTCGCGGTCGCCGGAAACGATAATTGTCTCTTCGGAAAATCTCTTTGCCAACGTCCCGATAATATCATCCGCCTCGATCCCCTCTTTAAAAAGAAGTTTAATGCCCATTTTTTCAAGCAATTCTTTGAGGACGGGTACTTGCATGACCAGTTCTTCCGGCATGGGTTTTCTTCCGGCTTTGTATTGATCGTACTTCAAATGTCTGAACGTTTTTGCGTGACAGTCGAATACGGCGCAGATATGCGTCGGTTTCTCCTCGTCAATCAGTTTTGCCAGCATGGAAAGATAACCGTAAACGGCATTGGTAAAGAGTCCGTCTTTCGTTTGCATTGGCGGCAAAGCATAAAAAGCGCGGTTAATCAGGCTATTGGAGTCCAGTAATAATATTTTAGTCAAGTTTTTGATCTCCCAAAGATATCCATCCTTTCTTTCTCATCAGCTCGCTGACAAGTAAACTTATTCCTGCAGGAATGACAAACAGACAGAGGATGATGCCAAAGACGATATTAACCGTAGGTACGCCTCGGTTGACCGATTCGGTAATCGCTCCGAATACACCAACAAGTCCGCTGGTACCCATACCGCCCCCTGCCGCGTTACAACGCAGATCGAGAAGAACGGCAACAAGGCCGGATACAGCGCTTGCGGCGATCTCCGGGATCATTATCTGCGGCTTTTTCATAATATTAGGGATTTGCAACATACTTGTTCCTATCCCTTGAGAAATAAGTCCGCTCCATTTGTTCTCGCGGAAGGAAGCTACGGCAAAGCCTATCATGTGTGCTGCACACCCGGCTACGGCCGCTCCTCCTGCAATGGTAAGAGCCTCGGCATATTCCGGATTTGAGGACAAATTTGTAGCAATAGCTACCCATATGGCCGCACTTGACGTAGGCATGGTCAGCAGTATTCCCATTACGATGGCAACGAATACGCCGACGATAATCTTTACCGCAGTACCCGATTTAATGGCGAGAGCAATGCCGATTCCGATATAATCAATCAACTTAATAAAGGGCCAAGCAATGAATATCCCTCCGAGGGTCAATAGCATCATTCCCAGTGGAACGAGTACGATATCGACCTTTGTTTTCCCGGCATATAGGAGTGCAATCTCTATGGTAAAAAGGGATACGACGTAGCTACCGATGGGGTTGCCCGGAGCACCGAATTTCAGCGCGTTAAATACCCCCGTTGTACAAAGGCTATTGACGATATCGCCTGCGAAGGCACCGATCAGCCCGGTGACTGCGGCGGAAAAAATTACAAGCGGACTTGCCTTCAATTTATAGGCAATACCTATGCCGATTCCGGCACCCATCAGCATTTTTGCGATTGAACCGATATGGATTAAGAGGTTTCCAAAGGCATTATCGCCGCACCATGTTCCTATTTGTGAAATAATCGTCCCGGCGATCAGTGTGCAAAATAATCCCGAAGCCATTCCGCTGAAAGCATCAATAAACCACCTTTTTGGCAGACCTTTCAGTGTGTTGATCGTTTGTTGTTTCATTTTATCCTCCACGTCCGAAAAGTAATTATTATTTATGCGGACGCTTTATTTTATCGTCATACGGAATTGCAAACTATAATATTGTTTTTTATGAATATCGTATTGCGGTTTCAGATAAGCTATTCCTGTTCCGTCTCCGCCTACTCCGCGCTGTTTTCCGTCAATGTTGACCGTATAGTAGCCGTCCTTTTTAAGTTCGTGCAGGTGGGTGGCTTTTTCCAATTTATCTATACTATACGGCAGTACGGAAAATTCAAACGGTTTTTCTATGGCAGAAATGAGTATTCCCGTTTGGTCGTTATTAAGCTCGATAAACCTGGTTTCCGTATGGTTTCCGTTTGCCTGCGGGAACAGATACTCGTGGCAAAAATCTTCAGCTACACCACTGTATTTTTTTAGTAAAGCCGCCGTTGCGCGGTCGCAATAGTTCTCGTGCGGACCTTTACCGTAGTATGTTATATTCTTAATATCCTCACGCAAAGCAAAGTCAAATCCGTAGCGTATGATACCGATAGTTGGGAAGATTGCCATGGATACGTCTATGCTGGATTTTCCGATTTTATAGATGGTCGTCAGTTCTTTTGCATATGGATATTTCCAAGTGATACTAACGACAGCGTAGCCATCCTCTACTGCCGTATAGAAGGACTTGGGTTTAAGTTTCTTCTGTGCGTCAAAAAATTTATTTGGACGCTTAACTAAATCAGCGAGTAATTTCGGCGCAATTTTGTAGCTGTCGTTGTCCGTCGTGGGGCGAACGAAGTTAGGAAGCATCGGTTTTTTCAAAAGCTCTTTTTCATTCTTTACTATTCTTGTCAAAGCTCCGGTGGCTTTGTCGAAAATTACGATGAGGTCTGACGTTGTTACGCTGATCTCCCATTCTGTTGTGCTGATTTCAGCTTGGCATCCTTCCGCTTCAGGCAATACAAAATCTGCTTTTTTGATAATAAATTGTTCGTACGCAACGGTTTGTCCCGCTTTAACGACCGTTCCGTCGGTCTTTGGTTTGACGTAGACAATCATCGTCAATTCTTTTGTCGATTCCGGAGAGTTATCCAAAGTAATCGTTCCGATTTCTCCCGGCAGGATGGAAGGGATTTGATATTCTTTTTGCGCGATCGTCTCCCCTTCTTCTGTATACTCGACTACCATATAATAGTTGTTCAGATCGGTAAAGGAAAACAGATTTTTTAAAGATAAAACATTGTCTTCCAACGTTAATTCGATCATTTGGTGTTGTTTTTTAACTTCATATAAAGCCGGATTCGGCGTACGATCTGCACGAAGTATACCGTTATAACAGAAACTTCCGAAGTTCGGCTTGTCACCGAAGTCTCCGCCGTAGGTCCATTGAACGGTACCGTTTTCGTCCACCCTTTTGATGGATTGATCGGCAAAGTCCCAAATAAACCCGCCTGCCAATCTGTCGTAGCGTTTAAAATCATCCCAATAATCGGAGAAATTGCCTAGACTGTTACCCATACAGTGAGAATATTCGCATTCCATAAACGGAAGATTTTTGTAGGTAGCAACGGAATATTTCTTTCCGAACGGATACGCAAGACTTGTTCCGTGAATATGCGGTTTAATGCCCTTTCCGATGTCTTTCATGACCTCTTGACGGGTATACATTTCACTCATTACGTCGCTGATTTTTCCGGTAATATCCCCTTCGTAATGGATAAAACGACTGGTATCAATGGCGAGAATGGCCTTTTTCATATTCATGAATACTTTGCCGCAGCCGGCCTCGTTGCCCAGTGACCAAGAAACAATGCAAGGATGGTTACGCAAAGCATTAACCATATTTGTGCAACGATATATACATTGTTTTTCCCAATATTTGCTGTTTTTCGGCAATTTATAACTCATTCCATGCGTTTCCAAATTGGTTTCCGCAATGACTAATATACCCATTTCGTCGCAAAGGTCGTAAAACACGTGCTGATTGGGATAATGGGAACAACGTATAGCCGTTATGTTGTTATTTAAACAGATTTCAAGGTCCTTTTTAATGAGTTCGACCGGAACGGCGTGACCGTATTCGGGATGGAATTCGTGTCTGTTTACACCGCGGAATTTTATTGGTTTACCATTGAGTAAAATAAAAGGTCCTTTGTCTCCTTCCATGGGAACGATTTTTACTTCTCTCATACCGCAAGGAATAATTCTTTTGTCGCAGAAGGTGTTTCCGCAGCGGAGAGTAATTTCTATTTTGTATAGATTGGGTTTTTCGTTTGACCATAAGAGCGGATTTTTTACTTCTAACGTAAATTCGCTCTTACCGTTATCCGCTGTAATTTGTTCAAATGTCTTTTTCTCGCCGCTAGGCGCGATCAATTCTGCTTTCAGGTCGGCTTTTTCCCTAAAAGAAAGTTCGACAGACAGATGAATATTTACTTTTTTATAATCGTCGGAAAATTTAAGATCGTAAAATGCGTCGTTAATTTGTTTGGAACCATTTTCAATTAAAACAACGTCGCGGAAAATACCTGACAAACGCCACATATCCTGGTCTTCGAGATAGCTTCCGGTGCAATAACGGAAAACAACGACGGATAACCTGTTTTTACCCTGTTTAACAAGTCCTGTGACGTCGTATTCCTGGTAGCTGAACGTATCTTCACTGTACCCGACGTACTTTCCGTTGAGATAAATCTCTCCGCTTGGATTGATACCACCAAAAAACAGCTTGGTACTGCCCGAGTTTTTTTCCACGAAGAAATCGGTGGCGTACAAACCAACGGTGTTCATGTTCTTTTTGATATAAGGGATTTTGAAAGGATTTCTGGACAGCTCGTACGGGTAAACGATATTTGCATAGAGCGGAATATCGTATCCTTGTATTTGCCACTCGGACGGAACTTTGATGGTATCGAAATTCGTTAGATCGAAATCTTCTTTATAAAAATCTTTTGGGATGTCTTTATAATTTTTGCAAAATTTAAACTTCCAATTCCCACTTAAAACTTTGATTTTTTTGTTACCTTGTTCATCGCACGGAAAACCGCAAGCGCGTCTCGGCAAGGTATTATCCGAGAAGACGTGCTTCTTATTATATATATCAAACATTTACATGTCTCCGAATTTTATTTATAATTCAGTGTAACATATATTTAAAATTAATTCAATATATTTTTGCCGTTTTTGTGAAAAAATCATTATTTTTATACATATTTTAATTTACTAAAATTCTTTCGAGACGTCTAAAAATGGCTACAAATGTAGTTATTTGTAGCCATAGATACATAAATGTGCAAAATAATGATAAGTAAAAGAATTTCAATATTATTATTTTGAAATCCGTTTCATTGCCTCGATGGTGTTTTCTTTTGTGTTGAATGCGGTTAAACGGAAGTATCCTTCGCCATTTTTACCGAATCCGCTACCCGGTGTTCCGACCACTTGATAAGTATTTAGCAAGAAATCGAAGTATTCCCAGGAACTCATTTTATCCGGACATTGTATCCAAAGATAAGGTGAATTGACGCCGCCGGTGAACCAAATACCCTTTTCCCTTACCGTCTTTGTCATGATCTTAGCATTCTCCAAATATCCGTCGATTGTTTTACGTACGTTAAGTAATCCGCTTGGAGTAAAGACGGCTTCGGCCCCTCTTTGGGTGACGTAAGACACGCCGTTGAACTTGGTCGTCTGACGACGAAGCCACATTTTATTGAGGCTCATTCCGTCTATTTTTAAGGCCTTCGGCACGACGGTATAGCCACATCTCGTTCCTGTAAAGCCGGCTGTTTTTGAGAACGAACAAAATTCCACGGCACATTCTTTTGCTCCTTCGATTTCATATATCGAACGCGGTAAATCTTCTCTGATGAACGCTTCATACGCGGCGTCAAAAAGGATAAGAGATTTCGTTTTGAGGGCAAAATCAACCCATTTTCTTAACATTTCTCTGCTGAAAACGGCACCGGTAGGATTGTTGGGAGAACAGAGATAGAAGACGTCTCCCGTGGTTTTTTCATCGGGAAGAGGTAAGAAGTTGTTGCTTTCGTTTCCATAAATGTACTCGATTCGTCTACCTAGCATTAAATTACTGTCAACGTAGACGGGATATACGGGATCGGGAACGACAATGACGTTGTCATCGGAAAGTAAATCGGTAAAGTTGCCGATATCGCTTTTAGCACCGTCGGAAACGAATATTTCATCGGCGTCTAGCTGAACGTTCATTTGCGTAAGATAATATTCAGCGATTTTTTCACGCAAAAACCCGTATCCTTGTTCCGGTCCGTATCCGCGGAAGGTTTCTTTACTACCCATTTCGCCTGCAGCCTTCTTCATCGCTTCGACCACTTCGGGAATTAGGGGTTGTGTCACGTCCCCTATTCCCATTTTTATCAATTTTTTATCCGGATTCGCTGCCGCATAATTTGCGACTTTCTTTGCAATATCGGTAAATAAATAGCTCTCTTTTAAATTAGCATAATTACCGTTTATTTTATACATCCTGCCATTCTCCTGTGTAATTATATTCGGCTTTACCCGTTTGGTATATTTCTCCGTCGATCATCTGACAAAAGAGTTTACCACCGGGAAGTATCACCGTTGATTCCTGTTTATTGCTGACGGCAAAGGCAGCTGCCGCGCCTGTGCCGCATGCCATCGTTTCTCCGCACCCACGCTCGTAAACACGAACTATTAAATTCTCTCCGGATCTTGTTACGAACTCAACGTTCGTTTTTTCCGGGAAATGTCTGGTGTCGCTTGCGATAGCTTCTGCCAATTTGTCATCGTACATTCCGCTTATTACGAAATGCGGATTGCCAATATTGACTCTATATCCTTCTATCCTTTTTCCTTTTAAAGTAAATCTATATATTTTTGTATCTATAGATACAGATTTACCCAGATTTATCTTCACTCTATCTCCGTCGAAGATGCCGTATTTGATGCCAGATCTTGTCTTAACGAAGATGGTTTTATTGGGTACGTTGTTATGTCTAATTAAACACCGTAGAGCGTTACCGCACATTTCGGCTTCCGACCCGTCACGATTGTAAATCCACATGCTTAGATCCCAATCGATCTCTTTTTGATATAGTACGACCCCGTCGCCGCCTATGCCTACGTGGACGTCACATAGCTTTTTGATTTGCGCCGGAGTTATTTCAGAACATTCTTCTTTGGGTATAAAGATATAATCGTTACCCAGTCCATTCATTTTAAAAAAACGCATATTACTCTCCTGATAATCGGTAAGATAATATACGTTTTTTGTTACTGAAATATTACAGCTTATAGACGATTCTGCCGCAATGAGGACACTCGGCAACGTCTCCCGTTTTCTGCAATTTTTTGTCTACTTCGATAGAAATATCCATACCGCATGCACCGCAGTTCTTTTCCATATAGCAAACAAAAGCAGGCATTTTTTTATTCTTTCTCAGTTCTAAATACTTCTTTAAATACTCCGCTTCAATTTCCTTGGCCAGTGTTTCCAAAGTCTCTCTTATAGGTTTAGTCCTTTCGTCGAACTCGGCTTTTTTCTTGTTGTAAGATTGAGTGGAAAGCAAATATTCGCGGTTCAGAGCATCCATTTTATCATTCAATGATCTATTTTGAACGGATGCATCCGAGATTGATTTCAGAACTTTGGAAATTTCTTTATTCAGTTCGGTGACCGATTTTTCGTATTCATTTAATTGGATTTCATATTGTTCGAAATCTTCTTCTGAATGGAGTGATTCCAGCTTGGAGCGGAGTTCATCTTCCGTCGACTTGGTTTCTGCAAGCTTCGCTTCCAATTTTTGCAGTGCTTTGAAATAACCGTTGAGTTGTGCGGCAAGCTCTTTGAGTGCATTGTTGCATTCAACGAATTTGTTGTAACACAGCGCCGCTCTTTTGCGTTCTTCCGACTCTTTTAATTCTTTTTCTTGACGGTAATAGGCAATATCGATTTTTTGATACTCCAACATTTTTTGCAGTGACATTCTCATCTCTCCTTTTTATTGATAGGGATCGGATTCAATCCCATCGTACACCGGAATTTCCGGATAATTATCATGTATTAAGCGTCTGACTAGCGGTAAAAATTCCTTTTCAGCATTATAATGACCAACTTCAATTATAGCATATCCGATGTCTTTTGACAACCTTGCAACGTTATATTTTACTTCCGAAGTGACAAAAACATCGCTATTTTTTGCAAAAAGTAATATTGTTTCTTCTTCGCCGCCGCCAGCGCCGTTAATGCAAGCGACATTTTTAATAATTTTATTCCTTTCTCCGATAATCTTTATATTTTTATCGTCGATTACCCTGCCTATTATTTCAGCATATTCTCCCAGCGTGATGTTTTCCACCGTACCGATACGACCTTCTCCTACAGTAGTAACGTTTTTTAAGCCTATTTTTTTAGCAAAAAGATCGTTTAAACCATCTTTTGCCATATCAATATTGGTGTGTGCCGAATATACGGTAATATCATTATTTGCAGCCTTCAAGAGAGATCTTACTTTAGGATAAACGAGATCGATTTGCGTCCAAGAATGCCAAATTGAAGGATGATGTTCGATAATTAGATTACAATTGTTTTCTATCGCCTGCTGAACAATGTTTTCGCTGAGGTCTAAGCAAACCAGTACGCCGGTTAGTGATAAATGAGTGTCACCAGTTTTTATCCCGCACTTGTCATACGAAAGTTGACTGTCTATCGGAGCGAATTGTTCTATTACGTCGATTATTTTTTGTTGTTCCATTTTTTGCACTCCTCCCATTCTTCTTGCGTGGCACTGTTTACGTTTGCTATTTTGTCGATAAGTTTTGATAAAACTTTCGTTCTTATATTTAAAAAGTCTGTAAATTCCTTCGTTTCCGGGATATTTTTTCCGAAATAAAATTCATCCGGTGAGTAATTGGATATTCCTTTTTCGCAAACGATAATAGGATAATATTTTTTTTCAAAGATATAATAATCTTTCTTGACGTTGTAACCGTTTTCAAATAAATACTTTCGAAGTACATGTGTGTCCTGATGTGGCGATAAAACGTATTTACTTGCAAAGTCTTTTTGTTTTAGAATATGGACGGTTTCCGTCGCGCCCATACCTGCGATAACGGCAACCGATACTTTTATTGGGAGTGGCTCCGCTCCGTCTCCACAAAGTAAAAATAGCCGAGAAGATAAATTCTCTTCTCGGCTGAGAATTTCTGCTTTATTAAGACTGCTCGGACTGATATCGATGCCGTATCCATATTTAACTTTGTTCTCTTTTAACGCGCTGACGATCAATTTACCATGGTCGCAGCCGATATCGGCACAGCTGTCTCCGGAAATTTCGTTAAGAAGCGATTTAAGCCTCGTTCGGAGCATCATTTATCCAAAAAGTCCTGGAATTTTTTGATTTTATTTGGGTGACGAAGTTTGCGTAACGCTTTTGCTTCAATCTGACGAATTCTTTCACGAGTGACGTTAAAGACTTTTCCGACTTCTTCCAGCGTCCTCGGTCTGTTGTCTCTTAGTCCGTACCTAAGAATTAAAACGGCAGATTCACGTGGAGCGAGCGTCCCGAGTATTTCTTCGATCTGCTCTTTCAGCATTCTGCTTTCTGCTAAGTCTAGTTGACTTGCCGTCGTTTTATCTTCGATAAAGTCACCTAGATGGCTGTCTTCTTCTTCGCCGATAGGCGTCTCCAAAGAAACGGGATCCAGGGCGATTTTTTGTATTTCTGCAACTTTAGCTTCCGATATACCCATCGCTTCGGCAATTTCAGCCTGTGTGGGTTCTCTGCCTAATTTTTGCAGGAGCATACGGCTGACTTTGGTCATTCTGTTGATTGTTTCTACCATGTGGACAGGAATACGAATGGTTCTGGCTTGGTCTGCAAGTGATCTGGTGATAGCTTGGCGGATCCACCACGTTGCATAAGTAGAAAACTTATATCCGCGCGTATAATCGAATTTTTCTACCGCTTTCATCAGACCGAGGTTTCCTTCTTGTATAAGGTCAAGAAATTGCATTCCCCTGCCAACGTATCTTTTTGCGATATTGACAACAAGTCTTAGGTTTGCGTTAATCAGTTCTTTTTTGGCTTCTTCGTCTCCTTCTGCCATTCTTTTTGCGATTTCTATTTCTTCTTGCGGAGTCAAAAGCGGAACTCTACCGATGTCCTTTAAATACATTTTAACGGAGTCGTCAATGCTGACTTCGTTCATTATTTTTTGGATCATCTGCTCGCTCAGCTTCTCTTGATCCACCATGCTGATGACTTTTATCCCGTTTTCTTCCAACGTTTTGTAAACGTCTTCCATCTCGCTGGCATCCATGTCGATTCTGTCCATGCGATTGAGTAATTCATCTTCCGGAATAGCTTTTTTCTCTTTGTACAGCTCAATGATTCTTTCTAATTCCTGCTTCTTGCGTTTTTCTTTTTCCGACATTTTTATCTCCTCGTTAAAAAATAAGCCTGGTAAGTTCGGCAATCTTTTGTTTAATTTCCGGTTTTTTCTCTTCGTCTACGTTATTTAATTCGACAAGTAACCTCTTCATTTCCTTAGATTTATATTCTTTTTTTAATAAAATCAAACTTTGGCGATAGTAGTCGGCTTTATTGACCTCATTAACTTCTTCCTGAGCGTCCATTATTTTTGCCGCTTCGTCCTCTTCGAGCAATTCATAGAGTTTATCTCCACGAGGATAAATGCCGTTTTTACCGCAGTCAATAATATAGGAAATGACTTTTTTATGTCCTTCGTCAGGGAAAAAGTCTCCGTTGACGTCGGCTATTTTTACAAATTTTTTCCCGAAATACATACAAGAAAGAACAAATCGAGCCGCAAGTGTCAATGCAGTTTGTTCTTTATCCTCTTTTTTTGGCGCTGGCTGCTCGGTCTCCGGCTTTGAATCGGGCTTCTGTCCGGAAAGGACTTCTTTGGATAGTCCGCTCTTTTCCGATACGGCTTCTAAATAAACGGCTTTTTCAACGTCGTCTAATCCTTGCAAAACGTTTAATGCTTCTTTTGCATATTTGACCTTATCGTCATAGCTACCAAAGTCGTGTCTTTTTTCGACGGTGTAGAGCTTAAAGTCGATTAGCGGCAATGCTTGTTCCATCAATTTCTCGTACCCTTCTCTTCCATAAAGATTGACATAATCATCGGGATCAAGATTGTCGGTAAGGCATACGACTTTAATTTCTATTCCCATTCCTTTTAATAGTTCCAGTCCTCGAATGGTAGCGTTTTGCCCGGCGCTGTCACCATCATAGGAGACGTAAACGATGTCTGCATAACGTTTGATTTCTCGGCACTGTTCGATTGTCAATGAAGTCCCCATAGATGCAACGGCATAAGGAATGCCAGCTTGATTAAGGCTGATGACGTCCATATGTCCTTCGACAAGGATCATCTTTCTGGGTGAATCTTGTTTATATTTTTTAAATATATTTATACCGAATAAATTCTTCCTTTTATTAAAAGCGAGCGTGGTGGAAGTGTTTTTATATTTAGCAAAGTCCGGTTTCTTTTCCAGTAATCTTCCGGTAAAACCAAGCACCTTTCCATTTCCGCCGATGATCGGGATAATAAGTCGACCGCCAAAGAAATCATAAGGTTTCCCCTGTTCGTTTATACCGATTACTCCGGCTTCTTTCATTGTTTCGATATCATACCCTTTTTTTGATAAATAAGTAACTAAAGAGTCGAAATCAATGGAATATCCCATTCCAAAACGGTTGATTGTAGTCCAGGTTAAGTGTCTTTCCGCAAGGTAAGTAAGCGCAGACGTTGCGCCTTCGGATTTTAAATTATTATAATAAAACATTGCGGTTTCTTTATTGATTGCGTAAATTTTCTCTAAAAGTTTTTTACGACGTGCTTCTTCCGGATTGTAGGTTTGTTCGGGCAGTTCCAACCCCGCCCTTCTAGCCAGATACTCGACAGCTTCAACAAAAGACATCCCCGTTTCTTCCATAACGAAAGTAAACACGTTGCCGTGTTTACCGCATCCATAGCAGCGATAGACCTGATGGTCGACTCGAATTTGAAAAGACGGAGTTTTTTCTTTATGAAAAGGACAACAAGCCCAATAGTCGCGTCCTTTTCTGGACACGGGTATGTACTGGCCGATTACGTCCGCAATATCAATTCTGCTCTTTATCTGTTCAATAAAACTATCAGGATACATTTTGTCTCATAATTTAATTCGACAAAGTACCTATCGTTTTCCTTATTATTTCATAGTTTTTTTAAGATAAATAAATATTGAACTCAGTTCGAGTAGATATTTCATTTTTATTTCTTCCGATAATTTCATAAATCTCTTCCTGTCGATTAACTTTTGGAGCGGCTGGATCAATTCGTCCGATGCTACGATCTCGTATGTCACTTCTCGCATATATGCGACTTCTTCCGCAGACAATCTTTTTCCGCATAAAAAAATCGAATCGTCGCCTTCTTGGATCAAGCTTAGTCTTTGTATATGTTTTTTGGTGTCTTCTAAAATGTTTTTCATATTTTACCTCCTCAATCATTGTACATATGTAAATGAATAAATGCGCCCTCATCGACAAAACTAGTTAAAAATCGACACGAATAACATCAAAAAATAAAAGTTAATGATTTTTAACAAATAAATATTTGACAATAGCAAAAAAATCATATATTATAATGACACAATTTTTCAAACAAAGGGGGTGAAACTTATGGCTACAGTATACGTTAAAGAAAACGAATCGGTAGACAGCGCTTTCCGTCGTTGGAAAAGAAAATGTTCGACTGATGGCATTATCGGTGACCTCAAAAAACATGAAGTTTATGAAAAACCCAGTGTTAAGAGAAAGAAGAAAGCAGAAAATGCAAGAAAAAGAAAGTATTAATTAATAAAAAGAGCTGTGATGATTCACAGCTCTTTTTTTATTCAATTTCTCCGTTTGGGAAAATCTCTCGATTAGGCAGGAATATTCCTTTTGTATCATCGATTTTGTTTATTTTTTTAATAATTGTTATATATTCCGGTAAAACTACGTTAGAGTTATTGTTCTGTTTTTCGACAAGTAAAACGGCTTTGTCTTTGATATTTTCATAGAATAAGATAGTAAAATAGTTTTCCCCTGACGAAAAGCCGAAAGAGTCGATACCTATTTTCCGTTTAGGTGAGTCAGCAAGACTTATTCCCTCGAGATAGTCCCTTTTCGTTACGTCCCGGATGCTATCGCCATCGATATAACGGTAATATGTTTCTTTTTCTGTAATAATCTCCGAAACAGATCTGTTTTGGAAAAAATAAGTTGTGCTTTTTCCTATTTCCATTTTTCCTTTTCCGTTTAAATCGGGCGATTGAATTAGATAAGCGTCCGTATAGGTATAAGGTTTTGATGAAGTAATGGTCGCAACCGTTTCACATAGATCGTGCATTTTTTCCGTAAAGTCTTCTTGTGCGTCAACAATATAAAATTCCGGGTGGTTTTTCCAAGACCTTTCACAATAAATGTCCGTTTTAACGGCATCTTCCGCAGTTATATTTTTGTCATAACTGACGTCGTCAAAAAGAGCATAGGAAAACGATGAAGCACTTCTTAATTGAATAACGGCATCATATCTGTCCATCATATCCTTTTCCGAAATTTTATTGTAACGTCTGAATGCATAAAACTCCGCAGGTGACATATACCCTGCTAAATCACCTAATCCGCCGAGGCAGATGATAAGTACGTTCTCATCTCCTGCGTCAACTGCTTGAATACCGATAACGTTTTCGGTAGTAATTTGCGTAGTATACAATTTTGAATAGCGGTTATCGAAACCTAAATCGAATTCGGCCGGTTGGGAACTATATTTGAGATCGCAAATGATTTGATCGATAATATACACTTTGTAGCCTATTTTTGTATATTTATCCCTTAAATAGTATGCGGCTGATTTTTTTCCGCTACTCGGTCCACCGGTCAATACAATTTTAAAAAGTTTCATTTTATACCTCAAATCTGTATCTTTGGATACCAATTATTCCTGTTGAGCGTTTGTTCCCTGAGGTTGCGTTGCTGGTTTATAAGTGTATTTCGATTGATCGTCGCTTTCGGTAAAGCGCATATGTTTTCCGTCAAAGTTCAGTCTGATTTGACCCAGTTCACCGTTACGGTGTTTACTGATATCCAATAGAATAGGACTGTCGTGCTTTGCCGCTTCGTCTTCTCTTGAAAGGAATAAAACGATATCTGCGTCCTGCTCGATTGCACCGGATTCACGGAGGTCGGATAGTTGCGGCGTTTTCTCTTTACGCTGTTCGATACCACGTGACATCTGACAAAGAAGGATGATCGGGCATTTGAATTCTTTAGCAAGTCCTTTCATTTGTCTTGACATGGTAGCGATTTCTAATTGTCTGTCGTCAGACTGTCTCCCGTTTGCGTGCAGACTCATTAATCCCAAGTAGTCGACAACAATTAAGTCGATATGATTGAATCCCAGTCCGCTACCGCACAGTCTCCTGCATTGCGCCGCAACGTCGTTGGGGCTGACGAGACTGGCGTCGTTAACAAAGACGCGAGAATTGGATAACGTTTTTGTCAATTCCCAAAGATGCTCATGTGATTGATCGCTTAGATCTCCTGAATTGACTTCGTCCATAGGTACGTTTGCCAAATCGCAAAGCATACGTTGAGCAAGTTGGACGGCGGGCATTTCCAATGAATAAATACAAATCGTTTTTGGATCACCCTTTTTGCGAATGATGTTATTGACGATATTGAGAGCAAATGCAGTTTTACCGACGGAAGGTCTGGCGGCAAGAATAATTAAATCGCCCTTTTGTAATCCATTGGTAATTTTATCAAATGATTTGAAGCCTGTAGGCAAACCTCTGAAGGCATTTTTATCTTTAGAAAGAAGATTAAGCCTTTCAATTAAATCTGTTGCCGCTTTACTGATCGGTTCCAGTCCGGTGCTTTGCAATTCGTTACTGATTCCATAAATTTCTTTTTCAGCCAAACGAAGAGTTTCTTCTTCATTTGTAGATGCATATGCGTTTTCGATGATTAAATTGCATTTTTCGATAATATTACGGAGAATCATGTCTCTTCGTAGTATTTTAACGTAGTTGTTGCAATTTGCCGCAGAAGGTAGTAGATTGGTCAGATCGGTTAGATACTCTAACGTTTTATCATCCCCTGTTCCGTTTTTTATCATTTGATCGCTGACTGTAATAACGTCAACAGACTCGCTACCGTCATGTAGTGACTGCATTGTCTGATAAATAATACGGTGTTTTTTATTGTAAAAAGCATCGGCGGGCAACTTTCCGATGTATTGCGATGCAGCGTTGCCGTCAATCAATAAACAGCATAGAACGGATTGCTCCGCTTCAAAATTATGAGGAAAAATCTTTGCTGCAGTGGCTTTTTCATTCGTACTCATTATTATCTCCTTTTCTTGATCAAAAGAATGGTTAGCGGTACTACGCAAATAACCAATCCAATGATTATGGCAAAAACGTACCATACGGTCGTGTTGGGTGTTCTTTGCGTTATTGTAATGACTCTGTCTTTGTCGGATACGTTCATGTAAAAATAGTGATAATATAGATTATCCTCAGAAGAATATTTTACTTCATCGGCGTCAGATCGTATTGTTTTCGTTTTATACGGCGTGCCATAGACGTAAAGAAGAATTACTTCTTTTTCCGTGATACCGGCTTTAATGCATCCAGTGTAAAAAATTCTTCCTATATATTTATAATCCTTATCAATATCCTTGAAAATGGTTTGCATGGAGTAGGTATACTCTTTGTAAAAAATGGTATCATATTCCGGATCAACCGAATCGGAATCAATTTCAAAGCCGTTATACCCTGTCGCTCTATAATATTCTTCAGTTGTATCAAACTTCAAGGATGCGGATAAAATACCAGAAACTGTATCTATAGATACAGAATAACCGCTTTTTTCGAATGAGGATTTTAATGTATCCATTAGTTCTCCAAGCGTTTTTTTATTCTTCTGATAAAAAGAATAATCATATGTTAACTTATATTCAACGTAATGTCCGGTACCATATAATACGTAATTATTATATGTAATCTGCGCATATTTGCCATCGAGATTGACTCCTGATAAATCCTCTTCTTCGTCAGCAGCAATGGAACAAGCCGAAAAGATGCCTGCTAAAACGATGATAAGTAGAATAATTGTTAATATGCTTATTTTCTTCATTTTATTTTATCAATTCGTCAAGTGTGTCGGTAAACTCTTTCATTGCAACCGTGTATGGTTGCTGTTTGGTTAAATCAATATCTACTAGTTTAATAATGTCTAACGGATACATGCTTCCGCCAGCGGATAAAAATTTCTTGTACTTAGCGTAGCCTTCTTTGGGATCAGATAAGATCATATGCGCAATATTTACCGCACACGTTAATCCGGTTGCATATTTATACACGTAAAACGCATTATAAAAATGCGGGATACGAACCCATTCATAGGATATATTTTCATCTGTTTCGACGTCTGGACCATAGTAGAAACTATTTAATTCGGCATACTTATCACACATTTTTTTATAGCTAAGCGGTTCGCCGTTTTCGATTGTTTCATGCGCGTATTTTTCAAACTCGGAAAACATCGTTTGTCTGAATAAAGTGGTTCGGAACATATCTACGTAATAGGATAATAAATATTTGCGTTTTTCGCCCGTGGCGGTTTTAAGTAAATGCTTTATCAGTAATACCTCGTTCACAGTGCTGGCGATTTCAGCAACGAAAATAGAATAACCTGCTTTTTCATAACATTGTTTTGCGTTGCTGTAATAGGAGTGCATTGCATGACCCATCTCGTGTGCTATAGTAAATAAATCGTGGATAGTGCCTTTATGATTGAGTAAAACATATGGATGTGTACCGTAAACGCCCCATGAATATGCTCCGCTACGTTTATTTTCTGTTTCTTCAACGTCGATCCAGCGTTCTGTTTTAGCTTGTTTCAATATGGAAATATATTCCTGACCAAGCGGCGCCAATGCGTCAATTACCGTTGTATAAGCTCTTTCGTAGTCAATATTTTCATTCATACCTTTTACGATAGGAACGTACATATCATACATTTTTAATTTATCGACTTTTAATGATTTTTTACGATATTTTATATATTTATGCATAACGGGTGTGTATTTCCGAACGGCATAGATTAAATTATCGTAGACCTTTTGCGGCACGTTATCCTGGTAAAGTGCTTGAATTAAACTACTGGGATATTTTCTCACTTTTGCGTAGAAACAATCGGATTTGACGCTTCCTATATATACTTCCGCTATAGTATCAATCATGGATTTGTATCCATGATACATTGACTCATATGCATTTTTCCTGACAGCCCTATCTTCGTTTTGCATCAGTAACGAGTAAAGACCGTGACTTAATTTGACATTATTGCCATCGATCTCAACTTCACCGAAAGGCACGTTAACATTATCAAATAATGAGAAAATTGTCTTAAATTCATCGGAAAATGAACTTGTCTGCGCCAAAAGTTGTTCTTCTTTTTCGCTAAGTAAATGTTTCTTTTTCCGGATAATTTCATCCAGAAACATCGTATAATACTCAAAAGTCGGATCTTCTCTCATAGCGATCAGATCACTTTTTTTCATGCTCGAAAAAGCCGGGGCAATAAACGAGGTCGCTGAGGAATACTCCGTTAACAACATATCGACTTTGGAACAAAGTTCGCCATAATGGGTGCTTGATTTATCTTCATCCCATTTCATGTTGCAGTAAACAAATAATTTTTCAATAATCAACCCTGCCCGAGACATAGTGAAAAGACATTCCGCAGCCGTTTTTACAGAAAGTTTATTTTTAAATTGAACCAAATTGGCACATTCATTTTGGATATCTTCTATCATTTTATCAATCTGATCTTCTGATAAAATATCCGATAAATTCCAAGTTCTGTCTATGGGTACGTTAATTCTTTTTAATGCTTCGGACATAATACCTCTATTATTACTATTATGTATTATACATACATAAAGGATTTTTGTCAATTTCAATATATTTTATTTCAGGAATAGAAAAATATGTTTAAAAAAAATGCACCCACTCCGACGAAACATACCGAATCGGTGTACAAACAGGTGGCTCCTTTAAAGCATCCTCGTAACACATCCCGACCTTTGCTTAGTGCTGCTGCGATCAAACTCTGACACGGTTCACAACGCGAGATTGTACGAGACCTTACTATCATCACTCCTTATTTATATCGGCATTCCATACGTTTCGCCTCGGTGGGCGTTCGACCCTGCTGTAGCGGATTGCAGGTTACAGGGCACCGCTAACTCCCCGTCTAGCACACATTTATTATACGCTATATTTAAAAAAAATCAAGTATTTCCCGTTAAAATAATTTTACCAATCAATTTCTTCTTTGAATAATTTAAGAGAAATACTTTTTTTCAAAGTATTTATCCCCTCTCCTGTCCTTGCGCTTATACAAACGCCGTCCAGCGGAAGAGATGATTTATCGGCAACTTTATCAATTTTATTAAATACGGACAAAATAGGTATGTCTTCTGCGCCGATATCTTTTAAAACATTTTTAACAACGTCGTATTTTTCAACGAATTTCTCATCGGAAACGTCGCAAACAAGAAGTATAAGATCGGCGTCCGTTGTTTCTTCCAACGTGCTTTTAAATGCTTCAATAAATTCATGCGGAAGTCTGGAAATAAATCCAACCGTATCGGTTAAAATAAATTCTTTTTTCGGTGCAAGCCAAAACTTTCTCGATACAGGGTCAAGTGTGGCAAAAAGCATGTCTTTCTCCAGAACGTTTGCTTTTGTTAAAAGATTCATTAGAGTCGACTTTCCTGCATTTGTGTATCCTACGATACAAACAGACTTGATTTCAGACTTAATTCTACGAGATCGACGTAGTCTTCTAGCTTCGGCAGCTTTTTCCAGTTTCCGTTCCAAATCCTTTATCTCTTCGCGTATTGTTCGACGGTCAAGCTCCAATTGCTGTTCGCCGGCACCGCGCCGTGCGCCACCGCCTCCGCTGCCTCCACCGCCGGTTCTGGAAAGGATCATACCCTGTCCTAAAACGCGTGGTAACGCGTGTTTTTTTTGAGCGAGTTCTACCTGTAGTTTTCCTTCGTTACTCGTAGCATGTGCGGCAAAAATCTCCAATATTAAAGTAGCCCGGTCAATGACTTCTACTTTCAATTCTTTTTCTAAATTATTAAGCTGACTGGGACTGACGTCATTATCGAAAATGATTTTTGATGCGTCTAAATTCTTCGTCGCTTCCAACAGTTCTTGCACTTTACCGGTGCCGATAAAAAAGGTGTGATCGGGTCGATCACGCCGTTGACTCATTGTCGCGACAACTTCGTATCCGGCAGTACTACATAATTCGGACAGCTCGGAAAAGTCTTCGTTTTCTTTTGTTTGAATATCTACTCTGACGAGTATGACTTTATTATTGGTATAGTCCATTTTATCCCATTTTTTCCGATAGTTTTTCACCGCCTAAAAGGTGGATATGAATATGCGGAACACTCTGACAACCGTCTTCTCCCAAATTGGTAATTACGCGCATCCCATTTTGCAAACCCAGGTTGTCTTTTTCTTTTGCAATAACATTAAACATATGGTTTAGCGTTTCCGGTGCTCTATTCGATAGGTCAACAATATTATCGTAATGTGCTTTAGGAATGGCAAGGTAGTGTAGTTTAGCTTGAGGATTGATATCTTTTATGATGATCATAATGTCATCCTCATAGATAAATTGAGATGGTATCTCTTTGTTGGCGATTTTACAGAAAATACAGTTACTCATAATTTTCTCCTTTTATTTAATTCCATCTAAATATAATTCTTGGGGAATAACGTTTATTATTGTCCCTTTTCCTGACGTATAAACTTTCGTATAATTACGCGAGTATCCTACAGAATACCCGTTTTTTTCTTCTTCGATAAGGACCTCTTGTTCTATACCTATATTATGGATAAGGAATTCAGTTTTTAATTCTATTTTTAATTCAAATAGTCTCATTTCTCTATCACGGATCAAATCGTTATCAACTTGTTCCATTTTGCTTGCCAACGTCCCCTTTCTACTGGAATACGGGAAAATATGCAGATCGGAAAATTTCATTTGCTTGCAAAACTGATAGGTATGTAAAAAGTTTTCTTCCGTTTCCGTAGGGAAACCGACGATTATATCTGTTGGTATTGCCGCATTTTTATCGTATTGTCGTATTAAATTAATTTTATCTGCGTAGATTTCCGGAGTGTAATGTCTATTCATTTTACCAAGAATATCTTTATCACCGCTTTGTAGGGAAAGATGGAAATGCGGACAAAACTTTTTTAATGTGAACAAGCTATCCAAAAGTTCACTTGTTATACCTTCAGCATAAAATGAACTCATACGTATGCGAACGTCAAATCTTTTCAGTTCATTTATTAATCCAATTAAACTTTCATTATTATCAAAACCAAAAGCCATGGTATTGATACCGGTTAAAACAATTTCCGGTGTTCTTTCGGAAAGCTTTTCTATTTCTTCTACGATTGCTGATATTTTCCTGGAGCGACTTCTTCCTCTTAGATAAGGTATTAAACAATAACTGCAAAAGTTATTACATCCATCCTGAATTTTAACAAAAGATCGAGTTCTCGAAGGTGTATACAATGTGGTATCATCAATTATGTCAGCTTCCTTTAATGACACGATTCTTTCATTATTGTCTAAATAATTCATCAATTCATATTTAGATCTGGTCCCGGCAATATAAACGACGTTATCCTTTGCAAATGACTCTGCATTATTTTGTGATGCGCATCCTATAACGAAAATCCTTGCACTTGGATTATTTTTTTTGCATCGTGAAATCGCCTGACGAGATTTTCTTTCAGCTTCGGCAGTAACGGCACAGGTATTTAAAATATAAATGTCGGCAAAAGTCAATTCATCGGTTACGTCGTATCCTTTCTCAATCAACATTTGAATGAGTACGTCGGATTCGTATCGATTGACTTTACAACCCAGTGTAAATACTACTGCTTTCATATTTCTCCAAGATGATCATTCACAATGGTAATTGCGCTCACAACGGCGGTTGATACACGTAATATTCTCTTGCCGAGTGTGAGGACGTTAAATCCTTTTTTATCCATAAGTTGTCTTTCTTCCACACTGAATCCGCCCTCGCAACCGATTATAATACAAATATTCTTATTAGGTTCCGGAATAGGTAAGGAAGAAATCTTTTTATCTCTTTCATACTCATAGAATGCATAGATTTCAGAATTATCTGGCTCAATTGAGTCAAACGGAACGAGATCACCTACTTCCATTAGTGTTGCCCTACCGCATTGTTTGGATGACTCAATAATAATTTTATTTAGTCTTTCGTAATTTACGGTTGAAACGTTGCAATGCTGAGAAGTAAAGGGAATAACTTTCTTTACGCCAAGTTCTACTGCCTTTTGAATAACTGTGTCTAAATCCTTATTGTTACCAATGTATAATATGACATTATAGCTTAATTCTGTATCGTTAGCTACCCTTTTCTCTATTTTTGCAGCAAGGGAATCTTTACCGATCGACTGGACTTCGCAATAATAATCAAAGCCTGTATTATCACAAACGATTAGTTTATAACCTATTTTTAAACGAACGACTTTTACGGCATGAATAAATTCTGCCCCGTATAAAACCGCAGTATCGCCAATTATTCTATCTGTAAAAAATCGTTTTAAATCCATACTAAGGTTATTCTTTTTTTAGTTTTAATGCATCCCATTCGCCCATAGAAATATGTTCAATAATGCTCATACCTACACCAATAAAAGTATCTTTCACTTCTTTTAATCTTTCATGTATGATCCCAGAACAAATAAGTATTCCGCCATTGATTAAATGATCCGGTAATCCTTTTGATAATCTGATGAGAATATCAGCTGTTAAATTGGCAAGGACGATATCACCGATACAATCGTTTTTAGTAAGCAGATCTGCGTTCTCAACGATAGCTTTTTGTTCTTGTTTATTAAGCGCAACGTTCTCTTTTGCCGCTTTAACCGCTACGCTGTCTATGTCGCACATATAACAGTTTTTTGCGCCGGAAAGAAGAGCTGCCGTACCCAAAATTCCGCTCCCGGTTCCTACGTCGATAACTTGTTTGCCCACAAAATCTTCCGTACTCATTAATAGTAAGCACATTTTAGTTGATTCATGCGCACCGGTACCAAATGCCATACCTGGGTCGATTAAAATGGGTATTTTATTATCGGGTATTTCTTGATGTAACCATTTGGGAATAACCATATATCTTCCGGCTTCGATTGGCGAATAATACTTCTTCCAATTGTCATACCAATCGGTATCGTCGACTTCGGTTATATTGATTTCTCCAAGCGGTAATTTATGATTAGCACAGAAGTCGATGAATTCTCTTAGTTTTTGTTCTGTTTCTTCAAGGCTGAAGAAACCGCTTACTTTGGCGGTTTCATCCGATTGCAACAGTTCATCATCAATATAATCCCAAAGTGAACCGTTATGAATGATGTCGATGACGTCATTTTTATCCATTATTTTAACACCACCGGTACATCCTATGGAAAAGAAGGCATCGGCTATTAAGTCGCTGCCTTCCGTAGTTGTATTTGCTATAATCTCATTCCATTTCATATTTACAGATCTCTCATGCTTCTGTTGAATTTTTCGATTTTGTCATAGGTCGCCTTCTGAAGCGCATCTTGTGCTTGTTGCATTGCTTCTCTTTGCTTTCTATTTAAGTTTTTAGGAACGTCAATTACAATATGAACGTACATGTCGCCATAACTGTTTTTACGTAAGTCTTTTACGCCTTTATCCTTTATTCGTAACACGGTGCCGTGTTGAGTTCCTTCCGGGATATCGATTTGTGTCGTTCCATTGAGGGTAGGAATGGTCACTCTTGCACCGAGTGCAGCCTGCATAATAGTAATCGGGTATTCAAAACTGATATCTTTCCCTTCACGTACGAAAAGTGAATGTGGTGCAACTCTGAATACTAATATAAGATTCCCATAACTCCCACCCGGTTCAGACGGAGCACATCCTTCGCCGCGAATAGTCATCATTTGATTGTTGTCTACGCCGGCAGGGATATTGATTTTAATCTTTCTTTGTTTGCGAACAATACCCTTTCCGCCACAATCTTTACATTTATCGGTGACCGTTTTTCCCCTTCCGCCGCAAACGTCACAAGGCCGCTGCGTTGTCATCATGCCGAGGAATGAACGAGATTGAACGTTAATTACACCGCTACCGCGACACTTCGTACAAACTTTTACCCCGTTTGGATTTGTCGATCCGGTCCCTTTGCATGTAGAGCATTGCTCTACGCGCATATAGGTTACTTCTCTGTCTTTGACACCAAAGCAAGCCTCTTTAAAGGTAAGATTAACAACCACTTCAACGTCGTCACCATCAACGTTTTTTCTGGCCCTGGAAGAACTCCTTCCGCCGCCGGTAAACATATTAAAGATATCGCTGACAAAGTCAAAATCGCCGTTCCCGGAAAAACCTCCTCCAAACGGATTAAAGCCGCTACCACCGCCGCCCATTGGGCCGTCTTCGCTACCGTATTGATCGTAAGCTGCTTTCTTCTGCGGATCACTCAGAACGTCGTAGGCGTGTTGTATCTCTTTGAATTTTTCTTCCGCCTGTTTTTTTTCTGCTTCGGGTGCAGTCGCGTATACGTCTGGGTGATATTTTTTCGCAAGACGACGATATGCGGACTTTATATCGTCCGCACTCGCATCTTTATTTACACCCAATATTGAATAATAATCTTTATCTGCCATTTTTATTGAATATCATCAGGATTAATGTTAATAGTGCTATCGTCGCCTTGTGTTTCAGCTCCGGGGTTTCCGCCGGCTTGTTGTGCCTGCTGATAGAGTTTTGTAAAGATCGGATTAGTCGTTTTACTCAGTTCATCCGTTATCTCTTTAACCTCCTCAACAGTAGTCGCTTTGCTTAATTTGTCTTTAGCTGTTGCAGCAGCCTGTTCCAGCGTTGTTTTATCGTCCGCCGTCAATTTATCCGCAGATTCGGACAAAGTCTTTTCTACGGCGAAAATAAGCTGTTCTGCGTTGTTCTTCATATCAATGAATTCCCGTCTCTTCTTATCTTCTTCAGCATATTTTTCAGCTTCCTTAACGGCTTTATCAATATCGTCTTCCGTCAAGTTGGTGGAAGCAGTGATAGTGATATTACTCGATTTTCCGGTTCCTTTATCAACGGCGGTAACACTAACGATACCGTTTGCGTCGATATCAAAGGTAACTTCGATCTGCGGAACACCTCTCATTGCCGGAGGAATACCGGTCAATTCAAAACGTCCAAGCGTTTTGTTATCGTTAGCCATTGCTCTTTCACCTTGCAAAACGTGAATGTCTACGCTTGTTTGATTGTCAGCTGCCGTAGAGAAAATCTGAGATTTTTTGGTCGGTATGGTTGTGTTTCTGTCAATCAATTTAGTGAAGACGCCACCCATTGTTTCGATACCAAGCGAAAGCGGAGTTACGTCAAGCAAAAGAACGTCTTTAACGTCACCGGCAAGTACACCGCCCTGAATTGCCGCGCCGAGCGCAACGCATTCATCGGGGTTGATTCCTTTATAGGGTTCTTTACCGATCAAATTCTTAACGGCTTGTTGAACTGCGGGAATACGAGTGGAACCACCGACTAGAACGACTTTATCAATTTGCGAGGCGCTTAATCCAGCGTCTTTTAAAGCCTGTTGCGTCGGTCCCATCGTCTTTTTAACAAGATACTCCGTCATGCTATCGAATTTAGCTTTGGTTAAGTTCATATCGATATGGAGCGGTCCGTTCGGTCCAACGGTTATAAAGGGCAAATTGATGTTTGCAGATTGGATACCGGACAGTTCGATTTTTGCTTTTTCCGCGGCTTCTTTGATACGTTGCATCGCCATTTTGTCGGAAGACAAATCAATTCCGGAGTCTTTCTTGAATTCGGATACTATCCATTTCATGATTTCGTTATCAAAGTCATCGCCACCCAGTCTCGTATCACCATTGGTTGCTAAAACTTCAAATACTCCGTCACCGAGTTCAAGTATGGATACGTCGAACGTACCACCGCCCAAATCGTAAATAAGTATTTTTTGGTTAGATGTTTCTTTATCCAAACCGTAACTCAAAGCTGCCGCCGTAGGTTCGTTGATTATACGAAGAACTTCCAATCCGGCAATCTTACCTGCGTCCTTAGTCGCTTGACGCTGACTATCCGAGAAATATGCAGGTACGGTAATAACCGCTTGAGATACTTTTTGTCCGAGATAAGCCTCGGCGTCTTGTTTCAATTTGGTTAAGATCATAGCCGAGATCTCTTGGGGGGTGTAGGACTTATCGTCAATATTAACTTTGTGCGAAGTACCCATTTCTCTTTTGATAGAAGAAATAGTTTTTTCGGGGTTAACGACTGCTTGACGCTTTGCTACTTGTCCTACCAGTCTTTGACCGTCTTTAGCAAAACCAACGACGGACGGGGTAGTTCTTGCTCCTTCCGCATTGGGGATGACAACGGCTTCGCCGCCTTCCATAACTGCAACGCACGAGTTGGTCGTGCCTAAATCAATACCAATTATTTTAGCCATAATAAATATCCTCCTTTTGGTTATTGTGCAACTTTTACTAGTGCCGCACGTAATACTTTTTTGTTTCTAATATAGCCTTTTTGATAAACTTCTACTATTTTTCCGGCATTTTCCGGATCGTCAACCTGGGCAATCGCATGATGAATATTCGGATCAAATTCTGCGTCCAAAGAGACGATTTCTTCTACGTTATATTTATTGAAAAGATTGGAGAATTGTTTATAAATCAATTCAACTCCGCTCTTTACACTTTCATCTATGGAAGCCAATCCCCTTTCAAAGCTGTCCATAACGGGCAGTAGTTCCAAGATAATCTCATTTATTCCGTCGTTACGAGAGATTTTTACGCTCTCCGCGTTTCTTTTACGGAAATTATCGAATTCCGCCTGAAGCCGTTGCAACATGTCTTTATATTCTTCAGCTTCGCTTTTACCCTTAACCTCTGTTTCCGGTTCGGAAGGAATCTCAATTGGTTCCGTTATTTCCTCTTCGTTTGTCTGAGGTTCTTTTTTCTCATTTTTCTTCATTTCCACTTCCTCCGTCAATACCGTTTAAAGTCTCTCTCACCCTTTCCAAAATACTGATTACTTTGCCATAATCCATTCTTTCAGGGCCAATTACGCCGGCATGACCAATTTCTTTGCCTTTATAATGATACTTTGCGGTAACGATTGCACATTTATCTATCCCACCGCGTTCGTCTTTGCCAATTTTAACACTATATTCTATTCCTGCGCCATCTTCAATAAGATCAACAATCTTGTCAGTGGTGTCAATAACTTCTAAGAAATCTCTAGTCGATTCCCTGCTCTGTTCGCCACTTTCCAAAAATTTGCTCCTGCCTTCCATGATGACGTTATCATCGGATACACAATAGGCTTTTAATAATTCAATAACCGTTTTGCAGAGTTCTTCAAATTCTTTAAGTTCTTCTTGAACAAGAATATCCGGTTGTTGAATTTCTCCTATCGTTTTTCCTGAGAATATTTTATTGATTAACGCGTTTGCATCCTGAATATACCCTTCGGAAACAGGTGTCGATAGCGTGATAATCTTGTCGCGAATAATGCCGCTGTCAGTGATGATAACAACTAAGACGGTATTTTCGTCCAGCCCGACCAGTTTAACTTCTTTCAAAAAAACGTTTTCGATTTTATTGAGAATTATGACGGAAGTATAATTGGTCATATCGCTGATTACTTTTGCGGTCTGATGTACGATATCTTCTACTCTACCCATTTTGGATTGGAAAGATTGCTCAATAAACTCTATCTCCTCTATGGTAAGAGGCGATTTTTCTACAAATTTCTCAACGTATAAAGAATAGGCTTTTTTCGACGGAATTCTTCCTGCCGAAACGTGCGGCTGAATTAAATAGCCCATTTCTTCCAGGGCGGATAATTCGTTTCTTATCGTTGCACTACTTATCTCGGAAAAATGTTTTTTCTGAATTTCACCCGAAGATATCGGCGTGGCACTGATAATGTATTCGTCAACGACGGCTTTGAGTATCTTCTGTTTACGTGCGGATAAATTATCGTGGCTCATTTTTCCTCCTGGCAATCTTTTTTCCGTTTGTTAGCACTCATTTATCTTGACTGCTAAATCAATTATACCACTATTGTATCCGTTGTCAAGCGAATTATTCCAAAATAACAAAAAATTATTGATGAAAAACCAGTTTATAAAAATTATGGCAAGCATCTTGTTCGGCTTTTTTCTTTGTTCTGCCCTCACCTTCCGAAACCAATTTATCGTCCACGTATAATTGAACGTGATAAAAGGGATCGTTTATATTGATTTCGCCAATAAAACTAAACGCATGCTTGCTGCCTTTCTTAGATAAGGATTCTAATATTAAAGATTTGTAATCGGTATTATCTACGTACAAAAAGGGTCGGAATAAATCTTCAAGATACTTTTTTAAAAAAGGAATATCAAATTGAGAATCAAGTAAAATCGCGCCTATAACCGACTCGAATACGTCGCATTTAACAGCTTTTGATTCGGATACGGGGTGAGATTGCTTTCCTTCAACAATAAGTAAATAATTGTTTAGGTGAAGGGAATCATTCAGTTGTGAAAGGGTATCTTCTTTAACTAAAGCGGAACGCATTTTAGTCATCTCCCCTTCTTTTTTTTCGGGGAAATGTTCAAATAAAAGAAGGGCAATTATATAATCCAAGAAGGAATCCCCGAGAAACTCCAGTCTTTCGTAATCTTCCGTTGATTTTTCTTTTGCGTAAGAGGAATGAGTTAACGCAGTTCTAAGCAAAGATTTATTATTAAAAGTGTAGCCAAGAATCTTTTCTACTTCGGATAGATCAGCCATTATTCATGCACTCCGTAATGGATTCAATAACGTTGCTGTTTACTAAATCAATGGTCTGTAAAACGGTATTGCAAACTGCTTTTTCTTTGGATGCGCCGTGACCTTTGACAATGATTTTATTCAGTCCAAGTAAAACGGCGCCGCCATTGTCGTTATAATCCATCGTTTTCTTTATCTTTTTAAAGACCGGTTTTAATAGTAGAAATCCCAGTTTTGCGCGTATTCCGCCCTGCATGATTCCATCTTTAATAAGGGAAAACATTGAAACTGCCGTACCTTCGCAGGATTTTAACGCTATATTACCCGAAAACCCGTCGGATACAATGACATCGTACTCACCTGAGAGAATTTCTCTTGCTTCAATATTACCGGCAAAATTCAACTTACTCTCTTTTAATAAAGAAAAGGCTTCTTTATTCAACGTATTCCCCTTTTTATCCTCGGTGCCATTACTAAGTAATCCTATTCTGGGATAATGTATACCCATGGTCTTAGCATATGCGGCACCCATCTGCGCAAATTGAAATAAATTAAGAGCTTTGGGTTCAACATTAGCTCCGCAGTCAATCAAAATAACTTTTTTATCCCCTTTTACGGTTGGCAAAACGGGTGCTAACGCAGGTCGATTTATTCCTTTTATTCTTCTTGTCAATAAAACGGATGCAGTCAATACTGCTCCCGTACTGCCGGTAGAAACAAGTCCTTTCGCGTCCTCGTTTGCATTTAAATAATCTATTGCGGCAATAAGAGAAGAATTGGGTTTATTTCTGACTGCGTCAGTCGGTACGTCATCGTTGGTAATCACATCGGGCGCATCGATTATTTTTACTCGTGCATTGTCTCCTACCATTTCGGATAAAACACTTTTATCGCCGGTAAGGACTACTGTAAAATCTTTTTTGATATCCAATGCGCGCAAAGCACCCTTGACCGTTTCTTGCGGTGAGTAATCTCCGCCAAATGCGTCAACAACGATTTCCATACTAAAAACTCCTTATTATACAAGAAATAGAGGACATTGTCCTCTACTCCCCATTTTTGATTATTAAATGATTATTTTTCCTCTTTTTTGATTACGATCGGTTGCCCTTTGTAGTATCCGCAATTGGGGCATACTTTATGGGGTTCGATCAAGGAACGACATTGTTTACATTCAATAAGGTTCATTTCACTTAACTTCCAGTTAGCAAAACGAGTGTTACTTCTTTGTTTGGAAACTTTACACTTCGGTACAGCCATTGTAGCACCTCCCTACACTTTTATTTTACTTGTTGAATTATAAAGAAAATTTCCGATATTGTCAACGAATTTTCGATATATTTTTTATTATTACTTTAATTTAGCGCATTTTACGGCGTCTCTTGCGATAACCAGTTCTTCATTTGTCGGTTGAACGATGATTTTGACTTTAGAAGAAGGTTTGGAGATCAATCCTTTTACCCCTCTGATTGTCTTTTTATTCGCCTCTTCATCAAAATCAACTCCAAAGCACTGAAGATCTTTCAAGATGAGATTTCTGACGTAGTCGCTGTTCTCACCGATTCCGCCGGTAAAGACGATGACGTCAACACCGTTTAGTGCGGCGACATAGCTACCGATATATTTTTTTGTACGATAAGCGAACATATCAAGCGCTAGTTTAGCTTTCTCGTCACCATTGTCGATCATCTCGCCGAGTTCTCTGCAATCGCTCTTTCCTGCAATGCCCAAAAAACCGCTTTTTTTGTTGAGAATGGTCAATACTTCTTCAACGGAGATTTTTCTGCATTTTGCCATGAATTCCACTACGGCAGGATCGAGATCACCGCTACGGGTGCCCATAACCAAACCCTCTAAGGGAGTAAGTCCCATGGAAGTATCAATTACCTTTCCATCGAGAATGGCGGCTAAGCTACTACCGTTGCCAAGGTGACAGGTAATCATCTTGCGTGTATTTTCCTCGCCAAGTAATTCACGTACGGTTTGGCTGACATATTTGTGGCTTGTGCCGTGGAAACCGTATTTTCTGATCTTGAATTGCTCATAATCCTCATAAGGAATGCCGTACATATAGGCGTATTTCGGCATGGTCAGATGGAAGCTGGTATCAAAGACAGCGGTCATCGGTACGCCGGGCATAACCTTCTGACAAGATTCTATGCAAGCAATATTTGCCGGCATATGAAGAGGTCCCAGTACAGCGTTCTTTTTACAAATAGCGAGGACGTTATCGTCAATTAATACGCTCTCCGTAAAGTCCTCTCCGGAATGGAGAATTCTGTGTCCAACGGCTTTAATTTCGGATACGTCTTTAATTACGCCGTATTTTTCATCACAAAGAATATCGAGTACTTTTTGCAATGCGACGGTATGGTTTAAGATAGGCTCTGTTTTTTCATACTTCTCTTTGCCCTCGGGTTTGTGAACCAGATTGGCATTGTCCTGTCCGATTTTTTCTACGACACCTTTACAAAGCATCGTTTCGGTATCCATTTCGATAATCTGATATTTAAGTGAACTGCTTCCTGCGTTAATAACTAGTACTTTCATTATCCCCTCCCAATCAGCAAGCCGCACTTTGCAATGCGGTAATGGCAACAACGCCTACGATGTCATCGGCAACGCATCCGCGTGAAAGGTCGTTGATCGGTTTTGCAAATCCTTGCGTGATCGGTCCGATCGCCTCTGCGCCCGAAAAACGTTGACAAATTTTATAACCGATATTTCCTGCGTCCAAATCGGGGAAAATAAATACGTTAGCTTTGCCGGCAACAGAGCTACCGGGTGCTTTTAAGGATGCAACGGCGGGTACCAAAGCTGCATCGACCTGTAATTCTCCATCCACCATAAGTTCAGGAGCTTTTTCCTTAACCATAGCCAATGCGGCGGTCACTTTGTCTACGTCAGCATGAGCAGCGCTACCTTTCGTTGAGAAAGAAAGCATAGCAACGCGCGGTTCTTTTATGCCGACGAGAGACGTTGCGGTTTTAGCCGAACTAATCGTGATGTCAGCCAGTTGTTCGCTGGTCGGTTGAATATTGACGGCGCAATCACCGAAGACCATTGCTTCGTTATCGGTAAAGGGAGTGCCGTCAAAGCACATAATAAATACACCGGAGACAGTTTTAATACCGGGAGCGGTCTTAATAACGTTCAAACCGGCCCTCAGAACGTTCCCTGTCGAGTTAATGGCACCGGCGACCATTCCGTCGGCGATTCCTTTTTTAACGAGCATAGCGCCAAAATAAAGGTTGCCACGTACTTGAGCGGTAGCTTGTTCCATGGTCAAAGGTTTTTTACTGTTTAATTTGCTCTGATAAAGAGTATCGGCAAAGTCTGCAATATCGTAGGTTTCGGGATTGATAACGGTTACTTTAGATAAATCAGCTTCCGGTCTGATCTCTTTGATCTTTTTTTCGTCACCGACGAGTATGATTTTAGCAATTCCGCCTTCGACAATTTTCATAGCCGCATCAATGGTACGCGGCTCCTCGCCCTCTGCCAAAACAATCGTTTTATTGAGCAATTTGGCTTTTTGTTTAATTTGATCCATTAATTTTGACACTTTAACCTCCGCAAAATGCTTTCTTTTTATTCCGATATATATTATAATTTTTATATCAAGAATTATTATAGGCAATTCAACGTGGAAAATCAAGCGACTAAAAGGAAAAATTGAGGTAAAAAATGAAAACGGTTGCAATAATCTGCGAATACAATCCATTAACCAACGGTCATATCAAACATCTTCTTGCCGCCAGACGAGAAACCGGTTGTGATACGGTCGTTTGCGTAATGAGCGGATCGTTTGTTCAGCGCGGAGAAGCCGCTATTCTTGACAAATACGACAGAGCTCTGCTCGCCGTCAGTTTTGGCGCGGACATGGTTGTCGAACTTCCGCTTGTATATGCCATCTCCCCTGCCGATAATTTTGCGTACGGGGCAATCAAGACAATTTCCATTCTGCCCGGATTAGAGTATATCAGCTTCGGCAGCGAATGCGGTGACGTCGATTTATTATATAAGGCAGCAGATTTCTTTGCCAATGAACCGGATGAATTCAAAGAAATGCTTAATATGTATCAATCCGATGGTTATTCTTATCCGAAATCAAAGGCGCTGGCGTTAAAAGATTATATTGAAAAGTATCCGGAATTCAGCGATTTATCAAATATACTGGATACTCCCAATAACGTACTTGCAGTAGCATATATTAACGCTATCAACAAACTGGGGTTAGACATTAAAATTCACACCATTAAACGCGACGATAACGATTCCGATTTGAATATGGATACAGAATATCCTACCGCAACTGCCGTCAGAGAAGCTCTCAGATTTGAAAAATACGATGAAGTTGCCAAAGCCGTTCATCCCTTATGCTTTGAAATGTTAAAGAATTCTCAAACCGATTATAGCGTTTTAGAGGATCTTTGTCTCTATAAAATGAAAGAAATAAGCGGTTATGAGCTGGAAAAATATTATGACGTATCGGAAGGCCTGCATAATCGTCTTAAATTAGCCGCTATGAACGCCGTTCGTTTTGATGACTTTATTAACGAAGTCAAAACAAAAAGATATACGATGGCGAGGATCAAAAGAATCTGTTTATATACGCTTTTTGACATCACAAAAGTCGTTTATCAGAATGCTCTTGATACTGCGCCCTATTTGTACGTTCTGGCATTAAGTAAAGCCAGAAAAGATATCTTGAGCGAAGCAAAGAAAATAAGCCCTAACGTTCTATTACGCTATTCAGACGGCAACAAGGTCGATAAAGATATCAAAGCTATGCTTAAACTGGATTTCAGAGCGCAAGGCGTACTTTCTTTAATAAATAAAACACAGAACATAAAACGCAGTTTTATTTTAGTATAATGGAGTCATTATAATAAAAAAATCCTCACCGAAAGTCGGTGAGGATTCTTTTATACAATGTTGTAAATTAAGAACGAGAATGTTCAATTCTGAACTTATAGTACTTTTTGACGATACGCAGGAAGAAGTTCTTAATCGATGCGATAAATGTCATGGAAAGCGGAGCAATTCTACGAACTTTTCTCGATACTACGATATCGTAAACAATATATACATAGTAGAGCGCGAACAACATTTCAAATGCGGCAAAAACATACATCACAGCAGGATTACCCATTATTTGCGGAGCAAGATTTGCACTGAAACTCAACATCGTTTCGTAGTAAGAAATGTTAATAAAGCTCAGAATAGCAAATGCAACGAATGCAAAATAGATTCTCTTTTCTTTATTCATGATCGCATACAGTAACATAAGTGAAAGCGAGATGAAGATAGAGATGGGTTGCATTTGGTTACCAAAGACGAACAACATATTAATAAACGCCGTTGCTAAAAGCACGAGGTTCATTCTGTTCTTAAACTTGAAGTAAGCAATTCCGGCAAGTGCCAACATGAATACGATAAAGATTATCGTAACAACAAGGGACGCTGTAGAAACTTGTACTAAGTTATTGCCGAGAATAGCTTGGAAGTTGAACGCATTTATGGTGTACAGAGCTCCGGTATAGAGTTCATCCCAGGCATAAGAGAACCAATAGAACGGCTTACCACCCTGAATATAGTTAATGGCGAAAGGCGCGCTCAATGCGTAGTAGACAA
Source organism: uncultured Clostridia bacterium (assembly GCA_946621465.1). Classification (GTDB taxonomy): domain Bacteria; phylum Bacillota; class Clostridia; order Christensenellales; family DTU072; genus CAG-1782. Next base: position 283,179 of record CAMOOO010000001.1, read on the forward strand.
AGAAACTTAAGACCAGAATAGAACAAGCGGCAATAAGATTCTTGTATTCCCCTTCCGAAACGTCTTTGATGCAGATAAGAATGGTGTAGAAAAGAACGAACGGGGCAAGGAACAAAGCCGATTGGGCGAACAAGAACGCAACGAAATAAGTTACTGCCATGCCAATGTAATTATTCTCGAGCATAAAGTACACGGTAAGAATGATTAAGAATGCGGTAACGCTTTCCATATACCCCCAGAGTGCGGATGAAGCGAAAACAACGGGCAAACATAAATACATCGTCGCCATAATCAAACCGCCAATCTGACCGGAATGCTTTTTAATAAGAATGTACAGTATATAAGCTGTTCCAATATTAGCGATTGACTCAAAGAATCGAATAAAGAACATTGTGGCAAGGTACGGATTGGACTTCTCGAAAATACGTCCGAGTAGTCCGGCAAAACCAAGTAGATAAAGTTGCAAAGGCGAAGAAGAAACGCTCATAACCGTATATCCGCCGTCCGTAGCAAAGTCACCTGCATAAGATTGAAGCAGATATTGCGGACCATGTTGAGCAATAAACAGTGCCTGCGTTGCCAATCCTTGAATATTATAACCAATAAAAGTCTTTGTAACGTTAAATTGTGAAGCAATTGCCGTGCTGAGGATGTTTACCAGTAAGTGAATAAATAATCCTATCCCGGCAAATAAAATGATATTCAGCTTATTGTTTTCGTTCAAATTGAGAAGGAAGGAATTTTTATACCTTACTTCGTTTAGTTCAGAATCCATTCCTGAGAGTGCATAATGACGACGGAGCATAACATATCCGGCGATACAAAGCGCCAAAATAGCAACGGAACCCATTACAATGTAGAAAATGTTGAAGTTATCCACCCTTCCGTAGTAGTCGGAAAGATAATCACCTACAAAGAATTCTTCCGCCTCGGATTTAGTTACTCTCTTTACGCTGAATGCATTTAATTCTGCGGTGATCTTTGCCGGGTTTTCTTCAGATCCAAAGCAAATAGCAATGGTCGCATAATCGGTCTTTTTTGCACGGAAAGTCAGACTGGATGAAACAGGCTCGGAGATATCGGAATCATTTAACGTCTGTTTCTTTTCGAAATCAAGATCTTCATCTTCCATGATAGCAACGTAGATGCCCTTTGCCGGCACGCCGGAAGTAAATTCGCTTATACTGGACAAATATGCGGTATAGTCAATTCTGTAATAACATCCTCCGGTTAATTTAACCCTTTTTGCTATATAAGCATATCCTGCCGTATTGGTTTCAACCTTAAGTACGTAATCGGAGACGTCCTTTTTATCGGAAAGATCGAAACTGAAAACGTCATCAGTGTCCGATACGCTGGAAGAAGTCCCTAAAATAAAATCATTCCCCAGTTCGTCAATGTTTGTAACAAGAAAAGCGCCGTTACCATCAGTGGGAATCATGTTTTCGTTTAATTTTGTACATCCAGTAAACATGCAAAGAACCAGCACAACGGTTATACAAAGTAAACTAACGGATAAAATTTTCTTTTTCATTTTTTTACCTCAAAATCAGGTTTCTGTCTTAACGAAAGAATGCCTAAAAACACGAAAAAGTTAATTTTTGTTTTTAGGCATACGTATCAGTTATTGAATAAAAGTCAAATTAATAAACATTAACTTGTTTAACTTTGGCTGCCTTACCGGTACGACCTCTCAAATAGTACAATTTTGCACGTCTGACCTTACCTTTACGGATGATCTCGATGTGATCGATTTTGGGTGAATGCAACGGGAACGTTCTCTCAACGCCTACGCCGTAAGAAATTTTTCTGACGGTAAACGTTTCTCTGATAGAACCGTTTCTGCGTGCGATAACGATGCCATCGAACGCTTGCAATCTTTCCTTGTTACCTTCGACGACTTTAACGTATACTTTTACGCTGTCGCCTACGCGAAAATCAGGAAGATCGGTTCTCATCCCTTCTTTTTCAATTAAATCGATTAAATTTGCCATGACTTACCTCCAATATAATCAACGACATTCATACAGGGTTGAATTTAGTGTGTTATAACAAACAAAATAAAGCGCTCGTTATCGAGCAAAACAAACACACGCCTGCATAGGACTGCCGCAAGTCTATAATATATTATCAAATAAATGATTTTTTAGCAAGTATTTTATTGAATAATTTGCTTAATTTATGCTTTTGCCGCCTCATTTAAAGCGTCGCACATGACATCTGGGTCAATCCCGTGGACCATAGCCGCCTCTTCTACCGTTTCACCATGACTGAGCGCGCAACCTAAGCAGTGCATTCCCATATCGGCGAGAGTGTTTGCCATAGCTTCCAGATTAACGTTATCCATTTGGAATACGTCTATCAATAACATATCTTTCGTGATCATTTTTATATCCTCCATTTTTATTTATTATATACTAAAAATGGTTTTTTTAGCAAGCATTTTCCATTCATGTTGCTATTTATTCGATAAAAAAAGAGCGTCACATTAAATGTAACGCTCCCTTTTATCTTTGATAAAAAATTATTCTTTATCAGCGTTGCTCATGTAGACGATGAGGTCAACGACTTTGTTGCTGTAACCCCATTCGTTGTCGTACCAAGAGATCAACTTCATGAAGTTGCCGTTGAGAGCGATTCCTGCGCTGGCATCGAATACGCTCGTTCTCTTCTCGTTGATGAAATCGGTGCTGACAACAGCATCTTCGGTATAACCGAGGATACCTTTGAGTTCACCTTCGCTGGCTTCTTTAATAGCAGCCTTAACTTCATCATAGGTAGCGGTTTTTTCCAATCTGACGGTAAGGTCGACGACGCTGACGTCGAGGGTGGGGATACGCATGGACATACCGGTGAGTTTTCCGTTCAATTCGGGGATAACTTTGCCAACAGCTTTAGCGGCACCGGTGGAAGAAGGAATGATATTTCCGGCAGCAGCTCTACCACCTCTCCAGTCTTTCTTGGACGGACCATCAACGGTCTTTTGGGTAGCAGTGGTGGCATGAACGGTGGTCATTAAACCTTCGATGATACCGAATTTCTCGTGGATGACTTTAGCCAAAGGAGCCAAGCAGTTCGTGGTGCAGGAAGCATTGGAAACAACTTTCATCTTTTTGTCATATTTGTCGAGGTTTACGCCGCAAACAAACATCGGAGCATCTTTACTGGGAGCAGTGATGACGACCTTTTTAGCACCGCCGTATTTGATGTGATCTTTAGCAGCGTCCTCAGTCGTGAATACACCGGTAGCTTCTGCAATGTATTTAGCACCGCAGGATTTCCAGCTGATGTTTTTGGGATCTTTCTCAGCGAAAACGGTGATTGCATTACCGTTAACAATGAGTTTCCCGTCGGCGATTTCGATTGTTCCGGTGAAAGGTCCATGTACGCTGTCGTATTTGAGCATGTAAGCCATGTATTCAACGTCGATAAAAGGATCGTTGATACCTACGACCTGGACATCCTTTCTCTCGCAGCAAGCGCGGAAAACGAGACGACCGATTCTTCCGAAACCGTTAATACCAATTTTTACTTTTGCCATTATTTTATATCCTCCTATAATGGTTATTTTAAGTTCGAAAATATTCTATCCTTTTCTAAAAAAAAATGCAATCGTTTGAATGCATTTTTTTCGATTTTTTGATAATTTTTATTATTTTTTATTTTACGACAATATTCAAAATACGCCCCTTTACGTAAATAATCTTAAAGGGATTTTTACCTTCAAGGACTTCCGGCGATGATTTGATTAATATATCCATAGCCTGTTCTTGCGTAGAATCTGCCGGAACAGTGATTCTTCCTTTCAATTTGCCGTTAATTTGCACAGGAATTTCGACTGCACTTGCAATCAAGTCTTTTTCATCAAATTCCGGCCATTTTTCTTCGTTTATTTTTTTGCCATTATAGACGATTTCAAATATTTCCGAAGTAATATGAGGAGCAACCGGATAAAGGAGTCTAAGAAGGATGGACAACTCTTCAGGAGTAACGTATCCGCGCCCATAGAATACGTTAACTGCGCTCATTAATTGCGCAATAGCAGTATTAAATTTAGCAGCTTCATAGTCCTCGCTAACCTTCTTAATGACGACAGCCATGTTGAAATCGGTCGGATTTCCCTCTTTAACCATATCCATCAAACGCCAAACACGGTTTAAAAATCTTGAACAACCGTTCGCGCCTTGCGTAGACCACGGTGCAGGCTTTTCGTAGTCACCGATGAACAAAATAAAGGTTCGCAAGGTATCCGCGCCCATATTCTTAATAACGGTATCGGGATTGATAACGTTACCGCGCGATTTACTCATTTTTTCGCCGTCTTCGCCTAAAATTAAGCCTTGAGCAGTACGACGAAGATAGGGTTCTTTGCAGCTTACTACGCCGATATCGTACAAAAATTGATTCCAGAAACGGCTATAAATTAAGTGTCTGGTAACGTGTTCCATACCACCGTTATACCAATCAACTTGGTTCCAATATTTGTAATCATTGGGATCAACAACACCCTTATCATAATTTGGGCTCATGTAACGCAAGAAATACCAGCTACTTCCGGCCCATTGCGGCATAGTATCGGTTTCTCTTGTAGCAGGCTTACCGCACTTAGGACAAGTCGTATTGACCCAATCGGTCAATTTACTAAGCGGGCTAGTCGCATCGTCCGTCGGCTCGAAATCTTCTAGAGCAGGAAGCAGTAAAGGCAACTGATCATCCGGAACAGGTACTTGACCACAGCACGGGCAATTGACAATCGGTATCGGCTCCCCCCAGTATCTTTGACGGTTAAATGCCCAGTCTTTCATTTTATAATCCGTCTTGGGGATGCCAATGCCCTTCTCTTCCATATATTTAATCATGGCAGGTATGGCTTCTTTTACGCTTAGACCGTTCAAAAATCCGCTATTGACCATTTCGCCGCCGTCTTTAGCAATGTACGGTTCAACGTTAATATCGGTATCGCCCTTTATAACTTCGATAATCGGCAGACCGAATTTTTTTGCAAAGTCGAAGTCTCTCGTATCATGAGCAGGAACAGCCATAATGGCGCCAGTTCCATAATCCATCATAACGTAATCGGCCGTGAAAACGGGGATTTTGTCGCCGGTGAGCGGATTGGTTGCGTAGATGCCGTTAACGATAATTCCGGTTTTATCTTTATTTAATTGTACCCTTTCAAACTCTTTTTTTAGGAGAGCCTGTTTTTGGTACTCTTCCACTTCAGGTAAATTGGTGATATCGGCAGAAAAAACCTTTAACATCGGATGCTCGGGACTTACGACCAAGAACGTAACGCCAAAGATGGTATCCGGACGGGTTGTATATACTTTTAATCCATACTTTTTATTTGCAGATGAAACCTCAAAAGTCACTTCTGCGCCTTGGCTTTTTCCTATCCAGTTTTCTTGTTCCGTTTTAATTCTATCTAAGAAGTTGACGTCTTTTAAGCCGCTAAGGAGCTTATCAGCATAGTTTCTGATACGTAAAAACCAGACGTCTTTTTCTTTTTGCACAACTTCACTTCCACAACGGTCACAAATCCCGTTCTGACTTTCTTCGTTAGCAAGAACGACTTTACAAGAAGGGCAGAAATTGACCATAGTCTTCGATTTGTACGCCAAACCATGCTTAAATAACTGGGTAAAAATCCATTGTGTCCAGTGATAATACTTTGGATCAGTCGTGTCGATCGTTCTATCGTAGTCGAAACTGAAACCAACCGAACGAAGTTGCTCTTCAAATTTCTTAATATTTATGTCGGTAATAATACGCGGATGCTGTTTCATTTTCATCGCGTAATTTTCCGTAGGCAAACCAAAGGCATCGTATCCGATGGGGAATAGGACGTTGTACCCTTCCATTCTCTTTTTACGAGCTATAACTTCAATCCCGGAATATGCTCTGATATGTCCTACGTGCATTCCTGCGCCGCTGGGATACGGAAATTCGATCAATCCGTAGAATTTTTTCTTTGAAAAATCAGTTTCTGCGTGGAATATATTTCTTGAATACCAATAATTTTGCCATTTCTTTTCTATGGAAGAAAAATCATAATTTATAGCCACAATATGCCTCGAAAAATTTTTTTCTTTATCTTATCATGTGTATGTGATTTTTGTCAAACAAAAATAAAAGAGAGCAAAGAAAAAGGCGATCGGACATATGATCGCCTTTATTTATGTGGTGACTCCAAGGAGATTCGAACTCCTGAAGCCGCCGTGAGAGGGCGGAGTCTTAACCGCTTGACCATGGAGCCACATAAATTGTCAATACTATATCATAAGAATTTTATTTTTGCAAGCAAATTTCCTTTCTTTATATTATATTTCTTTCGATTCCGACTTTTTTTCTGTTTTGAAAAGCTATAATTAAATAGGTTATGGTATATATACCCATAACCACGGCTACGACAATTAGAATAGATATCGGGAAATAATTGACGTTTAAATATCTGTCGATGAGTTTGGCAAAATCCGGCATGAGTAAATTTATAATGACGTTGAATAGTAAGCCGATTATTCCGCCGGAAATGGAGAAAACTAATCCTTCTAACAAGGATAAAAGAAGATAATTCCTTTTGTCCAATCCATTGGATAAGTAAATATTCAGTTCTCTTTTACGCTCCAATTGCGTAGAAATAGTCATATTGATAACACCGATAAACGCAACTCCTCCTATTAAAACTTGTAACAATCTTAATAGCAATTCAATACCGGATATACCTACGTTCGTTGACTGTGTCCAATCTTTATAAAACATTATATAACAGGATTTTTTTTGCAGTTTAAAGGATAATTCTTTATATAAATCCATATTAGAAATATTCTTTTTGCTGACGACCAAAATCATTGTATTTTGATATTTAATTTTACCATCGTTAACAATAAAACATACTCTATCGTTTTTAGTGACTGTTTGATCAATCCCGACTATTGTATATGTCTGATAATCGTCGTTTTCTAGGTTAATAAGCATTTTATCGCCTATTTTCTTATTTAAACGGTTGGCAAGATCGTAACTTATGATTATAGAATTGTCTTCGGAAAAAAACTTTTCTTTTTGTTTATTTGTTATGTCGGTTGTTACGTTATCAATATCCTCAACGTTATTGATTGCATATACGGTATATTCGATTTCTTTTCCATCAGCTATCATTTTATAGTCATTGGACGATAGATATACCGTTCTGTCAACGCCATATGTGTTGATTATGAGTTCATTAACTTCTTCCATGTCCGACGAAGAAAGCGATTGTACAACAAAATCCCCTCTGAAATGAGTATAATAAGGCTCTATAGCATCTATAACAATTGTTACTATGGAAATAGCAATAAAAGAAAATGAAATGACAGCTCCGACAATAGCGGACAACCTTGATGCCGTTCTGTTTCTTTTTACAGTACAAGAAGACAGTTTAACAATGCCTTTTCCGGGTGAAAACAACTTTGAAATTCCCATAACCAAATATGGCGAACCGAAATAGATTAAGAGAGAAATTAATATAATAAGAATAAGACAAAATACTATAAGCAGATTCTGTAGTATTATCATACAGGCAATACAACCGCCTAATAATACAAATAAAACTACTAAAATTACTATTGTTTTTTTATTGAATAATAAGGGTTTATCCTGCGTGTCCTTAACTGATTTTTTTACCAATAACAGCGCCGGGAAGAAGGAGCAAATCAGTGATACCGTTATGCCTAAAGCCATTGATAAAACATAATGATAGACGTGATATCTTATAGCTCCGGTGAAATTGGGAATTACGGTTATTTCAACGATCTGCATAGCAAATCTACCCAGTATGGTCCCTATAAATGCTCCGGTTAATACATATAATATTCCTTCAAAACTAAGTAGAAGTATACACTGCATTGCCGTTGCGCCTGCGGCTTTGAAAATGCTAAGTTCATTCGTTCTTTTTTGAAAAATGACCAAATAAGAGCTAAATAAAATAAATAAAACGAGCGCGAGGACGAAGAACATTACCACGGTAATCAGTTTTTCATTACCCGATACAACTTCGTTAATATGGTTGTAATCAATCGCCTGTTCGACAGTGACGTCCTTTCCTGCAAAAAAATTATTCAATTGTTCAATTGATATGTCAACGTCAGTGTCGGAACTGATTTTAACGTAGGCATTGGTAAGCAATCCCCTATTCCCGAATGAAGAAAAATCAGTCAAAACGTTATTAAGCGTCGTATTCGCAAAAATTCCTTCCGATTCAAAGAGATAGGTTACTGTGAATTTTTGATATTCATTATATAACGCAATAAAAATCTCGACCTCGTCACCTACTTTTATATTATTATCATCGGCAAAATCTTTTGTCATCCATATTCCGTTATGAGAATAATGACTGTCTTCCGTTATGCCGTCATAGTAATATAATTGATCGGAATGTCGTTCAAGTAAAGTTTCAAGATCGGTTGCTTCTACTATAATAACTTTTTCATCAACTTCATTATTATCGTTTGTCGATTTTAATAAAGCTGTCATCTCCAAATATTCGTCTACGTACTCTACACCATCAATCGTTTTGAGTGCTTCTTTCAATTCATATTCGGATAAAACCTCGCCGGAGATAGATATTTGTGCTTCGCCAGGCAATCTATTTGCCATTGATAACTGAAGATTATAAAATACATCTTTTAACGTCAAAGTAGCAAAAAAGAGCGCAGTTAGAACTGTGACCGTAAAGACGATCACAAAAAGCTGCCCTAAATTATCTTTTATGCTCCTGAGAGTGTGAAAAAAGATTATCTTCATTCGCAAGTATCCTCGGTCAATTGTCCGTCCTTAATACGAATAATACGGTTCCCGAACGCGGCGTTCGTTTCATTGTGCGTTACTTGCAATATAGTGGTATGCATATCGCTATTGATATTCTTTAACAAAACCATAATTTCATCGGCTGATTTACTATCCAAATTCCCTGTCGGTTCGTCAAGAAAAATAATTTTAGGCTGATAAATCAACCCTCTGGCTATGGCAACGCGCTGTTGTTCTCCGCCGGAAAGGAATCTCGGCAATTTATCAATAAGATCTGATATGGATAAATACTCGGTTAGTTCATTGAATTTATCCTCATATTTTTTTGTTTGTTTCCCGTCCAGCATCAACGGTAAAAGGATATTTTCTTTGACGGTCAAATACGGTGCGAGGTTAAAGAACTGGAATACGAACCCGATTTTGGTTCTTCTTAGCTTTGCCAATTCTTTTTCCTTCATGGTGCTGATATTCATATTTTCAAAATATACGTTGCCCGAAGTAGCCGTCTCCATTCCGCCGAGTATACTTAAAAGGGTTGATTTTCCGCTACCGGATGCTCCCAAAATACTTATAAAATCACTCTCATATACCGACATAGATATGTCGCGTAAAACCAGTTCGGACGCATTATCGTATATTTTAGAAATCTTTTCTGCCTGTAAAATTAATTCACTCATTACTCAATAATCCCCAGTCGTTTACTTTATAGGTAATCCATACGTTTAAAATCGAACTAAAATATAACTCTAATAATTCTTCTCCGCTCTCAAATTTATCTGCGTAAACGGATAAAGCAGATATATCGTCCATATTCAAAATTTCATCGTAAGAATAATCCGTCATTACAAAATAAGCCAACGCCTCAGAAAATTCCAATGAGTCGTTTTCTATTAATTCCATTGTTTCAAAATTATTTTCATACGAAATATTTTCAGATAAATAAAACATTAAGGTACGCATGGTAATAATTTTATCTTTTAATGAAGTAATAACTTCGGAATACTCCCTATCGGAGTAAAGTGCAAAACCGCGTAAAAGAGCTTTTGTCATCTTCTGAGCGGCTATTATTTTATACCTGTATTGCTTATCCGTTAACTGCGTTAATCTAACTAATTCCCTTTCAGAAATAAGCTCACTTTCTTTTAATTCCGTCAAAATCGCTATTTCTCTGTAATTTTCTGATTTATATTGTTGGTACTCTCTATACGCAGATAATTCTTCTGCAGTAAAAGTAGTAAATAAATGACCGATAAATAGTAAAATATTCGATAAAGATCCTTTTATATCGCCATAATACTCGTCAATTATTTCCGCAAGTCCAGGATAATTATCCGTTGGGAAGTCTTCTGGGAAGCCAAGTAATCTCTCTGTGTTTCCTACTGCGGATAGATCAATATAAAATTTACCCATTTGGTAAAGGGATGCTCTTAGGGCATTCATACTAAGCGATATACCCTTCGTATCATTGGTGCGATAGATCGTTCTGATAGCAAAAAATGTATCGGAAAGAAAAGATACAAAGAGGTCTTTTCCAAACAATTCTAAGGTTATTCTATACGTATCCGATCCATAATCGTATAAATAGTAATAGAGAATTAATGAAAACTCCTCTTCTGTCAGAGTTGATATTTCCAAAAATGAATTAATAAACGATGACAATATAGAAAACGTGTTTTCGTCAGTAACGGAAAGGACTAAATTATCCGACCATTCCGAGAATTCTTCTATAGTATTAAAAGGAGTATCGATTCTGGTAAATAACATCGGCAACCGGTTTTCATTCATGACTTTTGCGATCGTAGCAAGCTTAGTTGCAGGTATACGAGCTTGCTCCATAGACAGTATTATTCTATCGCATAGTTTATCGACTTTTGAATTTAAATCCAAAAACTGAAGCGCAGTATTACCAATATACCCTTTTAGCGCGGCTCTGAATTCTGTCACACAGGCAAAAGAGTATTCGCTTGGGTCTTCATAATAATGCAATTTTTCATCATCGACATAATAATTCCATTTAGTTTCTTTCTTTTGTGATAAAATTATCGTAGAGGCAATCATGCCGACAAGAATTATGACGGTTAAGACAAGAGTAATAATAGGAATTACCAGTCTTTTTTTATTCATATTGTTTAAATGTTATGCTATATTCTCTATCATTCGGTTCAGTATCTTTTATTAGATCCGATAACAGATCACCTAAAATCTTTTCTCTGACCAAACCTCTAACGTCGATTTCTGTATCATAAAAATACTTATCTATTCCGGAAACTAAACCATTTGTTAACGCTGATATAAACTCCGAAGCAATTTCAATGGAAGAAAAATCAGTCGCCAAGGCGGCAACGACGTAATTAGTTATCTTTGAATTACTGTTATTTTTAATAATTGTAAGTAATGTCGGCATTAAATTACTGTCATAACATTCAAGTATTCCTTCCTTAAATAATTGTTCCAAATCAAGATCAATGTAATACTGAGAATTGGGAACCAATGCATTAAACATATCGGAATACTTATCAATTAAATATGCCATACCGTAAAATGTATAGGTAATAATATCAAGTTCTACGGAGTTTTCTAAATCTTCATTTCCGTGAATAAGTGTAATAAGTAGTTGCGGCACAAGATCCCAAACGGTTTCATATTCAGTTGATGCCAATTCAATATCGTATTGATTAAGGATTTCTTCTAAACTGACTTTGCCTGCAGAGTTTGCTTTATACAAACGAATATCCAATAATTCGGTTATAATCGTGTTTTTAAGAATATCTATCACCCCAGAACCGATAAAGCTGAATTTATTGAGTAATTTATTTAGGTACTTTATCGCAACCGATTTGATCCCCTTTTTAAAATGTTCTTTAGCATATGCCGGAAAATCGGTCTTAACAGCGTTTACTATAGAATCGGAAACGTATGCGGAAATATAATCTGTATTTATTTCCGTGATGGTATTTGTAGTAATATCTATCTTTTCATCTGAATACATAATAGAGCGATAGTTTGTCTCATAAAAACAAGTTGATCCTGTCATTATTTCATAATAATCCTCTTGATACATTCCATTCAAAACACTGATATCGTTAAAATGGCTATGTCCGACAAAAGAAATATAGGTCCCTTTATGGGGCAGTTCGTAAGCAATATTTTTATAGTCAGTACTTTCAGAAGAAAAGTATGCTTTTGCCCTGGGCCAATGATTAATAAAAGGTTTATGCGCTAAAACGATCGGTATCATATTCTCCTCTCTCGCTTTTTGCGTCATTTCATAAATCCAACCTTTCTTTTCAATGGTTAATTCAGGGATCATAGACGTAGAATCGTCATTTACGTAATATTGAATATTGTCAACGGCAATCAATCTGAATTTATTCATTATAGGAAGCGAATAGCATAACGTACCGGGCAATACGGAGTCAGCCTCTGAATAACCAAAATCGGCATAAATCTCGCTGAATTGCGACTGAGTTACTGCTATTCTTCTTTTATCTTCCGTACTTCTTACGTCATGGTTTCCGTTGATAACGTACACTTCTACTCCGGATTCTTCCATTCTTTTTAACGTTTTAGCGACCGCTCGATGGGATGCTTCGTCACCGTTTTCCGTTAAATCGCCGGCAAGTAAGAAAAACTTATATTTGTTATTTATTATTTCATCCGCCATAGTATTAAATATAGGCTCAGACAAGTGGATCATTTTATCGACAGATTGATAGTATTCGATGGTTGAATCGTCCAATAAAGAATTGGCATAAACGTGAATATCTGTTGCAACGGCGAATTTTTTTTCTTCTTCTTTTTGAGTGATTTCAGATGATTGACATGAAACAGTAATAGAAAAAATAGATATTACCAGTGCGATAATCAGTATGATTTTTGTCTTCATTTTTCCCCTTTATTCAGTAATTGAGTCGATTCCATTACGACGTCTATTACATCCTCATTAAAAACTAAATCGGCCCTTGAGTCATATTGTGTGGCCTGTTTATTTATTAAAACAAGTTTGCTCCCTCTATAGAAGCGAACAAAGGAAGCCGCAGGATAAACCGTCAATGATGTGCCGATAATTATTAAACAATCCGCCTCCGAAATAGCAGCAATAGAATTATTGATAACTTCTTCATCTAAAGGTTCTTCGTAAAGAACAACGTCCGGTTTAATTATCCCACCGCACGACGGACAAATAGGAATCGGTTCATTCTGTATTACTTTATCTATAGAATAGAAGCGGTTACAATCCATGCAGTAATTCCTCAGTACGCTCCCATGCAATTCAAGTACTCTTTTACTTCCTGCCATCTGATGCAATCCGTCAATATTTTGCGTTACGACGGTAACATCTTTATCTTTTTGCAAGAGCGCAAAAAACAAGTGTGCCTTATTGGGTTTTGCATTCGGATAAAGCATTTTACTACGGTAGAAAGAATAGAATTCTTTGGTATATTTAAGAAAAAAATGATGGGAAATTATTTCTTCCGGTCGGTACGAAGTTCCCGATGATTGATTATAAAGTCCATCGGCTGAACGAAAGTCTGGGATGCCGCTTGCGCAACTTATGCCTGCCCCTGTAAAAACACATATTTTTTTGCTTTCCGTTATAAAAGAACAAAACTTTTCAATTTTACTCATTTTATAACTCCTTGTATAATATCGTAATAAATCGACATTACCGGTCTAAAACCATAATAGGAATAGGAAACGGAATTGCCTGTAACAATACGGCCGTCTTTATCTACGAGATAGACTTTGCTTTCACTGTCTGACGGGGAACGCAACCAGTAGTACCCTTCCGCGTCTTCTTGTGATGCAACTTTCATTTTATAATAGTCCGTTCCTTCCGCTTTTCTGATTTCCGATTCAGACCATGGGTCAGCATCGAATTGCAATACGATATCGGTTGCCTCGGCGAAAGAAAGGAAATATAAGTAGTCATTTGTATTGTTTTGCAGTGTCCACGGATATTTAACGGTATCGGAAAGCGCCGGATTGCCTTGACCGGTTGCATTATTCACCGATGTTTTTTCCATAGTAATGAGATTACGTTCATATGCATTAAACAACATAGTAATAAGTTCATTATTTAAATAGGATCTGATCGAACTGTACTCCCAGTTATTTGCATAGATATCGTTGCTATAATTATTCGATATATTGAAATACATTGTATCAAAAAGCGAATGAGCTTGGATCAGAATTTTCTCATCGTTTTTCCTGATTACATTCCATCTGATTTTTTCTACTCGATAATAGTTATCATCCGATTTGTTATAGTAATACTTAGTCGTTCCTGCATAGTTATAATAATAACCATTATTGGAAACCAATTTATTGATCTCTGCATATTCTTCCGGATTGGTTTCTTCGGAAATAAGAGTCTGTTGATATTCACCTAAGTAAATATATTCCGTTCCATCAATATCGGTATAAATATCAATATACGGTATTGGATCTTGCCATTTAGCATAAATATATATCTTTCCATTTACGCTATAATTTTTGGCAATGGCAGGATCAACGACATATTTTTCGGTAGAGGGATTTAATAAAGAAACTTCGTTTCCGTTTGAATCATGATAGTACCAGCCATTAAAGACGTAGTAACCAACGTTACTGCCGGTACCGATTTTACGGATAGGATCAACCAAATTAAACCTTTCTGTATTAAGACCATTTTCTAACGTGCTGTAGAAAATCATATCGCGGTTTTGCGGTGAGTTGTTAAATGCTTCTACGTATTCAATATCGTATTTTTCATAAGAGTTGCTGGCAAAGGTGTCATCATCGCTCAATCTGAAACTCATAACAAAGTATAAATCAGTTTGCAGCATATAGAATTGGAACGTCTTGGACGTGGGAACAGACTCGACGTCATCAATAATAATGTTGCACTTAAACCGAGGATCATCGACAATAGAATAGGTATCTCCGGTGCTGGGATCATATAACAACCATTGAACAAACTCAAATCCGGCGTTTGCAACTGCGTTTAAGGTGATCTTTGTGCCGACGGAGAGATCGCCAGAATAGGAATAAGAAGAGCATGCTTCCGGCATTGGATTATAGATAGTAAGAGAATACTTATCAAATTTAGCATAAATCACGATGTTATTATCGATCTCATAGTTTTTAAGGGTATATTTTTTATTGTGCGTAATAAATATACTCGATTCCACATTAGCATCTTCCGGGAAAACTTCAACAGAACTCAGTTCTTTATCGTTTTGATCAAACCAACCTAAGAAAGTCTGATCGGGAGCCGGTTCCGCAATGAATTCCAATCCCGATAAATACGGGATTTTATTATTATATTTTCCGCCGTCCGCAGGCAAATCATAATCCAGTCTCAATGTCATTTTCTCATTGGAACTACCTATCGGATTGACCGAAAGTCTGTATAAATGTCCCGCTGTTACATTGAATTCTGCCATATATGACGTCACACCGGAAATAAGTCCCGATTTAATTTCCTTTTGTTCGATTAAATCATAAATGATAAAGTTCTGGCTTGCATTCTGATTATCGAAAATAAAATCGATTGAGTATTGGCTGTCTGATAGCGCGGTGAAATAATAATTTCCTCTGTTTCTGGTTAGGTTTTTATTCTTTCCACGCAACAATACTTCCGAAGTCTGCGCATTGAAATCAGACAAAGTATACCATCTGGCGTATAACGTCATATCATAGTAAATCTCTTTACTGAAATCATACGGTTCCCCTCTGTATTCTTTATTATCATACCATCCGGCAAAGATCAATCCGTCAGGGATAGCATCTTCTTCCGTGTAACGCGAAGGATATGTAATCCCTAAGGTAATCGTGGTATCTTGCGGAATAACTGGGTCTTGCAAAATGGTAACGGCAGTTTCATTTCTTCTGAATATTAAATATAAATCTTCATTGGAATACGGAGTTAGACTTGTTTTATTATCATAGTCGACAAATTGATAATATCCTAAAAAGTCGTTATTTAAGGCATTACCACACAAAATACCGATTTCTGACAAAGGCTTACCGTATTCTGATTCATAAGAATAATAGCAGTAGATCGGTTCACCGTCGATACCATAGTTTAAGTTTGCAAATTCGTCTGTTCCGATTACCTTAGCCGTATAAGTCAGCGATCTTGACTTAGATAAACTGATTTCAGTAATAAATTTAGCATTGGGGTTGGATGCTAAGGATTTTTTCCAAAGCATAATTATATATTTGCCGCCCTCTCCCTTATTTAGATCGATTTCCGTATATTCATATCCATCATTAATAAATCCGGCGATCGTCTTATCGTTTAAATCGTCCAAATAGGCAAAAGCAATTTCGGAAATATAATAGTCAGAAGTGCTTCTGTAATCCTTAATATCGAATTCAATTGTAGCGGTATACCCTTTTGGCGTGGGATATTGATCTTCTGTTTCCGTAATAATGGTGACGGTATTTTTGTACCAAACCGCGGAAAATTCCGTATCCTCACTTGGTCTTTCAATGGAAAAATCTCCGCTACTGTTTTCACATAATACGAATTGTGAATAAATATCTCCGTTCAATTCGTATTCTACTCTCCTATTCCAACCCATGAATGAATAAGAGTCATCATCGAAATCAGACAGGAAGCTATAACGTTGTACATACGATTCTACCGACTGTGAATAAATGGTTTTCTGTAAATATCCGTAAACAAATTGTTTTTTATGGTTGATGTATTCCTCTGTCTGAATAGAACAATCAAGCGTTTGCCAAATACTGTTCCAATACACGGTAAACGTGTACCCAATATTAAAGGTCTCAGTATCGGTACCGAATTCAAATATAAAGTGGTATTGTCCGTCTTTGTAATAATTCGAAGCGCATTTTAATGATGAATCAAGATCTCTTTCGCATCCCAGTTGAATGATTATTTCTACATTACTCGTATTATTTTTTGCAATCAATTTAGAAAAGACATATCCACTGTTGGGTTTGACTGCTATATCGACGTAATTTGTTTTTATTAAGACGAAAGGATCCGTTTCTGACGGGGTAACAGATTGATATCCATAGAATTGTATGTTTCCGGACATCGGCGAGGTATTACGCACCAAATTGATATTGGATAAATTCGTATAATATCCTGTTACAGACACTTCTACATTTGCACCCATTCCTTCTAAGACATATACAGGATCATAAACAGTAAGCGTTGTGTCTTCGTATCTTATCACCCAATAAAGGAATGCAAAGCCATCCTGCACGCCATTATACAAAGTATAATCAATTTTGTCTAAATCATGATCTTTATACTTATGACCCGTATAGTATAATTGTGCAATATCATCGTTCGTAGTGTAGAACGTGGATGGTATACTCTTTTTTTCCATAGATAGACTGATACTGGCATTAGTTCCCAACGATACGAAGCTGGCATAAATATTATAGTCAAAAGAAACGTTGTTAGAAAAATCTTCAATAAATTTACTCAAGCTAACAACGTATTCCGGGCTGGTAACGATCAGATACTCGTCGTTAACTTCCGAATTATACCAACCGTAGAAAATACGGTTTTTACTGGGTATAGCCGAAAATTTAATTTTCAATCCGTCATAATCCTCGTATATAACGAATCCGACTTCTCCATCCCCTTTTGCAAGTACGTTGATATTCAATTCGGAAATATCTACTCCGATTAAATTATCCATTTCCGCTTGGGTAAATAACTCTTTTGGTACTTTTAACCACTTAGCGTAAAGATTATTTGGTAAATCGTTCTCCGAAATATTTTCAATAAGGTATTGCTTGCTGAATAACGTCCCCTCAGCAGTATACCATCCGAGGAAATAATATCCTTTGTAATAACCGGTATGATACCATTCATCCGTTTCATGAATAGAATCATAGACAGAATAATCAAAGTAGATATTGGCTAGCGGAATGATATTGTAGTACGTTATATTGTCCACAGTATACCCTGTAAAGGAGTATTCTGCGACCGAGTCAAGGATGATCTTAGCAGAAATTTCTGACCACTTAGCGGTATAAGTCACCGCTTTTCTACCGGAGAAATATTCTGCAAGAGATGTACAGGTAATGCTGAAATTTTCATCGACACTTACTAGTACGTCTTCATCATACCAACCTTCGAAGATATAACCGTTATTTGTTTGTGCGTAGAAATCAATAATAAGATTACCTCTCGAATCCGAAGATCCTACATATGAAGCCGATCCCCTCTCATTGGGTACGTCGGGGCTAACGTAAATACTGGTCGTATCCTGGTCGTTGATACGAACCCAGTTCGCAGTAAACGTCAAATAAGTATTGGCACTTTGATAAATGACTGCGTCGTAAATTGTCGTAGTATCCGGATTGGAATTGGATTCCTGATAATTACGCTGCGTCCAATTCAAAAATGCGTATCCCATTTTAGCAACAGGTTTTAGAATAACGTTATTTCCGTAATCGGCAATATAGATAGTACCCTTTTCTTCGTCGGAATTAATTACGTTTCTGAAGTTGACGTTTGACGACGTTCCGTCCGTTATTGCGTTGACCTTTAATTGATAGGTTTTAGATTGATCCAGTAGAGATAAATTGATTAGATAAGTTGCTCTTTGGCTATTCGCATCAAATGTAAACGTCGCACTCGAATTAAGTTCAGTAACAATATCCATTCCATTGAAGTATATATCCGTTAAGGTGATATTTCTATAAACGGGAATATTACTGAATACTGCATTGCCGCCAGAGTAAACGAGCTGCTTCATTGTTAAATCGACGTTTAATTCATAATACGGGTTTGTTGGTGAAGTAACATAATATCCGATAAACGAGGCTTTACATACACCATCCTCGTTAACGTACATGGACTTTAAACCGGAATCTGTATTATAGAAGTAAATCGGCGATTCTTCAGTGGAGATCTCGCTGAAACGAGCGGTTATGGAAGAAAGATCGTATTTCCCGTACAAGTCTGCTAAATTGATTGACAATTCTCTACTATATGACAAACAAACGTTTTCTTCGCTGATATACGACGTCGGATCATTTTGATCAAAATTAATCTTTTTAATATACCAACCTTCAAAAAATTCTCCCGCGCCTATGATTGCTTTTAATTGAAGAAGTTGTTGTCCATTCGTAGTATTTTTTACATAATAAGAGACATTACCGATGCTATACTCGCTTGACCTGGCATATATAACAGAATTTACATCCTTCCAAGTGGCCCGATATTGTGTAAAGGTAGAGTCGTTTTTAATATCAAGCGAGAATGAGGTATCAAGAAGTATCCATGTCTGACTATCACTATCAAAGCCGTACCACCCTAACCATACGGAGTTATTAAACGGTTCTGCCTTAATTGATAATACGTCAGTATAAGTGAAACCTTCGCTAAATGTGGCATTTTTACCAAACTGAGAACATATTCCGGATGATTTAATCGTGCTAATCCCATTTGATATGTTTCTGATAGAATAAGAGATTTGTCCTGCGCCTGATATGTTAGAAATAATCTCAAAAGGCGTAACGGTAATGAGAAGATAGATTTTTTGGGGTAATTGAGGAATGGTGTAATTGTTCAAAGGGGTAGTATATCCCAAATCTGCAAATAATCCGCCAAAGTAATACCCCGGTTCCGGCGTAACCACGATTGAAAAATCCGACCCACACGACAGACTGTCGTAAACAATCCGGATATCCGCATAATCCTCTATTCTGAAATTGTTCGATAC
The DNA here is from genome assembly GCA_946621465.1 of uncultured Clostridia bacterium. Classification (GTDB taxonomy): domain Bacteria; phylum Bacillota; class Clostridia; order Christensenellales; family DTU072; genus CAG-1782. The sequence goes on from CAMOOO010000001.1 coordinate 302,663, forward strand.
TTCCGATTCAATGGAATAACACAGTTCCAAAGGATTGTCGATCCATTTGGCAAAAAACGCGTTATTATTCGAGGACATTGTGAAAGTATAACTTAAGTTTCTCGATAAAAGTTCATTGTTATTATTATACCATCCGTTAAAAACTTTATCGGTGGAATTATCGGGTGTCGCTGTAACGGTGACTTCTTTACCAGAAGAAATATACGATATTTTTTTTGTATTCTCCTTTTCAAACAGAACACAGCGCCCATAAACGTCAACTGTATCTTTGACTGTTAAGGATAAAAGATTATTATAATTCACCGTTGTAAACGCCGCATACAAATCACTGATCCATAAAACGACGTTTCCTTCGGTATCAATTATCAAATAACACAATACCGTCGATGAAGAAAGAGAACGGGCTTTTATAGCATACGGGAAAATAAAGATATGATTAGAGGTATAAATTCCACCGCTATATTTGATACGATCGTGTATAACGCTTGTACCTGCGTTCAAGCTATTTTCTACAAGCTCCGAAGCTAAAATCCCGGCATAAGATAAAAACCTATCGACATCATCATAACCGAACAGTCTCGAAACGACCGAATAGATATCTTCGCTATCATATGTAATGTCCTCGCCGAAGGAAATAATAAATTGGTCGCTTATTCCGACAAATACAGCAGTATCAAGTTCCACGTCAATAGTATTTAAAAAGTTAAGATCCGAATTATTGAATACGGAAACGGCCTTTTCATGAAATTGCGAATAAGAAAAGTAGGTATCGCGTTCAAATAAAACGCAACGACCATAGATGGTTAAATTGACATCTTCGTCTATACTAAGCACGTTATCAAAGTTAACCGCTTTTTTCGCATCTGCGATACTGTTTATCCAAATATAAGCAGAGTCGTCAGGCAACACAAAAACGACGGCATAAACCGCATTCACCGTAGATAATTCGTTATCAAATAAATACGGAAGAACAAATGTGCCGTTTTGAGTGTAAATCGCACCGTCGTATTTCAAGCGATTAGCGATGGAGGAGGAAGAAGCGTTTTCTTCATTTTGAGAATATTTATCAACAATAGACTGAAGAACGTCAATAAAGTCAAGAGTATCGTCATTTTCATCGGTGAAAACGTTAAAACCAAATAAATTGGCAACGACTGTTCTCAACGTAGAAACATTATGTACTTCATCAGTAAACGTTACTAACGAATAATTATTAAGTCCAACGATTGCTCCTAAACTTGCGTTAAAGTGAATGGAATCTGAGAAAGAAAAAACGCTGTTTAAAGCAGAAAGAAGAGTATCTTGGTAAGTAGTAAACAACGAACCATCATCTGACATATTATAAGCATAATTCTCGGGAGTAAAGATATAATTGGACATAATTTGTGAGAAATACAATGCAATATCATCAAATGTATTGGCAACCGAAAGCGATATTTCCGAACAAGAATGTTGTGTAATTACTTCAAGGGACTCTAAATCTTCTGATTGTTCAATAAATGTATCGCAATCACAGTACACCACAGTGATATTTCTATCGGTTAATTGAATATCGCGATTATACGAACATAATGGAGTACAGTACCATAAAAATGAATTAATACTGTCGTTAATGAATGCATCATCGAAACTCTTATTGACATATCTATTCCAAAAATGAGAAAACAGTTCCGCAAGTCCATCAAATAATCCTATCGTATCTTCATCCATATTGGTCATTAAAGAAGAAGATATTCCTGTGATGTCACCGGAATTTTGTAATAGTTCTCCCAAAATATTACAATCACAGTACTCCACGTCCAGCAATACGTCGTTATATGAAACGGTATATTTATCCGAACACCAAGTAATATAATAGGACTCGTCATTGCCCGATGATTCGCATTCAACAGACACCGACCAATTGTTAACGTCATTGTAATAAATACTAAGTGAATACTCCGTCCAATAACAGGTTAAAGACTGCACCGAAGATGATGCAATAAAAGTAACATTTCTGTTTTCCGTTTGATCCCATCTGACGAAAGAATGTTTGTTATCTAAGCAGTTGACGGTTAGTTCAATCATATCACCCGATTTGATTAAATCTTTTTGGGGGTCGTTCTCCGATCTGGATTTATTGACATATTGAATTGAAAAATGATCGAGATTATCATTTTTCTTTTCACAGACGTTTAGAATCGAAATGGATTTCCAGATAGCTTGAACGGATAAATCTCTCTGTACGTGGTCGATTGCAAAGGAAAAATCGTTAGAAACTAACGAATTATTGACATACCAGCCGTAGAATACAAGTATTTTTCCGGCAATACTCGGGGCAGAATCAATGGAAAAAAAGATACTATCGTCATATTGTGATTTGTATTGATTTGATTCTCCGAATTGCACTTCGTCAATAAACACTTTCTCCGTAACGTCAAACGAATATGTCGTCCATTGGGCATAAATATCCGTTACGTCGACATAGTACCATGCGCTGATTGACCTACCGTTTCCACCGGTGAGTTGCACGCCGTTTGCTGTAAACCAACCTCTGAACGATTTACCCTCTTGTGACGGGATCGGTAAAGTGTACTCAGATAAATATTGAATATCGAATTTGGTGACAGAGAGTTTACCACCGTTTGTGTTCAATTTTACGCTGTAAGTTGCAACAGTACACTGTGCAACAAAGACTTCATCTTCAGAAACGGTGAGTTTATTAGTAGCACTAATACTTCTTTTATCGCTCTTCCAGGATGTAACCGAAAAACCGGATGGTTCATATACAGGGAAAGAAATTTGTTGCCCCTCTTCAACCGAAGTCGAATCAATATAAACATTGTCCAGTCCGTAAAAATCAACTTTACAGATTTTTTTTCTGTAAATTTCGATTTTATATGTTTGAATGGGTTTTAATTCACTGTCCGTTACAACCAACGAAAAGACGTTATTGCCATATTCCAAATTAGTAAAATCTGCGGTGCTGGTCATTCCGATAGGCGTGTTGGGATTTTTTTCCGAATAGACCAAATACAAACTATTCTCTCCCGAGAGTAAAATCTTTCCGGTTAACGAAATACTATCTGTAGACGAAGATAAAACCGTGGAAAACTTCTTTGAAGATTTATTGTATTGAAAACTGGAATCTGTCACAATGATATCAGACTTTAATTTCCACTTTGCAAATAAAGTCATTGATTGAGTGACTTTATCGGAAGAAAAATTCCATTCCCTGGAAAAGAGAGAATCGACAAACCAACCTACAAATTGATAATTCTCCTTTACAGGTGTATCCGGGCGCGAAACAACGGAATTATAAGAGCATTTCTTTTCATCAACTTCAGAACCGCCCATGGAGTTAAAAGAAACAGTAAACTGAATTTGTGAATCGGGCGTGGTATCTGATGCGGTCGGCATAGTGTTAACTTCAACGTCTTCCACATTCTCCGGAGTGCATGCGACAAAAAGAAGACAAAGTAGAATCGTCAAAATAAATAATAGATTCAATTTCTTCTTTACACTATACATGCATATCCTCCTATTCTTCCTTTTATTATTTTAAATAATAAAAACAAAACTGTCAAGACAGCATTATAAAGATTATTAATTATTTTATATAATTTTAAGAAAATTTAATGCCACCTGGCATAAAATGCATTCTTATAAAGGGTCGGAACACCGCGCATAACTGAAACAACATCATATCGATATCCCGATGCCGGTATATTATTTACCGACAAATATTTTCTACTTGCAGCTACTATTTTTTTTATTTTGGTTGGAGTGATCGTCTCCAAAGGGTTTCCGAAACGTGCATCGGATCTGGATCGAACCTCAATAAAACAAAGTACTCCCCCGTCTTTTGCAATGATATCAATTTCACCGAAATTAGTATAGGAAACGTTGGTGTCAATGATAGAGTACCCCTTTTCAATCAAAAAATTTTGGGCGATCATCTCCCCCGTATCACCTAAATCATATTTATCCATATAGTATTATTCAAAGAAATTTTTAATAAAACTTTTCCGATGTATTGGACAAGGACCATATTTTTTTAACATTTCAATATGAAATGCAGTTCCATACCCCTTGTGTTTTTCAAAGCCGTATTCGGGATATTTTTCTGCGTAAGAGTCCATTAATCTATCACGAGATACTTTAGCAAGTATTGAAGCGGCCGCTATTGAATAACTAAGTGCATCACCGTGAATTATTGGCTTATACGGGACGCCGAAATCATTCTTGACCGCATCGACAAGTAAATAATCGGGCGTAGGAAGTAAGCTCCAAAGGGCGGAATTCATCGCTTGTTTTGTTGCGTTTAAGATATTTATTTCGTCAATAGTTTTTTCGTCAACAAAAACAACAGAATGACAGATTGAAGTATCGATTATTAAATCAAACAGTTTCTCTCTCTTTTTTGCGGTTAGTTTTTTACTGTCATTGATATCGTCAAAAATTGTGGTCAAATCGGGTATACAACAAGCTGCGGCAACCGGTCCGGCAAGCGGTCCGCGCCCTGCTTCATCCATCCCGGCAATATATTTATATCCCTGTGATAAAAGTTTTGATTCATATGCCAACAAATCAGTCATCAATACGCTCCAAAATCAATTTCCCGAACGAATTTTTCCTAAAATCGTTCAAAATGGCCTTTGACGTTCTTTCGTAGTCAATTTCCTGTCCCCTCGTATAATAATTTCTCTTTTGAGCTACTTCCTCGATTGTTTTACATTCTCCATAACGAGCCGAAACAGCTTGAGGAAATTTAAACCACAAAAAATCCAATAATTTTTCTGATAAAAAGTTTATATCAACGATTTCATCGCGAATGGAACCGACAAAGGACAAATGCAGTGCTTTCTCCTGATCGGAGAAATCAGGATATAAAGTCCCGGGAGTGTCGAGGACTTCTACGTATTTATCAACCGCAACCCATTGCTTTCCGCGTGTAACGCCCGGCTTATTCCCGGTAACGGTTTTCTTTTTGGCAATTAAACTATTAATTAGGGTACTTTTACCGCAATTGGGTATACCGATAACCATAGCACGAATGGTTTTCTTAACCCCTTTGGTTAAATAACGTTGGATTTTTTCTTCATTGATTTTTTTAATAGCGGCTATAATTTTACCGTCCGCTTTTTTAGTCGAATCTGCGCAGATACAATAACAATGAGGTAAACCGGAATAGTATTTTACCCATTCATTTAGTGCGTCTTGCGGAACAAGATCGCTCTTGTTAAGCACGTAAAGACGCGGTTTATCGCCGATAATCTCATCAAAAGTCGGATTAACGGAAGAACGAGGAATGCGCGAATCCAGGACATAAATTACACAATCTACTGCTTTTATGTCTTCTTTCATCATTCTTATGGCTTTGGTCATATGACCGGGAAACCATTGTATAAACGACGAGGGCATATTATTCCTCCAATAAATCCGGTCTGCGTTCCTTTGTTATCAAAAGACTCTGTTCCGTTCTCCATTTTTTTATTTCCGCATGATTTCCGCCAAGTAAAACGTCTGGAACTTTTAATCCCATAAACTCCGGCGGACGGGTATATTGCGGATATTCCAGTAGACCATCTGAAAAACTCTCTTCACTCGTACTTTCTTCGCTTCCCAAAACGCCCGGAACATATCTGGCAACAGCATCTATTAGAATAAGTGAAGCATAATCACCCGTTGAAAGGACGTAATCCCCTACTGAGATTTCTCTGTCGATATCAATGTCGATTATTCTCTGATCAATACCCTCATAGCTACCATTAACCAAAACAATTTCCTCCATTTTAGAAAGTTCCTCTACGATTTGTTGCGTGAGTCGCTCTCCTTTAGGAGAAAGATAAATGCGGCAGGCTTTTCTTTCGGGATCAACGGCGGAAATGGCGTCATGGAGAGGTTGCGGTGTCATAAGCATACCGGCACCTCCGCCATAAGGATAGTCGTCACAACGTTTATGCTTATCTAAGGAATAATCACGAATATTGTGTACATCCAATTGAAAAACGTTTTTTTCCAGAGCTTTACCCAGCACACCGTTACGTAAAGATAAATAGATATCAGGGAATAGAGTCAGAACGTTAATCTTCATATACGGCGACCTCATTCAGTTTTTGTTCGTTAACGTAAATGAGCTTCTTTTCAATGTCGACGGAAGTAAATAATCCGTCAATCCACGGCAACATGATCTCTTTTCCTTCTTTCGTTAAAACAATAACGTCGGCAGCGCCGTATTGCAGGACGTCTTTTATTTTTCCTACACGGACAGTACTCGACATGACGATACATCCTAATAAATCAGCGATATAATATCTACCTTGAGGCAATTTAGGCATCTTGTCTTTTTCCGCGTAAATATCCAATCCGCAAATCTTTTTTGCGTCGTCTACCGTATCAATTCCCTTTAATTTTAGCAAAACGAATTGTCCGGAAACGCGCGACTGTTCCACGGAATAAGTATTATTGTTAACAAATATGGAACGTATCTTTTTAAAAAGATCGGGAGAATCGAGAAAACATTGCGTTTTCAATTCTCCCTTTAAACCATGTACTTTTATGGTTTTTCCTATAAGTAACATTACCTTTCCTCAAAGTAAACGTTATAAACTTGATCGGAACCGCGACTGGCAGAACGAACGAGCGTGCGAATAGCTTTTGCTATTTTACCACCCTTTCCGATAACTTTAGCTATTTTGTCTTTGTCAACGGAGACGCGGATATCAACTTTGTCACCATCTTCAACAAGGACTATTTCATAAGACTCTTCGCCTATGAAACTCTTAACAATGTAATCGACCAATTCTTTCATAGTATTCTCCGTTATTTTTCGATAATACCGTTTTTAATGAATAAGCTACGAACAGTTTCCGAACATTGAGCTCCGTTATTGAGCCACTTCTTTGCGATTTCAGCATCGATTTTGATTTCAACAGGATCGCTGACGGGGTTGTAGTACCCGATTTGTTCGATGTATTCACCATCTCTGGCTTTTCTGGAATCGGTTGCAACAATGCGGTAGAAAGGAGCTTTTTTTGCGCCCATTCTGGTTAATCTGAGTTTTACTGACATAATTTCCTCCAAAAAATTGTATTTTATTTTATCTCATCCCAAAAGGAAATCTCATCTTTCCTCTTGAAAATTTCTTCATAAGGTCGCGCGTCTGCGTGAATTGGTTAATGAGTCTATTAACATCTGCGACAGTTGTTCCGCTTCCGGCAGCTATTCTTCTTCTTCTAGAAGCGTTCAGAATATCCGGATGCGTTCTTTCTTTTATCGTCATCGAGTAAATGATAGCTTTAGTTTTTTCTATCTGGCTTTCGTCTACTGTTAAATCCGCTCCCCCGAACTTTTTCTTCATGCCGGGAATCATGTTGAGCATATCGGACAAATTGCCCATTTTTTTCATATTCTTGAGCTGATCAAGGTAATCGTTTAAATCAAAAGAAGCATCTTTCATCTTTTGAGCCATTTTTTTGGCTTCTTCTTCCGAAATTGCCTGTTCCGCTCGTTCAATTAGAGTTAGTACGTCACCCATTCCAAGTATTCTCGACGCCATTCTATCAGGATAAAATGGCTCAAGATCGGTCATCTTTTCGCCCGTTCCGCAGAATTTAATCGGTTTATTCAAGATAGCTTTGATGCTGAGCGCAGCACCGCCACGAGTATCACCGTCCAATTTGGTTAAAATAACACCGGTTATTTCCAACTTAGAATTAAAGGTACTGGCTACGGTAACACTGTCCTGACCGAGCATGGAATCGACAACCAAAAGAATTTCGTGAGGTTTAACTTTTGATTTAATATTGGATAATTCTTCCATGAGTTGCTCGTCGATATGCAACCTACCGGCAGTATCGATAATAACAACGTCATGTCCGTTTGCTTTGGCGAATGCGATGCCCTCTTCCGCAATACGAACGGGATCGATTTGTCCTTTTTCAAAAACAGGGACGTCTACGCTTTTACCTACAACCTGCAACTGTTTGATAGCGGCAGGTCGATAAATATCGCCGGCAACAAGAAGCGGTTTCTTACCTTTCTTTTTGAGCATCATAGCCAGCTTTCCGCACATGGTCGTTTTACCTGCGCCTTGCAGACCGCACATAAGTATTACTGTAGGCGGAGTATCCGATATTTCCAATTTAGAATAAGTAGAACCCAATAATTCTATTAGTTCTTCATGGACGATTTTAACGACCTCTTGAGAGGCGTTTAATCCTTTTAAAATATTCTCACCCGTAGCTTTAGCACTTACTTTTGAAATGAAATCTTTTACGACGCTGAAATTAACGTCTGCTTCCAAAAGAGCAATCCTGATTTCTCTCATTGCCGTTTTAATTTCCAGTTCTGTCAGTTGGGATTTATTCTTCAACTTGGAAAAAACGTGATTTAATTTATCCGATAGTGAACTGAATGCAGCCATTATATCTCCTTAATTTCTTTCTGTAATCTTATGAGACGATCTTTCGTCTCTGCATCCGGGACTGATAAAATGATTTCATCCGTCAAAGAAATTATTTTACGAATTTTTTTTATCAAACCGAGTTTATCCTCATATGAGTTGAGCTTTTCTACTGATCTTGCGATTATTTCCTGCGCCGCTTGTCTTGTTATGAAATACTCGTCCGAAATTTCAGATAAGCTGAGATCCATATCACAATAGGAGCGAAGGATCTCCCGCTGACGATCGGTCAGCATCCCACCATAATAATCCAGTAATAAACTCGTTTCAATTTTATCTTTCATTTTATTCAGTGTAAAGTGATTTTGCTTTACACCTATATTTTACACTATTTTTGCTATCTGTCAAGCATTTTTAAAAACAATTGTAATTTGCTTGACAAGAAGTTAGCAGTCTATGTATAATATTGCTAACAGTTGATTATAATAACTGCTAATATGTTCAGGAGGATGCAAAAATGAATAACGATAAATTGACTCAAAAGACAACCGAAGCACTGCAAAATGCCCAACGAATCTGTCAAGGCAATCGAAATCCGGAACTAACTTCCCAGCACCTTGCTTTTGCTCTGTTGACAGATCAAGACGGTTTTATCGGCAATTTAATCAATAATTGTACTTCCGATAAAAAATTAATTATAAAAAAATTGGAGGATACAATTAGCTCTTTGCCAAAAGTTTCCGGTTCGGAAGATAAAATCTATTTATCAACTGAACTTAATAACGTTTTGAATTATGCCGAAGAACTGGCAAGAAAACAAGGTGACGAGTACGTGAGCGTGGAACATATAATGGAATCCATTCTCGAAAAAAGCAGATCGTGCGCAAATATATTTAAGGAATACGGCGTTACCCTACCCGTATTCAGAGAAAAATTATCTCAAATAAAAAAGAATAAAAAAGTTAAAACAGATAATCCGGAGATCGAGTACGAAGCATTAACCAAATACGGCACTGACCTGACAAAACGTGCCGCAGAGAATAAACTGGATCCTGTTATAGGTAGAGACGATGAAATAAGAAACGTCATTCGTATCCTGTCCCGTAAAACGAAAAACAATCCTGTACTGATCGGTGAACCGGGCGTAGGAAAAACCGCTATTGCGGAAGGATTATCTATCAGAATCGTACGCGGAGACGTGCCGGAGAGTTTAAAAAACAAAACTGTATTCTCTCTCGATATGGGCGCACTGATTGCCGGGGCAAAGTACAGAGGTGAATTTGAAGAAAGATTAAAAGCCGTACTAAATGAAGTAAAGGACAGCGAAGGAAGAATTCTTCTGTTTATTGATGAATTGCATACGATTGTCGGCGCAGGAAAAAGCGATTCTGCAATGGACGCCGGCAACCTACTTAAACCGCTCCTTGCGCGTGGAGAACTCCATTGCATCGGCGCAACTACTCTCGATGAATACAGAAAATATATCGAAAAGGATGCCGCGCTTGAACGTCGTTTTCAACCGGTTATGGTTGACGAACCATCCGTTGACGATACTATCGCCATTTTGAGAGGTTTAAAGGAACGATATGAAATATATCACGGCGTTCAAATTACTGACGCCGCCCTGGTTAGCGCCGCAACGTTAAGTAATCGTTATATTTCCGATCGTTTCTTGCCGGACAAAGCAATTGACCTTGTTGACGAAGCATGCGCGGTCATTAAAACAGAGATCGGTTCAATGCCGATTGAAATGGATGAAATCAACAGAAAAATCATTCAATTGGAAATTGAAGAAACTGCCCTGAAAAAGGAAACGGATAAGCTCTCTATTGAAAGATTAAAGACCATTAAATCGGAGCTATCAGAACTACGAGAAAAGTTCAATGAACTTAAAATACGGTTAGAAGCGGAAAAATCAGGCATTGACTCGGTTAATTCGGTAAAACAAGAAATAGACAGAATCAATGGAGAAATCGAGATTGCGCGCCGTTCGTACGATTATGAAAAAGCAGGCAAGTTACAATACGGAGATCTACCGAAACTTCAACAAAAATTAAAAGAACTGCAAGAAAATCCGGATAAAAAACACGATACTCTCCTCAGAAACAAAGTAACCGAAGAAGAGATTCAGCAAATTGTTTCTCGTTGGACAGGTATTCCGGTAACTAAATTGATGGAGACCGAACGTAAAAAATTCTTATCATTGGAAGATACGCTTCATAAAAGAGTTATCGGGCAGGACGAGGGAGTTCGGTTGGTTAGTGAGGCTTTACTACGTTCTCGCGCAGGGATATCCGATATGAACCGTCCGATAGGTTCCTTTTTGTTCCTCGGTCCTACGGGCGTAGGCAAAACGGAACTAGCAAAAACTCTCGCTGCCAATCTTTTTGATGATGAAAAGAATATCGTACGTATTGATATGAGCGAGTATATGGAGAAATTCAGCGTTTCCAGACTTATCGGCGCGCCTCCGGGATACGTTGGATATGACGAAGGAGGACAATTGACCGAGGCAGTCAGAAGAAAGCCCTACTCTGTCGTTCTTTTCGACGAAATAGAAAAGGCTCATCCCGACGTATTCAATATTCTACTTCAGGTCCTTGATGACGGACGGATAACGGACTCACAAGGTCGTACCGTTAATTTTAAAAATACAATTATTATCATGACGAGTAACCTCGGTAGTTCCGCTTTGCTTGACGGAATAGATCAAGAAGGCAATATTACCGAAGAAGCCAAACAGGAAGTAAATGAGTTGTTGAAAAAGAGCTTCCGACCGGAGTTTTTAAACAGAATGGATGAGATAATATTCTTTAAGCCACTCACTTTCGATAATATGATTCATATCGTCGATCTTATTTTGGCAGGACTTAAAACACGTCTGAATGAAAAACAAATTAACTTCGACATCACCGAAAAAGCAAAGAGAAATATCGTTGCTTCAGCATACGATCCTCAATTCGGCGCTCGCCCGCTAAAACGTTTTGTCCAAAGTCGTATAGAAACATTACTTGCAAAAACAATATTGCAAGAAGATATCGGTCCTGGTGACAAATTGACCGTCGATATTGACGAAAATAATCAATACGTCGTAAAAATAAATTAATATTTTCTGATTTCTATTAAAATCCCTCTAATTTAGAGGGATTTTTTTTAATCACTTAATAAGGAAATAATGATACTGTTCTGAACCGAAAAATACTGCGGTAAAATAGACAGCCTTCCGTTTTTGATTTTAACATACTTTTTGACGCTGTCCAGTTTATCGGCATAGTCGCGCATAAAGTCAACGGAAAATTTTTTGTCGAATTCTGAGATGTTAAGACCTTTTACCGTTCTTAGGGACAACATGATGGTCTCCATGATTTCCATTTCCGTCGAGTGCTTTCTTTCGACCTTTTCCAATCCGTTTCCGGAATGATGTCCTAGCAAATACTCTTTCAAATCGTTTTTATTATAATATCTTCTACCGTTATAATAAGAATGAGCGGATGGTCCTACGCCTATATAAGGCTTCATTTCCCAATAATTGCTGTTATGAATCCCCTCTTTTCCAAGTCTGGAATAATTGCTTGTTTCGTACCTGTATAATCCGAATTGTCTACAAGTATCGGTCAAAACGTCATACTGATCGGCAGTTTCATCGTCACTAGTAGGGAAAAACAACTTATCTTTAATCATTTTCTTTATAACCGATCTTTGAGGAACAGATAACATATAGCCGGAAAGATGAGTTACAAACGGTTGGATTTTAGTAACGTCATCTACAATATCTTGAGATTTATTCAGCCCTAAAATAAGGTCAGCGCTGACGTTATCAAAAATATTCCTGGCTTTGTCTAAGGTGGAAAGCGCCTTTTTAGCCGTATGCAATCTTCCTATCGACTTTAAAAGATCATCGTTTAAGGTCTGTACTCCAATACTGACGCGGTTAATTCCTATCTTTTTATAATCAGACAAATAGCTGTCCGAACTGGGATTGACCTCTATCGTCGATTCCTCTACCTGCATTGGATAAACGTTGCAAATTGTATTAAAAATCTTTTCTACTTGCTCCGGTGAAAGTAAACTGGGTGTTCCGCCCCCAAAATACACCGTTGTAATTAGCGCCGGAAACCGACTGCCACACAAAGTGATCTCATTGCAGAGTTCGTCAACGAAATCATTTAATAAATCTCTGTCCGTACATGAAAAGAAATCACAATAATTACACCTTTTTTTGCAAAAAGGAATATGAATATATAGTCCTGCTTCAGTCATTGTTTTGAATCAAATTTAAGGATAGACATAAACGCTTCGCTCGGTATCTGAACGTTACCGACCTGGCGCATACGTTTTTTACCCTCTTTTTGCTTTTCCAACAATTTTTTCTTACGGGTAATATCGCCGCCGTAACATTTAGCAAGGACGTCTTTTCGGAGTGCTTTTACCGTTTCACGCGCAATGACTTTATTACCGATTGCCGCTTGAATGGGAATTTCAAACAACTGCCTGGGTATAACGTCTTTTAACTTTTCGGCAATGGCTCTACCTCTTGCATAAGCCTGCTCACGATGAACGATAATACTCAGCGCATCGCATACCTCGCCGTTAAGAAGTATATCCAATTTTACTAAATCATCCGGATTATACCCATCTAATTCATAATCCAAACTGGCGTAACCTCTGGTTTTGGATTTAAGATTATCGAAAAAGTCGTAAACAATCTCACTAAGCGGCATACGGTATTCCACCTGAACGCGGCTTTTATCCAAATAGACGAGGTTGATATATACCCCCCTCTTTTCTTGACACAATTCCATGATTGCTCCGACGTATTCGGGAGGAGTATAAATATGAACGCGTACGATTGGTTCTTCTATTTTATCAATTTCCGTCGTTTGCGGCAGTTTAGACGGGTTATCAATAATCAATTGCGTCCCATCTGTTTTCGTTACATAGTAAGAAACGCTCGGCGCAGTCGTAATGAGATCGAGGTCAAATTCCCTTTCCAATCTCTCTTCAATAATTTCCATATGGAGTAGACCTAAAAAACCACAGCGGAAACCAAATCCAAGCGCAATAGAATTTTCCGGTTCAAAAACGAGCGCGGCATCGTTTAAATTCAATTTTTCAAGCGCGTCTCGTAAATCATTATATTTACTGCCGTCTGCCGGGAACACCCCTGCAAAAACCATCGGTTGAACCTTTTTATATCCGGCAAGAGGCTCTTTTGCAGGCATAGCGGCATTAGTGATCGTATCGCCGACAGAAGTATCCTTGACGTTTTTTATACTTGCGCAAATATAACCTACGTCACCGGCGTACAAGGCGGAAACTGGCTGCATATTGGGAGAAAATACACCAACTTCGGTAACGTCAAACTCTTTTCCGTTACTCATAAAACGTATTCTATCCCCTGCTTTTACCGTTCCGTCCTTTATTCTAACGTTGCAAATTGCACCTTTATAGTTATCGTATAAAGAATCGAAAATAAGAGCCTTTAAGGGAGCATTTTCATCGCCGCTAGGCGCAGGTAAATTTTCAACGATCTGGTCAAGCACTTGTTCGACGTTCGTTCCGTCTTTGGCGCTGATAAGGGGCGCAGAATGTGCGTCGATACCGATTACGTCTTCTATTTCGGCAATCACTTTATCCGGCTGTGCGCTAGGCAAATCTATTTTATTTATGACAGGTAAAATTTCCAAATCATTATCGAGCGCAAGATATACGTTGGTTAACGTTTGCGCCTCAACACCTTGCGTTGCGTCAACAATAAGTATTGCTCCCTCGCAAGCGGCAAGAGACCGACTGACTTCATACGTAAAGTCAACGTGTCCGGGTGTATCTATCAAATTAAAGGTATATTCTTCGCCTTTATATTTATAAAACATTCTGACCGGCGTCAATTTAATGGTAATTCCCCTCTCCCTTTCAATATCCATGGAATCAAGAAGTTGCTCTTTCATGTCACGTTCGCTTACCTGACCGGTCTTTTCCATAATTCTATCGGCAAGTGTACTCTTACCGTGATCAATATGGGCTACAATACAAAAATTACGAATTCTGCTTTTTCTGTCTGTCATAATTATCTCAATTTTAAATTATTATACAAAAAAAAATAATAAATATCAATAAAATTTATCCTTATTGTTTATTTTTTAAAAGGAATGATGTATAATTGAAATATGAAATCAATAGATACAATTAAAAATAATTTTGAAAAAAGAGGTTTTTCCTTTTCTTATCACAAAGAAGTCAAGGAAGCAATTGAGTTTATTCTGCAATTGATCCCCGAAAAATCCACTGTCGGCTTTGGTGGTAGCGTAACTGTGACGGAAAGCGGTCTGCTTTCTGCAATGCAACAGAAAGATTACCAATTGATACATAGAGCGTTAATTTCCGATCTACCGGTAGATGTTATATTTAAAAAGATATACGAAAGTGATTGGTTCATTTCAAGCGCAAATGCTTTAACAGAAAATGGAGAAATCATCAATATCGACGGACGTGGCAATCGCGTTTCGGCTATTCTGGACGGACCCAAAAACGTGGTTATTTTTTGCGGACAAAATAAAATTGTGGAAAACATCGAAAAAGGAATAGAAAGAACAAGAAATATAGCTTCGCCGAAAAATTGCGTCAGATTAAAGAAAAAAACGCCCTGCGCAATAACCGGGAAATGCATGAACTGCAACAGTACCGAAACAATTTGTCGTGCGACGGTTATTTTGCATCATCCGACATCAGGTACTAACGTATACGTTGTGGTAGCCGGCGCTGACCTGGGCTACTAATTTTAGGAGGAAAAATGTTTTTATTTGAGAAACCTATCGCTCACCGTGGATTACATGATGATTCACGCACCGAGAACTCTATGGCTGCATTTACTTACGCGATGGAACGCGGCTATAATATTGAAACGGACGTTCATTTATTAAAATCAGGTGAAGTCGTCGTTTTCCATGATAATACCTTAAAGAGAGTTTGCGGAATCGACTGTAAAATTTCTTCACTTACCCTAGACGATATAAAAAGCGACCGTTATCTTTTGCCAAACGGAGAACATATTCCCCTCTTTTCGGAAATGCTTGATTTAGTCGATGGCAAGACGGGGATTTTGTTGGAACTGAAACTTAGCTTTCATCACGATCATCGTTTGGAAAAAGCAGTTTATGAATTAATTAAAGGAAAAGAAAGTTGGATCGCTGTTCAAAGTTTCAGCCCCTATATTATGAGATGGTTTCGCCGTAACGCTCCCGAATTCTATCGTGGTATACTTTCAGACAGTTACGTTCAATGGCTACATAATATTCATTTTTCCCAAACCAAACCGAACTTTATTGCTTTTAACGTAACGCGTGCTAAATCAATTATGAAAAAATGCAAAAAAACGGGTTGTAATCTTCTCGTCTGGACAGTTCGTTCTATTGACAATCTACGTCAAGCAAAAGAATGTTCTGCAAATAACATTATTTTTGAAAAAGTTAATCCCGAAGAAAACGGAATTACCATTGATTCCTTCCCACCTGCCAAATAATTACATTTATATAACTAATATAACCTCCCATACTACTCTGTATTGGGAGGTTTTTTATGATGAAACTAGGTTTTACAATGGGACTGACAATCGGCGGTATAGCCGCTTTTGCTCTCCTTGAAAAAAATAAGTTTAATAGATTGATCAAAAAAGTAAAGAATTAATCTGATTATTCAATATTAAAAATGCCGCCGGATAATCCGACGGCATTGTTATTTAGCATCAATTAAATTACAGAACTTTAATCAATTTCAGATCGATTCCTTTTTCGCTGATTTTGATTACTTTTGCTTTAACCGTGTCGCCGATATTAACCACGTCTTCAACTTTGTCTACTTTTTCTTTAGCAAGTTTACTGATGTGGATCATACCGTTTTTGTTAGGTGCGATTTCAACAAATGCGCCAAAGGTCATTATTTTTACTACCGGTCCGGTGATTTCATCGCCTACTTCAGGGTCTTTTACGATTGCCATAATAATGCTCTTTGCTTTATCACTCATCTCTTCGTCAGTACCTGCAATGAATACTTTCCCGTCGTCATCAATATCAATCTTAACACCGGTTTGGTCGATAATCTTGTTGATTACTTTACCGCCGCTTCCGATAACCTCACGGATTTTATCGGGATCAATATTGAAGCTGATAATCTTCGGAGCATATTTGCTGAGATGCTTTCTGGGTTCGGGGAGAACTTCCAACATCTTTCCCAGGATGAACAGTCTGCCTTCTCTAGCCTGTGCAAGAGCGGTACGCAGGATCTGTTCGTCGATACCTTTGATCTTGATATCCATTTGGATAGCTGTGATACCTTCCGTAGTTCCGGCGACCTTAAAGTCCATATCTCCATAGAAGTCTTCCAGTCCTTGAATATCACTCATAATGCTGATCTTTCCATGCTCGACGTCTTTAATAAGACCCATAGCAATTCCGGCAACAGGAGCTTTGATCGGGACACCTGCATCCATGAGTGCGAGTGTAGAACCGCAAACACTGGCCTGAGAAGTAGAACCGTTACTGCTGATTACTTCGCTGACCGTACGGATAGCATAGGGGAAGCATTCCTCATTGGGAAGAACGGGTTCAAGAGCTCTTTCAGCGAGTGCGCCGTGACCGATTTCACGTCTGCCGGGGCTTTTGAGCGGTTTGGCTTCTCCGGTAGAATACGGAGGCATATTATAGTGGTGCATGTATCTCTTGAAGGAATCTTCATCGAGACCTTCCAGTTTTTGTACTTCGGTAATGGTACCGAGAGTCAAAGTTGTCAGAACCTGGGTTTGACCTCTGGTGAACACACCCGAACCGTGAACTCTGGGCAGAATACCAGCTTCACACCAAATAGGACGAATGTCATGCAATCCTCTGCCGTCGGGACGAACGCCCTCTTCGCTGATACGTTTACGAACGTATTCTTTCTTCATAGCATAAACAACGTCACCTACGTAGCTGAGTTCATCGGGATAAATGTCTGCAAAATGCTCCATGATCTCCGCGGTACGAGCGTCTTCTCTCTTTTCTCTCTCCGTACGATCAAAAGTATCGTAAATGGTGGGGATAATATCTTTAGCATACTCACGAACGGCTTTTTCCAGTTCCTCGGACGGATGACGAAGTTCGATATCCATTTTCGGTTTACCAACTTCAGCAACGATACTCTCGATCCAAGCAACAATCTTTTTGATTTCTTCGTGACCAAAGAGAATCGCACCGAGCATTTCTTCTTCAGTGATTTCAGAAGCACCGGCTTCAACCATCATGATGGCATCTTTGGTTCCGGAAAGAGCCAAGCTAAGTCTGCTCTTTTCTCTTTGTTCAAGATCGGGGTTGATGATATATTTTCCATCGACGTAACCGACGTTTACACTACCGGTAGGTCCGTTCCACGGAATATCGGAAATGCTGAGGGCAATACTGCTGCCGAGCATACCAAAGACTTCCGGAGGAATGTTGGTATCAACACTGAGTGCGGTTGCAACGACTGCAACGTCATTAAATAGTCCCTTCGGGAAAAGAGGACGAATAGGACGGTCAATAAGACGTGAGGTCAAAATTGCTTTGTCACTCGGTCTACCTTCTCTCTTTTTAAATCCGCCGGGGATTTTACCTACGGCGTACATTTTTTCTTCAAAATCAACTCCCAGGGGGAAGAAATCAATGCCGTCTCTGGGGGCTTTTGCCATTGTTACGTTTGTCATCACGACGGTATCTCCGCAACGAATGATGCATTCTCCGTTGCTGTGAGAACAATATCCGCCGATCTCGACGCTTACTTCTCTACCACCGATTTCTGTGGTAAAAATTCTGCTCTCCTTCATAAATTAACTCCTTTTGTCTGCCACCCGGCAGACGATATATAAATTTTGTTTATAAAAACCTGAATTGTTTGCGGATAGTAATTGGGGTTGCATAAATCGCAACCCCAACAAAAAGTTACTTTCTCAATCCGAGTTCAGCTATGATTGCTCTGTAACGCTCGATATCTTTGTCTTTCAGATAAGCCAAAAGGTTTCTTCTTTGACCGATGAGCTTCAACAGACCTCTACGAGAATGGTGATCGTTTTTATGAATGGAAAGATGCTCATTCAAGTGATCGATTCTTTGGGTCAAAAGAGCAATCTGCACTTCCGGAGAACCGGTGTCCCCTTCTTTACGACCGTATTTTGCAATAACTTCCGCTTTTGTCATAGTATCCATTTTTTTACCTCCTTAAACGAATATTTTTTTATCCGATAGCAAAGTCAGATCGTAAATAAGGAGTCAATCGTGACTGTGCTATGGTTATGACATATGGTATTCTACCATATTAGATAGTTTTTGTAAAATATTTTGCAGCGATTTATTGCAATAAATCCAAATATTCAAGATAATTTCCCGATGAAATATATGTTTCGGGTACTTTTCCATTGATAATGGACTCACAAAACAAAAACGTATCATCTATAAAAAAGGTTTCCGTTTTCACGGGAGAAATCATTTTCACCTCAACGTAAGCAACCAAATACAGCCTATGAAGGGTTTGATTTATTCCTTTTGAAATGAATTCCGAATGATACTCCGTTCTGCTGGATGCCGCATAATGGCATTGCATCGTAATATCTCTGCCGAAATCAGCAAAGAACGGACTACCGGTAAATACCCCCATTGGTTCGGTAATATCGAACGTATCGTTTTTATCGATGTTGTTCTGAATTTCCGTTCCCCAAAGCATAGAAATCTGGTTAATTAGACCGGAATTAGCAGAAACTATATATACGTTGTCTTCCGTTTCTTTTATCGTAAATAATTCGTTATAAACCAAGCCTTTTGAAAGAATCGTCTCGTTAGCGGCATTTATTTCTATCCTGATTATTGATTCTGTTTCTTTTGTACAAAGTTCCACAATCGAAGGTTTAATTCGTATAAAACAGTAACCAATCGACAAAAAGATAAATATGACAATAAGTAGTAAAACAGATATCTTTTTCGGATATTTCATCCGTTTATTATATGCCGGATAAATAAATATTTTTCATGGTAACGGTATCTTCCGCCTGTGTTCCGTCCGATTCGCAAATAATGTACGGATTAAGTCCCAATTTCAATATTGCTTCGCACAAAGGTTCAAACTCCGGACCATACTCGGTATCGGCAAAAGTCAGATGTTTAATCTCTCCTTTATTTCCGTACATGATTTTTGAAAAATGGATATGCATATCACGGACCTTTTCAAAGGGAAGTTTATTTAAAAATACATCAAAGACAGCTAGAAAGTCGTCTTTTGTTTTTAACGAACCGAACGTTCTGGCATTTAAATGGCCGAAGTCAATGCAGGGATAGAAAAAAGGCGCAAGCGTGCAAAATTCAGCGGTTTCCGCCGCGTCGCCAATCTGCGCAAGTTTGCCCATTGTTTCCAGACAAATCTTGAAATCCTGACCGTTGAACCTCTCTACTTCATTTGCAAGTATCGCTAAATTATCTTTTGTCCTGGCAACAGCTTCCGCCCTTTCGGCTTTTCCTTGCGTTGCCGGATGAACGACCACTCTATCGCCGCCCATTAAAGTCAATTTTTTCAGACTATTTAACACATACAGGACACTTTTTGCTATCATTTCCGGATCGGGATTGGCAAAGTTAATATAGTATGGAGCATGGACAGTTAAAGAAACGCCGTTTGCTTCAAATTCCTTCCTTAGTTCCATGCAGGCATTATCACCGATATTAATTCCTCTGCCGAAAGAATACTCGAATACGTCGATGTTCCTTTCTTTACACCACTTGGCTGCTTCTAAAGTAGAAGTGTGTCCTTCGTCAAAAAAAATGTTACTATTTCCCGCAACTCCGAATTTTATCATCAGTAAACTCCTTAGAATAAATTATATCTTTTTTAATTTGGTTTTTCAATTCTTCCTCATCGGAAAACCGTTTAATTCCACGTAAATATGAATAAAAGTATATCTTTACCTTTTCACCATATAAATCGCCGGAAAAACCAATTAAATGTGTTTCTACGTTAAAAACATCGTCTTTAAAGGTAGGATGCGTCCCAACGTTTGTCACGGCGGAATAAGACTTGTTGTTCCAAACACATACCGTTGCATATACGCCCGGTTTTGGTAGTAGTTTGTATTCCGGCGCAAAAATATTTATCGTCGGGAAATCAATTTTCCTTCCCTCTTTTCTTCCTTCCTTAACTTCACCGCAAATAAAATAAGGCTCAAAAAGTAACTCGTTTGCTTTTTGAATTTCACCGGCGGAAACAAGTTTGCGTATTTCCGATGCGGAGACCTTTTTAGCGTCGATGATGAGAAGTTCTTTTTCGATAACCGGAATATTTACGTATGACTTTAAAAACGACACGTCCCCTTCTGCATTTTTACCGAAAGTGTAATCCGAACCGACAAAGAGTGCCTTAGGAGACAATTCTACAATATACTGGCAAAAATCAGTTCTTGATTTAGACAAGAATTCTTTTGTAGACGGAAAAACTATAATCTCGTCGATATTCAATGACCTAAGTATCGCCGTTTTTTCTTCTAACGAGTAAATTTCTTTCTCTTTCCGTCCTATAAATGACAGAAAACCATCGTCAAAGGTCGCTACTTTAACTTGCGCGCCTATTTTATCAGCATATACTTTAGCCTCTGAAATCAATGAAATATGCCCTTTATGTACACTATCAAAATATCCAAGAACTAAAACGAAATCACTCATAATAACCTCGTTTTTATGTACGTCATTCCATTTTCATCCTGTTCACCGATGCCTACTAACGTTCCGTCGTCTAAATAGATTGCCGTCGTTTGCGGATTATCAATACAAATATGAATACCGTTTAATATGACCATTTCTTTGTCTTTTAAATAATACTTCGGTAAATCAGATAACACGCATTCCATTGGGATTAAAGAAGAAATCAAAGTCTGGTCGGTTAAAGTATCAGGTGAGATAGCTTTATTAAGTTCAAAAATGCCGCTTCTTTCCCGGCATAGATAACTCATTACGGCAGAAGAACCAACGGCTGATCCAATATCCCTTGCTAACGAACGGATATATGTTCCGCTTCCGCATTCTATAACAAATTGATAACTGTTTTCACCTGTTTGCGCTACGCATTGAATATCAAATACTTCTATCCTTTTTGCAGGAAGATCAATCGATTGACCTTTCCTTGCCATTTTATAGGCACGCACACCGCCAATGGATTTTGCGCTGTACATTGGAGGCACTTGAGCAAATGAACCTATAAAATCCGGCAAAACAGAGTTAATCGTGTCTAATGTGACATTTTCTCCGGAAACGGGAATAAGCTCCGTTCCCAGATCTAAACTATCGCTCGTGACGCCAAAAGTAAACTCAGCACGATATCTTTTTGATTTTTTTAAACAATATTCAAACAATCTCGTGGCGCGTCCAAGTGAAACAGGAAGAACGCCGCAAGCCAACGGATCTAAAGTACCCAAATGACCGACTTTAGTATCTTTGTCTAGGTTTCTGAGAATCCTTTTAATGGAAAAAAGCGCTTTATTGGAGCTATCTCCGGATGGTTTATTCAGATTAATAAAACCGTTATACATATTGTAATCTTGATTTCCCGACTGAAACTAATCTATTCAAAACGTCGTCAAAAGCACCGGATAGTCTGCAACCGGAAGCATTAAAATGTCCACCCCCACCAAAATATTCGGCGCATTCTTTTGCACTGACCGATCCTTTTGAACGAAAACTAATTTTATATCTGTCAGTTCCTACTTCGGCGATGGAAACGGAGAGCAAGACACCGGAGATATTCTGAACTTCGTTAATAATTCCGTCGGTGTCCTTTTCATTCGTCGCCGTATCCATGAAGTCTTTTTTACGAAAAACGATCACAGCCATTTTATTGTCAAAGAAAAACCGAGCTTCCGAAAGGACCTTGATTTTAAGTTTATACACGTTATAATCAATGTCTTTTGTCAAGCGACGGGTTATATCTGTGATGTCTATTCCGAATTCGATTAAAGAAGCGGCAACCTCGAAAGTTTTCTTTGAAGTGCATTCATAGAAGAAATTTCCGCAGTCCGTCACTAAACCGGCGTATAAATTACAAGCGATATCTTTATCAATAGCGGACTCATCGTATTGAAATAAAAGTTGCGTAAGAATCTCCGCAGTGCTACTTGCTTTTTCATCCCTGACCGTATATTCGGCAAAATCGGAAAAAGTCTCGTGGTGATCGATAACGAGAGACCGTTCGCCCTTATAAAATAAAGGCAAAGCAAAATCCCCAATTCTTCCCGTTTCACCTAAATCAACGGCAATTGATAAGTCAAAAATGACTTCATTGCATTTATTCAGCAAATCAAAATGGGGCAGAAATTTTATTTTTTCCGGAATCATGTGCGTAGTTCTTGTATCCGGAGTAAAAACAAATGCTTTTTTACCCTTTTTACGCAAAAACAAGCAAAGCGCAAGAGCGCTACCTACGCAGTCGGGATCGGGATTAACGTGCATGAAGATGGCGACAGTACCTGCTTCGCTCATCATTTCTATCGCTTTATCAAAACTATTTGTCATCTTCTTCATGAATTTTTTTAATCAGTCTGTCTATTTTATCACCGTTTTCCGCTGAATGATCGGCAATATAGGTGATATGAGGAACAAGCCTTATTTTTAAAGATTGAAACAGTAGTCCGCGAATAAAGGATGAGGCGCTATTAAGTGCAGCAATAGCACCCTTTTCCTTTTCTTTATCCATAACACTGACGTATGCTTTTGCTGTTTTGAGATCTTTAGAAGTTTCTACGCCGGTGATACTGACCAGTGTTGACAACCGTGGATCTTTTAATTCACGCGATACGATTATATTCAGCTGTTTGCAGATCTCGTCATCGACCCTTTCGATACGGGGCATTATTGCTCCTCCTCAATAACGTACGCTTCAATCACGTCGCCTTCGTGAATATCGTTATAGTTCGTCAACCCGATACCACACTCATACCCTTCAACGACCTCTTTAACGTCGTCTTTAATACGACGTAAAGAACTGACGGAAGTTTCGGTGATAACAACGTTATCTCTGAGTAATCTGACTTTAGCGTTTCTGGTAATCTTCCCTTCGCGTACAATACATCCGGCAATCGTACCGACTTTAGAAACGCGGAACGTTTGTCTGACTTCGGCGCGTCCAAGATGAACTTCGACAAAGGTCGGCGCAAGCATACCCTTAATTGCTTTTTCAACGTCGTCGATGGCATCGTAAATTACGCGATACAAACGAATATCAACACCGGATTTTTCGGCGAGGCTCTTCGCGTTTGCATCGGGACGAATATTGAAACCGATAATAATAGCATTGGTCGTATCAGCAAGGGTAACGTCTGATTCATTGATAGCGCCTACGCCGCTGTGAACGATGTGAACTTTAACCTCCTCGTTACTCAAACGAAGAAGAGATTCTTTGACAGCCTCTACGCTACCTTGAACGTCGGCTTTCAAAATTAAATTAAGATCCTTTAACTTGCCTTCTTCTATTCTCGAGAAAACGTCTTCAAGCGAGGTCTTTCTTGCTTTCAATTTTTCGATCTTCTCTTTTTCCTTTCTCTCTTCAACGACCTGTCTGGAAAGTTTTTCGTCGACAACGACCATCATCTGATCACCGGCATTTGGTACTTCCTGTAATCCCAAAACGGAAACCGGCATACTGGGCGTAGCTTTTGTGACCTGTCTACCCTTATCGTCAAACATCGCTCTGACACGACCGATTGCCATTCCGGCGACAATAAAGTCACCCGTGTGCAACGTACCGTTCTGAACCAAAACAGTGGCGACGGGTCCCTTACCTTTGTCCAGTTTCGCCTCGATAATGGTACCATGAGCGCTTCTGTCCGGATTTGCTTTCAATTCCTGCATTTCCGCAAGCATAAGTATAACGTCAAGAAGCTGGTTAATATTTTGACCGGTTTTCGCACTGACTCTTACTGCCGGAACGTCGCCGTTCCATTCATCGACCAAAACGTCGTTTTCTGCCAATTGTTGAAGTATTTTATCTGGGTTTGCCGTCTGTTTATCCATTTTATTGATGGCAACGACCATTTGGACGCCGGCAGCTTTTGCATGGTGAATAGCTTCTACCGTCTGAGGCATGATACCGTCGTCAGCTGCAACGACAATAACCGCTATATCGGTTATATTTGCACCCCTGGCTCTCATCGCCGTAAAGGCTTCATGTCCAGGCGTATCAAGGAAGGTGATCGTCTTCTTTTCACCCGATTCGGCAGGAACCTGAATAGTATATGCGCCGATATGTTGGGTAATTCCCCCGGCTTCGCCTTCTGCGACGTGAGACTTTCTAATATAGTCCAAAATAGACGTTTTACCATGGTCAACGTGTCCCATAATCGTAACAATGGGCGGACGAGGTACTTTGAGAGCATCGTCATCATCCTCGTCGTGGAATTCGATTAATTTTTCTTCGCTCGTCTTCTGCAACTCGAGAGTTAATGTGACACCGAAATCCGACGCAATAAGCTCTGCCGTATCAAAGTCGATATTGTCGTTGATCGTCTTTACGATCTGATACTCAAAGAACAATTTTTTGATAATCTCAGCTACCGATTTACCGATTTTTTCACTGAGTTGTTTAATGGTAATCTCGGTAGAAGTGATAACAGCGTGATCGATAACGGTGGTAACGACCGGCGCTCTTTTCTTCTTATCGTTGGAATTGGATTTACGAACGCGGATCTTTGTGATTTCTCCGCTGATTTCATCATATTCGATGCTCGATTGATTTTGCTCGTATCCTTTTTTAATTTTTTCTTTCTTGTTGGGTTTCTTTTTATCTTCTCCGTTTCCGTTCTTTTTTTTATCTTTATCGGAAATAGGAGTCTTTTTGGTGTATCCCGGTTTATCCTCATGCGTATAAACTTTTGGTTGAGGAGCAACCTGTTGGGGTTTCTTCTTGGAAGAACCGATAAAGTCCTCTACCGTCAGATCATTGATATCACCCGGCGCCGGCTTTACTTCTTCTTCCGGTTCCTGTTTATGGGTATGTTTCTCCGCGGGAACTTCTTCAACAACGGTTTCCTCGGCCTTAACTGCAGTTTCTGTAGCTTGCTGTGCTTCTTTTTGCGCCTTTAATTCCGCCTCTTTCGCCTTCTCGGCAATGGCTCTCTCCATTGCCTCGCGTTCACGCTCTTCCAGAAACGCTTTTTTTAATAAAATATAACGATTGCGGAATGATTCTATCTCGACCACTCTCTCTCGCAACGTATTTTGAAGGTTTCGTACCGTTTTAACTTCGTTTTCTTCAATTAACTTAACGAGTTCCAAACGATCGCTTTTTTTGATTTCACTCATGAATTATCCTCCATTTCTTTTATAATAGCCTCTGCAAGATTCCTTTCGCACACTCCGATTGCCAAACAATTCTTATTTGGATAAATACTCTCCATATCAATCAAAGCTGTAAAAGTATTTGCACATTTATTAAGTAACTTCTTTTTGCTGTTATCGCTCAATTTATTGTCATAAAGAACGCAAAAAGGTGCGTATTTAGCGGCGATAATATTGTCTACGCCGATTTTTACCTTTTTTGCTTTAACGGCAAAGCCCACGAAACTACGAATTCTTTCGACTTTCATACTCCTCCGAAAGTTTTTCATATATTTCATCGGAAATAGCTGTGAAAAAAACGTGATTAAAAAGTTTTTTCTTTAAACATTTTTCCATGCATTCCTGCTTGTTGCATATATATGCACCCCTGCCGTTTTTCTTCAGGGTTGGATCAAAAAACAGATTCCCGTCCGCGTCTCTGACTACGCGCATAAGTTCCTTTTTGGGGATCATCATGCGACAAGCGACGCACATTCTCATAGGTGCTGCTTTCTTTCCTACTGACATTGACGATTATTCTCCTTGATCTTCTGTAACGGAAGAAATGGAACGGATATCCAGTTTCATACCTACCAAACGGGATGCGAGCTTAGCATTCATACCGCCTTTACCGATAGCAAGGGACAATTTGTTATCCGCAACAAGTACTTCGGCACGTTTTGCTTCTTCATCCACCTTTACGGAAATAACGCTCTTAAGCGGGTTCAAACAACGAATAATATATTCGACAATGTTAGAAGTATACAAAATAACGTCGATCTTTTCACCGCCCAATTGTCCGACGATACTATTGACTCTCTCGCCTCTCATACCGATACAAGCGGACAGCGCGTCGAGGTTGGGATCATCGGTATAAACGACCATCTTGGTTCTGTTTCCGGCTTCACGAACGATATTTTTCACTTTAACAAGTCCGGATTTAAGTTCAGGAACTTCGATCTCGAAAAGTTTCTTGACGAAACCGGCGCAGCTACGGCTGACAACAACCTGTGTATTTCCGAAAGCATTCTCACGAACACGCTTAACAAACACCTTGATAACGTCACCGATATGATATTCGTCCGTCGGAGATTGATCGGCTACACTCATGACGCCTTCCATTTGAGAACCGGTGATCTCGACGTAAACGATACCGGACTCGATTCTACGAATAATAGCGGTAACCAATTCGCCTTCTTTGTCGTTCATTTCGCTGGCGATTTGTTCACGAATAGCTTCGTTAATGCGCTGCATAATGACCTGTTTTGCAGTTTGTGCCGCAATACGGCTTAGGGAAAGCGGCGTAATATCTTCTCCGATGATATCACCGATCTTTGCATTGGGATCAATATCCAACGCTTCTTCCAGCGACAATTCGTTATCCTCTTGCGGCTCCCCTTCTACAACTTTCTGGAATGCAAAAAATTCAATACGACCGGCTTCTTCGTTGAGTTTAGCAACGACCGTACGGCTCTCGCCCATTTCCTTTTTGTAAGCGGAAGCAAGTCCTGCCTCAATGGACTTGATTAACATGTCCTTATCGAGTTTACGCTCTTTGGAAAGTTGGTCTAATGCCAGGAAAAATTCTCTGTCGTCTTTCTTTGCCGATGCTTTTTCGTTTTTACGTGCCATTTTTTTCGATTTCCTCCGTAAATTGTTTGTTTATTTAAAATTGATATATGGTCTGACGACCGCAGCGTCACTTTTTTTGTAGGTGACGATTTTTTCATTTTTTAATTGTAAAGTAAAACTTTCTTCGTCATACTCCACCAAAATACCATGCGTTGATTTGCTTTTGCCGATCGGTTTGGCGTAGACGATCTCAACGTCTTCTCCCATATTCCTTCTGTAATCATCCATAGAACGGATCGGACGATCCAACCCGGGCGACGATACGTTAAAATTATAACCATCATCGGTAAAATCAATTTCATCGAGGATGGGATTGACGATGGAAGATACAGTTTCGCAATCGGATAATTCAACACCACCTTTTTTATAGATAAAAAGGGTCAACGTATCCGTTCCGAATTCCTTTTGAAAACGAAGTTCAACAATTTCGTATCCGGCCTGTATTACGGCTGGCTCAATTTTTTGTTGTAATTGCTCAATATCGACCATGATATCTCCCTTTTTTAAAACTAAAGTGGGCGGTTTCCCGTCCACTTTATAAGATTTATTCTTAAAAGCAATTTTATTGTAGCATATCAAAAAATGTATTGCAAGGGATTTTATACTATATTTTAATTTTTTTCCATTTTAATCAATTTCAGAAAACATTTTGCGTTTGCCATAACGTCGTTAATAGCTCTATGCGCGCCTACAAGGGGTATTTTCAGCTTCTCACACACGTCACCCAGCTTATTTTTACTGCCACCAAGGATGTTTCTTGCCATCACCAAAGTATCTATCGCATCGTTATTAAATTCATACCTGACTTTTGCCGCATTGAAATTCAACAGCGGAATATCAAAGTTAGTAATGTTGTGCCCGACAAAAATACAATCCTTACTAAATTTATAAAAATCAGGAAGAACGTCGGCAGGTTGCGGAGCAAAGGCAACATCTTCATTTTTAATCCCGGTCAATTCAATGATTCTATCAACGATCGGTTTACTGGGCCTGACAAAAGTATTGAACTGCTCGGTAAATTCGCCCTTTTCTATCTTGATTGCGGCAATTTCGATGATTTCATCCCCATATGGATTCAACCCGGTTGTTTCAAGGTCAAATACGCAATAGGTATTATTTAATAACCTTTCATCGGCTTCTTCATTATCCAAAAGGTTTGTTTGTTCTACATTTTGGCAAGGCTTCGGGAAAATAAACCTATAGTCGGAATACTCTCTGTTAAAGTTATTCTTGACGTCAACACCGGTAAAATCCGCCTCGCACGAGGCAATACGATATGCACTCAAGATAAGGTCGTTATCGAATTTATCATACTGAATGGAGCCGTTTATCATAAGCATTGCATCGTCGACAAAAACGTCTTCCCAACGGAAATTCTTGTTTGCTTTACCGAAGTATTTTACCTTAATAGAAGCCGTGGTATCGTTCAGCATACAGGAATAAACGGTCTTATCGATTTTTTCTATGTACCTTGACTTCACTCCGCTCACCTTTCCGCAAACGGTTACTGCGGATACAGGTTTATCTTTTACGTCGTAAATATATCTGACGCTCCCGAATTCATTTCTCGTATACATTTTTATCGGTTGGACGGGAATGGTGCGGATTGTGTCGGCAACGTATTCCGTTCGTTTGACTTCTTTCTCTTCGGAATTCGGGACTTCAACGTAAACGATATCCACTTCTTCCAGCACAACCGTATCCAAAAATGAAATTAGTTCCTTATCGAGTTCAGATTCTACCGAGTATTCGTGTAAAAACTTTTCCATGGTGAAAGTGACGGTAACAAGATCGTTATTATATTCAACCTCAATAGGAACAGCGGCAAAAAGCGAATAGAAATTGGGCCGCTCCTGACGAATATGTTCCAAAAGTAATCTTATTAAGGTCGATTCATCATGGACGGCAATTATGTAATCGACAGTGATTTTAAATCGGTCTGGCAAAATCTCTTTACAGATGGAAAGTACTTTATTTCTTAATTCGTCAGTCAGCTTGGAATAGTCGTCGTGAGAGACCAAAAATTCCAACCTTATTACACGACCTTCGTCGACCGTTGCTCTCTTGAATTTCATAAAGCGTTCATCGGTAAATAATTTTTCATTCAACGCTTCCGTAAACTCATTCATCATGGCTGTATTTCTCCACCAAATTCATCAATTGAGGCATAATCTCGCTATTAGGTATGGTCGCTACCTGTTGTCCTTTCTCAAAAAGGATACTTTTGTCGGCACCTCCGGCAATACCGAAATCAGCGTCTTTCCCTTCGCCAATACCGTTAACGATGCACCCCATAACGGCAATTTTTATTCTTTTATGGACGTTTAAAGTCATTTTTTCCAAATATGCTGCAGTTTCCTCTACCGGAAAACACGTCCGTGCGCAAGTAGGACAAGCGATTATTTCAACAAACTCATTATCAATGCCGACTGCGCGCAGAATCTTTTTTGCATATATTATTTCTTTAACAGGATCACCTGCCAAACTGACTCTGATGGTATCACCAATACCCTTCAAAAGCAAACTACCGATGGCAATAGACGATTTAATTACGGCATTCTCTCCTGCTCCCGACTCCGTTAAACCAATATGAAGGGGATAATCGGTCATTACCGATAGCTTTTCGTAGGCTCTGACAGTTTCTACAGTATTGCTTGATTTAACTGCCAAAACAAGTTTATTCCATCCTAAATCCTCAATTCTCTTGGCTGTATCAACGCAAAGTTTAGCCAATTCCTCCGGCGACTTTGCCGCAGAGGAACCTTTATTTACACCAACGCGTATAGGAACTTCGTATTCAATACATTTTTTTACGATGGAACGAATGGCATCATTTGACATGTTCCCCGGGTTAATACGGAGTTTTTGTATTCCGTTTTCTATGGCAATTATTGCATTCTTTTCGCCAAAATGAATAT
The DNA here is from genome assembly GCA_946621465.1 of uncultured Clostridia bacterium. GTDB lineage: Bacteria > Bacillota > Clostridia > Christensenellales > DTU072 > CAG-1782. The sequence continues at coordinate 332,947 of CAMOOO010000001.1, forward strand.
CGCCAATTAAAGGAACGGGGCTTTTTGCAACCAACTCTTTAACGGCAAAGGCACTCTTTTCATCCGGAACGGAAACACGCACGAGATCGGCACCGGCATCAGCCAGCTTATTAATCTGTGCAAGCGTCATGTTTACGTCGTACGTCGGCGTATTTGTCATGGATTGAATGGTTATTTTCCCGTCGCCTATGGGAACTTTTCCTATGTAAAAACTCTTTTTCATATTTATTTTATCATCTGAAACACATCTGCAAAAATCGCTATTCCGAACAAAACGATTATTCCCACCAAATGAATGATACTCTCTACTTTTTGATTGAGGGGCTTTTTACGTATCCATTCAATTATGGTAAAGAGCATTCTTGAACCGTCCAACGCAGGCAAAGGGAGCAAATTCATAACCGCCAAATTTGCACTGATAAGGCAGACTACGTACGCCAGCGTTCCTGCTCCGGATCTAGCAGCATCGCTCATGGTCGATATAATGGTTATCGGTCCTCCGGCGCTTTCGGTAAATTTAATCGCGCCGGTAAAAAGCTGCCCGATACTCCATAAAATTTTCCAGACCATAAAGAAACTATATCCAAAAGATCTACCGAGCGAAGTAAAAAAGCCCAATCTTTGGTAAGTTAGTCCTACAGTAAAACCAAACGCCTTATACGTCACCGGGACACCGTCTTCGCAAACGATTTCGCCATTCTCGTCACGCTGATAGATATCGCTCTTTTGCACATAAACAGTCTTCTTTTTCCCATCGCGTAAAACAGTGAACGTTCCGCCCTCATCACCTATTTTATTAAAAGCATTGACAAGATCGTTTTGCATAAGAATGTTAATCTGTTTACCGTTTACCGAAATGATTACGTCACCTTCCCTGATATCGGTTTCCTGCGCAATATAGCTCTCTTCGGCAACGTTGCCAACTACAGGTAAAATTTGTCCGTAAAAGGTAAAGACGAAAGTGATAATCAGTATCGCACTCAAGAAATTAAAGAATGCTCCGCTGAATAGGACGATTAGTCTTTTCCAGGGCGGTTGGGAATTAAAGTCTCCTTCTTTTGTCCCCTCTTCATCTTCGCCCTCAAATTGACAGAATCCCCCGAGAGGAAATGGCCGAATGGAAAAAATCTCGCCGTTTTTCTTATTCTTTATTCTAATAATACGCGGACCGAATCCAATTGCAAATTCATTAATTTTAAAACCAAGAAGTTTTCCGGCAAGATAGTGACCGAATTCATGAACGATGACCATCGCCATCAAACAAAGGAGTGCCAATAAAACGTATCCGATTGTTTCCATCACCGAGCCGAAAGTCGCACCTATCATCATTACTCCTATTATGAACAACGTTCGGATAAAATATATTCCCGAACTTCATTATCCATTCTGAATAAATCCTCTATTTCGGAAAAATTACCGTTGTAAGCAAATTTATTCAAAGCGCTTTCAATCCCATCCGATATATCGTAAAAGGATAATTCACCGGCTAAATATTTTTCAACGAGGATCTCGTCGGCAGCGTTCAAAACGGTACCCCCCACATCCCCCATTTCTCCTGCCCTTTCACATAAAGAAAAACAAGGGAATCTATCTCTATCCAGGCTGAAAAAATGTAAGGAATGCATATCCTCAAAGTTGATGTCACGAATGGTCGAGCGCTTTCTATCCGGGTAAAAGAGAGCATATTGGATGGGTAAAACCATATCAGGCACCGAAAGCGCGGCTAAATATGAATTATCTTTCATACCAACTAAAGCGTGTATAATACTTTCTTTATGACCAATTGCCTCGATTTTACATACGTTAAAAAGATGTTTTGCTTCAATAATTTCCATTCCTTTATTTACAAGAGTAGCGCAGTCAACGGTTACCTTTTTCCCCATCTTCCAATTTGGATGAAGAAGAGCTTTATCTGCCCTTGCTAAAGCGATTTCTTCTTTTGATAAATCGCGGAATGCGCCGCCGGAAGCGGTAATTATTATTCTATCAATATTATTATAGTCCTGCCCTTGTAATAATTGCCAAACAGCAGAATGTTCGCTGTCAAGTGGATAAATTACTCCACCCGTTTCCGCCATAATTTTTTTAAGTAGATTTCCTGCGCAAACCAGGCTTTCTTTATTTGCCGTAGCTAAAATTTTTCCTGCGCGTAACACGGCAAAAGATGGTCTGAGTCCGGCGATACCGGCAATGCCGTTTATAACGATATCGGCCGATAAATAGGTTTCTGATCTATTTAAAAAATCCTTATCTTCAGCCGTTCTCAGACAATATAAACGCGCATCGGAAAAATCTTTTTTTAAGGAAAACAACGCCTCTTCTTGCGTATTATTAGCAAGAAGAATTACCCGAAAATCATCCGGATAATTTTTCAAGATGGAAATTGCCGAACGTCCTATCGATCCGGTACACCCAAGAACAACTACGTTTTTCATATAAAGAAGGAAATAACAACCATAATAATGGCAACGCAAACGGAAGTAAACATAATGGAATCAATCCTATCCATTATTCCGCCGTGAGAACCGAGGATCTTTCCGTAGTCCTTTATTCCTACTTCTCTCTTGACCCTACTTGCCGCAAGGTCTCCGATTTCCGAAAAGACTGCGATGACCAATCCGACTATCGCATAAAGAGCGATAGTTAATCCAACGTTCCCATTCATCAAATCGAGGAACGTAAATACAATATGCGTGGGGAACTTAGCTAGTTCAAATATTAGGTAAACGATTATGCCGCCTACTGCGCCGCCGAATACCCCTGCAATACACCCGGCATAAGTTTTTTTCGGACTAATTTTTGGGAAAATTTTCTTCTTACCGAAAAGCGCGCCGATAAAGTATGCAAATAGATCGCTTATCGTACCGATTGCTATTGCCAAAAGTACCGGTATCATTCCGTAATTGAGGTTTAAAATATAAAGAATAGACAATAAACCAACCGGATACAATATAACAAATACCGTCGCAAAGAAATCTTCAACGTGGATTTTTTCATTAAATATAAATATAATGAAAGCAATAAGAACTGCGATTATTGTGGCAAAAAACAATCCCAAATAATCAAAATAGAAAGAAAGAGGATAGGATAAAACCCAAACAATAATTATTGGTACCAGCGTCAAATTAAAGGATTTCTTGCCCTCTTCTTTACTGGATAACGCAGTAAACATTTCCCATGCCGCAAGTCCACTGACCACCATTACCAATCCGTCAAAAACAAAGTGACTGAAGGAAGTCAACCAAAGCATCAGGAATAAAAATCCCGCCATAACTACACCGGTAATAGTTCTCTTAATCATTATTTCCTCCAAAATTCCTCTTTATTGATTTAAATTCCGACAAAAGGAATTCTATATCCGATCTGTCATAATCGGGAAAAAATTTGTCTGTAAAAAACAACTCCGCATATGACGTCTGCAAAGGCAGAAAATTACTTAATCTCTTATAACCGCCGTAGCGAAGAACGGCATCTACGGGAGGGAGTTTATTCGTGTCCAAAAACTCAAGAATGGTTTTTTCCGACACATCTTTCACCCCGGACGTAATTATTCTGTCAAAAGTCCTTTTTATTTCATTCAGACCGCCGTAATTAAGCGCAATGACAACGGTTTTTTTGCCGCTATTATCATGATAATAAAAAACCTTTTTCAGCTCTTCGGGTAGTCCGTTTTTATCTCCGATAAAATCAACGTTAATGCTGTTTTGTCGACAAAATGGAAAAACCCTATTTAATAAAAAGGAAGCAATAACCGCATAGATATTGCTTACTTCCTCTTTGTCTCTATTATTGTTTTCCGTACTGAATGCATATACCGTTAAGACGGAAAATGGAAAAGTCGAAAAATCCCGCAGTAGCCTTGTAAAGGCCTCGGCGCCGTAACGGTATCCAAAAGCTCTTTCCCGTCCTTTGTTTACCGCCCATCTGCCGTTTCCATCCATTATAACGGCGAGATGTTCCATTAGATTTTCATGATTTCCGATTCTTTATCGGCAGCGATTTTTTCTACGCGAGAGATTTTACCGGAGACGATTTTATCGATTTCAGCCTCTGCGTCTTTCGCTATATCCTCGCTGATGGATTTTGCTTTTTCCAAAGACTTAACGTCCGCAACAGCGTCACGACGCTCGTTACGAATGGCAATTTTGCATTTTTCAGCGAAATTCTTAACGTCTTTTACCAAAGCACGTCTTCTTTCCTCCGTGGGTTCCGGGAAGATCAAACGAATATTTTTACCGTCGTTGTTCGGCGTAATTCCGATGTTGGCATCGACAATCGCCTTTTCTACCTTTTTGAGCATACTGGCATCCCAAACGGTAATCATAATAATACGCGCCTCGGGAATGGTGATATTACCGACTTGATTCAAAGGCGTTTCCATTCCATAGTAGTCGACGGTAATTCCATCTAAAATATGTGCATTGGCTCTGCCGGCACGCATTTGATTCAATTCACCGACGAAAGAAGAAATGGACTTTTCTATTCTCTCTTGCAAATCTTCAATAATTAATTGGATATCCTCGTTATCGATCATAAATAAACCTCCCAAAGAATACTACTCTATCACCGTTCCGATTGTCTCACCGGAAACGACGCGAACAATGCTGTCTTTTTCATCCAATCCAAAAGCGATAATTGATATTTTATTGTCCATACAAAGACTGACTGCCGTCGTATCAAGCGCTGTCAGACCCATTCTGATATAGTCAACGTAACTAAGATTATCGAACTTTTTGGCGTTCGGATTCTTTTTGGGATCACTGTCGTAAATCCCATCAATATTCTTTGCCATAAGGAGTGCGTCGGCATGAATTTCCGCCGCGCGTAGTGCCGCGCCTGTATCCGTGGAAAAGTAAGGATTACCCGTGCCGCATGCAAAGATAACCACTCTACCCTTTTCAAAATGACGAAGGGCTTTTCTGAGAATATACGGTTCGGCAACGCGAGTAATGGTCAAAGCCGTTTGAACCCGGGTTTGTATTCCCTTTTGTTCCAAAGCATCCTGCAAAGCAAGAGCATTGATAACGGTCGCCAACATCCCCATATGATCGGCAGTAGTCCTGTCCATTGAGGTACCTTGTCTACCTCTCCAGAAATTACCTCCGCCGACAACGATACCGACCTCTACGCCAAGATCTCTGATTAGTCCAATCTGACGAACGACCTCATCTATAGATTCAGTTCCTATACCGAATCCATTTTCTCCGGAAAGCGCTTCTCCGCTGATTTTTATCAGAACGCGTTTATATTTGGGCATTGTCACTCCTTTTTAAGAAAAAGGGGGAATAAATCCCCCTCGTTCTCATTTAAAACTATTTAGCAGCTTTTGCTTGAGCTTTTGCGACTTCCGCACTGATTTCCTCTGCGAAGTTCTCGCTCTTTTTCTCCAATCCTTCGCCCATTTCGAAGCGAACGAAACGAATGATCTTACTGCCGTCTTTTACCAGGCTGCCGACCTTCTTGGAAGGATCTTTAACAAAGTCCTGATCGACCAAGCAAACTTCCTGGTAGAACTTGTTGATTCTGCCGATCAACATCTTTTCGACGATATTTGCCGGTTTGCCTTCGTTTAAGCACTGAACACGCAAAATCTCTTTTTCATGTTCAACTACGTCCGCCGGAACTTCTTCACGATAAACGTAAAGGGGTTTTGCTGCGGCTACCTGAAGAGCAACGTCGTGGATCAATTGATCGTCGATGCCGTTTTCTGCCTCGACCAAAATACCGATTTTACCACCAAGGTGGATATAAGAGTCGATTTTGGTATCCTTAGCTACCAATTTCACAAATCTGCGGACATTGATCTTTTCGCCGATCTTTCCGATTGCCTCGGTTACGAGATCTTTTTTAGCTTCGGAAAGAGCCTCGGCATCCTTAACATCATTGTCTGCAACGTATGCAGCAAGCTCTTTTACGAGAGCCTTGAATTGATCGCTGTTTGCAACGAAGTCGGTTTCGCAGTTGACTTCGATAAGTACGTAATTATTACCGGAATTGTAGGCATAGACGATACCTTCGCTGGCAATTTTGCCTGCACGTTTTACTGCGGTCGCCATTCCCTTTTCACGGAGAAACTCAATTGCTTTTTCCATATCGCCGTCGGTAGCAACGAGAGCTTTTTTGCAATCCATCATACCAACGCCCGTTTTTTCACGGAGTGCTTGAACGTCCTTTGCGGTAAATGCCATGAGTAAATTCCTCCTATTATTCTTCTACCGGAGCAGCAACTTCCGGTTCACCAGCTACTTCCGGAGCGGCTTCGTCTACGCCGAGGTCAACTTCTTGTTTACCTTCTTTTGCCTCGATAACGGCATCAGCCATAACGCCGGCAATCAATTTAATAGCGCGGATAGCATCGTCATTTCCGGGGATGGCAATATCAACTTCTTCAGGATCGCAGTTGGTATCAACCAAACCAACGATCGGAATACCGAGCGAACGAGCTTCTTTTACGGCAAGGTGTTCTACTTTCAGATCGACAACGAACAGCGCGCCGGGCAGCTCACGCATATTTTTGATACCACCGAGGTTGGTCTCGAGGATATCACGCTCTTTTTTGAGCAAGAGAACTTCTTTTTTGGGAAGAAGATCAAACTCACCGATGATTTCCATTTGATTGAGACGATTGAGTTTATCAATACGGGTACGAATGGTAGCAAAGTTGGTGAGAGTACCGCCGAGCCAACGTTCATTCATGTAGAACTGTCCGCAACGAACGGCTTCTTGTTGAATAGCTTCTTTAGCTTGCTTTTTCTTACCGACGAACAAAATGCTCTTTCCGCTGGCAGCTACGCTTTTAATAAAGTCATAGGCAACGTCGATCGCTTCAACCGTTTGTTCGAGGTTGATGATGTGTACATCGTTACGTGCATCGAAGATGTACTTCTTCATTTTGGGATTCCATTTCTTGGTCTGATGTCCGAAATGAACGCCCGCTTCCAAAAGTTGTTTCATTGAAATTACTGACATTATAAAAAACCTCCTTGTTTGTTTCCCACCGGTCATCTGCAAAAAGGGCAATTCTCCAATTGGAGACAACAATCTTTTCTCCGATCCGGCTTTGTAATTTCGTGAAAGATTATACCATATAAAATATAGTTATGCAAATGTTTTTTCGATAAAATAGATTGATATTTATCAATTATTCATCAATATCGCTGTCACTTTGGATTTCTTTATTGAGTTCTTCAACCAATTTTTCCAATAATTCGTCATCTTCGATGGGTAAAAAGACCTCGGCTCCCGTCTCATCCTCGCCGATTTCATAAATCAAAACTTCATCTTCGGCAAAGTCTTCCGTTTCCTCTACCGGTTGAAGATAAGCATACCATTTACCCTCGTAATCAAGTTCCGCAATGCAGAAAAAGTCCTCCGACGTTCCGTCGTCATAGGTCATAGTGACAATTTCATCGTCCTCTTCAATTTCCGTCTTTCTGTTCTTTTCTTTAAAATCTGTCATAAATATATCTCCTTTTTGCAGTCATCTGCTTGTTCTGTCTAAATATGATTGTAGTATAATCGTTGCGGCAACTTTGTCAACTACTTTTCGCCTTTTTTCTCTTCTCATTCCGCTTTCTATCAATAATTTTTCTGCACTGACGGTCGATAATCTTTCATCTTGAAAGACAATCTTTGCGTCGGTATAATTGGATAATTTCTCGGCAAAGCACCTTATTTCGGTGACTTTTTCCCCTTCCGTACCATCCATATTAAGAGGCAAACCGATCACAAAAGTGTCCGCCTGCTTTTCTATTGCTAAAGCGGCAATCTTCTTTAAATCTCCTTCTTCGTCATTCGAACGGAAAAAAGTTTCATAACCGCTGGCAATTATACCCATCGGATCGCTTGTTGCAATGCCGATCCTCACCGTTCCGACGTCTAAAGCAATCTTTCTCATTATCCCTCCGTATTTTCAAAGATTTCATCCACTTTTTTATTCATTGCGGAACGCGGTAGAAAATACATAAGCGCCGCCAATCCGGAAACAAACACGAAAAATAGGATATAACCTAAATAGAGCAAGTTATCCGGCAATGCCGAACCGCAAGCAATTGCAATTATCATGCCGACAAGTCCAATTCCCATGGTGGAAAAGATGGGTTTCATCATGTTTCTGTTATTGCGAGTCAATTCGTTAATGTTATTAAAACGGAAATTGGGTCTTTCTAAATCTCGCATAACTTCCCAAATGGACAGCCCCATCCCTTGAACAAAAAAGACAATAAACATTATTATGGCAAACAACGGCTGCATCGGAAGCGTCATCGAACAAAGATAAGTTACTAAATATGCAAGGCAAGTAATTCCGTTGAAAGCCATGGATACTTTTAATTTGGAATCAATTATTTGTTTCCCGGTAATCGGTAGAGTCTTTAAAATGAAGAAATTACTCCGTTCTACCGATACGGAAACGGCGGTAACGGAATTAGAGGATGCAACAAGAAGCATAACGACGTAATAAGTAATTCCTAAAGAAATCAATTCCATCGAATAGGGAGAAATATTATTGTCCGAGCCAACAATCGTATTACCCATAGAAACAGTTAATATGGGAATAAGCACAATACTAAGCAAGGTCGAAAATAACAACATGGGCGTCTTAACGATCATTTTCAGATCCTTAATAAAAAGAGCCTTTTTTAAACTTTTGGAGATAAACGGATCCCCTTTTACTTTTTTTCTACGGCTGACCACAGTGCTTTCCAACATAGACTGCATAATTATTTTATAGAAAACACCGCACAAAAATATTGCAACGATCAGAGAACCAAACGTTTCGAGGAAATATAACAACGTATTAATCACAACGTTATTTCCAAGCATTGCCTGGCAAAAATTATGATTGAAAATAAATATATTTGAGAAGTTTTTTATCAGATTCACAGTTCCGGGAGAAATCATGTTTTCGTCCCCGCCGCCAAAAGATGTGGTAAATATCACAGCAAAATATAATGCCATTCCAAGCCCGCTCGTTATTACGGTAATGATGGTTTTTGCGCGTTCTTTATTGCGGAAAAGTTTAATCATCAACATTAAAGGGGCAGATAAAACCCCCACTACAAAAGTCGGAAAAGCCGGCAAAATAAGGATAGATAATACCGCAAGAACATAAAAGGATGGATCAATTGACACTCCATTTACCGTTGCGGTAATACCAAAGGTCAACATAACTGGCAGGAAAAAAGCTGAAATCATCAACTGCGATAAATATGCAACGGTAAATTTTGCAGCGAAGGCTTCGCTTCCTGAAATCGGCAGACTCAATAATTGCTGAGAATCTTCGGAAAAGTAGAGATAAGAAATGATAACGTTGCCACCCAGGAACAGAATAGACAACTGACATACGCCGACAATTAAGTATGGTAACTGCTCAAAATAATTCTGTTCTATAGCGGAATAGGTAATAGAGATAACCGAAGAAACCAGCACCAAAACGATAATCAGAATAGAAAAACCGGCTCCTATTTTCCCAAAAAATTTTTTTGTTTTACTCTGTTTGTCCTTTTCACGGTTATCAATCAATTTTCTACCGAAAAAAAGGGTGGTAAAAAAAGTCGACAAATATACTTTTAAGAGGGCTTTATAACGTGTCCAACGTTCCATCGTTTCCTCCGATAGCATCCGTAAGTTGCAAAAACAGTGTTTCCAGGTTTATGTTGGTCTTTTTTTCTTGAAGTTCTTCCATGCTGCATACGGTGATTAGTTTCCCTTTATCGATAATGGCAACTTTGGTACATATTTTTTCAACAACGTCAAGAACATGGGAAGAAAAGAAAACGGTCTTCCCCTCTTTAGCAAATTCGTGCATCAATTGTTTCACCTGATAACTTGATTTGGGATCGAGACCGGTCAACGGCTCGTCAAGCACCCAAACGTCCGGATCGTGAACAAGTCCTGTAATAATGCTGATTTTTTGTTTCATTCCGTGAGAATAAGATGATATTTTATCCTTAATTTTATCTGTCATTTCAAAAACTGCCGCATATTTTTCCGTGCGATCCTTTCTATCCCGTTCGGAAACGCCAAAAACATCTGCAATGAAATTGACATACTGCAGTCCGGTAAGATACTCGTATAAATTATGTTCATCGGCAACATAAGCAATCTTTTTCTTTGCGGAAATGGGATCATCTTTCAGATTTACCCCACCGATTGAAATGGTTCCTTCGGTAAAAGGAAGAATACCGGTCAAACATTTAATGGTCGTACTTTTTCCCGCTCCATTTGGTCCTAAAAAACCAAAAATCTCACCATCGTCAATCGTTAGAGAAAGATCGTTTACCGCATAAACGTTGCTTTTGGAATACTTTTTACTTAAATGATTGATTTCGATCATCTTATATCCTCCATATAGGCTTATTTGTTGCGCCAGATACCTTTATAATTCCTTTCATCGCCATTTTCCGATGGTTGATAGAATACTTTGTCTTTAATATCGTCAGGTAAATACTGTTGTTCCACATATCCGCCATAAGAATGCGGATATTTGTATCCTACGATACGATCATTCTTATAATTTGTATCACGTAAATAAACAGGGACGTTATCATGCCCTTCTTTTGCGACCTCTTCGGCTGCAGCCATACAACGAACCACAGAATCCGATTTAGGCGATTTACAAACGTAAATAATTGCCTCGGTTAAAGGAATTTTTCCTTCAGGTAAACCTATTTTTTCCATCGCAGTCAAAGCGTTAACAGCGAGGGTTAATGCGTACGGTGCCGCAAGACCAACGTCCTCGGCCGCATGAACAATAAGTCGGCGACAAATAATAAGCGGATCAATTCCTGCATGAATAAGACGCATGGCATAAAAAACCGCAGCATCGGGATCGCTCCCTCTGAGCGATTTGCAAAAAGCTGAGAGCATATCGTAGAACATACTTTCATCTATAGCAATTACAGGTTTTTGAATGGATTGAGAAATAATGTCTTTGGTGATAGTTATTTTACCGTCGGAGCCAGAGGGTGTGGACAGAACGGCAAGTTCTAAGGAATTAAGCGCAACCCTGAGATCACCGTTAGAGGAAAAACAAAGGGCGTCCATTGCTTCCTCCGAAATTGATACGTCATAGTTTCCTAGTCCGTTATCTTTATCAACGATAGATCGACGAACACCAACTTTAATTTCTTCAACAGTGAGCGGTTTAAATTCAAAAATTCTGCAACGACTGACAATAGCTCTTGTCATTGACACAAAGGGATTTTCCGTAGTGCTTCCAATAAAAATAATTTCACCCTTTTCAATTGCAGATAATACACAGTCCGATTGGGACTTATTCCAACGATGACACTCATCCAAAATTAAAAAAGTTTTTTTGCCGGAATACTCCAGTCTTTTTTTTGCGTCATCAATTACTTTTTTTGCATCTGAAACACCGGAAGATACGGCATTTAAATATACGCAATCCGAGTTCGTTGTCTTTGCAATTATATTTGCGAGCGTCGTTTTTCCGCATCCGGGTGGTCCGTAAAAAATGCAACTTCCTAACCTATCAGACTTTATTGCACGACGAAGAAGACAACCTTCTCCCACAATATGTGTTTGTCCGAGAAAGTCATCTAAAGAAGTACAACGAAGTCTCTCCGCAAGAGGCATACCGGACCTTCTGTTTTCTTCAAATAAATCCATCGATTAAATAGTATCATTTCCCTAACAGGCTGTCAACTAAATTCAAAAGCGGACGCGATTAAATACAAATATATTTTATTACATATATGTTTTTGCGATCATTCAGTTTAATGAAGTCTGATTCCACACCGTCCAAGATCAATTTATCTTCATTGCCTTTTTTGTATTCGATCAGTATTATGCTTGATTTATATTTATATTTAATGACTGTGCCGATCAGTTTTTTAGGCAAATGGGGTTCAATATATAGTTTATCACCGGACTTCTTTATGCCAAAAAACTCTTCATAGAGCAATCGATATGCCCACCCGGCACTTCCCGTATACCAGCTCCAACCGCATTTACCGTAATTATCAGCATTACTGTAAACGTCACCGGATAAAACGTACGGTTCACCGCCGTATATGTCATTACCAACTTTTGTTGAACATTTCTGTGCAGGATTAATCATACAAAAATACTCGTACGCTTCATCTTGCCGCCCTATTTTACATAAAGCAATTAAATACCAAATAGCCGCATGAGTATATTGTCCGCCGTTTTCACGTATTCCTTCAGGATAATCGGAAATATACCCCAGCCTGAATTTGTTACTTTGCGGCGGAGCTAATAATTTAATTATACCGACCTCCTTATCTATTAATTGACGACAGGTATCTAAGATAATGTTTGAAACTTCTTCTTCACAAATTCCGGATAAGACGGCAAATGATTGCACCAAGATATCCAATTCCAGCACTTCCGACCCTTTCTTTCCTAAAGCATACCCATCGTCGGAAAATAATCTGATATATCTATCACCGTCAAAGGCATATTTATTAATATTTTGTTTCAATTCATCAGCAATACTTAGCAATTGCTTTTTTATTTTTGGTGAACAGAACCTGGAAAAATCACGCAATACCATAACAGCCAGCATGCTATTAAATACGCTCTCTCCTACACCTTTACGGCAAATCTCATCCATACCGTCATTCCAATCCCCAGCCCCCATGATAAGAAGTCTATGTTCACCATACTTTAAAGACGATCTAATAGCAGATAAACAATGGTCCAACACTGTTCCTTTCTTACCATATGCTGGATTTTCAAATCGGTCATTTTCTCCGGGACGTAATTGTTCCGAATGAAGAAAGTCAACATCAATATTTAATATTTCTGTATCCATAGATACATTTATATATCTGCATACCGCCCAAGGTAAAAACAATTTATCATCCGTTATTCTTGTTCGTAAACCAAATTTTTCCGGATGCCACCAATGCATAACGTCCCCTTCTTCATACTGATGCGCACAGCAAAGCAATATCTGCTTTTTCAATACATCCGGTCGTTCACTCAGTGCCATAGCATCTTGTAATTGATCACGAAAACCAATAGCGCCTCCAACCTGATAATACCCGCATCTAGCATACATTCTGGAAACTAGGACTTGATAATACAATGCATTGAAAATATTTTTTAGACCTTTATTTTTGTCACCAACAGATTCGATAGTAATCTGTCTTTCAAATTCATTTGTAAAGTTGCATATCATCTCCTTGATAGAGTCAATTTCAATAGTTTTAATTAATTCCAAATCATCAGAAAACAGAATATAATTTAAACAAGATTTTTCACTACCAAAGTAAAGATTAGGGAGCGGAAACGAATGATCTACTTTACCATTTATCCCATTACTTAAAAATCGCAAATATACTTTCCTTCCATTAGCTGCGTTACATACACAAAGCAAGTTTTTTTGCAATTCCTCATAATAAATCTTTTCCGGTTCCGATATATCTTTGAGACATGGGTACATGCAATATTCAACCGTATATGGTTTATCGGAATAATTATTAACTTCAATTGAAAGTACCCTTACCGAACCATCACACACAGCGGTTATTTCTGTTTTAATAATCGTATTATTAACATTGACAACGGAAGTATATTTCCCGCTACTGAGAGTAATGTATCTTCCTTTTGAAACACCTCCAAGAAGATTGAACGTCCCATCGGAGCAGGTAAATCTAAGAAATTCTTTTGGGGGATCGCTTACCGGGTCATTATCAAATCTGCAAGTTTTATTCTCTCTGGAATTACCAAACCAAAAGAATCCACCGCCGCTAGTTGTAACTACGCTACCACCGTTTTTTCCCGAGATGATATGTGAGTAAGGACGTCCCGTTTGTTCGTCCGAATAAAAAACATATTCTCCAAGTTCATTGAACCCTCCGGCACCACTTAAATAAGTGATAGGCGGCTTTTCAATTTCCCAACGTGATTCATCAAATCTATCTAAATAGTACAACCTTATATCACACTGGGAATTATAGCAAGGACGGCTCTCGGAAAAATAATATCTTATTCCGCGTTTACCACATTCGACTTCTATACTAGATTTATATTTTTGAGAAGTAAATAATAGAATGATCTTGAATCCGATTGATTTGAATTCCTCATATAAACGAATATAATCATCAATTTCTTTAGGCGATTTACACTCACATACTACTATTTTTCTATCCGGAATAATATTGGAAACAAGAAACTCATAATTGTATCTTCCATAAAGTACAGATGAAATCATATTGGTAGTTTTTTGTAGCAATGGATACGGATTATTGCATTGTAAAGCAAATTGATAAACATCTAAAGGAAGTAATGACATATTTATCAGTAATTCTTTTTTATCATATCCGGTCAAGAACACAACTTGACATTCATCCTCTTTGACAACCCCATTAAAAGAAAAGCATGGCGCAAGAATGTCACCAAATTTTGCATTGTCTCCAACATATGAAGGATTAAATAGCGTCTTCCCTCTGCCAATGAAATTATATCTATTAGTATTTACGTTAAGCGCGGAACAACCGATGACGTGCGCACATAAATACAGTTTAGATTTTTTAGAATAAAAGATAACAGTTGAGTTATCTATTTTTTCAGACGAAACGAACATATCCGAAAAAGTAGGATGAGCATAAAATGCATCAATTTTATTAAGACAGATGTCAGAATAGAATGAAATAATGCTTTTAGACAAACAATTCAATTTATATACCATTCCGCCTAATCCGTGAATCAAAGTAACGCTTTGAGATAGATCATCAATGGTATTTGTATAAATTATCTCTTTACCATTATAGGTAAAAACATATTTATTTTTATCATCGCAGATTGGTAAAAATGCAGGTGAAACAATTTTTTCATCTTTATGCACATAAAAGAATCCCCCACAGCAGTCTGTGTATTCCGGCATCTTTTTTTGAATATATATGTCATCGTATTTCATAAAGCTAGACCCATTTGCATTACAAAATAAGCTCATGTTACCATCTGTCAGACAAGCAGTAAACATTTCCGTAGCGGCGTCGTATATTACCGTTGTTGTATCGCTAATTTTCTCCCTTTTTCTTTGAATTTTTTCTTTCTTGAATGGAGTTATTCTATCGCTCGACGGTAGCTCATTTACCACTGCTCTCAATCCTCGATAAGATGGTATACCATCGAGCAAATTTGTAAAGAAAGACGGATATAAAAAGTTGCAAATTGAACATAGTATCATCCCCTGATGGTGAGACATATACTGAAAGACCTTTTTTTCACCTTTCATATAATCAATACTTTCATAAAAGCCATATTCGCCGAGCATGCCTTTTTCTTCTAATTTTTTTAAATTTTCTAAAACAGTAATGGGTGAAAAGCACAAACAAAGTGCAGACGCATATGGAGTTATAACATCGTTTTTTGTATCTGTAGATACAGATAGCTCTTTTAATCCAAATGTGCGATACTGATACACCATTTCATCATCAAATTGTCTATACCCGCTTTCACTAACGCCCCAAATTCCTTTGATTTTATTTTTTATCTGAAATAGTACGTTTTTTTCCGCAGTTAAACTTAATAATGATTCCTCAGGTGTTTTAAAAAAAAGCTCCGGCAGCAATGCTTCAAATGCAGTTCCACCCCAGCTGAGTAAGAAATTGCCATATTGAGAGGTATAGTCTCGCGGTATTGATAAATAGTGTTTTCCATTTCCACTACACATGGTATATACAAAGCTCAGTATTCTAGATTCCGAACAAAGCATATCGTAATGCCCCGTATACTGACCACTGTACCCAACGTAAAACAACTCTTTATCTTCGTCATATAGACGATTTAAATCGGTTTCGGAAATAATTTTATCAACCATAGCGACGATTGTTTTATCTATATTGACGTAGTACTGTCTTACCAGTAACAAACTAATCAATATGTTACCTTCGTCGACACTGGACACAAAATCATTTGTTTGAATTAACGTATCAACTGAATACCAATTATACAAAATGCCGTTCCATTTTGGCAATTTATTAATTTTTTTCAATTGATCTTTTATCGATTCAAGACATTGAGATTCGGATATAAAATTCATTTTTACCGCACAAATATCAGATAATAAACAAAAACCAAGATCTGTTGGCGAAGTATACTTAGCTAAACCTTTGTACGGTTTTATCTGTAAATTATCCGCAGATAATCCCTCGTTTTTAATATAGGAAAAATAATTATACGTACATCTTGCATAATCCAATAGTTTTTCTCTATCCTTTGAGGTAAGATCTTCCTGATGGTACTTTTTAGAGGATAAAAATAGACATAGAAAACATATTATGCTACAAAGTGCGTATCCGTATAAATAATAGATCGGTATATTTATTCTGGCAAATAAGCCGATTACACTTACTATAACGGAAATAGCAGTTGCAATCGAAAACTCTTTACAATAATTTGCCAGAGAATTATTGGATGACGTTGAAAAAACCTTCCATTCCAACAAATTCTTTTTAAAAATCATTCTCCAATATGTTCTACATATTAGCCAAAGATTATTGAATGCATTATATACGAGCATAAAGAATTCTTCAGTATAATACCTGAAAATGTGGAAAAATTGTTCAAATATATATTTAGACGATTTCTTATTCAATAATTTTATGGTCGAATAAATATCTAAAAGCAGTGGATATAAAAATAATCCCAGTCCCAAAAATAAACCTGTTTTTTGATAAAAAACACCCAATAAAAATAATACTACAAAACATAAGGGTTGAAGTATAACGAGTATGTTTTTTAATAGAATATAACGATATAAAATGGACAACTTTTGATGAATTTTTTCGCCAAATTCATTTCTCCAACGTCCTAATACAAAACAGATATTCTGCAAATCCCCTCTCATCCATCTTCTTTTTCTGATGACGTCAGATAAAAATGAACTTGGCGCACTTTCGAACGTCATACCGCCTGAACAACATGATACAATTGCCCCTTCGGGTATATCATGCGAAAGAATCTTATTTGGCGGAAACAATCCCTTCAATGAATTATAAAATTCCTTAACTCGAATGATTCCTTTTCCACAATAAAGATCTTTCCCGAAAAGAGAATATAATCCGCCCACGCCAAAGGGATATTTTTCAAACCCGGCTTCCATACGATATCTCTTTGAATACAATGTCGTAAGGGAAAATAAATCAACACGATTAACCGTCGATATAATTGTATATTTTTTGTTATAGGGATGAATTATCCTATTAACCAGATCAAGTATACCGCCAGGATATACAAAGTTATCCGTATCTAACGTTACAAAGAATTTTGGTTTATTGATATTTTTATCTGAAATATAGTAAAAATGCGAATCATCATTTTCTTCAAAAAAACGACATAGAGAAAGAAATGCCCCACGCTTACGTTCCTTAGCGGAAAACCTCTTACCATTAAACGTTTTTTTTCTTAAAAAAAGATAAATGCCATCGGTTTGATTACTATTAAAGAAAGAAACGATCTCCTTATCCAGTTCCGATATAGCCGTATCAGACGGAGGCGTATCTACTAACAAAATTGCATTAATATATTTATCTCGATTAATAGAGAGCATACTCTTTGCTTCTTCTATACACCCATTTAATTCCGAAATACTGGAACAAAAAATACTATACACCACCGAGGTAGCGTTATCTGCTCCAACACAATCAAAATTCATTTTCAGACATTCATATTTATTCTTTTTACACGATAATAAGCGGAGAACAATCTTATCTATGCAAAACAAAATAGGAACAAATGAGAAAAACGCGAATATTGGAGATATAAAGATTCCTAAACAAATAGAACTTGCAAGAGAAAGCACTAAAACCAATCCTACGTATAATCTATCAAGCCAATTATTATTCACGAGATTTAATGAGGTAGCGTCCCCTTTTCTGACAGTCCGAATAAAACTATACAAATAATCAAATAAAATTAAAGATATATCAACTTTATTTATATTTGAACATTGAAGTAAAATTTCCGATACATACTCTTCAGATACTTTACATCTTTTTGCCACAAAAGAAATTTTGTTAGAATAAGACTTGATCGTATCAAAACTAAGATTATCAAAATCAGGAATACGTGATAACAAACTGTAACTACCCATCATTCCAAAAACTGATTTATATGACAGATAATCACTCATTTTTGACAAAGCATTAATATAGGTTTGAGCAGATTTCGCATTATTCATTAATGTGTCCATATAAAGAAGTTTAACGCGTCCCTCTTCAATGCCCTTTCTTTTTAGAAAATCATTAATTCCATTATTCTGTATCCATTGATACAAATATGAGTTGCTTAATATCATTTTTTTGGATATATGCTTTGATAAAGAAAGTCTATAACAATGTTCGTTATATATTATTCTTTTAGACAATACGTATATTTGTTCCAATAGTGTATATCGAAAGGCATCCGGCAAATGAATAGCTTCTTCATATGAAAGATTTATCATATCCTTCAATGAATCAATGACCCTTTTCATCCTTTCCGGAGTTAACACTCCGAGAGAACCTGATACGATCTCACGCATTAAAATGATAATTCTCGGAACATTCTTATATGAAGGCAAACCGTTAAAATCATACCGCATTGAAAAAATATTCTTGTAGATAATTCTGTGGTTTTCGTACAACCATTTTTCACCTTCACTAATAGATCTTTTTTCATCCATCTTGTGAGAAATACATTTTTGGGCTTTTTTAATTGATGAATAAAAAACACCGCTTCTTAGTTTCTTGGACAATGAATCGGGATGTTCATTTTTCATTTTTTCAACAACCCTTCTTATCAACTCTTCTTCACTAAAGCAGATATTCTTTACTTCATATTTTTCATGATGTGGTCTGATAAAAATCAAGATTATATTAATTAAAAATATTGCAATAGATACAAATAAAATAGGAATTATCATGGTTGAAGTATTGACATTGGTATGAAATTCAAACAACAATACCTTACATTTTGATTAAAACCTAAGACAATTAATTAGTAAAAAATGTTGAAAAATCCTAATTGATATGATAAAATAACAGACGAGTCAGCCGAACGGCCGCATCGATTTCGATGAGGAAAGTCCGAGCATCACAGGGCAGAGTGACGGATAACGTCCGCTGAAGGTGACTTTAAGGAAAGTGCAACAGAAATAAACCGCAGTAATTATTACTGTAAGGGTGGAAAGGTGCGGTAAGAGCGCACCGGCAGTTCGGCAACGAAATTGACCGTGTAAACCCCACTTGATGCAAGAAAGAAACAGATAGTTTGCCCGACTTGTTTCGCAATCGCTTGAGCGTTTCGGTAACGATCCGCCTAGACAGATGGCCGTTCCAGACAGAACTCGGCTTACAGGCTGACTCAATACATTTATAAAACCAATTCTCTTTCTTTAATTGATTTTTGCAATCTGAGAAGTGCCTTTTTCTCGATTCTGGAGATATAAGATCTCGATAATCCCATTTTTTCGGCAACTTCCTGTTGTGTATGAATAATCCCGTCGTTCATACCGTATCTCATATATATTATTTCCTTTTCTCGTTCGTTCAATTCGTCTTCAATGACTTTCTTTAACGTTTTATGCAGAAATTCATCATCTAACTTCTGATAGACGTCTTCTTCATTTGTTTCCAACAAATCGACAATAGGAAGCTCATTCCCCTCTTTATCGCATCCGATACTATCGTAGATTGATAAATCTTGAGATCGTTTTTTATAAGAACGCATTGCCATAAGTATTTCGTTTTCTATACATCGACTTGCGTAGGTAGCTAATTGAGAGCCTTTATCAGGATCAAAGGTCCCGATCGCCTTTACCAATCCCATCGTTCCGATACTGATTAGTTCATCATTGTCCGGATAATTCACGTACTTTTTTGCAATGAATACAACGAGACGCAAATTATGTTTTATTAAAATGTTACGCGCTTCGATATCGCCTTCTTTTTTATACTTATACAGGTATTCTCTCTCCTTTTCCGGGGTAAGCGGATGCGGAAAGGACGTAGCATTGTCAATACGAGACGAGAACAGTAAAATACTGCTTAAAATTGCAAAAAAACCCTCTAAAACCATAGCAAAATTATTCTATGTCGAATTATAAGGAAAGTTGTATCTTTTTGAAAAAAAATGCTTAGTAAACAGGATTAGGGATGGAAACAGTTATGCCGTCCAATGATTTTAAAAGAGTAAAGTCACTTGTGTGAAATATGATTTTGACTGCGGATAGATGTTGAATATGCGTTTTAAATTCGCTATTTCTCTTTTCAATACCATATTTACCGTCCCCGACGATGGGAAAGCCGTGGTAGGCTAAATGAGCGCGGATTTGGTGGGTTCTTCCCGTAATCGGCTGTACGTCCAGCTTCGATATCTCCCCATCCGTTTCCAATGTTTTTATGCGTGTTATAACGCTCTTACTTTCCGGGGTAGGTTGACTTAAAATTTTCACTACACCTTGTTTTTCGTATTTAATGATAAAGTCGGAATATTCGGCGGAGGAAGGAGTAATGCCAAAGACCTCCGCATAATAATGTTTCTCAACAGAATGGGTAAAAAATGCCTCTTTAAACGCCTCGAACACTTCGTTATTCTTGGCAAAAATGATGAGACCGGAGGTATTGGTATCCAAACGATGCACAAGAATATAGTTGGGATAAATCGCATTAATTTTTCCTGCGTAACTCTCGCTTGAAATGCCGTAAAATTTATTAAAAATAACTACGATTTCGTTTTCATAAACGATTTCCGGAGAAAAAGGATTTTGTTTGCAGTATACTTCTATTTCAACGTCGGAAACGATGACGTCCTCTTTGGTCCTTTTCCCATTGATTTTTACGTCACCTTTTCTTAAAATCTTCTGAAGATAGGAATAGGAGTATTCCGGTAGATTATCACATAATACTTTGGATAATCTTTTTGGATGACCGGTGTAAACAAATTTCTCCATAAGGATTATTTTTTATCGCTGACTAAATTGACAATCTCCGCCAAAAGGGTATTTATGTCTTTAAATTCTCTATGGACGGACGCAAATCTGACGTAGGCAACTTCATCCAATTTTTTCAATTTATCCATAACCATATTGCCAATCATAGCAGAGCTGATTTCAGGAACGAGTAAGCCGTGGATCTCTTTTTCTACGTCGGCAACGAGAGTGTCAATTTGCACGATGGATACGGGGCGTTTCTCGCAGGCTTTCAGAATTCCGTTTTTAATTTTTTGCGGATCAAAGACCTGACGATTGCCGTTGCTCTTAATAACATAAATGGGCGTTTCTTCTATCTTCTCATAGGTCGTAAACCGATGCTGGCAGGAAATGCACTCGCGTCGTCTGCGAATGGAGCAACCATCTTCGGCGACACGTGAATCAATTACTTTACTATCCATACAACCACAAAAAACACATTTCATTTGTATTTACCTCGTTAAAATGATTATAGCTGTTTTATTTATAAAAAGCAATCAAAAAGTAGCGTTGGTTACGTTTTTCTTATTTTTTCCCGTCAATGCCCAATGGATATGTATGATTATTCAGGTCGATAAGAATTACGTCGCTACCGATTTTTAAAACGCTTTGCCAGGGAATAAAAATGCTCTCGCTACCCGTCACGTTCTTCAAAAACTTTCTTTCTCCCGGCACAATCAGTCCCGTTATTTTTCCGCAAACAAAAGTGAGATCGTATACGCGGCCCAGTTTTCTCCCATCGGCTACGTTTACGACCTCTCTTTCCCTAAGTTCGCAAAAGGTTAGTTCCTTTTCCATGCCATACTTTATGAAAATTCGATAAAAAGTATGACTTAATTCAACAAAAAACCTCCCTTAGTTTTTCTATCGCGCTTTTTTCCAATCGGCTGATTTGCGCTTGACTGATGGATAGCTCTTTAGATATTTCCGTCTGCGTTTTCCCTTGATAATAGCGCATGTCTACAATTGTTCGTTCCTTCTCAGGGAGTTTTGATATCTCGTCTCCAAGAGCGATTTTATCAAACATATCGTCCTGTTCAGGGTCTTTGATGCGGTCAACCACAAGCATGCTTTCTTCATCGCCGTTATATACAGTCTCGAAGATGGAAATAGGTTCACTGATAGCGTCAAGCGCTCCGATAACCTCTACGTACGGAACACCTATTTCCGCCGCAATCTCCGTTAAACTGACGTCCGGGTCGTTCTTTTCCAGCCTCCCCCTTGCTTGCATTGCCTTATAAGCAACGTCCCTTACTCCGCGACCAACTTTTAAAGCTGTGCTTTCTCTTATATAACGCCTGATCTCTCCGATAATCATTGGTACAGCGTAGGTGGAAAAGCGTACTCCGACGTCTACTCTGAAATTATCCAATGCCTTAATCAGTCCCAGAACGCCCACTTGAAACATATCGTCCGCGCTGACTTTATCGGAGTGGAATCGCTGTACCAAGCTAAGCACCAAGCGCATATTCCCCTCGATAAATTTGTCACGGAGTTCCGTTTCTCCGTTTTTAATCCTCTTTATCATTTCTTCCGATTCTTTTGCGCATAACATCGGTAAAGTGGACGTATCCAGACCGGTTATGCGTACTCTGTGTGATGCCATAAAATATTCCTCCTATGTAAAAAAGGAAAGGAATACTTTGTAGTATCTCCAAAGTAGCTTTATTTATGCAAATTCAGGTATTCTTAACAAATTCGCTTCTCATTGAATACAGTATCTTCTTTTCCAGACGGCTGATATAGGACTGAGAAATATTCATCATGTCTGCAATCTCTTTCTGCGTTTTTTCTTCCATGCCATACAGTCCAAAACGCATCCCGACAATGGCTTTATCACGTTCGTTCAGTCTATCAAAAATCTTCATAATAGTTTCGACATCCGATCTTGATTCCATATCGCGGTACAGTGCGTCGCTTTCCGTTCCCAAAACATCGCTAAGAAGCAACTGATTGCCCTCCCAATCGACGTTCAATGGCTCGTCTAGACTGACTTCCGAACGAACCCTGACCATCTTTCGGAGATACATCAGTATCTCGTTTTCGATACACCTACTGGCAAAAGTCGCAAGTTTAATATTTTTATCCGCGTTATAATTATCGACTGCTTTCATCAATCCAACCGATCCAATGGAGATCAATTCTTCCATTTCAACGCCTGTATTGTCAAAACGTTTGGCGATATAGACAACCAGACGCAAATTATGTTCAATAAGCATATTTCTCGCCGTCATATCACCGCTCGATGCTCTTTCCAATAATTGGTTTTCTTTCTCAGAAGTTAACGGCTCCGGTAACGATACGATATAAAAAACGGTGTTTAAACCGTTGAGCCATTCAAAGAACTTTTTCAGCAATAATCCTAACATACAATACCTCCTTTCATATCACCATGCAGTAGCAGTCCGAAGCCATGTAATTTTTGCGGACTCATTGCAATTTTACATTTATACTTATATTCCTTTCCTCTGACGAAGACCACGACGACGCCTTCTTTACATCGCGTACAACCGGGCCCGGTTATCGTACTGAAAAACACCTCCTCTTCTTTACCAACGAGCCTATTATATATCCGTTTGTCCGCCATGACTATAGGTTCGCCAAAAGAAGACATAAATCGATTTCCGCTGTCATAGAAAGCCACCGTCTTAATCCGTTCCTCGCCAAAGATGATCTCGCAGGGATAATAATAGTTTTTCGCCCGGGAAAGGATAATGGGCATATTCCGAACGGAGAGAAGAAACAATAGCCCAACCAAAATAAAAAGAAAATGAACGTCATAGGTAAAAAATAATTGTACTAATAGCGATAAAAATTTCACTTTTATGTCGCAATGGCTACAAATAACCACAATGAGTACAACAGATACCACAATCAGAATCGTTTTGAAAATACGAGGAAAAATAGGACAGAAAGCAGTTATTACACCGTAAAGAAAGCAAACAATAAAAATTGTTGATTTTTTAACGTTTATGGAAAAAGCTGTGGAAAGTATAGTGAAAACGAAGTATTCACGAAGAAACCCGTACAGAAGCCGTATTTCAGCATATTGCATTGACTTTTACCTCAAAAAAAAGACTATGCCATCCGCATAGCCTTTTATCTTTGGTATAATTTGTTACTTACACGTTCTCACCGCGGTTCTGCATATAGCGTAGATACGGCGGCAAATCGTCCTGAGTGGGTTTTTCTTCCGGCGGTTTCGGTTTGTCGGAGCGATGAGTTGATACGCCGAATTCTTCTAAAAGTTCTTCTTCGGCACGAGCGCGCGTACGACGTTGGTCGTTTTCTTCCGTACTGGCTTCATCTCCGAATACCGTTGCGATGATGGTAACGACGACTTCGTCTTTTGCTCCGGTGAAACCAAATCCTGTAATGATATTGGCGTCTTCCGCTACGATCTCGGGGATCATATTGAATGCCTCGCTGATCTTTTCAGCAGGGACACCGCCGTCGGCGGAAATATCGACGATGACGTTATGCGCTCCGGCGACCGTCGTCTCCATAAGGGGATTTTTGCAAGCGCGACGGAGTGCTTCCATTACCCTATCCTCCCCGGATGCGTGTCCGATCCCGATATGAACCATTCCTTTCTTTTCGATAACCGTACGAATATCGGCAAAGTCCGTATTGATAACGGAGTGACATCCAACGATATTAACAACGCCGAGAATGCTTTGTTTGAGGACACTGTCAGCCATGCGGAATACTTCCACCATCGAGTCCGAATGGTTTTCTTTTGCCAGTAAAAAGGCCTTTTCATTCGGTACAACGACAAGTACGTCTACGTATCTACGTAGATCTTCTATTCCTGCCTCGGCAATCTGCATTTTTCTGGTACCTTCAAAACGGAAAGGCTTTGTTACGACGCCAACCGTCAAGATGCCTTTTTCCTGCGCGATAGATGCAATAACCGGCGCGGCTCCGGTACCCGTTCCACCGCCCATTCCGGCAGTGACAAACAAAAGGCTGAGTCCATCAATAGCTTCCGCTATCTCCTCTTTTGACTCGGTCGCGGCTCTTTTACCGATTTCCGGATTGCTGCCTGCACCCATGCCGTTCGTCAACGTCTGACCCAATTTGATCTTTTGTACGCCTTCACTTCTCACCTGTTCCAGCGCCATATTATCGGTATTGGCTGCAATAAATTTAACACCGACAAACTCTTTCGGATCGGCAAGAAGTCTGTCAACGGCATTACATCCGCCTCCGCCTACGCCGAATATAGCCAGTTTAACCTGACTTTCGAATCCGCTCGCTGAAGCACTTTCCGGTGACGTAAAAAACATATTTTTTCCTCCCTCGTGTAATGGTTAATAATTTTCAAATAGTGCGCAAAGAACATAATCTTCCGGCTGGGTCCAATAGGAAAAGTCCGCGCCGGGCAGATAAACGGGCAGTCCCGTTTCATGGGAAATAATTTCATTAAAACCGTGTATCTTTGCAACCGAAGAGCCAATCACGTATATCGGTAAGACGTTACCGTCAATAAGCCCTTTTACCGCAGAATAAACCTCTTTGGACCACTTTTCGACCAGTTCAATCAAAGCAGTATTAATTGCGCCCACAGAATGTTTTTTCACTTTGCCGGGCATGGACAAAACGTAGTTCCCGGAGTTAAGTGCCAGGGCCAAATTGACGTGTGAAACGATCTCGGCAGCCTCGTCAAACGAGAGTCCGCATTTGGAAGAAAGGGTCTCGACAAAATGGTAACTACCGTAGGACACGGTCAAAGAAGAAATCGGCAAATCCCCCTCAAAGTAAACAAGATCGGAAGTAAGCTGATTTATTTTAAGCAGCAGCCCTCTGTTACACCCGTCCGAATGTAATTTTTTTACTGCGTGATCACAAGGCGCGATAAACTCAAAATCTATGCGCGTGTTCTTCGAGATGTTATTGAATAATTCCGTCACTTTGGAATTAAGACAGGTCAGTACCGTCAGAAGCTGACAGCTTGTCCCTTCTTTACCGATGACGTTTTTGGTAAAGTCCCCTTTACCGTCCAGCGCAAAACCACCTTCCGTTTCCTCTATCTCCACGTATCCTTGCGGCGGTTCGCAATACTGCTTCCTGAGGGACTTGATGTCCTGTTCAGTTACTTTGTTTTGAATACTGCACGTCCGCACGGTAGGCTGATAGCGGAAGAAGTGTTGGGGCAAAATCAAATTGATTTCCGATAGTTTTTTGCCCGAATAAGAACAGTATCTGTTGCACAGGTCGACAATCAACCCTTCTATCTCGTTGGGCGACACGAAAAAGCTCTTACTGACGCCCGAGTAGTTGTTCCTCGCCGAATACTCCAGACAACCGAAACCGCCCTTATCGGATACAACCGAAAGGGTCGCTTGTAAAGAATTAAAATAAATAAAAGCGCCTTTTCTACTCATATTAAAATTATTATAATATTTATTAAAATGATTGTCAATACGAATAGCACAAAATAAAAGATTATTTGCACTAAAAACTTTTTAAATATCGCTGTAATTTGCAATAATCTATAACAAATTACGCCCGAAAATAATACAATGTAAATACAAGGAAGAAAAAATCAGAACGAGCGCCCTGTTCTTGCGCTGGGGGCGGAAGCACAATAAGCCGCGTATGCGGCATCAAGCGAAGGAACGACGTTGCCCTTTTGAACGACCAAATAGGCCCCGTCAAAGGTGGTCAGGATAACGCTATCCTCTTCGAAAGATGCCTCTTTAATGAACACGACGAGAGAGCTATCGGTAAATCCGAGAGTAAGTAATTCTTTTGCGATACTACGCAGGCAATAACATTCTTCCGTGGCCAGCGTATTCTTTACCGAATAATTCTTTACCGTTATGATATCGACGCCGTCGAGTTCTTCGGCGGTGTATTTATTCGTCCGTCTGAAGTCTTTATCCGGCGCAACAAACTGGTCACTTTCTTCGATGGCAATCTTATAGACGGGAGTGCGTTCGCGAATAATGACCGTTACGTCGTTAGGGAAGTTACGGACGACGTTAACGACTTCAATCCCGTTCCCTTCTACCGTTTTTTCGACGTCCTCTTTAATCGAGTCCTCATCAAGAGCAAAAATATTGGCGTATTTTTCTATTTCAATCGCATTCATCACAGCCGTTTTATCGGTTAACGTAACGTCGTTTTCAAATTGAATGGAAATTTCATCCACGGCAAAGAAAACGCCAAAGAAGATGATGCCGAAAAGCAGCAACATACATAAAACGATTCCGATAACGGTGACCTTTTTCATACTCTGATTATTTTCGCTCCTACGTTTTTCAATGTTTCTTCCGGATGTTCATACCCTCGGTCGATGTGTTTTATATCGCAAACGACCGTTTTACCTTGCGCCGCAAGTCCGGCAAGCATCAGCGCCGCCCCACCGCGAAGGTCTCTTGCGGTAACTTCCGCCCCGGTGAGATAGGGCATTCCTCTTATTACCGCTACGCGCCCCTCTACCGTGATATCCGCACCCATTTTCTGTAATTCCGGCACGTGTCGGAAACGATTCTCGAAAATGGTCTCCGTTACAACGCATGTTCCGCGTGACAGAGCGGCATATGCGCAGAACTGCGCCTGCAGATCGGTAGGAAAGCCCGGGTAAGGTTGCGTCGTTACCCGTTCGGGATTTCTGCCCCCTTGTTCCGCTTTTATAACTATTATACCATTTTCTTCTTTGATATGGCAAGAACTTTTGTCCAATTTGCAACAAAGAGAATGTATTTCGCTCTTTCTGCCCCCTTTCAATACAGTTTCACCGCCGCAAAGGGCGGTAGCCAACACCCACGTTCCCATACAGATCCGATCGGGCATTACGGTAAAGTCACATCCATGCAGTTTAGCGACCCCTTCTATGAAGATTCTGGACGTTCCGGCGCCGCGCACTTTCGCGCCCATTGCCGTCAAAAATCTTTGCAAGTCGATGATTTCCGGCTCTCTTGCAGCATTACAGATGACCGTTTCTCCTGTGGAAAGAACGGCGGCAAGCATGACGTTTTCCGTTGCCCCGACGCTGGGGTAATCCAAGCAGACTTCCTGCCCGATCATTTTCGATCCATCGCAATATAAATAACCGGATTTTTCCTCCACAACGACGTTCATATCCCGCAGTCCTTTTATATGTATGTCAATGGGCCTCAGCCCGATATCGCATCCACCTGGGTATGCCACGGTCGCCTTCTTCATTCTACCTAAAACCGACCCGAGCAAGAAAACGGAACTCCGCAGTTCCTTCGCAAGTTCCGACGGTATCTCATCGGATATCATATCCTTTGCTTGTAGTATTCTTTCTCTGCCGTTTTTCTTTATCGTCACACCAAGTTCTTTCAGAATATTCTCCATGCTGACTACGTCGGCAAGATCCGGCACGTTTGATATCCTGATTTCTTCATCGGTCAACACGCAGGCGGCAAAAATCGGCAGAACAGCATTCTTTGCCCCCTGCACTTCAATTATCCCTTCCAGTCGGTTTCCCCCTTCTATTATGTATTTACTCACAACAACTCTCCTACCTGTCGGCTATGGGAGTCAATATAAAAAACTCCTCGCTGTATACTATGCGTTTCCGCTTTCTGATGTGCGAGCCGACAGTCCCGAAAGGATACCGGTTACAAATAAAAAAGACAATAGCGACGAACCGCCCGCGCTGACAAAAGGTAGCGGTACCCCCGTAGGGGGAATGGTACCTGTTACGACAGCCAAATTGATAACAACCTGCCACCCGACGACGGCTGTTAATCCGGCAGAAAGGAGCAATTCATACCTTCCTTTACTTTTGATCGACGTCCTTATTCCGGTCATGATATACAAAAAAAACAACACCATAACGACCATACATCCAAGTAGTCCCGTTTCTTCCGCGATGACGGAAAAAATAAAATCGCTTTCACTGAACGGTAAAAATAAAAGTTTTTGTCTACTGCAAAAAAGCCCCTTTCCGAACAGTCCCCCAGACGCTATCGCATAGAAAGATTGAATAAGCTGATACCCTTCCCCTTTGGGGTTCTCCCACGGGTCGATAAAAGCGACCAATCTTTTTATTCTATATGGCTCCGTTGCAATAAGGCATACTGCGCCTAAAACAACCAGGACAAAAAGAAAAGCAAACCACTTTTTCTTCATTCCGGCAACGTAACAAACCACTAAGGAAGATAAACCTATTACCATCGTGATACTCATATTCGGTTCGGTAATGACCAAAGCGCAAACACCCCCCGTTGCCAATAACGGGACGATCAAGTTCTTAATTGTTACGGGCGGATGATCGCAAAAGTACCCGGCAAGAAATATCACTAAACCGAATTTAGCGATTTCCGATGGCTGAAAGGTCACGAAACCGAGGGAGATCCACCTCGTTGCCCCGTATGAACTCATACCAAGTCCCGGAACGTAAACAAGCGCAAGCAGTGCGATAGAAAGTGCAAGAATGACCCACTTCCCCTTTTTAAGCGCAGAAAGCGGCAGTATTCTTCCGACGAAAAAAAATCCCACCCCTACCGACAACGCTATCGCCTGTTTCTTCACGAAGAAAAAGGCGTCTCCGTACTGCAAGTTCGCCGAATAATTGCTCGCCGAATATATAAATACCAACCCTAAAAGGGACAGTATCAACGCAATAAGCGCCGGGAAATACCCCTTTTTACTTTTTAAGAGCATAGACGATTTCTTTAAACTTCTCTCCGCGTTCCGAATAGCTTTTGTATCTGTCGAAACTTGCACTTGCCGGAGATAATAAAACGGTGTCTACTCTTTTGGACGAAACCAGGTACTTTACCGCGGACGCCATATCGGATAAAACGGCTATTTCCGAAAAGCCCATTTTCATTGCGGCGTTATATATAGACGAGGCATTGTCGCCGGTTACCGCAATCAATTTCACTTTATCATTAATGTTCTCAAAGAACTCACAAAAATCCTCTCGTTTACTGCTTCCACCCAGTATCAGCCCAACGTTGCCATCCACGCTGTCTAAAGCCTTTTGGCAAGCGTGAACGTTCGTTCCCTTGCTGTCGTTGAAAAAGGCTATTCCGTCTATTGTCGCCACGTACTCAATGCGGTTAGGCAAAAGAGTATACTCTTTTACCAGCCTATACATATGTTCCTTTCTTACGCCGCACTCGTACCCGACGGTCATGGCGCACAAAAGATTAAACCGATTATGTTCTCCGCGTAACTTCCCCGTTTTAACGTGACAAACGGAGTGATCGTCCATCATGTAATAGTTGTCTTTTATATAAACCGTCGATTTGCCGCACAACGATACGGGGACGCATTTTGCTTTGCAATCAACGACGAAGGTTCTGACGTTCCCGTCGTCGGCGTTGTACAAAAAAACGTCCTTTTCCGTCATATTTTTTATCAATTTTTTCTTCGTCGCCACGTACCCGGCAAAGTCGGAATACCGGTCCATATGATCGGGCGCGAGATTGGTTACTACCGCAATATCCGGGTGCAATTCTTCTATGTATTCCAATTGAAAACTGCTGACCTCGATTACCGCCCAATCCAACTCCGTTCCGTCCAAAACGACCTGACTTACCGGGTACCCGATGTTCCCCATGCTCTTCGCCCTTTTCCCGGCAAAAAGCAATATCTTCTCTATCATGGTAACCACCGTCGTTTTTCCGTTCGTCCCCGTGACCATAATTTTCTTACAGGGCAAAAAGCGACATCCTATTTCCAACTCCCCCAAAATTTTTTTACCGTATTTTCGTGCCGAAACCAGGATGGGGTGGGTGGGCGGAACTCCCGGTGAAGGCACCACCATATCACACTTTATTACCTCTTCAACAGTTACTTCGCTCTCCGTCTCTTTATCGACGTTATGTACGTACGCCCCTTCTCTTTTCAGTAACGTCGTTACACTGGTCCCGGACGACTTTTTTCCGATAACGATCACTTTTTTTCCATTGAAATCCATGATAGCCTCCCTTACCAAAACAGTAAAGCCACCGCCCCGAAAAACACCGTAATCAAAGAATAAAAGGACACTACGGCAGGTTCTTTGTACCCCTTCATCTCCAAATGATGATGAAGCGGCGCCATCAAAAAGACCCTCTTTTTCTTCCACTTAAAGACGATGACCTGTACTATTACTGATATGACGGATACCACGAAAGTTATTCCCACAAAAGCAATTAAAAAAGGATTTTTTATTAAAACAGGAAGAATAGCGCATATCCCACCAAGCGCAAGCGACCCCGTGTCCCCCATAAATATCCTGGCACGGTTGGTGTTAAACCACAAAAATGAAGCTATTCCGCCGACGACTGCGGCACATAAAACAAGGACACTCCATCCTTCTTGCGCCCATAAAACGGAGCCTACGTCCTCTTTGGAAACAATAAATTTCCAAATAAATACCCCGATGAAAAATAAATATATCGCGCAAACCGAGCCTGCCAAGCCATCAAGACCGTCCGTTAAGTTAACGGCATTGGTCGTAGCAAGAAAGATCGTTAAACAAAGCGGAATGCACCAATAAGAAATAATCTTCGTTTGACCCGTAAAGGGAATGTATATCTCGCTTCCGATGTATTCATTTGTATAACAAAAATAAGTCAGGAGTAATGCAACGACGGCTTGCGAAATTATTTTTTGGTATGCACGCAAGCCTAAATTCCGTTTAAAAAACACCTTAATGCCGTCGTCCAACAAGCCGATGAGTCCGTACGAGACGAAAGCGGCGTATGCGACCGTGGCGAGCGTACTCCGTTCGGAGCGAAAGAGAAAGAACCCCACGGTCGCAGAGAGAATGAACACCACTCCCCCCATTGTCGGCACCCCGTCCTTTTCTTTATGTTGGGTCACATAACTCAGTATCCTCTGCTTGGCTTTTACTTTCTTCATTAAATAAATAAACAAAGGTGCTATTGCAAGGCCAACCGACATACTGACCAAAAATGCCGCTATTACGCTTGACACGGATGACTCCCTATATATTCTCTGCAAATTTCACTGTCCGAATAGGGTATCTTTTTGCCGTTTTCTTCCATATACCGTTCCGCGCCTTTTCCCAGCAAAACAACCATGTCCCCTCTTTTAGACAATTGAAGAGCCATTTTAACCGCCTCAGATCTATTCGGAATACAAAGCACCTCTTTTTCCGTACCTTTCTTAATATCCGCAATAATATCTTCCGGTTTCTCACTTCTGGAATTATCACTGGTAAGTATGGTTAAATCAGCTAGTTCCGTTGCGATTTTGCCCATGATCGGCCTCTTTATTTTATCCCGGTCGCCGCCGCAACCAAAGACGCAAATCACTTTGCCTAGGCACATCTTCCTGACGCAAGAAAGAACTTTTTTCATTCCGTCCGGCGAATGAGCGTAGTCGATTACGATCTTTGATCGCCAATGAATGACGTTGAACCTCCCTTCGATCTCATCCAGTTGCAACACACCCCGACGAATCTCCTCTCCTTTCATGCCGTACATTTTGCAAACGGTTACTGCAGCAAGGAGGTTACTGACGTTGAATTCTCCGTAAAGGGGGGAATGAATGTCAATTATATCATCAAAGGCGTTTATCAAAAAATCGGTTCCGATTCCATATCGTACGTCCATAGCGAAAACGTCGCCCGGATTATTGATACCATACCCGATACAACACATTTTTTCACTCTGATATATCTCGCGCCCCACCTCGTCGTCGGTATTTACTATAGCGCATTTCACGTTACTTTTATTAAAGAAACTTTTTTTGACTTCTCGATATCTTTCCATCGTTTTGAAAAAATCAAGATGATCCTGCGAAAAGTTAGTAAAAATTCCCATTTCAAATCGCATCCCATATAACTTGCGATAAAAAACCGCATGCGCGCTGACTTCGACAAAGGCATACTTGATCTTTTTATCAGCTCCCTCTCTAAGGTACCTGTAAAAATCTGCCGAATCGGGCGTAGTACACCCTGTTTCGTATCTCTCGCTACCGATAAATACCCCGAGCGTTCCGATAACGATTGAATAGATACCGCAAGAATCAAATAGTTTTTTGAGGATGTGCGTTACCGTCGTTTTTCCGTTCGTCCCTACAACGCCTATAATTTTCAGTTCCTTATCGGGATAGTCGTAAAAGGCCCTCGCTGCGCATGCAACAGCTTTTCTTACGTCTTTTACAACGAGGGAAGGCGCTTGCTTATACATCTTTTCCCCAACCAGAACGACCGCTCCGTTTTGTATCGCTTTTTCGATATTCTTTTCCCCGTCGACGCCCGACACGAAAAACAAATAATTTCTTCTTACCGTCGAATAGTTTTGACTGATTCCCTCAATGGAATAATCCTTTTTCACCGAGGAATCTACCACTTCCATTCCGCCGGTCAATTCATTTAAATACTTCATTACACTTTCCGCCTTATAACTTTATTTACCCTTCCAGATAGACGACTATATCCGTGGTAATCGAACTGCCGGGAGCCGGCAATTGATAGGTGATCCTTTCGCCGTTTACCTCGTTATATTCATAGGTAACACCGAGATTTTTTAAAGTCCTATCCGCTTCCGATAGGTCCATTCCGATTAAGTCCGGCATAGACAATTCTTCTCTTTTCTCCGCCTCGCTACTCTTCCAATCAAGGTAAGTAAAAAGTTGAGAAAAAATCTTTGCGGCATAGGGTGCAGCCACCATGCTCCCGTAGTACACGCCCGTGGACGGTTCGTCTACTGTCATAAGTATTATATACCGCGGATTATCGGTTGGGGTGAAACCCACAAAACTAGACAAATAAAGACCCTTTTCGACACGTCCGTTGGCGTACTTTTGCGCTGTTCCGGTCTTTCCGCCGATGCTATATCCGGCTACCGCGGCATTTTTACCACCCCCTTCCGTAACGACGCTTTCCAGTATCTTACACATTAGTTCTGACGTTTCTTTACTTACTGTTTGCCTCTTAATCCTTTTTTCACCGTTATAAACGACCGTTCCGTCCTGCTTCACAACATGATCTACGATATACGGGGTCAATAAATTTCCGCCGTTTATTACGCTACAACAGGCAGTAAGTAATCCAATCGGCGTCACGGCTACCGCTTGTCCAAAGCCCATACGAGCAATATCGACGTTTTTTGCGCTCCCTTCGTTGATTGTCAATCCTTTTCCTTCTCCCCAAATATCCACTCCCGTCTTTTCGGTAATGCCGAATTTAGAAAAGCCGTCGTAAAGTCTTTCTTTTCCGAGTGCCAAAGCAACGTCCATAAAAAGACAGTTGCAGGAGTTTTGTACCCCCTTAACAAAGTTTTGAGCACCATGTCCGATCGTCTTCCAACACTTGATACGCTGTCCGTCTACTATTCTGTACCCGGGGCAGTAGACGGACGAAGAAGAAGTAAAAAGCCCCTCCTCAAGTCCCATAGCGGCGGTGAGTATTTTAAAGGTGGAACCCGGCTCGTACACGTCGCACACAAGAGTGTTTTTCGATAAATACATCAAAGTTTCAAGGTTGTCTCTTGGAAGATTATTTAAGTCATACGACGGCGCTCGCGCAAGGCCAACGATAGCGCCTGTTTGCGCGTCCATCATAATGCACGCCGCCCCTTTAGCCTGGAATTCTTTATACGCCTCGTCTACGGCATTTTGTAAAAAAGACTGAATGGCATAATCGACGGTCAGATAAACGTCGCATCCTTTTTGCCCTGCTAAATAGTAAACGCCCGCGTCCTCGATCTCTCGTCCGACCAAATCGGTTTCCGTCAGTATTTTACCGTCCACACCGGTGAGATATTCGTTATAATAACCTTCTATCCCCGATTGACCGATACAATCGACGTTGCAAAACCCCAATACTGCCGAAAGAAAATCACCGTGCGGATAAATTCGAGTGACGTTTTGCGCAAAATAGACCCCGGTCAGACCCATTTTTCGTATCTCGTCAACTTTATCCTTTTTTACTTTCTTCTTTACGGTGACTTCACTGACTCCGGTACGGAATTTATTCAATAAATAGTTTTCATCTACGCCCAAAACGACGGATAGTCCCCTTGCGGTAGCGATTTTGTCTGTTACGGCATTCGGGCGAACGTAGACGGTATATACCGTCTCGCAGCCTGCAAGCAGTCTGCCGGTGGAATCATATATTCCACCCCGTTCGCCCGTTATCGGAACGTCCCTCGTCCACTGATCAAGCGCCTTTAAATCCATACTTTCCGCCTGAATGGTTTGTAAAGCGACCAGTCGGGACAAAATCGCCGTAAAACAAAAGGTTATCAGCACAATAACGACCGATAACCTTTTCTTATGTACGTTTTTGGATGGAGTATATATATCTCCTCACCTGCCTCGCTATTTATTCAGCGAATCGCAAAATTCATCAAACCAGTTTCCGGATTCACTTTCCGTTTCTTCCGCAGGCATTGCTTGAATAGCGTCTTCGTCAACCGCCGACGCATCTGCGCCCGGGATTGCCGTATTGACGTTTGCGTTCACCAATACAATTAATGCGAGTGCAATAACAATAATGACATAAAATACCAAAAAGATCAATCCCATTTTTTTGATATTGGCGCCATTCTTTACTTTTGCAGCTACGCCGGAACGACTGGGTCTGACCCTTTCGGAGCGACGAGACTCCTCATTAAATTCCGTCTCCGTCATGACTTTTCTGTCCGAAGGAGTTGTTCTTTTTAACTCGTGAATGAGATATTCGGCATATGGCGAATTCTCTGCAACGGGTTGTTCCTTTTCTCGTTCCATCTTCTGCAAAATAAATTTGTCATAACTAGTCAATTCTTTCGTCATAAGTCACTTCCTCCTTATATTCTCTCGATAATTCTGAGTTTCGCGCTTTCCGCTCTTTTGTTTTCTGTGTCTTCCGTTTTGCCACATATGGGCTTTTTTGTTATTATCTCAACTTCCTTCCGTTTATTGCATACGCAAACGGGAAAAATCCTTTTGTCGCACACGCAATCTTTTTCCAGTTCTTTAAAGGCATTTTTTACAATTCGATCCTCTAAAGAGTGAAAGGTGATAACGCACATCCTGCCCCCCTTTTTGAGTCGAAGCGCTATCTCCATCAAAAATTCCTGCAGTCCTCTCAATTCGTTATTGACCTCGATCCGAATCGCCTGGAATACTCTCTTTGCCGGGTTGCCACCGACCATTCTGTCTTTGACAGGATAGCAAGACGCCACAATCTCGGCAAGCTCTAAAGTGCTTTCTATACTATGCGTCTTTCTGCGGGCAACTATCTTTGCGGCAATCTTTTTCGCATACCGTTCTTCTCCATACTCGAAGAAAATGTCCGCGAGCCTCTTTTCGTCGTATTCGTTTACGACCTCGTAGGCACTCAACGATTGTTCGCGATCCATACGCATATCCAAACGCGCCTCTTTGGTGTAGGAGAACCCTCTTCCGGCGGTATCAATCTGATAAGAGCTGACCCCAAGGTCAAGCAATACACCGTCCAGTTCTCCTACCCCGAGGTCGTCGAGATGCGACTGAATGTTTTTGTAGTCGTCGTGTACAAAAGTAATTTTGTCAAGGTACCGGCGCAATTTATCTTGCGCATTCTCTATCGCCGCTCCGTCCAGGTCGTTTGCAATCAACCTGCCCGTAGTCAGTTTCTCCAATATTTTTTCGGCGTGTCCTCCGCCGCCCAGCGTTCCGTCTAAATAGACTCCGTCTGCCTTGACAAGCAATCCGTCTATGGTCTCCGACAGAAGCACCGGTATGTGACTGTATTCCATTTTACAGCATTCCGAGCATGATAACCGCGTCGTTGATGTCTTCTACGTTACTCTCGAAGCGCTCGACGAAGATCTCTTCCGCCCATATTTCTATTCTTTTCTTCGCGCCCAAAAAGATCAACTTCTTGTCCGCTTTCATATACTTTTTCAAAGTTGCCGGAAGCACAAACCGTCCCTGGTTGTCCTCCGTCATCGGAAAAACGGTCGCATAAAACTTTCTCAATTTCGTCATGCTTTCCAAATCGCCCAGTTTTATTTTCTCTTCAACCGGTGCCAAAAATTCTTCCAGCTGTTCTTCATTCATTAAGAAAGCACACCCTTCCGAACCGCCGCACATAATAACGTTGTCCCCGAGCTTCTCTCTGAGCTTGGTGGGGATACGCAATCTGGAACGATCGTCTAAAGTTATACTGTAGCGTCCGGAATACATCCTTTTCTCCTATTTGTTTATACCACAGCCTTCGACTATGGTAACTCTATTATAACACCTTTTTTTCCATTTGCAACCATTTTTTTCCACATTTCTAAAAAAAATTTTTTAAGCAGCAAGATTTATGTCCATTTTTTTGCATTTTCAAAGGTTTTTAACTAAAAATATATGGGAAATTTTTCCCTAATTTTTTTTGACAATAGCCTTCAAAATGTCTTTCCAAGGACAAAAAAAGGGTTAAAATGGAAAAATTAACCTTCGGCGGGAGAAAAGTGGAAAAAGGTGGAAAATTCTTAAGGAACCGAATCTGCACATGGTTTACTACTTTCAAAAACAAAAAATTTTGCCCCAAAATTACTCCCAATGTTGATGAAAGAAAAAAATTGTGCTAGAATAAAAACATGAGAATATTTGCGATCAGCGACCTACATCTCTCCGGCACAACGAATAAGCCGATGGCAATCTTCGGCGGAAGCTGGGCCGAGGGATATTGGGACAGGGTAAAAAAAGACTGGACGGAAAAAGTCGCTCCGGAAGACGTCGTTCTTATCGGCGGCGATATTTCTTGGTCGATGAGCCTTGAAGGAGCGATCCCCGATTTAATGGAGATCGACAATCTTCCGGGTAAAAAGATTCTCATCCGGGGCAACCACGACTACTGGTGGGCAAGTTTAAACAAAATGAAGTCTTTACTGCTACGCACAATCACCTTTTTACAAAACAACGCCACAAAAATCGGTAACTACGTCTTTTGCGGAACAAGGGGCTGGACGGTCCCGGAAGAAGGCGCAGAACAGTCGGAAGAAGATAAAAAAATATTTTCAAGAGAAATTCTCCGTTTGGAAATGACGCTAAGTGACGGCAGAAAATTATTAAACGAGGGTGATAAAATGATCTGCATGACACACTACCCCCCCTTTAATGCTCGCTTCGATCACTCGCCTTTTACCGATCTTATGAATAAATACAACGTCGATCTTGCTATATACGGACACTTGCACGGCAATCTTTCTCGGTATAAAGACATTGTTTACATCGACCGTATACCTTATTTTTTGACTTCTTGCGATTTCTTAAACAATAATATATTAAAAATAGAGATATAACTTTTATAATTATTATTATAAATTAAATAAATTTTTATAATAATTTGAATTTTTCTTTATATAGTCTCAATTGCATTTTTTCCGCACTGGCAGAATGCTTTTCTGTTGCACCGAAAAAACCACGGAGCGGCCGACGGTAATTATCGGCCGCCCAATGACTTTTACCCTGTTTACCGCGGAAATACGGGCGCGTTAAATACGTTTCCGCAGGCTTCTTGCGTATATTCTTGCGCCGGAGGCAGCACAAGGTAGCCGTAGCACGGCACCACGAGGATGACCTCAGCGGTAACTTTTGTAATAATTGTCACGCAGGCGTTTGTGGTGACGACGTTTCCACCGGAAATGGTGTTTTGCAGCCCACTCAGAACCGCCGTTCCTTCCACCGTAGGAGCTATCACACCTTCTTGGGGAACACGCAGGACAATATCCTCGTCAAAGCTGATAGACGACGTCCCGGTAATCAGACCCCCTGCCTGGTCAGTCGCAACAACGGTCACGGGAACTGTCAACGTATAAGTAACCCTGGAACCGGGCGTACCGGGTATGGGCGTTATCGACAACCCGGAGACCGTGCCGGCCCCCGAACTATTCACGCTGACGATAGATACGGGCGTTTGACCGCCGAAATCTACCGTCATGGTTGTCGATATACTTCTTTGTTGAATACAAGCATCGAAGACTTTTTTGACCTCGATACAGGTCTTTTCACAGACGTTTCCGTTGGTACTACAGATGGCAGGAGAATTGCAGTTTCTTATAGAACAATTTGACATAAACAAAATCTCCTTTTTATCATCTGTTACATTGTATGACGGCAAAAAAAATAATGTGAAAGCAAGATAGCACCTCAAAATGATTATTTATTAATCAAAAGTAATAACATTGACAAAAGTAGTTATTTATCGACAAAAATAAACTTTATTTTATTGGGAAAAATTCGTTCATTTATCGAATTAACATGTACAGCCACCAATAAGGCACATATGAAAGGAGGGAAATACATGACAGAGAAAATTCTTTTACCGCCGAAAAAATACAATGAATTACTAAAGAACGTACCATCACGAGCGCGCGTTATCTATGAAGCAATCCTGATCCTATCACTTGAAAAAGGATACTGCTACGCATCAAATAAATATTTTGCGGAGTATTATGGGATCCACAGGCAGACGGTCTGGCGAAACTTAAAATTCCTATTGGATAAAGGCATGATCGAACAATTCTCACCGCCCGATTGTCGCAATAAATCCTTTCGCGCGCTCGCGCCAATCTATTATATCGACAACAAACGAAAAAAGATATGTACCGAAAACGGTACATCGAATATTTTTTTCTTACGCACCGAAAACGGTACATCAGTAAAAAATAACTTATGTACCGGAAACAGTACATTGTCCGATAAAACCAATCAACCCAAACAAAACGATGATGCTTCTTTTCGCAATGAACCATGCAATGAAAAAATCAACGAAAACGGGTCCTTTAACCAGGTAACAAAATCGTTACAGACAGGTAACACTATCGTTACTTCTTGCACTACAAAAACGTTACGGACAGGTAACGGTTTTGTTACAAAGGACGTAACAAAAAAGTTACAAACAGGTAACAAAAATGTAGCATTAGATACTAATAAAGATATAATAACGGATTTAAATGAGGATAAAGGAAGGATGATACCGAAACGAATTTATCGCTCTCGCGTTCCCCTTTCGGTTGATATTTTTGATCAAAACGGCATGCCGATCACGCTACCAAACCCATACAAAGACAAGGAGGATGGATATCATGAATAATAATCTTAGCCCTTTTGAACAGGCACTCGGAAAAATATTGGATAAAGTCGGACAAATGGTCCCGGGAGAAAATGAATACTTAAAAGACGGCATCCCCTTTTGCAAAAAATGTAACACCGCAAAAGCAGTCGTCGTAGATAAAGCACAGGGCTTAGTCATGCATTCTCTTTGCAAATGCGAAAGAGAACGTCGAGCGGAGGAAAAACGCAGACAGGCAGAGGACGATCGACGGAAGCAAGTTGAGTTTCTTAGGCGCAACAGTATGCTTGGCGAATTCTTCCTCGGTTGCACCTTTTCCGGACTTACCATCACTAAGTACAATCAATCCGCCGTAGAAATGGCGCGTAAATACTGCTTTCATGCCGACGAAATGCTTCGCAACGGTTACGGGATATACATATACGGTGATTGCGGCGCGGGCAAAACCACTTTAGCTGCCTGTATAGCAAACCGCCTTACCGAACAGTGCCATACAGTATGGTTCACCAGCCTGATAGAAATAATCAATTCCGTCAAGTCCACTTTTGACACCGGGAGACCTACTTCTTATTACGACAAAATAACGCAGGTGGATTTTCTGTTCTTGGACGATATCGGCACCGAAGGAATGAAGAAAGACGATAATAGCTGGATCCAGTCTACCGTCTTTGATATAATCAACCGTCGCTACAACGCAAAAAAGCCCGTTATTTTCACCGGAAACTATTCCGTAGAGAGTTTATCCGCAAAAGCTAATTTTGCCCAAAGAACAGCCCAAAGGATCTCTGAAATGGGAACGCTCAGCCTCTACCTCGGACATATCAATATGCGACTCATTTCCGAAGAAACAAACAAGTCGGAAATAAAGAAAATACTCGAATAAAAAAATGAAAATCTATTAAAAAACGCAACTACACGATAACGTCTTCGATCCGCTTACAGATCTCATCCGCACCCTGTCTTGATTGTGCGGAACAAAGATAAACGTTATCGACGCCTACACCCAATTCCGATGCAATGGCCTGGCGACGTTTGGATTGTTCCGAACGAGAAATCTTGTCACACTTAGTCGCAATAAGGGTAAAAGGAATACGATAATAATACAGATAATTAAGCATCTGTTTATCTTCTTCCGACGGGTCTCTTCTTACGTCCAAAAGAACGAAGACGTGTTTAAGTCCAACAGAGCGTTGAAGATAGGTTTCGATTAATCTGCCCCATTTTATTTTCTCGGCGTCGCTAACCTTAGCAAAGCCGTATCCGGGCAAGTCAACAAGTACAAATCTGTTGCTATCGATACCAAAATAGTTGATTAATCTTGTTTTACCCGGTTCTTTACCCACCTTAGCGAGTTTATTATTTCCGCACAAAAAATTAATTAAAGAAGATTTGCCGACGTTGGATCTACCAACGACGGCAATCTCGATGGGGTAACATTCTGTCAGTCGGTCGATATCCCCGACACTTTTCAAAAACACCCCTTTTTTCAGCATAATCAGGCGATTTTTTTACGGACGATTTCCGGAGGAACTTTCTTGGTAATGCAATCTGCGCCGATGATAACTTTTTCCACGTCCGGATCGGACGGAATATCGTACATGATATCAAGCATGGCTTTTTCCACGATGGATCTCAGACCTCTTGCACCCGTCTTAAGAGAAATGGATTTCTTCGCAATCTCGCGCAGCGCCTCGTCAGTAAATTCCAATTCGACGTTACTCATCGACAGCATCTTCGTATACTGTTTAACGAGGGAGTTTTTAGGCTCTTTCATAATACGAACGAGGTCGTCTTCGGTCAACTTGTCAAGAG
This sequence comes from uncultured Clostridia bacterium, assembly GCA_946621465.1. Taxonomy (GTDB): domain Bacteria; phylum Bacillota; class Clostridia; order Christensenellales; family DTU072; genus CAG-1782. The sequence goes on from CAMOOO010000001.1 coordinate 374,679, forward strand.
CGGCGACAACGGGCATTCTGCCGACGAATTCGGGTATTAAACCGTATTTAATGAGGTCGTCGGGTTGCAAGTCTCGCATACTCTCCTCGTAATTTCCGTCCTTATTCTTTAAGCTACCGCCAAAGCCGAGTGAAGAAGAATCTTTCCTTTTATCAACGATCTTTTCAAGTCCGACAAAAGCACCGCCGCAAATAAAGAGGATATCCGTCGTGTCGATCTGAATAAAGTCCTCTTGCGGATGCTTTCTTCCACCGTGCGGAGGAACGTTGGCAACGGTGGATTCGATAATTTTAAGAAGAGCCTGTTGGACGCCTTCACCGCTGACGTCACGAGTGATACTGACGTTCTCCGTCTTGCGACAAATTTTATCAATTTCATCAATATAAACGATACCCTTTTCCGCCTTCTTAACGTCGCCGTCGGCAGCCTGAATGAGTTTAAGAAGAATATTCTCTACATCTTCTCCAACGTAGCCTGCCTCGGTAAGAGTAGTTGCATCCGCAACGCAGAACGGAACGTTAAGGATTTCGGCAAGAGTACGTGCAAGCAGCGTTTTACCGCTACCGGTAGGTCCGAGCATAAGAACGTTGCTCTTTTCCAACCGAACGTCATCATCCGATTTGCTCCCAACCCGTTTATAATGATTGTAGACAGCAACGGAAAGTATTTTTTTAGCAAAATCTTGGCCAACGATGTATTCATCCAGTTTTTGTTTAATTTCATGCGGGGTGGGCAAAGTGTTCTCTTTGGTTTCTTCCTTTTTCTCCTCCCCTTTTCTTGCCGACATGATGTCCTCTAAGACTTCCTGAGCGCGAGTGATACAAAGGTCGCATATAGAAACGCCTTTTGCTCCGGCAATCAGAATATTGACTTCTTCTGCCGTTCTTCCGCAAAAAATGCAGTTGTCGGAGTTAACTTCTATGGTGTTTTTCATCCCTTGACCTCCTGTTGACGCTCGCTAAAAACCTTATCAATTAAGCCGTATTTCATAGCTTCATCGGCATCCATGTAATAATCTCTCTCCGCATCGGCAGCTACTTTTTCGTAGCTCTGGCTACAATTTTCCGCCAAAATACGTGTCATCTTCTGTTTAGTCTTCAGGATTCTTTCTGCAACGATAGCAATTTCGGTTGCTTGTCCGGATACGCCGCCGGAGGGCTGGTGGATCATAATCTCACTGTTTTTGAGAGCAAATCTCTTTCCCTTTGTACCGGACGAAAGCAAAAAGGCGCCCATGCTGGCAGCAAGACCAATGCAGATGGTATTGACGTCGCATTTAATGTAATTCATTGTGTCGTAAATTGCCAATCCATCGGTAACGGAACCGCCGGGACTATTGATGTAGAAAAAGATATCCTTGTCAGGATCTTTTGTCTCCAGATAAAGCAATTGAGCAATGATGCTGTTTGCGGTATCGGTATTGACTTCGCCGCTCAAAAACACAATTCTGTCCTCCAACAGGCGAGAGTACAAATCGTAGCTGCGCTCCCCTCTGGAGTCTTTTTCGATAACGTAAGGAATGTTATACATAATACTATGCCTCCTTATTTTTATTACTCGGGACCCATTCGTTTCCCTGGTTAAAATCATTTGTGTTCGTCATAATTCGACATAAACCCTATTTTACGCAAACTCCCCAAAAAGGATAATTTCCTTCGGGGAGAATGACGTTTTTATATTTAAAAACAGCAGATATTCTTAGCCTTCAATGGTGTTGTTTTCTTTGATAAAGGCAAAGAATTTATCTACCATCATGGTGTTGGCGAGATAGTTGATATATTCGGCGTTTGCCTTCTTCTCGTCCATACCTTTCTCCTCCAGTTTGGCTTTGATTTCCTCAGCGGCAACGGTAATCTTTTCCTCTTTGCAGATAGCTTCGATAATCAGTCTACCTTTAACGTTGTGGATAGCGGCATCTCTCTCATCGGTGCGGATCTTTTCGATGGAAGAACCGGTCATTTTGAGATAGTCATCCAATTTAATTCCATACTGCATAACGTTTTGCTCGAGTTGATGGATTCGATAGTCGATCTCCTCCTCAATAAGCGCGTCCGGAAGATCGATTTCGGTGGACGCAATGATCGCTTCGAGAATATCGTTCTCAAGTTTGGTATCAGCCTGACTTTCCTTTCTGGAAGCCAAGTCCTTCTTGAGTTTTTCTTTCCATTCGGCAATGGTATTCAATTCATCGTCGATATCTTTAACGAATTCATCGTCAATTTCCGGCAGTTCTTTAGACTGAACTTCTTTAACAGTTACGGCAAAGACAGCCTCTTTCCCTGCCAATTCTTTAGCATGGTATTCTTCCGGGAAAGTAACTACGACTTTCTTTTCCTCACCGGCCTTAACACCGACGAGTTGTTCTTCATAACCGGGGATGAAGCTGTGGCTACCCAGTTCCAACGGATGATCGGTGGCTTTTCCACCCTCGAATTCAACGCCGTCAACAGAACCGACATAGTCGATGGTAACGGTGTCGCCCATCTCGGCAGCGCCCTCTTTGGTCACCATACGAGCGCGTTTCTCCTGCTCGCTTTTAACCGCCTCTTCAACCTCTTCGTCGGTAACTTCAGTAGAATCCTTTTTAAAGGTCAACCCTTTATATTGACCAAGCGTAAACTGGGGAGCGACGGCAACGGTAATGGTTGCTTTCAATCCGTCTACACTGACCTCTTTTATATCCACATCGGGACGAGCCAATACGTCCAGTTTCTCTTTATCCAAAATTTCTCCATACTCTTTGTTCAGACACTCGTCAATAGCATCTTCAAAAAAGTATTCCGGACCGTATTGTTTCAAAAGGATGTTAAAAGGAACTTTGCCTTTTCTGAAACCGGGATAGGAATATTTGAATTTGTTTTTGTTAAAAGATACTTTAATAAGCTCTTCCCACTCTTCTTTGCCGACGGAAATCGAGATTTCGACCCTGCTTTTTTCCAGGCGTTGCAGCGAGTATTCCATGAATTTTACCTCCAAACAATGTTTGTTTATTATTTTCGTTCCCATATAATACCAAATTTTTCTTCTTTTGTAAACTGATTTATTTATATTTATTAAATTATTTTAAATGTTTTTCCATAAAAATAACGCACCGACAAGTCATAAAAAAACTCCCCGAAAATGGGGAGTTGAGATAATATTATTTCATTTTTTAAAAAATTGAATTATCTTAAAGAAGAATGCAAAGTACGCCGCCCTTACCTTCATTGACGATCCTGGTCATGGTTTTACGTAGTTTATTTCTGGTATCAGCAGGGACGTTGTTGACTTTCGATTGCAGATCGTCACGCACGAGGTCCGAAAGACTCATTCCGAACATATTAGCATTCCATAATGCGTTTTTGTCACCCTCATAATCGGCAAGAAGTCCTTTCGCCAAATCCTCTCCCTGCTGTTCCGAACCGATTGTAGGGCTGATCTCCGTCTCAACGTCCACCCGGACGATATGGTAAGACGGCGCCGCAGCGCGGAGTTTAATGCCGTATCTGTTACCTTTTTTAACCACTTCCGGTTCTGCCAAGGTCAGCTCGCCCGACGCAGGAGCGACCACCCCGTAGCCGTCTTCCTTCACCTGTTCCATGCATTTGCGGATGGACTCGTAGTCGCGGTAAGATGAAGCTAGCTTTTTGACGTAACAAAACAGCTCGTATTCATCGGAAATCTTTTCTTGAGAAAGAGCGGTTAGTTTATCATAATATTTCTGCTTATCCGGTGTGCAAACCATATCCACAGTCCCGTCTGAAAGATTTATATTTGTATCTGTAGCTACAAACAATTGACATTCAGAAAACATATTATCTAATTTATCACAGTCAGACATCTTTCTGCATTCCATAGATTTTTCTTTGAGTTCTCGAATCAAAAGTTCGTTTTCCGGATCGTTGAAAGACAACGTCCTCATCCATTTAGGCAGAGAAAGACGAATCTGCCGAATGGGGAATTCTAAGAGGATTTTCCCTACGATCGCATCAACGTCCTCTTTCGTCATCTCAAGCACGTTCGTCAATATAACCGGTACGTTGTAACGTTCGGATAAGCTCTCTTTTAAGCGTACTGTATCGGTGTTTTCCGGTGTTTTAGAATTCAAAACGATAACAAAGGGTTTTCCGCACGACTTAAGTTTTTCTACCGTTTTTTCTTCCGCATCGACGTATTTCGCCCTTCCTATCTCCGATATAGAACCGTCCGTTGTTACCAATATTCCTATTGTAGAATGTTCGGTTATTACTTTTTCCGTACCGATTTCCGCCGCCTTTTCAAAAGGAATTTCCTCTTCTTGCCACGGGGTATGAACAAGCCTCGGTTTATCGCCTTCCGTTTGTCCCAGTGCGCCATCGACCAAATAACCGACGCAGTCAATCAGGCGGATAGCTCCGCTCATTTTATCAAATTGAACGGTAACGGCCTCATTCGGTACAAATTTCGGTTCGGTGGTCATAATGGTCCTACCATCGGCAGACTGTGGTAGCTCGTCCACCATGCGCGCACGTTTATGCTTGTCCGTTACCTTATCTAAGACAGACAACTCCATAAACTTTTTGATAAACGTCGATTTACCCGTTCGAACAGGTCCAACGACGCCGATATAAATATCGCCGCCCGTTCTTGCGGCAATATCGTCATAAATGTTATATTCCAGCATCAATAGCCTCCCATAGTTTTTTGGTAGACTATATGCCAATACGAAGAAACTTATGCGAAAATTATTAATCAACTTAAAAACAACTGATGCCGTAAGAAAAAGGATAACCACTATTTAAAAATGTGATTATCCCTTTTACAATAAATTCAATAAATTGTGTCAAATTATAGATATTTTTCCGCCCAAGCAATTTTACTACAACAACAGAAAACTTCCATCGCCGTCTCCAATTCATTCACCGGCGGGAAACTTGGCGCAATACGAACGTTGCTGTCCTTCGGATCTTTTTTATAAGGGAAAGTCGCTCCTGCGGCCGTGAAGATTACGCCCGCTTCCTTTGCCAATTCAACGGTACGTTTTGCCGTCCCTTCGGGCAAATCAACACTGATAAAATACCCACCCTTAGGCTTTGTCCAATCCATCAAACCTTTTCCGCTTCGTTCCAACACCTCAAAAACTTTATCAAATTTCGGTTTCAAAAGTGACGCAAGTTTTTTCATGTGCGTACGAATGCCGTTTGCATCCTTAAAATAAAGCACGTGGGCATACTGATCGATTTTGTTATGACCGATCGTTTGATAGGACATAAGTTTCGTCAGCCATTTGACGTTATTTTCCGAGCAACAAATATAGGCGATTCCGGCGCCGGCAAAGGAAATTTTGCTGGTGGAACCAAACATATATACCATATCCTCATTACCACACTTTTCCGCTTCTTCCAAAAGATTAAGAAGTGGTACGTCTTCATCAAGGAAATGTACGCCATAGGCGTTATCCCAATAAATTCTGAAGTCCTTTGCCGCCGGTTTAAGTCGTGCAAAACGGCGAACGACTTCGTCGCTGCAAACATACCCCTGCGGATTACTGTATTTCGGCACACACCAAATACCTTTAACGGTGGGATCTTTTACCAGTTCTTCCACTATGTCCATATCCGGCCCATCCTCTTTCATCGGAACGCAAATAAGTTCAAAGCCAAAAAGTTCCGTCACAGCAAAGTGTCTGTCATATCCGGGTACGGGACATAGCCACTTCAATTTGCCTTGAGCATTCATCGGTTTTTCACCGCCGACGCCGAATTGCATTCCCCTTTGAACCATGTCATACATGATGTTAAGAGAGGAATTACCCATTACCACAATTTGACTTTCACGCACGCCGCAAAGTTCCGAAAAGAGTTTTTTCGCTTCCGGGATACCATCCAATATTCCATAGTTTCTGTAGTCTACACTACCGATTAGATTGGATTTACTGTTAAGCACGTCCAGAATATCACTGCTGATATTCAATTGATCGGGAGCAGGTTTACCCCTACTCATATTGAGATTGAGACCCATGGACTTATAGTCGTTATACTTTTTAATCTCCGATTGATAAATGGTCTGTGCATTGTCCTTGGTGTACATCATATTAATTGATCTCCTCGCTGTTTTTGTTGCGAATTCTTATTCTTATTGGCGTTCCCTCGAATTCAAAAGCCTTTCTGAGGGCATTTTCCAAATAACGTTTATAGGAAAAATGCATAATCGTTTCGTCGTTAACAAAGAGTGTAAACGTCGGCGGATTGGTCATCGTTTGGGTCGTGTAATAAACGCGCAATTTCTTTCCGTTGTAGTTAGGCGGTTCATTAACGCTCATCGCATCCTGCATAACGTCGTTAAGAATACCTGTGGGTATTTTTCTCGATGCATTTTCATATACCTTATTGAGCGCGGTAAGTACGTTCGGCACCCTTTTGCCCGTCAATGCACTGATAAATAAGGGCTGATAATAGCTCATGAATTTCAGTTCCTCATCAAGCGTCGCAACGTACCCTTCACGCGTAAAGGTATCCTTTTCAATCTTATCCCATTTATTCACTACGATAACGGACGGTTTGCTGCTTTCATGCACCAGTCCGCAGATCTTTATATCCTGCTCGGATATAGGCTCGCTGGCGTCCAAAACGACCGCCACAACGTCCGCTCGGCGGATAGCTTCGATACTCCGTACGACGCTGTAATATTCCACGTCTTCCACAACTTTATTCTTTCTTCGGATACCGGCCGTATCAACGATACGGTATTTTTTTCCGTCCGCCTCAAAAGGAGTATCGACGGCATCGCGCGTTGTTCCTGCGATGTCGGAAACGATAACTCTGTCGTACCCCAAAATTTTATTGACTAAACTACTTTTTCCTGCGTTTGGCTTGCCGACCACGGCAATTTTCAGTTCCTCTTCCTCAACTGTTTCTTCATTCATCGGGAAATGAGCGCACACAGCGTCCAGAAGATCGCCTAAATTAAGTGATTGCTCGGCGGAAATACCTATCGGATCGCCAAGACCCAGTGCATAAAAGTCGTAGATAGCGTCCATTTTACCGGTATCCAATTTATTGACGGCGAGGACAACGGGCTTTTTCGACATTCTTAAATAATCCGCAACGTCGTAATCGTCCGAAATGATACCTGCTTTCCCATCGACCATAAATAGAATAACGTCGGCAATATCCATAGCAAGCTCTGCTTGAGCACGGATGTGCTTCCACATAATATCTTCGCTTTTTAACTCAATACCGCCCGTGTCGATCAAAGTAAAATAATGACCGCACCATTCGGCATCGGCATAAATTCGATCGCGCGTCACCCCGGGAGTATCTTCGACAATACTGATTCTCTTTCCGGCAACGCGGTTGAAAAATGTGGATTTACCCACGTTCGGTCTGCCAACAACGGCTACGATCGGTCTCATTTTCCTCCATAAAGCACGCCTCTGACAAAGCCGTCTCCGCCGGCAGGCGTCACTACGATTTTTTTATTTAATTTTGCGGAAAGCTCCTCTACCGTTATGTCGTCAAGAAATTGATTTCCAAACTCTTTTAACATAACGGACGGAACCAAATAATATTTATCGTCCGTCACTTTATCTCCGTACTGCTCGATAATATCGGTCGCAGTCACGAGTCCGGTAACCGTCACAGACTCACCAAAGAAGTGATTGATTACCGGATAGATATTAACGTGAAGGTTTTTGTACTTTTCTTCCAAAATCCTTTTAGCTTTTTGCATGGTACTAAGTCCGCTTAGTCCGGTAAAAAGACCTACCGTTCTTCTTACCGATTTCGGCGCATAGGACAGTTCATCGTAAAAATCCTCAAAAAATTTGGCAATAAGCCCAACACCGTTTTCTATTTGCGGAAAGCTTTGATAATAAGCTGCATCCGGCACGTCCCTATCGGCAATCAAGTACATCTCGTCGGAACAGTAGCAAAAGCCGGGATGCGCCTCATAAAACTTTTCGCATCTATCAATGCAATCACAGGCTACTTCCTTGTCCACCTGTTTCAGATCGGGAAGTCCGTTTCTATGCCCCGTCAATCCAACCGGAACGACGGCGACCGTTTCCGCGCCAACCTCGGCTAAATCTTCAAGAGATTTTTGTAAGACCTCTCCATCATTGATCCCGGGAACCAGTACTATTTGGGTATGGAATTTAATTCCGTTTTCGTGAAAGAGACGTAGTAATGCAAGCTGATCAAAGTCCTTCTTTATGCCGAGCAATCTTTTTTGTATCGCTTTATCTGTTGCATGGACAGATATGTATAAAGGCGATAATTTGTAGCGTAGGATACGGTTTATATCCTCATTGGTAAAGTTTGTGCAGGTTATGTACGAGCCGCAAATAAAACTAAGGCGATAATCATCATCTTTAACGTACAGCGTACTACGTAGGTTTTTCGGCAGCTGGCGTACAAAACAAAAGAGACAATTATTAACGCAAATTTTCGGCACGATCTCAACGGAACTATCAAAGGTTAATCCAAGAGTACCGATAGCATCCGGGTTGCGATAAGAAATAGTTTTTTTCACTCCATCCCGAATAAAAGTTATCGTCCCCTTTTCGCACCCTTCCGCATAGGAGTAATCGAGTAAATCAATGAATTGATTTCCGGAAAAAGCAATGACGTCATCACCCACGCGCAACTTGCGCGCGACAATGCTTTCTTCATCGATTTCCAAAATCTTTGCCATGATAAAACATCCTACCTTTCTTTTCCCCTATATTATTCAATATTTGCGAGAAAAAGTCAATCCTTTACCATAGGTAAAGTTAATATTTGCATCATAAAAAGTTATTTTATCCGATAAAGATAAAATCCGTTGTCAAAATCGGAATAATTTACTATAATTAAAACATGCCAATCGACGTAATTACATTAAAAGCTGTCTGCTATGAACTGAATCAAAAATTATCCGGCGGCAGAGTGGAAAAAATCTACCAACCAGAGACGGATGAAGTCGTTATGAACGTTAAATGCGGCGGTAAGTTTTTACCGCTCGTCATTAGCGCCAACCCTTCCCATCCGCGAATTCATTTGACTACACAGAAAAAAGAAAACAGTTATACTGCGCCAACCTATTGTATGCTCCTAAGAAAGTATCTCGGCGGCGCACAAATAAAGGGATTGGAAATCTTTAATAACGACAGAATCATTCGGATCAGATTTGAAGGAAAAAGTGAACTAAAGGATAGTCGAACACTCTATCTCATCGTTGAATTGATGGGACGATATAGTAATATTATCTTAACCGGAGAAGACATGGTGATTATCGACGCAATACGTCGCATCCATTTTGACCAAAGCACAACCAGATACATTCTCCCCGGGTTATCATATGTATTTCAACCGCAAACTCGCATGACGTTTGATAAAAGCAATGATATAAAAGAATTTTTCTTAAATCACCCCGACGTTACCAGCGACGAGATTCTGAAGAACATCAGCGGCATCGGTAAAGAATCTGCATTGGAGATATATAATTGTAGCGATAGATACAAAAAACTATACCAACTAGTTAATATCGCAGAAGATATTAGTTATCGACCCTGTTTGTCTTATCGCCAGGATAAACCTAAAGACTTCTTCGTATACCCGTATGAAACAGTAAATTCCGATTGGAAATACTTCCCCAGTTTAAACGAAGCATTGGACGAATACTACTTATTATACGATGCGGAAGACAGAAAAAAAGCCTCCTCGAAAACGGTGGAGACCATTTTAAAACGACTACAAACAAAGATAGACAGAAGAATAGAAGATAATCTGAAGCGAATTAAAGAATGGGAAAAAGCGGAAGAGATAAGACAAAAAGGTGAATTCATCACTAACTATATTTACATGATAAAACCGGGAGATACCACACTTAAATGTATCGACTACTACAAAAATGAAGAAATTATTATACCTCTTGACCCAACAATCTCCCCTTCTAAAAACGCGCAGGAATACTATAAAAAGTACAATAAACTAAAACGCGCTAAGGACTCGGCAAACGAACAGTTAAAAGAACTCTACCCAAAACGTGATTACCTTAAATCCATTGCCGTCTCAATAGAAAGCTGTACGTTAAAAACGGAATTTGATGAAATATTATCAGAACTGAATGCATTAGGCGGTTACGTACAAAAAAGAGTTGATAAACGCAAAGTTCAGCCAAGTAAACCCATGCATATCACCGTTAATAGATATGACGTCTATTACGGTAAAAATAACATTCAGAACGCTCAAGTCACCTTTGCACTCGCCTCTCCTACCGACACCTGGGTCCATGCAAAAAACCATCACGGTACACACCTTATTATAAAAGGCACTCCGGACGAATCAACGCTCTACACCTGCGCTCGCTTCGCCGCCTACTTCAGTGATGCGAAAAATTCCGATAAAGTGGAGGTAGACTATACCATACGTAAATTTGTCAAAAAGATCCCCGGGGCTATGCCGGGACTTGTCACCTACACCGATTACAAAACAATCCTCGTTCCACCTCTTTCTCCGGATAACTTATAACAAAAGAAAGTAACGTTATTGTTACGTCAAGTAACAATAACGTTACAATAAAATAGCCCTTTGGAATAATATCAAAAGGGCTTTTATTTCTTAGATCTTCCTATCTATTTTACTTTGAAAACCAAAGTCTTAATTTCAAACGGCGTAAACTCCAATTGATTTAGATCAACATCAGCCGCATTTTTTTCTTGCAAATCAGTAGCATAGGCTACAGAATACTTGAATTTTGGCTCAAATTTTGCTTTTGCTTTCTGTCCGTGAGGTTCATATAAACGGAAAGCAATCGTGCCCTCTTCATCGCCCTTTTTTGCCAGCTCGCAAATGACGTTTCCTTTTAGATCAAACAGCGACTTGACCGATTTAGCGGAGGGGCGAAGAGGAATATTGAGGTTGTATGCGCGTTTAACGACTTCAGAATCCTCAAACTTACCTTTATATGGATAAATGGTCATAATAAAGCTCTGCGGTCCTCGATCGGCTTTCGGATCGGGATAAATGGGATTTCTAACGAGCGTTAAACTCACTTTTCCATTCTTAACGCGGCTACCGTATTTACAATCGCTCATATAAGCAATACCATTTTCACCGTTATTCAGGTCAAGATATTTATGTGAGCAAATTTCGTATTTTGCTTTCTCGATGGAATCGTTCTCCGTAGTCGGACGTTTGATATTACCGTATTGGATGTCACAGGTGACCTCCGGAGCGTAAACGGTCGGCTTACTGTCGCAACGAATCTGATGATGTCTGCGGTTTAGCACAGCTTCATTTTCAATCCTGACTTCTGTATCACCGGCATAAATAATAATTTTTTGTTTAACCGATGAACGACCGAATTTAAGGACTTGCGTACGGATGAAAGCATCTCCAATGACTTTATTCTCAACTGATTCGACCCTGAATGAATACCTGGGCAACTTGGTATACCATGGTGCGATTTCCCAAGCGTTAAAGAAAATTCTCGGGTCACAATAAATACGCATCTGGTTGAAACGACCGTAATTTTTACTTTGTGATTTATCAAACAAAATAAAGCTGCCGTCATTTTCAAACGTCAATTTAAGCAGGTCGCTTTCTATCGAAGATTTGTCCGACGTAAATACAGGGTTCTTTTCATTAACTTCAAACACTTTTGCGGAAGAAAAAGGACCTGCATTTAAGCGATAACACTTTTCGCCATCGACAAACGCACCATTGAACGGAACGGGCGCGGGATTGAAGATGCCGGCATCGCCGTCCAATTTAGCGATAGCTTCCTCTATCAATTTGTTGACTTCTTCTATGATTCGCTCCTGATGAGCGTTCCCTTCTTTGTATACTCTACCAATCGATGACCCGGGCAACGAATCGTGAAATTGATAGAAAAGCATATCTTCCCAAAGGGACTCGATTTTCGCCGAGGGATACTCGCCCGACTTTAAATAAACCCTCGTCCAGAGCGATTCGCAAATGGTCAATAGATACTCCAACCGACGATTGTATTTTTTCATTTTGCCTTGCGTCGTGTACGTCCCCTGGTGTTTTTCAAGATACAATTCCCCTTGATATGAGGGCAATTCATATTTAGAATCGCGTAAATCTCGGAAGAATTCTTCCGCCGATGCAAACTTGACGTTGGGATGAACTTTCTCCGTCTGACGTTTAATCATCTCCAGTTGCAGCTCATTCGGACCACCGCCCCCGTCACCGACGCCGAACTCGAAAAGGATCTTCTTGACGTTCTTTTCCGTGTTAAAGTCATCGGCTTCTTTAAAACAAGCCGGCGTGCCATCTCCAACGTAATTGCCCGACGGAGACATATGAACGAGTACTTCCGATCCATCGATACCCAACCAACGGAAGGTATGGTACGGGAACTTATTAACGTTATTCCAGCTCAATTTAATGGTCATAAAATTGCGTACGCCGGACTTAGAAAGTATTTGCGGCAGATTGCCGTTATACCCGAAAACATCCGGAAGCCAACAGAGATCGGACTCAAATCCAAAATTTTCTTTCCAGAATTTTTGCCCGTATTTTATCTGACGAATAAGCGCCTCACCGCTTGCCAAATTGGTATCAGACTCTACCCATAGTGCGCCCTGCAATTCGAGGGTACCGGCTTTGTGCGCCTCTTGCAGTTTTTCGAATAATGCCGGATGTTGTTCTTTTATCCAGGCATATTGTTGCGGTTGACTCTGCCCAAAAACGTAACCGGGATATTGCTCCATATTATATAGTTGATTTGCGAAAGTTCGCGCGCTCTTTCTCATTGTCTCGCGCTTCGGCCAAAGCCACACAAGGTCCAAATGAGCGTGTCCGACGCAATAAATCTCAGAGTCCGGGCCCTTATAATTGCGATTATACTCGGTCAAAACCTTTCTTGCTTCAGTTACTTTCCCTTCGTCAAAAAGTTTTAAACCGCTACTAAGTGCCGCCTTTGCCTCCGGATACTTATAGGCTTGATAAACGTAGGCACAAAACAAATAATCATAATAAAAGTCTTTAATTTCCTGATTGATTTTAACTAAATCAACAGAAAAAACCACCCCAAGACAACGTAAACCATTGTATCCGGCATCCATATAGAAATCAATTTCTTTGCCGTCGCTTACTTTGTTCAATGGAATAAGCGTCTTTGCCGGGTGCGCTTGTAAGACGTTACAAAGTCCGGTAAACTTACTGGTCATGCCGATGGACGGTACGCCGTCCTTATCATACATCAATCCCTCGCCGGAGATATTAAAAATAATACCCAGTTCATCGGGATTAACGCCCTCGGGAACTCTACCGGTGATATGAAACTGCGCGCAAGTAAAGGAATGAGGCTTTGACCAAATAGAAAACTTCTTCGCTTCCTTATACTCCCCTTGTTTTGGCGCAAGAGGTTCTTTACTTGTAGCGTAGGATACATTTAATGAGGATATTTTGGTGTAGCATTTCTTTCTTAGTCGCGCCAGTTTACCTAAAAACCTCAAATCAAAAAGCATTCTTTGCGAGGCTGCCATGATGGTCTCCTTATGAATATACTATAATACTTTGGGTGATCTTTACCCAATAATTATTCCGAAAATAGTTTTTATCGGAAAGAGGACAATATGCTATTGCTTACTGGGCAAGCACTCCACGAAAGTAGCATTGTCGGAATGAAGAGCAAACTTGTTCTCAGCAGCATATGGTAAATAGAAGTAATCTCCTTTTATCATCTTACGGCTGTATCCCTCTCCGGTAATTGTCGCTTCACCTTCAAGTAAAATCCATACGGATGGTCCATACGTCATGGTATAGCTACCGCCCGTCAAGGTATATCTATTTTCTGCAAAGCACGGCGTATCGTCATAGGTTATCAGATTCTCAATCTTAACCATTCCATCATCCCGTATAACTCTGGGAACAATTTTACTGATATCCAGAGCTTTCTGTCCATAATAATCAAAATTAAAGCACTTTAGCGCCGTCATCTTATCAAGTCCGATGTATTCTTCTTCATAAGAAATATGATAATCGCCACACCAACGCTCCGGTTGAATGGTAAAGTCAGTCGGTTCCTGCACTTCGATTATAGTACACCCTGCGCCAATCGCATGGATCAAACCGGCTTTTATAATATACATGTCGCCTACTTTAGCGTCTACTTCGCCAAGAATTGAGGACATGATATCGCGCTCGTTTTCGCTTCTTTCTTCCAGCGCGCTAAGAGTATCTATATCAATCTTATCTTTAAAACCAAAATAAATCTTCGCGCCGGGACGAGTTCCTACGACCAACCATGCTTCCGTTTTGCCATATTCACTGTTAAAATACTTACGGGAAAAGTCTTTCGTCGGGTGAACTTGTACGGGCAAGCGGATTTGACTGTCAAGGAACTTCACCAAACAGTCATATTTGCGTCCACCGAGCAATTCATTGGGATAGTCACGTAAAAGGTCGTCGAAGAACAAATCGGTCCCCTCAACGACGGATACGCCGTCACGCGGTCCAAAATACTTCGGATTGATGGCTTTTACTTTACTCGCCACCCATTCTTCGGGAAACATACTGTCCCCTTTCATTTCACTATTGAACGGTTCAAACCCCTTTCCGCCCAAATAAACGCGGAAGACGCGGTTCTCCTTAAAAAATATCGGTTGTGACACCAGCTTATTCATATATTGTTTCTCCTTATACCCTATCGGTACTTTACTATTTTATCATATATTACAAAGCAATGCAATACAGTATGGCATGAATTTACCTCTTTCAGTCAAAGAAAAAGGACAGGAAAAATCCTGTCCTTTTTACTTTAATGAAATGATCTAGTCATTCATAAACTCATTATTTGACGTATACAGGCAGATAGAGTCCCATTCCACTGCTACCGTCGAACGCCATAGCGCCGTAAGAAACAAATTGACCCATCGCCCACAACGTGGCTCCTTGCTCTCCTCCAGCAGCATAGGCAGCAGCATACCCATCTTGGAATGCCTGCAACGTAGCGGCATCTTCCGGCAAACTGTAGAACACGTTCAATCCGGCTGATTGAGCTTGGGGTAAAATAGTCGTGTCGATATGAGCCGGACCACCGTTATCTGCTGCCCAGGGATTTGAATTGGTTTCAGTCGGAAATACGAGAATAGCAAAGTTCATCATTTCAACATTTTTCTCTTCTTTCAGAACGGTCAACATACCGCCACTGTTGCCACTGACACTTCCTTCAAAACCTTGTTTTATCAAAGCTGCTTGATCTGCTCTTCCATACGCAACGAACCACGGCTCCGTTCCGGCGACCCAGTTATTGATATTAGAACCGGTATAGATATCCATCGTCAAAGAAGAATTGAGGTTGGAATATCCGCAACTATCGGATACACCACCACCGTACGGTCTGTTATCAAAATGAATAGCGGCGCCAGAGCAACCATTCAATTTGGTGTTCGTTAATTTCACTGCCGCCAAATCATAGGCATAAATATCGTTGCTCCAGGCGTTGCTGATAATACAGTTGCTCATATCGAGTTTAACAGCAACTTCTTCATTGGGTTGTGCGGCACTTGCGACACTACCTCCGTATATTCCACCCAAACCGGGCAGATAATATCCGGAAACACCGCCATGGAGCATCATACCCATGCTATTTTTTACAATAGAAACGTTATCTAGTTTGATCGTACCGCCACGGAAGATCATTCCGATATAAGAGGAACTCATCTTTAAGAACGGATTGTCGGTAACGCCCGATTGAGTCGCCTGCGCGCTATAAATGTTATTACCGGAGATGCGTAAATTATTAAAGGTAGCATGTCCATTGTTGGAACGATATTCCTGATCATCATAGGTCGTATTGGGATTTGTGCCGGGTTCAGTCTGCAAACAACGATATAAGAAGATACCTATCTGCACGTTTGCCAGGTCATATCCTACGCCGGACGTACGATGAGCTTTGTCAGAAGGATCAATATACGGCAATTTGCTACCGTCGATGGTGAAATAGTTACCGTTGATAACGATGTTATCATTGCCATTCGGAGCACTATGTCTGGTATAAACGCCTTTACCAAAGTTGTTTTTCGGAACGCCTGTATCTATATTTTCCAATGTTACATGTTCCGTACCCATGGACCCTTCAATATCCAGCGTTACGTTTCCTCTGCTACCATATCCGGACGCATAGTCTTCTTCCAATAGCTGCGCCGTAATATTACGAAGAATGTTGATTTTGGATACGGAAAGATTAGCATAATTGGTACGAAGTTCCAAACTAGTATAGACGTTAACACCGTCGTTGACTTTGACCTTCATGCTCGGGAATGTCAAATTATCTGCACTCAAAGCATATTTGGGCTGGAATACGATTTTGATTTCCGTATCAACTAAGTCAGAATCCAAAGTAATCACGTTACCATCCAACGTGTAATCCGAGTCAAGTAAGTTTTCGTTTTCGTCATAAATCAACAGTTCAACATTAGCTTCTTCCAATGTCAAATAATTGTTTGTCAGGTTGCTAATGGCGATATCGGGTTTGAAATTATTATATCCCGCATCAAGAACATATTCGCTTTGCGAGGTAGTAATTTGATACACGTTATTGTTAGTGCCATTCGAGATCATCGATTGAAAATCTGAGCCAAGGTTGATCGTATTGACATACTCAACGATTTTACAATTCACGTCGGATTCGTCTACGACCAAAGTAAAGGAATCGGAAACTGACAGTGCTTCAAATTTGTTATCTCCTCCCTCAGCGAATATTCTGACGCTGTTACTGGACGATGAAAGAGATTGGCTCTTAAAGTTATAAGTAATACCTTTTAAGAATATATAAGTATTATCTTCAACAAAGTACTTTTTACTGGAGTTTTCCAACGGCGTCCAGGTGACGCTGATGGTTATGTCTTGAGGAATGGTATACGTTCCAACGGCGTCAAATTCCTCATTGTTATAGGTATAGCCGCCGAAAGTATAACCGAATTTATCGGTGGGTAATTCATACGCTTCGCCAAAGGTTACGGGGAATTCCTCTCCATCACAGGTGATGACGTACGAATTGGGCGCAAATTTAGCATAAACGGCAAAAGAACCGTCAACTACACCGCCAGTATATGCACTGGAAGGCGCAAACTCGGGGGTAGTAAACCATCCGGCGAAGGTGTATCCGGCATGAGCGTCATTTACGTTGGGGAAATCTGCGAGAGCAATGGATTGACCTTTGTTAATAATCAGACCATCTTCTTCACCAACGGGAATGACTCCGTGATCGATACCATCGATGAAGGTAACCATGGCTTTTTGATAGTTATTGTTCAGGGTACCAACCGCAGTAACGGTGATATTTCTCGCCCACATATACACGCCGGTAGCCGTAAATGGCTCGTTATTCATAACAAATCCTAAGAAATCCGTCCATTCATTATCAACTGAAGTACCGATTTTTGCTAAATAAAGATCGTCATTCTCGTCAACGGAAATATCATACTCTTCGCCATAGGTGACGTCGCAGCTGAGCTGGGACCAACCAACAACGGTGATACGATACACGTTTGCCGTTCTGTTTACAAAAATTTCGGTGTTTTCACGAACGATAAAGGTGGAGAGGTCAATCTTTTCTCCTTCGAATTCTGCGTTATCGTAGTAACCTTCAATCGTGTAACCTTCAGAAACCAATTTATTCGCTTTTTGACCATATTGAACGGGTTGTGTTTCAATGGTAGTGCCGTTAGCATCTTTGAAAACGACGTTGTAGGTGTTAATTTGCCATTTAGCGGTCAAACGAACGTTCGTTTTCAGAGTGTACGTACCGGTTTGAGCGAAATACAATTCATCGTTGTTTTCATTGATATAGGTAAACCCAACGAAAGTATATCCTTCTTTTTCCGGCGTGGGAACGGTGTATTCCGAACCAGTTGTGACGGAAATCTTTTCAATAGCGGTTCCACCGTCCGAATTGACTGCAATAGAAAGTGCCTTACGAGCAAATTTTGCATAAAGAACCAAATTATCATTGACTTCCGAGTCATCTACGTACGCACTCTCCAACGTTGTGTCCGTGTACCACCCGACGAAAGAATAACCATCCTTTGTCGGTTGTGGCAGAGTTACTGCATTGCCAGGCTCTACTGATTTCCTAGACAGAACTGTATCTCCATCCATAAACGTTACGGTATAAGTGGATTTTTTTCCGCAAGCGAAAAGACATCCGACCGCAAGAATCAGAACCAGGAAAAGCAAAACAATTTTAAAATTTGTTGTTTTTTTCATTCTTTTTCTCCTTGTTTATTATTTGTTTATATATACAGTGTCTTCCTTATCGCGGGTCGGCACTAATTTTATCGTTGCTGTTATTCCATTGATTGTACTGGCGGTTATGGAGACGTCGGTATCAATATCAAACGTAACATAACCGGTTTCATCGACGGTGACAACGTCCGGTTTACTGGATAGAAAAGTTATAGATTTATCCGTCGTTTTTTCGGGGTTAATTCGCCATTTCAACTGATAGCCCATATCCATACGCTCGACTTCTATAATAGCGTCATTATCCAGAGGTACGCCACTTTCATCCAAAAAGCATATTTCTCGCGCGTCTACTTCATTAAAGTAGGTTTCAATAGCTTTTCCAATAAAGCTGACCAAAAGTATTGCGAGTACGCATTCGAGCAGGACTACGATTACAATAATTTTTTTATTCATTTCTGCATCCTCCTACCCTTGAATATCGTTGAAATAGACCTTGAGGTGGCTATTATATAGGTACAATCTCGCCAAGAAGAATCCCAAAGCGATCAGAATTGCGCGGATCCAACCGGAAGTAAAGTTGTCAATAAGGAGCAGCAACGTTAAAACTCCGGTCAACGTGGAAATAACGAACCCTACGACTAAGGCTTTCGCTACGTTGGGGTTATCGACAACGGCGTCGCCTTTTACCGCGTAGTCATTGACTTTCGGGTTGCAGATGTCGATCTGGAACGCCCACATAATATTGCCCAAACTGACCAAAATCATCATCACGACCATGAGCGCGATATTGGTAATGGAAAGCGTCGTCGTATACAGCAGTACGCCGCACATGGTTGCCACGGCAAGAAGATCGACGATCATGGTGACAAAAAGCTTCGCCCAGGTAACGATCATGGTGTTACTTGGAGCGGCTTTTAGCACGGAAAATTCGCTTCCCTCCGAAGACAATGCTTGTGCACAGTTGGCATTATAGGTACTGATAAGAGAAAGGGTAATCATTAAGTTAAATGCAATGGTCATATAGTCGCCATACAAATTGGTCCGAATCGCCGCTAAAATGAAGTTAAGAACGTAGGACAAAATCGGGAAGATTAGAATAATACTTACCGCCGAATTCATCGTTTGCGATGTACGGAACATCAATTTGAATTCTTTTCTAACAAAGGTAAGGAACAAATTACCGCCCTTATGTTTGACATAGCGATGTTTCTTCGTTTTGCTGTGTTCCGAAGAGGAACTGGCCGCTCTGAAATAGAAAGGCATTGCAACAAAGAAACAAAGCGCAGCAAAGGTAGCGAACACGACAATCGTCAACGGGAAATACAAGTATATCTTTTGCCCGAAAACTGATCTACCGATAAAGTTATAGAACAATGAAAATTTATTGATCTTTATGAGAGTTTGATTGAACCCTTTCATAAACCGATTATATAATGCAATCAGTTTCACCGGAGTGGGGACTTTTGACAAAATGAGAACGACAACGGCAAAAATTCCTACCAAAAAGATAGCGAGGAGTCCGGCGTAAACCAAAGAATGATTCTCCAGGAATTTTTTCACAAAGATCATGGGAATGGACAGCGTAGCGCTAATGAGAACAGGCAACAAAGTCAACACCACCCATACAGGTACCAATTGGACCCAATAATACCATCCCGATTTAGCTACTAATCCGTACGAAAGCAGGAATGGCAACACGAAAAAGCAACTTTTTTTGAATTCTTCCAAAGAAAATACAATGATTTTACTGATAAAAATCTCGTTGTATTTACAAGGAAATGCCATCAAAATAAGGTTCTCTTTCGAAGCATATAGAACGGCGAGCATGCTCCCAACGCAGGTAATAATACTGATAATCTGCGTCAGGAAAACAACGGACGTGAACAGTTCGTATCCGAATTTGAATTGGAAGTTCTTTTTTACGTAACTTAACAGAAAATAAAGCGCAAAAGTAATGGCGACTGCACCAACGACGCCCAAAAATATTTTGAACGCCAGTGCTTTCTTATTACCTGACTTCGCCAAACGAAGCTTCTCCCCCGCTTGCAACAGCGATAGATATTTTATTCTGCGCCAAGCATTGTTATTTGTGGTATTTTTAGTCATTTTGTTCTCCGGTTGCAGCGGCTTCCTCTGCCATTGCGGTCTCTTCATCAGTGTGTTTCTCTTCCGATCTGTCTTCAAAGACTGCGTTTGCGCCCTCGGTTGCGTATTTCAGATACAATTCTTCCAAACTGTACCCTTCTTTTTTGAGTTCGTTAGGCGTGCAAACGCGGCAAAGTTTTCCACCGCTGATTATAGCTACGCGGTCGCAAATCTTTTCAACGACTTCTATAACGTGGCTGGAGAAAAAGACGATGTTGCCCTCGTTTGCATGTTCACGCATGCACTCTTTAATCTGATAGGAGCTGGTCGGGTCGAGACCGGTCAGCGGCTCGTCGAGAACCCATACTTTCGGATTGTGAATAAGGGCGGAAATAACCATCAGCTTCTGCTTCATACCGTGAGAATAGCTCTTAATTTCGCGGTCGATTGCGTCCTCTAAATGGAACATTTTGGTATATTTATCGATACGCGCGTTTTTATCCTCTTCCTTTACCATATACAGTTCGGCAACGTAACTGACGTATTCTCTACCGGTTAATTTTTCGTAGACGGCGTGGTTGTCGGAAACATAACCGATGTTGAGTTTAGCTTCCAGCGGTTGACGCGCGATATCGTATCCCTGAATCTCAATGGAACCCTCGGTAATGGTCTGAATGCCAACGAGACTCTTTATTGTGGTGGATTTTCCGGCGCCGTTATGTCCGATAAAGCCGAACACCTCGCCCTCGTGTATTTCCAGATTGAGATCGTCCACCGCTTTACGGTCGCTACCTGCATATCTTTTGGTAAAATGATTGATTTTTATCATATGTGCTCCTTCGGGATGAATCGGTTCTTTTACGCTCCGTCCATTCAACTCCTTTAATAACTGAACTTTATCTACACGCATCATGCGTTTACGTCTAAGTAATTCCTGGTGAGCGTCGCCGACTTTGTAAATGGTCCCGTAAAAACCCCACATGACAAACATACATGCGACGAATATCGCCCAAATGGTGAGGATATACATATAGTGGTAGGTCATCAGGGTGTCCCCTACCTGGAACCGCCAAATAAAGTTGTATTTAATGGGTCTAGCCCAGGACATTTTATCAACGAAGAAATCACTATATAAGAAGAAATAGTCGACTTTATCATGGCCTGCAGCATAGTAGTCAAAGACTTTATTGGGTTGCAAAGACGCTGAGTTATTGAACCATCCGTCCAGCGTTGCCGCAACAAGAACGTACACGGTAAAAGCGATAATTGCTTTTTTCATAAGTTTCATATTCGGTCGATCAAACACCTTCAGTGAAACGCCTAAAATTGGCAGAACGATGGCGTATATATGGTTATAATAGAACACCATACTGTTCATGCTCGTCCACACCGAATCGGTATTAGGCATCAACAGTGCAAAAAGCGCACCGAGGACGTTAACCAAATAGGTAAAATAGAATACGCCTTTTAGATTAAAGACGTAGGTAAAGAACATCAGAACAATCGCCGTATTACAAAGGTGCAACGGTAACGACGTGATGGACAAAGTTCTGTCGATGTCGAAATACTGAATGAATCCGCTGAGCGCCAGCATGACGAGGAAATATTTTCTGTCCGAAAGCGGACGATTCCTCATGATAAAATAGGCCGCAAACGGAAACAGAGCCGTGATATAGATGTATATTCTATGGATAACAGTGAAACTCTTCGCCTCGTCCCCTATCAGTCCGAAAAATACCTGCGCGGCATAAATGGGCATAAAAGCCATTAGATAACATAGAATATACAAACACATTTTAGCAAGTCTGGGTAAAATGTGTGAGAAGTCTTTTTGATAAATAAATTCGAACAATTGTCTACCGGACATTCCGCCGATCCAAACGAGCAAAATACAATAAATGATCGTTTGCCAATGGGTAAAGTCGACCGTCGCTATAATGGAAACGGAAAGTGGCCTGAGAAAGATAACATTCAATACCAATAGGACAGGAGTAAACAGCGCGGAAAAATCATCGGCTTCTTTTTTCTTAAAGAACGGTAACAAAATATGAACGCCGATCATCATCATGGTCAACCATTTTAATATAACGATCCAAACAGTTAACGATGGCGACGAGAACAACGGATAAATAGATCCAGGCAAAAGCGGATTATCCGGATCACCGTTACCATCCAAGCCATTTTGCCTGCTGATTCTTTCAAAACCAAACAGATGCGGAATGAAAATTGCAAAAAGAATTACAGCCAGACTTTTACGGAAAAAATCATCGGCTTGTATGCTTTTTGATTTAAACTTAATTACTTTGCCTGCCAATACTTTTTTATCTAAAAATATAAAAAGAGCGGCGGCTGCACATATACCAATACTAACTAATACTTCAACCATAATAAATTTTAATTATGCTTGAACGCGCCACAAAAAGGAACAAATAAATTTTTCTTATAGAATAACATATCTTTCACACGGAAAGATTAAAGTCTTATTAAGTTAAGTAAAATATATCTATATATGAATGATTATTATGTTCTTGTTTTTATGTTCAGTTCAAGTCTGTTACCGGAAACGTGTTAGCCAATCTGCATCATCTCCGGCGCATTCGATTAACATTTCGAATGGTAGCCAAAATAAAAAATGTTATTGACGCAATACCTCCAATGATCCTTATTTGGGGCACCGCCCCCGTTCCTCTATGGTTTCATATTACACAAAGCAAAAATAAATGTCAAGGTTTTTTTATAAAAATAATTGATTATAACAATTTTTTCCATTTTTTTTCATCAAAAATAGGTGTTTTTGTATATTTATCCATTTTCGTTGTATAATATTGCCCTTTTATTCATGTCGATAAATAAAAAATAATGGAAAAATATGGCTTTAGAGCATGAAAAAATAGATCTATTACATTTAGATGCCAATAAAAACGTGGGGTGTGGATAAATAATGTCGCCGGCCAATTCAAAATATATTATTTGTGTGTATCTGTGGCAATATCGGATGTTCAAGACGATAAAATGAAATAAAAAAAGTCAAAACCGTTTTTGGTTTTGACTCTTTTGGCGGAGAAATCGGGATTTGAACCCGAGCTACGTTTCACCGTACTACTCCCTTAGCAGGGGAGCCCCTTCAGCCACTTGGGTATTTCTCCTGAATGTGCAATTACTATACCATAAACGATCGTTATTGTCAATACTTTTACCGGTAAAAACATTATTTATGCTCATCTTTTCTTCCGTAAAACAAGCTCAATCATTTATATACGCGTGCGCGCGACAATATTTTATTTAATTATGTTTAACGTTTCCGTCCTCAGCAACGTATAAGACGAGATACTCTTTTCCGTCGCATTCCGACATCTTTCTGTTGGCATCTTCTTCGGTCACTCTGTATTGCATTTCAGATATCAAGCCGTTTTTCCAAAAATCCTCTTTAAATTTCAGGGCTTTTTTATAAGCAACCCTGGAATTTGCAACCAATATTCCAACGCGGCTGGGTTGTTCTTTGGGCAAGGTGTTTATTACGATAGCCAGCTGAGAAAGGTTGATTTTCATGGAAATTACGTTCATCGATTCCTGTCCACTGACGTAAATCATCCTGCCACCAACGATAACCGGGGTGTCTTCGCCGATGTAGAAGGTCATTCCGTTTGTTTTCTCCTCGCCGATGCACATCGGGTCAATGAGGATCCGGTCCGTTTTCCCCTGCTCTTCCAACAGATTCAGAATTTCATATAAATCTACCGCCCCGTCCAAACTACGTTGATTATCAAGTTTCTTAGATAATTCCTTTACGTGTGATTTTGGGGTATCTTCCTTGATCTTTTTCAATTCGGAAAGTGTTTGCCCTGCCGCAAAATCCGATTCGGTTTCAATGACACCGTTAATAATTTTATTTGTTTTTGCCTTAGTTTCCGCTCTTTGCGAATAATAATCGACAATTCCCTGCGAAATTTCCGAATTGCCTAGGTGCATCGGATCTGTCAGTCCCAAAGAGGAAGCAATCTCCAGCGCCAAACCGCAAATTTCCGCCTCGGCTTCATAGCCGTTCGCACAGGTCAACACAACGGAGATATCATATCCGTTTTGCGGATTAGTGGACTTTAAAAAGGAATAGGTTTCCATAACGCCGTAATAACGCGCCGTTTCGTTCCGTTTAAGAACCAAACTATTGAGTAATGCTATGGTAGATTCGTTCGGGAGCGCTAGCATCTGTCCGTCCCCTGCAACGACTTTATAAAGGTCCTGGATTCCTTCCAGTCCTTTATCCGTAAGATATCGTCCATAGTAGTCTACGCCCGGAACGTGGCACTTTTTATACCCGTTTGCATTTAATATTCTCTCCGTTTTGGTTATTAACTTTTCTAATCGAATGTTCTTTTCAAAATCTATATTTTGAATGACGTTCCCGAAACGTAAAGATCTCCGTTCCATTTTTATTCCTCCCAATCTCTGAAATATTCTTTATAAATGCTCCATGCAGAGTCGTACGTTACTCGCGTCGAGCTGCGAACGAATATCTGCAAACCGGCATTGATATCAAAAGGCAAAGCATTTTGTTGTAATTCGTAAGGCTGTTTCGCACTTGCGTAAATATTCTTAAGTCCGGAACAACCGATAAACGCCTGATCTGCCAATTCCGATATACCATCCGGCACGACTAGGTTGTCGAGTGAAATGCACCCGGAAAACGCATGGCTTTCGATACGCAAATCGGATATACCGGACGAAAAAACAATTTCCTGCATTGCAGTACACCCGGAGAAGGCATAGGGCGAAATGCGTTTAATGCTCTTCGGCAATGTGATTTTTTTGAGCGAAGTCATACCGGCGAAGCAGAAAGCACCGAGTTCTTCTATTGTACAGTTATTTGCAAAAGTGATTTCTTCTATGACGTCGTTTTCACGGAAGAACTCGTATTCGCTCTTATTTTTGTAGATACTTGTATCGTATGGTACAAATATCTCGCTACTCTCCGTATCCGGATTGCGGATGTAAAGTACGCATTCCGTCATCAAAGTCATCTCATAGTATTGAATTCCACGTTGATATTTTTCATTCGCATTCGGCGAAACAACGTTTCCGGAACCCAATTCTTTATAGATTCCCTTCGGAATAATGGTATCAATTAAACTATCCCCTACCGTAATTCTTCTTGCTCGATAATACTGCGTATCGGCTCTGAAATACCCGGTTTCCGGTCTGAAATAGTTAGCACCGGTCAGCGTATCTTCGATATAAACGTATACCCCGTCTTCAATGATATTCGATAAAGCATAATAATAGTTGATATCGGAACGCAAGTATCCCAGATTTCCGGTGACGGAAATTATGCTCTTCCCTGCCTGTTCGGTAATAAAGACGACTCGTTTATCATCGGCGTTATTGTATCCAACAATAGTATAATAATCAGTTCCGCCGACAGAAACGTTTTCGAGCGAGAACGATTCCGGGTTGCTACCCACGCTGAAGTTGACGCACTTGGCATAAATCACCAAATCTTTCGACAAAACGAGCGGATACTGTACAGCGTTGAAATAATCGCTATCCAGATACCATCCGACAAACTCAAAGTGTTTTTGCGCATTGATTATCGTTATGATATCCTTTGCGCTGTATAACGCGTGGACCACTTCCGGCTGCAACGGATACCCTTCTGATAAGTCGACGGAAAAAGATAAGGTATGCGTGTCAAGTATACTTACTATCTCTTCGTTAATAAACTGATAACTCCACTGGTCGTTGAGTCGATAGGTATCTTTTATGGAACCGTCGGGGAAAAAGATCCTGTCGCAGTATTCAAAAGGTTCTTCATACTCGGAAACGGGCGGTTTGGCGGTTTTTATTGTGATAGTGTATCCGGTGCAGATCTTGCCGTTTTCCGTCCAAGTCGAAGGTAAAATTCCTTCAAAAGCCCCTTCTTTGATGGTTTCAAATCCATCCCCTATTACAATATTGTATACCCGTCTATCGGCGAACGCACCTTTGTTTATGGAAGTAATATTCTCTGCGCAAAACACCCCGTCCGGGACTTCCTCCGTGTTCATAACGTTATATCTGACGAGAGTCTTTCCGATG
This sequence comes from uncultured Clostridia bacterium, assembly GCA_946621465.1. Taxonomy (GTDB): domain Bacteria; phylum Bacillota; class Clostridia; order Christensenellales; family DTU072; genus CAG-1782. The sequence goes on from CAMOOO010000001.1 coordinate 400,997, forward strand.
ACGATATACTCATCGGTACGCAATTTTTCGTTATACCAAGCCGTGCCGTCCATGACCTCATCCCCAACAAAAGTAATTCCCTCGGGGAAATTGATAGAGACAAGGTTAGTACATCCATAAAAAGCTCTGTTACTCAAATACCGCAACTTGGATCCATTCTCGAACTCCACGACGGTCAAATGCGTGTTACCCTCAAAAGCGGAGTTATATATCAAAACGATATTGCTGGGGATAGTCACCAACGTATCCGAACCGCGGTAAGCAAGCAGGATGTTTCCGATAGTATCCATTTGATTACTGGTATTGAAAATGTCCCTCCCGACGTTAGTGAATGCTTCGACGCCGATAACGGAAAGTTTGGTAGCGTTTATATTAAAGTTCTTTATGGAAAGACAGTTGTAAAATGCTTCCGCGCCGATCGTATGAGTTTCCGCTTCTTTATTCACATAAGAAGCAAGCGAAATGCACTCTAAAAAGGCTTTATCTCCGATGGTGCCAAGGGAACTTGCGGCATTGAATTCAAATGAATTCAAATAATAGCAATAGGCAAACGCCCCTTCTTTTATTTCCGACAAACGGCTGGCTCCGTTAAACAGAACCGATTTTAATCCGGAATAGGCAAACGAATATGCACCCAAAGAAGCAAGTGAAAGGGGTAAAACAATATCCGGCAACGAGGAACACTTATAAAAGGCATAGCTCTCTATTTCATTCAGAATGGTTGTGTGAGAGAAATCGATATAGTTGAGATTATAGCAACAGTAAAAAGCGCTACTTGATATTTTGGTTAATAAGCTACCCGATGGAATGTAGACTTCAGTAATGGCGCTATTTTTAAAAGCGTTTTTGTGAATGGTAGTTACCGTCGTCGGCAAAGTGATGGAGCGAAGAAGAATATTTCCTTCAAATGCGCCCTCCGCAATAAACACGATCCCTTCCGGAACGTGCAAGGAAGAAGAATTGCCGGAATATCTATAGAATATATTATTAAAAATAATGCAGTCATCCGTCTGAGAATTATACCATTTCGTACCGTAGAACGCACCGCTGGAAACGTTCTCCAAAACGGATCCGTTCGCGATATTGATCTTTTCTAAAGAAGAACAATTATAAAAGGCATTTTCTCTGATATCTTTTATTGACTGAATGATGTTTATTTCCTTTAACGAAGAACAACCATAGAACATATTTTCAACGATAACGGAAAATTTATCGGGGAAATTGACTTCTTCAAGGACTATGTTGTTTTTAAAGACGCCATTGATCGATTTCGTTATCCCGGACGGAATATTGACCACCCTTTCATTTCCTTTGTACCCCAGTAACCACTCGTTATACGTTACGTAGTCGCCTGAACAGGAACGATAGAAAGAGGTATTGGATAAAGCACCCTCTTCAATAAAGGAGATACTGGATGGTAGAACAATGGACATGACGTTTTCACCGAACACCCCGGCCAAAATCCCGGTTACGCTCACGTCCTTATATTTATCCGGCACGACAACATAACTATCGCGACCGTCATAACCGGATACGGAATAGGTCCCGTCGGCATTTTTAGAGAAAGTAAACCCGGTCGAGACGTAATCTGTATCCTCGAATCTTGCATATAATACGGTATTTTCTTCTATATAGAGAGGGAAGGTAACGACGTTTCTGAAGAAGGAATCGTAATACCAACCCATAAACATTCTGGGGATCTCATCGATTTTACTTGTGCCTTCAACAAAGCAGATACCTTCGACGTTGTCATAGTTATTGGATGCAGAATCTATGGTGTAGGATAAGGAATAGCGGACACTATCCGTAAACATCTCGTAAACGGCTTCCGACCCTATATAATAGGTCCCGGCATCCTTATACGCATAATAGCCGATAGATATATTCTCTTTCAAACAATTATACTTCACGCAGAACAAATATTTGCAACCGTAAAAGGCATAATCTGCGACACGTTTTAACGTTGCCGGGAACTGGAATTCAAGTATACCGATACAATTCTGGAATGCGTACTCGTCTATACATTGTAGGACGGAATCATTGTTAAAACTGACGGAAGTAACAAAACCGATATCTTTGAAGGCGTCCGTTGCGATATAAACGACGTCGGACGGAATGGTAACGTCCGCTCTTGTTCCCGTGTATTTAATCAGAACACCACCAACAATTAAGAAATCTGATCCGCCCGATTTATCCATAAATGGCGTTTTTTCAAAGACAAATCTACCGAAATCGGTCAGTTGCAGATCTTCGTTATAAGAAACGTTGGTAAGAGAGGAGCAATTTGCAAAGGCATAATCCCCTATCGATTTGAGATTGGCGCCGGACATGGATGAAAGCACCACGCTTTTCAACGAAGAACAACCGTAAAAAGCGTATTCTCCGATAGATTTCATCGTTATAGGAATGGTTACCGACGTTATTCTGTTATTGCCGTAAAAAGCGTAGGGAGCGATGGCGACAACAATGATATTTTTCTTCACATTATTCTGATCATACACCTCTTTATAGATGTTATCAATGTTTAAATCTGTATCCTCGCCGTTATATCCGATAATGGTCAATTCATAGTCGGTAATTGTGAACATAAAACCATTCCAGAATCCTTCATAACCGGTCCACTGGGTCGGTTGATATGGAACAGTTCTATCGAAATAAACCGAAAACTCATCCTGCATACTTTCCGGAACGTAAATTTTTGCAGGGATAAACCCTCCGAAAGCCTCTTCCATTTGATCTTCGTTGATAACAAACGACTCACTGGCTATTCTGATTGCCTCAAGCGATGGCGAGACAATACTATACGCATCCAAAGTACAGGCGGAAGAAAACGTTATACAAGAAACCAAAGAATGATAGAACGCACCTCTGGAAATCATCGAACAGTTTTCGTGCAAATAAAATTCCGGATTAGTTAGGTCGCCGTATTGCGCCGGATAGATAATGAGTGTCCTGTAATCCGATGTGTATAGGGCACCGTTATAAACGGTGAAGTTGGAGTTATTCCCGGCGTTTATACTACTTAGCGATCCCATACCGTAAAAGGCGCCGTCACCGATACTGCGAATGGAAACGGGCAGCGAAAGCGTCGTTAGTTTTTCCAATCCGTAAAACGCCTCGTCGCCGAATTCAACGATTTTCGCACCGCCGAAAACCAACGAAGTCAACGCCGATCCGTTAGACATACGGAATGCTCCTTCGGCTATGGTCGTTACGTTACTGGGAATGGTAATCGACTGCAATCCGGAACAGCAAGAAAAAGAGTAGTCGTCAATCTGAACAAGCGAGTCGGGCAGATTTATGCCACCTAAGTTTACCGCATTAAAGAACGCATACGAGTTGATTTCGCGAACGCCCGAAGGCACGTTGATTGTAGTTCTGTTCGAGCCGGTGGGATAAGCAAACAAAATATCGTACGACTTACTATATAAGATGTCCTCTTTGATTGAAAAATAGGGATTGGTGGAGCTAACGACGTATTTTATGATAGCGCTATTCTTAAAGACACCGTCGTCAATGGTAGTAACGTTACAAAGCTTTCCGCCGACGGTAGCTTTTTCGGGTATGACAACAACATTTCCGCCGGTGTATCCACTCACGGCGCATTCGCTCCCACCAAGAGATTTATAGATCAGCCCTTCCGATCCTGCGTTTATATCGACGTAATCACCATAAAAGCAGGTTTCGCTGAGCATGGACATTTGATAAGGAAAGGTAACGGGCTTTTTAATTCCGTCGTGAAGAACGTACCACCCGACAAATTGGTAATCATTGGCCGGACTTATCCCGTCGCAGTAGGCGTCTTGCGGCTCTACGATAGAAGTCTGTCCTGGATAATAATCGATTTCATGCGTAACCATAGAATCGGAATATCTCTTCTGGACGCTATCAAAGTTACGATAAATAAACGTAATGGTGTAGGTATCTCTGTCATAGACGGCATAAATGACATTCGGATCTGTACTGGACTCCTGCCATCCAAAGAACGTATATCCGGGGATATCTTTAGGCTCCGGATAATTGTTATCAATGGTTTGTTCTCGTTTCAACGTAACGGAAGACAGCTTATCCCCTGCTTCTTCCGTCATAACGATACCGTTTTCTAAATAACGATACATAATGGGGAATTCAATCGTTTTTGTGGAAGAAACGTAAGTTGCGACAAATGACATATCTCTACGGATATTATCATAAGTCACTATGGTGTTCGTTCCCTTTTCCGTCCATCCGACGAAGTCATACCCGGGTCTTACGTCCAATGCCGGGACGTTCGCCCTCCCCCCTTCTTTAACGTACTGCACGTCGCTGATAAGGTTATCGTTTTCATCGTAAAAATAAACTTTGTATAATCCGACTTCGGTGTCGTCTATGAGTGTTAATACAAAGCTGACCTCAAATTTTCCATAAATGAGTGTCACCGTTTTACTGCCGGCTATAGAAAGCTTTTCCAGGTCTTCCGCCTTAACCATATCCAATGATGCCGGCATACGTACACTGCAAGTCAGTTCCTCTTCATTCGTTATACCGGATTCTTTCTTTTTTTGCAGAATTTGCAACCCGGTATCCGATTCGGGATCGTAATTGATAATGAGATAAACTTTTGATATGTCAAATTCGCTGAGCAAAAAGCCTTTTTCCACCGAACTTCTGTCCACCGAAACAGACGCGATATCTCCGTAAACGATATCGTTACCATCAATGTCCGTCCTACCGCCGTTACAAGCAATAAGCGCAAACACAAGGCTGATAATTAATGCCAAAAAAACTATTCTTTTTCTCATACGCACCTCACAGCGACGTAATTAAACATCATATTGCATTTATCCATTATCATTTCTCTAAATCTCCGTCCATACAATGAATGGTATATGCGCCGGTATTATAATTCCAATCGGAACCTTTACTGATCGCATTCCACTGCGCTTTTGTCCCCTCGAATGTGATACTCGTCAGGTTAGTGCAAATGGAGAATGCCCAATTTTCTATACTCGTTACACCATTACCGATAGTGACACTCGTAAGATTACTGCAGTCAAAGAATGCGCTCTCTCCTATACTCGACACACTGTCGGGTATGGTAATACTCGTTCCGTTCCAACCATAGAATGCATTTGCTTTTATTTCCGTAACCGTATCGGGTATGGTTATTTCCGTCACTAAGGTATTATTGATATATAGATTACGGGCATAGTATAATGGATTATCATTAAATGTTATCCCGCACCAAGAGGCTATATCGCCGGAATAGTAGACACTCGCAAGACTACTGCAATTCTCGAACGCCTTATTCCCTATACTCGTCACATTCTCTCCCAGAGTTATACTCGTCAACATAGTGCAATTATAAAATGCGCCATAAGGTATATATCCGTCCGAAACTGTTACACTGCGTAACGTTGATGGAATATAATAGTAGCTATTGGTTGTACCCGTCGCAGAGGAGCCATAGTAATACTGCCACACCCCCGTTCCACCAGTATAACTGCTCGTCCCAAACAAATAACCTAACGGGTATTGATAGGTATCACTACTCGTCACCCCAGCGCGGGAACCTATGAACGGCAAGGTTATGCTTTCTAATGAAGAACATCCGGAAAAAACAAATGCTCCTATACCTGTCACACTGTCGGGTATGGTGATACTCGTAAGACTAGTGCAATTAGAGAACGCATAATCCCCTATACTCGTCACACTGTCAGGTATGGTAACACTCGTAAGACTTCTGCAACCGGAGAACGCATCATCCCCTATACTCGTCACACTGTTACCGATGGTGATACTCGTAAGACTACTGCAACCGGAAAACGCAAAACTCCCTATACTCGTCACACTGTCGGGGATGGTGATACTCGTAAAACTACTGCATCCCTCGAAGGCATACCATCCTATACTCGTCACTCCGCTACCAAAAGTAACATTCGTAAGACTACTGCAATAATAGAACGCACCATCTCCTATACTCGTAACCGAATCGGGTATGGAGATGCTCGTAAGACTACTGCAATACTCGAACGCCCAGTCCCCTATACTCGTCACTGCCTTTTCTTCATATTCCGCGGGAATAATCAATTCAGACGTCGAGGAATTATTGTAGCCAGTTATTTCCCAGGTATCATCATTTTTTATGCTAAATACGTACGCGTCAAAATCATTCATAGTAGTCGAACCGTCTAAACAACGGACAACGAATTTGCCGAGACCATCCGACCAACGATCATTTTTATTAATGGTCGACCATTGCTGTTTCGTCCCGCCATAAATAACAGTCGTCAAGCTGATACAACCGGAAAAGATCCTTTTACCGATATTTTCCAAAGTGGATGAAACGGTCAACGATTCCAGTTCTATACACTCCTCGAAGGCATTATCACCTATCGTTTTCACATAAGAACTCATATATAATTCTGTGATATTTCTTCTGTACAGTGCATAGGGTGCGATATCGGTAATAATCTCCGGCAAAGTAAGCGAAGTTAAATTCCCCGTATATCCAATGAGAATAACGTGATCGTTGTCGGTGTAATAAATAAACAAATCGGGAGTAATGGTGATTTTTGAAACGTAGCTCTCCGAAGCATAGATCGCTTTTGCATACTTTGCCACACCGCCGTAAGCATCCGATCCGATAGAAAGGGGCAAAGTAGATTTGTTACGAAGTTCCAACAACTTATAACAGCCGGTAAAAGCATTCTCTCCAATATACGAAAGCGAAGCGTTTAAGGTCAACTTGTTGACGTTATAACACCCGTAGAAGGCATAATCGGCGATTCCCACAACGTAATAGTTGCGGTCACCGACTTTGATGGCGTCGGGGATTGTGTAGTCGGATGCCTTCTTATTGGGATATGCGATCAACTCAGCATAACGATTGTCTCCGTCGGCAAAATACCGGAACAGGACACCGCCTTCTGACAGGTACGAACCGGTAAGCCCATCGGAAAAGGTAATAGAAGCGAGTTCGTCGCATCCGGCGAATGCGCCGTATTCAATAAGAGAAACGCTGGTAGGCAGCGACAATTCATAAACAGATCGACATCCGCGGAATGCAAATTCCTGTATTGTTACCAGGTTTTCTCCGGAGAAGAGTACTTGACTGACTCTTTGATTTCCGTCGAATGCGTTGTTGGATATTACCGTAGTATTTTCCGGGATGTGGACGATACTCTGAATGCCGTTATATCGAATGAGAACGGTACCGACAAAAGTCATTGTATCGTTCGTGTCGGTATACGGCGATCCCTTAAAGGCATTTTTGCCGATATATTCCAGTTCGCTCTCGTTGACACCGAATACGGTCAATTGAGAACAACCATAAAAAGCGTTCTCCCCTATTGAAAGGAGTGTTGCTTTGTCGTTGATAAAAGTCCTGAGGTTATCACATCCGTAAAACGCGTTATCATCAATATCTTTCAGATCACTTCCGCCCATGAACCGAATGGAAACGAGTTTGTCGCAATTCTCAAACACGCCCTTGGAGAGTTCGTCCAAACGACTGTTTTCCGTAAAGTATACGGCATAAACGTCCGATCGAGCAAAGGCGTATTCTCCTAGGTCACTTAACTTAGCCGGGATGTAATAGGTCAATACGCTGTTTTCATCCTTTACCTTGACACCGTAAAATGCTTTTTCTCCGATATCCGTCAAATTGACGCAATTACGGAAATTAAAATCAACGGCATATTGACATCCATAGAAAGCGCCCTCGCATATAGCGTTCAGATGGGTGTTGTTATCGGCAAAGAACACTTTTTCCAATCTGCTTTCCGCAAAAGCATATTCCCCGATGGTAATAACGCTCTCGGGAATATAGACGTATCGAATGGTCGGATGCGCATAAAAAGCATACGGGTTAATCAATTCAACACTATTCTTTATGTGAATTACTTCATTGCTTCCTAAATAGGCATAATATACTTTGTTGATAATAATACTGTCACCGGAATAATTCTTTATCCACTGCGTATCACGGAAAGCCGTCCAATGGATGGTTTTCAAATATTTGGCTGAATCGTAATTCACCGTAGAAAGCAGTGTGCAATCCTCAAACGCATATTCTTTTATCTTAGATACGTTTGTGCCTAAAATAATGGTAGTGAGAGCGGAACAGCCGGAAAAACAGTATTCCGGTATGGTTGTAACAATATTATTTATCGTGATTTTTTCCAGATAGGTATTACCGCTGAATGCACCGGCCGCAATGTGGCTGACGTTGTTTGGCAATGCATACTCGCTCATCAAACCTTTGTATTTTAATAAAAACGTTCCCAAAATGACCTGCTTATCAACGATATCGTTCATATAGGGGGTGTTGTCAAAGGCTTCCATTCCGATTTCTTGTATGGAAGTGGGTATTTGGAAATAAATTACGTTCTTTCCGTAAAATGCCCGTTCGCCTATAGCGACCACATTTACACCCTTGTATGTGGAAGGAATTGTAACGAATCTGTTGCTCGATTCATAACCTACAACGCTATATCCGTTTTTACCCAAAGAATACAAAAGTCCATCGGTTGTCGTAGGGGCGGAGGTCTTTGCATAGAACATGGTGCTGGCTGAAAGGGACATGGGGAAAGAAGCCGGCTCCGTCAGTCCGGAATCCAAGAACCAACCTTCAAAAACCTCGCTCGTCTCAATGTCCGGCGCGGATAAAATGTAGTTGTCAGTTCCCATATCGCATATGAGCGTTCCTGCACGGAACTCGTATGAGTATCCGGTATCGTGCAGATCAAAGATATTCATTGTTAATAGTCCGTATATACTACCCGATTGATTAAAGACGGTATTTATCTTATCCGATTCGTAATCGACTTCCGTTTTAAAGGTGACGGCAAATAGGTGATCACAACCGGAAAAGGCATTATCGTCGAGATAATCCAAAGAAAGATAGGTCGGGAAGTACAGTTCTTTCAGGTAGTCGCATTCGGAAAAAGCATAGGAATGGACTTCTCTTAACTGCGGCTCGCCCACTTCCGATTGATCTCCGAAAACAACCTTCGACATAGTTTTGTTGTAGAGAGCATATTCGGCGATGATGCGAACGGACTTGGGGATAACGACGGTATCCTCTATACCGTTATATGCCAGTAGCACTCCGCCGACAATTACGAATTCGGAAACAATTTCGTTCTCACTTGATCCAACCGAACGAATAAAAGGGGTCTCCGCAAACGGACCGGTACCAATGGATCTTATCGTCGTCTGCTCGTGCGAAACAACGCTCGTGAGGTTATCGCAGGCGGCAAACGCATAATCGCCGATGAAGTTTACACCTGCTCCCAGTGTGACCTGTTTCAAACTTTTGCAACCATAAAACGCATAGTTATCGATTTCCGTTATCGTTTCTGGCAAAATAACGTATTCAATGGCGTTATTCCCGCGGAAAGCGTTTTCGGAAATACCACGTACAACGTTATTACCGCATTGCATGGGAATTTCCAAAACGTTATTGATACCCTTATAAGCTGTTATTACCGAATAGAAACCTTCCGTTCCGAACCTAACCTCATACCCGAAATCTCCGTCAAAAACGTATACGGCGACTTCGTTATCGAATTCATACTCAATTACATCAATATTGCGGATGCCGTCGCTATCCAGGCATTGCGTCAATTCCACTACTTTATTGGTGTTAAGATAGAACGCTTCCGGCAGATAAAAATTGTTCGTCGCAGAATCATAAAAGGTGTTCACTGTCAGACGAGGCTGTTGCGGCGCAACAAATGGCGCAGTACTTATACTTTCACAATTAAGTCGGATGCACCGAAGGGTGGGACAAACGATACTGCCCTCTTCAAAGATGATATTATTCGAGCTGTTATAAACGATCTCAAAAAGACTGACGTTGGAAAAAGCACCCTTCCTTATTACCCCTGCCTGATTGTTTAGTACAACACTGCCGTTTTTGAGACAATCGGATTTTGCCGGATAAGCATATAGATAATAATATTGCGCATCCATGTACCTTCCGTACAATCCGCCGTTGGTCGTATCGTAGGTAAAGTACCCGTTCGACAAATTGATTACCTTAAGCGAGTCGCATTTATCAAAAACGCCCACGCCCAGCACCTGCAACGTTACCGGCAAAGCAATAGTTTGCAACCGATAAAGACCGGAAAAACAATAATCGCCAATCTCGTTCAGATTGGACGGGAGCTGCTCATGCGTAGTTTCATCCTCACTCCCAAAAGTAAAGGAAGATATCCCCGAAGCGTCGGCAAAACATCTTTCACCCAAATAAATTACGTTTGCGGGAATCTTCACGGTATCTACAAGCGAGGTTTTTTCAAATGCGTGCGCCCCTATTCTTTCCAATGAGAGCGGCAAGGTTACTCTCGTTAAATTCGTAGCGTTATAAAACGCATACGGAGCAATTTCTTTCAAAACGATTTTTTTATCCACTAAACCGAAGGAAGTGTTCGTCTTTTTCGTCGGATAAGCGTATAAGACGGATAGATCATCCGAATAAAGAATGTCGTTATTGATACGGAATACGGTATTTCCGTTCGCCACAAAGAAGCGTTTTGCTCCGTTGTTGATAAAAGGATTATTGAGTAGTCCGATTATTTTGGTTTTATTCTGCGGCAAAAACAAAACATCTCCGGATTCCGTTTTATCTTCGGAAATAAACAAGATCGTTCCGTTCTTTGACAGCGTTTCAATACGAGTAAAATAGGAATAGCCGGAACGAGCCGCCATTTCCGATTCTATGAAAATGTAGGTGTTGTCCTTTTTGTAGTAATAAGTGTTGGCAGCAAGGATAGTTTCAGCGGCGATATCTTCTTGACAATATACGTCATCGTTATAGATTGTCATTGGTTTTTGAACGTAAACGATATAACCATTATCATCCACCGGAACGTTGATATAATAGGAACCGTTTGTTAGGTTGACCGTATATCGATCATAATAGGTTATACCGCTCTGGGCCGTTCCGTCATACGACCGGATTAGATAATCGTCATGCGTTACGTAAACGTTATCACCGAGAGGATCACCGACGTGACAGGATTTTTGTGCAAAAACGTATCTGACGTCCGCAGATACCGTCGCATTATTGGGAATAGTAATGGTGGTGTCGTTACCCGAATAACCGGAAATATAGTATCCATCGTTATCAACTGCACCGTCCTCGCTCAAAAAGTATTTTATTTCCAATCCTTCCGACCCGGTTGTCACCGGAATATATTTGGCGTAATAAATTGTTTCCGAAGATACGGTTTCGGGAATTTTATCAAGCGGAACTTCCACTCCGTCGTGAACTACGTACCAATATGAAAAAATCTCGTTCGCCGTACGATTCAAATCGTCGGGTTGAGTTACCTTTTCAAGAGAATCGGATTCAAACAGAGTAGGATTGTAGACAGGATAAGATTTTTTATAGTTGTAATATTCGCCTTCGGTGTATTTGTAATAAACAAAAGTAACGTCGACAAAATCCTGTTCATACTCAGCATAGAATTTCAACCCGTCAGAACTAACGTTCTTCATCGAATCGACGTCAACCCAATGTCCGTTGCTGAAACCTTCGATAATGGGTAAAGCTGGCGCGTACGCATATGCGTCGTCACCGTTTTTAACGATAGCAGTCTGAAACTCGTACTCTATGGCACTGACGTTCGAGCCTTTATAAAACTTCAATACGTAAAAATACCGAACGGTAAAATAATCAGGAGTATAAACAGCAACGAGTGTTGTATCCGAAGTAAAAGTAAATGTATCAATCAAGGCTCCGGACTGATCGTTTTCTTTACGCCATCCGGCAAATGTATGATCCTTTACGGAAGGAAGGTTAGGAACGTTTGCTACCTGCCCTTCTTTTAAGTACTGCACATCCCCAATCCTGTTTCCGTCAAAATCTTTAAAAGTAATCGCATAATAGGGATCGACGTTGTTAAAAAGTTTCAATTTAAATTCAATAACAAACTTTCCGTAATACAGTGTAATTTGATGCGTGCCTGGAACGGAGAGCTTTGCTTTGTCTTCTGCGCGGACCATGGAATAAGAAGCCGGCATCTCCACGCGTTCTCCATTGTAATAGGTAACGTCAAGGCGTACGGAGGACATGGAGAATTCACTGAGTAAAAAACCGGGATCCATTAATTCATCAGGAGAGGCAACTTCAATAAAATCTATATTGGCATAATCAATAACAACGGGCGGTTCATCAGATTCCTCGTCAGCAGTCTCATCGGCCTCGGCGGTGCAAGAAAACGACGTAAACACAAGCAACGCAAAAAGGAGAAATAATAAGACAATCCTAGAATATTTTTTCATAGCCAAGAAACCACCATATTGTTATTATTTATAATAATAACATATAGTTAATAGAAAGGCAAGCGACTTTTTATTTTTAAAGCAAATCTAAAGGTTTCAGGTTAACGAAACGTCCCCAAGTGAAAAATCACGTATCTCGTCGTATAATAGCGGCGCAATTTCATTAAGGTTGATTTTATCGACAATGCGGGATGCTTTATTAAGGACGGAAAGGGTCAACCCCTCCAGTGTTCCGCTCCCCGATTGCTCCAGTCCGAAGATGTCTCCTCCACCGCGCAACTCAAAGTCTTTTTCTGCAATTTCGTATCCATTGCTACATTTAACCATGGTTTTTAAACCATCTGTCGGTTCTTTCTCCGTATACAAAAAGCAATATCCATCAAGCGTTCCCCTGCCGATCCTGCCGCGTAATTGATGGAGAGTAGCAAGTCCGAAGCGTTCTGCATCGCATATAACCATTACCGTTGCATTGGGAACGTCTATGCCGACTTCCACAACCGTAGTAGACAAAAGCACTTTTTTCTCATTTGAATAAAACGCGTCAAGGACGCTTTGTTTTTCATCTTGATTCATTTTACCATGCAAAACGCCCAGCCACTCTTCGGGGAAGTACTGCGTCAGTTCGTCGGTTAATTGTTCTACAGAATCCATTTCTACGCCCTCGTTGTCATATATCCTAGGAGCAATGACGTATGCCTGCTGGCCGTTTTCGCATACGCGATACACGTATTCCCACATATCCTCTCTTTTATTTCCGGCAACAATACGCGTTTTGACCACGTTTTTTCTCGGACGTTCTATAGTAAGAAATTCCACTTCTCCATATGCAACCAGTCTTAACGATCGAGGAATAGGGGTTGCACTCATTGTAAGCACCGCGACATCCTTTCCTTTGGAAATAAGTTTCGTTCTTTGAGCAACGCCGAATCGATGTTGTTCGTCGGTTACGATCAATCCAAGATCGGGTATGGAAAGACAATCGTTCAGTAAGGAGTGCGTACCTACGATTATATCGATTTTTCCCGCTTCCGACAAAAAATAGAGATCTTCTTTTGCGCTCTTTTTCGACGCTCCGGTAAGAAAACCGACATTGATACCCAACGAAGAAAATAATGATTTTATTAAAGAATAGTGTTGTTTTGCAAGTATAGAAGTAGGTGCCATAAATGCGACTTTATATCCATTTTTAATTACAAAATAGGCTAATAATACAGCAACTATCGTCTTTCCGCTGCCCACGTCGCCGCATAAAATTGCATTGAGCTGTTCGCCATTTATCAGATTATCCGTTAATCTTTTTACAGCATTCAGCTGACTATCGGACAGCTGAAAAGGTAGTTGATTTATTACGTCGGAATAATCAATTTGACGAAAATCAGCGTGATAGCAACCTTTATTCAGATTCTTAACGTATCTGAATGCACTTATTCTTTTCAGCGTTTTTTCTAGCATTATCCTTTCTTTTCCATCATAAAATAGCATTTTATCCGGGAAATGAACAACTCTATATGCTTCTTCCAAGCTAATCAGTCCGCACTCTTTTTCCAGCGATGAGGATAGTACGCTTTTACATTTATAGAGCGGAAAAGCCTCTTTGACAATATTGGAATATACCCCTTGCGGAATAAGCCCTCTCGTCTTATATACCGGATGAACTCCGGTCAATTTTTTGCCATCGATGATATCTACTTTCGGGTTGACAAAAGTGATGTTTTTGTCGATTTTTACCTTTCCGTAAAATATATAATTTTCACCGATTTTTAAGGTTTTTAAATAATAATCCTGATTGTAAATAATTAGCTTTATCGTTAAATTTCCGCTTATTACCTTTCCATGTAAAACAGTTACTTTTTTACTTTTAAACTTGCGACTAAGTTCCGTCAATTTCCCGGTAAAAGCACAAAAGTCTCCGTCCGAGCAAGACTCCAAAGAAAAAGCCGCGTCCATGTCGACGTAGCTTTTCGGAACGGTTTCAATGAGTTCTTCAACGGTGTTGATACCAAGTAAATTGAATTTTTTTGCCAGAACGGATCCGACGCCTTTTACGGTAACAAGATTCATCCTATACTGATATAATAATCGTAATGAGGCTGTCCGCCGTTAAAGTAGCGCACCTCGGCATCGGGCAACAATTCCATTACCTTATCCGATAAGGATTTAGCCGATTCATCAGTAACGTCTATTCCGTAGTACAGGTCAACAACACAAATGTCGTCCGGCGAATACTTTTTCAAAACGTCCAACACAACGTCATCCACTTCGTCACCTCTTGCTATAATTGTGTTATTGATAGCAATAACGTCGCCGGTATTTACTGTAAATCCGTCCGCATCAGCATCCTTAACTGCGTGCGTAATTTCAACCGAATTAATGTCGCTAATTGCGTCGGTCATATTTACTTTGTTGCTTTCTTCATCCGCTTCCGGATCATATGCTGTCAACGCGGCGATACCTTGCAAAACGTCCTTGGTCGGAATAACGACCAAAGTGCAGTCAACCAATTTCATTGCCTGCTCGCAGGCTAAAATTATATTTTTATTATTCGGTAAAACGTATACGACGTCGGAATTAACCTTCTTTACGTTGGATACAATATCGTCTACACTGGGGTTCATAGTCTGTCCCCCTTCCATAACGTCAACGCCAAAGTCATTGAATATATTTTTAAATCCATTTCCCGTGCAGATGGACAGAATTCCCGATTTCGTATGTTCTTTCATCTTTCCGCCATGAATACGGTTGTATTGTTCGCGCATATTTTCAATCTTCATACCATCAAGATCACCTAATTTCAACGCGTATTCCAACGCAACATTAGGTGTATTGGTGTGGACGTGGACTTTTACAGCAGATAAATCGCCGACAACAAGCACGCAATCACCGATTTTACATAACTTATCACGCAATTTATCGATATCGGCAAGCGTAGTTTGCTTTTTTAAATTGATAATAAAATACTCCGTGCAGTATGTAAACGTTATATTCTCGTAATCATTTTCAAAATCAGCAGATATAACGGGCGCAGGAGAAGTCTCTTCATCCGGCTCTTTCATTTCAATGCCGACAAGCGCATTATACATTCCCTGAAGGATACATATGAGGCCCTGACCGCCGCTATCTACCACCCCTGCTTTAGCAAGTACGGGCAAAAGTTTTGGCGTATCGGCAAGTACTTCTTCTCCGCGTCTTATTATCTTAACCAAAAAATCACCGAAATCAGTAGTGCGTCTTGCCGTTCGTTCCGAAAAATCGCCAATCAAACGAATGACAGTGAGCATCGTTCCTTCTTTGGGATTAACAACGGCATCGTAGGCTTTTTCCGAGCCGGCTTTCAATGCCTGAGCAAAAACCTTCGTCGTGATATTTTTTTCGGATGCAAGAACTCCGGTAAATCCCTTCAGAATCTGACTGAGTATAACACCGCTGTTTCCTCTGGCGCCTTTTAAAGCCCCACCGGATATGGCGGAGGCAATCGCACGGATATCGTCGTCGGAAGTCGCATCCATTTCACGAATAGCCGACGTAATGGTTAGCGTCATATTGGTCCCGGTATCGCCATCCGGCACGGGGAAAACATTTAAATTATCGACATACGTTCTATTGATAGCGAGATTCACCTTCCCGCCTCGGAACATATTTTTTATATCGCTTCCGCTAAGAAATTTCTTCATTTTTCCTCACTTATAGTAATGGAAGAGAACTATAATCGCATACCGAGAACGTGTACCTCGACTGATTTAACGCGCATACCCGTAAAGTTCTCGACATGGTAAATAACTGCCGATTTTAAACTGTTGACAACAGCCTCGGTATTAACGCCGGAAGCAATCAAACAATAGATATCGATATATATCCTATTGTCAACAGTAACAAGTTTAATTCCTCTTCCAATGGGTTCTTTATTAAAAAGCATAAGGACGCTGTCACTAAGTTTACGACTGACAAGTTCAGCTACGCCGTAACAATCCATTGCAACTTTTTTTATAACGAGCGCTACGGCATCGTCGGAAACGGTAATATTACCGTAAATGTTGCTTGTGTGCAGTGCCATTATGTCTTCCTTTTTATAAAAAATATATTTTTACATATATAGGTTATCATTCTGATAAAAAAAAATCAAGTAAATTACAAAAATTATAAAAAAAACAATTGCATTCATTTCCATTTCAGTGTATAATTGTTCAGACATATTTGAGGAGGTCAATTATGAGCAGAGTTTGTTGTATATGCGGAAAGGCACGTGTGAGCGGAAATAGTATCAGCCACAGTCACATCAAAACCAGAAGAGTCTGGAATGTAAACGTGCATAAAGTCAAGGTCACCGATGAAAAAGGACATACCTCTTATCAATACGTTTGCACACGTTGTCTCAGGACTTTGAAAAAAGACGCGTAATTTGTTTTTTAGACATATAAAAAGAATGTCGAAACTATCGGCATTCTTTTTTATAAACTTTTTTACACTAATTTATATCCTATCCCCTTCCGAAGACGAATATTTAATAAGATCAGAGTCGGGAGAAAGCCGACAAACGGCATCAATAATAACCTGCGCCGCATAATCAATTTCTTCCGCTGTATTATACTTGCCAAAAGAAAAACGTATAGATGAACGAGCTTCTTCGGGCGTCTTGCCGATTGCAAGCAGAACGTGAGAAGGTTCCAAACTGCCTGCTGAACAAGCAGAGCCGCCGCTTGCAGCAATCCCATTCATATCAAGTAACGTCAAAAGAGCCTCGTTTTTTACTCCAGTAAAACATAGATTTATTGTTCCTTTTAATCTGTTGTTGCCGCCATTTATTTGACATATCGGTAGCGCTCGCAACATTTTTCCTATAAATTTGTCACAGAGATCTTTTATTCTTTCGCCGCTTTCTTTCTGTTCATCTCGGCATAATTTCAGTGCTTCCACCATTCCGACAATACCGGGCGAATTTAGCGTTCCGGCTCGCTTACCACTCTCTTGCATTCCTCCAAAGAGATAATTACCTAGCGGAGTCCCCTGCTTGACGTATAAGAATCCAACGCCCTTCGGACCGTAAAACTTATGCGCTGAAGCAGAAAGTAAATCGACGTCAAGTTCACGAACATCTATATTCTCCGAGCCTATCGCTTGGACTGCGTCGGTATGAAAAAGTACGTTATTTTTATGACAGACATCCGCAATCTGCCGGATAGGTTGTATAGTGCCGATCTCGTTATTAGCATACATAACCGAGACTAAAATTGTTTCCGGTCTGATTGCTTTTTCTATATCATCTACACTTACATAACCCTCGTTGCTTACGCCGATATAAGTAACATCATATCCTACCGTTGATAAATATTTACAGACAGCCAAGACGGCAGGATGTTCAAATTGTGTGGTGATAATATGATTTCCTTTGTGTCTTAAAGACTGAGCAACACCTCTTATCGCCCAGTTATCACTCTCTGTTCCACCCGATGTAAAAAAGATTTCCGATTGAAAACAATTTAGTAAAGATGCGATATCCCGCCTCGACCGGTCAATAGCAGACATTGCCTCACGGCTGAATAAATGCACACCGGATGCATTCCCATATATATCTCGCATATACGGGAGCATTTTATTTAACACACGCTCATCCAGCGCCGTCGTAGCAGCGTTATCTAAATATACTTTTTTCAAATTTTACAGATTTCCCTTGACAAAATCAATAATAGCTTGACTGTTTTTAGGACCAACAAACCGATTAATTTCCTTTCCGTCTTTAAACAAAATGACGGTGGGGACGTATTCGATTTTATTTTCTATTGAAAAAGAATTACAATCGTCAACGTTGACTTTGCAGCAGAATACGCCAAGTTTTTCTATCTCTCCCGAGGCGTTCTCAAGCTCCGGTCCAAGCATTTTGCAAGGTCCACACCAATCGGCATAAAAATCAACGAGCGCGTATTTTTGACTGGCAATAACATCCGTTTTTTCTTGTGAAAGAATAATCATAAACTCCTCCTTATTATTTCAGTATTTTATCTAATTCCGATATTCTACATTCCGTCTGACCTTTTAGCATCATGTCTTTTACCGTCACAATGCCCTTTTCTACCTCATCTGCACCCAACACAACGACATATTCATATCCGCATTTGTCGGCATATTTCATCTGTGCTTTTAAACTACGTTCTACGATATCGCTATCAGCACAAACACCCTTAGCGCGAAGATCTGCTACCAACTTCATCGCAACAGGATACTGTTCCTCTCCGAGCGGAGCAATATAAACTTTTCTTTTCGGCGCGTCGCCAAAACTGATTCCAAGACTTTCCATAACCATAATCAGTCTTTCAAGTCCCATACCAAAGCCTACTGCAGGCACTTCTTTACCGCCAATCTCTTTGCAAAGATTGTTATATCTTCCACCGCCGCAAACCGTCCCCTGCGCACCGATAGAAGTAGACACAAATTCAAAAACAGTTCCGGTATAGTAGTCGAGTCCACGGACGATCTTCGGGTCCAAAACGTATTCAACACCGAGTGTATCTAACGCAGTACACAATTTCTTCTGGTGATTTTTACAATCGTCGCATAAATAATCGCTGACAACGGGAGCTTGTTCCGCAACCGCTTTACACGTCTCGACCTTACAATCAAGAAGCCGAAGGGGGTTCTTCTCCAAACGCTCCAAGCAAGTCGGACAAAGTTCATTCTTTCTATTGGTGAAATAGGCAATAAGAGCTTTGGAGTATTCTTTTCTGCATTGAGAACAACCGATACTATTTAAGTGAAGCACCAGTTCTTTTACGCCAACTTCAGAAAGAAAACTCTTTGCTAAAGAAATGACCTCTGCATCGGCATAAGGAGAATAACTACCGTATAATTCTATTCCGAATTGATGATGCTCGCGTAATCTCCCCGATTGCGGTTTCTCATATCTGAAAACGGGAGTAAGATAAAACATCTTCGTCGGTTGCGGAGCGTTATCCAGCCCATTCTCCGCAAAACATCTGGCGACGCCCGCTGTCCCTTCCGGTTTCAGAGTCATACTCCTACCGCCTTTATCGTCAAAGGTATACATCTCTTTATTAACAATATCCGTCGTTTCTCCTACGACGCGCAAAAATAATTCCGTATGCTCAAACACCGGCGTTCTTATCTCTTTTACGCCAAATCTGTAGCATACGCTACGAATACGTTGTTCGAGATAGTGCCATTTATAACTTTCTTCTGGTAGGACGTCTTTGGTCCCTTTGGGTAGAGTGATCATTTTTCTCCTTAAATAATGTATTTACGTAAGTTCATTGTCTTCAATGCTTTTTCAAGATGTTTTTGGACGTATTCTCTATCTACGATTATTTCTTTCATGTCCCCTTCTCCGTCTGCGTTAAAGGATACTTCCTCTAAGAGCATTTCCATAATGGTATGCAACCGACGCGCGCCGATGTTTTCTTTATTTTCATTTTCCATATAAGCGATTTTCGCCATTTCGCAGATCGCGTCGTCAGTGAATTTAATATCAATTTTATCAACCTTAAGTAGCTCGGCATACTGCATAATGATAGCGTTATCAGGCTCTTTCAGTATTCTGATAAAATCATCCTCAGTCAAACTATTCAAGTCAACCATTACGGGGAATCTGCCCTGCAACTCCGGGATAAGATCGCTGACTTTAGCAATATGGAAGGCACCGGCCGCAATAAACAACATAAAATCGGTCTTCACGTTCCCGTATTTAGTTGAAACGGTACATCCTTCAACGATAGGCAGAATATCACGCTGGACGCCTTCTCTACTGACGTCGGGGCCTCTTCCTTCTCCCTTCGATGCGATTTTATCCATCTCGTCGATAAAGACGATACCGTCCTGTTCCGCACGCATAAGCCCTTCTTGATTGATAGCATCCATATCAATCATCTTATCAGCCTCTTGGCTGACAAAAATTTTAAGTGCGGCAGCGACGTTCATCTTTCTTTTCTTCTTCTTTTTAGGCATAATGCTATTAATTATCTCACCGAAATTATTATCATTGCCGCCCCCCATAGGTCCAAGTTGCAATTGTTTCGGTGCTTCTTCCACCTCAATTTCCACGGGGATATTGTCAAGCTTTCCGCTTTCCAGATCGGCAATCAATTCCTGTCTGATTGTTTCCTCATCCATCTCCGGATGGGCTTTTCTCTTAATCGGCAAAATTGCGGAAACAATTTTATTGACGGCGATTTCTTTTGCCTTGGGTTCCACTTCGGCGAGCTTCTCTTCCTTAACTAAGCGAATAGCAACCTCGACTAAATCACGAACCATGCTCTCAACGTCGCGCCCGACATAACCGACTTCGGTAAATTTGGTTGCCTCAACTTTTACAAAAGGCGCTTTAACAAGTTTAGCAAGTCGTCGGGCAATCTCCGTTTTTCCGACGCCCGTCGGCCCTTTCATAATGATATTTTTCGGAGTGATCTCATCGCGCATTTCTGCCGGCAGCATTCTCCTTCTGTATCTATTTCTGAGAGCGACTGCCACAGCCTTTTTGGCCTCGTATTGACCGATGATGTATCTATCTAATTCCGTTACTATTTGTTTAGGCGTCAATTCCATGATTTACCTCCCTATACAGTCTCGACTACAATATTCGTGTTTGTAAAAATACAGATATCACTGGCAATTTTCATCGCTTTGCGTACAATTTCTTCTGCCCCCATATCTGTATTATCCATCAATGCGCGTGCCGCACTGAGAGCGTAATTGCCGCCGCTCCCGATCGCGCAAACGCCGTATTCCGGCTCGATGACGTTTCCATCGCCGCTTATCACATATAAATTATCTTTATCGGCAACGATCAACATTGCTTCCAAATTACGTATGCTGCCTGTTCTCCATAATTCTGCCAATTCAACAGCCGACCGCATGAGGTTCCCGGAGTATTTTTGCAACATTCCTTCAAATTTTTCGCTCATAGTAAAAGCATCGCTCACCGTCCCGGCAAAGCCGATAACGACCTTATCATCATATATTCTTTTTACTTTTTTAGCATTGCCTTTCATTACAATACTGTTTCCCATGGTGACCTGTCCGTCCCCCGCAATAGCAGTGATGCCATTACGTTTTACTGCACAGATAGTAGTTCCTTTCATGTCCATAATCAAGTCTCCTTTTTTTATAATCTGGTTATCGTTTCCACATATTGTTCCATATCGGTCAATGCTCTGCCCGCATATGCTTCTTTACGCTTCTGTTTGTCTCTTATTCCTTCTATAACAGGAAGAAGAGGAAATCCGACGTGCATCGGTTGAAAGTTCATATTGGGAGAAGTGACATATTTCATCAATCCCCCAAATAAGGTGGTCTCCGGCATCGCAATAAATGTCTTATTGCGATATTTACGGTCAAGATTGATTGCTACGATCAAGCCGCACATTGCCGACTCCATATAGCCTTCCACACCGCTGATCTGCCCGGCAAAAAACACTTTTTCATTGCCAACAAGGCTGAAATCAGCATTAATCACCTTTGGTGCATTGATAAAGGTGTTGCGGTGCATCACTCCATACCGAACAAACTCCGCTTCTTTTAATGCCGGAATCAATCCAAAAACTCTCTTTTGCTCGGAGAACTTCAGGTTTGTCTGAAATCCTACAAGATTATACAGTCTCCCCGAAGCATCCTCTTTTCTTAACTGCACGACCGCATATGGTCTTTTTCCTGTTTTGGGATCGGTCAGTCCCACCGGACGCAACGGCCCGAAACGAAGTGCGTCGTCGCCGCGTCCTGCCATCACCTCAACCGGCATACACGCCTCGAATACCTCTCCCTTTTCAAATTCGTGCAGAATCACCTTTTCGGCGTTTTTTAATTCAGTCACAAAACTCTCGTATTCTTCTTTATTCAAGGGCAGATTTAAATAATCTTCCCCACCCTTTCCATACCTTCCGGCAAAGAAAGCATGGTCCATGTCGATACTTTCCGACGTGATAATCGGAGCAACTGCATCGTAGAAATGCAGTTCGTCCGACCCGGTCAATTCGGCAATTTTTTTTGTCAAATTATCCGACGCAAGTGGTCCTGCCGCAATAACCGTCCAATCATCGATTTCCGTGTGCTCCTCGCGAATGAGATGAAAATCCGGAAAAGACGTTAGCCTTGTTTGCACTCTTTCAGCAAACTCATCCCTATCGACGGCAAGAGCACCCCCTGCCGGAACGGAACACTCCTTTGCTTGGTTTAGTATCAAACTATCCAGTAGTTCCATTTCCTTCTTCAACGCGCCTTGTGCGGTGATCGGGTCATTGGACTTCAGACTGTTACTGCATACCAATTCGCATAATTTATTCGTTTTATGAATCGGCGTTTGCTTAATCGGTCTCATTTCGTAAAGCTCGACTGAGTACCCTCTCTTTAATAGCTGATATGCGCACTCGCACCCGGCGAGTCCGCCGCCGATTATTTTTATCGTCATTCTTGTTCTCCGGGAATGATTACGTGATTACATTTTTTGCTAGTACAGATATACTGTTTTTTGCCTTCTTTAACGACAATCCTCATTACACTGCAACATTTCGGACAGAAAATAGGCGCGGGGATCTCCCAACTCATGAAGTCGCATTCGGGATAATTGCTACATCCGAAGAAAACCTTTCCCATCTTCGTCTTCTTCTTTACGATGTTGCCGCCGCAACGAGGACATTTCCCTACCACTTCGTCAATGTTTTTGATATTCTTACATTTCGGAAAATTGGGACAAGCCAAAAACTTTCCGTATTTTCCGTTTCTGACCACCATGTTTGCGCCGCATTTGTCACAAATTACGTCACTGACTTCTTCATCGAGCTTTACCTTTTTTTCCGAAGAATACGCCTTGGATATGCTATCCAAAAAGGTGGGGTAGAACTCGGAAATGATCTTTTGCCACTCCGTTCCGTTTACGACGTCATCCAATTTATCTTCCATCGCCGCGGTAAATTTAAGATCAACGATATTGGCAAAGTTCTTTTCCATGAACTCGGTTACTTTTATACCCAATTCCGTCGGTTTCATGTATTTGCCGTCTTTCTCCGTATACTCGCGCTTAGCAAGAACGGATACCACCGAAGCATAGGTCGCCGGTCTACCGATTCCATTTTCTTCCATGCCTTTGATAAACGTAGATTCCGTATATCTGACCGGAGGTTTAGTAAACTTCTGCTCGTGTTTGATTTCCTTCAGATAAAGAGGTTCTTTCTCATTGAAATCAGGCAATCTGACGTTATCCTCTTCATCTTCGCTTACGTTGTCATAAGCAACGGTATAGCCTTTGAATTTAACGGTTTTTCCTGTCAATTTAAACCCGTACTTGTCTACTTCGCTTTCATCCTTGTTCACTTCGCCGACAATATGAACGTTAAGCGTATTATATATGGCGTCCGTCATCTGGCTTGCCAAAAATCTATCGTAAATCAATTTATATAATCTATACTGATTCTTCGATACTTTGTTTTTAATGCTTTCCGGAGTACGTGCAATAGATATAGGTCTGATTGCTTCGTGCGCATCCTGCACGTTGCTTCCTTTCGCTGTGTAAACGTTATATTTTTCCGGTGCATACTCTTTGCCGTAAACCGAAGTAATGTACTCTGAACATTCCCTTTGCGCCTCAATGCTGACTCTGACGGAGTCGGTACGGATATAAGTAACAAGTGCCGTTAAGCCCTCGCCTTCAATTTCCACCCCTTCGTATAGTTGCTGCGCAAGGCGCATAACTTCGGGCGTTGATATCTGCAATCTGGCGGAACCGTCCTGCTGTAACGTACTGGTAGTAAACGGAGGATACGGATGACTTTTACTGACTCTGCGTTTGACCGAATCAACACTGTAGTTTGCCTTATTTAAACTTGCTATGATCTGCTGTGCCAGTTCTCCGTTGCCTATCTTTAATTTCTTTCCGTTCAAATCACTGAGAAGTGCTTTCGTTGCGGAAGTTTTCCCTTCTTTTTGCAAGAAAGCATAAATATGCCAATACTCTTCAGGAACAAATGCTGTGATCTCTCTTTCACGATCGACAATCATTTTCAACGCCGCGCTTTGCACACGACCGCCGGAAAGACCTTGCTTGATCTTTTGATTCAGTATCGGGCTGATTTTATAACCGACCAAACGATCAAGAACACGTCTCGCCTGTTGCGCATCAACCAGATTCATATTTATTTCACGCGGTGTTTTCATAGCGTTATTTACCGCTCTGTAACTGATTTCGTTAAACTCGATTCTGTGACATCCATTACCCAGCTCTAATACGTTTTTCAAATGCCAACTGATTGCCTCACCTTCACGGTCCGGGTCGGTTGCGAGGAAAACCTGCTCGCTTTCTTTGACTGCCGACTTTAATCTTTTTACAACATCTTGCTTATCTTTTACCATGACATAAGTCGGTTTGAAGTTGTTTTCGATATCGATGCCGAGACTTTTTTCCGGCAGATCGCACACATGCCCACTGCTCGCCAGCACACGGAAATCCTTTCCGAGGTATTTCTGGATCGTTTTTGCTTTGGTGGGGGACTCAACAATAACAAGTTTCATTTACTACACACTCCAATAATTGTGTTTGGTTTTTACGATTAAACCAACAGATTCCATTTTTATTAACAAAGAATTAAGCTGTGGTACGCTGAGGTCCACGATTTGCAATAATTCTTCAAAATGCATTTCGCCGTTTTTATTCAATTCATCCAAAACGACACTTTCGTTCACATCCAGTTGCAGTGCGCTCGGTTTGGATAAATCGACCCGTTTTAAGCCGATCTCATCATAGATATCGTTCACCGAAGTAACCGCTCTGGACTGACAGTCCTTTATGTATCTATTACATCCGGCACTGGCAGGGTTGTAGATGCTACCCGGTACGCAAAAAACGTCCTTTCCCTGGTCAAGCGCAAAATTGATAGTGAGAATGGTCCCGCTCTTTTCCCCTGCTTCCGTCACGAGAACTCCGCGTGACATCCCGCTGATGATACGGTTTCTGGCCGGAAAAATATGCGCGTTGACTTTCACTCCCGGTTCGTATTCGGAAATAACCAATCCTCTTTCTACGATTTCGTCATAAAGTCCTTTATTCTCCGCAGGGTACACAACGTCCACTCCGCAACCGAGGACGGCAATCGTCTTCCCGAAATTATCAAGACAAGTACGATGCGCGACGGAATCCACTCCTCTTGCCATACCGCTTACGATACAAAACCGTGAACTCAAATCGGCGACGAAGTTTTCCGTGACTCGCACGCCGTATTTGGTTGGATACCTCGTTCCGACTACGGCAAATTTGTTTTCGGAAAGAAGCTCGACGTTCCCTCTACAATAAAGCACGATAGGCGCGTCATCATATACGGAAAGACTCTCGGGATAAGTATCATCCAAAATGGTGATAACGGTGATCCCTTTCCTTTCCAGAACGTTTTCAAGCTCTTCCGTTCCTGTTTGCATACTCATGCAAATTTCCGTATATTCCTTTTCTCCGACAACGGAAAGAATTTTTTGCCGCCAAAGAGAAATGGTGTCGAATAATATTTCCGGCTTATTATCAAGGACATGCAGTATCCGACGAGTTTTCACCTGTCCGATACCATTTGCTCGATTGATAACAATAACCGCTTTTTGTCTGTTTGTCAATTTCATGCAAACACCATTTCCTTTTTATCGATGGTTTTATACTGTATTGCCTCCGCAATGTCATCTTGGGAGATATTGTCTCTCCCGGCAAGGTCAGCAATCGTTCTGGCGACTTTTAAAATTCTGGTTGCCGAACGCGGGCTGAGATGTTGCGACCGAAAAACGTTTTCCAATAGTCGTTCGCTCTCGTTGTCGATAGCGCAGAACTTTTTTATCATCCCGTTATTCATCTGCGAGTTGGTATAGATCCCGTCGCAGGCAAAACGCTTCCTTTGTATCTCTCTTGCTCTCTCCACACGTTCCCGTACGTCTTTACTCTTTTCCTCCGGCCTTCTCGAGCGGAATTCATCGTATTCGATATTATCAACAGTAACGTATATGTCTATTCTATCCAGTAGCGGTCCGCTGATCTTTGAAACGTAATTCATTCTGTCGCGCAACGTACAGGTACATTGTCTGACTTGACTGCCATAGTAGCCACAGGGACAGGGGTTCATACTGGCAATCAGCATAAAATGTGCCGGGTAGCTCACCGATTTATTGACGCGTGAAACCGATATCGTCCCATCTTCCAACGGTTGACGAAGGGCCTCCAACGTCTTTCTGTTATATTCGGGCATTTCGTCCAAAAACAAAACGCCGTTATGTGCCAAACTCACTTCTCCCGGAACCGCTTTGTTTCCACCGCCCGTCAAGCTATAAATACTGGCGGTATGGTGCGGAGAGCGAAAGGGACGACGCTTGACCATACCTTCTTCGGCATGGATCAAACCGCTTACCGAATGAATCTTAGTGACCTCGATCGCTTCTTCAAACGTCATCTTCGGCATAATGCCGGTAACGCATTTTGCGAGCATGGTTTTCCCCGTACCAGGCGAGCCGCAAAGCAAAATATTATGCGAACCGCTCACCGCTATCTCCAATCCCCTTTTTGCCAAAAGTTGACCTTTGACATCGGATATATCGACTTCCGGCAAAAAGTCGTTTTTTACGTCGAAATTGCCCGGCTCAACTGGTTTATAAACCAAGCCTATCAAAAGATTGACAACCTCGGTTAAACTTTTTAAGGCATACACCTCTGCGCCGTTGACGTATGCTGCTTCCGAGGCATTTTCATACGGTATAATGAATTTTTTATACCCCGCCTGCATGGCACTGATAAGTAGAGGCATAACTCCGTTAATTTTTCTCAGTCCACCGTCAAGAGAAAGCTCGCCAAGAAAAACGTATTTTCCGCATTGAGAATACGGCACTTGCCCAACGGCGGTAAGATATCCTATCGTAATAGCCAGGTCTAATGCCGATCCTTCCTTTCTCACGTCTGCCGGAGCCAAGTTAATAACCGTTTTATGCGCGCCGAAATCAAATCCGCTGTTTGTGATTGCGGAACGCATTCTTTCCTTTGACTCCTTAACTGCGCTTGTAGCCAGTCCAACGATATCCAAAGTCGGCAGCCCGTTTTGCGTAAAAACCTCCACCTCGACCGGAAAACCGTCTATACCGTCCAGAGCATAGCTTTTGATGGTCGTAAACATTCTTCACCCTCTTTTCTTTCCCAACAGCAGGACGAGAACGATAATCAATATCGCACCGCCGCCGACGCCGAGTACTACGCCTAAAAAGGATTTCATAGGCCATACTCTACCAAAAACCACAATCGAGGAGTTTTTCTGCGTCTGATAGTCAACGGATGCCTTGTTACCGCTGATTACCAATGCCATTGAAGTTGTGTTTTTTATAGAAAAAACAATTTTGTTATTAACTATCTTCGTTTCTATTTTTTGTCCGGAAGAAGTATCGTATAATGCAAAATTACGTTCAAGATACCCTGCCGGGCAATTCATACTGACAGTGATTCCGTTTTCCAAACTCCCATCCAGTGGCTGTCCGTTCAACGTAACTTGCAACGTAAAATAGTCACTGAATCCGGGATTAAAGCCCGATTGGGACACGAACGCGGTATCGTCACCGTCGTTACTTATCATTGTTAGTTCCAAACTGTTCCCGAAAACGTTTTGATGAAAATCGCTTTGATCAACGGAGAAAGTGACGGAAGACGAAACATAGTCCGGAGCCGATTCTATAACGTATTTCTTCACCGCAACGGGAAGGTAAAGTTCTTTAATCGCCTTACCGGATTCAACAATCTCTGCGGTCGTATTTCCCGGGGTATTCAGAATGTAATTTAAAGTAGCGTAGGCTCTGTCAATTCTGTTTTTTGCAAGTTCGGAACAATTCTTAAAATCCGTCGTTCTATACAATTCGACCAATTCCGCACACAACG
Organism: uncultured Clostridia bacterium; assembly: GCA_946621465.1. Lineage (GTDB taxonomy): Bacteria > Bacillota > Clostridia > Christensenellales > DTU072 > CAG-1782. Next base: position 429,141 of record CAMOOO010000001.1, read on the forward strand.
CATTAACGGTGTCATCGGAAAAATAATCAACCAAAAACAAATGTTCCGTAACGTTTCCTACGAAATCGGTCAGCACTATGGTGTGATTATATTCTTCTCCAAAACAGTCGAAAAAAACGGAATAGGAGGTATAGGCATTTTTCGGCTCTGACGTAAATGTATAATCGGTATCCTTTAACGCCACCGTTTTTATGCCGCTTTCCTGGTTATCCGACGCGGAAAAGGTAAGATGGCAAATCCCGTCCTCCGCCGTCAGGTCTATCTCTGCCAGTACGGATGCCTTATCAAGGTAAGGCGATCTTACGTCGAACGCCGTACCGGGAAGTTCATAAGAAACGTATTCCGATCTGTTACCGGCTTTATCTATAGCAAAAAAGACAAAACTGTAGTTGCGCTGTTCCGTCAAAACAATGGAGTCCTCGTATTCCATCAAAACACCGTTGATAAAATAGTTTTGTCTGGATGCAAGACCGCTTTCGTTATCTTCAAAAAACTCCAAAGTGATCGTATAACTCTTTTGATACTCCCCATCGGTTACAAGCGGCGAAATCTCCATCGAAGGAGACATCGGCGAACGCGAGTCATATTTACTGAAATAATAATCCCTTTGGGCAAAGTTGCCGGCGTTGTCATAAACGATAACGTTTATTCTACAAGAATAAGTAATAACGACGTACGTCTTATCCGCCGGGACGGAATTATAATATTTTATATCGGAAATTCTTCCGTCATCGTAATAAATGCGATAGAAAATCTTTTTAACCCCGGATAAGGTATCGTTACAATTCGTCCACTGGAAAACAACGTCGAAATTGGAACCTTTTGACAGCCATTCGCTTTCATCCATGGAATTTGCCGTAGGTAGCGTTGGCGCAGTGCTGTCGCATCTGACAGTCGTACTCTTTTTTTCCAAAAAGTTTTCATCGGAAGAATAGACGGAGCAGCTGACCGTATAAGTACCGGAATCGGAGACGGTATAGGTAACAACGCCCCCTACCGGAACCGGTTGAGGCAACAACCACGAAGGTTCCTCGCCCCCCTGTTTTACACAAAAAAGCGTATAATAGGAAGCACCGGAAATGGTAAACGTGACTTTTATATTTTTGGCGTAAACGTTGGTGGAGGCGGAAAAATAGGTATTATAATCAACGTTATTTTGGTAGATAGGATTGCCGCTTGCGTCAAAGCCGTCCAGATAGGATGCCGTAACCGAAGTTACTTCGACGTAATTATCGGCGTAGGCAACCACACTATCATAACCAAAGAAAGAACCTAGGGCACAAAACAGAGCCGTAACTGAAAAGAAAAAAATTAAAATACTAATTTTAATATATTTCATTTATCCTTATATAGTCCTTTCGTCCCACATTATATCATAGTCTCATTTATTTTTCAACTGTAATGAGAGTTCTTTTATCATTATTATCGACGATTTAGTTTAACTTTACCTTAACATCATTTTCCTTTTTTTCATAAAGTGTACTAACAGGAGGTTAATTTTGAAAAAAATCACAGCAATTTTACTTATTTCTTTGATAGGTATTTTCAGTCTTTTCGGACTCATCGCCTGCGAGAAAAAAAGTGAGAAAGGAGTGATCCGTCTCAACGAGACAACACACTCCGTTTTTTATGCGCCCCTATACGTAGCGCAAAATTTAGGATACTTCTCCGAATACGGACTGACAATTGAATTCACCAACGGAGGTGGTTCCGACAACAGCATGACTGCGCTTATAAGCGGCGGAGCCGACGTAGCTTTACTTGGCCCCGAAACAGCCGTTTACGTTAAGCAACAAGGCAGCTCCAACGGTGCCGTTATTGTCGGTCAGCTGACCCAACGCGATGGTTCGTTCTTGATCGGCAGAAAGAAAGAAGACGATTTTAAATGGTCGGATTTACGCGGAAAAGAAATCATCGGCGGTAGAAAAGGCGGAATGCCGGCAATGTGTCTCGAGTACGCGATCAACAAAAACGGACTAAAAGACGGAAGGGATCTAAGCATAAATTACGATATTTCTTTCGATATGATTACTTCCGCATTCGAGAGCGGAATCGGCGACTATTGTACTATGTTCGAACCGTCGGCGAGCCAGTACCAAAAACTCGGTAAGGGTTATATCGTATCCAGTGTCGGTAAAGAAACCGGAAACGTCGCATACACCTGCTTTATGGTCACGCAAAAGTACCTGTCGGAAAATAGAGAAGACGTAAAATCGTTCATGTCGGCGGTCATTAAGGGAATAAATTATTGCTTTACGCATTCAGCGGAAGAAATCGCAGACGCCATTCAACCCAGCTTCTCCACAACAGACAGGGATTTACTCGTTCAATCAGTAAAGAACTATATGGCGATCGACGCTTGGAAAACGGTCCCGACCATGACCGATACTTCTTTTGACGGCTTGCAGAATATTCTACTATCCGCCGGAAGCATCAAAACGAAAGTAAATTACGGTTCCGATATTGTCGACAACTCCATTGTCGAGGAGATTATTGCGGAGCAACTATGACGCTACTGGAACTGAAAAAAGTAAATTTCTCCTATCATAGCAAAGAAGCGGAAACCGTCGCAATAAAAGATCTTTCCTTTACGGTAAATACCGGAGAATTCGTCGGTATAATCGGTCCTTCGGGATGCGGAAAAACCACTTTACTCAATTTACTGGCCGGTATTTACGCTCCTGCCTCGGGAGAAATACTTCTTCGGGGAAAAAAGGTATCCGAGGCCGATTCGAAAATCGGACTCATGCCTCAACGCGATCAACTTTTTCCATGGCGGAATATAGAGAGCAACATCTTGCTTGGGCCTGAGCTATCGGGAAAGAAGAAAAAACAAAGTAGAGAGTACGCACACTATCTTCTTAGTAAATATGGTTTGGGGGATTTTATCAAAAAATACCCTTCCGAATTGAGCGGCGGCATGCGACAGCGTGCCGCCCTCATAAGGACACTGGTTCTTCATCCCGATATTCTTCTACTCGATGAACCGTTTTCGGCGCTTGATTTTCAGACGAGAATCAACGTTTGCAACGACGTCTACTCCATTATCAAACAGGAAAAGAAAACGGCAATACTCGTCAGCCACGACATCAGCGAATGTATCTCTCTTTGCGACAAAATAATTGTATTGAGTAAACGCCCCGCAACTGTCATTTCGGAAATTAACGTTAATCTGGATAGTAATTTATCTCCGCTACAAAAAAGAGAATGTAAAAATTTCTCCGAATACTTTAAAACAATATGGAAACTACTGGAGGACAAAAATGAGCAATGCACATCGGAATTATCTCAAAAAAAGTAAGATAAGAACAATCATAACTCATATACTCCGCATCGGACTACTGATTGCAATGATTGCCGGATGGGAATTGATTGCACATTACAAAATCGTCGATCCCTTTATTATTTCCAGTCCGTCAAGAATGGTTAAAGTAATCGTCACACTCCAACAAAGCGGCGAATTGTTTAACCACATTAAAGCATCCTTTATAGAAACTGTCGCAGGCTTTTTAATTGCTACTGCCGTCGGCACCCTTTTCGCAATTATACTTTGGTGGAATACCCTTTTAAAGGATATTATGGAACCGTATATCATCACGCTGAATTCCCTACCGAAAATTGCGCTTGGACCGATCATAATCGTATGGATGGGAATAGGAAAACCTGCTATTATATTTATGGCTGTACTGATTTGCGTGATTATCACGATAATAAGTATGCTCTCCGGTTTTATGACCGTTGACAAAGAGAAAATAATGCTGTTGCGTTCCATGCACGCAAATAAATTCCAAATCATGACGAAACTTATTTTCCCGGCCAACATACCAAATCTTATTTCCGTTCTGAAAATCAACGTCGGTTTGAGTTGGGTCGGCTCCATTATGGGAGAATATTTAAGTTCGCGCGAGGGGCTTGGATATTTAATCGTCTACGGTTCACAAGTCTTTCAACTGGATTTGGTTATGGCCAGTACGGTTATTCTGTGCGTCCTTGCCGGCGGAATGTATGCAATAGTTTCTATCCTCGAAAAAATAATAAGAAAAAAGTTCAGATAAAAAATAACGGCGCCGCTATTAAGCGACGCCGTGAAATAAATCAAAAACAGTAATTAAACGTTCAATCCGAATTTACGCATTTCCTCAAGCAAGCGCGCTTTATGGGCTTCTTCCATTTCAGTAAGCGGCAAGCGAATGTTATTCTCACAAAACCCAAGAGCATGCATAGCAGCTTTAACCGGGATAGGATTGACTTCACAAAAGAGTGCCTTAATCAAAGGCAACAATTCCAACTGCATTGCAGCACTGCCTTGTACGTCTCCGGTAAAAAACTTTCTGCAAAGCTCAACAGTCTGAATGGGTAAAACGTTACTGAGTACGGAAATAACACCTTTAGCGCCCATAGAAAGCATCGGGACGATTTGATCGTCGTTTCCGCTGTATATATCCAATTTATCGCCAACCAAGCCCATTGTCTCAACCATCTGACCGATATTGCCGTTTGCTTCTTTTATTGCAGCAATATTGGGGTGATCGGCAAGAATGGCATAAGTTGACGGTTCGATGTTCATAGAGGTACGACTGGGTACGTTATAAAGAATCACCGGAACGGAACTGGCATCGGCAATCTGCGTGAACATTTTAATTAATCCCGCTTGCGTGCATTTATTATAATACGGTGTCACACACAGGAGCGCATCCGCACCCGACGCACACGCACAACGAGCCAGATCAAGAGCGTAAGAGGTATCATTACTTCCTGCGCCGGCAATAATCGGGACTCTACCTGCGGCTATTTTGCACGCATAGGTAATGGCATCTCTGTGTTCGGAGTCGGAGAGAGTGGAAGATTCTCCGGTCGTACCGCAAACAACAAGTGCCTGCACGCCGCTCTCTATCTGCCAGTTGATCAGTTGATAGAAGTTTTCATAGTCAATTCCGCCATCATTAAAGGGAGTAATGAGTGCAGTTGCAACGCCTTGAAAAATAGTTTTTTTCTTCATATAAATCTCCTAGTGAATAATATATTAGTTCAGTCCCTGAAAAATGTCAATTTATTCCACAAGATTTTTTCAAAAATAATATCGCAGGTCTAATTTGCTCTAAAGTGTCGGCAGAAGTCATGCCGATATCAGTATATTTTTTCTGAGCAAGTTCTCCAGCAAAACCATTGATAAATGTAGCGTAGGCAACAGATTTTAGTATATTATCAAATCTTTGCCCGACAACTGATGTCATAATGCCAAGCAGCACGTCTCCGCTTCCGGCAGTTGCCATTCCCGGGCAGCCCCTGTCTGTCAAATATACAGTCATTCCATCTGTAATGATCGTTGTCGGTCCTTTCAGAACGGTAATGCAGTGATGAATTAAAGAAAAGGATTTTGCTGTCCCAACCGGGTCGAGAACAATCTCCTCAATGCTTTTATCGGAAATATGAGACATTTCAGATAAATGCGGTGTAATAATCAAGTTATTATACTTCCGTAAACCGAGTTTTTTCCATGCGTATAAACCATCGGCATCTAAAACTATAGGACAGCCAGCATGACTAAAAATTGTATTTAATAGATCAGCTCGATCCCCTCCTCTTCCCCATCCGCAGCCGATTCCAATTGCGGCAGAACGAGTTAAGAACTCAATAGAATCCTTTTCAGAAAAAAGCGTACTGGATAGCATATATGGAGCTACCGCAGTAAAGATTTCATCAGGAACAACCAATCTTACCACGCCACAACCTGAATATAATGATGAACATGCCAGATTAGCCAGTTTAATAGCCCCTGAATAATTCTTGTTTCCGCCGAAAAGGGAAACATATCCGTATATACCCTTATGAGAATTGTGTAAACGAGGCTTAAGAAATTCCATGCAGTCAACTGTATCAAATATCATTGCGTAGTCAAATATATCAAACCCAAGATCAATTACTTTTATTTTCTTGCAATAATCTTTTCCAGAGTTCAAATACAGCCCATATTTCGCACATCCAATGGTTAACACTAAATCAGCTTTAAATGCCGATTTCGCTATTCCTGTATTTGCTTCAAGGCCACTTGGAATATCTATGGAAATAATTTTTTTATTTGAATTATTAACCGAATTTATCAATTGCTTTTCTTCAACTGATAATTCGCCATGAAAGCCAATTCCATATAGACAATCAACGATCACATCATATTGGGAAAAATCGACTAGTTTGTATCCATAGATACATTTAATATGATTTTTTTTGCATTTGTTTAAATAAAACAAACCCGCATCCGAATACTTTTCCCGCACAATCAATAACGTAATATCTTTTGCACAAGAAAGCATAGATGCCGCTGCATACCCGTCACCGGCATTATTTCCCGTTCCACAAATAAAGAGAATTTTTGAATACTCTTTTAATTCATCAGCAATCGCCTCTCCGACTTTTCCCATAAGAGAAATGGGGGTAGCACCCCCATCGAAAATTTTACTTTCAGCAGTCCTGCCTTGTGAGGACGAGCAAACAGGTTTCATTATTCTTCCAACAAAGAATTTGCCAAATGAACGCCCATCACGGAAGACATCATCAATCCGCGTGTCCATCCGCTGGAGTCACCTAAGCAATAAAGATTAGTAACTGCAGTTTTCAATTTATCATTCATTACAATACGGTTACTGTAGAATTTAATTTCAGGCGCATATAGTAGCGTTTCGCTTCCACCAAAGCCCGGGAATATTTTATCTACCTGAGAAATAAATTCCAAAATAGATATCATGGTCCGGTACGGCATCGCGCTGGTGATGTCACCGGCAACGGCATCCATGAGGGTCGGTCTGACGTTACCCATTGCCAGTTCTTTTGTCCAGGTCCTTTTACCGCAACGAATATCTCCCAATCTTTGAACAAGGATATGTCCGTCACCAAGCATATTAAGGAGCTGACCAACCTTCTGCGCATACAATATCGGTTGATTAAACGGAACGGAAAAATGATGTGAGCAAAGGATGGCTAAATTGGTATTCTCCGATTTAACCTCTTTAAAAGCGTGACCGTTAACAAGTGCGAGATTGTCTTCGTAATTCTCTTGAGCAACAAAACCACCTGGGTTTTGACAGAAAGTCCTTACCTTGTTAAAGAACGGCTTCGGATAACCGATTAACTTGGATTCATATAATGCCTTATTGACTTCCTCCATAATTTCGCTCCGAAGTTCAACACGGACGCCGATATCGACGTTCCCGGATTCGGAAGTTATGTTATGGAGACGGCACATTCTGTCCAACCAGTCGGCGCCGCGTCTGCCGGTGGCTACAACGGTTATATCCGAATAGTATTCTTTGTCTCCCACAACAACGCCTTTACAAACGTTATCTTTGATAATTAAGTCGGTAACCAAAGATAAGGAATGAAGTTCTACGCCGTTATCCGTCAGATAATGCTGGAGTTTTAAATACAGAGCGTGCGCTTTTTCCGTGCCGAGATGGCGTATCGGACAATCGACCAATTTTAAGTCAGCGTTGATTGCTCTACGCCTGATTTCTTTTATTTTATCGACGTCTTCTATTCCTTCAACATGGGTATCCGCACCAAATTTTAAATATATTTGATCGGTGTAATCAATTAAACTCTGCGCTTTTTCCGCGCCAATTAAATCAGGCAGGTCTCCGCCAACCTCGCGGCTTAAGGATAATTTACCGTCACTGAAAGCACCGGCTCCGGCAAAGCCCGCGGTTATATTACAGCAGGGTTGACACTGAACGCATTTTTTTGTTACGCTCTTTGGGCAGGATCTGTTTTCCAACGTTCTGCCTTCTTCGAAAATAGCAATTTTGCCCGAGAACCCTTTATCGATCAATTGATAAGCGGTAAAGATTCCGGCAGGACCGGCACCAACGATGATAACGTCGTATTTCATTAACAGTTTCCTCCATTGTTTTTTACGAGTGACATATGAGTACTCTGCATACTATGCAGTTACGTTCATTAAACACTTTCCTTCCGAAAACCTTATCTATCATACCACCGCAGAAACGATTTGTCAAAATAAAACGAATGCCGTGGCAACTAATAAAGGTGATACTATTGCAAAATTTTGTTGCAGGCATTGACGTAAGCCAAGATACTTGCTTCCACCGTATCCGTAGAAACACCTCGACCGGTGACCTTTTTACCCTTGTATTCCAGCCGCAATGTTGCCGCTCCAAGAGCGTCTTCACCTTCCGTAATAGCGCTCGACGACCAATCCAGCAACATAAAGTCTTTCCCTATGATTCTGTTGATCGTTTTGAAAGCTGCGTCAAGCGGTCCGTCTCCCGATCCTTCGCCTATTTTGATTTCATCACCCGTTTTCAACTTCAACGTCGCAACCGCAGAGCTACCCTTTACCGTAATTATGCTGTAACTTTCAAGGGAATACAGTCTCGCTATTTTTACATTATGCCCGTGGGAAATCAAATACATGATATCTTTATGTGTAACGATCTTCTTTTTATCGGCAAGTAATTTAAACCGTTCAAACAGATCGTTTAATTCTTCATCGGAAACTCTGATATCCATACTACTGAGATACTCGTAAAGTGCGTGTTTGCCACTGTGTTTTCCTAGAACGATATTATTCTGAACGATGCCCAATTCCGACGGGTCTAAAATTTCATAAGTGCTTCTGTGTTGCAAAATGCCATGTTGATGAATGCCGCTTTCGTGCAAGAAAACGTTTTTACCCACGATCGGTTTATTGGCGGCGATTTTCGTCCCTGTGAGCGCTGTGAGCATTTGAGATGTTGGACTGATCTGTTTTAAAACAATTCCGTTTTCCACGTCATAATGATCTTTACGCGTGTGAAGAGCAAGAACAACTTCTTCAAGCGCAGTATTCCCGGCTCTCTCTCCGATACCGTTTACCGTACAATCTATTTGCTTTGCTCCGCCTTCAATCGCGGCAAGGGTATTCGCTACGGCAAGACCCAAATCATTATGACAATGCGCTGAGAAAACGACTCCAGGAAATCTTTCACTAACCAATTGGAATAGCTCTTTTATTTCTTCCGGAAAGGAATACCCGACGGTGTCCGGGATGCCGATTATTTGCGCACCTGCGCCTATGGCAACTTCAATTGCTTTAAGTAAAAAGTCACGATTACTCCTCGTTGCATCTTCGCAAGAAAACTGTACTTCAGAAAACAGCGAGCGAGCATAGCGGACACTAGTGTCTATTTTATCCAGAACTTCTTGTTCGGTAAGTTCCAACTTATACTGCATATGCAAGGGACTGGTCGCCAAAAAAAGGTGCAAACGGGATTTTACCGCGCCCTTTAAAGCCTCGTATGCAATGTCGATATCTTCTTTCTTGCAACGTGACAAACTGCAAACTGTTGCATTTTTTATAATAGCGGCAATTTGTTTAACCGATTCGGCGTCGTCCGGACTGGCCGCCGCAAAGCCGGCTTCGATCACATCAACACCAAGTTTCTCCAGCTGAAGAGCCATTTCTGTCTTTTCATAGGCGAGCATACTATTTCCGGGTGCCTGTTCTCCGTCTCTGAGCGTTGTGTCCAAAATTATGATTTTTTGCATAAATATTAAAATCCTATCTTGTTAATTTGTACGATACATAGTATAATTTAAAAAAAAAGGAATGTCAAATTGATATTTGACTTTCGAAACAATAAGGATACCATTTATGAGAATACTTGTTTTGCCAGATTCATTTAAAGGAAGCCTATCCGCTATCGATTTTTGCGGTATAGCCAAACGGGTTATAGAAAACAATCTAGGCGCATCCGTAGAGTGTTATCCGATTTGTGACGGTGGCGAAGGCAGTGTAGATTGTCTCAACACAATTTTCAACGGAAAAACGTTTACATCAAAGGTAACCGACGGGAATCTATTCAAACGTACGGCAAAGTTCGGCTATGACGATAAGCACGCATTTATTGCTGTTTCCGAGACGTCCGGGCTACCGCAAACAATGATTAAGGATCCAGGAATCACCACAACAGTAGGTATGGGTGAGCAGATTCTGCAAGCAAAACACCTCGGAAAGAAAGATATCGTTCTCTGTCTTGGCGGAAGCTCCACCAACGACGGCGGCGCCGGATTGGTCTATGCGCTTGGAGGAAGGTTTTATGACAAAGATGGGAATTCCTTTTTGCCGACAGGCGATACCTTAGGCAACGTTGTTTCCATAGATTTAAAAGATTTCAACAAAGCAATCGAGGGCATGACGTTCACCGCGCTAAGTGACGTCACCAATCCGCTTCTTGGCCCAAACGGTTGTTCGTACGTTTTCTCACCCCAAAAAGGAGCAAAGACGCAAGCTCAGGTCGATCGGCTGGAGTACAATATGGCTCAATACGCTACCGTTACAGGTTTTTTGGGTGCCGAGCCATCCTCTCCCGGAGCCGGAGCAGCCGGCGGACTGGGATATTGCGTTCTTGCTTTCTTGAAAGGAAAAATCGTAAGCGGCATTGATTTCATCTTAAACGCAATAGAATTTGAAAAGAAAGTTGCCGCTGCCGATATTATTATTACAGGCGAAGGAAAATTCGACACAACCTCTCTTTCCGGTAAAGTCGTTTCCGGAATAATAAATCGTACCCCGAAGGATAAGCGCATCTTCGTTTTATGCGGACAAGGCGACCCGAACGATAAAGTCACCGTAGTCCCGATTAACGATCACAATCTTTCTCTTTCGGAAAATATGATGAATACAAAAACAAACTTGGAGAATGCATTAAGAGAATTATGCCAGATATTATAGATACGAAAAAACGCAACTTCTACGCCGTATGGACAATGCTTTTCGGTACTATTGTCAATGCCGCTCTTTTCGGCGTAAAACTATGGATTGGACTGGCCGCAAATAATATTTCCATTGTAACGGACGCTATCAACAACCTCGGCGACATTGTCAGCTGCATTCTTTCTATGATTTGCTTTTTTATCATCTCAAAGAACACGAAGACCGAACGTTATCCTCATGGACTTGGGCGATTGGAACCGATTTCTTCACTGATAATGTCCATGATAATCGTATTTATCGGCGGATACTTTTTTATCTCCGCTTTGAATCGTCTTATGCTCGCCTCCCTCGTCCTATTTAAATGGACCTATTTCATTATTCTCCTTGTAACGGTGTTTATTAAAATCGGCTTAGCGGTTATGTATAAACTGCAAAATAAAAAAATACGTTCCGACGTGCTTCAATGTTGTTATATGGATAGCATATTGGATGCCGCAATCACTCTTATGACCGTTATCGGTCTTCTACTCACGAAATACGTCCAGTTCCGATTTGATGGGATATTCGGAGCAATAGTCAGCACCTTCATGATTGTCGGAGGAATAAAACTGTTTATTACTAATTTACGCACACTTTTGGGAACAAATCCGGACAAAAAGGAGTACGATACGATCATAAACAAGCTATATTCAACCGGAATAATCTCCGAAATCTATTCTACTGAATACCATGATTACGGTCCCAATGAAAGAGAATTGCTCATAAATGCACTCTTTACAACACCATTATATCATGATATAATAGAAAATACAGTCGAAGATATAAATAAAAACTTCGGAATAAAAATCATCTTTATAATTGAGGTCAACAATGAAAAAGGAAAAGAAACAACGTAAAAAAGGTAGAGGTCTTATCATAACCGTAATTGTTTTATCCTGCATTATCTTTATATTCGGCGTACTGGCTTTAATCAACTATGTGAGCAGCAACGCAAACACCAAATATGCCGATAACGTTGAAAAAGTCAAGTATGAAAATCAACTTACTCCGTACGTAGATCCTGAAACAGGCTGCTGGACCTTCACCTGCGATCGGGATTTCCGCATAATGCAACTAACCGATGTTCACGTCGGCGGCGGATTTATGTCCATTCAAAAAGATAGCTGGGCACTGAATGCCGTTGCTACGTTGATTGCCGATCAAAAACCGGATCTTGTTATCGTCACCGGTGATATCGGTTATCCCGTCCCCTTCCAATCCGGCACCTTTAATAATATGACCCCGGTAAAGGAATTCTCTACACTAATGGAAAGTTTGGGCGTATATTGGACATTTACATACGGTAACCACGATACCGAGGTTTATAGTTACTATACGAGAAAAGATATCAACGACTACTATCTTGACAAAATCAAAAGCGGCGAATTGAAATACTGTCTCTACGCCAGTCAGTTCGACGGAACGATCGACGGATATGACGGACTAGAAGCAGACGCCGGTTACGGTAATTCCATTATCAACGTTAAAAACAGTGCAGGTGTAATAACCCAGAGTCTGTTTATTCTTGATTCCCACTCCTACGAAAAGGGATTTTTCCGTGACTACGATCATATGCATCAATGTCAGATTGATTGGTACAAAAACAGTTTAATTACGCTTAATGAAGCCAATAAAAAGGTCCTGAATGATGAATCCGATGAAATGACCATTAAGTCACTTGCTTTCTTTCATATTCCGATGAGTGAATTCAAAGATGCATACAAAGAATGGCACAACAATGGGCAAAAGGACACCGAAAACGTCCAACTGATTTACGGCAAGATGGGCGAAGACATTGACGGAGAATGGGTCTACTGCGGCGTTACGGAAGACAACCTCTTTGAGACCATGATGGAAATGAATAGCACCCAAGGCGTCTTCTGTGGACACGACCACTACAATAACTTCTCGCTGTTCTATAACGGCGGCAAATACGACCATTCTATCAGACTGACGTATGGCATGAGCATTGACTATCTTGCATATATCGGAATCGCCAAAGAAACGGCTCAACGCGGCTGCACGATGATAACCGTATCTACCGATGGTTCATTCGACTGCTGCGGCTACAGATTAGCTGATAGCAAAATTATTGATTAACAACATCAAATCTGTTGCAAAATAAAATAGTTCGTTGTATAATAGGTTTCGCATTTAACAAAATTCGACCCGGAATGGAGAGATGTCCGAGAGGTCGAAGGAGCACGACTGGAAATCGTGTGTACTGCGAACCAGTACCATGGGTTCGAATCCCATTCTCTCCGCCAAGCAAAACCTAAATCGAACCCATAAAGGTCGGTTTAGGTTTTTCTTTTATGCGTTTTTCGGGGATTTGATATATGTTTTCACCATTCAAAAGGTGTTCGTACAGGTGTGTTCGTATCGCTCTATCCCTATCACGAAACGGACGTTTTATGTCGCGAAAAATAAATAGACGCATAAATGGTGTAAAATTCAAATATAGCCGACGGCGGATCATCGGGGCGATTCGCAAGCGGTTTAGCGAGAACGCCCCGATCCGCTCGGCTTTGAGTGTTTCATTTTACCGTGTCGATTTGGTTTTCGGCGGGTGCTTGACCGCGCCGAGAATCGGTGCGCTTGTATATGTCCAGCACCCGCCATAGTGCCATTTATAAATATTTTGCTAATATGATAAGGATTTGCTTGCTATTATTCGCAATCCAGAATATAATATAATTATAAAATTTTGAGGTGATATTATGTTAAGTTTTATGTCCGCAAAAGAAGCCGCTGAAAAATGGGATATCTCTCAAAGGAGAGTAGCAATTCTTTGTTCCGAAAAGCGTATTGACGGAGCGATGATGGTCGGCAATATGTGGATTATTCCGTCCACCGCCGAAAAGCCTATCGATAAAAGAACCGTGCGCTATGAAAAAACAAAAACTATTACACTTAAACCGTTTGTAAAATGGGTAGGCGGCAAAAGTCAACTTGTCGATGAAATAGAAAAAATGTTACCGGCTGATGGTAAAAAGGTTTTAACAAAATATGCTGAACCCATGGTAGGCGGCGGCGCATTATTTTTCAATATCCTTTCAAAGTATGATTTTGAAGAACTTTATATAAGCGATATAAACGCTGAACTTATAAACGCATATAAAGCCGTAAAAGACGATGTGAATAACTTGATTACTAAACTAAATGAAATGCAAATGACTTTTTTGCCTATGGATGAAAACGGCAGAAAGTATTTCTATTATAGTGTGCGCGAAAAGTTTAATTCCACCGTTTTATCGGCGGAGACTGCTACCGAAAAAGCCGCACAATTTGTTTTCTTGAATAAAACTTGTTTCAATGGCTTGTATCGTGTAAATAGAAAAGGTCAATTTAACGTTCCTATGGGTGCATACAAAAACCCGACTATTTGTGATGATGAAAATTTACGCAACATTCACGAAGCGTTGCAAAACGTAACAATAGTTTGCGGTGATTATTCCCTTTCGAAATCGTTCATAGATAAAGACACTTTCGTATATCTTGATCCCCCTTATCGTCCTATTTCCGAAACATCTGCATTTACTTCATATAATTCTGAATCTTTTGATGATAACGAGCAGATACGACTTGCACAGTTTATTGATGAAATCAACAAGTTGGGAGCAAAGATTGTTTTAAGCAATTCCGATCCGAAAAATGTAAACGAAGAAGATAATTTCTTTGATGATTTGTATAGAAACTATAAAATCAATCGTGTCGAAGCAAACCGCGCAATCAATAGTAAAGGTGATAAGCGCGGAAAAATAAATGAATTGCTCATCTGCAACTGAGGTGAAACTATGGAAAAAGACTATATTAATGTTTTAATCGATATTATTAAACTTATACAGGACCCAAATATAGAGAAAAACGTAAAAGAAAAAGCAATAAAGTCACTTTTAAAACAAAGTGTGGACATTGCCCCCAACTATGGATATCAAACGAAGCAAGACTTAAAGCAAATAATTGATTTGCCTATGAGTGAAAAAGAATTATTCGACACTATTTATTCTTATTTTGCCACACATAATGTTAAACTTTAAAGGAGAAACATATGAAAAGAAATTTTAAAGAATGGCTTGGACAGTTTAGAAACAGTATAGCAGATTACAAATACTATGTTGATTTCAACAAAGTTTATGGTAATATTGAAAATATCAAAATTGAATTGAATATCTTGAATTCTTTAATAGGCTCGCAAAAAATAGAAGATGATTTTGATACAATTTATGAAAAGTATCCTGAAATTTTGAAATGCATTCCTATTCTTATTGCAAAGCGAGAATATGAAATATATGCGATTGACTCGGAAGGAGAATTTACATATAATTTTGTAAAACCTAATTATTCCGTCGAACAATATAAAGTTTTTATGAGAAAAACAGGTTTGTTTGACTTATTATCAAATCACATTATAAAAGATTTGGTTGACTATGTTACAGGCGTTGAAGTAGGTCTTGATAGCAACGGTCGAAAGAATCGTGGCGGTCATTTGATGGAAAATCTTGTTGAATCTTTCATTGTAAAAGCGGGTTTTGTCAAAGATGAAAACTACTTCAAGGAAATGTATTTGAAAGATATTGAAAAGAGATGGGATATTGACTTGTCGGCTCTTTCAAATATGGGTGATGTGGCTAAACGTTTTGACTTTGTTATTAAAACCGAGCAAACGATTTATGCAATTGAAACAAACTTCTACGCAAGCAACGGTTCCAAACTTAATGAAACGGCAAGAAGTTATAAAATGATAACCGAAGAAGCAAAGAATATAGACAGATTTGCTTTCGTGTGGTTTACTGACGGCGTTGGTTGGTATAATGCTAAACATAATCTAAAAGAAACTTTCGATGTGCTTGATAATATCTATAACATTCAAGAGTTAGAAAGCGGTATTTTGGCTAAAGTGATTAAGTAAATATGGCAAAAAAGATTCCTTTACAACCTGAAGATTTTGAACTCGAAACGAATACCGTGTGGGCATTCCCCGATCGCGGCAAATGGGCTACTCACGATGCTAAGTATCGTGGTAATTGGTCGCCGTATATACCGAGGAACATAATATTGCGTTATTCTGTTGATGGCGATACGGTTTTAGATCAATTTGTCGGCGGTGGAACTACAGCAGTAGAAGCAAAACTTACGAATAGAAATTTCATCGGCGTGGATATAAATCCAAATGCCATTGAAATTACTAAAAGTAAATTGGTTTTTGAGTGCGAATTTAACCCAACGATTGACATTGAGCAAGGTGACGCTCGCAATCTTTCATCAATAGACGACAACTCGATAGATCTTATTTGCACACACCCGCCCTATGCCGATATCATTCATTACAGCGAAGATATTGATGGCGATATGTCACTTTTGCAGATGAAAGATTTTTTATTTGAAATCGGCAAAGTTGCTGAAGAATGCTATCGAGTGCTGAAAAAGGATAAGTTTTGCGCCATACTTATGGGAGATATGCGAAAAAAAGGTATGGTTCAGCCACTCGCATTTGAAACAATGCGTATATTCGAAATGGCAGGCTTCAAAACAAAAGAAATAATAATCAAAGAGCAACACAACTGCAAAGCCACGGGATATTGGAAAACAAACAGCATAAAGTTTAACTTCCTACTCCTCGCCCATGAGTATTTGTTTGTGTTTAAGAAATAGATTAAAGATAACACTTATTATGATAAAGATCACAAGTATGCAAATTAACCGATTTAGATCAATTTTATCCCTTGATATTCAAATCGCACAGGATAATAACTTAATCGCTGTTTGCGGGAAAAACAATGTAGGAAAAACCAATACACTTAAAGCAATTAAGTTGTTTTTCTATCCTGAAGAATTTAACACAAATGATATTCCTACTATTAAACATGCAACAGGCGGTCAATCTGTTTATCCAAAAATCACCATTACATTTTTAGATTCAATAACAAGTACTTATTATACAATTACAAGGATTTTCAAGAATTATGATCAGAGCGAATTAATTGGAATTTCCTATACGCTTTCAAAAAGGAAAAAAATAAACAAAATACAATTGTCAACTGATGATATTAATTCGTTTCTAAGTAAGATCTATTTCATTTTTATAGATTCCGTAAATGTTTTCTTGCCCGACTTGATAGATAAGATATCGGATGATATGATAAACGTACAGTATGATAAAGCAAGGTTTTCGGAATCAAAGAAAAATTTAAAAGATTCCTATGATAACTATGTAGATGGTTTACAAAAAATATTAGATAATTTTGCAAATGATATATCTGCTACATTTTCAGAGTTTAATAGTGATTGGAAAATTAAGTTTAAAGTTCCTAAAAATTCTGATACAGTAAAAGATCTTATTTCAAATGATGTTTCGATTCTTTTAGACGATAATGGCAGTTTTAAAGTGCAATCAAAAGGAGCTGGACTGCAAAGATTAACAGCAATTTTATTGTACTTTGAAATGATTAAAAGGCTCAGTAATCGTAAACAAATTATTCTTTGTGTTGATGAACCAGATGTTTTCTTGCACGAAGGGTTACAAAGAAAATTAAAAAAACTATTTGATGACAGAAGCGACAAAATGCAGATTTTTTATACTACGCATTCAAAAGTTTTTATCAACCAATACAACATGAATAATGTACTACTGCTTGATGCCAAAATTTATGAACAACATTCCGCGCGAAAAAACAAAAAGATATCCGTTACTGAGACATTTAAAGTAGATTTATCAGATGAAGAAGGTTATAAAAAAATATGCAAACATTTAGGAATAGAGCAAACATCATATGACCTTTTAGATACGAAAAACTTATTAGTCGAGGGTGGTTGCGACAAAAAATATATTGATGAATTATGCAAGTATTATGGGTTTATCTCCCCAAACATAATTGCAATGAACGGCGCAGATAATGCCTTAAAGTATTTAGATTTCTATAATTCATTTTATCAGGAATCAACCTGTAAATATAAACCTCAAATAAAAGTTGTTTTGGACAATGACAGTAAAGGTCGAGAGATTGCCGCAAAAGTATCATCAAAGTATTATGACTATATAATTGCAAAAGTCCATGTAATACAAAACTTTGAAGGAACTGCCGATACATCATTGACAAATAACAACACAAACAACGAGATTGAAGACTTAATATACCCTGAAATCATTTGTCATTTGATAAATATGATTCTTAAAATGAAGAAAATGACCACAATTCGTGTGCCCAAAATTTGTTCATCTATAAAAAAGAAATCGTTTAGTTCTAAAGGGATTTTGGAGTTATGCGAACATGAGAAAAATGAAGCAAATCCAAACGATGGGCAAAAAATATCTTTTGTATCATCAGGAAGCTCAACCAACAGACTTAAGGATGCTATGGCGGGACTATTCACTATTGAAGCAAATCAAAGCATATTAGCTTTAATAAAGTCTTGCGAAATGCAATATCCTAATGTAAAAAAAGAAATAGAAAACATAATATCGTTTATTTAATATTCGATTTACGTTACTATCGCTCCGCCACAAACAGCCAAAACCAAAAACGGTTTTGTCTGTTTTATTTGTACCAAACAAAATGGTTTTAAAAAGCTATTTTGCCGCCAAGCGTCAAGAAAAATGAACAAATGGATTCCCACATAACGTTTTCGCAAAACAACAGCGGTTCCGACGGCGCAGGAATATTTATTATAGACTTATACCCCTGCTTTCTTGCAATGCCGGTTGCTCGGAACATATGGAGATTACTGGTAACCACCCCTAGGGGTTTCTCTTTATCGACATAATTTGATACGTTCTCAAAATTTCCGACAGTCGTTTTTGCTTCCGTCTCTGCAATTAGTTCTCCCAAAGAGGTATCGAAGCCCTGTTCCAGCAGATATCTACTCATGTATCCGGCTTCGGAATAATACGGGTCTTCGCTATTGCCACCCGTAACTATGAAAGGCACATCCGGATGATCGGTTTTATATTCCATTGCCGTGTCAAGTCGATTGATCAGGTCCTTCGGCAACTTATCACTGTCAATAGCAAGTCCCAACACGCATACGTTTTCTACCGGGTCATCGTCTTTAATTGTACCGGTTATAATTATTGCCGCGTTCAATACTATAAAAATAGCGCAAATGGCGAGAGAAAGTATCCTCAACACAAATCCAGTTACTTTGACTGCTTTGTTTTTCGCCCATGTAAAAATCCCAAAGCGAAGATCAAATGCCGGAAGCGATAATAAACACATTATGCCGAATTCGCCTAAGAAACGGGTTGCAGCGGACCACTTTTTTGCATCCAACACCGTAACAAGACGATATATCATTACGGCGGCAAAATAAATAATAAGAATGGCACATATCAATAATAAGATGGTGCCGAAGATTTTACGCGATTTACTGATTATTTTCTTTTTATCCATCCATTCTCTCCTTCTTTGGAATCTTATACCGGGGAAATAAGTGTGCTTGTTACATGCGTCCAAAAAAATTTACTTGTCCTTTTTCATTATATATTATCATAACATGCTAAATCAACCATAATTTGACTTTGACTGATTTTAATGGTATCATTTATACGCTTTCAGGTCAAACGGAGGAAATTTGAGTATATATTGCTATCTATGTCCGCATCAATGCGGCGTTGACAGAAGTAAAACGATGGGACGTTGTCGTGCCGGCGCAGAAATGAAAATCTGTCGAATTGCTCCGCATTATTACGAAGAACCGGAAATAAGCGGTACAAATGGCAGCGGAACTGTTTTTTTCAGTGGTTGTAACATGGATTGCGAATTTTGCCAAAACTACAAAATAAGCAAAAATTACGTCGGAAAAACATATTCTCCAAACGAACTTGCAGAGCAAATAAAACAATTGGAATATAAGGGAGTACATAATATTAACTTCGTCACACCCACTCATTTTTCCGACAAAATTTGCCAAACGCTGGACATCTACAAACCGAACATCCCCATTGTCTATAATACGTCAGGTTATGAACGAGCCGAAATCATTTCCCGGATGAACAAATACATCGATATTTATTTAACAGATTTTAAATACTCGAATAATGACATTGCACAGCGTTTTTCCGGTATAAAGAATTACTACGATATGTGCCTTGCGGCAACGGAAAAAATGATAGAATCAAAACCCTATTTGCAACAAGACGGATTGATGAAACAAGGGGTTATTATTCGCCACTTAATTCTTCCCGGACACCTGCAAAACACGTTTGATTTCATAGACCTATATAAAGAAAAGTTTTATCCCAGGGCAAAACTCAGTATAATGTCGCAGTTTATACCCTGCTATCATTCGACAATTAAGCGAACGCTAAAACCACTGGAAAACAAAATGGTAATTAATTATTTACTTAAGAAAGGCATCGACGACTGTTACATTCAAGACGAACAATCGGCAAGTGAAGATTACGTTCCCGACTTTCAGCTTGATTGATCCTTCTGAAGTAGCATCCTCAAAGCATTAACAACGTCCTCTCCACCGAAATCTTTTACTGCATCCGTCCCCTCTTTACCGTTTTTTGATTCTTTACCGCCTAGCATTGATAGCATCAATAAGGTCATCGGATTGATAGAACTTTGCTGATTTTTTATCAGCTCACCGATAACTCCGTTTAAGTTGTTCGATTTACCATTCATCAATAATGGCAAAAGCAATAAAAGATTATTATTCATCTTTACCTCTTTAACTGCATTATCAGATTTTTCATCTTTTCCTTTTGTTCCGGTGTCAAGTAAGGAGAAACCTTTTTAAAAAAATCATCCAGTTCATTATTCGTCACGCCGGAAGCGTTAGCCGTACGAAAGAGTTCTTGCATCAGCTGCTCCTCATTCATTGAGGTGTAATGATCTATGTTATTTTTCTGTTTCCTTTCTTTATTACGAATATATTCACCTACGTCCATTTTATCTCCTCGCAACCATTATATTCGCTGTTTTCCGTTTTGTTCATGATTGGGAGATCTCTTTTAGTGCGTGAGAAAGAACGTTAATCTGCCATAGATAGTTTCCTCTGCCAAAACTTATTCTCACCGCGCCCTCAGGCGCAGTCCCCAAATATTTGTGCATAAGCGGGGCGCAGTGCAATCCGCTTCGTACGCATATCCCATATTTTTCCGAAAGAAAATCTGCCACCTCTCCGCAGCTCTTACCTTTCACGTTCAATAATACGATACCATTCTGCGCCGAATATATCTCCACACTCTTTTCTCCCTGCAATAAATGGACTAAACGCTCGGAGAGCTTTTTTTCTTTATTCATAATTCTTTCTCGATTTTTTAGAACATATTTAATTCCATCGCCAAGCGCAATAATCCCCGGAGCATTACAGGTACCTGCTTCCATACCTTCTGGAATATTCTCCGGAATATCGATCTCAAAACCGGATGAACCGGTCCCTCCCACGAATAAAGGATGCAGACGGATACCGTTCCTGACCAATAAAAAGCCTGTTCCCTGTACTCCATACAACCCCTTATGACCGCTGGATGCTAGCATATCCACGTCGGCATAATCAATTGTTATCTTCCCTGTGCTTTGCGCTCCGTCCAAAACAGTTATTGCTTTTGACCTTTCTTTTGCCATTCGGAATATTTTTTCGATATCATTTCTTTGACCAGTTACGTTGGATACGGCTCCCATTACAACCATTCCGGTATCCTTATTGATGTGTTTTTCAAATGATTCGATATTTGGCTCAATTACTTGCAATCTTATTTTCTTCTGTAATTCCAGTCGTTTCAACGGACGAAGAACGGAGTTGTGTTCTGTTATTGTCGTTATCACCTTTTGGGGGGCGGATAAAGCTGTTACCGCGAGATTCAATGCCTCGGTACAATTCTTTGTAAAGATAACGTCACCCTCGAAAAAGCTTCTTCTTATTATGTCTCTGGTTTCCTCGATCTTCAGCGCAGTCCTCACCGCCGCTTTATGTGCGCTCCGTCCGGGATTGGAACCAAGAATTGTTTCTTTAAGCAGTCTCCAATATACGCATACTGGCTTATGTCTTGTCGTCGCCGCATTATCAAAATAGATCATCTTTCCCTCCGCACAGTTTTTTTCGCCTTCGAATAAAATATATTAATCGACATCATCAAATATTCTAAGGAGAAAAAAATGAACACCATTGCCGTTTTCAAATCCCGTTCGCACGCTTTGGCGGTCTACCGTCATTTACAATCAAAGAAAATAGTCGCATCTGTCATTAACACCCCCTCTCGACTTCACTTGGGGTGCGGGATAAGCGTCGTATTCCCTTCTGCTTACGTGTCCATTGTAAAAAACGCGATATCTGCTCTTAACGTTGATAGTTTCGTTGGCTTTTTTGCCAAATAGAAAGATTTTCGTTTGACATAATTAATAAATAAGTATAATATTATTTAGTATGCAAACGGAAACGAAACATGCTTCTCAATTACAAAAGGATACTATCACCGGGGGCGTATATTATTTAAAGGGAAACGACCCATATTGGCTTACGCAAGCCGAGTCATTCTTCCGCTCTATGTTGCCGGAAGACAGCCTTTCTTTGCGTGTTTTGGAAACTGTTTCCGACGTTACGGAAATCCTATCCGCTTTTGATACTTTTTGCTTAGGCGACGAGCATACCATTGTGATTGTCAAAGACGACTCTTTTACAATGAACGATCGTGAGCATACCGCTCTAATTTCCCTCTTGCAGAGTGAACTTACGACCGACTTCCTTGTTTTTTGCAATTCACCTTTTTTAACAAACGCAGAAATTAAACTTTGCAACGTAATAGATTGCTCTGCTTTAGATAAGTTTGCTTGCTCTACCTACGCGGAAAAACTTTTCCCGAATGGAATTGAAAAAAAGGCACTGCAACTTCTTATCGAATTATGCGGTTATAATATGGCAAAAATCAAATCGGAAGCACAGAAACTCAACGCCTATTGCGACAACACCCTCGTTTCTTATGATGACGTAGAGATGCTTGTTGTCGAAGATACCGAATCAACTGTTTTTCTATTCTCTAACTGTATAGTGGAAGGTCAATTGCAAAAGGCGGAACGCCATTTAGATAAATTGATTAAACGGGGAGAGAAACCTGCAATGCTACTCTCCATCCTTTCCAATCAATTCCGCCGGATGCTCTATTGTTCGATTACTACTTTAGATAATAAACAAATGGCGGAACTACTCGGCATTAAAGAATTCGCCGTAGAGAAAACAAGAAAGATTAAAGGGTATACTCAAGCAAAATTGAGATCTTGCGTAGCCGTACTTTCCGAATGTGAATTCAAATTCAAGTCCGGCATTATGTCCGACGAAACGGCTTTTTCCATCGCCGTTTCCAAACTTCTTTGCAAGGAGGCTGTATGAATAAATTACTTTCTGACGATTTGGTCGCAAAATACCGTTCTTTGCCGGAATTTGTATGGTATATCTTCGTTGCTATATCCGTTTTCTTTGCAAACGCATACGAGTACATTTTCAGCGCCGGTGTAAACCTGAAAGAAATGACCAATGCTTTAGCTGAGTATAATCTCCCTATTGCTATCAATTCAATTGCTTTTATTGTTATTACCTGTGTTTTCTCTGCGATAATCTCGACATTGATTTTTGAACTGATAAATCACCTAGTTGCCGGAATATTGCTCGGTAGATTCGGTTGTAAAACAAACAGAAACGACCTTAAATTCCGTCTACGAATTTGCTATATATATTCCAATCTATTTATCGGATTGATTGGTATCAGCTATTTCTTTACGCAGACACAAGGCGGTAACTATACGGGCGTTTTCAACGCAATGGATTATACGCTAGGAAACGACGTCTATACGATCTTAAGCTGTCTGATACCTTTTTCTTCCTTAACTTTCTTCATCTTTGTCTTTTTTGAGGACACAAGAAAAAGATTCTTACCAAAAAGAAATCAAGCTCGCGCATTAACCTATTTCAGCAGGATTTATTTCGGTATTACGTTAGCTATCAATTTGTTTGGATCGGTTTTCTCTATCAATACGGATGCTGCCGTCATCGATATCGTCGCCAACTGGTTGCCTTTAGGTGTAACCGCTTTATGGACCGTCGGAGCATACTTATATTACCTTTATATCAAGAAACAACCGGATGATACCACCGAAGAGCCGATACAAGTTATAATAGAAGAAAAAAAATCCAACATCTACGACGATTTTGGATTTTAAGCAGGAGAAGTAATTATGGAATGGATTTCTAGAATCATTGGACTGAGCATTGCCGTAATCGTTATGATTTTCATAACTTGGTTTTTTCTCAAGAGGAAATCACCTACTTTATTGATAGTCAATCTGGTCTTGTTTTTGCTTTATGTCGCAACGTACCTTGTCGAATGGTTTGGCTTGACGGACATGGCTCTTGCGCAGCAAATCATGTTTTTGATTTGTATTTTCTGCTGTTGTTCCAGCATTATCGTCTATGAGAACGATATTAAAACACTATTTGCAAGGGTTCGTCGTTTCCATTGGAAATCGGAACAAAAGAACATTACCGATGAAGAAATACGTTCCTCTTTAAAAGCTATTGTTACCGCTTGTCAATCATTATCAAAATCAAGAACAGGTGCGTTGATTGTTATCGTTCGAGAAAAGATCGACAATTATATCGTTGAATCCGGTGTTAAACTTGATGCCGAGATATCCGCTCCCCTACTGGAAAGCATCTTTAATCCTAAATGCCCGATGCACGACGGAGCAGTTATCATAAAAGACAACCGCATACTTACTGCCGGATCCTTCCTTCCTTTAACCAAATCGTTGGACGTGGATAAATCTCTGGGAACGCGGCACCGCGCAGGTATCGGCGTAACCGAATCGGAAGTCAACGACGTTATCAGCATCATTATCAGCGAAGAAACGGGCATTATTTCCACTGCAAGAAAAGGAATACTCCGCCGCTATCTGACGCCTGAAAGATTGTTTGATATGCTTTACGATCCGCTGCGCGAAGAATTGGAGAAAGCAAAATAATAATTAAGGAACACTGCACTACAAATGAATAACATTTTCGGACACTTTCCAATCCTATTACCAAAGGATTGCGACTATAAAAAATGGGCAGTAATCGCCTGCGATCAGTTTACCACAAATAAACAATATTGGAATGACCTGGCAACATATATCGGGGAAGCTCCCAGCACGTTGCATTTGACTTTCCCGGAAATATTTCTTAAAGAAAAGGATATTCAACCCCGGATCGATCAAATCAACAGCACAATGAAAAACTACATTGGCAACGGCATCTTTAAAGAAATCCCCGGGATGGTTTTGGTTGAACGGACATTCCCTGACAACAAAAAAAGAATCGGGATGCTTTTAAGTGTCGATCTTGAGAGGTATAACTACCAAAAAGCCGACGTTCCAATCCGAGCGACGGAAGCAACAATAGTGGAACGTTTACCCGTTCGTATGCAAATCAAAGAAAAAGCAGCAATCGAGTTGCCGCACATATTACTACTTATCGATGACCAGGATAAAAAAATTATTGAACCGATTTATTCTATGAGGGATAAATTAAACAAATTATATGACTTCGACCTCAACCAAGACGGCGGACATATCTGCGGTTATCACGTTCCCCAAACGGACGACGTCGAAAATAAAATGCTTGCTCTATTGCAACCGGAATTACAGGTCAAAAAATACGGTCATGATGCCGGAATACTCTTTGCCGTAGGAGATGGCAATCACAGTATGGCATCTGCAAAAGAACATTGGAACATCATTAAACAATCTCTTTCGGAAAAAGAGCGTGAAAACCATCCTGCAAGGTATATACTCGTTGAAGTGGTCAATCTCTATCAGGATTCTATGGACTTCCACCCCATCCATAGGATAATAATGAATTGTCCCTCAACGGAAGATTTTATTGCTTCTCTACAAAAACATTTAACCGGGAACGGAAAAATCACCGTCATATCTAAAAAAGGAGAAATTACTCTCTCCTGTCCCGAGAATAACGCAACCACCATTCGCACGATACAAGAATTCATCAGCGAGTACAAACAAAAATTCGGCGCTGAACTGGATTACGAACACTCGGAAAAACAAGCTCGACTTTTGGCGTCAACTGACAATACGGTCAGCATCCTGATGCCTACTTTTGATAAAAAAGAGCTATTTAATTACGTCGTTAACGTAGGGAATTTGCCTCTAAAAGCATTCTCTATCGGAACTGAAGAAACAAAAAGATATTATATTGAAGCAAAGAGGATTACATTATGAACATAAAAGTTGTTAAATTTGGCGGAACTTCTATGGCTAATAAAGATGCCATCGAACGAGTAAAGAACATTATCAATAGCGACCCTGATAGACGATTCGTTGTTGTCAGCGCCCCGGGAAAGAGATTTAAAGGCGACGAAAAAATTACCGATCTGCTGCTTGCTTCTTACGAAGAAAAAAAGTCGACCGGCAGTTGTCACATCTTTTTCAGCAAAGTCCGTGATAGGTTTATTGAGATCGTCAACGATTTCTCCTTAAAATTGGATATCAATAAATATTTGGATGAGATAGAAAAAAATATCGATCAATCCAATTCTCCGGATTATGCGGCAAGTCGTGGCGAATACCTTTCCGCTCTGGTAATGTCCGAGATACTCGGATTTGAATTTGTTGACGCTGCCAACATCATTAAATTCAATAAAAAGGGATCGTTCGATGCCTCATATACAAACGACCTGGTCTCCTCTCGCCTCTCAATGGACAAAGGAGCCGTTATCCCGGGCTTTTACGGCACCATGCCCGATGGCTCGATAAAAACCTTTACCAGAGGCGGAAGTGACTTTACAGGCTCAATTATCGCGCGAGGCGTTCAAGCGGACGTTTACGAAAACTGGACCGACGTCGACGGGTTCATGACCGCTGACCCAAGAATTGTCGATAATCCGCACATTATCGATTTCCTCAGTTACGAAGAGTTACGCGAGTTGTCCTACATGGGTGCCAGCGTCCTTCACCCATCCTCTATTTTCCCCTTACAAAGCACTTCTATTCCGATTAACGTGCGTAACACTTTTAACCCATCTGCTGTTGGCACGTTTATTTTAAAAGATACATCTGACAAAAAAACTTCTTTAATTACCGGTATTGCAGGCAGAACAGGATTCACAACCTTTTTTATCAGAAAGGCTCTCATGAATAACGAGATTGGTTTCTGTAGAAAAATACTGTCCATATTCGAGTATTATGACATCAGCATCGAGCATATGCCTACCGGAATTGATACAATGAGCTTAATCGTGCCAAACGATCATTTAACTGACGGACTGGAATTTGAAATCATTGAAAAAATCCGTGGCGAAGTCAACCCGGACGTTATATTTGTTTACAAAAATATAGCCCTGATCGCTATAGTTGGACACGGGATGAGCAACCAAACGGGTACAGCTGCCAGGGTGTTTACCGCTTTAGCTGCCGCAAATATTAATGTTAAAATGATCGACCAAGGTAGCAGCGAAATAAACATTATCGTCGGCGTCAACGGTGAAGACCTCAATAGAGCCATTGCTGCTATCTATCACGAATTTTTCTGATAAACATAGTTTCACCATTAAAAAAGAAGTCCGATTTATTTCGGACTTCTTCTTTTATTGTCGTTGAAAAATTATTGATCGGATCCGGGTTGAGGCGCGATATCGGAATCAAACCCTTGCAGTTCGCGAAGAAGGTCGCTTTCTTCTCCCGTCCGTTTGTACTCGTGATAGGCTCTCAAATATTGATCAATGTAGTCGTTTTTATATGCTTTGTAGTATTCTGCAAAATAATCCGTTCCTTGCGGTATCGGATTGGAATTTGCAACAGAACTATATGCATCCACAGTAGGATTTGCAATAAATTCTTTTGAATCATAATTGGTTTTCTTTCTTTTCTTGCACATAATAAACCTCTATATGTTATTCCTTTTATAGTATAGCATATTACTTGTAAATCTGCAATAACTAATTTTTATAAAAAGATAACGTTGTTTTTTACGATCAACCAATGACAAATCGGCTTAATACAAGGGCTTACCCGTCATTTCGGTCGGTTGCTCAATACCCATCATTTTTAACATCGTAGGCGCAACGTCGGCAAGAACACCGCCGTCTTTTAAATCAAAATCTCCATCTTTAACGACCACAAGAGGAACGGGATTGGTGCTATGCGCGGTGAAAGGCTTATTAGAACCATCTTCATACATTTTATCCGCGTTGCCGTGGTCTGCCGTAACGATCGCTTCTCCACCTACGGATATGATTGCGTCAATAACCGTTTTAAGACATTCATCTACCGCACTGACCGCTTTCACGGCGGCGTCAAAAATACCGGTATGACCAACCATGTCGCAGTTTGCAAAATTGAGAATCATCGCGTCATAATTTCCGGATTTAATTTGCTCTGCGGCCTTTTCGGCAACTTCATAGGCACTCATTTCCGGTTTAAGGTCATAGGTAGCGACTTTGGGCGAAGGAACAAGGATTCTATCCTCATTCTCGTTGGGTTTCTCTACACCGCCATTGAAGAAGAACGTAACGTGAGCATATTTTTCCGTTTCGGCAATTCTGAGTTGCTTTAAGCCGTTTTCCGCGAATACTTCACCAAGAGTATGGGTTAACTTCTGCGGTTTAAACGCAGTGTCCAAATAAGGAGCGAACGTCGCGTCATATTGGGTCATTCCAACGTATACGGGTGCCAAGAAACCGCACTTTCTTTCAAAGGACGAAAAATCCTCCATGATAAAGGCGCGGGTAATCTCTCTTGCGCGGTCGGGACGGAAATTGAAGAAGAAAATGCTATCGCCCTTCTCGATCGTTGCAACCGGTTTACCGTCTTTGACAACGACTTTGGGCGTAACAAATTCATCCGTGACACCTTCTTCATAACTGTGTTTAACGGCAAGAACAGGATCGGTTACCTGTTCGCCTTCTCCGAGCGTCAGCATATTGAATGCTTTTTCCACTCTATCCCAACGATTGTCACGATCCATTGCATAAAATCTGCCGGTTACCGAAGCAATGTGTCCGAAATTCTCGCTTGCAAGGAACTTCTGTAATTTACTGATATATTCAGAACCGCTTGCAGGAGGAACGTCTCTCCCGTCCAAAAAGCAGTGAATGAAAATGTCTTTCAGTCCTTCTTTTTTCGCCATTTTAACAATGGCGCAAAGGTGGTCGAAATGCGAATGCACGCCGCCGTCGCTGAGTAGTCCGTACGTATGGAATTTC
Organism: uncultured Clostridia bacterium; assembly: GCA_946621465.1. Lineage (GTDB taxonomy): Bacteria > Bacillota > Clostridia > Christensenellales > DTU072 > CAG-1782. The sequence continues at coordinate 458,084 of CAMOOO010000001.1, forward strand.
TTTCCGTTATCACGTGCGGAATGCATTGCGTTTAAAATAACTTCGTTTTGATAAAAATCTCCGTCATTTATTGATTTGGTTATTCTGGTCAATTCTTGGTAGACAACACGACCTGCGCCCATATTAAGATGCCCTACTTCGCTATTTCCCATCTGTCCATCCGGCAAGCCAACGTCCATACCTGACGCGCCAATCTGCGTGTGCGGATATTTCTTTAATAAACTTTTAAAAAACGGTGTACCGGATGCCTTGATCGCGTTACCATCATCACGCTGTCCGATCCCGAATCCATCCAGAATAATTAATCCAGTAAACTTTCTTTCCATATTTTACCTCAAAAAAAACCGGAAACGAGTAACGTCTCCGGTATAATCTTTTTATATTAATAATTTACTACTTTTGCGAACTTTTCTGCAGTCAGGCTTGCTCCTCCGATTAAGCCACCGTCGATTTGCGGCATTGCCATAAGTTCAGAGGCATTTTGAGGATTCATGCTGCCACCGTATTGAATACGGATCGATGTAGCACTTGCTCTGCCATACAGTTTACGTACGGTTTTACGGATGATTTTGATCGTATCGTTGGCATCTTTTGCAGTCGCAGTCTTGCCCGTTCCGATTGCCCATACGGGTTCGTAAGCAATAACGATGGATTTCAGTTCTTGCTTCGTGATGTCTTTTAAAGCACCGATCGTTTGACGAGTCACAACTTCAGCCGTTTTTCCGCTTTCTCTTTCGGAAAGAAGTTCTCCAACGCAAACGATAACTTTCAATCCTGCGTTCAAAGCAGCTTTCGTACGCAAATTAACCGTCTCATCGGTTTCACCGAAGTATTGTCTTCTTTCGCTGTGACCGGTAATAACGTATTGTACTTTCAGTTCTTTCAACATTTCAGCGCTGATCTCACCGGTAAAAGCACCCTTTTCTGCCCAGTGTACGTTTTGAGCACCAATCTGGATATTGCTTCCTCTAGCTGCTTTACGCGCGGTTACGATATCGGTAAAAGGAACACAGCAAACAACTTCACATTCAGCATCTTTAACAAGAGGTTTCAATTCTTCAATGAGTTGTTTCGTTTCCTCATTCGTTTTATTCATTTTCCAGTTTCCAGCGATAATATTCTTTTTCATGATCAATTCTCCTTACGATTTTTCTTTATAATGTATACTTTATTTCAAATTATTTCTCGTTTAAGCAAGCGATTCCCGGCAGGACTTTCCCTTCAAACAATTCCAAAGAAGCACCGCCTCCGGTAGAAATATGGGTCATCTTATCCGCATATCCGAGTTGAGCAACTGCAGCCGCGCTGTCACCGCCGCCGATAATCGTCGTAGCACCGGTAGCGTCTGCAAGAGCTTTAGCAACGGCGTTGGTTCCTTTCGCCAATACGGGGTTCTCAAAGACACCCATCGGTCCGTTCCAAATAACAGTTTTTGCACTCTTAACAACGTCAGCATACAGTTTCTGCGTTTTTTCGCCGATATCGCAAGCCATCATATCAGAAGGTATTTTATCAATATCAACCGTCTTAGTATCAATAACCGCATCGATAGGATTGGGGAAATCTTTAACAATAACGGCATCAATAGGCAAATAGAGCTTTTTGTTTAAATCTTTTGCCTTTTGAATCATTTTCAAGCAATATTCGATTTTTTCGTCATCGACAAGAGAAGTACCTACCTCATAACCTTGCGCTTTCATGAATGTATAGGACATTCCGCCGCCGATTATCAAGGTATCGCATTTATTCAGTAAGTTGTCAATAACGTTCAGTTTATCGGCAATTTTTGCACCACCCAAAATAGCAACGAAAGGTCTGACGGGATTTTCCAGAGCATCAGCCATAACGGAGAGTTCTTTTTCAATTAAGAAACCGCAAACGGCGGTTTTAGCAAAACCGTATTCAACGATAGCAGCGGTCGAAGCATGAGAACGGTGTGCGGTACCAAAAGCATCATTTACAAAAATATCGCAAAATTCGGACAATTTTTTGCAAAACGCCTCATCTCTACCCTCTTCACCGGCATCAAAACGGGTATTCTCCAAAAGAACGCATTCGCCGTCTTTTAATGCAGCAACTTTAGCATGAGCATCTTCGCCTACAATATCCGTTGCAAAAGCAACTTTGCCATCCAAAAGCTCGTTCAATCTGTCTGCAACCGGCTTCAAAGTAAACTTTTTCGGGTCGGACTTCAACGCCTTTGCAAGAGCTTCTTCTTTGGCTTGTTTTTGTTCCGCTTCCGGCAATGCTTCAATAGCTTTTTTCTCCTTTTTATTCAGTTTAAATCCGGGCGTAAAAATGTTATGGGGTTTACCCATGTGAGAACAAAGTATAACTTTTGCACCATGTTCCATAAGATATTTAATGGTCGGGAGAGCGCCTTTGATTCTGTTCTCATCAGTGATAACGCCGTCTTTCATCGGCACGTTAAAATCACAGCGAACCAAACATTTCTTTCCTTTCACATCAACGTCACGAATAGTAAGTTTATTCATTTTTAAAACCTCCAAATGGTTTATTTATTTCATTCGTATTATATCACCAATGCTTTTTTTTAGCAAACAAATGGAGCAAAAAATGTGAATTAATGCAAAATTTAGCTTAAAATTTACTTTTAATTTACCGAACGAATAATTCCGTATCCGTTACGAATCGTGTAGGGTAAAAGGTCTATTTGATAATTCTTTTTATTTTCGATTGGTTTTATTGTGTTATGAACCATATAAAAGCCATCGGAAAACCCGAACAATACCGGTATTGATGAGATATTTTTATATCCGAATAATATTTTAGAGGACTCTTTACTGAGGTTTTCCCCGCACATGGACAGTATTAATTTCGCACCCCCAAGCATCAAATTATAATTCAGTAAACTTTTATAATCATTTCCTACGGATAATCCTATGCCATGATACACCACTCTCGAAGCAGCCCCTTCCTCTACCGAAAAAGCAGTATAACGAATTAAGCCATTTTTGATAATATAAACTCTTGAAGAACGCTTCCATGATTTATTATAAATATACAAAAAAACTGTCACTTTTTCATTCTCGCAAGAATAAGCCAATGACTTTTTGATTGCCAAAAGGTATGAAGTATTACATACTTCTTTTGTGCTTAATACATAGAGATAATCCTCTCCGTTATACGTTAAATTAAAATCTTTAAAAGACGAAAAAATGCAAGTACGGAAAACCATACTGCAAAATATGAATTAAAATAATTATTTGTTCAAGTTTTTCTTTCTGCTTAACAACAAAATGGTAACAATGCAAACAATAATTCCGATAATTGCCGCGGAAATAATGACAGCAATCTTTTGATTAAGCGTCAGCGTATCGGTCAGATATTTAGATTCTACAAAGAAGTTCTCACCGTTGTATTCTACCAAAGAATAATCGCCATAATCGGCTTTTGTTTCCAGAAGAACAACTTTATCACCATCCGAAAGTTCTCCAGCCGCTACCACGTCGTCTAACGTTTTATAAATAGGAACGAGAACTCCCATTTTCTCCGGAGTGATCTTAACTACGCGGATTTTTTCCGTAACGGATTGGGCGGTATAATAAATATGATCCTGCGGAACGTACCCGACTTTTGCGTTATTAAAAGAAATTTTTTGCCAAGAAATGCCATCAACCTCTACCGGCTCTCCTATTACTGTCACCTCGGCATTTTGTGTGCATACATAGACGACGTCGGCAACATAAGAAGGTTCTGCCCTCATCTCAGTATCAGGTAATAATATCCATGCCGTTTTTTGCGGAGCAGAAGCCCCTGCCAAGGCGGCAAAGACGATACAACTGATAGTGAGGATAAGCAGAACGGCCTTTTTCATTATTATTTCAAAATGTTTTTAATTCTTTCGGAGCTGGAAAGCAGATCTGCAACAGACTTATTTTGATTGCAGAACGCAATAATATATGCAATATATTTACTCAAATCTGCTTTTACAAACCATTCCTTTTGCTCAAGTTCAGGATTGACGTAGGTAAGGTTGGTGCTGAGAACTGCGGTAAACAGCCCTTCCTCATATGCTTTCTGGAATTTTTCCACACCTTCTGTGAACAATGCAAAAGTTGCATTTAAGAAGATCTTATTAGCGCCGTCGTTCTTCAAATGACGGCAAAGTTTAAGCATAGAATCACCGGTTGCAATGATATCATCGGCAACAAATACGTCTTTTCCAACAACACTTGAACCAATATAATCATGGCTGACAATCGGGTTGCGACCATTGACAACAGTGGTATAGTCTCTTCTTTTATAGAACATTCCCAGATTAACACCAAGGACGGAAGCGTAATAGATGTTTCTGTTCATTGCGCCTTCATCCGGCGAAACGATCATAAAATTGTCTTTTGTGATTTGCTGATCCGGAAAATGCTTCTTTAATGCTTTTAAAATCTGATAGGTGGCAAAAAAATTGTCAAAGCCCATCAGCGGCACGGAGTTTTGAACGCGCGGATCATGTGCGTCAAAAGTAATGATTTCCTTAACGCCCATGGAATATAACTCTTGTAACATCTGCGCGCAATCAAGAGACTCACGAGAGTTTCTGCGATGCTGGCGTCCACCATACAAAATCGGCATCACTACCGTAATGCGTTCGGCTTTTCCTCCGCAAGCGGAAATTAAGCGTTTTAAGTCTGCATAGTGATCATCGGGCGACATATGGTTTTTGTGCCCTAAAAGATCATACTCGATACTGTAATTGCCTACGTCGCACAATATATAGATATCCATTCCGCGAACGCTATCGTAGATTATACCTTTGCCATCACCGGAAGTAAATCTCGGACAATCGGAACGAAGAATAAACGAATCATGTGGTTCTGCATCTAAATGATGGGCGGTGACGTCTCTATTAAACCAAGAGGTCAAATACCTGTCTACCTTATCGCCCATTTCTTTGGCACCATCCATTACGATTAACCCGAGGGGTGCGAGGGATGATTTCTCAAAAATATCATTAATTACAGCTGCCATACATTTCTCCTTCTTTTGCAAAGTGCTGTTAAATTATACCACAACCATAGAACATAAGCAAATAAAAAAGGGTTGTATCATTTTAATTTTTGATACAACCCTTATTAAAATTTATCAGGTTTGAATAAAGCCGTTGTCCCCTTGAGGCTCTTCTTTCTGCCCCTGGAACTGCGATAGATACAGGTCTCTGTAGAAACCGCCTTTCGCCATCAACTCTTCATGATTGCCCTGCTCAACAACGTCACCGTGGTTCATAACCAGTATAACCTCGGCATGTTTGATCGTTGATAGTCGGTGAGCTATAACAAAGCTTGTTTTACCTTCCATCATAGCGAGCATTGCGCTCTGAACGTATTTTTCCGTTCTGGTATCGACGGAACTGGTAGCTTCGTCCAAAATAATGATTTTGGGATCGGCAAGAATGGCACGCGCGATAGTAAGCAGCTGTTTCTGTCCTTGCGAAATATTACTTGCATCGTCGTTCAATACGGTATCGTAACCATGTTCCATACTCTCAATAAATTCATGCGCATGAGCTTTTTTTGCTGCCGCAATGATTTGTTCCCTGGTTGCAAATTCGTTTCCGTATGCGATATTTTCCGCAACGGTTCCTTTATACAGCCACGTCTCCTGCAAGACCATTCCGAATAGGCTTCTTAAATCGTCTCTGTGCATCTCTCTGATATCGTGACCATCCACAAGAATCTGACCTTTGTTGATCTCATAGAAACGCATGAGCAAGTTGACAAGTGTCGTTTTTCCTGCTCCGGTCGGTCCAACGATTGCTATGCTATCGCAAGCATTGACGTGCAAATTCATGTCGGTAATAAGAGGTTTATCCTCCGTATAGCTGAATGCAACGTGTTTGAAGTCGACTTCTCCGGTGAAACCACTGACGTCACAACGAGCGGTTTCTTTGGATTGCTCGGCAAGGTCAAACATTTTAAAGACACGTTCCGCACTGGCAATAGATGACTGAATGGTGCTGGCAATGTTACTGATATTTTCTACCGGCTGAGCAAATTGTTTCGTATATTGGATACACGCCTGTATGTCACCGATACTGATGATACCGAGACCTGCTCTGAAACCGCCAAGCACGCAAATACTAACGTAGGTGATATTATTAATCAATTTTATTAACGGCAAAATGATACCGGCCAAGAACTGTGCTTTTCTGGTCGCATGAAGAAGCATTTTGTTGACTACCTCAAATTCTTTAATGCTATCTTCCTGGTGGCTATACAGTAGAACGACACGGTGTCCGGCATACATTTCCTCAATATGTCCGTTAAGTTTACCAATCAACTGTTGTTGGCGAGCAAATTCTTTTTGACTCTTTTTAATAACCAAACTACTGACAACAAGCAAAATCGGCACGCTGCAAATCGTAACGATTGCCATAAGCCAATCAAGACGCGCCATCATAAATATAACGCCCGAAACGGTGGTAACAACGGTGATAACCTGGTTGATAGAATCCTGCAGAGTAACGGAAACCAACTCTACATCGTTCGTCAAACGAGAAAGAATTTCTCCCGTGGTAGTGGCGTCGTAGTATGAAATCGGGACTTTATCAAGTTTAATTTTGATATCGTAACGCATACGACGAACAACGTGCTGCGCCATACTCGCCGCAACAAGTCCGCTGACGAATTGGAACACGGCATTCAAACAGTATAACCCACCGGCAATCAAACAAATACGAGCAATATATCCATCATCGAGCAAGGTATCCGTTTTGAAATACTGAATACTGTCAACCATTGCGTTTGTGACTTTTTTCAAAATGTCCGGCACCCATACGGCGAACCACGCGCCAAGAGCGCTGAGTAAAATCATTACGATCAGCGCCAGCATCTCCGGTTTCATATATTTAATTAAACGAACAACCGTTTTACCGAAATTCTCTGCGCCTTTGACTTTTTCAACGTTAATGGAGCTTGCACCGAATGCACCCGACATGTCCATCTTGCCGACTGCCGAGGTACGTTCTTGTTCTGCTTTTACAACAACTTCTTCGTTCTCGTTCATAATCCAAGCTCCTCTGCGCTCATCTGGCTAAGCGCTATATCGCGGTACAATTGACAATTTCTGAGCAGGTCCTCGTGTTTACCTTTACCGACCATTCTGCCATCATCCATAACGATTATTTCATCAGCGCCCATAATGGTACCGACACGTTGTGCAACGATGATAACAATGCTGTCTTGAGTGACCTCTTGAAGGGCGGTACGAAGTCTTTTATCCGTTTTAAAGTCGAGCGCACTGAAGCTGTCGTCGAAAATATAAATTTCCGGCTGACGAGTAATAGCACGAGCAATGGATAACCTCTGTTTCTGACCGCCGCTGAAGTTTTGACCGCCTTGTTCTACGATGTAATCAAGCATACCCTCTTTTTCACGTACAAACGTGTCACTTTGAGCTATGGTAAGTGCTTTCCACATTTCCTCTTCCGTTGCGTCTTTCTTACCGTAACGAAGGTTGTCTGCAATAGTTCCGCTAAACAGAATGGATCTTTGCGGAACAAAACCGATTTTTTTACGAAGTTCGTCTTGCGGATACGTTCTGACTTCTTGTCCGTCGATCAAAAGACTACCGTCGGTAATATCATAGAAACGCGGAATCAAGCTGATTATCGTCGATTTTCCGCTACCGGTTCCTCCAACAATAGCCGTCGTCTTACCTTTTTCGCATTTAAAGCTGATATTTTCAAGAATGTTCTTCTCCGCTTCATCGCTATACTTAAAGCAGACGTTTCTGAATTCAATAGTACCGGTGCCATCGCTCTTATTGACGCATCCGGGCTCATCCTGAACCTTCGGATTGGTATCCAAAACCTGCAAAAGACGTTCGGCACTGGCAACAGCTCTCGGATAAATAACTACTGCGCTTGCAATAAAGACCATTGCCATTGCAATCTGCGTTATGTATTGAGAAACCTCAAGCATGCTCGCAACGTCGTCTAATTTTTGCCCCGGGATTTTACCCGCAACCAGTTGCGCCGCACGCCAGTAAATACCAACAGAACAACAGTTCAAACAGATATTGATAAGCGGTACAAGCGCAGCGCAATAACGTTGCAAAACAACTGCAGTACGTGATGCGCTCTCGTTAACGATATCAAAACGTTTCTTTTCGTGTTCTTGTTTATTGAAGGCACGAACGACACGAATACCGGTAATGCCCTCACGCATGATCAATGTTAACTGGTCGACCTTTCTCTGAATAACTTTAAAGTACGGTTGACAAATGATAGCCGCAACGGCCGCCGCCGCAAACAGTATCGGTAGAACGTACAATAATACTGCGGTCAAATAAGAACTCGTTCTGAATGAGAAAATAAATCCACCGATAATTGTAACAGGGGCTGAAAGAGTCGTTCTCAAAATAACCAAGAAAACGTTCTGTATTTGGTTAATATCGTTGGTAGATCGGGTAACCAAGCTGGCAGTACTGAATTTATCAAATTCAGCGAGCGAGTAACTCTCTACTTTTGTAAAGACCATACTTCTTAGGATCATACTGAATTGTGCCGCGATCTTACTGCTCATGAGCATAGCACAGATAGTGCATGCCGAGGAAAAGAATGTAATAGCAAACATCAACAATCCTTTCTTTAAAATAAACGGCAAATTACTCGTCTGTAAGGTTATACCGTCGGCGACCTTCCATTCATCTTCCGTTTTGTCAATCTTCATGCTCAAATCGGCAGTTGTAGAACCGGTTTTACTCAAAGAAAGAATCTGGCCGAATTCTTCAAAACGATATTTAATTCTCGCCCAGAACCCCTCCGGAACGTTGTCTTTTTTAGCAACTCTTCCTATCTCGTCGTCGGTCATTCCCAGTTTATTTTTATACCATTTTTGTTCGTTGACGTATTTATAAGCATATCCGCCGACGTCGTTGCAAAGAACAAGCTCATAATCCAGGAACGGTTCTACACGTTCGGTGTCTTTATTGTAAATATAAGCAACTTGACTTGCGTCAATCGGCTCGCCAAATGAATCGACGGAAAGTCTGATATATTGACCGAATTCATCCGTTTCTTTGAGATAATTGTCGTTTTTGTCAACTAAGGCATAACCGTTATCATCCTTTCTTGCTACAATCGGAATGGGCAGAAGGTTGCCTTGACGGCTATGTTTCATATTGATAACGCAAGAGGTCAAAAGACCTTTTGCATTCTTATCGTCCCAAACGGATTTTTCCTCTCCGTCTTCGTCCTCCTCCTCAAACATATCCAAGAAGGTGTTAATATTGATATTGTATTGCGTATTTCCGGACAGGAAGCCGGGGGTGCCTTTTTTGATACTCTCGTAGTCAATCAATAGTTCAAATGCTTCTTTAACGGCTAGTTGCTCTTCTTCTGAGTACTGCACATATTCTTTATGTCCCGTTTCTTTAAAAGAAACCTTCTCCAAAGCATTCATGAACGGGACCAAAACCTGATTAAACAGTTGTTCACTATCGGTAACCGGGATATCTTTAAAATTAAACTGGATTTTATGTAGATCGGTCAGTTCTTTGTTCCACGTTGTTTTAATATCGGTGGTGGAAAAACCGTCTTTCATTTCAAAAACAGGAATATATCCTTCGTTATATACTTTACTGTCAAAGTCGATGTCGATATCTCCGAACGGGTTTTCCATTTCCAAATGGACGTATGCAGGTTCATAGTCCAAATAGATTCCGTCGTTAATGATATCCGCCATCAACCCCGGTAAAAACAATTCTGCCATTGCACCACACGCCAGTAGCAGGACGACAACGACAAAATATTTTAGCATTGGTTTTAAATGTTTCAGTAATCTACCCATAGCTTCTTATTACCCGTTTTATTTTTTTATTACGATAGCAAGAAATTTACATCCGCCCACCGACGTTGCAACCATTCCATGAGGAATAGATGAATCCAAAATAATACTGTCCCCGGCCGACAAGTACTCAATTTTGCCGCCTATATAATACTTAAGTTGTCCTTCTAAAACGTAATCGAACTCCTGCCCCTCGTGCGTGTTGGTGTCGATGGGCTTATTTAACGCATCCTCGTTATAAGGAACGTCAACGTACAAAGGATCAACTCTGTGATTATAAAATCTGCTCGCCAAATGACGATATTCAAAGTCTTTTCTACGATCCACTCTCAAACCGCTGCCTTTTCGTTCAACGGCATAGGTCTTTAGTAAAGAAGTAACGCTACCGGTCATTAATGCGGAGATATCTACACCAAACCGAACTGCACACCTATTTAAAAAACTGAATGTAAAGTCGACGTTACCGCTCTCCATTTCCAGATATTTATCGACGGACATTTCACAGAGAGCCGCCATTTCTTCTACAGAAATATCCAAATCTTCTCTGATACATTTAATTCTTTCCGCGATAATTTTGATATCCATGTTCGGTACTGTCATTTCTCTTCCTTATTCCTCGGTTTTATACATAAAAAACCACTATTACTATAATTATAATACATGGGTCAAAAAAATGCAATAGGCAAATTCCCTTTTTAGCGAATAATTTAATTATTATAGTTTATTATATTATATTATAAAAATGCCCCGACGCTTGTCAGGGCATTTTAGTATTTTCATAAACGATCTTTTAGATTTACTATCTGGCAATCGTAAGATCGTATCCGGCATAGACAACGATACCAAAATCAATATCGTCATCCGTCAGGAACTCGAACTGGCAAGCCTGGTCGAGATACCAACCTTTGAACGTATAGGTGTAGGTATATTCAGTGCTGGAGCCGGTCAATTTTTCCTTCGTCGGACCGAATTTATTCTTATCGCTTGCGACTTTGTTGGTCGCCCACCATTGACCGTCGTCATCATCTTTAGAAGCGATATCTTCTTGGAAAGTAGATCCCATGCCAACGGTAAATGCTTTCAACTCTTTGTAGGTCATCTTACGACCATCCGATCCGGTAGAAGCATTGCTGATTAAGCTTTGGATATTTCCGTAGTAACCAACGGTATAGGTAGCGGAGGTATCTCCGGTCTTATATCCTACACTCGGTTTTTGGAAGGAAACCTTTGCTTTCGTGGCAACATAGTACAAAATCGGTTCATAGTCGCTGACGAATTTAGAAATATTACAGTTGATATCGTAATCTTTCGTAACGGCGGTAACCATATCACTATTGGTAACACCATGATACGGACCGCATTTTGATAGATCTACCTCGGAAACACGCTGTCCGCAGCAGCTGTAGTTTCTGGCAATAACGCGGTCTTCCAAAACTTCGCATCTGACTTCCCAAACGTTTTTGCTTGAAGTCCCTTTTACGTCGTCATAGTCATGATCTTGAGCCGCTTTGACCTCAGCCGCCATAAGCGTCCAGGGCTGGCTCTTTGCTGCAGCCGCACTATCTTCTACACGGGCATCTCTCCAATCCTGTTCAGCCTGCGCCTGAAGAACGTCCATCTTGTCGATTGCGTATTCATTATAATCTTCCGCATTGATATTGGTCGGAATCTTGGTGAATTTATCATACGTTTTAATTGCATCTCCTACCAAAACCATGTCTTTTTCATAGCCTTGGATCTGGCTAATCAAGCTACCGCTGTAGCCGTAGCAGTTGTAGAATAGCGCACCGCTAAGCTCAGTGGGAGTCATCTTATTGAGCAAGTACGCAACGATTTTCAGTTCTTCCAATTCATAATAGAATTGTCCTCTGAATTTTGCTTCGTTGTTACCGCTGACTCTACCGGTTTGATAATCGGTATTTGCTTGGTTGTATGTCTTCATACCCTCAGTAGATGCACCGTAGCACCACATCCAGTCACTCATAGCCAATTGTCCTTCGACAGCTTTTTCACTGGTGTTATTAAGTGCTTTCAGCATTTCACCGGTGTAGGTCACGTTGTTAATAACGTCACCGATAATGTAAACTACTTTCTCATATCTTTCTTTCTTTCCTTGGAAATTAAAGTGAACCAAGTAGAATTCACGATAGAAAGCATCGGTGTAACGATAGGATTGTTCATAGTTGGTACGTTGAATCAAAACGTAATCCAACCATTCCGTATCGGAGAAGGTATCCAGTTTTTCGTATCTGAGTTGTTTTTTATAGGTCTCTTTGTTCTTCAGAACAACGTTATAGTAGGTTTGATTATATTGATAATAATATCCATATAGTAATGCACAGGATTGTAATCCGTCCTTACCGCCGTAACCTTGTCCGTTGACGTTACGATATTCATAGAAAGAAAGGAAATACGTCAAAACATCATAGTCACCCAACCCGGCATACGGATCCCAGCTTGCTTGTGCAATCGAAACACTTTCGTATTCGGTCGCCGGAGTCGGTACTTTGTTACGGAAATAACTAGAGAATGCAGCAGTATTCTTATTGCCGTTTCCGCTAACGTTGGAAGCAGAATAAGCATCGGCCAGCGTGCCGCCCGCCATTCCCTCGGAAACAGTCTGAGCATACTCGAGCATACGGGTCGCCAATCTGGCAGCCGTAGCTCCCGGGAGATCTACACCGCCTTCGCTTGCAGGTTTATAGATTTTTTCCAGAATACTTCTGTATTGCCAAGATGCATTGTCTTCGGCAATCTCTTTTGTTCCGATATCGTTGAGCTTGTTGTCATCGCTACCGGTCAAGTTCGCTTTGGAACTCTTGGCGTATTCTTTCAATCTGTCATACAATTCCCAGTCATCGAACAAGGACCATCCGTCATTGAGCTCTTTACCCTTGGAATTTTTAACGTTCAACCAGAGCTGAGACTCGTTGGTAGTAGAGGTAACGATAAGTTTACCGGTCCAACTGCTCGAAGTCTCTTTCATGTATTCATTGACGTCAGCATCTTCTTCACCGGCAATATAATCGACGGTACGGACCATTTCATCAAAAGTCAATGCTGCTTGAGCAATGGCTCCGAGAATGCCTTCTGGCGTGGACTTGGTGAAAATCTTGGTCACAGCGGACTCGGTTTTACCCAACCATACGTCTTCGGTCTTTTTGTCGATTCTGTTCTGCAACTTAGTGATCTGAGCCGAACAATCTTTGCCGTCATAGGTCGTACCACTGAAAGTTTTTGCAGCCGGGTTGTAATCCGATGCAGACTTTGAATAATCGGCCAGGTTCGCCAGCTTCTTAATATCCGACGCTTTCAAATCGCCGGTTTTACTCTGTACGCCGTCGTCACCACTGTCAACGGTAGTACTACTGCCGGAATTGCCACCGCTCTTTTTACCTAAGCCTCCGCAGGCCGCTAAGGAAAACAGTAGCACAGTCAGTAAGCCGACAACTACAATTTTGAGAAATGAATTTTTTCTCATGATATATTAGCCTCCTAATTTTGTTTGGAACATTCGTTCCTAATGTAACTTTATCATATAAAGTCATGTTTGTCAAGACTGATTTATAATTCGAAATTTGTTTTTAAAAATTTCATTTTTTATTTGACAACGATTTTTGGCAATGTTATAATGCAAATAACTGAATAAAAGGCTATGACGAAGACGTCCGGACCGCGGAATTTTCAGAGAGTTTGCGTTAGGTGCGAGGCAAATAAAGGATACGATCCAAAGGACAATCACTTCTGAGCTGTGCCGAGAAAGTTTTTACCGTAGATGGCACCGTCCTAACGCAACGTAATAAGGCGTTTGGCTTTCGATCTTAGAGAGCTGTAATAAGGTATCCGGCTTGCACGGATATGAATTTGAGTGGTACCACGATAAATAATGTCGTCTCAATGTTTTGGGACGACTTTTGTTTTAATAAATAAGGATAAAGGAGGAAAACAAAAATGCCTATCAAAAAAAACCTGAATGAAAAAATCAAAGACGTGGCTAAACGAATTAAGACCGCGCGTGAAGCTATGGGCATCACCATCGAACAAGCGGCCTCCGAGTTGAACATTCCCGTAGAGGAATATAAAAAGTATGAAGACGGTTTAATTGACTTCAGTTTTACCTTTATATATAAAATCGCGAATATTTGCAACGTAGAAATTACCGACATAATGGAGGGACAAAGCCCGATACTGTCGACCTACACCGTAACAAGGAAAGGCGAAGGGACTCCCATTGTCAGAAGAAAGGGGTTTGAGTACTATCGCTTGGCACCTCTTTTCAAAGGGAAACTTGCCGAACCGTTTTTGGTAACCATCCCCTATTCCGAAGAAGCTCTCAGCCGTCCCCCGCACTTCTCCACGCACACCGGGCAGGAACTGGATATCGTTCTTTCCGGAACGTTAAAAATGACCGTTGGCGAAAACAGCGAGATCCTGCACGAAGGGGATGCCATCTACTACGATTCATCCAATCCTCACGACGAACTGGCTCTGGGCGGAGAACCCTGCTCTATTTATGCCATCGTTATGAATCCCAAGGGCGGTATGTCCGAATATAAAGAAACGGAGGCAGTATCTTCTTGCTACTGCAATACCGACCTTGCCAAATTAAAAAATCCCGTTGTAAAACCATTTATTACTACAGAATTGCATAAAAACGGCGCGTTAAAATCAATTTCTTTCCAGAACGAGGATAAATTCAACTTTGCATTTGATATCGTAGATAAACTGGCGGAAAAGTGTCCGGATAAAACGGCGATGGTTTACGTCGATAACGATAAAAACGACAGATACTTTTCCTTCCGCCAAATTGCAGAAGAAACCAATCGCACTGCAAACTATCTCCTTTCTCTCGGTATTAAACGTGGAGACAAGGTCATGCTCGTTCTGAAACGCCACTATCAATTCTGGTTTTCCATCCTTGCTTTACATAAGATCGGCGCAGTTGTTATTCCGGCAACGAACTTGTTAATGGAACACGATTTTGATTATCGTTTCAAAGCAGCCAACGTAAAGGCACTCCTATGTACTGCTGACGGTGTCACGGCCGACGAAGCGGATAAAGCCGCAGCGAAGCTCCCCTATCCCCTTGTCAAAGTCGTAGTCAACGGAACAAAAGAAGGCTGGCATAATTTTAATGAGGAATACGCATCTCACTCTTCCAGATTCGACCGTAATGACGATTCGCCTTGCGGAGACGAAGATATGCTTATGTTCTTCACCAGTGGCACAACCGGATATCCGAAAATCGCCACCCATTCTTATAAATATCCTTTAGGCCACTACATCACAGCAAAGTATTGGCATAACGTCGATCCCAATGGTTTACATTTTACTATGGCGGATACCGGTTGGGGAAAAGCTCTCTGGGGCAAACTATACGGACAATGGATGTGCGAAGCAGGCGTTTTTGTCTACGACTTCAATAAATTCAATGCCGCAGACGTTTTGGAACTGTTTGCCAAATACAAAATAACGACCTTCTGCGCTCCCCCGACAATCTACAGATTCTTTATAAAAGAAAATCTTTCCAAATACGATCTTTCGTCCATCAAATACTCGACGATCGCCGGCGAGGCTCTGAATCCGGAAGTCTATTATCAATGGCACAAAGCTACAGGCATCAGACTCATGGAAGGTTTCGGTCAAACGGAAACGACGTTGGTTATCGCTAACCTCGTCGGCTCCAAGGTCAAACCGGGATCCATGGGCAAACCCAGTCCTCTCTATCATGCCGACATTATCGATGATAACGGTGAACCGACAAAAGTCGGTGAAATCGGTGAGATAATCATCCATACCGATGAAGGCAATCCTTGTGGCCTGTTCAAAGGATACTACAAAGACCCCGACGCGACGAACAGAGCGCACCACGATAACGTCTACCATACGGGCGATACAGCATGGCGTGATGAAGAAGGATACTACTGGTACGTAGGTAGAACGGACGACGTAATTAAATCCAGCGGATACCGTATCGGCCCGTTTGAGATAGAGAGCGTTATTATGGAACTGCCCTACGTCCTCGAATGCGCCGTAACCGCCGTCCCCGATGAAGTACGCGGACAGGTAGTTAAAGCTACGATCGTACTAACCAAAGGAACGGAAGGTACGGAGGAATTAAAGAAAGAAATTCAGCAGTACGTTAAAAAGAACACCGCACCGTACAAATATCCTCGTATAGTCGAGTTCATTGACGAATTGCCCAAAACCATCAGTGGAAAAATCCGCAGAGTAGAACTACGCGGAAATAAATAAAATAAGGAGAACTCATCATGAAAGTAGGCGTACAACTATACACTCTCAGAAGATATGCTCAAACGGAATCCGGATTAAACAATGTTTTTGAGAGGGTTCGCGAAATGGGATATGATACCGTCCAATACTCCGGATGTATTTCTTTCCCGAATAACATCAAGACGGAAACGGTCAAGAAATTGGCTGATGATAATGGTATCAAAATTTGCTTAACCCACGTTTCCACCGAGTCTATTTTGAACAAAACGGAACAGGTTGCCGAAGATCATCTGAAACTGAACTGTCCGACGGTCGGCGTTGGTGCGATGCCACGCGAAGCGAGAACAAGTAAAGTTGAGTTGCATAGATTCATCGACAAAATGAATATTGTCGTTGAAGAACTCAGTAAATACAACCTCGGACTCGCCTATCACAATCATGACTTCGAGTTCAATAAAATAGATGGCGAAAGAATTTTCGATACGTTGATCCGTGATTTCGATAAGAGAATTCTGTTTACTATGGATACTTATTGGGTGAAATACGGCGGCGAGGATCCGGTCGGCTGGATGGAAAAACTCAACGGCAGGATTAAAGACCTCCATATCAAAGACTGGACCGACAAACTCAACATTATCGAAAAAGTTTTCCTTCGTCAAAAAGCTAAAATGTGTCCTGTTGGCTCCGGAAAGCTCGATTTTAAGGCGATCTTTGCACAAGGCGAAAAACAAGGCATCGAAAATGCTTTAATAGAATTAGATATTGCAAAAAAACCGTACGTTGCCCTGCAACAAAGCACTGACTATCTGAATAAACTGTTCGGTACCAACCAATAATGTATAAAAATGTAGCAGAGTATGCAAAATACGCGGAGAAGTCCTTTTCCGAGCGTCCATTTTGTTCCGGCGATGCGATGGTCTTTTCATCCATCGCCTATTCAACTCTGCCGATCAACGTTGTAAAACTACCTGCAAAACCTGTTGATTTTCTCGTGACAGAATGTCACCCTACTCTCTCTAATTGCGCCATTTCAAAGAGATTTTCCGATATCGTCATCCTGGAACAAAAAATCGTATTTTCCGAACAGCCACACTGTCAGTTTTCCGGAACGGCAATTCAATTTGACGGGAACGTTTTTATCGGTTTTTGCGGAACCGACGAGTCTGTGGCCGGTTGGCTAGAAGACTTCGACCTTCTTTCAAACAAACAAATTCCCTCGCAGAAATACGGGCTTGAATTCACTCAATTCGTTGCAAAAAAATATGCGGACAAACCGATTTATCTCGGCGGTCATTCCAAGGGCGGCAACATCGCCGTCTATTCCGCCGTATTCAGTTCAACGGAAATAAAAGCACGCATAAAGGAAATATATAGCTTTGACGGTCCCGGCTTCTTGCCCGAAATAAGATCTCTGAAAAGCTACAAAGAAATACTCCCAAAAGTCAGTAAAATGGTCCCTAAAATGAGTTTTTTCGGTATGATGCTCAACGGGAATGATCCGGTCATTCCTTGCAAGTGCAAAGGTTTTTGGTTCCTACAACACGACCACTATGCCTGGTATATCGATTCAGACGGAAACATGACCGACGGAAAAAAACTGGGGTACCTCGCAGATAAGACAAGAAGATTATTCCATAAGATGATCAACTGTCTATCGCCCGAAGAAAAGAAATTATTTGTCGATATCGCAGAAAACGCCTTACGATATGCCGAAGTCATTTCCATGTACAACATGTCTCTGCGTTCAATCACTCGATTGATTCATTATTTGTTCCATTTAAAAAATCCCAAAGAAAAAGCATTTGCCAAATGGCTGAAAAACGAAGTATTATTGGGGATCTTTTTCCCTGTGCGATAATATAATAACACCATCTTCTATATCGTATTCTTTGCAATCGAACACCGAGTCTGACTTTACTGCTACAATAAATTCGCGCAAACGATTAACGTTCGTTCTGTGTTTTCTTTTTGGATTTTCTTCACCCTCGACCATACCATAAAATTTTACGTCGTCAGCAAAAATCTTTCCGTGCGAAGTCAGCATCTTTTTTATGTACGGATACGCGTCAATATAGTATGATTTCGGTCCGTCAAGGACGACGAAATCGTAGCGGTTATTCTCCATTAGTGGCAATATTTCTTTACAATCGCCCAACAATATTTCGCACCTTTCGGACAAACCGAATTCTTTAATATTCGCCTTTGCTTGCCAAAATCTATCCTCGTCGATCTCGATAGATGTCACCCTCTCCGCGCCGCTATACAACATAGTAATCACACCAAGACCGATACACGTTCCTATCTCCAGGACGTTTTGGGGACGACATAACCTGATTTCCTGTGCCAAAAGATTTGCCGTTTCCGGACGCATTACCGGGATATGAGAGCCTAATGCCGACTTGCGGAGGATTTCTAACCGCTGATTCATTCCACTATTACCGGTACGATAACCGGTCTTTTATCCAATCGCTTTTGGATACGTTTTGCTATCAGCTTTCTCAAAAATGATTTTCCGCTTTCAAGTCCTGCTTCTTTTAATTTACCCGACGTGATCTCATTGGTGATTTCCGTGATGATCTCCTCTCTGACTTCTTCCGGTATAGTTATTCCCCTCGCAACAATTACCGGTTGAGAAACAGCCTCCGGAGCAAAGTTAACTACGCATATCACACAGCCGTTCGTTGCCAGAGCTTTTCTATCGCTTATTAACCCATTGACGTCCTCAACGAGATATTTTCCGTCGAAAAGAGTCTGTCCGCACGGAACGTTACACCCAACGCGAATACCTGACGGGTCAATTTCAATGGAATTTCCGTTTTCTGCAATAAATATTCTATTGGCTCCCATACCCATCTCCATCGCCAGTTCTTTATGTTGTTTTAACTGACGGTATTCTCCGTGAACGGGAATAAAGTACTGCGGCTTAAGTAAAGCAAACATCATTTTTAATTCTTCTCTGCAAGCGTGTCCGGATGAGTGGATCTCGCTTAATGCCTGGTAAATGACTTCTGCTCCTCTTTTATTCAGATTATTTATAACGTTGAAGATGGTTTTTTCATTGCCCGGTATTGCCGAAGAACTCATTAAAACGGTATCATAATCACAAATTTCCAATTGAGGGAAATCGTTTTCGCTCATGCGAGTAAGCGCGCTCATAGGCTCTCCCTGTGTCCCGGTGCAAATAATACATAATTTATCCAAATCATATTTGCCGATTTTATCTATGTCAACCATGGCTTCTTCCGGATAATGCAATTCATCCAAATCTACGGCAATATCTACGATCTTTTGCAGGCTTCTTCCTGCCAAAGCTACTTTTCTGTCGTGCAATACGGCACAATTGATGATCTGTTGCACGCGATGAATATTGCTGGCAAAAGTAGCGACAATGATTCTTTTATCTTTATTCAGAACGAACTGTGCATCCAACGCCTTAAAAACATTGCTTTCGCTCATGCTATATCCCGGCTTTTCTACGTTTGTAGAATCTGCCATAAGTAGAAGTACGCCCTGCTCTCCTATCTCGGCAATTCTGGTTAAATCAGTATGTTTACCATCAATGGGAGTATGGTCGATTTTAAAATCACCCGTCATGAAGATAGTCCCTTTGGGTGTCCATATCGCCAACGCATAGCTACCCGCGATCGAGTGTGTAACGCGAATAAACTCTACCGACATTTTTCCCGCCGGAATAACATCCCTGTCTTCCACCGGATAGAGTGTATATTTTTCTACCTTAAATTCTTTTAACTTACTTTCCAAAATACCAAGCGCAAGCGGACTTGCGTACACCGGAACGTCCAGATCTTTCAATAAGAAAGGTAGTGCGCCGATATGGTCTTCGTGTCCGTGGGTAATAAAAATACCACGGATTTTACTTTTGTTATTCAATAAATAGGTGTAATCCGGTATAACGTACTCTATACCGGGCGTCTCTTCATTGTCCGGGAAGGTCAAACCGGCATCGACAATAATGATATCTTCGCCATGTTCAATGCAGGTCATATTTTTCCCGATTTCGCCAACGCCACCGAGAAAAGAAATTTTTACTCTTTTTGCCATTATATTTTACCTCTCATTTTAACTCTATTCTGTCCGCAGTGATTTTACCGGATCCCTTTTAGCTGCGATTATTGCCGGGACTAAACCGGAAATGCAAGTAATAACCACAGACGCAGCCAATAAAATAAGCGAATGCCACCACAGCGGTGTTAATAAATTAGCTATAAATAATTTTTTCATCAATAAACCATTCAATGGATATGTCAATAGATACCCAACAAAAATACCTATCAATCCGGAGAATAATCCGAGTAAAACGGTTTCTGAATTGAAAATATTCATAATATCAATCTTTCTCGCACCCATACTCCGCAAAATTCCTATTTCTTTCGTCCTGTCCTGAACGGAGATATACATAATAATCGCAACCATGATTGCAGAAACGACAACAGACAGACAAGTAACGGCAATTAAAATAAAGGTTATTGTATTGATCATTCCGTTTAAGCTATCCATGATATCCTTTAATTCATTTACGTATTCGACACTGTTATCTTTATTTGACTCGCCCGATTTGTACAGTTGTTCCATTTCCTGGTTGTATTTATCCAAGAATTGAACTATTTTTTCCGATGCCTCAATGGAATAGGGATAAAAATAAATCGTTTCCGGAACGTCTAACTGTTTTACTCCTAGATTACTCAATAAAGCCTCGTAATCAACTAAACCAAGCTTATCTTGATCCGCGATAACGCTTTCTATGCCATATGCACTGCATTTAGCAAGCAACATACTTTCTTGCATCGTTAGTGGTTCAGTCTCGATATTTCTCGAGCGGCTACTTATAGCCGAAGACAGCTCTTTATATTCCTGGTATTCTTCCGTTTGGGTCAAAGCGATGTAATCATTATAAGCCGCTATCTGTTGTTGCACCATCTCCGAGGAGGTGATCTTCTGAATAATGTATTTAGACAAGCTCTGCGGATAACCGATAATACCGTTTATGCATCCGCTGGAGACTTCTTCTTTTTGCCTGACAATACCGGAGATACGTAGGGACACACCCTGCGACTCGATAACGGTTGTGACTTTTTCATTGTCCTCCGAAATATTGACGAATTTCCCTTCTTCATTCTTTTCATAATAATCAGTGTCTGCCAAAAGATAGTATTCTTTTCCACAATCATCATAAATAAAATCGGAAAAATTATACTCCGTTTTGATATCCTTATACGAGGCAAAAAAAGCAGCAATGCCATCGGGATCGAAATCACCGTTTGTCATTTTCGCCATCATTTTTTCTATTGTCTCACCGGAATTATGCAATATGCCACTGACTAAATCCATGATTTCTATCTCGCCCAAAGCATAGAGAGCGGCATCGGTTATTTGGTTATACTTATCTACGACAAGTACGATTTCATACACGCCATCTTGTTCCTGTTCGGCAGACGGCCATCTGCCTTGCAATAAATCATATTGCGAGGAAAGGATACCCTCATCTTCTATCAAAGAATCCCAAAAGGATACTTGTCCAAGCGCGTTAACGATATCGTTCTTTTCTTTATCGCGTAGAGTGGAGCCGAACAACAATTTGCTGAGTAGATTTATTTCCTGCGACGTTAAACTGTCAATAACCCTTTCCGAAAATGGGCTGAGCATCACGTACTTTCCCGATTTCCTTTTATACACGTTCAGTACCATGTCATAATCGTATTTGATTGCACAAATCTCGTCCAATTCAGTTTTGTGCCGATCAATATATTTTTTTAATTCCGTCGTATCGTTTTCTTTCCCCAATTCATCAAAGTTAGCTACAAGCCCGGTAATTAATTTTTGAATAAACACTTTTTGTTCATCTGAATACGAATCTCTTGAAGCTGACTCGTCCGTTAATATTTCCAAAATAGTTGATGTGTCCAAGGTGGCATAATTACTTCCATCCATTTTGGCTACGATATCCCCAATATCACTCAGTGAGGATTGTGACTTCTTAACGTATAGCGGATACTTTGATAGCTGACTCTTCTGGAAAGAAAGCGCATAAGACGAAAAACCCGCGTTAAAAGCAAGTATTACGGAAATAGCAATTACACCGATACACCCTGCAAGCGCGGTAATAAGTGTTCTACCCTTTTTATAATATAGATTCTTTAAACTTATCAAAAACGATGCGCCGACGCTTATATTTGTTCTTTGTTTTTTTCTACCGCATTTTTTATTGTTTTCGGGCTTTTGTTCCGTTTCCAACTTCTCCTCGGACACTATCTCCTGAAGAACTTCATCTGAAATAATTTCACCATCCTGCATACGAATGATTCTATTACTGTACGCCTGCGCAAGCTCGTTATTATGGGTAACGATAATGACCAATGATTCTTGAGAAAGCTCTTTTAATAATTCCAGAATTTGAACGGAGTTTTCACTATCCAAAGCACCTGTCGGCTCGTCCGCCAGGATAATAGACGGATTGTTACAGATTGCCCGCGCAATAGCAACTCGCTGTGCCTGACCGCCGGATAGATGTTGTGGTTTCTTTTTCAGCTGATTTCCTAACCCGACTTTATTCAATGCCTCTATGGCTTTTCTTTGTTGCTCCTCACGCTTGACACCGGAGATATTCATGGCGATCATGACGTTTTCAAGGACAGTCAACTGCGGAATGAGATAATAGTTTTGGAAAACAAAACCTACGTTATGATTTCTGTAGCTATCCCAATCTCCACTATCAAATTCTTTAGTTGAGGTCCCGTTAATTATTATATCCCCAGATGAATACCGATCCAGACCGCCTATGATGTTCAAAAGAGTTGTTTTTCCGCAACCGCTTTGTCCACAAATAGAGACGATCCCTTTGGTTTCAAACTCTAACGTAATGCCCTTTAATGCATGAACGGTGTTTTCGTTTTCGCCATATGTCTTCTTGATGTCGATTAGTTTTAGCATCTGTGTCCAATGCAATGATTATCTACTACGTTGATAATCGAGCAACTCCTTTTTTTATTTATCATAAACAAAGAAATAACCGGAACAAAGTTCCCTTACTTCATATATCTATCAAACTCATTCCACGCGTCGGCATAAAATCTGTGTCCGCCTTTTCCGATAAAATGAACCAGGTTTTCCTTTTGCTCACCGTATATCTCTTTCATAATCGAAAAGCACTTCCGGGCGCCTGAAATCGGAAATATCGGATCCTTATCTCCGGAAACAACAATAATCGGTCTAGGGTAAATCAATACGGACAATTCACCCATATCAAAATATTTTCCCGCACAGGGCAAGTAATTACACGCGCAATGATACATGGCACCTATGGACTCCCCATAGGTACATATCGCGCAACTTGGCATTGTTATTTTTATCCTCTCATCAAAACAGGCTGCATAAAAGGACGCCGTTCCGCCGCCGGAATTCCCCATGATCCCGATTTGTGTGCCGTCTACGTCATCTCTCTTTTCCAAAACGTCTATGACTCGGCTAACATCCCAAACACGCTCGCCAATAAGGGTCCTACCCACAAGAAGGGCGTTGTAAGCCAAAAAGCTACAAGTAACGGTGCCTTTTAAATGCATTTTACTGCGTCTCTCACCAAAACCCCGTTGTTCAACAAGCATAGCGGCATACCCATGTTTAACAGCATGCAAACCAAAATCCCGATCGCCCCAAAAAGCCTTTTTGTCCTTTAAGGAATAGTATTGACCAACGGAGATCATCATGCCGTTACTATGTCCTTGCAAACATATCACTACAGGCGGTTTTTTTATGCCTTTGGGCAAAAGTAACAGGCATGGACAAAAACAGTCCTTTTCCGTCTCTATAATCAGCCTTATTTGAATATAGTTTCCTTTATCTTCTCGGCTTTCTTCTCTGCAAATGGGATTGAACGCTTCAGGCATATCGCCTAGTATCTCAATAAATTTTTGCTTAATCAGCGTTCTGAATTCTTCGCGCGGATAATCTTTGTAAGAATAAATCGGATATTTTTGCAATAATTTTTCATGACAAAAATCCGGACTATATCCTCCAATAAGGGCTCTGTTATGCTTAATTTGTTTTAGTATGTTCATGAATAAATGTCTGTAAAGATAATACCCGTTCTATCATAGAGAAAGCGCCCAAAAAGATTAAACTATTCTTGGGCGATTTTACGCAATCGCTCGGGATCCTTAATTTGAATCAAATCCTTTCTGAAATCGAAAATACCTTCATCACGCATTCCGATCATTTCTCTACTCATACTCGGACGGCTACAGTTGAGATACTTTGCCATTCCGTTTCTGTCAACACCGAGCCGAACACTGAGCGTCCCCTGTTCAATATACTTTTCGTAAATAAAGGATGCAATTTTTTTCCGCATTCCGTGTATTGACATAAAATCTTTGTTTTGTTGCAATTCCAAAATGTTGCCGCATAGGCACGCAACAAGATTAGAAAGAAACTTCTTTTGACACTCAAGCGGTTTTTCGTTTAAAACAAAAATACTTTCTGTCGAAATACATAGTAACGTAGCATCCGTCGCTGCGGTAATAAACGAAACCGACTTTTTGGATTCGGAAAAACAATAAGGGAGTCCGAACATATCCCCGTCGATTTTCGAGCTGATAACTTTTCTTACGCCATTCAGTCCAACAGTGAATTCAACTAAATTTCCGTCAAGAATGACACAGATCTCAGACATCTCGTCGTCAGGACGGAGTATAATATCTCTGGCGGACGGTTTTACGATATGCGCCGAGAGACATTCAAAGATATCTTCTATCTCTTTGTCAGTCATGTTTGAAAACAAGACATTTTTTCGAATCTGTTTAAAGAAATTCATTGTGTCCTCACTTTTGTTGCCGTAGCTACCAAATATTATGTCATATAACTCTTTTTTTGTCAACCCTTATGGGTAATGATTCTAAATTATATGACAAATTGATATTGACCTTTTTGATCGATATATGATACACTACAATACGTGGAGGTCTTAATGAAAAGAAAAATTTTTTTAGCAATATTTATCATCATTCTTTCCATCTTAGTCTTAGCTTCTTGCACAAATAACGTCGAGTCAATCCCTTCCGTTGAAACAGCGACCTGGCAACCGAATGATTCGTATACAATTGAATTGACCGATGAAGGTTTTGTTACTGACAAAGATTATATTATGTGTATTGAAAAAGAACCGAACAAAGATTTCATTGTTCTTAATCTAACCGATATCCAACTCGGGGATGGTGAAATCGACTTCAGCGCGGAGTTTGTCAGAAGAGCCGATAAAACCATTGACGAACTGGTAAAGAAAGTTAAACCGGATCTCATAACGGTAACGGGAGACCAAGGATACGGTACGAAAAAATCCATTCTTTACGTCGGTTCTTTATTGGATCGCTACGGCATCCCGTGGGCGCCTGTTTTCGGCAATCACGACAACGATGAGGGCGAACTTAAAACCGGACAGCAAGCGTATTTATATGAAAACTCATTTAAAAACTGTCTGTTTAAATCGGGACCGGATAATTTGTCCACGGTAGAGAGTTCATCTGTCGCGTGGGGAAACTATATCATTAACGTCGTAGAAAGAGATCAATCGGAACGGAAATTCCACGTCGTTAAATCTCTTGTTTTCGTAAACAGCGGCAACAATTATGACTATTCCGAGGATCCCGAATACGAGGATATGTTACCTGTCAATGACAGAAATTACGCCATGATTTCACCCACGCAGATAGAATGGTATAAATGGGCGATAAAGAACGTTCAACCGTACGGATCGAACGGCGAAGTCAAGTCTGCAATGTTTATGCATATTCCTATTTATGCCTATAACGTTGCCTTCTATGCCGCCTATAAATCGGACGTTGATATGTTTGATATAGAAAACTATAATAACGACGTAATAAATAACGATCTATTAAGAGATTATGCCGACAAATCCATATGGAATAATGGATACGAAAACTCCACCGGCGGTCGAAGAGAAACTATTGCTTCCGCCCCATACGACGACCACGTCTTTGACGCGATTTTGGATTTCGACGACGATGATAGCACCGACTATATTTCTACCGATTTGATTGTCGCCGGACACGATCATATAAATAGTTTTATTATAGAATATCAAGGCGTAACCATGGCATACGGTTTAAAGACAGGTAGCGGATGCTATTGGAACGAGGATTTATCCGGTGGTAGCGTTATTATGATTCGTGACAACGGAAATAGTATTATGTACCACCAATTTACCGATATCGAGGTTGCTACCTATCCTTGGTGGATATACCTTTTGATTGCCGTCGGATGTCTGCTTGTTGTTTCTGCCGTGGTGTTATTTATTCTTTTTAAGAAAGGAGTTATTAAGATTCACAAATAGTTTTAAAAACACATGAATTTAAACGCCCTCGCATAGGTTCAACCGCGAGGGCAATTTTTTTAGAATTAAATTGCGTATCCTAGTTTTGTTTGATATAATATAATATAATATATATGCAATTTGCGTCCGTGGCCCTGAACGTAGCGATTATGCTCGCCTACGGTATTCCGGGGTATCTGTTTATTAAAACAAAATTCGTAAAGGAAGAAGCAATCCCGGCTTTTTCCAAATTATTACTATACGTTTGCCAACCATGCTTAATGATCTACTGCATGCAGCAAGTACTCTGCTCTAAAGAACTATTCATCCAAATGCTTCTTTTCTTGGCACTGAGTACCGTTTTGCAAGTAGCAGCCGTCATTATTCTTCATTTTGTTTTTTTGAAAAAATCAGACGATGCAAAATATCGTGTGGCTAAAGTCGCCCCTGTTTTCGGAAACGTCGGATTCTTCGGGACTCCCCTTTTGGAGGCATTACTCCCAGATCACCCGGAGGCACTCGCCTATGCATCAATGTTTATCATCAGTTTCAATCTGCTTGTTTGGACTATAGGTGCCTACTTCCTGACCGGAGACAAAAGGTTCGTGCATCCTAAAAAAATGATACTCAATCCGCCTTTTATCAGTCTACTGATCGCTTTACCACTGTTCTTTACAAAAACAACGCTACCTACGGTATTAGCCAATCCCGTTATGATTTTAGCTAAATTTACTACGCCTTTATGCATGATCATCGTTGGAATGCGTTTTGCAACGGAAACCCCGATTAAACTTTTTACCGAGCCAACCGCTTATCTGTCTGCTTCGCTTAAATTGGTCATCCTACCCATCCTTGCTTTTTTATGCGTAAACTGGCTTCCCATCTCCTACACGATGAAAGCGACAATGTTTATTCTGTTTTGCTGTCCATCGGCAAACGTGATTTTAAGCTTATCCGAAATCGCCGGCAACGGTCAAAAATCAGCAGCAAACGCCGTTTTACTGTCGACCATTCTTTGTATGGTGACAATACCGTTGCTTTTATTGCTGCTACAGTTTACGCCTCAATAATAATTTTTACACGAAAGGTCTGTCAACGTGGATGTTGATTTCATAATTCGGCAACAGATTATGAAGTTTCTCTACGATTAAATAATTCAATTCCTCTTCCGTTTCTTTAACCGCAAATGGTGCTAAAACGTCAAACGATATGGCCTTCTTGTCGCCATCCGTATGCACTTGAAAATCATGAATGGATAGATCGTAAGAAATGCCTTTCACAATCTTTAATACCTCTTTTCTTAAATTATTACTTTCCGGATCCTGCAAAACGGGATCGGCATGAATAATAACTTGACAACCGAATTCTTTTTCCATTTTGTTTTCTATTTCGTCAATATAGTCGTGTGCCGTAAGTAGGTCCGTCTCCGCTGAAATTTCAACATGCAGACTGACCATCTTTTTACCCTGTCCGTAGTCATGGACGATAATATCATGCACGCCCATAACATAATCGAAATTTTTAATAAAACTTTCAATGGCTTCCAAAAAATCTTTTTGCGGTGGTTTCCCCAATAGTTCGGAAATAATATCCCAAACAGAACGCCCTCCTGTGATGATAATGAAAAGCGCAACAGCTGCGCCGGCGCATCCATCCAGGACGGGAATAGATATAAAATAGGAAACAATAGCGCAAACCAAAACGACAAAAGTACTGACCGCATCACCGATACTGTCGTATGCCGTTGTTTTAAGAACGGAAGACGATAGTTTTTTACCCCACAAGTAGTTATAGATAAACATGTATAACTTAATTAAAACGGAAACGGAAAGAATAACCAACGTCGCTTCTGTCACAAAAACGTTCTGCGGCTGTATTATTTTCTTTATAGATGATATCGCCAATTCTGCACCCACAACAACAATCAGAAGGGATACAAGCAGCGCTGCGACGTATTCCATTCTTCCGTGTCCATAAGGATGTTTTTCATCAACCGGTTTACTGGCTATCTTAAATCCGACCACTGTGATTACCGAACTCCCTGCGTCCGAAAGGTTATTGACACCATCGGCTATAACGGAAACTGACGACGAGAGTATGCCGACTACGATTTTTCCCATGCAAATAATCACGTTAAATATTATTCCGACAAAACCTGTTAAAAAGCCGTACTTTCGACGTACGGCGGGATCAGAATAGTTATTATGATTTTTTATAAATAATCTTGCTAATAATCCTATCATTGCTTCTCTTTATTCTTCCAAAATTTATCTAAAGAATAATACTCTTTTTTGTCAATTGTAAAAATATGGACCATAACGCCACCGAAATCCATAACGATCCAACCGGTAACGTGCGCTCCGTCTTTATGTTCCACAACAAGATTGTTTTTTTCCGCGCATTCTTCCAGAAATTCTGATAACATACGCACCTGTAAACCATTCCTTACGGTTGCAATAATAAAATAATCGGCAAGAACGGTTTTATCTCCCACGTAGATTTCTTCTACGGATTCTACTTTTTTCTCTTTAATGCAATTTGATAGCACGTTCTTTAGTTCTTCTGTCGTCATGGGTTCCTCCACGTTCATTATATTATAGTATAGTATGAAGCACAAGATTTCGTCAATGGGTCAAACGGTTTTTTATTTTCAATCAAGTGATTTAAACTGCATCTGACGCATTCACGAAATCCTTTTTCAAAGTCACTTTCTATTGTCTGCCTTAAATAGTCGACACCGGGATAATCGCGTCCTTCTTCTAACATATCCGCACAAAACACCAGTTTTTCCAAAGTAGTCATATCCGGTTTCCCTGTCGTATGATATCGAATTGCCGACAGAATATTCTCGTCGTTAATTCCATAGTACGCCTTGGCTTTTTCCGCACCCGTGTATTGATGAACAACAGGTGCAGGAACGCCCTCCATTTCTGCTTTTTCATGCTTGGCACAATCATGTAATAGACAAGAAAGAAAAACCTCTTTGTACGGCAAATTCAGCTTTGTATTTACTTTTATTGCATACATCACTGTCCTGCATACATGGTCAAAGGTTTT
Source organism: uncultured Clostridia bacterium (assembly GCA_946621465.1). Taxonomy (GTDB): domain Bacteria; phylum Bacillota; class Clostridia; order Christensenellales; family DTU072; genus CAG-1782. The sequence goes on from CAMOOO010000001.1 coordinate 487,520, forward strand.
TTTCGGCATATCCGTCCTTGCCTTCTCAACAATTTCTGAAAAGATACGATATAAATTATTATCGACAACAATTTTCCGCACGTCCGGACAAATATCTTTTTGTTCCAGCCCAAGTTCTGCGCGAGCTTTTATCGCCGAACTGGAAACGTTTTCCCCCTGTGTCTCCAAAAGAATTACTTTTGCCCCATATTCCAGTCGCGCTCTTTCTATGGCATCTTCCAGCCCCGGCACTCCCTGCCTATTTACAACGGCAATCGTGATTTCCTTTGCGATGATATCGGGACGTACCCAGTGTCCGAAGTGGACCATACTGTCCCCGCCAATCAAGAAATAGTATTCATCGGATGGGTATTTCTTTTTCAGTAGCGGAATAACCTCATAAGAATAATTAACAACGTCCCTATCCCTTTCTATTGTGTCGATAAAAACATCAGGAATCCCCTTTGTCCCTGCCAAAGTCATCTGCATCCTGATTTCAAAAGAGCTGTATAAATCGGCTTTATGCGGCGGAAGAAAACTTGGATACACTATCACCCTATCCGCATTCAGTTCTTTTTTGGCTCCGATAATCATCGTCCTGTGTTGCTCGTGAAAAGGATCGAAGGCACCGCCGAAAAAAATAGTTTTCATGTTATTATTATACTTCTTTTTTTAAATGTAAACAACTGTTTCCGACAGTTTATTTTGTGACGATTACGAGAATACTACGATTATGAAAACATTTGATAAATTATTCATAAATGGACTCGGAATCCTATTCTTTTCTTTTATGTTTTATTTTATAACAAAAGTATTCATTGTGGGAATGTTTATCGGGTATCTCGCCTGGGTATTAATACGCTCTGTCTTTCTCTATCTTACACAAAGATATAACGTAACGAAAAACATTTCTTACCGGGAAATGGAAAATATTTTTTCCATTTGGGGAACGGAAAAACAGGCGCAGTACTTTTTATCGATCATCCCCAAATGCTATTCTCCTGTTATATCCGGTAACTCAATTCGGTATATTAAAAACAGGGAATCTGTCCGAATTATTTTTAATTATAAATTCTCCTCTACCTCACGTGAAGACATCAGCATAATTTACCGGGAGAAATCCCCTGACAGCAAAATATATATTCTGGGACGAGCGCCAAGCAGAGACGTTATTATGCTGACGAACGTATTGCCACTCGATATCATTTTTATCCCTTCTAAAAGAATACGAAAAATCCTCATAAAGCATAATGCCATGCCCGATCCTATCGATTCAAAGAACAAAAAAAGATTATCATGGAAAAAGACTTTTTCCGAAACATTTTCGAGTGAGCATATTAAATATTATTATTTAGGTTCGTTGACTTTTTTTATGTATGGTATTTTTAATATATACAGAACGTGGTATTTTGCCTTTGCACTGACGACGTTTGTTTTCGGATGCGTTTCATTATTGTGTTCTATACATGAAAAAAGAGAAAGTAAAAAGAAAAAACACTCGTAATACGAGTGTTTATGGTCTGGGTAAGAAGATTTGAACTTCCGGCCTCTTGAACCCCATTCAAGCGCGCTACCAAACTGCGCCATACCCAGATATCGGTTAGTATTTTACATCCATTTTATTCTTTTGTCAATTGTTTTAACACTAAAAAACGATAGAAGCAGAAGGCTATATTACTTCCTTCTGCTTCTTTATTCGGTCTTGTTTAATAAAACTATTTAATATCGTACCCTCTCTTCTGCAATGCCATAACCTGCAAATTGACCTGTTCCAAAAACTCTCTGTTCGTTTTTGTTTTTACGATCATGTTCAGCAAATTCTCCGTTGCGTCAGAACTATCTCCTTGTCCCAGTAATTTACGCATTGCCCATACGCCTTGCAGCTCGTTTTGATCAAGCAATAACTCCTCCATACGGGTGCTACTCTTATATAAATCGATCGCCGGAAATATTCTCTTTTCACTGAGTCTTCTATCGAGGTGAATTTCCATATTACCGGTTCCCTTAAACTCTTCGTAAATAACGTCGTCCATGCGGCTGCCGGTATCGACAAGTGCGGTTGCGATAATGGTAAGGCTACCGCCGAATTCGATATTTCTTGCAGCTCCAAAGAAACGTTTGGGGCTATGCAATGCACCTGGATCAATACCGCCGGAAAGAGTTCTTCCTGTCGGAGCTATGGTTAAGTTATACGCACGGGCAAGCCTGGTCAAACTATCCATAAGGATAACGACGTCCTCGCCGTGCTCAACCAATCTTTTTGCCCTCTCCAAAACCATTTCCGCCGCTTTTGTGTGATGCTCAGGCATCTCGTCAAAGGTGGAAAAAACGACCTCTCCGTCAATACATCTCTTCATGTCCGTGACCTCTTCCGGACGCTCGTCAATCAACAAAACAATCAGGTGAACGTCGGGATAGTTAACGGATATGCTACGCGCGACTTTCTTTAAAAACGTCGTTTTACCTGCTTTCGGCGGAGAAACAATCATGGCGCGCTGCCCTTTTCCTATAGGTGCTATCATGTCAATACAACGAATGGCAAAATCATTCATCGTGTTGGGTATTTCCAGTCTGAAACGCTCGTTGGGATATATGGGCGTCAGATTATCAAAGTTCTTTCTTCTGGATAAGCTCTCAAACGAACGGTTGTTTACCGTAAGGATGTTGAATACGCGCGGACGATTCTCGTTATTTTTCTGCGCTTCAGCTTTTATCCAATCGCCTTTACGTAGTCCCCATGCTTTAATTTTTTGAGCGGAAATATAGGCATCGCCCTCTCCTGCCTCGTAATTATGCGCACGCAAAAAGCCATATCCATCCGGCAATATCTCTAACACACCCTCTTTTATTTCCGTATTCTCCGGATCAATTTTTTCCGTCTCACCCTCTTCTTGTGTTTTTCTTCCTGCTTGGCGCGTCGGTTTTTCAGTCACGGTCGGAGTCGATTGCGGCGGATTGGGACGAGGAGCCGGCGCAGGCGTCTCTTTCCTGCTATGAGGAATGAACGAAGGTTTCGGTTCGTTAATTAGTCCCGACATCGGGATATTCATAACAGTATAGGCGTCGTTATCGTGTTCCGGTTTTCCGTCATCGCTATCACTGAAAACCAGCCTCGGGGAGCCGCTCTGTTGTTTCTCCCCCTGCGGCCTGCCTATTTTTTTCTTCTGGACTTCTTTTTTTAATCCTCTTGATATCTCATCAACTGTTTTATTCTCCGTCAGAGAAAGTATGGTCTCGATCAGATCTTCTTTTTTCATGGAAGTCGGACTGTTTAATCCGAATTCCGTTCCCAGTTTTCTGAGTTCGGATATTTTCATTTTCAACAAATCCTCTCGAGAATAATGGAAATAATCCATATAATGATTTCCTCCTAAAATACTATTACCTGAAATATGAAATTATAAAAAACGTGCTATGATAATCTATTGCCTAAAATTGGGGATCATGTAAAAAACTTTTAATTTATTTTACTATATTATTCTTCCTTCTGTCAATGATATTATTCATTTTTTTCATAAAAACATTTTCCTTCTTTACAAATACCGGATTTTGCTTGCTATTTAATTCTATTAATGGTATTATAAGATTATTCATGCGAGTGTAGTTCATTGGTAGAATGCGAGCTTCCCAAGCTTGAGAGGAGGGTTCGATTCCCTTCACTCGCTCCACTGGTTATCGCGACGATATGTACCTGTCCGTCGCGATTTTTTCATTTTAATAAACGGCCTTTCCGCTCCCACAATGTTGCAAATAAACTAAAGACTTCTATAAACATTGTTCTTTCTTGACTATCCAATTATTATTATGTATAATCATTTTAAACAATAAGGATTGAAATATGAAAATAATTATTGCAAGCGATATACATGGTTCTTATGAAACCATACAGATACTGGATCATATTTTTAAGACAGAGAAAGCAGATAAACTTATTCTCTTAGGAGATATTTATAATCACGGTCCGCGCAATCCCATTCCCGATCAATACGACCCGCAAAACGTATCGAAATATCTCAATTCCATCGTAGAAAAACTAATTGTAATTAAAGGCAATTGTGACAGCGAAGTCGACCAGATGATTTCAGATTTTTATTTCACAGATAGCGTCTATATTCCTTTGGGTAATACCACAGTATTTTTAACCCACGGTCACGTCTACAATAAAGACAACGTCCCTAGAAACTGTAATGCACTCATCTATGGACATTTCCATACAGCTTTTATTGAAAAGAAAAACGATATAATCATCGCCAACCCCGGTAGCATTACTCTACCGAAGGACAATAAAAGATGCTATCTCCTATTCGACGACGATATGCTTTATCTAAAAGATATATTGGGCGACCTTATTGATTCTATACGGTTACCAAACTAGTAATATATACCACTGTGGATGGTACGATTTATTGCATCTGCGATCACGTCGGCATAGTCGGCGCAAATATAATCAATTTCTTTTGCGGCTACCACCAAATCACTAATATCGGAAACATCTTTTATTTTCCCGTCCGAATACTCGGATATTATTCTTGTTGCATAAATAACAAGCGGAACTCCAATCGCCAGCACAGGGACTTTCAGACTATCATAGTTTAAGCATCTTTTTGCGTTACCGACTCCTCCGCCGGGTTCAATTCCTCCGTCGGAAAACTGCACTGTACGTCCAAGCCTCAAAATTGAGCTACACGCAAGAGTATCGATTGCTATTACGATATCCGGTTTAACTTGACGAATTAGCCCATAGATTACGTCAAAGCTTTCTATTCCCGTCGTTCCGCTTACTCCGCATTTGACTGCGCATAACTGCCCGTATTTCCCCGACTTATTAAACAATCCGTCTTGATTATTTAAATGCATGGTTACAATAAGACGGTCTGCCACCTTCCCGCCCAGACTATCCGCAGTTATTTTTTCATTACCCAAACAAGCAATAAAAATCCTCGATTGTTCGGAAATATTCATTTTATTAAGGTAGTAAGTTAGTGCTTTCTTTATCTCTAAAGATATTCTCTCCTTCGCTTCCGGATTGCAAAATAGTTCTTCCCTGGTGGCAATAGTGATATAGCTATGATTATCCTTCCCTTCCGAATACGTTACTTCTATTTTGCCAAAATGTTTTCTTTCCTTTTTGACGTCATATTGTCCGTTTGCTAACAGCGCATTCTCACATAATTCTCTGTATATTCTGGTCATACTCAAAGTATAACCCTCTAAATTAGACTTATACGAAAAAAGCCACCGCATTACCGGTGGCTTCCATAGTTATTCATAAATATACCTACAGAATAGCGTTTACAAAATCGGTCGCATTAAATGGCAACAAATCATCGATTTTTTCACCGACTCCTATATAGACGACAGGCATTTCATATTCGGCGCTTATTGCCATAACAACGCCGCCTTTTGCCGTTCCATCCAGTTTTGTCAAGATGATTCCGTCTATATCAATCGCCTCGTCAAAAACTTCTACCTGGCTTACGGCATTCTGTCCAGTAGTCGCATCCAAAACGATATAGTTTCTCCTATCGGCATTAGGCAGTTCCCTATCGATAACACGGTTGATTTTGGAAAGCTCGTTCATTAAGTTCTTTTTGTTATGCAGTCTGCCCGCCGTATCCACCAAAATAACGTCTGTTCCTTTTGCTTTTGCAGAGGCAATGGCATCAAAAACCACTGCCGCCGGATCGCTGCCATCTTCGTGTTTTATTATTCTTACACCGGCTCTATCCGCCCAAACTTCCAGTTGTTCGCTGGCTGCCGCTCTGAAAGTGTCTGCAGCGGCAACGATAACGCTTTTACCTTGCGACTTGAACAAATTAGCAAGTTTCCCGATGGCGGTCGTTTTACCTACGCCGTTGACTCCAGCGACTAAAATAAGGAGCGGATAATTGTATTCCGGCACCTCGTAATCAATAGAATCAATTAGGATTTGTCGCAGCAATTCGCGCGCATCATCCGGAACGGTAATTTTTTTTCTGAATATCTCTTCTTTTAATTCGGTAATAATCTGATCCGTTGCCGTCACGCCCATGTCTGCGGCGATCAAAGCCATCTCCAATTCCTCATAGAACTCATCATTTAACTCTTTGGCTTTGAAAACCTCAAAAAGTTTTTTTGCAATATTATCTTTGGTCTTTTTTAAGCCATCTCTTATTTTCGCGAAAAAACCCATATTAACTCTCCCCTTTGTGTGCCATCTTCAAAGCGTCGCTCAGTTTAATGGAAAGATGTTTCGAAACGCCCTGTTCTTGCATCGTAATGCCGTACAATTCATCGGCAAGCTCCATCGTCGGTTTACGGTGGCTTATGATTATAAACTGTGTATTTTTACTGTATTTCTGTAAAAATCTTGCATAAATCGCGGCATTGCTATCATCCAAAGGCGCATCGACCTCGTCCAAAACGCAGAACGGCATCGGATGAAGTTTTATGATAGCAAAAATAATCGCTATAGCAGTCAAAGCACGTTCGCCACCTGACAACAAGTTGATGTTCTGAAGCTTTTTCCCGGGCGGTTCTGCCTCGATGATAATACCTGCATCCAAAACGCTTTGTCCAGGCATGATATCCAGCTCCAATCTTCCTTTACCGCCGTCAAACAGCAAATTGAATATCTCGGCGAAATTGTTCTTTATCTTATCAAAGCTCTCGGTAAAGATGCTTTCCATCTTCTGCGTTAGGTCGTTGATACTGTCTTCAAGCATGGCTTTTGCCTTGACGATATCATCGTAATGTATCTTAATATCGTCATAATCCTGCTGATGACGAGTTAAACTTTCTTCCGCCGTAGCATTGATAGGTCCAAGCGCAATAAGTTCTCTCTTCAAGATTTTGTTTTCCGACGTACCGGAAACGTCGTTATACTCTTCTAAACGATAGGTCGTTGCTTCTTCAACGGTGAGCTGATAGCTTTCTTTGATGTTCTCCTGAAGAGTGGCGATCTCAATATCGATGTTCTCAAGCTGAGTTTCCGTTCTGGCCTTTCTGTCGGACACAATGGAAATCTTATCGGCGAGTTCTTGAGATTCTTTATGTTTCTTTTCCAACAATCTGTTGAGATCGAACTTTTTAGTGTCAAGCTCATTGATTTCCTGAATAACCTTCTTCAGTTCTTCACTCTCTCCCGCTTGCGAAGCAATGTTTTGGATTTCAGAAAGAATCATCTCTTTTTCTGCCGTTCCTTCCTCCAAGAACCTCTTCGCTTCAGTAATCTCGTTCTGCAAACGATCGATATTCTTTTGGGCTACCTGCAAGGATGCTTTCAGCTCGTTCAGCTCCAGTTCAATCTGTTTGGTCTTATTCAGAAGAGTCGTACGACGCTCGTCTGCCGCCGCAAGACGACGCTTTAATTCGGATAGTTCGTCAGCAAGTGCCGTCAGCGTATCCGTACTACCGTATCTTTTCTGTGCCTGCGTGTCCGTTTCCTTGCTTTGAACAAGTATTTGAGCATTCTTTTCAATAACGGCTTGCTTATCAGCGTTATTCTGTGAAATCAATCTCTCGATCTCAAATTCATGACGAGCCTTTGTTTGCGTTAGATATAATCTCTGCTGCTCGGCTGATTCTTTATCGGCACGAATTTTGATAATAATGTTACCGATAACGGATATAGCCGTCGTCAATTCCTGTTTTTGCTTTTTGGTCTCTTCGATATCCTTTGAAAGAGCTTCGTATTCTCTTACTTTCGCCTTCAACAATTTAGTCACTTCGGCAATGTCATTTTCCAGGCTGAGAATATGAGATTCCGCGGCGCCTTTGGCACCACCGGTCATGGCACCGGAAACGGCTACGTTTTCACCATCGAGTGTGACGATCCTGAAACCGTTACGATATTTTTTGGCAATACGAATGGCACTATCAAGGTCCTCTGCAACGACAACCCTACCGAGCATATTTTCAATTGCAGGACGGTATTTTTCATCAAAACGAACTAGGTCAATCGCTAAACCATAGCAACCGTCTTCATCAAGTGCCGATTCATAAATCGCTTCAAGCGGATGCGGACGCATCATATCCAAAGGCAGGAACGTCGCTCTTCCGGCTCCCGTTTCCTTTAATTTAGATATCAAAAATGCAGAATCAGCTGCGGTTTCCGTTACGATATTGTTAATGTTGTTTCCGAGGGCGATATCAATCGCGGTAGCAAACTTCGGCGAAATAACTTTTAAAATATTACCCAGTACGCCACAAATACTTCTCTTAACCGCCGGGTCGTTATTGGTCATCAAGAACTTAACGGCGCGATCGTAATTGCTATAATTGGAGCGGCTGGATTCAAGCATGTTCAGTCTGCCTTTCAAGTTGGCAATCGTCCCGTAGCTCTCTCTGAATTTATCCTCGGCATCATTCAGACGTTCGGAAATGGTATCAAATTTATCCTGAAGTTCTTTTTGTTCAGAACGTTTCTTATCAATTTCTTGTTGACGATCCTGAATGGTTTGTTCCAAAGTAGACAGCTCTTTTGCGCATTTCTTTATTTCTTCTTTATGCTCGGCTATCTCCGTGTCTCTACGTTGAATATTATCTTCCAGTGCCATTTTCTGCGCCGATAATTTGGCGATATCGGCGTTTATCGCACCCGTTTTATCCGCGGTAGAAAGCAGAGCCTGGTTCGTCAAATTAATTTCGTTCTGCTTCAACGCAACGGCTTCGTTTAACGCGTTGTACTCTTCAATGGCATTTTGTTCGTCAGCCTTGGACTGCAAATGCTCCTCTGACTTTTTAACGCTGGATTCGACACATTCTTTTTCCAAAGCATAGTTCAGTTCAAGTTGATGCTCTTTATTTTTTATCTCTTCGTTAAACCGTTCTATATCTGCATTAACTTTTTCCAATCTCTCAGCGAAGTGTTCTCCGTCTTTTTTTCTGGATGCTTCGTCTACGCTGAGTTGAACTTTTTTGGCATTGAGACTTTTGTAAACCTCGTCGATACTCTCCAATTCTGTTTGAGTTTCGGTATACTCCTTGTTTACGTCAACCTGCATCTTATTGAGGGATTCGAGTTCTTCCGTTTCTCTCGTTAATTTTTCGCGTAGTTTTTTCCTCTGCTCCTCGCTGTGATCGGAAACGTAAAGGAAATGGTTGATATCCAACACCTTTATTCTTTCGTTAAGCGAGCGTGCTTTTGCGGCAACTTCCGCTTGCGTTCTGAGAGGTTTAATTACATCCTCTAAAACCCTCATCTGTTCTTCCAACGAACGAACGTTTACCAACGCTTTTTCCAAACGGGAAAGGGACTCCTTTCTGTCCGATTTATATTTGGATATCCCTGCCGCTTCTTCGAAGATTTGTCTTCTGTCTTCCGGCTTAGCACTCAAAATGGCGTCAATCTGTCCCTGTCCGACAACGGAGTAACCGTCTTTACCTATACCGGTATCCCTAAACAAATTGATAATATCTTTTAATTTTGCTTTTTTGTTATTGATGTAATATTCGCTGTCACCGCTTCTGTATAATTTTCTCGTGATAATTAGTTCATCAAAATCAACGTCGTAGGCTCTATCTAAATTATCGAACACCAACGAAACTTCGCAATACCCCATTGGTTTACGATTGTTGGTTCCTTTAAAAATAACTTCTTGCATGGTCTTTCCTTGACCACCGCTACGGATATTCCTAGCGTTCTGCTCACCAAGAACCCATTTGATCGCGTCGCAAACATTGCTCTTTCCGCAACCATTCGGTCCAACGATACAGGTAACGCCCGTTGTAAAGTCCAGTTGAAGTTTATCGGCGAACGATTTAAAACCGTAAGCCTCCAACCTTTTTAAATGCATAACGTCATTCTCTCCCGTATTATAATATACTAATTTATATTATATATAAATTTTATGCTTTTGTAAAGTGAAGCAATGGATATTTATCATCGTTTTGTATTAGATAAGTGAAATAATAATGAATATAAAAAACGGCCAAGATAACTATCTGGCTCGTTTTAATCTTTTTATATATTCTTTTTGTTGTGAATCAAGTCTAAAACTCTCAACGCCCTTTTGTATGGCTTTATTATGGACCCAAATGGGGAGAATATTATTTACTAAGTATGGCAAGGTGCTATTATATTGCTTGGCTAATGCAGTCGCATAAAACCAAGCAATCATCATATTCACGTAATAATCATCCCTGTCGATTTTTGACGGATACGATAAGTACTCTTCTTTAAATCCAGCATCTAAAAAGAAATTCATCAGAAACTTTATTCCCAGTCTACAGGTATACGTTTCTTCTGACAAAATCCATTCTTTTATTTTACAGATGAGCGTTTCTTTATTCTTTCTAAACACTTTAGGCGTTATGATATCACAGACCGCCCAGTTATCTATATATGGCATGAAGCATTCAATAAGGCTGACGCATTCATTAAAGTTTTTACATTCCGTAATAAGAATAGAATGAAGTATGTTTTCTTCGTAATAGACATGAGGGAGTTCTGATAAAAAAGAACTAACTATCGTGGTTCCGGCAATCTTTTTTGCGATCTGGCGTATTTGAGGAACACGAACGCCGATAACCTTCTCCCGTTTTAATCCAGGTGTAAGTTTAACAGTAAAATCGCCGTATTTACTATCGGACAACGGCAAAAACAGGTCGATTATTTCCTGCATACGTTATGCGATGGCCTCTGTAGGTGTTTGTTCAAATCCGCTATCGTCAGATGGCGGTGTGTCGATTTCACTTGATCCTTCCTCGTCAGCTTTTCGCATTTCAATAAGCTCAGCAAGTATTCTATCCCTTCGCTTGCCGCGGAAGTTATCTAAAAGTGTCACCAATCCGGGGAGTAGGTTCCCCACAACGCCGGGTATCGCCACTAAATAGAACAATCCTCTTAACGTTTCGGACGATTGCTGAACCTCTTCTGCTCCTTCCGGCTTGCTGATGTATCCGATAAAAGTAAGCCCTAAAGGCAATAATAAATCTTTCCAAAAACCGTTAATTCTGCCTGCCATTGAGTTGACGGCAAAGACCATACCTTCCGAACGAGTACCGACGCCGTATTTCTTTCTCATCCTCCAGTCCATATAGTCTGCCGAGTCGGCAAGCTGTATCCTTCTGGATGCGCCTATTGCACCATTGGGGAATCCACCGAGCGCAATGCAAATACCGGCGAGCGCAATGAAACCTTTGTTACCGGCGACGTTGCCCTCTCCCAAAAAGATACTACCAAACGTAAGCAGTATTATATAAAAGAATGCTGTATAAAAGTAGCCACCGGCGATAATATCGCGTGGAGCGAGTTTTTTTCCGATAAAAGGTATTAACGCAATACCGACATAGCTCAACGCCGAACTAACCGCGCCTACCGCAGTAGAAAGCCATGCGGCCCCGAGCGTGTGCGTATAAAAATACAATAGAGCACCGTAACAAATCTGCCTGATGCTGTCAAGAATCTGCGCAAATACAGCGGTAATAAGCGGTCTATTCTGAATAATTGCTTTTGCATTTATTTTTATTGGCGCCTCTTTTAAGCTGACTTGCACTTTTTCTTTCAACGTAAGTCCGGGCATAATCATCGTAGCAAGACCCACGACACCGAAAATTAGCGCACAAACGATGTAGATCCAATATTGCGTGGTGCGGTCTTTGTACAGACTCATAAACATCGGTATGACACCACCGGGAAGCATCGAACCTAACGTGGAAGCAAACGATGCTACCGTGTAGAAATTCTTTCTGTCGTTGGGATTACTCGTCATTCTTGCTGACGTTGTCATTAGCGCCATATCATAGAACGCATCCGATACACAGAAAATCAGGTAGAATACGAAGACCCAAATAATTCTCATTGTCATACTCACATTGGGGACGACAAATAAGAGTACCGAGGTTACAGACAGTGGGAACGGTGTAAGAAGCAAGAATGGCTTTACCCTACTCCGACCATTTCTGGGTGGGGCATCGTAAATTCCGCCGGCAATTGGATCAGCCAGAATATTGACGATCTTTGCTACCAAAGAGATAACAAAAAGCATCTGCGAGGTGATGCCCATAAAGTCCGTCATATAGAACATGAAGAAGGTGCCGATCATGTCCTGTCCCATGCAGTTACCAAAAGAACCACTGGCAAAACCCAATTGCTCTTTTAATGTAAATGAGGGATTGTTTTTTATTCTATACCACCCATCTTTGATGGATTGACCGAGATTCTTTTTCATATTTCCATTGTAACACTCATTCAATGATTTTGCAAGATAGCTTTCATAGAAAACCTAAATAAAACTAAAGAGTCGTCACGTGGACGACTCTTTATATTGAATAATTGCATTACCCTTATTATTTGCTCTGTTTGATGGCAGCTTGCGCGGCAGCCAAACGAGCGATCGGAATACGGTAGGGAGAGCAGGAAACGTAATTCAAACCGATCTCATTGCAGAATTCAATGGAAGACGGGTCTCCACCATGTTCACCGCAAATACCGCAGTGCAGGTTCTTTCTCTGTCCGCGACCAAGTTCAACAGCCATCTTCATGAGTTTTCCTACGCCGTTCGTATCCAAACGTGCAAACGGATCAAATTCATAAATCTTAGCCTGATAATAGCTGGGAAGGAATTTGCTGGCATCGTCACGGCTGAAACCGAAGGTCATCTGCGTAAGGTCGTTGGTACCGAAGCAGAAGAATTCAGCTTCTTTAGCGATCTCGTCGGCGGTAAGAGCCGCTCTCGGGATCTCGATCATGGTACCTACTTCGTATTTGAGAGAAACGCCTGCCGCTTTGATAACTTCATCAGCGGTCTTGACTACAGTTTCTTTGCAGTATTTCAATTCTTTGATTTCGCCAACGAGCGGAATCATGATTTCCGGAACAACGTTCCAATCGGGATGACGTTTTTGTACGTTGATAGCCGCCTTGATCACAGCTTTCGTTTGCATAATTGCAATCTCAGGATAGGTAACAGCCAAACGACAACCACGATGACCCATCATGGGGTTGAACTCTTCCAAGCTCTTGCAGAACAATCTGATTTCTTGAGGAGTTTTTCCTTGAGCGGCAGCGAGCTGTTCGATATCTCTCGTTTCCACGGGAACAAACTCATGAAGCGGCGGATCCAAGAAACGAATGGTAACCGGTTTTCCTTCCAACGCTTCCATAAGGCCTTCAAAGTCTTCCTGTTGCATCGGCTCGATAGCGTCGAGAGCCTTAACTCTTTCTTCTTTAGTCTCAGAGCAGATCATCTCTCTGAACTTTTCAATTCTGCCGGGTCCGAAGAACATATGCTCGGTACGGCAAAGTCCGATACCGTCTGCGCCCAGTTCAACAGCCTTCTTCGCATCGGTCGGCGTATCGGCATTGGTACGAACACCCATGGTCTTATATTTGTCGGCAAGTTTCATGATTCTGCCGAAATAACCGCTGTTCGGGTCGGCAGGAACGGTTTTGATAACACAGTCGTAGATCTTACCGGTAGAGCCGTCCAAGGACAAACCATCGCCCTCGTGGAAAGTTTTTCCGCCGAGTTCAAAGTATTTCTCTTCTTCATGCATCTTGATATCTCCGCAACCGGAAACGCAGCAGGTTCCCATACCACGAGCAACAACGGCAGCGTGGGAGGTTTGTCCACCACGAACAGTCAGGATACCCTGAGCAAATTTCATACCCTCGATATCTTCGGGAGAAGTTTCCAATCTGACGAGAATAACTTTCTTTCCGGCTTTGCCATATTTAACAGCATCCTCGGGAGTAAATACGATAGTTCCTGCAGCGGCACCGGGAGAAGCAGCGATACCTTTACCAACGACGTTGTTTTTATCGGCAGCCTTTAACGCGGCAACGTCAAAGGTGGGATGCAACAACATGTCAAGCGTCTTAGCATCGATCTGGAGAAGAGCTTCTTTCTCGGAAATCATTCCTTCGTCGATCAGGTCACAAGCAATACGGATAGCGGCAGCTGCGGTACGTTTTCCGTTTCTGGTTTGCAACATATAAAGTTTACCTTGCTCGATGGTGAACTCCATATCCTGCATATCTCTGTAGTGATTTTCCAATGTTTGGCAAACATTAAGGAATTGATTGTAAACGTCGGGCAGAACTTCTGCCATTTTGGAAATCGGCATGGGAGTACGAACACCGGCAACGACGTCTTCGCCCTGGGCGTTCATAAGGAATTCACCCATGAGGCCTTTTTCACCGGTAGCAGGGTTACGCGTGAATGCAACGCCCGTTCCGCAATCGTTACCCATGTTACCAAACGCCATCATCTGAACGTTAACAGCGGTACCCCAGCTATAAGGAATGTCATGGTCCATACGATAAATGTTTGCACGGGGGTTATCCCAGCTGCGGAAAACGGCTTTGATTGCCTCAAAGAGCTGTTCTTTCGGATCATCCGGGAAGTCTTTCCCCAGAGCCTGTTTATATTTTGCTTTGAATTTATTAGCGAGTTCTCTCAAATCACTTGCCGTGAGGTCAACGTCGAATTCAACGCCTTTCCATTCTTTCATTTCGTCGATGAGGCTCTCGAATTCCTTCTTGGAAACCTCCATAACAACGTCGGAGAACATTTGAATAAATCTTCTGTAGCAGTCCCATGCCCATCTCGGGTTATTGGATTTAGCCGCGATAACATTGACAACTTCTTCATTCAAACCGAGGTTAAGAATGGTATCCATCATACCGGGCATCGAAGCTCTGGCGCCGGAACGAACGGAAACGAGCAAAGGATTTTCTTTATCACCGAATTTTTTGCCGGTAATCTTTTCCATTTTCTCGATATATTCCATAATTTGCGCCTGGATTTCGGCATTGATTTGTCTGCCATCCTCATAATACTTCGTACAAGCTTCCGTACTAATGGTAAAACCTTGCGGCACGGGCAAACCGATATTGGTCATTTCCGCGAGGTTGGCGCCTTTTCCGCCGAGGATATCACGCATTTTCGCGTTGCCTTCTGTGAAAAGATAAACGTACTTTTTCATTGAAATCTCTCCTGTAAAAATTTATTATATGCTTTTTAGCTGAATAACAGTATAGTCTATTTGCGGAAAATACACAAGTATTTTTGAGCTGTTTTCAAGAAAAAAAGGATATTAAAGAGCAAAAAAAAGTTTTTCCGCCTCTCTGACAGAATGGACGGAAAACCCAAATTCGTTTTTACAAAACAAAAAAAATGATTTCAGTGCGGAAAACAGCTCTTTTTCGTTAAAAGAATCCGTTTCGACTTCATTGTAAACGGAAGACATAACATGGTATGCACTCGGGTCGTTTTCTTCAAAATATGAATAATCGCAACCTATTCTCTCCGCGCATTTCAAGCAAAAATACAGTACTCTTTTTATCGGCTCATCCCCGTACGCAATTTCCGCCATTGTTTTTATAAAACAAATAAACTCGTCGTGCGTGTCCTCTTCTCGAGTAAAAAACTTTTCTATAGTTTCCAAGCAAATCATGACAGAAGCATATTTTTTCGCATCAACCCAACACGGGTAAAAACTCTCAATAATTTCTCCCCCCGAGAGAATATTACCCGATCTTCCGCATTGATAATTAAAGTCGGCACACACCATTATAGAAGATAGATTCTTCAGTTTCGCACCGGGAGTCCGAACGCCCTTTACCACAAATGGAACGATCCCTCTCGGAGTAAAAACGTTGATGATTTTATCTTTCTCCCGATAGTCCGTCGCCCGGATCACTATTCCCTTTATCGTTCCGTTCATCATTTTCTTTTTTTACTTTTTTGTAGAGTAAATAGTACCCCATGTTACCGCTTTTTTCAAACGCTTTCCAAAAAATATCTTCCGAACTCAATTTGTTTATCCTCTTCATTGATAGGATAAACATTTCGTAAAAAAATATTCAGCTTAAACTAAATCTTTTTTATCGTATCCGATCGATTTCATAACCAAATCGTCTTCTCGCCAGTCCTCTTTAACTTTAACAAACAACGTCAAAAATATTTGCGTACCCGTGATTTTTTCCAAATCCTGCCTGGAATAGGTGGCGATTTTCTTAATCATGCTACCGCCCTTTCCCAAAATGATCGGTTTATGCGCTTGTTTCTCACATATAATATCGGCATTGATATCAATAATACTCCCGTCCTCCCGATAGGAATATTCTCTGACCTCTACCCCTATTCCATACGGGACTTCTTTATCGAGTAACCTCAACGCTTTTTCGCGAATAATTTCCGCCGTGATAAAGCGCATATTTTTATCGGTATAACTGTCTTCGTCATAGTAACGAATGGTATCGGTCAATAATTTTTTTATTTCAGCTATCAAGGGGGTAACGTTTCTGTTCCTTAGGGCCGACAAAGGAACTACTGCAACCAATTCCTTGATTTCATTCAGCGCAGTCAGAATCTGCATTACTTTTTCTTTGGTAATATGATCGACTTTGTTGACAACGGCAATCACTTTATACCCGCTACTGATATATCCCATAATGTTCTTATTGTCATCGGGCAAGAATCCTTTTTCACCGTCTATAACGTAAACAATACAGTCTATACCGTCCGTAGCCGAAACAGCGGTTTTCATCATGTAATCGCCTAGAGAGTTTTTGGGTTTATGCAAACCGGGAGTATCTATAAAAATGATCTGACAATCCGCTTCGTTATATATCCCTTTAATTTTATTTCTCGTTGTCTGCGGCTTCCAACTGACAATGGACACCTTTTCTCCGACAATCGTATTTAAAAGGGTGCTTTTCCCAGCATTTGGTCTACCTAGAAGCGCAACAAAGCCCGACCGGAAATTGCTTTCTTTTTTTTCAAACGGCTTATCCCGAGTTTGACCGATCTCACCAAGGATGCTTTCGCACAGCCCGTTCATTTCCTTTTCTTTTTCGGCAGTATCATGGTCAAACCCAAACAAATGGAGCATACCGTGACAACACAAGAAAGAAATCTCTCTCTCCACAGTATGGTCGTATTCCTCCGCCTGCTCCATTGCACGGGATAGACAAATAAATATTTCTCCTAACAGCACGGAATTATTTTCCGGATTAATATCGTCGTAATCTTCTTTGACAAAAGGAAGGGAAATATTTTCCAGATTTTGAAAACTCAGTACGTCGGTGACTTTATCAATACCTCTCTCTTCTCTGTTGAGCGTTCGTATTTCCTCTTCGGAAACGATATTGATCTCCACGTCAATATCAACGGGATCCACGCCTAGTTTTTTACAGGCTGCTTCTGCAGCCGTAAATAATTCTTCTTTGTATTTTTCCGCGTAAACTTCTATCACTTCGTATATTTTATCCTTTGATGGTAAATTGCGGGAACACTCTTTAAAAGTGTTTCTTCTATAATTGTTAAGTCTTTAAACGTAAGCGGACAATCGGTAAACTGTTGGGCGTTAACTTTGCTTTCAATCAAACTGTGAATGAACGCTCTGAATTGTCTCTCGTCCTTATTGATCCCCTGCGCTCTCGTTGCGGCCTCAACCGTATCGACAATCATAATTATCGCGCTTATTTTCGTCGAGGGTCTGGGTCCCTTATATTTAAAGAGATCGCTATTCATTTTTTCGTCTGTCATTTTTATTGACTTATTTAAAAAATAGCTGACCGTTTGATCGCCATGGTGTTCTTCCGCTATTTGTGCCAGCTCCTCAGGGAGACGATTGCGACGAATTATTGCAGCTCCCTCGGTGGTATGCTTGGTTATCATTGTCACACTGACTTCCGGAATATAATTGTCATGCGGATTGTATGTTGTCTGATTTTCGGAAAAACAAATGGGATTATAAAGTTTACCGATATCGTGATAGCAGGCCCCTGCTTTTGCTAACGCCGGATTTTCTCCGATGGCCTTCGCGCAATCCTGTGCTAAAATCGACATGGCGATGGAATGGTTATATGTTCCCGGAGCCTCTTTAGCAAGTTTCTCAATCAACGGAGCATTTGCAGCACAAATTTCCTCCAACCGGAAGTTACTGTATAAACGGAAAGCAACCTCATATAATGGAGTCAAAACCATGAACGATGCAAGGCTGATCAGAATGGAAAGCGAAGCGTATATTCCGTTAACTATGAAGTTTCTCCACGTGTCGCCTTGCGAAAGCAAGGATAGCACGATAGTGAGCGGGAAAGCGATAACAACTCCAACGAATAGGCTTTGCAACAAAAAGGACAATCTTGTATATCTTTTTTTTGCTAAAATGAGAACGAAGCAGCCGGAAACCAGCTGTATTGTTGCCGAAGAAAAAAGATGAAACAGATCATCGTACGGATTGATCATATAATAACTTAATGAAAAGATGATGGGAATAACGGCATTGATTATATATGCCAATTTATCGTCGATAAGCAAGAAAACGACCAATCCGCAGAAAACCAGAGGGATAATGAAATCGGACAGGTAATATGACAGAATGGGCGCCAGTAAAAACGGAAGGGCAAAGGTAGCGACCAGTATCCATTTAGTACTGTTTCTGATAAACACATCCGGTCTTTTGGAAAATAAATACCATAAAAAGAAAGTAAAGACAAAAAAGAAAACGACACCTACAAGGACATAGGAGATTACTCTTTCGCTATTGAATATTTCCGCAAAAGTATATTTACTTGTCAAATAAAAGAAAAGTGCCATCAAGAACGGCAGAGAAAAACTGAACAGAAAAAAAAGTGTTTCTGCTTTTTTCCAGGCATTTTTCCCTTCCTGTCTACTGATAACAGGCGTTGATCCCTTTTGTGTAATATATTGCATTTTTTCCTTATTTGTTTTCGGTTAGGATATTTTTATTTCTACCTCATAGTATAAATCTAAAATAACCTTTTTGTCTACTGTTTTTATTAAAAACCATTTTTTTGCATTTTGCGCATTCTCCGGTACTTTCCGTTCCAGCTGGCTAAAAGCCTCGCTTATTGTCTCTTCTTTTTCCTTTTCCAAATCGACTTCTACCTTGATTTCTTCCACTTCATAGTATTCTATTTTCTTCACTTTCAAAGGGACTGCCATAGGTAACCATACTTCCGATTTTTCCGTTTCATACTCCGTAAATACTCCCTTATATTCATGCTCGGAATCAAGGGAACAATAGTACGTTTCCTTTCTTCCCGTTCGCCGTACGATCAATTTTTCAGAGGAAATAATTCTGCTTTCATTTAGCCAAATTCTGCCGTACACGTCTCCCTTGGCTTTTTTATCTGTTTTTTCTATCAGCGTTTCACCTCTTTTAACCGCCTGACCCACGGCAACATGACAATCACCCTCATAAAGTACGATTTTGGTAACCAATGCGTCGTATTTACTTACAACAACGTCTTCCGGCACAGAAACGGTCGGAAGTTCATTTAAAACAGTAACGCATAGAATGTTGCCATTTATTGAGACTGTCGCATCACTGATTTCATCCAACAGGCATATTTCCATTTTTAACATTTCGGTATCGACATCTTTTTTGAATCCGGGAAGGCTCGTCTTTTCGTGAATAAGATCCGCTATAATTCCCGGTTCTCTCGCTCCTGCTATTTGCACGTTTGTAACGCACATGGAATAAAAATACAACAATACTGCTATTACAAAAAAACCAAATATTAATCCGACCCTACCGAGTACTCTTTTCCCAATAGAAAAAATCTTTCCGGGTTCATCAGCACCCAGCGTTTTACCATTTTCCTCAAAAAACGTTTTAACTTCCGCATATGACCTTCTATTGATAACAAAACGACACCCTTCTTTGTATTTTTCTAATCTTGTAGCAGAAAAACCGCCCATGCGAATCAATCGGACGGTGTAAGGCGTCGATGCATTCGTTACAACGCGAATATTATTGATTCTCATTAACTTCTCCAATGGAACTGATTTTTCCACGCACAATAATCTGATCTTTGGTTATTTGGCAAATACTAAGTCCCTTTCCGCATATTTTGACCTTATCCCTACCGATTTTAATAATCACACAAGATTCATCAAAATCCAGTAAACCGTTAAAACCGTCAACAGCAACGCCTGAATTATAGAAAAAAAGAATGTTGGGAAGGGTCGTTTCCGTCAAAGGAAAGCCCAAACGAAGAAGAATCTCGTTGTAAAATGATTGCATACTAAAATAATATGAAAGATAAAAAATTTAATAACTTCTTTTGCGCAATTTACGAAGTACAGCCCTGAAACAATCAGGTAGCGGAGCGGAAAAACACATCCGCTCTCCTGTCGAAGGATGGTCCAGTTCCAATCGGTAAGCGTGAAGCAATTGACCGGCGACGTTAAATTCGTCCACACTGTTATAAACGGGATCTCCGACGATCGGGTGCCCAATATGTTTGGAATGAACACGGATTTGATGCGTTCTACCTGTTCCCAGTTTAAAATCGATTAACGAATATTTTTTGCCGAAAGAAGAAATGACCTTGTAATAGGTTATCGCGCGTCTACCATCTGTACAGACAGTCATTTTTTTTCTGTCTTTTTTGCTACGTCCGATCGGTTGATCGATTACCCCCTCCTGCTTAGACGGCACCCCTTCTACTAACGCAAGGTAATGACGCCCCGCAGTTTTTTGCTCAATTTGTTTTGCCAATGATAGATGTGATTTATCGTTCTTTGCAATGACGATCAACCCGGAGGTATCCTTATCAAGCCTATGGACGATTCCGGGACGAAAAACGCCGTTTATCCCACTTAAGTCCTTTACGTGGTACACGAGAGCGTTGACTAACGTTCCGTTCGGCGTTCCTTGACAGGGGTGCGTTACCATGCCGCGAGGTTTATTGATAACGGCAATATCTTCATCTTCGTAAACGATATCAATGGGAATGTTCTCCGGTTCAGCACTGACTTGAACGGGATCATCAACGATCATTTCCACGACGGAGCCGGGCGACACGACTGTCCCGCTTTTTTTCACGACCGCCCCATCGATAAAAACGCATTCGTTCTCGATCAACGTTTTAATTCTGGACCTTGTTAAACCGGATTTCTCGGATAAAAAAACATCCAACCTTTTTTTGTCATCCGGCGTATAATTGTATTGCTCCATTGTATAGACCGATCAATCGTCCTGCCCTTCTGTGTTATCCGAGGTTGGTTTGGTTTGCTCAACGGTGGTTTCTTCTACTGTAATTATCGCTTCTTCTGCGACCATTCCCTGCGGCTTCACCTCGTCCGCCTTCTTCAGGGCAACTTTTTGTTTTGCCAATTCCTGTTCCTCTTTTCCGTAAAAGAAAATGATATAAATCAGTAAAACAATCGTTCCTACGGTTAGACAACTGTCGGCAAAATTAAATACGGCGAAATTGATTAACTCAAAATAGATAAAATCCCGAACGTACCCCAGGGCAATTCGGTCAACGATATTCCCGATCGCTCCGGCTGTAATCAGAATCAAAGCGGAACGAAGCCATAAATTTCTTCTTTTGTAAATGTAAAAGATAAAGAAAATCAAGAACACTGCACAGATAGAGGACAAAATGGTCAGGTAAAGAGTATGGTCGGACAGCATTCCGAAACTGGCACCCGTGTTTTTTACCGGTACAAGACTGAGGACACCCTTTATGATATTGATTTTACCTTTTTCCAAACACAAACCGTAAATATATTTTTTAGTGAAAAGATCAATAATAATCAACGCTACGACAATCGCCAATTCGATCCCACACGTCAACCAGCGTTTTTTATTTACAATTTCTTTTTTGAAACCGACTTTTGCTTCGGCAAAAACTTCTTTTAAGGATTTCTTTTCCTCTTGCATCTTTCCTCCGATAATCTACTTCTCCTCTCTAACCTTTTTCACTTTCACGTTTTGAGGAATCAGTAAATACTTTTCTCCTTTGATTTTACGCAGACTGCCCTGCTCGGCAAACATAGCGCCCGTGGCAAAATCAAGCATTCTTTGCGCGATATCTACCGGCAACCGCTCTAAATCAAGAACAACACACTCCCTGTTCTTGGTTCGGCTTATAGCTTCTTTCATTTCTTCTATCGAATATGGCACGATCTCTTTTGCCTGTTTCCGAATAATCAGAGTGCCGTCGGCTTTCCTTTCGGAACTATCGATAAAACATTTCATCGATAATTTCTTTCTCCAAAGATACCGCGTCCCACTCGTACCATATTGGCTCCGCACGACGCCGCGATAACACAATCGTTGCTCATGCCCATAGACAGAAATCGGAACACGTCGTCTTTCTTACGAACAAACGTTTCGTATACATCGGTAAAAGTCTGCTTCAGTTGATCAGGCGTATAATCTATCGGCGCAACCGCCATCATTCCGCAAATCCTAATATGAGGAAAGAGGGAAACCTGATCAAAAAACCTGTCGGTATCTGCAAGGGATATCCCCGATTTAGAATCCTCGTTGCCGGAATTGATCTGCAAAAGAACGTCCTGCACCAGTCCTCTTTTCTCCGCTATCTTGTCAATAACTTCAGCAAGTTCCAATCTATCCAAGCTATGAATCAAGCTGGCTTTGCCTACGACGTATTTAACTTTATTCGTTTGAAGACTACCGATAAAATCCCATCTGAAATCGGGAACGAATTTATCTCTCAACTCCTGAACGCGGTTTTCTCCGGCAGCCAAACAAAGACCAGTATCCATACATTCGCGGATTTCTTCAATAGAACGCGTTTTTGTTGCGGCAATTATTTGCGTTTCTTTATTGACTTCGTCCAATCTGTGACGTAAGTCCAATACGGAATCTCTTATATTCATAGCTGTACTATAACACATTCCATATTATTTTTCAATCGCATTCCGCTATTTTTCCGTAAAAAACTATAACGATCTTTCCAATTGGTTGATACTGACTTCGTACGCGACTCTCGTAACGACCGTTCCTCCGCCCAGTCTTTTTTGATATTCACGAGACTGTATTCTTCCATTCAGACTGATCTTTGCGCCCACAGGCAAATCACGCATAAATCGAGCGTTTCTTCCCCACGCGATACATGGCAAATAATCGCTTTTATTATATTGCCTGTTCACCGCTACAAGAACGTCGCTGATCTCTCTATTAAACGGAGTGGTCCTATAAATCGGTTTTTTACAAACATAGCCAACTATGTCTATCGTATTAGGGTTATCCAATGCTTCTTTCTCAACGATTTCTCTGACGAACATTGTTAATAGCAACCGGCTTTTCCCTTCGATCACTTTGTTATAACTGCGTAATTGTCCGGCAAAAGAAAGATTGTCTCCCACTTCCACTCCGGAGTCAATAAGAAGTCTTTCACTAATTGTAAAGGGTATCCTGTCGCATTGTCCGCTGAGACGCGGAACGCTGAGGGAACTCTCAAAAAACTTTTCTCCATACAAAAAATGAGAGTACACCGGTTCGCTGACGACCGTTCCGCTAAGTAATGCAACGTTTGTGTTTCTTAATTCGTAGTCCATAATATCTTCTCCTCATGTTGTTTTTATTTGTTGACCACTATTATCTATGGTATAATTTTCCGTCATGACCAATTCGTCCATGGTAACGGAAACCAAGCCTTTGTTCTTTAATCCCAAAAGAACAAGAGGTAACGCCTCTAAAATATGATCGCTATTATTGTGACAAAGAATAATAGAGCCGGGTTTAACCCTCGATAGAATCCTCTCCGCGATCTCGCTTCCGGATATTCCTTTCCAGTCGAGGCTGTCTACGCTCCACTGGATGCCGATCATCCCCTTTTCGTTCAATAAAGAAATAAGACCATTGTTATAGTCGCCGTACGGAGGACGGAAGAAGATCGGTCTTTTCCCGGTCAATTCCTCTAACCGCTTATTAACGGACTCAATCTGCAAATCGGCTTTTTCTTTCGATAGCGTGGGAATATGAGGGTGATCCTCG
The DNA here is from genome assembly GCA_946621465.1 of uncultured Clostridia bacterium. Lineage (GTDB taxonomy): Bacteria > Bacillota > Clostridia > Christensenellales > DTU072 > CAG-1782. Next base: position 511,214 of record CAMOOO010000001.1, read on the forward strand.
CTATGATTACCTATACAATGTCCTCGAGAAATAATCTCCTGTGTCAATTCCGGGTTTTCTTCTATCCAAAAGCCCACTAAAAAGAAAGTCGCGCGAACGTTGTATTGTTCCAAAAGGTCAAGTATTTTTTCCGTTTTATCACTTCCCCACGCAGCGTCAAACGTCAGAGCAACTTTCTTTTCTTCCGTTTGAACGGAATAAACGGGTAGAAGTTTCTTCTGTTTAGCTGCAACAGACGACGCGTTTGCGGGTAACAGAACGGCGGTCAGTACTCCACAAATCAATACAATAATCAGAATAGCGGCTATAATCAGCCTTCTTTTTTTTACAACGACGAACATTCTTTTAACTCCTAAAGTGTATTACGGATAACGTCAATTTATTTGACAAGATATGTCTGAAAATAGAATAATTTGTCGAAAATGTCTATGACAAAATCCGCATTCTGCTAAAAGATATGCGTGTGAAAATAAAATATACCGTTAAATAAAGAAATAACTACAGTGTGCGAGCGATATCTTTCCGGTAGTGCATTCCGTCATAGGATATCTTTTGAATATTTTTATATACTTTTTCCGAACATTCTTCTAAGTCTTTACCCCAGCAAGCAACGCTAATGACCCTGCCGCCCGAGGTACGCAACTCACCGTCAATGAGTTTGGTTCCGGCATGGTATAAACAAACGTCTTTATCAACTTCGCCAATGGTAATTTTATTGTTTTTCGTGTAGTCCAAGGGATAGCCGCCACTGGTGGCAACAACGCATACTCCGCTGTTATCGGACACTTCAATCCCGCCCATTCTGGCAAGATCACGATCAATGACCGCCTCAAACAAATCAAGCAACGAGGTTTTTATCTGTGAAATAACAAGTTGCCCTTCTACGTCGCAAAAACGAGAAATGAAGTCAACGACTTTTATATCCGTGTCCGTAATAATCAGGCTGAACCCGATTACACCCTGGTAAATAATGCCTTCCGACCGAAGTGCCTCGATAGTCGGCAAAAAGATGGTATCGTAGGCCTTCTTTGCTATTTCCGGCGTGTATGCTTTGACCGGCATCGATGCTCCCATGCCGGCTGTACTCATACCGAGATCGCCGTCGTAAACACGTTTATAGTTATTGACCGCCGGGAGCGGATATATCACTTCCCCGTCGGTAAATGCCATAACGATGACACGATCTCCCGGCACAAATTCCTCTATATCGACCTTTTTACCTGCGTCTCCGAAAAGTTCTGCAATCATTACGTCGTAAAGAGAATTCTCCGCTTCTTTGGGATTACGACAGAACATGATACCTTTTCCTGCCGTTCTACCTTCCGTTTTAATAACGATGGGAAACTTTTGATTTCTGGCAAACTGTTTTGCCCTCGGATAGTCGTCGAAAACGGAAAACGAGGGAGACGGGATATTGTATTTAGTACAGAGTCTGTGTGCAAATTCTTTACTACCTTCCAATCTGGCAGCGGCAGCATTGCAACCAAAGGCACGATGCCCTCTTTGTGTCAAAAACTCAACCATTCCCGAACTCAAAGATTCATCGGGGCTGACTATCGTCAATCTGATATTGGGATTATCATCCAAAAATTCAACGATACCTTCAAAATCGGTAACGTTTATTTTAATGCAAGTAGCGATTCCTGCGAGTCCGCCATTTCCGGGAATACAAAATATGTTATCTACTCTCGGATCTTTCTTTAGCTCCAATGCAATGGCATGTTCTCTTCCTCTCGAACCGATCAGTAAGATATCCATATTTTACCTCATTTGTATAGAATAAAGTCAAAAGACCATTTATAGTCTAACAAAAAAAAATCGATTCGTCAATACCGCCATACAATGTTATTTGTATATTTTCGCTATTTTCGGAAGTATGCAAACGCACTGCAACCGCATGGCAAGACCAATCCGTCTTCCCCTTGCAACCCGATTTCATCGGCATCGGTGTTATGAGGAATAGTAATCACTCTGTCTATAATATTTTTCATAACGGTTGGTTGAAGTCCGGTAGTATATGAATTGATCAGATAAAAGAGAGGGTGGTCGGATAATACTCCCGTAGTTAATTCAACAAGGTCATATATTTTATCTTCTAGCTTCCACATCTCTCCGCGAGGCCCTCTACCGTACGCAGGAGGATCCATGATAATCGCATCATATTTTTTGCCCCTTCGTATTTCCCGTTCAACGAATTTAACACAGTCATCAACAATAAAGCGCGCTAAGGTGATATCTACCCCGCTCAGTTCCGCATTCGTCTTTGCCATTTCGCACATAGCTTTGGCTGCGTCTACGTGGCAAACGTGTGCGCCGGCCTTTAGGCAAGCAACTGTTGCTCCTCCGGTATATCCAAAAAGATTGAGTACTCTGATTTCTCTTCCTGCGCCCTTTATTTCCGATATCATTCTGTCCCAATTGACGGCCTGCTCGGGAAAAATACCTATGTGTTTAAAATTCATCAATTTGAGTTCAAAAGTCAGGTCTCTCCAGTGAACGTTGAATCTCTCGTTTATTTTGCCTCTTCTCTCCCATTCTCCTCCCCCAGTGGAACTACGATGATAGACGGCGGTAAGATTGGGATACTCTTCAAGAGAAAACACGGGTTGCCAAATCACCTGCGGATCAGGACGCAAAAAGGTATACCCGGCTATTTTTTCCAGTTTTTGACCATTGCCTGTAGCAATGAGACGATAATCTTTCCATTCGGTATTTACTTTCATTTCTTATACACCATTTTATCGATTTCCGTTTTTAATAAGGAACAATCGAATAATCCTATTTTTTCTAATTTAAGTAAAAATCTCTTTGCGTTGAGATAATCTTTTTCTTGTATCAATTCTTTTATTGCATCGGAAAGGTAGAGAGAAATGTCTTCCTTTATTTTTTGGACGATCTGTTGGAACTCCTTTAGATCGCAATCAACCGCAAAGCCCTCTTCCGAATAAGCGAGCATTCTCCCTAGAAGATTGACTTTAGCCCGGATATCGGTCAGCAATAAGTATTCCTCCGACATCCCGATATAGGAAATGTAATCACATTCCGAACCTTCGATTGTCAAACAATACTTTCCGTTGGAATAGGTAAATCGGAAAGGTATCCCGTATTCCTTTAAGGTGTGGCGAACAAGGTTGTTAGTCGTTTTAAGATTATTGACCGCCGACGCATAGACATAGTCTGACCAAATCTCTTCAATGATTCTATTGCGTTCCAATCCCTCCGGATGCAAATAATACAACAAGAACAATTCCTTGCATTTTTTCGTTTTCCAAACGATCTCTCTTTTATCGACGTAAACTGCCGAATTGCCGAAATATTTTACCAGAAGTCCCCTGCTTGTTCCCAAACTTTCCTTTTTATTAAGTAAGTCCATATATATATCAGACACATACTTCGTTTGAATATCACGTTTTTCCGCATAAGATAATAGCGGCAAAAAACAAGACCGAAGCACGATGATGGCATTATCGTAGCATTTTTCTTTTGCTATGGAAAATAGTCTTTTTATCTGCGAATCCAAAACCGAAATACGTTCGGTATCCAAAGCGCAGTTAATTTCAAGTGCTTTTTCCAAAAAGGAAAAAAAGGAATCGAACTGACCTTTTTTGCAATTATTTAAAATGGAAATCGCTCTCTGATGATTCCGAAGAAGAAACTCACAATAGGCTATGGCAATATAGAAAAAGGACGCCTCTGCGCGCGAGTCTCTTTCAGCGGATACGGCATACAAAGAAGCAAGCGATTTACCGAATTCGGGATTCCCTGCCTCGGCATATAGTATACTTTGTAACGCCAAACTGAGCATTCCGTCGGTAGAATACTGTTCGTCTGCGCCAATGGAACGTAAATAGTTTATTGCCTGCACTCTATCACCACGATATAGGCAGTCACAACACCCTAAAAGAGCATTATCGTTTTCTCTGGCAAAAGTACCCACCGTATCAATGGACATATTAAAAAAGAAACTCCACGATTGCACGTAAGAATAGGTATAATATTCGCATATTTCACTGATACGGGTTAAATACTCTTTGGCAATATCATAATTACCGGTTGCCGCGTGAATTTTAGATAAATAATGCAAAAAAGCAATATCTTTCGAGCCGCTTTCAAATATCTTTTTAGTGTTTTCAAAGAATTTTTCATCTGCGCCGAGTATTTTCTCTTCCGAATACGTAAGCATGGTAATTATCCGGCAATAAAAAATTTTTTCAGGAGAAAAATCACTCATTTCAGTGCAGAAAGAAGAAAACACATCCTTTCTATTTTCCGTCATAGAAAATGAAATAAAGAAATAGATGTATTTCTTCATTTCGCAATCCGGAATCTTTTTCAATTCTTCGAGCGCAAGATCCTTATGACCTTTTACAAATAGAGAGATTACGTTAAAAAACGGTGCGTTGACGTTTTCTGCTTGGCAAGCAACGGCATAACTATACAAATAATCTTCTTTCCCCTGTTCAATTAATCCGACAACCGCTTGGTCGATATAAGAACTTTCGCCGAATAGTATTGATTTTTCCAACACAGAAACGTAATCTTTTTTGCGTAGAAAATACTCTAAATAAGATTTGTATAATTCGGAGTGCAAAGTCTTATCTTGAAAAAGTTTTTGATCCTTTTTATAAAAATCGGGACTAAAACAATAGCAATCGCCCAATTTACTCAAGACAAATCGGAAATTTCTGAAAACGGCATTCAGTAAATCGCAAATCCCCGGATATAATTCTTCCGCGAAATCTTTCTCAACAAATCTGTAAAACGATAAACGTGATAATACTTCCTTCTGCTGGGCGGTCAAATAACCGTCTTCAAGCAGTTCTTCTTTGAACGGCAACTCCTCTCCCGGCCTATCGCAAATAATAATACGAGGCAGGATGTTATTCCCAGACCGATAAGAAAGGTGCAGTATCTTTTTCGAGCAAAAAACAATTTTTAAGTTGTCGGGACCGTTCTCCATAAAATAATCCAGTAAGGACAGGTCAAAAGCGGGTGTAAGGTCATCTAGTCCGCACACGAACAATAAACAGTCGTTCGGTAATTTAGAAATAACGGAAAAAACTTTTTTAAGAACAATCCTCTTACAATCACGAATACCGCAACGGCAGAAAGAACGAGCAATCTCAAAATCCTGCTCGGGCAGTACTTTTTGAGCCAGACAAAGCACAAAATCCGTCTGCGATTCCCACGATGCGTTATAGGTATAAACGGTACGGTAGTTGTTAAACAAATCGGGTAAAAAGTCCAGATAAGAGGGATTGACCGGACACAAAAGCAAAACCGGTGCATGTCCGGACATGATCGAGTTAATAATTTTGTTATTTCTCTCATTACGAGACTGTGATTCGTAGATCATCGGTTATATGGTAAAACATCAGTAAAAATTTGTCAAACATTCGGGAATTAATTTGTTATAGGATGATAAAAAAGAGTTATTTTCGTTGACGAGGAACAAAATTAATGATAATATTTGACATATATATTTATAATTTATTATTCGGAGGATTTCTTTTATGAAACAATACAATGTTGCCGTTGTCGGCGCAACCGGCATGGTAGGAAATAAATTTCTTCAGGTGCTAACGGAAAAACAATTGCCCGTAAAAAACTATTACTTGTATGCCTCTGCAAAAAGTGCGGGCAAAGTTATCAATTTCATGGGTAAAGATCATACTGTTATCGAACTGACGGAGGCCAACGTCGTAGACAAAGAGATCGATTTTGCTCTCTTTAGCGCAGGCGGCTCCACGTCAAAAGAATTTGCACCCATATTCGCTCGTCAGGGTGCTATCGTCATCGACAACTCCAGCCAATGGCGTATGGATCCGACGGTACCCCTTGTTGTGCCGGAAGTTAACCCGGAAGCAATCAAGAATCATCACAATATTATTGCAAACCCCAACTGCTCCACTATTCAAGCTGTCGTTGCTTTGAAACCTCTGCATGATAAATATGGAATTAAACGTGTTGTTTACTCCACCTATCAGGCAGTCAGCGGCGCAGGTGTTGCCGGATACAATGATTTGGTCAACCAAGCCAAAGAAGGTGAAACAAAGAAATTTCCCTATCCTATTTTCGGCAACTGCATTCCGCATATTGACGTCTTTCTCCCCAATGGATACACCAAGGAAGAGGAAAAGATGATCAATGAGACGAAAAAAATCCTCAACGATTATACGATAAAAGTAACGGCAACGACCGTTCGCGTACCGGTTCGTTATGGACACAGTGAATCGATCAACATCGAATTTAATAAGCCTTGCACCTTAGAGGGCGTTCGCGAGTGCCTTTCTTCTCAAAAAGGTCTTATCCTTGTAGACGATTATCAGAATAACAAATATCCCATGCCTTTGTATGCCGAAGACCACGACGAAGTTTACGTCGGAAGAGTACGTATCGACGACACGGTAGAAAGCGGTGTAAACATCTGGGTCGTTGCAGATAACATCCGTAAAGGCGCTGCAACAAACGCCGTTCAAATTCTCGAATATATGATTAAAGAGGATAATAAATAATGAATATTCTTGTATATGGAATCGGCGGAACAATGGGACATTACGTTGTATCTTCAGCCAAAGAAAGCGAAGATATAAATGTCGTATGCGGTGTCGATAAGTTTTATAAAGGAACGGAATTCGATTGTCCAATATATTCTTCTTGTGCAAACATTAAAGAAAAAGTGGACTGTATCATCGATTTTTCCGTCCCTCAAGGATTATACGACTACATGCCGTTTGCTTTAAAGAATAAAATCCCTTGCGTTATTGCCACAACCGGATATACAGAAAAGGACTTAACGTATATCGAGGAGGCCGCCCGTTCCATTCCTATCCTCCACTCCAGCAATCTCAGTTTAGGCGTCAATTTGCTCCTTCATTTAAGCAAAGAAGCGGCAAAGTCAGTCGGCGCAATTTCCGACATAGAGATTGTCGAACAACACCACAATAAGAAAAAGGACGCACCCAGTGGCACCGCCCTGTTGCTTGCCGATGGAATAAAGAGCGTCTTGCCCAATCATACCAACAAACTCGGCAGAGCCGGAATGGGGAAACGCGAAAAAAACGAAATAGGAATTCACGCCGTCAGAGGCGGAACCATCGTAGGGAAGCACTCCGTTATGTTTATTATGAATGGAGAGGTCATCACTCTCACCCACGAGGCTGAAAACAAAAGCATTCTCTCACAGGGGAGTCTAACAGCCGCACGTTTTATCATTACCAAGGAAAAGGGATTGTATTCCTCTTCCGATATGTTTTAATATTGTTTATATATGGATAAGAAAAGAGACGCGATAAAGTGCTCGCGTCTCTTTTTAATTAACAAAGAATACTACTCATTCCGCCGGAGCCAATCTCGTATCGGTAGAAACACCCGAAAGCATAGAGATAATTGCCGTCACGTCGGAATCGCTGGAAGAAAGAACTTCAAAGAAAGGATCGTGCGTCCCCATTGTAACTATTACTTCGTTTGTGGTAACGTAATTATAGAAGAATTGAATTCCCTCGTTATCCATCATCTCTGCTGCAGTGAAAGAATTGATATAACTGCAAAAATCATCGAAATTGTACCATACGTCGGAGTAGAAATTGGGCTTAATGGAAAACTTGATTCCTGTATTATCTATAGATAGTCCGTTAATAATGTACGCAAGCAGTTTGGTCGGATAGAATTTACTGTTGCCCCCGAGTTCATTTCTTAGCAGTTTTGTTGCCAGAGTACCGAGGTCATCGATTTCCATAGATGCAAAACAGGATAAATCACCGTCCGTACGAGTATAGAAATATATAACGTTGCTGTAAATGTACAGCGCATGGAGAATATCCCCTGTCAAGGCGTCACTATATTCGGCAAACATAAAATCTCTTTCACCCTCACCCTGGAATATTTTCGTTGTGATCTTTAACATTGTTTTTGTGGGCGTGTTACCGTCTTTAAACTCATCCAACGGAAATCTGATAGAGAAAATCGTATCGTTAAAAGCAACGTATTTTGCCATCTCTTCCGTATCGGATACAAAGGGTATTCTCAAAGAACCGTAATCGCTACCTATGGACAATTTATTAATAGAAGCAGTTCCTTTCATATTCCCGCCACTGAACAATTGTGTTTTTCCTCTCAAATCGACGTCAAAAGCGAGGCTCATAGAGGAAATTGTGTTATTCAACGTTTGGAAATTGACGATTAACGTGCTTGCCGGCAAATTGCCGCCGGATATGTCGGCTTCATCTACGCCATAGAATACTGCAATGAATTTTTCTAAATCTTTTATTATGCTTAAACTATCGCCGGCATTAGAAGATTTCAAAAGATTACTGGTAAATACTCTGGATAGCGTTTCATCCAGGTCAATGTCCAGATTATAACGATATTCATCGCCTTGCGTGCTATGTCTGTATTCAGCTTTGACTTGGCTATTGGTAACTACGCTCGCCACAAAGAGCGCAGCAAGATTACTGATATCGCCAGGTTCGAGCTTTACCATATCATACGGGAAATAATTTTCCCACGCGGCATTTGCCAGAGAAAATTTGACTTTATTACTTCTGCCACTCGGCATATTTTTATCATCGTTACCGAGAGCGACGTAAATTTCGTCGTTATAAACGTTTAATGAAACGATACGACTGTCGGCAGACGGTGTCTCATCTGTCGATAGTTCTATCGTAGCCATAGTATTTTTACGTGGATTATCGCTCTTATATTTAGCTTTAATTGTCAACCACAAGGAGGTTTCACTCAAACTGATCTTCATCTGGGAATCAATGGTTAAAACGCCATTATTGGACGTAACCACTTTTTTAGAACCCTGATACGCAACGTTGGTGCAACCTAAGATAAGCGTTTGGTAGACGTTCGGACTATCTACGGTTTCCCATCCCTCATCAGCAGGGGTGGTCGTTTTACCCTTATCCGCGGATTTCTCATTTTTCGATCCACCTCCGAAAAGATCGCAAGAGCATAGCAACAATGCGATAATCGTCAGAAGAATCGTCGAAAGAAATAACGCCATCATCTTTTTAGTTCTCATAGAGACCTCCTAAAAAAGTATATGTTGATTGGACAATTTGCTTATTTAAGTTGGTTCATTGCCTCCGCAATGATCTTGTTTACGAAAGACGTGACGTCATTGATCGCGACGTTTTCGCAAATTTTTTTATCTCTTGTTTGAACCTCAACCGTACCTTGGGCGAGTCCGCGTGGACTGACAACGATCCTGATCGGAATTCCGATTAGGTCGCAGTCCGAAAATTTTACGCCTGCAGACGCATTTCTATCGTCAAATAGCACTTCTACGCCTGCTTTTGTTAATTCGCTGTATAGTTTATCCGATGTTTCTTTTACCTGTTCGTCATCCAATCTGAGTCCGCACAAATAGACATGCCATGGACAGATGCTCATCGGCCAAATCAGGCCTTTTTCATCATGGCTTTCCTCGGCAACTGAAGCAAGGGCTCTGCCGATACCGATACCATAGCAACCCATGATGGGATAGAACGCGGTCCCGTCTTTACCTAAGACGGTCATATTCATAGCTTTTGTATATTTCGTTCCGAGCTGGAAGATGTTTCCGACCTCGATACCATTCTCCAACGCTAGCGGTTTGCCGCAAACGGGACATACGTCACCTTCGCATACTTTGGCGATGTCGACGAATTCAATACCGGGCATATCTCTGTCAAAGTCAAGTCCGGTTATATGATATCCGTCTTTGTTCGCTCCGGCGACCATGTTGTTGGTCGAGCGCAAGGATTCGTCATAATATACACCTGCCAGGTTATCCTTTTTCAATCCGTAGCATCCGATATTTCCCGCATGAAGAACGTCAGAACCGGTGATGTCGGCAGGAACGATTTGACTCATCAAAATTTTGGTGAGTTTACTTTCATTGACTTCCAAATCTCCGCGAACGAAGCATACGACCACTTTCTCCGTTCCTTTTAAGAAATAGCAAACGGCTTTCACCGTCTTATTCTTATCCTTTTTAAGAAGTTGGGCAACCGAATCAATATCGTGGCTGTCCCCGGTAAAAATCTCTTCTATTTTTTCAGAGACTTCATCACGAAGAGGTTTGCGAACGGTTGTGGCGACCTCCATATTGGCTTTGTACCCGCATTCCGGACACAAAACAATTGTATCCTCACCGATATCGGTAAGGAGCATAAATTCATGGGAAATACTACCGCCCATCATGCCGCTATCCGATTTAACGGCAACGACCTTTTTCATACCGATGCGGCGGAATATATTCTCGTATGCCTTGTATGCTTTCTCATAATATGATTTCAGATCATCCATATCGTTATGGAACGAATAGGCGTCTTTCATCGTGAATTCCCTAACTCTGATCAAACCACCCCGGCAACGAGCTTCGTCACGGAATTTGGTTTGGAATTGATAGATCATAAACGGGAGTTGTTGATAACTGTTGACGGCATCTCTACTGAACTGTACGGCGGCTTCTTCATGCGTCATACCGAGGACCATATCTCTACCGCCTCTGTCTTTGAAGCGGACCATTTCTTCACCTATTGAAAAATATCTGCCACTTTCCGCCCAAATATCCTTAGGCATAACGACAGGAAAAGATACTTCTTGCCCGTCGATGGCATTCATTTCTTCGCGGATGATCCCTTCAATTTTCTGTGCGATTCTTTTGGCGGGCATAGACAGAGACCAGATACCGTTGCTGACCAATTTAATGAAACCGGCTCTGATAAGTAGACTGTGGCTCGCCGCTGTGGCATCGGCAGGACCGTTTTTCGTTCTCTCGCCGACTAATTTCGATAATAACATTTTATCTCCTTAACTTTGTTTATTCGACAACGGTGATAGTCCAATCACCGATTTTTAAATCATCACGTTTTTCCGTGGCGTATACAGTTACGGTATACGCACCGGCTTCGGTAAAAGCACCGTCCTCCAACTGATCTTTAATGGCAGAATCGTCAAACACAAGATTGGTATCAATCTTACGTTTTTCGCCGTTATGAAGCTCGGCAGTGATTACGACGTCATCAGTAGAAAAGGTGTCACCGACCGAATATTCCGTTTTCTCAATAGAATAAGACTTAATGGTAGCGGATTTGTCATCGGCGCAGGCGGTGAACAGAAAAATGGCACAACACAGAATGATTACTGCAGAGGCAATGGAAACAATTCTTTTCATAATTCTCCTTGTTTTGCGCAAATTGCGCATATTTAATAATTTTCTATTTTAATTATATTATTATAATATTCTTTTGTCAAGAACAAATTTTGAATATAAACAAATGTTTTTGATTAAAATCAGTCATTTTTCTCTGAAAATTAAAAAGAGTAAGAAAACTTGATTATTCCATTCAAAGACTGTATAATAAAAACGGAGGAACAAAAAATGAGCAATAAAATGCCAAACGGATTCCTGGTTGGTCATCATCAGGACAATTATACGGGAGTTACCGTTATCCTCTGCCCCGAGGGAGCTGTCGGAGGGGTGGATGTAAGAGGCGGTGCGCCCGGCACACATGAAACCGATTGTCTTCATAACGAAAAAATGATGGACAAAGTCAACGCTGTTGCACTTTGCGGTGGATCAGCCTACGGCTTGGGTGCAATCAACGGTGTCATGGAATATCTCAAAGAAAAAAAGATAGGTTTTTCTGTTGAAAATAAAGTTGTCCCGATTGTTCCGGGTGCCGTAATTTTTGATCTTATTTACGACGATTATCACTATCCTACCGCAGAGTTCGGTTATTTAGCGGCAGAAAACGCACGCGCAGAGAACGTACCGTTCGGTAGCGTAGGCGCCGGAAAAAGCGCTACCGTGGGAAAAATCCGTGGAACGTCTTTTTCCTGCAATTCCGGAATAGGCTATTCCTCCGTTAAAGTCGGTGATGCCACAGTATCGGCCATCGTATGCGTTAATGCGTTAGGTGACGTTATTGACAACGAAAGCGGCAAGATTCTTGCCGGAGCAAAAGACGAAAACGGTCGTTTTATCAATACAGCTGATTATATCCTGAAAAACGGCGCCGTTTCAGCGACTTCCGGCACAAACACGACGATTGGTTGTATTATAACCGATGCTATTTTGACAAAAGTACAAGCAAATAAAATCGCTTCCTTGTCCCATAACGCACTCGCTATGACCATTTCTCCCGTACACACCGATTACGATGGAGATACGCTATTCTGTCTTTCTTCTTCTAAATATAAAAGTGACTTTTTGGTACTAAGTCTGGCAGCGCAGACAGCCGTTACCGAAGCTATCAAAAACGCCGTTCGCAAATAAAGATTCAGCCCGGCAGTTTGCCGGGCTGGAATACTATTTTCCACCAATTGACATATATTTATACGGATCAATCACACAGTCGTTTTCATAAACGCTGAAATGAAGATGAGGTCCCATAGAATATTCTTTCCCCGACGTATTCCCTATCGTCCCTATAACGTCCCCTTTTCTAACCGTTTGACCTACTTTGACAGTCGGTTCATTTAGCGAGCCATAGGACGTAAACAAGGTATCGTTATGCTGAACAGTTACCGTATATCCGTTCAAAACGTCATAGCCTACCGAAGAAACCACTCCATCGTAGACGCATTGCACGTTTGCTCCGTCTTCTCCTCTGAAATCGATGCCATTATGAACGGCGTAATGTCTAAGGGTACTGTTCCAAACGAGAGCGTCCATTGAATAATCCGCCGCAATATCGATATTGGCAACAGGAGAATCAAACACAATCGCTATCGGCGTGGGTTCGTCGTTACCCGTTGTCGGTTTGTCCGGTTCCGCTTTATCTTCTTTCTGCTCGGGATTATCTTCTTTATCCTGGTTAACAACCGGTTCCACATTGGTCGGAATGGTAATGTCTTCATTCAGACCTTCTTCTACGTTTCCATTGCTGACCGATTCTGTTTTGCTAAGCAGAACAGTCGCCGTTATCATTCCTGCAATTGCAAGAAGACAGACCGCCATAATAATGTAATATACGTTTTTCTTCATAAACGTTTTAAGTTTTTGACTCGATGATTTCTTTTCCATAATTTACCTCCGTAACTTTTTCACGGTCAATTATGAACAAATCAGTGCTGTTTATACAACAATACGGAAATTTTTTTAAAGTGCATCATACATTCTACTGATGAAACGAAAAAGAATTATTACTTCTCGGCGAATAATATGCCTCGTTATTCTTTTTATCATGGGCCTATTCGTGGTTGGATCAGACGTCTACGTTCAATCGGTAAAACAAGGTATCACGTTATACGTTGTGAACGTTTTACCAGCAACTTTTCCTTTTTTCTTTTTCTCAAAACTTCTAACAGAAATGGATTTCGCGCGCGATCTAGCACCTCTCACGGAGAAGCCGCTCTGCAAACTATTTAACGTGGGTACGGTCGCCGGACACGTATTAATTATGAGTCTTCTTTGCGGATACCCTATTGGTGCGAAGTTGTTATCCGACTTTTTCTGCTCGGGAATAATCGACAAGCCAGAAGCAAAAAAAATAATGTCTTTTACTTCCACCGGTGGTCCGATCTTCATTATAGGAACAATCGGCGTTGCTATGTTCGACAATAAAATTTACGGTTTTGTTCTTCTTCTATCTCACTATATAGGGACGTTCTTTAATGGCCTACTCTATCGAGGCAAGAAAAAGCCCAAAAAAATTAATCCGCTTCCGGGGGTGGTGGGTGGGGACCTCTTACAAAAAAGCATGACGGAATCATTCTTATCCGTCGGAGTCGTAGGCGGATTTATCGTTCTTTTTAATCTCTTTATCGATATGGCAAACAATTTACAAATAATTAATCGTTTTGGCTTCCTTCTGGCATATATGAAAATCCCATCCAGAATCTCAGAAGGGTTTCTTTGTGGATTGATAGAAATGACCAGAGGTTGCAAGATGCTATCCTCGACGCCCTATCCTCTTTATATAATATTACCCTGTTGCTGTTTTCTTTTGACTTTCGGAGGTTTTAGTATCACGCTTCAAAGCATGGCTTATCTTGGTAAAATAAAAATATCCCCCGGCTACTATCTTTTAACAAAGACAACTCAAGGGATATTCTCGGCAATAATCTGTTTAGTGATTACTTTAATCTTTTTTTAACTTTTCCTGAACGACTTTATTGGCATTATCCACCCACTTCGACGCCTCAATGAGGTAGCTTTGGACAGTATTAAGAACGGTTGTTACGTTCTGCTCCAATTCTTTTTCCGTATTCTTCTTATTTTCCGCAGCCATTATCATGATCTTCTCTGCGCGAGCTTTTGCCTCCGTCATAGCCATACTCGTATCAATTAACGTAGCCCGGCGTTGTTCTGCCAATTCAATTATTTCCTGCGCTTCTTTTTTTGCCTGCAAAACTTGCGCTTCTCCCGTTGCTTGCGGTAAAGCAATCCGAATCCTTTCCACGAGGTCAAGAATAAGTTTTTTGTCAACAATAACTCCGTTCCCTATCCAGGTCCGTTTACCCTCTTTTACTTCCGTTTCAATGTAACTAAGCAACAATCCAATATCTTCCATTTCTTATTCCTCCGTCTTCAATAAGGATATCACATCATCGTGAACCATATCCTCAATATCCAAACCTTCTTTTACTCTGCGCTTGACTTCTGTCGAACTGATATCTGCTCTCACAGCATCAAAAAAGATCGTTTCCACGTCGCCGTGCTTTTTGTTGTACTCCGACATTTCCTTTTCATAAACGGCGTCTTTTTCATTTCGAATGCCTCTTATTATATATTTTATACCTCTTTTTCGGCAATAGTCAACCGTCATCCCACCGAAATATTCTATTTTGATATGTTTTTTATATTCAGCAAGGGACATTCTAATCAGTTTTTCTCTCTTTTCCACGCTATAACTATTCTTTTTATCGGGATTATCCAGAATACAAACATATACAAAATCGAAGCGTTCAAAAGCTCTTCTTACCAAGTAAGCATGTCCCTCCGTAAACGGATCGAAGGTACCCGTGAGAACGCATTTACTGTAATTTCTGAATACGTCGTAACTGATTTTTCCGAACTTCTTGGTATCGGCGCAAACAAAACAAGGAGAGTCCGTTTCTCCGGCCTCCGTCAATCTTTCGGAAATAAGAACACCTCCTTCGGCTAGCAACCCGCTTTTTTCTATTCTCTCCATAGCTTTTACCGTCAAACCGGAAGCATAAGGCGGATCACATAAAATAACGTCGCATTTTATCCCGCGAGAAGCAAGCAATCTAATACAATCGGCATAGTCGCCTTTGAATAATTCATATTCTTTTTTATCGCAGAAGGATAGATTCTTCACCAGAAGATCAAGAGATTTTGAATTGCAATCGCAGAAATAAACTTTTTCAGCTCCCCTACTGAGGGCCTCAATTCCCAATGCTCCGGTACCGGAAAAAAGATCGAGAACAATCCCCCCGTCAATATGTTGTTGTACGGTAGAAAAGATAGATTCTTTTACTTTATCGGTGGTCGGACGAATATCATAGTTTTCCGGTGCGACAAGCTTTCTTCCTTTATATTTTCCGCTTATAACGCGCATTATTTGCTTAACCTCTCTTTGTTACGGTTAATAAGACATCCTGCTCTTATAATACGTTTTTCTTCTTCTGTCAAAGCATCCATTTTCAACGTAATCGAATGGGATTTACCGTCGCGTACAACGTATGCGGTACATACTCCGGTATCAAGAACGTCTGCAACGTCAGGAACAACAACGATGTCTCCACATTGAAGAGGATACTTATTGTCGTATAAATAAGGCAACATACCCCAGTTAATAAGGTTACTACGATATCGTTTAGTGGCGTATTCCTGAGCAAAGTTAGCTATGCCTCCGAGGACTCTTTGGCAACTTGCCGCCTGCTCTCTCGCGCTACCGTCGCCCGGTTTAACAGCATAGATTACGCTACCGATTTCCACGTCGTCCACTCCCAGCCCGACTAATTTCAACGCGGTTTTATATTCATCCGGCATTTCACCCGACTGACGTTCGTTCTCTTCTTGTGCCACGGCTTTTGCTTTTGCAACATAATCGGGACGTTTGCGGCTCAATGCAAACTCTGCAAGACGCATGGGATTACTTCTGTAACTACTTGTTTCTCCCGAAGGGATAAGTTCGTCGGTGGTTGTGACGGGATCGTCGATTACGGCAACAACTTTCATAAGCAGGTTTTTGGTTAATGCTGCCATTTTCGGCCAGTCGGCAATATTGGGTCCATACTTCAACGGCAGGCTTTCGTCGCCTTTTCCATAACAATCGGTAATACGGTTTTTGTAGACCTTTCCATCATACTTAAATGGTTTTTTTACGTGTTTATATTCGATCTCGTCGGCTCCGGTGAGAACGCCGCCATTCGCTGCTGTTGCGGCAATGCTGCGTGCATCCATAAGAGCAACGCAAGCAAGTTGTCCTTCTCCCGGTTTGCTTCCTTCACGAGACTCAAAGTTTCTGGTCGTGTGGCGGATAGAAAGTCCGCAATTTGCCGGGACGTCTCCTGCGCCGAAGCACGGCCCGCAAAAAGCCGTCTTAACGGTGACTCCTGCTTCAACAAATTTACTGAGATACCCTTTTTTCGATAAATCCAGATAAATAGGCAAGCTCCCGGGATATACGCTCATGTTGAGCTTTCCGCCGATGAATTTACCATCTAGGATATCGGCCGCTTCCGCAAGGTTATCATAAGTACCGCCGGCACATCCTGCAATTACAGCTTGATCTACAATTATTTTTCCGTCAACGATTTTATCAGTCAAATGAAATTCTCCCTTCTTAAGAAGTTTCTGCCCGGCTTCTTCGCAGGCTTTTAAAATCTCATAGGGACGCGATTTCAGTTCGCGGATGGTGTAAGCGTTACTCGGATGGAACGGCAACGCAATCATAGGTTCGATCTGACTAAGGTTAACGCGAAGAAGAGCATCATACATAACGAGATCATTTTGTTTCAGCTCTTTGTATTCATCGTCGCGCTCATGCTCAGTAAGATACTTTTGCGTTTCTTTATCGGTCACCCAGATAGAAGAAAGGCATGTTGTCTCCGTCGTCATAACGTCAATGCCGTTTCTGTATTCAATGGGAAGGGTCTTTATACCGCTCCCGAAAAACTCCATAACTTTATTTTTGACAAAGCCGCATTTAAATGTCTCTTTAATGATAGCCAGGGCAACGTCCTGTGGACCAACACCTTTCTTAGGTCTTCCGATCAGTTCTACGCCGACAACGTCGGGATATTTAACGTCATAGGTATCTCCGAGGAGTTGTTTAACCAGCTCTCCTCCACCCTCGCCGATCGCCATGGTACCGAGAGCGCCGTATCTGGTATGCGAGTCGCTCCCAAGAATCATCTTTCCGCAGCCTGCCATCCTTTCACGCATATACGTATGGATAACGCCCTGGTGCGGAGGAACAAAAATACCACCGTATTTCTTAACTGCGGAGTACCCGAAGTCATGGTCGTCCTCATTGATCGTTCCACCAACAGCGCAAAGGCTGTTATGGCAGTTCGTTAAAACATACGGGATGGGAAATTTAGTCAGTCCGCTTGCCTTTGCCGTTTGAATAATACCAACGTACGTGATATCGTGACTGGCCAGGCAATCAAACTTTATTTTTAAAGAGCCGCCTTTGACGGTAGGTTTATTGATGTTATGGGCATCAAGAATGCCGTATGCAATAGTGCCTTTATAGGCATTTTCGTAATCTAAAGAAGGGATCTGTCCTTCTTTGATACGCTTTCCGTTATAAAAATAAACTTTTTTGTTGATTTTGGTGATAGCCATAGTAACCTCATTATAAAAATGTTATTTTTATACTACCATAACTTCCAAGAAAAATCAATAATAAATATATATCCGCAACGTATAAGAGATCTCTAAACGTTATTTTCCGCGAATGACATACTGTTCACCGCGTTCCTCTGCTATCTTTTCCGCCACCGCATCATAGTCTATTGCCCATTCCGCATAATCAGGTATTACTTCAGCGGCATAAAGCGGAGCAATAGAATAGGTAGTATCTCCTGAGATAGTTACCAACACTCCGCCTCGACGATCTCCGTATATATCGATATTGGTAAAATCAAACACCGTATCTTTTGCCCAATACAGTCCCAGATAATCTTTGGAATGATCGGTACGATACTCATGCGACATTCCCGAATGGGGTATAAAAGAAAGCCTTATGCCTTTATAGTCGATGGACGCGTCGTTGCTGTGGTGATGTCCAAAGAAGACAGCTTTCGTACTCCCCAGACGTACCATCTCATCAAAAAACGGTGACTGGTCTGCATAACTTGAATAGTCACCCTCAATTAAATCACCATAATAATAGGTGCTATCGCCCGTTCCTTCTTTTGCCTCGTTATATCCGATAAACATTTGCGGCAATGCAACGTGTGTAACTACAATAGAAGGGATGGTCCTGCCCTCTTTTTGAGATAGCGTTTCTATAGTATTGACGTAGTAATCGGTTTGTGCCTGAGTAATGACGTGACTATACCCCGTGCCATCATATACGCAATCAAGGTTGCAAAAAGTATTAAGGAGCTTTCCTTTTGTATTACGCACGTTAACGATATGATTTCCATACCCATCATCGCAATTATCGGAATAAATCAGACAATACTCATATTTCTTTTGCACCTCTTCTATAAAGCGCGGCTTTGTCATCTGTAAAAGCGTGGAAACGGTATCCGCATCTTCGGAAACGTACTCGTTTTCGCAATCATGATTCCCAAATACAAACGTCCAAGGAATTTGTTTCCCTTCGAATATATCCGCTATCTGACAAAAATAACTCCAACTATTAAACAGGGCAGACATAACGACGTCTCCTGCTATTATAACCAAGTCAGGCTCGGCGGCATCTAAAAATTTATCCAAAAAAATCAGTGTCAACCTATTATATGAACCGACTACACTGTATTTTTCCGTAGGATCCAATTGTGGATCGGCAAGTAACAGCACTCTGGCGTCTCTATTATACGGAACGTAGACAGTGGCGTAACCATCCTCGCTTTCAGCTGCGTGAACGGCTCCCAGAGAATACTTTTCACCGTTATTTTCGACAACACGACAACCTGTTGACAGTACAATAAAAATCAGCCACAAAATGGAACATAAAAGCGCTTTCCGTTTCATATTTCTCCCCCGAGTTTCTTTGATTTAATTATACGCGTATACACGCAATTGTCAATAGAGTGTCAGACATTATTGCGACGTTGGCACATATACTTTTAAATGTGAAAAAATCCATTTCAGTGGCATTCGGGTTCGTTGGAACTGTTATCGGAGCCGGTTTCGCTTCCGGAAAAGAAATCATGTTGTATTTCTCCGAGACGAACGTCTTTACACCGCTACTATCTGCTCTCTTATTGGGACTGTTTTCCTATCTCTTTTGTGAAATCGGAAGAACGACGAACGGGGATGGATATACGTTGTTCGGACGTGGAAAGAATATTTTTTCATTTGTTATACGCATTGCTAACCTGCTGATATTTTGTACGACGATAGCAGCCTGCGAAGAGGTAATATATGAACTCATAGGCATCCATGGCGGTTCGATTTTGACCGTCCTTCTGACATTATCCATTCTGCATGTACGTAGTCGAATAGCATCAACGGTTTCCGTACTTTCCGTACTCGTCATAATAGTGCTTCTTTTGTATATGTTTTTCTTATCAAATACTAGGCTCTCTTACGGGAAATTCAGCCCCTTATCAGCCTTCCTTTACGCGGGAATGAATATGTTAACGGGTGGTTTTTTCATTACCCAACGCTGTAAAGGATTCAGTAAAAAAGATAGCGTAAAAACGGCGGCAATATCTTTCACGTTATTATCTATACTCGTTATAGTCGTCTACGTGCTTTGTCAAAACGACAAAAATGCGCTATTCCCCGTCCTTTCGGTTGCAAAAGAACTTCATTTGGGAACCGTTGGAAATAGTATTATGTATTTAGCGATGCTGACAACGTGTATTGGAACGATGGCAGTCGCATCACAAAGTGATGTCCGATTAGCGCTGGGCGGAGGAAGTATTGCGCTGATTATTTCCTGCTTTGGTTTCGAGAAATTGATCGGATCTATTTATCCGATAATAGGAGCTATCGGGTGCATTTCGGTCGTAATTTGCGTTCTTTTGCACGCAAAGAAATCAGCCCTCGGTGAGAATCTTAACGTTCTGATAGCCGACAATACCGATAAGAGTATTCTTTAAAGCGTCTATCCCCATAATGGTGAAGTTAAGACGATAGAGTTTGCCATCCATCTGGATTTTGACGGGATTGCCATCTCCACGGTACTTGGCCAGCAGTTCCATAACTCTGTTATATGTATCGACGTCGTTATCAATACGGACGCATAGAACGCGGTTATCGACGATAGCTTCTTTTTCTTCCAAACCCCATCCATAAACGCTTTGTGCTTCGATCTTCGGCTTTCCGCCCTCGGCAATGGATACCTTACCTCTGATTTTCACCAATGCGTCATCGTGAATAAGCTGTTTGTATGAATTATACGCGTTGCCAAAGAAAACGACCTCGAAACTACCGTTTAGGTCTTCGCATACTCCAGCCGCCCATTTTTTGCCCGATTTGGGGTTGACTTTTACAATCACGTCGCTGAGGATTCCGCCGAAATAAACACTCTCTCCGTTTTTAACCGGATACTCTTCCGCATCATCATCACTGCCCTCTTCTTCATCTTCCGGCTCTTTTTCTATGGGAATGAATTTAGTGGAATCGAAGGTGAATTTTTTCATTTCTTCTTCGTGTCCGTCAAGCGGGTGACCGGTTATGTACCTACCGAGAACCTCTTTTTCCAATTGCAAACGAGCCATCTTACTTTCGGAAACTTCGGTATACTGGTATTCTTCTTGCAACATAAAATCAAAGAACATCTGACCGCCGGAACGCAGTGAACGGTTGCTGATTTCCATAGACAAAATATTTTCAAAGTTAGACATGAGGGTAGCTCTGTTGTGTCCGAAACAATCGAAGACACCGCCCTTTATCATACTTTCAAGCATTCTTCTATTGAGTGCGTCGGAAGAAGCCCTGCGGACGAAATCGGAGAAATCGGTAAACGGTCCGTTTTCTTTACGTTCTTTAACTACGGCGTCAATCGCCGCTCTTCCTACGTTTTTGATACATACAAGACCATAGCGGATAGCATCGCCTTCCGGAATAAATAATCCCTCGCTGTGGTTGATATCCGGCGGAAGCACTTGGATATTATGTTCTTTTATAACACGCAAATATTTACCGGTATCATCCGGCTTATTGATACGATTATTGATAACGGCGCAAAAGAATTCTAACGGATAATAGCATTTCAGATATGCCGTTTGATAGGTCAATGCCGAATATGCTGCGGCGTGAGACTTATTGAAAGCGTACGCACCGAATTTTTCCAGTTCGTCCCAAATGGTCAACGCAAACTCTTCCGATACACCATTAGAAACGCAACCGTCGACAAACCGCTTTCTTTGCTCCGGGATCTGTTCCACCTTCTTCTTACTGATGAATTTACGGAAGTTATCGGCTTGCGCCATGGTATATCCTGCCAAAGCCTGCGTAATAAACATTGCCTGTTCCTGATAGACGATAACGCCGTAGGTGTTTTTCAAAATGGGTTCCAACTTGGGATGACGGTAATCTATTTTGTCCTTATGCTGTTTATTGTCAACGTAGGTGTCGATATACTGCATAGGACCGGGACGATACAGACTAACACCGGCTATTATTTCTTCTATGACCGTCGGTTTAAGACGTTTCATAAAGTTTTTCATTCCGGCACTTTCTAACTGGAAAACGGCATCGCAGTCCCCTGTTCCGATCATTTTGTAGGTTTCTTGATCTTCGTAACCGATTTTATCGAAGTCTACGTCTATACCGCGATACCTCTTTATCAGTTCCTGGCATCTGTCGATATCAGTCAACGTTTCGATAGCCAGGAAGTCCATTTTCAATAATCCCAGCTCTTCGCACTCCGTCATATCGAATTGCGTAGTGATATCTTCGCCGTTTCTGGATAACGCGACCACTTCGGCAACCGGTTTACTGCAGATGATAACGCCGGCGGCGTGTTTGCCGCGGTCTCTTGGCATATCCTCTATTTCCGCCGCCAGATCGAGGACCTCTTTATAGGTCGGATTGTTCTCGTACATCTCAATAAGTTCGGGAACGGCCGCCGGATCTTTGGGGTCGAGTAGATTGGGGATATGGACCTTTTTATCGTTATCATGAATATTTTTTACGAGAGCGTTTGCCTCCGCAAAGGGTATTTTGTAGACACGCGCGACGTTCTTTATGGCATTCTTTTTCTTCATCATGCCAAAAGTAATAATCTGCGCTACGTGGTCCTGATGGTATTTTTCACGGACGTACTCGATAACTTTTTCTCTTCTATCCGAACAGAAGTCGATATCGAAGT
This sequence comes from uncultured Clostridia bacterium, assembly GCA_946621465.1. Taxonomy (GTDB): domain Bacteria; phylum Bacillota; class Clostridia; order Christensenellales; family DTU072; genus CAG-1782. Next base: position 533,623 of record CAMOOO010000001.1, read on the forward strand.
CGGGCATCGTTTGACGTTCGGGGTTTAAAAACCTCTCGAAAATCAATCCGTATTTCAGTGGGTCGATTTCGGTGATATGGATAGCATAGGCAATAATACTGCCGGCGCCACTACCACGACCGGGACCAATCGGAACGCCGTGCGTTTTACCATAGTTGATAAAATCCCAAACGATAAGATAATAGGATGCAAAGCCCATCCGGCAAATAACGTCCAATTCGTAATCGGCGCGCTGTTTAATATCCGGAGTGATCTCGCCGTAACGCTCTTTCAGCCCCTCATACGCCATTTTTCTGAGGTAGTCTTTATCGTCAACGTAACCCTGCCCTTCCGGGGGGTCGTAATGCGGAATGGTATAGACGTGAAAGGGAATATCCAAATTGCACTTTTCGGCGATTTCTATCGTCGTTTTTAACGGTTCATCATCGCCACCCATAAGGTCGAGCATCTGTTCGTAGGTTTTATAGTAAAACTCCTCGTTCGGGAACCGCCACCGCGTCGGATCGTCAATATCCTTTTGCGTTTGGATAGCCAGAAGAACGTCATGCGCTTTGGCGTCTCTTTGTTCAATATAATGTAGGTCGTTGGTCGCTACCGTTTTCGCGCCGATCTCGGCCGCTATTTTCTTTAATAGAGGCAGAACACGCAATTCTTCTTCCAATCCGTGATTTTGCAACTCGATATAAAAATCCTCGCCGTAGATGTTTTGCAGGCGTTTAGCGCATGCAACGGCGTCGTTATACCGTCCTTCCAAAAGAAGCTGGTCTATCTCTCCGGCAATACAGGCGCTAAGGCAAATCACGCCTTCGCTATTCTTTTCCAATACCGAATAGTCTACACGCGGTTTATCGTAAAAGCCATCGACGAATCCGGCGCTGGAAACGTTCATAACGTTATGAAAGCCCTTTAAATCCTTTGCAATCAATATGAGGTGGAATCTATCGTTGTGATTTCTGTCCTTTTTATACATATCGTGACAGGTATACGCTTCCAGACCGATAAGAGGTTTTATACCGGCGTCTTTACAGGCTTTATAAAATTTAATGGCGCCATAGGTGTTACCGTGGTCGGTCATTGCAACCGCACGCGCTCCGGACTCTTTGGCTTTTTTGACCAATTTTTTGATACGCGCATATCCGTCGAGCAAACTGTATTCCGTATGGTTGTGCAAATGGATAAATTCCGGCATATCTCCTCCTCTTTTGTCTCTTTCCTTTATTGACTTATTACACATTTCCCGGCGGCAATCGCCATAATCTTCCGCATTCTATGATTGATACAACTCTTTGTCACCGGTGGGTCGAACATCTGCGCGATCTCTTCCAATCCGGCCTCTTCATTGCTCAGACGATATTCGCAGACCTTACGCAATCCCTCGGGCAGTTTCTTTATTCCTATTTTTGCGTCTATCTCACGAATGGCGGCAAGCTGACGAGCGGCGGACACCGCCGTTTTATCAATGTTCGCCATTTCAAAATTCTGCAACCTGTTCATGTCGTTCTTCATCTTTCGGTTGGTAATGACCTCGTATAGTCTGAGAACACCGATATTGCTACCGATAGCGGCAAGGAAGTTACAGATTGCCTGGCTGTTTTTCAGGTAGATTCCGTTTCTTTTTTTTCTGAGTAAAACAACGGACGGTTCCACTTCCGTCTCTTCGACAATAAGACGCACCAGGTCGTTTCTGATGATTTCGGAATTGAGATTAAGTGACAACCGATATCCGCTCTTTGTCTTTTCCTGGTTCCAGTTTTCTATATCGTCCGGGACGCGAAGGAAGCCGCAAGAAAGATACAGTCCGCGCAAAAACACACGCCTCGCTTCCGATCGAGGCGATATGCCATCCTCTTTCCATTCGCTCTCTTGCCCGAAGAAACTCTCCGGAATCCCTTCTATAACGGTATATCTATCCTTTATGATGAGACATTTTTCAAGTAAATCATTACTCATCTCGTTATCGACGTATAGTTTGTATTTTTTCTCACCGTCGATTACCGTTTCATCGCGTATAGGTGTTCTTTTTTCCAGTCGAAAAATCACGTCGGACAAAAGGTTAATAAACTCTTCGTCAGAATGAACGAAAGAAAGCTCGTATCCGGTGTAGACTACGGAGATATCACCGCTACCGCGGATGGCGCCGCATAAAAAAGGTAGAAGGCAATAATCGCTCAATTCGAGCGAATAAAGTTCCTTTTTTACAACGCTACAGATCTCCTCCAAGAACGATCACCTCTCTTTCCGGTTTTTTCCCTACGGTCTTCTGAATGATCTTTTCGCAATCAGTCATCAGTTCTAAATATTCCTCGGGCGTTCCGCCGCCCGTGTTGACGATAATACCTGCGTGTTTTTCGCTTACCTGCATTCCGCCGACGTTCTTACCTTTATATCCGGCAACGTCCAGATAGTATCCGCAACTAACGCCCTCAATGCGCTTAAAAACACTCCCCAGGCTCCGTTGCAGTGGTATAGTCTCTTTCCTTTTATTCCTCACCTTCGACATACGCGCGGCGATTTTGGCACTGTCATCGGCAATCAAGCGCAAAGATACTTCCGTAATAAAATCGACGTTCTTTCTCAGATTGCTATAGCGATACCGAAAGGCAATCTCTTCTGCGGAAAGTATTTCCGTCTGTCCATCGTCCAGGTGAAAGAGTTTGACCGATTCAACGACGTCCGATATAGAGGAGTCCATACATCCGGCGTTTCCGCTGACTGCGCCGCCGATCGTTCCCGGGATAGCGCATAGGTCTTCCAAACCGGACAGTCCGCATATTCGAGCAACCTCGGCAACGTGCGTCATCTTTTCCCCTGCTAAAACGGAGACGATATCATCCCGGACTCGAATACCCTTAAATCCGTCCGAGAATATGACTACATCCCGCTCTCCCGTTCCTAATACTAGAGTATTACTCAATCCGCCTGCGATATATAGACGATTGGAAACGGAATATGTCCTCTGCAGGGAGACAAGCTCCGTCATGTTTTTCGGAAAAACGGCTTTTTGTATCATGCCGCCACTCCCGAGCGTAGATATCTCCGCCGCCGAGACGGTCACCGATTTAATACTCATAATTATACCCCTTTTCAGGCGTCTTTGTCAACGACGCTACGATACTATTGTATTAATCAAAGAAGGGTATAATTACCTTTTATTTTATGAATCCGTAGTTAGTAATCAGCCATGTTATCGGATCGTCGTCGCAATCGGGCGCGAGAACGTCGGCTGCCTTTTTCGCCCGTTCCGACCCACCTGCAACGCACACGCCCAGTCCGGCGTATTCTATAAGGGGCAGATCGTTATCCGAGTCACCGATACCGATTATCTCCTCTCGGCGTATTCCGTATTTTTCGGCAAGTTTTTTTACCGCCGTACCTTTATTGACACCGTGGGGTATCATTTCGACAATAAACGGTTTGGAAATGTTAATAAGAAGCTCCTCGCCAAACTGGCTGATAAGGTCGTCCCTGACTTCAGGCATCTTTTCCGGCTCTCCCATTAAGAGAATTTTCGGTGGATCGAGATTTTCCGAATGAATAAACTCCGAGAGTAAAACTCCCGTTTCTTTGTACGTTGCATGCGCAAGCTGCACGTATAAGCGCGTGTATTCCGTTGCCGTTTTCGTATAAAATAAGTCGCCTCGGTACGTTTGATAGTAGTAGCCCTGTTTTTCAATATATCTTCCTATTTCGGTTGCTAAACTACATGGTATGGTTGCCTGTTCTATTGTTTTTCCGCTGTCTATGTCGGTTACAGTCGCTCCTTGATAAGTCAGCACCTCACCATGCAAGTCGAGGTCTCTGCAAACGGGCAAAGCACCCGACGTCATTCTTCCTGTGACGATAACGAATTTCCCTCCGGCGGCAACGTAGGAAGCGATCGCTTCCTTTTCGCCTTTTCCGTATTGTTGCTTTCTGCCGATCAACGTATCATCTAGATCGGAGCAGATCATTTTATACTTCATCTTTCTATTCCTCACCGTTTTTGGTTTTAAAATAATTAAATATATTCTCGGCGTCCTTTTCGTTGATGCCGGCTACCTCCGAGAGTTCCTCTTTCGTGGCCCCTGCGATCTTATCAATTTTGCGGAAATGCACAATGAGGTTCCTTGCTTTTACTTTCCCGATCCCCTCTATCTTTGTCAGTTCGCTTTCCGTCATTTGTTTTAAACGTAAATTTCTGTGATAGGTTATGGCAAAGCGGTGGGCTTCGTCTCTTATACGAACGAGGAGTTTCAGGGCAAGGCTGTCACGAGGTAAAAGCACGCTCTCTTCCCTCCCCGGAACGTAGACTTCTTCTATCCGTTTTGCCAGACTTATCACGGTAAAATCCAGTCCTTCTTTAGCCATAGCGTCCATGACGTATCCGAGTTGTCCCTTTCCTCCGTCGATAACAAGAAGGTCCGGCCGTTCCGAAAAACTGACGTCCTTTTGTGCCTTCCATTCCTCAAAGCGCCTTGTCAACGTCTCGAACATACAAGCAAAATCGTTGTTCCCTTGTACCGTCTTGATTTTAAAATGTCGATAATGAGCGGAGGCTTTTGTGCCCTCTTTAAAGACAACCATACTGGCAACCTTGTTGGTACCGCTGATATGGGAAATATCATAGCACTCCATACGGAGCGGCAAGGTGGGTAGTCCAAGCAACTCTTTTAACTGTTTAACCCCGCCCATCGTCAATTCATCGAATTTATTTTGATGTTCAAGTTGTCTGGACAAATAATCCTCCGCGTTGGCAATACCCATATCAATGAGCTGACGGCGTATTCCGCCGGAGGGTAGAACGACTTGTATTTTTTTACCGGCCTTATGCGACAGAAAGTCGGAGAGTTCCTCTTTAAAGTCGATTTCGTCGCTGACAAGCACTTCGGAACAGTTTATGGAATTGTTTTCGTAATACTGCATAATAAAAGAAGTGAGTCCGTTACTAAGTTCCGTTTCCCTACACGGGAAATTGATACCGCCTAAATACTTACCGCCGCGAACGGCAAAGCAATTGACTACCGAATACATTCCGTTGGTAACGAAAGTAAACACGTCGATATCCGTTTCCTGTTTAAACGGAATGGTTTGTTTCCGTACAAGCGCGTCCAGTGATTTAAGGGTATCGCGGTATATTTTTGCCTGCTCGAATTCCTCTTTTTCCGCACATGCCATCATCTTTTCGGTGAGGATGTTCCTTACTCGTTCGTCGTCACCGGACAAAAAGGCAATCACGTCGTTAATGACTTTTTTATATCCTTTTTCATCCACTTTACCCGTACAGGGCGCAAGGCACCTGCCGATGTGGTAGTTCAGACACTCTCTTCTGCCGAGGGTGTTACAACTGCGAACGGGAAAAACGGTATGGATAATTTCCAGCACCTCTCTGATGGAAACACCCAGCATATACGGTCCGAAATAGCGTGCGCCGTCCGCTTTCATCTTGTAACAAATCTCAATCTTCGGGAACTTCTCTTTAACCTTAATTCGTATATAGGGATAGGTTTTATCGTCTTTAAGGAGAATATTATAGGGGGGATTATATTGTTTAATCAGGTTGTTTTCTAAGATCAGCGCTTCGTACTCGTTGGGCGTAATGATATATCGAAAATCATAAATTTTTTCGACGAGCGCCATCGTTTTATCATTCTTTACACTGTTGTGAAAATACTGCCTGACGCGGTTTTTTAAAATCTTGGCTTTGCCGACATAGAGTACGTTATCGAACTCATCCAACATGATATATACGCCGCTTTGGTTGGGCAATATTTTCAGTTTTTCGGTATAAGCCCTCATATAAACTACAGTTCCACCTCGTAGTTAGGATCTTTTATAATACGCTTCCCTACCAAAAAGCGTTGTCTCAGACCTTTGAATCCGACAGGGTTGTATTTTTTGGGCGGACAATAACCGATCCCTCTTCTGTCAAGGTCGGCTAGAGCGTATGTCAATCTGCCTTCGAAATCGTTATAATTCTTCTTCTCGGGCATCGTCCAAGCAGCTTCCGCAACCGCTTGCACACGGGGATAGAGCATAAAATCGTACTTCTTTTTATCGTAAACGAATTCCGTCCACAGGGGAGCTTCTATTCCCAGAACGTTTTTCTTGTTCTCTTCCTTCATTTTGCTTCTTTCCGGTCCCAAAGAATAAATCTTCTCTAAGTTGGTAAGGATGTAGGGATAGTCTAAATAGCAAACGATATTTTGCGACAGAATGACGTTACCGCCCCGCTCCGCCCACTTTTCCGCATACTTACCCATCCACCATTGTACGATAGCATCCTTTCTCAAATCAGCCGTTTCCATAATCTCGTTCCAACCGATCAGTCTCTTTCCTTTCTCGGCCAGATAAGCCATTATTTCGTTGGTAAACCACCCTTGCAGATCGTTTTCCGTCTTTATTCCTTTCTGTTTCATCAGTGCCTGGCATTTTGGGCAATTCTTCCACTTGCTCTTCGGCACTTCGTCACCGCCGATGTGGAAATACGGCGCCGGGAACAGTTCGCACACCTCGTCGATAACGTCTTTTATAAAAGAAATAAAATCGGGATTCCCTACGCAACCTATGGTGTGCTTAACGCCGAATTGGTTCGCTACTTTCAACGGTTTACCTTCGCAAGAAAGCTCCGGGAAAACGCTGAGTGCCGACGTAATATGTCCGGGCATATCTATCTCGGGAACGACCGTAATCATTCTGTCTTTTGCATAGGCTACGATCTCTTTTATATCCTCTTGGGTAAAATACATACCCTCGCCGTATTTCTCCCCTTTCATATGCCTGAGTGCGTTTGTCCATTCATCGTCGCGTACGCAACCGCGTTTAGCTAACTCCGGGTATTTTTTTATTTCGATACGCCATCCCTGATCTTCGGTCAAGTGCCAGTGAAAAACGTTCATTTTATTGTAGGCCATGATGTCCAAAAGTTCTTTTATTTCTTTCTTGCCAAAGAAGTGCCTTGCAACGTCTAGCATAATTCCGCGATAACGGAAACGGGGTGCGTCCTCGATCTCGCAAGCGGGAATGGTGTTTTTCCCGTTAAAAAGCTGAGTCAACGTAATCAATCCGTAAAAAGCGTTTTCTATGGTAGAAGAGGTAATGACCACCCTTTCTTTTGCCGCTAAGGTATACCCTTTTTGATCCTCTTTGCAGACAATCTCAACGTCGGCGTTTTCTTTAACGAATTCAATTTTAAATTGCCATAAATTTTCCGGAATTCTGTCTTTAATGTCGATAAATTTATCATCCAAAAAGACTTTTAGATTTGTGTGAAAAGCAAGGGTTTTTTCATCCACCGTATAATTTTGCACCATAGGAATAACGTTGATTCGTCGCATAATAACTCCTGTATAATATCCTTATTTATAATGTTAACTGTTTTTTGATAAATCTCTTCTGAATATAAAAAAACTGTCGTAAGAATATCACGGCAGTTTTTGGTTGTTATTGATTGTTATTACGCTCCCGCGACCGGTCCGAAAACTGTATTTGCGACACGCCACTGTTCCACGCGGATGGGCAATAGGAAGATCGCATAAACGCCTACCGTGATAATGGAGAAGAAGAACCACTTAATCATTTCTTTTAACAGCGGTCCGGCTTTTCCTTCAAACTGGAGAGGTATGCCTACGATTGTGGTGTGTTTGCATTTCCAACGTTCAAGAATACACATGGCGTTGGGGAGTCCGACGATAGGAATAATGGACAGCAGCAGCAATCCCAAGCGTAAAAAGAAGAACTTACCGGGAGTACCGTTGAATTTCGACTGTAAATTTCTTTTTTTGCCGTTATTGTTTAATATATCACCCGATAACGTTATCGTGCAGTTGTTAAGGTTTTGCGCCATTATTTACCTCCGGTTGTAATTGTAACATTATTTATATATTTAGTCAATATCTTTGTCGAAAAATCGTTCTTTCTTTTACATTCCACAAAGCTGTCTGAGGGGGATCAGATTTTTCGTAACGTGGAAACGAACGCACAGTTGCTCGAAAGTGTATCCGTACGCTTTATTCAGTCCGCGGAACAGACTTACAAGCAAACTACCGTCGCTATCGCTTTCATTCATTATATTTCTGAGAATGTAGTCGTAGGAATAGTGATAAATACGGTTTATTTCCGCAATTACCTCTATACGTAGTTCCGGCGTATCTTTCAGTCCCAGCGCGGAAATCGCTTCGGGATAGGTGCAACTTCTTCTTGCAATGAAGCTGCAAACGGAAGAAACGAGCAAGTCATATCTTTTTTCCAAACCCATACGCTTAGCCACTTTCGAGTAAGGCGTCTGGGTACGCGCAGCCGTTTCCGAAAGCATAAAACCGACTTCTTCCTCACGGAAAAGTGCCTGGTGAGAAAAGTTTTTGTCGATCTCACTCTTTACGCTACCGTAGTCTTCTACTCCCTTGGGTACGGATACGGAAACACCGTCCATGCCCTGAATAATAGACTCGAAATCTTCTCTGGAGGGGTCCAATTCTATCTTTAAAATCAGGTTGGCGTCATGCTCTCCGGAAAGAAGGTATTTATAACTACAGAACGGGTATTTTTCCGCAAGACCGTTTGGAGCGAGCGAATGAATGTGGTTGACTTCGGCGCCCAATTGCGACGCTTGAATAACGCGGAAGGAATAGTCCTTTCTGAACGGGTTGCCGACGCTCCTCAATCCGCGATTGTATTTGGTGGTATATTCACGAATGATGAAGTCTATAAAGGCAACTGCCGCATCCTTTCTGTTGCCCTTGACAAGCAGGTGCGCGGCATCGTCCAGTACGCAATAAGCCAGGATCTTTGCCGATTGACAGGCATCGGAGATATCCTGAATCATCTCGATAAAGACCTTTTTATTGTGTCTCTTTTGGAAGACGGAATAGCCGTAAATGCAGTCGATCTGCACCGATGCGATACATCCGCGTCCGGGATAGACGAGGTCTCCGCCCGTTCTCTCAAGCTCACGGAGATATTCCAGGGCTTGCCCCTCAAAACGCTCCTCCCAATCCTGTAGGGTAGCGCCTCCTTCGTTGTACATTTCATCATCTTCTTTTCTTGCTCTAGCCATATTCCGCTCCTTTGCGTTTTTGCATTATTTTTATAGAATTTTCACTCTTTTTGAGCTACCTGAGTTTAATTTTGTTGTTGCCTGTCAGTGTCATATTATATAGTACCTCGTCCGCTATCGAACCGAGACCGACGTTGTATTCGCCCGCGCCCGCAGGTGAAACGACCGATAGATACCCTGTCAAAAGGGTATAGATTCCATTAAAGTGCAATAGATCGCTCTCTTCTGTTTCGCTAACGGTATAACTGACTTCGTACAGAGATTTATCGTTTATTGCAAACGAGTTGACTCCGCTCTTTAACGCGCTATCCAGTACCGCCTCGTCGAGAGTAATATTTATATTCGTTATCCGGCAGATATCCGTTCCGTAATAGATGTAATTACCGATCGTTTTGGTCAGGAGTAAGAGATCGGTCAAAATAAACTCCAAATTGTCGTTTATTGCCGCGGTGTTACCCGTACCGTTCCAAGCGAAGGTGAAGGTGTCGATCGACGACGAGGTATAAATGGATATATTGGTGACGTACAAGCCGTATAAACCGGACGTCCCGTATATATTGTCGCAGATTTCTTGATACATTCCGCTGAATACAAACGTCCACAGACTGCCGGTAAACTGTACCGGTAGACTGAGCTTGAATTTACTGTCGATACCGATTTTATCAATCAATTCCAAAATATCGGCAACCGTCGTATCGTCATTGAAAACGGTTTCTTTATAAGTGACGGTGCCTTCCTCTCTCAGTTTATTGATAAACAGCAAAATGGAATTGGCTAATTTTTCTTTTTCTATACTATTCCCCGTCCAGTCTTCAAACACGGTAAATTCCAGAATATAGTTATTTTTACCGGTATCAATGGAGAGGTTCGGCGAATAAGCTATTCCTCGGTCGTTGCAATCACTGAGTATAGTGGAATAAAGGGCGCCGATATCGACGTTGGATCTTTGAGATTTCGGAGTAAAGTAGATATGCTGAACGAACTCATCCGATTCGCCGAAGAAGAATACGCCGGTCGAATCCACTACGTCGGAACGAAGCAGGTGCGCATCTCCCCCCAAATAAATCTCCGTCGCGCCGAAGCTGAACATGTTTCTGATGATCCTCTCCGTTGCGTTATTAAGTAGTCCTTTTTGCTCTACGCTACCCGTCCACAGTTCTCTGTCGGTATCGTCGAGGTTGACTGTAAACATCAGTTCAAAGTAATCAACGTTGGGGCTGATGACGGTGATTTCCGTCAAGAAACTCAATTCCGATTTAATTTCTCTCCGTATTGCCTCGAACTCGCCCGAACGATACCAACGGCTATACACTTCTTCCGTGTTCTTCATATACAGGCGAATCACGAGATTGTCCTCGTTATACTGTACGGCGGAGATCGATCTGTTCACTTTATAGTCAGAGTCGGGGGCGTTAAATAAAATGGTTATCGTTTCGTTTATGTCAACGGTATAGCTCGGATGAGACAACGTTCCGGCGCCGGCAGTAAAGGTCATATTGCCGTTGTTCTTCAAGAGAATCTGACCGTCGAGCAGTTCCAGTATGCCCGTAGTGGCATTTTTCAACGTTTCGCCATAGGCAATATCGTACGTTATGGTGTATTCCGTATCGGACAGAATTTCGGTAAAGACGTTGACGCCCTCCGTCATTCTCTCGGAAATATACGTCAGCATTTCCGCTTTCGACGCGTCGTTCGAGTTGAAAGACTTATTGATATTATTCGCAATATAGGTATCGTTACCCAGTCTGATAGAAGAAATGCCGTAATCGGACAACGCTTTTAACAAGCGATAGAAGCATTCTTCTACGCCGGCAAGGACTTCTAATCTTTGACCGATATCGTAGTTGCTAAGAGTGATGACGAATTCAAAGTATCCGTTATAGGCCCCGCCTGCGTTCGGGCTGGAAAGAGAGACGTTGTTGATAAAGCTAAAATCGGTCTTCATCGCGTTGGTGAAGGGAAGCAAGTTGCTGGGATTAAGCAGATACAACACTGCCTCTGCGGTATTACCGGTAGTAACGCGTAAAACAAAGGCATTGGGGTTGGAGGCAGTTACCGTAACTTCTGCAACTTTCGGGATAATGGCATACTCTTGCAAGCAGTAGTTTCTCGTTTCGTAATATTTATTACCCTTAACCGTCATCAGTAAGTAATAGGAGTTGGTCTCCCGTTTGCAAAGCGATCTCAGCGTCGAAGAAGTCAAAGCGGCGTACTCGCTCTCCGTGTAGGTATGCAGAATATCACCGGAGTTGAAAACTCTTTCATAGTAATATTCATCCGCCTCCGCTTGCGCTTTTTCTTCTTCGGTCAATGCGTCGTATTCCATTTCCGAATATCTCTCTACTATATTTCCGTTTTTGTCTTTTTTGACGTATACGGAATATACGGCGTAGTAGTAACCGCTTGCAGGTTCGTAGTAAGGCAATCTTTCTTCGCCGTCCAGATAGCTGATACTCTTTATTTTAACGGTTGCTATAAAGTAGAGGTCGGCAAGTTCTCCCCTTTCATCATAAACGGTGATCGGCATATAATTGAGATTCCGTTCCTCATCGGAAAGGTTCATAGCATAGAAATCTTTATATGTTATGAGGTCCTTCTTTTCGATATATTTCATTTGGATATCTTCTCCGCCGTCGCCCCATTTCGGAAGGTCGAATTCATCTATGACCTTTTCCGCACTAAAACCGGCTTTTTTGACGTTACCATAGAAGAAGATAGTGTTGTTGAATTTAAAGGAGACGTCCTGCAAGTCGTAGACGGTTATGGAATAGGATGTCTTCAAATCTTCGTAATCTTTGTATTGAACGGTGATGGTCTCTTTGAAACCTTGTTTGGAACAGAGGGAGCTATCAAAGCCGGTGCAATTGACGTCGTCGTCTTCCATGCTGATATATTTCGTCATGAAGCCGGCTTCCTGCCCTCTTTGATTGTACTTGGTAAAGGTCAACTTCAATACGCCCTCGCTAAGGTCCAGGCTCTCGGTGTCGCGGATGTAGTTTGTCAGCGGAGTTTGAGAAATCTCCACTCCTGTCAGAGAGGCGTTCCAAACGTAAATGAAAGTTTCGCAAGAATAGTTTTTATAGCTGATGGTGATTTTTCTGTAACCGGGCGTTTTTTCCAATCTGTTGTAGGAAATCATGTTTGCCGTGATCGGCACCTCGCCGATAGAGCCGTCCTCGTAATAAACGGTCAGTTTCTTTTGCACCAACTCGTTATTGATGTATTCGCTGAGCATTACTTCCCAACCGGAAGCGATCTCGGCAATGACGTACAGCTCATTGGATACGGTGTATTTAAGAAGGTTCAGACTGGCGAGGTACTCGCTGGCGTCCTCTTTGGTAACGAACAACCTTTTACTGGCTTCGACGTCGCCGAACTTACCGGTGGTGAGCATGAACTCTTCTTTATTCCCGACCACACGACCGATATAGTAATAGGTATCGTTGCTGTTTTCGTTAACGGCTTTTATTCCGTTAAGCAAGTATGCCCGTTCTTTTGCGTCGTTTAAGGTACTATAGAAGGTATAAAGAATGACACCGGTGGACGTTGCAATCTTTCCGCTGCTGTTTTTGATGACGTATTTATCCGTCGTAACATCGAAGGAATAGAAGTAGGCGCCGGAAATACTGTTCCTCAATTCGTTTAAAGCCGACTTCGCGCTGCTCTCCGCATCATAGTACTGGATATTGCCGACTACGCCTGCGGCGTTGACGCCGGCGTTGTTTGCGTTGGTGATATAATATTTACCGAGCAAGGTATTGTACTGGGTCGAATAAGTCAGTAGCTTATTGGTTGCCGCGGCGACTTCGTCCTGGCTGGAAAAGTAAATCTGAATTCCCGAATTAGGCGTAATAACGCCGTACGAGTTGACCGTGCCGACTTCTTCGCCCTGAGCGCTGACGACGATAGCGGTGCCGAAGTTATTGATGATAGCGTAATCGCTACCGCTGCCGTACCCTGCCTCGTGCTTACTCTTTACGTATCTGCCGGTATCAATATACTCGGCATTGGTCCCGATATAGCTGACCCCTTTTACGGTGTTGGAGTCAAGCATATTGACCGTCCAAGTTGCCGTAACGTCGGAAACTTCGCTCAAACGGGAAGTCTGCGTCGGATCGGAACGATAGACGGTATGGTGAAGAATGACGATGACCTCACCGCGTCCGGTATGCAGACCGTTTTTCAATTGTTGACCTCTTGCCGCTTCAATACGGAAACGACGAGAGGAGAATTTTTCGCTCAATCTCTCTAAACCGGCAACCGCATCGCTGTAATCGGTATAGCTGGATATATCCATAGTGGATTGCTCGGCGTTTTCGTTGACGATATTATTATCTTCGTCATAGATGACGTAAATTTGCTGATATAATTCGTACCACCAATAGCTGAACGTATCGTTATCGGAGTCAATCAAGGAACTGAGGTTGTTCCTTCTTCCGAATTCCACTTTCGTCAGATTGTTAATAACGTCAATGGGTCCGGCGTTATAGTGCATATTGAAAGTGTAGGCGGAAAAATTCATATCGCCGTCCGATTGCGTATAAGTGTCTTTACCCGTAGTCACCAGTTCCAGCGACGTTTCCGTACGTTGTCCGACGGAGATAGTCAAGGCGTTATCGACGGAGGCTCCCAAGAAGTAGAACTTCACGGGGATGTTTTCACCGATACGATTGGTGGTTGAGTCGTAAATCATTTCGCTCGAAGCGGGAATGGTAGAAGAACTGGTGCCGTTACCGGATGGATCGCTGATGGAAAGAGTAATATAAATTCCACCCATATCCCAATATTCGTACTGCGCGTAGGTGTCCTTGTAGGCTTTTATTCCTCCGCTGGACGTCAAGACGACGGATATGGAAGTAACCGACCAGTCGGCATTGGTGATGAGGTAGTAATAGAATACGACGGAGGCACTGTATATTTCGTCCGGGCTATAAAACTTCGGACCGTTTTCCGATCTGATATCGCTTTCGTAGTTGCTGTAAAATTTATCGGTGTAGACTAAACGCGCGGCTTTTCGGACGCCGATATAGGTGTACCTTTCGGTGTCAATCACCGTCGTGCCGTCGTCAACGTGAATAGCGTAGTTGCTGTCCAGGTATACTCCACACTCCGTTTCCAGCTCCGCCCCGTTGATTTCTATAGAGATGGCGCCGCCGATAGAAAGGGTGGTCCCTTCCATTCTCGACTTCATTATCTCGTTACCGGTCAAGGTTTTGGAAACGTTATTTCTGTACTTCAAGACGTAACTGGCTCCGGACAAGTCGATTGCATCGGCATTGGTTACGTACACCTTTTTAGCAGGCGCAAGCACTTCGATTTCGGAACTGTCGAGGGACGGGGGCAATACGGTGCAGTGGAATACCGTGTTGGAACCGATATTACGATTGGCACCCTCGGGAATGGTAGCAAGGTCCTCTTCGAGCAGTCTGAAGCCGATTTCTTTCGTATAGGCTCCTACGTCGGAAAGACACTCGAGAGAGCAGCCCTCGGCAAGCATATCCTCGGTCAGCTGTCTCGGTTCGCCCGTACTGCCGTTGTCGTAAGTTATATAATAGGACATGTTGGCGATGGAAATAACGTCGCCGAAATAATAGGTGTTACCATCAATAACGTTATTGGTCGATACGATCGTCATATCGACAGGGTATCTGCTGTTGACGGTGACAGATAACGTCGTGTAGTGGGTAATTTCACCGGCATAGACCACCCAAAGAACGTGGGTCCCGGCGGAACTGATATCCAGCCCTTCGTTTGTGGATTCCGCCCCTGCGTTGACGATGGTAATAAGAGGACTGTTCAGTTTGTAGAATTCATACGAGCCGTCGGTGAAATCGACGCGAACCGGTCCCTGCTCGGTAATAGACCCGTCGGGATTGGTGATATAGGTGACACCGGAAGTCAGATCAATAAGGTCGCCCTGGATCATAGAATCAAGGGTGGTGTCGGGAATCATAGGCGTAATGGACCGTGCGTTCACCAGCGTCATTGATTTAAAGGCTTTTTCTTGGACTTTACTGGTGAATGTGGTCGTTGGCGCGGTAGAAACGGTAACGACGCCGTTTTTGATTTTTGAAATGATGCCGCCGCCGACGGAATAAATGGTGGTTTTACCCAGCGTCCCCAGTGCTTTTCCGTCCTCGATGATATCCCCTTCTTTTACGTAGATATCCGTCAGCGTATAATCGATCACTGTGGAAACGACGATAACGCCTCTGCCCGAAGAATCCATTTGCACCGATTCTACGATGCCGTAGCTTTTACTTTTGATAGAGGCGAGTCTGACGAGTTCTCCGTTGCGGTCGACTGCGTTACTGCTGATGATTTTGTCGGGGCTGACATAGGACCCGACGTCCACGTAAGAAGTCCCATAGAAATTATAGATGAATTTATCGGGGTAGTCCTTCGGTCTGTACATCAGAACGGCCACCACCGTTTTTTCCACGTCGTCGTCGATACTGACGGTGAGACAATCGGAGATGTCTTTGATATCCTCGTAAATGGGGGCGCCGTCGTTGTTTTTTTCTAATGCTTCGCCCGTTATCGTATCGTAAAGGGGGGTTTGTCCGTTATCAAAACCGATACGAACGGTCATGCCGGAGAAATCGTATCTGTTGGAAAAACCGATTTCGTAAGATTCTTTATTCTGGATCTCAAAGGTGCTTTTTGCCAAATAGGCTTCGTCATAGCTTTCGTAGAAACAGGTCTGCGCTTTTTCTACGACGTTACCGTACTGGTTGAGAGGCTCGTCGTTTTTCGTTTTCAGATAGAACAGATATTGTCCAAGTCCGATAAAAACATAGTTGTCGGTCGCCGGATTGACGATCTTCAGAGAGGTCGCCGTCTTTTGGGTGTAGTTGACATTAAAAGACATTCTCCGGTCGGAATAGTTCAGATAGATGGTCTTCTCTCCCAAAGTGAGGTTGTCGTACTCTTCCAACATATCGTTTGTTACGGTAATGACCGATTCTTTCTTTTCGGAAGAGTTCCTGCTCTGTTTAAAAGTCATGCGAATGGTCGCGCCGTCGAGGTTGATGCGTTCGCCGACAACGTAGTCGGTAACGTAGGGTTCGGAGGCCAATTCCACCGTATCCAGTTCCCAGGGTTGGATCACGATATCAAAAGAAGTGGTGCAACCGCCGTATTTCACGATAACGGTATGTTTGCCCGGGACGGTCATATCGTAGGAAGAAGGATCGAGCATGCTCTTTTCCAGCTCGATAGATTCGATCTCGTCGTCGTCATAGGTAACGTAAAGAACGGCTGCGGAAATGTCGAGGTCGTCTCCGGCGATATAACCGGAAGTCACTGCGCCGTCCACGGCGAGTTCGATAACTTTACGGTCGGCATAACGGATATCGGGGGTACAAGAACAGAGTACGAGTAATAAAAACAGTACGAGAACGGGCAAAAAGGCTTTTGCTTTTGTTCGTTGCATACTCCACCCCCATAATAATATATTTTAATTATATATTACGCGCGAAAAAAATGCAATAGGCAAAAGGTATTTTTAAGCGGGAATAAAAATTATTCGTTGAGATTCCAATCAATTGGGGTTAAATTATGCTCGATGAGGAATTTATTTGTTGCGGAAAAGTGTTTGCACCCGAAAAAACCGTAACTTGCCGACATCGGCGACGGATGCGGAGCGGTCAATTTGCAATGTAAGGGGTTGGTTATTATTTCCGCTTTCTTCTTTGCGGGAGAACCCCACAGCAAAAACACGATCGGTTCGGACTTTTCGTTCAGCTTTTTCAGTACGTCGTCGGTAAATATCTCCCAGCCTTTATCTTTATGCGAAAGCGGTTCGCCCTCTCTGACGGTGAGTACGGTATTAAGCAGCAGCACCCCCTGCTCCGCCCATTTATCAAGGTACCCGTGTCCGCAAGGCGGGATGCCGAGGTCAGACGAGAGTTCTTTATAGATATTCCTGAGCGACGGGGGTATGGGAACGCCCTTTTGGACGGAGAAGCACATTCCGTGCGCTTGTCCGGGGCGAAAGTACGGGTCCTGTCCGATGATACAGACTTTGACCGAGTGATAGGGAGTACGCTTAAAAGCGTTAAAAATGTCGTACATCGGAGGAAAAACGGTATGGGTACGATATTCCTCCGCCAAAAAACGGCGCAAGGCAAGGTAATATTCTTTTTCAAATTCACCGGCGAGGACGGTATCCCAATCGTTTCCGAAATTGACCATACCCCTATTATACAGTCTTCCGGATGGTTTTACAAGCGGGTTACCGAATTTTTATAAGGTAAAATTCCCGGTGTTATTGCCGCAACCGCAGGTATCGTCTCCGGAGAGGCACAGCAGGCACAGGCACATGGCAAGAGTGTTTTTATTTTGCGCCATAGAGCCGCAACCGCACGAACCGGTGCCGCATGAACCTGCGTTGTTATTGTTGAGTAGCATCAATAAAAGCATAGGTAAAGAATCGAACATTATACGCCTCCATAAGCAGTCATTATTCTACTATATGCGTCGAAAATCGACATTGTGCCAATGGTATTATTTCGATATCAAAATAAAAGGAGGTGTACATATGTTGGCAAACGACGTTGTTTCAGAATACATGCCGTCGAAAGATGCAATTCAGGCAATGGGCGATTTTTTTGCGAGTTGTGGACATGAGTCGAGAATGAGGATCATTTCTTTACTGTGTCTGAGCGCCCTTTCCGTCGGAGAGATCGCTACGACTTTGAGGATGAATCAAACTACGGTATCTCATCAATTGCGGATCCTAAGAGACAGAAAAATCGTATATAACGAGCAAACAGGTAAGACGGTAGTCTACCATATAGCCAATAGCGAATTGGAAAAAGTTTTATCATCCGTCATCAACATAACGGGGACGGAAGCTGAAAAATTTTTGAGTATTCTGAAAAAAAAGACCGTTTAAAAAATCATCCTTTTCGACCAATTTTTTTGACCCTCTCTTTGGCGTACTCGTACCCTTTTTGAAGTAGAAAATCGTACAACAAAAAAGAGAGGGAAAAAATAAGGTTCAATAGCAGATACAGGACGGCGCCGTCGATACCTTGTAAAAAAATGATTTTCGTTACGTCAACCGCGATTACAGAAATCAGACTGTAACACACCCAAAATACAAGAGCGGAGTAGCCCAGTTTAAGTAGATAAGAAAGCACTATTTTCCATACTTTATCGGAAAACTTCAGCAGTAAAAAAACAGTGAGAACGACGTACAGTCCACTCGCCATGGCGTAGGGGACGATTTTTATGTTGACAATAAAAAATCCGATGACGCCGACGACGATCGCGGCGAGAACGGATTCTCTGAAATACCCTTTGGAGAGGGGCAATAAAATACCTACGGAAGTCAAAACGGTACAGGACAAAGAGATATAGCTGACAAAATAGCCCAGTACAATAAAAACGATACTTATGGCGGCGCCTACACCGGCAAAAGCCAGTCGGGAGCCGATATCCTTTGACCTTTTCATATTTAGCAACAGCTGATGAGGTCTCCTCCCATACACTCGCAACAGCAGTCGGCGCAAATAAGAGAACTGCAGCAGTCGCAAACGGAACAGCCGCGACGACCGGCGGTGTAGCCGCTATCCGGTCCGGAATAAACGCGTTCTCCGTTCTTTTCCGATTCTTTATAGAATGAATTATCCTTTTCGCTGGTATGCGCTTTCATCTGCTTTTCCAACGAACGTTTTGCGTCGGCATACTTAGTGTTCGACGGCTCCATATTGCAGGCAAATTCCAGTTGTTTTAAGGCGTCGGAATGCCAATTCTTGCGATAGAATATCGCCGATTGGATATAGTGCCAACGGGCGGATCTGCTGGTGCAGTTATCCAGTATTCTCTGGGCGTCGTCCATGCGGTTTTCTTTTATCGCCTGTTCCGCTTCGTCCAAATTTTCCGAACCCTCGTCCGTCGTTTTTTCAGCGCCGAAATCTATCTTTTCGTCATAGGCACGGGTACGAAGAATATCTCTGGCATCGTTGTACGCCGTTTCGATCTCTTCGAGCATAGCGCACGCTTCCGCTCCTACCTCTCCCGGCTCGAACCTTTTATCTTCGTACAGCGCTCTCTTTTCTTTGTAGGCGCGATACAGATCGTCCTGAGAAATATTCTCGCTGACACCCAAAACTACAAACGGATCTTTTTGCATTTATTTCCTCCTGCGTTCAATACCTGCTCGGTCCTCGCTTTAAAGCCACGATAGACGATATTGCTTAACGCTCCCTCGCTGATATTGATATCCATCGTATTATAGACCTCGATGATACGGTCTATGCAATCGTACAAGAATGGTCTGGCAACTTTTTCCGCCTCTGCGAAAATGGTATCCGACCAAACTGTATCCTTTCTTAAAAAGGGATTGAAACGCTTTTTCTCGCAATCCTCTTTTATATCCTCTACGGCGTCGATAAAGTATACCCATCTGCCGACGTGGTAAAGGAGTTTTTTTAACTTACTGTCCGCGTTCGCCGTGAGAGCGTCGCCGCAGGCGAGCATTATTTCTCCGAAGTATTCCGCAAGGCGCTCGGCGCTGAGGTTTTCTTTCTCCCCTTTTCTGATCTTTTCATACCCATCTCTGACCGCATGGGCAAAGTCGGGCAGCCTTTTGTAAGCCTTTTTGAACTTCGTCCCGATGGTATTTTTCCATGCACGGTGACGGTTTTCGTCGATAACGTCGTCCGTTGCTTTATAGAAACCGAGTATAACGTTTATATCTGCGACACGTGATAGTACGTCGTTGTTTTCGATCGAAGGCACCTTTCTTACCGGATGCGTTATGCAGTGTTCCTGCAAAAAGACCGGTTCGACGTTGTCGTAGTTATGCCCAATAAGAGCTAAAAAGACGATGTCGTAATTGAGGGTAAGGCGTAATAAAGTCCCGTAGTTTTTTCCGATCGATTTACAAAGACCACAATAATAAGAGCGATACGTCTCGTAGTCTTTGATCAGGATATTCGGTTTATCTATCAGGACGTTACCAAACATCAGCCTTCCACCAAACCGACTTTTTTGTACACTTTAGCCAGCGTTCTGCGAGCAATCGAGTGCGCTTTTTCCGCGCCGCTTCTTGCAATGGACATCAAATAGTCCTTGTTATTGAGAAGGTCGAGATACTTCTCACGAATGGGGCGCAGTTTTTCTACCACGGCTTCGCCTACCGCCGGTTTCAACTGGGCGTATCCTTTCCCTTCGTATTCGCTGACGATATCTTCTATCGTTCTGCCGGTAACAGCGGAAAAAATGGTGAGTAGATTACTGACACCCGGTTTATTCTCTTCGTCATAGCGAATGGTCGCGTCGCAATCGGTGACCGCCCTTTTGAACTTACGCATAATGTCGTCGGGGGTATCAATAAGGCTGACGGTTGCGTTGACGTCGGGATCGGATTTACTCATCTTCTTCGTGGGATCCTGCAACGAGAATATTTTTGCACCCTGTTTCCCGATATAGGCTTCGGGAACGGTGAAGGTAGGACTGTATAAATTATTGAAACGGACAGCGAGATCTCTACTTAGTTCCAGATGTTGTTTTTGGTCTACGCCAACGGGAACGTAGTCTGCCTGGTAGAGCAAAATATCACTTGCCATAAGTACCGGATAGTCCAGTAGTCCCATGTTGATATTATCGGCGTGCTTTGCCGATTTATCTTTAAACTGCGTCATGCGTTGGGCTTCTCCGATGTATGTAAAGCAATTGAGAATCCACGTCAGTTCCGCGTGTTCGGGAACGTGGGACTGGAAATACATAATGCTCTTTTCCGGGTCTAAGCCGCAAGCTAAGTATTGTGCAAAGAAGGACATTGCTCTTTTCCTGTACTCCGCCGGGTTCTGGCGAACGGTCAGGGCGTGCAGGTCTGCTATGGCGAAGATGCTGTCGTACTCCTCGGAAAGTTTAATCCAATTCTGAATAGCACCGATATAGTTACCCAAAGTAATGCAACCGGTTGGCTGAACAGCACTATAAACGATTTTTTTATCTCCTATCATTTTTTACCTCCGACAAAGGACAACACCGATACCGGTATATCCGCTTTGTCAACGACTTTGTTATGTAGGATCGGTTTATCGTTCAGGCCTGCAATTGCCTCGGGTATCTCCGTAGAAGTCATTTTCGAGAGCCGTTTTGCGGCTTTTATCGGGTCTTTTTCCGTAACGTGGCAGGAGGCTTCTAGGACGCTCTGGGGGAATTTATAGGGGCTGGCGGTACTGACGACAACGGTGGGCGTAGTATCGTCGTACACCTCGTCTAAATATTTAAAGAATGCAGTCACACCGACTGCCGTATGTGGGTCGAGAAGATAAGAGTAGTCATCGTAGAAGTTGTCGATGGTGTCCTTGGTCTCCCCTTCCGTACAGCTGTATCCCAAAAATTCGGGAGCTTTGTCGTAGAGGGTATCTTCGTCAACGTTATAAAAACCGAACTCCTTTAAGCGCGACATCATATCTGAGATCTTTTTCGGGTCTCTGTCGACGATCTCGTAGACCAGACGTTCAAGATTGCTACTGACCAAGATGTCCATAGAAGGACTGATCGTTTTGTGGAACGGACGTTGAGCGTCGTATCTGCCGGTGGAGAAGAAATCGGTAAGCACGTCGTTTTCGTTGCTGGCAACGATGAGGTGTTGAACGGGAAGTCCCATTCGCTTTGCATAGTAGCCTGCGAGAATGTTGCCGAAATTGCCGCTGGGAACGACGAAATTAACGAGCTGTCCCAGCTCGATCTCCTCTGCGTTGAGAAGGTCGCAGTAGGTGGAAAAATAGTAGGCAATCTGCGGAACAAGTCTGCCGAAATTGATAGAGTTAGCACTGGAGAGGTCGTACCCTAGGTCCGAAAACTTTTTCTTCATTTCCGGATCGGAGAAGATTTTTTTGACAGCCGTTTGGGCATCGTCGAAATTACCGTTTACTCCGAGAACGTGAACGTTTTTCCCTTCTGTGGTTATCATCTGTTTTTTCTGCATATCGCTGACACCTTCTGCCGGGTAAAGAACGGTTATTTCCACGCCGTCGACGTCTTTGAAACCTTCTAACGCGGCCTTGCCGGTGTCACCGCTGGTGGCGACGAGGATCTGTGTTTTTTTGTCGATCCCCAGCTTCTTTTTGCTACCGGTAAGTAGGTATGGCAGAACGGTCAGAGCTATATCTTTAAACGCCAAAGTCGGTCCATGCCACAGTTCAAGAAGATAGAGTCCATCGTCCACTTTGGTAACGGGTGCAGCCTCTCCGTCAAAACGCGCATAGGCCTTTTTAGTGATTTCCAGTAGCTCTTCGTAGGAAAAGTCCGTCAGATACTTGCTCATGACGTACGCTGACCGCTCCGGGTACTCCAAAGCAGCCATGTCCGCCAAATCGTCCAGGGATACTTCCGGAAAGATTTCCGGAACAAACAGTCCGCCGTCGTCGGCGAGACCTTTAACAATAGCTTCGGCCCCGCTGACCGGTCCGAATCCTCTCGTGCTGTAAAATTTCATATTCTTCCTCGGGTGCGGATATCGCGCGTTTTACGACACAATCATTTATGAAAGTTTACGATCGAACCGACCGCTATTTCCGCATCACTTTTTTATTGATAAATACTCTCTTCCTAAAAGAAATTATTTGGCGTATTTTTTGATGAAGCCCGGGAGTTCTTCTTTTGCACAGGAAATGGTCAGAATGAATTTGACCGAGGCTTTTTCGCCGATCGCGTCAAGCGCAAGGAAGAAATCTGCCATGACGGGGCTATCGATACCTACGCCGAGCATTTTATGAATACCGTCTACAAAGACGCTCTCGATATCATAATTCGTGCAGAGCATACCTTTGATAAAGCCGATAAGACGCTCGTAGTTGTTTACGCCCTCTTCGGTGATATCAACGAAACGAACGGTAGGTTTGATTTCCATTCTGTAACGGTCAGTCGTAGTCAGTACTACGGTGATGCCTTTGCCGGCAACAGCCGTTTCGTTCGCAAGGTCAATCATTTTTTTGGTCTTTCCGGACCCTTTCTCACCATCGATAATTTGAATCATTTTTTCAATTCTCCTTTTTGTGTTTTAAATATTTCAATTTTCTGTAAAATTCTATGTCAATCGACTTAATGATCTCTTTCATTTCGTAGTCGCTCATTGCAGTGGTTCTGCCCGTTGCGTATTCTTTGTCTACCAGTTCTTTGACCTGGGCGACGATAATATCTTTTTTGTCGATTTTATCCTCGTCGTCGAGATTAAAGTAAGCGTTGAACCAAAAAGCAATACCGGCAAGACCGCTGTGGCTGTCCACTGCCACCTGCACTTTACGGTTAAGTAAAGTCTCGGTGTCGAAAATGTTATAGATCTCTTCGTCTTTCAATAGTCCGTCGGCGTGGATACCGGCACGGGTGGTATTGAAGTTTTTACCGACGAAAGGCGTTTGCGGCGGTATTTCGTAGCCGATCTCCTTTTCAAAGTAATGGGCAATCTCGGTGATCATGGACAGATCCATTCCGTCCGTCGTTCCTTTGATTGAAGCGTATTCGATAACCATTGCCTCAAGCGGACAGTTCCCCGTTCTTTCTCCGATGCCGAGCAAGGAGCAGTTGACGGCGGATGCGCCGTAGAGCCATGAGGTCGTAGCGTTGACGACGGCTTTATAAAAGTCGTTATGTCCGTGCCACTCGATAAGTTCCGACGGGATGCCGGCATAGTGTCTTAAAC
This sequence comes from uncultured Clostridia bacterium, assembly GCA_946621465.1. GTDB lineage: Bacteria > Bacillota > Clostridia > Christensenellales > DTU072 > CAG-1782. Next base: position 557,319 of record CAMOOO010000001.1, read on the forward strand.
CGTAAATAATACCCTGCACGCTACGAGGCAAAGATACGCCCGGATAGTTCAATCCGTATCCGAGAGTATCGCAACAACGAATCTTTATGGGGATACCGCTTTCGTTCATCAGTTTTTTCAATTCCGAAGCAAATGGAAGTACGAACCCGTAGAAATCGGCGCGAGTGATATCCTCGAAGTGGCATCTCGGACGAATACCGGCATCGAGCGCGGCTTTAATTATGCCTAAATATTTATCCAGCGCCTGACGACGGGTCAAATTCATCTTCTTAAATATGTGATAGTCCGAGCAGCTGACAAGGATACCCGTTTCTTTTACGTTCATTGCTTTTACCAAAGCAAAATCTTTTTCGTTAGCTCTGATCCAGCTGGTGACTTCGGGAAATTTCAGTCCCAGATCCTGACAGCGTTGGAGCGCTTCTTTGTCTTTTTCGCTGTACACGAAAAATTCGCTCTGACGGATGATACCTTTGGGTCCGCCCAGTTTGGAGAGCATGGTAAACAAATCCACAATCTGATTAACTTCGTAGGGGGAACGGGATTGTTGTCCGTCGCGGAAAGTGGTATCGGTAATCCAAATATCTTTGGGACAACCGAGGGGAACGCTACGGAAGTTGAATGCTACTTTCGGAATGGAGGTATAGTCAAAAAGGTTACGATAGAGTTGCGGTTCTTGAACGTCCTGCAATTCGTAATTGTAACTATGTACCTCTAAGATATTGTTCTTTCCGAGAAAGACTTCATTTGTGATATTATCCATATCTCCTCCTAATCAACCAGTTTACTGAGTTTGGCGTCTCTGTCTGCGACAGCCAGACTCTCAATCATTTCAAAAATCTCTCCGTCCAAAAAGGCAGGCAGTGAATAGATGGTTTTGCCGATACGGTGATCGGTCACTCTGCCCTGCGGATAGTTATAGGTACGGATACGTTCGCTGCGGTCGCCCGTTCCTATCTGCATATGTCTATTCGCCGCGTACTCGCTGTCCTTTTGTCCCTGGTAGTAATCGTACAAGCGGCTTTTTAATACGTTCATCGCCTTTTCTTTATTTTTGAGCTGGCTCCTTTCGTCCTGGCAGGCTACGACGAGGTTAAGCGGCAGATAGGTGATCCTGACGGCGGAGCTGACTTTATTGACGTTCTGCCCACCGGCGCCACCGCTTCGATAGGTGTCGATCTTCAGATCCTTTTCGTTGATCTCGAAGTCCACTTCGTCCGCTTCCGGCAAGACGGCGACCGTTGCCGTCGAGGTGTGTACTCTGCCCTGCGATTCCGTCTCCGGAACACGTTGCACTCTATGGACGCCGCTCTCGTATTTCAGTTTACTGTACGCGCCCTGACCCTTTATCATATAGGTAGCCTCTTTCAGACCGCCCAGTTCCGTTTCGTTGACGTCAACGTCTTCCATTTTCCAACGCATACGCTCGGCAAAACGATGATACATTCTGGAAAGTTCCATTGCAAAGAGGGCTGCTTCGTCTCCGCCTGCTCCACCTCTGATCTCGATGATAACGTTCTTTTCGTCCATCGGGTCTTTGGGAAGAAGTAAAATTTTCATTTGTTTTACGTACTCTTCGCACTTGTCTTTCAATTCATAGTATTCCGCTTCGGCAATTTCTTTGATGTCGGGTTCTTCTCCGTTCATCATGTCTTTGCAGTCTTCCATTTCTTTGCAGGCTTTGAGATAGGAACGATACACCCCGATGACTTCTTCCAGTGCGGCATGCTCTTTGCAGAGCTTTTGCCATTCGTCGCGGCGTGCCACGACGTCCGGGTCGGCAATGAGGCGTTCCAACTCCTCGTATCTCTTTTCCATGTATTCTAATCTTTCAAACATACTATATCTATATTTATCCTTACTGATTATTATTTTTGCGTGCGATAACGACGCGTTTAATGGGCGGATCGTTATAATCTTCTACCGTGGAAACGTCGTAACCGTCTTTTAATAGTTCCGCAACTTTATCCGCCTGCCCTATTCCTACTTCCAAAAGTAAAACGCCGTCTTCTTTTAAGTAGCTATTCGCCTGCCGGCAGATATCGCGATAGGCGTCCAACCCATCTGCGCCGCCATCCAGCGCAAGGCGCGGTTCATAGTCACGGACCGATTTATCCAGTTCGGCGATCTGTCCGCCGGGGATATAGGGCGGGTTGGCGGTAATTACGTCGAACACCTTTCCTTTATGCGGAGCGAAGAACGATCCCTGTTTAAAGGCAACTTCGGCGCCCAGGCGAGAAGCGTTCAGCTTGGCGACTTCGAGGGCTTCGGCTGAGATATCGGAAGCCGTCACGACGGCATCGGTCTCTTTGGCAATCGTTATTGCGACGCAACCGCTCCCGGTGCAGATATCCAAAACTTCCGCTCTTTCCTTTTCTTTAACAGTCTTTATTGCCTGTTCGGCAAGAATCTCGGTATCCTGCCTTGGAATAAGCACTCTTTGGTCGCATATAAAGTCGTAACCGTAAAAGCAAGCCGTTCCTAAAACGTACTGGACCGGCGCGCCCTTTTTACGACGTTGCGCGTACTCCACCGCACGGTCGGACTGATCTTTCGTTATCCTTTTTCCGTCATACAATTCCGTTCTGTTTTTTGAACCGGTAACGTACATGACGATCAATTCGGCATCCGTTTTATCCTCGATTATGCCCTGCAATTTTTTGACCAACCTTTCCGGAGTGGTAAAAAACTGAAATTTTTGCGTAGGTCTGTTCGGATCGGCTTCCAGAGCGATAACCTCGTTGAAAGCCGCGATAGCGACTTCTATCATATCATCTTCTGGCTCACGCGTCGTGAGTTTTTGTAAAAGCAGACCCGGTTTTTTGCAAGCGCGAGCGAATTTATTGTCGTATTTTGCAAACAACTTCAAAAATTCGTACGAAACACCGGCAACGATGGGGATTAAGGCGATCCTGACAAGCAGACGAACGACAATCTGCAAAATTCCGCTACTGACCGGAATGAGCATGTCGATAGGAAGAACGGTAAAGAACAGAATGGATACGACCATGACGATAAACATAAACGTCGTACCGCATCTGTCGTGCGCCGTAGTAAACTGCTGAGCGTTCTTCGCGTTCAATTCCAATCCGTGTTCATAACAGGATATGGTCTTATGCTCGGCGCCGTGATACATAAACAGACGCCTGATATCCTTCATTTTGGAAATCAAAGCGATATACGCAATGAAAATGGATACGCGAAGGGTCCCTGTGATAACGTTATAGAGGACGTTGTACCCGAAGTTCTGCCAAAAACTGTATTCCGCTGCGGAGATATCCTTGGCAAAGGGGCTATGGATACTCGGAAGTCCGGGTATCTGGAACACCCCCCAAGCAACGAGGTTGGGAATAACAACGAAAAGACCCAGACTGAAAATAACTCCCAAAATAACGCCGATTGCCGTAATGACGTCCATGATATCGACTTTGAAAGTTTTGGAAAGCCATTTTTCAAACTTGGACGGTTCTTCGTCGTCATCGAATCCGAAGACTTCCGTCGAACGGGTTGTGGTACGCATACCGATCGCCAAAGAGCCGGCAAAATTGACAATCCCACGGAGAATGGGGATCTTGGCGATCTTCTGTTTGGCGGGCGAACTCTCGAAACGTTCCGATTCTATCATGACGGAGCCGTCTTGAGCGCGAACGGCGATAGCCATGGCTTTTTGGCCACGCATCATAACACCGTCCAAAACCGCTTGCCCACCGATAGAGCATACACATTTTCGTTTCAAATCCGAAATACCTCTCAATTAAAAAGAATATCCCTCGATCGGGATATTGCCTTTTTGCCGATTCGATAAGGGGGTGCCCCTCTTACCCTGGTGGCAACTCCTTCTCGAACAATCTCTTACGTTAACGATGCAACCGAATTACTTTAAGGAGCTGGCGCCGAACTTCTTATTGAAGCGTTCAATTCTGCCGCCGCTTTGCGTGTTCTTAACCTTTCCGGTGTAGAAGGGATGACATTGAGAGCAAATTTCTACTTTTAACGTCTCAACGTTTTTCGTGGTACCGATTTGGAATTTCGCGCCGCAGGCGCAGACTACGTCAACGATTTTGTAGTCGGGTTGAATATCTTTTTGCATAATAACACCTCTTTCGTCTACGGTCTGCCGTAAACTGTGATTTTTTTATATTATAAAGTTTACCGTATATTTTGTCAAACGAAAATGAAACATTTTATTTATTTATCATAAAATATGATATGACATTTGATTTTTTTCATTGTAAAAGGATACATTTTTTGGGCATCGGAGGAGTGAGCATGTCCCTTTTGGCGCGGTTTTTACATTCATCGGGCGTGAACGTAACCGGAACGGACAGGTCGCCGAGCGAAGTTCTCCTATCGCTGGAAGCAAACGGAATCAACGTTTGGACGGGGTTTCAACCGGAAAAAACGGGACGCCCGGACGCGGTGGTTTTTTCATCCGCCGTGCCGAAAACCGATCCGGAATATACCTATCTCCGATCCTGCGGCGTACCGCTTTTTGAAAGGTTCGAGCTGCTGGGCGCCCTTTCGGATAGGTTCGGGTGCAGTATCTGCATTGCAGGAACGCATGGGAAGACGACTACGACGGCGATGATCGGAAAGGTGCTGTCGGACTGCAATAAAAAGATTTTCGTACACGTCGGAGGCGAATGCAACGACATCGGCGAATGTCTGAACACGGGGAGCGATTATTTCGTATGCGAAGCGTGCGAATATAAAAAGAGTTTACTTGCCCTTCGTCCCGACGTTGCCGTGATACTCAATGCGGAAATGGATCACCCGGACACGTATAGCGACCTTACCGAAATCTACAACACGTTCGACTTATTTTTACAGAACGCCAAGCATCGCAGTATAAAAGTAATAAACGCCGACGACCCTTACTATGAACTAAGACAAAAGCAGAATGCTCCCGTTACTTTCGGCATCAGTCCGAACGCTACTTTCCACATCGCGAATATTCGGGAGCAAGGCGGCAGATACGGATGCGATATCGAATACTGCGGAAAAGTTCTGTACACGTTCGACCTCTCTGTTTCCGGCAGGCACAACCTCTATAACGGCGCGGCATGTGCCGCCGTTTGCGCACTGTTACAGATACCGTGTAACGTAGTTCGGGAGTCCATTTCCGCTTTTTCCGGCGTAAAGCGGCGTTTTGAATATAAGGGAGAATTTTCCGGCGTAAAGATCTATTCGGACTATGCTCATCACCCGACGGAGATTGCTGCGGCATTAAAAACGGCGCATGAAGTAACAAGGGGGAACGGAAGAATATGGGCGGTATTTCAGCCACATACTTTTTCCCGGACAAAGGCATTATTTATGGATTTTTGTAAAGCCCTTAATGACTGCGATAAACTTATCATAGTGAAGGAATACGCCGCCCGTGAGACCATAGAATGCGGCATGTCCGCAAGAGCTTTATTCGGGCGAATGGAAAGGAAAGATAAGTATTATAAAAAGAACGTAATGGATGCGGCAGCTATGTTGATAAAAGAAACGGCGCCGGGTGACTGCGTGGTCGTACTCGGCGCCGGAGACGTTGAGGTATTGTGTCAGCTACTGGTTCCTACAGTTTAAGCACCAAACCATAGTATTGTTCCGGTTCTTGGACCAGTTCTCTGAGACGCAATTCGATATCCTTGATTTCCGATTGCTTATCGATAAAGCCGTCCAGGTCCAGTGCCTTTTGGACAAGGATATTGACAGCCGATTGCATTTCCGAACTGCCCTCTGAAACACCCTCCACAACGAGGTGCTTTTTGCCGATCAAGCTGATATCGGCATCAATGGTACCCGTCGACTTGCTATCGCACAGTATCACGCATTTCCCGCCCTCTCTGGTAATGGAGAATAGGAATGCGCAGTTGTTTTCCGATGCTAAGTCGATAACGGACAAATCTACCATACGTCCGCCGGTGATTTCTTTCACCCGTTCCGCAGGGACTTCTTTGGTCGCGTCAACGGTGTAATAGATACCTTTGGAACGAGCGGTGAGCAATCTCTTTTCGTTGCTGTCGATCATGATGGGGATATACTGGAAATACATAGCAAGCTGGGCTATAATGCAACAAGTTGCGTTGCTCCCAATAATTGCAACGTGGTCCCCTTTCTCACCGTCAAAGGCGTTAAATACACGCAACGCCGAAGCAATGTTGACGGTAAAAATAGCGTCCTTTTCGTCAATCCCTTCGGGGAAAGGAATAATCTTTTCATAGGGCATCATAACGTATTCAGAGAAAAAGCCGTCGACATCCACACCGCGCGTTTTAATGATGGTTTCTTGCGCTTTGCGCTCTGATTTGCGCTCCAGGTAAGGGTTCAGAATAACTTTCATTCCGCGGCGAAGTTCATACTCCGGACGGTCGTCGCTGACAACTCCAATAGCCGTTTTACCAATGACAAAAGGAGCTGAGAGTTTGTACTGCCCGGAAAACAAATTCACATCGGACTCGGAAATCAAAACGTGCGTTACCTTTATTTTGATCAGATCTCCTTCCGGAATAGCCATCTCCGTTTCATTCAAATACGAGTTCCCTATTGTTTGATAGACTTTCATTACTTATCTCCTTATCTATCTTTTTTCATATCTTTTGTAGATTTCTTCTACAATTTCTTTATACGTAAATTTAGATTTAATCAACGTTCCGATAGAGTCGTTATTGATCTTTTCGTTGAGGTCGATCGTCGTTGCCTCTTTACACAGGTTACCTACCGCCGTTTCCGTTACGATCAATTTACAGATGGTAGCACTGTCTATTTTGACCTTCTTGAGCGAATTACATCCCACGAAGGCATCCTCGCCTATCACAGTGACTTTGCTCGGAATATAGAATTCAAAGATGCTCGTACATCCCTGGAAGGCTTTTGCTCCGATAGATACCAGTGAGGATTCCCCGTTTTCGTTTTTGTTAAAAGCAAAGGTTTTCAGATTGTCGCAGTTCTGGAATGCGCTTTCTCCGATGTAAGCAATCGACGACGGGAAGATCACCGTTTGAAGCATAACCGATCCCATAAACGCGCTGTCGGCAATGAGTGTGGTGCCATCGAGCAAGCTGCAAGTTGATGTGGAAGAGCCTTTTGCCTCGTCGAATGCCAGGACGAAGTAGTAGCTGTTTCCTTCGTAGTACTTAAGCGCCCCTCTCCAACCGACGGAATAGAACGACGTTCCGTAGAAGGCGTCAACGCAGATGGAAGTCAGTGTGGGCGGCAGGCTGACCGCTCCAAGCGCGGTACAATTCTTAAACGCCTGTACGCCTATCCGTTTTAATGCGGAAGAGTTGAGATTGGAAAATCTCAGGTCTGTAACGTTGGGAATATCGTCTTCCGACGCGCCGGAGGCACTGCAAAACAGATAGTCGGGGATATTGGTGACCGCACTGCCTATCTCTATAATTACGCTGGACTGGTTTCTGCCAAGCCCCTTAAACACGGTGGTATCCGATTGCAAATTGACGCAATTCTTGGCGTTGAAACGGACGGTACGGACCCCTTTACAGTTGCCGAAAGCAAGGTCACCGAGCGTGGTGACGTTTTCCGGAATGGTGATAACGGAAAGGTTATCGCACCCGAAGAACGCTTCCTTACCGATCTCCGTCAATATAGAGGTCATGGAAACAGTAGCCAGCGCGTCGCATTCATAGAACGCTCTTTCCCCAATGAGATATCCGTTGACGACGTTAGCGGATGCCGCTTCGTCTCTGATACTACCGATAGAAGAAAGATTGATGGTGACGGAAACGATGTTTTTACAATTGGAGAATGCACCGTAATAAAGGTTGGTGTACCTTGTTATCGTCACGTTTGTCAGTGAATCGGGGATATAATACTCAGTGGTGACCCCGGTCGAATAATACTGTCTGACAGCGGTCATACCGGTGGTAATCTGTTCCGTACTACTGTGGAACACGTAACCAAACAACGTAGTCGGAGATGCCGCGATTGCTTTTGCCGCGCCACCGACAAATGGTACGGTAAACGATGCAAGGGAGGTGCAACCGAAGAATGCGCCTGCGCCGATAGATTCCACCGTTTGCGGAATTACGACGGAGGTCAACCGTACGCAACCGCAGAAAGCAAGTTCGCCGATAGAGTTGCAGTTCCCTTCCTCATCTCCGGGGAAGTAGACGTTCCTGACCGTGCTGACGTGGTAGAGGAATTTTGCCGGGACAGATTCAACGGTTTCGGCAAAGGAAACCATAAGTCCGACCGAAACCTCGGTACCGGCGTTTTCAAAGATGGCGTCCCCTACCGTGCAATCGGCGGCTTTTAAGATGATGCTAGCGACTTTGTAAGTGTTCGCAAAGGCGTAGCTACCTATGGTTTGCACCTTGGACGGAATGGAGATAGACACAAGTTTTTTACAGGTGTAGAACGCATGGTTTTCTATATTCTTCATTCGGAAACCTTCGCAGCTGAGAGACTCCATTTCGGAGCAGAAAGCAAAGGCATATTGACCTATGGACTGGCAGTTGTTATTTTCACCGCCGGAGAATCTCACCTGTTTAATGTAGGGAGCTATGTCTTCGTCGTTGCCCGGGTCGGCAAAGTAAGCAGGGACGCGCTCAACGTCGAGACCAATCTCTACGATAATGCCGGTAGCTAAAGAGCCAACGGAACGGAATACGTTATTTTGGGCTGCCAAATCAGCGCAATTGGTTGCTTTATACCTTATTGAGGTGACGGAAACGCAGTTGGCAAATGCGTAGGAGCCGATCGACTGAACGCTTTTTTCTATATCGATTATTGCCAGCATACTGCACCCGGCAAAGGCGTGATCTCCGATTGTGGAAAGGGCTTCGGAATTACGGTAGAGTACCGTTGACAAGTTGGTAAACCCACTGAAAGCGTAATTGCCGATAGAGGCGACGTTCCTCGATAAAGTGATCTGCGTGACGAGCGAACTGTAATCCACGCCCTTAGCGTTATGCCACGGCGTTACTTCCGCAGAAGCATAATCGCACATCTTTCCGTCTCCGGCTATCTCCATACGGTAATATCCGGGATTATCGAAATCGTTGAGTAAATAGGTATAGACCGTCGAGTCCGTTCCGGACAGTGCCGTTTGCCAATAAAGGTTGGTGTAGCTATAGTATTGGTAATTATTTTTCATCGTTTCCGTTTCCACGCAAACGTAATTTTCCGCAACGTAAAGTCCGGCGATCGTTTTATTGTTCTTCATCAAGTCGGCGCGGCAGTAAATAACGGTAGCATACTGCCCGATATTCCCCTGCGAATCAACGGATGACAGTCCGGAAATAACAGCCGTGCTGGTTAAGTAAAGCGTTTTCAGATTATAACATCCCACAAAGGCGTCGGTGCAAATAATGTCTACGGAAGACGGTATAGAGATATACTTCAAACCGGATATAGATAAGAAGGCTTTTTCGGCGATAACGTCGGTGGTTTCCAGGACGGCATAATCTTCTGCCACCGTTTGACGGGCTTCGAGAAGGAATTTTCTGTCGTTCAGATACAGAACGCCGTCAATCCAGTTGGTGATAGAGCCGGAATTGAGGTTGTAGTATCCGGTGTCGTAGAAGGCTCTTTCGCCGATGAAGCGCACCCTGCAGTTATCTGCAAAGGATATATTACTCAACTCACTGCAACCGGCAAAGCTGTACTTACCTAAGCTATTGACGGACAGCGGAATGGAGATCATCGGGAGATTTTCGCAAGCGTAGAAAGCATAGTCTCCGATAGCACTCAGGAACGCATCTCCTGCAAAACGAACGTAGACGAGGCGGTTAAATCCGTAGAACATATTGTCAGGCAGAATGCTGACTTCTTTATGGACAAACAGACTCGTTCCCGTATCGTCGCTACCTAAATTATATCGGGTGTTAAAGACGTTAATCGGAGCTTCGTCGGCGGAGAGGACGTTATAATAAATGCTCTGCAAATAGAATCCGTTTTCGTCCACGCCGAACTCGGAGAAGGCTTCCGTTCCGAACGTTTTTATATTTTTACCGAGGGTTAAGCTGGTAACGTTGAGACAACCGGTATAGGCGTGGCTCTTTATCGTCACCACACAATCGGGGATAACCACGCTAATTAGTCCCGTACAACCGGAGAATGCGTACTCTCCGATCGAAGTGACTTTGTCGCCGCTCCATACGACGTTTTTGAGGTTTTTACAATTATAAAACAGGTAATTGGGGATAACCGTAACGTGCAAGCCGAAGATAACGTCAAATCCCTCTCCGGACGGATCGCTCGTCGAGAAGATGTATTTACTTTCTCCCGAACCGGGGCAATTCTCCGCCTCGTAATAAACCGTCTTCACGTTGTTCATTTCGTTGAAGGCGTACTTCGAGATTGAAGTGATCGATCTACCGATGGTAATGGTAGCGATATCGGAGGAATAGGCGCGCCAGGGTACGATGGATTTTACTTCGTAATCGCGCATTGTGCCGATTCCGTCTACGTAAAGGTTATATCTTGTAGCGATATCGTCGGGATCGGATGAAGTATCCCAGTCGTTAAGTAAATAGACGTAAGAACCGGACGTCGTGGACGAGGTCTTCCAATACAGAACGGAATAGATGTTATAACCGTTTCTTCCCGACAAAATGCGAGTATAGGTTGCACTGCCGTCGGCGGCGTAGACGCCCGACATATTGTCCTCGGAAAGTGCAGTGGACAGATAGATAATATCCGCTTCGGCAAACAGTTGTCCGCAGGTTTGCGAAAGGTTTTCCGAGACGAATTTATCCTTAATAGCTTGCGAGGAGAGATAGACGACGTTTAGTGAAGAGCAATTTTCGAATGCGCCCTCGCCGATTGTGGCAATGGATGCCGGCAGGTCGAAGTATATCAGAGAACTGCACCCATAGAAGGCTTTTTCTCCGATCTCCTCCACCCCCTCGTGGAGAGAAATACCGACAAGAGATGTACACCCGTAGAAACTACCGAGGTTGACGATGGTGTCGGGTAGTTCTACATATCTGACCGATTGTTGCTCGAAAGTAACGCCCGTTCCCAATACCGGTTTGCCGCCGATCGTTCTCGGGACGGTGACGATATCCGTTCCGGAATACGCCGTCAGAATAACGCCGTCTTCGTATATAACGTAGCTGAAGTCGCCCGACGTATTGTTCGATACGCCGAAGGTCACTGCCTTGTCGGAGTTTTTGTAATCGGATTTCCAATCGGCACCCTGCTTGGCGCTTTGAGAACGGATAGTGATGCTTTCACAACCGTAAAAAGCATGAGAACCGATATGTAAGACGGTCGCCGGAATAACGATGGAAGAAAGAGTGTTGCAGTTGCGGAAAAGGCTATCGCCCATTTTTTCCAAAGAAGGCGTACCGGAAAAAGCGACGGACGCAAGACAAGGTCTTTCGGTAACGGAAGAGGATGGATAGAATAGGTTACTCGGTAAGGACTTGACGCAAGAGTCTACGTTAAAGACTATGCCGGAAGCCGACATGCCTGCGGTGCCGAATACACCGTTTTGGACAGGAAGATCATCCATGTCGATTGCTTTGTAGGTTATCTCTCTTAGTGATACAAGCCCGGAGAAAGCAGAATTACCTACCGTTTTTATCCCCTCTCCTATCGTTAAGGAAATGACGTTGGTGCAGTTCAGGAAGCACGAATTACCCACCGAAACAAGGGTATCGGGCAATACGATATGGGACAGAAGAGTACATCCGTAGAATGCCTCGTTCCCGATGGAAATAAGCGCGGACGAGAAGGTCACGGACGACAAGATAGTCGCGCTGTAAAACGCCTGGTCGCCGATTGAAACCAGATTTTCCGGACAGACGAAAGTGCTGCCGGAATATCCGTAAAAAGCTCCTTGTTCGATCGAAGTTACGGTCGAAGGAAGTACGATGGACGCAAGATGCGTTGCCCTGAACATATTATTACTGACTGTAGTGAAAGTAGCTTGCGCGCCGAAGTCGATAGAGGTGATACCGGATCCGGCGAAGGACGAAGCACCAACGTAGGAGATAGGACCGGTAAAGGTGATCGTCTCCAGGAGAGAATCGTTATTGAAAGCGTAGTCTCCTATCGTTTGCAATTGACTTCCGGCAAAGAAGTTGACGTTCTCTAAATAGACGCACCCTTCAAAGGCGGCGTTCCCGATTGTGATAACGGAGCTGGGAATGGATATGGTGGATATTTCGCTCTCTTTAAAGGCGTTGCCGTCGATGATTTCGCATCTGCTTCCGCTCTCGAAGACCACCGTTTTTAATTTCGATTTGGAGAAAGCGGCGTTCCCGATCGTTTTTATTCCGGACGGAATAACGACATAAGTAAACGTTTGATTAAGAAAAGCCGAACTGCCGATAGCGGTGATGGTATACGTTTTATCCTCTTTCGTCGTAGTATCGGGCAGATAGATGTATGATTCTGTAATGGCAGACGATGTTCCCGTTATGGTGGCTGTCATCGTTATATCGTCGTACTCGAATGTGAAATCCTGATTGGACGGTTTACGGTAAACGTTGGGGGTGTTTACGGCAACCGAACCGTATTGTTCCACCGAAAGGAAGCTAATGGCTTTATTTGCGCTGATCGAGGCGACTTCCGCCACAAAGTCATCGGCGGGGAAGGTAGACTGTGTACTGTAAACGACAACGGAAACGAGCGAGGTACATCCGGCAAGGTAATCGGAAGGATCAACCGCGCCTACGTTCTCCGCGACGTTAAGAATGGTTACGTTCGCTCTGACGGTGCTGTCTGCCACCGAAGAAACGGGTTCGTTACCCGAAGTAAGTTCCTTCAGTACGGTACAGCCGTCATAGGCGTTCGCACCGATAAAAGTAGCTTTTTCCGCACGGATACTGTCAAGTTTGCGACAGTTTTCAAAGGCGCTTGCGCCGATGTAAGTCACGGAGCCGAAGTCAACGTCGTCCAGTTCCAATAGATAGCAGTTATAGAACGCGCTCGTCCCGATAGAGACGATGCCGTCGTGCAGACGAAGAAGGGATAGATTTTTACAATCATAGTAGGCGTAATTACCTACCGAAGTTACGGCGGTCGGCAAATTGGAGCTGGCAAGCTTGACGCATCCGCTGAACATATCCGTCCAATCCCCCGTCGTAACGCTCCCCGGGAAGACGACGTATTTAAGCTCACGGCAATCTTTGAAGATGCCCTTTTTGAGCGTTGTCAGACGAGAGCCGTCCGTATCGATCTGACAGGTAGCCAGATTGCTGCAATTCATGAATGCGTATTCTCCTATCGAAGAAACGGAAGAAGGAATGACGATCCTTTGAAGTGAGGTACAATCGGTAAACGCATTATCACCGATGGAAGTGACGCCCTTTTGTAAGGTAATGGTCCGTAGCGTCGACATTCCGGAAAACTCTCCGTCAATGACCGAGCCTCTTTCTACGATCGCCGTATTAAAGGAACCGGGAATGGTCGTACCGAAAAGTTCTCTGACGCTGACGCCGACGTAGAGGGTCAATTTTTCAAAGCCGGTATTATTATCCAACATTCCCGCGCCTAAAAACACGTTATCCGGCGTAAGGAACTGCAAAGTGGACGGAAGAGATATCGCTTTCAGGTTACAACCGCGGAACGCATAGTTGCCGATACCCGTAATGGTTGAATTCAAAGTGACCGTCGCAAGGGAAGAACTGCCATCGAAGGCACTCTTCCCTATCGTACGCAATCTTTCCGGCGCGGTAAACGAAGTGAGCGCGCTACTACGGAAGGCGCGTGCGCCGATAGAGACAAGCGAGGACGGGAAAGTAAACGTTTTCAGCGAAGTGCAACCGTCGAACGATTCTTCTGCAATAGAAGTGAGGGCGGTACCTTGTATGGTGACGGAAGAAAGTCCGGTGCAACCGTAAAAAGCTCTCGTACCGATCGACGTTATCGTGGAACTGATAGTCAGTCCCACCAAAGAAGTAGTCGACGTAAAGGCGTTATCTTCAATTTCGGTAAAGCCGTCGCCGATTTCCAGCGTGGCAATGGAAGTGGACGTTATGCTACCAGTGCCGAAACCGGCGGTACCGGCAACCGATAAGACGGAATCTCTTTGAGAATAAGAAAGGCGAAGGATACGCAAAGAGGACGGCACGCCGCCGGAAAAGAGGGTCGTGATATCTATATCTTCGCAGACGGTCAAGTCCACGAGAGCGGTACAACCATCCAGTATGGTAGCGCCGATCCTTCTCGAAGAAGTGGCAACGTAGGCTTTGAAAACAAAGGTCCTCAGTCCTGTGCAGTTGGCAAAAGCATTATCGCCAATTTGAGAAATAGACTCGCTGAGGGTGATTTTTTGCAGGACTCTGTTTCCTTCAAAAGCATAGGGTGCGATCACGGAATAGGCACTGAATTGATCCGGAGTAACGTCGTAATAGGTCGTCTTTATGCAGTAGTTTTCGGAAACACCCAAAACGACTTTCCCAAGTCCGATAATACCTTGATAGTTATTATACCACGGCGTATCCAAGAAAGCGTGTTCTCCGACGAAAGTGAGGTGATTGCCGGAGATGGTGACGTTCTTGAGGGCGCTGATTTCGGAAAAAGCATACGCCCCAATCGTTTCCAACGAGGCAGGCAAGGTCAGTTCGGCAAGGTCGTTCCTGGTGCAAAAAGCGTAGGGACTGATTTCGATGAGCGTCGACGGGAATTGAACGGAAAAAGACAGCGAAGACGGCGAATAGTTTTCCAAACGGAACGCATAGGAGGCGATCTTGCGGATATTGCCGTAGAAACGGACTTCCTTTACCGTATAGCAATCAAAGAGGATATCCGACTGAACGACGTTATCCGTCGGATTGGTGATAAGCACGCTGAATAGCGTTTTCGGAATATAGTAGGTCGCCGATTGCGACAGCGGTTCAAAAGTGTTATCACTTTCCGAATAGCGATCGTCAAAAGTGATCGGATAGAAGGACTCTACGTCAGACGGAACAGATTGACCGAACAAAGAACCGATTTTATGATTGCCAAACAGCGTTACCGATTTAAGAGAGCTGCATCCGAAGAATATATTCTGACCTATCTCTCTGAGGTTTTCCGAGAAAAACCCGACGAACCGTTTACAATTTTCAAAAGCTCCATCCCCTACGCGCTCTACCGAAGAAGCGTTAGCAAAGAGGATGTTTGCGTTCGTTGCGCCCGAAAAGGCTTTTTCGCCGATAGTCTTTACGCCGGAAGGCAAGGTAAGCGCGGTCAGTTTGGCGCAGTTATAGAAAGTGTATCTTTCGATTTCCACTAGCAGGCTATTTTCGATGCCGGAGATGGAAGTCAGTTCTTCACACTCATAAAAGGCGTAGCTACCAAGTTTGGTTGTTTTTTCATTGAGCCTATAAGAAGTAAGATTGACGCAACCGCGAAAGACGCTGTTCCCGTAGACGGTAACGTAGTTCCCATAAGAGAAATTGACGTCGATAAGCGATGCACAGCCGTAAAAAGCCGACTCCTCTATCGTCGTAAGCGTCGGCGGCAGGTCGATTGAAACAATGGCGCTGTTTTTAAATGCGGAAGCTCCGATAGAAGTGACGCGGACGGTCTGACCGTTTGCTAAGACGTACTCGGGCGGTATGTAGACGTTTGTTTCCGAACCTGAATAGCTCTTTACTACGCCGTTTTCTATCGAGACGCCTTCGCTCGGTTTAAGTCCGATCCACTTTGCGTATAGCGTGGTGTTATTGGTAAAAACATGGGGGAAGGAAAGTTCGTTTTGATATCTATCGTCGGTGTACCAGCCGAAGAACTTATAGTTGGTGAGGGTGGTAACGGGCGGAACGATTTCCGAAACCGTTTCGCCGATTTCAAAGGAGACGGTGGCATTACGCTCGGTCTGTTCATCAACCAGTTGTACGCTCACGTACGGATAGGCTACGACGGAAAAGCTACCGGTAATGTTGGAAAAGTCGGGGGTGGACAGAACGTCGCCCGTCGGAGTGGAATCAATACGCATCCATTTGACGGAATGTCCGGCTTCTTCCGGCGGATCCGGTATCTTCGACGTTAATGCGCCGTCCTCTGCGTAAAGTGTAGCATAGTACTGCCTTGCGCGGGTGTAATAACTCTTCCCGGCGACGAACTCGGTGTCTTCCGTCAGCACAAAGTCAGATTGTAATTCGTAATACTTATTGGCCTCTACCGGTTGACCGGCTCTGACAGACGCTAAGGAGTAGTCATAGGCGTTTTTGTAAAAAACAACGGTGACTGCGATCTTTTCATAGACGGCGTCCACGATGGTATCGGTAGTCAAAAAAGCAAAGGCGTCCTGAGAAATGTTCCAATTGCCGGTATATCCTTCCTTTTCCGGAACGTCGGGGATGTCGGCGATTATTTTGCCGTAGTCGAGAACTTTTGTTTCGACGACCACGCCGTCGACGCGGAAGGTGACCGAATAGGTGCTTTTCGTATAGATGGCATCGACACGGGTATCGGAATTGATTTTATTTAATTCCTCGTTTGACCAAACACCCTTGTACCCTTCTTTTTCAGGGACGGGAGGGAACTCGTCGATATATCCGCCCTTCTCTACGCGGATCTGTCGATACAAAGCGCCGTCGGCGTAAAACGAGACCGTGACCATTTCCGTAGTGCATGCCGCGGCCATGACGATAAGCAAAAGGATACATAAAAGAAAAAGTAATTTTTTAGTCTTCATAATTATCTACAATAATTATATAATATTTAATAATAAAAATCAACTGCCAATTATCAATTGATTATTTTTAACAATCATTTAATGTTTTCACTGACGAAACGACAATCTTTTCGCTAAATTCTTCTTCCTTTCCCGTAAAAACCGCTATTATGCAATTTAAATATAAAATATAATGAATATTTCTTGACATTCACCCGATGTGAATGTATAATTAGGGTGTAATCGAACGGCGAGACGTTCGCGTAAATCATTCGGTTGCATAATATATACACCATTCGATTCATTCGTTCCCTCTTACAGCAAGGCGTCGTTTTTAACGGCGCTTTGCTGTTTCATAAATCATTGCTGTTATGCTTAAATAAAACTTAATTTTGGTTAATTTCAACATTTCTTCCTCGATTTGTGGTATAGTTGAATTGTAAATAAGATTCTATTCGATTCATTCGTTCCCTCTTTTGACAAGGCGCCGACCAATGCGGCGCCTTGTTGCTTCTTAAAATGCTTCCCTCTGCATAGTATTATTTATGTGAACGCCGTATTTACCATCATTGTTATTACGGGGCTGATAATGATCCTTATTTCTTCCCCTCAAAAAGCACTGCCGTCTCTAATCGCAGGCAGTTCTTCCGGGTTGTCGTTCGCCCTAAAACTCTTCCCGATCTATGCCGTTTGGCTGGCAATTCTTAATATCTGGAACAGGCTTCATTTTGATGAGTTTTTGGCGAAAAAATCAAAAAACATACTGAAAAAAATCTTTCCCGGGGAAAGTAACGGTTGCTATAACAATCTTGCAGTCAATCTGTCCGCCAACGTACTCGGGATGGGGAGCGCCGGAACTCCCGCCGGAATGAATGCGATTTCCGAAATGAAACAAAGAAAGAACAAAGCGATGCTACTTGTTATCAATTCCACTTCCATCCAGCTTATTCCCACCACCGTCGTTGCGCTCCGCAGCACGATGGGCGCTGCTACGGATATCATACTCCCCACCCTATTATCCACCCTCGTTACCACCGTAATTGGGTGCGTTCTCGTAAAAATCTTCGTCAAATGATCTATTTTATACCCGGCCTTCTTTTATTGACCGTAATCGCTGCTGCTGTTAAAAAGATATCCGTATACGACAGTTTTATCGTCGGAGCAAAGGAAGCAGTAAAGCTGACTTTTTCCGTTCTGCCCTACCTTATGAGTATTTTCGTCATGGTAGAGCTTTTTTCGGCAAGTGGACTGAGTGAAAAAATTTGCGGCGCACTGGAAAAACCGTTCTCCGCTTTGGGTATTCCTAAAGAAGTCATTGAACTGGTGCTTTTGCGGCCGCTGTCCGGCAGCGGAAGTCTCATTTTGACGGAAAACATTCTTAAAACATACGGCGTGGACAGTTACGTTGCACGGTGCGGAGCGGTGATTTCCGGATGCTCCGATACCGTTTTTTATATCGTCGCCGTTTATCTATCCAAAATAAAGGATAAAAAAAGTTACGGCGCCGTTCCGATTGCACTCTTTGCCAATCTTTGCGGCGCGATCTTTGCCTGTCTTATTTGTCGATTTTTATAGAGAAAGGGATAGTTTATAAACCCTGTTTTTGGGAACGCCCATTCTTTCCGAAATGGTTTTTACTGCCGTTTTTTTGTCGGAACCGGAAGAAATCTCCTCTTTTAAGGCAGATAAAATATCTTCGTCGCCGGAAATTTCCTTTTCCTTACTCTCCGGGAATACGACAAGAACGAACTCCCCTTTTGCTTCAAATTCGATATCTTTCCCCAGCGTTCCTTCGGTTACGCCCTCAAATACTTTTGTCAATTCTTTGACAGCATAGTACTTTCTCTCCCCGAGTGACTCGTGGAGCCTTATTATGGTTTTTTCAATGTCGTGCGGAGCGACGTAAAAGACAAGCGGCAACGGCGAATGGACGAAATTTTTTATATACTCGTCGCATTCTTTTTTCTTTTCCGGAAGAAATCCGATAAAGGTAAAACCGGTTTCTATTCCGCATAAAGCTACGGCACTCGTCAGCGCGGTTGGACCGGGAATAACAGTTGCAAAAAAGCCGTTTTCTCGCGCTTTTTGGCAAATAACAGCACCGGGATCACTAATGCAAGGCATGCCTGCATCGCTGACTAACGCGACGTTTTTCCCCTCGTCCAAAAGGCGCAAAATATCTTGACTACCCTCTTTTTCCTTTTGTTTATAATAGCTGATAAGCGGTTTTTTTATCGATAAATAATTCAACAGACGTAAGGTGTGTCGGGTATCTTCGCAAGCGATTACGTCAACGTTTTTCAGCGTTTCCACCGCCCGAAACGTGATGTCGCCCAAATTGCCGATGGGTGTTCCTACAATATATAGCGTACCGCTCATTTTCCGTAAATTCTCCTTGCTGTATCCGTATACGTTCCGTCCTCGTTATAGACGATAACGGGCGGAGGTATAACAAGATGTGGTTTTCCGTTTTTCTTTCCCTCGACGACAAAAGAATCGACGTCTTTTGAGGCTTTCGGTTGAATAAGCGTCAGTTTTTTTGGTTCAATTTTATATTGGCGCATCAACGAAAGTGCGTCAGCCAAACGGGAGGCTTTGTTGACCATAAAAAAGTTACCGCCGAAGCGCAAAAGTTCGGCAGAGACGCCGATCGTTTCTTCTAAAGTAAGGAAGGCTTCCGTTCTGCAAATTTCCTCTTCCGAATACCCCTCTTTTTCCGTTTTCGGTGCGTAAGGGGGATTGACCAGTACGACGTCAAAAACGCCTTTTCCGAGGGATTTTGGGGCATTTTGAGCAGAAGAACAGAGGATTTCGACACGGCCGTCGTACCCGTTATATCGTACGCTACGTTGCGCCATATCGGCGAGTCTGGGTTGCAATTCCACCCCGATTACTTTTTTCGGGTCGTACTTAGCCGAAACCAACAACGCAACGACGCCGCTACCGGTACAAAGGTCGCAGACGTTGTCCCCTTTTTTTACACGGCAGAGGTTGGCCAGAAGTACGCTGTCCGACGTAAAGCAATAGCCGTCGGGGTCCTGAATGATACGTAGACCCTTGTATTCCAGGTCGTCCAGTCGTTCCGATGCAAGTATAAGCCCGGTTTCCGTCATAATATTCCTTATTTATTGTCTTATTAGCGAATGCGTCCGCCTTTGGCTGGATGAAAACTCCTTATATAGGCGCATTCTCTTATTCATTATATAGTAATTATGAAGCGGTGTCAAAACCAGATAAAAAAATTTTGTTTCCCAGGATACAAAATCGGATTTATAGGCGAAAAAAACATAAAATAATCCTTTAAAACGATAGACCAAATTATAATTAAGTTGTATAATATGGATAATAAAAAATACTTTGGAGGATTTTTATGCCATTAGTAACATCTACCGAAATGTTTAAAAAAGCATATGAAGGCGGTTATGCCATCGGTGCTTTTAACGTAAACAACATGGAGATTATTCAAGGAATCGTCGAAGCCGGAAAATTGGAACAGGCTCCGCTCATTCTGCAAGTATCCAGCGGTGCGAGAAAATATGCCAACCCCATTTATTTAACCAAAATGGTGGAAGCGGCTGTTGAGGAAAGCGGACTTCCCATCTGCCTTCACTTGGATCACGGCGACACTTTCGAGCTTTGCAAAGACTGTGTTGACAAAGGGTTCACTTCCGTCATGATCGACGCATCCAAACACAGTTTTGAAGAAAACATTAAAATCACGAGAAACGTTGTCGAATACGCTCATGATCACGGCGTAGTCGTCGAAGCCGAACTCGGACGTCTGGCCGGTGTGGAAGATGCCGTTAACGTCAGCGAAAAAGATTCCAGCTACACCGATCCCGATCAGGTACAAGAATTCGTTACCAGAACGGGTGTAGATAGCTTGGCAATCGCTATCGGAACCAGCCACGGCGCATATAAATTCAAAGGAGAACCGAAACTGCGTTTCGACATTCTGGAAGAAGTCGGAAAGCGTCTCCCCGGATTCCCCATCGTTCTGCACGGCGCAAGCTCCGTTCCCCAGTATCTGACCGAACAGATCAACGAATACGGCGGCGATATGCCCGGAGCAAGAGGCGTACCGGAAGAAATGCTCCGTCAGGCTGCCACCATGGCTGTTTGCAAGATCAACATTGACTCCGATATCCGTATGGCGGTTACTGCGACAATTCGTAAATATTTCAAAGAAAACCCGTCGCACTTCGATCCCCGTCAATATCTCGGACCTGCCAGACAGGCTGTTACCGAAATCGTACGTCACAAACTCGTTAACGTACTCGGTTGCAACGGAAAGGCATTTAACTAATCAGGATCCAACAAAAAATACGCTCCGAACTCGTAATGAGTTCGGAGCTTTTTTTATACGGTTTTTGGTACCCGGTAAAATCAATCTCTGATGACGTTATCGTATTCCGACCAGTTATCCCCTGTCATGACGATATCGGCAGTATCGACGATGGTAAGCGAATTACTGCCCTTTCCGGAGAAGACCCTGTGTCCGATGTCTATGCCGGCTACGGCATTATTAAAGGTGATCGTTTCCAAAAGCGGGCAGTTACTGAACGCTTCGTCGCCGATGTATTCCAATTTAACGGCGTTGAGGATGAACGACTTAAATCCGAGTTGAACGTCGAAGGCATTGTCCGCGATAAAGACGATTTTGGTTTCAATAACCACACCGCTAAGGGTAATTGCCAAAATTCTGTTATCTTCCATCGTCAAACGGAATAGGATCCTGTCGCCCGATTCATCGTCGGAGCTGATGGCGTAGTACATTCCGCCTTCCGTCTGCTGTCCCTGCTCATTATAGGTAACGTAGCTGCCGTTATTGGTATCGTAGTAGACGTAGCCTCCGCCGGTAGGAACGTTGTATCCGACGATTGCTCCGACCGATTGAGAATCGCTTCTCCAATTCAACTTAACCAAGCCTTTTTGCGTCTTAAACCAAGCGGTATCGTCGAAGGCACTCTTTCCGATTGAACGCAAAACGCTATCTGCTTGCACGGAGACACGGGCAAGGTCGGTCGCATGATAGAATGCGTATTCGTCAATGGACTTAATGGAGCTGTAAACGACGAATGCAGTCAACCCGGACAGACTGAAAGCATACGCGCCGATCTCCTCTATGACGGGCGTATTGCCGAAGCTGATTTCCGTTAAGTTGCTGCCACGGAAGGCATAATCACCTACTCTCACCGTTCCGGCAAGTACGGTGTAGCTGATATAGTTGGTATTTGCGACGGCATAAGTAAGGATGGTATTTGCCGCCGGGAAGGTATAAACGTAAGGATCGGTGCCGTTTCCGCGGATGTTACCGGTATAAGCATCCTTTTGATAGATGGCAATACCGATCTTATCACGTTCGTCAACGACAACGTAATTCAGTTCTGTTTCCGTCGTACGGGCTTTCGCACGAGAAACACTGACGATGGGACAGAGATTAAAGGCGCCTTCTTCAATAAAGTACAGATTTAGCGGTAGGTTGACTTCGGTAATGTACGTTTTGTACCTGTCAAGGGCAAGTTTTTTGATGCCGATGACGGGATAGACCTTTTGGACGTTTTTATTGTAGTAAACGGTGGTTGCGGAAAACTCTTTGGTCGCCGCCTCGTACATATAGGTTATCGTATTATAAACCAAATAATTGCTATATCTTGTCGCCCACTCTCCGGCAACCCATGCCGCAGTTGCTTCGGCGGTTGCCTCTTGATAAGAGGTAATGGTCGGAGGAATAAGCAGTTCTATTTTGTCGCCCTCTTGCGCAACGATTTCCGGAATCATTCCGTTGTCGTTGGTGGTGACGAAATAATATTGTTCGCTGCAGTTATAGTACCCTGCGTCCATGCTTTGTTTTTTATTGACAAAGTCAATGACGACGTAATACTGTTCGCCGCTGTCCATATCGGTGACCAGCTCGTAAACAAGTCCTTCCGTTCCTCTGGAAATATCCATCCATCTTGCGTAGAGAGTGATATCTTTGTCTACGATAAAGGACATGTACAGTCCGGACGATGCGTAATAAGTTGCAGTGGGCTCGTAGACGTCTGTCGCCTGCTCATACGCCCTTTCGCCGACTTTAATATAATACTTTTTATAGTTGGTACTCCAGCCTTTTAGTTGCGCAACGAGAACGGACGTGACGTCCTTGTATCTCCAGTAGTAGACAGCCTCCGGGTCGTAGACGGAGTGTTCGTCCAACGCAACGTAGCTTCTCGTATCTTGTTGATATACGTAAAGCAACGAGAAAATGCTGTCCCAATGGGTGTAGTACAGGTGCGCAACGTCTGTTGCATAGTAGGCTCCTGCATCGTAGAGATAATAGGTAATCGCGTCGGAATAGACCGAAGTTGCTTGCTCAAAAGCATTCGTCAACGAGTTGAAGACCCAGTAATTATCATAGACGTCTTCCCAATCGGCTTGGTCTAAATAAGCATCTTGCGTCGCTTCGTAATATTCGTCGTCCTTTCTGTTCAAGAACGCTGCGCTGTAAAATTCGTCAACGTACCAGTCGATAAATCTGTATTTCAGTTCGCCGGCACCCTCGTAGTCGTAGTCGTTTGCGGCATTAACGTCCGCCATGGAGTCAACGTACAAGTGCATCGGGTGGGTGGCGTAGTTGTTTCTGTTGTTTTTATACGTTTCGTACCCGTTCAAGAAAGCAAGATAATTGCTTAGTAATGATATCAAGCAGTTCTCGTATTCGTAATCGGTAGAATACAGATAGGTATAATAATTGGCGCTACTGTCAAAGGCATTGGTCGATACGCGAACGTAGACGCCGTTTTCGTAGGTGTAGAAATTGCTATGGAACAGATCCCATTGGTCGCTATCGTAGAGGAACTGCGCGGAATTCTTAGCTAGTTTAAACTTAGCCATACCGACAAGGTAATCCTGGATATCAATGGTGAAAGAGGAAACGTCCACGTATTTTTTTGCCGAGATATCCGCTAAAAAGTCGATATAGCAGTCGATAAAAGCATTCCAATCGGCGATTTTTTCATCACCGGAGTGCGTTGAAACCAGCGTATATTTCCCTAGGTAATACTCGTAGGTTGCCATCTCGAAATCATAATACTCGCCCTTTTGCACAGAAGAAAGAACGGCTTTGTAGAGGGCAATCTTGTCGCTGTAATAGCCTAGTATCTCCTCTATTGCGGAGATTGCGGCGGCTTTACTGATAGCTTCCGCCTCGCTCGCACCATACTCGGAGAGATTGGCTTCGTAATTACCGAGTAATGACAGCAGGTAGTAATAGGGGGAACTTGCGTTCGATAAATCGTAGTATTCGTCGAAGTAGTCTATGTAACGTTTTTGGCGATAGTATTCCTGTCCGGAAATATAAGAAGTCTCTCCCGTTTTGATTCCTTTATAAATTTCATCAGTAGAAAGGATGGTCCCTGCGGGGAGCTTATATTCGATGGTATCTTTGTCTACCGCATAACCGTCGTTATATTCTTTGACACCGGCGTACGCCATGGATTGAGTGGTGTCGTAGATTTTAACGGTATAGGTAGTTTGGCAGGAATAGTGAGCGTAATACTCTCTGTTCTCCGAATGGGAAGAAAGGATGCGAAGGGCGTTGCCGCGGTACCCTGTCGTGAGGTAGGTATAGAAAGAGGTATCGTACCAGCCGATAAATTCGTACGTCAAAAGTACGCCGTTCTGCGTTCTGGTAATATTGGATTCGTATTCATGAACCTCTATTTCTTCCACTCCGGTTACGGGAAGGATATTGCTTTGATACCCACCTGTCAAAAAGTCGTAGTTATAATAGAAGGTCAATTCGTATCTTTTATTGTCTATATCTTTACAGTACAGGTTGGTATTGTCGATGATGTTGATCTTCTCGTTAAAGAAGTCCACCCTCCCCGTCTGCGTCATTTCCGCATTTTTGTACCAATCAATGGACCAGTCGGCAGTACCCGTGGTGCTGTAAAAACTTGCCATATCCTTTACGTCTTTATTGGTATCTTTGTACAGATAGAAATCACGGATATTTTCTTTTGAAACA
Organism: uncultured Clostridia bacterium; assembly: GCA_946621465.1. GTDB lineage: Bacteria > Bacillota > Clostridia > Christensenellales > DTU072 > CAG-1782. The sequence continues at coordinate 581,894 of CAMOOO010000001.1, forward strand.
AGATAGAGCCTGATTGCCCTCTTGATTTCCGTTTCCGCCTGTTCCAATCCACAATAATAGTACATGAAATCGGCGGTATCTTTGTACTGCTGATAGAGGGAACCGTAAAGAGAATACCCTTCTACCCCCTCAAAACAATTGAGACCCAAAAGATACTCCTGGAACAAATCGGCAGAACGGTTAATTTGGCAACGATAGAATTTGTATCCGGCGGAATCCTTGTAGTAAAGCCAAGTGCGACGGAAGTCGTCTTCGTTCCACAAGCGGTCCACGTTGCCGTCCTCATCGTCGTCAAAGGTCAGATGATCAAAGTCAATGGTGCGTTCAAACGGCGTCGAGGCAAAGCCCAAACGGCTATCGTTGAATACGCCGATATAATCCAGGTAGAAATTATAGAGGAATTCGGAGTTGCTCATGGTGTAGAAACCGTCACCTACCTCCGCCGTCTTTTGGGTGTACTCGCTGAACAGCGAGCGGAAATCCTTGCTGTTGTCACCCGATCTATTCCATACTCTTTTACCGAAATAGCTCTCTACGTACGATTGCAGTGCCGTCGTATTATAGGAACCGGCTTCTCTACCCAAACAAATTTGACACATCAATTCATAATCTGCGGCGTTAATGGAAAGCCAGAGATGGAATTGGGCGAAGTCGTACTGCATTTCCTCGGTAAAGCCAGCGTTATTAGCCGCAATAGTCAAAATAGTCTGATAGCGTTGTTGCAAAAGGAACAGTTCGTACAGACGGACTTTTTCGTAGATAAAAAGTTTATCCTGTATAATGACGTCGGGTGAGGGATCGCTGTCCGTTAAGGGTTGGGGTGCGAATTCATACGAACCGGGGTTGTAGTACGTAAAGGGATCGTACATACTGAATTCATTATAGAACGGTATAGTCATCTTGACCATGACCCCTCTCACGCTCTCGTAGGTACGTCTGAGGTTGACCGTTCTGTCCTTTTTGAGGTATTTGGCATACAAACTGAGATCGCTTTTGATCTCCGTCGGGATACCATTGCGGATGGTGGCGATATATTCGTCCTGGGCATCGCGTAAAATCCAGTAGTTCTCGCCCTCGCCGTCCTCTCTTTCCACTTCGATAAAAGCTTCTTCAATGTCGGACCAAATCTGACCTTTTACGTTGTACCAAACCAATTTATCGTCGGAATCACGCACAACAAAGCACCACTGCGACGAGTAGCCGTCGCTGATCGTTGCCGGCGTGTTGAGTTTTGGTTGTTGCGTATAGGTGGTATAGTTAAAGGTGGCGTTCCAGTCAACGGTAAACTTCCGCTCGGTTTCCGGATCTTCGTAGATCGGTTCCAAAATAATATTCCCCGACTGCAACGCCTCCACCTGCTGTTCGACAACACCGTTTTGAATGGTAATCGAATAGGTTTTTATGACGTGGTAAGGCTGGATCAAAGTGTACTCTTCTTTTAAAGTTATGCTTCCGTGGGAGTTCTCGGGTATTTCTTCAAAACCGTACTCTTCCAAAATGCCTTTGTTGCAATTCGTACAAACAAGGTTGGTTTTGGAGTCGATCGTCTCGGTAAAACCGCATTCCGGGCAGATGTATTGTTTGGAATGGTTGTAGTACACAACCCAACGGGAATTATACCCTTCTTTGGTCGGCATGACGTAAGAGGAATAATTAAAGACGGTGCCGTAGTCCAACGTTTTGTCCAATTTGGCTTCTTCATTTTTGGTATTGAAATAATAAATGGATACGGTGCATTGCTTGGTCTTAAAACTGGCGCGGACGAGTAGGTCAATAGTTACTTTGTCCGGATTGCCGTTCGTGACGTTCCAGTTGACGAATTGTTTACCCTCGATAACAAGCTCGTGTCCGTCGATATCTCTGAGGGGCAAGTCGTAATCGTCGACCGTTATTTTTTCTCCGTAATGGATACTTTCTTCGTCCAGGACAATATTGGTTCGGGAAACGATCAAGCCGAGATAATGGTTGCTTCTGTCTTTTTTGAATCCGGCAATGACGTCACCCGTTTTAAGATAGTCCACGGTGTCGGCTGTCGTCCAAAGACTGCTGTTTATCGGTAAAATGATATTTCTACTCTGACGAGTGACCGTTTGTCCGTAAACGATACCCGATTCGTCGGTCAGATAATTTACGAAGATGTCGCCTTCTTGCAGACGCTCCTCTTCCGAACGGAGATTCCAGTCGGGAGAAAGGGGCAAAATGATGCCGGCATCGCAAACGAAAGTGACGTCGCAAAGACGCTTATCCAGCCACTTTGCGTAGAAAATGGTGTCCTTTGTCAGCGTGTACGGCTCCGTTGCGCGGTTGCCTTTATAAGAAGTATCCGAATTGATATTGCTGAAACCGACGTCTACGTACCAGCCGTCGAAGGTGTAGCCCTCTCGTTCCGGCAAGGGGAAAGCGGTGACGACTTTGGTTTTAAGCGGAGCGTATTCGGTGCCTCCCAAAGAATAGAAGGTCGCCGTATACTCGACGCCGCCCTCTTTTTCCACGACGGAAATTTGTAAAGGGGTGGTTATGCCCAAATAGGAAATAGTAACGGTATGTACGCCCGGTTGGAAAAACTTTTCTCTGTCCTCTTCCGACAGCATGATGTCGGTGAGCGTGACGTTTTCCGTGGTTTTATCGTTATAAAGGACGGTAAACCTGATTTCAGACAGGTCGACGTCCTCTCCGATAACGTAATCACCGATATGCTTTTCTATAACGGTGAGGGATTTCGGTTTCTTTTCGGTGGATGCTTTTTCCTTCGTCATTTCGCCACAGGAAAACAACGTGGTCAAACACGTTACTATCAGGACGAATAAAACAAACAAAAAAAACTTCTTCTTCATATGCAACCTTTATATGTTATTCTATAACATATAGTATGGAATTGTCAAGAGCCGGAATTAAGGCTCCTTTCATAATACCCCAGGTCCCACGCCGCGTAGAGTGTTATATCCTCCGTAATGGCGTACGGAAAGGCTATTTTATCGCCCGTTCCTTCCGGATTATCGTACCAGCCGAGGAAAATATAATAGGTATTTTCACTCTCCGACGCTCTCTTCGTCGTCGGCTCTTCGATTATAAACGCGCCGCGTACTTTTGGGACTTCTTCGCCGCCGTTTGCGTCGAAAACAACTTCGTACAGAGTAACGGAATCACCGGTCTCCTGAATATTATCGGCGCAAAAGTCCCATACCGCCTTGTATAACTTACCGGTGTACATAGGAACGATCACCTTTAAAGATTGGGACGCGGAAGAAAACAGCGAAGAACCGGTTTCGGGCGGAACGCGAGTGGTTACCGTCACCGAAGAAAGGGATCGACATCTCGAAAAGGCCGATTCCTCGATGTATTCCAGTTTGCTATCTTCCTCAAACGTGACGGTCTCTAAATTGATACAATTGGAAAAAGCGTATCTGCCTATTTTCGTCACGTCTTTTGAAATGATGACCGATGAAAGGCGGCAGCCGGAAAAGGCGGAGTCGGCAATCTCAATGACACCTGCGGGAACGGAGTAGGACGAAGTCATTCCTTGCGGAACCGAATAAAGAACGGACTCGTCAGTGAACAAAACGCCGTCCCGAGAAACAAAGTAGGCGTTCCCCTCTTCGACCTCGTATTCCGTAAGTTTAGGCAAATCGTCTTGTCTTGGGAAGGAAATAAGCTCCTTATTTATATTTAACGTCAGAATTCCACTGCCGGAAAAAGCGTCTTCGGCTATTTCTAACGTCCCGGGGGCAATGGCAAAATATAACACAGGATTGCTTTTGGGGAAATACAAAAGTTTGGTTCCGTCGGAGGAATATACCACTCCTTCGGCCGAAGAAATATAGGGGTTACTTTCTGCGACGTTGACTCTTTCCAAACTTTCCATTTTCTTAAAGTCGGAACGATCGACGTTCAAAACTTCATTGACGTTTATCGTTTTTAAGAAACTACTTTGGCCAAAGGCGTACTTGCCTATCTCCGTCGTCGCATCGGGGAAGGTGTATTCTTCGTCCGTTTTTGCGTTGGGGTAGCAATAAAGTATTTCTTTCCCCGAAGAATATAAGATACCGCCTTCGCTTGTCCAGTGGGTATTCCCCAGCGCAACTTCAAAGGAATTCAGCGCCGGGCAGAGAGAGAAGTTTTCTTCAATGGCAACTACGTTTTTCCCGATATGGATGGTAGTTACGTACTGAATTTTCTTTAAAAAATCATAGGGAAGCACGGTGATGGCTTTCCCTTCGTATTTATCCGGCACCCAAATAATGGGACAATAGGTACTGCACTCGGCAACGGTCAGCGTTCCGTCGTCGTTCTCGCGGAAAACAAGCTCGTCGTTTCCGGTGTTTTTATTGATCCATTTTGCGTACAGAGTGCAGGATTCCGTTGCGGTAAAAGGGAAGAAAACGCGTTTAGTGTAATTTGCATCTTCATACCAACCGTCAAGGATATGTCCTTCTTTTCCCGACGCCGGCATACTTTCTATCGTCTTATTCTTTACCGATTGCACGGCGGTACCGTCGGTTACGAAAGTAACGACGAAATCAACCGTCTGGGGTACTTGTTCTCTCGGACTGCATCCGATGAGAAGCAGTGTGAGAAGCAGTATAATCGGCATCGGAATCTTTTTTTTCATACGATGGGACTCTCCATGGAAAAATAGCCTAAGAAGGACTCCAGTTCTCCCGGGGGGAGATCGAAATTGAGCGAAAGATCGGACAACGTCACGTTTTCGTCCAGCCGATGAACGTAGCTGATGATAACAACGAATAGGTAGAGGTTATAATGCTCTCCCATAAACTGTTCCATTCTCGTACGACATTTTTTTACAACCGACTGCAGTAGCTCGCTATGATAGGGAATGTATCCGTCCGATTTTATAATGGTCTCCGATGCGTCCAGATATATTTTGTTCCATTCTCCGAAACGGTGACGGAATTTTGACGCGGTAAAAATAAGCGCCTTTTCCGGAGAGTTATAATAGACCGTTCCGTCGCATCCGCATTCCAGAAGAGTATGGATAAGGTTGTTTTTTACTTCCTTCCCGACATAAGGGGATTCCAGAATGACGTTACATAATTTTAAGAACAGTTCCGGCTCTTTTTTCTTGGAATAGCTTTGAAGTATTTTATTTACTAAAAATGGATTGCCCGCGCACGCGAAGTGTTTGATACGAACGAATTGTTTATCGTCCAGCTCCTCATCCATGTGTCTGAGGATATCGTTGTAAAACGCCTCTTCGTTGCTTTCGGAGAGGGTCATGTACTCCGTCACGTTATCCTCGTTCGACGTTGAGGCGGTCAGGTCGATTATTACCATCGGCGGCATAGCAAAACGATTGACGGTGAAAAATTTAGCGCGGTATTTTGCGGCATCCTCTTTTTGTTTTTCCATAACGGAAATAACGTACATATAGTACAGCGCGACCTCGTCGATCTCGCAAAGAGATAGCACTTTTTCAAAGAACAAGCGCGCAGCGGTGATTTCCGAGGCAAGGAAGTATTCCGTCCCTAAGTCGCGTAGCAGGTCTATATCCTCGTTATCTTCTATAAAATATTTTGCTCCCTCCACTGCAATTGCTTTGGTGCTTTCGCTCGCCGTAAGAAGCATTTTAATAAACGCCGGGTCTTCGGCAGCGAACTCACCGATGGCTGGCAGAAGGGAAATAATGTAGGTGTCTAAATGGAAATCTTTGTCCGAGTCAATGGCAACGGAAAGAGCGTCGACGACACTCGCCATGCTTTTTCTATCCGACGGCAGCGTGAAAAACAGCCGCATTGCATCCGAATAGCGTTTTTGAGCGATGAGGTTATAGACCTCATTGTAGCTTAGGATTGCGGAGGCAGTCAGAGATGGCTCCGGCTCCCCTGCAGGCGCGTCGTAGGGTGGGTCAGGCAAAAAGCGGTTATAATCCAAGTAGAAAAATCCGCCGGCATAGTCCGTTTTCGACGCCATGTACAAAGAGTAGCGAAAAAGAGGCATATTCCCTGCGGCAAGAAAAACGTCCGCATACGCCAAGAAAACTTTTTTTTTCCCCTCTCGAGTGGTACATTTGTCAAGGGCATCGTTCAGATTTTGAATTGCCAAATACCATTTATTCTTTTTCATAGCATTCCCGGCGTGCGCCAGCAATGACTCCGTTGTCATCTCGAACTCTATTTTTTCCATATTTTATCTATGTCTTCCTTATTAAAAATGTACTTTTTCTCGCAGAAGTGGCAGGAAATCTCTATTGATCCCCTCTCGGCGATTATTTCATCGCAATCCTTTCGTCCGATGCTGCGAAGGGCGTTTTCTATCTTTTGTTGATTGCAACTGCACTGCACCTTAATCGGAATTTCTTCCAATAATTCTCCGTCCAAGTGAGAAAAATAAAAGTCAAAAATTTCGCGAGGAGATTTTTCGGCAAGGATGGAACTGATAGCGGAAAAACCGCTGATGATATCCTCTATAATAAAGAGCATATCTTCCGTAATGCCGGGCATTGCCTGAACGATGACGCCGCCGGCGCCTACGCATCCCGTTTTATCTACGAGTACGCCTAAACACACTGCGCTGTTGACCCCTTCGCTTTTGGCAAGGTACTCGGCAAAGTCCTCCGCAATCTCTCCCGTCACCAATTCCACAGTGCCGTTGTAAGGTTCCTTTAATCCGAGATCCTTACAGACAGTCATCGTACCGCTACCTATGCCACCGCCTACGTCCAGGTGACCGTTGCCCTTCAAGGGCAACTCGGCGTGAGGGTTGGCGACGTACCCTCTCAGGGTATAGTCGCCGTTACCGGCGACGACCACCCCCCCGATACATCCATCCCCTTTTATGGTAATGGAATAGCTATCGTTTTTCCCTTTCAGATTGGCGCCGAGATACACTCCTGCCGCCATGGTCCTGCCCAGAGCCGCCGCAGAGAGCGGACTCAGATCGTGGATCTTTATCTCTTCATTTACGGCATCCTTTATAGAAATGATCGCAACGCGTGCAAAACCGTTAAAAAGAGTGCCTTTTACTATACTGTCCATTATAAAATATCTTCCAACTGCTGTTGTAATTTTTCCAGAAGCTTTTTATTTTCTTCCATCTTTTCCTTTTCTTTTTCGACAAGCGCCGCCGGAGCTTTGGCGATAAACCCTGCGTTACTTAGCATTGATTGACCGCGTTTAATCTCCCCTTCTACTTTGGCGATCTCTTTTTCCAATCTAACCTTTTCTTTATCAAGATCGACCAGTTCTCCCAGCGGAATATACAATTCGCTTATAGAAGTTACCGCGCTGCAAACTTTATCTTTAATTTCGTTTTTGTCGTTCACAAAAGCGAGGGATTCTATTCCTGCCAGTCTCTGCAAGTACGGCAGTGCGCTTTCATACAGCGTTTTCTCCGTCGTCTTAACGAATAAATGCACTTTCTTTGTAGCGACCACACCCATTTCCGCACGGATGTTACGAATCTTTACGATGGTCTCTTTGACGCCCTCGAACAGGTCGTATGCGTCGTTAAAGCAAAGTTTTTCGTCCATAACGGGATATTTTTCCAACATGATCGTTTCGCTGATACCGAGTTGGCTCCAAATTTCTTCGGTGATGAACGGTACGAACGGGTGCATGAGTTTAAGAATGTTTGCCAGCACGTATTTAAGTACGCTCAGCGCGCCGATTTTGGCTTTTTCATCCTGGCTATAAAGCATCGGTTTGGTAAGTTCAATGTACCAGTCGCAGAAATCGCTCCAAACAAAATCGTACAGTTTTGAAAGCGCCATACCGATCTCGTATTTTTCCAGATTGCGTCTGACTTCAGCAGTGACGAGCTGTAATTTGGTCAGCATCCACTTATCGGCGGAAGTCAGCTCGACCTCAGAAATATCAACGGTCTCTTTATCCTCTAAATTCATGACGACGTAACGAGAAGCATTCCAGAGCTTGTTCATAAAGTTACGTCCCGATTCAATCTTATCGTCGGAGAAACGGATATCACCGCCGGGAGCCACGCCGGTGCAAAGGGAGTAGCGGAGGCTGTCGGCGCCGTATTTGTCAATGATAGCAAGAGGGTCGATGCCGTTTCCTAAGCTCTTACTCATTTTCCTGCCCTGCGCGTCGCGGACGATACCGTGAATGAGAACTTCGGGGAAAGGCACCTCTCCCATGTGTTCTATACCGGAGAAAATCATACGCGCAACCCAGAAGAAAATGATATCGTATGCGGTCACGAGCAGATTGGTCGGGTAGAAATATTCCAGGTCCTTTGTCTTTTCCGGATAACCCAAAGTGCTGAACGGCCAAAGGGCGGAAGAAAACCAGGTATCGAGAACGTCGTTTTCCTGTTCCAAACGTTTGCTACCGCATTTGGGACAGACGGTGGGGTCTTCTTTCGAGACGATCATCTCTCCGCAGTCGGCGCAGTACCAGCAGGGAATGCGGTGTCCCCACCAGAGCTGACGGGAAATACACCAGTCTTTAATATTTTCCATCCAGTTGAAATATATTTTCTCAAAGCGTTGCGGAACGAATTTAGTCTTCCCTTCGCGGACGGCTTTTATTGCCGGTCTGGCAAGGTCCTCCATTTTAACGTACCACTGTTCTCCTACTTTCGGCTCGATGTCGCTATGACAACGGTAGCATACGCCGACGTTATGGGTGTACGGTTCGATTTTTTCGATAAGTCCCAGTTTTTGAAGGTCCTCGACGATGACTTTTCTCGCTTCCGCTCTATCAAGTCCCTTATATTTGCCGGCGTTCTCATTCATGATACCTTTGTCGTCGATAACGGAAATGACTTCCAGATTATGACGTTTACCGACCTCGAAGTCGTTGGGGTCGTGCGCAGGAGTGATTTTAACGGCTCCGGTACCGAATCCCAGTTCAACGTACTCGTCGGCAATGACCGGGATGACGCGATCGGTCAGCGGCAGATACATATTTTTTCCGACGATGGATTTATATTTTTCATCTTCCGGATTGACGGCAACGGCGGTATCGCCGAGAAGGGTCTCCGGACGGGTGGTAGCTACGATCATATAACCGCTTCCGTCCGTATAAGGATAGCGGATATGCCATAAGAAACTGGCCTTCTCTTCATACTCTATCTCGGCGTCGGAAAGAGCCGTTCCGCAGCTGGGGCACCAGTGGGTCATTCTCTTTCCGCGGTAAATCAGTCCTTTATTATACAGGTTAACGAAAACTTCGCGGACGGCTTTGGAACATCTTTCGTCCATAGTAAACGCCTCTCTGGACCAGTCGCAACTGGAACCCAGACGTTTTAATTGTTCCACGATCCTACTGCCGTATTTTTCTTTCCAGGCAAAGGTCCTCTTCAAAAACTCCTCTCTGCCGACTTCTTCTTTGGTCTTTCCCTCGGCGCGGAGCTGCTCGACGACTTTCAGCTCGGTAGCGATACTGGCGTGGTCCGTTCCCGGAAGCCACAGGGTGCAATACCCGTCCATTCTCTTATAACGGATGATGGTGTCCTGCAACGTATTGTTAAGGGCGTGTCCCATGTGCAGTTGTCCGGTAATATTCGGCGGCGGAATGACGATGGTAAAGGGCTTTTTCGCCGGGTCGGGGGTGGGTGTGAAATATTTCTTTTCGCACCATTTACGGTAAATTCTCTGTTCGAATTCTTGTGGGTTGAATGTCTTTTCCATTACTGTTTTGTCCTTATATTTTTTGTATTTTATTTTTTAATTATTTTCCGAGTTGTTTTCCGGGGCTTGTTCCGGTTCAGTAGGAGCTTCGCCCTCTTTGGGTAACTTTCTGTAATCTTTCAACGCACCCAAAAGGTACATAAGTCCCGCCGTCCAGTTTAATACGAGACCGATGGTTACTATAATCCAGTCGAGAGGATAGACGCTCCAAAGGTGGGTTATGATGAGCTTATGGAAGAAGCAACAAATGATGCCTGCGCTGACAATTGCGCTGGCGACCTTCCCCAGCATATTGGATTGTACGTTGACTTTGTTCATGAAGAAAGAACCGCCGATTATCATAATTACCTCTCTCAAAAAGATAAATACGACGAACGTCCAGTGAAGATATCCTCCGATAGTGAGAGCCAGCATCGCTCCTATGTGCATGACTTTGTCGGCGATCGGGTCGATCAATTGTCCTACGTAGGTGCCTTGATCGTGTTTAACGACGTGCTTTCCGATCTTGGTACCGGCCTTGTATTTCCGGGCGATCTTGCCGTCGATAACGTCGGTGGAAGCCGCCAATACCATGATGGCAAGTCCGACGTAAATATACCAATCGGGGTATTTGTCGATGGAACTCAAGATTATCATCGTCATGTAAACGGGAACGCACAATATTCTGAAAAAAACCAGGATATTGGGGACGGTCCAAACGGTATACCTGTTAATAATCAGTTTCTTTTCACTCATTGTTTTCACTTCCTTTTGATCCGTCGGTATTCTGCGGATCGCTGATTTCTTTATCCTTATTATCCGGATCATCCGGAACGCTTTTTGCGGCCTTTGCCGCTTTTTTCCTTTTATGGATTATTATTAAACTGGAGGTGCCGCAAGAAATGGGTACGATAAGCAAAAAAAGCAGATACCATAGCTTACTTTTTTCTTTTTCGCGGACGAACAGGTACACGTCTCCATACGTTTTTTGAACGTTAAGCACAATCGAGCCCTGCGTATACTGGTTGATATTGCACGGCACGAAGACCTTTTCGCCGTCCTGCTCAATGATTTGCACCGCGGCGATCTCCTCGTATTGACCGATGGAAAAAGCTAACTTTAGAGGTATGGTAAAGTCGTCTTCATACACCATTTGGTCACTGGTGTAGCATTGAATGGAAAAAGAATAGGTTTTGTTTACGTCTTCGATCTCGCAAAACCGCATGGCCTCTTCCTGCACTGTGGAAGTGTATTGACCGATAGCGATCGTCAGGATACATTCTTCGCCGTATTTAACAAAGTCGCAGGCTCTGGCAAGATTGGTGATGGTCGGGGTCTCTTTTAAATAATCGCCGTTGGTGATCTTCGGGGTAACGTTAATCCTACCCGATAATCTGTCGTTGATATATCCGTAGTATTCCGAAAGGACGGAAGAAAGTGCGTTACTCTTTCGTAGTAATTCCGCCTCCGTTACTTCTCCGTTCATTTCGTTTGCCGCAATCTGATAATCGCTATATGCTTTCTCCAATTTACTGACAAAGGTGTCCGACCAGTCGCTTGGCGAAGAAGATATGGTCATTATTGCGGCGTCGGCGCTACCGATCAATTGGTCGACGTCGAAGGTGGCGACGAGTTTTTCCTCGCTGACGTTGCCGACGGCATCGGTTGCCACGACGTAATAATTATATTTACCGGACTCAAAAGTAAACGTCGCACTGTTACGATTGATTTTATCGGAAGAATAATAAGTCGTCTTTTCATGCGTCGTCGTATCCTCGCGGTAAACGATATAGGACTTAACGCCGGACGCGGCGCATATGTCGCTTTTGTCAGAAAAAGAGCAAGTGACCTGGTACATAAAGACGTTGATATCCTTTACCGTTATCGTCGGCGACTGTCCGTCTATCGTATCGAAATAAAGCACTTTGGAATTATAACTGATCGTTTCTTCCGATTCGGCGCCGGTAGAATAGCATACGGAAAAGATAAACGCGCAGCAGTGGTCGGCCGACACCTCGAAATAATAGGCTTCTTCGTCCTTTGTGCCGGAATTATTCGATTTAAGCTGGCCGCGCGTCACAATAACGTTTTCTTTTTCTATAGTCAGGTTTTCTCCGCTGACTTTTCCGTTTTGGGGGGACAATCTTTTATACATTATTTCGCCGGAAGTCGAAGAAACGACGTCGTAGGTAATGCGAACCAGGTTGGTGTACAAATAAGTATTGACGTAGACCTTTCTAGTGACTACCTCTCCTTCCCGGACGTACTTGGTTACGAGCGGTTCTTCATAGGTCAATTCATAACGCGAAGTACCCTCTGCGAGTGCGATCGATCTCACCCCTGTCGATAGAGCAAGGAGAATGGGAAAGAGCAGTATGAAGCACAGTAGGCACAATGATTTTTTCATCATATTATTCCTTATCTTTATTTTTTCTTCATCGGGTTAAGCACCAGCACGAGGATGATACCGATAAGTACGATCACGACCGCGGCGATAATGATGGCGTAGGTGTATTTAAACGATGACTTCGAGAATACGATCTGACCGCTGGATACCGAAGTATTAAAGACGTACATATCGCCTTCTCTATGCGGATCGAGTACCGTCTGTCCGTTGAAATCGACGGTAAAGTCGGTCGAACGGTATTCCTCCGGTATTTCTACGCATATTTTATATTGACCGGTCGTTATGGTCGGTTCTCCGTTAACGGTGATGGTATAACCGATGATCGTCGACGATGCGCCGACGGCTTTTGAGGTGGAACTGGTTTGGTTCTGGACACTATCTACCTCGTAGAACGAAATGCCCGTACCATCCGCAAAGCCCTCTTCCGCCGTCATATAAGAACCGCTATTCACGTCTCGTACGGTAGCCGTCTTTATCTCGACTATCTCCGTACAATCGGGGACTGTCAAAATGTAGTTCTCCGCTTTTAGTCCGGATAAATTGTACCAAGTTATCTTGACGCCGTGTTTACCTGCCTCCGCGCTGTCGTCGATCGTTGCTGCACGCAAGGTCAAGCTGACTTCGTCGTTGGCAAGAACGCCAAACAGTTCTCCTGTAATGGCAATGGTATTGGTGCCGTCGTACACCTTATCCGAAACGGAATAGGAAGAAATGGTCAGTGCTTTCGGATTGATCTTAAACACCGCGCTTTCTTGCGCGCTACCGTAACTGATATCGTCGATATAGACGGTGATATTATAGGTGCCGACTTCCATAGGCATGGTGCGGTCGTATCCTTGATAGATGACGTAATAGTTGACACCGTCCGGGATGGTCCTAATAATCGGCGCAGAGACTGAGCCGTAGACCTGTTTAGACAGGGAATCAACGTCGAAGATTATATCCTCTACTACCCCTTTTGATATCCTATACGTTGCCGTGGCGACTGCCTGGTAATTACTGTGGTTGAGCGTTGCCGTAATGGTATAGCTACCAAGTTCCGTCGGATTGCCTTTGCCTGAATAGGAAACGTCGCTATCTCTTGATTGGAAACTGTAGCGGACGCTGACCACACCCTTTTGCATGCTATCCGCATCGCGGAGCATATAAGTTAGTTTACCCGTCGTGTCGTTGCTGTCGTAGAATTTCACGCCGTAGCCGGCGTCCTTTCCGTACAGAACGCTATAAGCGGTAACGACGTTTCCTTTCTCATTGACAAAGTCCATGGAAATGGTCTTCTTTTGAACAATGTATTGGAAGGTGAAAACGTCCGGTTCGTAATTGGGATCGTCTACTTGGCAGGTGAAGATGTAGGTATTGGCATTCATGTACAATTCTTTGCTATCATCGTAGAAAATGGGGTCGCCGTTTTTGTCCCGTCTGCCTTCCGTAAGGTCGATTGTGATGACTTTATAGGAGACGTTACTGGGGGTAGTGGTGAACATGGTACGCAAGCCCGAGAAGTTCGCCGGCGTCCCGTAGGTCGCGTAAACTTCGGTGCAGTTAATGATAGCTTTGCCCGGTTCAACTTTTATTTTCACCGTACTGGTGTAGGCGTTAAAGTTCTTTGATTCCGTCGGCTTGAAAACGTACGACACGTTATATTCGCCTGCGTTCTGGAAGCTCTCGGCAGTAATAAAGCTATAGGTGCCTTCTACAGCGTTATTGAAGCCGTTATAGAACGTTCTGCCGTTATTCAGCGCCGATTCCATAAGGTTCTGACCGACTTTTATGGAGTTGGCGACCGGTTTCGAGGAGTCTCTTTCCGTTCTGATCTCGTCTACCGTTGCTTTGTAGATGGTAAAGACCGGTTGACCGGAACTGCCGTATCTCGTGCTGGTGCGAACGGTATAATTGGTATTGCGGCAGGAAACGATGATATTGTACCAACCGGCGTCGACGGGGTTGGAATAGGAAACACCGTCCTCTTCTCTAACGAAAGTCAGGACGATGCCTACTTCTTCGCTGGCGCCGGAAACGGTATAGGTTACTTCGTTTGCCAGTCCATAGCGCGTATACGTTGCCGAGATATTATCGAACACGACATACAGATCGACGCGTGATACGATTACGCTCATGGTAAAGCTGATGGAAGAATAGTTCGTACTCTCCGGTTTAAACAGGACGTTCACCGTTTGCGTTCCGGCATCGAGAACGACGTCGTTGCTTGCAGGATCGACCATGAATTGTCCGCTGACGATCTCGCCGGTGTTGTCTATCACCGTTCTTCCTCCGAGGAACTTGGTGTTCAGAGCGGAGAGCTTGGTACCGTATTTGATATGGTAGGTTTCTCCATCGATGGAGATTTGCGTTTGAATGGTGGGTTGCTCTTCTACGGTGATACCTCTGGAATTCTGAATGACGTAACTGAAAGACGGATTGGTCAGATAGTAGTTCGCATCGGCAAGAACAACGGTAACGGTATATTCTCCGGCGTCCATAGGTACGGTGGTCGTTCTGGAATAGCCGGCTTTTTCAAAATAGATGGTTTTTTCCATATCGCTTCCGTCGGAGAAGACGATATCGACGTCGCGGTTTTCCGACCTTTCATTGCCGTAGGAGAAGATATACGTTTTGGACGAGACGATAGAGAGTGCTTTTTTGGCAATCGTATAAGTCAAGATTCTTTCGCCATAGTAGTTCCCGGAAGAGATGACCACTTTCATTTCATACGTTCCGGCGCTGTAAACTGCGCTGACAAAGTTACCGGTAGTACCGAGAAGACGGAAGGAAACGGTGACCTCTCCGGAAGGTATGATCTCACCTTGATACAAGACGGAAGGCGCCGTTGTGAAGGTATCGGAACCGAAGGTATCGGTCGTTTTACTGAGGGTAATCTCCGAAGAAATCTCCCTCTTTTCTATAGTAAACGTCACTGTTTTTTCGCCATAGTAGAAGTATTCTTCGTCCTGCAAGCGGATGAAGACGGTATACGTTCCTATATCTACGCCATCCGAAACGTTGCCTTCGCTGTCATAGACGGTAATAAAGAAATAATCTTCGTTTATGGAGACGTTGGTATTGAAAATGGATATCATTAAATCGTTGACAGTAATCCCTGCCCCGTTATACACTCTCGACGATTTACCGATAACGATATTCTCGTCGATAACTTCGGTATAAATCTTAAGCGCAACGGAGGGCAAGGTGCTGTATACGTAATTCTGCGATATAAATTCGTTAATCTGAACCAACGTGCCTCTGTAAGAAGCGTTCAGTTCGGCGACGTCATCCAGTGACGTTTTAAGAGAAGTGGGATTGGCGGAAATAATCTTGTTATGATCGGTGATAACCAATCTGTAATTATCTCTCAAAGAGTAACCGACAAAGCCAATCAGTTCCGTATCTGTTCCGACGGAGCTTTCCGTTTCTTTCGGAATAAGGACGTATTTTCTCAAAATGTAATCACCGCTGTTTTCATCCGTACCCAGTTGGATCAGTCCTCTCATGTTGTTGAGTTGATATCTTTCCTGATTGTTATCTCCTATTTCGTTAAGGATATAAACGACGGGAATATACGATCCGACGTCGGGAATGGTGGAAAGATCGTCTTCAAAGCGCAGAACGCCGTTTGACGAGAGATAGGATACCGCCTGCAAACATTCCGCACAGCCGGGCGTGCAGGGTTCAAACGTGAGGCTGAACTGACCCAAAGTCGCTCCGTAATAGAGGTAGTTGACGCCGCCGGAGGGCTTGATAGCGATATAGGCACCATGTTGTTGTCCGGAGCCGGACAAAGAGGACGTTCCGCTGACGATAACGTCGGCAGGGTAGATATTACGGCTGCAAATCATTCCGTCGCGGATATTTGCGCTGGTCCAGTCGTCGTTGTTGATGGTAACGCCGCTGGGCAGATCGACCGGCGCTTCCGATTCCGCCGAAGCGGACGACATTCTGAACGCGTCTTTACCGATAACGTTGACGATCACGGTGAAGCTCACCGAGGAGAAGGAACTTGCATCCTGGTCCTCGGGTGTAAACGTAACGGTTACTTCGTTCCTATTGGCGCGGTTGAATTGTTTATTCTCTACCGAAAAACTACCGGCAATGATTTTTTCCGGGTGGTTTTTCGCCGTTGCGGTAACACCGCTGAAATAGTTGTGTTCGGGGCTGACGAGAACGCTGCTGTTGCTACCTATCGGCAAGGTGCAATCCAGCGTTTCCAATCCGCTGATTACCGGTTCGCCGGCGCTGATAATGAGTTTATATGTCCACGTTTTCGTGCCTTTATAGTTCTTTGATACGACGGTAGCTTTTATGGTATAGTCGCCGATATCGGAGGGCGTACTGGACGGCGGATTGGGAGTGCTTACGTCCCAATTGAAATAGTGATCCACTCTGATAACGAAATCGGAGTTTACGCCGGTATAATCATAAATATATTCGTCGGAGCCGTTTTCCACCTGGAATCTGGCGTAGATTTCGTAGTTGTCGGAGTTGTAACTGACGATCTCGTCTTCCGTCACCAAAACCACTTTTCCGTTAAGCATCAGACTGACCAAATTCATGTCGTAATCGGCTTTTTCGATAGTCAGTTTCGTTTGTCCCGTCACAACGGCGTAGTCGACGTATCCGAATTCATCGGGAGACGGGGTAAAGGTGTACGTTACCGTTGGGGTGCCTACGGATAGTCTGCCGATGGTATCGAAGCTCAGCGTGTAGGTACCGGGAATGGCGTAGGCATCGTTCCTGTCCGGACAGTAGACAACGCCCTCCTCTACCACCGTAGGCATGATTTCCGAATGGTAGGCGTACTTACTAAAGACGGGAGCTTTGGCTATGCGGAGGGCAGATTTATTGACGATTAAGGTAATGATCTTCGTTCCGGCATAGTTATTGTTGACGATCTCCGCTTTGATCTTATACTCTCCGGCGTGGAATGCGCCAAGCTCGGACGTCTTTACAATGTCAGTGTATTCGTCGCTGTCCCCTACCGCATAAGAATACTTAAGCGTCATACCGTACGGTTCCGTATAAGAAGTAAAGACCTCTCTTTGCCGTCCGCTATAAGTTATCTGAACGGTTTCGGAAATCAAAATGGTGGCGACGTATTTTTCAATTACGAAAGGTTCGTCCCAAATAAGGTCCGCGGCATAGCCGTCGTTGTTTTCGGCGAGGAATATCATATGAATATTATATCTTCCTGCCTCGGTAGGAATTTTCCCGACGATTCTTGAACCCGTTTCCTCGTTTTCGTCGTTCAAACGGACGTATTCCAAAGAACAAAGCGCCCTATTGATGCCGTAATTGATGTTTACTTCTTTGGGCTGGGAGTAGACCTGCGTAATATTAAGCAAGGTCGCTTCGGATTTATTAAAGCCGATAATGAGTCGGGCGGTGACGTGGGTAATTTCGGTATCGCCGACCTCCCAATTACCGTTTCTGAACGTTGCTTTGGTCAAAATGTAGTTGCTCTTCGTTGAGTCACTCATCGACAGTCTGACTTCATAGCTGCCGATTGCGCTCGGTGTCATCGTCTGAATGGCGTTGTAGTAATAGTTGGTGAACAAACCACCCGAAGAAACCATTTGTCCTTCGGAGTCGTACAAAACAGGCACGACGTTCTGTGGCATACCTTTTGAATCGAAAGTCTTTTCGACGATATAGTCGTATACGGTATCCGTGGGATCATCCGTTTTAAGGTCGTCGGAAAGGACGATATAGGCTCTGTCTTTCTCTACGGTGAGGGTGGTCGTAACAAGACCGCAATAGTTATTGACGGAGTCGTCGATAGAAAGGGTGACTTCGTAAACGCCTGCGCGAACGAACTGACCGTCCGTAGAACCGCTGATAGAAATATTGATACTGAATCTAAGATCCTCCGGAACGACGCATTGATAGTCGAAATAGGCTCTCATGAACTCTTCGTAGGTGTCAACGGACTCGTCTTTACCTTCGCTCGAATAGGTACTCTTTAAGAAGTCTCTCGTCAGCGCTCCGAACTCGTCGTGTCCGTGGCTGTATACGTAGGTGCCGACTTCCAGATCCATTTGTCCGGAAACGTCAGACTTATTGACCGTTTTGCTACTTAGTACACTTTGCAAAGTCTCGTAATTGTCGTTATCGGGCGTAAAGACGTACGCAATATTGATCTGCGTCCCGGCATCGCCGAAAAATTGATTTTCATAACCGGTCGCAACGGCGTATCTTCCCGTAACCGTCTCCTGCGTATAGGTAGCTTTTATTACGCCGTCGATAAACATCAGATCGGTTATTCTGTGTCTGTACGCGAGTGTATGCTTTTCGTCATAGATCTGCGGCTGCGTCGAGACTTGCAAAGGAGCTTTGTTGATAAGTAGCGTGTATTCAAGCGTCCCGGCATAGTTACTGTTGTCAATAGCATATAAGACGGTATAGGGGGTACTGCTCGCCGGCAATGTCGTGACCGTTTCTTGTTCTCCTGTTGCCAGCTCGGTGACGATAAAGTAATCTTTTGTCTTTACATAGGTTTTGCCATTCAAGGTATAAGTAAACTGACCGGTGATCCCCGTTAAAGTAAGGATATTGCCGGAATAGGTGAAGAAGGGATAGCTGTCATCCGCATCGTAATAGTTGTAATAGGACCTCAACCCCTCCAATTCTCTCCATACGGAAACATTACGCGGAGCGGAAGAATTCAGGCTGATGCTAAGTGCTTTTTTATTGATTGTCAGCGGAATATTGTGGTCTTCTTCGTGGTAATTATCCGTATCCGTCGGTCTGAACTTAAAGGATAGGTACTCCGTCCCGGCATTGAAGGTACTGGTGTACTCCGTCGTCAATGATAATAAATACTCTGCACTACTCATGTAGACGTAGACGTTGCTGCCGGAAGTGTAGTATGACGTGCCATCGGGCGGAAGAACGCCGTTTTGGGAGTACACGTATGCCATTTTCTTCGCAACGGTAATCGTGCTGTTTTCTGCGGAAGAATAGTTGTATCTGACTACCGTTTCGTAGCTGATTGGTTCGATGACGACTTTATCCCAAGCAAGAGAAGCATAGCCGATCTTAAACAGAACGTTGGTATAGAGGAAGTCGAAGTTCGTATAATGGGAACTGCTTTCGTCGACGACGGCAAAGCACATGAACCAGTCGTAACCGGACTGTTTGCAGTCGTCCGTATGCGCATTCATCTCCGCTATGTATTCTTTTCTCGTCTGATCCGAGGAGGTCTTGTTGTTTTTGGTGAGCCATTCGTCGTATTTTATCGAAACGATGAAGAATTGACCTGCGATCGACTCGGTCGATTGTACCTTTTTGGTCTCGGATGTGTAGGTTTGGAAGTTATAACGAACGGAGGCGCCCATACTCGTTATCAATCTGGCTTCTATGAGCGGCTGTCCATAGCAAATATGACAACCGGAGACTATAGAACTTTCACTGAGGACGGGCCAGTTGATCGAGGCGTGGTTGTTATTGTTGTTTACGCGATGGATAACGTATTCGGCATACCCGGTGCCGGAGTAGTTATTGTCTACGATATCGATTTTGACAATATAGTTCCCGGCGTTGTAGGGCGTTTTGACGTAATTTCTTAATGCGTTATCGGGGACTTTGTTTTCTTCAACGCAGATTTCTTGATAGGTCAATCTACCGTTGCCGACGTTGTAGTAAAAACTATAGTTCCATGCGACGTTGTCGAGGACGATGGTATTGAGTTTAATTTCTACCGAAGGGATTTCTTCGTATTGGAACTCGGACTCAAGCGTCCCCGTTACCTTTACGGAAAGATCAATCTTTTTTATCAATTGATACCAAACGACGGAGCCGGTATAGTTGCAATCGGCGAGCTGGACTCTCATCGCATACAGTCCTGCGGAAATGGGCGGATCACTGACCCAAACGACGTTTTTGAGGTCGATATCTATGGACGGAATGGATGCATAGGAAACAACGGAATAAGGCGTCAGAAGCATTTTTGTACCCGTACCTTCGGAAAGGAGGGTGCCGTTCTGCGACTCGAATTCCGAATAAACGTCATAGCTGATCGTTTGTACGGAACCGGAATAGACGAAAATGACCTTTCCTTCCGAATCGGTACTCGTAGCCAGGGTCTCGTCTATCTTGAATTGCACCTTTGTACACGGTCTGACGTACAGGTTGACGTTGGCGGTCTTAGTGGTATAGTCGGTGTTGACGATGAACTTGCCGTTTTCGTCGTATTGCGGAACGAAACGCCCCGCACCCAGATCGTATGAACCGATAATGGGGGTGAAGACCACTCTGACGCTCATAAGCCCTGCGGCAGGTCTGGTGTACTCTTTGCTATTTTTGTTGTCTTCGGTGACGTCCAGTTTATAGTAACCGAGTATGCCGTTGGAGGACAACTGACAATAGAGGTCGTCCTCGTAAAACACCGAGAAAGCAGTATTAAAGGTCTGACGGTTGGTCTCGGGATCCAATTCCGGATTCCAGTCGATCTTTGCCAAAGAGTCACCGTAATTTATCTCAACGCGTTCTCCTTGATTGAAGGTCGCTCCGTACAAAGTGGAAAGATCGGGCGTCCCCTGCCTTATCGTCAGTATGATAACGGAGGTGCCGTAATAGGTAGAATCGTTTTTCAACGTGGAAACGCAATAGTACGTTCCGCTGTGTACGGGAGCGTTGGAGCCGGACTCGTTGACTCTCTCGTAATAGGCAACGTCGTTCTGATATACGCCGGAAGCCAGCACAAACTCTTCGTTGGCTCTGTTCGACGTGATTGCGCGCGTGTCATTCCTTGCGACGTACACTCCGGTTTCCGGAATGTCCTCGCCTACAAAGTATCTCGTTCCGTCGGAGGGGATACGCTTATAATAAGTAGTGGATACGCTGTTCCTTTTGTCGGGCAGTTTAACGGTAACCTGATTGGATACGTACGAAAGGTCCAGACTTTTGTCGATCGTGACGCTTGTCCCAGTATATTCCGGTCGGGGGTCCACCGCCGTGATCGTGGTACGCAGCTTGAAATAAAAGTTAATGACGCGGTTATTCTCCCACAAACCCGTTTCTTCGTTATAGGTGTCACGACACAGGGAATCGTTGACCTCGAAGGTATACATCGCCGTAGCGACGCTTTGTCCCGAAGGTAAAGTGATCCACGAACTGGTCAGCGATAGGTAGGTCTGGAATCTGCCGTTCTGCTGGGAGAAAACGAAAGAAGTACAGGGTTGTTTTGCACCGCCACCGATTTGGAAGGAAGTCAATACGTAGCTGTCATAGACTGCCTTGCTGGTATAGCGAACGAGAAAGCTGACTTTGTCTCCACGGAAAAGGGAGAGAGAAAGCGATTCTCCGAGGTCCCCTTCTACCTTGTTGGAATAATCCCCGGACAGAACGCCGGAAATGGTTATTTTATCGTAATAAATTTCCACTTCGTTTTGTTGAACGCCGCCCTGGTCGTCGTTTAAGTTATCGCCGAGGAAATAATTGATCTCAAAGGAGTAATCGGTAATGTCGACTTTGATAAAATATTTGATACGGGTAAAGCTGTAATTGCCGACGTTATCGTAGGTGAAGAATTCTATCGACCAAATGCCCTTTTTGCGGTATGCCAAAGAATTCGTCTTCGAATCGATATAGGTCATGTCCAGCAGCAGACTGCCGTACTCTATATCGACGTATTTCATAGTGAGGAACTTATCCTCGTCGTCTTTTTCTTTGCTGTTTTCGGTAACTTCGCAATAAATGCCGTAATAAACGCCGCGTTCCGCCGTATTATAGATGTATTTCAGATCTTCGTTTTGCAAGTCGGCGTTGTTGACGTCTACAATAGCACCGCTCGACGTTTTCTCTCCCTGCGAAGTGGGATAGGACTCGCCGTAGTAACTCGATTTATAATAAATGGTCAGATCGCTCCCCATGGAGATACTGATTGCAATATCGGAAGAAGCAAGGGCATCATCGTAATAGGCATCCAGGCAGCTTTCTTTGAACTGAATAATATCGTTCTCCGATCTGCTCCCCGAATCGTTCTGTCCGATATTCAACGCTTTAACGTTGTCGGTGCCGTCTTCGGTGACGAGGACTTCATTGTCCGTTGCCGTAAAGAATAACCTGGAACCGTTGGGGTTGATGTACGTTTGATAGAACATATTTGCCTTGGGATCGGGTTCCGACGGCGTTGAATCGTCGACGAAGATAATGATCTCCGTACTCTTTACCGTAGTGATGGAATAATTCGATAAATTCTTATATCGAATGGCGGCGGTGATGATGAGATAGGAGTTTGCGTTCCCTGCCAAAATGGTTATCGATGCGTGCAGACCGGAACCGGAGCCTTGCTCCACTTCCATATCGCCGCTTTCCGCGTCCGACAAAAAGTACTCCAAAATAAGAGTGTCTTCTCCGGGAGAAAACAGTTTTTTGAACATGATACCGCTTTGAATCTGGTTGGCGGTGGGATCGAGATAGATGTTACCTACGCCACCGGAACCGAGCAATTTCATATCAAAATTGATAACGTCGTTGAGAGAGGCATAGCTTATATCGTTGATACTGGTGGTTTCTTTTACGTTTCTGTCCGTCCCCGAAATGCTGTACGTAGAGGTGGGGTCGAAAACGATACCGGTATTGGGGGTGACGATGATCTTAATGCCGATCTCGGCAAACGCCATACCGCAAGAGCCTTTCTCTACGAAATTTCTTAAAGTGACCTGGACGAAAGAACAGTCCGAACCGGAGTCCTTCGTCGTATAGGCGCCGGCGTTGACGTTCAGCGTGTTGCCCGATACCATCGTTTCGGTGATCGGGATGTTACACTGCTTGGGTTGCGTGGAGGTAATAGTGCCGCGGTTGTACAAGAAACATTCCATAAAGCACGTTTCCGGGTTGCTGTCCTGAATATAGGTTTTGACCGTCGGAAGGCTCATGGCGTTGGGCGTAATGAAATAGGGAACAAAGCTGACCTTAAGAAGTCTGTCCGCCAGAGCGTCGACGACGTTTTGGCTGAGATTAAAGGTAGCGTTCAACGTGACGTTGTAGTCCGTATTGGGGGTACTCATAAAGTAGAAGCAATTATCGGCGATGCCACTGCAATCTCCGTATTGTCCGGTGGCAAAGACGTTCGAGTTATAAAAAATGCTACCGTTATCAATGTTCGCCGTAGTTATATCGAGCTGATTGGAGTTGTTATAGTAGCAGTAATTATATCTTTTGTCCGAACCGCTCACGTTGCCGGTAGGCACATTATCCCCTTCCGGTGTGAAGAGCGCGCCGGTATAGCAACAAACGGTCGTGCCGATGCCGTTTTCGCCGTTGGGTAGAAGAGTATAGCTATTGACGTTCTCCCCTGAGGTACTTACGTTGACGGTGTTAACGGTGTTTTTGTCAACGGTGTCGCAGAGTATAACGTCGGGAGAGGTAGCAAGACGCAGCGTTTTTGCGGTGAGTGCAGAAGCGGTATTCGCAGATGCCGGAACAAAGGCAATGATACACAAAAATACCAAAGCCATGATGACCGCCGATAAAAAAACATTCCTTTTTAAACACATACGCACTACCTCCGCGGCTCGAATCGAGCCATTCTACTCTCCTAATGATAATATATTATCATAGTTATACACCAAAAGTCAACCCGTGCGCGCGCATTTTAAGATTGGCAAAACAATATTGCTTTTTTTATCCCCTTATGATATACTTTTGATATCCTTTTCATAACTGCCGGAGGCGATTTTTTATGAAATCTAAGTTTTTTATTGTGTTCCTTTGCGCGCTACTGATCATGACCGTCTTTTCTTTGACGGCTTGCACCGAGGAGCCGGAAGATCAGCCCACTCTTTCCACCACGACGGACGTCACCGTATTTTCCGACATACACGTCCTTTCGTCCGATCAATTCGGAGATACTCTTACGCCAGGATTACAGCGGATAGTAAACGTTAACGAAAAAGTCATCGGACTATCGGAGGCAATATTCCGTACGGCAATAGACGACTTTATTGCAAGCGACAGTCCCGTTTTGATCCTTACGGGCGATTTGACCGACGACGGCGCAAAAGTCGCCCATCAAGCGGTAGGGCGCGAATTAAAGAGAGCGGAAGACGCCGGTAAAAGGTGCTACGTCATCAACGGGAACCACGATATCAACAATGGAGCGACCTCTTATAAAGAAGAGGAAAAACAGGATATCGACAGCGTTACTCCGGAGCAATTCGAGGAGATTTATCGTGATTTCGGCTTTTCCGAAGCGTTATCGAGGGACGATAATTCACTTTCATACACGGCGGAACTTTCCGATAAATATCGTCTTATCGCCTGGGACATCGCCAAATACGATGTTGTACCGGGTACCGTTCGTTCGGTGGAACACCGCCATGACCCCTACGTTACGACGGAGAGGTTGAACTGGTTGGATATGCAATTAAAACTATGTTATCTCGACGGTAAAACGCCCTTTTTGATCACACACTTTCCCATCCTCTCGCACATAGGACCACTGGTTGGAAGTATGTCGCACGTCAACAGACAGAGCGACGTATTAAACGTACTGTACAGGCAACAAAGCCCCGTTCCGTTCAGTTTTTGCGGACACGTTCATCAACAGGACATCGCGTCCTATGCCTATCCCGATAACGAAAACTATTATTACGAGATCGAAACGGGGAGCCTTTCTTATACCACCCTACCCAAACGCCATTTCGTAGACGTGGAAGGCGCCGTTACCATCACCACGATGCAACAAAGTTACGTAAATGCCGCCTACATCCCCGCCTTTTATTCCGACGAAGAGCGCGCACGGATCCTTGCCGATCTGCCTTCTTACGTTTGGGAATACGAGAACGAGAGTTTTTCCAAATACATGTACGGCAAGCTCTATCTTGACGATATTTGCGCCCTACTCGGCGTAACAGACCTGGATGCCGTAGACAGAGCGCAGGAGATCGTAGATGCCTTCTACTATATGCCCCTTTATGAAAAAGACGCAAACGGCGGAAAGAGTCTGGAAGCAATCTGCGTTAAAAACGGCGTGACCGACTTCCCGGTCATTACCGACGGAAAAACGGTGGGTGAATTCCTTGCAACGCTGATTAAAAACAACTTTGCAGGAGACGAAAAATGGGATAAGGACTCCGAAAGAGCAAAAATGCTACGCTATGCCCTTTACGCCGCGTTAGATCAGATAGCGGAGTCGAAGATCTTTCAATATTTCGGCTACCTGGAAGAAAAAACGAACGGAGAGGACGTCGCTAACATCAGAAATTTATTTGCGACGGGAAAACTTGAAATCGTGCAAAGCGACATACTGCAAATATTGACCCACGTTCCTGCCGTGAATAAAGTCGATCTCATTCGCAGACTTATCAGCGGTTCTTCGGAGAGTATCGCCGAAAAACTGGCGCCCCTTCTTGAAAACATCGACACGCTTATTCAGATTGTCCCCGAAGGAAAAATCCGCGACCTGCTATTCGAAATCTACAACAGCGAAGAAGGTTTTGCATCCGTTATCGATTTGCCGCTGACGGAAACCAAGGAAGGATATCTCAACGTCGGCGGTATCGTCGATATCGTGTATTCGATAATAGGTGAAGGATTGCTTTGGGACGACGGTGCCAATGATAATGAATTTTCCTTTCTTATTTCCGTCCCCGTAGTCGAGACAGACGAATAACAAAAGTATAAAACGCAACGAGAAGGCACACGCTAAATAACATGAAAAAGTTTTTCATTTGCGTGTGTCTTTTTTTATTCTGTTTTCCCTTATTCGCCTTTTCTCCATATGAAGAAAAAAGCGTTTCTTTGCCCGTAATTATGTATCATTCGGTAACTTCCCATGGAAAAAGCGAATACATCGTTACGGAAAAACAATTGGAAAACGATCTAAGTTATTTGAAGGAAAACGGCTACGTTACGGTAACAGCCAAACAGCTCTGCGATTACGTTGACGGGATGGGCGAGTTGCCGCCTAAGCCCATCCTATTGACGTTCGACGACGGACACTATAACAACCTATCCGCCGTAGTGCCGCTCCTGGAACGGTACGACTGCCACGCCGTCGTTTCCGTAATAGGGAAGTTCTGCAAATATTCTTCCGATCACCCCGAAGAAAGTCACCATCCGGAATACTCCTATCTGACGTGGGATGATATCAAGGCGCTGAACGAAAGCGGCAGAGTGGAGATAGGAAGTCACACCTACAATATGCACAACTACTCTCCCCGTTTCGGTATCGGACGTATCAGCGGCGAAGATGACGTGACGTACGAAAAAAATCTTAGAAACGACCTAAATAAACTCAACGACTGTTTAGCCCCCTGCGACGTCAAACCGACAGTGTTTGCTTACCCGTTCGGAAGGTATAATTCCATTGCTCAGTCCACCCTGCTTTCTATGGGGTTCAGAATGACGTTAACGTGCAGTGAGGGTATCAATACTATCGAAAAAGGGAACCCTGATTCACTTATTCATTTAAAAAGATACAATCGAGCATCCTCGCTCACGACGGAAGATTTTTTCCGCCGTTTGTGGAAGTGACGAGCAAATAAACGGAGCGTGAAACCTGCACTGTAAAGCCAATCAAAACGGGAATGTAGAACACGGAGATCCGCCAAAACAGCACCGCCCAAAAGAGCTGTCCGTCCGGAACAAACGAGGCGAAAATGGCATAAAAACTAAGCTCGGCAAGTCCGCTTCCGCCCGGAGTGGGCGCAAAAGATGAGGCGTAATTGACGAAGATACAAAGCACGAACACAAACCAAAAATCAGGCGTAAGACCTATTGCTCGCATCACAAAATAAGGTACGCAATTATTGGCGAATAATTCGATAAGTCCGACCGTACCAATCAAAAATATCATCCCCTTATTGACGCTGAGAAAGCGAATTCCCGAGAGGAACTTATTGACTTCTTCCTGCATTTTTCCTTCTGCTTTTTGATAGTCTTTTATCAATTTGATTTTATGCCCTACCCTGATAAACCATCTTCCTATTGCCAATCCGATATTCGGTTTAAAAGCGCAAACCAACATAAAAACCGGGACGATCAAGCCGCAAAGGATACTGAGTATCGCCGCGATCATAACCCATAAAGTCGTGGCGATCCCCGAAGAAAGCAGTATGGTAATAACCGCCACCGCCGTCACGATAAAACGAATAATATGCCTGCTCATTGTCACCGCGCAGCTATCCCCTGCGCCGACGTCGTGAGAAATAAGGTATCCCATTTGAAACGGCTCTCCTCCGACAGACCACGGGGTAATCCTATCGTAGTACCTACCCAGCACCGATACGGTCAGCGGAAGAACGGGACCGGGCTTTTTGCCCAGCCGTTTCAGTAGCGATTTAAAAACGATGGTATCTCCGATAACGATCACGAAAAACATCGCTATGGACAGAATGGTAAAAAAGATATTATCTTTCAGCAAAGATAAAACGACCTTTCCGTCGCCTATATTTCCGCTTCTGTCCTCGGTAAAGATCAACACGAAAAGGACGGCAATATTGACTGCCAGGAAAAAGATCGCGGTAAGAATTTTTTTCGTTTTATTCGACATATCTCTATTTTATACAGAATTTCCTATTCTCAAACCGGAAGCAAACGCCCAATGGAGGTTATATCCGCCGCATTCGCCGTCTACATCGAGTACTTCTCCCCCGGCGTACAGTCCGGGACAGATTTTACTTTGGAGTCTGTCGTCAAAATCGTCGGTAATAAGTCCGCCGCAAACGACTTGCGCCTGTTTCAATCCGCCGCACGCAACGTTATCCAGTCTGAAATCGGTTAAAGCGGAAACAAGCGGCACTTTTTTTGTCGACGCATATTTCGATACCGCCTGCGCTACCGCTTGGTGCAAGATACCGTCCGCCTCATCCTCTTTGCAATACTCAATAGCGTCAACGTCCGGAACGAAGTTGATAGAAACGACGTATTTACCCGGGTGTCTGGCAATATAAGTAGACAGGCACATGGAACAGATGCCGCTGATACCGTTATCTCTGAAAAGTATCTCTCCTTCTTCCTGCGCCACCGTTTTCTCCCCTTTTATCAATTTCAGTCTGACTTTGTTCCTTAATCCGCTTAGCCCTTTTATATAGGTTGTATCGGTCACGAGAGGAACGAGGGAGGGCATAAGTTCGGTCGTTTTATGTCCGAAACGTTCGGCTAAGTCATAAGAAGCTTTCCCTTTTGTCGCCGCGCTCCCCGTACAAATGACAACGGCGCGAGAAGAATAGCCGTTCACGACGAACAGCTCTTTTTTGTCGATTCTTTCCACTTCTTCGGTGCGGATAACGTCGGGCGGAAGGGCGGAACGGAGTTTATTTACGACGGTCAATGCCGACTCGCTGTACGGGTATATACGGCGGTCAACGGTGCGCGTCATGATCCCTATATCGGCAATAAACTTATGAACGTCTTCTTGCTCCAATATATCCTTTACAAAATTGGGATGATTGTACTTTTCCGGGCAGACGTCGGTTGCGGAAAGGTTACATTTACCGTTGCCCGTCATAAGGAGCTTGGTACCTACCTTCTTTTCCCGTTCTAAGACTAAAACGCTTTTACCCCGTTTAACGGCGGCATAGGCGCAAGCAAGTCCGGAGGCTCCCCCTCCTATGATAATAAGATCGTAAACCATTTTAAAAACAACCGTCCGTTTTCTTCTGCCAACGCAATACCCTTTCTTTATTATACGTTTTCGGGATTCGTTCGGATATTCGCTTAGCCTTGTTCGCTCTTTGCAACATCACCAGCGTTTTCAGTAAAAGAAGGGGGTTTTTCATGCCGACGAGACCTTTATGGAAGATATCGGGGAATTCCAATTTAATCATTTTTCCGACGCTTGCGTTCTGCAGGTCCTCGTTCCTGAGAATGCCGGAAGTCAGGAAGAAATGTATATCGTCGTCCTTTTGCTCCAAAAGCCAGTTCTTCAACGTTTCTACAGCGCAATGTTCGGCGCCGAATAATTTATTGATCTTAACGCGATACTGCCAAAGGGTGGCAACGTCGCTTGAACCGGTTGCGTTGACCGTTTTCACCAAAATATCCGCCGCCTGCAACGACGTCGCGATACCGCTCCCTATCATGGGGACGGTCAGACAGGCAGAGTCTCCGATAGCAACGTATCCGTTAGCAACGGGATTGGACAGCGGTCTTCTGACGGGAATGGTGCAGAAGTTTCCGCCGCCGAGAAGTTCATCCGACAAGATGGGATTGTTCTTACGCAAATCCGCAAGGGACAGTTCCGTTTCTTCTTCCGTCATCTTTCCTACCCTTCCTATGAGAACATCGACGGTGCCGTTATCACAGGCAATACACCAGCTGATGCCCTTTTGCCCGATATGCTTCATATACACCTTATTGGTGTCCGTAGGAAAGGGTACGCCCTCTTTTGCTTTAAAGAAAAACCGGCGCACGAAAAAGACCGATTCTCTGTCCACGTCCGGAACGTTGAACGCCTCCGGAAGACTCTTTCTTATTGGCGAAAAAACACCGCAAGAATCTATGATAAGGTCACCAAACACTTCTTTTCGGGTACCCTCTTTAACAATTTCTATCCCAACGACCCGGTCACCGTCCACAATTGCCTTTGTCGCTTCCGTCCCCCATTCGATCGTTGCCGATTCTAAAAGACCAACCAGCACTTTATTCAGTTCTTTTCTCTGGACGGAGATGTCGATCAGGTCGGCACGCTGAATAAGGGGCATTCTGCCTTTTTCATAAGGAGTGATAAAAGTCCAGTTCTTTTTGGGAAAGCTACCCACCGGGACGGGAACGGAGAGGTCGGCAAATACCGACGGATTCACGTCGTCGTGCCAATCGTAGCGCATATCTTCTACCCGTTTGACTTTTTCGTACACGACTACCTCGTGTCCGCTTTTTGCAAAAAGTCCGGCGGCGTACAATCCGCCGATACCTGCGCCGGCAACGATTATTTTCATTTTTATTTCTCCTTTCTTTGAAAAACTGTCAATTCAGTATATCACAGCGAACGTATATTTTCAATCCCTTTACATTTCCTTTTTTCCGTTGTACAATAAAAAAACATTTTGGTTAAGTAAGGGGAGTTTTTATGGTCGAAAGCTACATATCGATTTTCATACTCGGCGGCGCCATTGCTCTGGCGATCATTCTGATGAGCGTATTTTTTATCATCAAGGCGGTCCGGAGAGCGAAGCAGATCGGAATGGATAAAAAAATCATCAAGGACACCATTCGTTCGGGCGCCGTCTTTTCCATCGTCCCCAGTATCCCCATCGTTATCGGGATCGGCATTCTTATGCAATCGCTGGGTCTTGCCATACCGTGGATCCGTTTGACGGTCATTGGCGCGTTACAATATGAACTGATCGCCATGAACCAGGCGCAGTCGGCGTTGAACGCTTCCGGCGGTTATTCTCAAGAAGTTTTTATTGCGACCGCCACCGTCATCATGACGCTGTCTATAATAAGCGGTCCGGTCTTTAACGCCATTTTCTACAAAAAATATCAGAACAAACTGGCTGCTTTGCAGGAGAAAAACGGCAAACTGATGAACACCGTCACAGGGGCGCTTTTAGGAGGACTTCTTGCCGGAATGCTCAGTTCCATTCTCGTAGGTGGAATTTTCAGTATCGGGCATCCGGTAACGGACGGAACGGGAGCGACCACTTACGGCGAAGTCACCATAATAACGCTTGTCAGCGGTATGATCATCATGGGACTATGCGGCGTGGTACTGAAGGTCTTTAAACAAAAATGGATAGAAAGCTATGCTCTGCCCATTACCATTCTCGGCGCGCTGGCGATTGCCTATGCTTTTACGGCAACGGGCGTGTTTGCTTAAGGAGGGAAGTATGAGAAAACAAAAACAAGAAATTTTGACGGCAAGCGAATATAATAACAAAATGCACTCGACGGGCAGGATCTTTACGTGGATCGCACTGGGACTAATTATGCTCGTCCCCGTAATTTATTGTCTGGAAGCAAAAGTTCTGCCGGACGGAGAAGCTATCCTGAAATCCCTTCCCTTCCTGCTTGGGTACCTGGCTATCGGACTGGTGGAAAGTATAAGCTACGCACCGCTACTTGGAACGGCGGGACAATACATGAGTTTTATTACCGGCAACATCAGCAATCTTAAACTCCCCTGCGCCATTAACGCGCAGACCTTAACGAAGGTCAAACCGGGAACGGAAGAACAGGAAATCGTAACGACGATCGCTATTGCCGTCAGTACAATCGTAACGACGATCATAATCATTATCGGATTGGTACCGCTGTTTTTCTTCCGCGAGCAGATTGTCGGCGTACTTAGTCCCATTTCTCCCTACGTCATCCCCGCTATTTTCGGCGGACTGACTTTGGTCCTTATCGCGCAGTATTATAAGATCGCCTTGATCCCCTTTGCCGCCTGCATTATCATTTGCGTCGTGGGCAATTTATTGGGTTTCGGGACCTCTTTAGGGCAATCGACCATGGTGTTAGTCGGCATGGCCGTCAGCGGTATCAGCACGACGATACTTTATAAGAAGAAAAAAATATAATTATTTTATTAGTAAAAGCTGTAAATTTTTAAATTTATCTTGCAAAAAAGCGAGCTTGGTATTATAATGGTAATGTATAGTCGGTTATTGTACTATACCCACGGAGGATTTGATGGCTGTAAAGGTAAACAACGTCCGGAATGCCAGGAAAGCAAAACAATGGGACGAACAGGACGACGCCGCCCTGCTCACTTTGCTGAAGCGGAAAATTAAAGACGTCAAGATCGCGTTGCGCGAATGCGAATCGCCCTATGAGCGCGCCCGTCTGAAACAACAACGGGATCGTTACACCTCTATGCTCCACAAGGTAGAAACCGGTTCTTACAACGGCGATATTATCTTTAACGAATTAAAAGCAGCGGCGGCTCTCAACCAAGAGCAGGCGCTTTCCTCGCGTGCATACGCCTCGGTAAAAGGCGGAAAGGTCTACAATAAGAGCTACGACCCGATGGACTTCGATTACGAGGCCGCTTTCCGTAAAAAACGTTATTTCGGATTTGCCCTTCCCCTCGTCATGACCATCGTATCGTTGATCCTTATTGCGACTTTTATCATCGGATTTTTCCTGCCTTCCGATATCAACGACACCATTTCCGATACCGTCGGCTTAGACTTCAGGACCTTTATTATCTATCGACTGGGTCCCGCTGAGGACGGTCTCGATCTGAGTATAACCAACGACGGGAACTGGCCCAACGGGTATTATATCGACGGATTATCCGCTAACCCCTTCTGGTATCCGGAAGACGGCGTCCCCTACGTTGACCTCAACGGCAACACTCCGGAAACGGTCAATCTCTACACCGACTGCGGTTGCACCGCTATTTATCTGGATACTTCGGACATTATCAAAGCATGGTTTAAAACCAAAATGCTCGCTAAAGTCCGTTTGGACTTCTTGGAAGACATGCAATTCTTTAAGGGCGATAGCTTCTATTATCAGATCTTCTTAGAAGGGACAAAGTCGGACGACCTTGTCATCAAACAGGACGAGAAAGGACAATTCAATATCGGGACTATTTACAACCATATCGGTGTTTACGGTACGATCATATTCGTGATTGTCACCTTCCTTATGTCCATTGTTCTTCTTATTCTGAATATCGTACGTATCTTCACGTACACTTCGAGACGAATTCACGGCACGACGATTTTCACGCTGTTTATGTCCTTGCTTGCGATGATATCGCCGGCACTGGCGGCATGCGAAGGAACGGCTCTTGGCGATTCGTTATCCAACTACTTCTCCGGCTTAAACGGCGTAGACGTTTTTGCCAGTCCCGAAGACGTAACCGCTTCTTCGGCAACGGTTGGACTGACGATCATCTTCTTGCTCCCCGCCGTCCTTTGTTTCATTCTCATCATCCTGCCCTTCCTGTTTAAGAACAGGTACAAGAAACTGCCCACCAGGCTGCCGAAAGGTAATAAAATCCACGATCCGTTCAACCGGACGAAGAAATAGAAATATGTTTAGTAACTTTAAAGCTGATTTAAAAGCCGCGCTGGAAAATGACCCCGCGGCAAAAAGTAAAGCGGAAATAATATTCACATACGGCGGATTCCGCGCTTTGCAAGCCTATCGCAGAGCGCATTGGTTTTATACTCATAAAATGAGCTTTATCGCCTTTATGATCACCGCGCACGCACGGAAGTGCTACGGTGTAGAGATCCACCCTGCCGCTCAAATAGGCAAAGGGGTCTTTATCGACCACGGCGTGGGACTGATCATCGGCGAGACGACGGAGATCGGAGATTACGTCACCATCTATCAGGGAGTTACGCTCGGCGGTACGGGAAAGGACGTAGGTAAACGTCACCCGACTATCGGAAACCACGTTATGATCAGCGCCGGGGCAAAAATACTCGGACCTGTCGTCATCGGCGACTACACCAAAATAGGCGCAGGGAGCGTTGTACTGAAAAACGTCCCCTCTCACTGCACCGTCGTTGGCGTACCGGGGCGCGTAGTCAGAATGCACGGCGAAAGGTATAACGACCTCGATCAAAAATTACCCGACCCTATTTTGGAAGAATTTTCCAGAGTCAACGAAAGGTTGAAGACGCTCGAACAACAATTGAATATCGAAAACGATACATATTCTATCGTTCAACAAAATAATGATGATAAGGAAGATCAATAAATGTTAAAAGTTTATAACACCTTAAGCAGAAAGAAAGAAGACTTCGTCCCCTTGGATGAAAAATGCGTTCGTATGTATTCATGCGGACCGACCGTTTACAGCTATGCCCACATAGGAAATCTGAGGACGTACGTGTTTATGGACCTTATTCGCCGCGTTCTGAGATACAATGGTTATAAAATCAAGGGCGTCATGAATATCACTGACGTAGGGCATTTACTTTCCGACGGTGACGAGGGCGAAGACAAGATGGCAAAAGCGGCGCGCGAACAGAAGAAGACGCCGTGGGAAATTGCAGCCTATTACACCGACGTCTTTTTTAAAGACATAGCCGCGCTCAACATCGGGAAACCGGAAGTCATCGCCAAAGCTACCGAACACATCCCCGAGATGATTGCATTTGTTAAGGCGCTCCAAGAAAAGGGTTTTGCCTATGAGATATCGGACGGTATTTATTTTGATATCGGTCAGTTCCCCTCTTACGGTAAACTTTCCGGACAGGTTCTGGACGAAAAGGAAGCGGGAGCGCGCGTAGAGGAAAACAGCGAAAAGCGTCATCCCGCCGACTTTGCTCTCTGGAAAAAGGCGGATAAAAACCACATTATGCAATGGGATAGTCCGTGGGGAATGGGTTTCCCCGGATGGCACATCGAATGTTCTGCCATGAGCAAAAAGTACCTCGGAGAGGTCTTTGATATCCATACCGGCGGTATCGACGCCGTTCCCGTACATCACGAAAACGAAATCGCGCAAAACGAAGCGTGCGCCGGAAAAAAGACGGTCAACTACTGGATGCATGGTGAGTTCATGATGGTAGACGGCGGAAAAATGAGTAAGAGCCTGGGCAACGTCT
This sequence comes from uncultured Clostridia bacterium, assembly GCA_946621465.1. Classification (GTDB taxonomy): domain Bacteria; phylum Bacillota; class Clostridia; order Christensenellales; family DTU072; genus CAG-1782. The sequence goes on from CAMOOO010000001.1 coordinate 616,341, forward strand.
ACACCATCGCTCAGCTCCGCGAAAAGGGATACGATCCGCTGGATTTCCGGTTCTTCTGTCTGAACGCCCATTACCGCAAGAAGCTCAATTTCACCTTTGAAGGAATGACCGCGGCAAAAATCAGCAGAGAGCGTATTATGGCTACGTTATATCAGCACAAGATTTCCGATGCCAAAACGGAGCAAGGCGTTTTGGACAACTACAAAAGTAAATTCCTCGAGGCAATCGACGACGACTTAAATATTCCGCTCGCGCTCGGAGTACTGTTCAACATGCTTAAAGAGCCGAAGAGCAAGGATATTTATTTGCTTGCGTTGGACTTTGACAAAGTATTCGGATTGGACTTCGATAAAGTAACCGCGCCGGCAGTCACCGAACAGAAGATCGATGCGCCGCAAGAGGTGCTGGACCTGATCGAAAAGAGAAAGGAAGCGAAAAAGGCAAAGGACTTTGCTCTCGCGGACAGTATTCGTTCGCAAATCGTCGAACTCGGATACGAGATAAAAGACACGCGCGAAGGCGTCGTCGTCACCAAGCTGTAAAATGAAAAGACTATACAAAATAGAAGAAGGAAAAAAGATTTGCGGCGTGTGCGGCGGACTTGCCGAATATTTCGACATCGACCCGACAATTATTCGCATCCTTTGGATCGTCGCATTCCTCTGCGCCGGAGCGGGCGGACTCGCCTATATCATCTGTGCCATCGTCTTCCCTAAAAAGTCGGAAGTCGAAAAATAAAATACCGTACCTTAAAGAAAGACCTTCGGTTGAACTTGCCGAAGGTCTTTTTATTTGTTTTATTACAGACAAGCCGTTATTCCGTGATGCATTGCAAAAAAGTAAGTCCCGCTTTTAAAGCAGGGATATTATCCTCTTTTCCTTCGAACTCGACGGAAACGTAGCCGTCGTAGCCGGCCTCTTTCAGGCAGGAAAGACAATCTTTCACCGGGACGACACCCTTACCGACAATGGTCCCCAGTAAATAGTTTCCGTCCGCGGCGCGGAAGTAGTTCGGTTTGAAAACGTCGCTCCTTAGAAAGTCTTTGACGTGAACGTGAACGGCATAGGGGGCGGCAACTTTGACCGAGGCAAGAGGTTCGGCCCCTACGCAAAGGAAGTTACCGACGTCGCAGAGCCAACGATAGTTCTCATTATTAACGGTGTCGATCAGATATTTAACGCGCTCGGGGGCCTGAAAAATGAAGCCGTGGTTTTCGGTGCAGGTCTTTACGCCCTTTGCTTTGGCGTACTCGGTGACCTCGCGGATATAGGGCGCCATTTTGTCAGCGGTCTTTTGCCAGGATCTATTGGGAGCTAAAACATAGCAGACGTCGTGCCGCATGACGGGAACGCCGAGGGCAGCGGCGATATCGACCTGTTTTTTTATTTGTTTTACCGTACGTTTGGGAAACAGGCGAGCGAAATTGGCTCCCACGCTGTATGCTACGATGGGCAAGCCGATCTCATCGCAATAACTTTTTATCCTTTTTGCCGTATCAACGGTGCAGGGGTCCAGTTCGGTAAACTCGATCCCCTCGAATCCCAATTCCTTTGCCAGACGACAGATATCCAAATAGCTACATTTTGTTTTCCTTCTGTATGCGGAAAAACTATACGACGAAACGCTGAACTTCATGAGCGGCTCCTTACATAATTATTCTTTGCGAATGAGTTTACATTCGATATCGGCGATCTTATCCATCAAATAGACTTCTTTAATATGATTGCCGTCGCTGACGATACTTTTTTCATCCACGACGCATCCGCGCAGTTTCAGATAATAGAGCGCGCGTTCAACGTCGCTCGTTTTATAGCAAATACACCCGATACCGTTTCGTTTGCCGGAAGTGTCGATCTCTATTCCCACGCCGGACGAAGCGCCGAGGGAGAGAGGGGAACCGCTGAGCTTCCCGATAGCACCAAGCGCAGAAGAAGCGGAATGTCCGTCGACGTAGCGGATAAAGCAGTCCAACGTCAAGTCCATAACGGTATTGACCATTTCTTTTGCGTTACGAGTGACGCAGTCAAAACGATCCTCTTTCAGATTCTGTTGGGTGGCAACGAAAGTGCCTCCGCAGCAGAGGGTTTTATTAAAATTGAGATATTCTCTCAGGTTCTTCAGATTGATACCGCCTGTCGGGATAAAGCGTAAAAAGGGATAGGGTGCGGAGAGGGCTTTCAACATGGAAATGCCGCCCAGCTGCTCGCAAGGGAAGAAATTACAGACGCGCAGTCCCCTCTCGTACAGTCTGTCCAAGTCGCTCGCCGTACAACAACCGGGGAAAACGGGCATCCCGACCTCGATCGCCCTGTCGACGACCTTGTGATTAAAACCGGGGGTTACGATAAACTTCGCGCCGGCGTTCTGCGCTTTGGAAAGCTGATCGACGGTCAGCACCGTTCCCGCTCCGACGGTGACGTTGGGGCATTTTGAAGAGATGATCCGGATGGCGTCTTCGGCAACGCTACTGCGGTAGGTTATTTCCACCACGTCTACGCCTGCCGCGTTAAGTGCTCCCACAAGGGGCAAGGCATCGGAAATTTCATCGACCGTTACGATGGGAATAAATCCGCATTGTTCAAATTTTTTTATGATAACTTCATAGCCCAGGTTGAACTTCGGATTGTACGTATAGTTCATTCTTATCCTCCACGAACGGTATATTATCATTGTAGCATAACAGCGCCGGAAAATCAATACCGCTTTTGACAATCTTTATTAAGTCTTTACCCCCGTCACCCAAAAAGATTGGATTGACTTTTACTCTAATATATGATAATCTAAGATAAACTTATAATAAGGAATAAATGAAATATGAATAATCTATCTTTATCAAAATTAACCGACTGCATAACCCTCTCAAACGGCGTAAAAATGCCCTGTATCGGATACGGAACGTGGCAAACACCCTCCGGCGAAGTCGCCGAAAACTGCGTAAAGAGCGCCCTTGAACTGGGTTACAGACACGTTGACACCGCTTGGGTTTACGGGAACGAGCCGGACGTAGGAAGAGGCATAAAGAAATCGGGAATAAAGCGCGAAGAGATCTTTTTGACCAGTAAACACTGGGTCACGGAGCGCGGATACGATAAGACGATAAAAGCGGTAGAGACATCGCTGGAAAATTTAGGGGTAGACTATCTCGATCTTTATCTCATTCACTGGCCTTGCGTGGAAAAATTGACGCCGGAATGGAAGGAGATCAACGCCTCGACCTGGCGCGGTTTCGAGAAAATGTACAAGGACGGAAAGATACGCGCCATAGGCGTGAGCAACTTCCAACAAAAGCACCTGGACGCATTAAATGAATATGCTCAAATTAAACCGATGGTCAACCAGATAGAGTTCCACCCGGGATACACGCAGATTGATAACGTGCGGTACAGTCAAAGCCTCGGCATGACGGTACAGGCATGGAGTCCGCTCGGAAGCGGAGCCGTACTAAACGACCCCACTCTTATGAAAATGGCGGAAAAGTACGGGAAGTCGGTCGCTCAGCTTTGCGTTCGCTTCGCATTGCAATGTGGCGTTATTCCCCTGCCAAAATCGCTCAACCAAAGCAGAATGGCGGCAAACGCCGACGTCTTTGATTTTACTATCACTGACGAAGACGTACAAAAATTGGTCGCCTTCCCCGAGCTTGGATTCAGCACCTATTTGCCTGAGGACGCCCCTGCGGACGCCTTGTGCTAAGATAGTAAGAGGAAACCGAAAAATATATGAGGCGTTTGGAGACCATAGAGCCGTTTGCGTACGGATATCTGCATAGCCCGAGAAAAAACATGGAGTACCGCATAGCAAACTCCATTTATTGCTTTGCCAAAAACATTCAACTAAGCATCGACCCGAAGAGCTTTTTTGTCGGGACGCCGTGGGCAAATCAGCCGCTGGGCGTTCGGTTTAAATCCAGTTGCAGTATGTCGTTTGAAACGACGGAAATAAAAAAATCGCTCAAAAACGCCAAGGGTCGCTTTTTAGGAACCTTGTTCCTACAATGCGCGATGTTTCCGCGTGCCACCGAGACCATTGACGCCGCTCATTGCAGTTTAAAAACCCAACTGATGCGTTGGAACAAAAACCTGTGGGGCGTAGGCGGAGGACACGGAAATCCGGACTATAAACTTTTACTCGACTCAGGCACCGACGGTTTACGCGAGAAAATAGAGAAGTTCCGCGCGCTAAACAGCGGAAAGGACGACTTTTACGACGCCCTACTTCTGACGCTGGACGCATTCGACCTTATTTGCAAAAGGTATAAAGAAAAGGCGGAAGAAACGTTGCCGTCCGCAACCGGTAAGGACAAAGAGACACTAAAGCGGATCATATCCGCGCTGGAAAATATTCCGCAAAAATCGCCGAGGAATTTTTTTGAGGCCTGTCAATTCTTTTGGCTGTCCTTTTCCTTTTTGGATATCGACTCGCCCGGACTTTTTGATTACACTTTGGGAAAATACTATGAAGAAGACAAAACCGGTTTGCGGTACGAGTGTTTAAAGAAGCTGTGGGAACTGTTCCATACGACGAGAACGTGGAACCTATGCGTTGGCGGAAGCAACGAAAAGGGAGAGGATATGTGTAACGAGCTGACCTACGATCTACTTGCCGTGGCGCGCGAATACAAATTCAACACCCCCAATATCACCATGCGTTTCCATAAAAACTCGCCGGAGGAAGCCTGGAATGCGGCTATCGACACGTTGGCAACCGGGATCGGTATGCCGGCCATTTATAACGACGAATGCGTCGTCCCTGCCATGGAAAAACTGGGTATCCCAAAAAAAGACGCTCACCTGTACTGCATGAACGGGTGCAATCAAATTGATATTTACGGCAAATCGCACATGGGGCTTGAGGACGGCGAATTCAACGTTGCAAAAGCACTGGAGTACCTGCTTTTTCGTGGCAAGTGTTCTTATACGAAAAAGAAATTCGGCTTGGACTTAGGTGATCCGTCCCGATATAAGACCTTCGATGAATTGATGACGGGATTTTTTAAAGAAATCGACTACATGATAAAGAGGGTCGCCGATACCTCGAATAAGGCGCAGGTCATTTACGCTAAATACGGACCCAACCCCTGGCGTTCTACCCTGACGGAAGGTTGCGTGGAAAGCGGCCTGGATTATAAAAACAAAGGGCCGCTATACGGTCACGGACAGATCCTCACCGAAGGTTTGCCGGATACAGTGGATAGCTTGGTCGCCATAAAACACTACGTCTTTGATGAAAAGAAGTACGACATGAAAACGCTGGTTAAAGCGTTAATGAAAAACTACGAAGGATATGAGAAACTGTATAAAGATTTTTCTTCCTATCACAAATTCGGAAACGACATCGACGAAGTGGACGAGATATATAAAGAGGTCACGCACCATATTTACAATTATGCGTTGACGCTTGAAACGTTCCGCGGCGGAAAATTCGGGATCGGTTGCAGTACCTTTCAACGCGCGGCGGAATACGGCGAACACACCGGGGCGCTCCCGAACGGGAAGAAAAAAGAGGACACCACCTTTGCCGACAGTATCGGAGCGGTACCGGGATGCGACACTCACGGTCCGACTGCCCTACTCAATTCCGTTTTAAAGGTGGATCAGACGCTAGCAAAGAGCGGAAACGTTTTGCAGATGAAATTTTCTAAGTCGCAGTTCAACACCAAAGAAGGAAAGGAAGGGTTCAAAGCCCTTGCCAAAACCTATTTTCGTATGGGCGGACAAACGCTTCAAATTAACGTTGTATCGCGCGAGGAACTGCTCGACGCCAAAGTTCATCCGGAAAAGCACCAAAACCTCGTCGTCCGCGTGGGTGGATTCAGCGAATACTTTGTGCGGCTTTCGCCCGGATTGCAGGACAATATCATAAAGCGCACGGAAAACGGTCTGTAAACGGTCTGTAAAATGAAGGGAAATATATTCGATATCCAACGTTTTTCCATTCACGACGGACCGGGAATAAGGACCACCGTCTTTTTGAAAGGATGCACTCTCAGGTGCATTTGGTGTCACAATCCCGAATCGCAAAAACCGGAGCCGGAACTGGCTTTTTACGCCCATAAGTGCCGTTCTTGCGGCGCGTGCCGATCTTTCTGCGATAAATTATTTACGTCCAATTGTACCGCCTGCGGTAAATGCGTAGACCTCTGTCCTCACGGTGCGCGTGAAATCATGGGAAAAGCGAAAGAAGCGGCGGACGTTTTTGAGATCGTCAAACGGGATCGGGAATACTATATTACGTCCGGCGGAGGGGTTACGCTCTCCGGAGGAGAACCGCTTTTGCAGGCCGATTTCGCGGCGGAAATCCTGAAACTATGTAAAAACGCCGGAATCCATACCGCCATTGAGACGGCGGGGAATGTTCTGTGGGAGAATATCGAAAAGGTACTGCCCTACTGCAATTTGTTTTTGTACGATATAAAGGCAATTGACGAAGAAAAACACAAAAAGCTCACCGGGGCAAGCAATAAACTCATTTTACAAAACGCCGAAAAACTGCTTTCTGCCAACAAAAACGTCCTTTTCAGAACGCCCGTTGTTCCCGGGTACAACGACGGAGAACTGGACGATATCGCGCGTTTTTGCCGCGGAAAATGGGAGATACTTGCTTACCATGAGATCGGTGTAGGCAAATATGCCGCTTTAAATAGAGAGTACCTTCTTCGTTGCGTTCCGCCTACGGAAAAAGACATGCTGTCCATTGCCAAAAAAACGGGCGCTATTTACAGACCGACGGGCATGTGATTTTCCGTTTATTGATTATTCCGTTTTTTCGATAAAATTTAAAAAATTCGGGGAAAAGTTTTTTAAATCAATTGCAATTGCTTTTTTTAATGTGGTATTATAATTTTATCATATTTTTTATATATAAAAAGGACAAGAAAAATGTACAAAATCATTTCCAAAAGACTGCTTGCGCCTAACGTGAACGAATACACGATCGAGGCACCGAAAGTCGCTCGTAACGCCCGTCCCGGACAGTTTATTATTCTGCGCGTGGATGAAGAAGGCGAGCGCGTACCTTTTACCATTTGCGACATGGACAAAGAAAAAGGCTATATCACCATTCTGGTGCAAACGGTGGGATCATCCACCTACAAGTTGTCCCTTCTAAGCGTCGGCGACGCCGTATCCGACTTTGTCGGACCGTTGGGGAATGCTACCGATCTGTCCGCTTTTGACGACATCGTTTTGGTGGCAGGTGGTATCGGAAGCGCCGTTGTTTATCCGCAAGCCAAATATCTGGCCTCTATCGGAAAGCCCGCTACCGTTATTTTGGGAGCAAGGAACGAAAGTTTACTTATGTACGTCAAAGAGTACGAGGCTTGCGCCAAGAAGCTCTACATTATGACCGACGACGGTTCTTGCGGAGAAAAAGGTTTCGTTACCCAAAAATTACAACAACTTTTGGAACAGAAAAAGAGTGACGTCGTCATGGCGGTAGGACCGTTGATGATGATGAAAGCGGTTTGCGACGTGACCCGTCCGTTTGAGGTACACACCATCGTTTCTCTCAACAGCGTAATGGTAGACGGAACGGGAATGTGCGGATGCTGTCGTGTAACGGTGGGCGGCGAGACGAAGTACGCCTGCGTAGACGGTCCGGAATTCGACGGGCATTTGGTTGATTTCTCCGAGGCGGCGGCTCGTTCCGCTTTCTACAAAGAGAAAGAACAGGCGCATTACTGCAATCTGCGCGGCACAGTCGAAGGAGGCAAATAATGGTAGATAAAAACGCAAAAAGAACGTTGCCGATCGAACAGGCACCGGAAGTAAGAAGTCATAACTTTGAAGAAGTCAACAGCGGTTTTACCGCCGATATGGCGATAGCGGAAGCCTCTCGCTGTCTGAACTGTAAAAACCCCAAGTGCGTTGAGGGGTGTCCCGTCAACGTACATATACCCGACTTTATCGCTTTATGCGCTCAAGGTAAATTCATCGAAGCGGCAAAGGTCATCAAAGGGACCAACAATCTGCCCTCCGTATGCGGAAGGGTCTGTCCGCAAGAAGAGCAGTGCGAAAAGAACTGCATCCGTCAAAAATTGGGCGGAGCCGTAGCTATCGGATCGCTGGAAAGATTCTGCGCAGACTACGCTCTTACTGCCGGCGTCAAGCCGGAAAAGAATGCTCAGCCCAACGGGAAAAGAGTGGCGATCGCCGGAAGCGGTCCTGCGGGACTGTCTTGCGCCGCCGATCTGGCTAAGGCCGGATTCGACGTGACCGTATTCGAGGCATTCCATAAGCCGGGCGGCGTTTTGGTGTACGGTATCCCAGAATTCAGGCTCCCAAAGAAACTGGTACAGGCGGAAATCGACTCGCTTAAAGAACTGGGCGTTAAGTTCGAACTCAACGTCGTCGTAGGTAAAACGATCTTCCTTGAAGAGCTGACGGAAGAGTACGATGCAGTGTTCCTCGGGACGGGCGCAGGTCTCCCCTCCTTTATGAAGATCAAAGGAGAAAACCTCGCCGGCGTATATTCCGCTAACGAATATCTGACTCGCGTCAATTTAATGAAGGCATATAAACCGGGTTCCGACACGCCCATTGTGACCGGCAAAAACGTACTGGTCGTCGGCGGCGGAAACGTCGCTATGGACGCGGCGCGTACGGCTCTGAGAATGGGCGCGGATACGGTAAAGATCGTCTATCGTCGTTCTATGGAAGAACTGCCTGCTCGTAAAGAAGAGGTACACCACGCCATTGAAGAAGGTATCGAGTTCCTTACCCTCAACAATCCCGTAGAGATCCTCGGCGAAAAGAAGGTCGAAGGGATGACCGTTCTTAAAATGCGTCTCGGTGAAAAAGACGCGCGTGGCAGAGCGACGCCCATTCCGATTGAAGGCAGCGAATATCGTATTGATTGCGATCAGGTCATCATTGCTATCGGTACCAGTCCCAATCCCCTGCTCCATAAATCCTGCGAGGCATTGGAAACGTCCAAACGCGGAACCATTCTGGCAAACGAAAACGGCGAAACGAGCATAGAAAACGTATATGCCGGCGGAGACGCCGTCAGCGGAGCTGCCACCGTTATCCTCGCTATGGGCGCAGGAAAGAAGGCCGCCGCCAGCATAATCGAAAAACTTTCTTAATAAATTTACCCAAAGAGAAAACAGGAAGGAAACGGTTTATCGCCGTTTCCTTCTTTTTTTTGACTTTTTATATTCTTAAGTCGTTCTCCCACCATATTGACTAAAAATAAAATATATTTTATAATAATATTAGATTGGGTTACTATCGGATCGGAGGTCATATGACGACTCATAAAAAAAATGTATTTTTTTTCCTGCTTATTTTTGTTTGTGCTGCCCTGCTTCTTTTTGCCCTTCCGCAAAACGACACTTATGCGCAAGCCTCCGATGATTATCCCCAATATAATTCTGAAGATGACGTCTATGAAATTGCAACCGCCGACCAGCTCCTCGGACTTGCCGAATGGGTCAATACTAATGCGGAAATCGGCGGACAACTTTGTTCTACCCTTTCTTACCGACTGACTGCCGATATTGATTTGTCAGGCATAGACTGGACGCCCATAGGCAGCGGAGACAGCTATCAATATTACTATAACGTCACCGATGTCTTTTCGGAGATGTACAACGATGAGACGCCGAACGGCGACAACGAAAGACCGGCTTTTGCGTCCGTCTGGGGAAGCCTTTACTCCTCTTTATTTATGGACGATCAGGGAAACAGCGCGGCGACTTCCGTTTACGACACCACGGCGCAGTATTATTATCGTTATCAATTAAAGAATGCTTTTCGCGGTACTTTCGACGGTGGAAGGTATACGGTCAGTAATCTTACTTACGCGCCCACAAGCGAGATCACGTACGGCGGTCTATTCGGATGCGTCGCCAATGCGACGATTAAAAACGTTATTTTAGAGGATGAAATAATCACGCTGAGTTCCACCGATGAAAACTACGTCGGTGGGATCGTGGGTTGTTTATACGATTCTGTCGTGACCGGCTGCGGTAATATCTCCGGTGAACTAACCGGCTACGGATACGTCGGGGGGATCGTGGGGAAGGCTGTGGCGAATTCCACCTCCGGGAACTTTATCGACGACGCGGCTTATGCAAAACTGGGGACGCCGAAAACGGTCAACGTCAGTTCCTGCTTTACCATTTCCGGCACACTTGATTCTCACGGATATACGGCAGGTATCGTAGGTTTCGGCGACGGGCTATTCAATATCAGTCGTTGTCTGAACTCCGGTGTCATTCATTCAGCCGCTTCCAGGATGATCGACGACAACGTCGTTTATCAGGGCGCGGGAATCATCGGGGGAGCAAACGAGAGTTCCTCTTCTATATCCATCGTATCTTCTCTCGGTCTGGTATCCGGTTACGACAACAACAATCATCTCGTCTTCGGCGCGTTGACGCCCTATTCCGGCGTTATCGGCACGACGCAATCGTATTATATCGTTTTTGACGGCGAGGACCCGAGGCTAAGCGTAAACGCTACTTTTCAGCCGGACACGACGGCAAATCCCTGCGACCTGACTTCCATTCTCATGGATGATAACGTACTATACACTCTCGGCAATTCTTATTGGCGCGCCGGCGGAAATTTGAGCGGTACGACCTATTATTACCCCACCCCTCTTTCCTGTCCTGATAACGTCAAAATTACTTTTACCGCCTACAAAGTCATCTTTAACGATACGATCCAAGGGTATTACGTTCCCAACACCATCTACACTTACCCCGGGACATCCGTGCAATTGAATAAAACCGGATACACCCTTTCCGGATGGGAAGGAAACGGCACCGGATACGACTTCGGTGACACGCAAATTCTATCCGCCGATCTGACGGTTACGCCGGTATGGCAGTTAAACGCCCCCTCTCTTACCAACGTCAACAATTATTATCAATATGAGTATACTGCAGCAAACAGGACGATTACGCCTTCTTTCCTGCACCCGGTAAAAAATGATTTAACGGCGACCTACACCTGGCAAAAGGAGGGCGAGTCTTCTTTTACCGCCAACGCTTTAACCGTTAAAGACGTATCGGACGGAGGGACCTATTCCTGCTACGTTACGGTCAGAGACTCGATGGACAGGACGGCTTTTTCTCAATCGGTCTTATTTACCGTCAACATTTCTCCGAAACCTGTGACTGTTTCCGTAACGCTCACCGGGGCGGTGGGAGACACAAATAACAGTCAGCTGAAATCTTTGACGCACGTCTACGACGGACAACCGGTTCCTTTGCCGGGCTACGTACAAGACGGCCTTTGCGCCGGTCACGAACTGTCCGTCGATTATTCCTATCATAACGCATTAATTACGATAGAGCGCAGCGCGACCGCAAACGTAGGTTCTTTCCGCGTGTCCGCCTCTGCGACCGTTTCCGAAAACAATATCGACATCAGCGACAATTACACTCTGACATACGTCGATTATAACTACACCGTTGTCAACGCGACCATCACCTACTCGCTGGATTCTCTTTTATACAGCCAAAACACGCTTACCGTTACTTACGACGGCAATCCGCACACCCTTCTTGCCGAGCATTTTTCACAAATAAATACAGCAGGCAACGAAGAGTACGTTTTGTCTATTGAGGATACCTCTTATACGGACGTAACGAACGGAGATTTTTCTCACGTTTCCTTTACCATTTCCGCCGATAATCACGATACCCTTTACGGGGAAATCGTCGTCGTTATCACCCCCATGGAAGTCACCGTTACGCCGCTGAGTTCCCGTCACTACAATAAGCCGTACGACGGCACCGCTTCTTTCGACGTAAACAGCATAACAAGCGACGCGTATACCCTTTCTTATCAAGGTGCTTCCGCTTATTTGACCGTAGTCAGTGCGCTCTATTCCCAAGCGGATGTCGGAGACGGTCTGACAATCACCGTCACGCTTTCCGTTTCCGGCAATTACACTCTGGCAAATAACACCATTGAGTACACCCAATGCCGGATTTTGAAAAAGGTAGTTTCGATCACACCCGATCAGACTTTTTCCTTCTCCAAAACTTTTGACGGCACCGTCGCAGTGAGCGGAGATCTTCCGACCATTTTAGAGGGAAGATACGTTTTATCCGACAACGTGGGCGTGACGCCGACATCCGCCGTTTATAACGATTCCGGAGTGCTGACGGCGCAATCGGTTTCGGTCACTTTTGAATTGGACGCGGCCTACCGCAGTAATTATACATTCGTCCAGAACGACTCGGTCAACACCACCGCCGTTTCTTTCATCGGTTATATCACTCCCGTTCGGATCTTCGTCACGCCAAACGACGGCGTATTCTTTACGAAGACTTATGACAGGACCACTGCGTTCGATATCTCCCTTTTGACGACGCCCTCTTTGAAGTTTTCTTTTAAAGACGAAAACGGCGACGTTATCGTTTTCAAAAACTTCGCTCCAAAAATGGAGAACAACGTTGTCGTTCCCAACTACTACTTATGCACTTTCGATAACGACGACACCGTTACTATCGGGCTAACGTCGGCCGCCTACAACGTTGCGACCATTGCCGCGGACAGCGTTATCGTTTCTTTATCTATAAACAGTTCCGACTACTCCCTGGGCGCGCTGCAAATGACGTATCCTGCTTCCATAGAAAAGAAGTCGGTATCTATCGTCGGTAGTTCTTTGATTGCCACGGACAGATATTACGACGGCACGACAGAAGTTGAACTCACCGGCGGACAGCTGTCCGGCGTCATCAGCGGCGACACGGTTACTTTAATCCTCTCCGGCGGAACGATTGCCTCGGCAAGTGCATCCGTTACACCTTACCAAGTCACCGTCAACACGATTACGTTAAGTAACGAAAACTATCTACTGAGTAATCCCACCCCCGGCGGCGTTACGGTAAACATTCTTTTTATCCCCTCCATCGTGCATCCGCAAATTGAAACGGACACCATTTTCCTCGGTGAAGACCTGCCGGAAATCACTTTGTCGCTCGGCGATACGCCCGGCGCGATCTATTGGGAAACGGAAACTCCCACGCAATCGGGCGCACAGGAATTCCGTTGGTACTTTATTCCGGAAAACGAGAACTACACCGAACCGGACGGCTACATTCAGATCACCGTTCAGGCGAGAGTGTTAAACGGATTGACTATCTCCTGTTTGCCGACCAAAACCGCCTATACCGCTCTTGATAAATTCGACACCGCGGGCATGGTCGTCGTAGCCTCTTATAATTCCGGCGAAAACGTAACGCTCCAAGAATACGACAGCTATTACGACGGGTATTATATCCGCTATCAGCAGCAAGAAGACGTTTTACATTATGGCGACAACAAAGTTACCATTGTCTACTATGCTTACGAACAGGACGTTTCTTTAACCGTCTCGAAGATTGCTTTTGTTAAACCGACGCTGGGCGCAAGCACGCGGACTTATACCGGCTTCGATCTTTCTCCCGCGCCGATGAATATCGTTTCCGGGCAAATGACCGTTACGGGCGATTTATCCGCCAGGGATAAAGGGCATTATTCCCTTTCCGTATCCCTCGTAAATAACGCATATAACGATTACGCCTGGGACGACGGCACGTCAGAAACGCTGGATTACTCCTGGGAGATCCTAGCTGCCGGACGCTATCCGCTGACTCTAAGCGACAGCTCCTTTGTTTATTCCGGGCAGTCCAACCAGGTTGCCATTCGCAACGACAGTAACGTAGACAACGGTTTTTATACCTATTCCGGCACGACCAGCGCGACGAACGTAGGCACCTATGAGATTGTCGTCACCTTAAAGAGCGATAACTACTATTGGATCGACGAACAAGAAAATTTGACGTGGGCGATCACCCCCTATCTGGTGGCGCAACCCGTTCTATTCAGCGCGCCATACGTTTATAATATGCTATCGCAGACCGTTTCTTATTCCACATCCGACTACTACTCCGTCACCGGAGATACCACCTTTACAAACGCCGGCAATTACGCATTGACCTTTACATTAAACAACGTTTACGAGGACGACATTCTCTATGCAAATTACGTTTGGGAAGGTACGAATTCCGACCAGCCTTTCGTTCTTAATTACTCGGTAGAAAAACTACGCGTAGCTATCCCCACCACGACCGTGCAAAGAGTGGTATATAACGGAGCGCAGTATTCGATCAAAATTTCGCCGACGGTATATTACAACGTCACCGGACGCCCCACTGCCACCGACGTAGGGACCTATACGGCGAGCGTCAATCTCCTTGACAATGCCAACACCGTTTGGGAAGACGGTACGATAGATAATATTGAAATAGTATGGAGCATCCTACCGTTCACCGTTTCCGAACCGACCGTCTCGAAACAGAACTACTACACCGGTTACGAACAGATCGCAGGCATCACCATATCAGATTATTACTACATAACGGGCGAGTCCTCTGCAAAAGAGGTGGGAGAATACACCGTCTTTATCAATTTAAGCAACGCAAACTACTGTTGGGAAGGCGGTTCTAAATCGCAGAAAACACTCGTTTGGTCCATTCTTCGTTCCCAGGTTCCTGTTCCCGATGCGCCGGAAAATCTCCTTTATAACGGCTTTGAACAGACGGCGTATATCGTAACGAACAACGCATATACCATTGCCGGTAACACAGGTACCGCCAAAGGGGAATACACGGCAACGGTTACGTTAAAAGATACCACCGGGTACGAATGGGCGGACGGCACAACGGCTCCGAAGACATACACCTGGGGGATATATTCTCTCAATATCGTCTCCGACGGCGAAATCATTTCCTTGTCCGACTCCTACGAATTGGGAACGTCGTTGTCTCCTCTTATTAAAACGGGCTACACCTTTGTCGGATGGTACACTTCTCCCGACTTTTCCGAAAGCTCCAAAGTAACTTCCATTGACGAATTGACCGGGGACGTATCCGTGTACGCTAAGTGGGAGAAAACGGCGGACACTTCAACAAGTATTGGCGGTCAAGAAACGCCCACCACGCAATCAAGCGGCACGCTGTCCAAAAGCTCGCGCGATAAAATTATTGCCGGAGCTATCATCCTCGGCGCCTGTCTGATCCTGTCCTTTATTATCATCGTACTCGGCGGAAGAAAACGTCGTTAAGGGACTGATTAGATAGGAAGGCTTCCTAAGTCCCTTATGAATTGTCAGCATCGCGTGATGTGAGTTGAGGCTAAAGCCTCTTGAATTGGAGCAACATGCTCTATGATTTCTCACTTTCTTACCAAAAGTTTTATAAAGGATACCGCTCCTTTGACGTTATGTCGAAGGAGCCGCTATTATGTAATTCTTCATGCATTTTTCACTATAATTGCAATTCACGACGCCATTTTTCGCGACTTTTATCGCAAAAATATGGGCTGTTAAAACACTTTTAACAGCCCCTTTTTTATCCTATCGGAATTATTTATTTATCTTTCTATAAAGGGAATGGCTTTTTCAAAAGTAACACCATACCAATGGTCTGCCGGGGTCAATTGAATGGCTTTTACGGTGAAGTCGGCGGCGATCTGCGCGGCCTTATAGGCGGTCTTTCCGCTAAGAAGCGCGCCGGTAAAGGCGGAGGCGTACACGTCTCCCGTTCCGTGAGAATTGCGTTTTTCTCTCTCGGTAAAGTAGTACTCCGTTTTGTTACCATCGTAGACTGCCACTCCCAGTTGGTCGGGGTGGAAACTGACGCCGGTCAAAATGACGTTCTTTGCGCCGGACCGGTGCAATTTTTTACAGACCTCCTCGATGTATTTTTCGTCGTAACCGTGGTCTACGTAGGGTTGGTGGAGCATAAAGGTGGCTTCGGAGAGGTTGGGTAAAATGTAGTCGGCATGATCGCAGAGTCTTTTCATTTCGTCAACGAAACTCATATCGAACCCGGTATAGAGCTTACCGTAGTCAGCCATAGCGGGGTCGACGATCAATTTACCGCCCTTTTTTAATAACTTATCTGTTATCTCCAAAATATAATCCACCTGTTTTGCATTGCCCAGGTACCCTGTATAAATGGCGTCGAAATCTATTCCTTCTTTTGCCCAGTGATTATATATGGAAGGCATATCATCCGAAAGATCGCGGAAGGTAAAACCTTTAAAACCGCCTGTGTGGGTACTTAATACTGCGCTGGGCAGGATGGAGGTTTCTATGCCGAAGGCGGAGATGATGGGAAGTGCGACGGTAATCGAACATTGCCCGACGCAGGAGATATCTTGCACAGTCAAAATTCTGGTCATATTTTTTTCCTTTTATAACTGATCGCCGTCCACCAGCGGAACGATCTTTATGCTGTCCCCGTCCTCTTTCTTCTTATCGGGATTAAAGCTCATGTCGATTATGGGTAGAAAATACGGGGGCATATTTGCATTGGACACCAAATTCGACACCGTAGAACGAAGATAGGGGTACAAGAAAGAGGTGCCTTCTTGCCGAAGGGTCTCTATATCCGCCCTTTCCGTGATAATGAAATGAGCAAACAGCTTTACGGATAGGTCAAAGGGCGAGGGTTTTTCCTCCGTCCCTTCGACGTTTACCGACATAATGATAAAATAGTTTTCTTTTTCCAATTTCAGTTCCACTTTTATTTGGGGAGCTATCTGGAAATTGTGTTGATCTGCAGTGATGTTATTGTTCCTGCGGAAAGCCAATTCTTCCGCACGATACTGCACGAAACGCAAATGTTGCGCCATACTTCCTCCGGGATTACTTGTTTAATATTTTTTCCGCTTTTTCATTGTTGTCTACGCGGAAGATCATGTATGCCGTATCCGGATCGGACGACGGGAAGGCGTAGGCATACTCGATACCGATACCGGCGGCAGAAAGCTCTTTTACGATAGCATCCATGCCACCCGGACAGTCGGGGACGGCGACGGAGAATACTTCGGTTATTTTGGTCAAAAACCCGCCTTTTAAAAGAAGCTCGTAGGCGGCTTCAGGGTTGTCAACGATGATGCGCAGGATACCGAAGTCATGGGTATCGGCAATAGACAAGGCGCGTAAATTGATGCCTTGGGCGGCTAAGAAAGAGGTCGCCTCGGCTAATTTACCGGCCTTATTTTCGATCATAATGGAAATTTGTTTCACTTTCATTTTTTTATACCTCCCGATATCAATCAATGAGCTTTCTTCTGTCGATGACTCTCTTTGCTTTTCCTTCGCTTCTTTCGATAGATCCGATGGGAACGAGGTGGATCTTTGCGCCGATGCCGATCATATTGCGGATCGCCATGGAAAGTTCTTTTTCTTTGACCGTCAGGTCTTTTACCGTATCGGAGAAATCATCCGAAGTCACTTCAACAAAGACGTCCAGCGTATCACTGTTGTCCACTCTGTCTACTTCTATACGATAGTTGGGTTGGTATCCCTGTTCCAGTAAGACCGCTTCGATCTGAGACGGGAAGACGTTTACGCCGCGGATAATGAGCATATCGTCCGATCTGCCCATCGGTTTTGCCATTTTGATAAAGGTTCTGCCGCAGGAACATTTTTCCCTTTTTAAGACGCAGATATCCCTGGTACGATAACGGATCATGGGGAAGGCTTGCTTGTCAAGGCAGGTAAAGACCAGTTCGCCCTTTTGACCTTCGGGCAGCACTTCGCCCGTTTCCGGATTGATAATTTCGGCGACGAAGTGGTCTTCGTTGATGTGCATTCCGTGTTGTTCGCAACATTCGAAAGCGACGCCCGGTCCGCTGATTTCGGTCAAGCCGTAGATATCGTAGGCTTTAATTCCGAGGGATTTTTCGATGCCCCTTCTCATTTCTTCCGTCCACGGCTCAGCGCCGAAGATACCGGCTTTTAATTTGATATCCACGTTGGGTTTGAGGTTCATACTCTTTAAAACCTCGCCGATGTACGCGGCGTAAGAAGGAGTACAGCAAAGTATGGTAGAGCCGAGGTCCTGCATGAATTGAATCTGACGTTCGGTATTGCCGCTGGACATAGGCAGCGTCATAGAACCGACGCGATGGGATCCGCCGTGGAGTCCGGCGCCGCCGGTAAAGAGTCCGTAGCCGTAAGCTACCTGGACGATATCCTCTTTCGAGCCGCCGGCAGCTACGATAGCGCGAGCGCAACACTCTTCCCACAAGTCAACGTCGTGTTGGGTATAAAAGGCAATGACCCGTCTACCGGTCGTACCGCTGGTAGACTGGATACGGACGACCTCTGATTTATCAACGGCAAGAAAGCCATACGGATAAGCGTCACGAAGATCGTACTTGGAAATAAAGGGCAATTTGTGCAGGTCGTCAATGGATTTGATATCCTCGGGTTTAACGCCGGATCTATCCATTAAGTCCCGATAATAAGGCAGATTGTCATAGGCGTGTTTGACTTGTTTGACCAATTTTTCACTCTGCCACGAACGGATCTCCTCGACTGAGGCGCATTCTTTTTCCGGTTGATAGTAGTTCATATAAAGTGCTCCATTAAATAAAAATATTATTTACCTTAATCCTACCACAGACTGCTGCCGCTGTCAAATTGTAAATAAAATTTTTTTGCTAATTTTTATATTGATTTTTGGGGGCATATGGGTACCCTTTTTGCCCTGTTACGGTTCAACTTTACCCCTCAAAACGGGTACTTTGTCCACATTTATACAGAGTTATCCACAATTTGGTGACTTTGTCCACACAAAAATCCCCTTTTGTTGCATTTGATACAAATGAAAATGCGTGGTAGAAAATGTAAAAAGTATCCTTAAACGAGACAAAGTGTTTACTTTTGACTGGTTTTTTTGTATAATATAGCCAGCGTATGAAAAAATTCTGTTTATTTGCTTTTATTCTGTGCTGTATAATTCTCATTGTGGGGTGTACGGGGCAGCCTGACGAACTGACGATCGTCGCCGAAGACGTGACAAACGTCCCTGCCGGGGAGTATACTCTGCGCTACACGATAACCGATTACGAAAAGTATCACGACTCCTATCAATTAAAAATTTCCGTCAACGTATACGATGAAAATAATAATTCCATACCTGTCACAAATAACAGGACGGTGACTTTAGAAGCGGAAAAGACCTATACCGTCGTGGTGCGTCTGACGGGCAAGGTGAAAACGAAAGATATCAGTTCCTCTAAACAGTTCACCATTGAGACCGTTCGCAACGACGTAAGCGTGACTTTTTATAAAAAAGACGGGACGGTCACCCAAAAGCACGCGGAAGAAAGGCTTGAATACGGCGGAACTATTCTTTATTCCGAAGTGCCTACCGTTCCGGCTTTTTACGCCGTGCAGAACGATTTACAAGGGCATTCGCGCACGATCATAAGTAAAAAATGGGTCGTTTACGACGAGGACGGAAGCTATCACGAATTATCGCAAGACGATCTGACGGAAATAAAACACGACCTTGCCGTCTATTCATTCTACGAATACAGCGACGTACTAATAACCTACACCGTTTCTTTTGACGCAAACGGCGCGTCAACTACCCCGGCCGATCAGCAAGGGACCATTAACGATATTCTTTTACCGCCCGAGGACAGGCCGGAAAGAGAAGGATACGTTTTCTTGGGGTGGTGTACCGACGAGGAGAGGAAAACCTATTACAATTGGAAAACAAAAGCCACCTATAAAAGCGATATGGTGCTGTATGCCAAATGGGCGAAGGACAATTCCGTTCAAGCGTCCGGAGACGGTTATTTTACTTTTACCGAAGGACTGGACAATTACGGCAACCCCTATTACACGCTGGAACCTACCGACGTCAACAGATTGCCTGCCGATCTCGTCCTGCCCTCCGAGTATAATGGGATACCGGTGCGCGACCTGAAACGGTATGCCTTCCGCAGTAGTCCGATCACCTCCGTTTACATTCCGGAGACCTATACCCTCAATATGGATGGGGCGTTCTTTTCCTGCTCCAACCTACAACGGGTGGTCTTCGAGCAGGGCAATTTACGCGACATTCTGCAAATATACTCTTTCTGCGACTGTACTGCGCTGGAATCGGTCGTTCTGCCCGAAAACATCGCCAGAATCTCCGAGGGATGCTTTTCCGGCTGTCTCAATCTTAACGATATCACCTTACCCGATAACCTCGATCTTATCGGCGGAAGCGCTTTTAAAAACAATAAATCCCTTTCCTCCGTTACTCTGCCCGATTCAGTTACCGAAATATTCGAGGAAGCGTTCTCCGGGTGCGACAGCCTGACGGAAGTACTGATCGGGAAAGACAGTCAATTAAAACAAATAGCCTCGTCTGCTTTTAACAATACGGGGCTAGATGAATTAAAATTACCTTCTTACTTAAAAGATCAGGCTTATTTGGAAAACAGCCGGATTATACTTACTTTTTATGAGGTTGAAACGGAATAGCGACGGGCTTTTGTTTAACGAACACCGTCCAATGGGTAAACCCGATCTCCGACGCCATTTTCTCCGCTAATTGGAAATTATGTCCCAGTCTGGACGGCTCGTGGGAGTCGGTGGCATAGGTGATTTTTCTGCCGCCCAATTCGTAGTAGCGACTGAGGATATCCTTTTCCGGCATGAACTGGTCGTTATCGAGTTTACTGTTGATTTCCAGTGCCTTGTCCAGTTCCACTATTCTCTTCAGAATGCCGTCCAATTCCTCTTTGAAGTCATCGTAGTAGAGGTTTTTATCTTCGTACGGGGCGTTTTTACGAACGTACCCTATATGGGAAACGGTGTTGTATGGATAGGGTACTTCCAGGCTCTCTCTGATTTTATCAAGATACCCTTTATAAGCCTCGTATTTGCTTTTTCCGACGTAATACTTCGGGTTATAGGCATCCCACTGTCCTACCGTATGGACGGAATTCAGAACGTAATCAAATTGGTCGAAAGGCAGCTCCATGTAGAGCGGAATTGCCCCTTTGCTATACCCCAATTCGCACCCGAGGTGGAAGAAGGGGTATTGTTTTTTCAGTTCGTTCATGCGGGCAAGGTAGGCAGGAAGATCGATTTGCCTTACGTGCTGATAGTCGGGCAAAAGTTTGTAGTCGTAATCGAAGTGGTCGGTAACGCAGTAATATTCTACGCCCAGTTCCACAGCCCTGTTTATCATCGCCTGTATATCGGCTTTACCGTCAAAAGAGAAAAAGGAATGCGTATGTGTCTCTATCATAATTTGCCTCACATCTTCTTGGGTGCGTCGATGCCCATCAGCCTCAGTCCTTCTTCAATGACGATATGCACGGCGTCGGTGAGCATAGCGCGGGCTTTTTTGATGGCGTCCGGCTCGCTCGTTATACGGTGGACGAGGTAGAAACGGTTATACGCTTTGCATAGGTCGACTAAAAAGCGACCGACAAAGCATGGTTCGTACTTGTCTACCGCCTCTCTAAGGACGTCGGGAAAACGTTCAAGCAAGGAGACGACGGCCTTTCCTTCGTCGTTATCTACGGCGGAGAAATCCGGCTTAACGGTACATTCGCCTACTTTATTCAAAACGCTGATACATCTTGCGTTGGTATATTGAACGTACGGTCCCGTCTCTCCGTCGAAATTGAGGACCTTATCGTAAGAAAAGACGATATCTTTTATGCGGTTGTTATACAGGACGCTGAAAATTACGGCGCCGACGCCGACCATTTCCGCCGTCTGTTCTTTACTCTCCAGATCGGGATTTTTTTCGGTGATAATTTCCAAGCTACGTTCCACCGCTTTATTAAGTACGTCTTCCAGATAAATGACTTTACCCTTTCTGGTACTCATTGCTCCGGACTCCATGCTGACCATACCAAAGGCTACGTGGACGCAGTCTTTCGCCCAGTCCTTCCCCATTTTTTCCAGGACTTTAAACACCTGGCGGAAATGGAGATTTTGTTGATAGGCAACGACGTACAAGGATTTATAGAAGTCGTAGGTCGCCTTTCTGTAGAGTGCGGCGGCAAGGTCGCGCGTTGCGTACAAGGTAGCCCCGTCCGCTTTTACAATCAGGCAAGGCGGCATACCCTCTTCGGACAGGTCGACGATCTTCGCGCCCCGGTCTTCTACGAGCAGGCCTTTTTGTTCCAGCTCGTCTAAAACGGGTTGCATCTTGTCGTTATAGAACGCCTCGCCGTTATAGCTGTCAAACGAGATTTTCAGACGCTTATAGGTCTTCTGAACCTCGCGCAGAGTGATTTCTTTAAAAAGGTTATATAAGCGGAGCGCCTCTTTGTCGCCGTCCTCGATCTTCTTAAACCAAGCGCGCGCCTGATCGTCGAGGGTCGGGTCGCTCTCCGCTTCGGTATGGTATTGGACGTAGATCCGGGTCAATTCGGTCATGCCTTTTTCTTGCAATTCTTCTTCCGACGACCATTTCTTAAAAGCAACGATCAGTTTCCCGAACTGCGTCCCCCAGTCACCCAAATGGTTGATACCGATGGCATTATAGCCTAGTTTTTGATAAATTTTATATAAGCTCCCACCGATCACCGTCGTACATAAGTGACCGATATGAAAGGGTTTGGCGATGTTGATAGAGGAATAGTCGATGCAGATAGCTTTGCCCTCTCCTTCTTTACTTGTTCCGTATTCCGATCCTTTCTCGGAAATCTCTGTCAAAACTTTTTCGGCGCAAAGTGTTCCGTCCACAAAGAAATTGAGATATCCGTTAACGGCCTCCACTTTCTTAAAGGGCGGCGGAAGGCAGGTCAAACGATCCGCCGCGTCACCGGCTATCTGTACCGGGCTTTTTCTCAGCGTCTTTGCAAGTCTGAAACAGGGCAAAGAATAGTCGCCGTTTTTCGCGTCGGTGGGGACGGTGATCATTTCCAAAAGCTCTTGCTTACTCACTCCATCGAATTGTAAAATGGATGCCAAAATTTGTTTTTTGTCGTTCATAGTCTGGTTATCTTCCTATCGTTTATTTCATATATCGTTGCGCTCGACGCAACCTCTTTTTCAAATGACGTGCAGGTGACGATACTCTGTATTCCGTCCAGATGGGCAAAGAGCGCCTTTTGTCTGGTCTCGTCCAGTTCGCCCATAACGTCGTCCAAAATAAGCACCGGATACTCTCCGCTCGCGCGGTAAAAAAGTTCCGTTTCCGCCAGTTTCAGACTGAGCGCCGCCGTACGTTGTTGTCCTTGAGAACCGTACTTTCTGATGTCGATACCGCCGGCGACGATCTTTAAATCGTCACGGTGTACCCCGACGGTGGTGTAGGTCAGATGTTTGTCCTTTTCAAAACTCTTGTCATAGAGTTCTTTCAGCGATTCGGGGATATTCTTTTCGTCTATCTCCTCCGATTCGTAGGTCAGTTCCAACCGTTCTTTACCACCGGAAAGGATCAGATGTCTTTCGTCGGCAACCGGCGCGAGACGACTCAAAAAGTCCTTTCTCTTTTTAATGATATATTCCTGCTCCCGGCACATCTTTTCCACGATGATATCGCTCATGGATTTTAAGGTGGGGGAATTATAATAATCTTTTAACAGTTTGTTTCGCTGTGAAAGCAATTGGTTGTATTTAACCAGCGTATAAAAATAGATTTTATCCTGCTGGCAAAGACTGATATCGATAAAACGTCTTCTGTCGACGGGGGATTCTTTAATAAGGCGCATTTCTCCCGGAGAGAAATAGACCACGTACACCGCCCCCATCAGTTCGCCCATTTTCACAATGGGTATCCGGTCGATCATGATACGCTTCTTTCCCTGTTTGTCAATGGCGATATCAATGGTGTGCTTGGCGTATTTTTTTTGAACGGTGAGATGTATCTCCGCGTTCCCGTCGCCGCCCCAATGAATAAGCTCTTTATCCCTCAGTCCCCTCGCGGACTTTCCTACCGAAGCATAATAGATGCTCTCCGCGAGATTGGTTTTACCCACGGCATTCTGCCCGGTAAGGACGTTGATACCCTCGGTAAATTCGGTATAAAGCTCCGGATAGGAGAGATAATTTTTCAGCGCGACGTTTTTGACAAACAATTATATTCTCCCTATATCGAACGGCGTCAACTGGTAGACGTAGTAATTGAGCCAGTTATTGAACAGCAATGCGCCGGTCGAACGCCAGCTGAAATCAATCTTCGACTCCGTTTCGTCGATAAAGTAATTTTTCGGCGGGTCGATGTCCAGACCTTTTTCTTTATCCCTGACGTACTCTTTTTTAAGCGTGTCTCTGTCGTATTCGCTATGTCCGAAGAAGAAGAAACGACGGTTGTCGATACACTTGACGATGCTGACGCCGCACTCCTCCCCTTCGGCAAGGACAACCAGTCTGCCGTCGGCAAGAAGGTCCTCTTTATTGATCTCCGTATACCTGGAATGAGGCACGCGGAAGGTGTCGTTCAAACCGCGCAGTAGTGGCTCGTTCTCCTGTAAAACGTGGTTATCGAAAACGCCGAACAGTTTTTTGTTCAGTTCCTTTTTTCCGATGCCGAAATAATAATTCATTGCCGCCTGCGCTCCCCAGCAGATAAAGAGCGAGCTTGTGACGTTCTTTTCGGCGTAGTCCATGATTTTACAGAGTTCGTCCCAATATTTGACGTCGGTAAACTCCAATTTTTCCACCGGCGCGCCGGTTATGATCATGCCGTCGAATTTTCTGTTACCAAGCTCTTCGAAGGTGACGTAAAACTTCTCCATGTGAGCTTGAGAGGTGTTGGTGGAATTATAGGTCGCCGTGCGGACCAAAGTGATATTGACCTGCAAGGGACTGTTCCCGAGCAGGCGCATGAGTTGCGTTTCCGTCTCGATCTTGGTCGGCATAAGGTTGACGATGGCAATTTCGATCGGACGGATGTCCTGCGTCTCGGCGCGGGTGGAACTCATGATAAAAATATTTTCCCGGCTGAGCACGTCGAACGCCGGAATATCTTTTGAAATAACGATGGGCATTATCTACCTCTTTTGTTTATTTTAGTTGCCTTTCTCCGCCTCTTTCAGTGCGTTCTCCAAATCGGCGAGGATGTCTTTCGAATTTTCGATGCCGACGGAAAGTCGGATGAGGTTATCGCTGATACCGCAGGCTTTCAGATCGGCGTCGGAGAGCTGACGGTGCGTGGTGCTGGCAGGGTGCAAAACACAGCTCCTTGCGTCGGCAATATGGGTAACGATATGGAATAAACGGAGCGCTTTTTGGAAACGAATGGCGCCCTCTCTTCCGCCCTTAATACCGAAGGTGACCATGCCCGAAGCCATGCCGCCGTCAAAATACTTATGGACGAGCGGATAGTTTTCATCCTCTTTCAGTCCGCCGTATTTGACCCATTCTACGTTGGAGTTCTTTTGGAGCATTTGCGCGACCAAAAGCGCGTTTTCGCTGTGACGGGGCATACGCAGGTGGAGCGTTTCCGTTCCGAGGAAGGTCAAGAAAGCATTCATCGGCGCCATTTGCGCACCGAAGTCACGCATATACTGTGCGCGCGCTTTGGTAATAAAGCCAGCCTGTCCGCAATCCTTGGCATATACAAGACCATGATAGCTCTCGTCCGGCTCGTTAAAGTCGGGATAGCGTTTGTTACCGAGGAAATTGAATTTCCCGCCGTCGACGATCAATCCGCCTACGCTGGTGGCGTGTCCGTCGAGATACTTGGTAGACGAATACACAACGATATCCGCTCCATGCTCCAGCGGACGGCAAACGATGGGGGTTGCCAGGGTGTTATCCACGGCAAAGACGATACCGTATTCTTTACAAACGGAAGAGAATAGTTCGAAATTGGCGACGTTTATCGCGCAGTTTGCGATGGTTTCGCAGAAAAACAGTTTGGTGTGGTCGTCGATTTTTTCCACCAATTGTTCGCGTGTGACGTGCGGATCGACGAATCTGCATTCGATACCGAGTTTGGCGATGGTGGTGGAAAAGAGGTTATAACTGCCGCCGTAAACGGTCGCCGTGCTGATGATGTTGTCACCGGCGTGGCAGAGGTTAGCCACGGTCATGAGGGTAGCGGACATACCGCTGGAACAGCCCATTGCCGCAATACCGCCGTCGAGATCGGCTATCTTTTTCTCCAGTGCATCCACGGTGGGGTTACCAAGACGTGTGTAGAAGAATCCGGACGCTTTCAGGTCGAACAACTCCGCCATGTCTTCGGGCGAATCGTAACTGAAGGTGGTGCTTTGATAGATGGGGAGAACGCGCGGTTCTCCGCTTTTCGGGTCGTAGCCCGATTGTACGCATTTTGTCTCTCTTTCGAACATAATTTCCTCCGAAATCAAATTGTTGTTTATATTTGCGCCAGGGCGCGTTTGATATCCATTTCTTGTTGACGCTTTTTGAGTGTCTCCCGTTTGTCGTGCAGTTCTTTACCGCGCGCTAGAGCGACTTCCGCCTTTAAAAGAGCTTGCTTAAAATACAGCTTTGTTACGACGATGGTGTACCCTTTTTGCTCGGTTTTTTGCTTCAACTTCGTTATCTCTTTTTTATGCATAAGAAGTTTCCGGGTGCGGCGTGCGTCCGGATTGAAAAAACTGCCTTTTTCGTAAGGGGAGATATGCAGACCCATCAGCATCAGTTCGCCGTTTTTTATTATGGCGTAGCTGTCTTTCAAGTTGACTTGTCCTAAGCGAGCGCTCTTGACTTCGCTCCCGGTCAGGACGATGCCGGCTTCAAAAGTATCCTCGATAAAATAATCGTGGTAGGCTTTTTTGTTGGTTGCAATGATCTTTTCAGTGATTTGCTTCATACATAATTATGTTACCATAATTATTCTCGATAAGCAACTTATTCAACGCGTTACGAATAAAAATCCGACGTAAAACCAATCTTTTTAAACCGAAAGGCTTTGTATAAACGTTAAAAGCGGCGTCTTAATCGGCAGCCTTAGCGCAGTAACACCCCTTTAAAGAGGACAAATGGCTCGATTCCTCTTGAAAAAATCAAAGAAATAGGGTATACTTAATTGAACAAAGATAAAAAGGAGGGGTACCCCATGGAAAATAAAGGAGCAAAGATCGCCGTCGTCATATTTATGATATTGGCAATAATTGCGTTTGCTTTCGGTACGATTTTGGGAGTATCGATGCTTAACGATACGAGCAATGCCGAGACGGCGCAGGAACAGGCAGGACAGGCACTGGTGACCATTGTCTTTATGGCACCCTTTTTACTTTCTTATTTGCTGTTCGCCCTTTTTGATATCATAGGATTTTTTATTTCCATTCATTTAATCAGAAACGATGCAAAGGGACTGGGGATCTTCAATCTCCTACTCGGATTTATTTTAGTAGCCGTCGCAGTCTTTATCTCGTTGAAATTATTAGTTTTCTGATTTTTTATAGACGCGCACTTCAAAAGCACGATTGGTCGTCAAGGACGGCATAGCGAAGACCCTTTCGAGGTCTTCTTTTTTTGTGTGGTAATAGTACGGGGTCATTTTGATGAGAGAGGACACGACTTCTCCTGTGGCAGTGAAGTCGTCGGCAACGTACTCCGTTTTTATCTTCTCGAACCCTGCCGGTTCTTCGGTGTCCTTTTCGTTCTTTCTGGGGTTTTCGTAGAGGATACTTTTCAGTCCGTACAGGTGCATGACGTCTGGAACGACGCGAATAAAAATCCCGCCCGGGCGCAATACCCTACCGAACTCCTCCGCAAAGACGGGAGCAAATGCGCAAATAAGGACGTCCTGGCTTTCGCTCTCTACCGGAAGGTCGTTGCTGGACGCAACGCAGAAAGGGATATCCTTATATTTTTTCGCGGCGGCATCGGCGGCGTTTTTGGAAATGTCGCTCCCCATAACCAGCGCGTTTGGGAATCTTTTTTGTATTATTCCGGTAACCGAACCGACTCCGCAACCGCAATCAAGCACGGACGAATGGGGATAGCCTTCTAAAATATCGGCGATCTTTCCGGCAAGGCTATCGTAGTATCCGGCGTTCATCACAAGCACGCGCGCTTTTATCATTTCTTTGTTGTCGCCGGGATCGGCGGAATGCTTGTTGTTGACAAGGACGAGGTTGACGTAACCGCTTTTCGACAGGTCGTAGCAGTGTCCGTTTTCACAATAATAACTGTGACCGTTTATGGATAATTTCTCCTTGCATTTCGGACAGATAAAGGGATAGGTAGGCACTTTTTTTACTCCTTATTTTTCTTTGACCGCGACGAACTGTACCGGGAGAGCGAACAGCCCTGCCAATTGTTCGATGTTTTTACACAGCAGCGGAGCCAGGTACGGAATGTCCGGAACCGCGCCGCCGGCAACGGCGTTTTCCGAGCAGAACTTTCCGAAATCCGGTTTGCTGATTACTTCCATTCTCATGCCTTGCGGACTGAATGAGAAGATAAAATGCTGGGTTGCAAGGGTATTAAGCAGTCTGACTACGGCATGGAATTTCTTTTTTTCCCAATAGGCGTAGCTCCACATGGTATAGGGGTAGCCGGCGATTGTCGTTTCGGACAGGAGTGCTTCTCCGTTCATACCGAGGTGGCAGGTTACGGTATCCGGACCTTCTTTCCACGTCATAACGCATTTGTCATCGGTAAAGGAAAACCTCAGGTCCGTCATAGACCCCTCCGACCTACGAGCGACGGTGGCGTTTATGGCGTGGGGGATAAGGGAGACGGGGTAGCCGCTGATTCTGGCAATCCTGAGCGCCCTGCCCTTTATCCTATATACGTTCTTTTCGATCTCCTTTTCCGTTCCGTCCCGTTTGCCGGCAATAACCTTTTCTCTTCTTTCCTTTTGATAATTTTTCAGAAGTTCGTCTTCTTCGATAAACATCCGTTCGTACCTGCGGTAGAAGGCTTCTAAGACGAACTGTTCGGACTCGCTGCAATTGGTCATGGCAACTACGGCGTTGAGCTTGGGGAAAATCATACAAAATTGTCCCATCATTCCGTCCATCATAAAGCAGTCCTTTCTCAGCCAAAAATAGTATCCGTAGCCGGTGCCTTTTTCCATAGTGTCGGTGCGCTGCTCCGCGACCTTTTCCGCCCACCCTACGGGCAGTACCTGTTTCTCACCGTATCTGCCGCCGTTTAAGTAGCAGTAGCCTATTTTCGCCATGTCGGGTAGCGTCAGATAGCACCCCGTTCCGCCGATGCAGACGTCGAGGGTATTGGTCTCCCAAAAGGGTTTCTTAATCCCGAGCGGCTCAAACAGACGGGGGGTGAGGTAGTCGACCACCTTTTCTCCCGTGATCTTTTGAAGAAGGGCGGAAAGCATATAGGCGTCGTTGTTACTGTAAAGGAATTTATTATTGGCGCGGAAAGGAGACAACATAAACTGTTTGGCATAGTCTGCCGTCATATCTTGTAAAAAGGTAAAGGCTTTTCCACTACGCATCGTCAAAAGAGCCTCCACGGTTACCTTATCCCAACGCTTGCTTTTTACGTGAAAGTACTCGGAAAAATAAGGCTCTATTTTGGTGTCGAGGGAGATTATATTTTCGGCAATGGCAAAGCCTACCGCCGTAGACACGAGGCTTTTCGTCACCGAAAACATGGTATGCGGAATGGTCGCGGCATAGGGATACTTGTACCCCTCAAACGCCACTTTGTCGTTTCTTATTATAAGCAAACCGTGGTTTTCCGCGCCGCCCTCTTCCAGTTCCTTTAAAAAGGCGTATATGGCGTCGGAATTGACGCCGGCGTCTTCCGGGCGGTTGACTCTTTCCAGCATGGTATCTTCTCCGTTATTTCGTAATATCTTTTTTATACTACAAAATCTTTAAAAAATCAACCTATACTCCCGGCAAATGAAAACTATCCTTTAAAAAACTTAATATTCCCGGCGACAACGTCGGAATAGGAAAAGGTATCCAGTGCGCCGTCGTTTTTGCGGATGGTAAAAATTTTCGGGTAGACGTTTTCTATCTTTCCGCCATAACATTCTATTTTATTTCTGCCGCGGTTGACTTTGACGTTGACGGGCAAACCGGCAAGCAGGCGTATCCGGACGATCGCCCTATCCATTTTGTTTTCCACTTCTCTCATGCTATCCTCCGAAAAAATTATTCCACGATCGCTCCCTTTCTAGTCATAAATTTTTTTATCGTTGCATATCGTGTACTAAAACATTCGGCAGGGGGCTATTATTTATGGAAAATCAAACGAACATTGTTGCCAATCGAAAAGAGATATTGGACGGCGTACTTTTCAGAAAAAGAGCGGAATACCGCAATATGGAGAATAAAAAGATACTCGGCGTGTCCGCGCAGACCAGGATTACCGGATACGAAACGCTGTCGGGAGCGGTTAAGGTCGATCTGAGGACCATCTTCCGGCTGTTGTTCCGCGAAGAAGACGGGTCCTTCTCCCACGATACGGTGGAGATTGAAGAGACGGAAAGCGTCGTTAATACCAAACTGCAATCGACCTCTTTCGTCTGTCTGGACGCCGTTGTAACAAGCACTTCTCATATGGGAAGCACGTTGCAAGCTACCATAGAGGTATCGGGGTGGTTCATTGCGGAAAACGAAGTGTCTTTACTTAACGCCTGCATACCCGGGGTCTACTGCAAGACGGAACCGATCAAAGTGGAGAGTACGGACGGTATTTGCCCGGGCGGACTGACTTTGACCTATACCGATGAAAGCAGAATGAATATAAAGTCTCTTCTCGACTACTGTCCGAAGGCGGTGATAACCAACGTGTTTGCCGGAAGCGGAAGTTATCGCATCGAGGGGGACGTCTATATCCGTATCCTTGCGCAAGCGGAGGACGGACAGTGCTTTTCTCAATTGCTTACCCATTCCTTTTCCACTGAAGTCGCGGAAGATAAGATTTCCGCAGACTCCGACATCGACGTTGACGTTTCTCTAAAAAGTGCCGAGCTGTCATTAGCCGACGGCGACAAGAGAATGCTGATTTGCGACGTGGTACTTTCTTTTTGCGGATCGCTGACGAAAGTCACGGAAACGGAAACGGTGGTCGACGCCTATTCCGAGACCAACGACGTGGTGATAAAAAAAGAGGAAGTCACCGTAAACGAAGCATTCTGTCTGCGTGCGCTCCGCGAAAAAATATCCTATAAAATCGCACCCAATAACGGCATAAACGAGCTGTTTGGGTTTCTGTGTCCGTCCATTGAGGCCTCTTATTCCTCAAATAACGGCTCAGTTGCGATAGAAGGCATCATAGAAACGGATATGCTCTATCTCTCCGCCGCCGAAGCTACCGTAGGACAAAAGGCGGAGATACCTTTTAAAGTGACTCTGCCCATCGACTATAAATGCGAAAGCAAAATGCAACCGAAAATAACCATTACCAATATCACCGCAAAGTTGCGCGGCGGCGAAGTGGACGTTCTTGTGGAAATGCTGATTACCATTAAGGGCATATCCGACAATACCCTCTCTATCGTATCGGGAATGGAAATGGGGGCGGAGAAAGAAGATAACGACTTTGCCGTCAGTCTGTATATCGTCCGCAGCGGCGAGACCCTTTGGGACGTAGCTAAAGCCCTCAACGTCAGCGAGGATGTGCTTCTTGGGCAAAACTCCGACGTTCCTCTACCTCTTCAAGGCGGCGAAAGAATCATCCTGTATAAAGGAATTCAAGAGTAATTTGCTCTGAAACGTCATACAAAAAAAACTTCCCGCAGACGAGCGTTTGCGGGAAGTGTTTTTTACCGTTGAAAAAAAATTATTTAACCGATTTAAACCGCAACGGGAAGGTCGTGACGATCAATCCAAACTTTAATAATCCGACGAGGATGGGCGTGATTACGGGCGATTTGGGGAATACGCCGCTTGCGATGGAGTTTGCCACGACGAAATCTCTGAAGTCTGGATTACACTTGGTTTTGACGGAAAGGTTATTTTTGCCGATCCGGAAAATAAACTCCTTTTCGGCGACGGTGTTGAGAGGTCTGACCACGACGTGGAAACGTTGCTTCTCCCAGTAGCCGTAGCTCCAGACGTGATAGACGTTGCCTTTTAAAGTGACGTCGGTCAAGATCGCCTTGCCTATGCCGCAGACAAAGGAGACGGTGTCCCCTTCTTCTCTCCAGGTGATCCTGCATTTGTTTTGCGTAAACCGAATACTGAGGTCATCCATGCTGTCTTTCGGGCGTTTAGCAAAAGAAGAACTGATGGAGTTAGGGATAATACCGTTGGAAAAGCCGGTCATTTTTTTACAAATCTCCGCCACCATCCCCTTCCGTTTATAGCTTTTTTCCGCGACGCACTTTTCCAGCGCCGGTTCTCTTTCGGACGTTTTGGGTAGCAGTCTTTTGTCGCGCTCGGCAAGGTAGGCATTCAGTTCCTTCTCCCCGTCTTCCTCCAAAAAGAGACCTTTTACGAGATACTCGTTGATAGTCTTTGCGATAAGGGCGTCGCTGACTTGCGCGCCGATCACGGCGATAACCGTCTTTTTCTCGGGGATAATAACGCCGAACTGTCCGAACAGACCCTCCAATCGATAGGAGCCGTTGGTCTCTAACCAAAAATAGTAACTGAACCCGTCGGCATCCCAGTTTTTCGAGGGAGAGGTTTGTTTCGTTGCGACGGCCTTTGCCCAGAATTCCGGAATGACCTGTTTACCTTCGTACACGCCGTTATCCATATAGCACAGGGATATTTTGGCTAAGTCCTCGCAAGTCAAATAAACGCCGGAGCCGCCTACGCAGACACCTTTTTCATTGGTCTCCCAAAATGGCTTTTTTATGCCAAGCGGTTCAAACAAGCGAGTATTGAGGTAATCGACGAGGTGTTCTCCTGTGACTATCTCGACCAAGTGTGCCAGTACGTGCGCATCGTTATTACTATAAAGGAAATCCTTTTTCGCCCGGAAAGGGTTACGCATAAAGATCGCCGTATGATCTTCCGTCATGTCCTGCAAAAAACTGAATTTTTTATTGCTGCGCATAAGAAGGAGCTTTTCTACCGTCAGTTCCTCCCATGCTTTGTTTGCTTTGTGCGGATAATCGGAAAAGTAGGGTAGGATTTTATCCGATAAGGATAGTTTTCCCTCTTCGATAGCAAAACCGACGGCGGTGGAAACAAGGCATTTGGTGACAGAGAACATGGTATGGGGCATGGACGCCGAATAGGGATAGCAATATCTCTCGAAGACCTTTTTCCCGTCCTTAATTACGATCATGCCGTGGTTTTCTCCACCGATCTCGTCGAACCTTTTCAGATAGTGCAGAATCGCCGCCGCGCTGATACCGTTTTCTCGTAAACTCATTGGTATATCACACTTTATTATTTAGTAGCAAAGGTTTTCCATCAAGCGGTGATAGAAAGTAACCGCTCTTGCAAGCCCTTCGATATCGCAACGCTCGTTGAGTCCGTGGATACGTTTTTGATCGTCCAATCCGTAGACGAAGGGAGTAAAGCGATAAACGCCGTTACTGACCGGATAATACCATTTACTGTCTGAAGCAGCGATAAAGGGATAGGGAGCAACGACGAAGTTCTCGTAGACCTCTTCTATCGACCTGACTAAGGTAGCGTACGTTTCGGTATCGGTCAAGCTGACGGGCGAAGGATCGAAAGTGTCTTCCAGTTCGGTGACTTCGATGTTTTTTCCGACCACCTTTTTAATGTGCTTTACGACGTCCTCTCTCGTCTCGCCGATATTGATACGGACGTTGACAACGGCACTGGCTTTAACCGGAATGACGTTGGGCGCGTCGCTGCCCTTTAATTGCGTAAAGGCGAACGTCGTACGCATCGTGGAATTGAGTAGCGGATTAATAAGTCCCAAAACCGGTTTAAGAATGCAACCGAGTATATCGTAGTTGACGAGGAAAAATTTAAAAACGGGATTCATGTGGGGAGCGAGCTGACGGAACATTTCTTTCAGTGGTTTGGAGAAAGTACGTTTCATCGGAGAATGCGCCAGATCGTACACCGCCTCGGCGATATCGTCGACAGAGCTTTTTTTCTTGGGCGCGGAAGCGTGTCCGCCGTCCCTCGTCGCCGTCAATTTATAGTCGGCGTACCCCTTTTCGCAAGTACCGATGAGAGCGACGTATTTGCCCTTTATCCCGACCATGCTTCCGTCGATCATGGTACCGCCCTCGTCTACAACGAACTCGAAGCGGATGTTATTGGCAAGGAGGTACTTAACGATGGAGTTTGCACCCTCTTTCCCGGTGAATTCTTCGTCGTGACCGAAGCAGTAATAAATGGTACGGACGGGTTCTCTGCCCTCGCGCAGTAATAGCTCCAATCCCATTAAAGAGGCGATCATCTGACTTTTCATGTCCTGGCTGCCTCTGCCGTAGACAAAGCCGTCTTTTATCTCGCCGCCGAAGGGGTCGGATTCCCAACCCTCGGACGTTGCCGGAACGACGTCCTGGTGAGCAAGGAAGCAACCGGGAAGAAGACTTTCGTTACTGCCTTTTATTTTCAGAACAAGGCTGTAATTATTGACGAGGGTCTTTTCCGCGCGAGCGAAAATAAGAGGAAAGCTCTTTTCCAGGTACTCGTGATATTTTAAAAAGATCGTCTGGTCGTCGCCTTCGTTATAGGCAGTCACCGTAGGAATACGGACGGCGCCGGAGAGGATCTCGGCAACCTCGTTTTTGTCTACGTCCGCAGTAACGACCTTACTTACTTCCAATTTTTTCGGACGGGTCGCCAGCGTGCGGATGATCATAAACAGTAGTAGAGCGCCGATTGCGCCCAGGATACAGTACAGAATAATCAAACCAACGTTCATAGTACACCTCTGAAATAGTATAGTGAGAGTATACAATATTCGCGCGCGAAAATCAAGTTCCTTATTGTTGTAAACGAGGAAAAGAGTTCCCTCTTGCTAAATGAACGTAGGAATGGTATACTGTTTTCGTCACATTTTTATTAACGGAGATAGCTAATGTTAAAGACGAAAGACAATTTTATTGCCAATTCCTGTCGGTTTCTTATCGAAAACCAAGTCGGGAAACAGGAACTATGGGATTTACTGATAAAACAGATCGCCGAAAAGAGAGATAAAACGGGTCATTACCGCGGCGAATACTGGGGAAAGATCATGCGCGGCGCCGCGCTCATTTGCAAGTACACCGGGGACGATACGTTGTATGCCGTTTTGGAAAAGACGGTACGTGACCTTATCGGACTATGTACGGAAGACGGGATCAGCAGCTATGCCGATAAATGTCAGTTCACCGCGTGGGACGTCTGGTGCAGAAAATATTTCGCCGTGGGGCTGGAATATTTTTACGATATTTGCCGCTCGGAAGAATTAAAGAAAGAAATACTTCGAGTGCTTGTCGTTCACCTTACCGCTATCACCCGAAAGATAGGTATCGGCGAAGGAAAGATGGGAATATGCGACGCCAGTCTCGATTGGGGCGGACTCAATTCCTGCTCCATTCTCAAAGCATACGTCGTCGCCTATAAATTAACGGGCGAAAAAAACCTGCTGGATTTTGCCGAATACATCGTCTCTACCGGCGGCTCGAAAGATTTTAACTTTTTACAGGCGGCAAAGAAAGGCACTCTTCCGCTCTGCTCCTATCTCTATCCCAAAGCGTACGAGTCGACTTCCTTTTTCGAAGGACTCCTCGAATACGGCATGCTCAAAGGCGATGATGAAATCATTTCCGCCTGCAAAAACTACGCGCAGTCCATACTAAAAGAAGAATTCACCGTAGTAGGGAGCGGTGGATGCGCCGTGGAGTGCTTTAATTACAGCGTCCTTGCGCAGACCTATCCGCGGACAAAAGCCGAGCAAGAAACCTGTGTGACGGTCTCCTATATGCTTTACTTTGAGGAAATGTACAAGGTCACCGGTGATAAAATCTACCTCGACGCGATGGAAAAAAGTTTTTATAACGCCTACCTTGGCGCGCTCAACGAAACAAACCCGACAATGACCCACCGACTGCCCATAGACTGGTATTCTCCCCTCGTCGGCGGAAAAAGAGCAAATATTTTGGTTGCCGGCAGACAATTTCTTTCGGACGGGTCCTTTTACAGTTGCTGTACGGCGATCGGACCTGCCGGGTGCGGCGTTTTTGCAAACAGATCGGTGGAAAATCAGGAGAGCGTCCTAATTAACTTTTATGAAAATACCACGATAAAGGCAGGCGATATCGTCATAAAAGAAACTACCGATTATCCATTTAACGGCGACGTTGTTTTGACCTTCTCCGGGAAAAAAACACCGCTGACTATTCGTTTCCGCCTGCCCGGCTGGTGCGATAACTTCTCTTTGACCGTAAAGGGAAAAGCCGTACCCGTAAAAGCGGAAAACGGATACGTTTGGGTATCCGAAACTTTTGAAAGCGGTGATGAAATACGCTTTTCTATGGAAATGGCCTATCACGCTGAGTACATGGCGGCGGCGCGGTTTAAAGGGGGATTTCTTTACTTTACGAAAGGGCCTATCGTCTATGCGGCAGACAGGCGGTATACCGGGATTTTCAGGACCTTCCCACTCATGCATCAGCATAAACCGGAATTGGACTTTTGTTATACTCCCGTTTCCGTCCGCGGTGCGCTGGACGGGGTGGAAGTCAAATATAAGGGGAAGAAAATAACCCTCGTCGACTATCCTTCCGCCGGGTCCACCTACACCGAAAGATCGGGATTGAACGTCTTTATCCCCTACCGGACACCCTATTGGGGCAACCCTGTGCGGTGCTTTTTCGACCGAAGAAAAAAAATTTAGCTTAGGTGTATTGAAAGTATTATTGTAACCTGTTATAATATTTTTTGTACGTGCGTATACGTAGCGAAAGCCTTTATTTAGTCATCGGCGAACAAGTTGCCTACCGTCACCAGAACAAACAAAGAACGGAGTGAATTCGTATGGAAGAGATCAACAATCGGATTGGCGCGGAGAACGTGACAGAAGAAAGGGTCGCTGAACAGGAAGCAACGGCTCAAGAGAGCGCGGCCACGGAGTCTATGCCTGAAACTATGGACACAACGGAAACGACAGAAGCGGCGGCTGAAGAAACCGAGAAGAAAGCCGAATTCAGCTTTGACAGCCTGAAGCCGAAAATCAAACCGATATGGAAAATTGTTTTCGCCGTAGTGCTTCTTCTTTGTATCGGCGCCAGCTTATATTTTAGTTTCAACGCCCTTTCGCTTGACACCTATGAGTTCGACGAAGTGGACGGCGGATGGCAACTGACGGGCTTCCACAACGACGGAACGAGTAAAGAGATCACCATCGACTACGTCATGGTAAAAAAAGGTGTGAACTGGGTCAAGGACGAATCCAGACCGATAACATCCGTACGTGAATACGCCTTGTGCTGTGATAACACCATCGAAAAAATCAATATCGGCAGTTCCGTCAAAAATATAGAGAACCTTGCTTTTTATTCCTGCAAAAGTTTACAAGCCATTTTGGTGGATGAATCGAACGAATCCTATCTGTCCGAAAACGGCATTCTTTATACGAAGGATAAATCGGTTATAATACAATTCCCCATTGCTTACGTCGATTACGAAAATAATATCCTTGCCGAAGCGGACGGCGATAATAAGATCATGCGTTACACCGTTGATCCTGTCGTAAAAAAGGTGGGGGATCTTTGCTTTGCCTATGCAAAGGGCCTGGTTGAGGTCAATCTGCCGGAGGGCGTGGAGACCCTGGGGACCCTTTCTTTCTTTAAATGCGAGTCACTCTTTTCTTTCCGTCTGCCGGACAACGTGAGCGTCATCGGGTCGGACTCCTTCTCCTATTGCAAGAAGCTGACTTATTTCTTTATCCCCTTTTCGGTCACGGAGATCGGGCATCACGCCTTTTATGAATGCTCTGGACTTTCGGAAATCGACGTTGCACGCAGTGAAAGAGACTTTAAGAACGTTAAGGTGGGCGACTATTGGAAAAACTCCGACTTGCTCAATCCGATTTCCATTCGTTATTGTCAGGAGAGAAAATAGATATGAAAAGGGATCTTAAGTCCTCGATTAAGAATCTGGGACATGAATTCAAGACCTACTGGAAGGGCCCTGCTCCCGGTAAATACGTCCCGTACAAAGAGTATCTGCAAATATTCGGTGGGGTGAGTTTTAACTATTCCATGCGCACCCCCATCAATATGCTCTCCTTTGCCGTCAGCTGTTATTTGATAATGTATCATTATCAGATCGACTATCTGACCTTTTCCGTCATCGGTCTGCTGGGCGCACCGCTCGGGTATTTGTGGTCCTTCCTTTCCTGGCTTGTCGCCGACAACCTCGGCTTCTTTCCTAAAAAAACGGAACGGAAATTTATTATTGTCTACGGGGTAGCCAGTGTGATCGGACTGGTTTTATTGGTCTTTAACCTTTCGCCGCTCATTCCGCAAGGCTCTCAACTGGCGCACACCATAAATAATCTATCCGGTATCAACACAAAAACTATCTTTAAAATCATCGGCGTACAATTATTCACCAACGCGTTCGGTGGAATAAGAAGTATTTTTTGGCGAAAGAAACTGGTGCCGAAGGTGGGTAGGTACAAGTACGCACTATACAGCAGCGTATGGCAGAAAGCCATTCTGTTTATTCTCATCGGGTGGCTACCTATCTATAATATCGCCGATATGGCGGAGAGGGTGTGGATTATTTATCTACTGCTCTGTCTGTTCGGTTTATATGATTGCGGAAACCATTTGGAGTCCTGCGCAAGTTACATCAGTCCCAATCCGCAAGAGCGTCTTTGGGTGAGGACCTTCCCGGTGCAACTGGGGCATACGTTCAACTCCGTTCTGGAATTCATCGTTCCCGTCATTATCGCCGCTTTTCCGAACAAATTTGCCGATATCAATATTTATCGGTTCCTATTGCCGGGACTGTTTATTATGAGCGCGATCCTGACCATGATCTTCGCGCCCAAAATCAAAGAAAGAATTCCCCAACCTGCCATAGAAAACAAGGTACAAATCGGCTTTTGGGACGGCATTTTCGGGGTCATGCGGAATAAATACAACTGGATAGAAACTAGCAGCAGTCTGATAGATACGCTGGGGAACGGAATGCTGGACTTTACCGTTATTCTTTTATTGTATACGCTACGCGCAGACGGTATCGTTTACAGCGTCATTATCACCGTTTTATCGCTATTCGGTTCGGCGCCCTACTTTGTTTCGCCCTACTTTATAAAGAGATTCAGTTACAAGCAGATACGTATTTTCGGACAGGTATCCAAAGGGGTAGTCAGCGGACTATACGTCGTCGTATTGTTCTTCTGCGGCACCAATTACATTTTAATGAGCAGTATGCTTATTCTGCTTAAATGCGCCTACAACCTTTTCGTCGCCATACCGGACGTTGCATCCGCTGATATGGGTTGCCGACTCCTCGACTATCAGATGTATCTGTCGGGCGAACGACTGGAGAGTTTCAAAGGAATATTCGGTATCATCATCAGTCCCATTACCACTATCGTAGGGCTTATTATACCCATCATGCTCCTAAAAAGCGGCTACAACAGCAACTGGGACGTCATGTTTATCGACTCGGCGCGTTTCGGCATTATTTCCATTCCCATCATCATTGACACTATCGGTTATTTCCTGATGGTCATTCCTTATATCTTTTGGGACTACGACGACAAGAAGCACGCCATGGTCATGGAAGAATTAAAACACCGTGCTAAAATCATGGGCGGCGAAGACTTTGATGCGGAAGCGGAAAAACTAAGAGAAACCGAGTCTTTAGCCGAAGCGGGGGCAACGGAATGACAAGGAACATAATCGTTGGGACCGACTGGAGCAGCGACTGCGACGACGTCGTGGCAATGCGTCTTTTTTGCCGGGCGCACCAAAAAGGGACAATCCGTTTACTGGGCATAAATATTGACGACAACATTCCTATGAGCGTTCGGTCTTTGAGCGCTTTTTTAACGGCGGAAAAAATCGACGTGCCGATCGGGTTCGATCGGAAAGCAAAAAGAGTCTGCTTCCATCCGCGGTATCAAGAAAGGATGTGTACGTCTCCGTCGAAACTCACCAATAACAATCAGGCGGAAGAATCGGTCGCACTGTACCGGCGGCTTATTGCCGGCGCGGAAGAGCCGGTAGAAATTGTCGAAATAGGTTATACGCAAGCGCTTGCCGCCCTGCTGAAAAGCAGCCCCGACCGCTATTCCCCTCTCACCGGGTACGAACTGATTCAACGGAAGGTCAAAAAGTTTTGGCTCATGGCAGGGAAATGGGATCTGCCCGGACAAAAGGAACACAATCTGACCGGCACGAGAGCCACCAGACGTGGCGGCGCATACCTCTTAAAACACTGTCCCGTACCTATTACTTTGCTTGGGTGGGAAGTAGGTAATACTGTACTTATCGGAGGGAACCTACCGGAAGGCGATATGGTACGTAACGCCATTATTGATTACGGTTGCGACCCGGCCTTAGGGCGAGACGGTTGGGACCCGATGCTCGCGCATCTTGCCATCGTCGGCGATGAAAAAGAAGCCGGCTACGACGTTGTAAAAGGAAAAGCGCGCCTGAGCGCGCTTACCGGTAAAAACTATTTTGTCGCAGGCCCGGGCAATCATTTGTACGTTGTCAAAAGAATGCCGGACCAATATTATATCGACAGGATTACTCCTCTTCTATAATTGCTTGCTGTTGTTCGCAGTAGTAGGTATAACCTTCTTTTATCTCGTTCAATACCGTTTCTACGTCGCGACTATCTAAATAGAGTCCGATTTCTCTTGCTTCCGTTTCTCCATTCGCAGGGAGCGTGCAGGTCAAGTATCTTGTTACGACATAGTCGTATACCATTCTGTCAAAGACGTAATTTCCGACGGAGATTTTAATTGTTTTTTCATCCGCATAGGTAAAGGATACGGGAAGGTCGCGTTCAACGACGTCCTCTCCATCCGCTTTCATTGCGTAATAAACGTCTGCTTTTTCGCCGTTGTCTTTAAAGTTCACCAAGAAATAAATTCCGGGATCGTCATCCTGATAATAGCTGCTGTTTACGAATAGCCCCAGACCATAGAGTTCAAACTCGGTAGCTTTCAACGTGACGCCCAATTTGCTTTGAGCATAGCTGAGATCGGTCGCCTTATCAACCTTAATATATTTAACCGTTTGAGAAAATTTACGTCCGAATACTCCCGGCATGGAATAGGTCAGTCTCTTGTCTTTTTTGCCGAAGGTCAAACCGAGGACTTCTTCCCCTTTTCCCGGGTAACCGTCGCCGTCGGTGGGACAACCGCTGTAATATCTGATCTCCGTCAAAAGGTCGGAATCATCGCCGTCGTAGGTGTAAGCGATTTTTATTTTGTTTACTACGGGCGCGTTGTCGCCGCTTTTATAGACGTAATATCCCGTCCCCTCTTTGCCGACGATGAGATAGGCTTTGATACCGTCTTTCTCGATCATGTTGGTCGGTTCCGCATCCGTTCCGTCGTCTTTTTGGTAGGTTCTGGTATAAACTTCCAATTCATAGGTGCCGGCGAAATCGTCTACCGTACTGGGTTTAGAAACGTAACAAGCCGCAAGGCTAAGACCGCATAGCGCGATCAAAACTGTAATTAACAAAGTGATAATGATTTTTTTCATGGTTTATTCTCCTTACTGTTTTTATTGTACCCCTTTCTTTGAATATTGTCAAACAAAGGCAGTACCGGTCAACCGCGTGCATCCTCCGTCGAACCGGCGTCCGATGCGTCCCAACGAACGGGATCGGCAAAAGTGCCGGAGTGGTAGCCGCAAATAAGGCGCACTAGTAGGTCGTTTAATTTTTCCACCACGGCATTGGGAATTTCGGGGTCTAAGTGCGCTTCTCCTATGCCGGAATGGTCGGTCACAAAGACGAAGGTGCCGCCGGTATAAATGGCTTCTTGACGAACGAGGTATTCGCAAAGGGTATCGGCGCCGCTACAAAGTACGGGACTTATGCGGATGCCTTTTTTAGCGGCGGTTTTGACCGCGCTTTCGTAACGGGTTTTATTGATTGTTTCATCATGCGGCGGCGCGTCCAGCACGTGAAAAATGAGTTTGGTGGAGTTCTCTTCTCCCCAGTCTTTTCCTACCGCCAAAAGCAGTGCTTCGTCTACCGCCTCGGGGGTATCTCCGCCACCGTCTGCCCTTTGCTTGGCAAGAGCCGTTTGCTGGGTAGCAAGTCCCTCGCCCTCCGTGACGTTCATAAAGTCGGCATAAGAAAACTTAACGTCGTCGCCGTCGTCTCTGTAAAACAGGAAGGCAAGGTCGATCCTGACGCCTTCGTTTTGGGTAACGACGCGGTTAATTACGTCGGCGATCTCTGCGGTGAGATAATCCAGTTCGTCGCCCATAGAGCCGGTGACGTCGATAACAAACATCAATTTAATGAGGTTGTCCCGTTGTCTTGTTCCGGCAAAGTCCACCGTAAGTTCCCTTTCTTCCGCCGTAAAGGGAGCCGTCTGAACGGTATCTCCTACTTTGACGGTAACGTTTCCGCTATCATCCGTGGGGAAAATATATGCGATGCCGCGCGCATCGGTGACGGCGGCGTATTCATTTTGTGCGCTGTCGTAATAACTCACCGTTGCGCCGATAACGGGATCGTCGCCGTTTTTTACGGTGACTTTAACCCGGCTGGTGGTGACCATGCCCCAGGTGTCCGCTACATACCTAAAAAACTTTCCGTCTTCCTTATCCGCTTGACCGCCCGAAAAAAGATCGGTATACGCGGAATAATACCGGTTGTCGTCCCACGCCGAAGCGGTGATAAGTCCGGCCCTTTTGCCGTTACCTTCTGTCGTATCCACCTCTCCTGCTTCGACGCCTCCGTCCGAGCCGTCAATAAGTTCCATATCGCCCGTTACTTTTTCTCTCATAGTAACTTTCCCGGACGGATAATACTCATACGACGGTTCGACGTAGCCGCCAATCGGTGAAACGTAGCCGCCAGACGGCGAAACATAGTCTTCGCTGTCCGATCTTTGGGTGACTGAGTCTTCTTGCGAACAAGCGCCAAAAGCCGTCAACATAACAACGATAAGAATGAGTACTGCAAATTTCGATATATGCTTCATATTGATCAGCCTCCTTATGCTTCCAGTATATCACCGTATATTATTTTCGTCAAATTGAGGATATAATACCAGGCATATTAAAGACTAGTTAAAGTTAAACGGTGAGAATGATACTTTCGTTTATTGGAATACGTTTCCCATTGGGAAAACAGAGATAACCGTGAACGTCGCCGGTAATTTGAATGGTGAGTTTAATCGAACGATCTATTCTCTCCCATCGGACGAAGATTTTCCCTCTGGGCGTTTGATGCCAACCTTCGGCAAAGTCAAGTTCCTTGACAAAGGTCGGCTCTACGTCAACACGAGAGGGATCGTTCCATTCCGGATTGACTTTAAGCCCCAAAATGCGCGTATAGAACCAGTGACTGGGTTCGCCGAAAAAATGGTGATTGAGACTATGCACAATCGGCTTGCCGTGGAATAAGATGTATATGCGACTACATAGAAAGAGGTAAAGTTTCTTTAACCGTTTTCTTTTAGTGTTTGGCGGCATTATTTTCCAGCTGCAATCATACCACCCATTTTTGTCGCTACCGCCAAAATAGTGAAATTGTTCCTCTATCGCGGTCGGGAAACGATTTAATGAAGATGTGTAACCGGGCTTATCGGGGTCGGTCAGCATTTTAATCAGCACGCTATCATAGCCGCATTTACCCATGGCGAGCGGAAAAAACTTCGTCCCTATCATCCCGACGGAATATTCATAATTGTATCTTTTACAAAGTTGCAACAGTTTTTCTTTGGCTTTTGGCATCATATCCGCGTCAAACGCATCAAACCAAATGCCAAGCGACTGCGACGTAAGGCAATCACCAAGCACGGTGTCTCCCTGTATTAAATAGGTTTTTATTGCAGTAAAGAGTTCTTTTTCTAACTGTTCGGATACCTGTTTTCGGCTTTCCTGTCCCAAAAGCGAGAAAATCTCTTTTGCCATCCGCGCCGTTTCTTTGGCGATGAAGTTGAGCCCGACAACGTCGGGCGAGTCGGCGCCATCCGCCGGTTTACCCGGCTGCAACCAATCGGATAAACCTTTACTGAGTAATCCTCTCTTATCACGGTTTCCCTTTAGAAAATCGAGATAGCGCGCGATAGCATCGGCGTTCTGTTCCAATATTTCTTTATCGCCGTAATACTGATACACACGGTAACAAATGACAATCATATAGCTGTCCCATACCGCTCCGGCATCATACTTCCCAAAA
Organism: uncultured Clostridia bacterium; assembly: GCA_946621465.1. Lineage (GTDB taxonomy): Bacteria > Bacillota > Clostridia > Christensenellales > DTU072 > CAG-1782. The sequence continues at coordinate 660,276 of CAMOOO010000001.1, forward strand.
GGCGTCGGAACAAGCATCGGTATGATGGGAGGCAATGCTCCGTCCGCACGCTGTCCTTTTCGCGCGCTGAACATCCACTCTTTCAGCGGCTTTGCACAGTCGATATTAAGGAGCATTTGTTCACACGAAACGGACGCGTCCCCTGACCAACCGTTCTTTTCTCTGGTTGGACAGTCTGTCGGGTAATGAAAAAAATTACTGTAATCAGAGTTTACCACGGCCTGTTGAATGGCGTTAAGTTCCGGCATGGAACATCTGAAATCCCCCGCGCGAGGCATATCGGTATGCGCCTCCAACATGGTAAAAAGATCGGCGGCTGCCTGTTCTTTTTTGATACCGAAGACCTCAATATATCTGAAACCGTAATAGGAAAAACAGGGAGTAAACGTCTCCGACTGCTCGCCTTTACAGATATAGTGACACTCTTGAAAGGGTTTGTTCGGAAATGGTTTTATGTTCTCTTGATTGAGTCTTCCTTCCGTTTTCCATTCGCCCAGTCTTATTATCAGTTTCTGCCCGGCGGTCGCACCTTTTATCTGCAACCTAAAAATACCTGCCGTATTGTACCCGAAATCATATAAATATCCTTTCTTCGTTTTTGTCACGGCGACAGCTTTTCTTTCACACGCGACACGGATGGGTGCGACATGGTCGCTTAGTCTCATTTCCCCTTTCGGAGGTTCTACATAAATAGCATCGTCCCATTGTGAGTCATCGAAAGAGGGCAGTGTCCAACCTATCGGCTCTTTCCTTGCGTCATATCTTTCTCCGGCGCGTAAATCCTCATAATACCAGGGCGAATTGAACGTCTTAAACCTTTCGTCCGACTCCAACAGGACCTCGTTGCCGCATTCGACTATAAGAGCGACTTTGGGCGCGCTACGCCATGGTTGCTGTTTAACGTCCCATTCCAATCCGTCGATTGCGTTCAACGCGCCACAACCAAGAGATACGCCAATGCAATTTCTTCCTGTCTCGATATAAGGCGTAATATCATACCGATCGCAGTAAACCAATTGATCGGGATGCGAAATATAGGGGCTGAGAAGACCTTTGGTGATTTCTTTTCCGTTGATAAATAAATGATAGAAACCTAATCCGCAAATTGTAAGTATGATAGTATCCCGTTTTTCCGGCAGGGTAAAAGTTCTTCTTAAATAAGGAGCGCAAACCTGTTTTTGAGCTGTGGCGTATTCCGTTGTTCTGCCGATAAAGGTTTTAGGGAAAGTCATTTGTCCACCTTTTGTTGCTTTATAAATAATATACCATATTACGGTAGTCTTTTCAATATAAAAAAACTTGGCCGGTCGGCCAAGTCTTTTTTTCATCAATTATACTATTGTCAGAAACAAATTATTCCCACTCGATGGTGCCGTTCGGCTTCGGGGTCAGGTCGTACACGACGCGGTTGACGCCTTTGACTTCGGCAAGAATGCGGCTTGTTATGTGTTTGAGGATGGGATAGGGTATTTCTTCTATCGTGGCGGTCATAGCGTCAACGGTATTGACGGCGCGGATGATGACGGGATATTGATAGGTGCGTTCGCCGTTTTCTACGCCGGTAGCCTTGAAATCGGGAATGGAAACGAAGTACTGCCATACCTTGCCGGCGAGACCGTTTTTATCGAACTCATCGCGCAAAATAGCGTCTGCTTCTCTGACGCACTCCAATCTGTCACGGGTGATTGCACCGAGGCAACGCACGCCCAAGCCCGGTCCGGGGAATGGTTGACGATAGACCATTTTATCAGGCAGTCCCAGTTCTTTTCCTACCACTCTGACCTCGTCTTTATAGAGGAATTTAACGGGTTCAACCAGTTCAAAGCGGAGATCCTCGGGAAGGCCGCCGACGTTGTGGTGGGCTTTAACACCCTTTTCGCTTTCGATGATATCCGGGTAGATGGTGCCTTGCGCCAAAAATTCAATACCTTCCAGTTTACGCGCCTCTTCCTCGAACACGCGAATAAATTCCGCGCCAATGATTTTACGTTTTTGTTCGGGTTCGGCTACGCCGGCGAGCTTATCGAGAAATCTATCGACGGCATCGACGTAGATGAGGTTAGCGTTCATCTGATTGCGGAAAACTTCAATAACTTGCTCCGGTTCGCCTTTTCTCAATAAACCATGATTGACGTGCACGCAGACAACGTTTTTGCCGATAGCCTTAATAAGAAGAGCGGCAACGACGGAAGAGTCAACACCGCCGGAAAGGGCGAGCAGAACTTTTTTATCGCCCACCTGAGCTTTGATCTCGGCGACTTGTTCGTCGATGAAGGCTTTGGCGAGTTCTGGAGTGGTAATTCTTTGCATAGAATCGGGTCTTTTGTTCATTATGTTCCTCCGAAAATTTTTTAGAGATATAAAAATTATAACACGAGAATACATAGGCGTGCAAGCGCATGGAAATAAAAAGGCGAAAAGAAAAATTATTTAATGCAGCCGCCGCCAATGCAGACGTTATCCTGATACAGAACGCAATACTGTCCGCCGCAAACGGCTCTTTGAGGGGTGTCGAAAAGGACTTCCGCCTCGCCCGTATCGGTAAAAAAGACGGTCGCAGGTTGCAGAGGCTGACGGTGGCGAATACGCGCAAGGACGCGAGTCCCGGAAGGAACGGGGTCGGTGATGAAGTGGAAAGGCTCGGTCGTCAATTTATCCGAGTACAGTTCGGGGATTTCTCCCTGGTGGACGTAGAGGACGTTATTGATAACGTCTTTTTTGATGACGTACCAGGGGGCGCAGTTTTGTTCGCCCTGTTTACCGCCCACGCCGAATCCTTTATGCTGACCGATGGTGTAGTAGTAGACGCCTTTGTGCGTGCCGATAACTTTTTCGTCGAGAGTACGTATCTCCCCCTCTTTCATAGGGACGTAGGAAGCGAGGAAGGCGCGGAAGTTTCTTTCGCCGATAAAGCACACGCCGGTGGAGTCCTTCTTTTTGGCGTTAGAAAGACCGTATTTTTCGGCAAGCTGTCGAACGGTCGGTTTTGGGATGTCCGCTAAGGGGAAAAGAACGTTAGAGAGCTGTTCAGATGTGACTTGATTGAGAAAATAGGTCTGGTCCTTATTTTCGTCTTGGGCGCGCAGAAGGTAGGTCTTTCCGTTTGCGTTATGGTCGATACCGCAATAGTGACCGGTCGCTAAGTAGTCCGCACCAATACGCATAGCGTGGTCGCGGAAGACGCCGAACTTTATTTTACTGTTACAAAGGACGTCCGGATTGGGGGTCCTGCCCTTTTTATACTCGTCGACAAAATGCATAAAAACGTCGTTCCAGTACTCCTGCGAAAAATCGACGGAATAATAAGGGATACCTATTTTATCACAGACGCTACGGACGTCGGTGAAGTCCTCTTCCGCCGTGCAGCAACCTTCGCCGGTCGTTTCTTTCCAATTGTGCATAAAGAGACCGACAACGTTATATCCCTGTTCTTTTAATAAGGCCGCGGCGACGCTACTGTCCACGCCGCCGCTCATGCCTACAACAACGGTTTTTGTCATGACTTCATTTTACCATACTATGGGAGTATAACGCAACGTTTCCGGGCAATAATTTTTTAAAACGAAATAAGGAGCATGAAAAATGAGTTTTAATCCATTCAACGAAAAACCGGAAAAATGCGAGGATAGGTACCTGAACTGGTCAAAGCTGTATCCCGTATCCTACGATAAGAACGATATCGATCCATATACAAAAGTGAGATGTATACTGATGAACGGAACGGAATTTGAGGCGGTCAATTTCTCCCACAGATTTTTCAGGGCCTGTCCAAATAACGACGTGAGGCGGACTCTTTCCGTTATGAGAAGGAGCGAACAACAGCAGCAAAAGCTGATTGCCTGCCTGAAACCGATCAATGAAACGGTATTGGAAACGACAATAAGTTACGAGCAACTGGCCGTTGACCTGACCGTTGCGCTCGCCAAGCGTGAAAAAGATCCTTACGTTAAGCACGCTCTCGATTTTGCCCTTCTGGAAGACTTCGATCACCTCTACCGCTTTTCCAATCTGCTGGAAATGGAACAGGGTATCCATGCGGAAAAATTGATCGGAAACTACACGGAAATAACTCCGGGCAGACCGACGATCAGCGAACACAGGCATCCACTCGACGGTGTATATCGCCCGGGGAACAACCATACCTGCGACCTTGCGACCAAGCTCAACGTCAATATCATCACCGCTGCCGAACAGCAGACGATGAACTACTATATGAATCAAGCCGGATTCTACACGTCCGACCTCGGGCGAGAACTGTATCAGGAGATCGCCATGATCGAGGAACAACACGTTACCGGCTACGGCTCGTTACTGGACGTTAACGCCACTTGGTACGAAAACCTGCTTATGCACGAATACACCGAGTGTTATTTATACTATTCCTGTTACGTCGGCGAATCCGATCCGCACGTCAAAAAAGTGTGGGAGGACTTCCTCATTACCGAGATCAGTCACCTGCATATGGCAAAAGATTTGCTGAAACAATATGAAAATAAAGAATGGCAACAGGTCATTCCGGGCGGAGAATTCCCCGATCTACTCGCCTTCTCCTCTCAAAAAGAATATATCCGCAACGTTCTTGCAAATACCGTATGGGAGACGACGGAACGAGAAGACTACAAAAACGTTTCGGACGTAAATAACGGCGCTGACTTCTTCGTCTACCAGGGGAACATCTGCGGTGACGGCGAAAACGTTCCTTCTCACGAAGTCATAGAGAGATATCTTGCAAAAAACAAAACTGATTACAGACAGGAGTCCTCTCCCAATCCCGTCCCCGAACTCGCCGACAGAAAGCACGATAATACGACTGTGGGAAGACAGAAATGAAACGAATAATTTAAAAAAGAGGCTGCATCGCAGCCTCTTTTCTTTTTGAGTGATTATTTAAGAATTAATGGTTGGTAAAGACGATCAGTTTGTCGTTCTTGGACAGTTCGACTTCGGTATTCTGTTGATCGCCGCCAAAGAGGTGTATCTCGCCCGTGGGCTTGACGTAGCCGAGCAGGATGGTGTGATTGCGCTCTTCCGGCGGCATACTTTCGTCGTACATCGCGTTGTAAACGGCGCGAACGAGGTCATAGACTTTACATTTAGGCGGGATAGACCGGAAGAACTTTCTGGCTTCTTTTATATACAACTCTTTACTTTGGAAAGAACTGTTATCGTCGTCGTATCTCAGAATATCGTTATAGAAATTATACAGTACGTCCTTTTCTCCCAACTGTCCGATAATCTTACTGATATACCGGTTGCTGATGACGATATTTTTTATGTTGTAATTTTTGATAACGTCGTAGTGTTTGGGATTGATGATCTCGACGACGACGTCGATGCTATTCTCGTCGAATTCCGGGTCCGCTTCCTTTTTACGCATGATGATATCGCGGATGTAAATCAGGTTGGTTATGACGTCCGCGTCGATCTCGTCCGAAGGGACGCTGTCATCCGAAAGCACCAGGATACTGGTATCGTTTTTGTTGGCGTCGACGAATTTTTCTATCGTAGAGCAAATCTTTTCGCGGTCGAAAATATTGGCTTCAACCACCTTTTTAACGTAGGGGTAATCGTTGTAGTAGTTCATCTTTTCCAGGTGAGCTTTATCGTCGATGGCGATAATATTAATGATGTCCTTTTTATTCGGAAGGCTCCACTCGTTACGGAAACTATCAAATCCGTCCATGATGTGTTGCAACTTGCTGTTGTGTCCTAAGATGATGATGTTCTTTTGGTCGAACCAGAAACTCTTATTGATCTTGACTTCCAGATCGGTAGAATAAGTGGCTTTGGCGTCGTACTCAAAGGCGTCGTTTTCCTTTTCAGCGGCGTAATAGCCGTATAAGGTATCCCCGTCCTTCATGGTGGTCAGCGGGATCATGTGTTTACTGTGCATAAGGCAGTCTTTTACGTAATCTTCTTCCTTTTCATACTGCGTCTTTTCGGCGTAGAAGGTGACACCTTTATTGGAGAGCAGTTCTACGTACGCTAAATTCAGTTCGGGCATGAGGGAGAACTGCGCGAGAAGAATGCCCAAGATCTCGTTGACGCTGACGGGAACAATGTTATTTTTGCCGGCGACGTGTTTACTTTTTACCACCATATTGACGGTATCGGACGTCCAAACGTCATCCGTTTCCACGACGATTTTTTGATTGTTAAAGGAGTTTTCCGCGCCCGTCAACTCGGCGACCTGAATGAGTGTTTTGACCGTCAACTGATTGCCGGCGTCGATGGCGGCGTTTTGGGTCAGCTTTTCGTACTTGCAGACGGCGTTGTTGGTGTCGTTCCCCAGTATAATAATCGTTTTCGCCCTTTGAACGGAGATATCCGTGAGCTGTTGGGTGGAGAAAACGTCCCCTTCTCTGACTAATATCGTCAGATTGTTTTTCAGCCTGCCCTTACGATAAAGATGCCCTTTACGCGAGCATGCGGACTCGGCAATTTCCTTTTTAAGTTGTTCGTTTTCCTTAGCAATGGTAGCGGCTATACGTTCATTCAATTCTCTTTCGATCTGTTCCTTTCCGGATGGGACCAGAATGACGACCTTTTGATGCTGCTTATTGTAGAGCATATCGTTGACAATCTCAGACGCTCTGGAGTTCCAGTTGATGATAACGGTATGGTGGGAAAGATATACCTTTCTTTTGCCGCCGTTGGCGTTTTCGATAAAGTTGGAGATATAGTTCGTGATGTAACCGATAACTGCGCCGGTAAAGGAGATCATACCGAAAATAATGACCGCAAGACAGGCAATGACGGTAACGACCCCTGCCGTTCCGATATCCTCTACGACGTAGGAGATACACCCTGCGTCAAGATCATCATTACGGTATAGAGCGCCGCCTCTCCAAAGCCCATCTTCTCCGTCCCGGTCAGCGAAAGGGAGCTGATTATTGCCGCCGCAATCACCCAGAACAGAATATTGATTAACAGTATTGCCGCAAGGATAAATTTTTCCGGCGATTTTGATAGCACAATGCTGATCTTTTCTTTGATAATCTTAAACATCTTTCACCTCTTATGTTGAACAGGTCAACAAATAAAGTATAAAAAAGCCCGTTCTTTTGTCAAACTTTTTTACATTATTCGACATTTATTATTCTTTTATATCTTATATTACCCATTTATTTCCCGTTTATTTGTGTCAACCGTACTATTGCAATTCTCCTCGGCAAGTGGTATACTCTACGTATGAAAAACCCCATCCGTTTGTTGCATTTTTTCCTTCGGATGCACCCGATAGCAAATAGCTGGGTCGCCATCGGATGCGATGATGAGCGCGCCGGAAAACCGGACGTTAAACTGAAGTACCGTTTCGGTAGACAAAAAAATATGGCGCACCCATGCTACTCGGTCAGTAAATCGATCGTCGCGCTCGCTTGCGGCTTTCTGTTCGACAAAGGCATGCTTTTCCCTGGCGATCCCGTCGCAAAATATCTGAAGGAGTACTTTCCTGCTGACGTCGATAAAAAATGGTTCGACGTTACCCTCGCCGATTTGTTCCGACACAAGACGGGAGCAAGGGACGGTATAGACCTCGATATCGAACAGGCGCCGACGGGAGAAGTGCTGACCGCCCTTTTCTCATCCCCTATCATCGGGAAAACGGGAGAAAGCTGGAACTATTCTGACGGGAACTACTATATTCTTGCCAGAGTCTTTGAAAAGGTCAGCGGCGTTACCGCGGAAGAATACCTAAATAAAAACTTTTTTATCCCGACCGGCTTCTATTATAACAGCTGGGCAAAAGATCATTACGGACACCTTCTTGGCGGAACGGGCCTTTTTCTTCGCACCGAAGATATGCTTAAGGTCGGCTCGCTTATTTTAAACAAAGGCGTATACGACGGTAAAAGGTATCTTTCCGAAAAGTGGATTGACTTCTGCACAAAAACGAACGACACAAAAAAGGACAATTACGGCTTCGGCATCCGCAGTCACGGCAAAGATGTCTTTACCATAACCGGAATGAACGGTCAGGGTATCTTTATCGACCGCAATAAAAAGTTCGTCGTCGCGTGGCATTCGCAACGCAGTTCAAAGGCGCTCAGCGTTTGTTTTCTGCTCCATAAAATCGGTTTATTATAATATCGGAGAGGAATAAAAATGGATTTATTACGCAAATTCGTATTTACGGCAAAGATGCTGGGAATGACGCGCAACATTTTCAGAGTGGTATGTATGACGGAAAAGGACGGCAAACAGTTCATTTCGACAAGGCAAATCGTAAAAGCGCATCCACCCTACCCCTGCCATTCCGTTTCCAAAAGTACGGTCGCCCTCGCGCTGGGGCTTTTATACGACAAAAAGCTCTTTTCTCCCCAAGACAAAATCGCCGATTACCTGGGAGAGTACTTTCCGGAAAACGTCGATAAAGGGTGGTATGAGGTAACGATTGACCACCTACTACATCACCGTCCCGGTACCGACGTACAGGAAGGCTTCGATGCCGGCAACTCCGACTTTGACGACGGCATAGACGCTTGGAGCGGACGAGAAAACCTCACCGCAGTTTTTTCTCTGCCCATCGTCCACACTCCGGGGACGGTTTTTCATTACTCCGACGGCAATTATTACATCCTTGCTCGCCTCGCCGAGAAGTTATGTAAAATGGACCTTTTGTGTTTCCTTTCGCAAAATCTTTTTGCGCCCATGGGATTCGTCAACTACGCCTGGCTGAAAGACCCAAACGGGCATATCATGGGCGGAACGGGACTGATGCTCCGCACCGAAGATTACGTTAAACTGGGATGGCTTTGGCTCCATAAAGGGGTATATAACGGCGTCAGGTACATTTCCGAAGAATGGATAAACATGGGGCTGACCGCCTCGGTAAACAGGGAGAACGACGCCCACTACGGTTACGGCGTTCGCCGGCTGAGTAAATATGGGTACTCCATTACCGGTGCTTTCGGTCAGGGTCTATACTTTAACGTCAACAAAAACGTTGTTATCGCATGGCACGCGCGAAAGAGAAATCAAATAATGAATCTGTGCGAAATATACGATAAACTGAACCTCTTTTAAAATCATCATTTTGCCTGACCAACAGCGGTAAAAACGTTGTCTTTTTTCCATTGACACAGTATACTTATATGCAAGGTAAAAATATGGATTATTTATTCTTGGTATTATACGTGTCGATGAACTCCTCGCAATTCATCTTTTCTTCTCTCTACAACCGTAGACAAAAGAACGCCGACCCCTATTTATGCACTTTACTTATCGGCGCGACCGTATTACTGTTTTATGCTATTTACGGACAATTCCGTTTTTCCTACGACGACACGACGTTACTGTACGGACTGCTTTTTGGCGGCGCATACTGTATCGGATACATTTTCCAGATAAAAGCACTAAAAGTAGGGTCCGTTTCATTGACCTCTCTGCTCCTTTCTTACTCCCTACTCGTACCCATTTTGTTCGGTGTTATTTATTACCATGACAGCGTGGGCGTTCCGTTCTGGATAGGACTGGGTCTACTGCTTGTCGCCCTCTTTTTAGTCAACTATAATCCTGCCGACAAATCGGCATCCTCTACCGACAAAAAGCAAAAAATACTTTGGCTCGTATTCGCCATGCTCAGTTTTTGCGGAAACGCCCTATGTATTATCTGCTCCACCATGCAACAAAAACTGACCGGCGGCGGACATCGCTTTGAATTCATGACCTACGCAATGGCAGTGGTCATTATCGTCAACCTCACCCTCACTTTGATAAACAACCGGAAAACGGGAGCAACGCTCCCGTCGTTAAAACGCGGCTGGTGGTGCGCCGTTATCTTAGGACTCCTCAACGGAGCTACAAACCTCTGCTACATGGTCCTTGCGGCAAACGGCACCATCCCCGTCGCCCTGCTCAACTCCATCAACTCTGCCGGAAGTCTCCTTTTGGCTTTCTTACTCGCACGCTTTATCTTTAAAGAAAAGCTCCGTCCATTACAACTGGTCGGGTTTATCATCGGCGTTTGCTCTGTCGTGCTGTTTACATTATAAAAGAAGAGAAAGCCCGATCGGACTTTCCCCATTTATAATTTATTAATCTTTTCTATTCTTTAAATTATTCTTTTCTTCTTCTGCTATTACTTTTGCTTCCTCTTCTGCGGCTTCTTTTTTCCTTATTAGATACCTAAATTCAAATAAAAATATTAATAACACCGATCAATGCGCCGAGCAGTCCCCCTAGGAGAATGACTGCTTTCATCTCTTTGTTCATGATTCTAAAAGTGAGTTCTGCGATTTGCTTTATATCCATTTCGTTTATCTTGTTTTCAATAACAGTGGCAACGTCGCCGGGGTCGAGGAGTTTTTTCAGTCCACCGGCAGTAAAACTATCGTAAAGTTCGATCAATATTTCTTTTACTTTTTCCTGCGTTAATTGCAATTCCGTCAGTAATTCTCCGCCGTTTTTCTGCGTCAGGCTGTTTAATTCCTCCTCTATTTTTGGCGCGAGCATTTCTTTTCCGTTTTGATAGAGGTATTTTTTCAGGGCAGTGGCAATCTCTTTCCCTATACTCGACAATAATTTATCATTGATAACGAGGGAAAGCAGTGGGTTATTCACGTGCGCTTTAATAGCGTCTAAGCCGCAAGTAGACAATAAACTCTCTATATCGCTACGTATTGCCGCATGAACAATCCTGTCGGCGATCGACTCGCTGAAAGTCGTCATAAGATGGGTATCTACGGTAAAATAAGACAAAGCGGGGCCGTCGTATAAAAGGTTCAGAACTGCGCCAACAAACTTTTCTTTCATGCCGGGCGAACGAAACACCTCCGTCAGTTCCTTTTCCGTCAGCACTTCTTCTGCGACTGCTTTGCCGATGGCGCGAGCCAGTCCCGCCTTTCTTTTAGGAATGATACCGGGAGTCAGCGGCAGTCTTATTTTCCCTAAATAGATCGGTTTATAGGGGTGGAATAACATTTGCAGCGCAAGCCAATTGGTAAAAAGACCGATGAGTCCGCCGATGACGGGCGGGAAGATATATTGGGTGACGAACCGGAGAACGGGCAAAAAAATATCCATAACCTTATTAGTATAAAGTATGGACAGAAATTATTATTTATACTCTTTAACAAGCTCGCAAGGAATGAATTCGGATAGAAGACGGTGAAATGTTTTTTCCGTTTCTTCGGAAACGATCTTACGCAAAAAGGCGATTGTCGTTTGATCTTTATAAGAAAGGATGCCGACGTTTTCCGGCGTACGCGCGTTGCAATTGACAAAAAAGGTGAGTCCGGTGACGTCCTCCGTCGAGGGGAAATCCACCCGACCGATATTGGAGATAATCATCGTTTGACGGGGCATCTTGCCAAGTCCCCTACCCCATAAAGAAATCCTTCTCTTTATTATAAACGGCAGAACTCTCATCAATGGGTTTTTGCTCATCAAGGAAGAAAAAGATAATTTGCGGTGCAATTCTTCTTTTTCCATTTGTTTTTTCATTTCCGCGCCGATAACGGAGATGAGCGTTTCCAATGAAAAATCCTTTTCTTTCGGGACGACGCATCTGGCAAAGCCGGTAAAGTTGCGTAAAGAATCCGACGGGAAAAATTTTCTGTAATTGACGGGGATAAAAAAGACGTAATTATATTTACGCGGTTCGCTGTCGTGGGCGAGAAAAACGGCTCGTGCAAGGAGCGCAGCGACAAAGACGGTCATTGTACAATTATATTTCCGCGCCGCTTGTAATAGTTCGGCCGTTTTGCATAGCACTTTATTGCTCTCAAAGCGGTTATTACTTAGCAGTTCTTCCTTTACGCCGTAGGCATAGCCGCCCGCCATATTCTTTGCGCCGGAAATGAGAGGGAATCTTTTGTAGTACCTCTCAAAAGGATCCTCCGCCTCTTTGTTTTTCCACGCGCTCTCACAGGTCCTGACGCCGTTATCCTCGATTGGTTTATTTAGCAATTTCAGATAGGTGTGCAGAACAGTTTTCAAAAACTCCATTGCACCGGTTGCATCGCACAGGGCATGGAAAAAGGACATATAAACTCTGTTTTTTACGATTTCCGTTGCAAAGGGATAGTCGTTGTTATCTTTAAAGGAAACCGGCTCCAGTAAAAAATTTCTGTTTCCTAGCAGAATATAGGGCTTGTTGTTTTCTTCAAAATAGGGACGAAAAAAACCGTTACGAATGCGTACTTTATAGAAAGGATATCGTTTAAAAGAAAGTTCAATTGCGGAGAGAAAGGTCTCTTTTTCGATAGGCTCGGACAATTCCGCGCTTAAACCAAAAAGGCTCTGGGCATTCTTAGTTGCGACCATCGGATAGATGGTCGCCGAATTGTCCATACGATACCTGATCGGCTTTTTTTTCATTGTTCCCAAGTAGAAAGTTTATTTCTCAAAACGGTGAAAAAACTCCCTTCCGACAAACGAAGCAAGGTAAAGGTTTCTTCTCCGATAAAAATTTCGATCGATTGATCTTGCTTTAGTGATCCGACGTTATCGCCGTCGACGTTGATAAAGGCCGGTTCGTCGCTGCTACAAACGGTGAGCGAGATTTTGTCTTCGCCGCCGATGACGATGGGACGGGCGCTGAGCGAATGGGCGCAAATGGGCGTCACGACCATATTTTTTGACGTCGGCATAAGAATGGGTCCGCCGGCAGAAAGGTTATACGCGGTGGATCCCGTCGCGGTTGCAACCAGTATTCCATCTGCGCGTACCGGTTCTATCCGCTGACCGTTCACACCGATTTCCACGCCCAAAACGTGCGCGGAAGAACGATGTACGACGGCTTCGTTGACGCCGAGGAAGGACTCCTCTTTCGTTTGCACGCGCAAAGTCGCCCTTTCCTCCGTCGAGTAATCGGACGTGAAGATGTTACCGAGGGCTTCTTCCACCTTTTCGGGGTCGATATCGGACAGGTACCCCACCCTGCCGGTATTGATACCGGCAAAGGGTTTTTTATAGGGTAGATATTTTTTTATGGCTTTCAACATGGTACCGTCTCCACCGAAAACGAGGATGCAGTCGATCGCGTTCAAGTCATTGCAGACCGTAGCGTCGAACGCCCCTTCGTCCGATTTACGGCAAAAGGCGTTGCATCCGTTTTGGCGTAAAAAAGTAATTGCCCTCTCTACGAAAGGGAGGGAATTACGTTTAAAGTTAGGTATCAGTAAAAAGTTTTTCATCTATATTAGTTTACGTGAACGACCCAACCGAATTCATCCGGAGCGGTGCCGTTCTGAATGGAGGTAATACGGTCGTAGGCGTGACGGGAGATCGGTCCCATTTCGTTGTTGTTGATGATCATATCCTCTCCGCGGAAATTGAGGACGCCGACGGGGGAAATAACGGCGGCCGTTCCGGAGCCGAATACCTCGTTCAGTTTACCTGCTTTTTGCGCTTCGACGATCTCATCGGTAGAGATACGTCTCTCTTCCACTTTGTAGCCGTCTTTTTGCAGCACTTCGACGACGCTTCTTCTGGTAACGCCGTGCAAGATGGAGCCGACGAGAGCCGGGGTGATGACGACGCCGTCGATGACGAAGAAAATGTTCATCGCGCCGACTTCTTCTACGTATTTATGTTCTTTGCCGTCCAACCAGAGGACCTGATCGTACCCTTTTTTGTTAGCCATTTCGCCGGCAAAAAGGCTGGCGGCGTAGTTACCCATACATTTGCATTCGCCCGTTCCTCCTAAGGGAGCGCGGACCATTTCCTCTTCGACGAGGATCTTTGTCGGTTGCAGACCGTGAGCATAGTAGCTACCGACGGGAGAAAGAATGATAAAGAAGATATAGTTATGGGCGGCATGGACGCCGAGGGCTTTATCGTTGGCGATCATAAAAGGACGAATATAGAGTGCCGTACCGGGTGCAGTGGGTATCCAATCCTGGTCGATGATAAGGAGCTGTTTCAGACCGTCCATGACCAATTCGATATCGACGTTCGGCATGCAGAGACGATCAGCCGATTTGTTAAGACGTCTCAAGTTGTCATAAGCACGGAACATGGTGATTTTACCTTCCGGCGTTTTGTAGGCTTTCATACCCTCGAAGATACCCTGTCCGTAATGAAGTACGTTGGTGCAGGGATCCATGGCGATGGGAGCGTAAGGAAGAATTTCCGGCTCGTTCCATTTGCCATCCGAATAGGTCATCATAAGCATGTGATCGGTAAAATATTTACCGAAACCCAATTTACCGAAATCGGGCTTTTCCTTTTTGTTTTGCGTTAGCGTAATTTTCATAACATAACCTCCCAGCTGTTTTCAATCGTTATTTTTATAAATTTTATAATCGGTTCCGGCGACCGTCGTTCGCACTTTGCCGCCGAATAACTGTCTTTCTTTTTCTTGCCACTCCTCGTCCCTTTCTACCGGGTAAAAGAACTTTAACGTGACTTCTTGGTCGTATAGGGGCGGTTCCACCGTCGCTCCGAACGTTTCCACGGCGTGGAGCATGGATTGATACTCGTTATACCCCATGGTGACCGTTCTTAGTATGCTCTCCGCTTTTTCCACTATCACGGAGTGGTCGATGGCCTCTTTTACTGCCTGGGAATAGGCTGCCGCCAGTCCTCCCGTGCCAAGTTTTATTCCGCCGAAATACCTTGTCACCACGCAGGCAACGTCGGTAATACCGCGTTTTTTTATTACTTCCGTCATCGGTACGCCGGCAGTCCCCTGCGGTTCACCGTTGTCGGAAAACTTCTGTCCGCCGTCGCGCGTTAAGAAGGAATAACAGTTGTGCCTGGCGTCGGTATATCTACTCGCAACGTTCTTTACGTAGGTCAGGCCCTCGTCGTAGTTGTTGATAGGAGCGATGTGGCAGATAAAGACCGATTTCTTTATCTCTATCGTTGCCTGTGATTCGCCATCTATCGTCAAAAAACGCATTATTCCGGTTGAACGCGAAGGTGGACCTTTTTCCCTTTGTGGAGAATAAATCCGTTGGCAATGGCACTGTCGGACAAATCGTAGCCGTAACCGGATACGGTCTCGTCGCCGACCTTTACGCCGCCGCCGTCGATGAGCCTCTTTGCCTCGCCTTTGCTCTTCACCAGACCCGTTGCAACCAATAAATCAATGATATTCTTGTTTGCGACAAGATCAATCTTCACCGTGGGCATTTCTTCGGCATTTCCGCCGAACGCACCGCGCGCCTGGCTGAGGGCTTTTTGGGCTTCTTCCTCGCCGTGAACAATTTTAGTTACTTCGTATGCAAGACGCTCTTTTGCCGCGTTCATTCTCTCATCTTTGTACTGCGTCAAAGCGTTGATCTCATCCATTTCCATAAAGGTCAAGAAGCGCATACATTTATTGACGTCCGCGTCGTCGACGTTACGGAAATATTGGAAAAATTCATAAGGCGTCGTTTTGTTGGCGTCAAGCCATACCGCGCCTTTTTGGGTTTTACCCATTTTCTTACCTTCGCTGGTTGTTAGCAATTCAAAAGTCATAGCAAATGCGCTCTTACCCTCTTTTCTACGGATGAGGTCGGCGCCGGCGAGGATGTTGGACCACTGGTCGTCACCGCCGCATTCGAGCAAGCAACCGTATTTTCGGCAAAGCACCAAAAAGTCATAGCTCTGCATGAGCATATAGTTAAATTCAAGGAAAGATAAACCCCTTTCAAGACGCTGCTTAAAGCACTCCGCCGTGAGCATTCTGTTAACGGAAAAATGCGCGCCGACTTCGCGTAAAAAGTCGATATAATTGAGACCGAGAAGCCAGTCGGCATTGTTGACCATAACGGCAGCGTTTTCTCCCTCGAAGCTGAAGAATTTACTCATTTGCTTTTTAAAGCACTCACAGTTATGAGCAATCTGCTCTTTGGTCATCATACTACGCATATCCGTTCTGCCGGAGGGATCGCCGACCATAGCGGTGCCGCCGCCGATAAGGACGATGGGCTTATGTCCGGCTTTTTGCATATGACTCATTGCCATGAGGGCAAGAAAATGTCCGACGTGTAAGCTATCCGCCGTCGGGTCAAAACCGATATAAAACGGCACGGACTCCTTTCCTAAAAGTTCATAGAGCTCATCTTCATAAACGGTCTGTTTAATAAACCCTCTTTCACGAAGTATGTCCATCACGTTTTTTTTCATTGAAATCACCTGTCCAAATAAAATATTTATTTTATTATAGGACAATTTTTTTTGTGTGGCAACTAAAAAAGCACTATAAAAAAAGCAAATAATCCTACTTTGCCGTCAATTTTAAAAATAATAAGCAACCGAAGAGGGAAAAACATTGACAAAAAAACAAAAAAAGTATATAATTGCCAGCGTAACGCACTAAGGAGTGGTATCGAAGCGGTCATAACGGGGCGCACTCGAAATGCGTTTGACGAGCAATCGTCACGTGGGTTCGAATCCCACCCACTCCGCCAAGTAAAACCTAAATCGAACCCATAAAGTTTGGTTTAGGTTTTTTATTGATAAAAGTATTTGCTTTTGCTATTATTTAAGTATTTCAATTTATTGTTATGTTTTTTGGCATTAAAATGAGCGATGATATCCCGACAAAAGAGGACTTTATTCGCAACAACATTGATTTAGATAGGTCAAAAGGATGGGAACTGATTTCAGCTTCTACTATCATGAAAAATGAGTTCAAGTAGCTTTCGAGTAGCAAACGAAATCAAAAAGCGTTACGTCACATTCCAACAGCACTTCAAGCGAAGAAAGGTATATCATATCTACCCGATAACCAAACAAGAAGTACAGCAAGGAATTTGGAGGGGACTTCCCTTTTAATACAAAATATGTGAAACAAAATACAAAAATTACTTCACATATTCAAAAAGGTGTGCTATCATATATGTGAAACAAAAAGAAAGTATTGTTTCACACAAGGAGAATAATATGAATAATTTAGCTTCTTTGTTACATGAACAGGAATTGTTAAAGTCGAGAATCGGGAAAATAACCTATGGTTCCGTTGAGATAAGAGAAAGGGACGCGAAGAAATACATTTACGTTCATTTCCGTGAGGACGGTATCAATCAAACGAAATACGTTGGAGAATACACGCAAGAACTTTATAACATCATTCTCGAAAACAACCAGCTTGTTAAGCAGTATAAGAAAAGATTGAAAGAGATTCAAAAAGAGCTGGGCGCTATGCAATACTCGTCTACAGAGTTAGATGACTCCGTTAAACTTAACATTGACCTTGCCAGAAGAAACCTTGTCGATTCAATTTATAAACAAGCAATGTTGGAAGGTGTGGCAACCACATATTCCGATACGGAAACGATCGTAAACGGTGGTTTGGTAAAAGATATGACCGCTTCCGATATTTCAAAAGTCGTCAACTTAAAGCACGCATGGGAGTTTATCTTGGGCGAAGGCGTTATTACCTATCCGACCAATTATGCAGTGCTTTGCCAAATCAATGAAATCGTAGAAGAAGGCTTTTCTTACACTGCCGGAAAACTTCGTAGCATACCCGTTACCATCGGCGGATCGAAATACATTCCACCGCTTCCGTTTGAAACGCAAATCAGAGAAGAGCTTATCGATATCTTATCTAAACCGGCTTCCTATGAGGTTGCTATTGAACTGTTGTTATACGTTATGAAAAAACAACTCTTCTTGGATGGAAACAAACGAACGGCAGTGATCTTTGCCAATCATTATCTTGTAAGCCGCGGTATGGGAATTGTGGTTATTCCGGCGGAACTTGTTTCGGAATACAAAAAACTTTTGATTCAATATTACGAAACGGACGATCCGCAAATCAAAGAATTTCTGATGGAGAAGTGCTTAACAAAGCTAAAATAGCTTTATAACAATCAACAGAATTATTAAAAGGCAGACAGGTTATCCTGTCTGTTTTTATTTATCAAAAAGGAGGTATATACCAAATGAAAGAATTAAACTTAAAAGCAGTCAATAAGCAGGAAGAAGTCATTCTTGCTTTCCTGAAAGAAAACGCCGGTGACCTTCTCGCAGAGAAGATAAATAACGGCGTCCGGATCGAGAAAGACGGCAAGCAGCTAATCAATAAAAAGACTCTCTCCGGCTTTATGAAATATGCTTGCGACCAAGCAAAAGAACAAGCACCGAAAGGTGCAACAAGTGCCTGCATGGACAACGAAACCATCTATGGTTGGGCGGTTCATTACTTCGAGGAAGATAGCATAGAAGAAACGCTGCTAAACCAAGATGGAACGGAATATAAAGCCGCTAAGCCCAAACCCATTACGCCGGAACAAACACCCGTTAAAACCGCTTCTAAAAAGCCTGAAGGACCTGTCCAATTCTCATTATTCGACCTTGCGGAAGAAGAAACGAAAGAGGAAGAACAGGAAACTGTAGAAGATATTACGGAAACCGAAACAAACGAAATCGAGAAACTGAAAGGCAGCCCATTATATCAACAATATATGTCGTTTCAAGACAAATATCCGGACTGTATCGTTGCTCTTCGTGTAGGTGATTTCTATGAAATATTCGGGGAGAATGCAAGGAAGGTTTCGGAAGCTATCGACCTTACTTTAACCGGTAGAGATTGTGGACTTCCTGAACGTGTTCCGATGGTTGGTTATCCCTATCATGTAGCGGATATTTACGTCGCAAAACTCGTCGATAAAGGATATAAAATCGCTATCGTCGAGTCAATGGATCACTATCAAATTATTCCCCCCAAAAGTGAGGGAATAACCAGAGAAAAGAAATGGTATGAGGGCTACGATTGGGGATATCAAAATGACAATACGTTTGATCCCTACGCTCTGGTAATCAATCCGGAATATGCCCTGAAGTTCCCGGAGTTCAAGTACAGCGCTGCCGACAAGTACGGGTACGTTGACATTCTGAAATACCTTCGTATGTATCGGAAATATCCGGAAGCCGAATACTTTGTAAAAATGGGTTTACAGGGATATGCAATCAGTAAAATGCTTTTACAAAGAGCCCATAAAGACATGGCTTTTCGCAAGTGGCTGTTTCGAAACAAAGACGAAATAAAAATGCGGGGGTATTATGTAGAAACCATAATTAAATCGTATAAAGAGAATACTCCCCTTGATGAAACGGAAAGATACCTGCGGTTAAAGAAGAAATTCGATACCGGCAAAGGTGCCGCACACATACGAGAAGTTTTCGGACAGGATCTCCGACCTTTCTTTACCTACTGCGCACAAAAGAATATAACCTACGGTCTGTATGGTGATTATCTGGACGCTTGCCTATATTTGAAGCTGGATATGACAGAACCGAAAAACAGATTTCCTCATGACTTTATGAGATGGCACGATATACGGATAGACGAATGCAAAGCTGCCAAAGCAAGAGAAGACGCAAAGCTGAGAAAAGATTTCTATGCCAAATTCCTTGAAGTCGCGCAGAAGTATATCGGTATGCAATATGACAAGAAGGCAAATTACATAGTCGTAATCGCTCAAAGCCCGAATGATTTACGAATTGAAGGTGAGAAACTTCATCACTGTGTCGGGAGTATGAACTATGATCAAAGGTTTGTCCGGGAAGACAGTTTGATATTTTTCGTCCGGACAAAAGATAATCCCCAAACGCCTTACGTAACGTTGGAATATTCTCCCAAAGAAAAGAAGTTATTACAATGCCACGGGGATAACAACAAACGTCCGGATGATGAAACAATGAACTTTATCAATAAAAAATGGCTTCCTTACGCCAGAAAACAATTAAAACAAATAGCATAAAGGAGGCAACGTAACGTTGCATCCAATAGCGAAAACAAAATTATTACAAATAATCAAAGGAGATTCTTATATATGGAAAACAATTACTTCAGAATTGCAGGGTACTATCAAAAAGAAGACTTTTCTTTCATTATGGATTGCTTCGGCAAGTTTGAAAAGCTATGGCAGTTCAGTGTGTTTGTCCGAGATAAAGGAATCAATGTTCTTGAAGTATCAAAAGACGGTAACTTCCTTGACGGGAATATGGATCGTGTGGAATATGACAAAGAGAACGTCATTCTTCGGGCAACACAAAAAGGTAAACCCGATTACGTCCCATACGAAGTAAACGGCACCGACTATAAAGCCGTAAAAGTAGATAACTGTATCTACATACCGGATAAAGAAGCTGTCATGTAAAGTCGAAGCCGGGAGTGATTATGCGCTCTCGGCTATTTTTATGCTGTTTGAAAACGTTTATAATACCCTTTCAAATGGTAGTGGTTACTGTTAAGAGTAATAAGAAAAATGAGGTGCCGCAGTTGCAACACCTCATTGATATGGTTATTATCGCTTCGTTTCCGATTACACTTTCTTGACGGTTCCGCCGGTGGCGATGACCATCTTAACGGCTTCGATGGAATAGTCTTGCAGTTCTACGTGCAGGACTTTATCCAGTTTGCCACGCGCAAGCAACTTCACTTGACCGATGGAAATCGGAATAAGTTTTTTCTCTTTCAAGCGTTCGATGGTGACCGTTTCACCTGTCTCGAAATTCGCCGACAAAGTATCTACGTTGATGATACCTTTCTTGCCGGTGGCTTTGGCACCTCTGCTTTCCACGATAATGGCGCTTGCCGCGACTTCGTCTTCGATCATTTTGATCGCTTCCGCTACCGTCACTTGTTTGACTGTCTTAATCGGAGCAAAAGTTTTCTTTTGGACCTTTGCGCCGGTGTAGACAGCAATCGTGCGATCGATCATGTCCTTGACCTCTTCGTCGGTAATGCTGTCGTCGATGACTACCGAGTACCATCTGTCTTTTGCCTTCGGGAAAGCACTCTTACGTACGGTCTCGTAGTCTTTAGCGAGTTCTTCGCCAAGCTCATCCTTCGTCTTGAGAAGGAGCATCGTCGCGCCTTCGGTCTCGTAGACGTAGATGAAGCAAACGTCCTTTCCGTTCTCCGCCTTCACGAAGTGCGTATCGGCAAGGGGCAGGCCCGTCTTGGTGAAGTTTCCGCGAGCGTTGAGTTTAATGGAGTCAGGATACTTTTCCGTAAGATACGCCTTAACGTAAGCCTTGGTGATCTTTTCGCTACGGTGAGCGGTCGCCGCCATGGCAAGGGTCTCTTTTAAGGTTATTTCTTCCTCTTTTTCTTCTTCGACGTCGTTTTGTCCTTCTTTACGTCCTTACCGGGTCCGTAAAGGATGAACAGTAAAGCGTCGATGGCACAAAGTCCGAAACTGAGCGCAGAAATTACGCCCGGCATCACGGCAACGATGACGATCGCCGCAACAATAACAGCCGCGGAAGCCGCAAGTCCGATGTAGCAGAGGAGCTTTCTATTCTTGCCGAATACTTTTGTCAGTACAATGAACGCGGCAAAATAGAGAAGAACGATCATTCCGAAGATAAAGGATATCCAGCCGATATTGAAGTTCACGTCTTCGATAACAACGATATAATCGGAGAAGTGATTGGTCTCGAAGACAATTTTTCCATCGACAAACGTGGCGTTCATATCTATACGATTACCATCTTGATCGACGTAATACACTTTCACGATTTTTCCTTTCGGAATCTCTTTATCGTAATCGAGGGTAATGGTCGCTTTACCACTTGCAAACGTCACACCGTTACTGAGAGAAACTCTGACGATTACTTCTGCATCCTTAAAGTTTTCCGGCGTAATCGCTTGTTCTTCTTCAACGTAGGTCACGTTCAGTACCAATTCGACTTCTTCTTCTGCCGCCGAAATTTCTTCAATCGCGGCTTCGTCAAACACTACGATCGTCGAACCGATAAACGCCTTTATTTCCTTGCTTTCGCTCTCGTCATCTTTTGCATTCTTGAATATCTCCGTCATACTCGTGCCTGCTTGGGCGTTTTCGACCGAAATGATTTTACCGTGCGTATTCGTGCCGCTTTCATCGTTCAAAATGGGTGCCGTTTCTTTAACAAAAACGTCGATTGTCGTTTCAGCGGCGAGATAGTTCGTCCCTTCGGTGACTTTAACGACAACGGTATGCTTACCCGCTTCTTTTACGACGTTGTTTTCGTAAGAAATTTCGCCGTCGCCCAAAGCCGTAGCACCGTCAACCGTAAAGTTAGTTCCGTTATAAGTATACTCCTTAACGACGTTATCCGTATTGATGGTATTAACTTTCTTTTGGATGGTATAAACGCCCGTACCGGTAATGGTAACGGCATAGTTGCCGTCTAACGCATCGTCGTGTGTTGCCGTGATGACGTAAGTACCGACATTGTTACCTTCTTCTCTCGTAAGAGTAATACCCGTCAAGGTCTCTTCTCCGACAAGTCCGGTAGCTTTGTACGTCAAAGTCGCTTCGTCATCGCCATAGGTGATAGTCTTATTATCAGGCGTAACGGTAAC
The DNA here is from genome assembly GCA_946621465.1 of uncultured Clostridia bacterium. Lineage (GTDB taxonomy): Bacteria > Bacillota > Clostridia > Christensenellales > DTU072 > CAG-1782. The sequence continues at coordinate 682,516 of CAMOOO010000001.1, forward strand.
GGCTTTTTGGTTGATCGTGTATATGCCGTTTACGGGAGTTACAATATAATTACTGTTGCCGACAACGTTTACCGTAATAACGTACTCGCCCGCATTTACGCCTTGTTCCCTGGTCAAAACAAACACTTCGCTATCTTCATCGGGCAACACGTAGACGCCGTTTCCGTCGGTGATTTGCGCAGTCAGACCTACAATTGATTCACCATATACCGAAGATTTGTCGTCCGCAGTGATCGTGATCGCTTTTGCCTCGATAGCATAGTCCGGAACGTTATAGTCGTTATCCAAAACGTAGTTTTCGTATTCGGAACCGTCTGCGGCAAGGTTTTGTGCGTAAACGATAAACTCGGTCGAAGAGAACACGTCGGTTTGGGTCTCTGCACCGATCGTGATGACTTCGTCGTTTGCTCCGATCGCCTTAACCACGAACGTGTGTTCTTGTCCGTCATAGATAATCGACGTTGCTTCGGTAACGATCACTCCGTCAACGTACAACTCGAGCGTGACCGCTTTTGCATTGACGGTGACGATGACGTTATCTTGGACCGTTTCGTAATTATCTGTATCGTTCGGCGTAAAGGTCGCGGCAAATTGATTATTGCCGACCATGCCTACTCTCGATGCGGGCGCATTCCAAGTCCAACCTGACGTCAAAACAACGCCGTTAAGCGTATCGCCATAGGTCGCAGTCAGTCCGGTAGGAACAGTGTAAGCGGGCGTAGCCTTCTCGATGGTTACGATCAATTCCAGTTCAACCATATCGTAGTTGTCGGTGTCGTTCGGCGTAAAGGTTGCCGCAAATGCACGAGAACCGACGACGCCAACGTTGGTTGTAGGCGCATTCCAAGTCCAACCCGTTGTCAAAACAACGTCGTTAAGAGTATCGCCATAGGTTGCGGAAAGTCCGATAGGAGCGGTGTACTCGGGAGTAGCTTTATTGATGGTCACTGTTACGTCAAAGGTCGCTTCAGCGTAATCTTCGGTTTCCGCCGCCGTAACGGTAATTGTTGCCGTGCCTGCCTTGACGATCGTGATCTCGCCTGTTTGAGCGTTGATCGTTACCGCGTCGCCGCTTGTTAGCGCATAGGAAATATCGCCGTCGCCCGTTGTATTTGCCGCAATAGACAAACCGGTATCTCCGTAGGTGGCAGTGATGGTCGCTTCCGTGGAAATCGTCTGCTCTTCCTTGAACGTGGGCGTGATGGTCACGGTAACGATGTAGTCGTTATAGTTGGTCGCGCCGCTGACGGCAACGGTAAAGGTCTTCGCCGTCAACTCCGTCTCTTGATAGTCTTTTGCGGAAGTCAACGTCACTTTGCCGTTTGCGATCTCACCTATGGTGAAGAACGCGTCGTTGTCGCTTGTTACGATGCCGTAGCTTGCGCCGTCGGGCAAGGTGGGAAGTGTTACGACAGAGGTTTTACCCATCATACCTATCAACGTCGCATTTGCGGATTTGTTTCCGGTATAATCGACTTTGTTGATCGTCACAGTCGTTCCTGCATAGGTGCTTTGGGAAAGCACATAGTTATTGTTTTGCAGTACGACGGTCACGGTCGCGGTCTTGTTGCCTGCCGTGTCGTCGCTCATTTGTGCCGTCGCCGTATAATCGGTATTTATCGTAAGGATAGCTCCGTCGAAAGTCACCGCGCTGACCGAAACAGCCACGTTTCCTTCCGCATAGTCGCGGGAAACGAGGGTCGCACCCGTGATGGTGATCGTCTTGGGTTCGACGGTGACGGTCACGTCGATATCCTCTACGACTTTATAATTCGTTGTATCGGCAGGCGTAAAGGTCACTTTGAACGTACGACTTCCTATGTCTCCAACGGAGAGCGTATTATTCGTCCAAGCAAATCCGCCCGTAAGCATTACGTTCGCAAGCGTTTGTCCGTATGTTGCGGTCAAATTCGCGGGTACAGTGTACGAAGGCGTCGCTTTCTCGATCGTTACAGTCACGTTCTTGGTTGCCGGCGCGTAGGTTTCGGTCTGAGAAGCCGTTACGGTGATGACTGCGGTGCCTGCCTTGACGATGGTGAGGTTGCCCTCGGCATCAACGGTGACCGCGTCGCCACTCTTGACCGCGTAACTCAAAGTACCCTCGCCAACGGTAACTTCGGCGTTGATCTTCAAGCCGGTATCGCCGTAGGTAGCGGTCACATCGTCAGCCACGATGGTCTGCGGATCGCCAAGAGACTCGAGGATGGTAAACGTACCGGTACGGACTTCCTGCACGTCGTAGTTGGGATTGTCACCCATGACTACTGTGATGGTGTAGGTGTCCATTACTTCGCCTTCCTCACGAGAGATGGTATAATTGAGGGTATCGCCTTCGACGATGCCACCCTCATATACGTTGAGCGCGCGTGTTAACTCGTTAGTAACTGTGCTATCCTGCGTCACGTCGCCTTCAGACGTGATCACGACGTTATCTACCGCAAAGAAATCACCGTTATTATCGACGCTGCCGTCCTTCGAATAAGCCCACGTGATGGTATGTTCGCCTGCTGTCAGCTCGCAGGAGTAAGTCTGCCAATCTCCTACATTGGATACTTTTAATTTTTCAGCGCCGTCCAGCCTGAAATAGCACCAATCACTCCAATTTTCGGTGCCATACTTATAGTTGAACGACAATGTGCCCGCCTCTGCCAGCGTAACTTTGAGCGTCAAGGTGGAAGTGGTGCTGCTTCGACCGCCGTTTCCTGACTTGACGTAGACACGATCGCCCTCGGTGACAATCTGCCACGGATAGGTTGTGTCGTTATCAAAGCACAACCCTGCGCAGACGCTATCGTAAGACACGGTAAGATCGGGTTCTTCTTCCCCTTCGTGGATCTCCTTATCATCTGCAATAACGATGATGGGGCGTTTTGTGATGTGGAATTCGCTGACCTCTACGTCATGCCCGTCCAGCGACACAACAGCGGTATACGCGCCGACGTTTTTCGCTTCGGCGACCTCTTCGCCATTCACGTAATATGTGACCGTGGGAATGGGCAAACCGTTTACCTCGGTCCAGTTGTCGGAGCAGGTGTAGGGCTTGGCATTCTGCCCGTCGTACATCTTATCCACCGCTTCTGGGTGCAGAGTCAGAGAACTGTGGGGACAGCCCGGCACGCCGCAAGTCGCGGTGAATACGTGGGTATCCTCATTATATGCGATGCTCCAGTTATGGACGTGCTTCCACTGTGCGTAGAAGGTGGTGTTGCCAAGGACTTCAAAAATATCGCCGGGCTGGTAAGCGTCGCCGGTCCCGTCCGCTTTGGTGTTCCAGCCGTTGAAAACGAGATTTGGCTTGGAAAAACCGCTGCCGTCGGCGATCTCCATGTGGCTCTTGACGTAGAACGTGCCGCCTGCGCTTCCTGTTCCGCCGTTGGCGTTGTAAACAACGGTGTAGGTCTGGTAGGGGTTGAGAACGTCACTGGGACGTGCAATGAACACCGGCATTCCGCTCATTTCACTGTCATCGAACAGCCAGTCCGCTCTGGTGTTTTGTATCGCCACGTATCTCGAAGTATATTGGACATAACTGCAACTTTCGTTGTCCCCGGTGAATACGACCATGCCCCGTGGGTAGCGGTTGATATTGGAGAGGATCCACAGCACGGCATCCAATTCGGTGCATGACACGGCGGTCAATTCCTCGCGGCTCACGACGTTTTCGAATTCCACGCCGGATACCATTTGCGTGCTGCCGGCGCCCTTTATGTATACTTCGCCCATAGCATTGGAAATCCTATCGGTCAATTCATTTAAATCGAACTCTTGGATTTCCCATCTGGAATACATATATACGAAGCAGACTGCGTATTCCGTATTATCATCATATTGCTTACCATATACAACGATCTTTTCCGCCCACGGATCGCCCGACCTCAGCATATCCGCATTGGCGGATATCCATGCATACGCTTCTGCGGCGGAGCACGTACTCAAAGTATTCAATGCCGTGGAGTCGGTGACCTTGACGAAGTTGGGAACTTGGACGTTATTGGCGATGACGCCCTCGATATAGGGTATCTCGTACACAACGTTGGCCGTAATGCCACTGCCGCCGTCATTAAGGGTAAACTCCGCCCAATACTTGCCTGCGTCGACGGGAGCTGAGGTCAAGGACTCACCCCTCTCTCCGACTGCGGTCGCCGTGTAATAGCAAATCTCCGGCATACTGTACTTGTCTATCTCACCCGTAATGGTCGCATTGGGCATGCCGTAGCCCGTGGCAGCTCTTTCGGGCGCAACGATGGTCAAAGTGACCGTGCGCTCTATGCCTTCCAGCGGACAGTCGTCTTCGGCAGTGCTCACACACTTTACGGTGACGGTATCGCCGTTATTCTCTATGCACTCAAAGACGTGTTGGTGGGGCGTGTAACGCGCATAGACGGTGGCATGATTGTTAAAGAGCGTGTTCCCGGTAATCAACTCGCCACCCGTCGGAGAGGAATACCAGCCCCTGAAGAACAGGGTCGGAACATTTTGTGACGGAGTTGGTTGTCCCTCGGGAAGGGTGATGTAACCGTCAATGTCGGTGGTAACGTCGGCAAATTCTCCTGTGCCGCCGTTGACGTCAAAGGAAACCTTATAGAGGTAACGAACATCCGCTTGTACGGGGGTTCCGTCGATCTCACCCGCCGTGAAAGTAACGGACAGACCGTCTATCCGGGACTCCTTGCCGATAAACAACTCCGTATCTTGGAAATTCTTGTGTGCAATTATGTTGCCGTTGCCGTCCAAAAGCACTGCCACAGGAATGCCTGCGTTCACGTCCAGCATGGAATTGTTGCGGACCTCCGCGGAAACGGTATAACTGCCGTCGTTTTCTTCAAGCGACGTGTCCGTAGTTAGCTTCGCTCCGTTATTTCTTGTGACGAGACCTTGGAAATAAACGAAGCTGTTGTTATTGGAAGTGGTCGGTTCCTCGGTTTCATCTATCCACGCGCGAACGTATATGGTCAGACCTGCGTCGGGAATCTCGCCACCGCCCGTGTATAGCTCGGAGACAGCTATCGTATGCACTATGGTATAGATACCCTTATCAATATCCGCATAGTTTTCTGCGGAAATGGATATTTCTTCGCCGATTACGTTCTTATGGAAGGCGTCCTTATAGAACGCCAGTTTCACTGTCTTTTCGCTTCCCGCAAGAGGAATCTTGGAATCATTGTTGAGCCTTACGAGAATGTCGCGCTCGCCGTTTTCCTCTCTTATGATCTTGACTTCCGAGATACCCACGTCGGGGCGGTTGAGCGTAAGCGTGCCGCTGCCGAGTTCCGTTCCGTTAGTCGTTACTGAATAATCGACGTCTCTTACGGCGCCCGCAGGAACGCTGTAAGTCATAATAAGGGTTGCGGACTGGCCGGGCAACAAGTTGAGCGTGAAGTCTTTACTGTCCGTGCCAACCGTCGCAGTAACCGTTGTAAGCGTAGCCGTACCCGTATTGGTTACTGTAAACTGCACGGGAGTGGTAAGTCCCGGGATCACCTCGTCAATATTCGTTTCGGCGATTACGTCTGCCGCGATCTCCGGGAAAGTGCCCTTTGCAAGTTTGATAGAAGAGATCGCCTCGCCATCGAGGATGTCGAGATTGTTCGGAGCGTCGGTGTTGCTGCTTACGGTATTGTTTGCCGCCGCATCAAGGTCGATCGAGTCGTAAACGCTTATTCCCTCAATGGTATCGTAGTCGCTACCGAGAATAACGGCATGAATGGCGCCGTCCGAGTCGGTATAGACGTCAAAGTGATCTATAGTATAGTTCTTTGCGGTCTCCGCCATATTTGTGGGAGCGGTAACGCCTACTACGGTAGTCGTCCTGAAGAAGCGAACGGCGTTAAGTTCGTATTTGCCGGCGTCCTCGGCCCGGTCGCTGTTCTTGCGCTGAGACCATACGATGGCAACGTTTGTCAAATCAGTATTGTTTACAGGTGCCGAGAAACGGAAATCCGAGCTGATGCCCGTGTTGCCCGTTCCGCCGATACTTTCGGGAAAATTGACATCGTAGCTGCCGTTGGCGTTGATACGCGCTAAGCGTATGTCGTGCGCCACGACGGCTGTCTTGGTTGCGTTGCCGTTATCGTCGTATTCTGCGGTAGAACCTTCGCCTGCGTCGTGTTCGGAATACCAGCCGATGACAAAGTATCCGTCGCCCTCGTTTACCGCAATCGCCTGCGCGTTGGTATCGGTATAGTCGTCGTTCGTCAAACGCCCCGTGGTAAGAACGCTTCCGTTGGCGTTGATAACTGTGTAGAACGTCTCGGTAGTGGTGACGTCATCACCGGTGCGGACGGTATAAGTCAGAATAGCCGTGCCGTCGGGGAGCATAGCGGAGTCAAGGGCGTTTACCGAACCGGCACTGCCGTTATATGCAACTTGTACGGTCGTCCACTCGGTTCCGTTGTAGATACGATAATTGATGTTGTTTTCCACGTCGAAAGCGGCGGTAATATCGTTGCTTGCCGTCATAGAGGATGCGTACATACTGCGCCAAGCAACGATAGCCCTATCCCCGTAGCTTGCCACCACGGGAGACATATCCGCCACAAAGTTGTCGGTAAGCCTTGTCGTCGTCCACGCCGTGCCGTTATAAATAGCGGCGTAAACTTCGGTTGCGTTGAACATCATGCCAATGTCGTCGTTTGTAACGTCGGCGTCAAAATCCATTTTCGGCATTTCGATTTGCTTTACCCACGCGGCAAAAGCGTTGTCCTTGGTGCCGCTTGCAACTACGTCGAGGTCGGCGAGGATATTGCCTTCGGACGTGTCGATGCGCCCCATATTATCGTATCCGTTACCGTTCTTTACGGCATAGCTTACAACGGCTTCGGCTTTTGCAGCGTTGTCATTATCGGAAATATACAGGAACATCTCGCCGTCATCGGTGAACACAGGGTTAGCATAAGGATAGGCGTTTGTTTGAACATCGGTCAATAATCCGGCAGACTTAAGCAGGCGTCTACCTTCGGTCATGCCGTTCATCCAAACTCTTTCTTCAAGTTCCAGATAGTCACGACTCTCAAGTTCGGCTCCTCCGTCAATAGCGACCACAGCGCTGCCGTCCGCAAACAGGAGCATGGAGTATTTTCTGCCTTTACGGGTAACGCCGAACATTTCGCCGTACCCTTGATCGGTCCAGTAGTTCTGGATTTGGTCGTAATTGTTCCACTTCTTCGTCCAATTAAAGCCGGTGGAAGCGAATTTTTTGCTATACGAAATGAATAAAATTTTAACTTTCAGTTTGATGCCGATCTCGCCCGAAATGGTAAGCTTCGTTCCCGTGCTGACAGCGCCGTCGCTCGGCGTGAGCAAAAGGAAGTTGACGTCCGCGCCGATACTACCGTAAATACCCAACTGGATCGCCACGAGGGACAAGTCGAAGCCCAGTCCCGCAAACGCCTCGATCGAAACGCCCAATGCGGCGTCGAGGAGCATTGCGCGGGCAGAACCCTTATTGCCGAACGCTACTTCCAAGTCGGCGTGGAAACCGGCCTCGAAGGAGATGAACGCGGGATAGGGACCGCACATAAAGGTCTGACCCCACTCGTACTTGCCTTTGACGTTGGTACCCACGTTGCCGCCACGGAAAGCGATATCCCATTTGCCGTCCTCAATACCTATGCGCGCCTCCAAGATGATGGTGCCATAGAAATTGAACTCCATCTTTCCCTCGCCGTTGTCGTCGCTGTCCTTCTTTTTGCCGGAATCCTCAAGTTCTTTCATGAGCTTGTTGTAATCCTCGGCAAGGTCGTCGGGATTATAATTGACCGACACGCCGTCGCCGTCGTCGTCATCCTCGCGACCGTTTTCGCCGACAAGGGCTATAATGCGGAATACGGCAGGGTCTTGCGTGGGCAGGATCATCAAATTGACAGGGTTATCTCCGCCCTCGCCGCTCAGATTTCCGAGGAATACAAAGCCCTTTTTGATCATGTCGTTTACGTTGATGCTACGGAAAATCGAGCCGATGTCGGTCGTTTCTCTAAGCGTATCGCGAACCTCTTTGCCGATAGTCTCAACGCCGTTGTCTTTGTTGGTAAGATCCGGCTGATTGGAAACGTTGGTAATGCCAAAAGGCATATTGATATTTGCAATGGTCAATCCGCCGCGCGTAAAGACCGCCTTTACGCGTGCCGTAGGCGTCTTTGCCGTATCGTCAATGCCGTCCGTTCTCATATCGGCGTCCGTCATCACATAGGTGCTCCTGAGCATCGGCACCGCGGAGAACGGGAACACATAATAGGTTGCATCGCTCAGTTGCTCCAGATTGGTTATCTGCGTTGCCTGAGCGTTGTCACCCAAAAGATCACTTTGACCGGTGAGTTTTTTTCCGTCCGTTGTGTAGAAGGCAAACTTAACGACATTCGCTCCCACGTAGGTCGAGTAACCCCTCGTGCCGTACATGTCTTCTCCCACTCCGACGGTTTCACCCGGCAGTGCAATATCCGTATAAAGCACAGCTTTCGGGAAGTTAGGAGAAATACCGATGTTGACGGTAGAATCGATGACGTTGCGAGTATAAGAGGTCGGCGTAGTGCCGTTAAGATACTGCTGATACTGCTGACGGATGATCTGAGGCGCCGTAGCGTTTCCTCTCACTTTTTGAAGATTGATAATGGCGTCGGAAGGATCGTCTGACAATGGATCAACGAGGATATAACCCGGTTGATAGCCTTCGATACGGTATTCGTAGACGTACGTCAAACCGCGCTTCAATCCATCGTCCGCCGTAAGTTGCGTGGGGTCATAATAGAGAGTTATCTTGCCGTTATTGACGCTAACGACTACGTCGTCGCGGATGATCTGTCCACCTTCACCCTTTACGGTGCGAACGCCAAAAGTCGGGCAGTATTCCCCGCCCTTATAGATACCCGTACGAAGAGTCGCCGTGCCGGTATAAGGTTTGCCGTCCGGTTTAAGTATGGTAAGCGTTTGGTTGGAAATAGGCGCTAAAACGAGATTGTTGCAAGGATAAATTTCCAGTTTTGTAATATTTTTCTCGCCGCTGACAAGATATCTGTGCTGAATAGTTCCTACGTAGGTCTCCCCGTCGTATTCTGCCATAGCGACCACTTCGCTTACAATCCCATCGGGTTCGTAAACGATAAGCTCGCCGTTTTCATCGCTGTGTAATTCACGAGTTACGCCCTTGCCGTTGGTATACGTCACGTATGTCGTGGTTTTGGGTAAGAAGCGGAACAAAACGAGTTTGTTTTTAAGAGTATTGACGGTCACGTTGATACGTCTCGTCGTGCCGGTGAGTGCGTGCACGGCGGTAATGGTAACGGGCGCGTCAGCAGTTCTGTCATCGGTTGCCACGATCAAAAAGTCCGTGGTGGGAATATAAGAGGTATAGCTGTAGTTGCGCAGATCCGAATAAGAGCCGTTTTCCTTGTGGTTGATCGTTACGGCGTCGCTCGTGCTTCCGTCGGCTTCCTTGTAAGACCATTGCATTCTGTCTGAAATGACGCCCCAAACGCCACTGCCGTAGTTTACGGAAATAACGCGTTGGAGACCGATGTCGGAGCGCAACGTATCAAAATCGTAATTGCTGATCGTGATGCCCGCGCCTTCCCCGTCTTTGTCAACAAGGTCGGCGATTTTGGGATTGTTGTCTATATTGATCGTTTCGCTTGCAACTTTGGTGCCGTCACCGGGCTTGCCGCCGGTACTTCCGCCGATCTCGCCTAAGGCAACGTCTTTAATCAGCAATTTCAGTACGTCGTTGTTGTATACCGTAAGCAACAGGGAGTCCACGCTCCACGGGTCGGTTGCTTTGTTGCGGGCATATACCGTGATTGTATACGCTTTTCTGAGGCCCTCAAAAGCGTCGGGAGCAAACGGAATAACGCCGCCCGTGGCTTCCGTCATCGGTCCAACCGCTTCACCCGAGCCCTGCACGGTGTATTTCACTTCAACGTTTGCACTCGCGTTTTCAATCGTGTAGGTGATCGTCGGGATATGTTCCGTATCAACGTACGCGCTGGCAAGGTCACCCAGCGTGATCTTTGCGGGGATCTGCTTCACGTCAAGATAAGCGATGGCGTAGAAAGTTTGCGTGCTTTCTCCGTCGCTGAACTCCGCGCTGATCGTTACGGCGTAAGCGCCCTCTCCCTCCAGTACCGCGCCCGGCACGGTGATATGCGAAAGCGCGTTATCCACCGACGCGGAAAATACGCCCCAGCCCGGAACGTCTATCCTTTGCGCGTTTGCGGGCAGGGTGTTGAGATCATCCCGGTTTATGCCGCCGATTTTATATAACTCAACGTGGTATGTGGTGCCGCCTGCCAGCTTGTTATGCTGCGCGAGGTTGGAGGCGAACATGACGTCCGCGTCGTACCCCGCAAGCGCCTGACGAATCTGCGAAGATCTCGGGACCGTCAGGTACGGCGCCGCCTCGCATACCTGCAGATAGATCGGCAGATTATAACTCATCTGATTTGATGGAGAGAAGAATTCGCTGCCGTGTACCAAAATCGTGTTGTTGATCTGGTTGGTATGCGTAAAGACGATCTCGGGAGCGTGAATGTTGGTCGGGATAAGGGCAGCCACGTACAGATCGTCGGTGGAAAGGTCTTCCCAAACAAAGTGTTCGCCGTCCGTATCGGGCAGCCATTCCAGATTTTCAAACAATCTGCCGTTAGCTCCGCGAGCAAAATCCAGTCTGTCGCTGATACGAAGCGCGACTTTCAGATCCTCCGCCCCCTGATTGACTTTGGCAAGCCAAATGGGAGGCACCTCCGCCACTTCCATATCGCTTGTTACCTCGACGTTATCTATCGCAAAGTAACATTCGGTATCGCTTTCGTCTTGCGTATTATAGAAATACCACGTTAAAGTGTAATAACCTCGGGGCAGGTCGTAAGAGAAATGTTGCCAGGACGGGGTGTTCTCTCTTACAGTCAAAACGGCGTCCCCGCCTTTGCCGTCACTTGCTACGGCGAAGTATGCATTGTTTCCCGTGTCGTCGGTAACGCATTTATAGTCGAAAGAAATCTTGCCCTCCCTTTGAAGATAGAGTTTAAGATACAACGCGGAGCCGCCATAGTTTTCATCCTTATTCAGAAGGTTTCCGGACCTTGCATAATCCCTGTCTCCCTCGGTAACGGTTTCCCACATCGTATCCTGACTGTAAAAGTGCAACTCGTCGCTTATGCTTTCCATCGGAAAGTAGCCGTCGGGTATCCACTCCGTTTCCCGCTGCGTCACGGCGCCGTCCGTCGTAATCACAACGTTGTCTATATAAACGTGGTCGTCAGCGGAGTCGTTGCTGGTTTCTTGCTGGTTTATGTATTCCCAGGAGATCGTATGGGTCCCCGCGGAAAGCTCTAAGGTGTAAGTCTGCCAGGTTTGCCCGTCGCCGTATTTGGAAAACACTAAGCTCGACCCTTCGGCTGCGCTTGGGGCCGGGTATACTTGGAGGTAGAAGGCATCGTTTATCCGATCGTATTTGTTATAGGAAGTTTTGTAATGATAGTCAAAAGAAAGCGTTCCCGGCTTTTCCAGCGTAACCGTAAGCTTCAAAACGGAGATGGAGTTGTTCCAGTAGTCGGGTTCGCATTTCCCCGCCGCGGCGTAGGTCCTGTCTCCGTCGGTTTCGACGTGCCACGGGTAATCGATACTGCTGTTCTCAAAGACCAGGCCTTCGTTCAGAGAGTCGAAAGAAACGTAATATTTCGCGCTCGCCTTGGCTTGCGCAAAGGCGTTGTAAAATTCCTCGGTAACCATATACTCTATATCGTATTGTCTCTCGGGATATCCTGTGAGCACGGGATAAACGTATGGGAATTCGGGATTTTCGGGGTTCAAAAGTCTGATAAAGCCGTTTTCCGCCTTTTCCCAACTGCCCTCCTCACGGATTTTATATTCGTCGTTGGTCATCGTGTAAGCGGACGGAACGTAATAGTGCAGGCATCTGCCGGGGATTTTGGGCGCGGTACGGTAGTTGTCTACACCTCCTACCCACCTATCTAAGTAGTCGTTTTCGATCCAAGTATAACCATCACTCGAATAGTGGCCGCCTTGATGCCAAGAATAACTCTGGGTCGACCAGTAACGGTAGCCAAGCGCGTCCGTTTGCGCCTCGCTCCAAGCGGGGAGATGGCTCACCACGCCGTCGTTCCTTGCTCCCCCTGTCCAACTGGTCTCCACGGAAGTGTCCCACGTAAGCGAACCGTCTCGGTCCACGTATAGACTCAGTGTATCCCTACGGACGTGGTGATCCCTGTTTGTGTGCGCGGCAAAGCGCGTCGCCACCGCAACAACTCTTTCCAACCCGTCAACTACCTGCTCCACCAGATAGACGGGAAAGCGAACAGCGGCACCATACCCTTGTCCGGTAGCGTAAGCGCCCTCCTTTGAATAGGAGAAAAACATATAGCCAAAATAATACTTCAGGTTGACGGCGCCGTAGATCGGCAGATCCATCTCTATACCGATGCCGTTTTCTGTTATATCGACAAGTTTACCCGCGTCCGCGTCACTTGCGATCCAGTTCTGGATAGCGTTGTCCGGGTCGTCCGTTTTAAACGGAATAACGACGGTTACCGTCGGGGCGCCGGGATTATCGTCCACGCCGACTATGGCTTTTTCCCAGTCGAAACCGTCTACTCTTATATTGCCTTCGGTGGTCGCGGCGTTCGGCTGCGGATTTGTGCCGGAGGTATACTCATCGGTTATGTATTGCTCTTTGTCCTCCACGCCGGGATACAATTCGAAAGCATAGTTCTTGATGTAGGTGCTGCCGCTGACATACGGCGCATAATAGTATTTGCCGTCTTCACTCACGGTCAGCGTTGCGGGCGTATTTTCGACCAGCGTATAATCGGTAGTATCCTCGTTTTCGGTGCCTTGCAGTGCGTTGCCGGACAAGTGTAACGCACCCGTCTTGAGTGTAGTCTCCAAATTGATGGAACCGCTTTGTATGCCGGCAAGCAACGCTTCCAGATTGGTGACGTGTTCATCGGTGACGGTTATTTCCTCATTCAGAAGTTCGGCAATTTCGATTGCCGCGCTCACCTGCGATATCTTCATCACCTGCTCCGCCGTGGCAGCTTTCCCGTTGACGGTTATATCGCCTACGTCTTCGCCGTTTGCAATGCGCGTAGTAAGGGCGGCAAGTTCCACTCTCTCACCGTTCACTCTGAGGTCGAGATCGACCATTTTGCCGTTCTCGTCGAGAATCCCGGCGTCTTGCATCGCCTCGATGTCCTCTTTTGCCCGTGTGGTGTCGTCGTACAGATCACTGAGTGACGTAATGGTCATGCTCGGAGAATCTGTAGTATTCATGCTCTTGTTTCTACCGATTACGGCGCAAGTAACCATCAAAGCTACGATAACGACCATAACAAGCGTTAGAATCAATGTTTTCTTAGCGGTAGATTTCATCTGTCACACCTCTCAAAGTTTTTCTAATAATGACTACTTTGTTATATCTCGAAACGGCTAAGCCGTTACGACTGATTGTCAAGCTCCTCAAGGTAATATTTTAACAGTTTATATTATAATATAAATCCATAATCTTTGCAACCTTTTCAGGTAATGTTCAGTACACTCTTTTAGCGTTTTCAATAGATAAACCAATTATATCATCCAATCTATTACAAATCCATTACAAACCTCTCAACGAGGATCTCGCCACAATTTCAAACGTATTTCACCTCTGCTTTTATACTTATTTTACAAAGGTCAAAAATGGCAAATGAGCATTAGGCGTGTGCTTCTATATATCAAGTGGCGCCGCTTTGCGCCGCCAATAGAAGCACACGCCAAGGCTTGACAAATACCTGCAAAATCACGAAACCGAAGACCGAGCGGAAGGGGCGTTCGCGCTAACCCGCTTGCGAATCGGCCCCTTTCACCGCTCTTCGGTGCTTTCGGGCTTTGACGTGATAATTCTTGCAGTGTAATATAGTCAATTGCTCTTGCGGAGTTTGCTTATCGTATTTGGGCTGACTTCGCCAATGTATTCGCCATCATCCCAGCACTTGAAGTTGTCAAAGAGCAACAATTTTTTATCTTCAATACGGTCGTAAAAGAACACTTTTTCAATAAGCCATCCTTGAGCAGGTTCCAATTGTTTCAAAGCGTCGATAACTCTTTGACGTTCAAACTCGGAAAAGAAATGTTCCTCAACGTTTTCGGTAGGATCGACTGCCTGAAAACCGGCGTCCAACAATACTTCCAAAGAGCTCTCACTACGTTTTACGTTCTTCCACGAAAGTCTTTTTTCTTCCGCAACGATACGTTCATACTGTTTTGCAAACTCTTCCGTCACTTCAATGTCAACAAGCTTGCCGTTCATAAAATACTTAATAGTTACCATAAGATTTCCTTTCCCCTTGTGCTCATTGGGGGCGAGCGATTCTTCGTAAATCGCTGTCGGAAATCCATAAAAAACCCGACAGCAGTGAACCAAATCACCGCCATCGGGGGAAACATCTATTTTTTGGGCATAAAAAAACCCTGACAACAGACGAATCACATTTTTTGTGACTTGGCTCTATTGTCAGGGCTCTTGGTGGTTCTTGTTACAACCTTATCGGTATGCCAGATTCAGCCTCTTCGCCGATACATCTATAAATGTAAAAGCTAACAATTTTGGAAATGGGTAGTACCTCTTAACAGTTCGATTCGATACTCTTTTATATGCCGAGTACAGGTTTTATTCTGCCATTCCTCAATACTATTCAGTTTTAATTATTTTCCTATATTTTACGCCGAGTTAAGCCTTTACCTTTTTCAACTTAACTACCAGCGGCAATGCGTAGACGCCACCGTCATTATCTACCGTGCCTTGCACAACCGTCTTGCAAGTATGGCAATGCAATTCGACGAAACTGCCAATTCTTGCACGGCACGGTTTTTTTCCGCATTGAGGACAAGTAATGGGTTTTAATGTCATACTTATAATCCTCCTTCCCCAAGGTCACTTCACGGGTATTTGATAACTGTATTGTGAGGGTGGGGCTTCCCATCACACAGAATATCACGCTAGTAGACCGGCCCATTTTTCTGTAGGGCTTCAGTTCTTGATAAAAATCTTCTGTTAAAATCGTTTTTCCTACCTTTACTAAACTAAAAATCCACCTTACCAATCTATCTATCACTGCATTTTCACCCCCTATAAAACATCCTTTATGACTTTTACAACAACACCTTGGATATTGATCTGATCGAAATACATATCCTGCATGGTATCATTTTCGGGATGAAGTCTGACTTTGTGGCGTCTCTTATCTATATAGAAACGTTTCAGGGTAGCTTCATCTCCAATCAGTGCAACTATAATCTGACCTTCTTCCGCAGTGTTTTGTTATTTTACGATAACGAAATCTCCATCTTCTATATTTGCCTTAATCATACTATCGCCGTGAGCGTGCAAAGCGAAGAAGTTACCGGTGCCGAGTATTGATGAAGATCGAGGACGGACGAAAAGGAACTCAAATCAATACGAAAGCGAATTGCCGACGTACAAGAAAAAGCAGATGCCGCAGCCACTGCCTTTATCGAAGCCAAAAGCCCGTTACTCAAACAGCGTATCGAAGTGCAAATGCAAGAGTATGAAGTCCTTTTAAGTGACTTGGAAAAGCTGAAAACGAAATTAACAATCGAACGTGGACGGTGACTTACAGAGAAAGATTTTGAAACGTTCGTCAAGCTGATAATTCAGGGAAACGTAGATGATTTTGAGTTTAGACGACAGCTGATAGACACCCTCGTATACAGAGTATACGTTTGCGACGATCATACCTATATCTACTTCAATTTTAAAGGCGGGAACAAAGCAATAGATGAAACAACTTTAGAGGAAATCAAACCGCAGTTAGAGGATAGGTGGGAAATAGTTCAAACGCGAAGTGATTCTGCCCGCCACAGCAAGGGCACCGAATCTGGTGCCCATTTTTGTTGCACCGGAGTGGGTGGTCTTCGAAGTACAAGTGTAGTCCGAACTTCGTGAGGATGCCGAAACAAATCCCGCCCTCATAATATGGTGTCCTTTCTATTTCGCATAGGTGTAATTTACGTGGATAGCAACAGCCGGTTTCTTGTAATAATCATCAATATGAAATATAATTGGGATTAATAAGGAGGTCATCATATGAAAACAAAAGATATTCTACTGAAACTCAGAACTGAAAATAAACTTTCGCAGGAAGAACTTGCCGCAAAGGTATTTGTGACAAGACAAGCTGTTTCTCGCTGGGAAACCGGCGAAACGATCCCCAATATAGATACTCTTAAACTGCTTTCTAAATTATTTAACGTGTCAATCAATACTCTCCTTGGTTCTCCAAGGAAGCTGGTTTGCGCATGCTGCGGAATGTCTATTGACGACTCTACTATGAGTCATGAACCCGATGGCAATTTCAATGAGGAATATTGCAAATGGTGTTATGCCGATGGGGATTACACACTCGACATCTGGAAAAGAAACGTTGGGGTGGGAGGGAAAGAAAAGTTCAAAGAAAGCAAAGAGATTCTTATTCGCGAGATCAACGTGCTTTTAACTATCGAAGGACTACCCAGGATTGATAATTTGAACGTTCTGTCGGGTGAATTCGTCAATTTAGAATATACTCTGCCAAATGGAGAAAAGGTAAAATTTCTTGACGATAAGCAAACCTATCTAGGTAGCCAACTTGAAAGTCAATCGGGTAACAGATGTTTAGGAATAGCCGCAAATATGGATTTTATCCTTATGTGCTCGTATGTGGAACCGAACTCGTGATTTATAAAAAGAGATGATTCCAGCATCGATTTAATACGCATTTTTTGATACCTGGGATATCTGCTTGCGTGCATTGACTTTTAATAATGATATTATTATAATTGCATTATAAACATGTTGAGATGCAGATTAATAGGCTATGGGGTGGTTTAATTATTACGGATTGATAATAATGGGAATCATTATGCTGCCGAACATTATTTATGCTGTCAGACGTAAGGGCAGCGCGGTCGCTTATCATAATAAGGTGATTGAGTTATTGGAGCAGGTCGGCAGGTACGGGTGTTTTGTTTTTATGATATTTAATATTCCGTACGTTTGCTTGGGATTTTGGTTCAATTATGCGTTTATCGTTTATTTATCGGTAAACGGCGGATTGTGCTTGGCTTATTTGGTTTTCTGGGTTGTTTGTTGGAATAAAAATGATAAGCTGAAAGCGTTATCGCTTTCCATTATTCCGTCCTGTATTTTTTTGTTCAGCGGTATTGTTTTGGCGAATATTCCTCTGGCTGTATTATCCGTTCTTTTCGCCGTATGTCATATTTATATTAGCTGCAAAAATTCCGATTAAGGCGCCAATCAATGGTGGAATAGGCGCAGACCGACGAAGCACATGGTCATGCTAAGTTTATTGCAGCGTTCGATAACGACGTCGTCACGGATGGAGCCGCCCGGCTGGGCGACGTATTTTACGCCACTGAGGCTGGCTCTGACGATATTGTCGTCAAAGGGGAAAAATGCGTCGCTTGCCACAGAAACATCGGTGACGGTGGCAATGTAAGCTTTTTGTTCCTCTTTGGTAAACGGTTCCGGCTGTCCGGTAAAGAAGCGTTGCCAAACGCCGTCGGCGCAGACGTCTTCTTCGTTGCCGTTGATATAACCGTCTATCGCGTTGTCTCTTTCGGGACGAGAAAGGTCCTCTTTAAAAGGGAGTGCAAGCACTTTGTCCGCTTGGCGGAGAAACCAGGTATCCGCTTTGGTACCGGCAAGGCGGGTGCAGTGGATCCGGGACTGTTGACCTGCGCCGACCCCGATCGCCTGTCCGTCAAAGGCGTAACATACGGAGTTGGACTGGGTGTATTTCAGCGTAATAAGAGCAACGATAAGGTCCTCTTTTTTATCCTCCGGCAGCGTTTTGTTATCGGTGACGATATTGTCGAGCATATCCTTTGTTATCAAAGCATCGTTACGGAGTTGCTCGAAAGTTATGCCGAAGACCTGCTTCCGTTCCATTTTTTGCGGACGGTAATCTTTATCAATTTGAACGATACAATAGTTGCCTTTTTTCTTCGTTTTCAACAGTTCAAGAGCCTCGGACGTATAGCCTGGCGCGATGACGCCGTCGGACACCTCTCTTGCAATCAATTGGGCCGTGACGAGGTCGCAGGTATCGGAAAGAGCGATCCAGTCGCCGAAAGAACACATCCTGTCCGTTCCTCTGGCGCGGGCATAGGCACACGCTAAGGGGGAGTCGTCCAGCCCCTCGATATCGTCAACGAAGCAAGCCTTTTTCAGTTTGTCGGGAAGTTTCCTTCCGATCGCCGCAGACGTCGGGGAAACGTGCTTAAACGAAGCGGCGGCAGGAACGCCCAATGCCTCTTTCAATTCCTTTACCAACTGCCAAGAATTGAGAGCGTCTAAAAAATTGATATACCCCGGTTTGCCATTCAACACGGTTAAGGGCAATTCGCCCTCTTCCATCAATATCCGCGCCGGTTTCTGATTGGGATTGCATCCGTATTTTAATTCGATTTCTTTCATGATCACAGCTCCAGTTTGTTTATGATTTTTTCCTTTTCTTTGCCCGAAGGGGAATCTTCGCGCACAAAAAGGGAGACCTTGTTTTCTTCCGGAAGGGACTGCCACATTACGTTTGCAATGGTATCGGCATCGCCTTTTAAAACAACCTTAATCGGCGGTCCGACAAAGGAAGGCAGCGGCTCGCCGTTGTCGACGTAGGTACGAATAAAGTATCCCACTCCTTTTTCTCCGGCATAGGTGTAAAAGGATCTTGCGCAGTTTTCTCCCTCGCCCTTTCTCAATATGGATAATTCAAAAACCGTTTTTTCACCATTTCTCACAATCGCAGATATCCTGGGCGTGAAGTTAGGTGCATCCGGTTCGTACGTTCTGGTCCTAAGGGCATCCTCAAAGCTGCCGCCTTTGCTCAGATACTCTATGATCGTTTCCGTTTGGTCTCCGTTTGTTATAATTTCGGTATCCGAAACTTTGGCATACGGCCGATAAATAATCAGCGAGGGATCGGATACATTCGATTCGTCGAATGCCTTTGTTCTCAGTCCGTCCTCTCCGCGCACGAAGACGCGGTTGCGGCTGTTTACACTCCTACCCGTCAAAAAGTAGGCGATGATGGCGTTGCCTTTTTCATTCTCTCCGACGATGATACCTCTACCGGGGTACGATGGAATCAGCGCATCCTTTATTGTTATCATATCACTCCTCAGTGCGTCATTTTTTCCTGTTTGACTTTTTTATCGATAACGTGGCGAGAAGCCAGTTCCTTTTGTACGTCCTCCAGACTGATGCCCATTTGCACCATCAGGACCATGACGTGGTAAGCAAGGTCCGCGATCTCATAGACCGTTTCTTTTTTGTCTTCCGCCTTTCCGGCGATGATGACCTCGGTACTTTCCTCTCCCACCTTCTTAAGAATCTTATCCAATCCTTTTTCAAACAGATAGGTGGTATAAGAGCCTTCTTTTTTCTCTATCTTTCTGCCGACGAGAAGATCGTATAGCCCTTGATAGGAAAACTCCTTTCTCTCCTCGCTCTCGAAGACGGAATCGTTAAAACAACTAAACGTCCCCGTATGGCAGGCAGGTCCGTCCGGTTCCACCATGACGATGAGGGCGTCTTTGTCGCAGTCTGCCGTGATAGAAACGACGTGTTGATAGTTTCCGCTCGTTTCCCCTTTCAACCAAAGTTCCTGTCTGGAACGGCTCCAAAAACAGGTCAGTTCCTTTTCCATAGTGATCTTCAGGCTCTCCTTGTTCATATAGGCGAGGGTGAGGACCTTTTTGGTTATAGCGTCGACAACGATAGCGGGAATCAGTCCCTTTTCGTCAAATTTAAGTTCTTCAATAGCAACCATGTTTATATCTCCTTATTATTACAATCTCGTAGGGATGCCCCTTTTTTTCATTTCTTCTTTCAAGTCCTTTATCTTCACCTCTCCGAAGTGAAAAATGGAAGCTGCAAGTCCGGCGTCAACCTTCGGCACTTCGGTAAATAAGGTAATAAAGTCCTCAATATTTCCTGCGCCGCCACTGGCAATCACGGGAACGTTGACTGCGTCGCAAACGACGGAAAGCATTTCCAGATCAAAGCCTTTTTTTACGCCGTCGGTATCTATGGAATTGAGGACGATCTCGCCTGCTCCCAGTCCGACGCATTTTTTAATCCACGATACGGCCTCTAACCCGGTATCCACCCTGCCCCCTTTGGCAAAAACGCGGAACTTTCCGTCCACCCGTTTGACGTCGGCGCTGAGTACTACGCACTGGCTCCCGTACTTTCTTGCCGCCTCATACACGAGGTCGGGATTGCGAATAGCACCCGAATTGACGCTGACTTTATCGGCGCCGCATTTCAGTACCCTGTCAAAGTCCTCTACCGTATTGATACCTCCTCCGACGGTCAGCGGAATAAAAACTCTTTCCGCCGTCTTCGTAAGAATATCGGTAAAGAGCTTACGCCCCTCGTTGGATGCGGTAATGTCGTAAAAAACCAGTTCGTCGGCACCTTTTGATGAATAGTATTCCGCCAAAGACACCGGATCGGACACGTCTTTTACGCCCTCGAAATTGACACCTTTTACCACTCTGCCGTCTCTGACGTCCAGACAGGGAATGATCCTTTTCGTTATCATCTTGCCACCTCGATCGCTTGAGAAATATCCACGCTGCCGGTATAATAGGCTTTGCCGACGATGGCACCGTACAGATTACTTTCTTTCAGCGCGATAATATCTTCCAAACTCGACACGCCGCCGGATGCGACGATATCGACGTTAAATTCCTTATTCAATTCCTTATACAGTTCTCGGTTGGTTCCCTGCATTGCGCCGTCCTTCGATACGTCTGTGCAGATGATAGTCCTGACGCCCAGTCCTTCCATTTTGGCAAAGAATTCTTTACCCCCTATATTGGACTTTTCTGTCCATCCTTTGACGGCGACGAACCCGTCCTTCAGATCGGCGCCGACTGCGATCCTGTCACCATAGGTGTCGATCGCTTCTTTCAAAAACTCTTCGTCGGAAACGGCTGCCGTTCCCAAAATCACTCTGTCAAGTCCGCTTTCCAGATATTTTTTGACCACCGCCATACTGCGGATACCACCGCCTATTTCGCAAAACAACCCCGTTTCTTTTTTGATTTTCAAAACCACTTCCAGATTGGGCGTTTCACCGCTCTTTGCTCCTTCCAGATCGACAATATGGATATGGGTCGTTCCTTTACGAACAAAGTCGCGTGCGATCTCAACAGGATCGCCGTAGACGGTCATCTTATCGTACTCCCCTTTGTAGAGCCGAACGGCTTTTGCATCGTAGATATCTATTGCCGGAAAAATAATCATTTTTATTCTCCTTCCCCTGCAAACGCGCGTAAGATGTTTAAGCCCACTTCGCCGCTTTTTTCCGGGTGAAATTGACAGCCAAAGACGTTTTTGTTCTCCACGGAAGCGGTGATCGGGCACCCATACTCACTTGTTGCCGTAATATACTCGCTACAATCGGCGGCATAATAGGAATGGACGAAATAGACGAAGTCGCCTTCTTTAATAAAGCGGAACAGCTTGGTTCCTTTCTTGAATTCCAGTTTGTTCCAGCCGATATGAGGGATCTTATATCCTGCCGGAATGACCTCGCCTATCGGGCGTACCGCGCCGGGAACGAGGTGAAGTCCCTCGTACTCTCCGTCTTCGTAACTTTTATCAAACAGCATTTGCATCCCGAGACAAATTCCGAGAAGAGGCTTGCCTTTTTTGCACTCTTCTTTGACCGTTTTATCCAGTCCGGTTTCTTTCAGCTTAGCGATGGCGTCACGAAAGGCGCCTACCCCCGGTAAAATAATTTTATCGGCCCTTTCTATTACCTTTTTATCTCCGCTGACGACGGCGTCCGCGCCGATCTTTTTCAGAGAGGAACAGAGAGAAAACAAATTGCCTACGCCGTAGTCGACGATTGCGATCATTTTTACAGCACTCCTTTGGTTGAAGGTATCTCGTCGGCGAACTCTTCCTCGATCTTCACCGCCGCGCGAATGGTCCTTGCCGCCGATTTAAATGCGCCCTCGACAATGTGGTGGGAGTTGCTCCCCGATATCTTTTTGATATGCAACGTGCATTCGGCGTTTCTGGCAAAACCGTACCAGAATTCCTGCACCAGTTCGGTGTCGAAGGTACCTATTTTTTCGGTAGGGATTTCAAGGTCGCAGGCAAGATAGCATCTTCCCGAAAAATCTATCGCCGTCAGTATCAACGACTCGTCCATAGGAAGAATGGTACTGCCGTACCTGGTAATGCCCTTTTTATCGCCCAGTGCCTCTAAAAAGGCCTGACCCAGCGCAATGCCGATATCTTCTACGGTGTGGTGATCGTCTACGTAGGTATCGCCCTGGCATTTGACCGTCAGATCAAATCTGCCGTGCTTGGCAAACAACGTCAACATATGGTCCAAAAATCCGCAACCGGTATCGATTGAACTCGTCCCCTTTCCGTCGACGTTCAACGACAAATAAATATCCGTTTCTTTTGTTTTACGATTGATCTCAGCCTGTCTCATAATTCCTCCGTAAGCATTGTCAGCTCATTTATCAATTTATTCATTTGCACTTTTGTTCCTATGGTAATACGCACAAATCCACGTAAACGATCTTTGTCGAAGTACCGGACCAGTATCCCTTTCTGTCTTAGATGGGAATAAACTCTTTCGCCGCCGCATTTGGGGTGGGAGGCAAACAGGAAGTTGGATTTCGACGGGAGAACGAAAAATCCCAGCTTTTCCAGTTCCCTCTTGGTATGTTCTCTGTTTTCCATAATGGCGCGGCAATTCTTTTTCGTATATTCCTCATCGCTTAATACCCCCAGTCCGAGAGCCAGCGTGGCGCGGTTGATGTTGTAGGGGTTGACCGAGTATTTCAGCAAATTCAGGTCCGCAATGATGTTTTTATTGGCGATCCCGAATCCCAGTCTGGCTCCGGCAAGGGAGCGGGATTTGGAAAAGGTTTGCGTTACGAGAAGATTGTCGTATTCTTTTATCAATCCTACGCAGCTCTCTCCACCAAAGTCAACGTATGCTTCGTCAACGATAACGATCCTGTTGCGGTCGCTATTTAAGAGGGCTATTATCTCCTCTTTCGTTACCGTCATACCGGTTGGTGCGTTTGGATTGGCAATAACGACGGTACCCTTCGTTGCGGCAAGTTTGTTAAGGTCGATCGAGTAATCGCTTTTGATCGGTATCTCGCTGAATTCTCCGCCGGAAATCTCCGCATAGACGGGATAAAAACCGTACGTGATATCGGGGAAAGCAAAGCCCTTTTCTTTGTAAGCGTTGAACGCAAGATACAATACCTCGTCCGATCCGTTCCCGACGAATATCTCCTCCGCGGTAATTCCTTCGCCCAAAACCTCCGCATATTTTTCGCGCAGGGCGCGACATTCCGGATCGGGGTAAAGGTTCATCCTCTTTATTTCCTCTTCCGCCGCTCTTACCGCCTTTTCCGAAGGGGGAAAGGGAGATTCGTTCGTGTTCAATTTAATAAGGTTCAGTATCTTCGGTTGTTCTCCGGGCGTATACGGAACGAGGGAATGGTAGCGGCTATCTAAAAAGCGGCTCATTGCTCCTCCTTCCGGACAAGCGCACTCTTTGCGTGCGCCTGCAAACCTTCTTTCCCGGCAAAATAGGCGATATCGCCGGCGACCTTTTTAAAGGCTTTTTCCGAATAATAAGTAAACTGTGTCTTCTTAATGAAGTCGTCCACGGAAAGCGGACTGGAAAAACGCGCCGTTCCGCTGGTAGGTAAGGTGTGGTTCGGTCCGGCATAGTAGTCGCCGAGGGCTTCCGGACAGTACCGACCGAGGAATACCGATCCGGCGTTCTTTACGTCGTCAAGATAGGCAAAGGGGTCATCCGAACAAATTTCCAGATGTTCGGGAGCGATCTCGTTTGCCACTTCCAGACCCTCTTTCATGTCTTTGACGATGATGGCAACGCCGTTTACCTCAATAGACGCCGCGGCGATTTCCTTTCGGGGGAGTTCAGCCAGTTGTTTTTCTATCTCTCTCATGGTTTCGTCCGCGAGCTTTTCCGAAGGGGTAATCAGAATGGCGCGGGCGTTTTTATCGTGTTCCGCCTGGGAAAGAAGATCGGCGGCAACGAACCTGGGGTTGGAACTTTCGTCGGCAAGGACGGTTATCTCACTGGGCCCTGCGATCATGTCGATAGACACCTGACCGAATACCTGCCGTTTGGCCTCCGCGACAAAGACGTTCCCCGGGCCGACGATTTTATCTACTTTCTGTACGCTCTCGGTGCCATAAGCCAGCGCGGCAATGGCTTGGGCGCCGCCCATTTTATATACCCTATCCACCCCGGCGATTTTTGCCGCCGCCAGGATAACACTACTTATGGAACCGTCTTTTTGAGGCGGCGTGGCGATGCACACCTCTTTGCACCCGGCGATCTTTGCCGGAATGGCGTTCATAAGAACGGTGGACGGATAGGCTGCCGTACCGCCCGGGACGTAAAGTCCCACCTTTTCTATCGGGATTATTTTCTGCCCGATGACCGTTTCTTTAGTCTTATAAGAAAAGCCCTTTCTCACCTGCTTGGAGTGATAGGTTGTTATGTTCTTTGCTGATTTTTGTAAAATGGTAATAAACTTTTTCGGCACGCTCGAATACGCTTTTTCCATTTCTTCCTTAGTCACGATCAAGCTGCTAAGTTCCGCCTTATCGAACCTTTTTTCGTACTCAAAAAGAGCTTCATCGCCCTTTTGGCGTACGGAATATATAATTTCGGATACCGTATCTTGTATCTCTCTTTTATTGACCGTCTGTGCTATTTCGCCGATGCGATACTCCTCTCTCGTTATCTTTTTCATGCTTTCTCCTCTACGATCTTTCTGAGGCTCTTGACCATTTCTTCGACCGCTTTGACGTTGAATTTATAAGAAGATTTATTGGCGATCAGCCTTGCGCTTATGGGGGCTACCGTTTCCACTACTTCCAGATCGTTCTCTTTTAACGTTTTTCCCGTTTCCACAATGTCGACGATGACGTCGCTCAAATGGAGTATGGGGGCGATCTCAATGGACCCGTTCAGGTGGATGATGTCGATATCCCTTCCTTGCTTGGCGTAATAGTCCGCGGCGATATTAGTAAATTTCGTCGCCACCTTCAACGTCTTTCTTTTGTTGTCGTGGAAGTCTTTCGGCGCGGCTACCGCCATGCGACAGATACCCGTTTTCATGTCCAACAGTTCATAGACGTCCGGCTCGTATTCTAATAAAATATCCTTTCCGGCGACCCCTATATCGGCGGCTCCCCTCTCCACGTAAATGGCTACGTCGGAGGGCTTGACCCAGAAATAGCGTACGCCCTTTTCTTCGTTCTCAAAAATCAGTTTGCGGCTGTTTTCCAAAACGGAGGGACATTCATATCCGGCAGCGGCAAACATCCCGTAAACTTTTTCTCCCAATCTGCCTTTCGGCAATGCAATATTTAACATTTCTCCCTGTCCTTTTTATACTCTTATGATTTCGCCGTACCTAAGTCCGGTCGGTATCTCTTTTTGCGCGGCGACTTTTTTCCCTTTCTTTCTCAACGTGTCCACGGTGTCCGATACCTTCTTTATGCTCGAATCATCGCTGAAAAGTACCAGTACGTCCACGTCCGGTCCGACGTCGTCTTTTTCCTTTAATTCGTCAAGGTAAATGGCAAAGCCGATGGCGTTCGAATTGCGGCGCATTCCCTTCAAAAGAAGGTCGTATTGTCCCCCGAACAAAACGCTCTTGGGTACCTCTTTTACAAAACCCTGAAAAACGATGCCGTTATAATAGCGCATATCGTTAATAACCGAAAAGTCTATCCGCACGTTTTTGTCGGGCAGCACCGATAAAATCTCTTCCAGTTCTTCCACAAAGGGCGCCATGGTTTGGTCGGAAATACTTTTCAGTAGCGGGAGCGTCTCGGCAATGCCACCGTTGCAGGTCATAAGTTTAAGCACCCTTTCTCCGTTTGTCGCGTCCACCTTTTCTCTTTCCAGCACTTCTTCCGCGCCGCAGATGTTTTTACTCCCAAAGTAGGTCAGTAGTTCTTTTTTGACGTCCGCTCCCACTTTACACCCGTCCAGCGCCGCTGAAATAATGCCCAGGTGGGAGATATCCAGAACGTAGTCGTCGGCAAGAAGACCGAGACTGTCGACTGCCAGCTTCAGTACTTCCGAAATTTCATACCTGCCTACCTTTCCTATGCACTCCAGCCCGGACTGCAATATTTCACGGAACGAGCGGCTCTCTCCGGACACTCTGTATACGTTCTCGTTATAATAGACTTTCTGCGCGAACCCGATATCGTCTTTACTGTTCTTTACGATAGACAGCGTGACGTCAGGTTTAAGGGCCATGAGTTTGCCCGTCGTATCGGTGAAGGTTATTACGTTATCCGACGTTAAGAAACTTTTGTTTTTAACGTAAGTGTCGTACTCCTCGAATTTACTCATCTTAAAACGCATATAGCCGTAGCTTTCGTATAGTTTACTCAGCCTCGACACGTTGATCTGTTCTTCCGGCACCATTATTTATCATCCTCTTTTGCCAAAGCATTTTTATATCCGTTACCATATTGAAGGCAACGGCTGACGCGGCTGATCGTCGCCGTGCTGGCTCCGGTCAATTCCGACACCTCGTTATAACTTTTTTTCGCTTTCAAAAGTTTAGCAACCTCGAATCGTTGCGACATATCCTCGATCTCTTTGATCGTACAAAGATCTTCAAAAAAAGCACCGCAGTCCTCTACCGTTTCCAACGATAGGATCGCTTGAAATAGATTCTTTGCTCCTTCGAGATATTTCTTTTCCATGAACGCCTCCGCTTTTCACTTTAATACTATGCCATTTTAGCACACTAAAGTACGAAAGTCAAATATTTGACGGGACAATCTTTATCAACAGGGGCGGAAAATATCCGCTTGCAAAATCCGGTTGCAAAGAATATAATGATTATATGGCAAAGTTATCCGTGCGCGATAAAGAACTATTTGAAAACAAACCGGTTCTGAAATCCATTCTTATTCTTGCCGCTCCGACCATTATCGGGCAGCTCATTACCATTATCTACAATTTGGCGGATACCTGGTTTATCGCGCAGACCAACGACACGTCGCAAGTTGCCGCGGTGACCCTGGTCTTACCTATCTATCTTATGCTGACCGTGTTGTCCGGACTGTTCGGCGTAGGTAGCGGCAGTATGATTGCATCGGCTCTTGGGGTGGAGAAATACGACGAAGTCAAAAAGCTCTCCTCTTTTGCTTTTTGGATAACCATTTTCGCAACCGGGCTGTATAGTTTAATTTTGCTCTTTTTCCGCAACCCGCTTTTGGTTCTACTGGGAGCGAGGGAAGAAGCCATTCTTTCTTACGCCTCCGACTACGTTCTGTTCACCACGGTGGTAGGTGGCATCCCGACCGTTCTGAACGTCGTTATGGCACATTTGGTACGCGCCACCGGAAAGTCCCTGCACGCCAGTATCGGCATGGTCCTCGGCGCCATTCTCAATATCATTCTCGACCCCTTCTTTATTTTCCCGTTCGGTCTTGGGTTGCAATGTAAAGGGGCGGCGATCGCCACCTGCATCTCCAACTCCGTTGCCGTGAGTTACTTCCTTATCTATCTTTTGATCAACAGGAAAAAGACCGTATTATCCATTCATATTAAGTACTTCACCTTGCAAAAAGCTCTCGCCGGCAAAGCAATCCTGATCGGACTTCCGAACGCGGCGATGACCTTCTGCGCTACTTTCTCCAACGTCGTACTCAATCTCCTTGTCGCAAATTACGGTACGAGCGCAGTTGCGGCCCTTGGCATCGTCAAAAAAATCGACCTCGTTCCTGCGCACATTTCTCAAGGTCTTGCGCAAGGGGTACTGCCGCTACTATCCTATAATCATGCGGCGAAAAACAAAGAGCGCGTCAATAAAACGGTCCGCTACGCTTTACTTATCACCCTTTCGCTCGGCGCGGTTTTCCTCGTCTTCTACGAGATTTTCGCCCACAACTTGATGAGCTTCTTTATTACGGACGGCGAGACGGTGGAGATCGGAACGAAGTTCATTCGCTTGCACTGCATGGCAATGCCCCTTTTGTCCATACTCTTTTTGTATATCGCCATATTCCAGTCGAAAGAAAAAAGCGGTCGGGCGATGTTGGTGTCATTGGCGCGTAAAGGTACGCTCGACATTCCGCTTATGATCGTTATGGACATGGCTTTACCTCTCTACGGCATCATGCTCGTACAGCCCATGCTGGATTTTGTTTCCGTAATTGTTGTATTACTGCTGTATTATTATATCCCGTCGCGCGGAGAAAGACTCTCCAAAATATAATCGACGTAAAGACGCGTAACGTCTACCCCCGTCACCTGTTCAAATTGTTTATAATAGGCGTTTCCGTTGACTTCAATGAGGACGGGTTTATCCGCAAAGAAATCTATACCGACGTAATCCGCGCCAAGAAGATCCGCTACTTTTTCCGCGGCTTTTTTATACTCATCGGTCAAGGGAAAATTTTCTCCCTGTCCGCCCAGGTGGGCGTTACTGCGGAAGTCCCCTTTCGAACTTAATTTCATTCCGCCGATCGCTTTGCCGCCGATACAGATGATACGCACGCTTTCGCCTTGCGAGTACTTATAAAAGGATTGATAGAGTTTATCTTTCGTCCCCGTGTCCTCGTCCGTTTTGTACAGGCTCTCGGCATCGCTTATAAGATACACCTGTTTTCCTAGCGAGCCGTAGGCTTCTTTCAGTACAAGCGGGTATCCTAAAAAGGAAGCAACCGCGTCCAGATACTCTCGGTCCTGCACGTAAAAAAACTTTTTAGGGGCAGGAACGGTAGCGGGCATTTCCACTCCCTTCCCTTTCAAAAACAAATAGGTTTCTATCTTATTATCGGTGCGGATCAAAACGTTTGTATCGTTGAACACTCGGATGCCGCAATTTTGCAAAAAAGAACTGAGATAGACGTCTTTATCAAAGAATAAGCAAAAGTCGTAACAACGGAAATCTTCCTCTTTCCGTACAAATCTATTATTATAGACGTCCACTTCAACGCCACGCGACAAAAAGCACTCCACCAGTTTTTTACAGCGGTGGTCTTCGTTTTCTGAGGTGTAGTATCCGTTTCGTACGATCAATCCTTTCATGCTTATTTAAAATCAACGTACAGGCAATTGGCTATAAGCAAACCATGCACGGTATGGGCAGTGACGTAAAATCTGTACTCGTTGTGAGAAAAATTATTGCCGCTGAGGGTGGTATAATACAATCCGTCGACGCTCGTTCCAAAATAACTGGTGATCCCGGTGGGATACTTAAAAGAGAGCGTTGCGGTAAGGGTCCTATCCGCGCAACAAACGCCGGAAATAACGCACAGTCCCTTTTCATTCTTGGTAATAAGAATAGAGTCGGTCAAAGAATCGGCGTCTTCTAGCCGGACGGTAAAGAAGCCGTTTTGATCGGTGGTTATTATCTGTTTGGAAAAGACGACGACGTCTTCCGTTTCCGAGCTGTAACTTAGTCCCAACGTCATTTGTCCGCCGTCATATCCTTCCTTTATTCCGTCGTCTATATAGTCGTTTTCGTTTCTATCGTAATAGACGTATCCGCAGAGGACGGTATAGTCGCGCATATCGGATACCTGATAGTTTTCCGAGGAGAATTTATCCAGTACGTACTCCTGTTTATAGACGTATTTTTCTCTCCCGTGGATATCCGTTCCGTTTTGCAGTCCCGCCGTCCTTTGGTAAAAGGATATTCCTCGTAAGCCCCGGACGTAGACCGTCGGGGTCCAAGCGGAAAGACCGAAGTTCCTGCCCCTTTTATCCGGCTCGGCGTTGGTAATCAATCTCTCGTTCAGAATGGGTCTGGTGTCGTTGCTTCCCCGATTGTTGAGACTAAGGTCCTGAACGTTCGAGATCGACCCGGTCCCTACCGCCGGATCGTCGCTGCCGATAATGGAATAGATATACCAGTCGAAAGCAATCCGCTTTTTGTTTTTATAGTTATCAAAGAGGGGCAACTTAGTGTAGCTCTCGGCAATCTCCAGATAGGCAAAGTACTTTTTCAGATCGGTAAAGGACTCTCCCCTCGCTTTTTTATAGTCGTAGGCGTACTTTATCGAAGTACCGTCCGTTTCTTTACTTTCGTACATATCAAGCACTATTCCTGCCTCGCTTGCTATCCTCGACATTTCCGAAACAAGACCTATCGTTCCCGACGAGGAGACACAAGAAAGCCACTCCGTGTCAAAGGTGACGAATTCTTCGGAAAGAGGCGCGTCGCACATAGATATGCGATAGGGGTATATTTCTTTTTTGCCAATCGAAACGACCTTAGCCGCCACCGCCTCGGCAAGCAAGGCTCCTGCGCCTGCGCCGACGAAACGGATCTCTTTCGAGCCGACGTTTATCCTCTCCATTTCCTGCATGTAAAGCGCCGCGACGACGTCCGCAAGGGGGATGGAAAAGGCGCTTTTGTATTCGCCGTTCACTTTATAACGAGATTTATAGGTGGAAAAAATTTTAGCTACGACAGACTCGGTGTCTACTTCGTCCGCGAACCGCTCCCAATGGAAGACAACCACGTTGAATTGCCCGACGTTGCACAGGAAATACTCCATGTCGTAGTTCTCTCCGCTTTTGTCAAGGTAGATACGCGAATTGTACCCGGCAGTGGAGACCATGACATCGCCGGTGTATACCTTTTTGGATAGACCGGTCGTAAAAACGTTTTCGGCGTTCTCTTCGCCATGAAAAACGACCATCAAAGGTTTGTCGCTGTCATAGCTACGCATCCATTCAAAATAGAGGGTGCCGTCCCCTTGCACGGAGGATAGTTCGGGAATGTCCGCCGCGGTATAGAAGTCCGGTTCCGATTTTTTTTCGCAGGAAACCATTGTTGAAAACGCTATCAACATAAGTAATGCGAGAAACAATGATTTCCTGACCGTTTTCATAATCTTTTACTTCTTAGTCAATTTCCGCATAGTGCGACGATGCGACGATAGCTCCGACGGCGGTCGGGAAGGGCTTACCTTTTCCGATCCTCGTTCTGTCGAGCAAGAATTCTTCCGTCGTGCCGGTAGAGATGTACCCCGACTTATCCATAAAGGCAATGGAGATCGGTTCGTCCGTAGTTACAGTTGCGTAGATGACCTTTCCTTTTGCTCCCAGTTCCATAACTTTGAGACCCTTTCTTGCCCGTTTGGACGGATCAATGGAAGGAGCTATGATGCGCTTAGCAAATCCTCCGTCGCTGACCAGGTTGACTTCGCCTTCAATAAGACCCATATCGTCGCATTCGCACATGGAGGCGTAGGCGAGAGAGGCTTTGTCGAGGATCATACCGATTACACCGCCCGTTTTTCTGCCGGTCACGCTGAATTCGTCGTGTCCTACGTTCAACGCCATACCGTCGTCGGAAATGAACAGCAAGTTGGTATTGGGCCGTCTGACTTCGACGTTGATTACTTCGTCTCCCTCTTTAAGCACCATGACCTGATAGAAGTCTTTGTTAACTAAGCAGTCTCTGACCAGAGACTTTTTGACCATACCCTGTTTGGTAAAGAAGTACAATTCTTTATCTTCGTCCTCGGAAGAGAAGGTCAAAACCTTTACAAAGGTCGCTTTCTTACTCGACTCGGGATCGAAGGAAGAAGGCAGCGAGCCGGCATCGACCAGTCTACTGTCCTTCATTTCGCCGACGTTCAATTTAAAGCAATTGCCGTCGCTACTGAAGGCGTAGGGTTGTTTACCGTCCTTTATGTTGATCTGTTGAGAAATGACCTCTTCCGCCGTCTGCGGATCGGAACGGTCGCTTCCCAAAAATTCCAAAGAGCTGATGAACTTCACCGTACCGGCGAGGGAGCGGACAATGTACCCTTTTTTACCGACGTTTTTGCCGGCCTCTTCCGGTTTGTATTCCAACTGGTCGAGGGACTCAACAACGGTGGTAAGACGCTTGGTGCGGTACTTGTTTCTGATTTCCAGCAGTTCTTCGCGCACGACGTTTAATTGTTCTTTCTTACTGCCGACGATAGCGTTCAGACGGGCAATGGTCTTTTTGAGTTCGACCAGTTCCTTTTCGATCTTACCTACTTCCAGCTTGGTCAAGTTTACCAATTTGAGGTCGAGAATGGCGTCCGCCTGTTTGTCGTTGATCTTATATTTGTCCTTTAGTTTTTCCTTAGCGTCGCTACGGCTGTTACTGCCTTTAATGATGGCGACGACGCCGTCGATATCGGGCAGGATGATGGCAAAGCCGTCTAAGATATTTTCACGCTTCTTTGCCACGTTGAGATCGAACTGACTGCGTTTATAGACGACGTCTCTCCTGTGCGCGATATAATAATTAAGGAGCGGAATGAGTCCGAGCTGCTGCGGACGTCCGTCGGCGATAGCGACGATGTTGACGTTGAAGTTGCATTGCAGGTCGGTCTTTTGATAGAGGTAGTCCAAAATAGCCTTCGGGTTCTCCCCCTTTTTGAGGCGGATGACTACGCGAATACCGTTTCTGTCCGATTCGTCCACGATCGCCTGTATTCCGGAAAGAATGTTGTTTTTATCCTTTTGCGCCAGCTCGTCTCTGAGGTCTTTGATCTTGAGCTGTAACAGGCTCTTATTGACGTTGTACGGCAGTTCGGTAATGACGATGTTCTGCTTGTTGCCTTCCGTCTCGATATTGACTTTGGCACTCATTCTGATCTTGCCTTTTCCGGTGGTATACACCTCCTCGAAGGAGTCGCCGGGGGCGATAAATCCGCCCGTCGGGAAGTCCGGACCTTTTACGATCTGTAACAGGTCTTTTATCGTTGTCTTGGGGTCGTCGATAAGCGCGACGGTAGCGTCGATAATCTCCGTCAGGTTGTGCGGGGGTATTTTGGTAGCAAGACCAATGGCGATACCCATAGTGCCGTTGACAAGCAAGTTAGGGAAAGCCGCCGGAAGAACGTCCGGTTCGTCCAAGCTATCGTCGAAGTTCTTAACCCATTTTACGGTGTCTTTTTCCAGGTCCTTTAACATCTCGCAAGCGAGCGGTTCCAGTTTGACCTCGGTATAACGCATGGCGGCTGCGCCGTCTCCGTCGATGGAGCCGAAGTTACCTTGACCGTTAACGAGAGGATTACGCATATTGAAGTCCTGCGCAAGGTTGACCATTGCCTGATAAATGGATGAGTCGCCGTGGGGGTGATACTTACCTAAGCAGTCACCGACGACACGGGCAGACTTTTTGTACGGTCCGTCCGGTTTAATGTTGAGTTCGTGCATGGTATACAGAATACGGCGTTGAACCGGTTTCAGTCCATCCTCTACCCTGGGGAGCGCTCTGTCCAGAATTATGGACTCGGCGTAGGGCATCATGAATTCATGCACCGCCTTTTCCAGCGTTTTATCTACGATCCTTTCGGTATACGTTTCTTCTATAACTGTCTTCTTAGCCATTACAGTTTACCTCCGTATTTGGTCGCAAAAGCGTCTACTTTGTTGAATTTGGCGTGGCGGAAAATGTATTCCTTTCTCTTTTCCGCACCCTCGGTCATCAAAGTATCGATCAGCTCGCTCGCCTCCGCCGCGTCCTCGATAGTGACGCGCATAAGAAGTCTCGATTTGGGATTAAGGGTGGTGTCCCACAATTGATCTTTGCTCATTTCACCCAGACCTTTGTACCGCTGAATGTGTAATTCTCCGGCGACCTGTTTCATTTCTTCTACCACTTTATCCAGTTCTTCGTCGTCGTAGGCATACATGACCTTCGATTTCTTCTCCACTTTGTACAGCGGCGGAAGTCCTACGTAGACGTGGCCCTGACGGATAAGCTCGGGCATCATCTTAAAGAAGAAGGAAAGTAAAAGGGTCCTGATATGATAACCGTCGTAGTCGGCATCGGACAGGATGATGATTTTATGGAATTTAAGATCCTCGATCTTGAAACTCTTTTCTATGCCCGTACCGAGCGCGGCGACGATGGTCCTGATTTCTTCGTTTTCAAAAATCTTTTCTCTGCGCGTTACTTTCATAACGTTAAGCGGTTTACCGCGGAGAGGGAGGATCGCCTGCGTTCTGCGGTCTCTGCCCTGTTTTGCGCTACCGCCTGCGGAGTCACCCTCGACGATAAACAGCTCGTTGAGTACGGCGTTATTGCCGGAGCAGGAAGCAAATTTACCGATGAGCGCGTTGCCGGTGATGCTGTTTTTCTTACGCTCGGCATCCACAGCACGGCGCGTAGCCTCTCTGGTATTTGCAACGTCGACGGCTTTTTTGATAATGAACTCCGCCACCGATTTGTTTTTCGGGTTGGCAAAGTACATAGACAGTTTTTCGTAGACGATACTTTCCGCGCTGGTCTTAGCTACCGGGCTACCCAGTTTGGCTTTGGTCTGTCCCTCGAATTGCGGGTTCTTCATCTTAACGGCGAGAACGCCGGTGAGACCTTCTTTAAAGTCGTCACCCGTGAGCGGATTCTCTTTGCCGCGGAAGTAATTGACGTTCTTTATGTAATCGTTCATGGCGCGCGTGAAACCGGAACGGAAGCCGGTGACGTGCGTACCCTCGTCCATAGTATGGATACCGTTGACGTAACTGTGGAGATTATCGGTGAAATATCCGCTGGTATGCTGGAAGGCAAGCTGCAATTTGAAGTCGTCCTTTTCTCCTTCCAGATAGACCATTTTATTCTTTGGATCGCTCGCGCCGTCGTTGAGATACTCTACGAAGTCGACGATACCGCCCAGGTAATAAAAGACGTAAGGCTCCGGATCGCTGTCGCCTGAACGGTTGTCTACGAAAGTGATTTTTATTCCCGGATTCAAAAACGCCATTTCGCGCAGTCTCTTAATGATTTCTTGCGCGCTGAACTCCACCGTATCGAAGACCGCTCTGTCCGGTTTAAAGGTGACGAAAGTACCGTGTTCTTTGGTTTTACCGATAACGGTGAGAGGGGTTTTTACAAGACCGCTCTTTATCGAACCGTCGGGGAATCTGGGAGAATGGAATTCTATTCTGTATATTTTACCGTCGCGACAAACTTCTACGTTCATCCACTCGCTGAGTGCATTGGTCGCGCTACCGCCTACGCCGTGCAGACCGCCTGAATAGGCGTAGTTGTTATCGTCGAATTTACCGCCGGCATGGAGGGTGGTATAGATGACCTCTACCGCCGGTTTGCCCGATTCGTGCAAGTCGACAGGGACGCCTCTTCCGTTATCGCGTACGCTCGCCGAGCCGTCCTCGTTCAACGTAACGTCGATGGTATTGGCATATCCGTTTTCCGCCTCGTCCATAGAGTTGTCGATGATTTCCCATAAAATCTGATGTAACCCTCTGGAATCGGTGGATCCGATGTACATTCCCGGTCTGACACGAACAGGTTCCAGTCCCTCTAATACGGTAATGTTTTCCGCCGTATACTCCGAACCGCTTTTCTTCGTCCTCTTTTTTGCGCCGGGGGTTGAGACCGCAATGGATTGCAAGTCTTCCGTTTCATTCTTAACAGCCATGATTTCTCCTTTGTAAAAAAATAGATGTTATATACAACAGTTTTATATTATAACATATATTTATCTATGCGTCAATTCAGCGCGGATAAATTGCGCCCCAAAAAAACAAAAAGGTTTCCTAATAAGACAAAAAGCTCCGTTACTCGCCCGAAATCGTCATCATGGACAGTCTGCGTAAAAAATCCATGACCTTTTTGCTGGCGCTGTACCCCTTTTCCAGTTCGATCAATTCCGGTCTGTGCCAAAAGACGTTAACAAGCATATTCTCCTCTTGCGTCTCGCACATATCCACCACGTCCGTTTTGATGCCGCCCACAAATAATCCCTCTTTTTTGATACAGACCCTGCGGCCCCTCTTTTCATGCAGGTCCAGTAGGTACAGTAGTAGCCCCGCCTTATCTTCGTCGTTTTCGCAATTGTTATAAAGTCTGTACCCTATCTGCGCGATCCCCCGCCATGCAGCCTTAATTTCGCTCATATTAAACAGGCAATACCCGTCCAGATTGAGTGCGTTTTCTTGGGAGAGCTTTCTTGTCAATTCCTCTCTTTCCGTATCCCATTCTATGGATAAAAGTGCCCCTAAAACGGAAAAGTACTCCGGGGAGTTGTCCTTAGGAAGAATGGTCTCCATCTCTTTCTTTTTATAAAAGGTCAACAGTACTTGTACGCACGCCGTAACAAAAGCGTCTCCGTCGCTTATATGGTAGAGCGTCCCCTGTTTGGTCTTTTCTTTTTGAAAAGGCAGGTTGCCCGAAAAAAACGTACGCTCGATCTCTTTGTCGCATTTGACGCCGAAAGCCGTTTCGATCTGATATTCTTCTTGCATATGGAACTAGTATATGCAATATGCGGAAAAAATATAAAGGGTCGCAGGAAACGTTCCCTGCGACCCGATTGCCTTTTTTATCCAACCTAAATTGATTATTACAGCTTCTTCAACGAATTCTTACCGGTGGCGAGGTTGACCGTCATGCGGAATTTTTTATCCTTCTCGGTATAGAAAATCTCCAGTTCGTCCTTGGAAATATATTTGGCGTCGGTGACCTTTTTATAGGTGGGACGGAAGAACTTTTTGACTAGTTTTCTCTTCTCGTCGTTGAACGCGCCTACGTTGTCGGAAACGAACAACACGTCGCCACACATATTGTTGATGGTGGCGTGGACGATCTTTTGTTGCTCGGTGAATTTCAGCTTGCTTTTACGAACTGCCAGTTTATCCGTTTTACGCACGTTGGAATCGCGGAGATAGAAGACGTCCGGATCGTTGACGAACGCTCTGCCGTTGAGGTGACGGCGGAAGACGGTATTTATCATCGCACAACGCGTGCTGGGGACCTCGTGGTTGAGGGTGGAATTATACCACGCCGGCACGAAGGAAGCGCCTACGTCACAGCTGATACGGCAGGCATCGACCTTCCCAAACGATGGGAACAGCGGCACGCCGCAACCGAGTAACAGCTTATCCCCTACGCATTCGCGCAAGAAGTCCATTGCCTCGCACATGATCTGTCCGCGGCTCTTGTTGTGTCTGGGCGTGCGGCAAATGCTGTATAAAAAGTCCAATTTGACCATATCGAATTCCCACTCGTTCAAAACGACGTTGAAGAAGGAACGGATGTAGTTTGCCGCTTCTTCGTTATAGAAATCCATGGTATACGCTCCGCCCCAGGCGATGGAGCCGAGTTGGTACTTGCCTTTTTCGTCTTTAATAAACCAGTCCGGATGCTCGGCAAAAACTTTGGAGTCTTTCGCCGCGTTAAAGGGCGCCATCCACAGTCCTGCCTTAAAGCCTTTGCTATGGATTTTATCCACGAGATACTTCATCCCTCTCGGATAGAGGTCGGTTTTGACCGTCGTCCAGTCACCCGTTTTGGTTTGATAACCGTCGTCGATCTGGAAGATATCCGCCGATTCTTTTACGGTAGCCAATCCGTCGATATCTCTGTCCAAAATCTTTTCGGTGATACCGCCGTAGTAGTTATACCAGCTGGTATATCCTGCCATATGTTTTATTTTCAGCGGAGGAAGAGCCAATTCAGCAAAGTAGTTATCGAAGACTTCGTCATAGCCGCCCTCGGTAAAGTAGACCTCGAAAAGCACGTATTTTTCGCCCGTCGTTACGCCGTCAACGTCCTTTTGGATCATCATGGTATTGTTGCCCATGTCGTGATGAATGACGGTGTAGCCCGTCCGTTCATTAAGTGTACCGATAAGATACAGGTGACCTTTTCTGTTGATATAGGTATAGGAGTAACTGTGGAATTTACCCGGGACGTTGGAGTATTTCTGGAAGTCATAGTCCCCGAACAGCGCGCTGAAATAGCGGACGGGGTTGAATTTAGCCAGTTTCAGAAGACCTTTTTGAACGTCTTTACTCGTGTACTCTCTGGACGTCGTCCAGGACTGATATCCGTTAACGAAGACTCTGTCTTCCGCCTCGTACGTAAAATTCGTTTTTACGTAGGCGTTTTTTAATTGCAACATCGTTTTGGGAACGAGTACGATCTTTAATCCGCCCTCTGTCTCTTCCGTTTCAATGGAAAAATCCTCGTTTTCTACGCCTTCAAAGCATTTTAATTGATTTGCACCGGCGTTCATTTGATTGGCAACGGCATATTCCAGTGAAAAACGATACTCTTTAAACATAGTTTCCTCCTCGATAATTCTGTGTTTTTTTGATTATAACACAAAGCCGGCGTATTTTCAATAAAAATATTTGCATTCCGACAAAAAAAAATGTATACTGTTTAAATAAAACAGTAACCAAAGTGGGATATATGATTCTTTTATTAGACGTAGGAAACACCAATATTAAACTGGGCCTTGCTAACGAAGTTAAGACCCTTTACACCTGGAGAATTGCCACCGACACCAACAAGACTGCCGATGAATTCGGCATGGTTCTTTTCGACTTACTGAAACAAAACGGATATTCTTTTTCCGACATCGAGGGTATCATTATGAGCAGTGTGGCGCCCAGTATCAACTACACTCTCGAACATATGTGTACCTACTATATGCACACCCGTCCCATTATGGTTTCGCAAAAAATCGACCTTGCCGGAATTACCATTGACTATCAAGGTAATCAACTGGGCGCCGATCGTATCATTAACGCCGTCGCCGCCTATAAGCTGTACGGCGGACCGGTCATAACGGTTGACTTCGGCAGCGCAACGACTTTTGGCGTGGTCGACGCAAACGGCGTTTTTCAAGGCGGTCTGATCGCTCCCGGTATAAAATCCAGCGCGGAGAGCCTGACAAACACCGCCGCTAAGCTCCCCCGTATCGAATTGGTTAAGCCCGGGGACATCATTGCCAAAAACACCATAGAAAATATGCAGGCAGGCGTAATATTCGGCTTTACCGGTCTGGTTGAATACATTATTGATTCCATTAAAAAGAAACCGGACTTTGCCGCGGCAAAAGTAGTGGCGACGGGCGGTATGAGCCAGCTTGTCACCCAAAACAGTACGGCGATCGACGTCGTTGACCGCGCCCTTTCTTTAAAAGGATTACGCATTCTGTACGATAGCAACAAAAATAAGCAAATGAAATATTAATTACCACAAGGAGAAAACATTATGAAAAAAATCGGCGTTGCATTACTCGGTTTGGGTACTGTAGGAGGAGGAACCTATCGTATCTTAAAAAACAATCACGACAGCATTATGAAGAACGACGGTATCGATATCGAGATACGTCATATCATCGAAAGGGATAAGGAAAAGGCGGTTGCGCTCGGCGCGGATCTGTCCATCGTGAGTACCGATATCAACGACGTTGTCAACGACAAAGACACCCATATCGTCGCTGAATTCTTCGGCGGTATCGAACCGGCGAAATCCTTTTTAACTAAGTGCCTTTTGGCCGGAAAAAGCATCGTTACCGCCAACAAAGAAATGTTCAGTAAAAGCTGGGTGGAACTGGAAGCTGCGGCAAAGAAAGGCCATGCCGGACTTTATTTCGAAGCAAGCTGCGTTGGCGGCGTGCCGATCATAAGAACGCTGACCGAGAGCATGCAAGGGAACGTCATTCAGTCCCTGATGGGCATCGTCAACGGCACCACCAACTTTATCCTCTCCAAAATGGCGGACGAAGGAAAAGAATACGGCGACGTCCTGAAAGAGGCGCAACGCCTCGGCTATGCCGAAGCCAACCCCACCGCCGACGTGGACGGGTTCGACAGCATGTATAAACTCAGCATCCTTTCCAGCCTTGCTTTCCGCAAAAAGGTTCCGATTTCACAAATCCACCGCGAAGGCATCTCCGGCGTGGATAAAGCGGATATCGAATACGGAAAACAACTCGGTTATACCCTGAAGTTACTGGCTATCGCCAAAAACCGCGACGGCAAGATAGAGGCGCGCGTTCATCCGGCGTTCGTCCCCTCCGATCATCCCATTGCCGGCGTTAAAGGAAGTTTCAACGCCGTTCATATCGTTGGCGACAACGTAGGCGACATTATGCTTTACGGACGGGGAGCCGGCGACCTGCCTACCGGTAGCGCAATCGTCTCCGATATCGTCTTTGCCGCTTGCCAATCCAAGCCTAAATACGCCCCCTTCAAAAACGTAGACAACGTCAGCACCAAAGACTTTACCGACAACTATCTGTGCCGCTACTATCTGCGTATGACCGTTGCCGATCAATCGGGCGTCATGGCGAAGATCACCTCCGCTTTCGGCAAGAACAATATCAGTATTGCGTCGATGAAACAAATGCCCTCTGCCGGCGAAAA
Organism: uncultured Clostridia bacterium; assembly: GCA_946621465.1. Classification (GTDB taxonomy): domain Bacteria; phylum Bacillota; class Clostridia; order Christensenellales; family DTU072; genus CAG-1782. Next base: position 722,766 of record CAMOOO010000001.1, read on the forward strand.
CGCAACGCTCATCTTCCTGTTGCATCAGACCTATGAAAAGGATCTCAACCGCGCTCTCGAAGCACTCAAAAAGCTGGACTGCGTAAATTCCGTCAACGCCGTTATCCGCGTAGAGGAATAATCATCATCTTAAAAGAAAAGACGCCGAACCATTCGGCGTCTTTTTTATATGGTTTTTATTATCCTTTCTATTTCTTTTTCGTAATTATCGTCTATAACGTAGACCTGCTCCCCTGCCAAGCGAAAACCCTCTATATACTCCCGGTTGTCGCTTTTTATCATCTCTTTGGAAAGGGATGTCGCTTTCCGTTTCTCGATGCACGATTCCGTTTCAGCAATCCTATCGAAGTTGCGTTCAATATATTGATCGGACATCGCCAAACAGATAAAACGAATATTTTTTTCATACACCTTACTAAAGTCCTTTCTCCAGTCAAAGGGGATATAGCAACCTTCTACGATGAGATTCTGTTCGTTCTCGATAGCCGTCTTTATCATTTCTTTGACGATCGGCCACAGATATGCCGTCAGCTTATCGTCGTCCATTGGCGTAAGAGAAGTATTGCCACTGCGAATAAGTCCCATTTTGAGGTGGTCAATCGACAAGTAAGGATAATGGAGCTTTTCCAGTAGTTTTTGAGCTAGCCTTGTTTTTCCCGTATGGGATGCGCCTGTCAAAACCAGTATCATAATTGCGTTATCTTTTATCAAAGGACAATCCGGCTTTTACGAATTCTTCTATCATTACTTTCTTTTCTTCTTCGGTGTATCTTTTCATGGGGAAGACGCAGTTTCCTACGTCGTAACCTTGCCTTTCCAAAATGACTTTACAGCCGGGTATGACCATGTATTTGAGGAGTACGCGGATGATTCTATCAGCTTCCGTTTGGGCTTTTTGGGCTTCCGCTATATTTCCGGAAAGGAAATTGTCGTAAATACGTTTTATGGTCGGCAGCATAAAGTTATAGGTGGAGCCGATGCCGCCGTCAGCGCCGGCAGTCAGTCCCATAAGGAGCATTTCGTCCGGTCCGTTGATGATATTCATTTCTCCGTGGGTCAGTTCTTTTAAAACGTTTACGCCGTAGTAGTCGGAACTGGTCCATTTGATTCCGGTGACGTTGTCTATCTCGAACATCCGCGCGGCGAATTCGGCGTTCACGTGGAAGCCGGCATTGGGATTATAGTAGATAATAAGGGGAATGGAAACGGCGTCCGCTAATCCTTTATAATAATTATAGACGTCGTCCTCGTCATATTTAAAAAAGAGGGGTGGTATCGCGGAAACGGCGTCGGCGTCGACCTGTTGGGCATGTTTGGCAAGGGCGATAGCCTCTTTATAATCGGTGGACGCAATATGGACGATAGCCGGTTTTTTGCCGCCGATTGCTTTTATACTTTCCTCTGCCAGTATCTCCCGTTGTTCTCTCGGAAGGGATATCCCCTCGCCCGTCGCGCCTCCGATATAAAACCCGTCGGCACCCTCGTTAAGAAGTCCGCCGATGAGCTTACGTAACGTGGGTACGTTTATTGTTTCATCCGCATTCAGCGGAGTGATCAGAGCAGGCATTACGCCGCGAAATTTTTTCATAGAATAAGTCTCCATTTTTGTTGTATTATATTTGCCGGTCCGTTGATATCGGGGTGTGCGTAAAAGACGGTCAGAATGGTTCCGTCGGACAGTTCTACCGAAGCCGGGTACCCCATGTCCCATGTCGGAGCTATTTCGCTACATACCGTCACCGGTTCGCTCCAGGTGTTTCCGCCGTCGTTGCTGAAAATCGCCCTTACTGCCGGCGGATCGTTTCTGTACCCATAGGTGGAAATAAGGACGCCGGAAGAATGGACCATCAGGTGCGCCGGCGCGCCGCCCGTTTTTTCCAGAATTTGACGTGGCTTGGTCCAGGTTCGTCCGTTGTCGGCAGATTCCGACTGGTAGAGCGTAAATATCCTATCGCCGCCGCGCTCCACACGGATATGACATACGATCTTTCCGTCCGGGAGCTGCACTGCGTACGGCTCGCAGGAAAGGACCTTTTTCCCATCCTCGTATACGTCGTCGATCTGCCCTACGAAAGTCATTTCTCCTCTCTCCGGCTGTATGGTATAGACGTGGATGCAATTGGTTTTTTCCGTAAAAGAATCGTCCTCGCTGAACGTTCTACCCACCCACAGCAAGGTACCGTCCATAAGTTCGATGGGGCCGTGCGGCGAAGTAATGGGAGATTTATTTATTTTGCCGAACGTTCTTCCGTTATCGAAGCTGACGATATAGGTCGAACCGAGCGTTTTCTCCTCCTCCGCCCGATTGACCTTATTTAAATAGGATAGAATATAGGCTCTTTTTCGTCTGTAATCTTTGCTTCCGAACGGGTATTTTACCTGTTTTCTTTGGAAGGAAAGAGAGTTATTGAAAGAAGTTACGATAAGTCCGCTTTGTCCAAAGGCGCATAGTCCCGCGTCCCTATCGTCGAGGCAGGTATCCTGCCAGATTTGGGGCGGATAATAATGCTCCCCTTCGTCATCGGATACCGTTGCGACTACTTTTCCGAACGGACAAATATGCCCTATCCGGAAACCGGAACAGGCAACGGCGATAGCGCCGTCTTTTTTTCTGACAATGCTCGGCCAAGCAAAATAATCATGCATACCTGTTGCCGACAGAACGATTTTTGCCTTTCCCATTCTTTCTATTTCCATTACCGCTCGCTCCTTTTTTCTGAAGATAATCGTCAACGTTTACTATAGTAAATGAAAGAAAAAAAGTCAAGAAAAAACCTGCTTTGCAACGTAATGAAATGCAAAAACAGGCTTTTTCAAAGTATTATTTGCTGGGAGTACTTTTCACATCGTTTCGATCATGATTTTGTCAGCGACGAGCGCAATCAGTTCTCCGTTGGTCGGTTTATCCCCTTTGTTGTATATCTTTATTCCGAATATGGCGTTGATATTTTCTATCTTTCCGCGGTTCCAGGCAACCTCAATAGCGTGCCGGATGGCGCGTTCCACCTTACTGGAAGTGGTACCGTGCAACCTTGCAATCGACGGATAGAGTTTTTGCGTGATGGAATTGATAAGGTCGGGCTCGACGATGGAGAGTTTAACCGCCTCTCTTAAATACTGATATCCCTTAATATGGGGAGGTATTCCGGCGCGGATAAAGATATTACTGAGCCGCTCGTCGATGTTTTTCGTGGTGTTGAGTTTTATTACCATAGACTGCTGAACAAAGGACTTCAGTAGTCTCATGCGGATTTCCAAAAGAGAATAAGGTTTATATAAAAGAATGTCGTAAGGATAATCGAATCCATACCGTTCCGACACCTCGGTGAAACGCGCAACAAGCACGATTCTGGTGCCTAATTCATGGTAATGGTTGATGATATCGCGCACGCCGGGGAAACTCTCGTCAATGATAAGCGCATGTACGGCATCCACTTCAATTTCATCGACGTCCTTTTGCGTTTCGCAAGGAATCAGATTCATTTCCAGATCCTCACTAAAGAAACCTACTGCATTTGACAATAGAGTACTATTTGTCTCACAAAAGACAATATTATAGTTTTTCATATAAACCTCGTTTTCCTTTGATAATTATGGTTTTCCCACTGGTTAAAACGATAATATCACACTTTTTTGCATTTGTAAATAGATTTCGTTCAAAATTAATAGGTAATTTTGTACAAAATTGTCATTTGATGTCGAAACGGTATATTTTTGGCGATTTTCAAAAGAAAAAGCAGAGATTTACCACGATGTATTTGTAAAAAAATCCGCCCCATACGGAGCGGATGCGGTATAAAACAGAATTTTGTACAAAATTAGTCGGAGCGGAGAGCATCCACGACGTTTTTGTGTGATGCGATGAGGGACGGGATCAATCCAGAAATAACCGCAAGGACGATACTCAACCCGAACAGTGCGACTGCGGCGATCGGATTGACGACGGCGAGGCCCGCGATGCCGGACTTCGATGCCACGATCGAGGACAGCGCCGGCGCGAGTGCGTAGGTCAATGCGATACCCAATGCGCCGCCGAGTGCGCCGATAATTATTGCTTCGGCAATGAACACCAGTAGTATATCCGTCTTTTTCGCGCCGATACTTCTTAGAATACCGATCTCGCGCGTACGCTCGGTGACGGAGTTGCTGATGATAATAGCTATCATGATGGACGAAACCAAAAGAGAGATCGCCGCAACGGCAATCAGCGCCAGGGTGGCAAGCTCGGTTATGGTGGAGATATTATAAATAAACATCTCGGTTACGTCGAAGTATTTGACGTTGCCGCCGTGTTCTGTGTTCCATTTATCAAGGTGGGCCGTGATGGCGTCTTTCCCTTCGTAGGAAGAAGCGTATATATTGATATACACAGGGGTGGTGTCTGCGCCGATAAACTTATTGAAAGCCGCGCCCTTTTTACCGCCGCTGAGTAGATCGAAAATGGTCAGCAGGGATTCCTTTCCGGGGTCGACTTCTACGTTATCCGGCATAGGCTCGTTAAACACGTTATACTCGGGTTTTCCGCCTTCCGCCGCGGAAATAAGACGTTTTTGCGCCTTAGCGATCTCGCTTTGGCTGGCCTGTTGCATAACGAATTCACCCAATTCCGGCGTGAAGCAGAAGTTGCATTGCATTGCCGCCATGGGTGCCGATTCTTTTACACGAAGCACGCCGACGACCTCTAACGTGATACTCTTTTCCGCTTCGGACATCGACTGGAGCGTGGACTGGTATATTTCGTTCAGCCGCACGTTTCTTTCATCGGCAGGCAGGGCGTCCAATTCGTCGCTATATGCGACTTTCAGATATTCACGAGTCGGCGTATGGAACCCGGTATCGGAACTATGATCCCAGATGAAATAGTCGTCGTTGGAAACCAGCTTCCATTTATGCCCGACAATGCCGGAAAAATCGACGAGACTGACGGTATTTCCGTCCGACTCCACAACGTCAACGGCGTCGTGATATCCTTCGTTATACCCCAGAGAATGCAAGATCGATCGGGATACTTCGTTGTTCTCGTTGACGATCAAAACGATTTCTTCTTTTTGGGTCGGGTATTTTCCGTACAGAACGTCGTAGTAGTCCTGCATGTACTCAACCGAATTCAACTGGTTCCACCCGTCCTGCTCCAAAGAAGCATTACCTAAAACGCTGCCTGCCATGGAAGTAAGAGAGGTGAATTTATAATCGGTAGGCGATACGTCCCTGTATCCGCCGAAAACTTCGTCCTCATATAGCAGATTCATCCGGGTGCCGTAATAGCAGTGTATGGTGGAGTAAGAGCCTTCGGGCAATTGCTTCAGATGCTCCATGAATTCCTCGGAAATATCGTTGAATTTCAGGCTGGAAGTCATGGTATTGAGCATTTCCTGCACCATTGATTGATTTTTTGCATCTTTATTTATCAGTCGTGCCTGTCCGTCGTCGGGGAATTCTCCGTGAACACCGCTACCGGTACTGAACGTCTTGAACAGGTCTGTCATGACGTCGTAATTCATGCTGTATTCGTATACGCCGATCGGTACGGAAGCCAACATGGATTTTTTCATATTGGTCATCCACAAGTTGATACCGTTACTCAGAGCAAGCACCAATCCCATACCGATAATACCGATACTGCTGGCAATAGTCGTCAAAGACGTCCGTTGAATTTTTGTGATAAGGTTTTTCCAGCTAAGTCCCATTGCCGTAGAAAACTTCATCTCGGTGAACTTAAACGGAGTACTCTTTTGCTCCTTCTTTTTACGCCTGAGGCTGGGCAGTCTGCGACGTTTTTTTCCGGGGAGCGGTTGTTCCTTGTAAGGATTTTCGGGAACAAACGGATTAGTATCGTCCACAATAGCGCCGTCTTTTATTTTAATGATACGGGTACTGTAACGATAGGCAAGGTCGTCGTTGTGGGTTACCATAATGACCAGTTTATCCTGAGCGACCTCTTTAAGGACCTGCATGACCTGCTCGCCCAGTTCGCTATCCAATGCCCCGGTAGGTTCGTCGGCCAAAATGATACGCGGATTGTTGACCAAGGCACGAGCGATGGATACGCGCTGCATCTGTCCGCCGGACAATTGATGGGGCTTTTTATTGAGGTGATCTTCCATCCCGACCTTTTTCAACACGGCAATAGAACGTTCGGTACATTCCGAATGACTAAGTCCGCTCAAGTTAAGCGCAAGCTCGACGTTCTTTAAAACGGAAAGGTGCGGAATGAGGTTGTACGATTGGAAAACGAAACCGATCTCAGAGTTACGATAGGCATCCCAGTATTGATCGGTAAAGTCCCGTGTGGAAATACCGTTGATAATGAGGTTACCGGACGTATATCTATCCAAACCGCCGATGATATTAAGCAAGGTGGTTTTTCCGCATCCCGACGGACCTAAGATAGAAGCGAACTCGCAGGGACGGAAATTGATTGATAGGTCTTTTAACGCATGAACTGGGGTATTGTTTAGTAAATAATCCTTCTTTATATTAATTAACTCTAACATTAGAAATTACCTTCTGTGAAAAATTTAGTGGTGGTATTATCCAAGTTCAAAAGTTCGTCAAAATGAGAAATCGCCTCATTTCCGATCGATCGCGATGATTAAAAAATCAAGGGACAAACGATCAATGCATGGCAATAATAGCACATTTTGATTATAACCTAAAAATAAAACGGTGTCAATCGTTCTTTTTTATTAAATCTAATAATTAATATAACATAAAGATAATCAATAATGGTATTTACGCGGAAATTGTTTTTGAGCGTCTTTTTCCTTGACAAAGCGCACAAAAACGTAGATAATAGAATCACTCGGATGGATATCGAAGCGGTCATAACGAGGCGGTCTTGAAAACCGTTTGACATGAGAGTGTCGCAAGGGTTCGAATCCCTTTCCATCCGCCACCTATTTTTCAAGCCAAACGTATTGTTTGGCTTGTTTTTTTACAAAATACACACAGGATTATGCTCACATAAGAATGGGTGAATTTTGTAAAAAAACAAAAAGCGTCGCATGACGCTACAAAATAGGTGGCGGATAGCCGCCCACAAGAAAGGCACCGGCGCGAATATTGCCCCGGACAATATGAGCGAGAATCCCGTCCGTTTTTCAACAATACTAAATTATATAAATAAACAGGATTATGCTCGCATAAGAATGGGTGAATTTTGTAAAAAACAAAAAGCGTCGCATGACGTTGCAAAATAGGTGGCGGATAGCCGCCCACAAGAAAGGCACCGGCGCGAATATTGCCCCGGACAATATGAGCGAGAATCCCGTCCGTTTTTCAACAATACTAAATTATATAAATAAACAGGATTATGCTCGCATAAGAATGGGTGAATTTTGTAAAAAAACAAAAAGCGTCGCATATGGATGACGAAATGTTTGATAAATGGATGGAATACCATTTTGCAGTCTGCGAAAGACAGGATCTAATTGGTGCTTCCCACCATACGCTGAATATACTCCAAAAACAGTATAAAATCATCAAATATTGAGCATTTTTAAAGCAGAGAGGTGGTTTCAGAAAACAGTACCATTTCTGAAAACCCTCTTTGGGTTAGCTTAATTCCCCTATTCTCCGATCAGATTGCGACGAGCTTTTTCATTGTTGCCTATTATCATGGAGAGATCTTTGCAAGTACGCAGTTCGGGACAGTCGGCGCAGGTTGCATAGGAGTTTTGCATGGCGCATTTTTTTATAGGACAGAGGCTTTCACAATAGGGTGTTTTCCTTCCGTCCATGCGACAACCGTCGCAGTAGATCATGTCCGGCGTTATTTCTACGCCGTTTAGTTCCGACCATTTTTTTGCTACCGCTGCGCGAAGAACTTCATCACTTTCTTTCGTCGCAATATATGCGTCGCACTGTTCGCAATCCAGTCCGCAAAAGGCAATCATTTGTTTCATTTTTTCTTCTCTTCCTTATTGTATATTGGCTCAAACGTTCCTTTCGGAATAGGTAAATATAACGTCGTTATTGTATACCGCATTTTTGGTGCTTGTCAACCGAAAAAGGTCGATTTTATATTTAAAAACGGACAGGAATAGGCAATCTCTTTACAGAAAAATCCGCCGGTAAAACCGACGGATTTGATTTCAAAACACCGAAATGCCGTATTGGCAAGAGTTTTAGAACCCGCTACGTGAGCAGGTGGGTTGTCTGCCTTGTCTATCTGCCGTCCCCTAGCCGAAAGGGGGTACCTTTGGGGGGCATGACATCGGACATAAATGGACTATACGACATCCCTTATAAAATGTTTGCGGTTAAAAAATATACTTACCGCCACGCACATTCCAGTTACTTATATTATCACACACCCTCTTGACCTTGTCAATAGGTTTAAGAAATTTTAAATAAAATTCTTATCGACGTAAATTCGATCTTCAGAAGTGCGCTTCCCGGGTCGTTGTTTCCATCGATAAGCACGCAGAACATCGGCACGGTATCCTCTCCGGTGCGGACTACGCGAAGATAAACCACTTTACGCGCGCTTTCCCCTTCTCCGAGTGTCTCCACGGTATAGTAACCGTTCAACTTAAAACCAAAACCGCTTGGAAGAAGGAAACCGGAAGGAAGCTTGCCCGTTTCTTTTAATGATTGAGCGACGTTATTAAAGGTCTCGCTTTCTGTATCCACGCCGGTCAAAGTGCAGCCGGCGGAAGAAAGAACTTCTACCGACGTACTCAGGTCGGCGAGGTCGAAGCCGGGGAACAGCTCGCTGAAATACATCTCATAGGTGGTATTGTAGGAGCAGAACGGAACGTTCTTATAGATATCCACCACGTCGATATCGGATATATCGAGAATCAGCGGAAGAATCAGTTTGACGAAGTCGTTGACGGTGTTATCGACAGTAAACCGCATCTCGAAAGTACCGTCGCTTTTCAGCGATAAATAGGACTTCTTTTTATTGACGACGGAAATGCCGTCCGGACAGGCGATCTCCAGTAGTTCGGAATAACTTTCGTCTAAATCAAGCGCGGTCGTGTCAATGGTGGATAGTTCCATCTCGTCAAGTTGGAGAGAGGACAGATAGTAGGTGGTATCTTCCTCATAGTAGGTGCCGTTTTCGTAGGGAGATACATAACTAACATAGTTGGGCGTGAGGTTCTCCGTCAAAGAAAAATATGCGTTTGAGACTCCGGAAAAGTCCTCCGCCGCCGCTATCGCTGTCAGAACGGATTGATCGTCAAATAAGCGATCGGAACGGTCGGAAACAAGCTTTTTATATTTAGAAGTGGCCTCCTCGATAGAGGAAAGACCCAGTTCGCACAGCGTTTTTTCCAGCGTTTCGGCAATCAGCGCGTGGCCGCGAACGGACGGGTGAATACAGTCGCTGAAAATAAGTTTTCGACCCTCTTCTTCGCTTTTTGCAAATACTTCGTCAAAGGCTTTGTTGACGTCGGAAATAATAAAGTTTTTATCCGGGTTTTGTTCTTTGTATTCATACACCAGATCGTTCATCGCGTCAACGAGAATGTCTGCCAGGTCCCGGAAGGTGTACTTTGGGTCAATAGTCCCCTTTTCCACTTCTTCATAGTACCAATCCCAGGCATCTTCGCCGAGTAAGACGGAGTCGTTGAAAAAGGGATTATAGAGGGTTTGCCAAATGACGGTTACGTTGGGATTGAGTTCGTATATACGCGCCATGCCCTCGTTAAGGTTGGGACGGCAACGGCGATTGAGCTTGCTTTGGTAATCGTCGGAGAGCGTACGCTCGCCCGACGCCGTGGTAGCTATCCCCGTTTCGATAGCAAAGTCTATCATGTCGTTGCAGAGGACGTCGTTACCGAGCATGGAAATAAATATAACGTCGGCGTTTTTTATCCAATACTCACGGTAAAAGGCGTCGTCCTCGGCGAAATAATTTCTTTGACAGAGGGAGTTGACAAAGCCGTTACTGGTAAGACCGGAAATAGCCCTGTTGATATACTTTGCGCCGTTGACCTGACCTACGATGGAGTAATAACCGTAGCTGTCCCGTTCGGAAATGGGAGAGGGCCCCAGCAGTGCCTCTGCAATGGAATCGCCTAAAAATAAATAGGTCGCCTGCTTTTCTTCCGCTTTTTCCTCTTTATTGTTACAGGAAAAACAGGTTGCGACCATCGCTATGATCAGTACCACAAAAAAACAACGCTTGATTATTTTTTGCATTTCTTTGCCCTCTTTTGAATCTTCTTTTCGGAAATATTTTTTAAAACGACGATAAATTCCGTGTACTTTTCCTTTCCGTTATCGACACTGTTACAACCGATCTTGCCTTTGTTTCCTTCGACGATGGACTGTGCGATCGCAAGGCCCAAGCCGTAGTTATCCGTAGAGGTGTGCGCTTTGTCCCCCCGATAGAACCGGTCGAACAGCATGGGGATATCCTCTTTAGGCAGCGCAACGCCGGTGTTACGTATGAGTAAAACCACCTTTCGCGCCCCGATCTTACCGGTGTTGATATACACTTTTATAAAAATCTTCTCTCCCGAAGGGGTGTACTTAACGGCGTTTTCCATTAAGGAATAGACCACTTTTTCCATACCGTCCGGGTCGGCGAAGACCATTGCGCGGGAAGCTATGTCCGTTTGACATTCGACGTTGTGTTCAAAAGCAAGCGCCTCAACGCCCAAAACCACTTTGTCAACCAGTTCGCTCAGATTGAAAACGCGGTAGGCGTCCTCGTTGCGTACCGCCTCGAAGCGTGCCAGCTCCAACATTTCTCCGACCATGTGCCGCATTCTCTCCACCTGCTCGTCGATGCCGTCCACCCATTTCCTGTGTTCATCGGAAAGTTCGTCAAAACTACTGACAATGGAGGTCTGCGTACTTAGTATGGTGAGAGGGGTTTTTAATTCGTGCGAGGCGTTTGCGACCAGTTCCTTTTGTTTATCGAACGCCGCTTGCATGGGTATCAGGTTTTTCTTGGTAAAGTAGATGGTGAAAAAGATAACGATGGTGGACACCATCAGTCCCATAACGCCGATGATGAGGATATTATTTTTATAGGCGGTGTAGTCCTCGCTGAAGTCGTAAACGTAGATGGCCTTCCCTTTTTTCTTTTGCCTCATTCGATAGGCGATATAGTATCCGCCGGCGTGTATTTTACCTTCCGGGTCGTTCTCGGCGGAGCTGATGATCTGATCTACCACTTCTTTTGGGCAGAAGTCCTCTTTGGAAACCATCGGATAGACCGAACCGTCGGGAATATAAATTAAAGCTATCTTTTTTTCAAAGCGGACGGCGTCTGTCTTTAAAAAAAGATCTTCCGAAACCACTTCCGCCCTATCCAGATTCTCCTGCAATCCGCTTTTCATCTGCTGATATTCATATAAAATGACCACGCTGAAAATCAGCGCGAGCAAAATGAACATCAGTATGCCCTGATAAAGAATGGAGTTGCGAAGAACCTTTTTGAACATCAAGCCTCCAGTTTATATCCGACGCCGCGCACGGTGGAAATGGCCGTTTGTGCATTCAGATAGGTCAGCTTTTTGCGGAGGAAGGAAATATAAACTTCGATGTTGTTATACTCCACGTCGGAGTCGTATCCCCAAAGTTTAATAATCAATTCGTCCTTGGTTACGACGAAATTGGGGCGGGTGAGGAAGTAACGCAGTATTTCGCTTTCTTTCAGAGAAACGTTTACCTTTTTCTCTCCGCAAGAGAGTTCAAAATTGGAGAGATTAAGCGTTATGTCCCCGTAAGACAATTCGTTGGTGTTAATGACGTCCGTTTTCCGCCTGAGAAGGGCGCGGATCCTGGCAAGAAGTTCGCTGGTGGAGAAAGGCTTAGCTAAATAGTCGTCGGCGCCCATGTCCAGTCCTTTTACTTTTTCACTGGTGAGATTACGCGCCGTCAAAATAAGTACGGGGGTGGAAATGCCCTCTTCGCGCAGTTTTTTCAGCACGTCGTAGCCGTTCATTTTCGGCATCATGATATCGAGCAAAATGACGTCGTATCTTCCGGAAAGTCCCATATCCAAACCCTGCTGCCCATCATAGGCGGTGTCGATGGTGTATTTTTCTTTTTTCAAAATATGGACCAAAGCGTCGGAAAGGTTTTTTTCATCCTCAATCAATAAAATGTTCATTTTTTACCTCGTGTTGTGTTTTTTCGATACCGCAATCGCGTTATCTATTTCTATTATATATTTTTTACCTTAATTTAAGATAAATAAAATCACCGTATGCGCAATTTATTTTATTGCAGTTCTTGCAGACGTTTTTTCAGCGGCTCCGCGTCTTTACGGACGAAGAAGAGCGGAATAAAGGCGAACAAAGCGATGATGGTTGCCGCAAGGAAAATTTCGTACGGCGGCGCAAAGTCAGCTCCGCCCTCTCCCATTGCGCTGAGACCTATGCTCATAGACACAATAGGTCCTATGATCATCGGCACAAGTACGGTAAAGCACATACGTACGCCCTGGTACCTGCCCTCGTACCCTTTCGGGATGTAATCCTGAAAAGCGGAAGTGAGGATACCGGATAGCGCGAGAATACCGCCCATCATCAGCGTAGCAAAGACGTATAAAATAATCAGGTTTGCTCCGAGGAACTTAACTAAATACATAAGTAGCGTCCCGATAATCACCAGAGCCAGCAAGGGAAAATAAAAGTGTTTACGCCCTACCTTGTCGCAGACAAAACCGATAATGCCGGTAATGACAGCCGACCCTAAGACGATGACCGCCAGCGGAATAAAGTAGTCCTTTATCCCCAGCGTATTCTGAACGTAATTGATGAGGTAGGAGAAAAAGGTCTGCTGGGCGATACCGAGTATGCACATGGCAAGGAGACTGACGTACATCATTTTGTTGTTTTTAATAACTTCGGGACGGAAGCCGTAAAATATCTCTTTCAGGTAGTCCGGGTTGTCGCTTTTTACCACCTTCCCGTCCTTCAATAAGAAAATGGCAACGATACCGGTAACGGTAGGTATGGCGCCGAGGACGATAAAGAAGAGCCAGTTACTGTCGTTATTCGAGCTATACAGCGAGCCTAAACCTACGAAAATCACGATGGTAGCAAAGACTGGGAGGACGGCGAGAACGGAGTTGACCTTTCCGCGGTTGGTGGAATCGGTAACGTCGGCGACCCAGCTATTGAAGGCGGCGTCGTTTGCCGTGGAACCGGCAACCGTCATAATGCAGTCGAACGCGACTAGCAAAAAGGCGATCAATCCGACGGTCTTCGGTTCCGCTTTCATCGGCAGGAAGGCAAAGACCATTATGGTCAGTCCCCAAACGATGTAACCGTAGGCAACGAAGGGTTTTCTTTTGCCGACTTTATCGCAAAGACCGCCGGCAAAAATGGTGGTAGCCGTGGCAAAAATCGCCGAGAAAACGACCATGAGCGTGGTGACGACGTAAGAAAGATCGGACCTGCCGGAATTGGCGAAAATGTCCTGCGCGAGCGTGGCGAAATACATATTCTCCACCACCCAGGCGATCTGTCCGACAAAGCCGAATAAAATCGCGCTGATCCATATCCTCGCCCCGAGCGAAGTGCTTTTGTTTGCCATAAAAATACTCCTTCGTTTTATTTATTATACTTTAACAAATTATATAGCCTAAGTCAAGATATCCTTTCTTTTTATTCGGAGAAGGACAAAAAAATGCCGATTGCCCTTGCAAAGTCGGTGGAGCTATGATAAAATAATAAACACTATTTGAAAAAACAAATAAGGAGGACCTACATGAATAATTACGACGTTATTGTCGTTGGCGCGGGTAACGGCGGACTTGCCGCGGCTGCTACGACGGCAAAAAACGGACTGAAGACGCTTCTATTGGAAAAACACAATCTGCCCGGCGGATGTGCTACCAGTTTTTCCAGAGGTCGTTTTGAATTTGAACCCTCTCTGCACGAACTATGCAGCGTAGGGACCAAGGACACCCCCGGAAAGGTATACAAAGTACTGGACGGACTGGGTGCCGATATCGACTGGAGATACGAATATAATCCCTATCGCGCTATCGTAAAGGGCAAAAACGGATACGACGTAACGCTGTCTGGCAGCATTGACGGTTTTTGCGATTCTATGGAACTCGCCGTACCCGGTTGCCGCGAATCGGTCCGCGCTTTTCTTGCGCTCGCCGAGAAAAACGAAAGAGCGCTCGCTTACGTCGATCAAAAGAACGGGAATCCAAATAAGTTGGTTATGGCGGCTAAATACGGAGATTTCTTACGGACGGCTTCCAGCTCGGTCAACGACGTTATGATTGCGCTCGGCATTCCGGAAAAGGCGCGCAGGATTTTAGAGACCTACTGGGGATACCTGGGCGTACCGTGCGACGAACTCAACTGCATGCACTATCTTTCCATGATCTACGGATACATCAAAGAAGGCGCCGCGATGCCCTATCGCAGATCGCACGAGCTGTCGTTGTCCCTTTGCAAAGTCATTTTCGACCACGGCGGCGAAATCTACTTTAATAGCGAAGTCACCGAGTTTTTGTACGACGAAAACAAGCGTGTTATCGGCGTTGCCGTCGGCGAGAAAAAGTACTACGCAAAAGAAGTCATCAGTAACGTTATTCCGCATAACGTATTCAATATGTCCGACCCGAGTGCCATCCCGACCACCGACCTTAAACTGGCAAACGCCCGTGAATTCGGTATCTCCGTTGCCACTATCTACCTGGGTCTTGATTGCACCGCAGAAGAACTGGGCATCAAGGACTACACCGTGTTCGTCATGTCCGAAGCCGACTCGCGCGCACAGTGGGATAAACGTACCGAAGGGAGCTTATATATCGTCAACTGCCTTAACATGGTCATCCCCGACAGCTCGCCCGAAGGCACCTGTACGATGTTCTTTACCATGCCTATCTTCGGCAGCGACGTCCCGAAGGACCTCAAACCGCAGGACTACAAAAAATACAAAAACGAGCTTGCTAAAAAGTATATTCAGGACTACGAAAAACTGATGGGACTGGATATCATGTCCCATATCGAAGAGATATCCATTGCCACCCCGGTCACTTTTGCCCGTTACCTCGGCACGCCCGAAGGGACAATATACGGCTACAAGACCTCCGACTGGGATAACGTCATTATGCGTACGCAGTGCGAAGCAAAAGAATATACCATTCCCGGGCTGAGCTTCTGCGGCGGCCACGCCGTCATGGGCGACGGATTCAGCTGCGCTTATCTGACCGGTAGCTCCGTCGGCGAACGGGTATCGAAAAGAATCAAAGAAGGAGGGAATAAATAATGTCTAAACCCAATCTTCATTCCATTAACCCCATTAAATTTCTGAAAATGGACGGCATACGTAAACAAAAGATCGAGAGCGCCGAGGCAAAGCCTTTGCCGCCCCTTTCTTCTTACGTTCCCAACCAACTGGCTGCGGCGTTGCACCCGGAAAAACAGTATCTGAAAATCGTCGACGTTATCGAACACAGCTCTGACGTAAAGACCTTCGTTTTCGGCGCGAACAAAGAAAAAGGAACGGAAGCCCTCGCCTATTTCAGCGCCGGGCAATATCTGTCCATTTCCATTAAAGTCGGCAGTGCCGTCATAACCCGTCCCTATTCCCTTTCCTCCTCGCCGAAAGAATCGTTGGAAGGAAAGTACACGCTGACGATCAAACGGGTCAAAGACGGACTTGCCACCAATTACATTCTGGACAACTGGACGGTCGGAACAGAAGTGGAAGCCTCCGCTCCCTTAGGCGACTTTACTTACGAACCTTTACGCGACGCGAAAAAAATAATCGGCCTTGCCGGCGGTAGCGGTATCACCCCCTTCTTCTCTCTGGCTAAAGCCATTGCAGACGGAGACGAGGACGCCGAACTGACCTTGCTGTACGGCAGTCGGACAATGAACGACGTTCTCTTCCTGAAAGAATTTAACGCGATCGCAAAAAAATGTCCTAAGTTCCGCCTCGTCAACGTTTTGAGCGACGAAGACGCAAAGGATTGCGAACACGGTTTTCTTACCGCTGAACTTATTAAAAAGTACGCACCCGTAGACGAGCCGTACTCCATCTTCCTCTGCGGACCGCAGGCAATGTACGACTTTGCCGACAAGGAAATCGCCACTTTGGGACTGCGTCGGAAATTCATTCGTCACGAACTTTTCGGAGAATATCATAATCCGCAAAGAAACGAGGATTATCCAATTAAGGGAACGGAAAAGTTTTCTATCACCGTGCATATCGCCGGCGAAGCGAAAGTCGTCGAAGCCAACGCCAACGACACCATTCTTTGCTCTTTGGAGAAAAACGGTATTGCCGCCCCGGCGCATTGCAGAAGCGGTATTTGCGGTTGGTGTCATTCTCGCCTGATAAGCGGCGAAGTGTACGTACCCAAGTCGGTTGACGGCAGACGCCTTGCCGACCTTAAATTCAAATACATTCATCCCTGTTGTTCTTTCCCCGTCAGCGACGTGGAGATAGAGGTTCCACCGATGAAATAAATTTGATTGCAAAAAAATCAGCCGCGCTTCCCGATACGAGAAAGCGCGGCTTTTTATTTTGAAAAAATATCGTCGAGCCGTTTATTCAAAGAAGTTTTCCAACAGTTCTCTTAACGTGCCGTCGTATTCCGCCTCGCAGATATAGCCGTAGCTCATCTGATTGCCCGGTGCGTAGTCGATAATGACCTTTCCGTTATATTCACAAAAGTCGGGGTCGCTCTCGTTGCTATTATACATGGTCTTTATCTCCTCGCGCATTTCGTCGGTGATATCCGCAGCATCGTCAGAGACGATAAAGTCCTCGTTACCGGGTACAAGGAAGGGATTATATTTGCCGAACACCCAGTGCTGAAAATCCTTCGTCCGGACGATATAGGTTGCGTACACGGGCCCGGGGAGTTCTTCTAAGGAAAGAAGATAATACCACCCGTTTTCATAGTGCAACTTGGGTCCGCCGCCGTATCTGCCCATCGGATATGCCGTTTTACGATAGGAAAAGAAGTCCACGCGGACAAGGTCCTTTGTTTTGGCAAAAAGGAAGGTGAACGCCTGTCTCCCGGCGAGGCGTTTGGGGTGGGATATCTCCACCAAAAAGACGTACCCGTCGGCGTCCTTTGTCAGCGAGTGGTTGTACATCACCCAACCTTTCTTCTGAATAAACACCCTCTCCGTCCAGTGTACGAGGTCGTCGCTCTCAAAGAGCATAACGGTGTCACCGCCGAACCAACCGCGCTTGGAATTACTGAGCGTCCCGAAGACGTAGACGTGTTCGTTTTCAACGTATGCGTCGAAAAAGAAACTGCCGTGACCGAAGCGCGAAAGGACCTTTCCGCTCTCCACGTCGCGAATCAGCGCATGAGACTCCTTGCGTGCTTCTTCCATGGTCTCTTTGTCCACGCACACCGATTCCAGACGCATCAATTTCCCGTGAAAGACGAACGGGGTCATTTCTCCGTAGGGGCTGACCACCCCTTTCTTTTTCAACACCGGATAACGATTGTTCATTTTGGCGTCTCTGCCGTTTAAATTGAGTAGTTTCATCATTTCTCCCAAAAGGTATCGTTGGGTTAACTATATTGTTTTTTTGCTGAAATGTCAAGTCCGGCTTTGCAGCGAAAAAAGCTCTGCGTCCAGGTAAAAAGAAATTATTGTTCCAAATTCGCCAAAGCCGCTTCTTTTTTCTCGTCCTTTTTGTAAATAAACTTCAAAATAATGGGCGTTAAAAAACTGGTTATGATGATTAAAATGAGAATGAACGGCATGATCGCGGAATTGATAAGGTTATTCTCCACCCCTTTCTGTGCGCAGACCAAAGCGACTTCCGCCCGGGCCATCATGCCGATACCCGACTTAAAAGAGTCACTCCAATTGAATTTACAGATGCGCGCGCCCAGCGTGCAACCGATGAATTTTCCGAGCATTCCGGCGACGATAAAACACAGTCCGAACAGAGCGACGTTGACGTTGATCCCGGAAAAGGAAACGGTCATACCGATATTGGCAAAAAAGACCGGTCCGAAGATCATATAGGTGGTGATATCCGCCTTTCTGTCGATATAGTCGGACTCGTGAATTTGCGCGAGCATAAGTCCTGCAATAAACGCCCCCGTTATGTCTGCAACGCCGAAGAATTCTTCCGCGCAATAGGCATACAGGAAACAAACGGCATAGCCGAAAATAGGCACGCGGCGGTTATGAGGGAATTTGTCGGCGAGCTTTTTAAACAACCAACGAATGAGTAGCCCCAGTCCGATCGCCACTACAAAGAAGGCTATCGTTTTCAGTAGCACGATCCACGCCGTCCCCTGTCCGCCGTCACCGATACCAATCACAAAGGAAAGAATGATAATGCCTATCACGTCGTCGATGATCGCCGCCGAGACGATCGCCGTACCAATGGGGGAAGATAGTTTGCCCAGTTCTTTTAAGGTAGCTACGGTTACGCTGACCGAGGTCGCGGTGAGAATGGTGCCGTAAAACAAATTGCTGACGACGGTGTCGTGCGACCAATCGGTAAATCCGCCGTTGAAACCACAAGCGACGATAAACCCGAACGCCATGGGAATAAGCACACCCCAAAGCGTCACCGAAAGCGCGGCAATGCCCGTCTGTTTAACCGTCTTAAGGTCGGTCTCCAGCCCTGCGGAAAACATAATCAGGATAACGCCGATCTTGGCAATAAACCCGACCCCTTCCATAACGTCCTCGGTCAATACGTGTTGTCCGGGGATATAACGAATGCACCCGATAAGCACGCCTGCAAGAAGCATGCCAACTACCTGCGGAATACCGATCTTCCTAAAGACGATCCCGAATAATTTTGAGAAAAACAGAATCATTGCCAAAGGCAATAGTATTTCAAAATAAGGCATTATTATTTACGTTGTCTCCCGCAAAATTTCTTTTGCGCCTCGATAATAGCACCACCGCCCGAAAAAGGCAAGCATTTTCTCATACTTTCATTATATTATAGAATAATTATTCCGTTCTTTACCGTAGCATAAAACAATGCCCGATTGCTCCGTCGATAACTATTCTGAATTGCAATAAAGCTATCACAAAGGCTATAAAAAAAATCACCCTTCTTGCGAAAGGTGACATTGCCGGTTTTTGTAAAAGGGAGCGCGAGAGCTTCCCGCACAAATATTTTTACGCGGTGACGATCTTGCTGGCGTTATGGAGACCCAGTTTGTCAATGGCGTTTTCGCGCATTTTGTATTTGAGGATCTTTCCGGCGGCGTTCATGGGGAAGCCGTCCACAAAGTCTACGTATCTGGGGACCTTGTGCTTAGCCATGTGGCTACGGACGTACTCTTTTAGTTCTTCTTCGGTCATGGTCTCCCCTTCGTTGAGGACGACGCAAGCCATGATTTCTTCGCCGTAGTCGACGTCGGGAACGCCGATAACCTGGACGTCTTTGACCTTCGGGTGGGTGTAGATGAACTCCTCAATTTCTTTCGGATAGATGTTTTCTCCGCCGCGGATGATCATGTCTTTGATTCTTCCGGTGATCTTATAATACCCTTCTTTGGTGCGGCGACCGATGTCTCCGGTATGGAGCCAGCCGTCTTTGTCGATGGCAGCCGCCGTTGCTTCGGGCATTTTGTAATAGCCTTTCATGATATTATAGCCGCGAGCGACGATCTCGCCGTCCTTTTCGTCGGGCAGGTCCTCGCCCGTAGCCGGGTCGATGATTTTATTTTCTACGCCGAAAATGGGAGCGCCGACGGTATTGACGCGGATCTCGATGCTGTCCGTCGTTTTACTCATCGTACAAGCAGGAGACGCCTCGGTCTGACCGTAGGTGATGCAGATCTCGGGCATGTGCATTTTTTCGATAACCTCGCGCATAACTTTGATCGGACAGGGACTTCCTGCCATGATGCCGGTACGCATATAGCTGAAGTCGGTCTTCTCGAAGTCGGGGTGATTGAGCATGGTAATAAACATGGTCGGCACGCCGTGGAAACAGGTGATTTTTTCTTTGTTGATACAAGCCAGTCCCTTTCTCGGGGAGAATGCGGTAATCGGCGACATGGTGGTGCCGTGCGTGACGCTGGCGGTCATAGCAAGGACCATACCGAAGCAGTGGAACATCGGGACCTGGATCATCATGCGGTCCGCCGTGGACAGATCCATGCAGTCGCCTATGGCTTTTCCGTTGTTGACAACGTTATAGTGGGTGAGCATGACCCCTTTCGGGAAACCGGTCGTTCCCGAAGTGTATTGCATATTGCATACGTCGTTTTTCTGAATTTTACGACGGCGATCTTCTACTTCGCTCAAAGGCACTTTCTTAGAGAGCGCCCACGCTTCATCCCATCCCCAGCAACCGGCGGACTCACCGTCATAGAGAACGACGTTCTTTAAGTAGGGGAGTTTTTGCGCGCTGAGTTTGCCCTTTTCGCTGGTAGCAAGTTCCGGGCAAAGCTCGTTGATGATGGATAGGTAGTCGATATCTTTGTGACCCTTTATCATGACGAGGGTATGGGTATCGGACTGACGGAGCAAATATTCGATCTCGTGAATTTTATAGGCGGTGTTAACGGTGACAAGAACGGCGCCGATCTTCGTGGTCGCCCAAAAAGTTATGTACCAGGCAGGCACGTTGGTTGCCCAGATAGCTACGTGGTCGCCGCGTTTTACGCCCATGGCAATAAGGGATCTGGCAAAGGTGTCTACGTCGTCGCGGAACTGCGGATAGGTACGGGTGTAATCCAGTTCGGTATAGCGGAAGGCATACTGCTCGGGGAACTCCTCGCAAATTCTGTCCAGAACGTCCGGGAAGGTCTCGTCGATGAGCGTTTCTTTCGGCCAAATGTACTTTCCGGTACCCGTTTTGTTACTTTGGAGCGCCCTACCGCGTTTTTTGTAACGTGCCATGTAGGTAGCAAACTGCGGCACGACGATACCCGCGTCGCACAGTTCGTTGGACCAACGCTTGACCCATTCAAGGGAGATATATCCGTCGTAACCTATCTTTTTCAGCTCGTCGAATACCTCTTTGAGCGGCATGGTGCCTTCGCCCATGAGGACGTATTTAATGACGCCGTTTTCTACGACGCTGTCTTTGATGTGGACGTATTTTACGTAAGAGCCGAGGTTTTCGGCGGTGACTGCCGGACTTTCGCCCATGTATCTATATGGGTGATTGATATCCCACAAAGCGGCGACGGCAGGACTGCCGACGGCGTCGAGAAGCTTTCTTAAACGCAGACTGTCGGCGTATACGCCGTTGGTCTCTACCACGAGGGTGACGTTGTTTTCTTCGGCAAAGGGCGCCAGCTTCTTTAGAACGGACACAATAAACCCGTCGTCTATCTCACCGTTTGGTTGCGGCTCGGTATCGCCGAGGACGCGGACGAAGGGGGTGGAAAATCTGCCGGCGAGGAGAATGTACTCCTTTAACTCTTTGATGTTCTTTTCCTCGTTTTCTTTGGCTTTTAACGCGCAGCCGGAGCTAAAGCAAGAAATTTCCAGATTCAGTTCTCTCAGTTTAAGCAGGGTAGCGTCGATCGCTTTCCCTTCAAAGGGTGCTGCATGTATTGCGGAAAGTTCTTTTCCTAATCCCCTGATCTCAATACCGTCCAGACCGAAATCTTTTGCCATGGAATAGATTTCCGTCCAACTGAAATCAGGACAAGCAAGTGTCGAAAAACTGAGTTTCATAAATCTTTGATCTCCTTTTTGTGATAATTCTTTCATATATTAACACATATGATTTTTCTTTTGCAAACGTTTTAAATATGTTTTATAGCTTAATTCTTTCTTTATCCGACAACACATTGACAAATCGGCGTATTATGATGTATCATAATAACGATTTTCCCAGGAGGAATCTATGCTTTACCGACTTAAAAACGGCAATTATCTCAACGTTCACGCTTATGCTATCAACAAATGCGAACCCCGCGCTTATTTCATTCCCTTTTCCGACTACAAAAAGGCGCGAGAAGTCTCTCTCGAGGAGGAGAGATATTCTTCGGATGTGGTGCGCTGCTTGTCCGGCGAGTGGGATTTCTGTTTTATTGAAGACCCCACCACCCTGCCCGATCCATTCGACACCGATAAAGTGACGTTTGATAAAGTAAAAGTTCCTTCTTGCTGGCAGTTTACCGGCTACGCCAAACCTTTTTACGTCAACGCGCGCTATCAGTTCAAAGCAGACCCGCCGCGTATTCCTGCGGTTAAGGCAGAGCCATACCACACCCGTTCCGGTAAAATTATCCCCACCGACGCATACAACAACATCGGTATTTATAGGATGTTTTTCGACGTTCCGGAGGATGAAAAGACCCGTAGGATATCTTTCCTTGGCGTTTGCTCCTGTTTGGACGTCTATATCAACGGACAATTCGTCGGATACAGCGAGGGATCGCATAACACGGCGGAGTTCGTTATAGACAGTTTTATCCACCCCGGCAAAAACGAACTTGTTTGCATGGTCCGCAGGTGGTGCAACGGCACCTATCTCGAATGCCAGGATATGTTCCGCAACAACGGTATTTTCCGCGACGTTCTTCTTTACGAAACGCCGAAAGAAAACATCCGCGACTACGAAATAAAGACGGAAAAAACGGAAAAAGGCTACAACCTGACGGTGAACGTATACGTGGAGAATCCGAGCGGCAATATGGTTTCTCTTTCTTTGGATTGCGAAGGGAAAACCTACGAACAATCGACCACCGCATCGGAAAAAACCACTTTCTTTTTCGCCGACCTCCCCGTACAAGAATGGTCGGCGGAGAGACCGGTCCTTTATACCCTTATGCTCGGACTATCCGGCAATTACATCCGGGCGGAAATCGGTTTTAAGACCATCGTCATCAGCGACGCCGTTTTTTACCTCAACGGTCAACCGATCAAGCTCCTTGGCGTAAACCACCACGACACTTCGCCCACGGGCGGATATACCATGACGGTACAAGAATTGGAAAAGGACGCCGCTTTGATGAAAGAATATAACGTCAACTGCGTCCGCACCTCGCACTATCCCCCCGATCCCGTCTTTTTGCGCTTTTGCGACAGATACGGTATTTACGTCGTCGACGAAGCGGACATCGAAACGCACGGCATGGAACATAACCCATGGGGAATCAACGGTATCAGCAATAACCTCTTTTATAAGGACCTCTATCTGGATAGGGTCAGGAGAATGTTCTTCCGCGATCGGAACAACCCGAGCATCGTCATGTGGTCTCTCGGAAACGAGTCGGGCGGATATAAATGCCAGGACTACTGTTACCGTTACATGAAACAACATACCACCATACCTATCCATTACGAAGGCGTCATCCACACTCGCAGAAAAGCCTATGACGTGCGAAGTGAAATGTATACTCCTATTTCATTCATGCGTAGGCGTCACCGTCGCGCGATCGCACTACATAACAGGTGCTATCGTCCCTATTTCCTGTGCGAATACGCTCATGCTATGGGCGTGGGACCGGGTAGCTTACACGACTACTACAACCTGTTCATGCTGAGTAATAACTATCTTGGCGGTTGCATTTGGGAGTGGGCCGATCACGCTATTCTCCACGAGGACGGCACTTACACCTATGGCGGCGACCACGGAGAGTATCTCCACGACGGCAACTTCTGCGTAGACGGACTCTTTTATCCCGACAGACGTCCTTCCAGAAGCGCATTGGAAATGAAAAACGTCTATCGCCCGGTACACGCGCGTTTTGCGGCAAAGGAAATTAAGCTGACCAACATCCGATATTTTGAGGATACCTCCGATATCGTATTTAAAATTCTCGTTCGCGCCGACGAGAAAATAGTTTCGGAAACCACCGAAGAATTCGTCATCAAGCCGCAAAAGACGTTGTCCTACCCCATCATTTTGCCGGAATCGGACAACATCGACGTCGTTATTTATTATTTGGACAAGAAAACGCGCCGGGAGATCGCTTTTGAAAACCTGATCTTAAAAGAGGATCTGGATAAGTCCCCTGCCACGAAGAGAAAGTTAAAAGAGCTTTTGTCCGCGCCTAAAAGAAATTATAAAACGACGGCCTCTGAAAACGCTATCGAGATCACCAATCAAAACGATGATTTCCGATACGTTTTCGACAAAAAAACCTGCACCTTTACCACCGTCGAGGTAGGCGGAGTCAACTTCGTCAATCAAAAGCCTGTCAACAGACACGGGATCGTGGGGAGCTACACGGAGTTTTTCCGCGCGCCCTTTGACAACGACAGGATCATTCAACTTATGTGGCGTACGCAGGGAACGGATAACTATTCCATTAAGCCGAAATTTATTCGCACCGAAAAGAAATCCAATTCTTTCATCATCTACGTTAATTTCCGTCACAAAGGCAAACGCACGCTGGCGACCGAAACCGATCGTATTACCGTCTTTGCCAACGGCACCATTCTATACGACGTCTTCTTTACGCCGTGGTTTATTACCTTCCTGCCGCGCATCGGAAAGACCTTTGAGTGGACGAGCGACCTGACCAAAACGGAATGGTTCGGCAGAGGTCCTCTCGAGAGCTACTCCGACTTTACGGCGGGTGCAAAACTGGGTTCTTACCACGCCGATATCTCCGACGCGGAGCCTTATATCTATCCCCAACACAACGGGACGATGAGCGGCGTGCGCCATGCGAGGATCACCACCGAGGACGGCGGCAGAGGTATCGTCTTCAAAGCCTATAAACGTCCCTTCTACTGGACGACAAAGCACTATTCGGACGCGGAACTGGATAAATGGAAGCACCTGGACGAGATCAAAGACCTGCCGGCGACCTTCACGACCATCGACGGTTTTTTCCGCGGCATAGGCAGCAACAGTTGCGGACCGTTGCCGCTCTGGAACTACACCCTCGGCGGTTCGCCCATGAGGCACTACCACTTTCGTTTCACCTTAAATCCATTTAACGACGAAGAACCGGAAGAACCGGTTATTGATTTCCCCATCGACGACGATAGAGGTATTGACAATACAGTAAATTAAGATTATAATTTTTTATAGAATAAAAATCGGGAGTTTAAGTATGGCAAAGAAGAAAAAAGAATTACGCCCCCTATCGGTAGATATCGTCACGATAAAAAATCAGATGATGGCTTTTTGCGAAGAGCATTCCTACCCCAATAATGCGGAGACATCTCTCGTTCTTACTTGCGAGGCCCTACGTGCCGACGAGATCAACTGTCATCGCTTTTTGTGTCCGGTAGACGATTACTACAACGATAAATCGGTGGATTTCCGCAAGACAACCTCCAGAAAGGTTTATTTTTCCATGACGAACTCCGTCGCAAAGAAACTGGAAATCAGTAATATCCCTCTGATCGGTACTTTTTATTACAGTTTGTTGCCCAAATTGAAAGAAAAGTATCAAAAAGCCGGTTATAGCGACGAATTATTCTACGATACCGTCGATTATTTGCGTAGCAAAATGTACAACGGTTACCGCGTTTTCGGAACGTGGGGGATATTCGAGGAACCGGACTTCAGCAAAATTTTTACCATGGAGCAATTCGGATTCGGCAGAATCTCCTTCTCCGTTGAAAAAAGCCCGGTAGCGGCGGAAATAGACGGTCATAAGATCGCACGCGGTCAAAAGGTCATCTTCTGTCACTTCCCCACCATTGATATGCCCACCCCTGAAGAGTGTAAAGACTCTTTCTTGCGCGCCTATCAGTTTTTCCGTAAAGATTTCGACACCGACAATATTTGCTTCGTCTGCACTTCCTGGATGCTCTATCCCATCCACAAAGACTTTATTGAAGAGACCCACCCCGTCCGCACCATTATGGATTGCTTCCGCTTGGTTCACCAAAAGGAAATGCGTGGCAATCCCGACTACTGGTATATCTTTAAACGGTTCTACAAAAAGAACGACAAAGAAGACCTCTTTATCGATGCGCCGCTGGAAATTAAGTATAACGAATACATTAAGTCCGGACATTCGATGGGACGCGGAACGGGTATTTTCTTCTGCAACGGAAAGGATTTTATTCTGTAATTCCACTTTCTAAAACAGCTATAAAAAAACGCACTCCCTTCTCGGGAGTGTTTTTTCAAATATAAACTACGGAAAAATGCTCCCTTTTATATAGGAAGAAATGAACAAGTGTCCGTAGAAAACGTCGCCGGATATGGGCAGATGAGAAAGTCAAAAATTATTGGGCGGAAAACAATTCTATCAAACGCCGTTCCATTTCCGGCATCCACCAGAGCTTATAACCGGCTTTTGTCGGGTGAATTTTATCCGCCATGAATAAGGCGCGTTGCTTACTTGTAATCGCATTAAAGTCTTTGTCGGAATAGAGGTCGATGAGGCTGAATTTTTTGACCGCGACAATTTTATTTACGGCGTCCACCATTGCCGCGTACTCGGCGTTCTCGTAATAGGGATTGGTGAAAAAAACGATGGGGCAGTTCCATTTGTCTTTAACGTAGTCGATGATATGGTTTATTGCTCCGCAAACGGTATTTGTGTCCGTGCTTTCCGTCTCCCCCGGCGGTCTTTTTTTCGCGGCGTCATTTGTGGAAAGCTGACAGACAAACAGGTCGAATTCTTTTTCTCTTATTGCGTGCAATCGGTCGATATAACTGTCTTTACCTGCCGTCAGCGTAGTGCCGGCAACGGCCTCTTTCTTATAAATGATACCGTCGCGGCGCGCCAAAAATTCAACGAAAGAGACACCGCCCGAAGCGGTGCCAAAAGTAACCGATGACCCTAAGAAGCATACTTTTTTGCCCGTCAAAGTGGTTTCGACGGGGGTAACGGTTTCGAGCGTATATGCTTTTCCGTTCCCGGATAACAAACGGACCCTTTTACCAAACGTACCTCGGCCTACGGAAAAAGAAATGATAACAAAAACGCTCGCGGCAAAGACGATTGCCGCCACGATAGCAATAACTATCATTTTTATCGCCGGTTATTTACCCTTCCCGATCTTCTTATGGCAAAGGTTCTGCAACGCCCAGTTGCCGACGGCAAAGACGTAGGTTGCTATGTACATAGCGATAAGGGAGATGGGTATGACCCACATTTTACCGCCGAAGGTAAACCCGTAGAAATCCTCCCACCGTTTAAAGATCGCCACCATAAACAGATACAGTATGCTGTAAACAAAGGTGGGGGCAAGACCGATATAGGTCAGGTAGAAGGGATATTTATTCTCACATTCGGCAACGCAGAAAGAAAAAATGGCAAGAAGGGGGGTAATAAGATGCAAGTACAGACAGGGTCCGGCAAACATGATCTCCCAACCGAACATAGGTCCGAGGAACAAAATGACGGTCAAGAAAGTAACGGTCACTGAAACGGTACCGACGAATTTACAGGCTTGCGCCCAAAGGGGTATCTCGTTCTTTCCGTGGATAATTCCGTTTATGTTGAACGGCAGAATGATCGACGCCGTCATTGCTACCAGTATGTTGGACAGATTGGTAAAGTACCGGAAGGTACTCACCCCCAGACTCATGTTCCCACTGACGCCGCCGAATATCAAAGCTAAAAGGGAGTACCACGTCAGCACGATAATGGCAACGTTACCGACAAGGGAGCAGATCTGTAAAGTTCTCGTCTTTTTCATTTGTATGTTCACCTCTATATGTTATTTATATTCTTTTACCCATTTGTTCGGCTTCCGACAATAGCGGATGCCCTTCTATATCTCCTCTTTCCCGAACGCCGGAAACGCACACCTCTCCGACGGACTCCAACGAAAAGAAATCCGCGATGTGTTTGTACTGGACCAGAATGGAATCAAAGACCATTTCTCTGGTGTCGGCGGCAACGAGAAGAAGACCCAATTTTTTTATCGGCAAATCTTTACGCGCCGGCGCATGAAGCCGATCGATAAAGGCTTTCAGCTGGGCGCTCACGCCGTAAAAGTAGACGGGGGATGCCGCAACGAGGACGTCCGTTTTGGACATTTTTTCCCAAAAGTACATCATATCGTCGTGAACGACACACCGTCCGGACGGCTCTTTCTTGCAGGCGTTACACCCGACGCACGGCTTTACGTCGAAGTCGCTTACGCGTATGGATTCCACCTCGACGCCCTTTCCCATGCCGCGGACGAACGCTTCTATCAATTTATCGGTATTGCCTCCCGTCCGAGGACTTCCGTTGAGAATAAGTACTCTCGTCATGCTCTTCCTTTTTTATAATAAGTTATGCTTCATCGCGAAGAGTTGTTCCACGATGAGTTCGTATTTATAAGACCATTTATGTTCGTCGAACAAAAACCGATAGGGTATGCCGTCGATGATAAGGTCGATTCCTTCGTCGTTTTTGGTAACGACGGTCGCAACTTCGGCAAGGGAATAGGTCAGCGTAGCTTGCTTTTCTTCCACTGTTCCTTCATAAACGATATCCTCTTTCCCGATAGTGAGGCTCCCTTTACCCTTTTCAACGTAGGTGTTTTTTTCGTCGTCGCGGATGTAGGCAGTGACCGGTTCAGACAGAGAAAAGTCCTCTTTTTTAATCTCTTCAAGCACGCTTTCTCTCTCGAAGTCCACCCACAGGTCCAGTCTGTCAAAGGTACGGGAATCGCCCTGCGGTAGCAGTTCTCCATACTCGGTATACCTCACGGTATTGCCGCAAGAGGTGCATTTAACCAGACCGCTTTCCGCAGTCATCTCGTATTCTGCGCCGCACTTCGGGCATTTATAGAGAATGTAATTGAGATTGCTGGTGATATCTTTGGCTTTGAACCGAACGTGGTTTTCTTGTTGCCAGATGTTATCGTTAAACTTCATCTCCTCTCTGACCCTTTCGGTAATTTCTTTGGGTGAGAGGGTCTTTACTTCTTCCTGTGTAAAGAGAAGTTTTGCCTTGGTCTCCATTCTTCCTCTGCGGAAGCCTTTAATAAACCGCGGTTTGGTCAGATACACGCCGTGCGATTGAACGATAACGACGTTGCACCCGAGGAATTTAATAAATTTACCGATGGACGGTCCGAGGTAATAAAATTCTTTACCGTCCAAAGACGTTTTCCCCTCCGGGTACAGAAGTATGTTCCTCCCCTGCTCGGCAGCCGCTTTCAGCGTGCGCATACAGGCGATGTCTATTGCGCCCTGATCTTTGGGAATGGCTCCGAAGGCTTTTATAAAAGGACGGAGTTGTTTCCAGGTGAACAGGTCCTTTCCCATGACGACGTTGTATCGTTTGGGTAGCAGCGTTGCCGCCGTGGGAACGATGTCCAGCGTACTGGTGTGCGGCGCGATGGCGAGAATGGGCGAACGGACTTTTTTGATGTCCTTATTGTCAATCCTGAGTCCCCAATACAGACGGGAAAAGAGACGCATTATACGTGCGCCTACGCCATACACGAAAAAACCTGGTTTACGAACTTTTTCACTGTCAGCCATAATTTCTACCCCCGGAGGAGTTACCCTTCTATGATCTTTATGTAGACCGTTCTGTCCCTAGGCGGATCGAACTCGGCAAAGTATACTGCTTGCCAACGCCCCAGGAGCGGTTTGCCTTCCGTGATTATCAGCGTTTCGGACGCGCCCATGACGCTGCACTTTACGTGGCAATCGCTGTTTCCTTCGTCGTGCCTGAACTCGGGCATTTTCGGGAAAATCCTGTTCATGGCGAAATCCACGTCCTTTGCCACGAACTCGTCGGCATTTTCGTTAATGGTGATAGACGCCGTCGTGTGGGGGCAATAGACAAGGCAAATGCCCTCTTTAACTCCGCTTTTTTCTACGCACTCGCGCACTTTGTCCGTAATATCGAAAAAGCCTGTTCTGTCCGTTTTTAACGGAAATGAAAATAAATTACTCAATGTATCCTCCTGCGGTTATATATATAACCCTGTATATCCCAATTGTGATGCTTTGACCTCTTCGGGCGTGCCGGTGACGATAATCCGTCCCCCTTCGTCGCCCCCTTCCGGTCCGAGGTCGATTATGTGGTCCGCCATGCGAATGACGTCCAGATTGTGTTCGATGACGATAACGGTGTTGCCGTTGTCGACCAGTCTGTTTAATATTATCATCAGTTTTTCTACGTCGGCGACGTGCAGTCCGGTGGTCGGTTCGTCCAAAATATAGACCGTTTTACTGGTCGGACGTTTGCTTAGCTCGGTAGCAAGTTTAATTCTCTGCGCTTCGCCTCCGGAGAATGTCGTTGCCGGCTGTCCCAATTTTATATAGCCCAGTCCTACGTCGCGGATGGTCTTTATTTTATTGTAGATCGCCGGGATGTTCTCGAAGAAGTCGCAGGCTTCGTCCACCGTCATGTCCAAAACTTCAAAAATATTCTTATCCTTATATTTAACTTCCAACGTTTCATGATTGTAGCGTTTTCCGCCGCACACCTCGCACGGAACATAGACGTCGGAAAGGAAGTTCATTTCTATTCTGATGATACCGTCGCCCCCACAGTTTTCGCAACGACCGCCTTTGACGTTAAAGGAAAATCTGCCCGACGTATATCCGCGCGCTTTTGCGCCCTGCGTTTTGGCAAAAAGTTCTCTTACGTGAGTAAACAGTCCGGTATAAGTCGCCGGGTTGGAACGAGGCGTTCTTCCGATCGGGCTTTGGTCAATGTCGATTACTTTGTCAACGAACTCCAATCCCTCGATCCTGTCGTATGCCCCTTCTTGCAACTCCGCTCGATTGAGTTTATTCGCAAGGTGCGGATAAAGAATACCGTTGATAAGGCTGGATTTACCACTGCCGCTGACGCCGGTGACGACGACGAATTTACCTAAGGGGAAGTGAACGTCGACCCCTTTCAGGTTGTTCTGTCGTGCGCCGTAGACAACGATTTCTTTTCCGTTGCCGGGACGGCGCGTAGGCGGCACCTCTATCTTTCTTCTGCCGCTCAAAAAGTCTCCCGTTATGGAGCGCGGCGCGTTCATGATATCGTAGAGGGTCCCTTGTGCGATGACTTCTCCCCCCAGCACGCCTGCGCCCGGTCCGATATCGACGATATGGTCGGCGGCGCGAATGGTGTCCTCGTCGTGTTCAACGACAATGAGGGTGTTACCGAGATCGCGCAGTTTTTTGAGGGTGGAAAGGAGCCTGTCGTTATCCCTTTGATGCAGTCCGATACTGGGTTCGTCCAAAATATAGAGTACGCCGGTAAGTCCGCTCCCGATCTGCGTTGCCAAACGGATACGCTGCGCTTCGCCGCCGGAAAGGGTGGCTGCCGAACGGGCAAGGGTCAGATATCCCAGTCCTACGTCGATCATAAATCTGACGCGGGCAAACAGCTCTTTAAATATAGGCGTTGCTATGATCTTTTCCTTTTCGCTCATCTCGATCCCGGCAAAGAACTCGGGTAAAGAAATGACGGGCATTTCGGTTACGTCAATGATATTCTTTCCGCCGACGGTGATACAAAGGACTTCCTTTTTCAGTTTCTTACCGTTGCAGGCGGCGCATTCGTGTTCGGACATCAGTTTTTGAATGTCGTGCAGCACCCCTTCGCTCTTCGTCTCGTGGAAACGTCTGACGAGGTTGGGAATGACTCCCTCGTAGTGGGCGTTCATCTCCATTTTAAAATTGCGCGAATTGGCTTTCAACATGATCCTCTCGTCCGTGCCGTACAATAGAATGTTCTGGATATGTTTAGGCAATTCGCAATAAGGAGTATTCATAGAAAAGCCGAATTTACGGGCGAGTGCCTGGAACTTCATTTTGCTCATCTGTCCCATATCTAGGTTCCACCCGGTGCATTTGATGGCGTTGTCGTTGAGTGAAAGGGTGGGGTCGGGAATGAGCTTATTGACGTCTATCTCCGTGGTAAAGCCCAGTCCGGAACACTTTTCGCAGGCACCGTACGGCGCGTTAAAAGAGAACATACGCGGCGTGATCTCTCCGATGGTGATGCCGCAATCGGGGCAGGAATAGTTGGTGGAAAAGAGTTCTTCTTTTTCTTCCGTCACCACGTTGACCAATCCGTCCGCCAGTTTCAAAGCCGTTTCCAGACTGTCGGTCAGTCGCCGTCTTAAGTCCGGCTTCATAATAAGCCTATCTACAACAACGCTGACGTTATGTCTGAGGTTTTTATCCAGAACGATCTCTTCGTCCAGCATATAAACGCTGCCGTCCACTTTTACTCGGGAATAGCCCGAACGACGGAAGCTGTCGAAGAGTTTAGAATACTCTCCCTTTCTATCCCGAACGACGGGCGCTTCTACCGTGAACTTTGTACGCTCGGGCAAGGTCATGACGGTATCGACGATCTGGTCTATGGAGATAGAGCGTATCTCCCTGCCGCATTTGGGGCAGTGCGGAATGCCGATACGGGCAAACAACAGACGCAGGTAGTCGTATATCTCGGTGACCGTTCCAACGGTGGAACGGGGGTTTTTCGATGTGGTTTTTTGATCGATACTGATTGCCGGACTCAATCCCTCGATGGACTCGACGTCCGGTTTATCCATTTGTCCTAAAAATTGACGGGCGTAGCTGGACAGACTCTCCACGTACCGGCGTTGTCCTTCGGCGAAGATTGTGTCGAACGCCAAACTGGATTTTCCGCTGCCGCTCAGTCCGGTAAATACGATCAATTTGTTGCGGGGCAAGGTCAGGTCGATGTTTTTCAGGTTGTTCTGCTTCGCCCCTTTAATAATGATGTTTTCCATATTTCTCCTAGTTTTTGTTTCTCAATCTATCTTTCAGCACGGCGATCTCCTCGCGTAAAGAAATACAGGTCTCGAAGTCAAGCTGGGCGGATGCCGCTTTCATAAGTCCGGTCAAACGCTCTATTTCTTTAGTGATCTCCGACTTTGTCATATCCTTTGCGGAATGAGTGGCCTTTTTGGTGATGACCACGCTGTTCTTTATCTCTTTAATAATGGTTTTAGGCGTGATGTTATGTTCTTTGTTGTAGGCAATCTGATAGTTCCTTCTTCTCGCCGTCTCGTCCATTGCCTCGCGCATACTGTCCGTGATGACGTCGGCGTAGAGGATAACACGCGCCTCGGCGTTTCTCGCCGCTCTACCTACCGTCTGTATAAGAGAAGAACGGGAGCGTAAAAAGCCTTCTTTGTCGGCGTCTAAAATCGCCACGAGCATGACCTCGGGGATGTCCAGACCTTCGCGAAGGAGGTTGATCCCGACGACGACGTCCGTTTCGCCCATTCTCAATTTATTGATGATCTCTATACGCTCCAGCGTATCAATATCGCTGTGCATATAGGTAGCTTTTATTCCGTGTTCGGAGAAATAAGAAGTCAGGCTCTCCGCCATTTTTTTGGTAAGGGTGGTCACCAGCACTCTCCCCTTTTTCTCCACCGTTGCGTTGATCTCCGAAATAAGGTCGTCTATCTGCCCTTCCGTTTTCCGCACTTCTATCTCCGGATCGACCAGTCCCGTCGGACGCAGAAACTGCTCGACGATCTGCCCCTGCTGAGAGAGTTCGTACTCCGCCGGCGTTGCGCTGACGCAGATCATCTGACTGAACCGTTCATTGAATTCGGAGAAGTTCAGCGGTCTGTTATCAAACGCCGATTTGAGGCGGAAGCCGTAATCAACGAGGTTCTTTTTCCTCGCCACGTCTCCTGCATACATGGCTCGAAGCTGCGGCAACGTCATGTGCGACTCATCGACAAACAGTAAAAAATCCTTCGGGAAGTAATCCAGTAACGTAAAGGGAGGCTCGCCCGGACTTCTGCCGTCGAAGTACCGCGAGTAATTCTCTATTCCGCTACAATACCCGATCTCCCGTAACATTTCCAGGTCGTAATTGACGCGCTCTCTTAAGCGTTGTTCCTCGATAAGTTTATTCTGCTCTTTGAATGCTTTACACTCCTCGATCATGTCTTTGCGAATGCGTTCCAAAGTGTTCTCCATTTTCTCATCGCCCACGACGTAGTGGCTGGCAGGGAAAATGGCGGCGTGTTGCAGCTCGCTGATTATTTTATTGGTAGTCGCGTCCTCTTCGTACAGCCCCTCGATCTCGTCGCCATACATTTCGACAAGGATAGCGACGTTACTTTGGGATGCCGGGAATATCTCCAGCCTGTCTCCTCGCGCACGGAAAGTGGCGCGTACAAAGTCGTAGTCGGCGCGTTTATATTGCAATTTGACCAGTCTGTCCATCAAGTCATCCCGGTCGATAATCATGCCCGGACGAAGGGAGATCATTTGCGTAAAATACTCTTGTGGGGCGCCCAAACCGTAAATACAGGATACCGAAGCTACCACAATCACGTCGCGCCTTTCACCCAGTGACGAGGTCGCCGAATGGCGTAACTTATCAATCTCGTCGTTAAGTGACATATCCTTTTCTATATACACGTCGGTAGACGGAATGTACGCCTCGGGGCGGTAGTAATCGTAATAGGAAACGAAGTATTCTACCCGGTTATGCGGAAAGAACTCCTTGAACTCGTTGCAAAGCTGCGCCGCAAGCGTTTTGTTGTGTGCGATAACCAGCGTCGGACGGTTCATGCGAGCGATTACGTTCGCCATAGTATAGGTTTTTCCTGATCCGGTCACGCCTAAAAGGACCTGCGTACGCAAGCCGTCTTCCAGCCCTTCGCATAGCTTATCTATAGCCTGCGGTTGATCGCCGCAGGGGCTGTAGGCACTGACCATTTCGAACTTCTCATCCATCTTCTATTATCCGAGAATCGCCTGCAAAATACTCTTTATGGAGAAGGATAACGCCGCGATCAAAACGGTAATGATGATCCTCGTTACCATCTTTCTGCGCGCGACCTGTTTGTCTCTCAAATAGCTGACCCCGTTGTCCTTTAAGGTGATGAGGTACATCGTGTCGCCGTTGGACTTCTTTGCTCTCTCAAATCCGCAATAGTTATCGAGCATCAATCTGTTGAGGTTCGTCTCCAAGTCGCTCTCTCTGAAATCCACTTTGAAGCTGATCCGCTCCAGTAGCTCTTGCGGAGTGACCAGGTATTGTCCGTTTGCCGAACCGCTCGCCAGTTCGTAAACGATGTCCATCAGTTTTTTCTCTTGCTTTTCCAGTATCATATCTTTATCCTTTATTTAAGTATTATTTTCATAATTATTGCCGTAATAACACCGGCTATTGCTCCGCCGAGGAATGATGCGCCGGCGCAGATAAGGAAGAACTTTTTCCACGGATAATTCGTCACGCTACGGACCCGTTGCGACAGACTGGATACGTCCGGTACCAGTTCGTCATCGTCGTCGGACAATTCGGGCAGCGCACCCAGCGCATCCGCCTTCTCCGTGCTATGTTGACGCGCCTGCTCTTCTTCCTGCTTGGCGGCGATCTGCTCTTTTAATTTTTCACCGTAAACGTATCCCTTCGTCAGAACGGACAGGCAGTAGACGTCGCCGTCGCTATACCGAACGGTGACGTAGTCGGACGCCTGCAACTGTAGCATTGCCTCGTCTACGTCTTCCTGATGATAGTCGGACGGTAAATTCTTCGCCAGTTCCGACCGGTTCAATATGATGTATTCTCCCGGCTTTGCGATAGAACAAACCGCCAAAAGAACTTTATTTGCCGTTTCCTTTTTCATTATCTTTCTCCTTTTTTTGGAATAACCAATTCATTATTGATCTGTCTGACGCTCTCTGCGTCCAATTTAAGGACCTTTCTGTCGTAGGAAAGAATACCGTTAAGCTCCTCTTCTACGTCGGATACCTGCGTATAGACACAGGCGCAGAGTCCTTTTTTCTTAATCGCCTTTTTGATTTTCTTTTGCAACTTCACAAAGGCTTTGGTGCAATCTTTGGCATTTTTGAAACCGCGGTAGCCGCAGCTTTTTTCATCGTCGAAGACGTGGTCTTTCCCCGGGGAATAGGTCAATCCGCCGTACTCTGAAAGTACGAGGGCGCGCCTTTCATTCTTGCGGTACTTGGGGAACCACGGGCGTTTATTGTAGTTATGTATGCTGTTCACGTCCCCATATCCCTGATCAAACCAACCGCTGGCGTGGTCGATCAATCTCGTTTTGTCGAGGGCGCGGACGATCCCCACGGCGATCTTGGAATCGAATTGTCCCCATGCCTCGTTAAAGGTGACCCACATAACGACGGCAGGCGAGTTATACAAAAGCCGGACGGTGTCTACCAGGTCGTCCTGGTATTCCTTTCTGCCGGCAGAGTTCCAACGGCCGTAGGCAATATAATTTTCGTAGGTGTCTTTAGGTATCTTTTTGACCCGTTTTCTTCCGGTGATCTTTTCATAAAAAGGATATCTTTCCTTTATGCCGCCCGTTATCTGTCCGCCGGAAACGATGTCCTGCCAAACGAGCATACCCAGTCTGTCGCAGTGATAGTACCACCGGAGCGGTTCGATCTTAATATGTTTGCGTAGCATATTGAATCCCATGCTCTTCATGGTCATAATGTCGTTTATCATCGCTTCGTCCGACGGCGGCGTGTACATTCCGTCGCTCCAATAGCCCTGATCCAAAAGTCCTTTTTGGAAATAAGGTCTGCCGTTGAGCATGATCCTGGGGAATTTACCCGTTCTTTCCACGGAGATCTTCCGCATGGCGAAATAGGTCTTAAATTGATCGCCGGAAACGGTTATTATCCGCGCGTTATATAAGAAGGGATCTTCCGGACTCCACAGCCTTAAATACTCGTTGAGGCTGATTGTCAGGTGCGACGTAGGCGAAGAGT
Source organism: uncultured Clostridia bacterium (assembly GCA_946621465.1). Classification (GTDB taxonomy): domain Bacteria; phylum Bacillota; class Clostridia; order Christensenellales; family DTU072; genus CAG-1782. Next base: position 759,228 of record CAMOOO010000001.1, read on the forward strand.
AGCGAGCCTCTCCGGTGGGCAGGTATAAAAAGAGCATGAAGCCCTCTTCCTTCTGACTGAATTTCAGATCAAAAGTCACCTGTCCGCTGTCAACGTCCGGCGTGATATAAATGTTTTTAACGAAGTTAACTACCGTCTGCTCAATCCAAACGGTCTGCCAAATACCCGATTGCGGCGTATACCAAATGCCACCCCGTTCCAAACGTTGCTTACCGTATGCCTGATGTCCGGAATCGGTGGGGTCGGTTACTTCCACTTCCAGTTCGTTCATGCCGTCGCTTATAACGTCGCTCACGTCGAAGGAAAAGGGAAAGTATCCTCCGCGATGTTTGCCGATCAATTTACCGTTCAAATAGACGGTGCATTTATAATCCACCGCGCCAAAGTGCAACATTACGACGTCGCGCAGGCGAGTGAAATTGAATTTTTTACGATAATAAGCGGTATCATCCGGCGTAACGATTCTTTTTACACCGGAGAGCGGACATTCGGGAGAGAACGGTACGAGGATCTCTTCTTTGTAGCCGCAAAACAGGTCGTCCGTTTTGTAGACGCTGAATTCCCACTTTCCGTTGAGGTTGTCCCAATACTCCCTTTCCAACTGCGGTCTAGGGTAGACGTCCAACGGTTTTTCCCCCATCGTCTCACCGTATAAAGTCAATAATTTGTCGTTTATCATCTTATAACTTTACCTCGTTGTTTATTCTTCTCATCCTATCGATATCAATCTTTATTACACGGCGATCATAAGTCATCAGACCGTTGCATTCGTCCTCGACGTCGCTGACCTCGGTGTAGACCGTTGCGGAAAGTCCGCGCTTTTTGATCGACGGGATCACTTTATTTTTGAAGAGCCTTTCCAGCGCGCGAGCGTATTTTTCGCTGTCGTAATACTTTCTGTAACCGAAGAACTTTCGGGTGTTATACATATGCCCTTTTATTCTCAGACTGTATCCGCCGTACTCGGACAGTACCACCGGACGATCGTCCCCTTTGAAGGCTTTTGGGAACCGGAACGGGGTAAAATAGATATGGAAACTGTTCATATCCATTCCTTTTTGATCGTGGAAACCACTGGCGTGGTCAATAAGTCTGGTCGGGTCGAGTTTGCGGTAGAAGTGCGCGGCTTTGTTGGCGTCGAACTGTCCCCAGCCCTCGTTGAAGGGGACCCAAACGGACAAAGATACCACGTTATAAAGTAAATTTATCATCGCCTCGCTATCGCGGTAATATTCCTCTCTCCCCTTTTCGTCCTCTCTTGCAAACGCCTTATAGTTCTTCTCGCCGTCGTTTAAGTTGACGACCTTTTTACACAGCACAAGGTTGATTGCCGGGAGGGTCATCATGATCTTCGAGCTGTATATGCCGCCGCCCGATACCATATCCTGCCAAACAAGCATACCCAGTCTGTCGCAGTGATAGTACCAGCGGAGCGGTTCGATCTTGATATGTTTCCGCAACATATTGAATCCCATCTTTTTCATCGTCAGGATGTCGAAAACGAGCGCGTCGTCCGACGGCGCCGTATACATACCGTCGCTCCAATAACCCTGGTCCAAAAGTCCGTTGTGAAAATAGGGTTTGTTATTCAAAAACAACCGTGACACGCCCTTTTTGTCCTTGCCCAGTCCGAATTTCCTCATGCCAAAGTATGAAGTAAAACTGTCGCCGGAAGCCGTCTTGATTTCCAGATCGTACAAGAACGGGTTTTCCGGACTCCACAAAATGGGATCGTCAACCGGAATGGTAATCTTTCCGGAAGAAGTCTTTTTTTCAATGAGGACAGCGCCCTCTTTTTTTATTGCCACGGTAACCTGTTCTTTTTTCCGGGAAAAAGCAAAGGACAGATCGACGCATTCGGTGTCGATATCGGGGGTCACACGGAAGCTCTCGACGTAGTTTTCCGCAACCTGTTCCAGCCATACCGTCTGCCAGATGCCCGACTGCGGCGTATACCAGATACCGCCCCTTTTGGAGGACTGCTTTCCGCGCGCCTGCGCTCCGGTGTCCGTCGGATCGGTCACGGTAACTTCGATCGAGTTATTCTTTTCCTTCAAAAAGTCGGTCACGTCAAAGGTGAACGGCGTATATCCGCCTTCGTGTCTTCCTACCTCTTTTCCGTTTATGTAGACGACGCAGGCATAATCCACCGCGCCGAAATGAAGAAGCACTCTATCTTTCGTCTTTTTGCATTCAAAGGTGCGGAAGTAATGCAGTTCGTCCGAAGGCGTCACCGTTTTTTCCACGCCGGAAAGAATACACTCGGGACTGAACGGAACGATAATCTCCCCGTCGTACCCGGACAATGCCTCACCTTTTTTTATAATGGCATAGTGCCATCTACCGTTAAGATTCTGCCAATTATCCCGTACCATTTGCGGCCGCGGATAGTCGTTGAGGGGCAGGTCTTTGTTCAGCTTCTCGCCAAAAGGCGTCAATAATTTTTCCATGTTTCCTCCTAGTTATCAGGGATGCGCCGGAGCGACGTCAATAAGGTTATAGATACCACCGTAAAGTGACAGCGGATCGAGTAATTTTCTGTGAATCTCCGTTGCGGAGCTGGCGACGTAGAAACTCATCTGACCGAAGTGATTGGAGTTAAAGACCAGGCTCGCTTCGCCACGCTCGTAGAAGCAGTCGTTACTGGTCGCCGTGGTATCGGTACTCGGTCTCGCCGTAGGAATGATGACGTGCCTTAATTTATCGCATCCGTAGAACGTTTTCATACAGAGCTGCATAATATTCGGGGGCAGATAAATCCACTCCAGATTGGAACAGAATTGGAAGGCGTTATACCCCAAACAATCGTTGAAATCCTCTTCGTAATCTTCCAATTCGTACTCGTATTTATAAAGCGTATAAATCGCCATGCGCCCGTTATAGGTGTTTTTTATGGGGGTGTTTCTTAAGTCCACCCATCTTAAACTTTCGCAACGCTCAAAGGCGTAACTACCGATAACTTTCAGATTGTTACCGCCGGTAAAGGACGGGATGGAGGTGCCGAAGAAGGCGTATTGTCCTACGTACTCCAACGTGTCGATGTCTTCAAATTCCACGTTGGTAAGGGAGGAACAACCGTTAAAGGCGTCATGCTCCAATCTCGTGTAGCAATTGGGGATGTATATATGTTGTACGCTGGTGGGGATGGCGTACGCCGCGATCTCGATGATATCTTTTCCTAAGCTAAGATCGTTTTTAGTTGGTAACTCGATATAGGTCGAACGCGCGCTCCAGTACACCAGGCTGTATCCGGCGACGTTGGAGGTCGGTTTCAGACCGCGCGCGATTTTCACCTCTTGCACGGCGACGCTGACGATGATCTCGTCCTTGCCGTCGTTATAGGTGTACTCGTAGAGGTTATCCAGCGGATGGATAAATATCTGACTGTTATAGGACTTGGTACCGGAAGAAGTGTTGCCGGCGGTGACGCGCTTTCCGATCAGCATATCCGACTTTACCGCGTCGGTGTATTCGGTCGGACAGAAAAGACGCACCGGGCTGGTATACGTAATGGCAAATTCCTCGTCAAGATTACTTTGTTCTTTTTCTCCCGATTCTGCGGTGCCGTACAAAAAGTCCGACTGCTCGTGACCGAGGAGTACTTCGTCGTCGTTGATAACGTCCCCGGCGGCTACGCTATACCCGAATTTCGGGTTAGAAGACTTAAACCCGGTGGGAATAATACCGCGCATATTGTAGAAGATGACGCACTTAAGACGGGAGCAACCCTGGAAAACGCCGTTGCCGTAGAGGGCGAAGTATTCCGACGTAATGTAGACGACGTCGATACCGGTCAGGTTGGCAAAAGCCGCCGTTTTGACTGTGGTAAGTTTACTATCCGTCGTCAAAGCCTTTTTGACGCCCTCGGTCAAGAGGGTGTTTTGGTCTACGTGTTCAAAGTTGAGGTTGGTGACCGAAATGCAGTTATAGAAGGCGTATCTGTCGACCACTTCCAAAGACTTAGGCAAAGAGAGCTGCGGGATTCTTTCCTGATAGTTAAAGGCTCTTTGTCCGATGTAAGTCAGTCCCTCGCCGAAAGCGATATAGGAGATGCACTGAAAAGCGCCGTCCCGTTTATCGCTCGTTCCCGTCCAGGAACCGGCATCGAAACAGTAGTCGGGTATGATATTCAGACCGTTTTCACCGTTTGAGTCAAAGGTGACGTTGGTCAGTCGATAGCACATGGAAAACAGGCAAGCGCCGATCTTATTCTGACCGGTACGAATGGTCCTGCTACCGCCGGCACTCTCGTCCCTGTCCCCTTCCACTTTACTGACCTGATCGTCAAAGTGGCAACCTGCCTTAAACACCACCGCCGTGAAACGGGTGTTGGCAAAGCACTTAAAACCGATATACTTCCAGGTGGTCGGGATGTGCAATTCGCTGGAGTTACCGCCGGAGCCATCGTTCCTCGTGACGCCCCAACCGCTGTAACGAAAAGCGCACATTCCGAGGTATTCTACCGTTGAAGGAAGGGTAAACGGGAAGCTCTGACCGAGCGTGGTTGCGTTCTCGAAGGCGAAGTCGCCGATATATTTCAGCGTACTGTCTTCCGCAAAGCTGATCGTCTCCATTTTTTCACAACCGGAGAAAGCTCTGTATCCGATTTCCTCGACGTACTTACCCATTCTTGCGGAAGTGATGGTGTTGAAGTCCTCAAAAACGCTTCTGTCCAGACGGACGACGGGGTATTCGGTACCTGTGACGTTGACGTCGTAGATGGTCATACCGTCGTTTCTGATTTTTTCGGAAATGGTGTATTTTTCATTGACGATGGTATCGGGGATTTCCAGATAATAGTTACTGCACACGCTGTCGCTCTTATTCTTGCCGTTGTTCTGCAAGACGACGCCGGAAGTAAAGGTGATCTGCTGATCGGCTCCCGTGCCGGTTGCTTTATAGCTATGCACGATGGGCTTTTCGAGCGCGACGATCGACTCCGTTTTGTACATCCTTTCGTAATAGGCATACAATTTGGTATCCGACCAAAAGTCGAAAGTGGAAGAAGAGGTAACAAGCAGTCCCTGTCCGTTGGGCTGCGTGTACCACCCGACGAAAACCCATCCGCCTTCTTTGGTGGGAACGGGCGATTGTCCGGTAAAGTCCGCGGAGGAGACGTGTTTATTTAAGTCCTCTTTGTAATAAACACGGGTGATATCTTTGGTTTCTTTTACCGTCTCTTTTCCTCTTCTGAGGTCGGCGTTCATATAGTCAAGAGACAACGTAAAATAGGGACGGAGAGCGACTTTTATACTTTTACTTACGCCGTCGTCCCAGCTCATTTTCGAGGTGGAAGATCCGCTCATATAAAGTACCGTATTGACCGTGTATTCCATAGTGGAGTTGGAGACCATTTTACTTTCGTCGTCGCTGACGAACTCGATATAGGTCGCTGTATCGCCGGAACCGGGAGCAAAAGCGTCTCTGCTGAACGTTTGCGTCGTCGTCTGCTCTTTACTGTCCTTCCAGGTGACTTTAACCGAGCTTATCGTTTTACCCGAGTCGTTTTTGTAACGAATGACCAAATAGTAACGCTCGGAGAAGGTCAACGCCATGGGGTTGGTCCCTTTTGAGTTATACAAATATTCCTGGCTCTCTAAGTAGCCGTCTTCTGCTTTGATGGTTTCCAGTCCGATAATGATCGGCGCTTCGCCGTCGTCATCCGCTCCGGTATTACCGTTCAAAAAGGCAAAAATGTCACCGCACGCCGTCATTGTGAGGGCGGACAGGATAACAACGAACACCAGGACAAATAGTAGCAATACTCTCTTCATAGCTCACTCCTTTTAGTGTCTCTTTAGTAGCAGTAATAATATACCGCCGACTACGACGACACCTACGACGATCAGAATAATGTAAACGGTTTTAGACAGACCGCCAAAAGATTTCTTTTCTTCTTCTAACACGGTGGAACTCTTCACCGTAAATTCCTTTCTATACGTCGTACCGATCTTCTTATGCTTGATCTCCAGAACGACGGTCCCTGCATCGGGGGATACGCTGATACCGGAATAGCCTATTTCCATTCCGTTGACGAACAAACGGTAGTCGTCGGAAAATTGGTCGGACAGCGCGATGATGCCGCCACCTTCCGGGACGTAAATTACGCTGCTTTCCAGATCAAGTTGGAAATCGGTCAGCTTAAAGAACTCTTCGTTCACGACCAATTCTTCTTTCTTATCGTCGCCGTTATCGAGGACGACGTACAATTCCAGACTAAAGACGGTATTCTCGTCAAAACGGATTTCAAGCAGTTCTTCTCCCTCTTTGTTGAGGATGAAGTTCTGTACGTAATTGCCGTTCTGATAGAGTTCTACACGGTCGGAAATTTCTTCCAGATAATCTCTGTTGAGATCGATGACCACTCTGTCTTTAATTTTCATCGTGTCTTCGCCCGAGTAAGAATACTCCCCTTTAAAGGACAGCAGTCCACCGCTGATATCGTAGCACTTAACGACAAGGTCAATGTTGGACAGGCTGTTTATATTGGTAGTGTCCACCGGGTCGAAGCCGATTTTGTACGTTCTGGCTCCCTCTCTCATCTGGTTGTTGTCGATGAAGTAGAAATTACCCTCGATGGGCGTATCCGTTCCGATGTATGCCTGCGCATGGATAATGTCGTCGCTCAAAACGCCGCCGCTACGGAAGATAACGTAGCTTGTTTCCTTTTCCACCCGCGGGGTAGCTTTTTCGATGGTCATATCCGCAGAAAGGGTATCCTCTCTGCCCGTCGGATAGGTGAGGCGCACGACGACGCGGTATTTGCCGACGTTCGTCTGGCTTCCGTTCTCGACGTAAGTCACTCTGATGGCATCGTCTACGGGGATGGTCAGGCTCTTGGGTGTGCCGTCGTATTCGAAGGTACGACCGACCAAAGTATACTTGGGATAGGTGTTATTGACGACGGTCAGTATTGCCGCCGAGGATTGTCCCTGCGGAATACGCACGTTGGGGGCGTAGTTCTCGAACCCGATAGAGATATCAATAGCGTACTTGGCTCCGACAACGGCGTTATCGGCGTTGTAATTGCATAAGAAGCTCAAAGAGTATCCGCTGAGTTCACGTAAGAGTTTGCCCTCGTCCTCTCCAACGAGTGCGCCCGGGTCGGTAGAAATGGTGGTACCGGTAAAACGCTCGTACTGCTCGATACTGACGTCGTCGACGTAAATGGTGATCGAACGCTTGGTGATAGTGATAACAAAGGTATCGGACGCGGTGTCGATTACGTAGTTAGATAACGGGAGCAGGGATAATTTACAGGTGTATTCCCCTACCGAATTAATGGTGGCATTGCGGTTTTCCTTTTGAATGGAGACCTGGATGCCGATTTCCGATACCACGTCGCTGCCAACCAGTCCTGTCACGTTATAGGATAAAGCGCTGACGATGGAAGACCGTCTGTCGTAAGGCACGACCGCCCTCGTCGTTCCAGAATAGGTGGTGACAAAGTAGTTTTCGTTTTCGCCGCATTCCTTCCAGACGCCCTCGTCGAACACTTCCCACGAGACAACGAGGGTGCGCTTGTTGACGTGGACTTTGACCGATTGAGCAAATTCCAGTTGGAAGTTTCCATTCAGTTGCTGAATGCTTTGCGCCGTGTAGTTTTCGTACTCGCTGACGTTCGCCGGGAAGTATTGCAGATAGGTATCGGCGGAAAGACGGAATCTGACGATGGGCAGAACGACGTCGCTGACAAGAGAAGTGTAGACCGTTCTGCTGATAAGGTAGTTTCTGTATTCTACGTAGTTTTCTCCGATATAGAAGGTATGTTGGACGTTCATCGTATCGGTGTATTGATACAGTCCCGTGGTACCGTAATCGAAGGAAAAGGAAGGAATGGCGAAGTTGACTCGTAAGCTCTTTATCGTTATATCGAATTCCGTCGTTTGGAGATTGTAGTTGTCGTTGAGACAGCTCAGTATAAGCGTATAGTTTCCTGCATTGGAAACGGCGGTCTCCTCGTTATTGAACGAGTCGGTATAGAGGTACCCAAAGGAATGCGCGTTCAGCTCGGTCTGCACTTCCGCAGGTAACGTCAACGTCGGGGTCAGGTTCGTGTTGGAATAATTATATTCCCCTTCGACCTCAACGGAGAGGTCGTATTTGTTGATAATGAGCGTCGCCGTTGCCGAGCAACCGCTATAATTGGGATCGCTGCTGAGATAGGTTACCACCACGGTATACTCGCGCGCAAAGAATGCCAGCGTCCCGGCATAGTCGGCGTTTTCCACGTCGAACCCGTCGGCAACGCAGGGGCAATAGGCGGCAGTGGCGAAGTTGACGTTTCCGCCCGGCACGTACGTATAGGTATACGTTCCGTTGGAAAAGTTCCCTTCATATCCCGTCGCCGCGACAAAGGTCAAGTTGGTTTGATAGGGAAGAATGGTATAGGTCATCGTATAGACGGTGGGCGAATAGTCGTTCATCTCCAGAGAGGGAGTGACCGTGCCTTCTATCGTGTACGTTCCGGCATTCTTGACAACGGGGTCAACGATGACGCCGCCCAGTTTGTAGACGTAAGTAATAGTATCGACCTGAGAGGAATCGAAGAAGGTTATGACAAAGTCGCTTAAATCGGTAAAGCTGCCGTCGTACTCTCTCGAGCGGTTATCAAAATCGGTATTATCGCCGCCAACGTTATTTCTGTACAATTCCGTCAGCGGTATCTGAATGATGGAAAAGGTTCCGCTCTCCACCGCGATGATATAATTATCCGTTTCAAAATTGTTTTCGCCGGCATCAATGACTTTAATGACGTAGTCGCCGAACCCGGGGACCGCATCTTCCGGGAAATAGACGCCCGGTGCGCTTTCCGGTCTCAATTGTAACTGCACGTTCTGCAAAACGTCTGCTATGGTATCATTACCGCACAGCCCTGTCGTCGTGTAGTCGGTAAAGTCGTCGTAAGAAACGCTATACCCGTAGAACTTGGTAACGTCGCTCGCTTTAATGGTAAGTGGTGCTTTGTTGACGGTGACGTCGACGATCAGGTCCAGATTGTCGTAGTTATCGGCGTCAACGATTACGGTGAGCGTGATCCGGTGCGTTCCGGCGTTTTTGACGATGTTAGACGGACTGTATTCGACGGTCACGCCGCTTGGTATTCCCATTGCGCTGATGGTATGCTCGGTACCGTCGTAGTCGAACGAATAGCTCCCCGGCACGTTTCTCACGGCGTCGTAGAACCAGATATCGCCTTGAGCGACGGAAGTCTTGATAACGGTTACGCTGCCCCTTTCTACCGGGTCCGGCGACATGGTAAGGATGTAGTTTTTCAGCGTGATTCCGCTCACGTTAAACCATACCGATCTGACCGTTCCGGCGTTATCCGTGGTGACGTAATCGGTCATCCAGCGCGTGGAGTAGGATTCGGCGAGCATCGTTTCTAACGTAGTCGTACTATCTTTACCCACAAACGGCGCGGACGCAGTGAAAGCGGAATAGTTCAATGCCGTTCCGTACTCTACTTCCGTTTGTCCGCTGACGGTAACAGCTATCGTTTTTTTAGTGATGGTAATGACCCTCGGGGCGACAGGCTCAAAGGGCAGGTAATTTCGGGAAGTGGCTTCGTAGCTTTGACGATAGGCGTTACCGACCTCGACGATATCCGTTCTTCCGATAGTATCGTAGGAGCCATCGTTGGAATTATACAGCGTGTAGGAATAAGAGAAGGTGTATCCGTAGTCGTTACAGAGGCTGGCTATCGTTGCGTCCTCCGCATCGAAAGTCACGTTCCCTTCCGGCACGCTTTCTCCGGTGTACTCAAAGGAAAGATTACTAAAATTGACCGATCGGGAAATCCCGGGGGCTTCCGCCTGCAAGATATTAAAACTGGTCGTGGCCTTATACGGGAGCGTCTTTTCCGTTTCGGCAATCATAACGGTCAACACGTACGTTCCCACCTCTTTTACAACGTTTGGATCGTCCATGTCCGCCGTAGGCACTGCGACTACTTCCGAATTGTATTGGCAGTTCCAGGAAACGTCTATGATCTCTTTGGACTCAAACAGATAGCACCGTCCGTAAACGGTGAGGACGCATTCCTCATCCTCTATCGGGTCCAGTCCGGCGGCGTTTTGGTAATTGACGGCAGTGAAGATATCGTTAAGGTCGCTTACCCACAGCGACGTCATCCTCGAGCCGTCGATAAACAGGCATGCGCTGACCCGGGCGTTCATTTGATTGTTAACAAAGATAAACGGCATGACGAATATTCCGCTATTTGTGTAGACGGTACCGTCGTAACGCAGTCTGTCTGTCGGCGTTGGGGCGTATTCGGATGCCAAAATATCAACGTTTGCAATAAAGTCAGCTGCGTCGTCGTACCCGAAAAGAGCGGCAATGGCGGATTGCAGGTCGGCGTAGTCCGGGTCGTTTTCACCGGTGGAAATCAAAAACGAATTATTGATACCGACGATCGCTCCGTTGCTTCCGATCGAAGTAGCGAGATAAGAAGCGGCAAAAAGTCCTCTCACGCTGCTATCGAAAGAGGAATAGTCAGCGGCGGCGGACGTGAAAGTGAATTCGTCTAAGGACGAGGTTAAGGGATAATTTGCCATCAGCTGATCGTACGACGTAGCGAGCTGATCGAACAGAGCAACGGTCAAAGAAGGCATTTCCGCCGAAGAATGGAGTCGCAGGTTGTACCCGGTCGGGTTGTCTGACAGCACCGCCGGTCCGTTGCAATCGCAGGACTCCACCGTCAGCATATTGTCCGCCACCGAAGAAGTGATGGTCGCCGAACACCTTTCATCGCTGTCGATATAAATAAAATCGCTCGTTATATAGCAGTCGCCGTAAGTGACGTTTGGTTGATGCGTTATTTCTTTTTCCGCGGCGGTTTTATACTCGACGCCGTATTTTCGCAAAACGGGCATAACGGACGATTGCGTCCCGACTTCGTAGCCAAAGACGTCTTCGTCGTATCCGTTTTCTGTCAGAACGATGTAATCGGCTTTTGTGAATACGGCATAGGCCTCTCTACCCAAAGTAGCGCCGTTTAATAAAGCGTACCCACCGGCTACGAGGGAAACGCACTGCAAGCAATTATTTTCCTCATCGTCCGTTCCGGCAAAGTAATCGCAAAAAGCCGGAGTGCTTAAGTTATAGGCATTGTTGATGCAGTACTCTATACTTCCGCTGTTTTCCGCAGAAAAGGCGTAACTTGCATAAAGCGCGTTTTGACATAAAGTAATGACGCCGTCGTTGGTATAGGTAAAGCCGCATTCATAGTCCCCTTCTCCGACCAGGCAGATGCCGGAAAGAGTACCGCTGTTGGTGACACAAAGGGCGGCCTGCGTCTGCTGAGCGTCGGAAAGGGAGGCGGTGAAAAAGTCGGTATTGACAATCGTGCCCGTCGAACCTACCTCTCCTATAAAAGGCTCTCCGCAAAGTCCGTATACGCTATGTCCGCAACCATTTATGGTGGCGTTGAGCGTTTCGTTTTCCAGCCCCAACAAAAAGCCGTGGGCGGAAGCGGAATTGATTATAATATCGCCGTTTAAAACGGCATACTTTCCTTGAACGTTATTTTCTCCGAGAATAAAACCGCGAAGCTGGGCGGCGTTATCGATTACGTAAGGGTCGTTTGCCGTACCGGAGCCATCGACGACGGTTTCCGACGCCATGGTTTCCATATTGACGTCACTATAGGAGGTCGTCTGTTGCGGCGCCTGCATATAGACGTCGGTGATCCGACCCATCTGGGTCACGTTGAAGAAGGTCTCGTCAAAAAGCACTCCGGAAGAAGGCAGGTTATACAGTAAACAGTTATCGCCGTCCAAATAAAAATCGGCATTCATAAGAAGTCGCACTTCTTCTTCCAAAGAAAAATCAACGTTGTCGATCATCTGACCGTAGAGTGCGCTACCGTTTTCCGTAACGAATAACCGTAGGCGATAAAAATCGTTTGCGCTCGATAATAAAGCGGGGTTTTGTTGTGTTCCCTCGCCCGTTGCGATCGTCTTGCGAACGGGATAAAACCCGGTGGTGAAATAGTAATTTGAAGATAGCGCGGTCAAGTCGTCCTCTCTTAATACCGAACTGTCGTCCCAAACCTTTTTTACGGTATCATAACCGCTACCGGTATCGGAAAAGGCTACAATATAACTATCGTCGAAACAGTCGACCGGTTGACGCACGTAAGAATAGAGGGTCCCGGTAAAGTCGCTTTCATCGTCGATACTCACCGTTTCTTCCGTCGTCGACTGATACAGCCCGGTGGTATACGCGAGCGTCGGTTGCGTCTCTAACCCCGTCGTTGCCGTAAAGATAACGGAAGAGGAAGCGCAACTCGCCTGCGTGCAGGGATAGACAATATAGGGTAGTGATTGCGCCGCAATGGAAAAAACGGCACTGCAATCGGTTACCGTTCCGCCGGAAGCGTAGGAAAATGGATAGACGGAAAAATAATTGAAGGTGGTTTTTTTGGTCTTCTGATCGTTGACCGGCTCTCCAGGGTAGGTAATAGTATAGGGAGAAGCGACCGAAGTGGAAGTCACCGTGCCTAAGAATACGCTTTCGGTCAGATCCGCATTCGTTTTACCGCAAAGAAGGCATGCGCTCGGCTTAGCGGTATAGATATCCAAACAACTGGTAATCCTCTCTACTCTGTTATTGTTCTCGAAAACGACACCGTTTGCGTTATTTGCATTATCCGGTCTATGCCAGCCGTATAAAGAAACGTCGGAGACGATACCGTTATTGACCTTGACCAAAGCGCAGTCGCTGGTTAGTTCACATCTGTCCAGAACCAGGTTCCGGACGCGACCGGATGCGCCGATGGTACCGAAGAGATTTTTTTTGCATCCGTATACGATATGTCCGTTCCCTTCGAACGTGCCGTTAAACGTGGAGAAATAAACGTCGTCGACCACGTCGTCCGGCAGTTGCTCCAGATCGATATCGACGAATAATCGAACCGTTTTTCCGGAGAAGTTTTCACCGTTTAAAGTAAGGAGTTCCTCAAACGATTGATAATCGGTGATGGCAAAATCCGTTTCTTGGTAGGAAATAGCGTACGCAACGTTGTTTACCGAGAAAATTCCGATAATTGCCCCGAAAAGAAGGATTACCACCAGTAAAAAAACTTTTCTCTTTATAATGTTCGTATTCATAACAATAAAATTATATCATGAATATTTCACGCGCGCAAGAGTAGAAAGCAAATTTAAGGTTGATTTCTTATTTCTTTTTCCACAAAAGTTCCATATCGGACGGGAGAGAGGAAGTAAAAGTCAGTATCTTTCCCGAAATCGGGTGCAAAAAAGTCAATAGGTAGGAATGAAGAGCCGGCCGGGAAATTTCTTCCGTCTCTTCCCCATAGAGCCAGTCGCCGATTATAGGATGACCTATCGCCGACATATGAACGCGGATTTGATGGGTGCGACCGGTGTACGGCGTCACCTCGACAAGGCTCGTATCCCCTTTCGTTTCCAAAGTGACGTAGTGAGACAAAGAGGGCTTTCCGTCGTCGGCAATAATTCTTTTCAGAGACTCCTCGTTCTCTCTTTTGATCGGCAAATCAATATCGGCGGCGGGTGGGTGGGGAATTCCGCGGACAACAGCCAGATATTTGCGACAAAGCTCTTCCGTGTGAAGTTGTCTACGCAACCTATCGTGTACGTAGCCGTTTTTGGCGATTAACATCAGACCGGAAGTCCCTCTGTCCAGTCTGCTGATGGGATGAAAGGATTTTTCCCGTCCCCACAAAAAGGAAATAGCCCCGGCAACCGTTCTGTCCCCGATCTCCGGCGGACCCTGGGTCGCCAATCCCGCTTGTTTATTCAAAACAACAAGATACTCGTCTTCGTAAAAAAAGGAGAGCGGAATATCCACCGGCGGCGCCGGATTGAACCCGTCTACGTCCTCGATGATAACGGAAAGCACCTCTCCGGCGCGGACACGCACGTTGGTGTAAACCTGTTTGCCATCCAAACAGATACCGCCATCCACCCGTTTCAGAGAGGCAATTTTATTGGAACCGAAAAAGAGTTTTTTCTTCATCAGTCCGTCCACTCGCCATCCGGTTTCCGATTCTTGTACCGTGTAATAAATCTTCTGCACAAAAAGAGTATATCACACTTTTTTATTAAGCGCTAGGTCTCGTAATAATATCTCGTCTTTTTCTTTTTTCGCGGCAAAAGAAGAACCAGCAAAAGAACAATTATGGTTACGGCAACGCCGCTGATAATAAGTATCTTCAACAGGCTGTCTTCCTCTTCCGCCTCTTCCTTAGACGGAGGCGTTTCTTCCGATTTACACTCGGGGGCAAAAGACCGTTCGGTTATTTTTTTATCGCAAAAGTCCGACAGTACGTACCCGTATTTTTCCCCGTAACAAACGTAGTACCACGTCTCTTCGCCAAGAGGATAGGAGCCGACGTAAGTAAACGATTCTCCCATCGGAATAAAGGCTCCCTCCTCCCCCGGATCGTTTTCCGGACTATGGCGCATTTTAAGTCCGGTAAAGGCGGAATACTTCTCGGATATATGCAATATTTCTGACGTTCCGGATACTTCATCTTCGTATCCGGTTACCGAAACGCTGTTTTTTACCACTTTCCCGGTGACACCGTTAAAGGCCACCGTGTAATAGGTTTCGTCAATGCCGACAATGGGCGCATAGTAGGTATCCGGCAGTAAAAACATCTTCTCGCCCTGTTCGTTTAATAGCCAGATTTCGCCGCTTATCACGACGTAGGGACTGGCCTTTGCCAAGCAAGTTCCCGCTGTGGGAAAGAAAAAAAACAATGTAAAAATAATTGGCAAAAAAAACCGTTTCATGCCGATATTGTAACATAAGTTTTACCGATACAAAACGACGAAAGCCGTCGAAAAAAAGGTTAAAAAGCGGAATGTTTACGCGGACGGACGATGATAAAAAGTCCCGTTTTTTCGGCGTGTTCCGATTCGCACCGAACAAAGTCTTTTTTGAGTTCTTCCTTTAATAAATCGTACAGTTTATCCCGTTCATCCTTTTGCGGCATACTGATATAGTCAAGCAGAATGATACCGCCGATATTCCTTAGCCTGACCTGCCGAGCAAACTCAATTACGGCAACGTAGTTTGCCTGATAGACGGCGTTTTCTCCTCTCTCTGCCGACCGGTGGAAGTTGACGTCCACGACGGTCATCGCTTCCGTTCTATCAAAGACCAATTCCACGCCCTCTCGCGTTACCTTTCGACAAAGCAGTTCGGCAATGTCTTTTTTGACTTGAGGCGTGAATCCGCGCCTTGATTCCTTTGCCGTTTTCTCCGCTAAATCGGTCGCCCTTTCCCGATATAAAAAGGTCGGTTTACTCGTCGTCTGCGCCCTTTTGACAACGTCAAGATAGCGTGCGTGCAGTTCCTCCGTTTCCGCGGCAATTTCTTCCAGCGTCCCATCCTTAGCAAGCGATCGGTAAATAAAGCCGACCCCCTCTCTTTTGGGCAACGTGAATAGTTCCGCTTTTTTCTCCTGGGAGATTTCTTTGGAAAAAACATACTCTTCTCTGTCGAGTAATACGGCGAATCTGCCTGCAATACTTATCTTTTCGCTAAGGGAACATCCCCTATCCTCTTTCGGCTCCGTTTCCACCCGAACAAGGACGGTATCGCCGCTTTTTACTCCCGGACGATAGGACATCAAACCGTCCCTATCCAGCCCTATATCGACGAAAATACCCACGTCCTTTTTGACGAATTTAACCTTTCCCACGGCGATAGACCCGGTATAAACGTCACTTGGAAAACGATAAAAGCGGTCTAAAACGTCACCGCTATAAACGGCGCATTCCACAAAGTCCCCGTTCTCCTGATAAAACGCTACCCTCACGACAACCTCTCCATGTACTCCGGCACCGGACAAAGACCCTCGGGCGTAGACGCGTACTGTTCCTTTCTTACGATATCGCCCAGTTCTATTTTCAGTCCGAAATCGTTATTCCAATTTTGAGCGAGCGCGTCGGAACGCAAATTAACGTTACCCGACGCGATCAGCGCCTCTATCCCCTCTTTATTTACGGAGATATCATAAATCAGCGCGCCGGCTTCCACCGTTTTTTCCTTTCCGCCGTGAACGTAGTGAATAACATAACCCTCTTTGCAACCCTCGATTTTATCTTTAATTTCGTATGCCTGCGAGGAACGGAAAAAGAATCTGCTCGCCGTAATGACCGAAGCAAGCCCCGGTTTTTTCTCGGTAACGTATGCCTTTTCTCCGTGTAAAAAGGGCGGACAATTCTCATTAAACTTTTGCAAAAAGACATCCGACGACATCTCATCCACTATATCCGCAGTGACGTACTCGCACTCACTGGCAATTCCCAGCGGAAGGGGCTGGGTGAGATTCAAACACATATGCTTATTAAATCCGCTACTATAGTTTACGGTGATTTTAGAACGTCGAAAAGTTCTGTTCAGGGCTCTTAATATATCAGTATGGGCAACGAAAGTGCCGTTTCCGGATTTAGAAAAACGTACGGTTATCAGCATTTTTCCTCCTTATACATCCGGCATTTCCCCATACGGTTTGCGCCGCACCCGTTGCATTTATGCTTACACGGCTCCGTCGTCTCTCCCCGCAGCGCCTTTTCGTATTCTTTGGCAAGGTACTGTCTCGTCGTCCCGAAGTCAATAAAATCCCACGGCAAAACCTCGTCCATTTTTCGTTCGCCGGTGTACTTTTTGATGTCTACGCCGCACTCGTCCAGTGCCTCCCACCATTTCTTCTCATCGAAGTATTCCGTCCACCCGTCGAGGTAGCAACCCTTTTTATAGGCGGTTTCCACTACCTTAGAAAGGGACCTGTCTCCCCGTGCGAATATCCCTTCCAGTACGGACATTTCCGCGCCGTGCCAGGCGTAATGCACTCCTTTAATTGCATACAATTCCTTCCGTAAAAGGTCCTGCCGCCGCTTCATTTCCGCAAGATCAATCTGCGCCGCCCACTGGAACGGAGTGACCGGTTTAGGAATAAAGACGGCAACGCTGACGTTTATGGAGATGTCTTTCCGTCCCGTCGTTGTGATATAGAGATATCTTATTTTTCGCACCGTTTCCGCGATGCCGAGGATATCCTCGTCCGTTTCCGTCGGAAGTCCGGACATGAAATAGAGTTTTACCGTGCGGTATCCGATACCGAAAGCCAGTTTCATACTGCTTTCGATATCCTCGTCCGAGACGTTCTTATTGATGACGTTCCGGAGCCTTTGCGTACCTGCCTCCGGCGCGAAGGTCAGCGATAATTTTTTCGCTCCGCTCATAAGTTTTGCCGAAAAGCTATCGAGGCGCAGAGAGGGCAACTGCAAGGAGACGTTTTCTTTCTCCTTTAACTGCGAAAGGTCGCTAAGTACGTCGTATATCGACTCGTAGTCACCGCTTGAAAGACTGATTAGTCCCAGTTCCTCAAAGCCCGTATTGCGTATCAGACGCTCTGCGATTTCTTTTACTGTTTCTCTTTCCCTGTAGCGTATGGGGCGATAGAAAAAGCACGCCTGGCAGAACCGACAACCGGCATAACATCCGCGGTAAAGTTCTACCACGCCGCGGTCGTGAACAATCTCGATATTAGGAACAAGCGGTTTGGTCGGAAAGGGAGCTTTTTCCAGATCGACAACGGCCTTTTTGACTTTCGTTACGCATATTCCGTTTTCCGTCTTGCATAAAGAAGGAACGTATACGCCGTCGATTTTGGCGACTTCTTCCAGAATTTTTTTCTTATTTCCCTTGTACTTTGCCACCGTTTTTGCAAACGCAAGATCGGCTTCTTCGCCGTCGCCGATAAAGAAGGCGTCGAAGAAATCAATAATCGGCTCGGGGTTAGCCGAACTCGGGCCGCCACCGACGATAATGGGGTACTCCTCTCCCCTATCCTTCGCATAAAAGGGTATCCCTGCCAGATCGAGCATATACAAAACGGACGTGTAGCTCATTTCGTACGGTACCGACATCCCGACGACGTCGAACTCTTTTAGCGGTTTTCCCGTTTCTATTGAGGAGAGCGGAATATCGTTGTCGCGTAGAATCTTCGCCATGTCCTTCCATGGGGCGAAGCACCGTTCGCACACGACCTCTTTATCGCCGTTTAGTATATTGTATAAAATGGATATTCCGACGTTACTCATAGCCACTTCGTAAACGTCCGGAAAACAAAGACAAAACCGCACTTTGCACGGTTTTGTCATATCAGGCAAATTGTATTCTCCGCCGGTATATCTGCCCGGCTTTTCCACCTGAAGTAAAAAAGGTTTCAGTTTATCGTCCATTCTTATTCCATAACCAGAGAAGCGGCGCCGATGATACCTGCGTCGTTACCCAACTTTGCTATTTCTATTTGCGGAACGGGATTGATCTTCGCATTGCCGAAGCAGTGACGAGAGACGTATTTTTTTATTCTGCTGAGCAAAATATCCCCGGCGTTACTGACGCCGCCGCCGATCATTATGACCTCGGGACGGAAGACGTTAACTAAAAGCACAATTCCCGTTGCCACGTATTTAGCGTAGGTATTGACCACTTTCAGCGCCGTTTTATCCCCTCTTCTCGCTCCCTCAAAAGCCGTTCTTCCGGTGACTTTGCCGTTTTCCAGACACTCTTTCATAATACTGTCCGGGTTCTTCTGAAGAGCAATCTCCGTTTGTTTAATAAGCGCCGTTGCCGAAGCGTACGCTTCCCAACACCCGCGCTCGCCGCAGCTGCATTTTTCTCCGTTCATCCGAATGCAGATATGTCCGCCTTCGCTCCCACCGCCTTTGTGTCCGGTAAGGATCTTTCCGTCAACGATAAAGCCCGTTCCTACGCCGGTGCCGAGCGTCACGAAAAAGGTGTTCTGCTTATTCTGTCCACTGCCGAATTTCGTCTCGCCGAGTGCGGCGCAGTTCGCATCATTTCCTACCGCCGCTTTGACTTTCCAATATTTACCGAATTCTTTTAATAGGTAGAATTTATTAAATCCGAGGTTTGCCGCAAAAGTGATCAGACCTCTTTCCGTATCGACAGTACCGGGGCTACCGAACCCAACGCCGGCTATATCTTCCTTTTTCATTCCGGCTTTAGCCAGCACGTTCTCGCACAAATCGAACATATCCTTTGCAATGGCGTCCTGCCCCTCTTTTACTCTAGGTACAATGGTATCCTTGCAGAGAATCTTTCCGTTTTCATCTACGATGCCGGCTTTGATACTCATTCCGCCGATATCGATACCGATATAATTAGCCATATCCGCACTCCTAAATAATTGATGTATTTATTTTACAGTATCATGACGAAAAAGTCAACGTCTCCCCCAAAAGAAAGCCCCCCACAAAACTCATCTCTTTACTTTTTTAATTAACTGCTCTTTTTTCATTGACATTTTTACTTGAATTCATTATAATATCACATGCAAAAGGAAATGCTGCTATGGCTCAGTCGGTAGAGCACGTCCTTGGTAAGGATAAATACCCGGTTTTGAGAGCAACCGTAAAAAGTCTCAAAAACAACTTAATTGACCCCTTGCTGCTATGGCTCAGTCGGTAGAGCACGTCCTTGGTAAGGACGGGGTCGGCAGTTCAAATCTGCCTAGCAGCTCCAGAAAAACCGCTCGAAATGAGCGGTTTTCTTTTGTTTTCTTGCATTTTTTGACAGTCAAAATGAAAGGAAAAAAATGCCAAAAATCATTGGCTACATTTTTAATGCACATTGGCTACACTTTTTTCTCGGTAATCAGTCCTGAAATTACAGTCGTTTTCCTTTCTATCTGCGACGATCTGAAACTGTCTGATTCTACCCCATTGGCTACATTTGGCTACACTATTGGCTACACGAAAAAGTGCGGCTGCCAATAAGGGAAACCGCACCCGTGTGTTAGGTTTGAAACCTTTCAGAGTACCCTGACGTAGCGAGTACCTTTCCCTTGGCCCTCACGCTTTATTTCGCCCAAGGCGACGAGTTGCCTCAACGCGCCCTCGACGGAACTGAGGCTGAGCGTCGGACAAAGTTCTCGAATGTCTTGTTTGGTAAAACGACCGATTTTGTTTTGTATCGCCATTCGCACCATATCCAATGCCGAGCGTTTCGTTTCGACCAGTGCACAGCGATCCTCGAAATCTTTGTATGCGGCAAGAATGGTTCCGAGTAGATATTTGATGAAGGGAAGCGGATCGTCCGTACCTTCATGCCAACCTTCTTGCGACAGGGAAAGAGCATTGTAATATAAATCTTTATTCTTTGCTATCTTCGCTTCCAGCGAAATGTACTTTCCCACGTAGAAACCGTTTCTGTATAAAAGCAAGGTCGTAAGGAGTCGGCTCATTCTTCCGTTGCCGTCGTTGAAGGGATGGATACAAAGGAAATCGTGAATAAACACGGGGATGGCAATAAGCGGCTCAACTTCCATATTGCCGATCACGCGGTTATACTCTTCACAGATGCGAGTGAGCGCCTCGGGCGTCTCAAAGGGCGCGAGCGGCGTAAACAGTATTTCGCTGTGCCCGTCGGGATAGGTCGCGCTAATGTAATTCTGCACCGTTTTCGTGCGCCCCGCTATCGGATTATTCATATGGCTGTAAAGCATCTTGTGGAGTTGCAAGATGTAATTTTGCGTAATGGATATAGCGTCGAAACTCTCGTGAATAACGCTGAGCACGTCACGGTATCCGGCGATCTCTTGTTCGTTACGATTCCTCGGTGTCGTCTTTTCTGCGACCAGTTGCTTGATCCTCGTATTGGTCGTAACGATACCTTCGATGGCGTTGGACGCTTCCGTGCTCTGCACCTTGGCGATCTCGACCAGTTTTTCCAATTCTGCCGGTCGCTGTTTCAAATACAATTCCTGCTTGCCCGCCTCTTTGTAGATCGCGGCAATCAGTCCAAGCGTCTCGGAATCCCATTTTTGGTCTTTGATTTTACTGTAATTGAAAGATCTCATACCCTTACTTCCTCTATTATTCCCTTAAATACTACCACATATTAAGGGAAAATGCAAGATTTTTTGATAAAGTCCTGCGTATTTTTTGACATATTCTATGCCGTTTTCATCAAAAAAATAAAAGAAAAGTGCGGCTCCCGATAAGGGAAACCGCACTCGCGTGTTTGTGAAAGGTCAGTTCTTCTTGAACTGCTTTTCGAGTTTGTCCGTCGCCTGTTTGAAAAAGGTGCGGTCTACGCTGTTGTAGGTTTGGATCGTCGTTGTGACATTCCTATGTCCCATCAGCATCTGAATGATCTTTGGATTCTCTTGCATTTCAAAGAGCATCGTGCCGTAGGTGTGTCGCAGGGTGTGAAAATGGAAATGGTATTGTTCCAGTCTGTTCTCCTTCATCAGTCGATTGAACATCGCTCTCGTTCCGTAATAGGTGCGGAGTGTTCCTTCGTTGGTGGAGAATACGATGTCTTCGGGCGCCATGAACGATATACCCGTTTCCTTTTGCCGCTTTTTCCGTATCTCGCGCCATTCTTTCAAGATCGGCAACAGTACGTCGGGAATGGGAACTTCTCTTACGCTTGCCGCCGTTTTGGTGTCGGAGATAACCGTTTTGCGTTCCACTACCTTGTTGTGTTTGTCGATGGTCGGAATCTCGGTGATGGCGTTGTCCACGTTGATGATCTTATTTTTGAAGTCTATGTCCTTCCATTTCAATGCCAGCGTTTCCCCGATACGCAAGCCGGCGAATAAACAGGTCATACATATCGGTTTCAGCAATTCGCTTTTCCCTATGGCTTCGATGAACTTCTCTCTTGCTTCGATGGGGATCGCCTTGTACTTTTCCGTCTTCTGCTCTTTATGCTCGGCGTTGGATTTGACGATGCAATCGGCGACGGGGTTGTCGTTTACGAATTTGCTTTTCTTGGCATAGGCGAAAAACTGGTTTAACAGGAACTTCACTTTGCGCACGGTCGCCAGCGCATAGCCGTTGCACGTCATATTGTTGAGCAATGCCTGAATGGTGTTTGCGGTTATGTCGCGCAACTTCTTATCGCCGATTTGAGGATAGATATGGATGCGGGCGCGTATAAGGTCGGCTTCGTATGTTCTTGCCGATACTTCGGCTTTTTTGAACGTTCTCAGCCACTCCGCCATCAGGACTTGCAAATTATCGTTCTGCACCGAAGCGTGTCCGCCTTGCAATTTTTCATTGAGCACGGCGGTCATCTTGATGGCGACGTCCGTTCTCGTCGAACCGTAAAAGACCTTCCTTATCCGTTTTCCTTCATTGTCATAGCCGAGAGTAACGGACGCTACCCATTTGCCATCCGCTCTCAGATAGATCGAACCTTCGTTGTTCCCACGTCGGGCATCTTTCTTTTTCTTCTTAGAACCTCTTTTCTCAGCCATGGTTATCCCCCAACATACTCTTCATTTGCCACGTAATAAACCCAAGGATACTCACCACTTGGCGATTGCCCACTCTCATTACGGGGAATCCGTCGCTTCTCATCATCGTGCGAACGTTATCCCGTCCGAGTCCCGTCAATTCCACCAATTCCTCGCAGTCGAGAAAGGCTTTCCCGTATTTGTCACTCAATCGTTTTGTTTCGTTTGCTATTAGCGTTTCAATAGTCGTTTGTTCTATTCTTTGTCTTGTATTCAATACTCCTTATTCGGACTTCCTGCGAAACACTTATTTCGCGTCCTTATTGCTTTGAATACTATGTTCTCTCTTCATTGCTTTTCCTCCTTATTTTGAAAAGATATTAAGTATTCGGTTTTTTCTTTTCGACGTCCTCTAAACCGATAAAGTCTGTTTTTGCGGATTGTCCCTCTTTCTTCGCGTCTGCGCCTGCCGCTATTCCCTTTAACTTCTCATATCCTGCGGCGATCAACTGTACTTTGGTATATCCGCTTGTCTTTAAGAAAGCGTTGATCTCTTCAAAGAGCGGTCGGGGGATCATCGTTCCGAAATTGCCGCTCGTCTGCTTTCTCTTTTCTCTGTTTACTTCTTCGTACTTCCGTCTTGCCGATCTCTGCGGTGTGTTCTCTTTCTTTTCCATGGTCTTCTCTTTTAATCGACATATACGATTTCTTGTAATATTTCTTCTTCTATGACGCGATGCATCTCTTCCTGCACTCGTAAGTCGTGCATAAAGTCACCCGTCTTCCTGTACTTATCTGACTTGGACAATTTTACATACATAGCAGTCCACATTCTGTCTGCCGCGGCGTCCACTCCGTGTAAGTATTCCGGTAAATTTTCAATAGACCAATACTTTGCGATGTTATGTTCTTCGAGATACTTCTTCGCAAGCGTTCCGTACTTCCCGTAAACGTGTTTTGTCGGCTTGACAAGTCTTTGATATACCTGTACTTCTTCCACGGTCAAACCTTCTCCAGCTTCGGCTTTTCTCATAATTTCTTGTTCGTTCATCATCATCCTCCCGAAAATGTTTAGTCGTATCAATACGATACGGTATATCTCTCGCTTTGTCAAGACTTTTTTTAAAATTTTTTTTCGACAAACAGAATCGGGTTTCCCGATTGCTGACCGCAAGAATGCGCCCTGTTGCATTCTTCTTTACCTGCTTCAACTTTCCACCCGCATACAACAGGGTTTTTCCCATCTTACGTTGCCGTTTGCTTGCATATTTGCTTCGTATTATTCTTGTTTTTCTTTGAATTTTGTCACGATATTGTACATACTCAGACGTCTGACTTCCTCATTTTTCTTGATGAATTTGTAAAGGGAACCAAGGTTTACTCCCTCTAAAATCTCATTGTTTTCGCTCAGATTGCCGGTGATTTCCGGAAAGTCCTCACGGATTTTTGCAAGCGTCATCAGCGGTTTTTTCTTTTGTCCGCCTTTCTTTCCGCTCTCACTCCGCGCTGTTTTGATATCAAATGTCTTTTTGAAAATGTTGAACGCACCCTGCAAATTGTCTGGCAAATTCGCCGGCGTAACACCACTGATGGCATCGTAGTACAGGTCATAAAATGTAAATTCTTCCATTGTTTTTCCTCCTCTTTTTTGAAGGGTTTTTATTTGCCGCCATTTATTGATCGTCGGCACGTCTGTTATTGTGCATAGGCATCACCTCCTTTTATTTAAACGCTCCTCACCTTATAAGGCTGGTTTTAGGCGACCAATATACGGTCAAATTCGAGTTTTAACCGATTCGCCTACACTTTCTTGTCCCTCTACTATAAAGGGCGGAAAACAGGCAAAAGTTAAGGTCAAACTTGAATATTCTTTGATTTTTCATTTTTCTTCCCGTCCCCCTATAATAAAGGGCTGTAAAAAGACAAAAGTTCACGGTCTGACATTCATTTTTTTAGCCCTTCACTATAAAGGGCGGAAAAACGGCAAAAGTCGCTCCCCTAAATCGAAAATTCAACCAAAATTATACTTTTCTCACTACTCCCTCTATAATAAAAGACTTATAAAAAGGCAAAACCACACCCCCTGAATCAATTTTCTTCGTTTATTCCATTTCAAGACAAAAAAAAGTGCCTCGCTTTGAGACACTCTTTCTACTTGTATTGAGTTTTCTTTTGTCCACGCACAAGGGGCAACGAGGTGCGTTAAATCGCTTCTATCTCTCTGTTTATGGTTTGTTCTTTCACCTTGAACGACATATTATTTCTCTTTTTTTCGTTGCAAAGTTCTTATTTATATGTATATAAATATAATAATCTCTTACCTGTGGGATATAATGAAT
Source organism: uncultured Clostridia bacterium (assembly GCA_946621465.1). Classification (GTDB taxonomy): domain Bacteria; phylum Bacillota; class Clostridia; order Christensenellales; family DTU072; genus CAG-1782. Next base: position 783,840 of record CAMOOO010000001.1, read on the forward strand.
ATCCTATATATTTTTCTATTAATAATAAGAAAAATGCAACAAAAACCTATGTATTTTACGGAAATGTTATGAGGGCTTCATCTCAAATATTCGATTTTTCTCGAACATTCTCCTATGCAAAAACATTATATCATTTTTATTCTTTCCCGTAAAGCTCAATGTGTCTGCAATAACGGACACTTTGACGTTTTTCGCACATTTTCAATTCAATTATAATATTGTCTTTGTGGGTTTTGATTTCGCAAATAATTATTGTATTTCCTAAAATTTTTTATTTTCCTACAGTTTTTCTCGGAACCACTGCTTGCATCTGCTTGAACAAAAAGTTTACAAAGCTTTTTATCCTTCTTTATCGTTTTTAAAAGAACAGGATTGATATAAAACTGTTCATCATAGACAATTAAAGAAATGAATAAAAAATGCAGTTTTTCTTCTTCCGTCAGCGCATTAAACTGTTCGATAATGTTCTTTACTTTAGGTAAGTTTTCTTTCTCAATATAAAAAAAGATACGAGTTTTCCCATTGATTGGTAAAATCATCAAATAAAAATATTTGAATAAAGCCGCTCTTTCGTGATCAAATGGACTAAAAAGCATATTCCCTTTTAGATCATATACATAGGCAATTATAGTTTGTGTTGCTATCCCCACATCATAATCCAGCATTTTATCGTAAAGCAGTTCAAAGTCAAAACCGGGATCATCTTTTGCCTGTAATAACTCACTCAAATATTGCATGTGTTCTTCATTATCTATTTCCTGTCCGGTTCTAATCCCTGCTCCCCTAAACCCCTGGGCTTCTTGCGGATAGAGCCTACTGAAAATGCTATATGAAAAAACTTTACGAAAAATATGCGCCAAATGTGTTTTCATTGCCATTTCTATCAAGATCACTTTTCGAGCATCTTCGTCTAACTTCTCAAATTCAAGTATCGATCTTGGATCTTCATAATGCGCAAATAGTTTTTTGTCACACTCTCTGCAAATAAGATGAAAAGTAAAAGCATTGTTAATGCCTTTCTTCGAATCAAATATATCGTCGAAATCTTTCACTAATGCGCTGCTATAACACACCATTCCTTTTTCATCGATGTTCTTTAGAATAAACTTCGGAACAATGTGTGAATTACATAAGCTCGTTTTTTTGCCACAAAACAAACAGAACGGTGGTCTCGCAGCTTTTTCAGCTATGTGCGTCATTTCTGAGACTTGTTTTCTTAATTCTATTTTTTCTTTACGCCGGTATGTACACATTATGATTTTAATCGTTTTATTAACTGACCGGCAAATTTCAAAGCGATTTCGTCACAGGAATAATCTACGGAATTGAGTGCTTGAATGTCTGCCACTGCAGGATACTTCTCTTTTAATTGATCTACTGTGATATTATGTAAAATCGGAAGAATTATTTTTTGACCACTTGTGTTTTGTCTATCTAAAAATTCTATCAATTCTTTTTCCGTCCATTCTCGTCCAAAGAAATTTTCGGAAATTACTATTATTGCAAACTCTGCTTTTTTAACACCTTCCAAGATTTTATCTTTCCAGTTATCTCCCCACTCTAATGTGTCTTTATCATAAAAAATAGAAATTCTTAGTTTTTCGAGCGAACTTTTAAGTTGATTTACATATTCTTCTTTGTCCGCATTTGCATGTGAAATAAAAACATCATATTCCTTGCTTGACTTTTTCACAGTTTTCTCCTTTTGCTCAATTTCTTGCCAGAATTCATCATCTGTAATAAGTGCTTGTAGACATCCCATCATTTCCTCGTGTGGAGTAAATGAATGTTTATGTCCTTTACATATATCCGCAATCTGATCGTGTAATGAATGGTTTCTTAAAAATCTACTATTAAATATGTTTATTTCGTTAAACCATTGTTCTGTTTTTGGACCACTTATATAATCCGGCATCAATTGACTATGGTGGTATTCTTCTTTCATTATTATTCTACCACGCTCAATAAATGATTCTACTCTTTGTCTTGGTGATAAAGTTGACGAATTGAGTGATTCGATATTTGAAAGAATTGCTGACTTTTGACGTTTTTCAAGCTCTTCTGCTTCTTGTATTCTGCGTTCCTCTTTTTCAATTTCTGCAGAAATACTTGCTGCTTGTGAAGCACTGGTCGCTTGCTCCAATTTGTCTTTTAGTCTATTAAGTGTTGAATAATCCATATACTGTCACCTACCATTTTAATTTTGGAAATTCACTTACCCAAATTAACTTTTCTTTTCCAAACTCTGTTTTCTCTACTACTGAATCAAACAGTTGTCTATAACGATCTTCCAATTCTTTTTGATTCTTTAGCAGGGATTCATCATCGATTTCTTTGGACTCATGGTCTCTTTTTAATTTAATAAAGTGATCCTTTTCTATCCCATACATTCCGTGTGCCAATATGTTGCGCATGTCGTTTAGGCTATTTATTGATGAAAATAGTTCGTCCCATTCTGAAATATTAAAGTCCGAAAGACCAATATGCTGGATGAGTTCCTCAAGAATTTCCAATCTTTTCTGAGAATTCATTTTTTTAATTATATTATAAATGCCTTCAGCACTAGGATCACCAAAATGCTTTTTACAAATAACTTGTATTGATGTATCTATCGTTTGTTCTAAATTCCCAAAGGTCAGTAGATAACTCCCGACTATAGTTCTATAATCCAAACAATTCACCTCATTTCAAACGCTCGCAAAGAGGTAAAATTTCTTCCAGTTTTGCGACTATGCGCTTTTGCTCGGCAAATGGCGGTAATGGTACTAAAAAATCCCTAACATTTTTTACATTAAGATTTCCCTGTGAAGCATTTTTACCATAAATGTTTTTCTTTGCACTTGACACTCCAATTGGAGAGTTCAGCCAAAAAAGAATATACTGATTATCAAGTATAGCAATGCTAACTAATTTTATTAACGTGAGGCTAACATAAATAGCAAAATCCATATCTGTGTCTATAATAGCGGCTTCTCCGATTCCCGCTCCAACACGAGTTAAGAGTATATCTCCTCGTTCCGGTTTTGCATTTTGTGTGAGATTTCGATAGAGTTCCTTTGAAATATACTGATGTTCTTGGGGCATAAATCTGTAAGGCTTTACATTTTTTGCAGAGATAAATGGCATACCTTCTTCTGCCGAAACATAAGTTGGCGTTGAAGCATATCCACAGGTTAAAACTGAGCAAATAGATGCGAATCTTACCCACTTCCAACTATCAGGTATTTCAAAAGGGATTTCATCCTCGGATATTTCTGCAAAGGGCTTTTCTTTTTTGATTTTGCCCTCTTTTATGAGTTTAGCTTTTTCGGCTTGAATATGTTTATAGAGTTCTTCGCCGGTGCCTTCGGAGGGATCTTGCGGGACTAATTTGCCTTGAATTGCCATTTGCAAGAGGGATTTTTGCATATCAAAAGGAAACCGCGCATTGAATTCTTCCAGTTTGGTATACGCCTCTTCGTAGCGGTCGATCAGCGGCAATAATTCTTCGATCTTAGCGACGATACGCTTTTGCTCGGCGAGGGGCGGAAAAGGAAAGGCTATGTCAATCAGATTTAACTTACTAATTCTAAATCTAGTTGTCCCTCTTCCAAGAGCTTTTACTTTACGTTGAAAATCTTCCGATGTCAAAGCATACATCAAGAATTTTTGATCAAATAATTGCTCGTTAGGTGCTATCCAACAAACATCGACAGCCGTTATCAAAATGCCATCTATTGAAGGAAGTATACAAGCAAGCATCCTATCTCCGATTAGTCGATTAACAAGTAAATAACCCTCATGGATTTGCCGCCCATTGAGTTCACGGAAACGTTTTTCTGTTAAGTATTTGAACCCTTTATCCTTGTATATGCAATTCCCTATGCTACCGAGCTGTATAAGTTTCACTGGACCAGAAGGGACCATATCATTTGACAGCACCCAATTCCCGTCGTTCAATGTACTGTCAGAGGTAAGTTCAGATAGTTTTGCCCATGCCCAAGAGTCTGGCAAGTCCAATGAATAATCATCGTCAGAAAAAACAGCCTTTTTTGACTTAACAGTTGTAATCGCTTTTGTTATAGCTTCTTCGCCCGTACCTTCTTCGGGACGCTGCTCAACAAGCTTTCCTTGGATAGCAAGCTGTAATATGCTGTTCTTTAATTCTTGCGGCGTCATTCCTTTTTCCCTCCGAGGTGTGCGGAAATCTCCGCAAGCACACGGTCGATCTCGGCGTTCAGGGACGCACGCTTTTCTTCATATCGTTGGATCAGGTCTAACGGTTCGAGGATTTCTTCCTCTTCGTGCGGATAGCCACATTGGTCTAAGTTATAGCCGAGTTCTTCGGTCAGTTCTTTGTAGGAAAAGCACTTCGCCTTATCAAAGCCGTCGGCGGATAAAGGTTTCCGATCGTTCCACCACTCTATCACCGGAGAAAAGTGTTCGATTTTCATCGGTTTGGTTTTGGAAAAGTGTTTGTACCCTTCCGGCATATCCAGTCGATAGAACCACGTTTTTTCGGTCTTTCCGGTATTATCAAAGAAAAGAACGTTCGTTGTGATAGAGGTATAGGGAGAAAAGACGCTACTGGGCATACGAATAATGGTATGCAAGTTAAACTCGGAAAGAAGTTTCTTTTTGAGATTGACTTTGGCGTTATCGGTACCGAAGAGGAAGCCGTCGGGCAGTATCACAGCGGCGCGACCGTTTGTTTTCAGCCGATACATAATGACCGCCATAAAGAGGTCTGCCGTTTCACTGGAAGCAAGGTCGTCGGGGAAGTGATTTTTGACGTCGGCTTTCTCACTACCGCCGTACGGGGGATTCATTAAAATTACGTCCACCCTGTCGTCGTCGGTATAGTCAAGAATATCGCGCGTAAGAGAATTATCGTGATAGACTTCGGGCACGTCGAGGTCGTGCAGGAGCATATTGGTAATGCACAGCATATACGGGAATTGCTTTTTCTCAATGCCGTAGATGGAATGGCTGTATGCGTTTTCGTCCTCGGTCGTCTTTACCTTTTTCTTTAATTCTTTGAGCCATGAAGTGATAAAACCACCCGTTCCGCAGGCATAGTCCGCCATTTTCTCACCGATTTGCGGATCTATCATCTGCGCCATAAAGTCGGTCACGGCACGAGGGGTGTAGAATTCACCGGCGGAACCTGCGCTTTGCAGTTCTTTCAAAATGGTTTCGTATATCTCTCCGAAAGCGTGGCTTTCTTCGTAGTCGTCCAATTGCAATTCGTCAATGACGTTTATGATCTGACGGAGAAGAACGCCGTCTTTCATATAGTTGTTGGCGTCGGCAAAAGTAGTCTGAACGATCGCCTTTTTCAGGGGCGTATTTGCGTCTACGGGGAGATTTTTCAACGTCGGGAACAGCGTATTATTGACAAAGTTCATCAGCCTGTCGCCGGTCATAGCATTGCCCGATTTATCGTCGTGCGCCCAGTTTTCCCAACGGCAATCATCGGGGATAATGGACTCGTATTTTTCATCGTCAAACATCCAATCCTGCTCTTTGGCGTCGTACACTTTCAAAAACAGCATCCACGATATTTGCTCTATACGTTGCGCATCGCCGTTAATACCGGGGTCATTGCGCATAATATCCCGTATTCTTTTGACAAAACCTGATAAATTGCTCATTCTATGCTACTTCCTCGCTGTAAATTGCTTCTTCTAATTCTTTGACCGCTTTCAAATAGCCCTCTTTTCCGCCGAAATAGCCGGCAATCTTGGACGGCTTGCCCAGTTTCATAAAGGGATCAAGTTTTAGGACGTCGGTCTTTTCTATCTCATAAATACCCGCGTTCATATATTTATCAAGCAAAGCTTCCAACACTTCGCGGGCAATACCACTGTATTTTGACAGGAAATCACGCTTCTTTACGCCTTCGGCGCGTTCCTTTCTTGTCAACGGTTTTTTATCGAACGCAACGTGGCAGATAAAGTCGAAGTCGTCCACGTCGGACATACCTTGATCTGCTTTCATCATTTCAAGGTCAATACCGCGTTCCAAGAGCATATCGCGGATACGCTCTTTTTTCGGGTCTTTACGCCATTCCTGAATGAAGTTATCAAGGGACGCATATTCGCCGAGGATATTGGATTTGGTATAGTCTGTGATACTCTCCTGCCGCAAAAGTTTTCCGTTGGTGTCGTACACGGAAACGGTCTTGTAGATGATTTCTACGCGGCAACCGCTTTTATCTACGATCGGTTTTACTCGTGGCGGCGTTGGCGGAGTCGGAGGAGTTTGCGGCGGGTCTTTTTTCTTGGGCGGCTCGAAGTCGTCATTCATTTCGATGGGGCCGTCCCATTCGGGGTCGGCAAAAAGTCTGCTCACGTTCCGGAAGTCCATTACGACAAAATGCGTTTTACCTTCTTTCGCGCGCAAACGGGTACCACGCCCGATGATCTGTTTGAATTCGGTCATAGAACCGATCATTTCGTCCAAAACAATGAGTTTCGTCATTTTGCAATCGGCGCCGGTGGAAAGAAGTTTCGACGTCGTGGCAATAACAGGGTAAGGAGCCGAAACGGAAATAAAATAGTCAAGTTTGCTCTTGCCGTAAATGTCGGAACCGGTGATCCTGACGCAGTAGTCGGGATTTTTCTTTACCATATCGGCATTAAGATTGACGAGGGCTTGACGCATTCTTTCGGCGGCGTCTTCCGTCGCGCAGAAAACAATAGTTTTCGCCATCCGGTCGGTCGCTTTCAGATAGTTGGTAATTTCCGTCGCTACCTGCTGAATACGGTCTTCGATGACGATGGTATAATCGTAATCGCTGTTGGTGTAGATACGGTCTTCGATGGTGTTGCCGAATTTATCAAGCTGACCTAAATGAGGACGCCACCCTTCACCGATGTCCGTTTTGATATTGATGACCTTAAACGGCGCAAGGAAGCCGTCTTCTATCCCTTCTTTCAAAGAATAAGAATAAAGCGGCTCACCGAAATAATTGATATTGGAAACATATTTTGTTTCCTTTGGGGTCGCGGTCATACCGATTTGGGTAGCCGCATTGAAGTATTCGAGAATAACGCGCCATTTGCTGTCTTCTTTTGCCGAGCCACGGTGACACTCGTCCACGATAATCAAGTCAAAGAAATCGGGCTTGAAAAGTTTACTGTAATGTTCTTCTTCCCCTTCGTCGCCGACAAGCTGTTGATAGAGGGAGAAATAAACCTCGTGAGAGGTGATCGTGGTGGGATTATCCTTAGCCACGTTGATTTTATGAATGACTTTTTCGAGCGGTGCAAAATCCTGCTGAATGGATTGATCTACGAGAATATTACGGTCGGCAAGATAAAGTATCTTTTTCTTCACACCGCTTTTAAGTAGCCGATAAACGATCTGAAACGCAGTATAAGTTTTGCCCGTGCCGGTCGCCATAGCAAGCAGTATTCTGTTTTGACCTTTGGCGATGGCGTCTACGGTGCGGTTAATCGCTATTCTTTGATAGTAACGAGGCGGATAAGTGGTTTGACTGGAATAATAGGGTTGAGCAATAACCTTTTCTTCGCTTTGAGAAATGCCGGATTCCGCTTTATAACGGGCAATCAACTCTGCTTCGGTCGGGAATTCATCCAAAGAGATTTCGCGCTCTGTTCCCGTCAAAAAGTCGTGTTCCGCAAAGCCGTCGCCGTTCGAACTGTACGCAAAAGGCAGGTCGAGCATTTTTGCATACGTCATTGCTTGCTGTAAACCAAAAGATACGGAATGATTATTGTCCTTTGCTTCTACCACGGCAATGGGATAGTTGGCGCCGAGATAAAGGAGATAGTCTACCTTCTTCGGTTTTTCACGCACAGCAAAATTTCCCTTCAGGTTGATTTTCCCGTCGGTGATTTGCGTTTCCATCGTGATTTTATGAATATCCCACTTTGACGTAATAGCAGGAGTGATGTACTGCAACTTAATATCTTCTTCGGACATTTGCGCCTTATCTATAACCATGGTCACAAGTATATTCTCCTTTCTGTCAATTTGTTTTTATTAATTTTACCATATTTTATCAAAAAAATCAATGCCGCCAATTCCATCTATGCATACAGATTGCTCTTCTAACCGCCTAGTGTTTTATATATTTCTACAAACCCTTCTGTGTATAGATATTATTTATCACCCTTGTCATCTTTTGCGTAGTATTTTTTATAGTTCTTTTCTCTAATAGTATTAAATTCTCGTGCGAATTTGAATATTGTTTCTTTCTTCTCAAATCTATCTGTTTGAATAGTTAACTCTCCATTTGAATTATAAGAAAACTGCAATAAGTTAAATGTTTTTAATTCTTCAAATTTATCGGGAATCCTTTTTAAAGTTTCTAATAAAAAGGCAAATTCTAAAAATGCACGTTTATAATTATTGTTTTGCAAATATATTTGAGTGTTTTTATAATCCAAATAAATATTGTTAAGCTCCGTTTTTTGCCAATCTGTATATTCTCCTTCTTTCCATGAATAACCATACTCAAAGCATTGCTGAAAAAGCACAAGCGTACTAGCAATAAAAGTATTTATTTGATTTATTCGCTTTTGTGTTTCTTTATCATTAGTATTATTAGCGACCATTTGTTTATAATATTCGTGAAACCACCTGTGCTGATTTTTGATATATTCTTCCAATGATACAGTTTTATCGCTATGTAAATCATAATCTATTGTGTAAATGATATTGTGGAATAATACTCTAAAATCATCCATAAAAATCTTTCTTATTTTTAATCGTTCACGTTTCTTGATTTCTTTATCATTTAAATAAAATACCAAAGAGACTACTGCCGATGTAAATGCTCCAGTCCCTAGTCCCAATAATAAATTTTGGAGCGCACCTGAAACATATATTAAACCAATCCAAATCAGATTAACCGCAATCACAAATAATAGATAAAAAATAAGATTTGATCTAGCTTCCGAATTGGCTATCCTTGTCAAAGTTTTTAGCTCTTTTTTATTCTTTTTCTTCACAATCCAAACATTCCTTTAACCATTGTATATTTTCCAAATCGGCTCGTCGGCAAAAAAGATTTCACCGCTTACCGTATTGCGAGCATTCATCATCATTACATAACCATAGAATTTCCCGTTGCCATATGGTGGCTTGTAAATCTTTACCCATCTTAGATCCGGATTCTCATTGTTTGTTACGGTTAAACATTTCTCCGAATCGTCTTTCTCATCCCATAGTTCATAAATTGTTTTCAATTTAGGTTGAACTACTTCAACTGTTTCTATTGTATGTACTGCTGGGCTTGACTCTTGCGACCCAATAGCAACAGCCAGTTTTTGTTGCGCTTGTTGCTCTTGTTTTGATACTTTCGCTACTTGATCTGCGCTTGTAATTTGTTTTTCTACATGCTGAATAGTTTTTTCTTTCTGTTTTGCAATCTCGACACTCTTGGACTGTGAAGCTTTGAACTTATTCTTTTTATCTTTGGCAAAAAAAATATAATTCAAAATTATTGCAAAGATAAATATTAAAGCGACTATTCCAATCACAATCAAAACCCATTTGGCAACTTCTTTGAAGAACACCAAAACGGAAGTTGCCGTACATAAAAAGATAATTATTATAACAAAATAGATCGCTATTCTCGCTTTGCCGCCTTCGACCTTACCGTGCAGAAGTTTTGCAGAATACAGTACACCAACGATAATCGTTGCCACATTAAATGACAAAGTAAGCACTATCTTCCAAAGTACTTTGTCGACCAAAGTGACACCCGTCAAAGAAATCAGTTTAGGCAAAAACATCCCTACCAAAAGGGTTATTACGATCGTCTGTAATGATTTTGGCACTTTTCTTCTCATGTATTTATTTTCCCTTAAATGGAATTATTGTTTTTCTTTTTCCTTATTATTTGCACAATGAGTTTTACAATTAAGGCTATATAGTATGGTAACAATATACTCGCTAACAAAAGATTGAGAACAATCCTAAATTTTCTGTGCTTTTGTTCAATAATTTGTGCTACTTTTATATTTTGTTCTGCAAGATGCTTATTAATATCGGCTTGACCAAGCTGTTGAATATACTTTTCTCCATCACTTATTTGCGCTATATCGCTATAGAAAAAAAGGTTGGATTTTTCAGCATTTTTTATTTTTTTCCTATCAGGATAAAACGATGACAATGACACAATAATCGCTATAAGCATAGAAAATGCCATTATGCCAAGTAAAATTTGTAACCACATCAAATTGCTATCAAATATATCAATTATTATACCAATAATCGCAAAAATTGCCGCACCCAATAAACCAATTACTACAGCATGCTTAGCTTCAGCATAAGTCAATTGTTCGTAGATTCTATCATTAGCATCTTTAAGATATGTATAATTTTCTTCGTTACTATTTCCCATTCATTTACTCCTTTGCCAGGTTATGCGGTAGACAGTCTAACTCAAAATTCCCTGTCCTTTCAAATTTTCTATATTCTTCAAATAAATAATAAGCACTATTCAAAACACCAATAATGCAATTTTCTTTTGTTATATCTTTTTTATTATGTGTACAAATACATCTTCTGCGTCTGTCTTGGTCATCTTTAGGCAATAGTGGTATGCAGTGCCTATATTCGAATGGAATATTGTCCCACAATATTCTTTTGCAAGCATCATACACATAAATACCTTGTTCATAAAATTTCTCAGGTATAGTTGCATAAATCGGCAACCCATACTCATTATATTGTTCACGATCAAGATGCTTTTCTCGAATTGCATAATCGGGCAATAACAATCCTTGAATAAATGCTGTTTTAGGTTTTACTGTCGGCAAAAAACACCATTTCAAAAAAGGATACGTTTTTGATACTTCTTTACAGCTTTCTTTGACTGAATTATAATATATTTGTGGATTATTTAAGCCTGTAGGTAAGGAAGAAAAAAACTCACTGTCATATTCCTTGGCTGTATCAATTATTTTGACCATTCTACTTCCCCCACGGTTTTATTCCATAATTATTTCGAGCCCTTTCTGCGTTTTTAGCCTGTGATTCTTCATCACATTTTTTTTGGTATTCTTTGTAACCTGTAGTTGAGATATAGTACTCTTTACCATTGCAATCTCTCTTTTTGAATAATCCAACATACTCCTTTGCTTGTTTTGAATTATCTTTTTTTAACAGAGAAAAAACATCTTTTGTTATAGCAATTTCTGTTTTGCAACCTTCCCTACTGGTGCCAGCTACATCATCCTCCGCGATATCTCCCAATTTAACAGTCTCACCCATAACAACATTAAATTTACGACCGCGCATTCCAATTCTTGTGGCAAATATTACTCCTACCGCACATCCTATACCAATATCCAACCTGTTTGTTTCTCGATCACCATTATTGTCGTCAACCATATCAATCATTCGCATTGCCGCAGAAATAGCCCTAACTATATTGCTCTTTGATTCTCCGTGAAATGAATTAAATAATGCAGATTCTCTATCTCCTTGAAATTGCACATGGACACCCTCTTCTTTGCGTACTGATTTATTCATCCCGCAAAGAACATTTTGTGTCAGAACTTTAACAGCTGATAAATCACTAGTGTCTACTCTATTGGTAAATCCTCTAATATCAGAAAACAAAATAATTGCTTGATCCATCCATTTCGAATTTTTCAAACTCAAATTTGTAAAATCAATTTTTGCTTTTGCTTCAAAAAACTGTATATCATTGAGATTCGTAGCATTGGCATGTTCTTTCGTTTTTTTCAACCAACTTTCCTTTCGATTTGCGTAAGTTGAACTAACTAAAGATTGGAGATCATCAATTGTTGTTTCATATACTGTTAGGTCATAATACTTTAAAGCTAATTCCGATGATAAGGAACCATTGCCATAAAAGATTGTTTTTACATCTTTACTCAAAATTTCAAATAAAGCTTTTGAGATTAATACTTTATTATCCTCACATTTTGATTGAAGTTTTGCTGCTCTATTTGCTGGAGAACCGATAGTGGTCATTTCTTCATATCCAGTTTCATTGTCAACAAATGAATACTCTGTATACTGCCCCCAATCCATACCGATTCCTATCGTAAATCTTTTCAATGATTGATATTTCCCAATTGTATTTAAAGTCTCAGCTAATGCCTTGGAAAATACTATCAAGTCAATAATTGAAGAGATTTGTCTTTCGTTGTTAACTTCATCACATTGTATGTAAAAGTGGTAACGAGATGTCGTAAATTTTTCTATTGCCAATCCGGATATTTCATTAGCAAAGTTTTCTAATGCCCAAGTATAAGCATCAAGAGCATGAAATGTCCGCCTTAAATCTTCGTGATTGTTTTCATCTTTTTTTATAATCGAATTTAAATTATTAATATTTATGTATAAATGAATTCCTTTATATTTTTTCACGTTTTCTTCTCCCTTATCCTTTCATTATTATTTTTAAATCCTCAACGGTAATAATGTTTGAATTATTAAGTTCTCCCTCGTACCAAAGTTTAGACAATGAATTTGTGTTTTTAACTCTTCCCTTTGCACGAGTAGGATGTGCGATTGAACTTATCCCATATCTGTCTTTTGTAATAATATTGATTTGATCTCTTCTGAAATTATTATCCAGCAAGTTTACACTATGAGTTGTAAAAATTAACTGTGCATTTTTTGAATTTAATGTTTCATCGTTAAATGCATCTGTTATCAGCTTGGGAAATTGATGATGCAAATTAGAATCAAGTTCATCTAAAAAAAGAATCCCGCCATTCTGTATTACATCAATAATATAAGCTAAATACTTGACAAGTTTTGCCTGTCCGGTACTTATTTTGCTTGTTGAATCAAAAACAGAGAAAGCAACGGTATCTGTTATGTTTGTTTTTAAAGGATCGTCATACACATTGTACTCGATCACGACGTCCATTTTATATAAGCCATCATCCAACAATGCAAGAACTCCTGAACCTATATCAAGATTTGTTTTTTGTAATGCCTTAAAAATGCTTTCCGGATCCTTTTGACTTTCAACAGGAATCTCAAGTTTTGTCTTTTTTAACTGTAAAGATTTAATAGATTTATCGCTGTATTGCAATATTTTAGTAGCTTTTTCCAAAATATCAACATTATTGTCATAAATCTCTATAGAAGAAGTCCGGCTATTCCAATAATTTAACTGTTTAAACCAATTAATTACCGTTTTCCCACTGGGACACACATCATCTTTTATATCTGAATTACAATTTGACAAGACCAAAACATTGGGTTTAATTTCAAAAAGATCTGCAAGCCGTTGGAATTCATCTGAAACAACGACAAATTGGTTTCCTATCCTTTCAAATAAGCATTTTATTTTTGCCAACTTTTTTCCGGTGGTTTCGACTCTTTGCCTTAAGCATTCATATTCAACGCTGCAGTCCTTGATTTTAATTGTATAAATATAATAAGCATTGTTTGCAATAAACTCTACTTCAAAAAAAGTTGGAGTATCTACTGCAGATTCAAAAAATGCAAATTGTTCATTGGCGTCTTTAAAAATATTACTTTTATCTCTGCTTGCCTCAGAGGAAAATAACACTAAATAACGAAGATATTTACATACACTTAACAAATTCGATTTCCCAGATCCATTTGTTCCCAAAATCATACTGGATTTTAATAATCTTCCCTTATAGAGTGCAGGATTAACTTCAAATGAATTTTTTACATAGTTTTCCTTTTCTTGTGGCGTAGCCAACATGGAAAACTCTTGTTCATTATAATAGCTCCTAAAATTTGAGAATTTAATTGATATAAGCATTTTTACTCCTTTGCAATTTGCGAATCGTCCATTTTCTTTCCATATGAGAAATTATATATTCTCCAACGCCAATTGTCAAGCATTTTGTCAAAATAAAAATAAAAATGTCCATTTTATTTCCAGTTCCTACGATATATATGACATTTCCTAAGAATTTCTCATGTTTAATGAGGCACACATCGCTCTCTTGACCCAACATCAAAAATGGTAAAGTTACTTTTTTTATAAAACAAATCTCCTTATCGGAATTAATTTATAGGTAAATCATATCAGTTAATAAATATAAACCTCATAAACCACAAATAATATTGACATCGAGGTTTATATGGGATATACTTATCTTATTCGATGGAGGTTTGTATGACTATCGCTGAATTGACGCAGAAAATAAATGAACTGACACAAAAAATAACAGAATATCCACAGGGATCAATCGTTCGTAAGACGATTAATGGAAAAGTGCGCTATTATTTACAATGGCGCGTAAACGGAAAAACACGTTCATCTTACATTAAGGAAGCCGACATCGATAATATTCGTGAGCAAATTGCAGAAAGGAAAAAATTGGAAGAGCTACGAAAAGATCTACAGAAAGAGATCAATAATCTTTCTGCCATAGGTTCTTCTACTACGGATTTTTATACGAATGTTGTTGCCGGTAAAGAACTTGAAATTACAACTAATCAAGTCAAGGATTTCAAAACGCGCAGAGGCTTTCAAATGATACGGCGGTATCTTGAAATGGAAATATACGGAAGAGTTTTCATTCTGTACGGATTAAGGCGTACCGGTAAAACAACGATGCTTTTCCAAGCGATACGCAGCTTGCCTTTGGAAAAGACGGTCTATATTAAAATGCGCCCTTCGGACGACATGCGAATGCTGTACAAAGATCTCGACGTTCTCTTCAAAATGGGAATCCGCTATGTCTTTATTGACGAAATAACGCTTATGAATGATTTTATCGATACTGCCGCTTGTTTATCCGATATATATTGTCAGATGGGTATGAAAATTGTAATTTCCGGCACAGATTCTTTGGGCTTTATTTTTGCCAATGCAAATCAATTATATGATCGTAATGTTATGTTGCGAACGTCGTTCATTCCCTTCCGCGAATATGTGAATTTACTCGACATCCATTCCATAGACCGTTATATCGAATACGGAGGAACTTTGCGGATAGAAAACATGGACTTCGATGATCCGGATAGCACATCGGATGATGTCTCCTTTCGTGATGATGAATCCACAAGAAAATATATTGATACTGCCATAAGCCGGAATATCCAACATTCGCTTGAAAATGATCGTTTTGCGAGCAGATTCGGCGTCTTGCAAGAACTGTACGACAAAGGAGAACTGACAAACGTAATAAACCGCATCGTAGAGGATATGAACCATCGTTTTGTTTTGAACGTGGTGGTCAATCAATTCAAATCGCATGATCTGGGTTCGGCAAAATCATTATTATTAAAAAACCCGGATTCCAACATAAAGGATGTGCTTTATAATATCAACACCGAGGATGTTGTTGCTACCCTTAAAAAACTGATCGACATCAAAGAAAAAGAGGAACAGACAGTACCCATTACAGAAGCGCATATTGCCCAAATCAAACGGTATCTCTTTATGCTTGATCTTATTGTGGATTATCCCACTTTCTACGACAGTTATGCAAAAGTTGAACGTATTATTTTCACTCAACCCGGCATGCGCTATTCCATTGCAAAAGCTTTGATATATGCATTGATGCAAGATGCCTATTTTATGTCACTTGCCAAAGAGGATCGGGACTTTATCTCCGAGAAAATTTTAGAGGATGTCAAAGGAAGAATGTTGGAAGATATAATAACCCTTGAATTCAACAAAACCCAACACAAAGCCTTTAAAGTTTGTTTCGTTGATGGTGGTGAATTTGATATGGTAGTCACCTACGAGGACGGCGTGGAAATCTACGAAATAAAACACAGCGACAAAGCTATCCCCGAACAGGCGCACCATTTGTTCGATGAAGAAAAATGTGCATTTGTTGAACATACCTTCGGAAAGATCAAGGGTAAATATGTACTCTACCGAGGCAAATCAATGGAGTTGCAAGGAATACAATATCGCAATATCGAAGAAGTCCTTTGTTCATTATAAGTAAAAAAATATTCATTTCTTTGCACGGTAGCAAACAGACTTCTTGTCAACAAAATATGGCTGAGAAGAAATCAATTTGAGATCACAAATATAGGTTTGCAATGACTTAAAAAGGCTGTCCGGTTCTGCCTAAAACTGCCTAATTTGGCTACATTGGCTACACTTGGCTACACGAATTTTTCGAAAAAGTGTAGCCATTGACGATTTTAAGAAAAAAAGTAGCAGTTTCCTATTTATTATATAAATAGGAAGAAAAACGATTTTTGCAGAGAGCACATCCCTGCGTTCTTTGTGTTTATCCTTGGTAAGGACGGGGTCGGCAGTTCAAATCTGCCTAGCAGCTCCAAACAAAAAGGCTATCCGTAAATGGATGGCCTTTTTGTTTGGAACCGGATATTTGCCTGCCGACTCCGGACATACCAAGGACAAATTATAAGGGGCCCCCGTAAAGCAGATGCTTTACGGGGATAAGGAGGAACCGAGCATAAAACGCGGGTGCAAGTGACAGCTTGCACCTGCGAAAAAACGAGAGTTCCGACGCAAGGACGGGGTCGGAGTTTGAGCGCGCCAAAATTGTCGCCCTTGCGCTTTTCGCGCAGCATTGCTCCGCAATGAACTCAAACTCTCCATTCATCGCTTGCCGAATAAATGCTTGCGCGCTTCTTCGTCTGCGCTCGAACTCAGTTCAAATCTGCCTAGCAGCTCCAAACAAAAAGCTATCCAATCTCGGATAGCTTTTTTAAACAACTTGGTTTTGAACCGTCGAGTTCGAACGTCACCAAGGATTATTTTACACATGGGTTTTTTGTGAGGAGTAAGTTTTTTTGGCTTACTCCTCCTCTTCTTCTTTTTGTTCCTTCTTGCCTTTCTTTCTTCCGACCAAAAGGAAAATGATTATAAACAGAACGATGACGACTTCGGCAACAATCAATATTATCTTCCAGAGCGGCGTACCTACGTTGATGAATACGAATTCGCTCAATCTGTCGATTTCGAACACGATATATCCGTCTTCGATGGTATAGTTTTCGATATATTCTATATCGGTGGAATTATGGACGTGCAATACTTTCAGGTTTTTGGTCGACACGTCTTCCGGCAACCGAATTTTGACCGTGACCGTCATTCCCTCTTTGATATCGCTAGGTTGGATTTCCGTTTCGACGCCGTTGACCGTCCTGATGAGCCTTACGTCGTATACTTTCGTTACTTTCTCATGTCTTTTGAGCATGGATTGAACGTTAACGTTTCCGACACTGCCTTTACCGGAAGAAACGTTCGTCACCACTTCGACTACCAGTTCTATATCGGTAGGCAAACCGTACGTATCCTCGGTCGAAACGGTAACCTTATTTTCGTCGTTGGAAATAAAGGGGACGTTGCGTTCAAAATTCGCGACGTAGTTTCTATCCCCTATCGAACCGCTCTCGATCAAGACGGAAAGGGTTTCCACTTCCAATCCTGTTCCCGTCCAACCGATGAAGGTATAACCATCCTTGGTCGGGTTGGCAAGTGTGATCGTTTGGCTCTCGATCGTATAGCTTGCCGGATTGCTTATTTCCGCTCCGCCGTCCAAATCGTACTCGATGGCATAGGTGATGACGTTCCACTTTGCGTAAACGGTAACGTCTTCCGCCGGCATGGTGGTGAATTCGTATTCGCCGGCAAACGCTTCGTCTTCGTACCAACCGCCGAAGGTGTAACCGCTCTTGGTCGGCGCGGTGGGCACAACAACTGCCGTATTGTAGTCTTGTACAATAGAATCGACAATGCTACCGCCGTTGGTGTCGAACGAAATACTGTATTCGTTGATTTCAAAGTTAGCCGTATACGTTCTGTTGCCCGTCATAGCCTCGATGACGACTGTAACGGTCTTGTCTACCAAATCCGTTCCCGTCCACCCTGTGAATGTGTAACCCGTCTTGATGGGGTTAACGAGTGTAAACGCTTGGGTTTCAACCGTGTATGCTACCGGATTTTCCGTGGCAACTTCGCCGCCATTCAAGACGTACTCGATGGCATAGGTGATGACGTTCCACTTTGCGTAAACGGTAACGTCTTCCGCCGGCATGGTGGTGAATTCGTATTCGCCGGCAAACGCTTCGTCTTCGTACCAACCGCCGAAGGTGTAACCGCTCTTGGTCGGCGCGGTGGGCACAACAACTGCCGTATTGTAGTCTTGTACAATAGAATCGACAATGCTACCGCCGTTGGTGTCGAACGAAATACTGTATTCGTTGATTTCAAAGTTAGCCGTATACGTTCTGTTGCCCGTGGAGCCGGAAGCAATGGTAACGGTAGTGGTTTCTTCTTCCAGTCCCGTTCCGGTCCAGCCAATGAAGGTGTAGCCGACTTTGCTCGGATTAGCAAGGGTGATGGCGTCACTTTCGACGGTGTAGCTTGTCGGGTTCTCCGAAGATATGCTGCCGCCGTTTAAGATGTAACCGATCGAGTAAGTAACGATATTCCACTTTGCGTAAACGGTAACGTCTTCCGCCGGCATGGTGGTGAATTCGTAGACTTCTTCAAGTTCTTCATCTTCGTACCAACCGCCGAAGGTGTAACCGACCTTGGTCGGAGCGGTGGGCGCAACAACTGCCGTATTGTAGTCTTGTACAATAGAATCGACAATGCTACCGCCGTTGGTGTCGAACGAAATACTGTATTCGTTGATTTCAAAGTTAGCCGTATACGTTCTGTTGCCCGTGGAGCCGGAAGCAATGGTAACGGTAGTGGTTTCTTCTTCCAGTCCCGTTCCGGTCCAGCCAATGAAGGTGTAGCCGACTTTGCTCGGATTAGCAAGGGTGATGGCGTCACTTTCGACGGTGTAGCTTGTCGGGTTCTCCGAAGATATGCTGCCGCCGTTTAAGGTATAACCGATCGTATAGGTAACGATATTCCACTTAGCATAAACAGTGATATCCTCTGCAGGCATGGTGGTGAATTCGTAAGTTTCTTCGAGGTCTTCATCCTCGAACCAACCGCCGAAGGTGTACCCTGCATGGGTCGGTGCGGTGGGCGCGGAAACAGCCGTATTATAGTCTTGCATGATCGAAGCAACAGCACTTCCGCCGTTGGAAACAAAGGCGATCGTGTACGGGTTGACTGCAAAGTTTGCCGTGTATGTTTTGTTGCCCGTAGAGCCGGGAGCAATAGTTGCGGTAGTCGTCGCTTCGCTTAGTCCCGTTCCCGTCCAACCGATAAAGGTATAGCCCGTCTTGGTGGGATTATTCAAGGTGATTTGCTGGCTTTCGATCGTATATTCTGTCGGATTGCCCGAGGCAACGCCGCCGTTTAAGGTGTAACCGATCGTATAGGTAACGATATTCCACTTAGCGTAGACGGTAGTATCTTCCGCCGGCATGGTGGTGAATTCGTAGACTTCTTCAAGTTCTTCATCTTCGTACCAACCGCCGAAAGTATAACCAAGCTTGGTCGGCGCAGTCGGTGCGGAAACGGCGGTGTCGTAGTCCTGCGTCTTCTCACTCACCGCGCTTCCACCGTTGGAAACAAAGGTGATCGTATATTGATTGATGGTATAGTTCGCCGTATACGCCCTATCGTCTGTCGAACCGGTCGGGATGACGACTTCCATAGTCGCTTCGCTTAGTCCCGTTCCCGTCCAACCAATGAAGGTATAGCCCGTCTTGATGGGGTTATTCAAGGTAATAATTTCGCTTTCGACGTTGTAGCTCGTCGGGTTTGCCGGAGATACCGTGCCGCCGCCGAGTGTATAGGTAATGTCAAACGAAGGCAAGCTCCACTTAGCGTAAACGGTAACGTCCTCTGCCGGCATGGTAGTGAATTCGAACTCTTCTTCGAAGGTTTCGTCGTCGATAAACCATCCGTCCAGCAGGTAACCGGTCTTGGTCGGGGTCGGCGCCGTAACTTGGGAATTATAATCTTGCGTTATCGGGCTGACTTCGGTACCGCCGTTAGAAACGAATGTGATCGTATATTGATTGACGGTATAGTTTGCCGTGTACGACCTGCCACCCGAAGAACCGGTGGGGATGGTGACCGTAGCGGTCGCTTCGCTTAAGCCCGTACCCGTCCAACCGGTGAAGGTGTAGCCCTCTTTAGTCGGATTGATGAGGGTGATGGGGGCGCTTACAATGGTGTAGGTCGCCGGGTTTTCCGTCTCTACGCTTCCCCCTACCAACGAATAGGCGATATTGAAGGTGGTCAGAGTCCAGTTTGCATAGAGGGTGAAGTTCTCCGCCGGCATCGTGGAGGGGAAAGTATATTCGGTTTCTACCGTTTCGACGATTCTAAACCATCCGGCGAAGGTATACCCGGTCTTGGTCGGATTGGTCGGCGCGACAACGTTGGAGCCGAAATCTTGCGTTTTCGCAGCCACCTCGGTGCCGCCGTTGGAATCGAACGTGATATTGTACTGGTTGACGGTATAGGTTGCCGTGTACGTTCTGTTGCCCGTAGAACCGGTGGAGATGGTGACCGAGGTAGTCGGTTCGCTTAAGCCCGTGCCCGTCCAACCGGCAAAGGTGTAGCCCGTCTTAGTCGGATTGACAAGGGTGATCGAGTCGTCTTCGACGTCGTAACTGGTCGGGTTGTCCGTTTCAACGCTTCCGCCGGACAAATCGTACTCGATCGTATACGAAATAATGTCCCAGTTTGCGTACAGGGTGATATTCTCTGGCGGCATGGTTGAGAAAGTATAGGTGCTTTCGAACGTACCGTCGTCGGTATACCAGGTATCAAAGGTATATCCGTTCTTGGTCGGCGCAGTGGGAGCGGAGACCGGGGTATTGTAGTTTTGTAGGATCGGAAGAACCGCCGTTCCGCCGTTTGCAACGAACGTGATCGTATATTGGTTTACCGTCCAATAGATTTTCAATTCCGTATCTTGGGTCTTATCCCAATCGGCAGCGCTCGTGCCGTCGGCGTTATAGTACTTTTTGCCTTGACCGTTTGCTTGGTCGTATACACCGGCAAAGGAATATCCGGTGTTGGTCGGTACGCTGATTGACGGCATAGCCTCATGATAGGTGGCCTCGACTTCGACCTCTCCGATGGTCACCGTATAGGTGTTTGCTTTCCAAACGGCGGTCAAATGCCCGACCCCTTGGATGTCCCAGTTGCGGATGCATTTTCCGTCTTTATCAAAATACGGTACGTCTTCGATGCTATATCCGTCAAAGGTGTATCCGGGAACGCCGTCCGGGATCTCCTCGGGCGTAAGATCATCGAGTTTTTCGCCGTATACGACTTCGACCAGTCTTTCTTCGTCAAACACCGCAATGTATTTATTGGGAATACCTTCGGTGACGTAGTGGTCGCTGAAGTCGTAGTCTGCGCCGAAGATAAGTCCTTCGCCTATGTAATAAATGGCGCCGTCCGTATTGGAAATACCCTGCAACAAGATCCAATCGCTCGAAGCGGTATATCCGCCTTTCAGAACGACGAATCCGTATATCGTCGCATTGTGTTCGTATTCCGTTCCGCTCGGATTTCCGCTCGTGGAGACGGGAGTCAGCGCCGTATAAACGGCTTTCGTACCCTTGGTCTCGGTAATGTACGCCTTATAGGAATTTACCGTCCAATAAGCGTATAACGTCGTTTCTTCGTCTTTATCCCAAGCGCAAACGCCGTGGCCGCTTTCGTCAATGTACTTTGTTCCGTTTCCGCCTTCTTCATCGAAATATCCGTGGAAGGTGTATCCGGTTTGAGGCGTGATGACGGAATCGGGCAGGACGGCGTCGTACGTTGCGGTGATCATGCCGTTTTCCAACGTCACGGTGTACGTCTTTGCCGTCCACTTGGCATAAACGGTAACGTCGTTTGCCGGCATGGTAGAAAAAGCATAGGCAGACGTAAAGGTGTTGTCGTCGGTAAACCAACCGCCGAAGATATAACCGGTCCTGGTCGGGTCGGTCGGTGCGTTGACTTCATGCCCGAAATCTTCCGTGATCGCACCTGCGGCACTTCCTCCGTTGGAAACGAAGGTGATGGTGTAGTGATTGATCGTAAAGTTTGCTTCGTACTCTCTGTTGCCCGTAGACCCGACAGGGATCACGACGGGAGAGGTCGCTTCGGTCAGGCCGGTACCCATCCAACCGGCAAAGGTATAGCCTTCTTTAGTCGGGCTGACAAGGGTGAACTCTTGACTTTCTATCGTAAAACTTGCCGGGTTTGCCGAAGCAACGCTTCCGCCGTTTAGCTGATAGCTGATGGTATAAACAACGACGTTCCAGTTAGCGTAGACGGTGACGTCGCTTGCCGGCATGGTGGAAAAGGTGAAAGCGCTCGAGAAGGTATTGTCGTCGGTGTACCAATCGTCGAAGTCATACCCGAGTTTGGTCGGGTCGGTCGGCGCGACGACTTCGGTATTATAATTTTGCGTGATCGAATCTACGGCGCTTCCTCCGTTGGAAACGAAGGTGATGGTGTAGGAATTGATAACAAAGCGGGGCGTCAGCGTAACGTTTTGTGCAACGTTCCAATTTCTTACGCCTGTTCCGTCGGCGTCGTAATATTGAACGGGGTTGCCTTCAAGCGGTTCATAGTAGTATCCGTCGAAGGCGTATCCGGTTTGAGAAATAAGATCTCCGTCGTCCAAGTCGGGCAGCGGTTGATCGAACGTTACTTCGTATTCGTGTCCGTTGACCGTTACGGTATATAAATTTGCCATAAAATAGGGATAGAGCGTCGTATTTGCGGCCTTATCCCAGTTGCGAGCGCTCGTTCCGTTGTCGTTATAATATTTTGTTCCTTGTCCGCCTTCTTGGTCATAACAGCCGTGGAAGGTGTAGCCTTCGCGCTCGGGAAGAACAATTTGGGGCATCGGTTGATCGAACGTGGCGTTGAGGTTTTGATCTTCGATGGTAATAACGTATTGATTGGCAGTAAAGTGCGCTTCGTACGTTCTGTCACCGGAAGAACCGGTAGGAATGACAACGGTCAGGGTCAGACCGTCCAGATCGGTGCCCATCCAACCGGTGAAGGTGTAGCCGGTCTTGGTCGGGTTGACAAGGGTGATATTCTCGTCAAAATAGGTGTAGGATGCCGGATTTTGCTCCGTGCCGACGTTTGAGACGTACGAGATCGAATAGGTCGTTACTTCCCAGTGCGAATAAAGGGTGGTGACCTCGATACGATTCCACGGCGTGGTGCCGACGCCGTTTTGGTCGTAATATTGCGTATGCGAGTCCTGATCGTCGTAATATCCGAGGAAGGTATATCCCGGCCGTTCGGGGAATTCTTCCGCGGTAAACGTGGGCAGGAGCTCGCCGTACGTTCCGACGACGTAACGAGTGTTGCCGTCCAACCAAACGTAATAATGGTTGGGGAGGGCGTCTATGGTGCCGAAGTCATATCCGTTTTCGGTAATGGTGCCCGACCCGATACGATACAAGGCGCCTTCGCTGTTGGTAGAACCGCCTATGAGCATCCAAGTCGTTTCCGCATTGTATCCTTTTTCGAGAACGGCATAACCGTAAACCTGCGTCAAGTAGTTGTATTCCGTTCCGCTTTCAACACCCGACAGGGCGATGGCTTTTGTCGAAATAAAGACCTGGGAAATACCGTTGCCCGCCGTAATGGTGGCAGGGTGCGTCCATTTTGCATACAAGTTGAAACTAGCTAAGAATTGCGTCGCCCCGATGGAAGTGACCGGGTCTCCCGTGCAGTCTTCGTCCAGATACCAATTAAGGAAGGTATGTCCCTCTCTGGAGGGCGCGACCAAATTCGTAACGCTGTCGTAGGTATGCTTTGCCGGGTTGGGATTCGTCGTGCCGGTAAAGGCTACCCCACCTTCGTCAAGATAATTGATGGTATACTTATTGGCAGTCCAGGTCGCGGTGAACGTCTTATTCCCTGTCGAGCCTTTACTGACGGTCACGCTCGTGGTAGCAGAAGAAAGTCCCGTTCCCGTCCAACCGGCAAAGGTATAGCCGGTCTTGGTCGGATTGGAAATCGTAAAGGTGTTGGTCGTGACGTTATACGACGTCGGGTGGTTCGACCCGTGCGTTCCCCCTTGCGTATTATAACTGATCGAATAGGTAATAAGGTCGGCATTGTAGGTCCCGAAATTCACCGTCGAAGTTCCTACCGTTTGAGAAGCGACGCGATACTTTGCTCCCTCAGTGTCGTTGTTGCCATTGACGAGCGTCCAGCCGGAAGGATGTTTGTATCCCGCTTTGAGAACGGCAAAGGCATAAACGGTGGCGCCGCTGGTAAACTTGCTCCCGCTTGCGCTTCCGCTGGTCGCGTTTTGACTGGTAGAAAGGTAAACGCTACTTACGCCCGTTCCCGCGGTCACGTTGACGGTTTGTTGCGCTAATTCCCAATGAGCGTACAACTTAACGGGATCCGAATAATATGAAGGAGCCAAATCCCACGTGTTTTTAGCCGCAGATCCGTCCGCGTTATAATACTTTGTTCCACCGCTTACAGCGGTATAGTAACCGAGGAACTTATATCCCGATCTTGTCGGAACTTGTATGGATGAATACGGATAATAATGCCAGTTGGTCGTGGAGTTGATTTTGGTGGTTCCGTCTTGATAAAAATCAACCGTATATTTTCTTGCAGAATAAAAATCCATAAAACCATTGGAAAGATAGAAAGCGCTTCCGCTATTGTTTCTTACAGTCCACGTAATCGAACTTCCGCCGCCGCCCTTAAGGTTCGGATACCAGTAAGTCGATTCTGAAGAACTTGTGTTAAAAGTAATGGAATCACTTTTACTACCAAAGGTTATGGTAAAGGTCACGTTATAAGTACCGCCGGTAGTGCTTCCGATAGAAAACCTCGATAATAGAATATGTTGGCAAACGTCACTCGGGATATTGGACACCGTCATGGTAAAAGTGGTGTTGGCTCTTATTTGAAAGTTTTTCGCGCTATTTTCACTACCGCCGCTCCACGAATAGGTTAGTCCATTACTTTGTTGAGCGCTTCCATCTGTTTTTGAAGCCGAGGTTGCGTATGATTTTTGGTAAATAGTAGTACCGTCGATACCAATACCGTTTGAGTTAACTACATAAGGACTTCTCGCGTCTGTTCCTATTGTTATTTCGGCATAGGCGTCTTGCGTGCTTTTGGGAAGAGCAAGGATACCCACTCCGGCGATAAGAATGATCGCGATGACGATCACGCTGACTGCAAACAAATTCCTCTTCATTTTTTCCATAACATTTCTCCTCACTTTTTATACATAGAAATAAATGTTCGGTTAAAAGTAATTACTAATTATAATATTATAATAGAAAGTGCAACAAAAGTGCAACAAAAGTATATATTAAAAATAAATTGTTTACTTTTTATTGTAATTACGCCAAAAAGGGGCGGTTTAAAACCGCAGTGCTTTAGGGCGTTTTTCACTCTCTAAAAAAAGTCCGTCTTCTTAATGCCGTAAAAATTCCGCGCCGAGGTTATGCCACCACGCCATCGCAAATGGGAGATGCTCTTTCATCGGCTTACCCATAACCATCCTATCCGCATCGTAAAACTTGAATGCCAACGGGTTTTTGCTTTGCGCCCCTTCAAACCGTATCGTGTCAATTCCCTTAAAAATTTCCATACCCAACCTTTCTTTTTATTATCTATTTGGTAATTATTCGATCTTAAACAGATTTTTCTCCTACAAAAAACAGTTTATCATCCTTTTCCTTTTCTGTAAAGTTCAAGGTTCGCTTAAAGGCTATATATTGACAACCATATATCTACTTGATAAAATGATATCACTATAAAAACATTGCCGTCAGTAATCCCGATCGGTTCAGAGTTGAGAGGTTAACATGGATTTTAAAACAAAAGCGAGGGAGCTTGTTTCTCGCATGACGCTAGAAGAAAAAGTATCTCAAATGCGGTACGATGCGCCGGCAATTCCGCGACTGGGTATCCCTGCCTATAATTGGTGGAACGAAGGTCTACACGGCGTTGCTCGCTCGGGCGTTGCTACCGTTTTTCCGCAGGCGATTGCTATGGCGGCTACCTTTGATAGAAATATGATGTACGACGTCGCTTCCGCCATTTCCGACGAGGCGCGCGCAAAGTACAACGAGTATCGGAAATTCGGCGAGACCGGCATCTATCAGGGTCTGACCTATTGGTCCCCCAATATCAATATTTTTCGCGATCCGCGCTGGGGCAGAGGGCATGAAACGTATGGAGAAGACCCCTATCTGACCGGTCAAATGGGTATTGCATTCATTAAAGGTCTGCAAGGCGACGGAAAATATCGCAAAGTTGACGCAACGATCAAACACTATGCCGTCCACAGCGGGCCGGAAAAATTACGACATAAATTCAACGTCCGCGTCTCGCAAGAGGACCTTTATTCCACCTATCTTGCCGCCTTTAAATCCTGCATTCGGGAAGCAAAGCCGGCTGCCGTAATGGGCGCGTATAACCGGGTCAACGGCGAACCATGCTGCGCCAGCCCCACCCTCCTTCAAAAGATACTCCGGGAGGAATTCGGCTTCGACGGTTACGTCGTGTCCGATTGCGGAGCGCTCAGCGATATCCACACGCATCACCACAAGACCTTTACCCCATCCGGAAGCGCAGCCCTCGCTGTAAAAGCCGGGTGTGACCTTAATTGCGGAAGAACCTATCGCTGGCTCAAGCGTGCGATTAAGAGAGGACTTGTCAAAGAAAACGTCATAGACCGCGCCGTCGAACGATTGATGGAGGCAAGACTGCGCCTTGGAATGCTCGCGAACGACTGTCCGTACGACGCTATACCCTATGAGGTCGTTTCTTGTGAAAAGCACCGCATGCTTAATAGAAAAATGGCGCAAAAGTCCATTGTTTTATTGAAAAACAACGGCATTCTCCCTCTGACGAAACCCGGCACAATTGCCGTAATCGGCCCGACTGCCGAAGAAAAAAGCGTTCTTCTTGCAAACTACAACGGTACGCCCGACCGCTATGCCACCCTCTTAAGAGGCATTCAGGATGGCTACGACGGCACCGTTTTATACGCGCGCGGATGCGACTTTTCTCACACGGACAAGAAACTACATAAAAATACCGAACATCCCTTACGCGAGGCCGTCATCGTCGCACAAAAATCGGACGTCGTCGTTCTCTGTCTCGGTCTCAATCCCACCATGGAAGGAGAAGAAGGAGAATACGGAACGGACGGGGATAAAAAGTCCATTTCTCTTCCCGCTTCCGAACTTGAACTTTTACGAGAAATCAAAAAAACGGGAAAGCCCATCATCTGCGTCCACGTAAGCGGCAGTTGTATGTCACTTGTCGAAGTAGATGAAAGTTGCGACGCCGTCCTACAATGCTTTTATCCCGGCGCCGAAGGCGGAAACGCTCTGGCCGATATCCTCTTTGGAAAGGTCTCCCCCTCCGGACGTCTGCCCGTTACCTTTTACCGTTCCGATAGCGACCTGCCTCCCTTTAAGGATTACAGCATGAAAAACCGAACTTACCGATTCTTTAAAGGAGAACCTCTTTACCCGTTCGGTCACGGTTTACACTACGCCATCGTCCGCGAGAAATGGCTGTCGGAAACCGAGGTGCTTGTCGAAAATCAGGGCGGCATGGAAACCGAACACACCGTTCTGCGCTTTGCAAAAACGCCTTCTCACGATTTAATCGGGTTTAAAACGGTACGTCTATCCGTGGGCGAAAGCGTCACAGTCGCCTTTTAGTGATACGCCTATTTAATAATCATTGTTTTGCAAAAAAGCTCCAAAGAGTTATTCGGCAGCCTTTTTTAATTTGGTCGCTTTTTTAATTGCTCTTTCTATAACGTTATACGCGACTGCGACGAGTAAAGAAAGGGCGAACACGACAACGTACAACGCCTAGAGCGGTGGCTGCCACTTGGCATAGTGACAAAAAAACGTTGGACAGTAAAGAAATCTGCAAAGCTATCTGCGAGTGCCTCTATGATAAGAGAGAAATATTTAAGGTAATATCTTCCGCCAATTGCAACCACAAATATTTAGATATAGCGGTCATGCGAGCAAGAGAAAGTTCTCGGTCGCGTTCCGGTTATTCTAAGTGGTGCGACGCCCTTTCTTTGCGCGATTACTATCCGGAATTTGTGATAGGCGGATGTATCTTCGTTCTTCAACGCCAGATCGCTACGGGGATGAAAGAAACGCCGCAAGAAATGGGAACGATGGTGCATAACGTCTTCACGAAATGCACTTTATAAAAAAAGTATCAATTATTTAAAAAAGACTTTTTCGTTTATTCAAACCAGGGGTCGATGAGCCGGGGACAGGCGAATATTTCGTCCATTTTTTCGATAAAGGGGATCAGATCGCCGAAGTCGCAAGCGCGGTGGTCGAATGCCAAGGTGAGCGGAAGGACGGTCCTTATTTCCAGTCTTTCCTCCCCGTCCGAAACAACGACGGGTTTACGTTGCAAGTTACATACCATG
Organism: uncultured Clostridia bacterium; assembly: GCA_946621465.1. GTDB lineage: Bacteria > Bacillota > Clostridia > Christensenellales > DTU072 > CAG-1782. The sequence continues at coordinate 812,096 of CAMOOO010000001.1, forward strand.
ACGGCAAAGACCTGCGGAGGAATGATCTCGAAGAGGGATATTCTGCCGTTGAGGTCTTTTTTTAGGCTGCCGATATTGGAAACGACGACGGTACCTTCTTGCAAGTCCTCTTTCTTTATCGCTTTGGAGCGGTCGATCGTCTTATTGTGTTTATGGCGCATAATAAGGTATTCGGCATTGGTCTTGCACCCGTGCATACGGATACGTTCTTTGCCGAAGTAGGCGCCGAAGACGCGGGCGAAAAAGGTATGGAATCTGCCCTTTTTGAGCATCCCGATGGTCTGATTGAATGCAAGAGTATGTTGCGCCTGACCGAAGGCGATCTCGTCCCGGGCTTTTTCGATCAAGTCTTTAATTTTATCATCCAGATCGAAGATATTGCCGGCGCCGGCGTCGCGGACGTTAAGGGCCTGCATGGAGCCGTCGGGGAGAATGGTAGGCATATTGATGTCGATTTTATCAAAAGTGCGGATGGTACCTTTGGCACTGCGGAACTTATAGTAGAGGTGGGAGTTTAAAACAGGCGCGGCTTTCATTCCCTCGGTGATACATTTAAGAATAAGGGTATTGAAGGTGATTTTTTTACCGAGCTTTGCCTGCTTTTCTTTAAAGTACGCCATGAAGGCGGTGACGTCCGGTTCGTACTGGAAGCATACGTGGGGAATCTCCCCTGCCGAGACCTGCATTTCATAGGCAAGGACGCGGCGTCCTAAATTCAGCGGTGTGGAACTGTTCCTCAGTCCGCCCTTGTTGCGCTCGCGCAAGTTCACTTTTCTGTCGGTATAATCCATAATGCACCTCCCTTTACCCTTTCAGTATAGACGATAAATCTGATGCGGAAATGAATTTTCAGGTTGATATTATCAGATTTCTGCTGTTTTCGACAAGCAAACGGACCCTTTCGTCCGATAAAGTATCGTCCAGTAAAACGGTGACCCAGTTTTCTTTATTCATGTGATAGCAGGTATATATGCCGGTTGTTTTCAGTAGATTATCTTTTTCCTTCGGATCGATCTTGACGTTCATAACCTCAATAAGGACCTCGTCCTCGGCGCGCTTTGTTATCGTTTTCTTTTTTAAATTCATAATAATCGCGTACCACTTTTTAGTACCCTTACTGCGGAACACCCCGTAATCGGGCAATTTGACAAAGGGGTAATCGGGGCTTTCTCCGTACCTCTCGGCAATCCACGCGGCAAGACGGTTGGACTGTTCATATAAAAACGGTACCGTGACGCAGCACTCTCCGGCAATCATGCAAAGGATCCGCTTATATTCGTCGCGGATAGCGGAGACAAACGCCCCTTTCATTTCCGTACGGAGGGGCAGATACTCCTCTTCCGTCTCGATCTCGATTACCTTTCCCGTTACCGTCTCGTCCTGTGATACCGTAATATCCGCCCGAAACTCTCCGTCGGAAAAGACTTTTGAATAAAAGTAGCCGTCCGATATTTTTCGAAAGCCGACCTTAAGTAGCTTATCAAAAACAATTTTCTTCCGCTTAAAAACTTCTTTCTCGATCGTCATATATTCAATGATTATTTTTGTAGAGATACATTTTCAGTAATAAGTTGAGACTTTTTTTTACGCGCCTCTTTACCCTTTATCAATACTCGAAGTATCCGCGATAGGACTGGGTGACGCTCCCTGTCAGGATGATGCCCTCGTCCGAGTCGTTGACAACGAGCGTTCCGCCGGGGAGACTGACGTTGATATCGGTATTCCTCGGGCAGTATCCGGCTGTCGTTGCCGCGATTACCGCGGCGCAAGCACCCGTGCCGCAAGCAAGCGTCACACCGTTACCGCGTTCCCAAACGCGTACGCGCAGGGTCGTACTGTTGACAACGCGCACAAACTCGGTATTGACGCGCACGCCGAACAAGCCGCACCGCTCGAACTTAGGTCCGATCTTATCCAGCTCCAGACTGTCCAGTTGCTCGGTAAAGGTGACTAAATGGGGGTTGCCTAATGATATACCCGTGACGTTATAATCGACGCCGCCGATGGTAACGGGGGTGTCTATCAACTTATCCATCGGACGGACGGGCTTAAAGATCTTCATAGACATATCCGCTTTCCCCATGTTGACGGAGACGGAAGTGACCTTGCCCTCGCGCACGTATAACTTTGTTTCATGCACGCCGCTGATAGTTTCGATGAGGATATTTTCCCCTTTGGATAGTCCCTTTTCAAAGAGGTACTTGGCAACGCAGCGGATGTTATTGCCTGCCATTTTGCTTTCGCTGCCGTCTTTATTAAAGGAGCGCATTTTTGCGTCCGCCTTATCCGATTTTTCGATGAGGACAATGCCGTCGCCGCCGATGCCGTAGTGTTCGGAACAAAGTTGAATACAGAGAGATTCCGGACAGGTAATGGATTCGTCGAAGTTTTCGATAAAGATATAATCGTTGCCGCAAGAGTGCATTTTTACAAAGGGAATTTCCTTTCTGCTTTTACGCATATTGCAGATATCGACAAGTTCGGTATTGCCGGCAGAAAAACGGCTCTCGATCATGGACGCGATGGCGTTTGCCGTGTCGAGAGAGGTGAGGCAGGGTATCCCCAGTTGCATCGCCCTTCGATGAATGACGATATAATCGCCCATGGTGGCGTCTTTGACCGCGCCGGTATAGATAATGTAACCCAGTTTTCCGCTTTCGAGTAGAGTGTTTAGTTCTTCGCCCTCGGTGGCGTTTTTGACCGACTCCACCTCTATCCCCAGTGAGGAGATAGCCTTTGCCGTACCCGTCGTTGCGTAAAGTTTAACGCCCAGGTCGTAGAAACGCTTTGCCAGGGACAAAACTTCTTGATAGTCGCTCTCTTCAACGCTTATAAGTACGCCCTTTCCGTTCCTTGCGTCCGGTACGGAGAACCCGGCGGCGCTTAGTCCCTTATACATTGCCTCGCCCATGGTCTTCCCGATGCCAAGCACCTCTCCGGTGGACTTCATTTCCGGCCCTAAAATGGAATTGGCGTCGGATAATTTTTCAAAAGAGAACACCGGCACTTTTACAGCGTAGTAGGGAGGTATTTTAGCTAGTCCCACACCGTAGCCCAGATCCTTTAACGGCGTCCCGAGCATAACGGCGGAGGCGATATCCACCATGGGGACGTCGGTGACTTTACTGATATAGGGTACGGTACGCGACGCACGAGGGTTGACCTCGATAACGTACAGTTCGTTTTCGTAAATGAGATACTGAATGTTGACCAGTCCCTGCGTTCCCAAAGCTAAAGCAAGGTCGGTAGAACACTTGACGATCTTTTCGGTGAACTTATCGGTCAGGTTATAGGGCGGATATACGGCAATAGAGTCGCCGCTATGCACCCCCGCGCGCTCGATGTGTTCCATAATGCCGGGAATGAGTACGTCTTTCCCGTCGGAAATAACGTCCACTTCCAATTCTATACCGGGCATATACTTATCAACGAGTACGGGGTTCTCTATACCCCCGGATAGGATCCTATTCATGTACTTTTCGACGTCTTTTTTGGTTTTGGCGATAATCATATTCTGACCGCCGATAACGTAGCTGGGACGAAGAAGTACGGGGTAGCCTAATCTTTCTGCAGCCAAAAGCGCTTCTTCCAAAGTAACTACGCCCTGCCCTTTGGGACGGAAAATGCCGAACTTCTCCAAAAGAGCGTCGAAGCGCGCGCGGTCCTCGGCAAGGTCGATTCCTTCCGCGCTGGTTCCTAAAATCTTAATACCCTTTTCGTCCAGGAATTTAGTCAATTTGATGGCCGTCTGTCCGCCGAACGCCACCACGACGCCGATCGGCTTTTCCACTTCGATGACGTTCATGACATCCTCGGGGGTCAGCGGCTCGAAATAAAGTCTGTCCGCCGTGTCGTAATCGGTGGAGACGGTCTCGGGGTTGTTGTTGACGATCACCACGTCCATACCCATATCCCTGAGTGCTTTTACGCAGTGGACGGAACTATAATCGAATTCGATGCCTTGGCCGATACGGATAGGTCCGGAGCCGAGAACGACGATGACCGGTTTTCCGCTGCGCTTAATTTCGCGCGCCTCGCAGGTTTCTTCCGTAGTCGAATAGAAGTACGGGGTCTCCGCGGAGAACTCCGCGGCGCAGGTATCCACCGTTTTGTAGGCAAACGGCTTCTTATATTCGATCTCCTTACCCGTCAATTTCGAGAGAGCTTTGTCAGTGTAGCCGAGCTTTTTACCTAAGAGATAATCTTCTTGGGTAAAGGTCGTAGCAATTTTCTTTTCGTAATCGGCAAGGTTCTTTATTTTTTTGATAAACCATTTATCTATCTTTGTTATTTCGTTGATTTGGTCTACCGAAATTCCTTTTTTGAGTGCCTCAAATACCGTAAACAGTCTCCTGTCGTTCTTTTCCGCCAGTCTTTCTTCTACCGGCTTGTCGCTTAGCGGCTGGCAGTTCAGAGTGTCGAGAGAAATCTCCGCGCCGCGGACGGCTTTCATCAGTCCTGCCTCGAAGGTGCGCGCGATCGCCATGACTTCTCCGGTGGCTTTCATCTGCGTTCCCAGCGTTCTGGACGACCCTGCGAATTTATCGAAGGGCCACTTGGGGAACTTGGTGACGACGTAGTCGAGAGCAGGCTCGAAGCAGGCGCAGGTCTTTCCGGTGACCTCGTTCTTAATCTCGTCCAGCGTGTAGCCGAGGGCGATCTTTGCCGTGATCTTTGCGATGGGGTAGCCGGTTGCTTTCGATGCCAAAGCGGAAGAACGCGAGACCCTGGGGTTGACCTCGATAACGGCGTATTCAAAGCTGTCCGGGTGCAAAGCGAACTGGCAGTTACATCCGCCGACAATCCCAATGGAACTGATGATATCCAGGGATGCCGTACGGAGCATCTGATACTCTTTGTCCGATAGCGTCAACGCCGGGGCTACGACGACGGAGTCGCCGGTATGGATGCCGACGGGGTCGACGTTCTCCATAGAGCAAACGGCAATTACGTTCCCTACGCTGTCGCGCATGGTCTCGAACTCTATCTCCTTCCAACCGGAGATACATTTCTCTACCAGTATCTGCGTTATCGGCGAAAGGTCCAGTCCCGATTTAGCGATAATACGGAGCTGCTCTTCTGTCTCGGCGATACCGCCGCCCGTACCGCCCAGAGTATAGGCAGGACGAACGATAACGGGGTAGCCGATCTTCTTTGCCGCGTTTATCGCTTCTTCAACGGTGACGGCTATCTCCGACGGAACGACGGGCTGTCCGATCTCCTTCATCTTTTCACGGAACAGCTCCCTGTCCTCGGCGTTCTTTATGGCGTTTATGTCCGTTCCCAAAAGTTGAACGCCGTACTTTTTCAGCACCCCTTTTTCATCGAGCTGCATAGAAATAGTCAGTCCCGTCTGTCCGCCTAAGCCGGCAAGCAGTCCGTCCGGACGTTCTTTTTTAATTATCCTTGCAACGGTGTCGGCGTTGAGCGGTTCCAGATAAACGGCGTCCGCCACCATTTTATCGGTCATAATGGTAGCCGGGTTGGAATTGACCAGCACCGTCTCTATCCCCTCTTGTTTCAGCACCCGGCATGCCTGCGTTCCGGCATAGTCGAATTCCGCCGCCTGTCCGATGACGATCGGTCCCGACCCGATTACAAGGACTTTTTTTATCTTCTTATTCTTGGGCATACTCTTTACCCTCCATCAATGCAATAAATCTATCGAACAAAAACTCCGCGTCATGCGGTCCGCTCGCCGCCTCCGGATGAAACTGCACGGTAAAACACTTCTTGCCCGGATAATTCAGCCCTTCGGAACTGCCGTCGTTTGCGTTGATAAAAATCTCTTCCGCAACCCCTTTTAAAGAGGACGCGACTACCGCGTAGCCGTGGTTCTGACTGGTGATATAAGTTCTTTTTCCTTTCACCTCTTTGACCGGTTGATTGCCGCCGCGATGACCGTATTTTAACTTCATCGTCTGACCGCCCATAGCAAGCGCCGTCAATTGGTGTCCGAGACAAATACCGAAGGTGGGGATCTTCCCGATTAAATAGGATAACTGTTTTATTTCAAAGACGTTTTCCGCCGGGTCTCCGGGACCGTTGGAGAGCATCAGTCCGTCGAAGTTCCCTTGCAGTATTTCTTCCGCCCTGGTATCGTGCGGAAACACCGTTACTTTGCAACCCCGTTTAAGAAGGTTGCGGACGATATTTTTTTTGGAGCCGTAGTCGATAAGGGCGACGGAGTACTTTTGCTCAGCCGGACAAAACGTTTCTTTTTCTTTGCAGGAAACGGCGGCAACGACCCCTTGCACAGCGTAACTTTTTATCTCCGAAAGGTCGGCAGGGATCTCGTCGTAAATGCCGGCGTTTATTACCCCCTGTTCCCGAATGATCCTGGTGATCTGCCTGGTATCGACGCCCATAAGCCCGGGGATGCCTTTTTTCTTCAGAAAAGCGTCCAGCTCGTACTCCGAACGGAAATTGGACGGATAGTCGCATAGGTCGTACACTACGTACCCACGCGCCGCCGGCTCTCCCTCGAAGTCCTCTTCAATAACGCCGTAGTTCCCGATAAGCGGAAAGGTCTGCATAATGATCTGACCGGCGTAACTGGGGTCGGTCAACGTCTCCAGATACCCTTCCATACCCGTAGTGAACACCAGTTCGCCTACCGCATTTTTTTCCGCGCCGATTATTTTTCCTTCAAACACTCTGCCGTCTGAAAGCACCAAATATCCTTTTTTCATCTTTCTCCTTATGCGAGCGTAGCCGCCATGACGGCTTTTATCGTGTGCATTCTGTTTTCCGCCTCGTCAAAGACGATGGACGCCTCGCTCTCGAAAACCTCGTCGGTAACTTCCATCGCCGTCAAGCCGAACTTTTCATAAATCTGTTTTCCGATCTCCGTTTTCAGATCGTGGAACGCAGGCAAACAGTGCATAAATTTGCACCGGGGTCCGGTATTGTCCATGACCCGTTTATTGACCTGATAGGGTAGTAGATCGTTTATCCTCTCCGCCCAGACCTCGTCCGGTTCTCCCATAGACACCCATACGTCGGTATAAACGACGTCGGCGTTTTTCGTGGCGACGTCAACGTCGGAAATGAATTCTATGGTAGCCCCCGTTTCTTTGGCTATGGAAAGGCAGGTTTCTTGCAATTTTTTATCGGGGAAATATTTTTCCGGCGCGCAGGCAACGAAGTGCATTCCCATTTTTGCCGCGCCCACCATAAGGGAATTGCCCATATTATACCTGGCGTCCCCCATATAAACCAGTTTAATGCCTTTTAGGTGTCCGAAGTGTTCTTTTATGGTCATGAAATCGGCAAGTATCTGCGTCGGATGAAATTCGTTCGTCAGTCCGTTCCAGACGGGAACGCCGGCATAAGAAGCGATCTCCTCGACGATCTCCTGTCCGTAACCGCGATACTCTATTCCGTCGAACATCCTGCCAAGCACCCTCGCCGTATCGGCGATACTCTCCTTTTTCCCGAGTTGAGAACTCTTCGGGTCAAGATACACCGCGCTCATCCCGAGGTCATTTGCCGCCACCTCGAAACTGCACCTTGTCCGAGTGCTTGTCTTTTCAAAAATAAGGGCGACGTTTTTTCCACGGCACACGTCGTGCTTTATCCCCTTTTTCTTCTTCTCTTTTAGTTCTTCGGCAAGAGAAATAAGCCCCTCGATTTCTTCGGGACTGAAGTCCAACAGTTTAAGAAAGTTTTTACCTTTTAAATTCATTTTACACCTCGCTGACTTTACACTCATCCAAAATTATCGTCATTGCTTTTTCCAGGTCGCAGAAAGGAATGTTGAGCGCAGGTAGCAACCTTACTTTATCCTTTGCCGTCAAACAAACCACCCCTCGTTTTAAACAACCCATAACCACTTCTTTCGCGCCCTTAACCGGTTTAAAACCGATCATCAGTCCCTTTCCGGTGACGTCCGTAATCCCGTCGGCTCCTTGTAGCGACTTAAAAACGTACTCGCTCTTTTTTGCCACTTCATTTAAAAAGTCCTCCGTCAAACGGTCGATAACGGTAATAGCTCCGGCGCAAGAAACAGGATTGCCGCCGAAGGTGGAGCCGTGGTCGCCCGGTTGAAGAACGTCCTTTGTTTTTTCTCCGAGAATACAAGCGCCGATGGGAAGTCCCCCTCCCAGTCCTTTTGCCGTACTGACTATATCCGGCTGCACCCCGTAGTGCATATAGGCGTAGACCTTTCCCGTTCTGCCGTTCCCCGTCTGCACCTCGTCCGCAATAAAGAGGATATCCTCTTTTCGACAAAGGTCGTAGACCCCTTTTACAAAGTCCTCTTCCAGCGGAATAACGCCCCCTTCTCCCTGCACGCACTCGACCATGACGGCGGCGACTTTGTTTCCTTCCACCGCACTTTTAACGGAAGAAAGATTGTTTGCTTCCGCATAGACAAAACCCTCCGTCAGCGGCAGAAACTTGGTATGGAAAACGTCCTGCCCGGTTGCCGCGAGCGTGGTTATCGTGCGCCCGTGAAAGCTGTTTTTCAGCGTGACGATGGTTTGATACTCTTTGCCCTTTTTATCCTGCGCGTACTTACGCGCAACCTTTATCGCGCACTCGTTTGCTTCCGCGCCGGAGTTGCCGAAAAAGACCTTTTTCATGCCGGTAGCGGCGCATAGTTTTTCCGCAAGGATTGCGCAAGGAGCGGTGTAGTAGAGGTTGGAGACGTGTTGTAATTTATTTATCTGTCCGATAACCGCCTCTTTCCAATCGGGGTCGGAGATACCGAAGGCAGTCACACCGATGCCCGAACCCATGTCGATATATTCCTTTCCTTCGTCGTCATAGAGGTACGAACCCACTCCGGAAGCGAACTCTACCGGAAACCGTGCGTACGTTCCTGCGACGAAAGTCTGATCTTTATTTTTTACGGAACTCATTATTTATCTCCTACCACCATAGTCCCGGCGCCTTCGTCGGTCAGTAGCTCCATAAGAATGGAGTGCGGCACCCTGCCGTCCATAATAATAACTTTCTTTACCCCTTTTTGTATCGCTTCGATGCAGCAATCCACTTTAGGTATCATACCGCCGGAAATAACGCCGTCGTCGTAAAGGGTCTTTGCTTCGGATAAGGTGATCTCGGGGATAAGGGTATTTACGTCCTCTTTATCTCTCAGTATCCCGGCAATATCCGTCATCATAATAAGACGTTTTGCGTTGAGCGCTCCGGCTATCTGCGCCGCGGCAGTGTCGCCGTTGATGTTATAGATATTCCCCTCGTCGTCACACCCTATGGTGGAGATAACGGGGATATAGCCTTTTTCCAACAGGTCACGAACGGGTTGGATGTTTATTTTGGTGATCTCGCCGACGTACCCTAAGTCGATATTTTTGACCTTCGCCTCGATTAGTTTTCCGTCCGTTCCGGAAATGCCCATTGCCTTTCCCCCCTTTTTTCCGAGGAGATTGACAAGGGACTTGTTGACCTTGCCGGCAAGGACCATTTGGGCAATCTCCACCGTTTCTTTATCGGTGACGCGCAGTCCGTTAATAAACTCCGTTTTCTTTCCCAGCTTGGACATCATCTCTGATATCTCCGGACCGCCGCCGTGGACAAGCACCACTTTGACTCCGATAAGCCAAAGTAAAACGATGTCTTCCATGACTTGCTCTTTTAATTCTTCATTGGTCATGGCGTTACCGCCGTATTTAATGACGACGATCTTGCCGTTATATCTCTTTATATAAGGTAACGCCTGGGTAAGGACCTCTGCGCGCTGTCCGTTGGATAATGTTATCATTTCTTTCTCCTTTTTGCAAATCAAGTGCGGTAGTCGCCGTTGATACGGACGTAATCGTAGGTCAGGTCACACCCCCACGCCGTCGCGCTTTTTTCTCCTTCGTTTAGCTGAACGAGGATATCTATTTCTTTTTCCAACAAAATCTCTTTTGCTTTTTCTTCGGAAAAGTCCACGCCGCTGCCGTTTTTACAGACTACAATCGTTCCTTTGGAGGAGGCGAACGCGACGTCTATTTTATCGACGTCCACTTCCGCGCCCGAATAACCGATAGCGCACAGCACCCTACCCCAGTTGGCGTCTGCGCCGAACATAGCCGCTTTCAGCAGGCTGGAACAGATAACCGATTTTGCCACCGTCTTTGCCACTTGCTCGGTCTTTGCTCCGGTGACCTTACATTCGAGGAGTTTACTCGCCCCCTCGCCGTCTCCGGCAATCATCCGGCAAAGGGCAACGGTAACGGTGCTAAGTGCTTTCATAAAGGTAGCAAAGTCTTCATCCTCTTTCGTTATCACTTTATTCCCCGCCATTCCGTTGGCCAGGACCGCAACCATATCGTTCGTCGAAGTGTCCCCGTCGATACTGACCATGTTAAAGGTGTTTTTTATATCGCTGGAAAGTGCCTTTTGTAACATCGCCGAGTCAATGGCGCAGTCGGTTGTGATAAAAACAAGCATGGTTGCCATATTGGGATGGATCATGCCGCTACCCTTGGCAATACCCCCTATCGTACAGACCTTATCGCCCACCGAAAAGGAAACGGCCACTTCCTTTTTTACCGTATCCGTCGTCATAATACCCTCGGCGGCGCGGTCGCAACCGTCCGGGGAGAGGTCGGCAATAAGACTATCCAGTCCGTTCTTTATAGGAGTTATATCCAGCGGTTGACCGATGACGCCGGTAGACGCCACGATAACGTCCTTTTTATCTATCTTTAACTTTTCGGCAAGCATCTCGCAGGTACGTAACGCGATCTCTTCTCCGTTCGCGTTGCAGGTGTTTGCATTGCCGCTGTTGCAGATTATACACTGCGCCTTTCCGTCGACAATATTATCTTTCGTCACCCTCAACGGCGCCCCTTTCACAAGATTGGTGGTGTACACCGCCGCAGCCGTCGCCGGAACTTCGCTGTAAATCAGCGCAAGATCCCTTTTGGACCTGTTTTTTCTTATGCCGCAGTGGATACCCCCTGCCGTAAACCCTTTTGCGGCGCACACGCCGCCGGAAACCAACTTCATAACTATCTCCTTTTTCTTTTTTCACAGAATCAACCCCGTAGTCTCTTCCGCGCCTATAATTAAATTCAGATTTTGAATTGCCGACCCGCTGGCGCCTTTGCCTAAATTATCAAACCGCGCCACAGCCACCATTCTGTCGTCGCTCCCGAAGACGGAAACGGTCATTCCGTCCTTTCCTGCCAGTTTATCGCTGGCTAAAAATCCGCTCTCATTCTCTTCCGAAAAAGTCACCACCTTTCCGGTATAAAACTTTTTGTACGTCTCCTTGACTTCTTCTATCCCGAATTTTCCCTTCCCAAACAGCGGAACGGTCACTTCCATACCGCACGGAAAAGAGCTGACCACCGGACAAAAACAAGGGGGCGCAGAAAGCATACACACCTTTTGCATTTCCGGCAAATGCTTGTGTTTTTGGGTCAGTCCGTACTGCCTGGGCGAGAGAAATAAGCCGGGCGTTCCTTCGTATTCGGTAATCATCTTTTTCCCGCCGCCGGTATACCCGGTCAAGGAAAAACAGCTCAGTTCCTCTTCCGCGGAAATAAGCCCCGCCTTTCTCAACGGATAGACAAGAGCAATAAATCCACTGGCATGGCAACCGGGATTGGCAATACGGTAAGACCCCTTTATTTCGTCGCAACCGACGATCTCCGGAAATCCGTACGTCCACCCCTCCGCCGTTCTGTGGGCGGTCGAAGTGTCGATTACCTTTACCTTTTCATTATAAATAAGACCCACCGCCTCTTTGGCGGCATCGTCGGGCAGACAAAGAACGGCTACGTCGCAACCGTTTATTGCCTCCTTTCTCGCCTCGACGTCCTTTCTTACTTCTTCCGGAAGCACGACGACGGACAGGTCCGATCTGACCTGCAATCTCTCTACGATCCTCAGCCCCGTTGTCCCTGCGCTACCATCAACAAAAACCTTCATTTTTTCACCTGCCCTTCGTTTACGAAAATTGTAATAAAAAAAGCACTTGATGTCAAATAATTTTTGAATATTTATTGATAATTATGAATACTTTTTAATTTTTATTCATTTTTTCGTGCATATTTTAATTTTTATGCAAATATTATATTCAAAGAGCGACGACGGGAGTTCTCTTAGTCTGATTTTTTACGACGGTGACTTTCTTTACGGGGACGAAGAAAAGCTCTTTCTATTCTACGGTATTGACTTTTTACAAAGTAAAATGATATAATGAGTAAAAATTTTTCTATCGAAGGTATTGTATGAAAAACAAAAGTAACGAAAAAAAAAGGAAATCTCGTATGATAACTCTGATTGTCATTTGTTCTGTGATTGCTTTACTCGGGTGCGGATGCGCCGTATTTTTCCTGGCCGCGCCAAAGCACGATGACGTCATTATGATCGGGCATAGAGGTTACAGTTCCAAAAATCCCGACAACACCGCTATTTCTTTTGAGAATGCGGTAAAGCACGGCAGTAAAGGTGTGGAAACGGACGTTCGCATTACCAAAGACGGCGTTTTCGTTCTTTCGCACGACAGCGAGGCGGAATACGACGACGGTTCTACGCTGAAAATCTCCGAGTCCACCTACGAGGAGCTGACCCAAAAGTATTTAAAGAACACAAAGAGTAACGAAAAAGTTAAACTTTGTTCCCTGAAAGAATATCTGGAAATATGCCAAAAATACAACCTGATCTGCTTTATCGAATTAAAGGGCGATTATACCGACGCGCAAATCGAAGAGGTATATCAATATTTCGACACCTACTACAACGTGGAAAAATGCATTATGCAATCCTTTGAATTCGACAATCTTATTAAGGCCAAAGAGATGTGCGCGCGCATTTTCCCCGGCAGGGACGTTCGTTTCATGCTGACCTGGGGCAGAGATCGGGGCGACTACAGCAAATGCTTCGAGTACGGTTTCGATATCGACGCCGAAGTAAGCGCCCTTTCCTCCAAGATGGTAAAAGAATTCCACGAGCATAACCTTCAGGTTGCCACCTGGACCTGCAACGGACCGTTCTCTTTGCACTATGCTTATTGGTACAAAGTCGATTATATCGAGTCCGACGTGTATTGATATTATTGCGAATAATTATAACAGTCAATAAAAAAGAGTTCTTCCGAAAAAGAACTCTTTTTTTATATCGTTTGTTTTCTCGATCAATCCTTTTCGCAGGACATCGCCACGTTAATAAGGTCATAGCAACGGGTGTCGTAATCGAGAGAAGCATACGGGCAAAGGCAGGTATGCTCTTTGTTACTGCGTCTGTTTTTCTTTTCATACCCGTGATAGTAAGCGTACGTCCAACCGTTGGCAATATGGAATCTGTTCCACCTGTTGTGTTCCAGCTCCGCAAGCAGGGAGAAATCGTCCCCGGGCAGTTTTTTCCTTTCGGAAAAATAATGGCTGAAATAGGGACCGAACCTGCCGGCGGCATCGTTGGATTCTTTCAGGAACATGGATATCTCGTACCATTTTTCATATGCTTCGCGTTGGTCTGCGGCAAGTTTATTCATTTTATTCGTCAATTCGCGTATAACGGGGAAATAATCCTTATCCTTTTGTTTGGGGTCGATAGCGTCTTTAAAACGAACAAAATTGTCGTCGCTCTGTATCATATTATAACCGAGGTTATATTTGACGCTCTTTTCCACGTCGACGATACCGGCATAGCTGTACAGGTCCGTTCTCTTTCCGAAAAGGACTACCTTCAATCCCGGGAACCTGCGCTCGTCCTCTTCCGTCCAATTGATCCTGCCGTAATTGTTTTCATCTCTTACGTTGACATAAATCGTTTGCAAGGGGATATTCTTCGAGGTCTCCTCGTCGAGACGGTATATCTCGTGTTTGAAGTCGTCGATGAGGGCGTTTGCGATGGTTATATTGAGTTCGTCGTCACCTAGAGTAACTATAAAGGAGTTGTAGGCGAAAATCTTATTTTTCACGCCGTCTTCAGAGATATCCGCACCCATTTTGGTATCCAAAAACTCGATGAAAGACAGACCGAAACAGGGGGTGGTGTGGAAATGGAGAATGGGGAATCCCATCAATTTATAGAATTCCTCTCTGGAATATGCGTTCTTAAGACTGCCGTCGTAATACTTTTTGTATATCTTATCCAGCTTTTCACCGTAAAGTTTTTGCATAGACTCGTCGTCGATAACGTTGTCGTCGCAATAATCGGTGCATACGAACAGCGGATGGGTCATACTGAATACCCCGGATTTTTCATCCGTTTTCGTATCGTAGATATCGGCGATGAATTGGGAGGAGTATCCCCTCTCTTCGGGCGTATTGTAGATGTAGGCGGAATCAATAAAGAGGTTTTTCATCGACTCCTCGCCGATCTTACCAAAGCCCAAAACCATCGCGCGATAGACGTTTCCGTTCTGCGCAATCGGTTTGTTATCGGCAAGGAAAATACTCTTGTTCCCCTCTTTTTCTTCCTTTTTATACATCTCGATTCTCTTCAGCGCAAGGTCTTTTCCGGCAAGGACCGCCTCGTTTACCGTGTGCATCTGGAAGTGCTTTTTGTATCTTTCCGCCGGATTTTTCTCCCCGTTTACTTCGCTTTGCAATACGGAGTGAATAATAGACTCCGTCTCTCTTTGATAATACTCGTAATTTATACTGCTATCGGTCAGGATATAAAAATCAATGATGGCGTCCAGATATTTTTTCCCTTTGGTCGTACGCAGTATGCTCTCGATTTCCTCGAAGACGACGCTGCCGTTTTTGACTTCCAAACCGCTTAGTTTCTCGTTGTTCTCCAACGCGAAGATCATGATCTTCTGCATTTTATCCTTCTCGCTCGAAGGAGTATTGCGATATATTTTCAGCCCCAGTCTGTTTATTATGGATACTCTCTTATTGTTGCGTGCTTTCAGATAGGGCCAATAGAGATAGCCGTTTGCCATGATCTCTCTGTGTTCGGGGTCCTTTTTCTCGAACGCCTCCAGACTCTCCCCGGCAAAAATAATCTTTACGTCCTTCTTTTCGCTCTTGTATCTCTCGTTGATACTGTTTGCAAGAAGCAGCGAATCCTCCGTCGCCGCCGTAAAGATGCAGACGTCCGTTTTTTCTCTGTAACACTTCAGTACGCGACGAATCCGGAGCAGGAGGAGAAGCATACCGCTGTAAATCTCGTAACTTGCTTTTGCCGTCATGACGCTGACGAACATCAACCCGGCGTATACGGAAGAACCGGGATAGAGACAACATATTACGTTGGTGCTTAGATCGTATTCTCCCAATCCCTCGAAGCCGAGTCCGCCGATACCTGCGTAAATCGTCTGGAAAAAGACGGCTATTCCGCTCCCGATGGTGGCTTTATCGGCAAGCGAAATAAAGATCGCCATCTTCACGCCCAAGCTGAAACACAACGCGGCAAGCACGAACAAAAGCTCTACGGCGTACTTAGCGCTGGACCACCTTTTTCTGATGGCAAAATACAGTAACATGGAAATAACGTACAATACAATAAGAATTCCGATGCCGATGAAAATTCCCAAAGCCATAATTTGTCCCTCGCGTAAAATATTTTTGTATAATAGAATTTATATTGTTGATTGTAACAAAAAAAACTTCCTTCGGCAATACTTTTTCCATAAAATATCCTAAAAAACGTCATAAAACGCCTTGCAAAACCGTTCTTTTTCCCTTTTTATTAAAAATCGCGAACGCATACTACCTAAAAAGGAACTATGGGGTTTACTTTTCGATTCCAAAATGGTATACTATCGGGTGAACGAAGTAACTAAATTCAGGAGAGATCAATCATGTTGTTTTTACTGGCGGCGGACCAACCGACGGAATTCAGTTTCCTAAAGATATGGTCGGATATCGTCACTTTTTTTACCACCAAATACTGGAATATACTCCTCTTTTTTTCCATTCTTATTATCGGGATCATTCTGATAAAAGTTCTGCAAAAGGTCATTAAAAAACTTCTTGCGCGGACAAAGATGGAAAAGATCGCCCAGTCCTTTGTACTGACGGTGATAAAGTACCTTATGTACTTAATCTTCATCCTCATTCTTTTGTCCGTCATCGGCGTCAACCTGACGGGAGTACTGACAGCCATTTCCGCCCTCATCCTCGCCGTAGGTATGGCGTTGCAGGGATACATCACCAATTTAGCCAGCGGCATTATCATCGTATCCATGCACATGATAAATAAGGGCGACTTCATCAGTATCGGCGACACCACCGGTACGGTGCAGGATATCAACTTCTTGTTTACTTCCATCAACACCACCGATAACAAAAGGATTACCTTCCCAAATTCCAGCATCGTCTCTTCCTCTTTAATTAACTACGGCATAAACGGCACCAGGCGTGTGGACTTCACCTTTTCCGTCGCCTACGAGTCGGACGTAGAAGAGGTCAAAAAGACGGTGCGTGAAGTCATGCTCTCGTACAATAAAATAAAGGTAGACCCGGCACCCTTTTGCCGGTTAAAGACGCTGGGCGCGAGCAGTATCGACTTCTTTGCCAACTGCTGGTGCGACTCCGCCGACTACTGGGACGTTTATTACTACGTCACCGAAAACGTCTTCAACGAGTTTAAACGTAAAAATATTTCCGTACCCTTTGCCCAAACCGAAGTACGTATCCGCACGGACGAAGTGGTCATGCCGGTGAACGGCGAGGGGCTGCCCGAAAGGGAAGAATTACCCCCCACCCCTCAAGAAGAGAACGGGAACTTTTTTACAAAGAACTTACGCAAAAAGAAAAAGACCGGGGACAAATAACTTCTAGTCGGAGATACCATGATACCTTCTTTATTGCCCTTTAAAAAACACCCCTATTTATATTATATCGTTGACGTCCTTCTTCTCGGAGGGACGATCCCTTTTATTCTGCTTTTTCCAAAGGAATATATCTATTGGAATATACCCGGCGTCGCCGGATATACCGTAGGACTTTTTATTACCTTTGCGTTAAACGGCTGCATGTTGGCAGGAACGGAAGACAGATCCCTTACCCGGATTTCCGTCGAAGGCGTCCTTTTTGGTCTGGCCGGCGGCGGCATCCCGTGGCTATTCCACCTTGTGCTTAACCGAGCGCTTCTTATTAACATCTACGACGTAATGAATATCTCCTGCCTGTTCCAGTTTATTCTTCTTGGGGCAATTCAGTTTCTGATAACTTTCAGAAGCGCACAATATTACCATTTAAAAAAGACCCTGTGCGAGGGAATGACGGTGGGACTTATCTCCATTATGCTTGTCCTTACCGTTCTGCCCTTTTCTATGGACTTTTTCCGTACCTATTTCCGCGCCTACTCTTTTTTGAGCGAGCCGTGCGTTTTCGTTTCTGCCAATGACACCTACGCCGTTATGTTCGCAACAAGCGGTCCGGGGACTGCTACGCTTACGCTGACGATCGCCGGCGAAGAAACGGAATACCACGAAATGGTCAACGGAACGCTCCGCTTTGACAGACAGATACACCGGATAGACGTACCCAAAGATGAACTGGAAAGGGGGAGCTACACCCTTTCTTCTCGCCAAACCATGGACTGCACCGGAACGGTATACCGCATGGGAAAAACCATAACTTCCCGCGCATATTCTTTCCGTCCCTATCAAGGGAACGGCGACCTTTCTTTTTTATGCGTGTCGGACAATCAGGGTGCCGCTACTCCCACCCAACGCGCGGTCGAGAATGCGCGTAATAATTATAACTACGACTTCGTTATGCTCCTTGGCGACCAGTCCGAAGCCTATAACAAAAGGGAAGAGGACTTCATTTCTTCCATGCTGACGGTGGCAGGAATCGCCTCTCACGGAGAAATACCCGTTTATTACACGGTCGGCAACCACGAGTACCGCGGTATGCTGTCCGGGGAGCTTTTTTCGGAAATGCCCACGCCTTCCGAAACGGGAGAATTTTATTACACATTTACCATGGGCGACGCCTACTTTACCGTGCTTAACTTCACCAACGAGGACCCGGATGACGACGAGAGGTACGGGGGCGTTGCCAGGTTCTCCGAATACAAAGAAAAAGAATACCAATGGCTACAAGAGCGGTTCGCCACCAAAGAATACGAACAATACCGCTACAACGTCATGATCTCCCATATCCCCGTTATCAACGAGGACTCCGAAGAGGCGGAAGAATACCTCTGCAAAGAGATAATCGACCTATTGGAAGAAAACAACGTCCAATACGTCGTTTCCGGGCATAGCCACGTCGAGCCGCAAGAGTTTACGGTGGAAGAGAGAGCTTTTCGCAATCTCCACGCCGGGTCCTACTACAAACAAAAAATGGCTTTTCGCAACAGTATCGTATATTTAAAAGAGGGAGAGTACGGGTTTATCGTGTACGATTCCGAAGAATAAAAAGGAGAATTGATTATGATAAGAATACTATTTCAAGGCGACTCCATTACGGACGCAGGCAGAAACAGACTGCGCCGCCACGCCCTCGCAGGGTATACCAAAAAGACGGCGGAAATCTTAAAGAGCCGTCACCCGGGAAAGTTCACCTTTTTTAACAGAGGTATCAGCGGCAACCGTACCAAAAACCTGCTCGCCAGATACAACAGACACTTCGTTCGTATTCGTCCGGACGTGGTGACCGTTATGATCGGTATCAACGACGTATGGCGGAAATACGACCGCAACAGTCCCACTTCTCCCGAACAGTACGCGGCGAACCTGACTAAACTTTTTACCGATATTAAAAAGGACACCGGCGCAAAGATCGTCGTCCTTTCGCCCTATCTTACCTCGGGTACGGACGGGAGATGGGAGGTCATGAGAGGCGACGTGGATATCTTTATCGCCGTCTGCAAAGAGGTCGCCGAAATGTGCGCCGATATCTATATCAACACCGATATACCCATGAACGAAGCAAACGCAGTGACGCCGCACGAACTGATCAGCATTGACGGCGTTCATCCGCAGGAAAAAGGTCAGGAGATATTAGCAAACCTCCTCGCCGACGCCATCGAGTCCCTCTATCCGGAGATCTGAAAATGTTTACCGAGCAACCGACGTTGTTTACCCGAACGGAAGACCAACCTTTAGCGTCGAGGCTGAGACCAACCGGTCTTGATGAATTCTTCGGTCAAAAACACCTGCTTGGAGAGGGGAAAGTTCTCCGTAAAATCATTGAAAGCGACAAAGTCGGCTCCATGATTTTTTGGGGACCTCCCGGGGTAGGAAAGACTACCCTTGCCAGGATCATTGCCGCAAGGACAAAAGCTAAATTCATTGACTTTTCCGCAGTGACCAGCGGTATCAAAGAAATAAAACAGGTCATGGAATCGGCGGAACGTAACCGCGCCTACGGGGAGAGGACCATTCTCTTTGTGGACGAGATACATAGGTTCAATAAAGCGCAGCAAGACGCCTTTTTGCCTTTCGTGGAAAAGGGCAGTATCATCCTCATCGGAGCCACCACCGAAAACCCCTCGTTCGAAGTCAACGGCGCTCTTCTTTCCCGTTGCAAAGTTTTCGTCCTGCAAGCGCTCTCTACCGAAGAACTGACCGAATTACTCCGCCGGGCGGTCAACGATCCAAGAGGGTTCGGCAATGAAAAAGTGGAGATAGATAACGATTGTCTGGGCATGATCGCCGTCTTTGCGAACGGCGACGCACGCAGTGCCCTCTCCACGCTTGAAATGGCCATCTTAAACGGCGAAAGCGACGGCGAAAAAACGGTGGTCACAAAAGATACCGTCGAACAATGTACTTCCAAAAAGTCCCTGCTCTACGATAAAAACGGCGAGGAACACTACAATATCATTTCCGCCCTTCATAAATCCATGCGCAACTCCGACCCCGACGCCGCGGTGTACTGGCTCGCGCGCATGCTGGAAGCGGGCGAAGACCCCTTGTACGTTGCACGAAGGGTGGTGCGCTTTGCGTCTGAAGACGTCGGTCTTGCCGACCCGAGAGCATTGGAACTGGCCGTTGCCGCCTACCAAGCCTGCCACTACATAGGCATGCCCGAATGCAGCGTTCACTTGACCCAAGCGGTCGTCTATCTTTCCGTCGCTCCGAAATCAAATTCTCTCTATATGGCATACGAAAGTGCCAAAAAGGATGCCCTAAATACCATTTCCGAACCGGTACCCTTGATTATCCGCAACGCGCCGACACGGCTGATGAAAGAGCTAAACTACGGCAAAGGTTATCAGTACGCCCACGACTACGAGGATAAACTAACGACCATGCAGTGCCTGCCGGACGCCCTTGTCGGAAAAGAATATTACCGCCCCACCGAACAGGGATTGGAAGGTAAATTCAAAACGCGACTGGATGAAATCAAAGCCTGGAAAAAACAAAATTCCGACCAATAAAAAGAAGGGATAGCCGCCAAAGCCGACTATCCCTTTTCTTTTACCCTAAAATCCAAAAAACCTCTGTACAAATATTTATTTTATGTTATACTGTATAGTAAGCGCATATTTTTTTAGTGAGCTTTTACGGAAGGAGTAAATGGTATGAAGGGAAAAGGCAAGATCGGCGGTTTTTTCAAACAGTGGAAAAACGATAAATCGACCAGTACGCATATGTCGACCAAAGAGATTTGGTCTTATGGACTAACGGACTTTGGCAAGAGCGGAAGTCAGCAGATGATCAGTAGCACCTCTTACTTAAACATGTTCCTGGTCATGGCGCTGGGCATAGACGTAGCGGCATTCGGTATCCTTATGACCGTCTCCTCAATTATCGGTTACATACAGGGTCCCATCATTTCTTTGATGGAAGACTCCACCAAATCCAAATGGGGGCGTTTCCGTCCCTATCTGATCGTCACGGCTCCCCTATCGGCGGCGCTTGCCATCATGTTCTTCCTCAACCCCTTCAGCGGCGGCACTATGGCGCAGACGTGGATGTACGTAACCTATCTTCTGTACGGTATTTCTTCCGGTTTTTGTAACGCCGCATGGAACGGTATTACCAAATGTATCACGCAGAACCCAAAGGAGCGTGAAAAAGCCTTTTCCATTTCTAAAGCCCTTGGCACCATTGCCACCACCGTCCCCAGTATGTTTCCTATCCTTATCGACTTCGGACCTAAATTCGGTATCACCATCCGTACCATCTTTATCGCCATGGCGATCTTCCTCGGCGCAATCAGCATTTTGGGATTGATTACCGCAAAGAACCTAACCGAGCGCATCATGATTCGTCACGCCGAAAAGCCCTGGAAGAACCTCGGTATGGTCTTTAAGAATAAGAACAAGATGATCACCTGGATCAGCAGTCTCGGCAGTTTCTTTTCCTACCTTGCCGGTATCGCTACCCCCTACGTTATTATGTACTGCTATGGAGCTTATTCCTTGCAGACCTTTATTTGGGGTTTTGCCGGCGTCTTTGCTTGGCTGGGATTATTCATGTCGCAAAAGATCTACAAACATTTCTCGGCAAAGCACGTTATTATCATCTTCAACGTAATGACGATTATCGCAAACCTCATCATTCTTGCCACCGGCTACGGTACCTCGGTATGGCTCATCATCGCCCTATTCGGTACCCGTTGTTTTGCCGCCGTATTCGAATACGTTTCCGGCGTGGCGTCCAACATGTGGGAAACGGACATCTGGGATCACTTCGAGTGGAAGTACGGTATTCGTAACGAATCGACGACCGACCTTGTCGGCGGTTGGGTGACTGCGCCTATCAGCATCCTCAACCCCCTTATCTACGCGTGGGTCTTCAGCGCCATCGGTTTCCGTTCGGGCGACGCCATCATTCAGAGCGACTTCACCATCAATTGGCTGTTTAATATCTTCATCATCGGCAACGTCGTCAGTAACTTCTTTACCATCCTGCCCCTCTTTATTATCCGCCTGGATAAAAAGACCATGGACAAAGTCCGTAAAGATCTGGAAGAACGCCGCCTTGCGCGCGAAGGCATGTCAAGCGCCATGGCACTGGCTACCGCCGCCGGCGGAACGGTAACGGGGGAATT
This sequence comes from uncultured Clostridia bacterium, assembly GCA_946621465.1. Lineage (GTDB taxonomy): Bacteria > Bacillota > Clostridia > Christensenellales > DTU072 > CAG-1782. The sequence goes on from CAMOOO010000001.1 coordinate 833,968, forward strand.
TATTGAAGCCCAAGAAGCCGCGGCAACCGAGGAATAAAAGTTCGGTTTGAATTATTTAAAAAAAGTATAAAAGAAAAGCGAGAGTTTAGTTTATGCTCTCGCTTTTTTGTATCAAATGCCTTCGTCGTCTTTATTGAGTATCTCGATACCCAGTTCCGTTTGCACAAGCGACCCGAGAATGGTTATCTCCACAATGGCTTTTCTTCTGTGAAGGTCGTATTTTTTGACGCGCCCTTCCAGTCCTTTCATCGGGCCTGAAACGATGCTGACTTTTTGTCCGGGGAGTATCTCCACCTTGGACAGTTCGACAATGCGCTCTCCACTGTCGCGATTGGTGATCCGGTCGATAAAGATCCGCTCTTGCTGATCGATCGGTTGCACATAAAAGGTCTCTTTATCAAGCGCGAGGAGTTTAGCGAATATCCTGAGGGAGGATAGCTGCCGGGCCATTTCTTTGGGATTATCCGATTCCAAAAAGACGTAACCGGGGAAGCAGTTTTCCTCAACGAGGTGCCACGATCCCAGATATTTCTTTTTACGCCGTTTAATTACGTAAAAGCAGTCGATGACCGCTTCTTTGGAAATATTCTTTTTTATACTCTCCACCGCCTTTTTTTCCGAACCGGTATAGACCTGGATGACGTAGTAATTGCTCAAAGATCGCTCCTCTGGTTTTGTCTATCTACTATAATATACCGTTTGAGCAAAAAAAACAAGTGTTACCGCCGTACTATCTCCCGTTACCCGAAAAGACCTCTTTAATCGTAACCGTGATTAGTTTCAGGTCGTACAAAAAACTGCGTTTATTGTCGATGTAGTCGAGGTCGCAATCTATCATTTCCGAAAAGGAAGTGCCGTTTCTGTGGTACGCCTGCCACTCGCCGGACATCCCCTGTTGAACGGTAAGTCTCCGTTTGGCCCTCTCGTCGTAGAGGGCGATTTCTCTCGGCGTGCCGGGGCGCGGACCGATAATGGACATATCCCCTTTCAGCACGCAAAACAGTTGAGGAAGTTCGTCAATGGAATACTTGCGAAGAAATTTCCCCACGCGCGTGATGCGCGGATCGTTGGTCATCTTAAAGATAACGCCGCCTTCGATCTCGTTACTTTCCAGTAATTCACCGAGCATACTGTCGGCGTTTTGGTACATGGTGCGGAACTTATAGAAAGTGAATTCCTTTCCGTCTTTTCCCACCCGTTTGGAGCGGTACAAAGCCGGTCCCGGCGAATCGAGGACAATGGTCGCCGCAACCAGGAGCATACCGGGTAAGAGGCCGGCAAGAGCCAGCGTGGACGCGACCACGTCAAAAGCTCTTTTGGCTAAATCGTACAGTTCCGTTTGCCCTGTCATAGTCCTTTACAGTCCTCCTCGTAACGGGCCACCACCCTCTCCGTCTCTCCGCTTTCCGCAACGGCGCCTTCTTTCAGATAAATGGTTTTTTCGCAGAGCCGCCTTATCTGCTCGTTGCTGTGAGAAACGATGATAAAGGTGGTGCCGGAAAGTTTCAGTTCGCCCAGTTTTTCGGCGCACTTTTTACGGAAGGGCGCGTCGCCGACGGCGAGGATCTCGTCGATAAGGAGTATATCCGGGCGCACGTCCACGGCAATGGCGAACCCCAACCGGCTGAGCATCCCCTGCGAATAGTTTTTCAGCGGCGTATCCATGAATTTATTGAGTTCGGAAAAGGCCACGATGTTCTCGTACCGATCCCTCATTTCTCTGTGCGTAAACCCGAGCATTGCGCCGTTGAGGTAGACGTTCTCTCTGCCGGTTGCATCCATATCGAACCCGGCGCCCAGTTTAAGAAGAGGCACCATACTGCCGCGCGTAACTACCCTCCCCGACGTCGGCTCGATAATGCCGGCAAGGATCCTAAGTAAGGTCGATTTCCCGGCGCCGTTTCTGCCGATAAGCCCCAGGCTCTCCCCTCTCTTTACCTCTAACGTCACCCCTTTTAATACTTCATATTCGACGTACTGCACGCGCCGATGAAAGCGTTTAATGACGTATTCTTTTAGGTTATCTATCCTCTCCGCCGGCAGGCGGAATTTCATCCGGACTTCCTTAGCTTCGATAAGCGGTTCTTCCATAATTCCTCACATATAAAAAATAAGTTTCTTTTTGGTGACCTTATACAAAAGCATCCCTACCCCGAACGCGGCGCAACCGACCACGTAGCAAATCAAAGTGGTCTGCCATGACGGCAAGACACCCGATATCGCGTTGCGGAAATACAGTAGATAGTGGTACATGGGATTGAGCTTCATAATAAGAGCGTACTTGTCCGGCAGATGCAAAATTTCCACACTGTAAAATATCGGCGTCAGATACATCCAGAGGGTCAAAAAGACGTTATAGATGTGTTTAATATCCCGAAATCGAACGTAGACGACGGAAAGAAAAAGGGACAGCCCAAGGCAAAAGAGGAACATAGAGGGGAGCCAGGGGAAAAGGACCAGTAGTCCGCTCCAATAAAACTTCACCCCCGCAGGAATGCGGATTATCATCACGGTCAGAAGTGCGACGAGGGAGAAAGCGAAATTCACCAAAGAAGTAATAACCTGTCCCAGCGGAAAGACGAAATAGGGAGTGCGCGTTTTGGTGATGAGGTCGTAATTGCCGACCAGTCCCGGCATTGCCGTCGTCGTTGCCGTCCGCATGAAACCGAAGACGATATTCCCCGACAAAACGTACACCGGGTAATCGAGGGTGATACCCGATCTACCGAAAAGCCTACTGAAAACGAAGGCCATAACCAGCATATTAAGGAGCGGATTGAGTACCGTCCAGCATATCCCGAGCGCCGATCTGCGGTACTGCGTTTTTACGTTCTTTTTTACCAAGCACCCCAATATGACCGCCGCCTTACGCATCGTCAACGGATTGGCTTTTGTACCCTTCTTCATTTCCGTCCGTACACTCCTCTATAATATCTCCGCAGAACAAAGGTCGGCGCCGCGGCGCGAAGTAAAGCCTTTTTCCCTGCGCGTCCCCTTACCGAAAGAGCCTTTTTAAAAACCTCCCCTTTCCTTTCCACCACGATCATCGGCGCGAAAAGAACGTCCTTGTCTTCTTCGATCATCTTTTGAATAAAAATCCCCGTGATCCGTTCGCTGATAAAAAGCCTGCCCTTGACGGGGCGCGCTTCGGTGAATTTTTTTATAACGTCAAACGTCCACTGGGCATAGCGCATAAAAAGTTCTCTCTTCATAATAAAGAGGTTGCATAGGTAGTCCTCGCTCCCCGAAAAGTAGCGGTGGGCGCAGTCCGAATAGTATGGGAAGTATTCGTCGATGACGCTTAGCAGCAAAAGAATATCCTCATTGCCGTGCATGGCGGCGTAGTACCTTTCTACCGTTTGGTGCCGGGCAGGATACGGGGCGATAAGGTCCGGTTTATCGGGCAAGGATAAAAAATTTTCTTCCCCCTTTTTAACCTCTCTTTCTGCCCGTTCCCACGAGCGAAAATAATAGTGACTTTGTGGCAAGCCGACCCCGAGATACCGCCTGTAATGGGCAAGCCCGATATAATCATCGCAGTTTAATTCATCGTCCTTCCACACCCTGTACAGTGCGGTCAGTTCGTTATAAGTGTCGTTCATAAAGGCGATGTTTTCTCCGGTATCGTCACGCAGCGTTCCTTGGGGAAAACGCTCTTTTTTATTTCCCACGCAAATGGGTCTATATAGGGCGGAAACGTAGCACTTATCCGGTCGGTGGCAGACGACGAAAACGCTCATAGCAGCCGCTCCTTATAGTATCCGGCAAGTTTAGGCGCTTCCTTTTTTATATCGTATCCGTTTTCCTGCAACGCGCGGTGGCAGGCTACCCCTTTTAACGCGCTTGCGGCGAGCATGGCTTCCGCCCAGACCCTTTCGTCGCTGACCGAGCAAAACCGACATACGCCCCCCAAAGACACCTCGGGAGTGATTCGGTCGGATAGTAGGCACGGTAGTCCCATTGCCTGCGCCTCGACGGCAACCAAAGGTAGCCCCTCGAATAGAGAAGGCAGGGTGAATACGTCCATGACTGCGTAGTATTCTTCCACCCGTTTACTTTCCGGCATGATAAGGACGTTGCCTGTCAAATCGTATTCTTCAATCAAGCTCTCGATTTCCCTTTTCTTACTGCCGCTTCCTACGAGTAAAAGCGCGCAATCGGGTTCTTTTGCCACGACGTATGCGAAAGCGCGGAGCAAGAAAGGAACGTTCTTTTGCCGCTCGAATCTCCCGACGAACCCGTATACGAAACGCCCGTCCAATCCCATTTTTTTACGTAGCGTCGCCCTGTTCTTTTGCGGAACGAAACGCTCCAGGTCAATAGCGTTATGAAGTACCGTTGCCGAAACAGGTCCGAACAGCCATAGGCAGCTCCTTTCGCTACACCCCATCCTATCGGTAGCAAAGCACCTGGTCGGATAGCGAAGCAGTTCTTTTATCGCCGCCCGGTACCCTTCCTGTCTGTCGGTCGTAGAGTGGGCGTGACAGATACGTACCCCGACGCCGGCGTTCTTTGCAGCAATAAGCCCGACAAGGGACAACGTAGTCATGTGAACGTGGGCTATGTCGTAGCCGACAAGAAGGTCGCTCAGAAAGTCCACCGCCGCCCCGAATCGAAACACCTTCGGAAAATAGATGACCTCGCCGCCCATAGAACGTATTTCCTCATCGTAGTCCGACGGACCGTAGGTAAAAAAATCAAAGGTAACGTCGGTTGGCATATTGCGGTAATAATTCATAAGGCAACTTATCACGCCTCCGCAGGTGGAATCACCCACAATCTGCGCTACGCGAATTTTTTTTATTTCTTCCATTTCTCCTCCCAGTATTCCAAAGTCATTAAATAAGGAGCCCATTCTCTATATTCCTTACATTTTCTCCTGTATGAAAAAAACAGTTTTACAGCCATTTTCATTAGTTGCCACGACGTGGAAATAATTTTACTTCTATCTTGCTCGGTAATAAATCCCGTTTGCGTATAAGGGTTATACTGCACCGTTTTTTTGGCTCCGAAAAAGTCCCTCGGCGGACAATCGGTACTATTAACTATCCGCGTTCGTCCTTCCTTTTCGTACAAAAAGGTAGGCAATAATTGTCCATTCAGCGTTACCACCTGCCACAACTTACTGCGCCTTTTAGCGTGTCCTATCTTCCTTAGGTCATACCCCATTTCTTCCAGTTCCGCTTTGCTAAGTGGCTTTGGCTGGGTGGAAAGAATGGCGGCGTTCAACATTTCTCCGTCCACTTCCGCAAGGTAGATCGGACCTTTTAAAAAGTCCTCGTACCCTTTTAAAATGTAGGGAATGACAAAGTACCGCTGTTGCACCAATTGCAGAGCGACCGAGCGAAGGAGCTTTTTCAGCGCCGCCTTTTTCTCCCTCGTCAGGCAATCGACGATCAGTTCGTTGCGCTTGATATAGTATTCCAGCGCAGGCGAATACTTCCTTTCAAAAGAGGTATGCCACACCCCGACGCCCGACGGAAACGCCCACTTCAGTCCGGAACGAATGCCGTACTCGACGTCGTCGTTTTTTATAAAAAGGGGCAAGGGGTAGCCGACTTTCTCGATCGCGCTAACAGGCAGGCAACAGCACCACCAAGCGGCGTAGTCGGCGTCAATATGTCCTGCGTTTGCTACCAATCCTTTCGTTGTAGACAGGTCTATCCCCCTTTTCAGTCCGCGCAGTCTGTCGCCGTCCCATTTTCCGCCCAATTCATACTGGACAGTCGGTTGCTCCTCAATAAGCATTGACGACCCTATCCCGGTTGCGTCCGGGTCTTTCAGATAGGTTAGAAAGGACACTATACGCTTTATCGACTCTGTTTCAAAAGTAATATCGTCGTCCATAAGAAGGAGGTGCGTGAACTTTTTTTCCCTAGCTACTTCCGCCATGCCTCGGCAAAAGCCGCCGCTTCCGCCAAAGTTCCGCGAGGGGATAAGGTTGGCTCCCGGAAGGTCCCCTTCTTCCAACGTTCTCCCGTTATCTACGACGTACACTCCTGCGATCCCTTTATCGCAACCGACCAGTTTTTCGACGTTCCTTTTTACGTACTCCTCTCTGTGATAGGTGCAAATAACGACGGCAACGGAGACCTTATTTTTTTGAGGCTCCGCAACGTAGTAGCCGCCACCCGTCACCTTTCCGCTTGTTCGGACGGTCAAATAAAGCATGCCCTTTTCGGGCAGGGGAAACTCTATCTCCACCCTACCCGTTCCTTTCTTGCTTGCAAGAAGACGCGCGCTACCGAAAAGGTGCCAAAGAAATAGTTCGCTCTCCCCCGTCGTTTCTATCCTCGCCGTCAACCGGCGTATATCGGTAAACAATGCTATCTCCTCGCAGGACAACGCGCCGAAATAACTACAAAAAGATAGGCCGTCCCCTTTAACGTAGAGCGGACCGTCTTTCAGAATAAGCTCGGCTAAACGATTCATCTGACACCCCCTTTGCTTTTATATATAATCCACATAATAATTTTGAACGAAGCACCCTTGATTTAAGCCGGTTTTTTACGCTTTCCGCAGCGACGCGGTACTTGCGCACAATCGCGCCCACCATAGCAATCGTCTCCCCGTCCGCCGCGCCTTTTACCGCAAAATCAAACGCCCACTCCCCCAGTAATTTTCTCTTTGACAAGGGTAGGGATGGGTACTTGATTGCGTCAAACACGTTGTCCACTATGGCGATATGGTTTAACGCGTCCCTTTTCCCTTCCGCCCCTTTCATCGCGCTTTCCCTTTCAAGGTAGTGATACCTGTAAATTATATCCGAGGAAAAAGCCACTTTGTCGGCGTTCAAAAAGACCTGCATCTGGAAACTCATATCTTCCCCCACCGTCAGACCCTTAGGGAACCTGATACCCTTTTCCGCCAAAAACCGCCTGGAAAAAATACCGTTCCAGACGTACGGCTTATTGTAGTCACGAAGCATTTGCGGCAGGGGTTTAGTAATAACTTCGTCCGATAAAGTGATATCGGCAAGGCGCCGCCTGATATGGTGATTTATTACCTCTGCGCTAAAATAAATGCAGTCCGCCTCTTTATTGCAACGGCGTATACCTTCTATTGCCCCGGGGGCAACTTCATCATCGCCGTCGACAAACCAGACCCACTCGCCTTTTGCCCTGTCCAGTCCGGTATTTCTTGCCGCCGACACCCCCCCGACCGAACGAAGGACGATAACACCCGGCGTTTGTTCCAAAATGGAGACCGTATCGTCCTTACTTCCATCGTCAACGCAGATAACTTCGACGCCTTCGCCATTCTGCAACATAATTGACTGTAAGCATCGCTGAATATAGCCGGACAGGTCCTTGCAAGGGATGATAATGGATAAAAACAGGCTCATTCTTCCCCCCTTAGCAATTCCCGTATTGCTTCGTACACCCGTTTACAATTGCCTTCGTTGCCGAAAGCGTAAAAGGAGGATATCCTTTGTTCGTACTTTTCCTCTATCTCGCAACCGCTGTCTATTCCTTTAATAACGGCGTCCACCACCCCATCTACTGTGGTACAGACCGCTCCGAAACCGTCCTTTTCGTAATCGAAGTACCCTTTTTCGTAGGTGTGCGAGCGGAAAAACTCCTCTTTGTCAAACTGGAAATAGACGATGGGCTTTTTTAAAATGGAGAATTCAAAGGTGTTAGACGAATAATCGGACACCATAAACGCGCTCTCGGAAAAGAGGTCGGCATAGGAGCGGTTTTTTCTTCCGACAATTTCCAATCCGGGGATATCTTCAAAAAAAGGTATGGTCTTTTCCATTTTGTCGTGGGGAACGAAAAGCAGTCTGTACCCTGCCTTTTTTACCCTTTCCCACAATCGACTGTCGGACAGCAGGGCATGGTATTTTTTATAGTATTCCGATTCGGTAAAGCTGTCGATCGGCTCCCCCGTTTCCGTATCTTTTAATAAATACCTCCGCCACGTCGGCGACACTACTATCACCTTTTCTTTGCCCTCTTTCAATAGGTCGTGGCGAGGAAAGCCTGTCAGCTTCGCCACCGTTTTATCACAGCCGTAATTGGGGTTATTAAGGATGCTCGCTTGCTCCGGATATGCCGCCGTAATAAATAGATCGAACCCCTGATTGTACCTTGAATAAAGGTGAGAAACGTCGTCTTTGGTCACGCCGTGTTGCAAAAAAACTTTCTTCTTTTTATACAAAATATCCTTTACGGCGTTTTCCCAAAATGCCGAAAAAAGGGAATAGTCCGTTTGGGAAAGCGCAACGCCCCGGGCGTGAAGAAGGAGTATTTTGTGCCTCGTTGTCTGCATTCCTACCACCTTTCCGTACTTTCTTAGTCTGCGATAGTCGTCCGCCTTTTTGTCAATGATAAAATAGGGACGCATTTCCTTTTTGGGGACCTTTTTACTAACGTAACGAAAAAGTGCCTCGCCGTTGTCCCCGGCGACGTTCGGTCTGTCCGAAAACAGCCAGATGTTTTTGGGAAACGCCCACCTCGTCAGAAAATAAAACCACCGCGCAGGAATGGTCTTTTTGTCCCGTTTGTCCGACTGCGCCAGCTGCCAAAGATACTTTATCTCAAAAATCGCTCTCCTTATAAAGGAGCTTTTTTTCAAGATAAGCCCTTTCTTTTCCCGATAGATAAGAAAGTCGTTCCGGTAGGAAAAATAGGAACGGGAATGTCCGTTGAGCGGAAAGGAACGCCCGTACTCGAACATCCTACTCTTTCCGTTCTCCGTAAGATAGATCGTCGCTCCCTTCCCTGTTATCTCTTCCCTTTTTACCTCGAAGCGGTATACGGACTTCGTCACCAGAACGTCGTTTGCGACGGTGTTTATTTTGTGGACGAATTCCGGCATAAGGACGTTGCCGTTACATATCACGCCGAAACATTCCTTTTTTACCGTGGAGACGGAACAGGTAAAGAGTAACCCCGTTTTCGTCACGCGCAAAAACTCGAATTTATATTTAGTAAGGTCCCCGTTCTTTTTATGAAGGTCGGCAGATAGTTCGCCGTAAAATGGGCTTTCTGCGGCGTATTCCCAAAACTTTTCCGCGCGCATAATAGCGGTATAATGCCACGGTTTTTTGTCCCCGGTAAAGTGCAGGACGGATATTTTTTGGGCGGCGCGGAAATATTCCTCTCTTTCGCCGGGCAGCAGTCGTAATTCGCTTCTCGCCGTCTTTTCCAACCTTTCAAAGTGCCATAAATAGTTCCATTCAATCGGAAGATACTTTATTCTTCCCGAGCATACCAAATTAATCAGGTCCTGATCGGGGTAAAGTAGTTGCCCCCGGTTACTTAGTTCGGAAAAGAACTTTTGCCGGACGTTCTCCTCCCTGAACAGGCGGCAGTTTATGACCATAACACCGGAGTTGACGTAGAGGTGCGGATTGAGTTTCAACCTTTCTTTTACGTACCTGTACATCTTTTTGTGCATGGGATTTCTGCAGGCGGCAACGTAGTCGTCCCCCAGTTCAACGTCGTATAAATCCGCAAGGTTGCCTAAAATAACGGTGTCTGCGTCGAGATAAATCGCCCTATCATACTCGGACAAGACGTCGGCAATCAATATGCGGTAATACATTTCCCGACTGAAATACCCGTGCGTGTACAGTTCTCCGCGGACCTTTTCTATCCTGTCCGTCACGTCCAGGCAGGTAACGGTAACGACGTCGTTTGACCTTGTTAGTTTATTTACCGTGCCTTCAGTCAGCCCCGTATGGAAGACGTAGACGTCGAACTTGCCCTTTCCGTTTTTTTCCAGCGAACGGATGCTCACGTCCACATAGGGCGCGTAATTATCGTTGACCGCATATACAACGGGTATTCCCCGAATAGTTGTCGTCATTTATTCTCCTCTATTTGACAGTTCTTTTTTCCCCAGGTCAAGCGCAAGCCGTATTACCCTGTCCATGTCGTAATACCGGTATGCCCCCAGTCTTCCGCCGAAAATAACGTCCGTACGGGAGCGAGCGAGATCGGCGTACCTACGGTACAAGGCAGTATTCCTTTTGTCGCCGATTGGGTAGTACGGCTCCATTCCCTCTTTCCACTCGGCAGGGTACTCGAAGCTGATTACAGTCCTGTCCTGCGTCCCGAACTCGAAGTGTTTGTGTTCAATAATCCTCGTATAGGGCGCGTGGCGGTCGGTGTAGTTGATTACCGCCACACCTTGATAGTTTGGCTGATTTATCGTTTTTGTTTCAAAAAAAAGGGAACGATATTGCAGTTTCCCGTAGACGTACCCGAAAAACCGGTCGATCATCCCGGTATAGACCGTTTTCTTTGCGTAGAAATCCCCCTCCTTGCAATCAAAATAATCGACCCCGGTGATAACGTCGACGTCTTTTAGCATTTTCTCCACCATGGGGGTATATCCGCCGATAGGCACCCCCTGATAGCGGTCGGTAAAATAGTTATTGTCGAAGGTAAACCTGCACGGCAGCCGCTTGATAATGCTCGCCGGAAGGTCGATGCACTTTCGCCCCCACTGCTTTTCCGTATACCCTTTGACGAACCTTTCGTAGACGTCCGGACCGACCAAGATAAGCGCCTGTTCTTCTAAATTTTTCGGCTCGGCGATATTCAACTGAGCTATCTGACTTGCCAATTTTTTTTGGGCTTCTTCCGGCGTTGCCGTCCCCCAAAGCCGATAAAAGGTATTCATATTAAAAGGAAGATTCCACAGCTCCCCTCGGTAAGAAGCCAGCGGACTGTTGACAAAATTATTAAACTCGGCAAAGCGCCTGACGAACGCCCACACATCCTTATCCGACGTGTGAAAGATATGCGGTCCGTACCTGTGGACGTTGATTCCGTCTATCGTTTCGGTATAGGCGTTGCCCCCGATATGGTTTCTTTTTTCCATTACGAGGACCTTTTTTCCCTTTTCCGCCATAACAAATGCAAACGTCGCTCCGAAGAGTCCGCTCCCTACCACCAAATAATCGTATTGCTTTTTTGCCATGTTTAATTTTCGATCCCGTTCTTATTTTTCCCATTCGTCCGCGGTCTAAGACAAAAAAGCCGTTATTTTTTTGCGGCAAAATAATAATAAAAAAGCTCCCCGTCGGTTTACCCGAAAAGGAGCTTTTTTGCCGATTGCTATTACAGAATAATTTTATTTACTGAACGATAGCTCGATATCTCCCGTCGAAACGGTGACGCTGACGGTCTTTTCTCCGCCGACGTAAGAAGAGACGTTGCTTTTACCGGTGGACGCGGAATAGGTGTAGGTATAGTCCTCTTTCTTTCCTTCCATCGTCAGTTCGACGTCCCCCGTCGAAGTTTCCACTTTGGTCTCCGTTGCGTCTATAGGTCCGGCGCACTCGACGTCTCCCGTGCTTGCGGTAAGGCGAAGAACGCTTGTTTTTATGGGCGCGCTGATTACCATTCTTCCGGTAGTAACGGTCATAGAGACGCTCGGCGCGTTGATAGTCCCCTCGCATTGCAGTCTGCCCGTGCTTGTTTCTAAAGTAACCTCTCCTGCGCAAGTTACGTTTCCGGAAACTTGCAACCTGCCCGTACTTGTTTGCAAGGATAATTTGGTTAAGCTGATCTCATCCCCCTTTTCCCCGAAAGTCAGCTTTCCGGTGCTTGTTTGTAAGGTGACCGCCATGACTTTTTCTTTGGGGACTTTTACCACCACTTTTGCGCCGATGGTCGTGGTAAAGAAGGAAGGATAGTTCTTTTCCTTTACCGTCAAAACGCCGTTTGTCACGGTGCATTCATAGTCGGTTACAACGCTTCCCTTTTTGTTTAGTACGGTGCAATAGTCTACGGTGATGCTTTCTCCGTCTACTTGACAATAAATTATCTCAATGGTCCCGGACTGGATGTTAACGCCGCTTATCCCCTCCGCCTCGACGGAATAGGTCTTTTGTTCCAGTTCCGTTCCGGCGATCTCACTGAAGTCCCAATTGTTTTTCGACATCGTCGCAACGAATATCGCGCCCCCCGCAACGAGGAGACAAGCACCTATGATGGCAATAATAAGTAACGCTTTTTTCATGTTTACCTCCGCTTGTAGATGGCCCGAATAAATTTCCCAAAAAGGATGGCCGCATATTTAGTAACAAGGGCAAACCCGACGAAAAGGAGCAATCCGACGCCGCTTGCCGCTATGCCAAGTCCGATGCCGGCAATGCCGATCGTTCCGCCGCCGATATAAATGGGATACCCTATCGCAAAGGCGATTCCGCCAAGGCTCGCCGCAACGCCCACCAGGCTGCAAGCACCCATTGCCACAATAACGGAAATAAGTACCGCCGAAAGTGGCACTACCAAAATAATGGTGAAAAAAATAAGTCCGATTACTTCCGCAAAGGAGTACCCGCCCTTTTTCCTCGTAGTCGGCTGCGTTTCTCTATCCGCCAAAACGGACCTCGCACAACTTTCCGGCGAGCCGAGTTCGGCAATTATCTTTTCTTCCGACTTGCCGTTAAAGGACATTTCATCGCGCATCTCACGATAGTATTCCAGCGCACGATCCCGTTCGTCACGCGAGAGCGAATGCAGTCGACTCTTCAGCCTGCGCTCCCATTTTTTATAGGTCATAACTTTTACCTCGCAATATGAATTTTTTTATCCTGTCAAATTCCGACATGGAATCAATAAAGTCTTTTACTTTTTCTCTCCCGATCGGCGTAATGGAAAAATACCGTCTGAGCCGTCCGTTATATTCCACGTTCCTGGTCGTCACCGCTCCGCTCTGTTCCAGCCGCCGAAGAATGGGATAGAGGGTAGATTCGGAAATGACGACGTACGGCTCCAGATCGGAAATGATCTTATACCCGTACGACTCCTCTCTTTCGATCGCAGAAAGTACGCATATCTCCAGCAATCCTTTTTTTAACTGCGCGTCCATCTTCTCCTCTCATATACTGTTCTTTATATCATATTATACATTGCATAGTATTGGTTGTCAAGAATACCGACGCTTGTTCGGTATTCTTTTATAATTTAAATGAGGTTATTATTTACAGAAAAAATCTATTGCTTCTTTGTAGCCGTCGATGCCTTTGCCGACGATGACTTTTTGAGCGTATAAACTGACGTAGCTGAAATTACGGAATTCCTCCCGGGAGTGGATGTCGGTCAGGTGTACTTCCACCGTGGGGATACCGACGCTCTTGAGCGCGTCCAGGACTGCCACGCTGGTATGGGTCAAGGCTCCGGCGTTAATGATGATGCCGTCGCACTTTTTATATGCCTTTTGTATCCAGGTAACCAGCTTCCCCTCGTAGTTGGATTGCCGGCATTTGACCTTTATCCCCCTTTCTTTCGCGTGGGCGCGTACCGTTTTAATCAGCGTTTTATAATCGCTTTTCCCGTACAGATGGGGTTCTCTTATCCCAAGCATATTGAGGTTGGGTCCGTTTAGTATCAGTAATTTCATATGCTCCCCCGGTTTGTCAGATGGTTTCTTTATAGCTACCCAAAAAGACGAATTTGTCCGAGCTGTTTTCCAGGTCTGCCAGCAGGTTAAGTAGTCCTTTACTTTCCACGTCCCCCTCGAAATCGAAGTAGAACATGAATTCAAAATCCCTGCCCCCTACCGGACGCGACTCCAGTTTGGTCAGGTTGAGTCCCTGGGTATAGAAGCGACTGAGCAAGGTGTTCAGGCTCCCTACCTTATGCTCCAAAGCTGTCATGACGCTTATTTTATCGGCGCCCTTAAAAATGCGCAGCTTATTGGAAATGCAAATAAACCGTGTGAAGTTGAAATCGGCGTCCTGCACGTTTTCTTCCACTACGCTCAGGTTATACAGCTTGGCGCAGTCCACGCTGCAAATTGCCGCGATGTTCTCTTCGCTATTGGCCGCCATTTGCGCGGCGACGGCGGTATTCTCCACGGCGGTTGCCGGAACGCCCGTCTTCTTAATAAACTCCGCACACTGCATCAGTGCCTGTTCGTGGGTGATGATCTTCGTAATCTTTTTATTTGGCTCCTTAGCCGCAAGGCAGTGATTGATGGGCAAGCGGATGCTTTTTACTATATAAAAGTTGTGCTTTTTCATCAGGTCGTATACCGGCAGAACGGAACCGGCGGTGCTGTTTTCTATGGGCAGAACGCCATAGTCGCACAGACCCTTTTCCACGGCGTTGAACACCCCCTCGAAGTTTTTGAAATAGGTGATGTCGGTGATCTGAAAGAGGTGTTTTGCCGCCATGCCGCTGTACGCCCCTTCCACGCCCTGGCAGGCGATCGTCGCGCTGATAGGGAAGCTCTTGCGTTCGTCACTGAGAACTTCTCGTATTTTATTAACGGTAGGAGAACTCTCCTCGCGTAAACTACTTTGATAGTTTTTACTCTGCAAGAATATCTCGTCGTAAAGCTGTTTAAGGTAGATGATCTTATCCTCGTCCACCCCTTTGCAGATACGCGCCAAAATGTCGTTCTCCCGTTTAGAGACGTTTACGGGCAGATGTTCGCGCGCCTTGACTTCGCCTATCTGTTTACTGACCGACATTCTCTCCACGTAGAGCTTGGACAATTCGTCGTCGATACAGTCGATCTTCTTTCTCAGTTCTTCAATTTTCATAATAATCTCCTTCATCAAGTAGTGCAAGTGCCACCGCGCTCTCCACAACGGGTACCGCCCTTACGGCAACGCAGGCGTCGTGTCTGCCTTCGATTTTTATCGTTGTATTTTGTTTTGTTATAAGGTCCACGGTATGCTGCTGCATTCCAATGGAGGGCGTGGGACGAAACGCAACGCGCAAAGTTATCGGCATTCCGTTACTGATTCCGCCGTTGATCCCCCCGGCGTGATTGGTGCTTGTTTTCACCTCTCCGTCGTCGTAATAAAAGGGATCGTTCCCCTCGCTCCCATGCATGGCCGCCAGGTCAAAACCGCTCCCGAATTCCACGCCCTTGACGGCGGGGATGGCAAAAAGCAGTTGGGATATCTTCCCTTCCAACCCCTCGAAGTAATCATTCCCGACCCCGGCAGGTAAACCGTATACTACGCATTCGCACACCGCGCCGACGCTGTCGAGTAAAACACGCGCGCGCTCGATCTCCTCTGCCATTTCCTTTTTCTTATCCACCGACGGGAAGCCTTCAATGGATGCTATCTCCTTTTCCGTAACCCCCTCGGCGTACCCTCTGCCTTTTACCTTTCCCACCTGTGACAGATAGGCGTAAACGCGGATATTTTTGCTCTCCAAAAACTGTTTGGCAAGCCCCCCTGCCACGCAGTACGGGGCGGTGAGCCGTCCGGAAAACCGTCCCCCTCCGGCATAGTCCAGCGTGCCGTCCTTGACATAAGAACAGTAATCGGCGTGCGAGGGTCTGGGTTTGGCGTACAGGTTGTCGTAGTCGGAACTGCGCTTGGTGCTGTTGGGAATGGACGCCTCAATTTTACCGTCCTTGCTCCAAATAAACTCCGGCTTGTCGCTCTCTTTACGCGTAGTAGAGCCGAAGCCCTGTCCGCCCTGACGACGAGTAAGAAACTTTTGCAAGCCCTCTTCGTCTACCGAAAAGGCCGGAAAACCACCGCACCGTACCCCGATGCGATCGCCGTGCGACGTACCGAATATCTCCACCGAAAGGTGTTTACCCTTCCAAATCGACATGAACGATGCCTCCTATTTTTTTATAATCCTCAAAGAAACCGGGATAGGACTTTTTGACAGCCTCACAGTCTGTAATGGTCGAGTCCCCTTTCGCCCCCCCTGCCAGTATGGCCGCGCTCATCACCATGCGGTGATCGTTCTTCCCGTCGAAGTTTCCGCACTTTGGGTTCCCACCCTCTATAATAAGGGTGTCGTTTTCCTCTTTTGCGGTTATTCCTGCCGCGGATAACGTTTCTTTGATCGCTTCCAGCCTGTCGCTTTCTTTGATCTTCAATCTATGGACGTGGAGCAATCTGCTTACTCCGGTGCATCCTGCCGCCACCACGGCAAGGATGGGGGCAAGGTCGGGGATGTTTTCTATATCCGCCTCGAAGGGCTTGTTCTCTCCCCTTTCTACGGACACGCTTTGACCTTGGACGTTTACCTTAGCTCCCGAAAGGCGCAGAACGTCAATGATTTTTTTATCACCCTGGAGCGACTTTATATCCAGTCCCCGTACCGATACCTTCTTTCCTACGGCTCCGGCCGCCAACATAAAAGCGGCGCTCGACCAGTCTCCTTCGCATTCCACCAGGTCGGGGAGTTTATACTGTTGTCTACCCGGAACGAAAAACCCATAGGGCGTTTTTTCAAAAGAAATACCGCTCCTTTTAAGCACGTCCAGCGTCATGTCGATATAGTTTTTACTGACCGGCTCGCCGCGCAGAATTATTTTGCTGTCCTCGGCAAGAAGGGGCAGTGCAAAAAGAAGTCCGGACAGGTATTGGGAACTGATCGTGGCGTCAATTTCGTATTCGCCGCCGACGATTTGTCCCCGGACGGTCTTTCCATCGCAATAGGCGCCCTTTTCTTTTAGTACTCTACATAGTTCCTCGCTGGGACGGGCAAACAGTCTGCCCTTACCCGTAAAGGTACACTCCGCCCCCAAAGCGGCGGCGACGGGCATAAGAAACCTCAGCGTTGAACCGCTTTCGCACGCGTCGGGATTGCCCCCTTTTTTTACCTGATAAATACCGCTTACTCGCGCCTCTCCCTTCTCTACCGTGACGGTCGCGCCCATTTGGCACAGGCACTGCGCCGTTGCAAGTACGTCGTCGGATTCTCCGATGTTTTTTATCACCGTTTCGCCCTTTTTCAGCGCCGCGGCAATAAGCAATCTATGAGCGTGCGACTTGGAGGGAACGGCAATCGTTTCTCCGTAGTATTGCGTTTGAGAAACAGTTACGTTCATATAAGCAACTCCCTTGCCTGCGCCGGGGTGAGCAGTACGCGTTCCGTTTCCCCTATTTTTTTAATAAGTACGAACCTTACGCCGGTGTTTTCTTTCTTTTTATCATGCGCCGTTTGGGCGAGAATGTCGCTTAACGGATAGACGGGATCGAGGTCAGCTCCCGATAACCCGACCAATTGTTCCATTTCTTGAACTTCCTCTCTGCTCAGCCCGAACCTTACCGCCGACATTTTTATGATCTGCGCGATTCCTTTCGCCACGCACTCGCCGTGAGAAAGGGTAAAAGAGGACAGCTGTTCGATGGCGTGTCCGATGGTGTGTCCGAGGTTGAGTATAGCTCTCCTGCCCGTGTCGAATTCATCCCCTTCGACTACCTCCGCTTTTATTTTCAGGCAGCGGAAAACAAGGTCCTCGGTCATCCCCTTTTCCAACAACCGTTTGGTAACGGACGTCGATA
Source organism: uncultured Clostridia bacterium (assembly GCA_946621465.1). GTDB lineage: Bacteria > Bacillota > Clostridia > Christensenellales > DTU072 > CAG-1782. Next base: position 851,204 of record CAMOOO010000001.1, read on the forward strand.
AAAAGGCGTATTTGACCGCTTCGCCCATGCCGCAAATCACCTCTCGTTCGGGAAGGGAACGGAGGGTGGATAATGCGATATAAACGAGGTCCGGCTGATGAAAAGCTCCCAGTAAGTTCTTCCCCTGGGGCAGATCAACCGCCGTTTTACCGCCGACCGAAGAATCAATCATGGCAAGAAAGGAGGTGGGACACTGCACGAAAGATATTCCGCGCATATAAGTCGCCGAGGCAAACCCGGCGATATCCCCTACGACTCCGCCGCCGAGGGCTAAAACGCAGTCACTGCGCGAAAAGCCGGCATCGGCAAGATAGCTTATGATCGCTAAATAATTCTCCACCGACTTCGATTTTTCGCCGTGAGGTAAAATAATTTCGTGAGTTTCAAAGTTATTAAGCGACGCTTTAACCTCGCCAAGATACAGGGGTGCGACGTTGTCGTCGGTCACGATCAGTACTTTTTTCCCGGTTACTGCTTTCATTTCCTTATTCAGATTATCGAACCGGTCATAGGAAACGATGTCGTATACTTTGGATGCGTGAATGGTCAGTCTCATTTCTTCTTCCTCGCGTCAATGGTCAGTTTCCGTTCGTTTCCTTCCGCAAGCAGTCTCTTTAATTCCTCTTCGTCCCCACTGTCCAGCGCGTCCGAATACTTCTTTAAATTGCTAATAAGCGTCTTTAATTCAAAGGAAAGTTTATCGCGGTTGTCCATCATAAGTTGGCTCCACATCTCCGGCGAAAGTCGCGCAACGCGGGTCAGGTCGCGGTAGCTCCCGGCGGAAAAACCGTGGTGTTGCAGTGCCGTAGGACTCTTGATAAAGGCGTTGGAAACGATGTGGCATAACTGGGAAGTAAAGGCGATAATGGCATCGTGAATTTCCGGCGTGGAAAAAACCACTTCGGCAAAGCCGAGGGAGAGGAAAAACTCCTTCATCTTTTGTTCGCAGAAAATATCGGCGCGAACGGGAACGAAGATCATCGACGCCTTTTCAAAAAGGGTAGCAAGCGATCGTTCTATTCCGCTGAACTCTCTCCCTGCCATGGGGTGTCCGCCGATAAAGTTGATTTCTTCGTACTGCTCGGATAACCTTTTCATCTCCTCACAGACCTCTCTCTTTATGCCGCAAAAGTCGATCACGGTTGCGCCGGACCTTAGATAAGGCAGATACTTTTTTGCCACCTCCCCGAAGTTCCTCGGGTAGACGGAAACAACCAGAACGTCCAGTTCCTGGGCGTTTTCGGTATCCAAAACGCAGTCAATGGCACCCACAAGGTTAGCTTTCAGCATGACGTCTTCGGAAAGGTCCGTTCCGAAAACCGTACCTAGTTCTTTTGCGCGGATGGCCTTTCCCAGCGACGCGCCCATCAGTCCCAATCCGACGATACCTACCTTCATTATTACGACCTCACTTTATCAACCAGCGGCAGCATAACGTCGATGCGGCTTACGATATCGGCAAAGGCGTCCGGCTTAATGGACTGCGCTCCGTCGCAAAGGGCGTGTTGCGGATCGTTGTGGACCTCTATCATAAGTCCGTCCGAACCTGCGCCAACGGCGGCAAGCGACAGCGGTTTAACCAAGCGCGACAGTCCCGACGCATGGCTGGGGTCGACAATGATAGGAAGGTGGGTCAGCTCTTTCAGGAGCGGTATTGCGGACAGGTCGAGGGTGTTTCTTGTGAACGTCTCGTAGGTTCGAATACCGCGCTCGCAAAGGATAATATCCTTGCACCCTTCGCTCATGACGTATTCCGCGCTCATCAGCCATTCTTCTATGGTGTTGGCCAGTCCTCTTTTAAGTAGCACCGGCTTGCCCATTCTGCCCACTTCTTTCAGCAGCTCGAAGTTTTGCATATTTCTTGCGCCGATCTGTACCAGGTCGACGTCCTTAAATAAGTCTATATGGCGGACGCTCATAAGCTCGGTTACGATGGGCATCCCCGTTTCCTGTTTGGCTTTCAGAAGGAGTTGCAGTCCGTCCTCTCTCAATCCCTGGAAGGCATAGGGGGAAGTACGCGGCTTAAACGCGCCGCCGCGGAGCAGGTTTGCGCCCGCTTTCTTGACCGCTTCGGCAATGCCGATGATCTGTTTTTCCGACTCAATGGAACAGGGTCCGGCGATGATCTGGAAGTTTTTGCCGCCGAATTTATGTCCGCCCACGTTGACGATGGTGTCCTCGGGGTGGAACTTCCTGTTGGCGCATTTATAAGGTTCTTGGATACGTTTTACCGTTTCGACGATATCCATGGAATGAACGAGGTCGATGTCTATCTTCGACGTGTCGCCGACCAGACCGATAACGGTGGAGTTATCGCCTACGCTGATATCGACTTTTAACCCCTGATTTTTTATCCATTTCAGTAGGTTGTCTACCTGCTTCTTTTCACTGCCTTTTTTTACAACGATGATCATACTGTTTTCTCCTTACTTTATAAAAAAATGACCGATGTTTTTTTCGGTCATTTACTTGTTGGGTTTTGTCTTGCGCATCAAAAAAACAACCGATATTATTTATTGGCTCCGAAAAAGTAATAAAAGCTAAAATAAAATGCGGTATTTCTTTTCATGCTCTCAGTATAAACCTAATTTTTTCCCTCGTCAACAAATTTTTCTCACTTTTTGTATTTTTTTGCTTTCTTTATGAAATGTTATATGTACCTTAATTACGGAAATTTATTTGCAAGAGTACGGAAAATGTGATAAAATAATGAAAACGGCATATTTAAAACCGTTAAACTGTATAATAATACAAACGAGGGCTTAACGCACCATGAAAAAAATCAGGATTTTGTTCCAGGGCGACTCCATTACCGATGCCGGTAGAAACAGGAGATTTTTGCACGGACTTACGGGATATACCAAAAAAACAGCCAGAAAATTGGTTCTCAAAGAAGGACTGGGATTTTTTAAATACGACTTTTATAACAGAGGCATCAGCGGCGACAGGACGTGGGACCTACTGAAGCGGTACAAAAAGGACTTCGTCGATCTGAAACCGGACGTCGTTACCATTATGATCGGTATCAACGACGTGTGGAGAAAGTACGACAACAACGACCCCACCACCCCCGAGCAGTACGAAGAGAACTTAATTAAACTGCTGACCGATCTCAAACGGGATACCGGAGCTAAAATCATTCTCCTCTCCCCCTATCTGACACCCGATCCGCACGGCAAGCACGACGAGATGCGCTCCGACGTCGATATCTTTATCGAAAAGGCGGAGGCGGTCGCCAAAAAATACGCCGACGCTTTTATCAACACCGACGTCCCCATGAACAAGGGCGCGGGAGAGTTTTCCGCAAGAGCGATCAGCGGCGACGGCGTTCATCCGGCGGCGAAAGGTCAGAGCATCCTCTCCGACGTACTCTCCGCTAAAATTGCCGAGATGACCAGATAAGTTTCAAGCAAAAAATCTATTCCATTTTTTACGCAAATATGGTATATTTATTACATACATGAAAGACCATATTTATCTCGCTATCGATCTTAAATCTTTTTACGCCTCGGTCGAGTGCGTCTTGCGCGGACTGGATCCCTTAGACGCCAACTTGGTCGTGGCGGACGTTTCGCGCACCGAAAAAACCATTTGTCTTGCCGTCTCCCCTTCTTTAAAGGCCTACGACATCTCCGGTCGCGCCCGTCTGTTCGAGGTCATCCGGCGTGTAAAAGAGATCAACGCTCAGCGGAAATACGCTCGCCGCAATCAGCCCTTTTCCGGAAAGAGCTATCTCGATTCCGAACTGAAAAAGGACCCGTCGTTAGAACTTGATTTTATCGCCGCTACGCCGCAAATGGCGCAGTATATGAAAATCAGCAGTCAAATCTATAATATCTATAAAAAGTACGTTTCGGAAGAGGACATCGTCGTCTACTCCATTGACGAAGTCTTTATCGACGTAACCAAATACCTGTCCATGTACAACATGACGGCACGCCAGCTTTGCATGAAAATGATCCTGGACGTGCTGCACACGACGGGAATAACCGCCACCGCCGGGATCGGCACCAATCTCTACCTTTGCAAAGTCGCCATGGATATCGTGGCAAAGCATATTCCGCCGGATAAGAACGGCGTACGCATCGCCGAACTGGACGAGAGGAGCTATCGGGAAAAGCTATGGGCGCATAAGCCTTTAACGGACTTCTGGCGCGTGGGACCGGGGACAGCCAGAAGACTGCAGGAACATAATATGTTCACCATGGGCGACGTTGCTCTCATTTCCACCATAAACGAAGATCTGCTCTATAAGCTCTTCGGTGTCAATGCGGAGCTGCTCATTGATCACGCCTGGGGGTACGAACCGACGGAGATACCGGACATACGCGCCTATAAACCCGTCAATAACAGCCTTTCTTCCGGTCAGGTCCTCCACTCCCCCTACACCCACGAAAAAGCCGGTCTGATCGTTGCGGAAATGGCGGACGCGCTTTCTCTCGACCTTGTTGAAAAGGGACTGGTTACCGACCAGATCGTCCTGCACGTCAACTTTGACTCACTCAATCTGTCCGAAAAAGAACGGGGAAAGAGTTATGAAGGCGAGATCGTCGTCGATCACTACGGACGCGCCATGCCAAAAGAGGCGCACGGGTCGGTGAACCTAGGGAGGTTTACTTCTTCTTCCGTTCTCATCGTAGGCGCGACGACGGATCTTTACGAAAAGATCGCCGCCGGCGACCTTTGGGTCAGACGGATCACCATTGCGGCAAACCACGTCCTGCCCGAGGCGGATGCTCCGAAAAAAGGGAATTTACAATTAGACCTCTTTACCGATTACGAAGAGGAACAGAAACGGGAAAAAAGAGAAGAAGAAGCATTATTAAGAGAACACCGCCGCCAAAAATCGGTGGTGAATATTCAGCGCAAGTTCGGAAAAAACGCTTTACTTAAGGGAATGAACCTGGAAGAAGGGGCAACCATGAAGGACAGGAACAATCAGGTAGGAGGACACAAAGCATGATCCCGGAAAAATATATCAATATAATCGACATGCCTCACCACCAGTCGCCTACCCGTCCGAAAATGGACAGAGTTAACCGTGCGGCGCAGTTCTCCCCCTTTGCCGCGCTGGTCGGTTACGACGACCTTATCGACGAGACCAACAGAACGACGGAGGAGATGATCGACTTCGGCGAGGACGATAAAAAGATACTGGACGAAAAGCTCCGTATTATCAGCGAACACGAAAAGGAACACCCCGTCGTGACCGTCACCTACTTTACCGAAGACAAACGGAAAGAAGGAGGTAGTTATACGACGGAAACCAAGACCGTGAAACGGGTGGACTTCGTCCGAAGGACCATTCTCTTTACCGACAAAACGGAACTTCCGCTCCACTCTATTACCGATTTCAGCGGAGAAATAATCGAAAAAAACATCTTTTGAAGATAGGTTTAATATACACAAACGGAGGATTAAAATGAAAAAAATAATGGTTTTAGTTACGGCTGTCTTTCTCGCCCTATTTTGCACCGCCTGCTTTTCCTTTGACGCAGGGGATGAGGAATTGCATTTAAGCTACAACGAGGACGATATACGCGCGAACCTGAAAAGAATCGCCGATGACGGCGGACTGTACATCGCCATGACCGTAGCCGAGGAAAAGACCAACGACGATGGAGAAACGGAGATCGACCCCGAAAACTCCTACGCTCTTTATTACGGCGCGAACGGCGACCTCTATTATTATATGGATAAGCAAAACGAATACTTTTACGACCTGACAAGCGAAAGCTCCTACGTCGTCTACCTACGCGCAATCGGCCAAGAGGAGTGGGAAGTCCAGAACAACCCCTATTCCGACACCGCTGATAAGAATACCGCGCTGTCCGAACTGAATGAAGTGACGTCCGACCTTTTTAAACATCTGTGCGAAGGGACCCAATTTGAGGGCGAAAAGATGAAACGTTCTACCGGGACGGTTTTGGAGAGAGACTGCGACGATTACTACGTTTCCATGAAATTTTTCGGCATCGGTATATCCTACAACGTATACGTTGATAAGGCAACCGGCGCCTGTCTGAAAGAGACCTGCGACACATCGCTTAACAATGAGGACACCACCATCGTCTCCTTCCAATGCACGGTGTTCTCCGAAAGCTACACCGTAACCTTACCGCAAATTCAACCGACCGAAAAATGATACTGAAAACACTACCGCAACTTTTTACCGTCAGTAAAGTTACCGACTACGCCGGCATCGATCTGTCCGCCGAATACGTTTTTACCGGCAGTACGGCGGAGGAAAAGTCACTCGTCTGCCCCACCTTATCCGTTCCGACGGGCGTACTCTCGCGCGAAGACAACTGGCGCGGTTTTTACGTAAGCGGTCAACTGGACTTTTCCCTCATCGGCATTCTCTCAGAAATATCCGGAATACTTGCCAAAGAAAAAATCGGTATTTTCGTGGTCTCCACCTACAATACCGATTACGTTTTTGTAAAAGAAAATAACTTTATGCCTGCGCTTGGCGCGCTGAAAAGAGCCGGCTACACCGTTGCGGATTGAATAAACTCCGCAATAATCTCCGCCGTCAGCATCGTTTGCTCTTTGCACGAGATCGTCGGCTTTCCGTCCCCTTTTTGCATACCGTAGCTACCAAAAAAGGAATGGCATCCCCCTTCTATCACCTTTTCGGTAAAATCGCTCGGGAGATTGGAGCGGTTTTTTTCATATTTATCCCTGTTTAAAACTTCGTCGCTTGTCCCGTACACGGACAAAACGTCCGTCTTTCCGTCCGAAAAGTCGGCGGTGGAATAGGCACCCAGCAAAATAAGTCCTGCGTATCTATCTCTATGCTTATCAAGATAGGTTGCCGCCATTGCTCCGCCCAGGGAGTGACCGCCTATGTACCATGCGCCTATTTCCGGATACCGCTCGATCCCGTCCGCGCCGTTGACGTTCAGGATAGCTAAGTTCGCCGGCATCCGCACAAGAACGCACAGAATACCCCTCTTTGCGCATTCTTTGAGTAAAGGCGCGTATGCGCGCTGTTCCACTTTTCCGCCCGGGTAAAAAATAAATCCGCAAGTCGGCTTTTCCGGAATAAAATAATAGTCCCCGTCCGCTCTTTCCACGCGCACTGTCTCCGCGCTCTCCAGTTCGGATATTGCCCATTCGTCCGCCCGGTAATAGGTACCTGCGTATACGCCGAAAAGACAAATAAAAGCCAAAACGATGGAGAGAGTAATAACGAAGGCGGATTGAAACTTTTTCATTATTATCTGAGGAAGCCGGATATGATCTGCTCTTCCGCTTCTTGTTGCGTCAGTCCCAACGTCATCAACTTAATGATTTGTTCCCCTGCGATCTTGCCGATAGCGGCTTCATGAACGAGGGCGGCGTCGACGTTTTGGGCGTCCAATGCCGGAACGGCGAGAATTTTTCCGTTGTCCATGATAATGGAGTCGCACTCGGTGTGTCCGTGGCACTTACTATTTCCTACGATCTTGGCGTCGAACCTTTGATAGGAGTTATCACGGGCAATGGAACGGGACACGACGTCCGCAGAGGAGTCGTCGCCGTTTAGTTCCACGTCGTAGAGGCTGTACGCTTTTTGTTCGCCGTGGGTCATGAGACGTTCTCTTACCACCAGCTTCGCGCCTGCGCCCAGTTTTGCTATGGTCTTTCTGTCGGTGTCGTCCACTCCTTTAATCTGCACCATTTCCATAGTGACGGAGGAGCCTTCTTCCTGGTATACTTCGGTCACCGGGTTGAGGATGCGTTTTCCTTTGCCTTCCCCCGAGCCATAGTGCTTTTCTACGTATTTAATGGTGGCGTTTTTGCCAACGAAAAAGCGGTGGATGCCGTCGTGTTGGGAATCCTGGTTACCGCAGTTATCGATGCCGCACCCGGCGACGATCAGTACGTTCGCCCCCTCTCCGATATAAAAGTCGTTATAGACCACTTCTTTTAAACCGCTCTTTGTCAAAACGACGGGGATATGCACGCTCTCGTTTTTGGTCCCCGGTTTTATTCTGATTTCCAGACCGCTGACGTCCGATTTAGGGATGATCTCGATATTTTCCGTCGATTGCCGTCCGGCAGACCGGCTGTCCGAACGGATGTTATACGCGCCTTCCGGCGTTTTATGCAGGTCGGCTACTTCTTCTAAAATTTTCCATTGAAGATCGTTTAATTGCATTTTTAGCCTCCCTTATATTTCCTCTCTACGGCATGAGCCGATGGCTGACGGCGTTCCGATAAGAGAAGGCAGTATCTCCTCTTTCGGACCCTGCCGGTCGATCGTGCCGTTCTTTAACACGATGATCTCGTCGGCGATAGCCAGTATCCTCTCCTGATGGGAGATGATGAGTATAGAACTGTCTTTTATCTCCGAACGCATTTTCTGAAAAACTTTAATAAGGTTCTGAAAGCTCCAAAGGTCTATCCCTGCCTCCGGCTCGTCGAAGACGGATAGCTTGGCGCTGCGCGCAATGACGGTAGCGATCTCGATACGCTTCAGTTCCCCACCGGAAAGACTGGCGTCCACCTCTCTGTTTATATAATCCTTGGCGCAAAGACCTACCATGGAAAGATAGGCGCAGGCGTCTGCCGCCGTCATTCTCTTCCCCGTCGCCATGCGGATGAGATCGAGTACGTGGATCCCTTTGAAGCGAACGGGCTGTTGAAAAGCAAAGGCTATTCCCCTTTTGGCTCGGTCGGTAATACTGACGTTGGTTATGTCCTCACCGTCAAAGAAAATATTGCCTTTCGTCGGCGTTTCCACCCCGGCAATAAGTTTGGCTAAGGTAGATTTACCGCCCCCATTGGGACCGGTCACGACAACCAGTTTTTTCTCCGGGATACTTAAATCGATATCGCACAGAATGGTTTTTTCGCCCTCTTCTCCCTGTACGGTGAAGGAAAGGTTCTTAATCAACAGCATTTTTCTCTCCTTTTTTATCTTTTGATAAAAACAGTATAACTTTTGCGGATACTAGTATAACAGATTTTATTGCCGCAGACAACTTTTTTATAAAAGAAAACCGCGCCGCCGGGGTTTCGGAGCGCGGTTTAACTATGCGAAATAAATTTTTATTACAGCGATTTAGTCGCTTTGACTTTGTCGAAGAGTTCCAGTTCTTCATTGGAAGGCGCTTCGGTCAACAAAGATACCGCCATACAAACCACCATACCGCAGATAAATCCGGGGATGATCTCGTACAAGTTGGTATTATACACGGCGCTGGTCATTCCGTAGTATTCCATATTAAACAGTATCATCCAAAGTACGTCGATAACGAAACCGGCAATGATTCCGGCAACGGCGCCTTTGTAGTTCATACGTTTCCAATAGAGGGAAAGGATGATGACCGGACCGAAGGCCGCGCCAAAGGCTGCCCACGCCGCAGAAACAAGGCTCATAATGGTGCTGAAAGCAGGAACAGTGGCTTTCTCGCCGCCGTAGCCGAGAAGAGCTATGCCGCAAGCAAGCAAAGACACGACGATAACGACGATACGTCCGATCCAAAGGACCTCTTTGTCGCCGGCATTCTTTTTAATGGTGGTTTTGTAGATGTCGGAGGCAAAAGCGGAGGACGAGGCAAGGAGCTGAGAGTCCGCCGTACTCATGGAAGCGGCAAGAATGGCGGAGATGATAATACCGCCGATGAAAACCGGATAGACCTGACGCGCCATATTGATAAAGACGGAATTGCTGCTCTCGAGGGACTCGCCGAAAAATTGTCTGCCGACGATACCGACGACGGAGGCCATAACCAGTATGATCGCCGTCCAGGAAATACCCATGATCTGAGACTTCTTCATTTCCGGCTCCGATTTGATACCAAAGTATCTGATGATGATGTGCGGCATACCGAAGTAACCCAGACCCCAGCCGAGACCGGTAAGGATGTCAGAGACGCTCGCCCAGTCGAAACTTCCGCTGGAAAGCAGATTGTAATAGTTGGCCGGCATCACTCCGCCGCTGGTGGCAACGGTGGTGGTATTCAACACAACCGCGGCAACGATGGGGGTGGCCATCAGAGCTACCAGCATCAACATTCCTTGAATAAAGTCCGTCCAACAAACGGCGTTGTATCCGCCGAGGAACACGTACAAAATAATGATAACGGTAGCAATGGCCATGGCGATCCTTTCATCCAAACCAAACAGCGTATTAAACAGGCTCCCGCAGGCATTGATACTGGACGCGCCGTAGACACAGTACACGATCACGAAAATAACGGCGCAAACCACTCTGAGAACGGGACTCTTGGAAAAGAACCGGTTGGTTAAGTACTGCGGAATGGTAATGGAGTCGCCGGCAAGAATGGAATATCTACGGATCTTAGGCGCGACGAATATCCACGCGCAAATGGTCCCGATAAGAAGTCCCACCGAAATCCAGATCTGTCCCACACCTTTGGCATAGATGGCTCCGGGCAGTCCCAAAAGCACCCACGCACTCATATCGGACGCCCCTGCCGACAAAGCGGAGACCAAACCGTTCATCTTTCTGCCGCCGAGGAAGAAGCTCTTTTCACCGGAAACGTTCTTATCCCTCAAAAAGAAGAAAATACCGATTCCGATAATGATCAGGAAGTATAAGCAAAACGCCACGATCTCCCCTGCATTGACTGTTGCACTAATCATTTCAACCTCACTTTATATGAATTTTTCTCATATAAATTTTCTTTTGTTTTAATTTACCCGTATATATTACTATCATTGGGGATAATTTGCAACTTTTTGAAAATAATTTTTTTATTAAATGGTGTAATTGATAGCTTTTATTCTGCTTTCGATGTATAATATATGAGAAAAAGTAATATCATTGAGGAAGGTATGGGATTCAGACAATATAAGGCGTTCTATTCCTGTGTGGAGACGGGGTCGCTGACGGAAGCGGCAAAGAGAATGGGCTGTACGCAGTCGGCGATCAGTCACCTATTAAAGGAGCTGGAAGAGGAAACGGGATTTGCCGTTCTTATTCGCAACAAAGGCGGAGTGAGGCTGACGGAAAAAGGGAGCGGTCTTTTTACCGTAATAAAGGACTTGATGCGAAGCGAGACCGCCGTTCAGGAAAGAATAAAGGAGCTGTCTGAGCCGGCATCGACCATTCGCGTCGGCGCCTTTACCAGCGTCGCCGTCCACTGGCTCCCGTCGCTTATGAAAGGGTATGAAGAAAAAAACCGCGACGTCAAGTTCGTCATCAAAGGGGGCGGCTATAAGGAAATCGCCGACGCCGTAAAAAAAGGCAAAATCGACGTCGGGTTCGTCGGCTTGCCCATTGACGGAAAGTGTATTCAGATACCCCTTTGCGAAGATAAACTACTGGCGGTGCTACCGAAAAATCACCTTTCAAGCGGAGCTTTTCCCATAGAGAACTTCCAAAGGGAAAGGGTCATCACGCTGACCGAGGACACCGACTGGGACTCCCGGCGGGTGTTCGCGCAGGCAGGGATAGAACCCAACATTCAATACAAGTCGTCGGACGACTACGCCATGATCGCTATGGTGGAACAGGGAATGGGAATATGCGTTATGCCGGAACTATTATTAAAGGGGCGCGACGGTAACGTCATCACTTCCGAACTGGATCCGCCTGCTCACCGGACGATTGGGCTTGCCGTTGCTTTCGATAAGGCAAGCGATCCCCTCGTATGCGACTTTGTTGACTTCGTCAAAGAGCACTTGCCCAAATAACGGTCGTTTTCTTTTCTGACAGGCGCAGACTGCTCGTTATTTTATCGAGCAGTTTTTCTTTTTCGGGGGTCAATACACCGCAGAGAAAGGTGACTTTGTTTGCCGAAAGCATGGCTTGGCAAATTAAACTCGCGCCGTCGGCGCCGGGGCTTTCTTTACTTTCTAACATTTCATTTACGCGCGTTAAGGTAAGTATGCCCTCGGTCACGAGGTCGACGCCCTCCAATTTGCCCACGGGGGGGATGTCTTTTCGGACGTAAGTTAGTTCGATGTCGATCTCTTTATCAAGGTATTTTGCAACGACGTTGGATGTGGTGCCGCCGCAGACGACGTGCATGCCCGGTAAATTGAAAAAAAAGGATAAAACTATCCTTTCTTTATCGTAATTCGGCGGACCGAATAAAATATTTACTTGCTTGCTACCGCTCACAGGCTAAGGCTAGCGATGATGCCTTTCAGTACGTCGGCGCTGTGACGGAGCTTAACGTGTTCTTCCTCGGTCAGCGTGGGGGTGACCTTTCCGCAGATGCCGCCGTGTCCGACGATACGAAGAATGCTGAGGCAAACGTCCTCTACGCCGTATTCGCCGTGCATCATGGTAGAGACTGCCATCGTGCTGTTGGTGCCGCAAAGAATGGCTTTGCAGATGTGACAGACGTTGGAAGAAATGGCATAGAAGGTCGCGCCCTTTCTTGCGATGATCTTAGCACCCGAACCGCGGATGTACTTTTCTACGTCCTCTTTATTGAGGGGCATGGTGAGACGGTTTTCGATGTTGGACATACGGTTGAATTCGTCGATAGGCACCTGGGCAACGTTGGCGATGGACCAGGGAATAAAGCTGCTGTCGCCGTGTTCGCCGAAGACGTAGGCGTTGATGTTTTTGGGGTCGACGCCGCAATACTCGGCAAGACGGGCGCGCAAACGGGAGGTATCGAGAATGGTACCGGTACCGATCACTCTGTTCTCCGGGATACCGGATAACTTACAGAAAGCGTAAGTCAAAATATCAACGGGGTTACTGACCATGATATAGACGGCATCCTGCGCGTACTTCGTGATGTTGGGGATAATCGCCTTTAAAATTTCGATATTGATGTTGATCAGTTCCAGTCTGGATTGACCCGGTTTACGGGCGACACCGGAAGTAATAACGACGATATCAGAACCTTTTGCGTCGTAATAGTTCCCGGCATGGACCCAGCAAGTGGAGTCGTAGGGCGTTCCCTGACGGATATCGAGGGCCTCGCCGAGCGCTCTCTCCTCGTCGATGTCGATAACGACGACTTCCGACGCGATATCTTGTAAAGCCAGTGAATATGCAATGGTAGAGCCAACCCTACCGCTTCCGATAATAGTGATCTTTTTCATTTGGTCGTTCCTTTTTAATATTATTTAACTTTTGGGAGAATGGTTTCGGCAAAAAACTCATCCACGGTCTCCGGATGCACCGAATAAGTAACGCCGTCTACCTGGACGGAAACACCCTTTTGGCAGTTCCCTACGCAAAACATGCCGCGTATGGAAACTTTCTCCGAAAGATCTTTTTCGCTGATAATCGCTTTTAAACGTTCCACCACCTGATTGGTGCCTTTCACATGACAGGTGCTACCTACGCATACAGTAACTTTTACCACTTTTTCAAACTCCTCTGATAACGTTGCTACCATTATATTGGCTAAAAGCCACGCTGTCAACTTATTTACTCACAGGAAGAGGATTTTTGTTGTTTTTTCGCAAAAAAAGAGGTCTTTTTTACGTTCAAAGCCCTCGATTGCCCTAAAATATAAGGGCTTCTTTATAATAAGGATAGTGTTGTTTTTTTGCAAACGCAGATTTCACTAAAAAGGAATAAACAATATTGTTAATAATTAAAAGGGATAGATTGCGCCTATTTTTGGGGAAATCAAACAAAGCCGTACAACGTCGTACTGCGAATGCAGATTTCATTAAAAAGGGAAAAACAATGTTGATAATAATTAAAAGGGATAGATTGCGCCTATTTTCGGGGAAATCAAACGAAGCTGTACAGGTAGTACTGCGAATGCAGATTTCACTAAAAAGGAATAAACAATATTGTTAATAATTAAAAGGGATAGATTGCGCCTATTTTTGGGGAAATCAAACAAAGCCGTACAACGTCGTACTGCGAATGCAGATTTCATTAAAAAGGGAAAAACAATGTTGATAATAATTAAAAGGGATAGATTGCGCCTATTTTCGGGGAAATCAAACGAAGCTGTACAGGTAGTACTGCGAGTGCAGATTTCACCGAAAAGAGGCGCGATATATCCCTTTTAGCCTCCTATACGGTAGTTGAAGGGGGACCCACCTCCTCCTCCTTTCCCTTTGGGACGGATTATAAATCCTATAATTATCAGCAAGAACACCCCACCGACAATGAGGAACACCCATTTATACTTTTTGATGATGAGCGTTGTTTGATCTTCGATAACCAAAGTTGCCGTTTGCTGCGGAATGATATTGTAGTTTTCTTCGTCACCGTAGAATCTAGCGACGATTTGGTATTCGCCGGTAGTTGAGTAGGTACTGCCTTCGTAGACAACGGACACGCCCTCGGGCAGTTCGCCGAGAATCTCGATGGTGTACTCCTGACCGTCGGCAATGACCGTTCTGTCACTGAACAGGACGCGGCTCATGTCGTAAGTTGCTTTTTCCACGGTGAACTCGATGATTTTTTCGGTGGAGGAATACTCCTCTTCGGCTTCGACGTAGGCTTTTAATTGATACTCACCGGCTTTGGTGGGGATGGTTTCCGAATAATCGCTTGTGCCTCTCTTTGCGTACAGATACTTGACCGTTCCGTACTTAACGGAGGAAACGGGGGTCTTTGCCTCGGTGCCGTAGACCCAGTTATCCAGCGTCAGGGAGATAAAGTCGTTCACCGCCTGGATGACGGTATTTTGTAAGCCGATAGCAAAGTTAGTAAAGTTATTGACCGACAAGACGACGTAAGGTGTGCCGGCGTCCATAACGACGTGGTAGTATTCCGTACTGTCGTGGGCGTATTCCATTCTGGGGAGCTTAGTGACCAGTCCGTCCGTCGAGCAGGTATATACGACGACGTCCTCGGGCGAGCCGCCACGGGCTATCAGTTGCGAATAGATTTCGGTGGATATTTCGTAGCGAACGAGAAGAGGTTGCTCCGAAGAAGTCAGCTTATTGGATACCGTAGATACGCTGCCGGTTGAGGCGGTAGTCATTATTTCTTCGGTGACGGAGATATTGAAGAAATCAACGAGGGTGGGATCGTGGGCTTCCTCTTTGATCTTTTCATTCATCGCACTTACTACATTGTCATCGACTTCATGCGTGGTGTCGAGAACGACGGTGACGGTACCGTAGCCACGGTCGGAAGCGATGCTTTCAAGGTTTTCCGCAGAAAGGTCCCCGATGATCCTGGTGCTGACGTTGTCTTGAACGATCGTTATCGTTTGACGATTGGTTGCGGCAGTAACGTCGGCTGTATAGTCTCTGGTAATGGGTCTGTTTGCAACGGAGAACTGCGCCTGTAAGTTGTAGGTACCGTAAGGAACGTCGCCGAAAACGACGCGGCCGTTCTCGTCCGTACTCAGTTGGTAAACAAGGACGCCCTTTTTCAGCAGGGAGAAGAGTATGCCGGAAAGCACCCTTCCGCTCTCGTCTTTTGCCGTCAATATAAGCGTGCCTCTTTCCTGCCAAACGGCGGTGATATTCTCTTCGGCATGGATTAGCGGATAGTCCATGATCGTGCCGTCATAGGGGATATAGACTTTTTCCGCCGTGGTGAAACCGGACAGGGTTGCGTTTTCTCTGGTCGGGATGGTGTCAATACATTCGGAAAGCAAATATCCCGGGCGGATGAAAGCGGTAAAGACGTTTGTATCTGACCAAACCAGTCTGAAGCGGACTTTTTCGATGGTCATTTCGTCTCTGAATTCTTTATTTGTATCGCCGAAATGGGTTACCGCAACAAAGGAAATGGATTCCTCTTGTTCATTCTCGGTCAAGGACACTTCGGGCGATTGGACGTCTTCGCTACCGTCGCAAGCGTAGAAAGCAACTTTAACGACGTAGGATTTATTTTCCCACGTCCACGTCCATACGGGGGCGTTATAGACGTGATCATTATAGATCACCGCGCCCTTTTGTTTGGTATTGACGTATTCCACTCCGTCCAATATCACCGTAGCGTGATAGTACTCCAATATGCCCTCTTTCGAGGTGGTGATGACGGCTTCTTGACGGTCGTCGTAATCGCAACGAGTACAGGTGACGTGCGCCGACGCCGTGTATTCTTCCGTCCAGGTATAGGTCAAATGATAGTCGTGTCCGAGCGGTTCGCCATACTCGTACGTTTCCATTTCTCCGCACACGCAAACGGCGGAATAAACGGCTTTTTCCGTACAGGTAGCTTCGCTCTCCAACCGCTCCGGATCACCGTTATGCTCGGAGAAGCGATGTTGAATGGTAAAGGTGAAGTAGATATCCTCCGTCGTTCCGTCACGCCATTCGCAGTTGATACTGTCTCTGAGGCGCACTGTGACCTCTTGGCTACCTGCCTCGGTGCGGACGTTATTGAGTACTTCGTAATCGGCGGTCTCGAACACGCCGTAGGTTTGCTCTTCGGCGGTACAGAAGTAGTTTCTCGTTTCGGCGGTGGGCTTCGTCACCTTCTTTTTGGCTATCTCACAGCTTTGGCTGTTACCTTCCAGCGTGTAGTCGGTATTTGCCGAAGTGGCAATAAAAGTATACTGACCTGCCGCAACGAAGGGTCGGGAATCTTTCTCCGTTACAATCAGTTCTACCGTGTTACCGTCGACGTCGACAAAGGACGCCCGTGGGAACACTCTCTCCTGCCCGTTGTAGGCATAGCGCGGAACGGACCAGACCGCCGTAACGGTCATGGGCAAGATCTCCCACGAGAAGCTATCAAAGGTCAGTTCGTTATAGTTGCTTTGGTCATAGATAAAGGTTACCGTCGCTTGGTACTGTCCGGCATGGATCTTTTCGTTGTCCGAAAGGACAGCTTCGACGCCGTCAGGCAATCCGGCGATGGAAACGGACTTTGGCGTCCCGTCAAAGGTAAACGGGGCACCCTCTTGCACCCATTCGAGTTGGGAGCCGTCTAAATTCGCCTTTTGAATGGTGAATTCTCTTGTCGTCGACAAGTAGGTGTAGTTGTCCGTGCCGTCTACGTAAATGAGGACGTAGTAGCGTCCGGCATTGACCGGTTTTTCTTCGGTGTAATCGTTATCGGTGCCGCCCTGCGGACGGTACTTAAAGGCCACCGTGCCGAACTTAGCTTTGGCCGAAGGCGTCGGTAGGGTCTGCCCGTAGGTGGTCGCACGCACGCTGATCGTACCCTGCCACTCGTTTGTCGCCTGGGTGATCTCAAAGTCCACTTCTACCGTATCACCTTCGGTATTGGTCCACGCCATATCCGATTTATACATATCGTCAATGGTAAACGCAACGGTATAAACACCTACGTCTACGCCGCCGTCGTTTGCCGATACGTGGTAGTACGTGCCATCCGTAGCATCCGCCCACAACCTGTTACCGGTATATACCTGACTGGCAATAACCGGCGGTTCAAAGATGCGTTTTTGTATGGTGAAAATGTAGATACGATCTTCGTTTGTCTCGTCGGTTACCCAACAATAGTTATCTTTGTCAGCTAGTGTCAGCCGCACCTCTTGAGAACCGGACGATCTGCGCACGTCGCCGGAAATGGAATAAAGGTCCAGCTCCAGTCCACTCTCGAATTGGAAAGACTGATCGGCATCGTTGAAAACGTAGGTGATGCTCGCCGGGACCGGAACCGCTACAAGCGCCGGCAAAATACTATAATTATACGTACAAACGCTCGGGAGCGCATAGTTGTTATTGACGGTCGAAGTGCCGCTGTTTACGATCTTCGTCGCGCGCGCCACGTATTGTCCGACATCGACGTGTCCGGCTATTTGCGTAACACTCAGTGAGTCGCTCCCAAAGGCGTCTACACTCACCGAAGGACATTGCTCCACTTCCTCAATATACCTAAGAGGAGTGTCGCTCCAATGTAACGTCACAACGTACGGATGAACGGTCAGAACGCCCGCGGCGTAGTTTATTTCATAGTTGCTCGCCGTAAACCCACTGACGGTTATATAATAATTGCCGACGTCCCCGAACTGCGTATAAGTGTACCTATAGACGGCTTCGCCGCTAAGGATACTCTCGTCTTCACCGTTAACAAAGCCGCTGAACGTCACACCGGCATTGCTCGGGTCGGACCCGTAATAAATCTCGTTATCGTTCGCCGTCGCGGTCAAAGGCGCTTTTACTATCTCAAAAACCGCCTCTACCGTTCCGAAGAAGTTTCCTGTTCCTTTTACTTTCAACGTATGGTTCCCCGCCGAGATAGCAGTGTTATCTTCCGTCGTGAAATCCGCATGCAGTCCGTCGATAACAACGCTCAAAACGGTCTGCGTTCGCTCCGTTCCCGTATAGACCGGACTGGTATCCATCGTCACCGTCGCGCCGGCAATGTCCTTCGCGTTGATGGTAAAGGCCTTTTTCTTTTCTCCGCAGAAATTTCCACTGGCGATGATTTTCAATTCGTATTCGCCGACGTTCGTCCCGGTGTTTTCGGAAACGCCATAGTCTGACAAAGGCACCGTCAAGCCGTCCACTTCAACAAGCGCCACGCTCTGCTGCTGCACGTACCCGTTATAAATCAGCTGCGCCCCGAGCGTGATTTCCGCGTCGGAAATATCCTTATGTCGGACAATAAATTGCGCCGTCTGACTATCGCAGAAGTTTCCTTCGCCTGTAACCGTCAAAGAATAATTATTGCCGGCATTCGTCGCGGTGTTATTGGTCACCCTGAATAGAGGAACGTCCAAAACAATCGGCTCGGCGTCCGTCGGCAACGTAACGTATACGCGATCAACCAGCTGCTCCTGCTCTTCTCCATTATACGTCAGATCGTTATCAAGTTCTATCGTCGCGCCCGAAATACTCCTCGGCGTTATAGTCAGCATCGCTTCCATCGGCGCGATTTCATTATAGTTATTGGTGCTGTATCCCGAGAAAATCGCCCGTACCGTCTGTTGTCCTACGTTCGTGCGCCCGTTGTTCTCGTAAGAAACATTTATGCTCGTCTCTTTCTTCATGACAACCGATAGGGTGTGTTCCTGCCCGTCAAAAATGAACGACGACGCCGAGAAACTAAACTCGTCATTGATGGCATAGTCCGACTTCGAAATGCTGAACTGCTTCGACATCTCCATGCTGTAATTCGCCGAGTCGCCCTCGCCGGAAAGTTTAGCAAGCAACGTATAGCTCCCTGCCTCCGTCGGCTTTTCCGGACTCTCCGGATACTCCGCTCCCCCAAAGGTCGTCCCAACGTACGTCAAAAGTATGGGTACGTTGTCATTGTTTACGATCATCCCTTCGGGGAACTCCGCCCGAACCTCAACGACCGTTCCGTACGCAAACTCATCAGCCGCTTCCAAAACCGCCGTAACCTCTTTTTTGTTGACGGTCAAAGTCCCGTTTTCGTAGGTGATTATGTAGTTGCCCGAGGTCAGCCCCTGCGGCTCGATCTCGTAGGTACCTATATCATTATATCGCGCGTACGCGTGGTTGAACGTGAGCGTCCCTTCCAGTTCATCCCCTTCAACAAGCCCGATAATAGTCACTCCGTTGTCCGCCGGCTCGTCTCCGTAATAAATCGCGTGCGCGTTTGCGCGGATAGTCAGCGCCTTCGGCGCGATCGTATACCCTATGGACTTCTGCCCCGTGTAATCGCCCGTACCTTCTATCGTCAAGGTGTAATCCCCTGCATTGACGTTCCAGTCGCCCGAAGGGGTATACGTCACGATCAGTCCTCCCACCGTGACCGACGCAACATGCTGCTTTTGACTGCTCCCGTTGTACGTCAGCGCCGCACCAAGCTCAATAACCGCATCTTCCGATATGTCTAACCTCGCTATCGAAAAGCCCCACTCCTGCTCTCCGGTATAGTCCCCGTTACCACGCACCGTCAACGTGTAGTCCCCCGCGTGCGTAGCTACGTTGCCAATTACCTCGAACGTCGCATTCAGTCCGTCAATTATTACGCTCGCAACGTCCTGCTGCTGCGCTTTCCCGTTGTACACCAAGCTCCCATTCAGCGTCACCGTCGCGCCGGCAATGCTCTTCTGATTGACAGTAAACGTCGTCGTCTTCACCGTCGGCAATTTATAGTTACTGTTGGACAGCGAAGAAGCCGTAGCTGTGTACGCATACTCACTGTAATGGACCTGCTCGCCCGTCACCGTAACTTCGCATTCGTCACCATCAATAATACTCTCCGCCGTGCAAGTCGGCTTATGCCCCTCCCCGTCATACGTAAAGACGGTATCCGTCCACGCCAAAGTAATCTCTTTCTGCGCGATCGTAAAGGTTGTCGTATCCGCCGCCGGCAGTTTATAGTTACTGTTGGACAGTGCAGAAGCTGTAGCCGTGTATTCCTCCTCGCGGTAGTTCTTCTGCGCTCCGCTGACCGTGACTACGCAGCTATCCCCATTTTCCACCTTCGTCGCCGTACAAGTAGGCGCCTGAAATTCTCCGTTATAAATAAATGAAGTATCGCCCCAGCTTAGTCCCACTTCCTTCCGTGCAATCGTAAAGGTGGTGGTGTTGGCTGACGGAAGTTTATAGTTACCGTTGGACAAGGAAGACGCCGTAGCCGTGTATTCGTCCGCGCTGTAAGAAATTTCCGCTCCGGTGACGGTAACAATGCAGGTGTCCCCGTTTTCAACCCCCGTTGCCGTGCAAGTGGGCGCCTGCGCCGTGCGGTTGTAAATAAAAGCATTATTGCCCCAGCTTAGTCCCACTTCTTTCTGCGCAATCGTAAAGGTCGTCGTGTTAGCGGACGGAAGTTTATAGTTACTGTTGGACAGCGAAGAAGCCGTAGCCGTGTATTCGTTCGCGCTGTAAGAAATTTCCTCTCCGGTGACGGTAACAATGCAAGTGTCCCCGTCTTCGACTCCCGTTGCCGTGCAAGTGGGTGCCTGCGCCGTGCGATTGTAGGTGAACGAGGTATCTCCCCAACTTAGTCCCACTTCCTTCTGCGCTATGGTAAACGCCAGGGTGTTTATCTCCGGCAGTTTATAGTTATCGTTCGTAAGTTCCGATGCCGTCGCCGTATAGTTGCCGGCATTGATCTCCACCCCGCTCAGCGTAAACGAGCAGCTGTCGCCATCCACAACACCCGTCAGCTCGCAAGTAGGTATATGCTCGTTGGCATCATACGTAAACAATGCCGTTCCCCAGCTAAGTCCCACTTCCTTCTGCGCGATTGTAAAGGTCGTCGTGTTAGCGGACGGAAGTTTATAGTTGCTATTGGACAGCGAAGAAGCGGTCGCCGTGTATTCGTCCGCGCTGTAAGCAGTCTGCGCCCCGATAACGGTCACCGTGCAGGTGTCCCCGTCTTCGACTCCCGTTGCCGTACAAGTGGGTGCCTGCGCAGTGCGGTTGTAGGTAAACGAGGTATTGCCCCAGCTAAGTCCCACTTCCTTCTGCGCAATCGTAAAGGTGGTGGTGTTTGCCGTCGGCAATTTATAGTTGCTATTGGACAGCGAAGAAGCCGTAGCTGTGTATTCGTTCGCGCTGTAAGAAATTTCCGCTCCGGTGACGGTAACATCGCAAGTGTCCCCGTCTTCGACTCCCGTCGCCGTACAAGTGGGTGCCTGCGCCGTGCGGTTGTAAGTGAACGAAGTATTCCCCCAGCTAAGTCCCACTTCCTTCTGCGCAATCGTAAAGGTGGTGGTGTTAGCGGACGGAAGTTTATAGTTGCTATTGGACAGCGAAGAAGCCGTAGCTGTGTATTCGTCCGCGCTGTAGGCAGTCTGCGCTCCGGTGACGGTAACATCGCAAGTGTCTCCGTCTTCGACTCCCGTCGCCGTGCAAGTGGGTGCCTGCGCCGTGCGGTTGTAAATAAAAGCATTATTGCCCCAACTTAGTCCCACTTCCTTCTGCGCAATCGTAAAGGTGGTGGTGTTGACTGACGGAAGTTTATAGTTGCTATTCGTAAGGTTGGACGCCGTTGCGGTGTAATTGCCGACGTTCGTCTGCTCTCCACTCAGCGTGAACGAGCAGCTGTCGCCATCCACTATACCGGTCAGCTGACAGGTAGGTTTATGCTCGCCGGCGTCATA
The DNA here is from genome assembly GCA_946621465.1 of uncultured Clostridia bacterium. Taxonomy (GTDB): domain Bacteria; phylum Bacillota; class Clostridia; order Christensenellales; family DTU072; genus CAG-1782. The sequence goes on from CAMOOO010000001.1 coordinate 873,046, forward strand.
GGTAAACGACGTCGTTCCCCACGATAAGCCCAGTTCCTTCTGTGTGACGCTGAACGTCACCATTCTTTCGTTGTCGGTATCACTGTCTTCCGCCCAATAATAATTCGCAACAACGTCCGTTGCGCTGCCGTTTACGTTCTTGACGCCGACAATCTTGACTGTCCACTCCCCTACGTTCTTTGCGCCGAAATTAATGACACCCTCGTTCATTCTGTTCGCATATTCGCCGTAGATGATATCATTATAAACGCTGTTATTCGTCAGCGGATAATCATAAGTTGTGAGATATACCCCGGATATTCGCGACAGCATAAAGCTCAACATATCGGAGCCTTTAATTCCTGATATGTAGCACTGTCCCCTCGTTTCCCATACGGTCTGCCCATTATAGACATAACTCTCTCCGGTAATAGACGCATGGAAAGTCAACGGAACTGTTGTAATGTGGACGTTAACCGTGTTCGACGTCGCCGTTACCGTTTGTTCGCCGTCCGTTACCGTTGCTATGCAATAATAATCACCGCTATCCGCCACCGCCTTGACGTTATACGATGCGCTATTCGCTCCCGATATCTCCGCTCCGTCCTTGTACCACTGATAGCTTATCGTTAGCGGATGACTTGTCGTATAAGTCAGCGCAGTACTGTTTGCGTTATACGGTCTATCCACGGCACTCGGTTGACCGGACACCGTGATACTGTTCATTGTCCATTTGGCGTACAGGTCGGTATTTGTAGCCTTATTCCAAGAACGAGCGCTCGCGCCTGTTTCTGTGTAGTATTGCGTTCCGCTCCCGTTAGTGCCGTCATAGTATCCGCCGAAAGTATACCCGGTACGCGTCGGCATAGTAGCCGAGGGCATAGCAGAATCATAGGTGGCTGTGACAGAGCTTGATCCGCCGGAGCCATTCTGCATATTGAAAGTAACCGTATAGGTGTTGGGTAACCATTGCACCGTTAAAACAACGTTACCACCGCTTGTCGGCGTGAGGTTTTGGAAGTCTAAATCACCATGATTTTGTGCAAACAATGTATTATTGGATAAACTCCCTAATGCGCCTGAATAATAAGCCCATTGTGCAGTACTGGTATTCGCCCCCGAAGCTATTAAACCGCCATAGTGATAGCCCGTCGGTGGCACAATATAAGATCGTGAGCCTTCGTTGTAACCGAAATTGTATAAATTATATTTTTGGTCGTACTCCAAAGTGACGGAATTGTTACTAAACCAAGTTTTAGTATTAGTCGCGTACTTTTTTACGCTCAGTTCACCGGTTTGCTCGGCGCTACTGATATTCCTGATCGTACCGCCGTTGGTGTTCACTGTGACGGTATAAGTATTCACCGTCCATTTAGCGTACAGGTTGACCGTAGCGTTTTGTTCGGACGCTAAATTGCCGACGGTGGCTCCGGCGTCTCCGACGCTATTCGTACAACCTGTTTCTCTATACCACCCGCCGAACGTCCAACCGATGAGCGTGGGTGCCGATGCCAAAGAAAAATTAACGTTGTACGCCTGTCGGGAGGCTCCCGCCAAATTGGACACGCTAGACGTAGCATTGCTCGGCAGATTGGCATTATAAACAACTTTGTATTGAATAGGCGTCCACATAGCGTATAACGTGGCGTTGCTTTTATTGGCAACGACCGTCGATACGCTCGCCCCCGCAACAAACGTCCCCGTCCCGGCATTGGTATAAAAAACGCCTGTTATCGTATCGTATAGCCCTATTACGCTATCGCTGATACGATAACACGGAATATAGTTCCTGACGAGAAAACCGTCTTCCCAAATTTTACAGCCGTAGATATAGGTGGTACCGGCGTCGTCCAAGGCATTGCTCCCATTCCTACCAAAAAGATAAATATCACGGTTGGAATTAAACGTACCGCTCGTAGTTGCCACCAGGTTACCGTTGATGTAACATTTACCTTGGTCTAATTTATATCTGTTCTTTTGAGCAATATACGTCGAGGTATAACCGACAGCTCCGCTACTACCCCAGTAAAAATACTCATTAACACCATTACTGGTGAGGTTAAAATTATTATCACCCAGAGCAACGCCAAACGTCGACGTCCCCGTTGTCGTTTTTGCGTCTATCTCCAGCGCTGTTTTAGACGTCGCTTTGACGCCGGTATTGATATATTGCGTGCCGCTGGACTGAACGTAATCGACGTACTGATATGAGGACGGCAGATAACCAAGTTCCGACTCTGCCGGTACGTTGACGTCAATCGGTCCCATATCAAAAGTACCCGAACCGGCGTTGGTGTAAAACTTTTGATAAACGAGATCAAACATACCTCTGACGCCGTCCGATTTTCGATAACAAGGAACGTAGTCGCGGATGAGAACGTCGTTATCCCATATTTTACAGGCATATATATAGCATTCTCCGTAATCGTTAAAACCACCGCTTGCATTAGATATTCTGCCAAAAAGAGTCATATCGTACGTGGATTTCCACTCGGACAGATTTGTGAACGTATATACGAGATTACCGTTCCTATAGGCATACTGTCGCCTTAATCCATACGTGTTTTTATTCCCGCGATAAACGGATGACTTATCTCCTGTAGGCGTACTTGCTCCCCAATAGAACCAGTCCGTCCCATCGCTACCACCGGTAACGTTAAAGTGAGGATCGGTCACACCGAAAATCGACGTTGCACTAACCAGTTTGGCAACGACCTCGATCCCGGAATTATAGTTGGGTTTAAATCCGACGTCAATATACTGTCCCCCACCGCTCGTTGATCTCAGATATTCCACGCGTTGATATTCGCTCGGGAGCCATTTGCCGGCATCCAGACCAGTGGAAAGGCTACTCCACCCGTCAAATAAATATCCCGTCCTCGTCGCCGCGGGGAGATTACCGTAGTTCGTACCGTACGTTACGGTCGCATTACTCGTTCCGACAGACCCGCCGTTACCGTTATAACTGACGGTCGACGTATAAGTAACGTAAGGCATACCGATATAGGCGTCGACACTCATTTGGGTGCCGCCCGTATCGAATAGTTTCAGCATGGCAATGGTAAAAGCAAACGTTTGCGTACCCGACGATGAAAAATCAAACGTCAGATTATAGGTTAATTCTTTTGTCGCCGTTGCGGTTTGCGCTGCGAAATATACGCCTGCGTCATAAGAGCCTCCCTCGGAAGGCATAGAATAAGAAGAACGATTACCGGCGTTATACGTACGGCTATCTGCCGCACCTTTATAAATAAATAATCCCACGTCGGACGCATCCGATCCGGAAAACTTTGTCATTGTCAATCTCAAATAAACCGGTATGGTCACAGTACACGGACCTGTCGTCGTATATGAACAGGGAAAATTAAAAACAGCATAGCAGTTCCTATTCGCATTTGTTTGGGGTGTTGTAAATGATATACCCGTTGTACCCATATCAATGCTCGTTATGTTGCCATCCAAAAACTTGGCACTACCTGTAGTAAGCGCCGCCGATTGAGAACTTGTATCCCAGTCACTCAGCCCTCCCCATGAACGACCTCTGGCTGCATCCGTACTATTCCAATACCCTTTGCCCTGTACGCCCGTGACTACGTCGCTTAACCCCTCAGCCTGACTAGCCGACACGCTACTGATACGCCCGATGGAAGCGGAGAATTGTGCCTGAAAAACGAGAGCGTCACTGGCGCATTTAAGCGCGGCTATGGTAAAGTAGGTAATTTGTTTTCCGGCTCCCACCGAAAGTGAGAGATTCACCGTCTTCGTATACGTCGACCCGGACGACTGATTACTGCAATAAATACCGTCATAGTAACCGGAAGAAGTATTATTGAAACTCGGCATTCCCGTAGTATAATAGCCTGCCGAATAATTTCTGTCGGTTGCAACGCCGGTATAAACAAAAATACCGGCGCTGATAGTAGAACCGGAACCGGAAAGCACAATGGTATTAAATCTCAAAGAAATGGGAATGACCAAAGTCCCTGCGCTCGGCAAATCACTGGTCACGGTGTACTGGAAAACACCGTACATATTTCTTTGATTACCATAGGTAGCGGGACTGCCGAATTGCTTTGGAAAAGCAAAAGACGCACAAGAAAAACCGCTCGTTCCTAAAGCGACAGGCACCTTATAATAACTACCACCACCGCCGGCGGTAGCAATTGATCTCGTTTCCAGACTTTGCGTCGTGGTAATTACGCCCCAGTCGTTCATGTCGCTATACGAGATATTTCCGTTAGCACCCGTAACTGAAGTATTCCAAAACCCTCTGGCGGTGAGTGATGTCACCGCATAAGCCGAAGAAGCAGCTTCAGCGGCATTTTCATCAGTAACAAAATTCTGACCAATCGCAAAAAAGGAACAAAAAACAAACAAAAACAGCGCCACGAAAAGGACGGCTTTTCCGACGTTCTTATAGATGACACTGGTTTTGATTGAATTAGGCATAAGTTTAGTACACTCCCCCCCCTTAGCATATATTATATATATATCGCGCGCCCGCGTCAAGTCCTATAATGCACTTTTTAAGTTATTTTAATGTGATTTCTGCATTCTCTGTCCCCTTTTCGTCCCCTACGTTCTATTTGCTCCTTCCGGGCAGATAGGCAAGGTGAAAAAAGACGCAAAGATAAGGACACTATTTTTTTGACGGAGAAGGAAAAAATTCTCTCTTTCTTTTTCTTTCTTTCTCTCCGTCATTATTCATTTATTTACCTATTCACCTATTCATTTTTATATAAATGGCGAAACGCAAGCGAATCGTTAGCGAAATGCGAGCGAAACGCAAGCGAATCTTTAGCGAAACGCGAGCGAATTGTTAGCGAAACGCAAACGAATCGCAGGGCGCAAAGGTCCCCATAAAGCGAATGCTTCATGGGGAAAAGGCGGAGCCTATCATCAAACTTGGCATGATTACGAACGGTAATTTGCCGAAAAGATAGTGCGAACGGCGCGGAAAGTGGAATTAAGGATAAAAGATTATATTTAATAATTGTAAAAGTTTTTGGAAAGTGGGGGTTCGGGGGCGAATAACCTTTTTGCCGAAAAAGGTTGTCGCCCCCGAAAACTCAATTAGCATAAAGTTTTTGTAAAAGAGAGCGCGAGAGGAAGAAACTTTTTGTCGAAAAAGGTTTTCCTCTCGCGATTTTTTAAAAACAAAAATTTATATACTTTTCACGTCGAAAGAGACGAAGAAGGTGATTTTTTGGTTAGGCTTGATGGTATTATAGTGAAAATAGCCGTCCATAAACGAGGTAGAGGGTTCGATACCGAGGGCGTAGTCATGGGAGGCGTTGGTGACCCATTGGACCTGGCAGGGCAAGGTATCGTCGCTGTAGGTCAGGACGAGTTTTTTTGCGAGTTTTTTATTGGTGACGGTGATTTCGGGGACGTTGTTCTTAATATAATAGCAGCTTTCTTCCTCGTTATCGACGGGCGCGGGGAAGGTGGTGCGGTCGGCGATGTGGGTTTCGGCATGAGGAGTACGAGGGATTATGGTCGCGGTATCGGCGTCTATGGTTGTCCCTGCGTCGAGCATGGGGTAGCCGATATTGCAGTGATAAAGCAGGCAGTAGTTTTCCTCCTTAGTTCCCTTGTTTGTCAGTTCGTCCGTGACGGTGACTTTGCTACTGCCGATAGCGGTAGAAATGGTCCTTTTTAAATATAAATTCTGTCCGAAGAGTGCAGAAAGTTCTATTTCGCCGACGACTTCGATTTTGTCCTCGTCACAGACGCAGGAGAGGATTTTTGCAGGGGTATTATGGAGCGTCCCGTGGATCTCGTAGCCTTCTCTTGAGCCGATATTATCCAGACCGCAGGTGTAGAGCATACCGCCCTCGAAGCGCTTTTCGTAGGCGATTTCACGGGCGACAATGCCGTTTTTACAGACGAAGGAGATATTGGTGCCTTGGTGCCAAAGCTGGGGCATATCCATAGCTTTTGATTCGTTAATGAGGAAGCGAATGACGCCGGTGTCGACTTCTATAATGCGTACGCCGCGTTCTTTTCCCTCGGTGAGTTCGTACCTACGGACGTAGGCGATTTGCGACAGATTATTGATTTGTTTTATCATAAAAAACCTCCGTTTTTACTGTTTTTATATTTAGATTTTGGTTAAAAAGGCGATTGCGCCTTTGATTCCGTCTATTGCCGCGCTGGTGATTCCGCCGGCATACCCGGCGCCTTCGCCCAAGGGGTATAGTCCGTCTAAGGGGGAGAGGTAGTCGTCGCCCCGCAGGATCCGCACGGGAGAACTGGAGCGTGCCTCTATACCGGTAAGCACGCTGTCCGGGCTGTCGAAGCCGCGTAGTTTCCGCCCGAGGATGGGGATACCCAGTTGGAGCGTTTCCTTCACCTTTGAGGGCAAAATCATATTTAGATCGGCGCAGACGTAACCTGTTTCGACGCTTGGTTTAAGGTCGCCGAACCGATCGGTCGGCTTGCCTTTTATATAGTCCCCGTACCTTTGCGCGACCGGTTTATAGTCGCCGCTTACGGCATAGGTCAGCCGCTCGTACTTTCTTTGATACTCCATCCCTGCCAAGGGGTGGTCGGAGAGCCAGTCACCGGGGCCGACGTTAATAAGGAGCGCGCTGTTGGAGTTATCGTCCATACGAGCGTGGTAGCTCATACCGTTGACGCAGACGCCGCCCTCTTCGCTCGATGCGTTGACGACCATACCGCCGGGACACATACAGAAGGTATACAGGCTCCTGCCGGAGTCGGTACTTACTGCCATTTTGTAGTCGGCGGTGGGCAAAAGCGGCGCGGCCTTTCCGTACTGCGCGCGGTTGATCTCCTCGCGTAGATGTTCTATACGGACGCCCATGCTGAAGATTTTTGATTCCATTTTGACGCCGCGTGCGTGGAGCATCTCGAAGGTATCTCTGGCAGAATGTCCGATTGCCAAAAAGAGGGCGTCGCAGTTAAACTTCCCTGCCGAGGTCATGATGCCGGTGACTTTTCCGGCGAAGCCGAGGACCTTATTCATGCAAGTGGAATAGTGGAACTCGCCGCCGAGGGATATGATTTTTTCGCGCAGGTTTTTTACCACGTCGCGCAGCAGATCGGTGCCGACGTGGGGCTTAGCCAGATAGGTTATTTCTTCCGGCGCGCCTGCTTGGACGAACTCATTCAGGACGACGGGTATGTACTCGTTATGAAGGTTGGTGTTGAGTTTGCCGTCGGAAAAGGTGCCGGCTCCGCCCTCTCCGAACTGAACGTTGCTATCCGGTTTCAGAGTGCGCGTACGAAAAAAGTCCGCTACCGTTTTGGCTCTGTCCTCCACCTTTTCCCCTCGCTCGATGACGATGGGTTTGGCGCCGGCATAGGCAAGGGAAAGGGCGCAAAAGAGTCCGGCGGGGCCTGCGCCTACGACGATGGGACGGGACTTTGGGATGCGCCGTGGAATCAAGTCGGCAAGCGAGGGGTTTTTTCGTTCGTACGGTGCGCCTTTTGCAAGGTAACGCTTATCGTTCTCCGTCTCAACGGCGACCTGGATGGCCCACTTGATATCCTCTTTTTTTCGGGCGTCGATGCTCTTTTTGAGGATGTCGAGAGCTTTTATTTCACGCGCGCCGAGCTTCTTTCGGGCAACTTCGGCAATGGGCGTTTTATCTGTTATAGATTGCGTTAATGATAGCTGAATCATATTTAGAATGCCCAATTTCCTTCCCTGAAAATAGGTACGACGCCGTCGTCTGTTACCGCGTCGATGGACAAATCCGCCGTGCCGATCATGAAGTCGACGTGGATGATGGAGTCGTTGATGCCCTTTTCGCGGCACTCCTCGAGGGTCATGTTTTCGTAGCCAATAAGACACTCGGGGAAGCCCTCTCCGACAGCCAGGTGACAACAGGCGTTTTCGTCGTAAAGGGTGTTTAAGAAAGTCACGCCGCTGTTACGGATGGGCGAATCGAAGGGAACGAGGGCGCACTCGCCCAGTTTTGCGGCGTTCTCGTCCATAGAGATCATGGTCTTAAGAAGTTCTTCGTTCTTTTCGGCGTGAACCTCGACTACCTTTCCGCCCTCGAAGCGCATGGAGAAGTTCTCGATCAGTTCGCCGCGGAAGGACAGCGGACGGGAGGCAAAGACGATGCCTTCGGCGTCGCCGGCTTTGGGCGAGGTGAAGACTTCTTCGGAGGGGATATTGGGGTTAAAGGGGATGCCGGAGAGGGTTAGTTCTTCTCCGCCGGCAAATCTTCCGCCGTCGATCAGTCCGACGCTGAAATCGGTGCCGTTAGAGGACTTATAGACGAGGCGTTTTATGCGCAAAGAAGTAAGATAGCTACATCTTCGTTTCAGGTCGGCGTTGTGCTTTTCCCACGCCGCCACGGGGTCGTCGTTATCTGCTCTGGACGTAAAGAGTATGGCGTCCCATAGCTTGTTTATCCCTTCTTTTTTCTTTGCCTCGGGAAAGACCCGTTTTGCCCATTTCTCGCCGGGTACGCCGGCAATGCACCACTGGTACTTGTTCTCTATTTTATCCCGATAGGCACGGACGATGGGGTAGCGGTTTTGGCGGACCTTAGCCACCTTTTTTTGGTCGATTCCGGCAAGCCCGTTGGGGTCGTCCGACTCGATATAGAGAATGGCAGGTAAAGTATCTGCCAGGTAGTCGAATTTCTTTTGCTCCCACTCCGGGATGTCCGACAACGTCTGCTCGGAGCAGAACTTATAATCGATCTTTTCCAGCGGCTGATGGAGCCATTCCACCGTCACTTTTTTGGCGCCGCGCTTATAGCAAAGGCGCACCACTTCTTCTACGAACGGTATCTGGTCCATTGCAGCGCGGACGATCACCGTCTGCCCTTTTTGGACGTTCAGACCTTTATTGACCAATAATTTCGCATAGTTTTTTTGTTCCTTTTTCATCTCATTCTCCTTGCTTATAGATGATGATATAGGCCGTCCGTTTATCCGTACTTAGGCTGAAACCGCCGCTCATGAGCGCGGAACCGCTGGCCGTGACGACGTCGTCGCCTTCGATGGTTTTCAGCGTATAATTTCCGTTTTTACGTAGACCGTTCATCGCAATAGTTTTTATGCCGGCTTTGGATTTTTCTCTTGAAAAAACCAGCACCGCGCCCTCTTTTTCGTCGCCGAACTGCATAGCTATCGTTTGATCGTCCGCCATGGTACAGGGGGTGAGCGGATAATAGTTCTTTAAAAAGTATCCCTTGATCTGCTCGTACTCGGCGGTGAATTTTTTATACCCTTCCATGTCGCCGCTTAAGAAGGAGGGATAGCACTCGATGATGGAGCCGAGGAAGGAGCGGTAGTCGTACTCGTTCTTCGTCCAGTCGTTGCCGGTGTTGGAGAGGGGCAGCCATAAGCTCAGTCCGTACGTTTGATACTGGCAAGCCTCCGGAAGATCGCTTACGTCAAAGCAGTTGTAGTCCGAACGCCACAGCGGAATGGATCGGCGGCACATTTCAAGGTCGATCCTTCGTCCACCGCTGGCGCAGTTGTCAATAAGAAGTCCCGGGTTCTGCTCGGTCAGATAATCGAGGTAGCGGTACAGTCCCGTGACGTATTTGTTTTCGCAAAAGCCCGTCCTGCCGTCGTAGATATCTTTGTCGCCCTTTTCCCAGTACTTGTCCGGGTCGATGTTGAAGTCCTGACGGTAGAACGCAACGCCGTTTTCTTTAATGGAACTGTCGATCCGTTCGCACATATATTGATTGGCATCTTCGTTGCCCATATTCCATATATAGTTGGTGTACTTGCCCAAAGAACGACTCTCCGGCGCAAGCAGCCAGTTCTCATTGTCTTTGACCGATTGATAGAGTTTCGAGCGGTCGGGAATGCGCTCCGGTTCGTACCAAAGGAGCAACCCTATGTCCTTTTCATTGAGGTACTCGCTGACTGCGCTAAGGCCGTTCGGGTACCTTCTGGGGTCCACCGTCCAGTCGCCGACGGTACTCGCCCATTCCCCTAAGCCCTCGACGTCGAACCACCCTGCGTCAAACCATGCGTAGTCGACGGTGTCAAGAAGATCGTTTTTTTCAAAAATGTCCACAAGTCTTTTCACTCCCTCTTCTCCCACGAACGCCATATTGGCTTCGCCCTCGGCTCCGGCAAAGGCAAAAGTCTTCATGTTGCCGTACTGCGCAGGCAGGGAGTCGAGAATGCGCTGACGGAAAGTGTTGAACCCTTTGAGGGGATTGCCGCTATAAAGCGACAAGGAAACCAGCGGAGAGCGTATCTCCTCTCCGGGGGTCAGATATCCGGAAAGGTTCTTTTGCCCGGCGACCACTTTGACGCCGCCGTCCACTGAAAAATCCATTTTCCATTCGCCCGTCCAGCCTAAGCCCACGGTAAAACCGCCGCTTGTTCCGCTGACGTTGAAAAAGGGCAGGTACGTTTCCGAAGTTCTGCCTTTTGTAGTATCAAAGGTGAATGTTTTGGCACCCAAAGGACGGGAATACAAAGCGAAATCGTTATTTAAGCAATCGCTTCCGCCGCTGAAATAAAGGGTCGGGTCTTCGCACCCGAAAGTGGCGGAAATCGGATAGAAAGAGGAAACGACGGCGGAGTTATTCTGCCCGACGTTTTTCAGTTGCACCGTCCATTCACAGGTTGCCGTGGACGGGTACCAGACCGTTTTTATCGTTGCTTGCACCTTTTCTTTAACGTTTGTCAACGTGACGTCTCTCCCGACGCCGTTACTAAACGCGTACTCTTCTCCGATCGTATGCGTCCAGTCCGAGAGGGTGTCCGACAGTCTTTTTGCGCCGAGCATAAAATCGTACGCCGGCTTTTGACCGTTAAATGCGGCGTTAAGAACGTTGTCTTCGTACCACTTTTTATTGTTCGTTTTCTCTTCGTCCGACATAAGCATTTCTTCATAAGAGGCGGTGGCAAAGGTGATTTTGTCTTGGGAAAAAGCCTTAAAAAGCCACCCTTTTCTCAACCGCCCGATAGAGTAATAGCCGGTCACCCCGTAGGCAATCAACGTGCCGGCTGCGGCGAGGGTGAGGAAAAACTTTTGCCCGCGCATAAAACATAATACGTCCTGCGTGACGATACAGGCAACCGACATGCCGATTACCATCGTCATTCCCACCAGTCCCCCTACGGAGGAATTGACCGTGGCGTTTATTATCTGCGTTACCGCGGTAAACAGCGCGGCGAAACCGAAAATGCCGATAGCAAGCCAGGTGAGCATATACCCCACGCCGAAATCCGGTTTTTTTACCAAAAAGCAGATGGCAAAAAGGGCTCCGCACGAAAGGAAAAATACCGATTCGTACACCGCAAGAAGGGCGACGTTTTTGTCAAAAATAAACTCCTTTATAAAAAAGAACAGACAGCAAGCCGTCGCCGTGGTGAAAACCGCCTGCAATAAAATAATAAACCAGTTGGATTGCAGCAATAATTGTAATCTGGACATTCTTATCTCCCGTATTTATTCTGTAATTTTTTAACCGAATTCCTTATGATTTCCAGACCGGTACGGAGTTCGTCAGGCGTACTGGTCAATGGCGGCATCAGTTTCAGCACCGAACGGTCCCTGCCGGCGCATTCGACGATGAGTTTTCCTTTAAAACACTCTTCCGAGACCTTTTCGGCAAAACCTTTTTCCGTGAATTCAATGCCGTAGATCATGCCGATACCGCGTACGGCGATATCACGGGAGGCTATTTCCTCGGTCAGATATTTTTTTATTATCTGACTTTTATTTTCGACCGTTTGTTCCATATCCGACTTTTCGGCAAGGTCGATGGCGGCTTTTGCCGCGACGAAAGCCAGTTGATTTCCACGAAACGTACCGTTATGCTCTCCCGGTTCCCACACGTCCAATTCTTCTTTCAGTAACAATAGCGACATCGGCAGTCCCACCCCGCTGAGGGATTTTGACAAAGCAACCATGTCCGGTACGATACCGGCGCGTTCAAAGGAAAAATAACTCCCCGTCCGATAACACCCCACCTGGATATCGTCGCAAACAAGCAGGATCCCGAATTCCTCGCACAGCTTTTTCAGTCTCTTCAGCCACTCCGTCGGGGCAACGATAACGCCCCCTTCCGCCTGCACCGTTTCCATAATGATCGCCGCCGGGATATCCACCCCGGAATGATCGTCGGAAAATACCCTCTTCATATATTCGATGGTATCGAAATTCTCGTTAAAGCCATAGGGATAGGGCATAAAAGTCACGTCGGATAAATTGCCGACGTTATCTTTCCGGACAGCTCTGCCGCTCGTTACCGCCATGCTCCCTGCCGTCATCCCGTGAAAGGACCCGGAAAAAGCGACGATACCCTGCCGCCCGGTCGCCTTTTTTGCCAGCTTCAACGCCGCCTCTACCGCATTGGTACCCGTAGGCGCGCAGAACATCACTTTATACGGCAACGAACGTTTATCCAGTATTTTTTCTTTAAAGGAGGTCAAAAATTCCCTTTTGGCACGCGTAGACATATCCAGCGCGTGCAGTATTCCGCCGGAAGCCAGATACTCCGTCAAAGCATTAATTAAATAAGGGTTGTTGTGTCCGTAGTTGAGGGCGCCGGCACCGGAAAAGAAATCGAGATACCCTTTCCCCTTCTCATCAAAAATATAACTTCCGCTCGCTTTGTCAAAGACCGCGGGGAAACGCCGGCAATAATAACGAACTTCTGATTCCGATCGCTGAAAAATATCCATCATAACACCTATCGCGTATTGTTTATTATTATCACTGTATATAATAATATATATTTTTATATTTTTCAACCAAAATTAAAAAATCGGTTATCTAACCGATTTTTCATGAAAGAACAGCCTATTCTTCAGACGTTCGCGCTCCGCTCTTTATCTGTTTCTCGATTCCGTCCCTCTGCAAAGCGGAGCGCTTTCGCCCGAATAATCGAAAGAGAGAACCTTCCTTACATGGTCAATTTCCTCTTTCTACTTCTATTTTACCCCCGGCTGCACCCTCTTTCCAGTCGATTTTTGCCATGTTTTTGCGATTTTTATGCAAATATAACCAAAAAGCAATACAATATACTGCTTTCTCGTAAAAAGTAAAAACTTCTTGTAAAAAATATTGGAAAAATTGTTTTGCTATCTCTATGCGGCGGTGTTTTACGCTTGGAAAACGAGTATTTCTTCCAAGGTCAAATGCGCGAGCCGGCAATAAAACAGCAGGTCGTCCACGGCGACGGGCGTTTTGCCCTTCTCCCAGTTGAAAATGACGCTCTCCGTCACGTTAAAGACCTTCGCTAATTCCGCTCTGCTGATGCTACTATCCATCTCGAATTTACAGCTTTCGCAGTTGCCGCTACACTCCCCTTTTTCGTAGTTGAGTTCTCGGCAAACGTTTTTTCTCAGTTCCAGATTATCGCTCCGAAGCAGCAATAAATTCCGTCCCGTCTTGTTCCAATCAATGTACTTTCTCGTTCCCATAATCGCCCTTTTTAACGTTGTCTTATCCATTCTATCATCTTTCTTAGATAATATCAAGACAATTGGCAAAAATGACCTTATTGAAATGCAATGAAAGAAAACCGACCCGTTACATCGGATCGGTCCTTTTTTATTATTGGGATAAAACTCTTATTTAGGACAAAAAGTTTTTGATAAAGGCTATCTGCCTTTCCACGCTCTCCGGGGCGGTGCCGCCGAAAGAATTACGTTTTTGTACGCAGTAAGTTAGGTCAATCGCCTCGTAAACGTCGTCGCCGATAGCCGGGTCAAAGCTCTTGTATTCCTCCGGCGTCAGCGTCTCCAACGTTTTATTCTCCTCAATACACTTTTTGACGATACTCCCGGATATCTTGTAGGCGGTACGGAACGGAAGACCCTTTTTTACCAGGTAGTCGGCAAGGTCGGTCGCGTTGATAAAGCCCTTTGCCGCCGCTTTTTTCATCTCTTCCGTTTTGAAGACGGCGCCGTTAGTCATGGGGGTGAAGACGTCGAGGCACTTCTTTATGGTGTCCACCGCGTCAAAGACTCCTTCTTTGTCCTCCTGCATATCCTTGTTATAGGCAAGTGGGATCCCTTTCAGAACGGTAAGGATACCCATAAGGTCGCCGTAAACCCTGCCCGTTTTGCCGCGGATGAGTTCTGCCATGTCGGGATTTTTCTTTTGCGGCATGATAGACGACCCGGTGGTAAAGGCGTCGGACAATTCGACGAAGCGGAATTCCCAACTCGACCAAAGAATAAGTTCTTCGCAAAAACGCGAGAGGTGGGTCATGACGAGCGCGCAATCGGAGAGGAACTCAACGCAGAAGTCCCTGTCGGATACGCCGTCCAGACTGTTTTGACAAACGCTCTCAAATCCCAGTTTTTGCGCCTCGAAAAAGCGGTCCGTTTCATAGGTCGTCCCGGCCAGCGCGCAACAACCGATGGGAGAAACGTTGATCCTTTTTTTGGTGTCAACGAACCTCTCGCAGTCACGGACGAACATCATCGCGTACGCCATGAGGTAGTGACCGAGAGTAACCGGTTGCGCCCGTTGCATATGGGTGTATCCGGGCATGACGTCGCTTTTGTGTTCTTCCGCTTTTTTCGCAAGAACAAACAATAATTCTTTCAGTTTTCTTACGATAGTATCCGTTTCGTCACGCAGGTACATTCTCAGGTCCAACGCCACTTGGTCGTTTCTGCTACGGGCGGTATGGAGCTTTTTCCCTACCTCGCCCAGCCGTTCCGTCAGCACCTGTTCCACGAACATATGGATGTCTTCCGCATCCATATCTATCGCAAGTTTCCCCTCCTTTAAGTCGTCGAGAACGGTCTTTAAACCGGCGACCAGCGTTTCCGCTTCCTGCTCGGTAATGATACCTTTTGCACCCAGCATCATGGCGTGCGCCATGCTGCCTTTTATGTCCTGCTCGAACATACGACTGTCAAAGGAGATAGAAGAATTAAAATCGTCGCACAGTTTATCGGTCACACCGCTCGTGCGCCCTGCCCACATTTTAGCCATACTTATTTCGTTACCATTGCTTGTACTTTGATGGGCAGTCCGAACAGGTTGATAAAGCCCGTCGCGTCCGCCTGGTTATAGTCGCTCTCACCGAAGGTGGCGATCTCCTCACTATACAGAGAATAGGGACTCCATACGCCGGCGTTGATGATATTGCCCTTGTACAGTTTGAGTTTGACCCTTCCGGTGACTTTCTCCTGCGTCTTGTCAACGAAGGCGGAAAGTGCTTCGCGTAAGGGCGTAAACCATTGTCCGTTATACACCAGTTCTCCGAAGGTGATAGCAAGTTTTTCTTTCTCGTGCATGGTCATTTTGTCCAAAGTAATGGTCTCCAAAACGCTGTGCGCTTTGTACAAAATGGTTCCGCCGGGGGTCTCGTAAACGCCGCGGCTTTTCATGCCGACAAGACGGTTTTCTACGATGTCAAGAAGTCCGATACCGTTCTCTCCGCCGATTTTATTCAGGGCGAGGATGATATTCTTCGCGCTCATTTTTTCTCCGTTCAACGCAACGGGCGCGCCCTTATCAAAGTCCAGTTCGATATAGGTTGCTTTGTCCGGAGCGGCAATGGGAGAAACGCCCATTTCCAAAAAGCCCTTTTTCTCGTACTGCGGCTCGTTACCGGGATCTTCCAGATCCATTCCTTCGTGCGAAAGGTGCCACAGGTTTTTATCTTTGCTGTAATTGGTCTCACGGTTGATTTTAAGGGGGATGTTATGCGCCTCGGCGTAGTCGATCTCCTCGTCACGGGACTTAATGTTCCATTCACGCCAGGGGGCGATGATGGCCATTTCCGGCGCGAAGGCTTTTATTGCCAGTTCAAAACGAACCTGGTCGTTCCCTTTACCGGTACAACCGTGACAGATAGCGTCCGCCTTTTCCTTTTTGGCGATCTCGCAGAGTGCCTTGGCAATGCACGGACGAGCGTGGCTGGTACCCAGTAAATATTCTTCGTATTTCGCGCCCGCTTTCAGGCAGGGAACGATGTAATTATCGACGTAGTCGTCGGTAAGATCGAGGACGTAAAGTTTGGACGCGCCCGTTTTGAGGGCCTTTTCTTCCAGCCCCTCCAGTTCGTCCGCCTGTCCTACGTTACCGGAAACGGCGATGACCTCGCAGTTATTATAGTTCTCTTTTAACCACGGAATGATGATGGACGTATCCAATCCGCCCGAATAAGCAAGAACAACTTTTTTTATATCTTCTTTTTTCATAAGAATTACTCCTTTGATTTTTTTCTTCCATTATAATCAAATCACCTTTTTATGTCAAACATGATGAATAAAAAATAATTATTATTCATATATTCATCGAAAATACGCATTTTATTCGTTGATTTGTGAATATTTTTAATTTATTCAAAGGAAGTTCACAAAAGGAGGAAAATATGATACAATAATTATTTGATGAGAGAACTAATTGAGCTGATCGAAAAAACGGAAAAAACGGAAGAAAGGTACCTTGTTTTAGAGCGGATGATTGCCGCTCCGGAGATCATTGCCGACAACAGATACTGGCGGAAACTTCTTTTGGAAAAAGAAGGGTACGAGGACGTAGTAAGGTTGCGGCGAGAACTGGTCCGTATAAAAAAGGAATACGACGCCTGCAAAATTAACTTCGAGAAGGAAAAGGATGACGAACTGAAAAAAGCCTTTTTAGAGGAACTGGTCGCTCTTTCCGCCGAAGGCGAACGGCTTTGCGCTCGTTTAGAGGAGATACTCGCCGAAAAAAGCGGTCAAGACTGCGTTGTTTTGGAGTTACGTCCCGGCGGCAACAAGGCTCTTTCTTTTTGCGAAATGCTCCAAACGATCTTCCGTAATTTTGCTGCGCGTATTGGGCTGGAAGTGCAGTCTCGGTCGGACACCTTATTATTTACGGGTACGGGCGCGGGCGCGCGCTTGCGCGAGGAAAACGGCGTACATAAACTGATCGGCGAAGAAACGGTCACTGTCACCGTCACCATGATGCCCTATCGTCCGCAAACGGAATCGGAGATCGACGAAAAGGACCTGAAGATCGATCTATTTCATTCCGGCGGCGCAGGGGGACAGAACATAAACAAGGTAGAAACGGCTATCAGGATCACCCATTTGCCGACGGGGATCGTCGTCACCTGCCAGGACGAACGGAGTCAGCTTCAAAATAAACGCAAGGCTTTGGAGCGGTTAAAAAATCGCCTTGCCCAGCGGCACGCCCGACTTTGGGAAGAGGAAAGGGAGCGGCTGAGAAAGAGCGCAGGTAAAGAGGTGGTCTGCACCTATAACGTAGAGACCGATATCGTCACCAAGAAAAACGGGGATAAATACTATCTCCATGAATATCAAGAAGGAATAAGGAAAAAGATATGATCGTTTATGCTAAAGAACACGGTATTGTGCCGGGAATGGAAATCGGAAAACAACTAAACGAACTGATTGCCTCGCTGAAAAACGACGAGGCGGCGGAGCTTGTTTTGGAAAAGGGAGAATACTTTATCGACGCGGACAACTGTCCTATTCGCTACTACCACATTACCAACACCATCGGCGAAAAGGAATACGAGCCGGGCGAAGAGATGTGGAAAAAATCGGTCGCCCTCCTCTTCGAGGGAAAAAAGGACCTCACCTTTGACGGGAGCGGCTCGGTCATCACAATCGACGGGATCGTGGACAACGTCGTCTTCGACGAGTGCGAAAACGTCACGCTGAAAAATCTGGAACTGAAATTCAATAAGCCCAACGTCCATAAGCTGACCACGGTAAAAAGAAGTCTGACGTCGATTACTTTGCAGGTGGACGAAAAAGAAGAAGTGGTGACGGAAAAGGGGGAGATTTATTTTGTGGGAAAGGGGTACAAACATCCTTTGATGTATCACTCCGCCCAACCCTACTTTAATTCCGCCTTGCCCGGTCGCCCGACCTACTTTACCCGTATTTTCCATCCCCTGCTTTGCACCGGAAAAATAACCTACGAAAACGGTTTTATTAGGGCAAAAGGGTTTTTCCCTGCCCGGCGCTTTGCCATCGGACAGGAGTATTTTATTTACGATAACCGCCGCAAAAACGTCGGCGTGTTCGCACAAAAGTGCAAAAATCTGACGCTGAATAACTTTACCCAGCGGCTGTCGATGTCCCTTGCCGTCGTCTGTCAGGACTGCGAAAACCTGACTTTCGAGAAACTCAATCTCTCGCCCGAGGACTATAAAAAGTTCGGCTTCTGCTCGGTTGCAGATTTTTTGCACCTGTGCTGTTGCCGTGGGCAGATCACCGTACGGGACAGCTTCTTCTCCTCCTCCGGCGACGACGTCCTCAACGTCCACGGTATACACTTTATCATCAAAAAAACGGAGGGCGACACCGCCACCGTTAAGTTCTGCCACAGCCAGGCGTACGGCTTCAACATCTTTCACCCGGGAGACGAGATTGCCGTAATTGACAAAAACAGTCTTTTGCAACAGACTACACGCACCGTTCTCAGTGCGGAAATGATCGACCTATACACCATTAAATTGACCCTTAATAAGCCGCTTGAGAGTTCTTACTGCGAGCAAGCTATCGAAAACCTCGCCGCCTGTCCGGACGTTCTGTTCGAAAATAACCGCTTCGAGCGGATTTCCACCAGAGGACTGCTAGTGACAACGCGCGGAAAAGTTATCATCAGAAACAACGATTTTACCTTTACCAAAATGTGGGCGATCGAAGTTGCCGACGACGCGCGTGACTGGTTCGAGAGCGGCATGGTCACCGACCTTACGGTGGAAAACAACCGCTTTAACGAATGCACGCAGGAATACGTCCATATATTCCCGCACAACCTCATTCACAAAGGCTACGTTCACAACAACGTGACCATCCGAAATAACCAATTCAATTTAAAGAAGAGGATTTGCTACATAGTACGTTCTTGCGGCAACGTCCATATAACGGGCAACACCTACGTCGCCCCGAAACGTTATAGAAAGTATATGCTGAAATTAAACGCCGGCATCGTCGAAAAAGACTTTTAAATCATCTTATAATAATAAGGAGAAAACATCATGAAAATCACCTATTTGTGTCACGCTTCTTTTTTACTGGAATACAACGGAAAGACCATTTTACTCGACCCCTTCTTTACCGACGAAGAGGCGGTACTCCGTAAATACCCCCAGGTAAATAATCCCGACTACATTCTGGCAAGCCACGGTCACGACGACCACATCGGCAGTGCCTTTTCCGTCGCCGGCAAAAACACCGTCATGATCGGGATTGTGGAACTGTGCGCCCTCTTTACCTCTCGCGGAATCAAGACCATCGGGATGAACTTCGGCGGAACGGTGTCTATCTCCGACGATATTTTCGTCAGCTTAGTCAAGGCCGACCACTCCAGCTGCTTTGACGGTATATATACGGGCGAACCGTGCGGCTTCGTCATACGCCTCGGAAAGGACAGTATCTATTTCAGCGGCGACACCGCTGTCTTTACCGACATGAAGCTGATTAACGAATTCTATCACCCCAATATCGGCATCCTCTGCGTGGGCGGTCACTTCACGGCGGATACCAAACAAATGGCGTACGCCTGCAATAACTTTTTCGACTTCGAGACCGTCATACCCATGCACTACAATACCTTTCCGCCCATTACCACCGACGTCAGCGCCTTCCCCGGCATGTTGAAAAAGTCAAAGGCTATCCTTCTGCCCGTCCTTTCGCAGGTGGAACTATAAAGGGGCGACAAAGAAAACCAAGCAAACAAAAACTCCTTCACTTTGCACGATGAAGGAGTTTTATTTTTGCCGATAATTTATTATCTTACGATCAATAGAGTACGCCTGCGCCGACCTTTGCGATGACGATATCACGGAAAAGGTTATTAAAGTAGATTTCCATAATCGGAACAAGCTCGCCGTCCTTTTCCTCGAAGCCGACCTTAAGCAAAGTGTTGATATCTACGCCCATAAAGGCGCCGTTTTTGTAGGAGCCGGGAAGGAACTGGGACAGGATACTGAATAGCGTATCCGCTCCGCCGAACGTTTCCAGCGTTTCCACCAAGTTCTCCGCAGTCAGTCCCGTCAGCGACAAGCCGATCTTATCTTTGACGACCGGTCCGATGATCGACAGCAGTTTGGTAATCAGTCCGTCGCACAAGAAGTCGATAGTGCCTTCTTTGTACAGTTTTTCTACAAATCTCTCGCTGATGACCGATTCGGCAATGTCCGGATTGATAGCGTGCAGACGGGTGAACAGCTCCGACGTACGGATGACTTCGAAAATAGAGAAGACGCCGTAACGGAGAATCTGCCCTTCTACGCTTTCATAAGTGACCTGCTTGCCGGTGTTTTCGTAATCGAATTTATAGAAGGAACCGAGGACCTGGATAAAGAACTGGAATACCGATTCATACTCGCTCTTTGGCAAGGTCACGTCGTATCTTTCGCAGATATCTTCCAGCGAGACTTTGCCTGCCGTTTTATAAAGGGGCATCTTCATGAACGCCATATACAGGTCGTTATAAAGGTAGGCGGCAAGCTCGGTCAGTTCTTCGCCGTGTTCGTCGTCCGGGTCTAAGTTGAGCATATCGAAGACCTTATAAAACAGCGCGTATTCGCCGCCGTCGTTGATCCTCTCGTCGAAGTTATTGAGTAGGTTATCGTAGATAAAGGGATCGAGCGCGTAGGTTTGCAGTCCGGTCAAAACGGCATGTTTTACTTCCTCATCATCAATGTAAGCGGGCAAATACTCCTCTTTTACCGCGTTGATATATTCGTTTTCGATCGTCGCTCCGCCTTTCTTCAGTTTAATAAAGCGAATGGGGAGAGGATAGTTCGTCAAGCACCCCGTTTCAATGTCGGTGACGACGATGTCGTTATACGTGTCGACGTAGGTGGAAACGTGCTGGGTATGCAGGTGTCCGGTGAAGGTGTATTCAACGCCGTACTGAGCGAACAGCTGCAACAGTTCTCCATACCCGTCCACCATGTTCATACGGTTGTCGATGCCGTCGGTAATCTGACCTACGACGTCGCCCATTTGATTGTTGAAGGGGAAGTGCGCCATAACGAGGGGTCTCTTGCCCTCTTCCTTTGCCGCGATCAATTGATTTTCCACCCAGGCAAGCAGTCTCTTTGTCATAACCGGGTATCCGGTGCCTTTGATAGAGGCGTGCTTGTTTATGCCCGAGCCGTAATAGGTCATATAATAAGTATTCTCGTTTTCATCCTCGTAGTAATTGGCGGCGTCGATGGTCACCAAACGGTAATTGCTACCGGGCAGGTCCTGTACGTAGGACATCGTGCCGACTTCGCTGTAGGTATAGCCCTCAATGGTCACCGGAACGGGAGCGTCCAGCGTATCCAGCGCAACGGCGTCCTTAAAACCGTACTCGTAAAAAATCCTCGTAAACTCCTCGGGTGAAACGCCGGGTACCCTTACCGAACAGGTCCCGTCGGAAAACTCTTCGTAGACGGTCAATCCCTGCGCCTGCGCATCGGACGTCTTCATGTATCTCTTCGGGTTTTTGTTAATGTCGTGGTTGCCGCAAACGACGTAGGTGGGGATGCCGGCTTCTTCCAAGCGAGCGCACTGGGACGCCGCCATTTCGTGTCCGGCTTTGGCACCGTTCTCCGTCAGGTCGCCCGGGATGAGAACGACGTTGGGCTTTGCCTCGATCAGTCTGTCAACCGCCGTTTTCAGGATGGCCTCGGAAATAAACAACATCTTTTGTCCTATGGCGTTGAAATCCTGAAAGGATGCGTAATCGTCGTCTCCGACTTCCGCCGCGGCAACGATCTGCGGATCGGAAATAATGGCAATGACGTATTCTTTTTTGCCCGATTTGTTTTTCTCCTCGTTATTACAACCGACGCAACAAAGCGCCAGCGTAACAAGCATGACCACAAGCAGAACGGAAATAATAATCTTCGTTTTTTTCATATAATAGTTTTCTCCTTCCATTCGAGCGATATGGATACCACTCGTTCCCTATTATAATAATACCACGGTTATAATTTTTTTTCAATATATAAAACGCGAAAAAAACGACAACGGTAAGGTTATTTTAATACACGTGTATGGTTTTACGGCTTTTTCTTACCCTCAAAAGGATAGAGAATAAAAGAATAACGCAAAGCGGTTTTCTCCGGTATGCGGTACTTAAGCTCTGGCAGCGGTCCGCAGCTGTTACTGCCCACGCCGCGTAAAAACCCGTCGACGCGCACGTAGGTTGCGTCGCCGTCTTTGTAGTCTACGATGTGCGACCAGGAGGCAAGATCCCTTTCGCTGTATCTATTGACGTTCAGCCCAAACGGCGCGCCGCCTGCCACGATCTTTATGCCCGTGCCGTCCGTTAAAGTCAGCTCCGCCCACCTTACGTCCGTCCTTTCGCCGCTGCTTTGCGGAACGATCATCTTCTCGCCGAAATTGCCCTTTCGTTCGTAAATACCGATAGGCGCGTGCTTATTCATGTCGGGATAATTTTCTTTATCTCCCCGGCCATAGTAGCGCGTAGAAGCCACGTCGCCGCGGAAAGAGAAGGTCTTTCCTATGCGCGGCACAAGGAGTTCGTAAAAGGTTTTACAAGTCGTATCGACCGCCATTCCGCCGCCGATAAAAGTATACTCGTCTTCCACTTTAGCTAAAGGAAACAGTCCGTTTGTCAGATAGTAAGAAAAGCGCACCTTATCCCCTTCGACGGCGCATTTGACTCTGCCCGGCTTGCACCTGTCCAGTCCCATTCTCTTCCACTTTTTGCCGATCTTTATATCGTTACACATCGGCGCGTGATAAAGTTCTTCCTTAACGCCGTAAGAAGATTTTTTACCCGGGGCAATCCATTCTTTACCCCCAATTATAAGCGAACGGATATCCGCTTTCTTTTTGTCGAAAACAACGGTCATGTTTTCATTTTGGAAACAGACCGTCTTTTTGTCCTCTTTTACGGCAAAGTCGGACGCCCCTCTTTCCACTTCCGCTAGGCAAGTTACGATGGGGAGCTGCTCCTCGGCTATCACCCTTTCCGTCCCTTTTTCACGATATTTTATATTTAGAAACACCTCTTGCCCTTCCGGATAGTCTATGGTAAAGACTTTCTTTTCCTGCGCAAGAAGGGTAAGATCCAGTTCCTTGTCCGGTTGCCGCATGCCGCCTACGACGAGGGCGTACGAGATAGCGATATACTCGGTGGAGCGGAAACGGTTGACGCAGCTTAGTTCCACTTTACCATCGCCCAGATACTTTGCCCGAACGGGGCGATAGGCTGTCTTCATAACAAACGCCGACGTATATGGCGTCCTGTCCGGTTTAAACAGTCCGTCGATACAAAAAGTCTTATCAACGATATATTCGTGGTGGTCTCCGCCGTAGGTGTAATTGCCGTTTTCCTTATGGTAGACGGAGTGATCCGCCCATTCCCAAATGCAACCGCCCAAGTAATTGTCCTGACTTAAAAACAGTTCTACGTAGTCCTCCAATGCCCCCGGACCTACCCCCATCGAGTGGGCGTACTCGCATAAAAAGTAGGGTCTATTATACCTTACGTCCCCCTTTCTTTTCTCCGACTTTTCTTTCATCTCCTCTATCGGCGTGTACATTTCGGAAAAAACGTCGAACGGCACTCTTTCGTTTGCGCCGCACCATTCGTAGTGGACGGGGGTATCCGTCTGCGTTTTCAGATAGTCGTAACAGTACTTTTGGCAGGTCAGTCCCCCCGACTCGTTTCCAAGCGACCACATGATGACGTTGCATAAGTTCCTGTCCCGATAGTACATTCTCTTTACCCGGTCGAGGTAATGTTCTTTCCATTTTTCGTTCCGACTGATGTAGGACAGGTTGTGCGACGCGTGAGCGCAGTGGGTCTCGATATCCGCTTCTTCAATAAGGTACAGACCGTATTCTCTGCAAAGCCGGACGAACAGTGGGTCGGGTGGGTAGTGGGATGTTCGGACGGCGTTGACGTTATATTCTTTCATAAGTTTAACGTCCCTCTCCATGTCCTCTATACTCATCGTCCAACCCTTTTCCGGATGGGTGTCATGATGATCCACGCCGAAGATTTTAATCTTTTTCCCGTTGAAAAAGAAGGTGTCCCCCGTAATTTCTATACGCGTAAACCCCACCTTTTCGCATACGTACTCCCCCTCATACTCGACAACGACGGGGTACAAAGTGGGGACTTCCGCCGACCATTCGTTGACGGACAGGTCGAAAAATTCAAGATGCGCTTTCCCTTCTTTATCGCACTTTGCCGCCTTTGTAACGCCCAAAAACTCCGCCTTAACGGTATCGTCCGCCCTTCCGCAAGCGACCGTGACGTCCACTTCCAAACGGTACTTTCCCTCTTTAAAACCGGTCTTTACGTGGTAGTCCCAAATATGTTTTTTTTCGGTAGAAAATAATAAGACGTCGCGGAAAATGCCACTGTTGCGGAACATATCCTGCGTTTCCAGATAAGAGCCTGTGCTGAAGCGGTGAACGACCGCAACGATCTCGTTTTGACCCTCTTTAACGTAATTATTTATGGAAAACTCCGCCGTGTTA
This sequence comes from uncultured Clostridia bacterium, assembly GCA_946621465.1. Classification (GTDB taxonomy): domain Bacteria; phylum Bacillota; class Clostridia; order Christensenellales; family DTU072; genus CAG-1782. The sequence continues at coordinate 897,436 of CAMOOO010000001.1, forward strand.
TGCGCCCCTTCCGAATAGCCGACGAATGCGCCGTTGACAAACAAATCGAGCGCGGAAGAAACGCCGAGGAAGGACAGGATGAAGTCTTTATCGGTGCTTTTTACAAAGAAAGTTTTTCTGTACACCCCAACTGAATTATACTGGTTCCCCGCGTAAAAGGTGATCGGGTTGTTATTCGCCAAACGGAACAGTCCTATTCTTCTTTCTTTGGGGATTTTCGGCGGAGCGAACTTAAAGGGCAGATAGGTGGTAAGATACATTGGATCAAGGTACCCTGTGTATTCCCACACGGACGGCACCGTTATTTTATCAAAAGTCGCACTGTCCGTATCCAACCACTCCCCCAGCTTTTTGGGATTTTTAAAAAAGCAAAAGTCCCATTCACCGGACAAACAAACGACTTTGTCCGACGAATATCTCCCTTCCTTGGTCGGAACGGATAGAGCGCTTTTTTTATCGCCGAAAGGAATAAAGTAGGCGCGCGGAGGGAGCTTGTTTTTTTCAAAGGTGGAAAAGGTATAATAATTATCGTTTTTCAGTTGGTATTTCATACCATACAGTATACCATCCGGCAGGTTCCCCGTCAACAGCGGCGAGATAAAACGTATTGTCTTTACCGGACAAATATGGTATACTGGCGGTAAAGAAACTACTTTTACGCAAGGGGAACCGCTATGAAAAAAGGGATCGTACTTTTCGTCATTCTGATTTGTTTACTGCTCGCCGCCTGCATACCTACCGCAACGACCGTCACCCTGGACGCAGGTAATCTGGGCGTGGAAATTTCTCAAGACCTGTACGGGATCTTTTTAGAGGATATCTCCTTTGCCTGCGACGGCGGACTGGTCGCAAACCTCGTCGCAAACACCGGCTTCGACTACGAGGCATCTCCCTTTTTCGCCTGGACGGCAGAGAACCTGACTTGCTCTGTGGAAAGCGATTATGCAATGAATAGTAACAATCTTCATTACCTGAACGTCAACGTTTCGCACTCCGGCACCCTCTTTAATAAAGGATACGTGGAGTACTATAAATACCTGACGTCCACCTACCAAAACGGACTGTCCGATATCCCCGATATGGGCTTTAAAGAGGGAGTGAACTACGCGCTGAAATTTTACGTAAACAACGCCAGTTACGACGGAACGATCTCGGCAGCTATCTCCGCTTCGAGCGCCGAAGTCCCTCTATCCGTACCGGAGAAAGGCACCGGCTGGCAAGAAATTAACGCAACCCTGCCTGCCGTTCTTACCGTAGACGGCGGACTGACGTTGACTTTTTCGGGGACGGGAACCATCCTTGTCGACAGTTTCGAGCTGGTGGGAAGCGATAGCTACGGCTTCGATAATCGGGAATGGAAATACGTCTCTCTGCGCTCCGATCTTTACGACGCGCTCGATAAGCTCAATCCTTCCTTCGTGCGCTTCCCCGGTGGGTGCCTTGCCGAAGGAACCACCCTTTCTCAACTCTACGATTGGAAGGAAACCATCGGCCCGCTTCATGAGAGGAAGCATTACAGCAACATCTGGAACGATGACGAAAAGGGACTGGCTTACGACAACACCAACGCCATGGGCTACCACGAATACTTTCAGCTTTGCGAAGATCTCGGCGCCAAGGCACTGCCCATTCTGAACGCAGGGACGGTCTGCCAGTTTCAAATGAAAAAGGACGGCAAGGACTTCAGCGGATGGGAAAAGGCGCACAAAAACGGAGAGATATCCGACAATAGGTGGAACGAATACCTCGCCGAATTCGCCCTCACGCCCGGCACGGATGAATTTAGCGCCTACGTTCAGGACATTCTCGACCTTATTGAATACGCAAATGGAGATAAAACTACCGTTTGGGGTGCCAAACGAGCGGAAAACGGACACGATGAACCGTTTAATCTGCAATACATAGGAATTGGGAACGAGAACTGGGGGGAGCTGTACTGGAGGAACTTTGCCGCCATCTACGCCGTGCTGAAAGATAGAGTCCCCGATATCACCGTCATCTCCTCGGCAGGTCCTTTCTTCGACGGAAGGGAGAAGGAGGAGTCCTATCGTATCATTGACGAAAACTATCTCGACACCCTGATTGACGAACACTATTATCTTGACAAGGAAAAGATGTTTAATAACTACGACTACTACGATTCTTATCCACGCGACCGTCAGGTCTTCGTGGGCGAGTACGCCACCACCTGCTATTTCTTCGGCAGGTACCTGACCAAAAACAACCTGTGGTCGGCGATAGAAGAAGCCGGCTATATGTGCGGATTCGAGCGGAACGGCGACGTGGTAAAAATGGCCTCCTATGCGCCTACCTTTGCCAAGATCAACGCCCAGCGGTGGAAAGTCAACCTCATCTGGTTCGACTCCCAAAACATCGTACTGACGCCAAACTATTTTAATCAAATGCTCTTTGCAAACAACGTCGGCAATCGCGTTTTAAAAACGGACCTGAACAAAAAAGGAGTGACCTCTTCCGCCACCGTAGACGAAAAAAACCGGGTCATTTATTACAAAGTAGTCAATAGCGGCGATAAATCTTTCGACCTGAAAATGGACCTATCCGGCTTCGGAAAAGTCAACGCCTCTTCCATGCAGTATCTTTCGGATAGCAGCAAAGCCGCCTGCAACGAACTAGCATCTACCACCGTCGTTCCCAAACAAAAGGACTGCGATATAACCGACAACTCCGTTTCCGTCACCATCGACGGACAAAGTATCAACGTCATCCGCATCTACTACGGCGACAACGACGGCTCGAACGCATATACGTTGCCTCCGCTCCCCGATACCATGGAGCAGAACGTCACCAAATTCGCCAAGCCCTACCTTACCCTCGACGGACTCCTCGCTATCGTCATCCCCTTTGGCATTTTCGCACTCGCCGCGCTGCTGTTTTTGTCCGTTAAGATTGTCAAAAAGCTCCGCTTATCCGGCAAGAAAGATCGTAGCGATAATTGACCGCCACCGAGCGTTTTTACCGTCCGATAGCCTTGCTTTTCGTGGCAAATATTTGTATAATGTAGATATGCGCAAACGTTATTTTTTTAAGAAAAACTTTCCCATACCACCCATACAGGAGTGGAAGAGTGAAGACGAGTACCTGCTGCGTTTAGACGGCGGCGTCGTTACGTCCAATAAAGATTACGTCCTTTGTTTGGAAAAAGATCCTACAAGGGATTTTGTCATTCTGAACCTGACCGATATCCAGCTTCGACTGCCGGAGATTAAAAAGGACGCCGACTGCGTCGCTATCGCGGAAAAGACCATACGGCGTTTAATTAAGACGGTCAGACCGGACCTTATCACGGTGACCGGAGATCAAGGGTTCGGCGACAAAACGGAGTTACTTATCGTAGGTCGCATGATCGACCGGTACGGCATCCCCTGGGCGCCCGTTTTCGGCAATGCGGATAACCGTAGCGACGAAGGTATCTCCACCGGTAAGCAGACCTTTCTGTACGAAAACGCTTTTAAAAACTGTCTCTTAAAAGCCGGACCGACCAACCTCGCCAAGCTGGAAAACGGCAGTATACGGTACGGCAATTACGTCGTCAACGTCGTGGAAAAGGATGCGTCGACAAACGGCTTTCATGTCGTCAGATCTCTCCTCTTTATGAATAGCGGAGACGAAGAAAGGTACGACCCGAGCGACTATCCCGGGCAGGAACGCGCCAATCCGGACGAGTACTCGCATCTAACCAAAAAGCAACTGGAATGGTACGCGTGGGCGACAAGGGGGGCTAAGAAGTACGGAACGAAAGTCCCCTCTACCCTGTTTTTGCACATCCCTATCTTTGCCTACAACGAGGCGTACAAGGCCGCCAAAGGCGAGAATGGTTGGAAGAAAGGATACGAGGAGTCTTTCGGTGAAATGCGCGAAACGTCCGGCACGCCGCCCTATGACGACGGGGTAATGGAAGCAATAAAAGAAACCGGCTCCACCGACTCCGTTGTCTGCGGACACGACCATAGAAATAACTTTATTATCACCCATAACGGGGTGACTTTTTGCTACGGGCTGAAGACGGGCAAAGGGTGCTACTGGGACAAAGATATGTCCGGCGGCACCGTCATAAGGGTAAAAAAAGACGGGACAAAATCAATTCGTCATCAATTCTGTCCCGTAAAAGTAATCGGTCTGCCGCGATGGATCTATCCGATCTTTTTCGCCGTCGGCGTAGCTGTCGGGATTCTTGCTTGTCTACTCTAAAGAAAGCACGAAAACCTTTTCTTTGCCTTCTTCCTTTTCCGAAAGTATCTTCTGACGGAAATTAAAATCGCATTCAATGCCGCTCGGTATCTCAATACGATATTCGGCGGTATTTTCTTTTACCGTCCAACTAATATTCATGCCGTTATAGGTTCCGGAAAGGTTCTTTATAGTACCCGTAACGTCGAATTCCGGACGAATAATGAAGTGCGTTGCGCCCGGTTTATCGGGGTTACGTCTCAGACCCAATCCGTACTCGAACACCCACCCTATGCAGGCGCCGAAGGAGTAATGGTTATAGCTGTTCATACCGGCGTTTTGGAAGGGGTCTTCCAGTTCGCTTCTGTATCCGTCCCATCTTTCCCAAATGGTCGTAGCTCCCTGTCCGACGGTATATCCCCAGGACGGGAACCTGGTCTCGCCGAGCAATTTATAGGCAAGGTCGCTTCTGCCGATCTCGGAGAGTATGGGCAGCAGGTACCTCGTCCCGATAAAGCCGGTGTTAAGTAGTCCGTCGTTTTCTTCTATCTTTCTGACCAGGTTGTCTTTGATTTCTCTTGGCGTAGAGAACCCGAAGGCGCAAGCAAGGACGTACGCCGTTTGCGTATCGTTGGCGATCTTGTTCTTTTTGTAGTATTTGTTTTTCAACGCATTTACGATATTCTGCGACAGAATACGGTATTTCTTCTCCTCTTTGTCACCGAGGACTTTGCACATCTCGGCAACGAGGTGCGCGCTATAAGCGAAATAGGCGGTGGAGATATACCCTTTATCCGTCGTGTTGTCGATACTGAGCCAGTCGCCAAAGCCCTGCGCCGGACGGAGATACTTAAAGGAATGTCTTTTGCAGAAATGTATCCAGCGTTTGCAAGCGCCAAGGTTATCGCGTAAAATCTTTTTGTCTCCGTACGCAAGGTAGTGCATATAGGGGATCACCGTTACTGCGTCCGCCCATGCGGCGCTGATACCGAGGATAGGAGCGAATTTAAAGAACGGCGCAACGTGGACCACACCGCCGTTGCGTTTTTGAGCGTCGCGGATATCGGTCATATATTTTTCATAAAACTCTTTGCAGTCGTACAGATACATTGCCGTGGGGCAGAACACCTGCGCGTCCGCCGTCCAACCCAGTCTCTCGTCCCGTTGCGGACAGTCGGTGGGGGTAGCGACGAAGTTACTCCTCAGTCCCCACACGGCGTTGCTATAAATTTTATTGACCAGTTCGTTATCCGTCTCCAGCGTTCCGCGGCGAATAAGGTCGTTGTGGCAGGCAAGCCCGGTCATCTCCAGCACCTCTGCCTCCCCCTCTTCTACCGTAACTTCGATGTAGCGGAAACCGTGATAGGTAAAGCTCGGCTGGAAAATTTCTTCGCCCTCGCCCTTTAAAATGACGTAATCGGTACAACGGGCCCTACGCAAATTTTCGGTATACACTTTGCCGTCTTTACCCAATAGCTCGGCGTATCTGAAACGCACCTTCGCCCCCGGCGTTCCCTTCAAACGGAAACGTACGACGCCGGCAAAGTTCTGCTCGGTGTCCCAAAGGGTATCGGATAATTTTTTTACGGGCAGACGTTCTACCAGTCGCACGGGCGGACACTCCTGCTTTTCCAATAGGCGGGTGTATTTATCTTTTACGACTTCCACCGGCTGATCGCATTTCGGCTCGATCCGCAGGTCGCGGAATTCTCCGCAGAGGATGTCGCCGTAAACGACCTGGCTTTTGGACGCTCTCCAGCTTTCGTCCGTCTCGATGATCTTTTCGCTGCCGTCCTCGAACTGAACGGTCAGTACCGCCCACAGCTTCAGCGGATATTTGCCGTACCTGTCGCGGAGCGACCAACAAATGCGCCCCGTATACCATCCGTCGGCGACGATGACGTCGAGGACGTTCTCCTCTTTCAATTTGTCCGTGAGATCGTATTCGTAATAGGGTATCCTTTTGGTATAATCGGTCCAGCCGGGCGCGAGAAAGTCATCGGAAAAAGGTTCTCCGTTGAGCGTCGCTTTGTGGACGCCGAGCGAAGTAATTTTCAGCGTTGCTTTTTTTACCTTTTTATCCAACGTAAATTTCTTACGGAAAATGGGACAGGGCGCGCCGTGCAAATCCGTCAGCAGTGCCTTTCCCGTTCTAAAACCTATCCAACTCATATTGTTTTTCCTCCGATAATTAGTATATTTCCGCCAAAGCGTTCTTTTTGGCGTCTTCAAGATATTGATAATTGGCGGGGTTGCAATCCTCGTCCTTATATTTAAAATAGCTGATAAAACTCAGATCCAGGCTAAACGCGCCGTTGGTCGCCTGATCTTTACTGTTGCAATAGCGGAAGTACCCGTTATCCCATATCTGATAGGTCTTTTTGATGGACGTGTAGTATCCGCCGCTCAGACCTGCCTGCAAATTCTCTATCGTCTTTTCCGTCGTCTTGGGATTGTCGGCGTCAAGGACGAACTTGACGGTATAGTACTCTTTTTCGGCGTCGTACGTTACCGTTGCGGAAGTGACCGTCTCTAAAGAGATCGTCTGTTCCGTTTGCTCGAACGTCCCCTCTTGTTCGGCGCAGAAAACGGGGACCTTATCGTGCTTGGGGTAGCCGTTTGCCCGATTGTCCTCGCTCCAGTCCGCTTCGATGTGGAAATTCTTTTCTTTTATCTCCACCGTCGGTTTCAGAACCTTTTCCGAATACAGGTAATCCATTTCGGCAATATCAACGTAGCTACGGATGGCAAAGAGGGTCCGTTCCATATTCTTTCCTTTTAAGAAAATTTCGTAATCTTTCTCGGTACCGGAATAATCGGCGTAGTAATATTCCGTACCGCTTTTAATGGTGAAGCGGCAGCCCTGGCAAGGGACTTCGATCATTCCGCCGATATCCGTCTTCGTGGTGTAGTCCTCGACGATAGCGGCTTTTTCACAGTTTTGAAAGGCGGCGCAAGCGGTGTTATATAAATACAGGGCGTATTCGATTTCCGTTTCGAAGTCTTCCGCCGAAAGGGTCAATACACTCTCGCACTGTGGCTTATCCGTTTCGATCTTGGCGCGCTGAGCGGTACTCTTACTCTTCTGTCCTGCCACGATAAAGTAGATACCCACGATAACGCCGACAAGCACGGCGACCAGAATGATCCCAACCAGTATCTTCAAAAATTTTTTCATCGCATTATTCCTTCTTTTGCAAAAAAATAAGTACCTATTTATAATAGTTAAAAATAAGGAAAAAGTCAATAGTGGTTTTAGCTCCGGAGCAACCTTTATTGGGGTATTGTCAAAAAAGCAAAGTCAAGGTATAATAATTTTATGACAAGAATTCTACCGGGTAGCGTCCCCAACAAAACGCAAAAAGCGCAAATGGACCGGAAGTACGGGATGTTTATCCACTTCGGTATCAACACTTTCAACAACCTCGAGTGGTCGGACGGCACTTTGCCGGTGGACAGTTATCGTCCTGACGAGATCGACGCAGACAGCTGGGTGGAAAACGCCAAAAAGGCGGGGATGAAATATGTTATTATCATCACCAAACATCACGACGGCTTTTGTCTGTTCCATACTAAGTACACCGATTACGGCGTACAGAGTTCTCCCAATCCGACCGACGTCATTGCCGAAGTCGCCAAAGCCTGTAAAAAGCACGGCATCGGACTGGGAATGTACTATTCTCTATGGGATAGACACGAACCGTGCTATAACGGCGACGAAAAGTACGTCGACTTTATGTGCAACCAATTGACCGAGCTACTGGGCGGAAAGTACGGCGACGTATGCGAACTGTGGCTGGACGGGAGCTGGGACAAAAAGCCGGAACAGTGGAACGTCCCCAAACTCTACGACCTCGTCCATAAGTTGCAACCCGATTGCGCCTTTGCCGTCAACCACACCATTGGGAGCAAGTGCCGCCTGAATATTATCAAACGCCTTTACTTCCCCGACCGCTACAAAGAGGGCATGCCTATCCGCTATTTCCCTGCGGATTTCCGCCTGTGCGATCCCTGGTTTACAAAGCCGGGGAAAGGCAGAGACCCCAAACTCTATAAACACGACAAAAAGCTCTACTACCTGCCTTTTGAAGCGACTATCTGTATGCGTACCAGCGGACACTGGTTCTGGAGTGATAAATACCTGGACTCCCCTCCGCGCACTCCCGAGTACATCGTCGAAAAATATCGGCATATGGAAGAACAAAACAACCTATTGGTCATTAACGTCGCCCCCAACGTCCACGGAAAACAAGAAGAGAACGATATCGCTCCCCTCTTAAAAGCTAAATTTTTGCTTGGACTGTAAAATAGTTTCTTAACCGACTACGGGGCTGAAAAATCAGCCCCGTTTTTTTATCAATAATTATTCGCGCTCACTTCAAAATAGCTCTGCGGATGATTGCAGGTGGGACAAATCTCGGGTGCTTTCGGTCCGACGACGATATGACCGCAGTTTCTGCATTCCCATACCTTTATCTCCGATTTTTCAAAGACCTGCGCCGTTTCTATATTCCTCAGCAGCGCGCGATAGCGTTCTTCATGGCGTTTTTCTATGGCGCCGACCAGACGGAACTTTGTCGCCAGCTCCGGGAAGCCTTCTTCTTCCGCCGTTTTGGCAAAGCCCTCGTACATATCCGTCCATTCGTAGTTTTCTCCGTCGGCAGCGGCCTTTAAGTTGTCCGTCGTTTTACCGATACCGGCCAGCTCTTTAAACCACATTTTCGCGTGTTCTTTTTCGTTGTCCGCCGTCTTCATAAAAATCTCGGCGATCTGCTCGTATCCCTCCTTCTTTGCGACGGAAGAAAAGTAAGTGTATTTGTTCCTTGCCTGGCTTTCGCCTGCAAATGCGGCAAGTAAATTCTTTTCCGTTTGTGTTCCTGCGTACTTAGTCATACCTTATTCTCCTTTTTTTAGTTATTTTGACTTTATTATAGCAAGTTCGCATAAAATTGACAATAGCCAAAGTTTATTTTATAATAGACAGTAGAAAACAATAATAAGGAGCAAACGATCTATGTCCGAAAATAAAACGGTATGTCACTGCATGAACGTCTCCGTCGCCGATATCGAAAAAGCGGTACACGAAGCCACCCATTTCTCCACTGTTGAACAGGCTTTTGACAAAGTCCAGATGTCCACGCACTGTTCCACCGGTTGCGGCGGCTGTCACGACAACGTCATGGACGTCATTTCCGTCATTATGAGCGGAAATAATCTTTAATAGTAAATAGAGGAATACCACTTCTCTTCCCTTCCTGTATGAGAGCGACGCATTGTTTGACAATCGCTCCGATATATGATATACATGAGATGATCGCCTTTTGAGTTAAACCTACGTAAGGTTTTTCTTTTAATGCGGTTTGTTTGCTCTTAGCTTTGAGCATAAATAATAAAAAAATAAGGATCATTATTCAATATGGAAAATACCAACTACACCATTGCGCTACTGATTGATACGGACAACGTATCGAGTAAATACATGGGAGCGCTGGAAAAGGAACTGAACGTTCTCGGAAAGGTGACCTACCGGCGTATGTACGGCGACTTTGCCAGGTCCGGCGCGGAAGGATGGCGCAATATCGTCAACGAGTACTCCATAACGCCCGTCCAACAATACACCTACACCACCGGCAAAAACGCCACCGACTCGCGTATGGTCATCGACGCGATGGATATCCTCTATTCGCGTAACGTAAACGCCTTTTGTCTGCTTTCTAGCGACAGCGACTTCACAGGCCTAGCTAAACGCCTACGCGAAAGTAATATTTTCGTCATCGGCGCGGGTGAGAGAAAAACTCCCCTTTCTTTTGTCAAGGCCTGCGACAGGTTTTTCGTTCTGGAAGACTTGATCGCAAAAGAAGAACCGAAGAAAAAGACGAAGAAAAAGAAATCGGAAAAGCCCTCGTCCAAGACCGCCGCGCAATCGGCGAAGGAAACCACCATCGAAGAGCAACCGCTGACCCAAGAAGAGGTTGAGGATTTCGTCGTGCGCGTGCTGGAATCCATGAACGGCGCCAGATGTTCTCTTGAACAGCTGATCAATAAAATCTTCCAAGCCTATCCGCAATTCGATTTCAAATCCTTCGGCGCGAAAAAATCCTATGACTTTTTCTCCAAAGAAAAGTTCATTATCACGCAGGCGGAAAACAGTAATATGTTTATTGAGCTGAGATCTTGATTTATCCCGTAAAAGTAAAGAAAAAGCCAAAGATCATTATTGTCGGCGCCGGTATCGGCGGACTTTCGTTTGCCTATAAATACAAAGGGATCGCCGAGATCGTCGTTTACGAAAAAAACAGCCCCGACAAGCTGGGATTCCCCTGGTACGACTCGGTCAAAGCCGACGCTTTTTCCGATACGAAAATTCCGCTCCCGACGGATGGGGTAAGCGGACGGAAAAAGATAGATATGTTTTCTCCCGGCGGCGCAGGACACCTTCCGCAACGGGAAAAAACGGTCAAAATGGGATATGAGATCGACAGAGTATCCCTTATAAAACACCTGTTACAACTAGCCGGCGAAAAAGCGACTATCGTTTACGGGCGAGAGGTAACCGGACTGATTAAACAATCGGGCAAGGTGGTCGGCGTAATTTTTAAGGACGGGAGCAAAGAGGAATGCGACCTTGTTTTGGACGCTTGCGGTCCCTTCTCTTGTCTAAGAAAATTCGTATGCGACAACGAACAAGACTATATGCCCCTGCCGGAAGATATCCTCTATTGCAAGCGCGGGATGTACCGCATAAAGGAGGGCGTTAAGGTCAATCCCGGCAACGAAGTATACATAAAACACATGGGCGGTTCGGCAATTTCCTGGTGTCGGCATACGCCGGAAGGAAAGTATCTGGACGTGTTTATTTCTTCCTTAGGGAAACCGCTTACCGAAGAATACCTGACGCAGGCAATGGATGACATTCGTATGCGTAACGGCGCATTATCGGAGGAAGTAATCGTCCGCTTGGAGCGGCTATCTCTCCGCTATCCTCTTTCGCAAATGGTTTACGACGGGTACGCCGCCGTTGGTGACAGTGCCTATGCAACCAATCCCGTCAGCGGTTGCGGTATAGACAGCGCCATGCGCGCAGGAAGTATCCTTGCCGAAACCATCAATACCGCAAAAAACTTTTCCGTCGCGTCCTTGTGGGATTATCAATCCCGTTTTATGCGGAGCGTCGGCTCTACCCTGATTGCTCTTGACGTAATAAAGCGGTGGCTGGACACCGCCGACCCTGCCGATATCGACTGGCTTTTCGGCTCCGTCATCGGAGAAGAAATCGTCACCTTTCTCAATTCTGACAACGCACTGAAAAATTTCAATCCGAAAATGTTTCTTGACAAGATCCCCGTAGCTTTCGACAGAAAGGACCTTTTAAGCGAGGCGTTCCGCGTCTTCTCTTCCGCCGGCGCGGCAAAGGCTTTTGCCATGCTCATTCCGCCGGTATACAATAAAAAAGCCGTACTTTCCTGGCGTAAAAAGTACGACTCTTTTGTCAGAAAATAACTGTCTTTATCCGAGATAAGACCCTAAAAAGACCGGTAACATCGTTTCCGTATCCAAGATCATATAAATAAACGGCCTGTCCAAAATAACGTACTTTACGGACTCTTTTTGCGGTCCGGCGGAAGTTGCCTTATTCATTTCCACCACCGTTGCCGCGGCGGCCTCCGTCCCCTTTTCATTCACGGACATGAACGTTTTATGGATGACGCGGTTGATGTAGATATTGTCCCCTTCCGGCACCTTACCCAGTTTGGAAAAGTCGGCGTCCATCGGCATGAATGCGTCCGTCATCCCCATTCCTTGCAGAACTTCGCTCATTTCCATGTTATAGTAGGTATCGAATTTAAGTAGCCCGGTAATCACCCTGGCGATTTGTCTCGTTTCGTATAGGGTATTGAACCGCTCTGCGGAAAAGGCGGCGACAAAGTCGGACATCGTTATCCCCTCTCTTGGCAGAAACGCCGCAAAAACGTATCTGCCGCCCTCGAAGGGTTTCATCGTGCCGGTACACATTTCATCGGAAAAATAGATATTCTCGGTGGAGTTCATTATTTTTACCGACTTGGTCTCTCCGTTTTCTTTGGTGAAGACGGAATCCTGCACGTTTCCGTCATAATATTGATTCACCCAGTTGGCATTGAAATAAAGGGCGTTGACGAGGTACATTACAGCGTCCTCGTCCATATTTTCCAGTATTTTTTTGATCTTTCCGGCAGTGTTATCTTCCACCCATTTATTGATGGCCTTTCGCGTGGCTTCGTCAAAGACAGCTTCGTACAGTCCTGCGCCGTAATAGTCGGCGTTGAGTTGCAAAAAATCGGGATCGGCGGTAAAGGACTCCGAACTTTGCTTAAACCAGATGGAGTTCGCCATCCGCATTTTTCCGTCCTCTTTTTCCAGAGATTTGGCATAGGTATAAAGTAGGTCGTTCAGTTGTCCCGTCTCTCCGCCCAAAACTTCTTCCATCTGCGCTTTCGTATTGCCGTCGGCGCCGTTTGCCGTCATCGCCAAAGCACATAAAACGGAGAGCGGAGAAATAAGGGTATTGTTACTTGCGGAATAGCAGGACCGGAACAAATTAAAACAGAAATCGCTTGCGTCGGCAGAGGGGTCTTGCAATGGCGTCACGTTCCGGGCGACGACCCCTTCGGTCAGGTCGGTTACGTTCGCGTCCTTAGCGGAAATCTTATTTCCGTCGTCCTCTTGGCAGGCGCAAAACACCAGGCACAGGACAACCAGCAGTAGCGCAACGGCTTTTTTCATAACATTCCTCCTTTCAATTAAAAGGTAACGGTTCCTCTTCCTATAATAATGATACCATATTTATACCGACCTGTAAATATCCGTTCGGACGCGAACGCCATTTTTTTATTAAAACGTCATTGCTTGATTATTGCTTCTCCGTTATGATATACTGGAATGGCATAAAATAATTTTTAACCGGAGCAAAAAATGAAAGGTCACTCTCTTTGGACAAAACTGATTCTGCGTTCCTATCATTGGAAACCGACAAGTAAGATCATCCGCTACGAAAATAACCCCGTACTCTCGGCAAAAGACATCCCCTACCCTGCCACCCTCATTTTCAACGCCGGCGTGGTTAAATTCAAGGGGAAATACCTGATGGCTTTTCGCGACGACTTCCGGTTCGACCCCGTCTTTAAAAAGAAGCTCCGCACCCATATCGGTCTTGCAACCAGCGACGACGGAATTCATTTTACTCCTTTTGACAAGCCCTTTATTGATTTCGACGCAATCCACAAAGGCGAAGTGGAGCGGATGTACGATCCCCGGCTCACCATTATCGATAACGAACTTTATCTTTGCTTTGCCCAAGACACCAAACACGGACTTCGGGGCGGCATCGCCCGGATTTTCGACGATCTGTCCGGGTACGAGATCCTTTCTCTTTCCGTCCCCGATAACAGAAATATGGTTTTATTCCCCGAAAAAATCAACGGGAAATTCCTTCGACTGGAACGACCCATGCCCGTCTACTCGCGCGGAGGAAAAGAACTGTTCGACGCCTGGATATCCTTTTCTCCCGACCTCAAATACTGGGGAGAAAGCTCCCTTCTTCTGCCGCAGGAAAAAGTACCTTTCTCCAACTGCAAAGTCGGTCCCGCCGCGCCGCCTGTCAAGACGGACAAAGGCTGGCTGGTACTCTTCCATGCCGTCAAAAAAGACAAACGTCTCCTCAAAAACGGATGGGAAAGACGGTGGACAAAGGTCTACACGGCAGGGCTGATGCTCCTCGATACTGACGACCCGACAAAAATTATCGGTATCTACGACCAGCCCCTTCTCTTTCCCCAGGCGCCTTACGAACTTTATGGTGGCTTCAGGAATAACGCCATTTTCCCCTGCGGTATGGTCCTCGAAGAGGACGGCGAAGTCAAAATTTATTACGGTGCCGGCGATACCGTCACCTGCTTAGCTACGGCGCGCGTAGAGGACCTTATTGACCTTTGCATAAAAAAATAATCAGAATACCGACTGCGCCGAATAGACGACACAACAAAGAAAATAACGTAGCTGGCCTAGCTGCGTTATTTTTTCCGTCGCCGAAAGACTAAACCCGTCCAATCCCTCGACCGTCAAATCAATAAGGCTCCTCTTTTCTCCCTCGTATCTTACCTTTTCACCTTCAAAGAGTTCTTTATGAACGCGCAAAACGGTGGTTACGTCCGCTTCCGTCACCGTCCCCCGTTCCCAGTCGGCTATGTACTTTTCCATGTCCCTGACGAGGTTGTCCACCATCTTTGCAAGGTTATCCTTTGATTTATAGCTGACCGTCTCTATTTTGGTGACTTTGTTTTTACTCTGCACCCCTAACGCCGTCGTTTTGTCGGTGTAGACGGAATAGGCGACGCAGTATTCCTCTTCTCCCATGATATATCCGCCGCCGCCACCTTGACGCACTTCTAACCCTGCGGCGTAGGCGGTAAAACGGGAGGAAGCCGGCTCCACCACAAAATAATATTCATAAGTCTCCCCGGAAAAGGCCTTTGTCACGGCGTCCGATAAAAAACCTTTCCCAAAAAAATCGGCTAAGAAAAACACCAGACCAAAACAAAGCAGGATGGTCACAAAGTACAGTAATACTCTTCCCTTTTTCCCCTTTTTACCTCCCCTTCTTTTTTTAAACGATCTTACTTCGTTTATTTCGGGGTGGGTGGGCGGGACAATATCCTCCTTTTCGGTCGGTCTTTGCCTCTCGTAATAAAACTTCGTATAGTCCACTTCGTCCCGCATATTGATAATCTATGCGCCAAACAAAAAAACTATTGCAACAATTTTTCATATATGGTACAATTTTATTACTGTTTTTCGGAGGTTTTCTTTATGGATAAATGGGATAAGAGGTTTATGAACATGACGTACGTTGTCGCAAGCTGGAGCAGCTGCTACAAAGAAAACCGCCAAGTTGGTTCCGTTATCGTACGCGACAAAAGGATCCTCACCACCGGCTACAACGGCGCAAGTAGCGGTCTGGTCTCCTGTAAAGAAAAAGGCGAATGTATCCGCCAAAAACTGGGGATCGCCTCCGGCACCCGTCACGAACTGTGCTATGCCGTCCATGCCGAACAGAACGCCATTATTCAGGCGGCCAAGCTGGGCGTTTCCGTTGACGGAGCCACCCTTTACGTTACTCACCAACCCTGCGCCATCTGCACGAAAATGATAATAAACAGCGGTATCAAACGCATCGTCTACCGCGAAGGATACCCGGATGACTTTTCCCGTCAACTGCTCGAAGAAAGCGGCATCCTCGTGGAAAAGTTCGAGGATAGTTTAGAATAACCTTCCCTTTTCATTCCGAATATTTAATTTAGATTGCGACATACTACGGGTATATGCTGACCGTGGTACTTCGTTCTTTAATCGTATTTGTCGTTCTCATTGCCGGTGTGCGCCTGATGGGTAAACGCACCATAGGCGAATTGCAACCGTATGAGTTCGTCATCACCCTCGCGGTTGCGGACCTGGCTTGCACCCCCATGCAGGACGTATCCGTACCCCTCTTGTACGGTATTATTCCCATTCTCGTACTTTTCGTCGTACACTATCTACTTACCCTCGTCACTACCAAATCTCAACGCTTCCGGAAATTCCTCAACGGGCGTCCCTTTATCGTCATCGACGGCGACGGGATCAACAGCGAATGCTTAACTAAGCTCAATCTCTCCGTCAACGACCTACTCGCCCTCATCCGCCAGCAAGGTTATTTTTCCATTCCCGAAATCGCCTACGGTATCATCGAAACCAACGGTAAACTCTCCGTTTTGCAAAACGAAAACGCCACGGCCCCTTCTTCCGTCCCCATGACGTTGGTCGTGGAAGGTAAACTGCTCGGCGAAAACGCCGAAAAGATAGCTTTGGACAAGCAAAAAATTCAACAAGTCATCTCCGACCAAAACCTCAAGATAAAAGACGTCGTTTTAATGACCGCCGAAAATAAATCGGTCTTTATTCAGCCAAGAAACGCAAAGTATCTTATTCTCAATGATTGCTTATGAAATGTAAAATTACCCTTTTTGTACTGACAATTCTGTTCCTGACCGGAATATGCGTGGGCGAAAACTTATATTTAGACCGCACCTTCAACGAGTTTTCCGACAGGATTGAACAGATAAAACAACAGGACCCCTACGACCTGAATACCGCTTTGGAAACGGAGCAGTGGTGGCTGTCCAAAGTCGAGATACTGGAACTGACCATGTCCATCCAACTCCTCAACGACGTCACCTACACCTACGGCGAGCTGATCGGCGCCATAAAAAAAGAGGACTACCAGTCGGCCTCCGGCTATCTGGAACGCCTCGAACTCTACGCTTCCTCCCTCTGCGATATGTACAAAGTAAAAATAAATAACGTCCTGTAAATAAAAAAGCTGTGGAAAACGTCGTTCTCCACAGCCTCTTTTATCTATTGAAAAATAAAATCTTAATACTATTTGGATGATTATACTGCTCACTATATCACATATTTTTAACTCATGCAACCGGTTGAGACGTCCTTGTTTGATTTTTTCCGTACGAAAAAAAATATGGCATTAAAAAAGACCCGGAGTGTTTCCGGGCCCTTTTATTATTATTGGACTTTACTTATTTTGCGAGGAAAAGATCGGCTTCTTTCTTACTCATCCTTTTGATGTTCTCCGCGGTGTAGGGTGATTTTGCTCCGCCGTTGACGTACAGGAAGAACTTTCCGCCTTCCGTCTCGTAGAGGCTCTCCTCAAATCCTGCCGGATCGCCGAATTGACCCTCGGTATGCTTTTTTACCAGCTTTGCGCTGTCGGTATCGTATTCTACTTTGCAAATAACTTTTTTCATGACTATCCTATCTCCTTTTTTATATACTATTCACCAAGCTGCCGGGTTTTATACCCGATCGAGTAGGATTATAGTTCTTTACAAAAGTATTTGCAATCTTTTACGAAGCGATTATTATTTCTTTAACCGTTTTTTTACCGATAGGCTATACGCCGTATAAGGGCGAAGGCTGACGTTTATGCTCGCTTGTTTTGTGGTACCGTTCGATGATGGCTTTTGCCTCGTCCGATACCGGCTTCCCTTCCATGTAATCGGTGATCTCGCGGTAGGTTACGCCCATTTCCTTCTCGTCCGTCTGTCCCTCGAACAGTCCCGCCGAGGGGGCTTTTTGGATGATGCTTTCGGGCGCGCCCAAATATTTCAGATACTCGAAAACTTCGGTGGCTTTTATATCGGCGATGGGGTTAAAGTCGAAGGCGCCGTCACCCCATTTGGTGAAGTACCCCATATAGCGTTCGGATGCGTTCCCGGTGCCGGCAACAAGGTAACCGTACTTGGCGGCGATGGCATACAGGGTGGTCATACGGAGTCTGGGGGCGATGTTGATCAAAGAACCGTTAGGAAGCTCCATCCCGATATTCTTTACGATCGCCTGTTTTGCCTCGGTCAGATCGACGACGACGTGGTCGATGCCGAACTTTTCGCACAGTTTTTCGGCGTCGGACTTATCCGAGCCGTAGTTTGCTTTAGACTCGCAGGGCATAATAACCGCCAGTACGTTATCGGTCGCTTTTTTACTCAGGATCCCGACAAGGGCGCAGTCTTTGCCGCCGCTGTTGCCGAAAACGATGCCTTTGGCTCCCGTTTTTTTGAGCATTTCCCGAATGTACTCAACCCGTTTAGAAACTTCTTTTTCAAAGTCGATCATAAAATATTCTCCTTTAAATTCTTCTTCAGGATACGCAATTGTTTCTCCAGTTTTTCCGGCAGTTTATCGCCGAACCTTGCGTAGAACTTTTCGATGTCGGCAACTTCGTACTCCCAGCCCACTCTGTCTACGTCCAGGATGCTCTCGAGCTGTTCTTCGGTTACGTTTGTACCGCTCAGGTCGATGTCTTTCGGATAGGGCAGATATCCTATCGCCGTTTCGCGTGCGTCCACCTCGTCGTCGCAGCGACGGAGGATCCAGTCGAGGACGCGCAAGTTGTCGCCGAATCCCGGCCAAATGAAGTTGCCGTTCTCGTCGGTACGGAACCAGTTGACGTTAAAGATCTTCGGTCTGGACTTCATACGAGCGCCCATATCCAACCAGTGCTGGAAATAGTCGCACATATTGTACCCGCAGAACGGGAGCATTGCCATCGGGTCGTGACGAACGACGCCCACTTTTCCGGTGGCTGCCGCCGTCGTTTCGCTGGTCATAATGGACCCTAAGAACACGCCGTGTTCCCAATCGCGCGCTTCGTACACAAGCGGTACGCATTTAGCTCTCCGTCCGCCGAAAATAAACGCTGAAATCGGCACTCCTCTGCCGTTCTCGAATTCTTTGCTGAGGCAGGGGCAGTTCTTAGCCGGGACGGTAAACCTGCTGTTGGGATGAGCGCCCTTTATCACCTTGCCTTCGGCGTCGGTCATGCCCTCTTTCCAGCGGCGACCGAGCCAGTCCTCTGCCCGTTCCGGCGCCGGTTCTTTTATTCCTTCCCACCAAACGTTGTTCTTTTTCGTATCCAGAACGACGTTGGTAAAGATGGTGTTTCTGCCCGTCATGGCAAGAGCGTTGGGGTTGGACTGCGCGTTGGTGCCGGGAGCTACGCCAAAGAAGCCGTTTTCCGGGTTGACGGCATAGAAGGTGCCGTTTCTTTTCCGTATCCAGGCGATATCGTCGCCCACCGTCCAGATCTTATATCCTTTTGCGCGATACCCTTCCGGGGGAATGAGCATGGCGAGATTGGTTTTTCCGCAGGCACTGGGGAAAGCGGCGCAGACGTATTTAATAACGCCGTCCGGACGCTCGACGCCCAAAATAAGCATATGTTCCGCCATCCAGCCCTCTTTCCAGCCCTGATAGGAAGCGATCCTGAGCGCGAAGCATTTTTTACCGAGAAGGACGTTTCCGCCATATCCGCTATTAAGCGAGTAAATAACGTTATCCTGGGGGAACTGGCAGATGTATCTGTTTTCCGCGTCCAGATTGACTTTGCTGTGGATGCCTTTCACAAAGTTATCTCCCCCTTCCAGTTCGTCATAGACCTTAGAGGATACGCGCGTCATGATCTTCATATTGAGAACGACGTACAGACTGTCGGTAAGTTCGATACCGTACTTTGCAAAAGAGGAGCCGATTTTACCCATAGAAAACGGAATGACGTACATCGTGCGGCCTTTCATTGCGCCTGCCGCGATGGCGTCCAGTTTTTGGTAGGCCTCTTTCGGGTCCATCCAGTTGTTGGTGACGCCGGCTTCTTCCTGCGTTTCGGTACAGATAAAGGTCCTGTCTTCCACTCTGGCAACGTCGTTTTCCGCCGTTCGGTGATAGAGGCACCCGGGGCGAAGGCTGTTGCTTAGCTTGATCACCTCGCCGGACGCAATGGCGTCGCTAACAAGCATTTTATGCTGTTCTTTCGATTCGTCCACCCAAACGACTTCGTCCGGTTGGAACAGTTTTCTGTATTTTTCCACAAAATCCAAAACGTATTTGTTGTCGGTCATAGTATGCACTCCTTTATAAAGCGTATTTTACGATGGTTATTGTACCATAAATTTCGCCTGCCTTGCAAGATTTTTTTACTAAATGGAACAACATTCCCTTGCTACGCGCATATTTATGGATGTATTTATTCTCTTACAAAAAAATGAAGAAAATAATTTGGCTTTAGTTCATTTTTTCTTTATAATTATTTTATACAATCAATATGCAAATGAACAAAGGAGGATCAGAAAGTGAAAGATAAACTGCAGCTTGTCACAAAAGGCTTTGCCACCTTTACGGTGAAGTTCCGTTGGTTGATGGTGGCGATCTTTGCCGCGCTGTCTATTGCGTGCGCCGTAGCTATACCCTTTACCAAGATCGTTTACGACCTGTCCTCATACCTGCCCGAAAAAAGCACTTCCTCTATCGGTCTATCCGTCCTTAAAGAGGAATTCGACGACAAAGGCATGACCTATTTCGTTCTCCCCGGCGTTTCCGTCGAGGAGGCAAAAGCCGCCGCTCAAGAAGTCGCCGAAGTGGAAGGGGTAGGTAACGTTATTTTCGAGGAATCGACGGGCTATAATAGGGAAAATAATGCGGCGATACTCACCGTTACGCTGACCGATTACGACTCCACGCAAGGGTGCTTTGAGACCATGGAGAGATTGACCAAGGTAGCCGAAGACCATAACGGGGCGTTGGTCGGGCAGTCCGCTTCTTCCTATTACACCAAACTGGAGACGGAAGAGAGTATATTAAAGATCGGCGTTGTCATCGTCGCAATCATCCTCGTCATGCTCCTCATCACCTCGAAGTCCTATTTCGAGCTAATTCCCATGCTCCTCAATTTCGGCGTGGCGGTACTCCTTAACATGGGGACGAATTTCTTTTTCAACGGCATATCCTACGTATCCAATCTCGTATCGCTGGTACTTCAGCTCGCCCTTTCTATCGACTACTCCGTTATCCTTATGCATAGGTACGTCGAGGAACGGGAGTCGGGACTGGACCCGAAACAAGCGGCCATCGAAGCCCAACGAAAGGGCATCCCGGAAATTTTATCCAGTTCGCTTACCACCATCGCGGGACTGGTGGCTCTTATGTTCATGACGCTGGATATCGGCGTGGAGATCGGACTGTCGCTGGCAAAAGGCATTGTTTTCAGCCTGCTTTCCGTCATCTTCTTTATGCCCGCACTTTTGGTCTTCTTTGCAAAGCCTTTGGGAAAGACCCAACATAAATCCTTTTTGCCCAATATCACAAAGCCGACCAAAGTTATCTTAAAGGGACGCAAGGTCATCGTTCCTATCTTTCTCATCCTCGTCATCCTCGCAGGCGTTGGGCAGAGTTTTAATACCTATTCCTTCAATATGAACGGCGGAGCAATGATAGAAAAAGGTCAACAGGTCGCCCTGGAAAACGGCTTTGGGACCCTGAACACACTGGTTATTGTTTTACCAAACGACGGAGACTATCAAAAACAACGCGCCGTCAGTTCTTACGTCTCCGGCCACGAGGTAATAGATTCGACCACCGCTCTGTCCTCTATCGAGATCGCCGAGGGCGTGTACTTGACGGACACTGTAAACAAGGACAATATAACGGGATTTTTGTCCTCCCTCATGCCCGAATCGGACACCATAACAAAAGCGATTATTTCCTACGCCGCAGACACCCTCTTTTCCGAATACTGCCAAGATAATTCATTGGACGAGAGGGCGGAAGTGGAAATAGTGGACCTACTTATTTACGCGACGAAGAGTCAGACCTTTGCCGACGTCATCCCCGAAGAGTACCGAGAAATGCTGTCCAGCCTCGTTTATGCAAAATCCAACCTCACCGGAGACAACTACGTCCGCATGACTTTTAATATCAATTCGGACGTCGAAGACCCTCGCGCCTTTGCCCTCATCAAAGAATTAAAGACGGGTCTTGGCGACTATTACGACGAATACTACATGACGGGAGAATCGGTCGTCTGCTACGACATGTCGGAATACTTTCCGCAAGACGACCGCAACATCAGCATATTTACGCTGGCGTTTATCCTGTTGATTTTGTTTATCACCTTCAGAAATCTTCTTTTGCCTCTTATCCTCGCACTATCCATTCAAGGGGGTATTTGGATCAATTTCGTCATCCCCTATCTCATCCACGAGCCACTCTGCTTTATCGGATACCTTCTTATTACGGCGGTGCAGATGGGGGCGACTATCGACTACGCCATAGTCCTGACGAACAGATACAACACCATCCGCGACGGCTTTGCCGACAGAAAAGAGGCAATGGCTACCGCCCTCAACGCCGTTTTCCCAACCATTATCAATTCCGGTGTGATACTGACCGTCACCGGTTTTACTTTGGCGCTAGCCTCCTCCGGCGTCGTTGCCGCAATGGGGTCCCTCCTCGGCATAGGAACGGCGCTATCGGTTGGCATCGTTCTGATCGTACTACCCTCTTTCTTACTGGTCACCGAAAAAATAACCGACAAATGCTATTTCAAAACGCTTTTTAAACGAAGGAGTAAAAAATGAGCGATAACAAAGCCATCTTCAAATACGCCATTCAACCCGGCTCCCAACTGGCAATGAGTATTCTACGCAAAAAAACCTTTTCGAGCGTGGGGAAACTGCGTTGCGAGTACGTCTACGACGACGAACCGCTTTTCTTTTCCGACAGAAACAACCTTACTTTTGCTCCCCTTAATAAGGGGGAAAAGTGGGTAAAAAAACTCTTTGGTTGCGCGCTGATGCACTTCACCGGGAGAGTCCCCGAAAAGGCGAAAGGCAAACACGTCGTTTTACTTCTCGACGTAGGCGGCGAAGCCTGCGTACTGAATGGTGACGGCACTCCTATCGCCGCTATCACCGACGTTGCGCCCATAGAAAAAAACTTCCATATCCTACGCGGTAAAAAGGTGGTAGAGATCACTCCGTGCGCCGAGGGCGGCGAGGAAATCGACGTATGGCTGGAAACGGGCGATAACGATTTCGGCATAAAAGACCACGGCATCTTAAAACAGGCGGATATCTGCGTGTACAGAGAGGACATAGGAGAATTATTCTACGACGTACAAAACCTCGCTCTTACCAAGCCCTATTTCCCCTTCTATACCAAAAAACACCTCTCAATCAACCGTTCCCTTCTCCGCTCCTATGCCGCATTGCACGGCGGAGGTAAGGCCGTCGCTCGCGCAAGGAAGGTCCTTGCCGGCGAAAGAAAAAAGGGAGAACTCAACCCTTATACCGTCTACGCTATCGGCCACGGCCACCTCGATCTTGCCTTCATGTGGCCCATTCGGGAAACCAAACGAAAAGAAGTGAGGACCTTTATTAACCAATTAAACAACATAGAGCGATACGACGAATACGTCTACGGCGCCAGTCAACCGCAACAGTTCGAGTGGTTGGAAACCCTTTCGCCCGATCTCTTCTCTCGCCTGCAAAAGGCGGAAAAAAACAACCGCCTGGAATTGCAAGGGGGCTTTTGGGTGGAAACGGATACCAATATCCCTTCCGGTGAGTCCCTCGTTCGTCAGTCCCTTTACGGACAAAAATACTGGCTGGAAAAGTTCGGTCACCGCGCGAAAATATGCTGGCTCCCGGATACTTTCGGATTCAGCGGGAACCTTCCGCAGATCCTCAAAAAAAGCGGAATGGACTACTTTATCACCATTAAACTGAGCTGGGGGGATACGAATAAATTTCCTCATCACACCTTTTTGTGGCGCGGCATCGACGGCAGCGAAATTTTGGCGCACGTTCCGCCCGAATTTACTTACAGCGGAGAGGCTATGCCGATCAATACCTTCCCTGCGCAAAAGGAGTATACCGAACGGGAAAAAATACCCATGTGGGCATCCCTCTACGGCATGGGTGACGGCGGCGCAGGTCCGAGCATAGGACATATCGAGTCCTACCTTCGCCAACAAGACGCCGCGGTACTGCCCACGGTGAATTTTTCCCCCCTGGAAAAGATGTTTTCTGAAATGGAAAACTATCGGGACGTTATGGTAAAGTACGACGGAGAACTCTATCTGGAAGCCCACCGCGGCACCTACACCACGCAGAACGATATCAAAAAACACAATTATCTGACCGAGATCGCCCTGCATAACACCGAGTTTTTGTCCGTTCTGACCGGCGCAGAAGATAAGGAGAAAATGGACGAAATCTGGAAGGAGTTTTTACTCTACCAATTCCACGACATTTTGCCCGGAACGTCCATCGAGCGCGTCTATAAAGAGTGCTTTTCCCGTCATCAATTTTTGCGCGATGAGCTAAACGGCATGATAGCTGAGTCGCTCAAAAAACTCTCCGGGGATAAACTCGTCGCCCTCAACTCTACCTCTTTTTCCGGTAAAGCGATACTCTCCTACCGCGATAAACTGTACCAAACGGAACTCCTTTCTTACGGCGCAAGCGATTTGCGGCCCCTTGAAGATAAGCCCCTTCTTGCCGGCGACAACGAAACCATCCAAAATGATACCACCGTCGTACGCTTTGCCGAAAACGGCGATATCGTTTCTATGACGGTCAACGGCAAGGAGTTCGTCAAAGATTATTTCGGGCGGTTCGTTATTTTCACCGACATAAAAACCAAGTTCGACGCATGGGACGTGACCTACTCCTATCTGACTTTACCCAAAGAAGAGATCGTTTTTTCCGACCCCAAAGTGACTTTGGGTTGCGGATACGTCTGCCACGAGATGAGTGCGAAAGCGGGCAACTCCTCCTTCGTCCGCCGCGTAATACTCCGCACGGGCAGTCCGCTTGTTGAAATGGAACTGGACGTTGACTGGCACGAAGAACACAGAATGCTGCGCGTTGTAAACCGCCCCATAGACTGGGAAGAAGAAGTACTCTGCCATATCCAGATGGGCAACATAAAACGCTCTACTTCGGAGACGGACCCAGTGGAAAAAGCCAAGTTTGAGATCTGCGCCCATAACTGGATCAACGTCGGCAAGGTGTCTTATCTTGCCAAGGCAAAATACGGTTGGAGAGCAAAGAACGGCGAGATCAGCCTCAATCTTCTGCGCGCTCCTACCGATCCCGATCCTACCTGCGACAGACGCAAACACACCATTTTATTCGCCTACTATCCCCACGAAAAAGAGGTCTTCGAGGCGGAAACACCGAGGGTGTCCTATCTATACAACAATCCACCTATTATCACCAAGACCGCGGCGCCCATTCCCTCTTTCGTATCCGCAGACAAACGGAACGTCATAGTCGAGACCATTAAGTTTTCCGAAAACAAAAAGGGTGTGATCGTTCGCCTCTACGAAAGCGAAGGAAAGGTAACGTCAACTTGCTTAACGTTATCAAAACAACCCAAAAAGGCTACCGAAACGAACCTTCTGGAAGACTATATATCGGAAATTGATTTAAAAAATATCCCGTTCAAACCCTACGAGATCAAAACCGTTTATTTAGAATACTAATCGGTTATTATTATATTGAGCGGAACGTCCCACACATCGCGAGGGACCTTTCTTTTTTGCTCGGAAAAAGCCAGCCCCGCCGTATAGCATGGGTGTGCCGAAAGGTATTTATCATAATACCCTTTGCCGTGTCCGAGGCGAAAGTTATCTTCGTCGAAGGCAACCAGCGGCACCGCCATAACGTCGATCTTATTTGTATATGCTTCCCCTTGCGGTTCTGAGATACCGTACGGACCTTGAAAAAAAGGGGTACTTTCGTCTATCATGACGAATTCCATTTCCTCCCCGATAACGCGCGGCACTACCACCTTCTTGCCCTCTTGATGCAGTCGGCAAATGATCGGCGCGGTGTCCGGTTCCGTCGTCATCGACATAAATACCGCCACAACGGAGGCGGCGGTAACTTGAGGAAGGGACAGAAATCTTTGACCGATAACCCGGCTCTTTAGTTCCTTTTCCGGAAGGTCACGTATAAGGGAAAGGACTTCCTTTCTTATTTTACTTTTTATCATCGCTTTTTTTTGATTTGCGCGGTTTGGGGTAATTGAAGTTTTCTTTCTTTCCTTCAATAAGTAGGTTATAGTAAAGCGCCGCGTCGTTTTTGGCTTCGTCCAGGTCCATATCCACGCAGTATCCGCATTCCGTCGGCGTTGCGCCGGGGATATCTCCCTCGTAATCGCTGGCGTAGTCAAAGGTACGCTCGATCAGCGGCAGGATGATATCGGTATTGACGTCCCCTACCACGATCAGATAGAAACCCGTTCTGCTCCCCATGGGATTAAAAGATACGATTCTGTCTTTCCACAGAGGATCGTTTCTTAAAAAGGATTCGCAAATATGTTCCAGGGCGTGCATACTCCCCGTCGTCATGACTTCTTCTTGATAGGGACGTTTGAGACGCAGGTCGAATACGGTTAGCGTCTCCGCTCCTATATCGTATTTGCACGATACGTACAACCCCGCTTTAAGACGGAGATGATCGATAGAAAAACTGGGTATCGGTTCCATTATTACACCTCTTTTTTATACTCCTAAGTATTCTTTTATGCCCTGTACTACGCCGAGCTTCTTTCCTGTCGCCCGGAAGGTCGCTACCGCCTTTGCTCCGGCGGAGCCACGCTCCATAACCACGCTTTTCCCTGCGTATTTCAACATATCTATATCGTTATTATTGTCGCCGAAGGCAATCATGCGTTCGCGCGGAATACCCGTTTTTTTGCCTATCAGCTCCATGCCGGTAGCTTTGCTGCATCCGTGAACGAAGATATCGACGTACGTACCCATGGAATAGCAGGCCGCATACGGTTCGAGTTCGTCCAGTATCTCCTGCCTGAGCGGACGAAGCACCTCTACTTTATTGACCTTTTTATTATCAAAGTCGATAAAGATATCCTCCGGATTTTTCAGCTGCAACGGTCCTTTACACTTCCAAAAATAACTGGGCCCGACGCAGTCGAAGACGGCAGGTATGTTCTCTTTCCGGACATGCTCCACGATTTTTTCCACGCTCGCTCTCGGCATAAGTTCGCTGGCTAAAACTTCGCCGTTAAATTCCGTATACGCCCCTGCGCAGATAAGACCGTCCCACCGGATACGCCGTAGCACGCTCTTTGGGAGTCCCGCTCTCGACCTACCGGTATTAAGCACCACGTAGTGTCCGGCTTTTTGCGCCCTCTTTATAGCTAAGCTGATCCGAAGAGGAAATCTGCCGCGGAAAAAAATGGTTTTGTCTATGTCAAAAAACAAGATATGTTTTTCCATGCATTCGATTATATCACGGTTTTTTAAAAAGTGAAAGTGTTTCTCGCATAAGTCGCGCCGTTTTTACACAAACGGGAAAACGATAGGCGTTTTATCGCCCCGGGAATTTTCCTTGTTTACATTTTTATTACTATCGGCTATACTGAAATTACGGAGGTCATTATGGTACTATATTTTACGGGAACGGGAAACAGTCGGCACGTTGCGCGCATCATTGCCAAAGAACTAAATGACGAACTGGTCGATATCACGCCTTTTCTTAAAGAAAACAAAACGGGCGACTTCATTTCGGATAAACCGTACGTATTCGTCGTCCCCACCTATTCTTCTTATTTGCCTTTGATTGTCCAAAAATTCATTGAGGACAGCACCTTTTCCGGGAACAAAGACGTCTATTTGCTTCTGACCTGCGGCGCGTCCGCCGCAAAACCGGGCGTAGCCAAACGCTTCGGGCAATTGTGCCAAAAAATTTCTCTCCGCTTCATGGGCGTGGAACAGGTCGTTATGCCGGAAAATTACATTACCCTTTTCTTTGCGCCCTCCGAAAAGACGGCAAGCGAGATCATCGCAAAAGCGGAAAGAAAGCTGCCTTCCGCCATCGAAAAAATCAAAAAGGGAGAGACCCTGCGCGTAAAAGGCCGCTATGCGCTGACTACCTACCTAGTCAATCCCATCTTCTATAAGTTACTCGTTACCGACAAACCCTATTACGCCACGGACGCCTGCGTTGCCTGCGGCAAATGCGTTTCCGTCTGTCCCCTCAATAATATCACCCTAAATAGCGATAAACCTATGTGGCACGGCAATTGCACCCAGTGTATGGCTTGCATTTCGCAATGCCCCACCCTTGCCATCGAATACGGCAAAAAGGCAAAAGGAAAACGCAGATATTATCTTCCGTAATCATGACAATCCGCCCCTACCAAGCTAAAGACAAAGAGCGGCTACAACTCATCTGCCGCGAAACGGCGCACGAAAGCTATCAAAAGAGCGACGCGACCTATGCCGCCGTCACCATTCTCTATAACGACTACTACACCGAGCAGGAGCCGGAGCATATCTTCGTCGCTACCGACGAAAACGACCTTGCTATCGGCTATATTCTCTGCTCCGTCGATGATAAAAAATTCCGCAAGGAAATGAAAACGACCTATAAAAAACGTCTGCAAAAAGTCTGCCCCTCAAAGGTTGCCGAAGCCCTCCTTGCCTGCCTTTTATCGTCCGTTCTTCCTAAAAAGTACAGACCCCATCTACATATTGATATTTTACCGCAATATCAAAAGAAAGGCATTGGAAAGAATCTTATGAACGCCTTACGTAGTCACCTGTATTCCCTCGGCGTTCTCTATCTCTCCATTCTCTCCCTCTCCACAAAAGCAACCGGCTATCCTTTCTACAAAAAGTACGGCTTTGGCATCCTCAGGCGTTATCTCCCCACCATCGTCGCACTCACCATTCCTACAAAATAGAGTTTTGCCCCCCTGACACCTTTTAACTATCGAGAAAAATCGCTTAGGTAGAGGACTTTAGAGCCGTCTTTGGCGACGAAGTTATATTGCACTCCCAGTTCTTCTATCCAGGCGCGGACCTCTTCCGTTTTGAGGTTTCCGTTGCGGTTATCCCAGACCCAGGAAGGAGTGGGCCACAGGCAGACAGAGGGGGCGACCGTTTCGTAGAAACGCTTATTGCAGCCGTTCTGTCCGTGGTGCGACATCTGGCAGACATCACAGTGAATAAGACCGCTTTCCGCCCAGTTATCGACTACTTTTTCACCCGCCTTTTCGCCGCAATCGCCGGTAAAAAGGACGCTTTCCCCGCCCAGGTCCATGCGGAAAACGAGGGAGGAGTCGTTACAATCGGAAAAAGCCGGGTCGAAGGTGTAGAAGACGGTAAAGTCGGCTTTTCCTATGCTGAAAAGGTCACCGTCATGTAAGATCTGTTCTTTATCACGGAATAACGGACGCAAACTTTCATATTCGTGCAAAATACCGTCAGCCCATTTGTCCGTTTGGGCATAGAAGTCGATGGGTGGGAAATTCAGATATATCTTATCCACTTCCACGTCGCAGAAATGGTACTCCATCACTTCCAGAAAGACCTCGCAATGATCGTCGTGCGGATGGGAAAGAAACCATCCGTCGATATGCGGTTTTTCCTGTCCCGTGACCGCTTTCAAATATTCCAGAAAATAAGGCGTTTCCGTCCGATGTCCGCCGTCCATGACGATGACTTTTCCGTCCTTCGTTGTGATAATAAAACTGTTGCCGATGGTGTCGGTAACGGACCTGAGCATATGAATGGCGTTGACGTTCATGGTGTTCGGGACGTTTTCGTTTTTTACGACGCGATAGTACGAAAGCCCCTTGGCTTTGTTTATGCGTGTTTTATAAAAATCAACCACGTTTACGAAGAAAGAAAACTCTTTCGTCACTTTTTTCTTATTACCCCCGACGAATCCCGGAACGATGACTAAGAAGATAAATGAAACGACGAGAAAAACGGCGCAGACTATAATGATTTTTTTAAGCATAAGAGTTTCCTTCCCGAGTTTATTTACGGGCTTAGCCCGATTATTCGTACAGTTCAAAGGTAGAAATATATGCCTTTTCTCCCCTGCATTCATTGATATTAAGTAGCACTTTATCGCACCTAATCGGTTTTTTCAACCTAACGAAGGTGGAAAATCCGATGACGGTCCCAACGTGCTTTTCGACCGTTTTTTCGCCAACCAAAAAGCACAACGAAAAGGACTCAACGCGCTGAGAATAATCGACGTCCTCTTTCAAGACGACGGTGCGAACGGAAGAAATGTGCGGCAACGTAATCAAGTACCCCTCGCCGCTCGTGACTTTCCCCTCTATTTTTCCAGAAAAAGTTTTGTCAATTTTCTTTTTAAGCGACAGCAATCGGCGCACGTCACGCGAGACGATCCTGCCCTTTTTATCGGGCGGGATGTTGAGTAGGAACAGACCGTTACCGCCCACGGTACGCATGTAAGCGGAATACAGATTATTTAAAGAACGGGGCATCTGCCACGGATGGTAGAACCAGCCTTTATGAATGGAATAATCGACCTCGGCCGGATACCAGAGATATTCTTCGTATTTATCGAGTAATTCTCTACTTCCCAGGTCCGCGTCCATTTGGGTAGGCGCAGGGGTGTTTCCGCGATATTTTTTTGCGATAGCAGGACAGACGCAAGCGGGAACGACCGACCACTCGGAGCGGCGTGTTCTCGCGTCCTCGTTCCCCACCCATCTGACGTCCGGTCCGCCGTTTGCCAGTAGAATGTTCGGTTGGAGCTTTCTTGCCAGTTCAAAGATCCGATCGTAGTCGTACTCCTGGTACTTTCCGTCCTCTTTGGTACCGTCGTCTGCTCCGTCCAGCCACAGACAAAAGATCTCGCCGTAGTTTGTCAAAAGCTCCGTCAGTTACTCGCAATAGTAGTCGTTGTATTTTTCCGTGGCAAAATATGGACTGTTTCTGTCGGCAGGCGAAAGGTACAGCCCCAGTTTGATACCGTACTTGGCGCAGCTGTCCGCTAAAGAACGTACTACGTCCCCTTTGCCGCCTCGGTAGGGACTGTTTTTAATACTATGCTCGGTAGTGTTCGTTTGCCAAAGACAAAAACCCTCGTGATGTTTGGCGGTGAAAATGATTGCGCCGGCGCCGATGGAACGCGCCAAACGCGCCCAACCGTCGGTGTCGATCTCTTTGGGCGAAAAGGTGGCCGGGGACTCTTTGCCCGTACCCCATTCTCTGCCGGTAAAGGTATTCATTCCAAAATGGATAAAGAGATAAAAGCCCATTTCCTGCAAGGCTTTTTGTCGGGGAGAGGGCAGGACCCGAAGGTATTTTTTCTTCCGATGGCATATCATTTTCTCCCTTCGGCGTAATTGTTATTCCGTTATTTGATCCTCTTCCGTCGTCTTAGGAAATATTTTGTAACCGGCTTTTGTCAAAAGCCAATAGGCGTCGTCCAGTAATTGATAGTCGTATTTAATCACGTCAACGTCGCTCTCGCTCCTTCCATCGCGGCTAGCGATGAGCTTCCGATATTCGACGAGTCCGTCGAACGTCGTCAGGTTGCCGTGTCTGTGCTTTTCCGGGTTTTTACCGTTGGTGAATTTGCTCCCGTCTTCAACGGTAATCTGTTCGTACAGTATGTCGTCGATGGATGCAGGGATCATTCCGGAGCAGATCATAAAAGCGTTCCACCGATAATGTTCCGCCACCGCCAGGTTCTTTCTCCTGGACGGAATAAAATCAAGCGTATACCGAATAATCGGTCTGCCGTCCGCCACCCGGTTATACGAGGTGGTATCGGGCATATCTCCGGCAGCATAAATGGACATAAATTCTTTGTATGATATCCCTTTCTGCCCTTTTCCGTAATCCAAACCCATCAAATGGAGCTTCGTCCGCAGACTCAGACAACTACACAGGCTGGACTCTCGGTCGAGGGGAGACTTTTTTAAATACCAGTTGGAAACGGACTGCGCTTTTATACTCTCCACCCGTTCTTTAGACAACCCGTCCGCACCTTCCCGGGTCAAAAAGTATTCCAGGTCGTACGCCCCGTTCCGCATCTGCGCCATTTCCAGAATTTTGTCGTTCGTAATACTTTCGATATCAAAGACTTCCTTTTCCAAAGAAAGATTGTGGATATAGCTACTCCTGAACGAGTATTCTTTTTCCGTCAGCACGATAACACGGATGGTATCTACGTGCCACTTCTTTGCCTTCCGCAAAATGGCCTTACCCCATTCGACATTCTCGAAATCGGAACCGAACGCCACGAAAAAGTAGTGGACGTCATTGGGCGAATCGGTGATCGTTTCCTTCAGTTGCCACAAAAATCCGTCGTCGGTCACGTCCGCGCGAAGGAACTTCGTTTCCGCCGGAACGGGCGGCAACGGAAGGTAGGCATCCGGCTCGAAGTTTTTACTCTCTTTTTGATAACGGAAATAATTCCTCTCCAGTGTCGAACGCTTGTTTTCTTTGTCGAATAGATAGTACCGGACCTTTTTATTGGTGGATAAATCGTCGGCGGAAAGGAACTGTTGAACCTTGACCGACGTCAGAAAAACCTCGGAATTGACTCTGCCAAAACCGATCGAGTAGCAATTGACGTTCACGCCCTCTTTTATAACCGATTGTTCAAAGTCGATTTGCTGCTCCGTCATGCACTCGGTCAAGGGATGTTGTTCTACGGCCTTTTCCGCCAGTCTTTTGTACCGATCGACGCAGGACAGATAGCCCTCGCTCTCCGCCTCAATCCGTTTGTATAACGCAGGATCGTCCTGCATAAAGACGTACACGTGGAAGGATTTACGGTCGAATTTATAATTGGACTCCGGGTCTTTTAACGCCTCGACAAAAGCCCTGCACGTCTCCAAGTTCTTTTCATCGTCTCCGCGGCAAATAAAAACGTATTTTTTTGATCTTTTTAATGAAAGAACAACTTTGACAAAGCTCTCTGACGCAGGGTCAATACAAAAAGAATACCCGTCGGCAGTCTCATCGCCGTCGGGAACGTCTACGTCCAAAATGATCTTTTTCCGATGCGTGCTACGACTGAGCATTGTAATCTCTTCGGTATTGCCGATCAGAACAAAAGCCTCTTTTTGTCCCTTAAAAATCTCGGACATTTTCGCCCGAAGGCTTTCCGCTTGAGAAATGCTATCGGTATCGGTTATAGAATCCATTGCCATATCCTCTTGTGCTACATTGTACCACAGCTTTCACGTTTTGGCAATGACTAAATTATCATAAAGGCATTCTCTTTCCCCACCGCACCACCCTGCCCTTTTCTCGTCCACAATCCCTTTGCCTGCGACAGCGGTCGCACAAAAAGCCAATTTGGGTAAAACACTTGCAAACGGACCTGCATTGTGCTACAATATGGATGTTTGGAGGCTTAGCTCAGCTGGTTAGAGCGCACGCTTCACATGCGTGAGGTCGCGGGTTCGAGCCC
Source organism: uncultured Clostridia bacterium (assembly GCA_946621465.1). Lineage (GTDB taxonomy): Bacteria > Bacillota > Clostridia > Christensenellales > DTU072 > CAG-1782. The sequence goes on from CAMOOO010000001.1 coordinate 930,273, forward strand.
CTCAGTCTCCACCAAGCTTTCGGCAAGACCATACATTGTATGGTCTTGTTTCTTTTTCCGACTGCGTACGGCATGCTTGCATGATAGCGAGTGGTCGGAGAAAAGAAACAAAAAGGCTGTCAAGCTTTGCCGAAAGCGCAGGTAACCCGAGACGCCCTTCGGCGAGCGGCGACCTGCACGGTCGGCGCAACCCGAAGTCTCCCCCCCTCCGGACCACAAGCGTTATGTTCACATGATAGCGAGTGGTCGGAGAAAAGAAACAAAAAAGGCTGTCAAGCTTTGCCGAAAGCGCAGGTAACCCGAGACGCCCTTCGGCGAGCGGCGACCTGCACGGTCGGCGCAACCCGAAGTCTCCCCCCTTCCGGACCACGAGCGTTATGTTCACATAAGAGCGAGCGGAGCGAGATTTTGTGGGGTGATAGCTTCGCGCTTGTATATGTCAAGCACCCGCCATAGTTCCATTTGATTTTTTCTTAAATATCTTTTTTACTTAATTGTTAATGTATTAAAAAAAATGTCATTTTTGTTATAATTTTTCAAGCAGAGAATCCAAAAGTAATATACAGATAGATCTCATACATATATTATTTCTTGTCACCTAAATACAAAGATTATCTATGATTGTGCTTTTTCTCAGTACTACATTCTGAAGCGCGTGACAATTTCAGGTAGCGTTATACATATAGGAAAAGATGCGTTCTATGGTTGTGAGCGTCCTATGATAAGTCCTCTGATTATTATGTATCAGGGAACGGTAGCGCAGTGGAAAGCAATTGAGAAAGAAAAGGGGAACGATAGATATATTGTACACTGCATAGATGGGAACATCGTTGAAAATCGTCATTTGATATAAGGATTTGTAAAAATAAGAAATATCCGCATTTTCCCATGCCGTCTAAAACATTTTTTACATATTAGGGTTTAATGATCATTTTGAAAAAACAACCGGCGACGCCATCTCCTGTTTGCGGTATTTGAATGGAATCATCTTGCCAATAAATCTATTTCTGATTTCATCAGAGGCGACTTTTCCGTAAAATTCATATCTTCCATACGCTTTTTCATCATCAATCTCCCATTTGTCGTGATCTCCGACAATTTTCCAATACTCTATCCTATAGACCTCTTTTACATATTGATTGATAACAGATAAAACATATGAATAATTGTTTACCTTATCAATGGAAACTCTCCAGCTGTGTCTCGTTGCATGGTAAAGAGCCTCATCCCTTGAACAATTAAAGTATCTTTGACAAAGAGTCACCCTTTCTTCATGAGTTTTAATAATAATAAACGAAAAGTCTCCTAGAAAGTCATCGGATGGTTCCGGTTGTCGTGTAGGTTTTACCCCCTTAGGCGGATAAACCGGATAAGATACTACAGGTCCGTGAAGCTCCATCTTTTTATTAATTGTAAAGCTATATTCAGATAATGCATTGTTTATCTCTTCTTCCGTATATTTCTCGCTAAAATATATTTCAAATAAACTGCGCAGAAGTTCTTCGCTTAATTCGCTTTGGATAGCGTAAACATTCAGCTTCGATTGCATTTTGTTTTTAATATATCCCTTTATTTTCTCTTGAGAAAAGCTGCCTTTCGCCACCATCTCAATGAAGTTTTCACCTTCCGGATTATCTTTTTTGAATATAATGGGAACCGAGTATAGTCTATTCTCTGCGTATTCCAACCAACATAACCGAATCTCATTCCCGATAAATACACCCACAGGAATACCCAGTTGTTTTAAATAGCTTTTTATTTGTTCTTCTGCATTAGAAAAAGGTACACTATATCTTTTTAATTCAACATCTATGATATCTTTACCGTCTTTTCGTAATATTATATCCGGTATAACAGTCTCACGAGAGCCAAGCGTGATATGCCTTTGTCTCTCGATTTCTTTAAAAATTTTGCTGTATCCAAAGAATTCTAAGAAATAGTTTTCCCATTGATTTTCAATCGTGGATTCATCTTGATTTATATTGCTTTGACGTTCCGCTACAAGCAAATTCCATTTTCCATTGAGGTTATCATTTGAAATTCTCCTTTTTATCTGTTTATTCAAATATCCATAATCGAATTAATCTTTCAAACACCCGATGGGGATAACGTACACGCCATCTTCGCGTTTGTAGCCGTATTGCGTGCCCACGTAGATTATTCTTTATTTGTTTTTCGCCCAATTGGCAATATCAATTATCTTAATCCCTTCATATTGATACTCGTCGTGATGGGTCCTTGTAATGATCATCTTCGGATAGGCGTCCTTGATTTGCAGAAGAGGCGAGACTTCTCTCTCAAAGGTATTAGGATCGGATATATTATCCGCTACTTGAATATAGATCTTTTCGTTTCGTTTTACTGCCACAAAATCGACCTCTTTTTTATACAGCACGCCGACGTAAACCTCATACCCACGACGTAATAATTCGATAGCGACGATGTTTTCAAGGATGCGACCGTAATCCATATTTTTTGTTCCCAGTTTCGCATAACGGAAAGTGTGATCGCTCAAATAATATTTTTCGTTACTCGAAAGATATTTTTTTCCTTTAATATCGTATCGGCGAATCTTATAAAAGGCAAAAGCGTTGCAAAGATACTGCATATAGGTGTTGACCGTGATATGATTTACCTTATCTTGCATACTTGTCAGGGAGTTCGTTATACTTCTTGCTGAAGACAAATTAGCGATATTATCCATCAAATAATCGACGATCCGATTCATTAGCGGCATATTCCGAATGTTATATTTTTTCTTTATATCCCGAACGATCAACGTATCGAAAACGTCTGCGATATAGTCGTATTTTGCCTCTTGCTCTTTATATAAATAAGAACCGGACATTCCCCCTTCCAGCATATACTTGTCGAACGCGTCATATTTATCAGCATAACCGAAGTATTCAGAATACTCGGAGAACGAGAAGGGAAATACTTTGATCTCAAACGTTCTGCCGGTAAATAAAGTCGCCAAATCGGAACTGAGCAAAAATGCGTTTGATCCGGTAATATAAATATCGAACTTTTCGGAGGCGTGGAGACCGTTGATTGCGCGTTCAAAATCCTCGCACATTTGCACTTCGTCGATCATAACAAAATTATCTTTGCCTTGGACGTATTTTGAATTGATATAATCGTAAAGCGCGCGATACGTCAATAGCCCGTCGTGATCCGGCAAATTGAAATTGATATGAATAACGTTAGCATTCGGAATAGAGCGCTCAACGTAACTTTTGAATGCTTCAAGTAGTTTTGATTTCCCGCTACGACGTACACCGGTTATTACTTTTATATCGGGCGTTCCGATAACTCCGACGATTTTATCTAAGTATTGTTTTCTTTCTATTAGTTTCATTTTATCACCTCATAAATAATATACCATGTTTGTTTTCCAAAATCAATACTTTTTCAAAAATGGTAAATAGAATTTATCTTCAATAGTGAATTATATGTGTAAAGATTGATTATTCGTTTTAGGCACTTTGTTGCCCACCAAGCTTTCGGCAAGACCATACATTGTATAGTCTTGTTTCTTTTTTCCGACTGCGAACGGCATGCTTGCATGATAGCGAGTGGTCGGAGAAAAGAAACAAAACAGGCTGTGAAGCCTTGCAACCGAATTTAAGTTTAAACGTTTCTTTTGATTGCATACCCATTGTCCTTTTCGGGTGAATATGGTATTATAAGAAAAAATAACTCTGAAAGAAAGGATTACGTAAGGAGCTATCGAATGGCTATTAAGAATAAAAAGTATTCCGGCGCGGATCAGCGCACACCTTCTAAATCACAGTATTTTTCTTGGATAAACAGCACTAATGAAGGCTCGACGGAATATCAGACGATGGTGAATTTAGACTTTTTTGCCTATATGCAAAAAACGTACGGCATGAAGCTGGATATATACGCTTGGGACGCCGGGAACTTGGACGGCGCGGAGGGAACGTACGAAACGCCTGATAGTCCCAAAATCAAGGCGCAATACCCAAACGGCTATGCTCCGATAGTGGAAAAGGCGAAAACATGCGGTATACGCTTGGGCGTTTGGGCAGGGCTGGACGGATATGGAGATACCGCGGAAAGCGAAGAGGAAAGACGAGAAATTTTTGTAAAACTGTGCCGCGACTATAACTTTGCGCTGTTTAAATTCGACGGCGTGTGCGGAAACGTCAGAAAAGAAAGGAGAGAGGCTTTTATTAAGACGCTGATAGAGTGTCGGAAAAGCTGTCCCGATCTGATCGTACTAAATCACAGGAACCAAGTAGGAAAAGCAAAGAAATACCTCACGACTACGCTTTGGCAGGGGCGAGAGACGTACGTAGACGTTTTATCCAAAAACGATACGACCGCGCCGCACCATCGCGCTTTTGCTTTCACGCGCGGACTGACGCCTTTTCTGAATAGGTTAAAGGAAGATCATGGCGTTTGTATATCCTCTTTTCTCGATTATTTCGAGGATGAATTGATTATTCAGGCTTTCGGAAGATGTTTGATCCTCGCTCCCGAAATCTACGGGAACCCCTGGTTTTTGCGAGATGACGAATTGCCCATGCTTGCGCGGATCTTCAATTTGCATAAAAGGTATGCGGATATACTGGTAAACGGTAAACGTCTGCCCCTATCGTACGGGAAGTACGCCGTGTCGCGCGGCGATAAAAGCAGGCGTTTTATCTGCTTGTCCAATCACGAGTGGAAGAGTAAAACAGTCGAATTGAAAATCAACGGTACCCTCGGACTACGCGGGGGCAAAAAGTACGCGGTAATAAAGCGATTCCCCTATGAAACCTTAATGGGAATCTATAATAAAAACGACACCGTCAGCATAGAAATCATGCCTTTCAGGGCGGCACTGATCGAGGTGGTCGAAGAAAGTCTATGTGAAAAGACGTTATGCGGCGCCGAATACTTCGTTCTGCATGAGAATGAAAAGGGAGAACCGGACGCAATAAAGGTGCTGAAATCGGACGGAAAAATAAGTTCTTATTGCCACGGAAAGTCAAGCATATTGCCCGGCCTGCCCTTGTTTGACCACCGGGAACAGGCACCTATTTATCTGGGACGGGCCTACGACTCCGAAGTGCCGGCAGACGACAGACGATTCTACGAGACGGCAACGTTTGCGGTCAATAACGATTCGTTGGAGCGGCAAGCCGTTTCGAGATCGGGTAGCAGTAAAATCGACGTGGTGAACGCCTGCCGAGACGCTTTCTTCAATCAAAAAACCTATCTACACAGAGGTTGCGATTCGGCGGCGATGTTCGATGACAATGAGGACACTTTTTTTGACGCCCAAAGCCTTGTTTTCCGAAAAAAAGGCTTCAGAATAGACGGCGGTTGTTTGCGAGTGGATATAGGCGAGGCATCCTATATCGACGATATTGTGATCGAATACTTTGAAGCAGACAGCGAGAGCGAGCAATTCCCCAAACAGCATATCGAAGAATTCGCCCAGTACTCCGTCGACCTATCTGCGTGGAATAAAACAGCACCGGTGGAAATTAAGCCGGAGAAGGAATACACGGCGATATCCGTCGTGGAAAACGTACATAATCAAGAACCGGTAAAAGGAAAACTGATGACGGCGCGGTACTCGGTAAACGGTACCTTGCGGTATTTTACATTGAACGCCCCGCCCTATCGGATACATTCCTTTAAAGCATTGGTAAAAGGCAAACCCGTGCGCTTGACCGGGATGAAAGCAAACAACCTGATGGCCCCATACGAATGCAGAAAGACGAAGAAATGTAAAACGGCGGAAATCACTTTACCGCAAAATGCGGATGGTAAGTTCCTTGCCTGCGCGGTAAAAGGAAAGCACGGCGCCGAAGGCGTTTACGTCGTTGCGGAGTGCAATGGAAAACTATTCGGAGCGTACGACCGCGCGAGCGCCTTCCCTGCGAACGTTTGGGAACATCTCGTTACAACCTCGAACTCCGATTACACCTATTACGTCGCCATCCCCAAAGAGGCATACGGCATGAAAATGAAGGTCCATTTCCTCTTTAATAGCGAGAAAATATCCGAGTTACAACCGGAGGTGTATATTTGCGACAAACACGTCGAAAGAAACGGGGTAATATTGACCGATATTTAACGAACAAAACATCGAAACATAAAGCGGATACGGGCTGACTATACGCTTTACCCGTACAAGTCTTGCTTTTTAATAAAAACTTGACACCGACAAACTTTTAATGATAATATGCAAGAAACCGGTATTCTCAGACAAAGAGTTTATTATAAGAAAGCATTAATGTAGTTTTTATGGCGTAATCGCCAAGTAAAAAGGAAGGGACGCGAGGCATGAACGAGGTAAAAACGGCGCTGAAGAGGATGTCGATATACTATCTTCTTTTGGCGATCAATATTATCTTTTGCGCCAATATTATTGCCGACGTCTTTCCCGGGCGCAACCTTTCGACCATTTATTTATTGATACTCTCCGTGTGCCTTGTTTTATACTACTCTCATCGCGTGACGCCGACGGGCGGACTGTCTGCCATGATGAAGTTGCTATCGGTGATGGGACTACTACTGATTCTACTTCGGGGTATCAAGTACAGCGCCGTGGCGGAAGTGGGTTTTCTTGCCCGACATACCTGGTATCTGTATTACGTACCGATGTTGCTTCTTCCGCTGTTTTTATTCTATATCGCTTTGCTTGTTTCTCCAAAGTACAACGCTAAACTTTCCAAATCGTGGTACTGGACGTTGGCTGTGACCGCCGTTTTAATCGGACTGATTTTAACGAACGATCTACATCAGCAGGCGTTCATTTTTCAACCCGGTTTTGCCAATTGGGATGGCGATTATCGGCATGGGTGGCTGTTTTACGTCGTTTCCGCCTGGCAATTCGTGTTGTTTTTGACTTCCATAATTATTTTGGTATTGAAGTGCCGTATCAGCAGTTCAAAAAAATCCGCTTGGATTATTTTGATCCCGTTTGCCATCGGTCTCGTTATGTACGCCCTGCTCCTGACCGACAAAGTGCCGATTATTAACGTCGCGCCCATTTTCGAGTTCCCCGAGGCGCACATTTTTACCGCGGCGACCGTACTGGAATGTTGTATGCAATTAGGGCTTGTTCCGACGAACAAGGACTACGGAAAGCTGTTCAGGAACCTGTCCATTTCGGCGCAGATAACCGACCGGAAAGGAACGCCCGTATATTCCTCTTCTTCTGCGGTGACGCTGACAAGGGAGCAGTTTTCCGCCGAGGACGGGGCGCGCATAGGGGAACACACCGTTCTACATAAAATGCCACTCCCCGGGGGATACGGTTTTTGGCAGGACGACATGACCGAACTGGACAGATTAAACGACGAACTGGAAGAGGCCAAAGAGGGGCTGGCGCAGGAAGCGGAATTGATACGTCTGAAAAACGAACTGAAAGAAAAAAAGACCAAGATCACGCAACGGACGCTGGTGTACGACACCATTGCCAAATACACGCAAAAGCAGTCGCAAGCCATCTCCTTCTATGCAAAAATGGCGCGCAATTCATCCGATGCGCGGGTAAAAGAGGATTGTCGGCGGCGGATCGTACTGCTCGGCGCCTACATAAAACGCTACGCCAATTTGATGCTGATTTCGCAAGAAAGCGACCTCATCGAAGCCGGAGAACTGAGTCTATCCGTTGCGGAAGTTTTACGCTATCTCAATTACTGCGGCGTCCCGGGCGAAGTAATCAACAACGCGGAATGCACGTTGCCGGCGAACGCGACGCTCGCCGTGTTCGAGGCCTTTGAAACGCTGCTGGAAGCAAACTATCCGCGTTTACGTGGGGTCTTTGTACACCTGTCGGTAAAAGATAAGGCGCTTATTAAACTGATCGTCGAAAACCTTTCCGAATCTATTCCTAAAGACATACTGCGGCGGCTTACCGCGGTCGGAGTGGGCTACGAAAGCAAGCTCGAAGACAACGTAACGTATATCTACTTTTCCATGCAGGGAGGGACGGTATGACCTCGTTTGGTACGCTCTCCTCTCTTATCCGCGCCCTATTCGCCCTTTGGGCGCTCCTGCTATGCCTGACCAATATCAGCAGCTTTCTTCTTGCCATACTAAAAAAACGTTATCTCGTTTCCGCCATTGCGCTGATCTTGTTTTTACCCGTGTACTTTATGTGGCAGGCTATATTCGACTTTTCTTTGCAAGGAGGCGTGGAGACAGTCCTTTTCCTCTGCCGTGTGCCGTGGGTGTGGTGGCTTATTACTTTTATCGCGCTGACCGTCGCGGCGGCCTTTGTCCTCGGGTATAACATCCGCTATGAAAAAAACTACGTAACGCCCGGAACGATAAAGATTTATCTTGACAAAATGCCCTGCGGCGTGTGCTGTTGGCGCGCAAATGGGCAGGTACTTTTTTCCAATATCTGCATGAACGAACTGTGCCTTGCCTTGACAGGCGGACCGCTACTTAGCGGCAATCATTTTTACGATGCGGTTGCAGACGGAATACTGACGATCAAGGATAAAAAATGGCGTTTTTCTTGCCGGGAGATAACCATAGGGGGAGAACGTCTGCGCGAAATGATCGCCTCCGACATTACCGCGGAGTACACCAAAACGCAAACGCTGGAAGCGGACAAGGCAGAACTATCCAGACTCAATCTCGAACTCAAAGAATACACTCTCGGCATTGACGAGACCGTTCGCCGCCAAGAGATTTTGCAGGCAAAAGTCAATATTCACGACGAAATGAACAGGTTGATGCTCTCGACCATGATTGCGGAAAGCGAGGACAGCGCGACGCTGGACCATATCTTTTCCCTTTGGGAACAAAACGCCCTGCTCCTATGTATGGAAGCGGAAAATAGCGAAGAAACGATCGCCCGTATCGACAGGCTCGCGCAGTCGTTGAAGATCCGGCTGATCCGCCCCGAACTCCCCGAATTTATGACGGAAGAACAGCGGAGTTTGTTCTTTTCCGCCGCGCAAGAAGCCCTCGCCAACGCCGCAAAGCACGCGCGGGCTACGACGATGGAAATATCTTTTGAAGAAAAAGAAGATACCCTTTGTTGTCACTTTTCAAACGACGGAAGCATGCCTGAAAGGGAGGTAAACTTCTGCGGCGGACTATCCAATCTCAGGAGAATGGCGGAGGAACAAAACGCCGCCCTTTCGGTCGCTATAAAGGAGACCTTTATCCTCACCATCGTTTTTCCCGGAAAAAATAAGCCGATTGGCTGATGTAAAATCGGTCCCCGGGTGCTAAAATATCAGATATGGACGCGAAAGCGTCCCTTGCAGGAAACACCCTGCCTTACTTACCCAAAAAGGAGGAACCTCGACATGGCGTACAAAGTGTTAATTGTGGAAGATCAGGATATCCCCAGAGAACTCTTTAAAATCTACATCGGCGCGAGCGAAAAATTCGAGCATCTCCTTTCCATTTCCAACGCCTCGGCAGCGCTATCCGTTTGCCAAAACAACAAAGTCGACCTCATTTTAATGGACGTCATGACGGAGCTTGATCACAGCGGACTGGACGCGGCAGAGGAGATAAAACGGCAATTCCCGAATATAAAAATCATTATCGTAACGTCCATGCCCGAATACTCCTGGCTGTCGCGCGCAAGGAAAATCGGCGTGGACTCCTTTTGGTATAAAGACGGTCAAAAAAACAGCATCCTCGACGTCATGGAACGCACGATGGCAGGCGAACACATCTACCCGGACGAAACGCCGCTTATCCGCATCGGCAACACCACCAATCACGAGTTTACCGAGCGAGAACTGGACGTATTAAAGGAGCTGACTACCGGGGACACCAATACGGAGATCGCAAAAAGGCTGTTTATTTCTCTTGCCACCGTAAAAAGTCACATCCAGCACCTGATGGAAAAGACCGGTTTTAAGACGCGCACGGAGCTTGTTTCCGAGGCGCGCAGATTGGGGATCGTCATAAAAGATAAACATTGATCCGCCATTAAAGTACCGAAACTTCTTTTTATCGAAACATGACTCTCTTTTTCGGGGAGTCTTTTGTTTTTTTAGAAAACATTGTAATCATTCGTTTTTTCTCCGAAAATGGGGGTAATATCATCCGAATGGCTGATGCGAAATAAGGATATTTATTGCTATAGTTATATTGGTATTGTATTTCCATTGAGCGCGAATGCGCTTAGCAAAGTAAATAGTATTCAATTAGTATTATAATAGGAGGAAAAATCGATGAAAATCACGTTTTTTCAACGAAGCAAACGAAAAGCACCGGTGCTTATTCTGACGTTTGTTTTGGCGATCAGCATGCTCGGAGTGATGGCTGCCTGTAGTAGCGGACACAAAGCGTATGCCGATGACGCAACGCCTATCACTTGGCTCTATGTCAACGTCACTGAGGCGTTCGGCAGCATAACGATGCCCAACGAGAACTCTAACAGTGCCGGACTCCCAACCAGCTCATTTTCCCGCATGAAAGGAAGCGCAAGCGATGGGACGATGTCGTATACCGTCACTTTTCAAAGAGGTGCCGAGGGTTACGTGTTTGATGACAACGTAGAACTCTATGTCAACGGCATTAAATATGACAGCGACAAACGCAGCCTCAGTGAAGATAAGAAGACATTATCTTTCAGCTATACGGCTAAGCCCGTCTTGATAAAACTGTACGAAGGGACGTATGACAATACTCATGCTAACGATATGACGGAGGATGAACTCATTACCGATACCATCGATTTCGGCACAGTCACCAAGAGCGGTCTTGCTTCGACGCCCAATAAAGATTTGACGATCAAAAACCCCGGGCAGTCGGGAAGAGACCGTTATTCAGGAACACTCGGGTTGCAACTTATTCCACCCACTTCCGAGAGTGGTCCGGAGAGCAACCCGGAGAGTTCATCCAGCAGTAGCAGTAGTAGTAGCAATCCCGAAAGCGGACCCGATAGTTCATCCAGTAGTAGCAGTAGCAGCGGTCCTGTTGCTTTCGGATTTTACCCCTCAAATAGCACAAGTATTTCGATCGCGACTATCCAGGCAGGATTGACCGCGAATTTTTCCATTTCACTCAATGATACTTTGGATGTAGGGACATATACTTGGACGTTACGGATACAGTCCACAGGGACGGACTCCTTTGGAAGTCTTCCCGTCGCACAAATCGACTATACGGTCGCAATCACCGTCGAAGAGGATCCCGCTCCGACGCAGCACTTGAAGGCGATCTATACTGCCTATAGCACGGAACTTGCCAGTGGCACGACCATTCCTTCTTTCGGTACGGCGGACATTGAAGAAGTAAGTTCTCTCCCTTCCAAACAGTTCACTTTCGTAAACGACGGCACGGAGACCATGACGGGCGTTACCATCGAAACCAATAACCCGTTGTTTTTGGTGAACGGCAGCGTTAGCTATAACGCCGGTACTCTGGCGGTGGGTCAATCGGTCACCGTTACCGTTACCCTTGGGACGGCTTCGCAGGCAGGCACCTTCCAAGTCCCTTTGCAATATCAGAACGGCGCAAAAACTTTCGAGGGGTACCTCGTCTTGCAAGTCACCGTCACCGACGATATTCCGGCGCTCGCGTTGGAAGCCTATGACGGCGAGACGAAGATCACTTCTTCATCATACACCCACAACTTCGGCGAAGTAGCCTACGGCGCAAACGCGCCTGCCGCGCACCCCTTCCGACTGGTCAACGTCGGCAGGAACGCAACGGGCAACATTACCGTTATCAACAACGTTTCGGACGGAAAGACGCAAGGATTCCAAGCGGTGAGCGTCATAAGTAATATTGACAAAAACGGCGAATATAATCTTTACGTTCAGCCCAAATCCGGGCTTGCCGTAGGGACCTATACTTCAGTTATTCTTGTTCGTTTTTCCACCAACGTCGTCGCGACGAACTTCCGGGTGACCTTTACCGTCTATACGGAGTCACAAGTAACCTCTATCGTTATTCCGGCAGAAAAAGCCGCTCAGCCGGTAACCGGTAACACCATTACCACCTTAAACGGTAATGGCACCGGGTACAATTACGTCGTACGCTATCAAGAACAGTCCGGCGAAGAATGGATCACCGTTACTTCCGGGACCTTCGCCGCGGGCAAAACGTACAGAGCGTGGGTAACCGCCACCGCAAACAAGAGTACGCACTACACCTTTTCCGGCAGCGTCACCATGACGATCGGTGGTTCTTCCGCCGAAAGTTTCACGACAACGAGCGAGAAGGCAACGGGATATAAAACCTTTGAACAGCTCCCACCCGACGATTTCGCGTTGGAATTGGCGTCCTATTCTTCTTTAACTTATGAAAACACAGCTTACTACTTTGTATCGGTAGTAGATGAATATCTCGTGACAACTCCGGGATACTTCACTCTCCATAATCCGGGCGCCAATGCGACGGGGGACCTTACGTTATCCTATGAAAAAGTTCCTTCAGGCTACGAAGGGGACACCTTTGAGTCCGTTTCTGTCATTCCGAGCATCGCGGCGGGCGGCAACTACGTTTTGGAAGTCAAACCTGCCCTCGGAAAGAGTGCAAACTACGACGGAAACTTCATCGAAGATATGACGATCTCCAATGCGAATGTAAGTATCACGTTGCGGCTCGTCTTTATCGTCAACAAAAAGCCTTATAAAATAGAAGTAACCTATGAACAGATTGAGTTGAACAAAGCTTCGAGCAATACGCAAAAAGTAGAACACGAGCTATTCGGCGGCGATGGCGCAAACTTCGCCTTCGACTATTTGTGGGAGGATCCGGATAACAGCATTGTTGACAGATATTATGAGAACCTGAAGGTAGGCTATACGCAAGCGGAAGCTAACCGTTTCGAAACGCACATCAGAGTCCGTAACCGTGGTTCAAATAACCTGACCAATATCACGATGACCCATTCCGGTCCCGGAGACGCCTATTTCGATTTTGATGACGATCTGTCTTCTACGTTAGAAGTCACCAAAAACAATGTCGATGGCTTTTACGTCAAACCGAAAGCGGGCGCCCCTGCGGGTACGCATAAGACCACCATGGTGATCACCGCCGACTACGTTGACCCTGTTATCATTACTTTCTCTTTCACCGTTAAGATAGAGATTTCCCAAGTGGTCATTTCCGGTCTGACACTCCCCGAAGGATACGACCCGGCGCCGAGAGACCTCGTGGTGGAAACGGAGGGCGTTTATATCGGTAAAATGGGTTGGTCAAAGGTTGGTTCCGCCATTTGGATGGGAATGAATCAGAATATTTTCCGTGACGGCGATCAATATCAATTGAATCTCCATCTCAGAACAAAAACGGGATATGTACTCAGTACGAACTATAATACCTATTATCTTCCCAACTACAACTTTGCCATCAATTTTGCGGGGATAGGCGACGTAGGTATGAGTAAATCCAATTGGACGTACGAGGCAAATTACGCTTATTGTACAGCTACTTTCACAGCAAAAGCTCCCACCGTTAAAGGTCATGCGGAGATCGATATTTTGGACTTTTCCGAAGCGTACCGCTTCGATACCCACTTCGGCGTGGAAGGATTGGACGGATACGATAAACTAAGCATTACTTGGTATAAAAACGGCGTAGCCCTCGGCGAAAAGGGCATGTGGTACGCTAACCAAACATATACTCTATATAAAAATACGATCACCGAAGAAAACGAATACTATTATGAGATCACTCACACTTCGCGTACAGGAACATTACGTAGCGAAAGCGTCTTTATCGGACCCAACACGAGGGTCAAGCCGACCTATCCTACCGTTATCAGCAAAAACGACGCGAGTTCTTGCGCTCAAACGGGCTCCATCAGCTGGAACAGAGGGGGAATAGAATACCGTATCGCTTCTATCTATGACGACCTTGAAGATACCTTTACCGATTGGCAAGATGCGCCGACGGAAGAAACGGTCTCCGGCGGTAGCGGTTCGGGTAGTGGTGCAGGTAGTGGCGCCGGAGGCGGCGAAGGCGGTGGCGTTACCGGAGGCGGTGGCGGCGGTGGCGGAGACGGCTCCGGCGGAGGTGGTTCGTCCGAACCTACCGTTACCTATCACGGAGAGTTTTTGAACGTTCCCGGTGGCACCATTTATTGGTTCCGGTACAAAGCGACCGGCACTTTGGATGCCAGCGAGATCACTGTGATCACCGTTTCGAAGACAAGTCATACCTTTATACATACTGATGCCGTTGTACCGGAAACATCGGAATTGTGCACCGTCAACAGCGTACAAGAATACAACTACTGCACGGTCTGTGGCAAGTACTATGATATGGATGGGAATGAATTCGATTCCGTCGATCATGTCACGACTTTTGCAACGGGACATAAGGACGAGAACGGAGACCTCTTCTGCGACTACTGCAGCGTGTCCATGATGAGCCGTTATTTCATGCGTGTAACGAGCGTGGATGATATCATCCCCGGCGCCAAGTACATCATCGTCAACGATGACGGACAAGTCATGGAAATGGTCAAGTCGGTCAGCGCGAACGGCGGAAAATACGTCAGTGCACTCACCGCTGTCCGTAGCGCATCCGACATAACGAATGATTGGTTCTCTTCCGACAATATCGACAAAATAAACGCCTTCATATTCCAGATCGGCACTTTGCCCTCTAAGAGTACGGACGAAGCGACCTGCTACACTTTCTACGTAGGCAACGCTTGCATAGACTTTGCCGATGGGTTGGTCCTTTCACCTAAGTCATGGAATGACAGAACGGGCTTTTCCATTGAGGTTTCGGCAGGCAATACTTTCATAATTTCTTCTTGGGACGGGACCAAAGAGCTGGCGCAAGCCACCCTTAAATCCGGCGGAAACGCATTCGCCGTCAGTGAGAACAACAAGCTCCTGTCTTCAAAGAACAAAGTCCGCCTGTACAGATTGGTCTCTCAGGTGACCGCGGTGGACGACAGCGAAAAGGTTTTTGAAGTCAAAGAAAAGAAGACGGTCGCCAATTACACCGAGATGAGCGGAGACTACGAAAAAGAAGGGAATAAGAGCTCTGTCTCCGGCGTCATCGATGCCATCAGCGAAGACTATGTTAAGTCTTTTGCCAAAAAGAAGGGGATTACCGAGAACAATGCAAAGATCGACATCAAGTCGAGCGTGGAGGTTTTGAGTCAAACCGCAAACGAAATCACAATGGATGTACATCCCGCCATTTCTTCCGGAGAAAAGGAAGAGATTATTCCCGACCGTAACCTCAACGGCAGAGAAATGACCATTACCCTGTTTGCCGGGTCCGAGATCCCCGAATATGTTACGCACAGATTGACGACCGGCGGGGTGGAATACTTCTATAAGATCGCCTCCGATCCCGATCAAAAGACCTTCTCTTTTGAGACGGACAAGGACGGAAATGTATACATTACCTTTGTTGTAACGCAGTTTTCCACCTTTGTTTTGTCCATGCCCACTCCTGTCGTCCCCGAAGCTATCACCGGTACGGTGGAGGTAAAAGGGGATACGGAAGTCGGTAAGACCCTTTCCGTAGAAATCAAAGACAGCAACGTCGATAATGGGTCTGCGATCTATACCTGGATGAGAGACGGCGTAGCCATCGAAGGCGCATCCAGTGCAACCTACGTTTTAACGAGTGCCGATGTCGGCGCAAAGATATCGGTATCGGTTGCCGATTCTACCCATACGGGATCCCTACTCAGCCCAGAGACGGCGGCAATCGACGGACCTACCGTAGTCGCCATAACCGGTTTGGTAACGATTAGCGGAAAGGCGGAAGTAGATTCCACGCTTATCGCTTCGGTATCGGGCAGCAACTATGATTCCGCATCCGCGACCTATACTTGGATGCGTGACGGCGTTGTTATCAGCGGCGCAAGCGGCATTACCTACGTGCTGA
This sequence comes from uncultured Clostridia bacterium, assembly GCA_946621465.1. Classification (GTDB taxonomy): domain Bacteria; phylum Bacillota; class Clostridia; order Christensenellales; family DTU072; genus CAG-1782. The sequence continues at coordinate 946,086 of CAMOOO010000001.1, forward strand.
CCAATGCCGACGTTGGCGCGAAGATTTCCGTCAGAGTCGCCGATGCCACCCACAGTGGGAACCTTACCAGTGCGGAGACGGAAGAAGTTGCCGCAAAAGGAAAAGAACAAATCACCGGAAACGTTCAGTTTGAAGGAACGGCGGTAGTCGGTCAATACCTTTACGTCGGCATAAGCGGCGGCAATCAGGACGAAAATACAAGAGTCTACACCTGGTACCGCGGAAATACGGTAATCAGCGGCGCGACCAATTACTATTATATGGTAACGGACGCGGACGTAGGGTACAAAATCCACGTGACTATCGGCGACGCCGTACACGATGGCGTCCTCGTAAGCCCGGAATCGGCGGTCGTTGCGGAAGCTGCCCTGCCCGAGGTCAATAAAACCGATTGTACCACCTGTTCCAGTAACGACGGCACCATCATCAACGTCGACAGTACCATGCAATACAGCGTAAATGGCGAAACGTGGTACGACGTAACCAAATCGTCGGTTACCAATCTCGCCCCCGGCACCTATTACGTTCGCTACAAAGGCGCATCAAATAGCACTACCGTAACCATCAATGCCGGATCGCATACCTTTGGCGCATGGCAGGCAGAAGTTCCTTCCGATTGTAAAAACAACGGAACGATCGCGCATAAAGAATGTACTTCCTGCCGCAAAAACTTCGACAGCGACGGAATAGAGTTAGCGGACGTCACCCTTCCTTTAGGCGAACACCGCTACAAAGATTGGACGATTACGCTGGCGGCAACTTGCACGACGGACGGCATGAAACAAAGAGAATGCGAAGTCTGCGGAGCAAAAGACGAACAGATCGTAACAAAACTCGGACACGATTATCGCTTCGACTCCATCGTTTGGACGGACTATACCGCAAAAGCACGCTTTATTTGCTTGCACGACGATACCCACGTTGAAGACTACGACTGCACTGTAACGAGCGAAGTTACTACGGTTCCCACCTGCGCTACCGCCGGTATCCGGACGTATACGGCAACCTATCAGACCTATTCGGACACCAAAGAAGAGGCTTTGCCGATCGACACGACCAATCATAATTACGACGATTGGGTGACGACGGTAGAACCCACCTGCGAAGTCGTAGGACATAAGGAGCGCGTCTGCTCGATTTGTAGAGACAAGGAGGAAGAAGCCATCCCTGCGCTCGGACACGACCTTATTCATCATAACGCGAAAGTGCCAACCTGCGAGGAGATCGGCTGGGAAGAATACCATTCCTGCTCCCGTTGCGACTACAAGTCCGGATATGAAGAAATCGAGGCACTCGGACACCTTTACGAAGAAACGGTGACCGCCCCCTCCTGCACCAAACCCGGCTATACCACCCACGAATGTACCCGTTGCGGCGACAAATTCGTCGATACGGAAACGGATGCGCTCGGGCATGATTTCTCGGAAGACGGCGTCGTCACCGCGCCTACCTGCGATGTAGACGGCTTTACCACCCATTCTTGCAGTCGTTGCAACGAGACACTTAAAGACACCTTCGTTCCGGCGACAGGACACAGTTACGGTGATTGGGAAATCATCAAAACCCCCACTCTGACGGAAGCCGGCAGTAAACGCCGCACCTGTTCCGTTTGCGGAAGGCACGAAGTCGTCGCTATCGAAATGAGCGCGGAAATGCAGGCATTTGCCGAAGAATTCAACAAGATCGATCTTGCCGACGGCACCGTTAAATCATCCAATTTTAACGCAATTTGTCAGGCTGTCAACGACTACAACGCCCTGTCCGATGAGGAAAAGGCGTGGCTTGAGGACGATTATGCGACATTGGTTGAGTACGCGAGACAGTATAATGAAATCGCCGAGGAAGTCAACGAAGACGTTGATACCGCGTCGAAAAATTCCTTCTCGCTGTTCACCGCCCTTGCGGCTGTGCTTTCCGCCATTTGGATCGTGTTGAAGAATTTATTCTAAGGAGGATATTATGAGAAAAAAATCTGTTATTTTTATAGTAACTGCTGTGATCGTGGCGTTGATGACCTTAGTCTTCAACGCCTGCGGAAAAACCGAAAGCACCTCATCGTCGAACACCGATACAACAACGAGTCCGACGACGCAAACGGACGTCTACACACAATTGAACCAGATGCTGAGTACCGCCGGTTATCCGGTGACGCTGACTACCAAGACAACGGAAAACAACTACGTTTTTCGGAGCGATTATAGCATCACGGAAGAAAGCGGGACCTGCTCGGTGGATTATTCTTACGAGCGGCTCAGCACCTTCGTCATTACCGACGACGGCGAGATCATCCTGCCGGAGGACTTTAAAACGACCTATACGGGCAACGTTAAGGTCCGTAACGGAAAAATCATCGAGCAGGACGGCGCCGAAGTGGATATCGACGTGAGTGCGTTTGACGTAAAAGGTATCACCCTTTCCGAATCAGCTCTGACGAACGTTCAGACGTCGGAAGGAAGTTTCTCCGCAAAGATCCCCTCGCTGAAAACGGTCGCAGGGATCGACGTCAACTCCTCTGACGCCGCCATTGCCATCCAATACACCGATGCGAAAATAACCAAGATTACCATTACCTACTCCACTGCTTCTTACCAATCGGAAATGGTGTATAAATTCAGCTGATAGCAACGCAATCAAATTAGTTTAAGCGGCGCGAAACATCGCGCCGCTTATTTTTTTACCATACAATACGTTTGCCTCCAAAGCCTCATATCATTCTCCCGATCCAATCTGCTCCTAAGCGCGCAGTTCCTCCCCTCTTTCTCCTGCGGTTTTATCTTGATAAAGTACTCATAACTGTCACAAAAAGGCTTTAGCGGCGCAATTTGCGGTCCACAAAGCCTATCGCAAGTGACTTGTGCAGCTCAATACCGACCTTACTGGCTGTCAGGCGCACCCTAAGTGCGATCAGTTCCGTACAAATGGCGTTATGGTAGTTCTGTTACAGGCTCGTAGCGATAACACCGCAGAATACACGGCCATAAGGGCGTAAAGGGCGGTTATGTACCGTGATAATGCACTTTATCCGCTCGATGCGGTTAAGAATAAAAATAAGGGCGCCTATTCAGACGCCCTTATCATTACTTGATCGAAAATAAGTTACAGGGTAACTTTGACCTCTTTGATCAGACCCTCTTCCACCAATTCATTGGTCGGTTTGTACGGTAGGGTGTAATCTTCGGTCGGGACTTCACCTTTCTTCAAACCGAGGTTGCCACATACGACGGCAAACAGGTCTTTCGCGTATTTCAAACGACGATCGTTCTTAATACGGTACATGCACGGAACCATCTCGTACTTAGCTGCTTCCATCTTCTCGACCTTGTATTTGGTATCGATATAATCATCGGGGTTGAGAGAATAGTAGACGCACAAAGTCTTTCCACGGATGCCGAACTTAACCAAAGGCGTTCTGCCGGCGTTGATGGAGTCGTAGCTCCAGCTGATGCGGCTCTTTGCCTTCTTGTAGGAAAGAATCTCGTTCTTCAATTCGGTATAATACCGCTTCGCATCGTCGGAACTCTGCATGAGTTTGGCGGTGAAGGATTTATTGAAGCGAATACGGAAATAGTTCCCTTGTTCGTCCATGACTACGACGGTCTCGTCCTCCTCGTCATCCGATTCCGTTGCGGCTACTTCAGGCGCGTTGTTCTGCGCGGGAGCTACAGGTGCGGGAGCGGGTGCGGGTGCCGGCTTCGGCTTCGGAGCGGGCTTTTCGGTGACTACAACCGGTTCCTCAGCGATAGGAAGGGAACTGAACAAGCTGCCTGCCAGTACTTCTTTCTCAGAGTAGTACATCTTTTCCGACTTGACGGCGGAAACGGCGTCGTTCATTGCCTTTTCGCAGAGTTCGTTTACGTCAAAGGTCTCGGAAAGCAGGAATATAGACTCGTCGGCGAGCGTCATATGGAAGCAGAACTTGCCATCCTTTTCATACATGATGAATTTCGGGTGATTAACAAATTCGATCCAGCTCTTCGTCTTGTTCTCTACCGCAACGAACAGTCCATTCTCACGGCAAACGGCAATAGCTTTCTTCACATCGTCGACACTGTCGTATTTGTATCTCGATTTGCTGACGGCTACTTTTTTGCCATTATAGAGCAAAAACACAAACTTGTTGTCGTCCGTCCTATGTATAACATATGCGCCGGATATCTTTTGCGGTTTCTCTGACTCATCGTTTTCTTCGGTGTTGTAAATAACGTTTTTGTTAAATACTACGGATAACACCGCCATGATGATGAGCGCGCTGAAGACAGCTGAGAGAATGGTAAAAATACACGCGTGTGCGGCTACGACCGCAACGGTACCCACCGCCAACGCACTTGCCCATACGTAACCAATAATTTTAACCGTCTTTGTCACTTTGAACCAAGCGCAAAAGACAAGGTAAAATACGGTCAAAATATTGAGCAAAATAATGATCCAACTCAGACATTCTTCCGCCGAACAGGCTATATTAGACAAACCCGTTCCGGCTGATAAAAAGTTAGTCATTCGTCATATTCTCCTTTTCTTTTTTCTTTCTATTCTTTCCTATTAAAATCAGAGCGTATGCCATCGTTGCTATGGCGAGCAGGATCGGCATCGATATCAGCATCACTGCCGCGTCCGATAGCCTACCACGCGCAAACGGCTTGTCTCCGACTATTGCCCAACGACCCAATCGAGTGGTCGTAAATTTGATCACGTCATCCTCTCTCACGAAATCGTATGCTACCATTTCTCCGTTCTCACCGACGGCATAAAGCCCCAACCCTTCATAAGCCCTTTGCTCGGGAGTGAGCTTTATCTCTACCGTCAAAGAACCGTCCGGAGCAATCTCCGTGACCACGTTCCCTGAGATACGGACAAGAGTCAAATCGTATACCGCTTTGATCTCTTTATTCTTTCCGGCTGCTTGCACAACCGTTTCTTCTGTAATCTGATGCACGTCTTCCGGCACGTACGTCACGTTCAACGCGGTGTCCGCCGGCATTCCCAGGTCGCTTTCTACGGCGATCTCGGCAGAGTCTTCAGCACTCTTTTCCCACTTATAGATCTTTCCGACAGGTACTTTTGCCGGCACGATCTCGATCATCGTGTAGCGGTCGCCCTTGATTCCGTTGTAGTACGTCGCATCGGTGTTCCCCATAACGAACGTCACATCGTATACGCCGGCTTCCGATTCACGCTTAATTTTAAACTTCATCGTCACGAAAACGCCCGTTTCATAGCTGTTTTCGGTATGGTTGTAGTAGAACTTAAAGCTACTGGCACCATCATAGTCGTCGTTTACAACGTTCGTCGTCTGGAACTGCATCTTGGAAAAAACCTCGTTATTCGGTTCAAATCCACTAAACGACAACGCCGATTTGTCATAGCTGAGCGTCAAAACCATTGCGTTGAACCCGGTATTCATTACCATGTCCGCCGTAACGGTGACTTCGTCCTCGTCTACGTTCGCAGTCAACATGATCTTCGGTATCGAGGTCGTACGAATATCGTATACAAAGTATCCGTATAACGTAAGGTCCTCCGCAGGCATTTTCGTCTCTACGTATTCCTTAGAAAAGCTCGCGTCCTTATACCACCCCGAGAATACGTAACGCGGTTTTTCCGGGTAATCGTTCTCAAGATAGGTTCCGTAACCAACGTTTCTGGTTTTCCCAACCCAAAGGTCGTCTTCGGTAATAACGCCATCGAACGACTCCTCGTTGATACCGTCGACGAAATAGAATACCTGATACTCAATTGGCGTCAGAATGTATTTCGCACGGAATTTCAGGACGTTTTCTTCTCCGTCTGCCGGGATGCCCTCGAATTTATCGAATTCGTATTCATAATATTCGTCGGACTCACGAATCAGCTTGTCGTCATAATTCCCTTGTCCGAACGGGTAGGAAGGTGTGTCGCCGTCGCGGTAATCGTCTTTGCGGAACAATAATTGGTCATCCCAGCTATAATACTCCGCAACAAAGTCACCCCTTTTGAACGTGACCGAGCCGTCAATAACGGTAACGTTAAGCGGTTGATACTCGTCCTTTCTGGTGTTGTTGATATTGAACCCCATTCTGACGGGATATACTCCCTCCGGCGCGGTAGCACTGGACTCAAAAGTCAGTTCAAGTATGGTGCCGTTCCCGGTATCCGCCTCGCTGACACCGTCCCATAAGAAGGTATCGACTGCCGCATACCCGAGCGAGTTATCGGGGTTGGTGTGCGTAAACGTCAGTTTCTTCAACGCGTTATCGGTAAGCTCAACACCGCCTTTAACTCCGACCAGCTCCATAACGTCTCTGTCGTACTGAACGAGTTTCAATTCCAAGTCAAGGATACCCTCGTTATTCGACAGATCGACATTCAGAGTAAACGTCTGACCACTGTAAACGGTTTTATTCTCCACCGTCACAACCGGCGTGTATCCCTCAGGTTCGGCAAAGGCAAAAGTCTGTCTCGGCAAAGATAGGGAAAAGAATAACAATAACAGTACCGCTATTGCAAAAAACAATATTATACGTTTTTTGTCTATTCTAATTTTGTCCACGTTTCATTACCTTTATTTTTGCTTTTTTTACCTTTTTTCCCCTTTTTCCTGCGCATTATGCTCAGAATAACGAGGGTCGAACCACCGACGAATGCCAGTCCTCCTGCCACCGATAGAGATACGATCAACGCTACGTTCGACTTTTTTGTTTCAGCCGGCTTCGAGTTATCCTCGTTGTAGGTGAACGTCTCGATAGTATCCCCATTCAAACGGATTTTTACTCCGTTTATCAGGACACGTTTCGTCTTGATCGATTTTCCATCCAGATAGGTCACCACTTTTTCCGGCGCACGGAGCGCGATGTTATAATCGCCGTCCGGCGTCGAATCTTTGATCAAAAAGGTCATCCAGAGGATCGTTCCTGTCGAAGTATCGTTTTTATCGCCCGACCAGTTGATGCGAAAAGGAGTGATTGCGTACCCCTGTTCGCTATCAACTTTGGTTGTAAGGTACTCGAGAGATTTGAGCGCGTCTCCTCTCTCCACATTTGTTAGTTCCAATACCGAAGAGTCGTAGGCTAGTTGCAACGTCATACCCGATATTCCGGAATTGCGTCTCAAGGTTACTTTAACCGTCAATTCTCTTCCGGCGTCGGTCGCCGACATCACTATGATCGGCTCTTCGGCTAGGTCCTCGGCATACGCCTCCCCTTGCGGAACCAAAATTCCACAAAGGAAGATCATTATTGCTAAAACACATATGCCGATAAGTTTTTTCATTTACTCATTAATCAATTGTGAAAGTCTCATTATCATTTTTCACATTTTGGTTCGCAGCTATATATTTATCCACAACACCTGCATAGTTGTTTACGTTTTCACTAAATACATAGTTTTGTAAACTGCTATTCATTGTCGTATTGTTAGCTTCATAGCTGTAGAATGCGATCCCAGCGATCCACCCTCCTGCAATCGTTCCATTGTTCGTGCAGTTGGCAATCGTATTGGTGTTCGTAGAATTATGGTTCGGATATTCTCCGATAAAGCCTACAATACCGGCTGCTTTGTTGGAACTCTTCGCGCTAGAAGAACTTATGCTTGCATTGTTGACGCAATTCGTTACACTGAAGACCTCGTTAGCATTTCCGGCATTTTGGTCATACGCACGACCTACGATACCACCAATTGCATCTTCACCGCTGATGCTACCGGAAACGGTAACATTATTGATGGTAAGACTACCCGCTGAGAAACCTACCAATGCACCGACGGAATCGCCCGTTGCAATATTGATAGCTACTCCGGTCAATGTCAGATCATGTATATTCGCTCCACTATCAGTGATAGCAAAGAGTCCATATGCATAACATCCATCACCATCCATCCTGTCATTACTGGGCGTAAAACCAGTGTTGTTCAGATTAGAAATAGTCTTGTTATTTCCATCAAAGTTTCCGGCAAATGCATTTCCGGTATAGTTCTCAAACACATTTACATATGCTGCGGCAATCTTTCTTGCACCTTCACCGATCGGGGCCCAACCGTTGTCGAGCGTGATGTCAGCCGTCAATTTAACATATTTTCCGGCATAGGTATTACCACCGTTAACGTCATCACGGAAAGCTTTGAGTTCAGCCAGCGTACCAATCAAATAAGGATGTGCGGCCGTTCCGTCCTCGTTGAATTCTTGAGCATTATTATAGTTGTCCACGATAACCGCATTCGCTACAGCTTCAGCCGTATTGGTGTTATCAACAGCTTTCACACTGGTTGCAGGCATGGATGCGCAAACAGCAACGTATGCTACATGCAATCTGCCGTCCTTCGCTCTTCCGCTTACGTTGCCACTATTGGCATTACCGGTGATGTTAAGCGCGATTGTCGTACTGGCATAGCTCGAGCTACTATTTTTACCGAACGTTACGATACCGGCACCAAAATTGGTAGAGGTAATTACACCAGTATTGGTATTATCGGAAAGAGTAACATTAACACTATATTCTTTGTTGGCAATGAAACCAGCGATACCGGCGGCTTTTGCACTGCCAACAGTACCCGTATAAATCGCTGCATTGTTGGTGCAGTTCGTAATCGTCACAACAGCATTGCCACCCAAGGAGGCATAGAGTCTACCCAGTATACCGGCAACAGAGTCTGCCGCTTTAACAATACCGCTAACAGTAACGTTGTCAACGCTCAAGGAACCGCCCGCAAAGCCAACCAACGCGGCAACGGAGTCACCGTGTGCCGATTCTTCATTGGCGAGTTGTACGTCGGTCAAAGTATCGATGTTGACATTAGTCAAAGTAAGATTTTTGATAGTTGCATTGTATACCAAACCGAACAATCCATAAACATAGTTGTTGTCATCCTCGTCTTCGGCGTATGCGGTAGGTACATATCCGGTGTTGTTCAAACCGGAAATGGTCTTGTTATTTCCGTCAAAGGTTCCACAGAAGAAATTACCTTGTGCGGTAACGGAAATGTTTTTGGTTACCGATCTGGTTCCTTCACCGATCGGGGCCCAACCGTTGTCGAGCGTGATGTCAGCCGTCAATTTAACATATTTTCCGGCATAGGTATTACCACCGTTAACGTCATCACGGAAAGCTTTGAGTTCAGCCAGCGTACCAATCAAATAAGGATGTGCGGCCGTTCCGTCCTCGTTGAATTCTTGAGCATTATTATAGTTGTCCACGATAACCGCATTCGCTACAGCTTCAGCCGTATTGGTGTTATCAACAGCTTTCACACTGGTTGCAGGCATGGATGCGCAAACAGCAACGTATGCTACATGCAATCTGCCGTCCTTCGCTCTTCCGCTTACGTTGCCACTATTGGCATTACCGGTGATGTTAAGCGCGATTGTCGTACTGGCATAGCTCGAGCTACTATTTTTACCGAACGTTACGATACCGGCACCAAAATTGGTAGAGGTAATTACACCAGTATTGGTATTATCGGAAAGAGTAACATTAACACTATATTCTTTGTTGGCAATGAAACCAGCGATACCGGCGGCTTTTGCACTGCCAACAGTACCCGTATAAATCGCTGCATTGTTGGTGCAGTTCGTAATCGTCACAACAGCATTGCCACCCAAGGAGGCATAGAGTCTACCCAGTATACCGGCAACAGAGTCTGCCGCTTTAACAATACCGCTAACAGTAACGTTGTCAACGCTCAAGGAACCGCCCGCAAAGCCAACCAACGCGGCAACGGAGTCACCGTGTGCCGATTCTTCATTGGCGAGTTGTACGTCGGTCAAAGTATCGATGTTGACATTAGTCAAAGTAAGATTTTTGATAGTTGCATTGTATACCAAACCGAACAATCCATAAACATAGTTGTTGTCATCCTCGTCTTCGGCGTATGCGGTAGGTACATATCCGGTGTTGTTCAAACCGGAAATGGTCTTGTTATTTCCGTCAAAGGTTCCACAGAAGAAATTACCTTGTGCGGTAACGGAAATGTTTTTGGTTACCGATCTGGTTCCTTCACCGATCGGGGTCCAACCATCGTCCAAAGTGATGTTATTCATCAATTTGATGAATTTTCCGGCATAATCGTTACCGGCGTTGACATCGTCACGGAGTAATTTCAGATCAGCCAGGTTGTTGATTAGGTAGGGTGACTCTTCCGTTCCTTCTCCGGTCAAAGCATTTGCTTCAGTCACGTGACCAACCGTAACCAAATCTTCGATAGCGGCTACAGTGTTATTGGTCAAAGTGATTGCCTTAGTATTATCAGGCGTGAAGGTGGGAACATTATTAACAATCTCAACCACAGCTACTTTGATCGCGGCTACAGTGATTTCGGCGTTGGCCTCGACGACAACGTGGGTTCCTTCTGCAACGTTGATTACAGTTTCGCCCTTGTTATTATCGTTTTCTACGATTTCACCGTCCGCATCGATCGCAAAACTGTTGTTTCCGCTGTAATCATAGAAGTTTACGTTGTTGACAAAGTGCAAACTGCTGGAAGCTGCTTGCAGGTTGATCTTTTCATCACCGTTGACGTAAGCATCTACGTTATTGATGACAACGTTGCCGTTGGGCGCGATGATGTTAATGGTTCCGAGAGAAACGATAGTTCCGTTAGTAATGGTGATAGTCGCATCGTATCCGTTCGTGATCAAAGTCAGCGACTTAACGGTGAGGGTATAACCACCTTCTGCTTTATTACCTTTGAGGTCAAGGTAGATATCACCGTCTGCCTCTACAGATACATCTTCAGTCGATGCATTGATATTATTGTATATACGCGCACGTCCATAGCTAAGAGCGCTCTGGAGAGCCGCAATATCGTAGGAAGTTTTGGTTCTTTCGATGCTCTTTCCGGTGACTCTGATACCGCTTTCGATATCCCAGTCATATCCTCCGACAAAAGCCATACGGGTGATAGTTACGTCTCTGACGTCTTTGCTGTTGTCAGCGTTGATATCGGCGACTCTCTTCAAGAAGAATGCGCCTTCTGTATATTCAAAATTCTGCGCGGTGACAGTAGCCCACTCATTGCCGACTTCGACAACGGTCATCGGGTATCCGCCGACGATCCATTTACGATACAGCGTGATATCGTCAGTATCGACATTGCCGTTACCGTCGACGTCGCCGTAGCCGATATCAAATTTGTACGCGCCGTAAACGGAAACTCTGCTTGCCGACATGGTAGCCGGAGCGTTCTTTAACGTTCTGTTGGCATCGGTGTACCAGCAATCGGTTTTGAACCAGGTATACGTTTGGTTAATGGCACGATAAGCAATCGTAGTGTTGTATTCTACAAACTCCGTTACCGGTTCGACGTTTTCATACGCCTCAGCGCCGGCAGCAGTGCCTTCCAACATGTAGTAGTCGATAGCAAATTCCAGTACGGCATCGAATACCATTCCGTCTTCGGTTGCTGTAATACCGAGGTTAATCTCCTCTGAATCAAAATTACTGATAGTGTAAACTGCGTTGTTATACTTCCATCCGGCAACACGATAATCGGTAGCGTTGACACCTTCGTATCCAGCAAAGGTATTAAGCAGTGCCAAAGCAGAGGGACTATAAGTGATATCATCGCCATGCTCGAGGTTCAGCTCGTAAGCGGTGAGTGTGTTGAAGTATTTTAAATAAACTTTATAAGCGTTCTTGCTCCAAATCGCATTGAAAGCAACCGACTCATTCACTTCGTAAGAAGCATTGGCGTTATACGTTGCATTACCCAATTTCCATTGTTTGAAGCTGTATTCATTCGTCAAGGCTTGCAACGCAGGCAGAGTGATGGACTCGCCTTCGAACACGTACATCGTATTCGGTAAATTGCTGTGACTCGTAACCTCATAATCAGTGTGCGTGGTATGATCGCAATCAAAGGTAACTGCGTACGTGAATCCTGCTTCCGTATTACTGCTTTCGGTATAGTTAGCATTGCTGGTAACGTCCGCGGTAATATAATAGAAAGTCTCAGCCTGTGCGGTAAAGGTACGCTCTGCGCCGGGTAAAATGGTCTTTACTTTTGTGGTAACACCAGTTTCCATATCATAACTATAGACATAATAGGTAACCTGCGTAGGATCAATGAGAGCTTTGGGATCGACACCTGGTTCAGTATCCATATGACCGGAGTCGGTTGTTACGCTGCCCCAGGTTACGGTGCCTCCACTATAATGTAAGGAGTCTGAATCGACGTCAGACAGTCTGACAGTGTTGATAATGATTTGTCTTACTTCGCTTTCGCACGAATTGTAGTTGGTAGTTTCTATAACAGAGGCTTTTGCATAGTAGGTGCCAGCGTTAACCGGTTCTCCGCTCAATGCATTCTGACACTCGTTATCACTATAATAGGTAATGGTTGCATCACCGACGTTCGGCGTAACCTCTGCAGTTACGTTCAAAGCACGGTTGTAATAGAAAGGACCAACCGCATACAACTCGATCGAGGGAGTAGCTTTTTCTACCGTATAGGGAGCGGTTTCCGGATCATAAGTAATAGTAAAGTTATCACCCTCGGACGTTGCACTAACGGTAACGGTGTACGGACCGGCGTTGGTAGTGCTGGTGAGTGTGGTGTTGATGCTCGTAGCAACGACCAAATCGCCGAAGGGTTCTACGCTACTGGTATATTCGGTACCTCTCGTCGGAGCCGCATAGTTCATGGTCGGATTTTCACCATAGGTATGAGATCCACCGATTGCGCCAAGGGTAATTGTCGCTTTGGCGATAGACGCAGTCAGATTCTTCCCTTCTTCATTCTGACTTTGAATTTCTACGGAAGTATGTACTCCATCAAAATCGGTAGCGCTTTCAAATGTAATCAAAATGGTATAAACATAAGTGCCTGCATTGGTTTTGGCGTCAGCAGCGGTGACCGCCGGGTCGGCGTCATACGGTGTTTCGATCGTTGCGCCATAAGCATCGGAATTGGCTTTATATGCAACGGACGTTACCCACTCAGGAAGAGCCGTTTTATTGCGGATCATGGTTTGAGATTGACCGGTATAGGTCTCGTTGAACACCTCAAAGAACTGATAATAGTAGTCCGCTTGAGTACCACGAATAAGCAAATCACCTTTTACAGGGGTAATGGTATGGTTGGGATCCGAATACGTTGCCAAAATCTGTTCTGCATACGTACCCAAATCTATATAATGCTCATATCCATCGTGGGTAAACGTGATGGAAACGTTTGCCGGGTCAAAGTCGATAAAGTTGGACGTACTGTATGCGTTTGCATTCGTGCATTCTTCATCGGTATAGAACCCAAAATAACCTTCTCCGGTGAACGGAGTGGTGACCTCTTCACCCGTATAAATATGGATCTGATCCGCAGCTTTCAAATAGATAACCTTGGGGCTGACGATATAATCAACTTCAGTATCTCCGGACGCGCCGGCAGGAACGTTGTTGACGCTTATAGCATAGTTGCTGAGCTTATAATTGCTAGCCGCACTCAACGTATACAGAATATCATAGGTATTTACAGGCGTAGTGCTGTTAAGCGGAACCGCATTGCTATTTTCAGCAATAGAAAGAGTAAGGGTGATACCATCCTCTGCACCGGTATAAGCGAGTGCTTCAGGAGTATCGCCGTAGGTATGTTCTTGCGCAAGAACGGTGAAAGCAACCGACCTCGGACTAACGGTATAGGTGTGATTGGATTTAATTCCATTGCCCTCCTCTACCGGTGATTCGTTGAGAGTAACGGCATATATATCTTCGTTATAACTTAAATCATAATAGATATCGTACGTACCCACGTCAGTATATGAATCAAGCGTTACTGCAGCCGGGTCCTCGCCTTGCGTTTTAATATATGCGCTAAAGGTAATTCCGCTCGTGTCCTCGCTGGAATATAGAGCTTCCGGGTCGTTACTATAGATATGACCGGGGTTGCCGATAGTTATCGAGCGAACGAGTTTCTGAATGATTACTTCGCAGTACACGGCATCAACGGCATAATAATTGAGCGTTTCCTGTGCACTGATACCGACTTTATAAAAACCGGGCATTTGAGGCGCAGATTGCATTGGTTCATATTCGTTATCTACTTTCTCGTACCAAGTAACAACGACCACGCCATCACCGTCATAGGTGTAGTGTACCGTGTAGGCGTCTTCTGAATCGACATATTCCTCATCGTATGCAGTCGGCAGAGTCGTTACTATTTCCGTAGTAAATTGAGAACCATAGAGGCGTTCGTAGTAACGAGGATCATTATCTATGTTACCACCGATCGTAATGGTAGCATGTTCACGAACGACAGGAGTGAACGTCTTTACAACGAGCGTCACCGGAACGTCGACCTGTTCGCCTACCTGGTCATTTACCGTCTCGATACGGTTAGCAACGGTAGAACCACTTTCCTCTGCTATATAAGGATATATAACAAGACCGAAAGTATAGTCCATTCCGCTCTTGACTTTTTCTTGATTGATCTTGAATTTGACAATAAAGAATGATTCTTTCGTATCCGCATATGCAGGTGCAGTAGAATTGTTACTAAGGTTATGTTCCCAAAGAATCTTATTGGGTTCATTTCCGCCCTTAACAGTAGGCTCACCCAAAGCGGTGGGCGTTTCCGGGAAGGTGATCTTATCATTGCCTTCGTAATTCAAAGTAAAGACGTCGTGATTATAATCAAGAAGCACAACCAAGTTGTGTATTCCGGGGTTACGAGTGATATCGTATCTCACGCTCACGAAATCCATATTATCGGCGGACGCATACGGTCTGCCTACGTTGCCGTCATTATCCACCATATCGGTGTTTACACTGACGACAGACGTAGTGAATTCGAGATAATCGCTAACGTCACCCGTTTTCTTATAGGTAGCATAGAAAGTCGCAGTAGATTTGCCATCCACACATACATCATTCCTGGTCAAAGCCGAGAGTTGATCGGCGGTATAGGTCTTTTTGGTGGTATCACAGAACCAACCATCAAAGGTATAACCGGGGCGGGTGGGGCTACTCGGCGCAACGATGGTGTCGGAAGCCTCCGCAAGCACCGTTCCATTATAATCGCGGAAAGTAAACGCATCTGCAATGTATGTGCTGGCTGCTACGACCGCATTACTGTTACCGGCATAATAGTCGATATTAAACGCAAGACCGGTATTTGACCATCCACTTCGCCAAAAAGGACCCACACCGATTTCCCAGCTCTTTTCGGCAATTACTTCTATCAACGTTTTTCCAGTGTCGTCGTTCTGATAGTCGTTTTCGGTTACTGGATCCCCATTCGCGGGATGGGTATATGCCGGAGCGTTGCTCGGGATGGTGAAACTAAAATAACCCTCTTGTGTATTATTATCCGAAACAAAATAATAATCCGCATTACGCCTTGCTAAAGCTTCCGACCCATTGAATTTGTGACTATTTTGATAGCCATAACTAGTGAACTTTGCCGAATCAATCAGATATACAACCCAAGCAATTGTTTCTCCTTGCGTTGATTCTGTGACTTCGAACGTAATCGTTAACGATCCGTCTCCATTCAAGACCGCGCCGTCGCCTTCATTGTACTCGTAATCGGCAGCGCTGGCACTCTTATTCGAGCCGGTCATTGACGCAATGAACATACCTGCGAACACAAGTACAAACATCATCAAGATGGCTACTGTAAGAACGCCTCTCCTTTGCATTGTTTGTTTCATAAAGATTTCCTCCTAATAAAAATCTCATTTGTTTTTCTTACTCGCATGCCTATAAAGATAGGTATACGCCTCTATTGTAAAACCGCAAGCGTGACAAAACCGTGACAAATATCAGGTATATATATTATTTTATAGGAAATTTTTGGAAAATTTCGGTTTGAGATCTCGTTTTGAACCGATAAGCGGGCGTAAAAAGGGGGTGAAAATTACTGTTTATAGTAGAGGGTCGCCATAGTGGCTTCCGCCCAGCTGTACTGGGACATATATTCGCCGTGGAAGGCGCTGATGGCGTAGGGCTTTCCGTCGAGGTAGTCGTAATAGTCGCACTCGAATTTGTCGGGCATGACGAAAAACTCTTTAAAGCGTTTAACAAAGACACCTTCTGCGCCGGCGGCGCGGAGGGTTTCGGTCAGGTCCTGGGTGAGCTTACGGAGGTAGTCGGGTTTGTCTTCTTCCCAAAGGGCGGCGCAGATATCTCTCGGGGCGCAGACGGCGCCTCTTTTATCGATGAGGTAGGCGAGCAGTTCTTTGGTCTTTTCGCGTTTGAATTTGACGGGGACGCTATCGACGAAAATATCGAAGTCACCAAAGGTGCGGACGAAAATTTTTGGCATTTGCGCCACGGGGTGGAGCAGGTTGTCGAGTTCGCGTTCGATATCCGCTTTCTCGTACGGTTTATTAACGTAACCGGAGGCGTGAAGACGGATGGCGTCGACGGCGTATTCGGAATAGGCGGTGCAAAAAATGACGTTGAGTTTGGGGAGGAATTTTTTTAATTCTTTTGCCAATTCGATACCGGTTATGACGGGCATATTGATATCGAGGAAAGCGACGTCGATAGCCTGGTCCGATTGAGCGAAGGCGAGAGCCTCGTCGCTACGGACAAAGGAAACGATCTCTGCCTCGGGGCGGATCGATTTTACGCAGTCGGAAAGGTCTTTTAGAGCGTGTGGTTCGTCGTCGACAATCAGAATTTTCATTTTTGCACCTCTTGAAGTAATTCTTTAGAATTATATGTCCAAAACTTGCTATACTTATTCTACCACAAGCGGAATATTTTTTCAAGGAGATTTAAACGAGGTAGCGTACAAAAATACTCTTTTTATCCGGATTGCAGGCAAAAACGAGGTTAATTATGATAAAATTATCCGTATTATAAAATGAATTAATCATTTTACAAGCGTAAAAACACACCATTTAGGCGGTGGGGATGGCGAGGGTGACCTCGGTACCCTTTCCGATCTCGCTTTTTACCGACAAAGAGGCGTTCAGGAAGAACTCCAAGCGGTTTTTGACGGCGCGCAGGCCCACCCTGTCGGTGTTCTTTAATTTCTCGGTATCGAAGCCCACGCCGTCGTCGATAACCTTGATGACGTGGCAATTATTTTCGCGGTAAGAACGGATGGTGATGGTGCCGTTTTCGTAGCGGGAAACAATGCCGTGTTTTATGGAATTTTCCACCAAAATCTGCACGCTGAGGGGTGGCAGAGAGAAGTCTTCGTCGGCGAGGTCGTAGACGACGTTGAAGCGATCGGGGAAGCGGCGCTTTTGGAGAGAGACATAGTCTCTGACAAGCTCGATCTCCTGCGAAAAGGGTATCAATTCTTTGCCGTCGAGGGCGGCGAGGTTGCCGCGGATGTAGTTGGCGAATTCGGTTATGGCGCGTTTGGTCTCCTCGGGGTTGCCCTCGATGTTTTTGATGGAAGAAAGGGTGTTATAGATGAAGTGGGGTTGGACCTGGTTGAGGAGCAATTGTCCGCGGGCTTGAGCTAGCTCAATTTCCGTTTTTGCCAGTGCCTCGGTCTGATTGACAATGCGCTGTGTATGGAGCATTTGCTCACGGAAGAGGATGATGAACATCAGAATAAAGAGGGAGACGTGCAAAAACACACCGCCGTAGAACACTAATTGGAGTAAGATGCCTATCGACGGGATGGCAATGTAGATGACGGCGTTCATGGAGATCTTGGTGTGAGTCTGTTTTCGGCGCACGAACAGATAGGCAATGGAACAGAGGATGTTAAGCAAGGTGTAGATACCGGAGAGGAAGAAGAGCGGACCGCGTCGATAGAGGTTGTCCTCGTCAATGGTATACATCCATCCGGTGAATTGGGAAACGACGAGGATGATCATCATGAGTATGCCCAGAGCGTAAATGATAGTCTGAAAGATCCGATAGGTCGTGGCCTTGACGTCGCCATAAGCATTGAAAAGAATGCTTACATAAAAGACGGCGCAGAGAATCAAACCGGCGACGCAGAAGAAATTACCGAAAATGACCGTCCAGCGTGCGGCGACGCCGGGCATTCCGCGGAAGATAGCCGCAAAGGCGTCGCCTACTGCGGAAATGAAGGTAAACAGTCCGGCTAAAATGATGAATCGCATGAATCTTTTTTCCAGGTGCATCGCCCATGCCGAGATGATAGCGAAAAAAGCCATCATAGACCCGAACAATTCTATGGCGGCATTGACGGCAAACGTCGTGTAAAGTCGGTCGAAAATAAAGCTGATATCGATCATAATTGTCCTTCCCTAAATATAAAATCCGCGTAAAAACGCCTTTTTTTGACCACTTGATTGGTTCCTGAAGATGGTCTTATCGAAGCCGCAAAAACGCGACGTTCGATTTTTGCTGTTTTTTAACATTTTTCGGTAGCACGGAAAAGCGGGGTAAAAATGGCTCGAAACGGGGCATTTTATATTTAGAATGGACGATTTTCTCTTCCGTTTTACCGACAAAATCATTATAAATCATTACGAAAAAAATTGCAAGTTTTTACCCTATATAGGCAAAAAACTCATCAAAAAATGGGACGAGCGGTGCGTTTTATCCGACGCAAGGGTGAGATGCGATTATGCGCGCCACAAGGGCATATTCTACGTCGTAATAGACATGATAGAGGTCAAAGGATGCGTCGTTGTTGATCGAAATCACCGAGTAACCGCGCATGGTATATTCATCCTTTTCCGCAAGGCCGTTTCTGAATAAACTGTACCCTTGTAGTCCGCTACTCATGCCATAGCAGAGATATACGGGGGTTTCGCCCTCGTCGCAATCCTCGTACATTACGGTATTATTGATATGATCGTGGCCGCAGAACAGGGCGTTTACGCCGAGCCGGTTATCTTTCATCAATTGGTACATTCCGTTGTTATGCTTCGAGGAGCAACATTTTTCGTAGCTCGCCGTCCCTTCTATCAGGTTCCAGCCGTCTTTTACGGCGGTTTGACCGACCTTTTTACCGTTTACAAGCAGTTCTGTACCCGGCTGGTAATGCCAGCCCGTCTCTATTGTATCATCGTCCTTAATGAACGCTACGTTTCCCTGCTCGACGAGCGGAATATGGATAAAAAGCATGGTTTTTGCGTCTTTTTCGACCGCTTTTTGCACTTGTTCTGCGTACCAAGTCATCTGACTGTCCTTTAGATAGTCGTACGTTCCTTCTTCTACGCCGAACGTTTTGGCGTCTTTGTCGGAGATTTCGTTGCCGCTATCCATAAAGATAAGAGATTGCTTGAGGGAATAGTCCGTGCCAAGAAGATTGACGACGAAATTGCCTAAACCCCATACTTCCGCCCCTGCGGCGGTCCTTTTCACGTCGTTTTGCACCAAACAATGAGGATAGGAAGAGAATATTTTTATGAGGTTTTTTCTGGAAACGGTATAGGGGTCGGAATCGCCCTCGTGATTGCCTAGAACGTACCCCCAGTAGATACCCGTTTTTTCAAAGATTTCCGCAAGCTGTTTGGCGCGTGGACGTCCGCCCAGCCGCGTAATAACGTCGCCGGTTATGGCAACGAAATCGGGTTTTTCTCTATTCAACGCGTCGATAAAGTGGTCGATCGTGTTATTGGTCGTTTCCATCTCGTGTGAAAGGTGCATATCGGTAAATTGCAAGATCTTCCAGGGAGAATCATCTATCGTGCCGTCGGCATTGTACTTGATTAGCGCCTGCGCGTCGGTGGTATTTCCGCCCTCACCTGCCGCAAGATAGGTCACGTTGGAGCCGATATCGGTCACTTTCGTCCAATCAATATCCATCGGTTTGGGCATAAAAGCCACCAATCCGTAAACGACCACGCCCAAGATCGCTGCAACGAGAATTATGGCTACAATCAAAAGAATTAACGCTTTTTTCGACAATTTTTTGCTTTTCATACTTCCCCCCATCCGGTGGCTATCATCAGTATAGCACATGGCGGCGGCATTTACAATACGAATGGGCGCAAAAAAACGATACGCTTTACTTATCGGCGTATGGTGCAATTATACCTATTGTTCCGCAATTATATATGGTTGTGTATAACTATATCTCTATTATTATAATAAATGCCGTTTTCAATTATTTTATAATTTTTTCCGCAGAAGGATTGCACGTCCGAATGAATTAATAATCTAAGTATCGCCATATATTCGCACAATTCCGTTATCTAATTTTCGCCTCACGGATGCAAGTATACATTAAAACATAATACAGAATAAAGGCAAAGATATCACATGCAAAACGCGGCTCACGCATTATCTTTCAGTAAATCGACATGGGCATTTATACCCTATGTTATTCCACGGAATAATTCGGCTTAGACAAAGAAAAAGACCTAAAGCAGATTCGCTTTAGGTCTTTTCTGTATAAAAAATCGAGCAGAAGCAAACTTGCGAGCGAGTTATCATTTGAGCGCCTTACGCGAATTATCATTCAAATTCGCAAGGATTTGTTAAACGGCTACGCCGTATGATAACTCGGCTACCGCCTCGAATTATAATTCGCTACGCTCATATTATAATCAAATCCGCAAACGAATTTGATATAAAAAATCCCGCCAACCATTGTTGACGAGATTTTTTGGTGGGAACAACAGGGCTCGAACCTGTGACATCTTGCTTGTAAGGCAAGCGCTCTCCCAGCTGAGCTATGCTCCCAAAGTTGGTGACCCCTACGGGACTTGAACCCATGTTATCGCCGTGAAAGGGCGATGTCTTAACCGCTTGACCAAGGGGCCGGAAATGGTAGCGGCGGTGAGAGTCGAACTTACGACCTTCCGGGTATGAACCGGACGCTCTAACCAACTAAGCTACGCCGCCACGTCTTTGGGTGCGGGGGTGGGATTTGAACCTCACGACCTCCGGGTTATGAGCCCGACGAGCTACCAGGCTGCTCTACCCCGCAATGACTATAATAGAATATACGAAAGATGGGTTTTTGTCAACTGTTTTTGATAAAAAAATCAGGAACTATTTTTTTGTGCTTTTACAGTCGTTTTTTGATAAAATAAAACATTCTTTTTATTCCCGCCTGCGGATATTTTATTCAGTCGCGTCCCACTTTTTGTCCTTTGCATTGACTAGCGGACGATAAAATGGTACAATACGTTTGTTCTGCCGGTAAGTTAAATAGCAATAAAAAAACCTTTTCCCCATTGCTATCATCACATAAATCCGTTTGACGACGAGGAGGAACTTTATGAAAAAAATATTTGTTATCGTTTTACTGCTGCTCATGGGAGCGGTGCTGATGTCCTGTAACAACGGTCCCGATCTGACCGGTGTGGAACAGAAAACGGTCACCGTTACAAAAGTTTTTAACAAAGACGGCAACTGGGAATGCGCCCAGGGGCTGGGGCTGGACGGAGAGTATTTTTACTACGCCGGACACAACGATAAAATCAAAGAGCAAGCCGACGTTCACGTTATTGACAGAAACACCGGAAAAGAGGTAAAAGTCTTTTCCAGAAAAGGCGCTCTTCATAGCGCCGAAGTCGCGGTAAACCGTCTAAGAAATACGCTCACCACCTGCTCCGGTGGCGATGGACGGAAGCCCTATTTGTATGAATTGGATATCCAAACGGGAGAAAAGTTGAATGAATGGTATTTCGACGGCATGGGCGAAAACGGAGGCGGATTGCACTGCTTTACCGAGGACGGAACGCTGATCTTTTTTACCAGCAGCAAGGACGGCGCGAGGATCGCTTTTGACGTCATTACGCTGAACTACGACGGCTCGGGGACCTACACCATTCACCAGTCCTACTCTTTTTCTCGCACGGACCTGGGGGTACCGCAAGGACTGGACTACTACAACGGATGTCTGTATTATCTTGCCGACGCCGGCAAAAAGGTCAATAAAAATCCCCACTACATCTATAAAATCACTCTCGCAGACGGAGCGGTCAATCTGGACTGCGCCTATTCCTTCGATTTCAGCGAGGAAACGGAAGGACTGGTCATCGACACCGACGGCACCCTTTATATCGGCGCCGCAGACGAGTGCATTTATCGTTTTGATAAAAAAGTATCGGAATGGTAATTGAATAAATTTGACTAATGCGCGCGAGCGTTCTATAATGTTTTTATAAATCTAAAAATTTTTTAGGAGGAGTTTGATGAATTCGGAAGAATTAAAAGCGTTTGCCAAAAACATACGCGTCAATATCGTCAATTGTATCGGCAGCATCGGCGCCGGACACGTTGGCGGTAGTTTATCCATTGCCGACCTTCTTGCCGTACTCTACGGCAAACATATGAACGTCGATCCGAAAAATCCGAAAATGGAAGGAAGAGATCGACTGGTTTGCAGCAAAGGTCACGCCGGACCGGCGGTCTATTCGGTACTGGCGGAAAAAGGGTTCTTTGACAAAGCGGAGCTACTGACTCTCAACAAAGGCGGCACCAATCTCCCCAGTCACTGTGATATGAATAAAACGCCGGGTATCGACATGACGGCAGGTTCTCTCGGACAGGGGCTGAGCTGCGCGGTTGGTCTGGCTATCGGCTCCCGACTCACAAAAGATAACGCCACCATTTACGCCATTGTCGGCGACGGAGAAACGGACGAAGGACAAATTTGGGAAGCGGCACTCTATGCCGGACACCAGAAATTGGATAACCTGATCGCTTTCACCGATTATAACAAATGCCAATTGGACGGTTATACCGACACTATCAACGGACTGGATCCGCTGGACAAAAAGTGGGAAGCCTTTAATTGGGACGTGATCGTAGTTAAAGACGGTAACGACGTTGACGAGATCGACGCTGCCATTACGAAGGCGAAAGCCACCAAAGGCAAGCCGCACATGATCATTCTTAACACCGTGAAGGGCAAGGGCGTCAGCTTTATCGAAGCCGCCGTTCCCGCCAACCATTCCATGCCCATGCCACAGGACAAGTGCGCCGTTGCGATTTCCGAAATCAGAGGTGAATAATGATTACAGCAGAAACCATGATGAAAGACGTCTTTGTGGATGCCCTCCGCAAAGAAATGGAAAAAGATGAAAAAGTCGTCGTTTTAGACGCTGACCTTGCTAAGTGCCTTGGCACCAATAAGCTATGGGGCGAATATCCCGACAGGACCTTTGACGTAGGTATTTCCGAAGCAAACATGGTCAGCATCGCCGCCGGACTTTCCGCATACGGATTTAAACCGGTCGTCACCACGTTTGCGCCTTTTGCCACCAGACGGTGTGCCGATCAGGTCATGATCAGTTTAGCCTATGCCAAACAGAACTGCCTTATCGTCGGAACAGACCCCGGTATCTGCGCCGAACTCAACGGCGGAACGCATATGCCGCTGGAAGACATCGGTATGCTCCGTTCCATTCCGGGCATCGTTATTTACGAACCCACCGACGCTGTGGAACTGGAAGCCATTCTTCCGCAGGTCTTTGCCCAAAAAGGCGTGGTATATCTCCGCCTGCACCGCAAGAATCCCCCCCTCGTCTATACCGAGGGCGAGAGAAAGTTCGACCTGTTTAAAGCGGACGTTATTAAAGAAGGCAGGGACGTGACCGTCGTTGCCGAGGGTATCATGGTGGAAACCGCCCTCTCTGCCGCAAAGAAGCTGGAAGAAGAAGGTATCTCGTGCGAGGTGATCGCAAACCACACCGTTAAGCCTCTCGACGCCGCCACCATCATTGCATCCGCCAAAAAGACGGGCGCCGTAGTCACTTGCGAAAACCACAACGCCATGGGCGCGTTACGGAGTGCCGTCTGCGAAACGTTGTGCGAAAACCACCCCGTACCCGTTCGTTCGGTCGCCGTAAAAGAGCAATTCGGCGAGGTAGGCAAAGTCCCCTACCTGAGAAAGGCTCTACATCTGGAAGAGATCGACGTAATCAACGCTATAAAAAGCGTAATAAAAGCAAAATAATTTAATTGTAAGGATAAAACATACATGAGCAGAGTATTTGAAATCATCGCCAAAGAAGAAAAACGCCAACGCGAAAACATCGAGCTGATCGCCAGCGAAAACTTTTGCAGTGAAAACGTGCAAAAAGCCGTCGGAAGCTGTCTGACCAATAAGTACAGCGAAGGATACCCCGGAAAAAGATATTACGGCGGTTGCGTCCACGTAGACGAGCTGGAAGAATATTGCAAAGAATTGTGGCAAAAGGTCTTTAACACCGATTACCACGTCAACGTTCAACCGCACAGCGGATCGGGAGCCAATTTCGGTGCATACCTCGCCGTTCTCAAACCGGGAGACACCGTTCTCAGTCTGGAACTCAATAACGGCGGACATCTCACGCACGGTTCTCCCGTCAACCTGAGCGGAAAGATCTTTAACTTCGTATTCTACGGCGTAGACGAGCGCGGCTATATCGATATCGATGATTTACGTAAAAAAGCTCACGAATACAAACCTCAATTGATCCTCGCCGGCGCCAGTGCCTATCCGCGTATCATCGACTTTAAGAAATTCCGCGAAGTCGCTGACGAAGTAGGCGCCTATTTTATGGTAGATATGGCGCACATTGCCGGATTGATTGCCGCCGGGTGCCATCCCTCTCCTTTCGGCATAGCGGACATAATCACCACCACCACGCACAAAACTCTGCGCGGAACGCGCGGCGGACTTATTTTCTGCAAGCCGGAACTGGCTAAAAAGGTAGACAGTGCCATTTTCCCCGGTACGCAAGGCGGACCGCTGCAACACGTCATCGCCGGTAAAGCCGTTACCGCCGAAGAAGCACTCCAACCCGAATACAAAACTTATATCGAGAACGTCGTCAAAAACTGCAAAGCTATGTGCGACGAATTCATTAAAATGGGCTACAAAGTAGTCACCGGCGGAACGGACAACCACCTTTTCCTGCTCGATTTAACCGACAAGGGTGTTTCCGGAAAACAGGTACAGGAAGCCTGTGACGAAGTGGGCATCACCCTCAACAAAAACTGCGTCCCCAACGAGACCCGTTCTCCCATGCAGACCAGTGGCGTTCGTATCGGCACCGCCGCCATGACGACGAAAGGTTTTACCGCTAAACAGTTC
Source organism: uncultured Clostridia bacterium (assembly GCA_946621465.1). Classification (GTDB taxonomy): domain Bacteria; phylum Bacillota; class Clostridia; order Christensenellales; family DTU072; genus CAG-1782. The sequence continues at coordinate 970,962 of CAMOOO010000001.1, forward strand.
GTGGAAACGGCCCACCGCATTGACGAGGTTATCAAAAAATTACAGCAATCGCTATAATTACAATAACGGTAGTTTTTTACCGCGCACCCTAGCCGGGGTGCGCTTTTTATTGTTGACTTTTTCCGCACGCCATTTTATAATAATAAAGTACACTTGTACGTATAATATTCTATCTTTAAGGAGAACAACATCATGGCAAGATCATTAAATGAAATGTACCAAGAAGTCGTCAATATGAGCGACGAAGAAAAAGTAGAACTCGGTATCAAGGCGGCAGGAGACGTCATTCCCTTCCTCTCCAAGAATTTTAAAGACGACGATGCCGCGGCTCTCTACGCAATGCTGATCGGAACTTACGTAGGCGCAGACGGCTCTGTCAATCAATCGGAGTATTCTTACTGCAAAGTCGTCTTTGGATTGGATATGCCCTATGACGATTTCTTCAATATCGTCAAAGAATCCTGCAAGCCGGAATACATCGAACTCATCGACAACTTGATCGATTCCGCTCCCGCAGACGTCAAATCGGCTTTCGTCATCCTCGGCGTAGCTATCTTCTCTTGCGACGACAGCATCACCATCGACGAACAACGTCTTTTGGCAAAATATATCGACTAAGAAAAATAACATTAATATAAGGCGGATGCCGATAGGCATTTTTAAAGGAAGGGACTTTTAACAGCCCCTTCCTTTAAAATTATTTAACACTATCCGATATGATTTCCAAATCTTCAATTCTGACGCCTATATCTTTTTCGTGCATCAAAACGCATCCATTTTCATCTTTATAGTATTCTCCATCAAAAAAACCAGTACGTAGCCATTACGTTCTCCCAGCATAACGGTTCCTTTGTCTCCTACCTTTACGCCCTCTTTTTTATACTCGACTCTGTCTTTTATAAGTTTAACTCTATCCAATTCCTTCATTATTTACCTCCATAGGGTGTAATCAATAGGAGTTTCCCATCAGGATAAACCATCCATCCGGTATCAAACGTAACTTCTTGTCTCGAATTTTTCCTTTTCAGACGCATAACAATGTTGATCCGTTCGTGTCCCGTTCGCTTTCCCAATACATAATCTCCGCATTGATAAGATAGTTGAGCCTGCTTTTCAAACTCTTTTTGAAGTGCGGAAGAATCAATAAGAGTGTATCCCCATCGTTCAAACAGCTCCTTTTTACCATCATCAATTGTATCATTAAATATGTATTTTGTAAATTTTTCTATTGCACTTGCTGCCGTAACGTCCGGTATCCCAATGGCTTCATAATAGCAATGACAATGTTCGTGCAATGGATTTTCCGGACTTTTATCCTTGACAAAGTAGCACCCGTTCATATTCAGACAACTTGCGCAGTGTTTCGGGTTTATGGAACTATTTATTACGTTCATATTCTTCTCCGTGGCTGTGTTCGCCGGCGCAGAACCTCGGTGTATCCATTTCACCCATTGATTTCCTAACATCCTTTTTGCGACGTTACTTGCTTCCGCTAAATTCATAGCATTTACCTCCTTGTGATTATTAGTTCGATGAGAGAAAAGGCAATTCCTTATTATTGCAAAAAGTTTTTATAAAAAATAAAACGCGTAGCCTACTACGCCAAAATATTTTGGTCGCGTAGGCGAGTTTATCCACAGACAAAAGAATAAGCGTGACAGTCTATTGCCACGCTTAATTCTTTAATGAATCGCCTTTACGAAAAATCCCTATGGGTATTCCGCATATTGTTTTGTGAGATCGGAAGGATTATTCTTTCGGCTCATCCGTTTGATCGTTTTTCGGTTCGTCTTTGTCTTCTTTTTTCTTTTTGAAAAGGAAGAACCAAAGCAGGAATCCTACGCAAGCTACGAAAGCTACGCACCCGATCA
>CAMOOO010000002.1 GCA_946621465.1 uncultured Clostridia bacterium
AGGGCTTTACCCGTTATATGAAAAACCACCAGGTGCACTGGTGGATTTTTATTTTTGCTTTGCAAAATCGACGCGTTCATGGAATCTCACCCAAGGGTTCCCGTCTCTCTTCGTTCGACCCGCCAGCTCGTAATCATAGATTACTTCGCCGCTTTGGCTACAAATGCCACACTGTGGCTTTTGCTTTACGCGTCGCGCCCATCACGAACGCCAAAAAGAGCCGCTTTCTTTACGAAAACGGCTTTTTATTGTCATTTTTTGTTATATTATCGAGGGCGTTTATACTCTTTTTACCTACTTATGCAAAAGGATATACCAAAACAATTATCCTCTCGACGTTACATCTCTATATCTACATCCAAACAATGTACTGTATGTCGTCTTTTGCTCTCTATATATCGAACGGTAGCGATTCTTTTCCATTGCTCAACCGTTCCTTGAAAAATAATGTTTTCGAGTGGGTTACCTCCAAACGCAAGCAGCTCGATTTCCGTCACACTGCTCGGAATAGTAACCGTTTTCAAATTCTTACATCCGGAAAAAGAACTTTTTATGGACGTTACACCATCGAGAATAGTGATATCGGTCAAAGGGCAATCACTGAACGCAGATTTAGCGATATTTGTTACCCCGCTCGGAATAACAAGTCTATGTAAACCGTTACATCAAGAAAAAGCCCTATCTCCGATATACACATTTGTTGCAGCTTCCGAAATAATAACGCTGATTAGCTTGTTACATCCGCTGAAAGCGTCCGCCCCGATACTCTTTATACAGGGTCCGATCGCGACACTCCTCATCGCACAACTGCCGAACGCATATTTGCCGATTTCTTCCACACCGTTTCCGATGGTAAGGTCCGTCAGATTGAAACAAAACTGGAACGCACTCGCTCCGATATGCGTCACGCTATCCGGGATAACAACTTTTCTTCCTTGCCAATTTCTGAATGCATAGGCATTTATTTTCGTAACCGTATCGGGTAGTACGATCTCATTTACAAACGCATTGTCAATATATAAATCAGCATTATAACCCTGCAGAGGGTTGGAACCCGGATCATCAAATGTTATCCGACACCAAGAGGCTATATCTCCTAAATAGTATATACTCGTAAGATTCTTACAACCGGCAAACGCTTCTTTTCCTATTCTCGTCACGCCGGCGGGAATAGTGATACTTGTGAGTTTACTGCAATTGGCAAAAGCTTCTTTCCCTATTTCCTTTATTGATGAATTGAGTGTGATTTCCTTTATTACACTATTTTTATAAGCATATTTTCCTATCGACGTACTGTTTTCACGTAATTCCATTTGACTTTTTTCTGAGTTTGAATTTCATTCTGCCTTTGCCGTTTACGCTTAAAATCAGCCTTTAAATCACCAATCGTACAATAGAAATAGATAAAAAACAAAATCCAAGAAATGATGTCAACCACTAAAAAAGCAACAGTATAATAACATATTACTAAAACCAAGAAACTAATTGACATGCCCAAAAGTCCGAGAATAATTATTATTTTTTTAAAATTTTCCATATTTTTCTCCTTGTTGTCTTATTGGATTCGATTATATCATACATTATGGTTGCGCTCAACTATTCTGCCGAAAAAGTGAGAGTACACTCATTGTTATAGATAACCATGGGGAGTGTGCTATTATGAGAAATTCGATCAACCATGCACTCGTATTACGAATCGAAAAATTGTTGCAAAAAAAGGCATGACGCGCTATCATTTGGTAATGAACAGCGGTCTGACCTTGTTTTTTATCCTTTCACTTAAAAGGGCTAAATTTGAAGAAAAATTAAGCCCCTAAGTTTTTGCCCTCTACTTAAAAGGGCTAAAAACCGCAAAAATACAAGGTTGCGCCCGAAACTTTTTTGTCCCTCTATAGTAAAGGGCTATAAATAGGAAAATGTTTAGGTTCAATTCTCAAATTCCTCCTGTTTTTATTATCCCCTCTATAATAAAGGGCTGAAATCTGGCAAAAGTTCACGGTCTGATCGTCATTATCATTGACGAGAAAAACAATACCCACTCTATAATAAAGGGTCAAAAAATGGCGTTTGTGGGGTCACAAATTTGAAATTTATTAAAAATTTTTTTCAGACGAAAAGAAAGTGCCTCGGCAGAGACACTTTCCAGTGTGTTTTTATGAATGTTTATGCTTGACTTCAATTCTGTTATTTGAGAAATGGAATCTTGATGACGCCTTTCTTATGAAGGATAAAGAGTACTGCACAGGCAATGATGAGCAGACCGAAGAAGCAACCGATCACAATGCCCGCGATAGCACCGCCGGAAAGTCCGGCGTTTTTGATTTCTACGGCTTCATCATCTTCAAACACAACGATATATGTTGAGAAGTGATTGGTCGCGAAGGTGAGCTTACCGTTTGCAAGCCATGATTGTACCGCAGTTTTGACGCCGTTAAGCAAATGGTACACAACGAGTTTCTTGCCGGCAGGAACGGTTTTTTCAAACTTGGTAGTGACCTTTGCGGTACCTTCGGCAAACGTCGCGCCATTGAGTTCCAGGTCAATTTGCATTTCCGCGCCTTCAGGGGCTTGTTCTGACACCTTGACCGAGAAGGACGTATCCTTGTCACCGATGGCATTGACTGCTGCAGTGTCGAAGGTGACGGAGGTGTCGCCCGCTTTAATCTCGACCTCTTTGGTCTCGGACGCATCCTTGGCAGCCTCTTTGAACAACTGCTTGGTGCTGATGCCGTCCTCGGCCTCTTTGGCGGTGATTTCTTTGGCATAAGTCGTCGTGTCTGAATCCTTATCCTTGTTGACAACGATGGACTCGATGTCGGCGATCACTTCTTCCGCAGCTTCGAGTTTTGTTTTAATTTCGGCGGAAACTTTGGCTTTACCTTCGTCGGAAAGCGCCTCAAACGCCGCTCTCGCCGCTTCGATAGCGGCTTTGTCCTCGATCTCCACGTCGCCAACCGTCGGTAACGAGGTTATCGTCTCGGTCGCTTCGTTGGACGTTTCGATATCCACGATTTCCTTCACCGCCGCTTCGAGCTTTTCTACCGTCTCGGCGGGAATGTTTTCTTTTGCTTCGTCAGACAACGCGTCGAACGCCTCTTTCGCCGCGAGGACGTCCTCTTTGTCTTCGAGGCTCAATTCTCCGATCTCAGGTAAATCCGCGATGTCATCCGAAGCGTCGTTTGACGTCTCGATATCGCTGATCTTTTTCAACGCAGACGTTAATTTAGAAACAGTTTCGGCAGAAACTTTTTCTTGTTGATAGGGAGTAAGCTCGTCAAACGCTTTCTTCGCCGCTTCAATTTCCTCTTTATTGGCGAGGGTAATATCGCCGATAACAGGCAAACTATTGATCTCATCGCGAATGTCATTTGCCGTCTCGATATCTGCAATCTCTCTTTCCGCCGCCTCAAGTTTTGTTTTGATTTCGGCAGAGACTTTTTTCTGTTGATATTCAGTTAGCGATAAATACGCCGCGCGCGCCGCTACTACGTCGTCTTTATCCTCAAGTGTCAATTCTCCGATCTCAGGCAACTCTACAATGTCATCGGAAGCAGCGTTTGCCGTCTCAATGTCGTCGATCTCTTTTTCTGCCGCTTCGAGTTTAGCTTTAATTTCGGCGGAAATTTTTGCTTGCGCTTCCGGAGACAAATTATCAAACGCCGCGCGTACCGCTACTACTTCGTCTTTATCTTCAAAGGTCAATTCTCCGATCTCAGGCAAATCCACAATGTCATCGGAAGTGGCGTTTGCCGTCTCGATATCGTTGATCTCCTTCACTGCCGCGTTTAGTTTATTGATCGTCTCTTGGGGAACCAAATTCTGTTCTTCGGGAGACAAATTTTCAAAAGCCGCTAATGCCGAGAGAACGTCCTCTTTGTCTTCGAGGCTGACTTCGGCGGTGTCGATTAGACCGCTAATCGCCTCGACGGCCAACTCGGTATAATCTTCCTCGGCTTGGGTGAGGGTTTCTACCACGCCGACCTGCGCTTTTTGCTCGCCGGACAGCTTGTTGTACGCTTCACGAGCTTTGGCGATCAGTTCTCTGGTGTCGTCATCATACGCCACCTCGCCGATCTCGTTGATGAACGCGATAGTCTCTATGACCTCGTACGTGCTCTCGGCTGTAGCCAAAGTCTCGACGTTGGTGATTTGCGCCTTTTGCTCGTCGGTCAAAGCATCCAGTTTCTCTTTGGCTGCGTCGATCTTGGCCTTGACTTCCTCGGTGTATTCTACCTCGCCGATATTGTCGATGAAAGCCACGACCTCTTTGACGTCATAGGTACTCTCGGCGTTAGCCAAAGTCTCGGCGTTGGTGATTTGCGCCTTTTGCTCGTCGGTCAAAGCATTCAGCTTCTCTTTGGCTGCGTCGATCTTAGCCTTGACTTCCTCGGTGTATTCTACCTCGCCGATATTGTCGATGAAAGCCACGACCTCTTTGACGTCATAGGTGCTCTCGGCGTCGGTCAGCGTACCTGCGGAAAGTACGAGCGCTTGGAATTCCTCAGGCAGATTATCAAAAGCCGCTCTCGCCGCTTCGATCTTTTCTTTGCTCTCGGCGGTATATTCCACTTCACCGATGGCGTTGATTAAATCTTCGACATTTTTAAGAGTAGCATAGGTGCTTTCGGCCACAGTAAGCGTATCAAGAGTACCCACAAGTGCTTGGACTTCGGCAGTCAAATTCTCGAAAGCCGCTCTCGCTGCTTCAATCCTCTCTGCGCTCTCGGGCGTGTAGCGCACCGAGCCGATGGCCGCGATCAACGCTTTGACCTCTTGCACCTCGTCGTAAACCGCCTTGCGGTCACTGTCGATGCCGTCGCATCCCCTACAGGTATAATAGGATACATCGTTGATATCGTTGCCGCACACGTGCTTGTGCGCCTTGATGGTCATATAAGAATACGCCCGGGCGTAATCGGTCACGTATTCCGCGGAGGCCTCGTCGTTGCCGGCGAAAACGTCCAACTTTCCGACAATGGTCAGGTTGGAGATAGCTGCGACACCATCATCGACGTTGTCAATCACGATCGAGCTACTTGCGTTTTTTTGTCCGTAAATATTCAAAGTAGCTACGCCATCGATACCCTTTGCGGTCAGCGTTGCGCCGTCCACGAGGATCAGGTTGACCGTGCCGCTCGCCTTGATACGGCTGTTGATGGTCACGTCGTAATAGACGACGTACCAGCCACCGTTCGTCCAAGAAGTGGTGTTAGTTTCGACCACCGTGAAATTGTCACAAGTTGTTTGTTCAAAATCGATACCGTTCCATACCATATAGGAAACGGGACCTCTGACGACCTTAACGCAGCCGTTGTGATCGGACGAGTCTTGCACGGCCATGCCGTCTTCAACGGTAAGCGTACCGTGGTTGGAGGAAGAGAAGCCGCCACCGATAGCGACGGTATCAGGTTCTACTGAGCGAGCAACCACGTAACCGCCGTAGATCGTCACGTTGGCGCCGTTACCATGATCACCACCGCCGATGCCCGCGCCGGATCGACCACCGATAGCACGGACGTAACCGCCGTAAATAGTCACGCTACCGCCGTTGTAATCTGATCCGTCACCGGCGCCGATGCCCGCGCCTTCATAGCCGCCCGTAGCAGAGACGTAACCGCCGTAAATAGTCACGGTGCCGCCATTGCTGTCCCAACCGCCGCCGATACCTGCGCCGTATTCGTTGCCGGTCGCGGTAACGTTGCCGCCGTAGATAGTGAGGGTAGCGCCGTTGCCACCAAAACAGCCGCCGATACCTGCGCTGTATTTGCCACCCGTCGAGTTGATCGTACCGTCGTGGATGACGATCGTACCCGCATGAGTCCAGTTTCCACTGCCGATACCTGCACAAGAGTCAGCGACATTGGCGATGTTGAGCGCACCCGTGCCTGCGGTCTGCCCGTAAATGATGAGCGTATTATCCTTTGCAACGTTGATACCGCCATTGACGGTGAGCGTAACGCCGTCCCGGATGATCAGGTTGACCGTGCCGCTGACCGACACGCGAGAGTCGATGGTCACGTCCTCGGTGACCACGTACCAGTTGCCGTTCGCCCACGAGGTGACGTCGCTTTCGACCGCCGTGTAGTCGTAACAGCACTCCGTGGCTTCCACGACATCGGAGCCGTCCCAACTGCGGGATACGTAATATACTTTTACCATCTCGCGGTAGCTCTCGATCGCGTCCGTCAAAACCGAATAGTTGACGACGAACGCTTTCTGCCCGTCGCCCAAGCTGTCGTAAGCCGCTTGCGCCGCCAACAGTTTCTCTTTGCATGCTTTGGTTGCTTCAACTTCGCCGATGGCGTCGATCAGATCGTCCACAGCCGCTGCAGCTTCCGCTGCCACGACGTCGTAATCGGCTTTGCGATCATTGTCGATCAAGCCGCATACACAGATATAGTACGATACCTCGGCGATATCGTCGCCATAAAAGTGTTCGTGCACCCTGAATCTCAAATACAGATACGCGTGAAGGTTATCGGTCACGTATACCGCAGATGCTTCGTCGTTGCCGCCGAAAACGTCCATATTCCCGCCAACGGTAAGCGTACCCGGATTGGAGCCATCGTTACCTGCACCGATAGCCACGGCATCAGAGCCACGCGTAGCAACTACGGTACCGCCGTAAACCGTCACGGCGCCGCCGTTGCCACAATAACCGCCGCCGATACCCGCGGCCCAACCGCCGCCGCTCGCAGTAACGGTACCGCCATAGATAGTCACGGTGCCGGCACTGACTTGATTCCCCCAGCCCCAAGCACTGCCGATACCTGCGCCGCGGAAGCCGCCCGTAGCAACTACAGTACCGTCGTAGATCGTCACGGCGCCGCCGTGTCCTTTCCAACCGGCGCCGATACCTGCGCCGTCACCACCGCCGATAGCCGTCACGTTGCCGCCGTGGATGGTAACGGTGCCGCAGCTACCACCACTGCCGCCGCCGATACCTGCGCTATCCCCCGCGGTATTGGCAATGGTCAATGCACCGGTGCCCGCGGTCTGTCCGTAGATATTCAGTGTATTGCCTGTCGAAACGGTGATACCGCCGTTAACGGTGAGCGTTGCGCCGTCCTTGAGGATAAGATTGACCGTGCCGCTGACGCCTACGCGAGAGCCGACGGTCACGTCCTCGGCGACCACGTACCAGTTGCCGTTTGTCCACGAGGTGGTGTTGCTTGCGACCACCGTGTAGGGATCACAGCTCTCCGTGGTATCCACGACGACTTTGTTATCTTCGTCCCAAGATCTGGAGACGTAGAGAACAGGGGGATAATACCATTTTGCCCAATATTCTTTGGCACCTATGGCGTCCGTACCGATAGTGGTCACGGCTTCGCCGTCGAGTTCTGCATTGTCGTACCATCCGCTGAAGATGCCGCCTGCCTTGGTCACGTCGGTGGGCAAGGTGGCGCCCTCGCCTTCTACATAAGAAGCGACGTTGCCGCTTTTGATCGCGCCACCGTCTAGGTAATAAACGACATCGCCGCTCCATTTGGCCCAATAGGTCTTGGGCGCGGTGACTTCGGTGCCGATCTCGGTCACGGCGTCACCCTCAAGTTCTGCATTGTCGTACCAACCAAGGAAGGTGCAACCCTCTCTCGTCACGTCGGCGGGCAAGGAGACGCCCACGCCTTCGACGTAATAGGTGGCGTAATCGCCATTGATGGCGCCGTCCTTCAAGTTGTTATACGTAATGATCGGGTTCCATTTCGCCCAATACTCTTTGTTTCCCGTGGCGTCCGTGTCGATGGCGGTCACGGCTTCGCCGTCAAATTCTGCATTCGCGTACCAACCGGCAAAGATGTATTCCTCTCTCGTTACGTCGGTAGGCAAGGTGGCGCCGATTGTTTTTACGTATTGCGTAAGGTTGCCGCTATTGATCACGCCGCCGTTCGCATTAAGCGTTACGGTGCCGGTCCACTTGGCCCAGTAGGTTTTGGCGCCGGTGGCTTCCGTACCGATAGTGGTCACGGCTTCGCCGTCGAAGGTTGCATTATCGTACCAACCGGCAAAGATCAAATCGCCGTTGGTTACGTCGATAGGCAGTGTTGCGCCCACACCTTCGACATATTCCGTAACGTTGCCGCTATTGATCGTGCCGCCGCTTATATGAAGCGTTACGGTGCCGGTCCACTTGGCCCAGTAGGTTTTGACCCCTGTGGCGTCCGTACCGATAGTGGTCACGGCGTCGCCGTCGAAAGTTGCGTTATCGTACCAACCCGCAAAATTGCTTCCTTGTTTGGTTACGTTGGTGGGCAAGGTCGCGCCCACGCCTTCCTCGTAAGAGGTGACGTTGCCGCTATTGATGTTGCCGCCGTTCAGGTTATAGTTGATGGGGCGGTACCACTTCGCCCAAAACTCTTTGTTACCCGTGGCGTCGCCGGTGATAGATGCCACGGCGTTGCCGTTCAGTTGCTCATTGTCATACCATCCCTTGAAAGCGTAGCCCTCCCTTGTCACGTCGGTGGGCAGAGTTACGACGGTACCCTCGGCATATTGCGTAATATTGCCGCTATTGATACTACCGCCGTTGGTATGTAGTGTTACGTCGCTTAGAACGGGATCGTTGTAGTTGACGATGATCCGTCTAACGTACACCCAAGTGTTGTTGGTGCCAAATGACACGCTTATCGAATCGATATTTTTGAATACGACGTAAGTGGCGCCCCCATAAGAGAAGATAGCGTCACGGGTCCCTTTGCTGGAAGTGACCATGCCTGCACGATCTTGGTTATAGGTGAGTACGAGCGCAACGTTATATATCTTGCCACCGTTGGTAATGGAGACGGTCATGCGGGTGTCGCGGATAATCGCGGCGCCGTCATCGTCACCTGCGTTTTTGGCCGAGACGCTCAATCGCTCGCCGCTATAAGCGGTTTGACGCTTATCCGTCTCTATCGTCTCGGAGTAATCATAAATGTTGTCCCACTTGGCCCAATAGGTCTTGGCGCCAGTCTCTTCGTTGGAGATGGCCACAACGGGGTCGCCGTAGAACAGCGGGTTGTTGTACCAACCGCGGAACGTGTCACCTTCCTTGGTCAGGTCGGTGGGCAAGGTCGCGCCGATCCCTTCGGAATAGCTGGTGATATCGCCGCTGTTGACGGTGCCGCCGTTCGTATTGAGCGTAACAGCCGATTGGATCGGTACGAGCGTAAAGCGTATCCAGTTGACGTAATCGGCGTATCCGTTAAGGATGACTTCGCTGGATTCCCCGGTCCAGGTATACCCGTTCCAGCCGTCTCCCGAGGGGTAACCGTTGACCCAGGCACCCATCAACTCGATCTTGTAGAACTGCCTGCCGTTTCCGATCGAGAACGTGACACTCTTTTCGTCGCTGTATCCATTAATCGAGCAGTAATCAAACTCTCTGACGTAATCTCCGAGGTCATCATCCCAATACTCATCGGCGAAGTGTGCGTCGTATGATCCACTGTGAATGGTCAAGGTGATTCCTTTCATTTCCCTCGAATCACCATCATACATGGAGTCTCCGAGATTTGCCATATCCTCTTTGGTCCATTCGATGACGTTGGCCGCCGCGTACGCCGTGGGCGTGCTGCTGGGCACGAGTGCAAACGCCGCCGCCAGTACAATGGCGAAGACGAGCACCGCAACCATGATGATCGCTGTACTGTGCATATTTTTCCTTAAATTTTCCATACGTTTTTCTCCTTTTATCAAACGTTTTGATTCTTTGAGTATTTCGACAAAAATGTCTATCGTTCCTCCATGTATGTTTACTTCTTCAACACCTTGTCAATGAAAGCGATATTCACAATCCCTTTCTTGTGAAGGATGAAGAGAACCGCGCAGGCGATGAGTAAAAGCCCAAAGAAGCATCCAATCACGATACCCGCGATCGCACCGCCGGAGAGTCCGCTATCTGCAACTTGCGCATCTTCAAACAGTACCGCATAGGTCGAGAAGTGGTTGGTCGTAAAGACGACTTTGCCGTTCTCGAAGGTAGCGCCCATATCCGTCTTGTTACCTTGGTCGTCGATATAGTATACTTTACCGACTTTGCCTTGGGGCACTTCTTTCTCAAACGGAATGCTGACCGTGGCTTCGCCGCCCTCAAACGTCGCGCCATTGAGTTTGACTTCGAGTACGAGTTCGGCATTTTCTACTTCCACGTTCTCGGTAACGACTTTCGCCGAAAGGCTGACGTTGGCGTCGCCGATGGCTTTGACTGCGTTGCTGTCGAATACGATTACAAATTCTTTATCGTCGTCTGTCGTCGCCTTTATTTCAACGGAGCCTTCTTCCTCTTTGGCTTGCGCGAAGAGTTCGGTCACGTCTTTGGGTTCTTCGGTCACCGTCTCCACGTAGGTCAGTTGTCCGTCGGCTTCGGTCGCACGGGTCAAAGTCGCGCCGCAAATCGAGCAGGTACGGGTCTCCTCGCCCTTGGCACCTTCTTGCGCCTCTTTGGTTACGATCCATTCGCCGAAAGCATGTCCGAGCGCGGCGATCTCTTCCGCTTCGAGTTCGGTGTGGCAGACGGTACATTCTTTGTGCTTGCTGCCTTTTTCGGTGCAGGAAGGCTCTTTCGTTACGATCCATTCGCCCGCAGTATGCCCGAGAGCGTCCACATAGGTATCGACGTAACTGTCGCCACAACGAGAGCAAGTGTGCGTAGTAAATCCTCTTTCAGTGCAGGTAGGCGCGGTTGCATCTGCTTGATAGTCGTGTCCGAGCGCGTCGATGTCCGCCGTTTCGAGTTCTGTGCTGCAAACGGTACAAACGATATGTTTGTTTCCTTTCTCGGTGCAGGAAGGCTCTTTGGTGGTAACCCAATCACCTGCGGTGTGACCGTTAGCTTCAATCTCTTCTACTTCGATCTCCGTGCCGCAGACAGTACAGATCTTGTGCATGCTTCCTTTCTCGGTGCAAGTAGGCTCGTTTGTAACGATCCAGTCGCTTGCCGAATGTCCGGTCGCAGGTATCTCTTCATAAGTAGAGAAGTCGCAACGTGAGCAAGTCTCGTAGTCATCCCAACCGATTTCGGTGCAAGTTGCCTCTTTACCGTCGTGATGGATGATATCATGACCAAGCGCCGCGATCTCTTCCGTCTTGGTGTCGGTATGACCGTCATAAGTAGCGGTATAGGTTCTCACACCTTCTTCGTTGCAAGTCGCCGCCGTGGTAACTTCGCTCGTAACGGTTGCGTCGCGGAGTTCAACGTGGATGTTATCGTGAGCGCAAACACATTTTGCTTGTGCGGTATAACCCGTCCACACGAAGGAATCAAACTTATAGTCATGTCCCAATGCCGCTATTTCTTGGTAGGTCGTGTAGTCACAACGCGAGCAAGTGTCGTAAGCATTCCAACCGATCTCGGTACAAGTTGTCGCTTGCGCGTCGTGATGAATAAGGTCATGTCCGAGTACGGCAAGCGTTTCATTCTTGATATCGGTATGACCGTCATGGGTCGCCGTGTAAACTTTCACGCCCGCTTCCGTGCAAGTAGCCGCCTTAGTCACTTCCTTCGTAACGGTTGCGTCACGAAGATCGACGTGTTCGTTGTTCTCGGTGCAAATGTATTTCGCTTTTGCCGTAAAGCCGTCCCAAACGAACGAGTCGAATACGTAGCTATGGACGTGCGGATCGACCTTCGGGATAACGCGCTCTTCAACGTGTTCGTTGTCATTCTTGCAAACGCGTCTTTCCAAGCCTTCTTCTTCCACGGTGGCAACTTTTACGACAGTCCATTCGCTCCAATCGTGACCGAGCGCCGCGATTTCTTGATAGGTCGTATAGTCGCAGCGCGAGCAAGTATCGTAAGCGTTCCAACCGATTTCGGTGCAAGTTGCCGCTTGCGCGTCGTGATGCTCAAGGTCGTGACCGAGTGCGGCAAGCGTTTCATTCTTGGTATCGGTATGACCGTCATAGGTCGCTGTGTAAACTTTTACGCCTGCTTCCGTGCAAGTAGCCGCCTTAGTCACTTCGTTTGTAATAACGGCATTATGGAGTTCTACGTGATCGTTATCATGAGTGCAGACGTATTTGGCTTGCGCGGTAAAGCCGTCCCAAACAATGGAGTCGAACGCATATTCGTGACCGAGCGCCGGTATCTCGACGTATGTCGAGAAGTCGCAACGCGAGCAAGTGACGTAAGCGTCCCAACCAACCTCGGTGCAAGTAGCCGCTTTGGCGTCGTGACGCACTATGGCATGACCGAGCGGTTTGATCTCTTGATAGGTGGTATGGTCGCAACGCGAGCAAGTATCGTAAGCGTTCCAACCGACTGCGGTGCAGGTCGCCGCTTGTGCGTCGTGATGGATAACGTCGTGTCCGAGCGCGGCGACGTCTTCCGTCTTGGTATCGGTATGACCGTCATAGGTTGCGGTGTACGTTTTTACGCCCACTATCGTGCAGGTAGGCTCCGTAGTAATTTTATTCGTGACGGTCGCATTATGGAGTTCAACGTGCGTATCATCGTGCGTACAGACGTATTTCGCTTGCGCCGTAAAGCCGTCCCAAACAAATTCCACGAATTGATAATCGTGTCCAGTAGCGGCGATCACGGTAGATTCGAGGGTGATCTCGGTTTCTCCGTTTACGTCGGCGTAATACAGTCCGCAAACGGTGCAGCGGTAATACGCCGTATTGCCGGCTTCGGTGCAGGTCGCTTCTTTGTCCGACACGTATTCCAAAGTCGTTTCGTCATGGTCGTGTACAGACGATTCAACAAACGTCACCACGATTCTGATCGGCATTTGCGGCATATCAAAGGCATAGACTTTACCTTCGGTAATAGGTAATAATTCAATTTCAAGATTCAATTCACCAGTGCTATTTCCTTTTAAATTGAATATCGTTTCACCATAAAATACTTCAATTTCGGTGATAACTTTGTTTTCTATCGTGAAGCGCCACTCGTGCGCCTCCTCGTCCCAGAGATCAACGCCGAATTTGTTAGGATCATTATCATATGGGGCGAATGTGAGTTCGGTCGTATCGGGTAACGTGCAGATGGTAACACCATTTTCCAACAACGCGAGAGCGCCGCCAACTACCTTGCATTTTATTGCACTGTTATCCGCCGTATCGGACAATTCGGCGTCGCCCATCAAGGCAGCGAGATCGGCTGTATCCCTTACTGCGAATCCATCGATATATACCGTTATCTCATCGAGAGCATATCCTTTATCGGGTTCGATCGTGACGGTCACGGTCTTATCCTGCCCGGCCTTATCGGCTTCCACACCGTCAACGGTAACTACCACGTCACCGTTTTCGCTTTCTTTTGCGATATCGTATACACGAACGCAACCAACTAAGACCACGGCGTCGGTTTCCGGCATTATGAAAGTGTATTTTTCGCCTTCCGTCACCGTCGTTATCATGATCTCGACTTCTTTCGTCAGAGATCCGTTACTACAACCGCTACCGCTAAAGACGAGAGCGTCGTTTTGCCTCAAACCAACTGAAACAAGCGTGCCGTTCTCATCTATTTGGAAAGTCCATTGATCCGAACCACTGGTTACAATAACAAAGAGCGAACCGGGTAACTCCGGTATCGTTGTGGTCGCGAACGACGTTACCGCCGTTTCATCAAGTGTTGCAAAAACTTCGGGACCGTTATAAACAACGATATTCCCATTA
The DNA here is from genome assembly GCA_946621465.1 of uncultured Clostridia bacterium. GTDB lineage: Bacteria > Bacillota > Clostridia > Christensenellales > DTU072 > CAG-1782. Next base: position 13,603 of record CAMOOO010000002.1, read on the forward strand.
TAGTCTACCATGCAATAGTAACCATCGGAGTTAGGTCCTCCGGAACCGGAATAATCACGACCGTCAAAGAAAGCCGTTCCCATAAGACTCTTGATCGCGTCCACGCTATCCAATTCTGCAGGCTGCAAATAGCTGACTTTAATAATATGAAACGCATAGCTATCGGAAGGCTCTATCGTTACCGTAACGGTTTCGCCCGACAGAGCATTATTTCCGGATACACCGTTTCCGCTAAGGGTAACTTTTGCATTTTCCGAATCAATATCTATACCGAAAAGAACAGAATCCGCATAGTTCGGATCAATACCGATATGCACGTAGTTTTTCGTTACGGCATAATCAAGGTTCGTCATAGAAACTGCGCTTTCCGCATCGTCGCCGGCGTCAAAAAGAATAACTTTGCTGACCTTTATTTTGCCTTTTTCTTCGGCGGGTTCTTCGTTGTCGTAACAAACGCCGCCGCCGATCGCCATTGCTCCGTGTCCGCCGCTTATCGCGATGATCTCACCGCCGTTAATGGTAAGTTCGCCGCCGTCGCAACCGCGCCAATCACTGCTTCCGCCGCCGATACCTGCGGCATATTCACCGCCGTTCGCCGTAACGACGCCACCGTTGATCGTGATACTTCCGCCGTCACCATCCTCACCGCCGCCGATACCGGCTGCGTGTTCACTGCCGGTCGCCGTGATGATACCGCCGTTGATAATAATTGTCCTTTGACAATCTATTCCCGCACCGTCGTCATTTTTTGCAACCAATTTTCCCATCGTTGCCACGTCGGTTGACTGCGCATAGATCGTTAATCTGTCACCCACAATAACACCTTGATTAAAAGTAAGGGTAACGCCGTCGGCGAGAATGATATGTATGTCATTTTCGCAGTACATATTCTCGTCAAACGTGATATCCTCTTTTACAATATACCATTTTGTATAATTATCCCAATCGACCAAGGAATCGAGGTTTGAGGTCATTACTTCGCATCCTACGGTACGTTTTTGGACCATAGAATGGGTACTATTGTCATATTCGTAATATATATCGAAATTAAGTTCGTTTATTACTACCGTACAGGTCGCGGTCTTGTCGTCAGCAGTATCTTCCGTGTCGTTTGTTGCAGTTGCCGTGATCGTTGCGGTTCCTACGCCGATAGCCGTAACTTTGCCGTTCCTGTCCACCGTCGCAACGGCGGGATCGCTCGACGTCCATACAACGCCGTTCTTTGCGCCGCTCGGAGAGATCGTTGCTTGCAACTGTTCTTCGTAGTGGTCGGTAGACAATTCCACGTTCGTGAGATTGAGCTCTATACCCGTTACGTCGGGTTGCGGATAAACGGTAACGGTAATGGTCGCTGTCTTGTCGTCCGACGTATCCGCCGTGCCGTTGGTTGCGGTCACCGTGATTGTTGCCGTGCCGACGCCTTGGGGAATGACGCGTCCGTCATTATCTATGGTCGCTACCGTAGGATCGCTCGTACTCCACACGATGGTTGCGTTTGCTTCGCCCGGGGTCACGGTCGCATGCAAAGAGCCTTGCGAACCGCGCACGAACAATTCCAACCCCTCTTGGTCTATGGATACACCCGTTACGTCGGGTCTTGGATAATAACGATAAATCGTACCTCCGTTTTCAGTTGAATACAATACGTCGTCGCCCTTAATAAGGTCGTAATTATAAGACGCGCTGCTGTGATTTATTCCGCCGCCGCCGATACCTCTGCCTGCTTTGCCGTCTGCAGTGACCGTCCCACCGTTGATGATAATGGTACCGCCGTTGCCGCCGCTGTATTGGTCGCTTTGTCCGCCACCACCGATACCCGCGCCGTATCCTGTGCCTGCCGTTGCGGTAACAATGCCGCCGTTTATGATGATGGTTTCGGCGTTACCGCCGCTGTTTTCTCCGCCGCCACCGCCGATACCTGCGCCGTGTCCGTTGCCTGTTGCCGTGATGATACCGCCGTTGATGGTAATCGTTCCACTATCGCCACCGGTATTGCTATTGCTTAAAGCCTGATTGCCACCGCCGATACCTGCTGAATCTTGACCGCCGACGGCAGTGATCATGCCACCGTTTATAGTAATACTTCCGCTCTTATTGCCATATTGACCGCCGATACCTGCGGCGCAATAAGCACCGTTGGCGTTCAATTTGCCCATTGCCAACTCGTCTTGTGACTGAGCGTAGATCGTTATGCTGTTCCCGTCTTTGACCAGGATGCCGTATTTGGCGGTCACGGTCACATTGTCTTTGATAATGAGACGTACGTCGCCGAGTATGTTGATCTGATACGTTGATATTTCAACGTCGGACTCCGCCACGATCCATTTCGTTTCGCCCGCCGTTCCCCAAGTCGTCATATCCGCAGTAAGGGGCGCGTAAGACGTGCGCGTTACGCTGACGAGAGCGTTGATTTCGGGGTCATAATCGAGATAGGTGATCGAATTCGGCATAATGACCGTTACCGTGCACGTCGCCGTGACGTCGTCCGAAGTATCCGCCGTGCCGTTGGTCGCCGTAGCGGTGATGATCGCAGTACCCGGAGCGAGGGGCGTAACAACGCCGCTATCGTTGACGGTAGCCACGCTTTCGTCGCTCGACGTCCATACCACGGTAGCGTAAGAGACGTTATCGGGGGTAACGGTCGCCGTAAGTGTGCTCGTTTCTCCTTCCGCGATCAAGTTGAGCGAGGTATTGTCAAGCGTTATTCCGCTGACCGAAACGACGCTTACCGTCACGGTGCAGGTCGCCGTTTTGTCGTCCGAAGTAAACTCAGTGCCGTTGGTCGCCGTTGCGGTAATGACCGCCGTGCCCGCCCAAATAGGCGTCACCAAGCCGTTCTCGTCCACCGTAGCCACGCTTTCGTCGCTCGACGTCCAAACGATATTCTTATAGGAAGCGCCTGTGGGCGCGATGGTCGCGGTAAGTTGCGCCGTTTGTTTGCCCGCCGCCAAGTTGAGTGTGGTTTTATCAAGCGTCACGCCCGAAACGGGAGTCGCTTGGTCGATATAAACGTTTGTATATTTCCAAACGTCATTGGGATTTGCAAGCAGATTGCCCCCTACGGTAGCGGTCAATTTCTTGCTGATGGTTATTTGAATACCATCTAAAATATAGGTACGGTTTCCGATAGCAGAACCGTTGTTATTTCCGTATGCGGTAACTTCGCCGCCGTAGATATTTACTTCGCCGCCGTTCGCGCCGAAGGCGCCACCGATACCGGCGCCGTTGTTGCCACCTTGAGCGGTAATTTTTCCGCCCACAACGGTGATGGTTCCGCAGGTACTGCTACTTACGTTGCCGCCGATGGCGGCCGTATCGTTTACATCGGTCGACGCGTTCAAGACGCCCATCGTTGCTTTATCCGAGGATTGAGCATAGATCGTCAGACTGTTACCGGCGGTAACGTCAATACCTTTTGTTGCAGTAAGAGTTACGTTGTCCGAAAACACGAGACAAACGTCGCCTCTTACCTCTATACGACTATCGAAAGTCATATTGCTCTTAACGACGTACCAACTCGTATTATTCGCCATTCCCAAAGTCGCGACGTCCGAATAAACGGAAGCGTATGCGGAAAGATTATTCGTCGTATAGGCTCCGGTCGCCGCGTTGTAATCTATATAAGAGACCGTGGCGGGATTCGTCGTTACCGTAACCGTACAAGTCGCCGTTACGTCATCCGTGGTATCATTGGGCGTGCCGTTATTGGCGGTAACGGTGATGGTCGCCGTACCCGCCTTTACGGGAAGGATAGCGCCATTCATTATCATTGCCACAGTGGGATTGCTGGACGTCCAGTTGACGTATTGCAAGCTGTTATACGCCGCATTCTCGGGTCCGAAAGTAACGTCCAGAACGTATCTTTCGTCGGCTGTCATGCTGATGACTGTCCTGTCCAAAGCAACGGAAGTAACTTTGACAGGTTCGGTTACGATCATGTATTGATAGGTGTAATGCAGATCGGTCGTTCCGCTCACGTTCACAAGTGCAACGTCTTGTGCGTTGCTGCCGCCCTTAACGATCATTTTTTGCGCTCTGCTGAAATGACCGTAGTTGCCCGCAGAAGTATTGAGCCAGCTACCACCGCCACCGATAGCGTAAAAACCTTGTGCGGTAATTTCACCGCCGTTGAAAGCGATCGAGTAGCCGTCACCGCCAAAGTTGTAATAAGAACCGCCGCCACCGATACCTGCGGCATAATCGCCACCGACAGCGATAACAACGCCGCCGTTAACGGTGATAGACCCGGCAGCGGGAGCATTCGCGTCGTCCGCGCCGCCACCACCGATACCTGCGCCTCTTTCACCACCATAAGAAGTAACTTTACCACCATTGATAACGATCGCTCCGTTAGACTCTGAAGAATTACCGCCGATACCTGCTTGTTCCAAGCCTGCGTTTTGTGCAAGTAGTTGTCCCATAACCGACCTATCTATGGAATGCCCATAAATAGTTAAACTGCTGCCGGTAGGAACGTATATACCGCCGCTGACTGTCAGACTTGCGCCGTCTGATAGGATAAGATGCACGTTGCCCGTTACGGTGATACGACCGTCGACGGTCACGTTCCCTTTGGCTACGTACCATCTGGTCCAATCGCTTGCACCCATTACACGGGTATCCGCCGTAACGGTGGTGTAGATCGAGCAGGAAGCTTCGCTGAAAATCCCCGCATTATAAGATAAGTAAGAAACGGGCGAAGACGCGCTGACCGTCACCGTACAGGTCGCGTACAAGTCGTCCGAAGTGTCCGCCGTGCCGTTGTTGGCTATCGCCGTGATGGTCGCAGTCCCTGCGGACATAGGCAGGATCGTACCTCTGTTGTCGAACAATTTTACGACGTTTTCGTTGCTCGTTCTCCATTCCACCCAGTTGAGCGTGTTGTACGAAGCGTTCTCCGCGCCGATTGTCGGCGTGAGCAAAACGACGTCGTCTTCCGCTTTCAAACTGAGCGAGGTTTTGTCAAGCGTAATGCTCGTCGCCGCAACGTAAGGGTCGATGGTGACCGTATGATAGGCGTGGTTGGTTTCAAAATCCGTAATAGCCTCTTTGCCGACTTTTACCACCATATCGGGACCGATGGAAACGTTGCCGCCGAAAGCGGTACCCGAAGATACGACGAGCGAACCGCCGTTTATCGTAGCATTACTCGTGATACCATAGTAGTGCGGATCGGGATCCTGTCCTTCAAGGTAAATCAGTATTCTGCCGGTAACGGCAAGATCGCCGCCGTTGACGATGATATTGCCGCCGCTTATTGCCGGATCGTAATCTGAAGTTACGATCAATTTGCCCATTTGTGCTTTGTCGGTAGACTGGGCGTAGACGGTCAGGTTTCCGCCATCGTTAACGTTGATACAGTCGCCGCAAGTCAAAGTCGCTCCGTCTTTGAGAATAAGACGCACGTCTCCGTTGACGGTAGCGGTGCCGTCAACCGTGATATCGTTTTTGACGACGTACCAAGTAGTCTTATTTGCCGCGCCCCAATTCTTACGGCTACCGCTTAATATATGTATGTACTCGTTGCAGGTTTTCGTTTGCGTAAAGACGCCGCCGTCGTTAAAATCCCTGTACGTCACGGGGTCCGCCGCGAATATTTGAAAGGGAATATAACCCGTTATATCGTCCGACGGGTCGTCCGGCGTGCCATTGTTGGCAACGATGGAGATGGTTGTCGTACCCGCGGAATGCGGCCAAACCGTTCCGTCGCTCGTGACCGTGGCGACGCTTTCGTCGCTTGACGACCACGTGAGCCATCTTAACGTATTGTACGTAGCGTTGGCAGGCTCGAAGCTCGGGGCGATCTTATATTCTTGATCGCCTGCAACAAGTCTGACCTCGCCGATATCCCCGCTGACTTTTGTTACGGCAACGGGATAGGTGACCTCAACGTAGTTTTTCCAATAATCTCTCGTATCATTATAAGGATATTTTACGATGTCCGAAGTGTCGTAACTGCTTCCCGCCCTTACGACCATACCGTCTTTGATGGTGATCGAGCCGGCGGCTCCGACGTAAATACCGCCCGTAGACGCGTTCGCCCTTGTTTCTCCCACAGCTTTAACAACGCCGCCGTTTATTATGACCGTACCGCCGCCGTCCGATTCCGCGCCGCAACCGATACCGGGTGCGGGCCACGCCGCTGCGCCCGGATGTCCTTTGGCTATGATATTGCCGCCGTTTATCACGATCGTACCCGCAGACGCGCCGTAGCCGCCGCCGATACCCGCTTGTCCGTTGTCCGTCGTGGTACTGCCTTTGACCTCTGCTTTCAGTGTACCCATGCTACTGCCCGTAGATTGCGCGTAAACGGTGAATTTTTCACCGTGGTAATTATAAACCGATACACCGTTACAGGTCAGTGTCGCACCGTCGCGAAGGATAAGTTTCACGTCCCCATCTACACGTATACTGCAAGAAAGCGTCTTCTCTCCGGTAACGACGTACCACCCGGAAGTCCAATACACGGGATTGGTCGTATCCGAGACGGAATTGACCTCAATCGGGTCTGTCACAGTTTGCATTACGCCGTTCTCGTCCAAATATTGAACGGTCGTTGACGCGTACGCCGTGGGCGTATTTTCCACAGGTATAATCGCAAACGCCATCGCCAATATAAGGACGAAAGCAAATAATGCGCAAAATACGCCTAAGCTTACTTTTCTTGCCATTCGATTCGTCATAGTCAAGTCTCCTTGTCAAAATGATCTCGTTTATTTTTCAGCCACGGTCTACGCATATGTGCGCGCGAAAATAATAACTCATTTTAGAGTATAACAAGGAATAGGGGACAAGATGGGGTACTATTTGCACTCCGTACAGATAAAACTATTAAAGAAAGAGGTTTCTATTATAATTCGGCCCATTCGTATTGCGCCATAAATTCGCCCTTATAGGCGTTGATGGCTTGGGGCAGACCTTTATCGTAATCGTACAAGTCGCAAGCGAAAGCATTTACGTTCACGGCGTATTCGTTGTAGCCTTTGACAATGATATTTTCTATCCCGTGACCCTTAAGCGTATCCATCAATAAGCGGAAAACTTTTTTGAAATAGTCCTGCGTGGAGGGGGTGTACTTATCGCCGAAAAGCACGGCGATCAGTTCCTGTTTGTTCGCCGTTCCGCCTCGCTTCGACACGAGATAAGCGAGCAGTTCTTTCGATTTGCTCCTTCCGAAATTCGTCACGACCAGTCCGTCAACGAAAACGTCGAAATCTCCGAAAGTACGGACGAACACCCTTGGCATCGGATTATCCACGGGATGCAACAGATTGTCGAGCTCCCTTTCTATATCTTCCGTTTTGTATGGTTTGTTGACGTATCCGGACACGTGCAGGCGTATGGCGTCCATCGTGTATTTTTCATACGCCGTGCAAAAGATCACGTTGACGAGAGGATATATATTTTTCAATTCTTTCGCCAGTTCTATACCGTCCATATTCGGCATATTGACGTCGAGGATGGCAACGTCGATCCCGCTCTCGTTTTTTGCGAATGCAAGCGCCTCGTCGCTGTATTCAAACGGAAAAAGTTCGGCGTTCGGGCGCAACTGAGCCACGTTTTTTGTAAGTTCTTTCAATGCAAACGGTTCGTCATCGACAAGCAGTATCCTCATCGTTTACCTCCTTTTACTTTGCCGAAAACGCGAGGAAGAGTGGGAATACTTATCGTTACTTTCGTCCCCTTCCCCGGTTCGCTCTCAACGTCGAGCGTTGCGCCAAGTTGATATTCCAAACGGTTTTTGACCGCTTTAAGCCCCACTCTCTTTGAGTCCTTCAGGATCTCCGTATCGAAACCGACGCCGTCGTCCTCAACGACGATCACGTGATTATTTCCGTTGCGATAAGAACGGACGACGATCGAACCGAATTGTTTGCGAACGAGGATGCCGTGTTTTATGGAATTCTCCACCAATATCTGCACGGTCAGCGGCGGCAAGAAAAAATTCTCGTCCTTTATCTCGTACGTCACGTCGAACTTATCCGTAAAGCGGCGTTTTTGCAAAGATACGTAGTCCTTGACGTATGCGATCTCCTCTGTAAACGGGATCAGATCCTTTCCGTCCAAGGCGGCAAGATTGCCGCGAATAAACCCTGCGAATTCGTTGATGGCTTGCTTCGTTTCTTCGGGATTTCCTTCGATAGCTTGAATGGAAAAAAGTGTGTTGTAAATAAAGTGCGGCTGTATCTGCGAGAGGATCACGCGATTACGATGTTCTTCCATAAGTGCCAGTTCGTGCTTCCGAACAAAGCATAAATGGAGCCATAAGTAGTAAAATAGGCTACACAGGACCATTCCGATCATCAAGAACGAAGACGCAAAATTGTCTTTGGAAAGCATGTCGGCAACGATGGCGGCAACGATGATCGCGTCGTTCAGGATGGGTAAAACCGATTCCACTTTCCGTACGCGATAACACTCTTTGACGGAGAGAAACAAGAGGTACGCAAGGAGTATACCGCTGACGATCTGACAAGCGTACCCCCAAGGGAAGGAACCGCGCATAAAGTGATTGTCCGGAGCAATATAAAAAACGACGGGCGAAAAGAATGCCGTCAGATAGATCAAAGCGTTGACTCCGGCAAGCGCCGCCGCAACGTAAAACAGTTTATCTTTTTTGCCCACGAGCAACAAAAACGTCACGAGGATAAAAGGTCGAACGGCGTATCCGTAGATCACAACGCCCGTACGCCAAGGAGACGCCGTGGCGGGTAGTTGCAACCGATATTCGATATAGTTTTGCACCACGTTGCTCAAAAGAAGCACGATGATGACGAGGACCAGCCGTCGCTCTTTCTTCCCGATGAACCGATCGACCAAAACGACTGCCGTCAACCCCAGAAGGGCGACGAAAAGCGGCACGATCATCAATAATTCTTTATTCAGTTCAACGTCTATCATCTCAATCTATCCTTGTTTAGTTGAATTCACTATAAACGACTGTTCGGGCTTGTAAGCTGTATCCGGCAAATACGGTCCCCGTCAGTTATCGCCCGACCCGCATTTCCATTGTGCCATCGGGTGACGGGAAATACGGTCGATTATTTCTTTGTCTGGGAACAAGAGCGCGGGGGCGTACGTTTTTTGCTTGAACCGCTCGACGAAAAGTCGTTCTTCGTCGGTAAATACGAGAAGTCCGATCAGATATTCTTTGATCCGTTTTACGGCGGAAACGGGATCGAATCTTTCGGCTTTGGACAGAACGGGTTTCAACATCCGCGTATAGTCCTTATTCGTCACGCCGTCGATGATGGAAAGATCGTTCTCCAAAATATCCGCTTCTCCGCCGATACAGTTGTAGAAAACAAAACACTTTTTCAATAAGTCTTTGTCGGAAAAAAGGTCGCACTCGATCGCGCCGTAAACGTCGTAGACGTCGCGCGGTTTGCTCCGACCGATTAAGGCGGCGAACTTGCTTCCGTACAGTTCGTACAAGTTCAGAACGGCTATTTCCGCCTCGCCGTTATATCCGAAGGCGGCGATCTTCGTTTTCGACAAAGGCAATATGTGCGCTCTATCCAAAAAATTGATTTCCACCTTTATGTTGTCTCGGTTTCCACCGTTGTTTTGATACTGAAACACGTACGAATCCAACGCATAATGGTATTTGCTGGCGTCGGAAAGAGCGTATCCTTTTTGAAAGAGCGCGCTTTTCAGATACGTCCGTATACTCTCTTTATCCGCGACCGCTTCCTCTTTCGTTTGTCCAAGATAATCCAAGTCGATATCCACGGAAAGACGGGGCAAATTACGATAAAAAAGATTGATTGCCGTACCACCTTTCAAGGCAAGTTTATCTTTCCATTCGGAAGAAAAAAGCGTTTCCAGTACGTCGATAAGCCGCATCACTTTTTCGACGTTATCTTTGATAAAGGAAGTTTCGTTCGCTATCCTTACAATATTTTTCTTCGATAAGTCAATCATATCAGTTCTCCGTATTTATGATCTCTTTGGGGATGATCAATTTCCATTCGTCTATGCGCTTTCCGCTAGCGTTCTTGTTTTCCCGTATATCGTCGAACCGTTGCGTCACGTTTTCTTTGCAAACGTCGAAAAATCTATTCGTCAGATAGGTCGGCTGCAACAGGGAAAAGAAGAAGCCGGCCTTTTTGTATAAGAGTTTTTTATCGTACGCTTTAAGATGTTTCAGTAGTTTTTGTTCATCGCAATACGATATGGCGGAAAGCGCCGTAAACACTTCTTCCAGTCCGCCCGCCACGTCCGGTCGGTTCAGACAATCGACAACCGTTCTTTCCAATTCCGTTACGCGTACGGTGGAGTTTTGTTCCACGACGGATACGCCTTCGGTATATTTCGTTTCAAAATAAACGTATTCCAACCCGTCTATGAGATCGGACCTATACTGCGTCGGCGTAAAAACGTGCACGTCGGAATACATCTGATTTCCCAGTCCGTAAAACTCCAGCGCCGAATGAAAACCCACGAACGCGCCTTTATGCAACGCCGTCGCTATCTCAAACCGATTGGCGAATATATCGCCCGTCAGCGGATTGACGAGCGCATACAGCCCACCCTTAAGTTTTACGATCCTTCCCGTCTTAAGCAAGTTTTTCAGCGTAGCAAACAGAGTCGACTCGCTCGGGATCTCCCTCTGCGCGTCGGTAGCGGTAAACAGATTTTTCGTTAAAAAGTCGTATGATATCATATATCAATCTCCATTCACAATTTTACACAAAATCTATAACTATGTCAATAGTTTTTGATTATTTCTTGCTTTAATCAATTTTTTCAATATTAACTCTAAACGAGTTGATCGGTATAAAATCGGTATAAAAAAGGTATAAAAGTCGTTTCAAAATACAAAACAAACTTGATAAAACGCAAGATAATTGATGATTTCAGCTGTCAAAAACGGCACAAAACGAAAGATTTTTGAAGAAAACGAACGATTTTGATATCGTTTGCAAAAACGCGAATTGCTCCTAAGCGAAACGCCGTTGGTTCGATTCCAATCACGAACGCCAATAAAGACGCTTTTTATAAAGCGCCTTTTTGTTTTTGCTTTGCAAAATCGACGCGTTCATGGAATCTCACCCAAGGGTTCCCGTCTCTCTTCGTTCGACCCGCCAGCTCGTAATCATAGATTACTTCGCCGCTTTGGCTACAAATGCCACACTGTGGCTTTTGCTTTACGCGTCGCGCCCATCACGAACGCCAAAAAGAGCCGTTTTCTTAATGAAAGCGGCTTTTTATGCGTATTTTAATCTTTTGTAATTCTGGTTCTTGTAATGTTAATCTGACGACAACCTTTCCATCTACTTTATGGTCGTCTATTCTTCAATAATGATATTTATGCCGAGACCAACGCTTTACCGTAAAAAATAATTTGGCGGAAGGACGTAATCGCCCCCAATTGATGCAACTCACGCTTTAATATTTGCTTTTCAGTTTACTTAAAAACAATTCAGCCGCCTTGGATAATACCGTATATTTCTTCCAAACAAAATAGAGTTCGGACGTAAGGGAAGGCGAAAACGGTATAAAGCACAGATTGCTGTCGCCGGACGTATTGATCAGTTTATCAAGCCCAACGGCATACCCCATTCCCTCTTCCACCATCAGAGACGCATTGTAAATAAGGTTATACGTTGCAACGACGTTCAGTTTTTCATAATCCTTTCCGAACCAGTCGGTTATAGGGTTCTTGCTATATGTGTGTTTGGAAAAAATAAGCGGCTTGTCTATCAAGTCAGTCGGACTTACGGAATTTTTTGCAGACAGTGGGCTGTCCTTCCTTGTCCAGACACCCCAAGTGTCTACCAGCGGCAAACGTAGATAATCGTATTTTGACACGTCAACCGGTGCGATCAGAATGCCGAAATCAAGCAAACCTTCATCAAGTTTTGCTATAACGTCATTGGTATCGCCGCTGAAAAATCGAAATTTGATATTGGGATAGTCTTTTTGCATATTATATGCTGCTCGTGCGATCAGTTTCACTACGTAAGATTCTCCGCCTCCGATTTCTATGGTTCCGATTATTGTTTTATCAAAACAGGTCAATTCCTCTTTTGTCTTGTTTAATAGGGAAACGATTTCTTCGGCTCGGTTTTGGAGCAAAATGCCTGCGGAAGTCAATGTCGCTTTTCTTTTGCCACGTACAAATAACTGTTGTCCGAGTTCTTTTTCCAAGTTCTGTATTTGCCTTGAAAGATTGGGTTGCGTAACGAACAATTCTTCTGCAGCTTTTGAAATATTACCGTACTTGGCAACAGCTAAAAAATATTTGAGTTCTCGTAATTCCATATATCCACTCCTTTCTTCTGTTTATTATAAAAGATGTTACTATGCCTGTCAATTATGATAATTCATAAAATATAAGTATTTTACATATTTATTCGAGTATGTTACACTGGAATCAATAAAACGAGGCGACAAAATGGAAACAGCGGATTTTATAAAGATAATGGACACAGAAGAAAGAGTAGTAGCCGGTTCCGACGTTCACAAACAAATGCACTTGTATTCACAAGAGGCTCAACGTATTACCGCACAGATCAACGGGACGTATCATACGCACGAGGAAATGACGAAGTTGTTTTCCGCGTTATTCGGAAAGGAAGTAGACGAAACGCTTCGGGTGTTCCCTCCCTTCTTTACCGATTGCGGAAAGAATATTACGGTAGGAAAAAACGTATTCATCAATTCCGGTTGTTGCTTTCAAGATCAAGGCGGCATAGAAATCGGCGACGGAACGCTTATCGGACACCAAGTTGTGATCGCTACGTTAAATCACGATTTACGTCCACAAAGCAGAGCCGATATGTTTCCCCAAAAAGTTAAGATAGGTAAAAACGTGTGGATAGGCGCACACGCAACGATATTGCAAGGGGTAACTATCGGGGACAATGCCGTAGTTGCCGCAGGAGCGGTCGTAACCAAAGACGTTTCGGCAAATACCGTAGTAGGCGGCGTACCCGCAAAAACAATAAAACAATTATGAGGAGATTATCGATGAACCAATTATTATCGCAAGAATGGGATAAGGTCTTCCCGAAAAACGAAAACGTAAATCACTGCAAGGTGACTTTCAAAAACCACTTCGGCATAGAACTTGCCGCAGATATGTATGCACCGAAGAATGCAAAAGGGAAACTCCCTGCCATAGCTTGTTCCGGTGCGTTTGGCGCAGTAAAAGAACAGCACTCCGGTTTATATGCGCAAGAGATGGCGGCAAGAGGATTTATAACGATTGCCTTTGATCCTTCGTTTACGGGAGAATCGGGCGGAGAGCCGAGATATATGCATTCTCCCGATATCGACGTGGAAGACTTCCAAGCGGCTGTGGATTTTTTGAGCGTTCAAGAAAACGTTGATGCCGATAAAATATCCATTATCGGTATTTGCGGTTGGGGCGGTATGGCTTTGCAGACCGCTTGCCTCGATACGAGAATAAAAGCGACGGTCGCCATCACGATGTACGATATGTCAAGAGTTGCCGGCAATGGATATTTTGATAGTTCCGACAATGAGGAAGCAAGATACCAAATGAGATTGGCAATCAATAAACAAAGGACGGTCGATTTCAAAAACGGAACGTATGCATTGGCGGGCGGAGTGATCGATCCTCTGCCCGAAGACGCGCCGTGGTTTGTTAAACAATATCACGCTTATTACAAAACGCCGCGCGGGTATCACCCTCGCTCTTTGAACAGCAACAACGGTTGGAACGTAACGGCGGGGACTTCGCTTATGAATACACGGCTGTTTACCTATGCATCCGAAATAAGAAGCGCCGTACTTCTCGTCCACGGAAGCGAAGCGCATTCGAGATATATGAGCGAGGACGCTTTCAAACTCTTGAAGGGTGACAACAAGGAATTATATATAGTCGATGGCGCTTGTCACTGCGATCTATACGATGGCGGGGATAAAAAATATATTCCTTTTGATAAAATCGAAACGTTTATAAGGGAGAATCTGAAATGAGCAAGGTATTGATAATCACCACAAGTCTGCGAGCAAAAAGCAATTCCGACGTTCTCGCCGAGAGACTGCTTGCGGGCGCAAAAGACGCGGGGCACGACGTTGAAATGATCAGCCTTAAAGGTAAAACAATCAAATTTTGCATTGGTTGCCTTGCCTGTCAGAAGACGCAGCAATGCGTATTGAAGGACGACGCTGTTTCGATTGCAGAAAAAGTCAAGAATGCAGATACGCTCGTATTCGTTACGCCGATCTACTATTACGAAATGAGCGGGCAGATGAAAACGTTGCTTGACAGGATGAATCCGTTGTACCCGTCCGACTATAAGTTCCGCAAGGTGTATCTGCTTTCGGTTGCAGCAGAAGATGAAGAACAAACACCCGAAAAAGCCGTCAGCGGTTTGCAAGGCTGGGTAGATTGTTTTGAGAAAGCGGAACTTGTAAGTTCGCTGTTCTGCGGTGGGATCAATAATGCGGGCGAAGCCATCGGAAAGAAGGATGAACAGGATGAAGCGTACCAATTTGGCAAGTCATTGGAATAATGCAAAGCGCGCCTTTATTTTGGCGTTAATTGTTATGATGATGGCTTTTGTTCTCTGTGCTTGCGACATAATAAGTTCCAAAGACACCGGCACGATGACAAGCCAAAACACCGAATCGACTGAAAGTGGTAAGCCGACAGATAATAATATCGAGGAAACAATCCCCACGGAAACAAGTTCGGGAACGGAATCATCTCAAAATATAACGTCGGAGGAACGGGTAGTGGAAAAGATATTATCTCTTGCAATCAACGGGCAGAGTGTCTCCGTGCAATGGGAAGGCAATGAGTCCGTAGAAGCATTGAAAGAGCTGGTCAAGGACAAACCGCTGACAATACAAATGTCCATGTACGGCGGGTTTGAACAAGTCGGTTCATTAGGAACAAGCCTGCCGCGAAACGACCGTCAGACGACGACCATCTCCGGAGATATCGTACTGTATTCCGGAAATCAGATTGTAGTTTTCTACGGTTCCAATTCTTGGGCATACACTCGGCTCGGACACGTTACCGATAAAAACGCAGCGGAAATGACGGAACTGCTTAGTAAGGGTAATGTAACGTTAGAGATTTTAATGAAATAATTCAGTTGGATAGAATACAACGAAGAAAGCAAAGGTAAGATCGATGCGGCAAAAAAAGCGTTTGACAAACTTACCGAGAATCAAAAAATACTCGTAGGGAATCATACCGATATTCCTTCGGAGGAAACGATCTATATCGACCTGGGCAATCAAAGCAAGGCGCAAGAGGTAAAGACCTTGATCGAAAACATCGGGGAAGTAACCTATCCGGACAGCAAAGAAGCTATCGAGACGGCGAGAAACGGTTATGATGCTCTTACTGACCCGCAAAAAGAATTGGTCGACAATTACAGCGTTTTTACCGCGGCGGAAGAAACTTATGCGCAACAGGAAGCCAAAGCTAATAAAAAACTCTCCGGTGGCGCCATCTCCGGCATCGTGATCGGGTTCGTCGCTTTTGCGGGAATAATCGTTGTTTTGATCCTCTTCTTTAAGAAGAAAGAAAAGAACGACAAGGAAGTCGTAGAAGAATCCAAGGAAGAGGAAAAGAAAGAATAAAAACAATATGGTTTTATCAAAAAATGACAAGGTGTTCGTTATCGCGAACACCTTGTTTTTTATAATATTGTGTTTAAAGACAGAAATAAGTTTTTGATGTTTTTTAACGATCAGCTGTTATACTGTTTTTCGGCTTTGGAAATATTGTCCGGATATATTTTTGCAAAGTCGTTTTTCATTGAGATCGGCACGTAGCCTTTGGCTTTGTAATCAGCCGATTTGGTTGCCCAATCCTGTGTTCCCCATTCGCGCACGTTATCGTCGGCAACAACCATATAGGCTTGTGCTTTGTGGGGGTTTCTCGCATCGAGCCCATAATTCATCATGCTTGTATCGCTTCCGCTGTTGCCAAAGGCAAGCACAGGGCGCTGTCCGATCTCGCGTTCGATATAGATGGACTTGTTGGCGTTGAGGTTCTTTTGGATAAAACCGCCGGTCAAAACAAGCTCGTCGCCATCTTCGTACTTAAAGTTCATATTGGACGATTCTTCTTCATGTCCTCTGACCTTGACTTCAAAGTCCGTACCGATGACGTGTTCGGGCGTGACGTAATCTTTGATGGGAGAATTGGCAACGATGGCGCGCGTGGTCGTGCGTTCCGTTCCGCTGATAACGTAAATGGTAAAGCCGTTTTCATAGAGATAACGCACTACTTCCACCATGGGCAGATAGTAGTTGTCGATATAGCGCATATTGTTAAAGCTACTTGTGTATTTTTTCCCAAACGCTACGACGTAATCACTGAACTCCTTAACGGTCATCCCCGCATAAGCCTGAGCAAAGTTTCTTGCCAGCGCTTCGCCGGCGACATATCCCGGAGCGATGGATCTTGCTACCTCTTTCAAGTCGTCCGAAACCTTTTCCGGATGATCGACCAAACAATACTCGATAAACATCATCGTGTCGTAATAGGTATAATACGTTTCGCAAACGAGCGTTCCGTCCATATCGAATACGGCGATCCTGTCTTGTTCGGGAATATAATCGGAGGATTTTTCGTCGGTAACAGCCGTAACGTAAGTTGTCAGAGAAGTCAATGCTTGGCTCTCATTCCAATATATGAATTGAAAACTATTCTCTTCCTCATCATTATTGTTGCAAGCGATCAAGCTCAGAGATATGACAAGCAACAAAAATATAACTGCCGTTTTTTTTGCAAATTTCATTTTGTTTCTCCTTCTTAAATGTGTTTTTGTTTAGTCAATTTGTCCGACCGCTACGTAAAGATCGTAATACATATCGTACAAGCCCAAGCAAGCGTCCATGCCCGAATTTGCGCTGAATGCCTTGGATATCACCTTTTCCCACGAGCCGTATTTTTGATACAATTCGTCCGGTAAAGGTCCTTCTTCGTGACCGTACGTATCAAGGTTGCGTTTTTTGAGGGCGGCAAGTCCTTCGGGATCGTCTTTGTAAGAATCCAAACGAATTTGATTGCGTTCCGTACTGATCGCACGCGCGATTTCTTCCACGCTTTTGCCTTGGGCGGTCATTTCGTCAAGCATCGTATACATCGATTCTAAGGATCGGTGGTAGTCTATGCGTTCTTGTCTTCCTTTTTCCACAATTTCGTCATCGCTCCAATCGGCGGTGGCATAGATAGCCAAATTTCCTTCTGCGCTTGGACGAAAACCGTATATTGCCGTTTGGTCTTCCACGATATCCGCCATAGCATACGGATTTTTGCGCGGATCATGCAAGTAATGGAAACCGCCGTCGCTTTCAAAATAAATATCTTCTTCATTCGGATCGAAAACCACCATTTCACGACCGGTAAGATATTCTTCATCGATATTCATTGAATAGGAGAGGGAAGGATCATTTTTGTTTTTAACGGTAAAATCGTCTCCTATGATGACATCGACGTATTCGGTACGATAACAGCCCGTGAGGTATTCGTAATACATAGGAATAGTATCCCGATCTTCGCCTCCGAGCGTGCCTGAAACGTACCAATCGCTCTCCGTTTGCGGTGCCGAAGCGTTATACCAATCGGTAATATCGGGAATAGTGACGGAGGCGCTGCCGTACGAAAAATTCATCGTGATGGAATTTGTTTCGTCGGCAGTTTTTTGCGTACTCTTGAAATAAGTAACCTTATTTCTTACTTTTGTCGCGGTAATGTCAATTTCCGTGTCATCGTAATTGATCTTAAGAGTAAGCGTCGCATCTAAATAAATATTATATTCTTCATGGGTGCTTGTTCCTTTGGAAGTCAAGCTCACAGTCGTTCCTTCGGGCAGATCGGTTAAAACATCCAAGTAAAAATAAAACTCCATAAAATGATCGAAGTATTCTTCCTCATCGATAAAAAAGTATCGGCTGCGTTCACCGTTGAAAGCGCAAATATAATCTTCGTCGTCTCTAAAAAGATAATATTCTTCTCCGTTCATATAATCGATGTGGTCGGTTTCATCTTTAATGGTCTCGGTCAAAAATACGCCATCATCGTCGGAAACGGTTACGATCAAATTATCATCATATACCGATAGGTAAATGAAATCCTCGTAAATATCTTCTGCCTCTTCGAGATTATCTGCGGTAAAGATCCAATCGTCTGTTTGGAGCTTGTCCGCAGTATCTTCGGGCGTTACGTCATTCGAATTGCAGGCGGAAAGCAATAACGCAAGGACCAAGCAGATCGCGAGCGTCATTGTCAAAATCAATGTTCTTTTTTTCATAATACTTCTCCTCTTTTAAAGTGCCGTTTTATGCCCAATAATTACCGCTTAATTATAATCTATCAAGTAGGATCTTGTCAATGCAAGTTATCTAAACTATTATAGAGCATTGATGAGTGACCCTATCGATGGTCAATCTAAATATCAGTAAAAAAGGGAGAAGTAAAAATGAAAACGTTAGTAGCCTATTTCAGCGCGACAAATACAACGAAGAGTGTCGTGGAAGAATTATCGGAAAAACTCGGTTGCGATATGTACGAAATCAAACCCGTTCAACCGTATACGGACGCAGACTTAAATTGGATGGACAGAAAGTCGAGAAGTTCGGTGGAAATGAAGGATAAGGCGTCGAGACCCGCCAGCTCGTAATCATAGATTACTTCGCCGCTTTGGCTACAAATGCCACACTGTGGCTTTTGCTTTACGCGTCGCGCCCATCGCGAACGCCAAAAAATCTCGGAAGAACTATTCCGAGATTTTTTTATTCAAACCGTAGCGAAGCGCAGTTGGCATATCACCGGGGGCTTTGTATATCATCACTGTGGAACGGTGTATCATCACGGCAAAGCCGTGTATGGTCCGATCCGTTTTGGTTTGATGATATGCACGCTTTCTCGTGATAGTGGTTTTTTCTAAGAGCTTTATGAATAAAAAAGTCGGAAACTATTTTATCAGGTCTTTAATGACCTCTCCGGCGAGAATGAGTCCGGCAACCGACGGGACGAAGGCGGTGCTACCGGGCACTTGCCGACGATGGGTGCCTTTCCGAACGGTATCGGGCGGACAAACACTACTCTCTTGGTGGGCAATATCCATATCTTCGATGGGTTTTATCGGCTCTTCTTTGGAGTAAACGACCTTCAAAGCGGGGACGTTCCGTTTTTTTAACTCCCTACGCATGACCTTTGCGAGCGGACAGACCGACGTTTTGTAGACGTCGGCTACTTCAAAGGCGGTCGGGTCGAGCTTGTTACCCGCACCCATTGAGCTTATGATGGGGACGCCGGCTTTTTGCGCTTGCAAAACAAGCTCGATTTTGCCTGTGACGGTGTCAATGGCGTCTATGACGTAATTATACTGTTTAAAATCGAATTGTTCCGCCGTTTCCGGCATAAAGAACGTTTGATGCTTGGTCACTTTGATAGATGGATCGATCTCCGAGATTCTTTCGGCGGCGACGTCGACTTTGTATCTCCCGATCGTCTTCCTCGTCGCATAGATCTGCCGGTTAATGTTGGTAAGGCATACCTTGTCGTCATCAATAATATCGATAGCGCCTACGCCGGAACGAGCGAGCGCTTCCACCGCATATCCGCCTACACCGCCGATACCGAACACGGCAACGCGCGAATTACGTAATTTTTCCATGGCTTCCTTTCCAAACAAAAGTTCCGTTCTCGAATACTGATTCAACATACTCTATTCCCCGTCACCCTTGGGCGAATTATCCCAGTCCTCATCAAACCGATGCCGCACGCCCTCTTTGTCCTTGTATGCGATAACGGTGGTCAGATTGACGTTCTCCACGCTCCGGAAGATATTTTGCTCCACCTGCGGATCTTCTTTAACGAGGGAAGCAATCAATTCTTTGACTTTCTTCCGCTTTGAGCCTGTGTTGGACGTCTTGCAACCTTCCGCCGTGCAATAATCGGTGAACTTGCAGGCGCACTGGATAAATCGCAAATTATTGTAGTCGCGCCAATGCTTGATATCGTCTTCCCGAATGAGGTACATCGGACGGATCAATTCCATTCCCTCAAAGTTGGCGCTCTTTACCTTGGGCATCATCGTCTGCATTTGCGCCCCGTACAACATTCCCATCAAAATGGTCTCGATTACGTCGTCGTAGTGATGACCGAGGGCGATTTTGTTACAACCGAGTTCCTTTGCCTTGCTATACAAATATCCTCGACGCATCCTCGCGCAGATATAACAAGGGGACTTTTCGATGGCAAAAACGTTTTCAAAAATATTCGAGTCGAATACGGTGATCGGCACGCCCAAAATTCGCGCGTTCCTTTCGATAATCTCCCTGTTTTCCGGACTGTATCCGGGATCCATAACGAGGAATACCAGTTCAAACGGAAACTTGGTGTAGCGATGGAGTTGTTGAAAGAGTTTTGCCATCAGCATCGAGTCTTTTCCGCCCGAAATGCAGACGGCGACCTTGTCGTTCGGCTGAAGAAGGTTGTACTCGTTAATCGCTTTTACGAAGGGAGCAAAAAGATCTCTGTGGAATTTCTTTGTCAGACTGCCTTCTATCTTTTTTATGCTTTCGGTCGTGTCGATCTCGCTGATATGGAGGCGAAGCCACGCAAAATATCCCCCCGTGAGGCTAACCGCCCTGAACCCCTTTTCACACAATTCATCCGCGACGGAAAGGCTGACATTCCCGTTTCTGCAATATACGCATACCGTTTTTTCTTTGGATTTTATGCGCTCGGATACTTCCTCTCTCGGAATATTGACGGCGCCGGGGATATGACCGTATTCATACGATACCGCGTCTCTTAAGTCCACCAAAACAACGTCGTCCGCTTCCATGCGAGTCAGTTCTTCTACCGTTATTTCCAACTTTTCTACGTTCCTTTACTGCTTATTTATATTTCGGCGACAGCTTCGATCTCCACAAGCGAACCCTTGGGTATCTTCGCTTGGACAAGGGTCCTTGCCGGCTTCCCCGTAAAAAATCTGCCATACACCTCGTTAAATGCCGAAAAATCGTTAATATCGGCAAGAAAACAGGTGGTTTTGAGGACTTTTTGCAAACTGCTTCCTGCCGCCGACAACACTTCGCTAAGGTTCTTGATGGCGTTTTCCGTTTGCCTGGCTATATCGCCCGAAACGTCGCCGTTTTCATCAATGCCCAGTTGCCCCGACGTAAAGACCAGATTGCCGCTCACGATTGCTTGCGAATAAGGTCCCACCGCCGCCGGTGCTTTCTCCGTAAATACTTTATTCATAATAACCTTAATTGGCAACTCCTTACTTGGTAAATACAGTATAACATAAAAAAAGATTTTTGCAATAAATAGTATTATAAAAATATGCCGGGCGAAATGCCCGGCATATGATTTTTTTATAGCGTATTTAGCTTGTTTAGTCGTTCGAAATATCGATGTACGGTCCCTCGATTGCAATGGAGTTTTCGGTGTTGTTGACGTACGTTATGGTCGAAGTTTGCGCTTCCTGTGCGAAGCTATTCTCGGTGACGAGGATCTTCTCGACGGTCAGCGTCGCGCCCTCGTTGATAACTACGTGACTCCCTTCTTCTACCTGAACAGTTGCCGGCGTTTCCGAAGTGCTGCTTCCGCTATAGAAAGCGTTGGCCCCTTCAAAGTACAGTCCACTTTCGGAAGATTGCAGATTGATCGAACCGCCTGCGTAGCCGGTAACTTTATCTACAATAACCTGTCCGTTAGCCGCCGCAATAGTGATGCCGTTTGTCGTGACGATGGTACCGTTTTCGATGACGATCTTAGCGCCTTTGCCGCTTGTTCTGATGGTTAGGCTCTTTAACGTCAGCGTTTTGCCACCCAAATCGATATAAACGTTTTTAGTGGTATTGATAGTATTGATAGTAAGGTCTCTGTCCGTATCGGTTATATCGACGTATAAACGAACGCGTCCATAGGTATTAAATCCGCTGACGATAGCGCTTGCAGCGTAAATGGATGCGCTTCTTGCAATCGACTGGCCGCTGACTTCGTCGGATACGATATCCCAGGAATAGCCGCCGACGATCGACATACGAATGACTGTAACGTCGCGGACGTCTCTGCTTTCGTCTTTGTTGTTATCGGCAACGCGTTTAATAAAGTAGGTGTTTTCGAGGCTGAAACCTTCTCCGTTTACAGTAGTCCATTCGGTACCCGGTTCAACGACGATCATCTCGTAACCACCGACGATCCATTGACGATAAAGGGTGATATCTTCTACGTTGACATCCCCGTCACCGTTGACGTCTCCCGTTCCGATATCAAATGCGTAGCCGCTGTAAACAGAAATGTCTTGAGCAGGCATGGTGGTATACGTTTCATCGGTACGTTCCATGTTGGCAAACCAACCCTCGATCTTAAACCAAGCTATATTACTGGTTTCTATCTCGCGATAGAAGATAACGTCACCATAGGTTGCGTATTGCGTTGCTATTAGCTGATAATCTTCTTCTTCTGTCGACGTGCTGCTGGAAAGATAATAGGATATCGTGAACGAATTGTAATTGGTATCGAATACCGCAATAAACTCCATATTGCTTTCGGGAACGGTTATTCCGTTAATGGTCGCCGTACCGTTTTCAACGGTAATGGTATATTCGGTTTCGTTATAGATCCACTTATTTGCAAAAGTATAGTAGATACCGTCATCGCCCGACTCCTTAACGGGATCGATCGTCGCTACCGAATAGGTAATCGCGCTGCCGTATATATAGCCACTGATAGCAAATACGTCCTGATTCTCTCCCGAGGTCGTGTGGGAAGTGGTAAGGAATTTAAAGGTGATAGTGTACGTGGTGGCGTCCCAGATGGCTACGACGGTAATATTTTCGTTAACGGGAACGTTGAAAGCGTAGCTGTTTCCGCCAACCTGCCAAGCAGAGAAAGTACAACTAATTACCGAAGGATTGGTTTGCGGCTGAACAGCCGTTTCACCGGCAAAAATGTACTGCTTATCGGGCATATTCGTCACAACGCCACTCGGATTGCCGGCATGGTCGCCTTCGTTAAAAGATACTTCGTATGCAGTGACCGTCGTCGCTTCGTTACTGATATAGTTAGCGTCGGAAGCTACGGCAACTACTTTGTAGGTGGTAGCGGCCGCCGCATTAAAGGTGCAAGTCTCGCCGGGAGCTATCGTTGCTACGCAAGTCTCGCCGTTATATACCTCGTAGGTAATCGTCGTGCCTTCTTTGAGAGCCGCCGCGTCTACGCCTTCTTCATCTTCGTCAGCCGCGTTGGTTTTGCCGGCGTCGTTTGCTATTGCAGTCCAGGTAACGTTACCGTGGCTATAAGTAAAGGTGATGCCTTCCAGTTGAACCGGAAGAATGTGGAAAGGTGCGACCGCTTCTGCGCCCAGATAGTTCGGCGTTTCGGCAACAACGGCTTTTGCCCAGTACTCGCCTACGTCGACGGGATCGCCGTCAACTGCCTGCGTGCATTCGCTATCCGTATAATAAGTAACGGTGGGCGTTAACGATAGCGTGTTGACAGAACCGCTGACCGTTTTAACTAGCGCGCGGTTGTAGTACACGTCGCTTGCTCCTGCAGTAACAGTCGCCTGCGCCTGCTTTACTTTGTAGATTCCGTTGACCACGGTAACGATAAAGTTCGGGTTGATACCCTCGGTGATAACGATCGGATAATTACCTACGTCCGTATCCGCCGCGGGAGTAAAGGCAACGTTATCGTTAGTAATAGCCCAGGAATAATCCAGTTCTTCCGTCGTTCCTTCTACGGAAAACTCCGGAACGTAGGGCAAATGCTCACCCTCTCCGTAATAAACTTCTTTATTAACTGCCGTTAATGTAACTTGCGCGGGGCTGATGGTCGCCGTCAGCGGTTTCTCATTGTCAGGGTCGTGAGAAATGGTGACTTCGGTGGTGTTTGAACTGCTGTATTTGGCATCTTCCAAAGTCAGTTTGACAACAAAGTAATAGGTCCCGGCGTTCTTTTTATTCAGCGTAGTACCTTCGGTATAATCGTCGTCAACCTGCAGCGCTTTGATCTCGACCTTGGTGACCCATGCGGGAATATTGCTGCCTTCGATAACGACTTGATCTTCGCCGTTATAAACCCAATCCTTCGTCACAAAGAACTGACGGAAATAGTCGTCGTTGGCTCCGCCGATAGTGAAGGTACCTTTGACGTACTCGATTTCATATTTGGCGACGTCGGGAGCTATCTCGAAGCTCGGAGTGAGTTCGTAGTCGCCGCCGTCCACACCACTTTCTTTCGTGATAATAATAACCAGTCCGGTAGACTCGATGCCTTCCAGCGTATATAATGTTTGATCTACTTCGGGTTCGTTTCCGGTATAGGGAGCGAACTGATCGAGAGCCGTTAACGTGACTTGCTTTTTCGTAATCGTATACACCGAATCGCACACTTCTTGGGTTTCCACACGGCGGAAGATGACTTGATACAGATTAACGTTATCAGCACTGTATCCTACGGAATTTTCCGTGTCAACAGCGCCTCTGATATAATAATCTCCTCCGGGAATGGACTCAGAAGTTGCGTTCGTCGAAAGGGTGATATAGATTGCATCTTCCTCGCAGATCGCAGTAGAAGTCAATTCGCCGGTAGTCTCATCAACGCCGCCGGCTGTCAGATCCGCAAGCGGTTCTCCGTATGCACTCGATGCGTCGTTGACGTCAACGTAAATGACTCTGGGGACGATCTCTACGTACGCATACTTATCCTCCGCCGCATAATATTCTCCCTCCGCCGCGGATGAAATCACCACTTTGTATGTACCGGGGAGTACGGGCGAGGCATCATCCATCGCCGTCCAATCATTATTATCATAATAGAACCAGCTGGGCGTAATGGCGGGCAGGTCGTTTTCCGCTACCTCGTTGCCGCTCGCGTCCTTAAAGGTGTAGTACACCGTGAGATCGGCAGGGTCGGCAGGCTCCAGACTATTGTCACCCGGTATTAATTCCGCAACTTTGTCCGTTGAAACGGCGGCTTTGCCGTACTCGAAGATATAATGATTAGTGTTGTTGTTATAACCGATGGTGATCACCGGAGTCTCTTTGACGAGCAAAGTCAACGGTTCTTCCATGATGACTTTGATAGCGACCTGATTCTGTTCGCCCTTTTGTCCCTCATTCTCGATATAGTATGCCTCGCTCGCGGTATTATCTCCTTGAGAAGAAAGCACCAAACTAAAGTCGTAATCCCCTTCGAGCGCGGCTTTGATGGTGTATTTAATAGTCAAGAAGAACACGTTCTCGCCGAGATCTTCGTCGAGCGTAGTGTATTTGTCGCCGGTAGCACCCAATTCTATTTTCAGCGGAAGGGTGCGTGGCGTGGTTTCCTCGGTAATCATAGCGTCGCCCAGTGCGTCGCTGACGGTGATATCCGAGTTGTTTGCGATCTCAAATACGTTCGTGTCGTACTCGGGAATGAGCAAAATGGAGTTAAAACCGTCGTTGTGCGTGATTTTGTAGGTGACGGTAACGGTATTATCTCCGATACTGCTACTGTCTACGTAACGGGTGTTTTCTCCGTCAACGTCTACAGTAAACTCAATATATTTGCCGTTGGAATCAAAGGTATCGCTGTATGCGATGAGGTAAGTAGAAAATTTATTGGTGGAGAAAGATATCTTACCGTTAGAAACGGTACTGGGTAACGTCTCCGCCACGCCATCGTGTACGCGGACGATACTATACGTACGCGTGCATCCAAAAGGCGCCGCAAGACTCGCAGGGATATCTATGGTGACGTCGAAATCGGTAGCCGATTCGGAGATCGGAGTAGGAGCAATCTGACTCGCGTCCGTGCCTTTGTCGACGACCTTTTTAAAGAGGGACAGGTCGAGATAGGCACCCTGTTTCGCGCCGGCGGACTCCACCGCGGCTCTCGCCAGAGATTTATCCGTAGTGGGGATATTGAGTTGACTACTTTCGGTAGTGACCTTTAGATAAATGTTGACGTTTACTTCATCATTCAAATAGCTTTCGATCTCCTCTTCGTTTAATAGGGCCGCCGCCGTCGAACCGTTGAGGTTGCTGACCGTCGTCGTGGACGGTTCGTCGTTCAAAAGGACCTCTTTGCCGAATTCCACTTCCAACTTTTCAATGGTGTAATCATAGGAGACGAATACGTCGTTCACCGTTAGTTTAACGGTATAATCGCCGTAGGTAGTCGGAGCGGTCGTACCGAGCGAAGTGACGCTGCTACCCTCTCTCTTTTCATAGGTTATATTGTTGCTGCTTACGTTTAGTCCGGTGCCGGCGTTGAAAATCGCCAATTCGTCGGCGTCGAGGGTAGCCTCCGCATTGCCACCGCATCTCTCCTGTTCGAGAGTAGGATGAATAAGGGTGAGCGTATATTCCTCGCCCGCATTTTCGCAGTAACATTTTGCGTTACCGTAAGGGCGTTCGCAAGCAACCGTGATGGTGTCGGTATCTTCGTCCGCATCGCAACAGTAATCATGCACGTGGCGCAATACGGGATGTCCCGCATCGTTGTCCATGATCCACACGTTATCGAAGTCCCAACCCTCAAAGCTGCTCTGCGTTTTCATTTTCGCCGCGGTCAGCGACGTGGAAGAGCAACCGCTCTTCGGACCGGATTCACCATATCCCCAGCCAATGCCTTTGTTGTAACTGGTATTGAGAAAGTATGCGTGATGGATGGACGCGCCGTTTTCGCCTCCCGAGGCTATGCTACCTCTACTGTTATATTTATAAGATGTGGTTTCGATCAATCGACCGGTGTTGAAAACGTAACTGACTGTACTTTGATAAATCGAATTAACGATTCCGCCATAGCCACCGCTGGTCGAATTCGCGGTGGTAATATCGCCCGTATTGTAACAATTGGTGACGGGAACGTAGCTGTTTGAAGGCGTAATACCGGCAACGCTTCCCGTTCCTCCGGTGATATTGCCCGTGTTGTAGCAGCAGGTGACTTCGTAGTCGGCGCCATATACGAACGCAACGATACCGGCGACGCCGGAACCATTGGCGGTGATGTTGCCCTCGTTGCCACAATAGGTTATATCGGCATAACCGTTGCCGGCGATGCCGCCGCATTTGCAATTGGATGACAAAGGGCTACTGGTAAGATTACCTTTATTAAAGCAACCTGTGATGACGGACCCTGCACCCGTGGCGTACGCAACTATACCGGCAACGCCGGTAGCGCTGGAAATATTCCCTTCATTAACGCAGTTTTTGATAGTTATCGCGCCGCAAATTGAGAAACCGACGATACCGGCGACATAGGCTTCATGAAAGGTGTACGATCTATTACCGCTTTGATAAGCGGTGGTGCGCACGGCGCTAGACACGTTGCCCTTGTTGACGCAAGCGCTGACGACGGTGCCTGCTTCGTAAACGTAGCCGACGATTCCTCCGGTTTGGTTGGAAGCGGTAGCGTCCGCATTCCCCACCAAGGTCGAATAGATGGTGCATTCGTTAGTGCATTTATAGATGGTGCACCTGCTACCGTTGGAGTCGCCATAAATGTCACCGACGATTCCGCCGATTTTTCTGCACCCCGTAATACTTCCTTGGACGGTCACCTTTTTGATGGTGGCGTTTTTTACATAGCCGAATAAACCGATGCAGGATTTATTAGGCTGGTTGATATACAGACCGCTGATGGTGTGTCCTGCGCCGTCGAAGATGCCCTGGAAACGGGAGTAGTCACCGATCGGCACCCACTGATTACTTTCGCTACCCTCGAGGTCGATATCCGCCGTCAATCGGGCGCAAGCCGCAGTGTTGCGCGTCTCGCCGTTGATGCCGTTGACGATATCGCGATAGGTCTCCAGTTGCTCTTTGGTGCCGATCAGGTATGGGTCGGTTGCCGTACCGCTCCCTTCTCCACTCCAACCGGCATAAGCTGTCTCCGCCGGTTTGGCGATCCCGATCGCGAACACCCCGACTAATGCAATCAAGGCGACGATCAGTACAAAGCTCAATGCCGACAGACGGATTCTTTTCGTTTGGTTCATAAATGATACCTCCTAAAAACATATACTACACATTTTCTTTCTCATTAGTCCGGTACACTTGCGGACTGTTTATGAATAAACGCTCTTTTTAAGATGGCGTTCTCATATACGCGTACGCCTATAAATTTAGGTATACTCTTTTATTATAACAAAAAAACGTGACAAAATCGTGACAAACCGGGCTTTTATCTGCACTTTTTTGATATATTTAATGGAAATTTAATATAAATTTTATTTTTAACTGCCGATTTCAAACGCCTATATCACAATTTTTATGCAGTTTTTTAAATATTTCCGTAAGAAAATGGCTTAATAAAGACTTATTAAAATTTTCCTATTGCATACTGCGTCCATTTTATGATACACCGGTCTCATAAGCAGAAAAAAGGGGAAATATGTATCACATACCGAACGATCCACGTGCGAAGCGGTCTGCGGAGCTGATCCGTATGGGACTGGAAGAATGTCTGAAAGAAAAGTCTTTGCCGAAGATCCGCGTCAGCGATATTTACGAAAAGTCTTTCGTCTCCCGGGCGACCTTTTATCGCCTATTTGACTGCACAGAGGACATTTTTTTATACGAATGCGACGCTATACGCGCCGACACGGTAAGAATAATGGCGACAAAGCAATTCGGAAGCAGTAACCAACAGGCGATCTACTGTATAAAGAGGTGGCTGGAACACGAAACGCTGATGAAGACGATGGTGGATAACAATCTGTTCGGGATTTTTTGGAGTCGCACCGCAGAAACGCGGAGATACTGAAAAAGATGTATTCCAACGTTCACCCCGACGAAAAACATTTCGAGTACTTTATTTCCATCCTCGCGTCCATGATTTTCGGTACGTTGACCATTTACTTCCGAAACGGCGCCAGCGAGCCTATCGAAGAGATATACAAAACCTTCTGCCACTGCTCGGGGGTCATTGCCTCAAAAGTGCTACACATAGAGATATAAATTTTTCGATTTTACAAAGTAACTTCCATAACGATGGGATAGTGGTCGGATGGATAGACGCCGTTATAGGCTTTGTCATAGACAAAGTACTTTTTGACGTTCAGCCCCGGAGACAGGAAGAAAAAGTCGATGCGCTCCAAATTGGGATACTTACCGTAGCCGTGCCAAGTAGAGCCTTTTCCCGTATATATTTCGGTCGCTGTTTTTTGTCCGTCGACGAAGCCGTTATTCAGTGCCTCGAGGTACATGGGACTGCCCTCGATATCGTTCATATCCCCCATCAGTATGGTGGCGTCCCATTCCCGTTTTTTGCCCTGCTCCGTAATAACGTCCATGCCTTTTACGCGGGCTATTTCTCCGGCGTTATCAAGGTGGGTATTTACTATAGTAAATATTTTCCCGGTTGCTTTATCGTTTAGTTGCAGATACAACGCGATACGGCTACAACCGGCGTCCCAACTTTTACTCATTTTTTCCGGGGTTTCCGACAGCCAAAAACGTCCTTTATCCACCTCGACAAAGCGGTCGGAGCGGTAGGCGATCATCAGACCTTCTTTAAAGTAATCGTTGGTACGATAGGCGACGAAGAAGGAGTACCCGATTAGGTGAGAGCGGAGATAATGTTCGTGTGCGGTGTTGATTTCCTGGAAGCCGATCACGTCCGGGGCCGTTTCGAAAAGAGTCCGTCTGACCAGTTCGGCGCGGTAATACCAGCCTTTTTTAAATATGTCCTGCATGGCGGTACAGCGCAAATTGAAACTCATCACGGTCAGTTCTTCGGTATTTCCCTTTTTGGAGATATCGAACTTTTTTTTGTCGGCAAAATAGCGGAAGGAGTAGCAACCGAAAAGGGAAGTCAAAAAAAGCGCGACGAAAAAGAGGGCGGAACAGACGCACAAAACAATCAACGCCGCTTCCTTTGCTCCCCCTGTATGGAGGGTGACAAGGTAAAAAACGACGGAGAACGCCAGCGCCAAAAATAGCACTGCGGCGATGAGTATCATAATTATACTGGTGACTGTTTTTTTGCTCATACATTCCTTCCGAGTTTCATAACGATTTTATTCTAGCATATCCCTCCGCGTTTGACAATCACGGAATACGCGGTATAATATCATATGCTAAAAAAAGGAAAAG
The DNA here is from genome assembly GCA_946621465.1 of uncultured Clostridia bacterium. Taxonomy (GTDB): domain Bacteria; phylum Bacillota; class Clostridia; order Christensenellales; family DTU072; genus CAG-1782. The sequence goes on from CAMOOO010000002.1 coordinate 43,645, forward strand.
ACGGCTATGACGAAAGCGATAATTTACGTTCACGGAAAGAACGGAACGGCCGCAGAAAGCAGGCACTACGAGGGGCTGCTGCCCGGCTTCGACGCTATTGGAATTGAGTACCGTTCGGACCACCCGAAAGAGGGGGCAAGCGACCTTGAAAAAGAGGTGAAAAGGGTAAAATCTAAATATAAAAACGTCATTTTAGTGGCAAACAGCATAGGCGCGTTCTACTGCATGAACGCAAAGCTGAACGGACTGATTGATCGGGCGTATTTTATCTCTCCTATCGTCGATATGGAGAAGATAATAGAGGGCATGCTACGTAGCGTCAATGCTACCGAAAATAAGCTGAGACAGAGAGGGAGCATCCCTACGCCCTATAACGAAACGCTGTCGTGGGAGTACCTTAGTTACGTTCGGAGTCATCCCCTTTCCTGGGATATCCCGACGGATATTTTATACGGGGAAAAAGACCAAATGACGCCGTACGAAACAATGAGGGCTTTTGCCGAAAAAACAGGCGCTACCCTGACGGTAATGAAAGGGGGAGAACATTGGTTCCATACCGACGAGCAGATGAAATTTTTGGACGAGTGGATCCTTGCCTGTCAAAGAAATTTAAATATAAAATGCCGTAAAAAAGCGGATTCAGCCGATCTTGCGAGGAAGTACTGAAAAAGAACGCAATAAAAGACGGAGTAATTAAAGACACGAAAATAGATGCTCTGATTAAGTCGTAACAATGAGGAGAAAAAGATGAAAATAATGGTTTTTAACGGAAGTCCCAAAAAAGAAAAGAGCGACACTATGCACATAACGCGCGCTTTTCTGACCGGGATGAAAGAATATGCGCCGCAAGACGTTCACGTCGTGGACGTAATAGACAAACGTATCGAGTACTGCCGCGGGTGCTTTACTTGCAAGAAAAACGGCGGCAAGTGCATCTATGACGACGATATGCGCGGTATTTTAGAGGAGATACTGGAAAGCGACCTGCTTCTTTTCAGTTATCCGCTCTATTGTTACGGTATGCCTGCGCCGTTAAAAGCGTTGATCGACCGAACCATGCCCCTTTCTTCAATGGCGATGCGAAAGGTGGGCGACCGGTACGAACACGTAGACCAGGCGGACTTTTCCCATCTTAAATATATGATGATCTGCGGATGCGGCTTTCCGAACAGCAAACTCAACTTCGAACCGGCGGTACTGCAGTTTAAATTGGCTTTCCCTAACTATCACACCATTATTACCGTTCCGGAGAGTCCGATGTTCAACGCGCCGGAAGCGGCGGTCGTCACCGTCCCAAGGCTGGAACTGGTCAAAAAAGCCGGCAGGCAATACGCCGAACGCGGCGATATTGAGGACGACCTGCTCGCGCAGATACAATCGCCCATGATCCCCGAAGAGACCTACGCCGCCATAGTAAACGGTGGCAAATAATAATGGAAACGCGGCTGACCGTTTATTTTGAAGAGCCATTTTGGGTGGGTGTATTCGAGCGCACGGAAGGGAAAAAGCTGTACGTTGCCAAAGTCACCTTTGGCGCCGAGCCAAACGACGCGTTGCTAGACGAATACGTTTTGAATAGTTACGACGAACTGACCTTCAGCCCGGCGGTGGAGTCACCGATAAAAGAAAAGGCAGACAACCGCAAGCGGCGGTTTAAGATCGTCAAGAACGCCGTGCGAGAAGTCGGCGTCGGCACAAAAGCGCAACAGGCCTTAAAACTGCAACGAGACCTGCAAAAAACGGAACGCAAAGCGGAAAGCAAACAAAAACGCGAGGAAGAAGCCGAACGGAAATTCGCCCAGAAACAACAAAAGAAAAAGGAAAAGCACCGCGGTCACTAACGACCTACGTAATGCCCTTCTCTTAAACGATAAATTCGCCGCTCTTTAATTCTCTCTTACCGTCCGGCAAAATAAGGAAGCCGTGCGCCTCGCCCGTTATTTCTAACTTTACCGAGATTTTTTCATCTATCCTTTCCCAACGAACGGAGACCTTTCCCGTCGGTGTTTTATGCCAGCCTTCGGCAAAGGAAAGCTCCTCTAAAAAGGTAGGCGCAACGTCCACACGCGTCGGATCCGTCCATTCCGGATTGACTCTGATGCCCAAAATGCGGGTATAGAACCAGTGACTGGGTTCGCCGAAGAAGTGGTGATTGAGGCTGTTAAACGGCGGTTTATCTTTGAACATCCGTTCCAGGAAGGCGCGGATATTTATCATCAAGCGATTAACAAAAGACCTTTTTTTATTGAGCGGCAATTGGTACCCGTAATAGTGATCGTACCAGCCCTTTTTATCGCTTCCTTCAAAGTAGGCAAGGCGTTCCGGAAGAGCGGTGGGGATGCGACTCAGCGAGGAAGTATAGCTCGGCTTATTGGGGTCGGTCATCATCTGAAGGAGCAGACTATCGTATCCGCACTTACTCATGGCAAGCGGAAATACCTTTGTCCCCACCATACCTACGGCGTATTCGTAATTATATTTTTGGCAAATATCCAATAGCTTTTTCTTTGCCGCCGGCAGAACGTCACTATTAAACGCGTCGTAGAAAATACCCAACGACTGCGACGTCAGACATTCTCCCAGTACTGTATCGCCCTGAATAAGATTTTCTTTTATGGCCGCCATAAATTCTTCTTCCAGTCTCTCCGCCTTATTCTCTCTGTCCTTCTGCCCTAACAAAGAAAAAATCTCCTTTGCCATCCGCGCCGTTTCTTTGGCAATGAAGTTGAGCCCGACAACGTTGGGCGAGTCGGCGCCATCAGCCTCTCTGCCTACTTGCAGCCAATCGGACAGACCGTTTCTTAACAGTCCCTTTTCATCCCTCTTTTTCGACATGAAGTCGAGGTATTTTGCTATGGCGTCGGCGTTTTGTTCCAAAATTTCTCTGTCACCCGTATATTGATAGACGCGGTAACAAATGACGGTCAAAAAGCTGTCCCATATCGCCCCTACGGTATATCCCCAATCATGCGTCGGCACCAACATCGGAATAATGGTCGGCAACGCGCCGTCCTCTCTTTGTCCCTTTCTGGCATTAAAAAGCCACTCTTTCAATGACTCGGCGCAGTCGATATTAAGGAGCATCTGCTCGCAGGAAATGGACGCGTCCCCCGTCCAACCGCTCTTTTCCCTCGTCGGGCAATCGGTCGGATAGTGGAAGAAATTACTATAATCGGAATTGACCGTTGCCTGCTGAATATCGTTGAGTTCCGGCATAGAACAGAAGAAGTCCCCGACGCGCGGCAGATCGGTATGCGCCTCCAGCATGGTCAGTAGCGTTTTATCCGCCTGTTTCTTCTTTACACCCCATACTTCTATATATCGGTATCCATAGTAAGAAAAATGGGGTACGAAAGTCTCCGTTCCACCTCGGCATATGTAGCGACACTCCTGGAAAGGCATATTTCCGTTCGGCTTAATGTTCCGCTGGTTTAGTTGTCCCTTCGTTTTCCATTCTCCCAGCCTTACGAGTATTTTCTGTCCGGGCGTTGTGTCCTTTATCGTCATGCGGAATATCCCGGCGGTGTTGTAATTAAAGTCATATAAAAAGCCGTTTTTCGTCTTCGTTATGGCAACCGGTTCTCTCTCTTTGACTACGCGAATGGGTCGTACGTGATCACTGAAACGTTTTTCCCCTTTGGGCGATTCAACGAGAATAGCTTTATCCCACGACGAGTCGTCAAAGTCGGGCAAGTTCCAACCGTCGATCTCCTTCCTTGCGTCGTATCTCTCTCCTGCGCGCAGTTCCTCATACGCCCACGGCGAGTCGTGCGTTTTGAAGTCCTCGCCCGCTTCAAAGAGGAGTTTGCCATCCCCTTCCACGGCGAGAGCGACTTTCGGTGCGCTTCTCCAGGGCATCAGCTTATCATCCCAGCAAAAGGAGTCCATTACGTTCAACATACCGCTCCCCAAAAGTACTCCCAGGCAGTTTTTGCCAGGGGTGAGGTAGGGCGTTAGGTCGTAGCTATCGCAGTACACGAGGTGATCGGGGTTGGATAGATAGGGGCTGAGCAGTCCTTTCGTTATCTCTTTTCCGTTGATATACAGGTGGTAAAAGCCGAGGCCGCAAATAGCAAGCCGGGTGTCTTTCGGAACCTTTTCCAAATTAAAGCTCCGCCTGAAATAGGGAGTGCAAATCGGTTTTTCTTTGGTAGAATAATCGGTCGTTCTGCCAATAAACGTTTTAGGAAAGTCCATTATTATATCCCCTTATATTATCTGAATATTTTTGCCAAAAGGCCCTCTTTATGGCGTAGCCCTTCCGGACGGACGTAGACGTGCGAGAAGGTGCCTTTCCCCTCTTTATCAACGGTAACGGTGGAGCCGCCGCTCATGTATTCCCGCCAAGAACACTCATCGGCGCACTTCATGCCATAGCTGAGGCGTACCCCTTTATACAGTACGGACAAATTATTTTCATGGTCGTGACCGACGACGACGTTTTTGGTGCTGTCTTCTTTAATTATGGCGTCGAACATCCCGGTCGAGAGTGCCGGAGAACAGATTTTTTCATTGACCTCGCCAAAGCCTTTATCGGGATCGCAACCGCCCTTTATCCACTCGAAATAGCCATCGTTGTATTCGTACAGCGGAATATGCATATACATTGAAGACTCCGGCTTAACGCCGCCGTTTGCCTCCGTAATGCCGGCAAGAAGCCATTTGTAATAATCAATCTGTTGATAGGAAAGCGTCCCCCACGAACCGCCTAGCTTGATCCGGTCGCGGTTTGCTCCATCCGTAATGCGTTCGGCATAAAACGCCGGCATCTTCTCTTTCATTTCTTCGTCGGCGTCTATATAGCGCGCCTTTGTTTCATCATACTCGAAGTCCCACGTACCCGTATCAAAGAGGAACAGGGTGTGGATGATCTTTTGTTCCTGACGGATAGTGATTGCGTAATTGCCCATGCCGGGGAGATTGCGCGGTCCCTGGCGGAATAAACAATACTTGCTCCCTTCCATAATGTTGGCAAGGTACGCTACGTCCGCATTCCCTTCGCAGTCGTGATTGCCGAAAACAGGCGCCCAGGGGATGGCGAATTCGTCCATGATCTCCACCAGTTTTTTATAGCACTGGCGAGAGTACCCCCAGCAGTTATCGCCCAGTAGAACCACGAGGTCGGGACGGGCTTTTTTTATCGCCCCTTCGATCGTTTTATAGATGACCCGGTTTTTCTTCATACGGAACAGATCATGCACTTGAATATCGGCAAGAGTCAGTATAACAAAATCATTTTGGGGATCTTTATTCAGTATAACGGTATCCTTTTCCAAAGAAAACTTGTCATCCGGTTGCCAAACGGTTGAGGAGCGGACGCCCGTTTTATATTTCAGTCTCAGCCCCCATATCATATAAAAATAGAAGATGACAACCAGGCAGACAAACAGGATGGGAAGAATGATAAATAGCGGCAGAGCTACGCTCCTTTGGACGTTGACGGCTCCGACAAAAAAGTTATACATTGTCTTCCTCCTTCGCCTCTATCTCCGCCCATTTCCGCGCTTCCTCTTCGTCCTGTTTGGCGTAGTACCAGAGCATTTTATCGTAGTGGCGTTTCCCTTCCAGCGGCAGACGGACGTTGGTGTAATTTATTCCCCTGCCCTCGCTATCTATCGTCAGCGTCGAGCCGCCGTTGATTGTCTCGGCAAAGGTCGTGCATTCGTCGCCGCACTTGACGGCGTAGCTGAGGCGTACGCCTTTGTATAGCAAGGACAGATCGTTTTCATGCTCATGCCCGACGATGACGTTTTTGGTACTGCCCTCCGCTAAGATTGCGTCGAACATCCCGGTGGATATGGCGGCGGAACCGATCTTAACGTTAATTTCACCAAACCCCGTCCTCTTATCGCAACCTTTTTCCACCCAGTCGAAATAGGCGTCGTTGAATTCGTAGAGGGCGATGTGACAAAACAGAGTGGACTCCGGTTTCTTCCCGTCGTTCGCCTCGGTAATACCGGCTAGAAGCCACCGATAATACTGTATCTGATCGTAAGAAAAGGTCCCCCAATAGTCGCCTACAAGCACCTCGCCCTTATGCTCCCCTTCGTGTATTCTGGTGGCGTAATAGGCAGGCATTTTTTCTTTCATCTCTTTGGTCGCTTTCAGATAGCGCACTTTCTTTTCATCATAAGTAAAGCCGGCATCCCCTGTATCGAAAAACAGCAGCGTATGGATGATTTCTCCCTTTTGCCTAATATTGACAGCGTAATTCCCTTCGCCGCATACGTTCCTCGGGCCCTTTCTGAAAAGGCAGTGCTTCCCTTCCATCATGATATCGCCCAGGGCCTCCAAATCGGCGTTCCCCTCTCTGTCGTGGTTGCCGAAAACGGGCGCCCACGGCAAGCCGACCTTTTCCATGATATTCACGATTTTTTTATAACACTGGCGGGAAAAATAAAAGGCGTTATCCCCGAGAAGTACGATCATGTCCGGATTGGTCTTTTTTACGGCGTTCATGATGGTATGATAGATAACGTACTTCTTCCCCAAGCGAAAGGGCTGCCACACCTGTATATCGGGGAAGGTCAAAATGACAAAATCCTTCTCCCCTTTTTCTACGGAAACGGTATCCTTTTCAACGTCAAAGAGGTCGTCCGGCGACCATATCCTGTCCGACTTTTTGCCGATTTTGTATTTCAACATAAAGTACCGACGTTTAAAATAAATGCAATAAAACAACACGATACCGATGCAAATGGCGAGCGCCGCCGTCACGGGCAGGACGAGCGCCAATGGATAAAACTCCGCTAATAATAACGTTCTCATGTGGTAATTATAAAATAAAGAGTCCCCTTCTGTCAATGCCGACTAAGAATCGGACGGTCAAAATCACCTGACGGAAACCTAGTACACGACGTACAGCGCAAGCGCAAGAACGCCCATCGTCGCGGCGAACATAGCCAGTTGTACCCGTATCGACCAACGGAACCATTTTCCGTAGTCAACGGTAGTCATCCCGAGGATGAGCAGAAGCCCCGCATTTGTGGGCAAAAGAACGTTGGCAAAGCCGTCCGCAAAGGCAAAGATCAATACGGCGACTTGCGGATGAATGCCGACCACCGAACAGATATCGAAGATCATTGGCATGATTAAAAAGGCTTTTGCCGAGCCGGACTGAATAAAGATTTCCAATACGAAAATGATAGCGTATAAGATAAGGACGACGACGAATTTATTTTGTCCCTCGATAAGCGAGATAAAGAAATAAACGATTGTATCCATGATATCGCCCTTTTCAATGACGTAGCGTATGCCTCCGGCAACCAGAACGAGTGCAACGGCAGGGAGCAACGTCACTAAGCCTTTTGCGAGGTTTTTTAACAGCGATTTAACCGACATTTTTGTCATAAGACAGGAGCCGACGCCGGCAATAAGATAGATGCCGACCGTGATATACATAACGTAAGAAGCCAATGCGTGCCAAAAAATACTGACGATCGCTATCACCAAAACCAACAGGATGCACCCACCGAAGAAGAACATCCCTCTGTCCATGTTCTTATCTCTATGGAAGGGTTCGAGGTTGTCAAAGTCTTTCTTTCTGAGAAGGTCGTCTTTGTAGACCATGGACTTTTCCGGGTGTTTTTCTATCTTTTTCACATAGGGAAAGAGGAAGGCCATCAGGATAATAAACCCGAGCGCAAACGTAAGAAGTCTCATGCCGATGCCGGAATACATGGGGAGTCCGCCAAGCGTCTGAGAAATGCCTACGGTAAAGGGATTGGCAACGCCTGCCGAAAACCCGATACAGGACGCAAGTACGACGATGGCAAGCCCGGTGATTGCGTCCCACCCCAGTGCGTACGCGAGCATGATGACCACGGGAACGAGTGGGATCAGTTCTTCGAACATTCCGGCGGTACTGCCCAAAAACATAAATACGAAACAGGTCAAAAACAGCAACAGATATTTATTTTTACGGAATCGCTGATCTATATAGCGCACCATATATACGAGAATACCGCTTTCGTCCAGCGCGGTAAAAACGGCGCCGATAATAAAGAGCAACGCAACGATCGCCCATACGGTACCAGAGCTGGAAGAAGTCGGAGAAAGGATCATCACCGGCGCCAATAAAAATTGCCACCATTTTATCCCTTCCAGCGAATCGTCCTGTGTATAACTTCCGTTTTTAATAGAGCCGATTTCATCCTGCGTGATGCCGTCTACGCCGTTTACGAAATCTTCTTCGGTGTACCGATAGAAGCTCCCTTTGGGGAGAACGAAGGTCAGAACGTACGACGTGATAAAGAGGAGCAAAACGACAACAATGCCGACGATAACGGCGCGTTTACTCAGAACTAATGCTTTCGGATTTTTATTATTTTCTGCTGTTTCCATAGAAATTATGGTACCCCATGAAGAGGTAAAAAGCAAACGTTTTTAATAAAGAGCGTTCTTTTTTATGATTTATAAAACAATAAACTTAAAAAGAATCCATATAATCATAAGGTGCGCCGGATAGTAGACGTAAAAAAACCATTTCAGTAGGCTATTGACCTTCTTACCGCCGCCCCGTTTTCCGTTATAAAAAAAGAGTAGCGGCAGCGAAAGGCAGGCACCCAATTGAATGAGGCCGTACACCCTATCCACGGTGAAAAAGTAGATAAGAACGTAAGCTGCCGTCATTATACATAGGCTAAGCGCTTGCTTTTTAAAATCCCCTCTCGCCTTATAAAATAAGAAGATAAGTATGGTCGCAACGCAGCTCCAGTCCGCCGGGATCGCCGCAAGACAAATGAGACCGGACAAAAGGATTTTGAGCCGGATTTTCAGCCCCTCGCTTTCGTTGACAAAAATAAGGAGCAAACCCATGGCAAACGCCCAAAGCACCCCCGTTTGGTTGAAAAATGAGCCGTAATAAAAGGGAATGAGGGAGTGCCAATCTAAGTAGCCCCACACGTTCAGCATATAGGGGACGTGCGACAGCGCCGCAAAAAGGAGCATTCTACCCAGGTACTTTTTAAAGTCCCCGGTATGGCGGTACCCTTCGGCAACAAAAAAGCACATGATAGGACAGGTGATCCTGCCTATCACGTGCAGTACGATAGCTAGCTGATGATGAGAAAACCCCGGGAACGCCGCCCACGTAACGTGATCGAGCGTCATCGCGATAATGGCGATAAACTTCAGGGCGTTGCCGTTTATTCCCCCCTTTTTCATCAATCAATAAAATTCTCTGATGTACGCCAGAATGTCCTCTCTCGTCCCTTTGTACGGTCCCAGTTTTTCCATTTTGGAAGAGACGCAAGCCGTAGCAAAAAGTAGCGATTCTTCGACCGACGCGCGTTTTCTTTCGGTGATATAGGCGGCAAAAGTGGTATCGCCGCGTCCGGAACGGCCTATCAGGCTCCGCGCCTTTATCGGGCAGGTGTATATCTTTTGTCCGTCGTAAGCGAGGACCTCGGTGTTGTGCGTAATAATAACCTCTTTTGCTCCCATACCGTACAGAATTTTGGCTGCTTCCTCTCTGTCCGACTTGCCGGTCAGTATCTCCGCTTCGGCGGCGTCCGTTTTAAGATAGGTGATATAGGGTATGAGCTTTTCTCTGTCCGCCCAGTTCTCAAAGTACATGTCGGTATTGTCTCCGCTCGCGTGGCGCAAAAAGCCCTGTACGTCCACAGCGACTTTACCGCGTTTGTAGAGTTCTTCTATCAGCCCGTCGGCATAATCGCCGTAAATAAGCCCGGCAAAGTGGTAGATATTGCTCTCCACGTCCGGAATATCAGCGACGGTAAAGGGGTCGGCCTGCGAGATGCAGGTACATTTCCGACGTTCTTTATCCGCGGTAAAATACTTGTTGCGGATAGAAGTGGACTTTTTTGAGGGGATATAAAAAATGTCTTCTTGCGGAATGACAAATTGTTTCAGTGCCTCTTTGTCTTTTTCGGCGAGTTTGGTTACAACGCCTACTTTGTTTCCCCCGGCATATGCGCTCGCCGAGGAATAAAAAACGGCTCCGCCCAATTCGGTAATGAGATTGTCCTGCCAATCGATGTTGAAGTCAAAGGACGGATGTCCGATGACCAATGTGTCGTATTTCTTCATTTTCTTAGCTCCCTGCCGAGGATGCGTAAAGCGGCATCCGCGGACCTTGTTGTTATATTTACGATCGCCGGAAAGGCGGCGTATTTTGCAATCAGTTTTTCGTCGTCGACGGTGAACAGCGAAATCGGTACGTTCTCTTCAAAACACTTTTGTATAAACTCATCGGAAACCTTTTTGTAGCTGACGTTGATTCCCTTTGCCCTCGGACCCATCTCGTCGAGGATACGGCGCATTTCTTTTACGTTTTCCGGGCGAGGTTCGGGCAAATACTCGGGGTTGACGTACAGATCTCCGAACCTCATCGCCTCCAGATCCTCTTTGTCACAGGCAGACCCCGTCACGATGATCCGGTCTTCTACCCCCATTTCCTCGGCCAGGTCCATGACGTAGCGCATATATCCCTCTTTTTTCAAATCGCAGTTGATCTTAAAATCGTACTCTTTAATAAACTCAAAAGCGTACCTGAGAGATAACAGCTTATGTAATTTCGGAAAGAGTTTATTGTCGTGCGTCAAATAATACTCTCCCTTAATGCACCGAATATCCACCTCGATGGCGTCGGCGTTGACGTGTTTCATTCCCTTAAAAAATCCCGGTTTATTGGGCGGCGTTTTGTTCGCTCCGCTATGTGCTGTCAATATCATTTTTACCTCTTACGATGCTGCTTTTACGCCGGTTTTGGTCCCGAACCAAATCATGTTACCCTTTCTTCCGAACGTCCAGTCGCTCTCGCTCTTTTCCTTCTTCATTTCTTCTTCTTTGTCTTTTTCGCTTTCTTTGGCATACTCTTTCGCTTTTTCAACGGCGTCTTTGGCGTCCTGCGACGTTTCAAAATAGAGTATGGTGACGAACTCGAAATTGTCTTCCGTCGAGTAAGTCCCTATAACGGTCTTGCTGACGTTTTTTATCCCGAATAACGCCGGAATAGTGCCGCCGGCAGTGAGGACGGAATAGTCGTTATTCTCTAAATTCTCCTTCGCCTTCTCCGGGGTCGAAGCCGGGGTGCAGGCGGCAAAAAGCAGTATGCAAACGAGCGCAAGAGAAATAAATGCAAGGCAGGTTATACGTTTTTTCATTTTCAAATATCCTCCATACGATTTATTTTATTATTTCTTTTGAGAAAATTTACAGGAGTCGTTACTGCACTTATAGTACTTTCCGTCCGATCTTTTTTCCATAATCAGCGCAGAGCCGCATCTGGGACAGATCATGTTCTTTATTTTCTTCTTGGTCTTTTTGATGTTTTGTAAATGTCTTTTTTTAGAAACCTCTCCGCTACTGTCGATGATCTTCTTGGCGATGTAGTCTATCTGTTCGCTTGTAAGGACGTTTTCTCCGGTAAAGAGCCTTTGCGGCATGTTTTCCAAAGAAACGACTTCCGGCTCGTCCACGTAACGAAGGTCGGAGTCGACAAAGACGATAATGGACTGGATCCGCACGTTGAGTTCTTTCGGAATAATTCTGGACAGGAAATAAATATGCGTGGCGTTTTGCTTAATTGGGTTCCCGATTCTGCGTTTTTTGTCACTCCATTCCACCGTTTGGACCCATTCTCTATCCTCGCGCTTTCCGCTGATGATACCTTTGCAGTGCTTGGTCTCTATGCAAAAAACACCGCGCGGATTGACGACGATATGGTCGATCTGGCAGCTCCTGCCGCTCTTTTCCAAAATGATGTCGTTTAAGACGATGTTTTCCGCGGACAATTTTCCAAGTAAATCGGAGACGATCTTCCCCCCCTCTGCGCCGCTTTTTTCAATGGCCTTTTTATTCTCGCGTTTTTTAATGAAATGGCGTATCAGGACTGCCAGTATGGCTGCCGCCGCTACGGCGATCAGAATCGCAATCAGAATTTCCCACTCACTCATTTTACACCTCTTTTTTCCGAAGTATTATTCTTTTCGTATTATATATTTTTTATTCTGTTTTGTCAATATTGCCATTCCGTCGGAGAACGCAAAATGCCCTCCCAATTGCCTCTCCGGTCCTATTTATTGATCGACGGTTTTTTAATGATATCCGTCACGTCCTGCAACGAAATAAACGCCTCTTCGTCGATTCTTTGGACGATGTGTCTTAATTTATTGATCTGAAAATGGTTGATTATGTAATAAAGGATTTCTTTATCCTCTTTAGAAAAGCCCCCTACGGCGTTTACGATAGTCCCACTCGCGCCGAACTGCTTAGAAAGCGCCGCAGAAATTTCATCGGCTTTTGTCGTTACGATCATGGCGCATTTCGACTTGCTGAAACCTTCCACGACGTAGTCGACCGTCTTCGAGCCGACAAAGTAGGTGACGATGGAATAAAGGGGCAATATCCAGCTCCTGATCGCTATCCCGCACGCCGTATAAAGAATGATATTAAATATCATAACGAACGTTCCGATTGAGATACCCAGCTTTTTGGCAAAAATTACGGATAATACGTCTATGCCGTCTATTGCGCCGCCGAATCGAATGGTTAGTCCACTACCGATGCCGGATATCACGCCGCCGAATACGGCGCATAACAAAAGATCGGACCCGGCAAGGGGCGAAATGATCGTTACGTCTATCGGCAGAACGTTCATAATCAAATAGGATGCCAAAGAATATATCCCTATGGCAAATAAAGAATAAACGGTAAAGGTCAACCCCTGTTTTTTTGCGCCGAACAAGAAGATAGGAAAGTTCAGAATAACGAGAAAAACGGGCAAAGTAAGCACGTCAAGCGTCACTTGATCCAGCAACATCGACAGTCCGGATATTCCGCTGTCATATAACTTGACCGGGAACAAAAAGATTGTCACCCCAAAAGCATTGACTATGCCGGCAACGGTCAGTAAAAGGAAATTTATCAGCTTTATATCCTTTATTCCCTTTCTAAACCAGTTCACGCCCTTTTTATTCATGTTCTTGACCTTTTTCATATGCATTCCTTACCTCTTTTTTGCCGCCGGGAGTTCTTCAAACATTAAATTAAGAAGCTCTCCAAGAAACTCTCTATCTTCCACTCTATCTACGAGGATCATCTCTTTCGCCCCCTCATAGGGGAGTTCTCTTACTGCGTCCGGCATCAAAGCAACCGACGATTTCGTCACCTTGACCAAAAAGCGATCATCATAAATGCCGCCGATCACCTTTCCGCGATAATAAATGACGTATTCCCCCATCATCGCCCGATAATTGACATCCAAGTCGGAAAGCTGTTCCAAAATATAATTCAAATACTCTTTGCTCGACGCCATTTTTACTCCTGTTTGCTGTCAATTTTTACTGTGATCTTGCCGGTTTATTCCTCAAATAACGATCTCATCCATTCCTCTGCGCGAAAACTTTCTCGCAAAGCTAATTCCTGCCAAATTCCGGCATAATATATTCCCTTATCTCTATTCATTTCGCTGACTGAATTTTTTCTTTTCCCAATGATTGCATCAACATCATAAAAATCTCTTTTTATCCATGTTGCTTTGTTGCACCCTTTAAGTGTCAAAACCCTTCTTTCCGAAAACTTAAATACCCCTGCGCCGGACAACTTACTATTAAAGGACAGTTTTTCACGGGCAATAAACATTACGTTATTTTTCTTTGACGTATAAGCGGTAGAAGAATGAGGGTGCCAGTAGTATTGTTTTTGTTCTGTCGGATCGGATATTATCTTTCCGATTTGCATATACCCCCAAATAACATGTAAATCCTTATCCTTATAAAAATCTTTCGTCCCTTTTAAATAGGAATATTTCCCGTCTATTTTAGCTACGCTATGATAATTGCCAAAGAAAAGGAAGACGTCACCGGGTTGAACCTTTACTTTATTCAATAAATAAGCGGCTGACTGAGCACATTGACCAAATATAGGAATCCACTTATCTATTTTTTCTTTTCTTCTTGAACAAATTAAATCCGGGTCAATATGACAGGAGGCTTTGTCCCGATAGCGTAAATCCTTTAAAATTTTAGCATATGAATCATTTTTATATTCTAAATCATCATAGGTATTTGTATCATCGGATGGAATAGGAAATGACAATAATGTGCCATCCTCCATAATGGGACTTACTATTCCACCGTTTGCCGAATCAAATCCTTTTCTGCTTAATATAATTTTCATAGCTCTCCATAGCTCTTTATCTTTCCAAAACCAATCGAGCGACCGTGACGTTCCCGTCCTTTTCCACAGACTCCAACGCAAAACCGCACTTTTCCGTATAGGATCTTATATTTTCTATTTTACCTTCCGGCGTTATTAAAGTAAACTTTTTTTCAGTCCGAATAATAATTTTTATGAAAGTCAATGCGGACGTTCCTATTCCCTTTTCCTGATACTCCGGGATAACACATAAACATCCGTCTTCATATACTCTTTTTTCCGCCTCTCTGCAAGAAATACATCCTACCGCTTTGTTATCATACTTAATTAAAAACTTAGGGTACTCTATTATGGACCGCTCCATCATTTCCCTCGATTTTCCGTGCCCCGGACACTCTCCATATCTGATATAATCGGCATAGGATTCGGCGTTATAAATATCTATCAATCGTTCGGCGTCCTCCTTATTGGCTTTTCTGAATTCGATTTTCATACACAAAACCTCAAATCAAAGGGCGGTCTTACCTTTCATACCGTATCTTATGATATACCGATTTTCTTGAACCGCCGCAAAAGTCGCCACCAAACACACAGCCGACACACTGAAAACGGGGTCAATCACGGAAACCGTCAGCGGCAAAACAAAAAGGACTCCGCCGGTCATCTTATTCATAACCGAATGAACGTCCACGATCTTCCTTTGCATAACGTACCCGGAAATGACGTTGATGACCTTTATCGCTGCAATCACGACTACCCACGCGTATCGCCACGCCGTAAGGTGAAGCACGGGAAGCAACTTAATCAAACAAACCGCCACGAAAACACAATCCGCTGCAGTGTCCAGTTTAGAACCGAACTCACTTTCGGTATGCGTTATCCTCGCCACCGTCCCGCCGATCATATCCGTAACCCCCGCGCCGAGATATAATGCAAAAAAACGCCGGTGACGTCGCCGGACAAAACAACAATCCGATGCTGAAAACTATCCTCAAACCGGTAATAAGATTAGCCATGTCCTTGTCAAAGTCCGTTTTAATTACGAAGATTTGCCCGGAATTTTGTGAGAAAGTTGAACGAGCGTTTCGACGTGTTTGGTCTGCGGGAACATATCGTACGGCGTGATTTTTTCTATCAGGTAGGTTTCGGAAAGTAGTTTTAGGTCGCGTGTCAGCGTCGCTGGGTTGCAGCTGATATAGAATAGTTCTACCGGGCAACGGAGAGAATTCAGGGCGGCTGCTACTTCGGGAGAAATGCCCTTACGCGGCGGGTCCAGAATGACGTAAACGGGTGAATTTATATTTAAATCTTTTAGCAATTGGGGTAATGTAATGGCGGCGTCGCCGTTCAGGTTGGTGACTTTATCGGCAATTTTATTTTCCTTTGCGAGGATGTCGCCGTCGGCGGTTGCTTCGGGGACTATTTCTATATTATATACGCGCGCGCCGCGCTTTGCCAAGGTCGCTCCCAGTATTCCTACGCCGGCATAGGCGTCGATAACGGTGCTTCCGTCGGGAATTCGATCGGCAACGGCGGTATAAATAAGGTCGCGTACGTCGTCGTTTAATTGCAAAAAGGAATAGGGATTGAGGCTGACCTTTACGCCGAGGACGCTAATTAAGAAGGGTCTTTCTTTGACGGCGACGACGCTCTTCCCCATAATGACGTTGTTGTGTTCCGCTTTGGGCGAATAGTATAGAGAATAATTCTCCCCGATAGAATCGGCGAGCATTTGTTGCAGTTCCTTTGTCCGCGGCAACGGGCAATTATTGGTGACGACGACAATACAATATTGATTATCAATGTATCGAGCGACAAGGTGGCGTAGTACACCCTGTTTGGTTTCTTCTTTGTAGGCGGTCACACCGAATTTTTCGGCATACGAAAGGAATACGCCGATCAGCTTTTCCACCCATTCACCATGCAAAAAACATTTGGTTATGGATACGATTTTGTGGCTGTTTTCCCTAAAAAAGCCTACGGCAACCTTGCCGTTGACCGTGCCGAACGGGAGCTGAATTTTGTTGCGATAGCAAAGTTGCTTCGGAGAAGGCACTACGTCGTCTATCTCCGGTTCTATGCCGGTGTTTTTTCGAAACAGCATCTTAATATTCTCTTTCTTTATGCGAAGTTGCTCCTCGTATTGCATATGCAGAATGTCGCATCCGCCGCACCTGGGGAAGCGATTGCAATCGGGTTTAATACGGAGAGCTGAAGGAATAAGGACCTCTTTTAATTCGCAGAAGACGAGGTTCAGTTTAACAAAGGTGACTTTTGCGCGGACCTTTTCCCCTTTCATGGCGAAGGGAACGAAAATGACGGTGTCGTCGACGTGAGCCACCCCTTCGCCGTCCATTCCGTATCCGTCGATCGTCAGTTCTAAAACGTCGTCCTGCTTCAGTTTCTCCATTGTATCGGTCCTTCCTTTATAAAAAATTGCCCCGAGAGGCAACTTCTTATTTTATTTGACGAAAATCTTTGTACAAGGCGCATTCCCTTGCAGAATATCGCCGATTTTATATTTACTATTGGCAATAAATACCGTCGTTCCGTTTTTGAGCGGCTCCTCAATGTACTTCAGTTTAGCCCGTGCGCCGTGCGCTCCCGACCGACTGGCACCGTCGCAGAACGTTCTGTAATATTCCACCGCCTCGATCGTCTCGGGGATGTCTTTGCCGCAAATTTCTTTAATCAGCGTGTTTTTGTCATTTTTATCCCGATAAATGCCGTCTACGCCCGTCATAATGAGCAGATTACGCGGTTTAACCAGGCAGGCAATCTGACTGGCGGTCTCGTCGTTATCCACGCATTCTACCGCCGTTCCGCGAGAGGCAAGAAGGGACCTTATCTCCAATTTCCGGACCTCTTCGTCGCTGACAGGGTCGTTATAGTTGACAATGGGGATTGCTCCCTGCTCCGGACAGCGAAGAAGAACCTCTTTCAGATGGTTCTTCTTGGCAACGTCGTTAAAATGTTGATGTTCTACGAGGATTTGACGGAGACTGTAACGACTGTCGGAAAATTGCCTATACTGCGTCATGAGGATGCTCTGTCCCTGCGCCGCATAGTCGGCTTTAATCTCTTCCACGTCTCCGATCAGCTCTTTTCCCGTGCGTTTGATATAGTCCAGTCTGCCAATCTCGGCAGCGCCGCTGGTGACCCAGATCATTCCGGGGCAAAGAGAACGGCTGATACGAGCGATAATATTATAATCGATGTCGTCGTGGTCTCTGTTGACCAGAGCCATGCTCCCGACTTTTCCTACCAGCTCAATATCAAATTCCATAGCTTAATAATTATTTATTATCGGTTATATCTTTGACCAATTTCTTGTAGTTCTTTTCGTTTCTTACAGTATTGCTGTTGATGTCGTCATCGGTGAATTCCGCCTGCCATGCGGAGTAAGCGGAACTGGTTTTAGCCGTTTCGAGGCTTTCTTTAATCAGTTCGTACTGCGTATCTCCCTCCAAATTGAGGACGGTTGTATCGGCAAGCGCATAGACGCCGTCGGCAACTTCGATCATTTGGAAATGATAGAAAGGCGTGAGGGTGATCATAATGTAGTGCGTTCCGTAAGGACCGTAGGCGCATTTCAAGACCGCCTCGGACGACGGATCCTTTCCTGCGGCGACCATGGTGAAGTAGATCTCTTTGGATACGTTGGAGAAGTCGGCAATCAAGTTGTCGGAAACGTCTCCGGCGATAATCATATATCCGGGGTCTTTCATCTTTCCGCCGTCGTCGTTGTACATGACGGTGTATTCCTCGAATTTCTCCAAGATCTCTTCGCGGGTCGTCAATCCGACGATCACTTCCGTTTCAAAACGATTGAGAATATTTTTTACGCTCTCCATGACCAGGCTGCCGTCTTCGTTCAGTTCGAACAGATCTTTGATCTCGGTCACGTCTTCTTGCAGCGTTCCGTCTTTAGCAACTTGCTTGTTGGTTTCTATATACGCCGCGAGTTCGGTGTACAGTTGAAGTTTCTTGTCTTCGTCCAAATCCATGTAGCCGTCGATTTTATCTCCGTCGAGCATGGAAGAGAGCTTCTCTACGTTCTCGAAGTTGAATAAGATATGCGCTACGTAGAAGGTGTTGATCGTATATGTTCTGTCACCGTTTTTGATAAGGTAGGGCATATAGAACTTACCGTCTTTTTCTTTCACGTAACCGATACCGTTTTCATCCATTTTGACGGAATCCTTTACCGTGCCGTCCTCGTTGAACAGCGGTTTGTAGGCCTTGTCCGTAGGATCGATCTCATATTCCGTTTCCAACGCTTCCTTCGGGATGTAGAACACACTGGTTAGGTCGGACTTCGTGGAAGAATCACTGTAGAAGAATTTTTCCAGCTGTTCGGCATAGCTCAAAGAGTCGTAGGCGGCTTTGTCCTGGAGAACTTTGGCTACGTAAGCAGTTCTGATTTCTTCGTCTGTGGCAGCCACCTTTGCGCCCATTTCATATTTGACCGCGTCCAAAAGAACGCTCATGAATTGGTCGTTGTAATATACGAACAAGCCGCTGTAACTGACGAAATTCTTATATTCGTCGCTGTTTTTGTCTTCCGGCTTTTCGGAAACGTAACCGATATTCGCCGAAGCTAACGTCTCTCTCAATTGACGATATCCGTCTTTGACGTTTTTGTCGGTGCCGTTATAGGTGGTGGCGAACAGTTCGCAATAGAGTTCTGCCATTCCGGCGAAGATCTCTTTTTCTTCATCCGTCAAAGCAGCATACGCTTCGGTCTCCGTTTTCAGCTCTTTCTTTTCGCTGTCATAGTGGCCTAAGAATTTATCCCAAGTAGCTTTTTGAGCATAGCGGATCTCGTCTTTCTCGAGATAATCGACTTCTTCCGCCTTTTCCGTCAAAGCACTGCGCGGGAAAGCCACGGTATAATCGACTCCCTCCGAAGAAAATTCTTCCGAAGTATATCCGTCTTCGTTATCAGCGGCGACCCTGCCGGTATAAGTAATGGTCGCCGTCCTGGTCTGGAAATATTTTCCGATGAAAGCAGCATCCTCCTTCTTCTCGAGGGAGAGGACGGCACTGCTGACCGGACGGGGAACGATAACAACGTCGTTATCCTTTTTCAATTCGATCAAAGCATAAACTTTTTCATACTCCACTTCGGTATATTTCTCGTCCGAGCTATCGCCGCTGGCGACAACGAAGTCTTCTTTATAAAGACCATCGACAAATTTCTCTTTGTTCTCGGTAAAGACGAGGATCCCTTCTTCTGCAACGTTTTTGTAGATCTGATCGGTGTTGTCGTTTTCGGTCACGTCCGCTTCTTTACCGATATAGACTTTATTTACAAAATAACCCTGAGCATAGAATTCGGAAATTTTATTGTCGGCGGCGCTGATGCGGTCGTTTCTCAGATCTTCTTCTTCATTTTCAACGTATCCGTCCAATAGCGATTGAAGAGATTCATTAACGGTACCCATAGCGCTGTAACGCTCGGCGATAGTCAAAACGCCTTCCGCGCTGATCTTGTGATCGTAATAAGCATTGTATTCGTCCGGATTGGCGAACATATACATGGATTTAAGTTGTTGTTCCGTGCAGTTGTTCAGACGATATTGAATGGCTTGGATTACGTAATATTTGTTGGCGATAAGAGAATCGAGCGTGTCGCTCATTACCGTTTCGTAATCATAGGAATAGGACTGATTATAGTAGGACTGATACAGTTGATTCATTCTATTGATGGTGTAATTCGTCGAAGTGATCAATTCACGACGGTTGATATCAATGGAAATGTTGTAATCGGTGATGCCGATTTCGTTCAACATATCTTTCGCAACATCGTTTAATTCCAGCTTTTGCGAAACGGTTGCCATAATGCGGTTTGCTTGACGACTTTCGTTGAGCTTAACCAGCGAACAACCGGAAAGCGCAATGGCGCTGATCATAACGACGAGCAGTAACAGAACGATCAAACTCTTCTTTTTCATAAATAATTCTCTCCTCTTCGGAAGGGTATTGTTTTTTCCGATATATCTATTTTAAGACAATATCTCATAAGAGTATACATCGTTCTGTGCGTAAAATCAAGCGTTTGGCGCGAATTAAAGGAAACTAATAAATTATATATAATAATTATAGCGCGGAGAGAAAGAGCAGAATCATATTGATTTTTTGCGCTAAAGACAGCCTGGCACAATTGAAGGTGACAAAGGGCGGGTCGGACGGATGGAGTATGGCGTACTTTTTGTATTTTTCCATCGCTTCGAACAGTTTTTCGTTAGTCATGCAGGAGCGGTCGTAAAACCGTATCTCGTTTTTACCGCCGATATATACCTCTTTTACGTCCGCTTTTTGCGCTAAATTCTTTATAATAGCCAATTTCAGTATCCCTTCGGTGTTGTCCGGCGGCGTTCCGTAGCACTCTTTTAAATGGCGATAGTAGGCTTTTCCTTCTTCTACGGAGGAAAGCGTAGCTACCGTTTTATAAAAAGCCACCCGCGCTCTGGTGTCGGGTATAAAGGCGTCGTCGAGAGCGTAGTTTCCTTCCACGTGCAAGGTAATATCCCGCTCCGAACGAACGGGCTTGCCCTGCATCTCGTCGATCCCCTCTTTGACAAGTTTAAGGTACATTTCGTAGCCCACTTTTTCCATTTGTCCGTGCTGTTGTCGTCCCAAAACGTTGCCTGCACCCCTGATTTCCAGGTCGCGCATCGCTATGCCGAATCCGCTCCCCAGTTGGGTGTTGTCCATGACCGCTTCCAACCTCTTTATGGCGTTCGAGGTCAGCACCTTTCCTTCCGGCACGGTAAAGTAGGCGTATGCTAAAACGTTTCTTCTGCCCACCCTGCCGCGGAGCTGATACATCTGCGACAGACCCAATCTGTCCGAATCCAGTACAAAGAGGGTGTTTGCATTGGGTAAATCAACGCCGTTTTCTATGATAGTGGTAGAAACAAGCACCTGCGTTCTGCCTTCGTAGAACTCTCTGATCCTGTCCTCCAGCGTCACTTCGTCCATGCGCCCGTGGGCGTACGTTACCGCCACCTTATCGCCAAGAAGTCCGCAGACCTTTTCATAAAACCGTTCTATGCCGGCCACGTGATTATAGAGGATAAACACCTGTCCTCCGCGCGCCAGTTCCTTTTTGACGGCGTCGCAGAGGAGTTCGTCGCTATACTCCGTAACGTACGTCTCTACCGGAAGACGCTCTTTTGGCGGCGTTTCCAATACGGAAATATCCCGAATACCGGACAAAGCCATGTGGAGGGTCCTGGGGATGGGCGTTGCCGACAGGCTGAGGATGTTGACGGTGTTGCGGAACAGTTTCATTTTTTCCTTTTGTTCCACACCGAACCGCTGTTCCTCGTCGAGAACGAGCAGTCCGAGGTCATGGAAAGTCACGTCGTCGCTGAGTAGACGATGGGTGGCGACTACCACGCTGACCTCTCCGGAAGCGATCTTTTTGAGCGACTCCCTTTGTTCCGCCGGCGAGACGAAACGGGAAAGAAGGGCGACTTTTATTTTGAACTTATTGAATCTGGCGCAGAGAAGATTGTAGTGCTGTTGCGCAAGAATAGTGGTGGGCGCCAAAAACGCCGCTTGCTTATTTTCTATAATGGTCTTGAAGATCGCCCGAAGAGCAACTTCCGTTTTACCGTAGCCGACGTCGCCGCAAAGGAGCCGGTCCATTATTTTTCCGCTCTCCATGTCCTCTTTTATTTCGCGGATGGCGGCGAGCTGGTCGTCCGTTTCCGTAAACTCGAAGTCCTCTTCCAATTCCTGTTGCCATACGGTATCCGGCTGATAGACGTGACCCTTTTTATTGTACCGGGAGCGATAGAGTTTAACGAGGTCGAAAGCCATCTCTTTGACGCTCTCCCGTATTCTCTTTTTGACCTTCTCAAATTCATTACTGCCCAGTCTATGCAAGGTGGGCTTGTCCTGTCCGGTGTATTTTTCCACCGTGTTAAGCTGCTCGGCAGGGAGATACAGTCGATCCCCTTCTTTATATAAAATGACGTAATAATCCCTCTCTCCCGAAGAGGTCTTTACCCGTTGCATTCCTTCGCTGATACCGATACCGTATCTGTCGTGTACGACGTAGTCGCCTTTCCCGGGCAACTCGAATACCACTCTCTTTCTCGCCGCGCTCCTTGCCGGCGCCGTTGTTTTGCGGGACAGGTCGTTGATACCGACGCACATCAGTTTGTCCGCCGGGTAGAAAAAGCCGTGGCTGACGTTGCCGATAACAAAACTCAGATAGGCCGCCGAAGAATTTTCTTGCACGCCGATGTCATGGTCGGAAAACGCCTGCTTCCAGGTCGTAGCGGCACCTTCGTTCGGAAGATAAATACGAATCTTCATTCCGGATACCGTCTGTTGACGGATACGCTCGAAGAATCCCTCCATGTCACTGTAAAAAGGTGGGAGAGAAAGGGCGTGCAGGTTGAATATCTCCTGCGGCAAATACATTGCCGTTCGTCCGGAAAGGCGATCGAATCCGAGGACCTGCCACGTAAATTCCGTCGCCTCCTGCCAGATAGCCTCGGTATGCGCCGGCAAAAGCCTCGTCGTTTGCATGGCTTCCACGCGAGCGTTAAAAGCGTTCTTTAATAAACGCACCTTGTCGTCAATCTGTCTGGAGTCGTCGAGGATAATGATGCCGCCCTCGGGCAAGTGATCGTATATCCTATCGCAATAGTCCGATAAAAAGGGCAAAAAGTAGGTGTTAAGGGGGGAGGAAGGGTCGGAAAGAAATTTCTCCGCGCTCTCGGCAAAGACTCTGCTTACTTCCGATCCGGCATTTTTCCGGGCGCGGTTTGCCGCCGCCAACACTCCTTTGGCTTCCTCTTTGGTAACGAAAAGATCCGTCGCCGGAAATAGGGCGACTTCTTCTATCTTGCCTTCGCTTAGCATGGTGTCGGGCGCAAGCACCCGTATCTGTTCTATCTCATCGCCGAAAAAGAGTATCCTTACCGGCCGCTCCGCGCCGACGTCCCATACGTCCACGGTGTCCCCTTTGACGCCGAACGAAGCGCGATCTTCCGCTCCGCCGCCGGTATATCCCATCGCCGTCAGTTTTTCGCAAAGGACCGAAATCTCTATCCTGTCCCCTACTTTTAACCTGGTGATGGCCTTCGAAAGCCGCTCGGCGCGCGGATACTTTTGCAGCAGACTGTCCGCGGTAACGATCAAAGAAAGGTTCTTTTCTCGCAAGTCGTTCAAAAGAGAAAGCCTGTTAAAAAGTAAACCGTAATCGGTGGCCTTTCGGGCGATCAAAACGTCCTCTCTCTCCGGGAAAAGGGCGACCTTGCCGTCGCCGTACTCGGAAATTCGTTCATACGCGCGCCTTGCGGCGACGGTATCGGAAACGACGTAGATAAAGGGTCTGCCGCATAGCGCGGCTACGTGATAACGGGCATTTTCGCATCCGCAAAACACGCACACGTTTTTTCCGCTGTCTATTCCCTTTTTGATCTCTCCAAGCTCCCCTTTTTTCAGGGAGAATATTTCATCCAACATTCGTTTACTTTACGTTGTTTCCTTCTCTCATCAATTTTTCCGTATC
Organism: uncultured Clostridia bacterium; assembly: GCA_946621465.1. Classification (GTDB taxonomy): domain Bacteria; phylum Bacillota; class Clostridia; order Christensenellales; family DTU072; genus CAG-1782. Next base: position 67,304 of record CAMOOO010000002.1, read on the forward strand.
GCCGTCCCGAATAAAATCTTCCACGATCTTCGCGGCGGTAGTAAACAACCGGTCGAACCGCTCTTTGTCTTCCGAACCTATTTTACTTAAGACGTAGTCTTTTAAATTGTATTCGTTTTTGCCGACGCCTACGCGCACTCTGATAAAGTTCTCCGTTCCGATCTTCTCCACCACACTACGCATCCCGTTGTGCGTCCCCGCGCTACCTGACAGTCTAACCCTCAGCGAATACCGCGGTATGTCGATATCATCGTAAATGACGATCAGATCTTTCGGCTTCATATTAAACCGCGCAAGAAGGCTCTTGACCGCCTCACCGCTGTTATTCATATACGTCAGCGGTTTTGCCAGCACCAATTTTTCTCCCTCGATCTGGGTAACGCATGTCAAAGAAGAACACTCTATTTTCATGATCTTTTTCCCGAGGCTCTCGCTGAGCTTATCTAGCACTCTGTATCCGCAATTATGTAACGTGTCCTCGTATTCCTTTCCCGGATTTCCTAAACCGACGATTATCATTTGTTTCTCCTTTCCTCAAAAAATTCTTTCATAATCCTCTCGCATTCCTCTCCGCATACGCCCCCTTCATACGGTATGCGGTGGTTCATCCTCTCATCCGATACCAAATCATAAAGACTGCCGCAGCACCCGGTTTTAGGTTCCCGTGCGCCGTAAATTAGTTTCCCGACTCGCGCATTTATTAATGCGCCGGCGCACATAGCACACGGCTCGATCGTAACGTATAGGGTGCAGTCGTAGAGGTATTTCGTGCCTAGTTTTTTCTGGGCTTTTTTTATGGCTTTTATCTCGGCGTGCGCGAGAGAATCGTTGTCGGAAATCTTACTGTTACGGCTTCTTGCCACGATTTCCTCTCCGCGCGCAATAACGCACCCGATCGGCACTTCTCCCTTCTTATAGGCGATCCGCGCCTGTTTGATTGCCTCTCCCATCATTTTCTCGTGCAATTTTACGTCCTATCCTTTCCAAGAGAACAAGGCTCCCTCGGTGTTTTTTCAGTATTTCTTCCAACCTCTCCGGCGGACAGGGATGCCCCCACTCAGTCCTGCCGACCTCGACGGTCAGCCCCAGTCCGGAAAAGTTTTTGCAGTACCAATCTTTCAGTCCGCCCGCAGACCCGACGCTCTTTTTGAGCGGATACCCTATCTTGTCGGCATATAACAATGCCTCCTGTCGGTATCGGTAATTGTCGCCGAATCCCCAGTACACTTCTTCTCCCAGCGTATGATAGCTGACGACAACGGGATACCGTTTTTGCCTGATCAGCGCGCAGACGGCTTTCGTTTCCGGTTCGCTCTCCGGGCAAGGCCCTACGTAGTTTTCCGCCCCCGCCTTCCATACGTTACTGACGCCCTTTCCCCATTCGGCATCGAAGTTGACGTTAAGATCGACCCCAAGCGCATTGGCTTTCCACTGTCTCAGGTCTCCCGAAAAGGGTATCCTCGGCTTTTCCTCTCCCCGTACGATCGCTCGTCCGTCCGGGTTCAGACAGGGTATAACGTCGCACCCTGTTTCCGTTGACAATGCTTGCACGAGATCGCACGTTATATGCTCTCTTGCGTGTATTCCGCCTACCAAGAGTACGACGGCGTCCCCCTCTCCCGTTTGGAAAAGGGGTATTTCCCGCCCTAAACGGGAATATCCTATGATGGTTTTTTTCATAGTGCAATCTATGCAAAAAACCTTCTATTTGTGATAGGGCGTATGATGAATGATGGTAAAAGCGCGGTATATCTGCTCGCACAATATTACCCTCATCATTCTGTGCGGAAAGGTCACCCTGCCAAAGGAAATCTTTTCTTCGGCGCGTTTACGGACTTCTTCGCACAGCCCTTCGCTTCCTCCGATGAGAAAGGTCAGTTCGCTCTTTCCCATGCTCGTTTTTTTGTCAATAAGTTCCGCCAGATCTTCCGAAGAGATCAGTTTGCCCTGAACGTCGCAGGCGATCACGTAACCGGTCAGTTTTTTGAGGATCTCCGCCCCTTCTTCTTCCGGCGTTCTGCCGTCCGGTATCTCCGTTATTTTGCATTCGCAATACTTATCCAGGCGTTTTGCGTATTCTTTGACGCCGTCGATCCAGTACTTTTCTTTTAACCTGCCGACGGCAATGATATTTATTTTTATCATCTCTATCTGCCTACGCCCCACACAAAAGTAAATATCGTCGTCACGATCATGATGGCCGCCGCGCCGTAAAGGGGTGCGTACTCGTACCATTTGCTCCCGTCTTTTTCCGGCTCTCTGACCGCTTCCAGATCGCCGAAAATATCGTCGACGTACTGTTTTTTGTTGGGGTAATAAAATTCCTCTTTGCCGTCCGGTATCTCCTTGTCTTCCGCCTGCGAGTACTTTCTGATAAGGCGCAGCAGTAAAAGCGTCAATGCAGTTTGCATGGCAATAAACAAAAAGAGCAGGAAAAAGTTCTTAAAGAAAACGGAAAGGATGCTCTCTCTGACGGCGGCGAAAGTTCCGCCCGTTTGGGAGGAATAATCGGCGAATACAGCGATAAAATTATTCATAAAGTGGATAATCATGCCGGGGATGATACTGCGCGTTTTTACGAGTAGAAACGCTAAGATCACTCCGGCGACAAAGGCGTACCCCGTTTGCGCGATGAATTGGTGTCCAAGCCCGAACAGCGCCCCGATAAAAATGATTTTTATACGGTCGTCCTCCACGTCGGAGAACATCTGCGCGCCCAGTCCGCGATAGTTTATTTCTTCAAAAATACCGGGGAAAATAGCGCTGGTGATGATTTCCATTGCCAGTATCCAGATGCCGCCTGTATACGGATATACCGTCCCTGCGGAGTTGGTCTGCGTGTAGCCAATCATGCGCAAAACGGTCTGCCATACGGCGGAAACGGAGCTCAATAGGAAGCTGACCACAACGCCCAAAACAACGGTTAAAACGTAGACGATCGGCTTGAGCCTTCTTTTAAAACAGAATGCCGTGAAAGGGTCTTCTTTCACCCAAAAACGACAAAGCAGCAGGGGTATAATGCCCATTCCGACGACTTGCACTAAAAACGAAAACACCCACGAAGACGGATAATCGCCGATATTTACGTAAGAAAAGACCATCCGCATCAGCACAAACCAAACGGTCGATATGGAAAATATAGTACACGTTTTAAATGTCTTCGACATAATTACTCCTCATCAGAAAAAGCTCGTTATCACCGACACCAACCAGACGACGCCGACAAATGCGATCATTCCGATAGTATACGGCGTAACTTTCCCTTCGCCCTCGACCTTTTTCGTTTTGCGGAAAAAGAGGAACAGTCCCGCCGCCATCAGTACCAGACCGGCAACGCAAGAAATAGCGAGGGTCTCCACGTTGCCCCAATCAATCGCCCCTCTCGTCCAACTTTCGAGGAAGAGGGCTAACAGATTGTTGAACATATGGATCATGACGGTCAGCGTTACGTTCTCCGTTCTGACGTACAAAAAACATAATACGCAACCGAGGACGAATTGGTGCACCGTTTGCACTAAATTAAAGTGCGTCCAACTGAAAAACAATCCGCCGAGTAACACTATTACCCATTCATTATTCCCTTTCATGCCCTCGCAAAACGTCTTACGGAACAACATTTCCTCTCCGAATGCGGGCAATACGCAAATAAGTAAAATGGCGATCGTGATCTCTCCTGCTGTTCCAAGCGACGGCAAAATAACTTCGCTTTTGGTCCCCGAAGAAGCAAACGCCAGTTGCAAGTAGTGGTTCGGTAGCAACGCCACAAAGAACAATCCCAATCCCACCAATAGCGCGTAGAGGTAGTGCATCGGTTTTACTTTTTGCGGACGGAAAACGACGCCTGCCGGTATTCTCTGTATCAGCGCGAATACCGCGATAGAAACAAGGTAGCAGAGCTGAGGTATAAGGTAACATAGATAGACGTAGGTATCCGACGCCATTTGCCCTGCGGCGTACGACTGCCCTACGAGCATGGAAAAAACAAGTTCCGCGCCGATAGCTACGGCATAACACAAGAGGGTGAATAGTTGAGTAAAGCTGCCCTTTTTCATGAGAGGACCACCGTATCCCTTTGCGATGCGACCTTTATTTTGACCTCTTTTCCTATACCGCATTTTTTCAGATAGGAACGGGTGGTCCAATACGCCAATTCGCTTAAATTATTATTTTCACTGAGGTGCGCCAGCAGTACTTCCGTCGTGCCTTCTTTAACCAGGTCCGCGCAAGCAAGGGCGCTTTCTTCGTTACAGAGGTGTCCCGTATCGGACAATATCCGCCGTTTTAAATACTCCGGATATCCGCCTCTGACGAGCATTTCTTTGTCGTGATTGCTCTCTAAAATCACCTTTTTGCAGCCGGTTGCCATCTTCATCATACCTTTACTGATATACCCGGTATCGGTCAAATAGCAAACGGAATCGTTTTCGTCTTTAATAACGTACCCCATAGGATGAACGGCATCGTGACTGACCCGAAAGGGAAAGATGTCCAGTGAACCCAAACTGAATCCCTTTTCGTCTATTTCCAGCGTCTGTTTATAGGGTAACGCCACGACGCGGCCGATTGCGTCCAGCGTGTCCGCATGGCTGTAAATGGGCGCCACTGCGGCGATCTCCCCCACTGACCTGATGTGGTCGGAATGTTCGTGCGTTATTAACACGGCATCCAGTTCGTGGGGTAATATTCCGATTTGGGCCAGCTTTGACATCATCGTTCTTCCGCCCAACCCGGCGTCGATCATGACGCTGTTTTTACCGTTCGTCACGACCATGCAATTCCCTTTTGATCCGCTCCCGAGGGAATATACTTCCATATAAAAAAGCTCCCTTCTAGAGCAACGGTATGGTGCCTAAATACAGAACGTCCGCTCTGTCTTTTGCCGCCCCCTCTGCCAAAACAAAGGCTCTGCACACGGTGTTTCCGCCGGCGATCTCCACTAATTTTTCCAGGGAAGCAAGGCTTCCTCCGGTGGAAATAACGTCGTCAACAATGGCTACGTTTTTCCCTTTTATCAACGCCACGTCGTGCGCCGAAAGGTACATCGTCTGTTCTCCGGCGGTGGTTATCGACTGCGTCGTTGTCGATATGCCATCTTGCATATACAGTTTTTTACTCTTACGGGCAACGGCATAAAAATCGTGTCCCAATTCTCTTGCTACAACGTGCGCCAGTTGCAATCCCTTACTCTCCGCCGTAATGATGACGTCAACGTTTTTTTCTTTGATACGCTTGGCCAGTTCTTTACCACAGTACTCCGTCAGTTCCTGCGCACCGTGCAAATTAAAAAAGGCAATGGATAAATTTTCTCCGATCTGATAGACGGGCAAGTCGACTTTTTTCCCGACAATGTCCACTGTATGAAATCTCATTATATTCCTCCCGAAATTGATATTCTGTTTGTTAAAGCGGACGCATACTGTATCGTATCGTCCACGTTTATGGTGATCTCTTCCGTAATGACGACGTCTGAATGGATTCTGGTGATCTTTCTACCCAAAACGGTCAACGTCGTCAGGTCCAGATCCTCCGTTCCTCTGTACTCAACCAGTGTAAACGAACCGTTTCCGTCATGATTGGCCTGCAAAGTAAAGTCGTCCCAAAGTATCGTCAGATTGATGTCAAAGATAGAGTCGTCCAAAGACACCACCTTTCTTCCTGCAAAGTCGGCGCCCATATCGATCATGCCTTCCGATCCGCGGTACTGAACGACCGTGTATCCGTTCCGTTCGGTATCCTCTTGCATCAAGTAGTCACCGAATAAGAAGGAGTCGATGACAAAGGAGAAGGAGTCGCCGTTTCCCGGTCTCCAGTTGTTTTCGTAAGTTGTCAGGTTTCCGCTCGGGACAATGATTTTTAATCCGCCGTTTACGTCTCGTCCGGCATGGTAGAACACGCTGCTGCCGTATGCCGTCGAACCCGATTTGTTCGGATAATCAAACAGTATTCTCAGTCTGGCGAGCGAAAGGCATCCGTTAAACGAACCGTTACCGACAACGCCGCCGTAATCGCCGATCGTATTTTCTTTTCCGGTGTTCTGCCCTATCGTCGCCGGCAAAGTCAACTCCTCTAACGAAGTGCAGTTATGGAATAGATAAGCGGCTATATAAGTCATGAACTGAGGCAAATGGACATCGACGAGAGAGGTGCAATCCTCAAATGCGCGTAAACCGATCTCCACTTCGGTTGTGGACAGCGAGCTGCCTATTTCCGAACCGGGCAACCGGATTTCTTTTAAAGAAGTACATCCGGCAAAAGCATAGCTTTCTATTTTATAGACGTGGGATTCCGCCGTAAAGATGACCGTCTCCAAGATAGGCGTTCCGAAATAAGCGGCTATTGCCGTTACGAAATAGGTGAATCCGTCGATTTGAATGGAGTTAGGAACAATAAGATCTTTTTCCGTTCCGCGATAGGCAGTCAACGTTACCGTACCGCCGGCACCCGTAGTCCCACCGTTGATATCGTACGCAAAGTCACCGTAAAACCGGCGTGGTATGACCTGTTTTTCTTTCCATCCTTCTTTGAGTTTATACGCGTTGACCACCGATTCGGCAATCGGTACGTACACTTTCGTATTCTTGGTGTCGATACCTTCGAAAACCGTCGGCGAAGCGTTGGTCGTCCCCGTTTCACGGAACAAATATACCGCCAAAAGGTTCTGACAGTACGCAAACGCACGATCTCCTACCTGCGTTACCGTTTCCGGTAACATAATCTCCGTTATTGCCGTCTCGCGGAATGCCTCCGTTTCGATTTTGGTGAGCCGGACGTACGAGTCGCCTAAGACGTCTCCGCTATCCGGGAGATAGTACTCGTCGCCGTAGCGAACGGAAACAAGGGAACTGCATCTATAAAAGGCGTGATCTCCGATAACGCTCAGCTGCGCCGGCATTCTGAAATGTGTCAGCCCTTCGCAATAAGCAAAGCAGTAGGAACCGAGCGACAAATCCTTCTTTGCCGTGGTATCTACGACGTAAAAACCGATATCCTCGTCTTCATCATAGCCATTGAGTTTATTACAGGACATAAACGCATGGTCGTTTATTTGCAATAAAGAGGATGGGAATCTGACTTTAATAAGTTCCGGACAGTTTGCAAAGGCGTAAGATTCTACCGTCTTCAGTCCGTCGCCGCTGACGATTACTTCTTGCAGACTGAGGCAGTTCATGAACGCTTCTTTACCGATAATTTCCACCGAACCGGGAATGGTGACACGCGTCACGTTGTTAGGAACGACGCTTCCTATTCCATCCACGTTGGTTCCGCTCTGATTGCTTCTTCCTACGCGGTAAACGGTATATCTGATACCGTCCCAAGTGACCGAGGACGGGAATACGACGGTCGTATCGCTACCCAAATACCCTACAACGGTGACTTTTCTTTCACTGCTGCTGACGTAGGCATAGACGAATTCTCCCGACACAAAGGGGTTCGCCGCGACCAGTTTACTGAGTATGGAGTCTCTTACGTTTAATTTGCCTTCTCCCGAACCCCACTCTTCTCTATAAGTCTTCACGGCGTTCTCGTTCGGCACGATAAGATTGAGCTTACTGCAGTCCTCGAATATGCGTTGGGCGTTTTTGGGAACGGCAGTCACGACGTATTTGCTCGGTTTATAATTCAGATACAACGACGTCATCGTAATGCACCCGGAGAATGCGCCCTCTCCGAGATAGGTGACGTAGCAATTGAATTCTATCGACGGCAGGAGTGCGTTCCTGGCAAAGGCGTAGTCGTCAATACTGATCGTCTGATTCAGATCTTTGTCCCCGGTAATATCGCTATGTCTGAAAATTACGCTCCTAAGTCCCATCGTCTTGCCTGCGTCGCAAGAGAAAGCGTACTTTCCGATCGTTTTCAGACTGTTCGGGAAGTCGAATTCCGTCAGCGCGGTGCAGTTATAGAAAGCGTGGTCGGCTATGGAAGTTATCGCATAGCTACGCATGGTGAAATAGTTATAATAAGAGGAGTATTCCTCCGGCGCTTGTATATAGCTCCCGCTACTTAAAATAAAGAACTCGTTACGCCTTTCTTGCCATTTGCCCGTCTGATTATACTGTTCGGCAATGGAATTGGCCAAAACGTACTGTTGTTCTCCGGAGTAGCGCACCACCGTCAGTTTAGTCAGTCCGGCAAAGGCGTAGGAGCCGATAGAAACCAAAGAAACGGGAAGCGTCACCCTCTCTAAGTTGGTAGCGTAACTAAACGCGTTGGCATCTATTGCCGTGATGCCGTAGCCGATTGTGACCTCTTTTACGAAGGAGGAGAATGCGTTTTCTCCGATGGCGGTAATTTGTATCGAATCAGAGATTTCCGACACGACGGTGACCATCGGGCTGTCGTCGATATAGGCGACCAAACGGTATTTGTTGCCCTCGATCGGTGCCAAAACGTATGCGGAGAAGGCGGTTTCTCCTTCGAGATCGTAGATATAATCGGCGGAAATCAATTTGTCGATGTGTTTCCGCCACCGACTGTCCACGCTGTATTGATTGATGGTTTTGCCCGGGACGAAGAAGAAGATGCCGTCCGGGACGCCCACGAAGGTGTTTTCTTCCAGCATAGGCACTTTTTCGGACAGACAGCGGACATATATCAGTCCGTCGCAGTTCTTAAACAAATAGTTGCCTAGCGTCGTTATCGACCGAGGGAATACAATGGTACGCAAAGAATCGCAATGCTCGAAGGCATTGTTTTTGATCTCAAAGACTCCCTCTTGGAAATTGACGTCTTCCAGTTGTTCATTCTCGGAGAAAGCGTAGGAACCTATCGTTTCCAACCGTCCGGGAAGGGAGATGCTCCGTAGCTTCCGGCAGGCGGCAAAAGCGTAGTTCCCGATATTGACGACGGAACTATTCGGCGCAAAGGTGACTTCGGTCAGATTGACGCAGCCGTAGAATGCGTAACTCTTTATTCCGGTGACGTTCTCTCCGATGTAGACGCTCTCGAGCGCCGTACACCCTCTGAAAGAACCGTTGCTGATGGTCTTAATTCCGGAGTCGATAATGACGTTCCTGACGTAAAGATTGTTCTTAAACGCCTCTTTGTCAATACCGATGATCTCGTAGACGTCGTTTCCGGAAATGATCTTCCCGGGGACGGTGAGGTTCTCCTGCGTTCCGAGATAGGAAGTTATATAATATTTTCCCGACGTTTGCAAGGACAGAACGAATCCGGAGAGGGTGGCGTTAAAGGCCTGCACGTTGGAGATGCCCTTTTCGTTTTTATACGAGGAGACAAGACTGGAAGCGACGTACAACGTCAGACTGCTCTCCGAAATGCTCTCTTCGCCCACGTCTACGACGCTGGAACCTCTCAGTAGCACACCCGTCAAATAGCTGTTCCCGTAAAAAGCGTAAGCCCCGATAGAACCGATATCCGTACTCAATTCGATAAAGGAACCGGTCTTCCCTGCCGGATAGAACACGATCTCCTTATGGTTGCCGGTGTAGAGTATGTTTTCCGCCGAATAGCTGTAGGTATCGTTTAGTCCCGTCTCGCTGACGTAGAATCCGCTGCTGAGGGACTTTGCATTATAAGCAAAACCTTTGCCGAGGGTCAATTTCGCCGATACGAGGGACAGGGTGTCAAGTAATACGCACTTGCCGAAGGCGAAGTCCTCCAGCGTAAGGTTACCCGACGTATTGATGATGACGGAAGTAAGCGACGAGCAATTTTCAAAGGCACTCCTTCCTATCGTTACGTTGGTTGTGGCAATCAGTTCCACCCGTTGGATATCCGAAGCGTAAAAGGCTTCTTCTCCCACTTCGCTGACGACGGGGTTCCCGGAGACGACTTGTAAAGAACTATTCTTAAATGCGCGCGCCGCTATCGTCGTGACACGATCGTTTATCACCACCCTTTCCAGAGCGGTATCGTTTAAAAAGGCATCCTGCGGAATAACGCTGAATCTTCCGTCGAGCTCTACTGCCGTCAGGGAAAGCGCGTTCTCGAAGATTCCGTCCCCTATAGAAAGCGCCCTGCTGTTTATCTTAACCGTCTTAAGTGCCGTTTGCGAGAAGGCGTAAGCGCCGATATCCAGGTAATAGTAGGTGAGGAAAACGCCGTCTACCTGGTAATAGAACTCGTCGATATCGCTGGACAGTCCGTGTTGTACGAACAGGAAATACTCGACCCCCTCTTCATACTGCATAGACTCGTTCATTGCGTACCGACAGGTATAAACGCCCTCGCCGCAGGGTTCTCCCGGCGTCACGTCGCCGAGTATTTGTATGCTGTAATAGTAGATACCTCTTTGGAAAGTCCCCGTTGCCGGAACCAGAACGTCCGCTTCGTTCTTGGTAAACAGCGCGGAAGTAATGACCGTCGTGCCATACACCACGCCGGAATAATCGGAAAACAGCGTAGCGGTATAATAGCTCTCGCCGTAGCGGTACACACCCGTCGCCGGATGATATTGTTGTACGTACAGAATATCGTTGATCGGGTCGCCCGGATGATAGGAAGTAAATTCCTCTTTAATAAAGTACTCTCCCGAATGAGAAATGGTCTGCAGTGCCTGCGCTTTATAAAAAGCATAGTCTCCGATTACCGTGCAGTTATTCGGCAGAAGAATGGTCTTTAAATTGACCGTCTCGGCAAAAGCGTACCTACCGATAACGAGAGGATATATTCCTTCTTGGAAAGTGATCTCGTTCAAGCGGGAGCCGCGGAGGGCTTCTTCACCGATCTCCGTAACGTAGTAAGGAACGGTCAGGCTATCCAGTCTGTTGTCGTCCCAAAAGGCGCGCGGAGGGATGGCTAACGTCGTCGCTACCGTCAGATCTTCCGGGAAATAAACGTATTTGAGTCTGGTGTTATTGGCGAACACGCCCTCGCCCAAAGACACGATATTCGACGGCAACGTGATTTCGTATAAGAAGTGGTTTTCCGAAATCGCATACCCGTCGATACGCAATCCTTTTGAGCCGGACGCAAAGAAAACGTTTTCCAGATTGTAGCAATTAAAGAGCGCGTACTCGCCCAAACGGATCAGTCTGGACGGGAAGGATATTCTTCTTAAAGAGGTATCGCCGGAAAAGACGGCGTCGCCAAGAGACAGCGTCAAGGTGTCGCCGAGGACTTCGTCGGCAAGGAAGGTAATGGACGAGAGGTTATAGCACGAAGAAAAGGCGCTCGCGCCGACAGAGGTTATTCTGTTGGGCAATTCGATCGTCGTGAGGGCGGTCTTATAAAACGCCGCGTCGCCGATGACCAGCGAGTTATCCAGCGCACCTTGCGTAATATATTCCTTTCCGTCGCCCGTTCTGTCGCCGTTGCGATAATAGTCGTCCCTTATCGTCAATTCGGACAGGCGGCAGTTTTCAAAGGCGTGACCGCCCACACTCCGGATACGAGAGGAAAGTTCTACACTGGTTAATGAGCTTTCTGCAAACGCATACTCTCCGATACTGACCAAAGTGATCGTAAGGCTGTTTTCCGTCGGGTCGTTATCAATGAATTCCAATCCGGTCAACGTCGCGCCGTAGAAGGCATAGTCGTCTATTGCCGAAACGGTATTGGCGATCTTTACTTTGCCGCCCTCTTTCGCCGTGGGATAGGCGTAGATACAGGTGTGGGTGCTATCGGTATAAACGACGCCGTCGACGATGGTCAGACCGTTGTTGTTGCCCTCCGGGAAGGAGAAAGCAACGAGAGAGGTACACCCGAAGAACGGGTTTTTCTCAAAACCGCCGTACGCGCGCTGTCTGAGGTCAATCGGAAGGGATACGTTTTCCTTCTTCCCCAGTTCCGTACACCCGGCAAAGCAATTTTCCTGCAAGGTGTGCAGTTTGTTTTCGCTGGGGTTTTCGTAGCTGATCAATTCCAGCTTGGTACAACCGGCAAAGGCCTCTTTACTGATGACTTCCAGATCCTGCGGAATATAGATTCTGTCTATTTTGACGCAACCTTTGAACGCGCCCTCGCCGATCGTTGTCAACGAGGAAGGCAGAAGTCTGGATTTATCGTCGCCGTTAAGAAGGGCGATACAACCGGCAAAGGCGTACGCGCCGATCTCTTTAATGGTCTGCACCTGTCTGTCCGCTTCCGTCTTCTTCTCAAAAGTGACCTTGCTTAGCTTTTTGCAACCCTCGAACGCCCTGTCGCGAATCGTTGTGATGTTGATGGTAAAGGTAATTCTTTCCAGCATCTCGCATCCGCGCAAGAACCCTACCGGCACAGCGGTATAGGCGTTATCCGCTTTCGGCACGGTGAAGCTGAAATTTTTGAGAGAGGCGCAGTTTTCAAAAGCGTACTCGCCGATCGTTACCAGCTTATCTCTCAACGTGATTTCTTTTATGGACGTATTGGAAAAAGCTCTGCTCCCCAAGTATCTCAGGCTCTCGAGGTTGTTGCTCTCCAGTTCCATTTTCATCGTTCCCGATTCGCCGAAGAACGCGCCGTCGCCGATGTATTCCAACGTACTGGGCAAATAGACCTTTTCCAGTTGTCTGCAATCGCAGAAGGCATACTCCTCAATGGTCTGCAAAATGGATGCGTTTGCGTCCAATCCCATTTCGTACAAAGAAGAACAACCGTAAAAAGCCCTTTCTCCTATCCTTTGCACGTTGGCAGGGAGGATGATACTGGTAAGGGCGGTGCATTGATAAAATGCGCGCGCGTTAATGACGGCGATATTGTTCCCGGCAAAAGTCACCGTTTCTAACGCGCTGTCGTTTGCAAAAAGTCCCTCGGAAATATTCCCCATTCCTCTCGGGAAACGGACGGAGGTGAGATACTTACAATCGGCGAACGCGCCGCTGGCAACCGTTGACAACGAAGAATTGTTGCTGATGATTATTTCTTCTAATTTTTTGCATTCGCGGAAGCAATCTTTTTCTATCAAAGAAACGGCGTCGGAAAGGGTGATCGATATGAGGTTTTCATTACCGCGGAAAGCGTTGGCTTTGATCTGTTCCACGCTCGCCGGCACGGTGAACTCCGCCCTGCCGCAAACGGGATAATAATTGAGAATGCGCCCTCTCGACGAATAAACGACGCCGTCGACGGCAATGAAATTTCCGTCCGGATAAAAATCAAGCGACGTCAGCGCGCTACCGATAAAGGAAAGGTAGTTAATTTCGCCCAAAAACGCCGACAGTTTTATCTCCGTTAGCTGACTGCAATTATAATAACAATAGGCCCCGACGGTAGAGAGTACGGAATTGGCTCCGACGTTGAAGGAAGAAAGCGACATGTTGCAAAGGGTCCAACCTTCGTTTCTCCACTGGGACGGGAGCATGGTCTTTATCTCTTCCGGTATTTTTTCCCCGTTGCCGAAACGGGTCAATCCGGCAAAAGCCAGATCTTCTATCATGGTGACTTGATCGGTCACGGTGAATTTCTCAAGCGCCGTACATCCGGCGAACGCGCCGTAGCCGATGAAAGAAAGACTGGACCCCATAAAGGCCACCGTGGTCAGCGCGCTGCAATCGGAAAACGCCCACGAGCCGATCTTCCGTAATCCGGAGGGTAAAAAGACGGTGGTCAGCGCACTGGAACGGAAAACCGCCAGTTCCGACACCGGTCGGGAATCTTCATCATCGTATCCGATTGCGGTCACGTCTCTGCCGCCGATCTTTGCCGGCACGCCGATTTCCTGCTGATATTTTCCATCCGTCGTCAGACCGGTAATGATGATCTCATCGTTCTTGACCCGATAGGTCAGATATTCCGTGCTGTTCGGGACGTTGCGGAAAAGGGCATAGTACACGACGTCCTCGCTAGCTATTCTGGTAGGTAAGGATGTAACGGCATCGCCCCCTTCATAGAGGCTCCATCCGACAAAATAATATCCGGAGGGCGCGGCCGGTTTGTCCGGCGTTCCTATCTCTTCGTTGGCTTCGCCCTGGAAATAAGCGTACCGCTCTCCGGAAACGAAATACTCCACCGAATAGGTATCCGGTTTATCCGGGTCGACCGATTCGTCCTTTTTGGCGATAACGGTATCCGTACCCGTCACGGTAAAACTCTTATACTCCCAGTAGTATCCGGGATAATCGTCGAGCGAGGGATAGTCGTTCTCGCTGACGGTGGCGTTCGGCTTATAATTTTTCGAGAAAATGCTTTTACCGTCTACCTCGAAGAAAATGGTGTACAGGATCTCCTCCCACCCGGCGTAAAAAGTGGTATCCTCAGTCGGATACTTTTCGGCGGGCAACGGGTTTTCTACCTGTTCGGAAAGTTCTTCATCCGTGAACCACCCGGTGAACTTATACAGGTCCCTTGTCGGAACAGGTAGCTCCAAAGAGGGTGCTTCCGGGTCGACGGTGACCGCTTTGCACTTACTTCCGCCCTGTGTGTCGAAAGAGATCTTGACTTTCTTTTGGGTATTACAGGAGACGAGCATGGCAAAAAGAAGGACGAAAAGTCCGATAAAGAACAGTCTTTTTTTCATGCCTACCTCCTTTTATGCACGCGCGTACGCGCGACAAAACAATTCTTCACTGTATATAATACTATTTACGGCGGCTTTTGTCAATAACGCCGTCTTTTTTAAGACTGTCTAAATGGAGTTTTTTTTAAAGAAATTTTATCTATAGTTATTGGTTTTGTCCAATCCGGTCTCGCCAAGTGAAGTAATCCCGAATTCGTCAAGCAACGCGACCATCTCTTCTTTCATTTCTTCCGTCGTTCCGCCTATCTCGTAATAGTGTGCGATCGCCGCGTAAAGAAGGGAGATTTTTTCGTATCTAAGGCGTTTTTGATAGGTTTCATCGGCCGTAGATTGTGCCGCTTTTTCCCATAAATCGAAGTATTTAAGCATGTTTTCGTAGGAAAGGTAGTCGTTTTCTCCGTGGGTAAAGGCAAAGTCGTAGACCCAAAGCGCCGAGCTGAGTTCGCTGTGCATAAGGTCGTACATCTCCAAAATAAAGGGCGCGGCGTCCTTTCCTAAATATACGGTCAAAAATTTACCGATGAACTCCCGTGTGTTGATATCGGGGTTCCAAAGGAGGTGCGCGGCGTAATTGGCTTTTAGCCTGTCCCACGATCCGCGCGCATTGTAGCAGCTCAGCGTCAGGATACCGTCCACCTCGCATTCGCGCAAAAGTTGTATATTCCCCTGCATTGCATTCAGACACGGAAAGGGCAATTGATAATAGAAAAAGTCGGTGATATAGTCCCATACGTAAATATGATCGACCAGTTCCGACCATCCCAATATCTCTTTATATTGCTTTTTCCCGATATCCGATTTCGACTCGGAAAGGGGCGCACTGTAATCGTTACTGCCGAACGAACTCATGATACACCACTTTATCATCACGTTGTCCTCGAACGTAAAATCGGTCGGCGGCGTAGAGCCGTAGTGGTAGGCAAGGGTGGACAACCTCAGTTCCGGGTGACGTTTGGCGATGATATTAACGCACCGGAAAATCGGCGCCGCCGGGTTGCCCGTTTCTTCCGTGATTGCCGCGCATTTTTCGCAGTGGCAGTAGTTCATGCTGTCCTGCTGACTGATATCCCACCATACCGTTTGATCCGTCGTCTTGTTCTGTTCTTCTTTTACAACGGCTTCTTCCAATAGGTCAATGACTTCTTCGTTGGAAAAGCACAATTGCGGACCCTGGAGCATATAGTCTCCCGTCCTTCTTTCGCCGTTTATTTCCGCATAATACTCCGGATGCTCTGCAAGTATCTCCTTGGGTATTCTTCCCAAACTGCGGTGGCAGCCGTTTGTCAAAAAGGACTCGTCCTGTCTGACGCGCAATTTTTGTGCGAAACGCTTATTGCTCCACGTCAGGTTGTCTCCTACGTCCCTGCTCTCGAACGCCGGCTCCTGCACGTCTATGCCTTTCTCGAAAATCACCGTTTTGACCGCCGGGATATAAGTGGACTCCGCGTCTAAAAAGAGGCACCCGAGGTAATCTTCCATAAACCCATAAATACCGTTTGTCAGTCCGTACACGTTGTCCGCACAAATGGATATCCTATTTTTCTCTATGGTAATAACGTACGCGCCCGTTTTTTGCAGGGTAATCGTCGAATCAATATTTTTGCCGATGTATATCTCGTTGTTATCCGTTTCTCCGCTGAGAACTTCTACCGGGATGCCTCCGCAAATGCGCTCAAAGTAATTCTCCAATTCTCCGATCGCCGCCAGTACGCTTTCGTCCGTCGTCTCCTCATAGCGTATGCGATACTCCGTTTTTTCCTCTTGAATAAGGTGCGCGCCGTTCTTCTCCAGCGCGGCGTTGTAAATATAGTTTTCCTCTGAAAAAAGCCCGCTTTCGTCGTAAAGTGGCAGGTAGTTTATTTTCTTTTTCGTCGTCTTTGTTTGACCGCAAGCAACAAAATTTACTGCCAGCAGCGCCGCAATCGCAATAAGTAACAATCTTTTTATTCTCATGATTTTCTCCTCAATTATTATACATTCACCATTTTGTATCGTCAATAACAATTGACGAAAAACGGTCGGTAATTGTATAATAAAGGCGAACTATTACGAAAAAAGGAGACGCTTATGCGGATACTTATTGCACAATCAACGGAAGAATTCGGCGCTTTGGCGTTCAACGAGATGATTAAAATCATAAAGAGTAACCCGTCCTGCACGCTTGGGCTTGCCACCGGGTCTACGCCTATCCCTCTATACGACGCCATGGCAAAGGATCATGCCGAAAATGGGACTTCTTACAAAAACGTGACTACCTTCAACCTTGACGAATACGTCGGTTTACCCAAAGAACATCCGGAAAGTTACATTTCCTTTATGAAAAAAAATCTGTTCTCGCGTATTGATATTGACATGAAAAACGTCAATATTCCCAACGGACAGGCGGACGATATCGCCGCGGAGTGCAAACGGTACTCTGCCCTTCTTGAAAAAGCCTCTGTGGACATTCAGGTATTGGGCATTGGCGGAAACGGGCATATCGCTTTTAACGAGCCGGGAACGCCCTTCGATAGCAAGACCCATCGCGTTCAACTCACGCAGAAGACCATTTCCGACAACGCGCGCTTTTTCTCTACCATTGACGAAGTCCCCAAGTCTGCACTGACTATGGGTATCGGGGAGATTATGCGTGCGAAAAAGCTCCTGCTTCTCGCTAACGGCAAAAACAAGGCTGACGCCGTTTATAACATGATAAAGGGACCCGTCACCACCGATTGTCCTGCGTCCGTTCTTCAGAATCACCCCGACGTCGTCGTCATCCTCGACCAATCCGCCGCAGAAAAAATATAATTTTTATAAATGGCTATACGGGGGCGACAACCTTTTTAGTAAAAATGTTCTTCGCCCCCGTACCCCCACTTTCCAAAAACTTTTCCATTTAAATACAGATTGAATAATTATCCTTAATTCCACTCTCCACTTTCCACTTTTTATAATAAAAAAAACCCTCGAAACCGAGGGTCGTTTTTTTAATTAAAGTTGAATTAGTCAACCATTTTCAGAATGCAAAGCTGAGCATTGTCACCGTGTCTCTCCGTGGTGCGGATGATGCAGGTGTAACCGCCGGCGGTGTGGAGCTCTTCAGCGCGTTTTGCGTATTTCGGAGCATATTCACCGAACAGTTTCTCGATGAGCGGATGATTGATATCAGCCGTTCTGCTGCGGAAAGACTCTTTGCTCTCTTTGGGATTCTTCAATTCTTGAAGATCGGGCAAGCAAGCCATCATCTTTCTTCTGGCGGCGAGTTTCTTCGGTCCGTCGTTGGTGAACTCTACGTCTACTTTTTCATTCTTCTGATTAACCTTTTGTTTGGTTACCTTAACTGTATCCTGATAGGTGTTGACAGCGAGAGTAACCATCTTTTCGGCGATCTTTCTCACTTCTTTTGCTCTGTCAACGGTCGTCTGGATTTTTCCATACCAAAGCAGCTCGGCAGCCTGATTGCAAATCAGTGCCATTCTCTGGTCGGATGTTCTTCCCAATTTTCTATTCTGTGCCATTTTCCTTCTCCTTACTCGTCTTTGTTGCTCAACGACAGTCCGAGTTTTGCGAGTTTTTCAATTACCTCGTCGAGCGATTTGCGTCCCAAATTCCTTACTTTCAACATCTCATCCTCGGTCTTTCTGATCAAGTCTTCTACCGTAAAGATACCGGCGCGTTTGAGGCAGTTGAGCGGGCGGACGCTGAGATCCAACTCTTCTATGCTCATATAGAGGGTTTTCTTTTGTTCGTCATTGTCTTTGCTGACCAAAATATCTACGCTATCCATGTCGTCAACGAGATCGATAAAGAGCTTCATGTGGTCGCTCATGATCTTCGCGGCGAGGCTGATAACCTTTCTCGGAGAGCTGGTCGCATTGGTTTTAACGTTGATGGTGAGTTTATCGTAGTCGATGGACTGCTCAACACGGGTCACTTCGACAGCATAGCTGACGGCGAGAACGGGTGAGAACAGAGAATCGATGGCGATATATCCCAGAGGCTGTTGTTGCGCCGGTTTATTTGCCGAGCAAGGAACGTAACCTCTGCCGATACCGATGTTGAGTTTCATGTCGAGCGTATAGCCTTCTTCCAAAGTGCAGATATATGCATCCGGATTCATGATCTCGATTTCACTGGTCAATTCGATATCTCTCGCCGTAATAACTCCGCCGACGTCTTTGTGCAGTCTGACCTTTTGTTGTGTGAAAAGATCCTCCGAAAAGACTTTTACCGCTATTTCTTTCAGGTTGAGTATGATTTCCGCAACGTCTTCTTTTACACCGGGAATGGTGGAAAATTCATGTCTGACGCCCTCGATCTCAACACCGATGATTGCCGCGCCCGGGAGTGCCGTGCAGAGAATTCTGCGCAGTGCATTTCCGATAGTGGTACCGTATCCGCGTTCCAACGGTTCTACAACAAAACTCGCTTGCGATTCGTCGGCACCGGCGATTTCCGTCAATTTAGGTTTTCCGATTTCCATCATCGTGACTAAAATCCTCCTGTCATTGATAAAATTAGTTTACCGATTATTTCGAGTACAACTCGACAATCATGTGTTCGGCGATAGCCATGTCAATATCTTCGCGTGCAGGCAAACGGATGATCTTTCCGGACAACTGAGCGCTGTCGAACTCCAACCATGCGACACCTTTGCCCAATTTGCTCTCTTTCAGCTCGGTGAACATAGCGTTGCTTTGTTTGTTCTCTTTGATAGCGATTACGTCGTCGGCTTTGATGAGATAACTCGGGATGTCAACGCGTTTTCCGTTAACGGTAACGTGACCGTGGTTAACGATCTGACGTGCCTGAGCGCGAGAAACGCCGATACCCATTCTGTAGATGACGTTGTCCAGTCTTCTTTCGATAAGGATGAGCATGTTTTCACCAGTGTTACCACGCATTCTTTCTGCCATCTCATAATATTTGTGGAATTGTTTTTCGGTCAAACCGTAAATTCTCTTTGCCTTTTGTTTTTCACGGAGCTGAATGCTATAGGGAGAAGGTTTCTTTCTTCCTGCGCCGTGCATTCCGGGAGCATTGGGATGTTTGTTCAATCCGCATTTCTCGGAAAAGCATCTGTCTCCCTTCAAAAATAATTTACAACCCTCACGTCTGCAAAGACGGCAAACGGGTCCAGTATATTTAGCCATATTGTGTTACCTCCTTGTTACAGTCTTCTGCGTTTGGGCGGACGGCAACCATTGTGCGGAATGGGGGAAACGTCCTTGATCATCGTGATATCCACGTCGCATGCCTGGATCGCACGAATGCTGGGTTCTCTTCCCTGTCCGGTGCCTTTAACGTATACTTCGACCTTTCTTACGCCGTGCATTTTCGCATCGTTAACGGCTTTTTCCGTAGCTTGCGTTGCGGCAAAAGCGGTTTCTTTACGAGAGCCTTTGTACCCGAGTACACCGGCGGATGCCCAGCTGATGGTATTCCCTTGCAGATCGGTAACGGTAACTATGGTATTGTTATGGGTGGTATGTACGTGTACCTGTCCTTTTTCAATACGCTTTAAGTCTTTTCTCTTCTTAATTGCGGACTTTTTTACAGTAGCCATAAGTTACCTCCTTACTCCTTCTTCTTGCCACGACCGACGGTCTTCTTCGGACCCTTACGGGTACGGGCATTCTGTTTTGTGCTTTGTCCTCTTACGGGCAAATTCTTTCTATGTCTGACGCCTCTGTAACATCCGATATCTTTTAATCTCTTAATGTTCAGCGCGACGTCCCTTCTGAGATCGCCTTCCACAACAACGTGTTCTTCGATATAGTCACGAATTTTGGCGATCTGATCTTCTGTGAGATCTTTAACTCTGATGTCCGGACTGATTTCGGTCGCAGCGAGAATCTTATTAGAAGTGATTCTGCCGATACCGTAAATATAGGTCAATCCGATTTCCACTCTTTTTTCACGGGGTAAATCTACACCTGCTATACGAGCCATCTAACTTTGTCCTCCAAAATATTTTGTTTAAATATCTATATAAAAGTCATGAAGGAAACCGCTCTTTTTAAATTGTGGTGGTGGTAAAGCGCGGTTCAGCCGCCTTCATATTGAACTTCTTATTTATGCCGTCCGAAAGATTCCAGCAAAAAAGTGATAAAATTCGCTGTTTTTTCGACCGATTATCCCTGTTTTATTTATGGATATAAATCGATTTCTTCCGAAAAGCTGTGATATTATACCACAGCAAACGGCTATTTGCAAACGTTTTCAGCCCTGTTTTTGCTTATGTTTGGGATATTTGGAACAAATAACCATGACTTTTCCGTTACGTTTGATGATTTTGCATTTGTCACACATGGGTTTAACCGACGGTCTGACTTTCATAATAACCTCCAATTCCTATATTCTGTTTCTATAAGTAATTCTTCCTTTGTTGAGATCATAGGGGCTCATCTCGACTTTTACCGAGTCGCCCACACATACTTTAATGGTGCGTTGGCGCATCTTTCCGCAAAGATAAGCGGTGATAACGTGTCCGCCGTTATTGAGTTTTACCTTGAACATTGTTCCAGGCAGAACCTCGGTAACCACGCCTTCCACTTCGATTACGTCTTCTTTTGACACACTGCCTCCTACTTGGTACTAAGAATTATATTTTCTGAGCGCGCTGAATATTTCCGCGTCATAGATTCGTGCCGACGTTATGATTTTACCGGCAATGTTGTCCAGCACCTCTCCTGTGTTTTTTAGGTGCTTTATCTTCTTTTTTTTCGGTTTTTCCAGCTTCCGCACGTCTCCGTCAACGATGGTGACGTAACTGCCGTCGAGGATTTCGTAGACCATGTAGTATCTTCCTTCATCCCTTCCGGCTCTGCTGTATACGATGGAACCAACGGTAATGGGTCTCTCCATTTTTTCTCCTTTCTTACAGGGTGAGGATCTCCACTCCCGTTTCGGTAATGATGACCGTGTTCTCATAATGAGCGGACGGTTTCCCGTCGGCGGTCACCACCGTCCAGCCGTCCTCTTTGCAGACGACGTCGTACGTTCCGACGTTGATCATCGGTTCTACGGCAATGGTCATGTTCTTAAACAATCTCATTCCCCTGCCTTCGATCCCGTAATTGGGAACGTTGGGGTCCTCGTGTACTCTCGTACCGATGCCGTGTCCGACCAGATCCCGGACCACACTGAATCCGTTTGATTCCACATAGCTTTGGATAGCGTATCCGAGGTTCCCTAACCGCGTCCCTTCTTTGAGGACTTTCATCCCCTCAAAGAAACTCTGTTTGCACACCTCGGCGAGCTTCCTCTTTTCTTCGCTCACCTTCCCGACGCACACCGTTCTCGCCGCGTCCGAATGAACGCCGTCGATGCCGGCTCCGCAATCGAGTTTCAGGAGCATTCCATCCTCGATGATCCTGTGTTTGGATGGTATCCCGTGTACGACCTCTTCGTCAATAGAGGTGCAAACGGCACCGGGGAATCCGTCGTAATTGAGAAAGGATGGTATCGCGTGTTGTTTTTTAAGAAACTCACGTGCAATCATGTCAATATCGTGCGTACTCATTCCGATTTGAACGCTCTCAACGAGCAGATCGAGAGTATCTCTCAATATGCCGCCGGCTCTACGCATGGCGTCCAATTGCGCAGCACTCTTAACAGTGACCATCCAATACTTCCTTTACGTCTTTATAAACATCGTCAACCGGTCTGTCTCCATCCACCGTTGCCAGTTTCCCGAGTGCGGAATAGTAGGCGATGAGCGGTTCGGTCTGGTTTTTGTACACGTCCAGACGCGCCTGGACCGTCTCTTCGTTATCGTCATCTCTCAGATAAAGGGGCTTTCCGCACTTCGCGCAAGTATCTTTATCATAAGTCGATACGTGATAGGTCTCTCCACAAACGCACATACGACGACCGCCGATACGTTTAACGATGACTTTCGGATCGACATCAATGTTGATAACGAAATCGATATCCGTCAGTTTGGCGAGTGCGTCTGCTTGCGCCACCGTACGTGGAAAGCCGTCGAGCAAAAAGCCCTTTTTGCAGTCCTCTTTGGTGATGCGGTCGGCAACAATATTAACGACGACTTCGTCGGGTACCAATTGTCCTTTGTCGATAAAGGACTTGGCGAACTTCCCGAGTTCGGTCTCTGCTTTGATATTAGCACGCAGCGCGTCTCCGGTGGAGACGTGCGCGATGCCGTAATCAGATACTATTTTTGCCGCTTGCGTGCCTTTGCCGGCACCGGGCGCACCCAATAAAATAATTTTCATTTTTACTTTAAGAATCCCTTGTTGGCTTTGATCATCAACTGACTCTGCAACTGTTTATCCAGCTCAAGCGCAACGCTGACGACGATGAGTAATCCGGTTGCCGTGAAGGAATTGTTGAGGTTGAGCGCTTTAAACCCGGGTACGTAACCGAGGACGTAGATCGGGATCAACGCGATGACACCCAAATAAATTGCGCCGAATAGCGTGATGCGGTTGTTGATCTTACGCAGGTGATCGCTGGTATTTCTACCGGGACGGAATCCGGGAATGGAACCGCCGTTCTGTTGGATCATACGCGCCACGTCATCGGGATTGAATTGGATCTGCGCATAGAAGAACGCGAAGAAGATGATCAAAAGGAACATGATCGGTCCATAGAGATAGCTTCCTACGCCCATCCATTTGTACCACCATTGCACGAATCCGCTCTCGTAGCTGGGATCGGCAAATTGCATGATCATCTGGGGGAACATAATAAGGCTGGACGCAAAGATGATGGGCATAACGCCACCGGAGTTGACCTTTATCGGAATAAAGGTGTTTTGTCCGCCGTACATTTTGTTTCCTCTGACGCGTTTTGCATACACAACGGGGATACGTCTCTCACTGGAGTCGACGAATACGATCAATCCGAACAAAAGGATGACCATCAACACAAATCCGAGGAGGTACCAGATACCTTCCGTCGTGTTTTGCGTTTTGATCTGGTCGGGAATGATTTTCGTCATAGCATTCAATAACGTATCACCGAGAGTGGATACGATACCGACGAAAATGATGAGGGAGGAGCCGTTTCCGATACCGTACTCCGTGATCCTCTCGCTCAACCACATAACCAGACAGCTGCCGCCCGTCAAGATGAGTACGATAAAGATCATCGTAAACACCTGATCGGCAGTGTTACCTCCGCCGACGAATACGCCGGAGATGCTGTCTTTCCAGCTGATAACGACGCCTATGCCCTGAACAATACCTAAAACGACGGAGAAAATACGAGTGTATTGATTGATCTTTTCTCTACCTTCTTCGCCTTCCTTCGACAGTCTCTCCAATTTGGGGAAAACCAGGGTGAGCAACTGCATGATAATGGACGCGTTAATGAACGGTAAGATACCGAGTGCGAATATGGTACCATACTGTAAAGATCCGCCCGTGATGGTGCTCATCATAGAAAATAAATCGTTCGTTGAAGAACTTTGAGTCGCGGAAAACGTCTCAAAGTTCAAACCGGGAACCGGCACGAAACAACCTACTCTGTACAACAAAAGTAAAAACAGGGTAATCAGTATTTTCTTTCTGATGTCAGGTGCGGTAAAAGCGTTTTTAATGGTTTGCAGCATTATTCGGCTACCTCATTATTCACTTCTACTGCTTGTCCACCGGCTTTCTCGATCTTTTCTTTTGCCGAAGCGGTGAACTTCGCGGCTTTGACGGTCAATTTCTTGGTGATTTCGCCGTCGCCAAGGACCTTCATGCCGTACTCCTCTATTTTACTGATATAACCCTTTTCTTTTAATGCTTCGATGGTAACAACGTCTCCGTCGTTGAAGAGTTCTTCAAAAACGCCCACGTTGACAGTGTTATAAACTTTCTTAAAAAGAGCATTTTTGAAACCTCTTTTCGGAAGTCTACGCGTAAGGGGCATTTGGCCGCCCTCAAAACCGGGACGAACACCACCGCCGCTTCTTGCCCATTGACCTTTGTGACCCTTACCGCTGGTCTTACCGAGTCCGGAACCGATTCCTCTACCCAGTCTCTTCGCGGGAGTTGTCGCACCCTCGACAGGTTGAATATTATGCAACTTCATAGCTTAATTCTCCTTAATCTCTTTTACTTCGACAAGATGCGCTATCTTGGCGATGCTTCCGCGCACAGCGGGAGTATCTTCTCTGACAACGGTTTTGCCGATCTTCGTCAGCCCTAAAGCCTCTGCGTTCGCCTTTTGGTTGGCGATGCGTCCGTTCAGGGATTTAGTAAGCGTAATACTGATTTTTGCCATAATAAAGCCTCCTTACAGATCTTCCACGCTGATGCCGCGGATCTCTGCGATCTCTTCGGGTGTACGAAGTCCGGCGAGGCCTTCGAGAGTGGCTTTTACGCAGTTGATCGGGTTGTTGCTGCCGATACTCTTGGTACGGATGTCTTTAATGCCGGTTGCTTCCAATACGGCACGGACTGCGCCGCCGGCAATAACGCCGGTACCTTCGGAAGCAGGCATCAGAAGAACTTTTCCTCTGCCATATACGCCTTGGATCGCGTGAGGGATGGTCTGATTGACGATGGAAATGGTGATCATGGACTTTTTAGCGGCTTCCGTTGCCTTTTCGATGGCATCCGGTACCTCTTTGGCTTTGCCAAGTCCGCAACCGACTCTGTTTTTGCCGTCACCGACGACTACGAGAGCGGCAAAACGCATATTGCGTCCACCTTTTACCGTTTTGGTAACACGGTTGACGGAAACTGTCTTTTTGATCAGCTCGTCTCTCTTCTCTTCTTTTCTGAATTTTTCGTTTCTTGCCATATCAACCTCCTAAAACGCAAGACCGGCTTCTCTCGCACCGTCTGCCACCGCCGCTACGCGTCCGGTGTACAGATATCCGCCTCTGTCGAAAACCACTGCTTTGATGCCTTTTTCCAGGGCGCGTTGAGCAACGATTTTGCCGACTTCTTTGGCTGCTTCGGTCTTCGTCATCTCGGCAATTTTTGCCGCGATCTCTTTCTCGACGGTGGACGCTGCGGCGATCGTGGCGCCTTCGCCATTGTTAGCCGTATCGTCAATAACCTGAGCGTAGATATGATTGAGGGATCTGTAGACGTTAAGACGGGGTTTTTCCGCCGTACCTTTGATGTAGAAACGAATACGATCGTGTCTAGCTTTTCTCACTTTGTTTTTATCATTTTTTCCTACCATGATTTACGCTCCTTTATTTACCGTTGGTCTTGCCTTCCTTGCGGAGAATGGTCTCGTCTGCATAATGGATACCATATCCGTGGTAGGGTTCCGACTTCCTGATAGCTTTGATATTAGCGGCGGTCTGTCCGACCAACTCTTTGCTGATACCTTTGACTTTGATCTCTTCCGGTTTCGGACACTCGAAAGTGATGCCTTGCGGCGCTTTTACGGTGACCGTATGGGAATATCCTACGCTGAGGACGAGATCCTTTCCGGTGAGCTGCGCTTTGTAACCGACGCCTGCGAGGACCAAGCCTTTTTCATAACCTTTGGTTACGCCCACGATCATGTTGAAGATGAGGGCTCTGTAAAGGCCGTGAGCGGCGTGTCCTTCTTTTCCGGCGTTATCGGCGCAAAGAACGTGGATGAAACCGTCTTTGATTTCAACGTCGATCGCACTGTTCTCGATCACCTGCGAAAGTGTGCCGAGTTTACCGGTGACGGTAACGACTCTGTTTGCGAATTCGACTTTGACGCCGTCTTCTATTTTGATGGGTAATTTACCTATTCTCGACATAATATCCTCCTTACCAGATATAAGCGAGTACTTCGCCACCGACTTTGGCCGCACGGGCTTTTTTGTCGGTCATGATACCTTTGGACGTGGAAATGATAGCGATTCCCAATCCGTTGAGTACCTTCGGCAGTTGGTCAACGCGAGCGTAGATACGAAGTCCGGGACGAGAAATTCTGCGCAGTCCGGAAATGACTTTGCTGAAGTTCGGTCCGTATTTCAGTTCGATCAGAATGTCGTCCTGAACGTTCTTTTCGTCTTTAATAACGGTCGCGCTCTTGATATATCCTTCTTCTACGAGGATGTCCGCAATAGCCTTTTTGGTGACAGACATCGGAACGGTAACCGTCTCGTGTCTCGCCGTCAGTCCGTTTCTGATACGGGTCAGCATATCTGCGATAGGATCTGTTAATACCATAATTTACCTCCTCTTACCAACTTGCCTTTCTGACTCCGGGAATTTCACCTTTGTAGGCTAATTCTCTGAAGCATACTCTGCAAATACCGTATTTTTTCAGAACAGCGTGGGGACGACCGCAGATATTGCAACGAGTGTATTCTCTGGTGGAATATTTTTGCGGACGAGCCTGCTTGTTTTTAAGTGCTTTTTTCGCCATAATCTACCTCCTACTTGGCAAAAGGCATACCGAGCTGTTTCAGTAGCTCTTTTGCCTCTTCGTCGGTCTTAGCCGTGGTGACGATGCACACGTCAAAGCCTCTGACTTTCTCGATTTGATCGTAAGAAACTTCCGGGAACATCAATTGCTCTTTGATACCGAGGGCATAGTTTCCTCTGCCGTCGAAGCTGCTGCCCGGGACGCCTTTGAAGTCGCGGACACGGGGCAATGCGATGCTGATGAGCTTATCGAAGAAGTTCCACATTTTCTCTCCGCGGAGAGTAACAGCCGCGCCGACGGTCATTCCGTCACGGACTTTAAAGTTAGCAATGGATTTCTTTGCTTTGGTCTCAATGGGCTTTTGTCCGGCGATCTTTTCCAACTCGCTGATGGCGATCTGAACGCTCTTGGAGTTGTCTTTGATATCGCCCAAACGCATATTGAGGATGATTTTCTCGAGTTTGGGGACCTGCATTACGTTCTTATAGCCGAACGCCTTCATAAGGGCGGGAACGACTTCGGAATCGTAACGAACCTTCAATCTGTTTACATAATTATCAGCCATTGTCGTCTACCTCCTTATTCATTTGTTGTTTCGGCTGCCTTCTTTTTACGGACGGTAGCCTTAGCTTTTTTGGCCTCTTTCGGCTTTTTGGTCTCGAGTACGGCTCCGCACTCGCACATACGTACTTTCTTGCCATCCACAACGGTGTGTTTAACACGGGTGGGTTTTCCGCAAACGGAACAAACAGGCATGAGATTGGACACGTCGTAGGTTCTGGGCAGATCAACAATACCGCTCTTGTCGTTAGCTTTTCTGGCTTTGACTGCTTTCTTGTTGACGGTGAGCCCGGCGCCTTCTACTGCCGCTCTGCCATCAGCAGAAACGGAGAGAACCTGTCCGAATTTACCTTTATCTTGTCCGGCGATGATTTTTACATAATCGTCTTTTCTGATACTGAATTTCATTTTCCTACCTCCTACAGCACTTCGGGAGCGAGAGAAATGATCTTCATGTAATCTTTATCTCTCAATTCTCTTGCGATGGGTCCGAAAATACGGGTGCCGACAGGTTGTTTTTGATTGTCGATGATAACGGCGGCGTTGTCGTCGAAGACGATGTGAGAACCGTCCGCTCTCATGATGCCCTTGTGGCTGCGAACGATAACAGCTTTAACGACCTGACCTTTCTTTACGGTGCCACCCGGGGCAGCGCTCTTGACCGACGCCACGATGACGTCACCGATGTTGCCCGATCTGACGTAAGAACCGCCAAGAACTCTGATGCACATGATCTCCTTTGCTCCGGAGTTGTCGGCTACGTTTAATCTGGTTTGGGGTTGTATCATAATACTCCTTCCTCCTTATTTAGCCTTTTCGATGATCTCCGCAACTCTCCAGCATTTATCTTTGGAAAGAGGACGGGTCTCAATAATTCTGACCTTGTCGCCGATACCGCAAGCGTTTTCTTCGTCATGCGCCTTAAACTTCTTGGTCTGGGTGATATATTTTTTGTAAAGCGGATGCTTAACTTTAAATACGACGGCAACAACCACGGTTTTGTCCATTTTGTCGCTGATAACTAAGCCAATTCTGCTTTTTCTCAAATTTCTTGCTTCCATGTGTTACCTCCTATTATCTCTTCCTGCTCTTAGTCTTGGTAGCCTGGGGTTCAACGCTGATCCCGAGTTCACGCTGACGGAGAATGGTCTTGATTTTGGCAATGTCACGACGGCATTCGGTCAACTTAGCAGGGTTTTCGAGCTGGTTGGTCGCATGTTGAAACCGAAGGTTGAACAAATCGGCTTTCTTTTCATTGAGCTTTTGGTTCAATTCTTCCGTGCTCATTTCAAAAAACTTTACAGCTTTCATTATTCCTCTCCTCCGTTTTCTACTTCGTTTTCTTTCTTCATAAACTTGCACTTAATCGGCAGTTTGTTGGCAGCGAGACGCAATGCTTCTCTCGCGGTGGCTTCCGGTACGCCCGCCATCTCGAACAATACTCTGCCCGGTTTGACGACGGCTACCCAGTATTCGGGGCTTCCTTTACCGGAACCCATTCTGGTTTCTGCCGGCTTCTTGGTTACCGGTTTGTGGGGGAAGATGTCCACCCAAACCTGTCCGCCACGTTTGATGTATCTGGTCATTGCGACACGGGCAGCTTCAATCTGGTTGCTGGTGATCCAGCTCGGCTCGGTAGCCACCAAACCGTATTCGCCATACGCGATGATGTTACCTTTGGTTGCCTTACCGGTCATTCTGCCACGTTGTTGCTTTCTTCTCTTAACTCTCTTAGGCATTAACATAATCAGTTATTACCTCCTTTTGCGTTTTTCCCGAAGACCTCGCCCTTGTAGATCCATACTTTAACGCCGATGGCGCCATAAGTGGTGTGGGCGGTGGCGAAACCGTAATCGATATCGGCACGAAGGGTCTGCAGCGGGATGCTGCCTTCGCTGTAGTGTTCGCTACGAGCGATTTCTGCGCCGTCCAAACGACCGCTGACCATGGTTTTGATACCTTTGGCGCCGGCTTTGGTGGCTCTCATCATGACTTGACGCATAGCACGACGGAATTGAATTCTCTTTTCCAATTGATCTGCAATGTTCTCAGCAGCGAGTTGCGCGTCGAGGTCGACTTTCTTTACTTCGTGAACGTTGATATTAACGGCTTTGCCGACAGCGATCTTTTCCACCGTCTTTTTGATCTCGGCGATGCCGGCCGCTTCTTTACCGATAGCGATACCCGGTCTGCCGCAGAAGAGGTTGACCGTGATAGAATCGGTAGCCCTCTCGATGGTGATCTTGCTGATAGCAGCGTTATAATATTTCTTCTTCAGCGTGGTTCTGATAGCGTTGTCCTGTTTGATATAGGTAGCGAACGTCTTTTTGTCGGCATACCATTGGGTATCCCAGTTGGAAATAACGCCTACTCTCAAACCATGCGGATTAACTTTTTGTCCCATATTTTCCTCCTTATGCC
This sequence comes from uncultured Clostridia bacterium, assembly GCA_946621465.1. Classification (GTDB taxonomy): domain Bacteria; phylum Bacillota; class Clostridia; order Christensenellales; family DTU072; genus CAG-1782. The sequence continues at coordinate 96,987 of CAMOOO010000002.1, forward strand.
CTGATCTCGTCAAGTACGATGGTGATGTGGCTGGTACGTTTGAGTAAACCACCCGCTCTGCCGTGTGCTTTCGGGATATATCTCTTCAGAGTGGGGCCTTGATCGGCATAGCATTTAGCCACGAAAAGGGTATCCGTGCTACGACCCTGGTTGTTCTCGGCGTTGGCGCCGGCACTCTTGAGGACTTTCAAAATAGGCTCGCAAGAAGACTTGTTGAGGTTCTCCAGGATGCCTACCGCTTGACGATAGCTTTTGCCTCTGATGAGGTCGAGGACAGCTCTTACCTTGTAGGGAGAAATACGAATGTATTTCGCGGTAGCATGAGGCAGGCTGTTATCGGGATTATTGTTTCTTTGTCTCAGAGCTTTGTCATAAATTCTCTTTCCCATTGTTTACCTCCTATTATCTCGACCCGGATGACTTACTTCCGGCGTGACCGCGGAAGGTTCTGGTAGGAGCAAATTCGCCGAGTTTCAAACCGACCATATCTTCGGTAATGTACACGGGAACGTGCTTCTTGCCGTCATGAACGGCGATGGTATGTCCTACGAATTCGGGATAAATAGTGGAGGCACGGGACCAGGTTTTGATCGGTTTCTTTTCTCCGCTTTCATTCATCGCCAAAATCTTTTTCTTAAGACTCTCGTGAATATACGGGCCTTTCTTTGTAGATCTGCTCATTTTTCCTCCTAATTGATACGCTTGATAATAAATCTGCCGGAGTTCTTTCTCTTGTTGCGAGTCTTGTACCCGAGAGCAGGTTTGCCCCAAGGCGTAACAGGACCGGGAAGACCGACCGGGCTCTTACCTTCACCACCACCGTGTTTATGATCGCAGGGGTTCATAACAACACCGCGGACGGTGGGTTTGACACCCATGTGTCTTTTTCTACCGGCTTTACCGAGGCTGATGATCTCGTGTTCGAGATTGCCGACCTGACCGATGGTCGCTCTGCAAGCGAGGGGAACGTATCTCATCTCGCCGCTGGGCATACGAAGGGTTGCTTTTCCGTTTTCTTTTGCCATAAGTTGGCAAGCACTCCCGGCGCTACGGGCGATTTGTCCGCCGCGTTTGGGTTGGAACTCGATGTTGTGAACCATGGTACCGACGGGGATATCAGCAAGAGCCAGGCAGTTGCCGACTTTGATATCTACGTCCGTGCCGCTGATAACGGTGTCGCCTACCGACAATCCCAAAGGCGCGAGAATGTATCTCTTTTCGCCGTCGGCATACGCCAAAAGCGCGATGTTGGCCGAACGGTTCGGATCGTACTCGATCGACTTAACGGTAGCGGGGATGTTGTCCTTGTTACGTTTAAAATCGATGATACGATACTTTTGTCTGTTTCCGCCGCCGATATGACGAACGGTAATTCTTCCGGTTGCGTTTCTTCCGCCGGTTTTGGACTTGGATTCCAATAAACTCTTTTCCGGTTTGGTCGTAGTGATCTCGGAAAAATCGCTTACGGTATAAGACCTACGTGACGGAGTATACGGTTTAAATCTTTTGATTCCCATATTTTACCTCCACATTAGGACAAACTCTCAAAGAACGCGATAGGTTTGCTCTCGGCGGTCAGTCTGACATACGCTTTTTTGTATGCGGACGTCTTTCCTTCCGTTCTGCCCATGCGTTTGAGTTTGCCGTCATAGTTTGCTACGTTTACTTTTTCTACCGTTACGCCGAAAACTTTTTCCACAGCCGCTTTGATCTCCGTTTTAGTGGCAGATCTGGCAACGATAAAAGCATAGCTTTTTTCGCCGATACCGCTGTAGCCCTTTTCGGTAAGTACGGGTTTAATGATGATATCGTATGCGTTCATTATTTATTTGCCTCCTCGAATTTCTCAAGAGCTTCCTTCGTCAAGAAAATCTTTCCGGCGCGGATAACGTCATACAGGTTGATGAGCGTTACGTCGCAGATAGAAGTCTCGGGAAGGTTGCGGGTGGCGATGATCGCGTTGGCGTTCTCGCTGCCGATCACGAAGAGAGCTTTTGCACCGGCGTCAACGTTTTTGCAAACGGTCGCCATCAGTCTGGTCTTCGGTTCGGCGAGTTCGAGTTTATCCAAAACGATAATCTCACCGGAATTTGCTTTTTCGCTGAGGATGCAATAAAGAGCCTGTTTCCTCATCTTTTTGTTGATCTTTTTGGAGAAATCTCTCGGCTTCGGAGCGAAAACAACTCCACCGTGACGCCATTGGGGAGAACGGATGCTTCCCTGACGCGCTCTGCCGGTTCCTTTTTGTCTCCACGGTTTGATACCGCCGCCCGATACTTCGGTACGGGTGAGGGTACTCTTCGTTCCCTGACGTTTGTTAGCGAGTTGCGCTACGATGACTTGATGCACGAGCGTTTGTTTCTCACTGCTGAAATCGGCGTTGAAGATCTCGTCGCTTACCGTTACTTTGCCGAGGTCTTTGCCATCGGTGTTGATAACTTTGAGTTCCATTGAATACCTCCTTACGCTTTGATGACGACTACGGAGCCGTTGGCACCGGGTACGCCACCCTTTATGAACAGCAGGTTACGGCCTTCGTCCACTCTCACGATCTCGAGATTCTTGATCGTGACGCGCTCGTTACCGAGTTCGCCTGCCATGTGTTTGTTCTTGAAGACTCTGCTCGGGTCGGAGTTAGCCGCCATAGAACCGACGCTTCTGTGGATAGGTCCGGTACCGTGGGACATGGAGCCGACACGCTGAGCGTTCCATCTCTTGATAACGCCGGCATAGCCTTTACCTTTGCTCTTTCCGACGACGTCTACGACGTCACCGACCGCGAAAGAAGTGCAGGCAACGGTGTCACCGACTTTATAAGAAGAAACGTCTTCGAAGCGGAACTCTCTCAAATACTTTTTGGGAGTGACTCCGGCTTTCTTATAGTGACCCGCAATGGGTTTTTTGATCCCTTTGTAGGTGTCTTCTCTTACTTGCTTTACGTCGCCGAATCCGAGTTGAACCGCATCATATCCGTCTTTTTCCGTCGTTTTGATTTGCACAACGGTGTTGGGCGTAGCTTCGATAACGGTGACGGGGATCATACGTCCGTCCGCCATGAATATCTGCGACATTCCTAATTTGCGACCTAAAATACCTTTCTTCATTTTAAGCCTCCATTACAGTTTAATTTGAATATCAACACCCGCGGGGAGGTCGAGTTTCATAAGAGCCTCTACCGTCTTGCTCGTGGAATTGTAGATATCAATCAATCTCTTGTGCGTCCGAAGTTCGAACTGTTCTCTTGCGTCCTTGTATTTGTGGGTAGCACGCAAAATTGTAACGATTTCCTTTTCGGTGGGGAGCGGAATGGGACCGGATATGCTAGCGCCGGTGAGTTTAACCGCTTCAACGATCTTTGCCGCCGAATTGTCAATCAGATTGTGGTCGTAAGCTTTCAGCTTGATTCTAATCTTTTGACCTGCCATTTTTTACCTCCTGTATTTTGAACTAACGTTGTATTTGTTGCCTTTTTTGATTCGGGTGGCGCCCTCCTCTCAGTTAGCAAACCGGTCGTGCCGGTAAGTAAGTCCGTGGAAACTATCCGCGTGTGTCCGGTAACCTTCCACATCATCCCTATAAGACAACAGTGGTATTTTACTCAAAAAGCCCCCTTCTGTCAAATGTTTTTCATGTTATTTTTTAATATTTTTTGCAAAAACACGGATTTTTTTGAAAAAACCTATCCGGGTGTGTCCCGGCGGCTTATTACGTCGTTTTTTGCCACTCAGGGCGATACGACCGAGGAAAAACCTTTCTTCCGTCAAAAAACTCCTCCGAACCGTTCAAAGAAGTTTTTATAGGTGTTTTCGGCTACCCGGCCGCTTATTTGCGACCGGGCAACTTTTTTACTGAAACTTTTATCAGTTGATAATGACTCTGACGTAGATATCGAAGTTATTATCGTATTTGGTCAGGCTGGATTCTTCTTTTCTGACCTTGTAGGTATTCCAGACCCAATCGTACCAAATGAGCGGAATGACGATACCGTTCTCTTCGTCGAAATACGGATTATTGTATTCGGAGTGGAGCGTGAAGTTCAGATGGAGATCGTAGTAGGTGCCCTTTACACTGGTATCGATATCGGCAAAGGTCAATTCCTGACTCATATTTCCTTTCTTATATACCTTAACTTCTTGCCACGGCAACATGAGGGAGGTCTCGCGGATCTCGTCGATCTCGTCTTGATCGGTCAGCCAGCCAAGGACCAATCCGCCCAGACCAAATGCGGCGTCTTGAATGGCTTTCATATACTCGTTGCATTCCTTAACGTTGTATCCGACAACCAAGTTCGGCATATACTTGAGGTCGAACTCCGAATTCTGTTTGATGTATATGATCGCTTTGTTCTTAGCAATAGAGTAGTTGTTATCGGAGCCGCTCAACTTCCAGGAATCCTGTTTATATCTGTAGGTTCCGGGGAGAGAGATACCTGCCGTGCTGTATGCTAACGATCCGTCGTCTGCCGTTCCGGAAGAGGTCTCTTGAGTGTTAGGTACGATCAAGCGATAACCGTTCTTGGGTTCTTTAACGCCGCCCGTACGCACCGCGCTGGACCAGTTCTTTAAGTAATCTTTCCAACCGCTCTTCTGGATCATAGTTCCGTCGAAGTAATACCTTATCATACCGCTGTACGTTCCGGCGAGGATGGTCCCCGTCATTTTGCCGGCGTTGTTCGGATAGACGGCGCCGTTGCAGTCGATGGACCACTTAATACGGCTGATCTGGTTGCAGTTCTTTTCCAGGATCAATACACTATCGTCGTTCTGACTGTCGGAGTGGGTTCCGGTGCTGTCCTTCCATTGTTGCGCCTGAGAAATACTGGTGGCCGCATAACCGTTGATCGACTTGACCGCATAGCTGACGGAGCCGGTCGTCGAATCGGTTATTTCTTGAATTCTGACGTTATTACCGTAGATATAATCGCTATCGCCGTATCTTTCGTTATCCGTTTCCAGCGTGTAAGACAGCGGAATCCACGTCGTCGTCGACGTCTTTGCTCCGCCGGAGAAGTGCTGCTCTAAGTGGTCGGGCAGGGTGATTCCGTTCGGCGGCGTCTCGTAGTTCTTGACGTATTCGCTATAACCTTCGTCACCTTCTTCCGCAAACTTACCGTCGTTGACCCTGCCGTCGGTAAAGAACACCGTCGGGACGTTGGTACTGATTTGACGACGGTCGGCGTTGAGGTTGTCGAACTGCCAGAGGAGTACCTGTCCGCCTTTGCCGCCCAGAGTGATCCTTGCATACTGCGCCGACTTGGCATTGAAGTCCACGTTACCGAAGTACCATTTGTTACGGGAGTTCCGGAAGGTACCGCCGCCGGATATGTTGTAAATGGTGATCGTATAGTTTTGCGATACGAAATCGCCCGTACGACTGTTTCTGTTGGATAATTTATCTTTCACGCGGAAATATAACTTGTATCCGTACGTTTCGTCGTACATAACCTGCGTGTTGTTATCGCCCGGATCATAGGTCAATTCGGTATTATTATTCGGCATCAGATAAGAATGTTTATAAACAACGTCTAAGTCGTCGTTGGCGTCCTCTCTGGTCGGCAACATAATGATATCGTCGGGTCCGTAGACGTCGAAGCTTCTGAATGCGACGACCTCGCCTACCGTGGAATTGAAGAGCCATTGTACGTTGTCGATCTCCATCTTGTAGACTTGGTCGTCCAGCGTCATACTGAAGGTGGTGATTACTTCTTCGTCGTCATAGTTGACCGTCACGTAGTTGCTGCCGCCACCGGACCATATCATGCTGATTGCCGTTCCCGTTTCGCCGTACGTCTTCAGGTTGGCGGTATCGGACCACGCTTTGTACCACTCGGAGAAGTTGGTCTTTCCTTGGTACGTTTCGCCGGCTTTAAAGGCCGCCAACGCGCTTTGATACTCCTCGTACTGCTCTTTCGTTCCGACGTTGATCTTGATATAGTCGGGCATCTTGAATCCGGTTATGCCGTTTCTTCCGTTTACGATGTAATAATAGGGGCTGTTGATGGTGAATCTGCCCGTTATCTTATCATAAGCGAGGATGTACTGCGTCGTACTCCACGAGTAATCGTACAGATAGTATACCTTATCCGCAGAATTATCGACACCGTAGAAGGTGTTCTGCGACGTGTTGTTATCCAGATTGACGTAGTTGATATAGTCGGCAAAGTATTTCACCCATGTCGTTGCGTATACGTCCACAACTCCGTTGCAGGTCACGTTGGCAATAGCGTTGCCGTTTCTGTCTCTGACATCGTTGAGAGAGTTCTCTTTGTTCCATACCCCTCTTGTCGGCATTGCAGTAATGATGTACTGCTCCGTCTGGTTGAGTTCGATGTACAGTTTTTGCTGTCCGTCTTTCCCTAAGCCGTATCCGGGGATGGTGAGGTAGAGTTTCATCTGCGTACCCTTATAGCTCAAGCCGTACGCATTATCCACTTTAAAGGACATATTGATGGCGTTATTGTAGGTGACGCCGTTGCTCTTACCCGATTTTTCTTCCCAGGAGAGGAAGTATTTATATCCGGTTCCGGAAGCATCCCACGTGGATTCGCTGGCGTTCGCACCCAGCGTATACATGATCGGGTTGGCGAAGTCCTCGAAGAAGACGTAGAAGTTGACATCCGACGCGCTGTTGGTGTTAAAGACGTTATTGATGATCTCTTTGGAGATACCCGTCTTTCCGATATAGTCGTACACTTTGAGCGCCGCCTCGAACTTAGTCCTGTTCAGCATGTACACCTGAACTTTCGTGGACGAGCCGGGCGTTACGGACAGTGCCGTCGTGGAGGTATTGATCAACGAGGGATTGAACGCGTTGATCGTCATACCGTTGTAGATCTCGTATTTCTTTCCGCCTATTTCGTAATAATAAACGGGTTTGGATTCGCTATCGTAAGCGCAACTTGCCGATTTGACGCCGCCTACGTTCTTATCGGTGAGCGTATAGGCTATGGAACGCGATTTCATTATCGCTTTCATCGGCAACACCTGTTTAGCAACGCCGGCGCCCACCCATGCGTAAACGTTATACGTTCCTCCGGTCACTCTGAAGTAGAGGGAGTCGTCGTTGATCGTAACGCCGATGAGGGACTGGTTGGACAGTTTGTAGGTGAAGCTGGCATCGGTGCTTGTGCTTGTCGCCATTACTCTGTCGAGAGTGGTCATGGCAAATTGCAACGTCGCAGAATACTGACCGCCGCGGAAATAACCCTGCTCTCTCGACGCATTGAACCCGGTATCGGAATTGTTATAGGTCACGTACGGGTCGAAGACGAACGCACCTTTATCCGGATCGTAGTTCGGCATATTGTCGTCTTTGCCGGTGTCGGGATCTGCTACGTATACGATCTTCTCCACCGTTCTGTTGACGTAGACGATGGGGATATCGTAAACCTGCGTACCGCCGATCTCACGCTCGTTTCTGGTACCGAAGGTAACTTTCAGACATCCGACGCCTTCGCCGTAGTTGATCTCTTTACCCGCCTGCGTACCCGTTCTCTTCTTGTATCCGATAGCGGCAATACCGCCGTTTCCGTCCGAAGTGACGGAAGTCAGCACGTAGCGGTTGACGTTGATATCCGTTCCGTCAAAGCTGATCTGCTCGAATTCGTATCCGACCAGTACTCTCGAACCGTCCGCAAGGTAGTAGTTGTCGGCGTCGGCGCCCGTAATGAATCTGCTGAGCGTCTTGGCGTATTGTACTTCGGTATCGAATTCCGAAATGACGCCGTAACGGTCAACGTAATAAGCGTCCTTGGGCAAGCCGTTACCCCACTTGTAGCGCATATCGAGAATGCGTACTTTTATCACTTCCTCGAACTGGCTCCTGGAGTCTTCCAGACCGTACGTCTTGGGCGCGACCTGCAATACGCAAGCGTCCGTAGCGCAGATGTCGGAGTCTTCCGCGGAGTCGGTGACGACGACTTTCTTATAGTAAATGAACTCTCCGCCGTCCGTTTCGTAGATGCAATCTCTGGACGAAGCCAATTGCTCGACGTCTCTGTCTTTAAACAGGATGTAGTTCCCCGTTCTCTTGAAGCGGAGGTAGTAACCGTTATTGAGCGCGTTCTGCTCGGTGGCGTCATCCACTACGTTATAGACAACGGACAGCGAACGTCCTACTTTCAGATCGACGTTGACGCTCTTGCCGGCGTAGAGGTTATTGACGTCGGTAGCGTACCCGGTCGAGGAGTCGTAGATAGAATAGTTATCCGCGCGGAGGTTATACGTGATTACGTAGTCTCCGTTGCAGCTGATCTTAACGCTCCTGAAGTAGGAGAACACGTCGGAATTGAAGTCCTCGCTGTAAGTCGAAGCAACCGGCGAATACTTGGGATCGTCCGGGTTCATCGCGTTCTTCATGCTGTACGGATTGAGGAGCAATTCGTAAGTGGTGCTTGCGCCGCCGTTCTGCGTGCTGTAGATGATGTTATCCAGCTCAACAAAGTTGGTGCCGTCGAAGCTGACCTGGTAATGTTGTACCGTTCTGTCTTCTACGATGGTATTGAGCTTCATCTTCTGCTCGTTGACTTTGTTGCCCTGTTCGTCATAGGTGTAGATGGTGGCAAGGACGACCTTTACCGTAGCGTCTTTATCATAAACGCCGCCGGAAATACTCATATCCTGTTGTACCGATCTGTAATCCCAATCGACGTAGACCACTCTCGATTCCAGACCTTTGTCCGTTTCGATGTAGGCGTAAATCTTCTCCGGTAGACCGTATTTGGTGTAGTCTACCCTTCCGCCCGAATCGGTCTCTCCGTACATGACGTCGGCGATCTTCTTGGTGGTGCCGTCGGCATTGTAGTCGATATAATAGGTATCTTCCATCGAACCGTATTCGACGAATCCGATGAACGGTTCGATACGCAGTCCGCTCAGCTCGTATCTGCCGCCCACGCCTACGCTATAACGGAGCATGTTGTTGCTGTCGATAATGTATTCGCTGACGCCGTCGTCCGCCAAGTGCATTTCTCCCGGCGTTTCGATATCGTATCTACCTAAGCTGATCAGCTGCGCCTTCGTCACCAGAACGGGAACGCGGACGGTTTGTCTCAACTTGTCTTCGCCGATGCTGGCGGTGATGTAGTAGGTGCCGCCACCCGGCGTGTATTCGATATCGTCGATGCCTTCCCACTGGATTTCGGACGTCATCTCGATCAATTGACTACCGCTACCGTACTGGATCCAGTAGGTATAGCTATCAAAGTCGATATGATCGTACATGTTCCCCGTCGGAGAAATAACGACGCCGTTCTGATCTTTAATGTAGACGTTGACGATCTTTCTCGACCACAGCGTTGCCGATACGTCGAAGTCACTCCTGACGTCGAAGCTGACGCCGCCGGCGTCAGTCACGGTGGAACCGATCCTGAAGGTGATGGTGTATCTGCTCTCGGCAAAGCCGCTGTTTCTGTATTGCGTATAGTTGATAGCGGAAGAGTCGATCACGATAGACAGGGTCTGATCCTTGCTCAGTACGCCGGTATCCCAATCCCACTCTCCGGATTCTTTCTTCATCGTTGCGTAGGAGGTGGTGACTCTCGCCTCTTTGTACGTATCTTTTACTTTCTGCTCGTTGCTGCCCGTATCGTACGGATCGATGTAGACGGCATACCCGTCGGGCATATCGTCGGCGTTGATATCGTTGACGCCGAATCTCTCCGGGTAGAGGTACAACGGCACCGTATCGTAGAGCCACCCGAAGGTCTTATTACCGATCTTCGCCGTCGCTTGCGGAATGCCGTACGGAGAACGCGTTTGTTTACCGTTCATGTCGTAAGGATCTATCTCAATCCATTGTACATCCAACGTAACTTCCGTTATCATTCCGTTGACGATACCGGATACCGTTGCTTTGTTCGGCAATAGTTTATTGATGTCGTCGAACGCCGTCCAGTTGTATACGCCGACCACTTTATCGTCCACAACGGTGGTAAAGTCGATATTCGTCGTCGTCTTATCCTCTTCCAAACGGAAGTACTGTATGCCCTCGACGTTCTCTATCCAATAGATGTTGGAGTTGCAGAGGGTTATGTCAACCGTCTGTATACAGTTGGTCTTTCCGCCGATCGTCAGCGTCGTATCCGCGGTGGCTTTCTTAAAGAAGTCTCCCAGTTCTTCCACGTCGATGGTCGCATAAAGGGTGGTCGTCGAATTACCGGAGGAAAGGAAGGATACTTCTATCTCCACGTCTTTGGTCAGGTCGTACTCGTACGGATTGAGGGTTATGACGTGTCTGCCCTTCACCGGCGCACTGCCGAGAGTGATGTTTTCTGAAGAATACTCTCCGCTGGCAGCCTGTACCGCTCTGATGCCTACGATGTTGGAAACGGTAGCGTCTTTAATCACGTTCGAGTAGTAGAGACTGGAACTGCTCGGGTTGCCGTTGCCCAATTCTTTGAAGTCGATGGTGACCCAGAACTGCCACTTCCTGGAAGAAGAGGTCTCTTTCTCGTAGTTTCTGCTCCTGACCAGTACGCGAATGCTCGTCGCCGTGTCTTTGCCGTTATATTTCAGACCGTCGTCGGAGGGATCGCCGTTGTTGTTCGTATCGTTGACGTATTCCCAAATGACGTATTCTCTGCCGTCGGCGCGGATCTCGGTAGCCATCTCCCAAATACCACTGCTATACGTTATGCCGGAAGTACTTTCTTTTCCGGAAGAATCCATACCCTTCGTGAGGATATAGGCGGTGGTCTTTCTGGTGATCGCCGAAGAAAGTCCGCTGGCTACGTCGTAGGGTGTATAGACCTGTACGAGATAGGAGCTGAGCGCATCGTCGATAGAGGATTCGTCATACGGATTGATACCGAAGGTCTTTCCTTCGTCAATGCCCGCATACCACTTATAATTCACTTTGGACAGTTTTGCAGAGTCGGCTTCGCTTCCGATATAAATACCGGTGTACTTGGCGTTCTGCGTCTCGATACCTTCCAGGTCGGTCGTGTATCCTTCTCCGTCGCTGTTTACCGAATAGCGGATGTAGAGATACTTATAGTCGTCGGGATTGTTCTCGCCAATGCCGGCGTAGTACGCATACTCTCCGTAGACGATGGCGTCGTTGACTTCGCTCTCTTTGTCGCGCTTGAACCAAATGAAGTCGTCTTTCGTCAACGTAGCGATAATGCTGTCGTAAGAAGCGGACTTCGTCACGTTCTCTTTATAGCAGACGCCGATATAATCGTTGGGCACTGCCGAGAAATCCGTTCCGTCCGCAAAGGCGGAGTAACGAATGAACATATAGTCGTAGCTATTGAGCAGCGTGCCGGAAACCGGATCTTTTCTCTGCGTTCTTCCGCTTACGCCGTCGTTGTAGTAGATGGTGTATTCGCCGATCTCTTTGAATGCTATTCCGGTGATATTGATCGACGCCATATGAATGGGCATATCGACCACTCTCTGTTGTCCGAACAGGTAGTCGGAGAGGAATCCGTCGGCATTGATAATATTACCGTTATAGCTCAGCCATGCGTTCAACGTCGTAAGTAGCGACGGCAGGTCGTCCCAGTGGATGACCGTCGCAATCGCCGAGGTGTCTCTGAAGACGACGTTGCGTATGTATTTGCCGTCGACGGTGAGGTCGCTTGCTTCTATGGATACTTTGTCCGAAGTCGACAGGAAGAACGGTTCCGTCGTCTCGACCACTCTCGCCATAACCCTACGGGTGATGGGATAGCTCTTTCTGGTATAGGTCTCGAACCATTGTTCCCAAACGAGAGCCTTCGTGGATACCGTAGAGTAGCTCGGGTTCTCCGTCTTGATGCCGGTATAAATTTCGGTCATCTTCTTCGTCGAAACCACACCGCTCGCAAAGATGTTGTCGTATCCGTCGGAAAGCACTCTCGTGGTGTTCTTCTGGACGTATTTGAGTTCCTCTTCGGCGAGGATCATATCCAGATACAACAAATCGGACGGGCTGTATCTCTCGCTGTACCCTTCTTGCGCCGTGTTCTCAAACTGCGCGTACCAAGTCTCCCAAGCGTTCGCCTTGTTGGCGTTATTGTCTTTCTTGAGGAGTGCCGAGAGACGTTTCTTGGTCGCCTGGTTGGCGCGTTCGTACAATACGTCGAATGCGGCAGCTTCCGCCTTTCTCTTGGTGTAGGCGGTATTGGCGTGCGCCGATTGTCTCAGAATATTGGTCTGGATCAGTTCCATATCAATAGTGGTGTACCCTTGACTACCGACGTGAACGTCAACCGTTATCTCTTTGGAATCCTTATAGTTCAGATAAGGAATGCTGTAGCTGACGCCCGAAGTACCCTTGATGTAGATTACGCCCTCTACCCAGAAGTGCTGCTCTACGTCGCTCTTAGATTTGTCTCCGGGATAAAGCTCATCTGCGGAGTACCGATAAACGGCGTTGTAACTTACCGTCGCATCCCCAAGCATTACTTTTTCTACGTCGCCGGAGGAGTACTCGATGGAGATCTCGTCTTGTTTGCCCGGGAGAACCAATTCCGAAAGGAGGGTCTGCATCAGATCACCCTGCGTCGTCTCGTAAGCGGCAATGGATACGTTATCGGTCACGCTGTCCGAGCTGATACCTTCGATCATTGCCGATTGAATGAGAACGTAAATCTTCAGCCGTTGAACTTTACCTAAGTTGTCCACAATACTGTAGTAAACGGTGAACTCTTGCTCGCTGGTGTCGAGAGAGTCGTACTCGGAAAGCGATACGCCCTTGGCGTTCTCTATGGCGGTAAAGCTGTCTTTGAGAACCTTCCAGTTTCTGATAAGGGTGTTATTCTTCTGGATCTTGATATCCAAAGACACGACGTCTTTCAACGTCTCGTACGGTCTGGTGTTGTTGAGCGGGTTAATGGTGACCATACCGATATAGCCCAGTTTCTCCAGGCTGACCCTGCTTCCTTCCGTTCCGCTGCCGAGAGTGTATTTGCCGGCGACCGAAACGATACCGCCGACCGTTCCGGGAATATCTCTGGAAACGGACACGGGCGTGAAGTCCCAAACGCTATCCATTTTCGCCGTTTCGTTTTCGCCGTTTGTGTAAGCGACGGACAATTCGAAGTCGATGGTGGCGTAATCGGTGTTGGACGAAAGTTCGGTCATCTGCGGTTCGCCCGTCTTTTCGTCGTAGATGATAGCACCCTTCTCGTCTCTTTCTTCGGTCAATCCGTAGGCGCGATAAGTCAGTTTGATGGTGGAGCGTTTCTTGTCGCTCTCGTTGTTCTGATAATCGTTGCCGTAAGAAACGGTGAGCGTGGTGAATTCTTTTATGTTGCTACCGTCGTATCCGTAGTAGTAATTGGACACGCCGTACAACCTGTCTTTTTGTCCGTCGACAACCTGCATAAAGACCTCGGGCGAGGTGCCTTTCGAGGAGTGCGCCAGATCGTAGTAGTATACCCAACGCAAATAGTCACCGCTGAAATATCCCAGTTTTTCCGGATATCTGTCGTAGTAGCTTTCGCCGTCAGCTTTGACTTTATCCAGTGCAAATCTCTCCATACCGGCAGCCGTACTCTTCGACAGGAGAGTGATCTTTTCGGCATAAGTGGAGTTCTTGACCAGGGTCAGATAATCGTTGGTGAATACGCCCGCGCCGGCAGGAGCGGTGACGATCGTCTTGACGGTCAGTCCGGTGGTCGGGTTGACCGATACGGTATACCAGGTATCGCCCGTTTCGGTGTAATAAACGTTACCGTTCGTGTAATCCATCCAGGCAGTGACCTTCGGCATGCTGTCGTCGATGAAGTACCAGTACCCGTTGTCTACCTCGTCTCTGGGCGTATCGTCCTCGTGGAATTGCCACAGGGTCTCCGTTTCCAGATCAAACCACGTCGCATTGGCGTAGTAGCCTTTCTTGTCTACGTCGAAGACCATCGTGTTGTATCCGTCGACGTTGTATTCGCTGACGATGACGTTACCGGAGTTGACGACGGTCATGTATCTCTTCAGACTGTAATAATCGCTCTTCTCCAGCTCGATGAAGTAATTTTCGTCGATAACGCCGATATTCTGCGGCTTGCTGCTCTCGGTACCGTAGGTCTTCTTATAGAATACCAGCGTGATACCGTTGTTGTCGTAAATGCAGTCGGAGGAAGTCGCTACCGATTTCGAAATCACCCTGCTCGGATAGAGTACGTAACTAAGTTCGGAACTTACTTTGAGGTAAAGGGAGTTCCTCTCCGCCTCGCTGGGATTGTTGACGGTGCTGAAGTAATACCATTCGTCTTCGTCGAAGTCTTTGTACCAAACCCTTCCCGTCGCGTAATCTACCCAAATCGTTCTCGTCGCATTGGTGTCTTGCGTGAGGAAGACGTCCTCTTCCTTCACTTCGATATCATTGACCGAACCGGTGATGGTATAGGTGAGTTCCCACGTAAGATCGTTAAAGATGTAGGTCGTTTTACGCAGAACCTCTTTGGACTCGTTGATAGTTTCGTGTTGATATACGAACATATCCGGCAGGCTGTTCAAAAGGTCCTGCATATTGTTCGCATAAACGACGTAGTAGCTTCCGCCGCCGGCAAAGGAACAGGTCTCTACCATCATCGCCTCTCCGTAGCTACCGGATGCAATGATATACAGATACCCGTCACCCAGCGGATCGGCAAGCGAATTGAGCGTCATGTATTTGGCGGAATACTCGCTACTGGGTACGTAGGTATCCGTCACGACCTTCCTATAGAACTTCAGCTTGGTGCCGTTCTTCTCGTAAATACACTTCACGCTGGCAGGATTGCTACTGTCACCCTGTTCTCTCTCCGGATAAGCAACGTAGGTGTTCGACGTAGAGAGTTTCAGATACAATCCGGTCATCTCCGACTCGCTCACCTGGGTCTTTTCTTTGTAGTAAGCCAATCTGTTATAGAGGGAGACTCTCTGTTCGTTGGTGAATTGCGAAACGAGGTTTGCCGCGCAATAGGTGCTGAACGATCCTGCGATGATATCCAGTTTCGCTATCTTCTCCAAAATAGGCGCTTTGCTGAGATCGGTAGTGATTTCTACCGGGTCGCAAAGAATCTGGATTTCGGCAAAGATGGTATTGCCTACGTATCCGCGCAGGTAAACTTTGTCGCTCTCCGAAATACCGTTCGGGGTCAACTTAATCGCCGCCGTATCCCAAGAAATGTCGATACCTTCCGTCGCCGTGCTTCTGCCGTTGGTAAAGTATCCGTATACACGGGTGGGCAGAATGGGCGAGGGATCTTTCGAGAGGATATCTCTGCTCGGATCGTCGTTGCTACGTCCGGTATTGGCATCGTATCCGTCGGACGCCCACGTTCCGCCGTAGACGGTGAAGTCCGTCGTGTCATAGGGATCGTGGAATACGATCTTGGTCGGCGCTTTGAATTCGTAGATCTCCCAAGAGGAGTTCATGTCGCCGTAGACGTAGTACAGTCCGTCGGTAGAAGACACCGTGAGGACGTTTTCGATGTTGGGCATGACCGAGCCCTTTCTCGACGAGCCGCTGACCACTCTCAGATCCAGTCCGGTGTTGACCAGTTCCAGTTCCTGATAGACGTCGTCCTTTATGTTGCGCGTCTTATTGCTGGTATAGAACACGTAATCGTGTGTGACCGTCTCTTTACCGTCCTCGTGAATCACTAACGTGTAGTATTGATATTTCGGGTTGATACCATCCAAAGAAGAATTGGATACCGATTGATCTCTGTCGCGGTAGAGAATATATTTATCCTCTTCTTTATCCGATACAATGGTCGGGTCGTAAATGTATTTACTCTGTTTGGCGTAGTCGTCCAACGGGTCAAAGACGGATTGTTTAGTATAATCGGGGATGATCTCCTGTACTGCGTTGACACCGTCTTTAATCCAGTTGCCGATCGTCTTGGCCTTATCAAACCAGTTTCCGCTCAGTCCGCCGCTGAAGTCTTTGACTACGTCGTAAATTTCACCCGAACTGTCTTTAATCGTTACTTTGTAGTAAACGTAATCCTTTTCGTTGACGATTCTGCTACCATTCTTGTACTCCTCATACGCATAATAGTTGTATTCGGTGTTGATGTTGCCATACGCCGATACCGACGTGTAGTTTTCATACCCCGTCTTACTGGTCTTAGCCGACTGTTTACGAACGGCATAGTCCGAACGGGTAAAGTCGCTACCCAAGGACGTGGGTTCTACCGATTTTTCTTTGTCCGTATAAAGCACGTATTTATCGCCGTACGCGTCGTAGAAGAACACTCTGTCGTAGAGGACCTTTTCGCCCAATTCGTTGTAGTAGTAGGTATCTACGATAGCGTAGGATTGGTTGTTGTTGGAGCCGATCCAGTCTTCCATAAACTGCGCGTTGGTGGTGAATTCTTTTCCTTTTCTTGCCGCGGAATCGGCGTTGGTGTACAATTCGTATTCTTTGCTTCCGCCGGTGAGCGTCGAGGCGCTGACAAGCTGATTGGAGGCGGTATAGAACTCGCTCAGGTAGCTTACGTTCTCCCCTTCCTTAACGATGTGCATTGTCCGCATATCAACGGCTTTGATTTCGTAGTTTGCGGAAGAATCGGTTTTGTAGGTGTAGATCTTACCCGTTTCTTTCTGGGTATTGGATTCGGTCACGTAGTAGTACCTGAAGTCGTCTCCGCTGTCGTTTTTCTCATAGACGCTGGTATCGGAACCTCTGTTGTTGTAACGAACGTACTGTTGCGTGCTGGCGTTTCTGAGATAGAGATCGGGTTTTTCCGATTCGGTAACGCTACCTTCTTTCTCGGTGTACGTCGTTTCCGTATAGGTGGTTATTTCCGCCTCGAAGAAGTCGCCGACTCTGCCGTTGTATTCCCAGAAGTTATAGTGCCAGTTCGTATTGTTTGTGGTCTGTCTGGCCGACGCCGTACTGGAGTCTTCCAGGTTCTCCTCGCCGACCTTCTTCGTTTCGGCGTCTTTGGAGAAGCTGGCGCCGTTGAGCATGAGCAGGATGTTATCGAGATAAGCATCCGGGTTGCTGGCGTCGAGGGTGACCTTTACGTAGGCGCTTCTGTCGAAGGTCTTGGTCTCCTGATACATGGTGTATACGCCCTTGCTCGTGACAACGGAATCGTAGGTCTTGGTAATACTATTCCCCATAAACAGGTTGGACAGCGAATCGGTCTTTTCACCCGACGGAGATTTATATTTGTACTGCGCCGAAGACAACGGGCTGCCCGACATATCGTAGGTATCGAATATGTTGTAAGAAGTATAGATGGGCAGTGCCGCCGAGAACACGGCAGCCAGATCCATAAGCAGGTTGCCCAGTTCTACGCCGAGGGTCTCCAAAAGTCCGCCTACGTAGGGGATCTTGCTCCAAGTGTGCGGCGAAGAAATGGTAAAGGCGATAACGTCCATAAGTCCGATCTGTTCGTAGTCGATCTCGGAGTCGTCAACGAAGAGTCCGACGACTTTGCTGAGGAATCCGCCGAATCCGCTATCGCCGAGGGTGAGCTGATGCAGCTTAGCAAAGTCTTCTAAGACGTACTTCAAAATAAAGTGTACCAATCCCGCGCTCATCTTTGCGGCGGCGCTGGCGACTGCCTGATAGTAGGCGCCGGCTTCTTGATAGATAGGATCGAAGATGGCAAAGTCAGACTCGTTGTACCTGCCGAGGTAAGCGTCTTTCTTGGCGCCGAGAATGTCTTTTACGCTATCGTTATTCAGTAATTCACTTTCCGTTGCGTACTCTTCTCGGTAGTCGTCCTCATCCATGTAGTCGCCCAGGCTTATATCCTGCGGCGTAATCTTGGCGTCGGAAGCGACGCTGGTGATACCCAGCATTCCGTAAAGCGCGCCCAAAACGCCGAAGAGGATGCCGTTTAATTGGGTGGAGTCGAGCCACAGTTCGATGTAGGTGTAGTTGTTGTACATCTCGTATCCGCCCGTCTCGTGATCCAGTTCGTAATCGTTGTAGTCGGAGTCGTAGGCGGAAGTGTTATCAAGAATGTCCGAACCCAAACGGAGACGAACGCCTTGGATAATAAAGCTGGAATCCTTCTTGCCGAAGTTATCCGACCAGTGTTCCGGTCTCTTGACCAATTCGACGGAGAGATTGATATAGCTGTAATCGGTATAGGTATATCCGCTGATACCGTCGCTCAGATAGTAGCACTTGTTGGCGCTTCTGCTGTACCCGTCGGTATAAGTGAACACACCGTTTGCACCCTCTCCCGGTGTGATTTCAACGTTGACGTTCTGATAGAGAGAGGAACGAATCTTGAACCGATAATCAAGACCAAGCAGCATGTTGGCGTTGGAGAAGCTGAATTCGCCGTCTTTGTCGACGTTGGTGCTGAAGTCGTCCGCTTCCAGATCGTAGAAGTCGGCAACGCCGATGGTCTTCCAATCGCCGTTAAAGTTATAGGCATACGGAGAGGCGTCGTTCGTCAGGCTCGACAAAGCGGTGGTGACACCGTCCGACTGCGTTGAAGCATCGGCGTTGAGCGTAGAGGCGTTATCGCCGTTGCGGTGCGCAACCCAAATCTGATAGCTGTCGACGTCCGGAACTACTTTTTGATAATAATCTTTGCTGGCACTGAAGGTGCTGTCACCCGTCGCTACGTAGCTGTGCGTGCCTTCTCTGTATTCGTAGTACTCGCCCTTAATCGCCGTGTTGGGGGTGACTTCTGCTTTTTCATAGGTGTAGATGTTACCTATAACGGTGACCGTTCTCGTTCCCGCGCGAGATACCAGAACGTATACGTTAATGGTCTGTTTATTGGCATTGCCGGGAGTGCAAATCGCTCGGATAGCGGCATCAAGATCGGAGGAATTGACGTAATACCTATATTGTCCGTCGCCCAGGTCTGCGAGGAAGCCACCTTGACCTACCGCTTCTTTCAGTTGATACCCTTCGGTATTGATTCCGAAATTATGATAGGTTTCGGAAGCGGCAGTGTATCTCGAACGCAATCCGGCGTACTCGTTGATGACCATTCTGAATCCGCCGAGGTTGCTGTTGACAGTGCTGCTGACGGCAGACTGCTCGCCTCTGTTATAAATGACCTTTATTCCGGCGAGCGGCACGGCTTTGGAATTGATGAAGTTTGCATTCTTCGTGATATCCGCCGCGCTGTTCGAGGTACCGTATTGATCGGAGTTGAGAACGACGTGACCGTTGACCGTTATCTCTACGTTGTTGCCTTCGGTGCAGTCCTGAATGACCGCGTCGTACGAAAGGGCGGTATTGCCCTCTTTAGGCATAATGAGAATATTATCCTGGGTGTAGGAGCTGTATCCGTCTTTGGAGACGCTGAGCATACCTTTATCGCTGGTGAGATAGAAGTAGTTATTCCCCAGGTATTGATATTCTTTCCCTTCATAGGTGAAGGTGAAGTCTCTTTCCGTGGTAAACTGCCCGTCGTAGACGCTGCCGTCGTCGTAGTAGCCGAGGTAGGCGGCGCGAGGATCGATGGTATCCTTCGATTCGTAATCGGACAGTGCGTTCAACGCTTTAGCTCTATCCGTTCCTCCGCCGTAATCGCTGTAGGGCAGGATCTTGTTGTTGACCAGTCCCATTCCGGAAGACTCGGCGGCATGAATGTCGTTGATGTGATCGAGGAGTTCTTTACTCATCTTGCCGAGCAAGTTGCTTCCGCGATCGGACGTTTCGGTAATGGCGATCTCAAGGAAGTTGAAGTTACCGTCTTTATCCGAAGTGGTGGTATAGGTCTTTCCGGTGCCGGACGTATAAGTTACGGTCGCGCCGCTAACGGGGGCGCCGTCGGTATCGTGAACGGTACCGTACATCCTGCCGTATACGCCCATTTCTTTATCCAGTTCATAGGCAGCCATACCGTCGGGGAAGAGTACGACCGGCAAGGTCATACCGTTGCTCTCGAAGGTCGGGATATCTCCGCTGAATTTGCTTCCGATGAGGGCGGTGCCGAGCATCTTGCCGCCCAAAATGGACGCCATGTCGATGGTGATGCCCAGTATAGAAAGGGACATCTCGCAGGTCGCAGAAATCATCATCATGTGATGTTCGATATGCGCCTCGACGTCGCCCTTTCCGTTCTTATACGACGGCGCTATCAATATAGCGTCTATGATGTTGTTCGTCGTTTTCCGTACGGTCAGGCTGGCGCGGGAGTATTTGTTCCTGGTCAGTTTGGGGAAGTTCTCGTACTCGAAGTTGACTTCGTTCACGACGTCTTTTATCGCGCCGTAGATACTCTGAATGGTGTCAATGGCGTCGAAGATGCCCGACGGGTTCCAGGTGAACAACTTAACGACCGTCTTTATAAGTTTAACGGCGGCAATGACGATGGAAATGACCTTGATAAGGGTATTGAACGCTTCTGCGTCTTTTCCGGTATAACCGGCGTCGTCATCTGCGTAGGTGTTCGGTCCGGTTGCCGTGCTGACGTGCGGATACCATACGTACAGATCCTTTCTGTTCCAGTAATCGGTACGGCTCTCGAGGGTGATATTGAGTCCGTCCGTCCAGATGGAGTCGAAGACGCTGTTAAGGATATCGCTCATGCTGGTGTTCAGACCGTTGCCGTTGAGGAATAAGCCGTTAAATCCACCGAACTCTCCGAGGTTGGTCGGGATCAGCTCCTTCAACGCAGCCGCCATCTCCTTATCGCGCCCACCGGCAGCTTCTCCCACGCCGATATTGAATTCGAGGTGGAGTCCGCCCTCCGGTACGCTGAGGATGATACGATTGCTCTCATCCAGTTTAAAGTTGATACTGATATTATTAAAGTTGTTCGAGGAGATAACGATACTGTTGATATCGGGCAGATCAATGCCGAGGAAATCACCCAGTCCGTCGATCTGCGGAACGAGCGCGATAGAATCGTTATACAGTAGCACGCTGAATAACGCCGATTTTTGACTGCTGTCGGTCAACGTGTCGTTGCTGTCCAATCCGACGATAAGGCGGATCTCCGACATCACTTCGTCATAGGTGCTTTGCGTCATCGTAGACGGGTATTCTTTGGCTATCTCGTCCAGTTTTTCTTCGATCTCTCTGGCGAGTTGCTCTTTCTGATCCGTCCCGAGTTCTTCGTACTGACCTTTGCGCGCGTTTCTTCTATAAATAGTCTTCAGCTCTTCCAGTTCTTTATTCATGGCGTTTGCTTCGACCGAAGAAGAGGCTTTGGTCACTTTGCCGGTAGAACCTTCCAGATTGAGTTTAAGGATATCAAGGACCATGCTTTGAGCATCCAATCCTTTTTCTCCCAGCGTAAGGGTGCCGCCGAGCAGTCCACTAAGGACGGAACCGATATCCACGCCGTTTGCAACCGCCTGGATAAGTCCGAGAGTGCCGGCATCGAGATAAACGCCGCCTTCGACGTAGTAAATGCCGAGGAGCAGTTCGTCCATGTAGTTAATGTTGATAACAAGGAGCGATTTACTGAGATCGGTCAGATCCAACGCAACGTCCAGAGTTATGGAGAACTTCATGTAGGAGTCCTGACATTGCAAGTCGATAGAACCTTCTTCCATGCCGACCAAATTCTCCAGCGTCGCCTCGACCTGTTCGATAACCACCGATTTGTCGCCGTTATCGTCAACGGTATTGATGACGGCATCCAGCTCCAGAGAGAGATAGAGGTTCTTAAGGTCGTCGATCTTCGTAAAGCCGGTCTTTGTTCCGACGCCGTGTGAAAGTTGTTCCGTATAATCGGAAGAAGACATCTTCGTCCGCGGAATCATGAACGTATAGCTCCTCTTGAAGCTGTAATTGATAGAGAAGTGTTTATGTTCGTCAACAACGATACGGATACCGGACAGAGCCTCTTTATCTTCCGGAAGCTCTTCATTCGTCTTTTTGTATCCGATCTCCAAGCTGGCGATATCGGGGAGCATATCCGGGACTTCCATAATATAGTCGAGTAGCAGGTACAGTAATGATCCCGTCATGGCGACGTTGAATACGTCGGTATCGTACAGGACGAACAACATATTCGTGGTAAAGTCCGCATCTTTAATGGTATTGTATTCGTGCGCCGCTTCGGCGTCCTCGCCTATCTCGTTCCCCGTATGTCCGGAGGCGTTTTCGGCAACCGTAGTCGTATCTTCTTCGGCGACCAGTCCGTTTAAGAGGGTCGAGAGCATATCTTTCAGATAGGAACCGAGGTTAATGTTGGTCAGATAGACCGCCGGGTACCCCAGTCCGCTCAAATCGAGATAAATAGTACCGTCGTAGTATTTTCCGACGAACGTTATGCCCAAAATGGTATTGCCGCTCTTGCTCTTTATGAGTAGTTCCAGTCCGATTTGCGAAATATCCTTGAAGTCGACCTGCGTACGCAGTACGAAATCGAGTTCTTGATTAAGGCTCTTTTCGTTGCTCTGCAATTGCAGATTCAGACCGTTAACCAAACTGGTGGTGATGCTGGACAAGTCGATGAGGGTGTTGAAGTCATCGTTGATCTTCAGACTGCTGTTCAGCTCTCCGATCCAGATATATTCGGAAATATTGGTATATTTGCTGAATTTCGCCTCCAACGATTGGTTGTTCCCGAGGAAGTCTATAGCGTCGCCGATATGGATATCCACACCGCCGATCGCCGCCGAGTAAGCGACTTTGCTATCGGTAACGATGTTGTCATCCTCGTCCTTTAACGCCGTATCCAGCGGCAATTTCAACATCAACGTATTGTTGACGAAGTCGATATCGAGCGAAATGTTACCGATCTCCTCGAACGTCCAGCTCTCATCGAGGAGCTGAATGAGGGTGTTGATCATAGCCGAGCTCATACGGATACCCAACGTTTTCTCACTGAGGGTAACGCTCTCCAGCACTCTGCCCCAGTCGATCTGAGAAAGTTCCAACGCGCTGTCCGATCCGGTTACGCCGCTGGCGTTGAGGTTATTCAGTACGTATTCCTGATACTCGTTGGCAACGTTGCTGTCGAACATCTCCAGGAAGATGTAAATAAGGTTGCTTCCCAAGAAGTTATACAGCGTTGTGCCGTCCGCTTTGTATTTTTCGTCGGTGTTGACCTCACCCATATCGAAGTAGAATACCGGGTTGAAGATGGGCGTGGCCATTTCGCTGTTCAATATTCCGCTCATTTCGTAAATATTGAAGATATTGGTACCGCTACTGTTATATCCGCTGAGTCGTACGTCGAAGAAGACGTCGGTGATATCGATATCGACGCTCAGCACCAAGCGGATATTGCCCGATGCGTTCTCCATCATCTTCATGTAGAAGAACGCTTCCATACCTTCGGCCCCCAACGTATCGAACAATCTACTCCAGTCGATAACCGTTCTGATAACGTCGCTGGAAAGGTTCATTTCCACGTTGACCTGCAATCTGGTTCCGGCGATATCGGTTATCATTTGCGAAATGCCGTAGTCCTCGGGGACGTTGCCGTTCAGGTAGTCTTCCAGCGAGAACGCGGAGTGGTAATACTTGCTGAAGAATCCTTCGTCCTCTTTTATTTTGAGTTCGTCTAAGAAATCATTATAGAAGTACTCCGGATCAATGGAGAATTGCGTATTGTTCAACAGACCGAATTTGATATCGTATCCGAGGTTATCCTGTTTGATACTGCCGTCGGAGTTCTTTTCATTATCGTAGATATGCAGTAGCACGCCGAAGTCGTCGCCGTATTCTAATTTGATTTCGCCCTGCGTAAATACCAGGTTAATGAGGTCGATCATCGCGTCGGACGTTCTGAATTCTTCCAGTAAGATACCGAGGACTTCTACCAGGATATCGACGGTGAGGATGAGGCTTGCTTCGGAACTGCTCACACGGACCAGTGCCTGCAACATATCGGAGGTGTTGCCCGATGCGGCGGCGTTCGCCAGTTGCGCGAACGGATTGACCTCGTTCTCGCTGTTATAGGCTTTGATGACCCGTTTAAGTAATGCCGCGTTGGAGCTGTCCGAATCCGTCATGCCCAGCATGGACATCACGAAGGAAACGGTATTGAAATCCAAAGCGATACTGATGTTGGTATCGAACAATTCTAAGGAGAGGTAAATCTTGCCCTCTCTGATATAGACGGAGATGAGGGTCTGTTCAAAACGGGTAGCCGCGCCGGTAGCGTCGTATTTCATCAGAGAATACCGCATCGTCAGTTCGGCGTTCAAGGCGTTTTTGATCTTGTTTTCATCACCGCTGAGTACGGCGCCCATATCCAGAGCGATACGCGCGTTGATCGCGCCGCCCAAGATGGTATCGGTCAAGAACTGCAGATAGATCTCAGAAATATTGAGGTCGCTGAGGATCAGGTTGACCATGTTAACCAGGTTGGTTCTACCCTCTTTCTCTCCGAACATAAGGAATCCGCCGAAGCTGAAATACAGTTTCAATTCGTCGAATTCGGTATATATCGCCTTATCCGATTCGGAAAGGAAGTCGGGAACGTCACGGGTGATCTTGCCGTTAGCGTCTTCGTAGAAACGCACGATAGCGGCGGACAACGTGGTATTCGAGCCGCTGAGTGCCACCCCGAGATTGATCTCGCCGATGTGCTTAGCACTGATGCGGGACTGGTACATATCAATGTGCATCGTCTCGGAAATGACTTTGCTGTCCATCATAAGGGAGTTGACTTCTTTTTGCGCGTTGTCGCGGAGCAAGGTTACGTACTCGGTCAGGATCAGACTTTCGTCGGTAAAGGAGAGCTTCTCGAACAGTTCCTCTATCTCGGAATCGGTGCTTTGGTCGTTGATCTGAGAAACCAGATTGACGACTTCCAACTTGGTCGCAACAATGGGATACTGCGACGCGTACTGTCCGAAGTACGGTCTGCCGGCAGCCGTAAAGGCGGTATTTGCTTCCGAAGTAGCGGTCAGATAGGTCGCGTTGCCGAACGGATCGTATGCGGTGACGCGTTTCAGTAGATAATAGGTTTTGAGATTGCTGAAGGTACCCGTTTCCACGGTATATACGCCACCCGATTCCGTTGCGTAAATCTTATCTTCCGTATTCTCAATGGTCCCCGTCACGTCGCCCGCTTCGGACGCAACGTAATAGTTCGGGCTGTCTTTGAAGTAAGTAGCCCAGATCTCTTTGGTCATGTAGGCGCTGACGTTGGACAGAGAATTCAGTACCGTATAAACTTCTTGATACCACCCGTTGACGCTTGCGCCCTCCAACGTTTCTTCATACTTCGAGAACACGTAAGTCACCAAGTTGACTACGACGTTGGCTTTTTCGCTGACGTCGGACGGCGTAGAATCCTTCCATGCGTCTATAGCGAGGGCAACGGGATTGCTTCCGTCATCGATAGACGATCTGATGTCATCGAAGTAATCGGTGGTGACGTACCCTCTTAAACTGTCGTAGAACGCGGCAAGTTCCTGCGCGTACGGCAGAGACTTATAGACCAGATAGTTATTGTAAGTGGTCTTTACCGCGTAGCTATTGAAGATCTCTTTCGTCGCTTCGTTGATACCTTTTACGCTATACGCGCGCTCCGACTGCAGTTGCAGGAGAATGCGCAGTTTTCTTGCTGAAGTCAGCGCGTTATACGCGGCCTCTCCGCCGGCGTAAGAAATGGCGTTATCTTTAAGTTTACCCAGATCGACGACGGTGCTGTTGATGGTCTCGTACAGCTCGCTCGTGTACTCTTCGTAGGGTTTTTCTCCCTCTTCTTTAGCTTCCGTCTCAATCAGCATTTTCGCTACGATATCGTAGTAATAGGAGTTGGCGGTGTAGTCGGTATCAAAGAGCAGCGTCACAAAGGACGTCCAGACGGTATCACAGTACCCATTGATGGTCGAGGAGAACTCCATGGTGTACACGTTGTTTCTGATCGCGGAAAGAACGTTAGTCAATGCCTCTCTCACGTTGGCGTTACCCGTAGTGTTCATATTGACGATGTCGGAGGCAAAATCTACGTAGCTGGCGCTGGACGTGTATACCGAACGCTCCAGTTGTTTAATGGCTTTTACGACGTCGCTTAAATATTCTACCGCGTTTCCGTTGTTCGTAACGGTCGTGATTCCGCCCCATTCGTTTCTGTATTTGTTGTACAGTTCGCCAGCCATTTGATTGACGATACTATTGAACCAAGTGACCATATTGTCGCTAAACGCACGCACTACCTGGGTAGAAGCGTTATTTAATAGGTACTCGACAATATCGTTCATGTAGGTCAGAAGAAGCCCGTCTCTCGTCTCAATATAATCCGTTCTCCACTCGCTGAAGTCGCTGATGTAGAACGTTCTGCCTTTAACCGCAGCGTAGAAGGCTTGGTCAATTATCGCCTTTTCTTCGGCGGAAAGCACCGAATAAACGGTGTCAAAGACAATCTCGTCGAATTCCTCTTCTGCGCCGGTAACCGCCTTGAACGCTGCGTACTGTTTGGACGTTGCGCACGCTGCGTGTTCTTCAGGAACGCCCGGTTTGGTAATAGCGCGGTCTACGGCAATATAGCCGTACTCGTCGTAATGCGCTATGATAGAGTTATAAAGAGCATCGGTAAAGGTCGCAAAGAGCGATTTTATGGTGTTTCCATTATACGAATAGGAAGTCCATGCCTCAGTCGAATCATAGTAATCGGCGTAATAACGATAGAATATCTCACGTCCTTCGCTTGCGCTGATCGCCGACGTTTTTCCGTGCAGGTAGTCAGACAGGATCGGATAGAGATTATCCGCCGTCAATTTAGCGTTCGACGCCGTGAATCCGGCCGCGGAAAGCGATCCGAAATCTTCCGCCAAAGAATCCGCCATTTGTTGCAAGAAACCGATCTGGTCTTTCTGTTTATAGAAGGACGGCGTTGCGATCTTATAATACCGAGAAAGAACGTTCATAACGGACATTCCGATCTCCGTATCGCCGTAGGTCGGTTGATATTGTTCGCGTGTATAGTAGGTTTTTCCGCTCTGTCTCGTTTGGTCGGCGGTCGCGGTATAGGTATCGCGGGTCGTTCCGGAGAACGAGCGGGTCTCTTTTTCGTAGAGGATACTCGGCATGAAGTCGGCATCCGAGCTGAAGGTCGCCGCGGTGTAGTGGTTGACGTTCCAGACACTGATGTCACTGAGCATCTTATCGGTGAGTTGCAACAGGTCTTTTGTCGTTCCCGTCGTAGAAATACGGTTGACAATAACGTCGCTGACGTCGTCGATGAGATCATAAACCGCTTTTATGGCGGCGTTATAATTTTCGAGAACTTGCTGATAAACCGTGTTGTACTGTGCATCCGCCCATTTATAAAGTCCGCTATATGATTGTCCTTTATAGGAGATAGACGCCGATTTCAATTCTTCATCTTCGGCTACCAGCTGCTTCGTTGCCGTCGTATTCGGATCGCTCTTGCTGTATTCGTATTCGAAATCGCCGGTGACCGTTACGTAACTTTCGTATTGCGCCTCGATCCAAGCGCCGTCCTTTTGGACACAGACGCTGACGGGATCGTTAGCGGTATAAGCGCGCATCTTGTAATAGTTGACCCCTTCTTTGTAGACGGAATCGGTGCATCTTGCGTAGCACAGCGGACTGCTGGACGCCATAACGTAGACCTCTTTATTGATTCCTCTGCCGATGGTATAGTCGGTACCGGCAACCATGAGGTCGGCAACGTACATCGTCTCCGAGTATGCATAATAGGAATCGGTGGAGTTGTACTTTTCTCCTTGCGTCGTGTCGATAATCTGATAATTGTTTCCGTCCTTTTTATAGACGATCCCTTTAATCGGCTGATTTTCGAAATATCCTTCGTTTATTATCATCAACTCGGGATCTGCGTGCGTGTATCCCTTTTGTTCGGTGAACTTAATACCGGTAGCTCCGGAATTGACGATGGCGTTGAGGGAGGCCGAGCCGTAGAGCGGCGACGTCTTTAACGCGACGATGTTGATGGGCAATCTCACGTAGTAGATGTAGGTGTAGCTCTCTTTCCTCCACGTGTAGCTATTCATCTTGCTATCTTGTGCTACCTCGTAGGGATCGCTTTGGTTCACCTTATACTGATAGGTCCTTGCGTAGAAATTCTGTTGCGTGGTCGTTTGTCCGACAACGGAAGAGGAATACCACTGACTGTCGAAATACTCTTTTGCGCTTTCGGTCAAAGTTTCCGCCAAATCCATTGCCGTTTTAACGCTGGGGTTCACTGCTTTGTATTTTTGAAGAATGGATCCTTCGATACCCAGTTCATACGCAGCGACGACGCCCTGGATATAGGAGAGGAGATCTCCGTAGGCAGTCTGTACCATTTCGGAAGTATTTTCATCCGACGGATACGCTGCGATCATGTCGTTCGCAAGTCCGCGCAGGCTTTCCGCACATTCGGACAGCGCTCTCATCGCAGTGCGGAATTGATTGATCTGCGTATCGTATTTATCGCCGTACACCAAGTCGCAATGATATTCGAAATAAGTCCCGATATACGTAACGTTGGGCGACGCCACTTTCTGAGGTACGTAGTACGTCTTTCTTTCAAATTCGGTATCCGTCGTCAATACGAATTTAGTGTCGGATATTTTTTCATAATACTCTCCTTCCGGAATGGCATCCAGATAAGGAGTATTGGCTTCTTCTGTAAAGGTGTAGTACTCTTTTCCGCTACTAATGGCAGTATCCGCCGTCTTGAGATAGTAGATATCCTCTTTGGCAATGATGGTGTAAATAACTTTAGCGTAATCCTCGGCAACGAATTTGCCCTCGAATACGTCTTTCGATAGGTTCTTTAATAGGACGTCGTATACGACGGAGATAGCATCGGCTTCGCCCGATCCGTCCATATCGTTTTTGATCTCGATATATTTATTCCCGAGTTCCGTAACAAAGCTGTCGTATATCTCCATGTAGATATCGACGTTATCGGTAGAGAAGTAACTCTTTTCACCGGTAATGGTACTGGTAATGTCGGAAATGGTAGCAAAGGACGAAGAGGTAATCGTGTCGCGCATCTTGACACGGATCTCCCTATCGTTACGGTACAGACTCTCGAACACGACGGAGTAACGGATCTCCTGCAATTCGCGATACCGTCTGAGGTCGGCGCTGTAACGAATGAGCTGGTCGTAGGCCGAAGAGCTGATCGTTCTCTTCAGTTCGGAAGCGTCCGCGTTCTGCACGTCGAACCAGTATACGATAACGTCGGCAAGAACGTTTTGGATTATAGATGCCCTGCCGGCGAACTCTTCGGTCTCGATTATCTTATTCAAGTCGGATAAGGTTACCGATGAGAAGTCTCCGTTTGAGAACGCCGTATATAGTCCCAACATTCTCGTCTTATGGACGTTATTTTCCGGCGCGATCGTCTGGATACGGTTATAGGCGACGGCGTATTGCAAAATTACGTCGATATCATCGCTACCGACTAAGGAGCGCAGATATCCGTCGACTTCGCCCCAAGTAACCGTCTGATCGGTATCGGAGAACAGGACCGTCGAATTGTCGATGGAACCTTTACCCATGACGTATGCCAACGCGGCATAATATAACTTCATGTGGATAACGTCCGTCAGATTGCTGTCGGCGGCAGCGTCGATAATGGCGTTGGAGATCGCCTGCGTCGTCGTTTCGGCGTAATTACTAATGGACATCGAGCCGTCAAATAGCTGCGGCAAAAGTTCCGTCAGCTGCTTGGGCGCAATCGCTCTGACTCTGGAATACTCTTCCAGATAGGCAATATAAATATTTTCCAGCGCATCCCAGAAATACTCCGTTGCCAAAGACCCCTCGTCGAACTCAAAACCGCTTTGAGCGGACAAATCCAGATTGGCTTTCAGATCGGAGAAGGAGCTGTAGGCGGCAAAGTCGATATTCCCTACGAGCGCTTCCCACGCGTCGGCGGAGATATCCCATTCGAGGTAATCGACGCCGGTGGAATAAATAATACTCTTATTGACAATGGCCTGCATCTTTCCGACGTATCTGGTTAAGACGTCTTGCAAAGAGGCGATGTCGCTATTCTCGTCGCTCAAACCGTTGTCGTGGTAGGTTTCCCCCACCTCTTTCATGATATCCGACAGGATGTTTATTTCCGCCTTCGTCGCGGAAATGGCATCTCCGTAGTTTTCCTGAATAAACAGATATGCCTGACGGCGATCGAAGAGCAAGTAATGGGCTAACGTTATTTCCTCAAGCTCGGTCAACATGATGCCAACCGTACGGTTATAAAGACGGATGGTCTCCGGCGTTTTCATGCCGATAGCGCGGATGGCGTTCAGGTCAGCTTGCGTATAGCTGATCTCTTCGCCCGGCGTTCTGCCCTCGTTGACGTATGCGTTGACCGCGTCAACGTCCATATAGGTATAGACCATGGCCTCGAACCACAGTATATAGAGGAGTTTTTGCGTGTTGCCCTCTTCCAGCCCTTCGTAGGCGGTCGAAGCGTACTCTCCCATGAATTCTTCCAACCGCTCGTAAGCAAGAGCTTTCAGGTTGGTTTCGTCTCCTGCCTCGATTAGAGCAACGTCGTAAGCAAAGTCGGAAAGCGCCAGGTAGAATTTCGCATTGAAGATCTGTTCTTCGGTAGAGCGTTTGTCGGAAATAATCTTCTGCAAATTCTCTCTGTATCCGTCCCAGGACGTTTTCATCAGATCTTCCGTAATCTCGTCGTATTTAGCGCTGTGGATCTCGAACGGATTGTCCGTCGTCGAGGTATAGGTTATCTCCGCACCGACCTTGGTCAACCAAACGTCTTCGGCAACGATATTGCCACGGAAGTAGGAAATGGCGAGGTTCTGCACCCCTTGACTGAGGTTGATACCGAACTGATACTCGTCGAGGAACAGCGTGAGGAATTTCCTCGGGCTGGTCTGATAGTAATAATCGGCTACTTCCGTACGGATCTTATCATCTACGCCGTCGGCGTTGTCTCCGCCCTCATCGACGAAGAACCGCTCGTAATATTCGCCGTAGCTTGCTTTGTCGGCGTAAATCTCCGTCACGACGAAGTCAAAGAGCATGGCCTTGCACGCGTCATTATTATAATAGTCGTATCTGGACAGGAAATTATTGTACCATCCGTATACGGACACCCCTCCGATTAAGAAGGACGTTTCCGTAATGTATTCGTTGATAATGGCGATCTTTTCCGCGGTAGACGTATTGTTGATAACGTAGTACAGAGCGGAGCTATGGATGATCTCCTCGATAGCGTCGTGTATAGTGATAGTCAACGACAACCCGTGCGCGTTTGCATAAGGAATGAAGTATTCGTCATAATAGCTGTTTCTGCTCTCCGGCATTCTCTGATTCATCAATTGGGTAAAGCTATCGAATACCTCTTCTCCCAGCCGGACAACGTCGGACGGTACGTCGGCGTATTCTCCGGTATAGATGCTCTCCGTCACATTATAAAGGGCCTGTCTGTCGCCGCTACGCTTCATGGTGGCAAAGTCTGTCCCGAAGCGTACCTTTTCTTTGCTGTTTGCCGGTATGGTGAGGGTGGAAAGCGCCGCCACCAATTCGTCGAGATCGGATAAACTTGATCCGGTAATGGACTGGTACACGTCGTTCAGCGACGCGATGACGTACTCGGTCATCTGCGTTTCCGCTTCCGTGAGCATCGCCGCGAAGCTCGCAACTACGCCAACGTCCGACTTTTCGAGGATGAGCGCTTCCGCCACCTCTCCGAAGTAATCCAAAATAGCACTGCTACGGACGATCTCCGTCGTATAGCCGTAGACACCGGTAACTTCCGGATAGTATACGTAAGAACCGTTCTTTTTGATGCCTTCCGTAGAAACGGAAGTATCGTTTGCATACATGTCGTAAAGGAGTACGTCCTTGTCGGTATAGCCGAAGTAGTTCTTCGAGGCGATGATGCTCGATTTTAGTTGAAGGTTCTCTTCGTCGTCGTAGATCGAGGACGGAATGGACAGCTTCAGTCCCAGTTTGATATTGTAATCCAAGCCCAGTTGAAGCGTCGGGTTGCTGAAGGTTGCGATGATCGCCATCGTTTCCGCCAGTTCCGGATCGATAAAGTATTTTATCGCGGTATAGACGGAACCGTAGAGGATCTCTAACGCCAATCCGTTGGCAGCGTCTAAGCTGAGGTTGATAACGGCGTTGAGGATCTGATCTTTGGAAACCACGGGGCTGGCATTGAATGCCGCGAAGTATTTTTGCATATTGTCGTACATTTCTTCCGAAATGCCCGCTTTTGCCGCCGCAGACGCAGACGATCCGGTCAGCGACATGATTTTATCCATGACGTTTTCGATATGCACTCTGCCGAGGGAGTCGTTCAATCCGGACAGGTCGATATACATGTCGCCGCGGATAAAGGTAAGCCTGATAAGCAGTCTCTCGTATTCTGCGCCGAATTCATTCTCCGCTATCGTAGAAATCTTTATTTGCGCCTGCAATTCATCAAGCAGATTGCTGAAATCGGTACCCGTTCTGATCTGGAAGTCGATAAGCAGGGTCGTTTCGTCGTCGTTCAGAATGTCGATGATGGGTTGCAGTTGTTTTTTCATTCCCAGACTGCCGGTGTCGACCAATTTAGAAAGGGCCTCGGCGATGTCATAGCGACCTTCGATACTGGCGATATCCAGTTCCATTCTGGTGCCGACTTCCAACGAGTTGACGTTCTCGATGGAAACGTACTGATCCACCCCTTTGACCGACCAGTCTTCAAAGTTCCTGAATCCGACGAAGAAATCTTTGATACCGACGGTGAACGCCAAGCCCGACGCCTCTTCTTTTAAGAAAGCCGAGCTGACTTTGTCGCCGCTATAAAATCCGTTACCGGCTGCCGCAACCAAGCCGAGGGCAAAGCTGATAACTTTGGTATTGCCTACGCCGTTCGGGTCGCTGTAACTGTTGCCGTCTTTGTACGGTTTAGCTTCTACGTACAATTCCAGGCCGATATCGCTGAAGATGTCGAAGCCTCCCAAGCCAAAGATGTTGAGTAATGCCGCGACGGCGCTCTTTCCTGCGATAAAATACAATCCTTTGCTCGTCCAGGAGAAATCCGTCGTGATACTGATACGCGCGCCGGAAGATGCGTTCTTGACGTCTTCGTAAATTTGTTTCCAGGCGTTCTGCGCCGTTTCATCGTTGGCAAAGACAAGCGACGATGCGTCTTTCAATACCAGTTTGAGGTCTTTATTACCGCTGTTGATGGGCGATGCGTCGATGTAGAGGTTGCCGTTGATGTAGGTGATCGTTGCCCAAACTTTATCCGATTCCGAGCCGTCGACCGTATGCCATGCTCTGACTTGGATACGGATGATGGACTCCTGCATAATGTGTCTGAGATACTCGTTGTCCTCGCCGGTACCCAGTTCGATATCGGCGTCGATATCCAAAGCGAACGTAATCGCCTGGTTGTCGGAGATATGGAGCAAGATGCTCCCCAAAACGGAGGACAATCCGCCGTTAATGTTGTTGAGCAAGTTGGAAATAGGCGACTTATTCAGTTCTACGCCGTGTGATTCGTGAGCGTCGACTTGAATATATATCGTCGTCTGGAAGACGATATTGGGGAGCGTACCGGCGATTTCGGCGATATTGCCGTTCAGTCTGCCGGTGTTGACGTTTCTGGTCAGCCCAAGACTGTTTTCCAGATCGGACTCCTTGACCGCGCCGAGAATGTACTGCTCTTGGTCCAGACTGAGTTGTATGGTATGGATGGAGAAGTCAACGTAGATACCGGAGTTGTTGGTAACGCCGTTGCTGTCCAATGAGTCGTAATTAAATCCCAAACGGATAAGGTCGCGATCGCTGTCATCAAAGGCGTAATCGGGGTCTCTCTCCAATGCGTCCTGTATTCTTTCGGGCAGGCTGAACACAGCGACTTCTATACTCAGGTCGCCTGCCGCGCCGAGGAATTCTTCCAGAGCGGTTATGTTAAGCATATCTAAGAAAAGGTAAATCGCCAGACTGCTGATCGTAGTACTCAGACCTACGTCTTCCAGCTTGATTTCCAATTCCGTTTTGTCCGAATCGGAGCCGGCGGCGTTCTGCGCCCCTCTGGCTTCTTCCATACAAGAGAAGAGGTAGGCATCCTGCACCACGCCTAACATCGTCGTTTCCGCATAGGGATCGTAGAACTGCGGCGCAAGGTTGGACGCCGAAAGCAGCTCACGAACGTAGTTGATCGCATCTTTTATGTACAGTTTTTGAATATTGAACCGGGAAAGGTCAACATACACGAAGCTGCTGCCGTCTCCCATGGAGCCGAGGACGATCTGAATAACTTTATCGTCCGTTTGCAATACGTTATTGATATACGGGTTGAGCGTAAGAGAAAGATCGATGGTCGACAAGCCCTTTTCTATGCTCTTCATGATATCGAAGATATTGACACGGGCTTCTACCGTCAAACAGTAATCGTTGGAAATGTTCTCAAGCATCTCGATAATGACGTTGACGGCAAGCGCGTACCCGGCTACGGAGAGGTCTATACCAAAATAGTCCATGAGCGTCTGGATCAGGTCGCCCATGTCGTACTCCGTCTGTAAGGTCTGCAAGGAGAAATCCAATTGCAGTTCGACGTAGACGTATCCGAATTCGCTGCTGAATTCAACGAATCCTTTATCCTTTCCGTATTTAGCTTTCAGTTCTTCTTCTCTGTCTTCCAAATAATCGCCGATTTTCTGTTTTTCCGTCATTTGCGTTTTGTTGCCGACGGCGTCCGTCTCAACCGCGTAAATGGTGTGCGACAGTGGGACGTTGCTCTGCGCAAAGTCGATCCTTGCCTGTACGAAATTCAACTTCAAATCGAAGTTCGCCAGTTTGATTTCCAGACTGATGATGTTATTTTCGTGGAACAGAGATACCTCTAACGTACCCTCGCCATTCGCCGTAGAAACCATCAGTTTAGGCAGTTCGGAAATGGACATGGAGTAGTAGCTGTCCGCTTCTCCGATCAACCGAGCGAGCCAGGTATCGGGAACGGAAACGGCTTCCCAAATGTTTCTGCCCGACGCATCCGTCGACGGATATGCGGTAAAGATGTACAACGAGGAATTGTCATCGTCGCCGATCTCGAAGGTGTAGGGGCTTTCCGAAACCCGGCGGAGCATCAGACCGCTCGTCGTTCCGCCCATCGTCACCGCTTCGACGTCTTCTACGTAACTCTTCCAGGCGTACACTTCAATATTGGACAGATTGATGACGTTACGAGCGTTTTGCTGACGGGTGACCATCATCTTACGTACGTAGTTATTAAGCGTCGCTTTCAGCGTTTCGGATGCGGTGGTGTTCTCCAGGTATTCCCAAGCAACCGTCTTCCAAACACGGGTGTATCTGTTATTGAAGTAGTCGGACGTGGTGTATTTTCCGTCGGAAACCTTAAACACCGTCGTCGTTGTCTCATAGATTTGCGAAGCAAAGGTGTTGACGTAGGTCATCGCGTCGACCAACGCTTTGTAGTATCCGGTGTACTCGTTTTTGAGAGTGTTCCACGTTCTGCTCTGCGCCGTCACGACGTTAGCGGTGGATATACGGTTCTCGTTCAGTACCGCCGTAAAGTGATCTTTATCTTCCTTGCTAAGACCGGTATTCTCGTATGCTTCCTCAAACGACAGACTGTCGATCTGGTTCGAGGTCATGTTGTCTACGTTGTCGCTTCCTTTCGCTTTACGCTCCGCATCGGTGAAAAGATTGTTCATCTTTTCCAGATAAGCGGCATATTCGTCGAAGGTCTCCACTTTGACGTAGTAATCCATATATTCGCCGGCGAGTAAAACCGTCGTTTCTTCGATCTCGTCGTCATCGTTGATCCTGTCGTTGAACTGGCTGATCTTGCCCTGGACGTATCCGTAGTTTACGATTCTCGTTTTAAATCCGCTCAGCGTCAGGAACCGGTTATAGACGTACTCCGATTCGCCGTAAACCTCGCTGATCTCATCTTCGTTGACCCCTTTTATCGTCCAATAATAGGTGTCCCAGCAGATTTCTTTCAATTCAGCGTCGGTCAGGTCGCCGAAGGTGTTCCTCGTTGCCACGGCGGAAGCTAATTCCGTCGTCTCCGCCTTCATTTCGCTAGTGAGCGTTCTTCCCTCCCTGATGTTCTCCCAGGAGTCGCTCTTCGATTCCTCCTCCATCATTTCGTCCATAACGGTGAGGACGCGCGTATACTCGTCGATCTGCGACTGATATCCGCTCTTTACGTTATCTTCTACCATGCTCTCAAAGGCACGGACGCTGATACTTCTGTCGTCGTTGAAGACTTCGTCGAGGACTTCGATCAAAACTTCGGCGACTGCCGTCATGGTCAATCCGTAATTGTTCCCGACAAGGAGGGCAAAGTAGTTTTCTACCGGGGTCGCTCTCGTCGGATCGTAGGGGTTTTCTCCGGCGGCGTTCATCGCCACCAGTTCGTCCGCTCTCGCAGAGGCACTGATGTCTGTGTACAGATACAATAGATCCCATTTCAGTTCCTCTTCCGCTGCGGCGTTAGCTGCCTCGTCCGAAGAAGTGAACAGATCTCCCAATCTATTTAAGAACGTCTCTCCCGTTTCCGAGAAGTTAGTAATCTTGATCGGGCTGATATGGAACATCGAGAAGTCGACGTAAAGGGACAGGTAAGAAACGTTCTCACCCACCTTTTCTTCCACAAGATATATACCTGCCAGCACTTGGCTATCGGTAATAAGTCCGTTCTGATCGTGTTCGCGCGAAACGATTTCCATAAAGGCTTCCAGTCCGATGTTGCCCAGCATCTTCAAAATGCCGTCGTCGTTGGTCGGGGACTTCATCTTTTGGAGAGTATTGTAGAGTTTAAGAACGTTGATCTTAATTTCAAACGTGAAGTACAGGTCGGTGTATATGCCGTCGCCGAGCGTTTCCAACAAAACGTCTATCGGGAAGTCGTCGCGGAAAAGTTCTCTTATAAGATCGCCGAAGTTGACGGTCGTCTCGTTACCTTCCGTTTCATCCGCGCCCATGGCGTCAAAGAGGATCTGTCCCTCAAGATTCAGCTTGATCTCCGGGTTCTTCAACCACACGTCGTTGATGGTGGTGTAGTAATCCTGATACTGGTTGTCGCTGTTCTTTTCCTTTTCACGGATGGTTATCTTCTGCGATCCGCGAGAAATATCAATGGTCGGGTTTTGAACGCCGAGAGAAATGGTCAAGAAGTTATTCATGGCGATCTGGAACTCGACCAACTCGTATTTGTTCGAGTTCTCATCCCACGGCTCTACCAGGAATTTAACGGTGGGAGAATACTTCGGATACACGGGGTATCTTTCGCTCGTGTTATCGTAGTCCGCGGAATTGAAGTCTTCCGGGACCTCGCCGAAGTAGTTGGCGATATTCTCGACGCCGAGAGCGACCATCAACGCATAGAAAGCCGCGCTGGTCACGCTCGCCATAAGGAATTGCTCTTGTTTATGGGTGTTGATCGCAAAGATAACTTGCGAAGATATCGTCTCTTGTTGCTCGTCTGCATTGAGCGCCGCAGCGTTCTGCGGAGCGGAATTTTGCGCGGTGCTGTTTTTCGAGAAGAACATCTTTTCCCAATCCATCGAGAAAGCCTTTCCGACGGCTTGGACGACCTTGCTCACGTCGTCGACTTTCAGCGGTTCCACTTTCAAGAACTTCAGATCGAGATAAATGTATCCCTTTCCGTCGCTGTCGAGGACTACGTACAGTCCGAGAATGTTACTCAGATAATAATCACCGCACTGTCCGTACAGTTCGTTCCAGTACTTTTCGTAAATGTCCACGCCGGTATATGCCGCGCTCAGATATCTTTCGATATCGTTCATTATTTCCACGAACTCGTGGTCGTCCTGCAATTTTTCGTAATCGTAATTGTAGATCGCCTGCGGATTGTTGACGGCGTTTGCGGAGACTTCGCTCTTTAACGCATTCCACGCCAGCGTATAATTGAAGTTGTTTTGCTTCAAAATGGTGTCCATCATTTCACGACGTTCTCTCATGTACTCCAGATCGTAAATTTCTCTGTTGTCCTTCGAGGTCAGCGACAGATAGATGTCGATGTTTCTTAATTTGGAGAGGGTCTGCAAGTTGACGTTACCCTTGATCTCCATATAAACGTCCTGTTCCAGACCGTACGACTCGCCCGTGCCTTCTACGACGGGAACTTCGGCGCGGAATCCCAGATCCAGCGTACGTCCGCCGAACCAGTAGTTGGTGATGATATCGACGGCGTAGTCGAAGTTGAATTCCGTCTTTTCCAGATCGGTCAATCTGATCTTCGTATAGCCGCCCCATGCGACACCGACACGGGAGAACTCTTCTACCGTAACGAAGGTGGTACCTTCAATGGGATCGGGTATGGTAACGTCGTCGGTCTTTAACGAGAGGTTGATGTTTCTGATACCGAAATTGATGGTCGTTTCGTCCTCGTCACCCTGGATGAGTTCATTCTGATTATTCGCAAGTTTAATCGTCGCTTTGAAACCGGTCGTAATGTCTTCTCTGACCGTGTTACCATAGGTCAGTTCTGCCGAAACGCCGAAATCCAGATCGCTGATGGCGTCCGTGATATCGTTTTTCGTCAAAAGGTAGACCAGAGAAATAATGGTCTTCTTCATGACGTTGATGGAGAAGAGGTTTTCTTCAAAGAGAATTTGCAGATAGGTAGACAGCTTATTTGCCGCGTTCAACGGACTGGACGCCGCGTTGCTTGCAGGCGCCGCCATAAGGGCCGCCGCGTTATCCGATTCGCTCTCCACACCGAAGAACTCTCTGACCGTTTTCCCGATAGTGGTCATGAAGTTCTCGCCGAAGTAGCCGTACACGGCGGTAACGACGCCGGTAACGTTCTCTAAAATAACGCTGCCGATATCGAAAATATTGGTGGTGACATAAACCTTCCCGGCAAAGTTTTCATGACTGGTATTTTCCGTGCCGTCGTACATTACGATAAGCAAGGGTTCTTCCGCACGGACGTAGTACGTTTTGCCCGATTTGAAGTTTTCGTCCTCGGTCAAGAAATAGATATCTCTTTGCTCGCTGGTTCTCTTTTCGTAGTATTTATCTTTCGGGACGCTCGCGCCGACGATGACGTCTGCCGTCAGTTCCTCTTCCGTACCGGCTTCCGCTACGACCACTTCTTTGTAATCGCCGAGGATTTCTCTTGTGACGGTGACTTTTAAGGTACTGGAATAGACGTTGTCGATGTTGAACCATAGGTCGACGTAAACGTGCAGACAGTCGTCCATCTCGTTGATGAACTCCAATAGCATATCCAAGTCGAGTTTGTCAAAAGCGAACCTTTCGGCGTTGTTATACAGTTTGTTCCAAGCCAAAGCATAGTGCTGATCGGAACCGGCTTCGCCCTGGTACTTGTTATCCGCCGTTTTCAAACGGATATCGTCCCATGCGGCGTTGTAACGACGGCTCATTTCCTCTTTCTGAGCTTCGGTCGTCTTGGCGTCTTCCAACAGCGAACGGAATGCCGCCGCCTGAATCTTTATAATACCTTCCGTGGAAGAAGTATCTCCGTATTCCCTTGCGATTGACTCGTAGTAGGTCTGCAACTCGCTCTGCTTGAATTCGGAAGAAGTAAGCAGCTTCTTTAATAGTTCGGTCAGGTTATATTCGGATTCGCCGTTGGCATTGGCTTCAGCAAGAGCGTTCCTGATAGAGATGTACGCCTCTGCCTGCATCTTAAAGGCATCCGGGATACCCTGGACGTCGGTACCTTCTTCTTCCGAAGGCATCTCTACGTCGTACAGGGGATCGTTCTCGCCGGAGAGGCTGGCAAACAGAGAATAGACCTGCAACTCGATTTTGTAGGTCTCAAAGAACTCGATACCGATGGCAAGGCTGAGACCGTTGGTCGTGTCGATCTCGGTAAAGAAATTATCAAAGATAACGTAGTCGCCGAGGGTGACCATGCCGAAGATTGCAGCCATGGTGTTGAGGGCGACACGGTTCAATTCCAAAGTGATCTTTTTCTGATTGTACATTAACTCCAACGGGACCTTTCCGGACGGAAGCATCGCGGCGTTGGAAGGATTGAATGTAAAGTGGAAGTCTTCTTCTTGTTCCATGTACTCCCGGATCGACGGAGAGACCGTGACGATGGAGGCGGCGTTGGATGCGTAGGTTGCCTTCGCCGATATCGTTTCCGTTCTCCAGATTCTGTACCAGGTCAGCGCGATCAGGTACTCTTGTTTTATGGAAGCGGAAGCGGAGCTACCGCCGAACAAAGAGAACAGCTGAATGCTGGTAAAGTTGTTATATAACGCCTCAACGTTGTCATCGATGTTTTTGTTCAACATTCTTTCGTATTCCACGGAGTAAACGTTACTTCTCATTATCTCCTGTCTGGTGGAATAGTCGAACTCCGGAGCATAAACTCTCCTGATATAATAAATGGTATCGGCGACGATCTCCGTACGCGCCGTGCTGTAAGCGGCGCTCGCCATATAATATCTCCGCAAGTAGTCTTTCAATTCCTGGATGGTTTCTTGCAGAGCTTCGTCCATATACGCTTTTCCGCTGGACGTCATGGCATCGTAGGTCAGTTTCCAATATTGAGAGTAATCGCTCTCCCATTCCGAAATCAAGTTATATGCGCCCGTCTTCAAGGCGGCGTCGAACAGGTCAGCCGAATAGGTGGTGTTGCCGTAGTTATCCATCAACTTTCTTCTTTCGACGTCGTAGATATTAAAGTGCGCCGGTTCCCCTTCGCGCAAAACCGGTTCTACCGTACGCGGTTCCGTTCTGTT
The DNA here is from genome assembly GCA_946621465.1 of uncultured Clostridia bacterium. Lineage (GTDB taxonomy): Bacteria > Bacillota > Clostridia > Christensenellales > DTU072 > CAG-1782. Next base: position 137,468 of record CAMOOO010000002.1, read on the forward strand.
ACGCTCATAAACGTTGATCCTTCCGTTGCTCTCTATCTCGTATCTCGTATAGTTCTTCTGCAACCGAAGTTCGTTATCGCCGTCCGTGAAGTCAAAGTAGTTGGCTAACGCGCTGCGGGAATAGATGTATATCTCCATGTTCTCCATGACGAGATATTTATAGGTTTCTATCGGGAAATTGTCTTTGTACTCGTGGAACTCGTGTTCGTCGTCCCTGTAATCGTATTGTTCGGATAAGAAATAATCCAAAATCTCCTGACGCATAACGGCGTTCAAGAAATCTTTACCGCTGGTAAACTGCTCCTCTTCCTCTAAGTTCTCCGCTTCGGAAGCGATACGGGTTCTTTCCCACAACGTCGCCACAACGCCCCTATAGGTGTTCCTGACGTCGGTGATCTTCAGGATATTGATACCGAAGTAGCTCATATCCAGTTCCGCTTCGCCGTTGAGCATATACACACCGAGAACGACCTTGTACGATTCTCCGTCGGTGGCGCGGTATCCACTGTCGTCTTTTACCGTTTTATCGAAAATAACGACGGCGATCTTACTTGCAAAGAAGTCGGACAGGTCGATGGTCCCGCGGACTGCCAGACCGATCTTCAGTCCCATGTCCCCTTCGTCTTCGACAAGAAGCATATCGCTCTGAAGTCCGACGACTGCGCTCTTTAATAGGTCGGTAAAGAAGGTATTCATACCCTCGACGTTGCCGATCTGGTTGATAAGATTATAAATTTCACTGTTTTCACCGTAATCATAACGGTCTTTGTTGGCTTCGGTGGAGTACTCCAATTCGAGGTTGACGGAAATACTGAGGGACTTCGTCCAGTTGGCAAAGTCAACGTATTGATCTTCCTGGAAGCTCTTACTGATAATCGGCTGAATGGAGTCGGACTGCGTGATATTGATGGTATTGAGTAATTTCCAATCGAAGTAGAAGGACTCGATCAGGTTGTTATTGCTGTCGATCAAACCGAAGTGGATACGGATGAATTCGACGTCTTGCAACACGTGTTCGGCAAGAGCAAGGTCGAAATTGCTCTCCCCGATCGGGTTGTCGTCGGCGTCGTAAAGGGTGTTATCGCTCTCGACGTAATAATAGACGTTACCGTCCGACAGACGATAGAGCATATCGCCGTTGCCGTTTACGGCATACGCCGTTCCCAAATGAAGTCCGAGGTTGGCGTTGACGTCCGGCATGCCGGAAGAAATGCCCAATCCGAGCATTCCGCCCAAAATGTTAAGGATGCCTTCGTTGACGTATACCCCTATTTTGCCATCCTTTATCTGAATGGATTTGACCGCCTGTCCTACGACGGAAATAATATTATTTTCGTTCTCGACGGCGACGTCGATATCGTCGGAGTCACCGGCGGCGTTCAACGTGTTGTTGCTGATATGGACGGCGGCATTCTGCGGCGTAACGACGCCGAGCATATTATATACGTCCTTTAATTCGACTTTTATGCCGGACAGCGATTGCGACAGTCCGACGTTGCTGATACGGAACTTCGGCACGGAGCCGGTGAGGACCTTCGTCAGACTTACCTGCTCGTTGAGCTGGGTTATCATGTCGTAATCGACCGAATACTGGGTATCAACGTAGAGGGAATCCACCTGCCCGTTGTAATAGACGCGCAAGAACGGTATCTCTTTGTATATCTGTTCTCCGTTCTCGTCCAGGAAATAGAGGTCCAAAAGCAGTTTTGCTTTACTCATGTCCGTTAGCGACACGAGGACTTTCATGTCGTATTGGACGTTCATTTCACTGCCCTGTTCGACGCCGAAAGAGGCGAGGAAGTCTTTTAAGAAAAGGGCGATGAGCGCGTTGAGGTTAATGGTGGTATCGGAGCCGGAGCCTATCATCAGGTTTCCGGTGATATTGACGGTAAAATTCAGGTTTTTATCCAAAACGGCGTAGTTGTTTCTGACGGAATTGGCTTCCCTTCTTTCCAGCGGCGATTCCAAAACCAATTCGTTGGGCAATCCGATCGCTTCCATCTCGAATTTAGGCATTTTCAAGAGAGAAATACCGGTGTTGTAGCTGCCGTCCTCGTTGCGGGAACCGATGCTGAAATACAGCGAGGTTCTTTCCGTTACGTCTACCTCGAAGGTAACGGAATCGAGCGGCTTGGCAAAGTCAATGGAGAAGGATATCCCGTGCAGTCCCAATCCGTTTTTGTATCCGATGATCTTTTTGTTTTCTTTAATCACCGTCATGCCCGGCATGAGCATGGATACGATGTAGTTGATGGCGAAGTTATCGAAGTCGAAAGACAGCGTTCTGTCCTCTTTGGTAGGGAGTTTTATGTATTGATACCCGGTATCGTCCTCGTTACGGGTGATGAGCAATTCCAGCAGGGTCATGATATCCAGACCGCTGGCCTCGGTGATTACCTCTTCGGTCGGGGCGTTCTTCGGTGCGATAGTCTCTCTGACCACGCTGGAAAGGTCCACTTTCGGGTCGAGATAGTTCATTACGTTCTCGCCCAGCATCCCGGTAACCAGCTTGGTTAAATTGATATTCTCCAGCTTGACGTTGGGGAAGAACACTTCGCCGTTGCTCTTTAAGTTTTTACAATCGAGAAACAACGTACTGAGTACGACGCTCTGCCCCCCTCCTATATCGGTATATTTATACCCGTTATCGGCTAAGTTCGGGGCAAGATAGAGGGATAACACCTCTTTTTCGTTGTATCGGTAGGTTAGTTGCAGATAGTTCTGCGAGTTGTCGAATAGGTCGATCGTCGCCGCCGCTTTTACGTCGAAGATATAGGACGTCTGTTCGTCTAGAACGATAGGCACTTCTTCGAATCCGCCCAGGTCTATCAGATCGCCGACGATGTCTTTGACGCGGATGGTATCGCCGTCGGGCGATTGTACCGCCATCCGGAAGTTGGCTTCCAGGTTGGTAAAGCTGGCGCGTTCGTACACGTCGCCTTTACCGGTGGAGAATTTATATTCGCTCAAGTCGATACCGACTTTTTTCGTTTCGCTCAGTCCAAGTTGGAAGGGCGTTACGCGGAGTTGAACGTCGTATTCTCCGGTATCCGCGACGATGTCGATACCGATACCGTTAAAGACGTAGGCGTACTCCATGGTACCGTCGGCGCCTTCCACCTGCTGTAATTCGCTGATGGCGTATATGGGGAAGCTCATATCGGGCCAGTCTTTTTCTTTAATCGTCCGCAGACTGAATCCGACCGTATCTTCCAAGAATTGGTCCAGATCGGGCAACCCGAAGGACTCCCAGGAAATGGGGATGTTGACAAGACCGGCAATTTCGATGGCGCCGGCCCTGATCATGGGCAGGAAGGTGTCGATATGGAAGAACTCACGAACGTACTGATATCTGGGCTGTCTGCTCTCTACATCGAGACCTTCTTTTCTGACCACCGTCTTGACCGTCTCCGTACTGTAATCGACTAAGAAGCTGTCACTGAACAAAATGCTGTCCCAAACGGTGGAAATAAGGTCGGAAATGTCCAGACCTTTTGCCGTTTTGATGGTGGGCAGTTCCGAACAAAGGGCGTTACCGACCAGTCGGACGATATCCAGTTCGTCTGCGGTACCCATCTTGAGCGCCTGCGCGATAGCAAGGCCTACGGAAGAAAGGTTGACCTGTTCGATATAATATTTGGTCTTTTCGGCAATAATAATATACGTCGTCGAGTCGTAATAGTATAAGCCGAGCGCAATACCGCCCCGGACCTGGTCGATAAGCTCGAGGACCAGAACGCTGGAGGAATTGGGTATTTTACCGTTCAGCTCCGCCTGCGCATCGTTGAGTAAGGCTATGTTCGCGCGTATAGAAAGGGTATAGTTGACGTGCTTTTTAGTGGAGTCGGAGAGGTATAATCCGTCGCTGCCTTTGTTGTACGTCTTAAACAGAAAATCAACCGTCGTGTTGATGCACAGCCAGTTGGGCGTGAGAACGACTCCCTCGTCCAGGTAGCTCATTGATTTCCTGATGTAGTTGATTGCGCCGCTCTTATTGGTTACGACCGGTTCGATCAGGGCTTCCGTCTTTGTGTTCTCTACAACTTCGCCTTCGATTTCCACTTCTCGATCGGAACAAGCGGCGATACAGAACGCCATGACGACGCAAAGTATCAAAATCGCGATTCTCAGATATTTGTTTTTCATCTTTCATCTCCGTGTTCCGCCCCATAGCCTCAAAAGGCGGAAACCTCTATGATTTTTGTAAAAAGGGTATACCTCGCCCCTTTTCACACATACATTATACGCTCTACGTGCGCGTATGTCAACGCGTAAAATAAAACTTTAAGAAAAAACAAAGATTAACCGACGGAAAAGGCGAGGAAAAGAGCAAATCGCAGGGTAAAAATGAGAAAAGACGAACTTGACAACGACGAAAAATAAAGGGTATAATCGAAGCACTACCAATCGAAAGGAGAGAATAATGAAAATCTGTTTATTTGGATCGGCGAGCAATAAAATCGACTGGTTTTACATCGAAGAGACCGAAAAACTGGGCAGGGAGATCGCAAAAAGAGGTCATTCTCTGGTTTTCGGCGGCGGAGAAAACGGCCTGATGGGCGCCGCGGCAAGAGGAGTTAAAGAATGCGGCGGAGAGATCATCGGCGTCATTCCGAAATTCTTTGAAGACGAGAAAATCGAGGCGGCTTATTCCGACTGCACAAAACTAGTTTTGTGCGACACAATGAACGAGAGAAAACAGATCATGGAAGATTACGCCGACGCATACATCATTGCCCCCGGCGGCATCGGTACGTACGACGAATTTTTCGAGGTTCTGACCAACAAACAACTGGGACGGCACGAAAAACCCATCGCCATCTACAATCTTGCCGGTTTTTACGACGAATTGGAGACGATGATGTATCACGCCATGAGCCAACGCTTTATAAAAGCAAACTGCCGTATGCTCTATATGACCTTTACCGATCCGGACGAAATGTTCGGATATCTGGAACACGTTCGCCCCTTGGGACTGCATTTGAGAGACTTGAAAGATGGCTGATACCTACTACAAACCGGAATCGCTGGAACTGACGGAAGAAGTACGCGAAATGTCACAAGGGACCTTCGTTCGACTTCCGTCCGGAATTACTCATTATAAAAAAGAGGGAACGGGCGAAAAATATGCCGTTCTCGTACACGGCTACGCAACCCCGCTTTATATTTACGATAAGGTGGCAAAAGGTCTTGTTGAAGCCGGGTATACCGTCTATCGGTACGACCTGTTCGGACGGGGTCTTTCCGACCGCAAAAAGGGAAAATATACCGCTGCTTTTTTGGCCGAACAATTACATCAATTCGTCGAGGCGTTTTTGCCCGGAAAGGAGTTCGTTTTAATAGGCACTTCTATGGGCGGAATCGTCACTACAACATACGTTTCTAAATATAAAACAGGGGTAAAACAACTGATTTTGCTAGCTCCTGCCGGTATGCCGTATAAGGTGCCTTTTATCATGCGTTTGGCGCGAGTAAAAGGAGTCGGAGAACTGCTGTTTTTTATAGCGAAAGGACGGCAGGAACGCGTCTGCGCTAGCGAGATGATAGTAAGCGGAAAAGAGGCCCGGGAGGAGTACCGGAAAAAATATTCTTATTACGCCCAATACAAGGGTCTGCGTCGTTGCACGCTGTCCTCGCTACGGTATACCCTTCTCGATTTCAAAAAATCCGTAGCAGGATACGAGGGAGTAGCGAAAAAAGGGGTTCCCGTCCTCGTTATATGGGGAACGGCGGACAAAACCATGCCCTATTACCAGTCAGAGACCATGAAAAAGTATTTGCCTGACATGGAGTTGATCACCTACGAAGGTTCCGGACATATTTTTGTCTATGACGAAGGGGAAAAAACGACGGCGGATATCCTTCGTTTCCTGGAAAAGTAATTCAATAATTTTTGGATGCGTTTTAAATATAACTAGATGAGAAATCTGGCATTTTTCGACATATTTTGCCCGGTTTTTTATTACCAATCTTCCGTTTTATTGGTGTTTTTCAGATCGTCGTAGAACGATTTATAACGGGAAACGAAGGACAGATCGCACACAGTTCTTTCCGATCCGCGTCCCGTTGGCAGTACGTAGCGGTACGTTTGATTGGCTTCGTCCACCACAGGCACGCCCAATTTCGACAGATTTTCGTCCGAGGTATGTCCGCCGCGCAGCAGCACGCAGTCCATGCCCAGTTCTTTTGCCGTTTCAGAGTCGTGCGCCGTGTCCCCGATGAGAATGGCTTTTCCGTCCAACGGATGTTCGGAGAGGTATTTCTTGCCGATTCCCGTCTTTCCGCATGCCAAAACGTTGTCCAAACCGAGAATGGCCTCAAAATAGCGGTCGATTCCACGCTTTTTTATCTCTTTTTCTACGCTTCCGCGTTCGCTCGCCGTTAAAATGATCTGTTTATGCCCTTTGTCGGCATATACGGCGAGGGCTTCTTTCACGCCCTTTCGTAGCGGAAGATCGCCTGCTCCCTTTTGATAGGCTTCGGTATATTCGTCGGCAACGACGTTATAATCTTCTACGTCAAAATCAAACCCTATCTTACGATAGAAGTCGATAATGGGAAATCCGAACGTTTTATAATAGGTTTCTCTGTCTAAAAGAGTATGTCCGTGTTTTTTGCAAACGGCGTTGATACATTCTATATTATAATCTCTGTCATCGAGCAGGGTACCGTTCCAATCCCAGAAGATGGTCGTATACTTCATTTCTTCGTCTTTCCTCCCGACGGTTGTATTCCGTCGTGATATTTGTTATAGCGGTCTACGTATCGGTTCAATATGTCTATGACTTCTTCTGCGTTTGCCGCAGGGAAAATTTTATCTTCGGGGATGTCCTCGTATCTTTCGCGATCGTCCAGGCATTCTCCGGCAAGTTTACCGGACCATCCGCCCACACCCGTGACACCGATAATCAATCTTTTCAGTGCCCAGGCGTTTGCCATTTCGGACAGCGTCCCCGCTCCGCCGCCGACAGCGATGACCGCAGAGGCGTTAGCAACGATAACGTTCCTGTATACGTCCAGTCCGGTGGGGATCACGATATCGGCGTATTCGTTCGCCATAGAAGGATCGAAAAAGGGGAGCAGGGCAATAACGTCGCCTTCTTTGTACTTTTCCGACGTCCTTGCGCCTTGGCTTGCTCCTTCCATTACGCCATGCACTCCGCCCGTCTGAATACGATACCCGGCGTCAACAAGCGCCTTTCCCACGGCATAAGCCGCTTCGTACTTCGGACTGCCTTTCTCCGCACGCGCATCGCCGATAACGGCTACAATCTTTTTCACTTTCTTTACTCCCTGATCTCTGCTTTTTTAAAACCGGAGGTCCTCTCCTTCAACCGTCATGATCGCTCCCTTCCGTTTGTCCAGAAGGCGACTGACGATCCTCTCGCCGTACCTTTGTTCCAGCTTCACTACGTCCAAGTTGGTGGTGATAATGGTCTTTTTATCTATACGCTCCACCAGTAATCCGTACAAATAAGGAACGGTCACGTTGTTCAAAAGCGGCTCCACGCCCAGGTCGTCGATATACAAAAGGTCGGGCTCGGCAAGCTCCGCCCAAAGTTCCTGTTTCGCCTCCAAAAAGGCGCAGTGGTAGGCAAGGAATTTTTGGTTAAGATTCAACGCGCTCAGTGCCAGTACGTCTCCGCCGTTTTTCATGCATTCCTTTGCCGCCGTACATCCGAGATAGGTCTTCCCCGTTCCCGTTTTTCCGCCGATCACGGCAAAATTGATCTCGCCGTTTACCACCGCTTTTTTCAAAAAGCTGATATACTTTTTATAGGTCTGCGCCCTTTCTCCGTAGAAGGAAAGGTCCACCTCCGCAAGGTCGTCCGGGACCTCTTTAAGCATCGGACTTCTGCCAAGCGTCAGCTCCCTTCTTATTTTCTCCGCGCAGGAACACATTCCTCCGTTATATACGCCGGTGTCGTGACATAAATCGCAACTTTCGGTATCCGAAAGAATTGATTTGGTATATCCTTTCTCCGATAAATACCTTTCTATCTGTTGCTCCGTTTCTTGTAAAAGACGGCGGGAATTTTGTTGCTCTTCGCCCTTTTGCAGCACGCAGTCCCATCTCAGGCTATTGGCCCTGCGGAGCATATCGTCGAACCTTTCGTCCTCTCTCAGCCCCTCAACGATGCGTACACGTTCCGCCTTTTTATCCGCCACCCTTTTTCTCAGTACCGCGTAGGTTTTTTCTCTGATATTCATTCGTCACCCCACTCGTCGAAATTGACTAACGCGTCCTTTAATTTCTTTTCCGAATAATTGTGCTGCATATAGTCGTCCACCTGCGACACGCCGCCGGCAGGCTTTTGCAGATTTGCCAAAACACCTTCTTTGTCGAATATCTTTTTTGCGCGCATCGCGCCGAAAGTCCTGTTCATCTGTTGGAGAGGGAACGCCGTCCCGGCAAAGTGCGCCGCCACGGCAAGGACCGTTTCTTCGTCAAAGCCCCATTCCATCCAGTTTTTGTAACTTTCTCTGTCTCTGTTGTTGACGCCGCCCACGTAGCCGCAAGCGTCGTACACGGCGCGGATCTTGTCATCGATCTCTATCTGGCGCTCCACGTACGCCTGTATTTCCTTTTCGGTAAACAACCCCAGTCCGGCGATTTTGTCCACCATTCGTTGCATGACGTCAAGGGTATGGACGTTGCGTAAAAAGCAGTAGCGGGAAATGCACCTGAGCGCATCCGCGTCGAACCCTTTTGCCAGCCACGGCAATACGTAAAACTCCGTTATATTCTCCGTGTTGCTGTAATAGACCCCGAGGTTTTTGCATATCTCTACCGCAAGGTCGTGGATACTCTCTTTATTTTTGAGGTACTCGGCGACTTCTACCGCGGCAACGGCGCCTGCTTTTTTCAATTCGCTCATGACCTCGTCCAGCTTTTCCATACCCCCTTTCTTTTTCCGGGAGCGGGCGGCGATCAGAATGGCGTCGAGCGCGAATCCGTCGCTTTTCCATCTGTAATATTTTTGTCTGTCGTCAACGTCGGCGGCGCGTTTTACCCCTAACGCCTCGAAGACTTTTTTGATCTCTTCATTGTTATTCTCCAGGTCTGCGATATGTTCCGCCACCTGTTTTTCGGTCAGATACCCCTCTCTCGCCCAGGCGCGCGCCACAGCGCAAACGTACTTCGTCCCCGTTTTGCCTCCGCCTAAGTCTTTACAATACTGCATGATCAGCAGCATTGCGTTCGTCTCCATTTTTTCCGAATGCATCAGTTCCATATATGCGTTCAGATCGTTGGGCATAAGAAGTCTCTCCGGATAGATCCTCGCAGCCTCTTCCACAAAGGTCTTGTATTTTTCGGCATGAAATTTAACAACTTCCGGTTCGGGTTCCTTAACTGAGAGATAGGTTACCGAAAACGGCTCTGTCGCAGAAAGTGCAACCAGTCCTTTTTTCTCCCAATACTCGAATCCGTCCCGGACTCTGGTTTCGTTGATCTGTAATTTTTCCGCCGTCTTTGCCACCGAGCCTTCTCCTTTGAGCGCACACGAAAGACCGTAAAGGTATATCTTCACGTCCGTCGGATCGGCTTCCGGAAGGTAGTCGGTGACAAAAATATCATCCACCGGAAGATACGCTTGTCTCAAAAATTCACCGCTGACTTTTACAAATCCCATAATTTCCCCGAAAAAATGTCGGTTGCGTCTTGCAAACAACTTTTTTGTAGTGTATAATATTTTATAAGTATACCACAAGATCGACCTTTGCGCCAGTGTTTCGGTAAATTTTTTCCGAAATAAACGCAAACGCATCACGGAGAAGGAATGGAGGTCCCTGTATGCAATTCAAAAAATTGATCGTTAACAACATTCTGGAAGAGGCTGAGTTTATCTTCGATTTCCAATCCAAGAAAAAGGCTCACCGCAAGAAAGATATCGAGCTGCTGAAAAAAGCGCTCCCATACGTCTTTTTCGGCGATGCGGCTTTGTCGCGCGGACGCTTGGAGTTCACCTTCGACGATCAGGGCGACGCCATCCTCGTTCGCGATTTCAAAGAAAACACCGCTTACTTGCAAACAGCCACCCAAAAATACGAGGGAGAGACCGCCGTTAACGATTATTTCTACGGGTTACTCGGCATGAATAAAAAAGAGTGGGAAGCCTTCTTCTTCGTCGACGAAGGAGACCTCTACAACAGCATTTTCGAGCGGACGGGCGACTATTTCCTCTCCTTCCTTTCCAAACTGTCCATTGGGGAAAGTGACGTGCAACAGGCTCAAACGCGCTACAAAGAAAAGTTAGCTTCCTACAAAAACCGCGACGCTATGCTCGCAGACCTCGCTACGGAATTCAACCCCGGCGAGATCAATTCGATAGTGAGTCAGTTGAAAGCGGAAGCGGATAAACTGTACGACGCTTGGCAATCGGAAAAAGAATTCCTTGCCGCCGAAGAAAAAGCGCACGCCGCCCACAAAGAGCTGCAAGAATTATTGAGAGAACAAACGGAGCTGATCGGTCAGGAACAGGGGATCGCTACTCTGCGTAGCAGACTGGACCACAGCGAAAAAATAAAGAGCATGCTGGTTTCTTTACGCAAATCGGCAGCCATTATCGCAGAGAACGACGGACTGGAGACCGCAATCACCGAGAAAAAGAAGGCGCTCGCCGCCAAATTGACCGACGCCGCAGCAGGCGAGAGAGTGCTGAATAAAAAGCAGGCGGCTTTTTCCAAGCTCACCGCAACGATCGAGGGTCTGTATACCGCTTTGAGCGAACTTATTTACGATAACGTGTCTTCCGGCAAATCGGACGGAAAGATCATGGACGCCGTCGATAAACACTTCTTGGAGCTGACGGAACGTCTTAACGAACTGAAACAAAAGGAAAACGACCTGACGGCGGAACTGGAAGAAACTTCAAAAGCCATCACCGTCTACACGAAAAAATACGACGATACGTTTTTGACCGAATCTTTCTCCTCCGTTATCGCTTATAACGAAGAACAAGCAAGACGAGCGGAAGAGAAAAAGAGCCGGCTTGTTTCCGATGACAGATTGCCCGACCAGGCACTTTTGGACAACTATCGTGCTTTGGAAAAGAAGAGAGAGGAACTGCAACGTTCCTACATCCTCGCCGACAGCATTCTGAAAGAAACGGACGCCATCGACGCCAAAATCAACGAAAACAACGCCGCCATTAAGAGCCAACAGGAGAACCTCGACGCACTGGAGAACGCCAAAGAGACTCTGATGCAATATATGGAAAAATGCCGCAAAAAGGTGGACGCCGCCGACGCGGATATTTTCGCGCTCTCCACACGTAAAGAATACTACACCGAAATCGAAAAACTGGAATACGGTCAACACTGTCCGGTCTGCAATATGCCCGTCATCGACAAACGGGATATCTCCGCCGCAGTAGCTCAGACCGAAGCCAGACTGAAAAAGCAAAAAGACGACATCGCGTCCTACCGCGACGTCATGACGGAATATAGCGCTAAATTAGAGGAGATCAATCTCCGTATCGGTTCTCTCCGAGCCAAAATCAACACCGGTAAAGGATACGTTGACAGCCTGTTGCAGTCCAAAATGAATAAAATCGCCTTTTTGAAAAAGATCTATACCGAAGCCGGCGTTCAGGACAGAGATCAACTGATCGAACTATTGGAAAAGACGGTAAACGACCTGGCCAAAGCCTTCGTCGCCGTCAGCGAACTGAGATCACTGGATACCGTTTCTTTCATCACCGGAGAGAATATCAGGAAGGTAAATGCCTGCATGGAAGAAATTTCCGGCCAGAACAATAACGGACCTATCGCGCAGTGCCGCAACGCACTGACCGCGTTGGAACAGGAAGAAGGATTGACGCCGGGCGCGCTCAGCGGCGCAGGAGCCGTCGATGGCGACCTTTACGAAACGCTGAAATCGCTCATTGAAAAGAAGAAATCCCTTTTGGCGGAAATCGCCGAAGTGCGGAAGCAAATCGAGATCGACCAGAGCCGGGACGCTATCGTCACTGCGGACGGAAAGTCGTACACCTACGGCCAACTTTGCATCGTCTATGCCGGTAAACAATATATCTCGGTCATCGACGAGATCCGTAAAAAAGAAGCGGAAAAACAGGAACTGGTAAACGAAATCGCCGCTATGACCGGCGTTCTGAAAGAAAAGAAGAAGTCCATCGAAACCGATTCCAACGAAATAAAAGCATTGGAGTCCCGTTTCCAGACCAACCTCAACTATTTAGAGACCATTCAGGGCGACGAACGCTACGATCCTTCCTTGCTCAAAAACAAAACCATCGAACAGGTGGAGAGCGAGGTTCTTTCCGAAGGAGAAAGAGCGGAATGCGCTCGTAAGATAGACGAATACGCCGCACGGCTGACCTTTATCGACGTCTCCATTCAATCTTTGAAAGAGTCGGCGAACGTCACGACCAGTTCTACGGAGTTGCAAATCAGAAAAAGCGATCTTTCCATGCTGGAAAAAGCCTATAAGGACAAAAAAGCGGAGCTGGAAGAGGCCTCCGGCGCGCTGGCGATCTCCGATATCATCGTCAGAAAAAGAAGCGCGCTGGTTACCGAAGCGCAGCTCTATCGGGAAAACTATTCCTTCGTCAACAACGTTTACGAAGACAATGCCTTTATCATCAAAGAAACGGTCAACTACGCCCTTGCTGCGATGTTCCCGTCCTATCACGTCGAGAACGACAGAGGGGGACTGTGCCTTAAGAGAGGAGAACGAATCGTTACCGCCGTGGATGACGACGTGTACTCCGCTTTGCTGGTAGCCTTGACCGATGCGCTCCGCTATATTGTCAGCGGCATTCTGGATCGTCCCAAGGCATTGAGAATGTTGACGCTGAAAGCCGATCCCATTCCGGAAGGATTGCGTTCCCTCATCAACGACTACGCTTTGGCTCACAACTTGGTTATCCTTTATAGATGAGTAAATAAAATATGTTCTTTACGCAGTTCGGTCTGTTATTTACCAATATGGAATGGTACGTTATCGTAGCGTTCATCCTTGGTTTGGTCTTTCTGTTTATCGAGTTTCTGCAACCCGGTTTCGGTATTTTCGGCATTGCCGGGATCCTTTTCCTTGCCTGCGGCATCGTCCTACGCGCCGTTTTCCATAAGCCGGAAGACAACGTCGTGATGCAACTGTTTCAGTTCCTTCTCGTCGACGTTCTTATTTTGGGTCTATGCTTTTTGCTTTTACTTATCGCGCAGAAAAAAGGCTGGCTGAAAAGGGGAATTTTTACCGTCGGCACTGCGGTTGACCCCGATTACAGCAGCGGAACGGAAAACTTCAGCGCGCTGGTCGGAAAAGAAGGCAGAGCGATCACCGTTCTGCGTCCCTCCGGAAAAGCGGAGATCGACGGAAAGACCTATGACGTCGTTTCCGCGGATTTCCTGATCGAGCAGGGAGAAACAATAGTCGTCCTCGCTACCGAAGGCGGAAAAATACAGGTAGCAAAAAAATAAAGAAAACATAATTTAAGGAGATTATACCTATGCTTTTTACTTTGATTGCGTCTGCAACGGGAACGGTATGGCTTATTATTGGGATCGTACTCATCGTTGCCCTTTTAATCACCTTCTTTGCCCTCGTCCCCCTCGGACTATGGTTCCGCGCGCTGGTCAGCGGCGCATCCGTTTCCATGGCAAAACTGGTGGGAATGCGTCTGCGTAAGATAAAGATCGCCATGATCGTCGATGCCTACATTACGGGCAAAAAGGCCGGTTTGGATATCAATATTACCGAATTGGAAACCCATTACATGGCAAAAGGTGACGTTCTGAAAGTCGTCAACGCGCTAATCAGCGCTCACAGCGCAAACATCGACCTGTCTACCAAAACGGCAATGGCAATCGACCTCGCCGGTCGTGACGTCCTCAACGCCGTCAAGGTCAGCGTCAATCCCAAAGTTATCGAAACACCTATCATCGCCGCCATTGCCAAAGACGGTATCGAACTCCGTTGTAAGGCCAGAGTCACCGTACGCGCCAACATCTCCAGACTCATCGGCGGTAGCGGAGAGGAGACCATCATCGCCCGCGTCGGCGAAGGTATCGTCACCACAGTCGGCAGCGCAGTCACCCATAAAGACGTTCTGGAAAACCCCGACCGCATCAGTAAAACGGTGCTGGCAAAAGGTCTGGACAGCGGCACGGCATACGAGATCCTCTCCATTGATATCGCAGACGTAGACGTCGGCAGAAATATCGGTGCTCAATTGCAAATGGATCAGGCGGAAGCCGATAAACGCATCGCGCAAGCCAAAGCCGAAGAACGCCGCGCAATGGCCGTCGCCAGCGAGCAGGAAATGAAAGCCAAAACGCAGGAAATGCGCGCCATCGTTATCCAAGCGGAGGCGGAAGTCCCCAAAGCTATGGCGGAGGCACTCCGCAGCGGAAAGCTGGGCGTTATGGATTATTACAATATGCAAAACTTGCAGGCGGATACCAGTATGCGTAACTCCATCGCCGGCGGCGCACCCGCAAGCAGCGGTCATACCGAGAAGAAATAACCGATGAAAGAACTTTCTCCGGGCATCAAACCGAAAACAGTCGTCCTCACTCCCGACATTCAACCCACCGTTGACGAGGAGTACTGCGTCTGTCCGGACGCCCACCGGGAACTGGAACAAACGGCCACCGCTCTCTCGCCCAACCCATTAGCGAGATACATCGCCATGGGCGAGATCCTCGGTCCGCCGAAATGCCGAAAATCTATCCCGGGACCTTATCGAAAGGGATAAAAAATATTCAATCGCCGTAAAAAATCTTCTTCCTTCGCCGGAAGAAGATTTTTTTATAGGCACTTTAAACAAAAGGCTATCGTAAATTGAACCTTTTATTTTATCACTGAATAAGTGACACACCTGGCTTGACAAGGGATAGTCGACAATGCTATAATCTAACCATCAAACGATAAAAAGGAGTTTTACAATGGCTTATTTCATTACCGACAATTGCATCGCTTGCGGATGCTGTGCAGAAGCCTGCCCCGTTAGTGCTATTTCCGAAGGGGACGGCAAATACGTTATTGACGCAGATGCTTGCTTGAGCTGTGGTAGCTGTGCTTCCACCTGCCCGAACGAAGCGATCGAGGAACAATAATAAACAGGTTAAAAATAACGAAAGGGATCACTTTTTTAGGTGGTCCCTTTTGTTTTTGAGTTTTTGTCTTTATGGATTTTTTCGTTTACTATTTATATAAAGGGTATTCTCTGTACGCAGAGAGCGAAGAGGGACTTTTCCATTACGATCGCGCGAAAAAAAAGTGGATCCCGGTGGAACCGGGCTGGGAAATGTCCGACAACGAAAATATGGTCGTTATACCCTTTGACAGAGCAGAGCGTTTTCTATAAAGCTCTCTTTCAGCTTCTCCTTGCGTCGGCGACACCGGTAAAGGCGATCCACAGATAGCAGACCGTTTTCGGTATCATCAGCATTCCCACCCAACTATAAGTTGACGCCAGCACCACAACCGGCAAATAAAAGGCGAACGAGAGGGTGACTGCGAACCATAATAGCCGATAGGGCTTTTTTTTCATCAACTTTGCTGCTAAGACAATATCCAGTACCCCTAAGATAACGAAGGGGATATTGCGAATAATCCCCCATAAAAGGGGCGAGTTGTTGCTGAACCAATCATTCTGCGGAAAGGCGCATAATGCGATACGAATAAGAACCAAAAGAACGACGATAACGTCCAGCCATGCCTTTCTCTGTTTGCGCAGGCGTTTATAGAGGAACAGATAAAATAAGAGATAAAAAATCGTCATCGTGACGGATGTGACCAGTTTACCCAGTCCCAGCCAGAAAGCAAGCTCCGTCCCGGGGGCGTCCAGCGTTCCGTTAAACAGCCCGATTGCTCTGGGTACCAGGTGAAAAGCGTCTCCTGCGCCAAGCAAAAAACACATCAATCCAAACAGCAAAAAGCACTTTTGTTTTTTACCTTTTACCAAAAGCGTTATTCCCACGAAGAAAATAAGCGCGAGATAAATAACGTAAAATCCGGACTCCATATATTTACGCATAACAGTCTCCCATTAAACCGATTGACTCTATTATACCAAACTATCCTCTTTATTTGCAATAGCCAACCGCTCCTCTCATTCAACTTTGTTACGAAAAAATAATCTTACAGGATTGCATATTACTGAAAAGAGGTGTATACTAAGTAGTAATATTGATAAAAAAGGAGTTTTTCAGACATGAATTTTTTATTTAAAGCCTATTGCAGAACCTATCAAGGGTTTATGCGTTTCGCAACCAAATTTATGAAATTCCGCGAGCCGGAAACGTTAGAGGGTTTGCCGGCGCTCGCCGAAAAAGTTAAATCAGAGGGACTGACTTCCGTCCTTATCGTCACCGATGACGTCCTGCACAATAAACTACGCATCCTGGAAGGTCTGAAAGAAGACCTGGCGGATAAAGATATCAAGTTCGTCGTCTATGACAAAGTTCTGCCTAATCCCGACGTTACGCTGGTTGAAGAAGGGTATTCCCTCTACAAAGAGAACAACTGCCAGGGCATCATCGCCGTCGGTGGCGGTTCTCCGATGGACTGCGCCAAAGCCGTCGGCTGCCGCGTAGCTCGCCCCAACAAAACCATTCAACAACTGCAAGGATACATAAAGGTCCGTAAAAAGCTCCCGCCGCTGTTTGCCGTACCCACGACTGCCGGAACGGGTAGTGAAACGACGGTCGCCGCCGTTATCAGCGACCACGCCAATAACACCAAGTGCGCCGTCAACGACCCCGTCCTGATCCCCAAATACGCCGTACTCGACCCCACCCTCACGGTGAAACTTCCGCCCCATATCACTTCTACCACCGGTATGGACGCCCTCACCCACGCGGTCGAGGCCTACATCGGACACAGCAATACGGCAAACACCCGTGACAAAGCCGTCCGTTGCACCAAATTGGTCTTTGAAAACCTGGAAAGAGTGTACTTTGACGGAACGGACGTAAAACGTCGCAGAAACATGCAATATGCCGCCTACTACGGCGGAATCGCCTTTACACGTGCATACGTCGGTAACGTACACGCCCTCGCTCATAAACTAGGCGGCAAGTACAACACGCCGCACGGACTTGCCAACGCCGTTCTTCTCCCGTACGTTTTGGACTACTATGGAAGAACCGCAGAAGTAGCTTTGGCTGAACTGGCCACCGCCGTCGGTATCCGTGGAGTAGACAGCGCGGCAAAAGCTCGCCTGTTTATCGCAGCCATCCGTAAAATGAACGAGGATATGAACATCCCCTCCGTCATCGAAATCAAGAAGACGGATATCAACGGTCAAGAAGTCGACCTGGAAAAGGATATCGAATTCCTCGCGGAACAGGCCTTTAAAGAAGCTAACCCGGCTTATCCCGTTCCGAAGATCATGAGCAAAGAGGACATGAAAGAAATCTATCGTAAAGTCATCAGAATTAAAGAAGACTAATTGATTATATCTCGTATGTAAAAAGATCGCTCGGGAAATAACTTCCCGAGCGCTTTTTTTATTTGCAGTTTTTGCCGCAATCTTTAGTCTTCTTCACACCACAATCGGTCGTCGAATAATTGTTCACGTTCGATCCGGAGCAAGCGCCGCTCTTCTTGGAGCAAGCCTTTGTGGATTTAGAAACTTTATTCGTAGTTTTCATATTTTTCACCTCCACAATCTAGTTTGCTACAAAAAACGAAACATATACAAATTCCACCCAATAAATACCGAGGATACTCCTTCTGATAGCTAATATTTATTTATAACAATAAAAACCCACCGATAATGGACGATAGGGATTATATTGGTTTACTGAAAATCTCTATGGACACTCCGATAAACGGTGGCTTCTTTATTGAAAAATTTCTTTAAGTTCGGTCAGCGAACTTGCGGCGAACGCCTTTTCTTTGATGGCTTTGCTCCCTCTCATTCCGTACACGTAACAGGCGATTTGTTTTTTCATGACGTTCATGACCGTCTTTTCCGGAAAAAACGCACAAAGTCTGTCGATGTGCAATAAAACGGCCTCTTTGACATCGTATTGGTATTCTTTATTCAGCACCGATGAAAAGACGTACGGTCTGCCCATGGCGCCGCGCGCGATCATAACGTAATCGACGCCCGTTTCTTTCATTTTTCGATAGCTTACTACGTCCGTGACGTCACCGTTGCCGCAAAGGGGTACTTTTACAATCTCCTTTACGCGAGCGATGGCGTCGTAGTCCGCCTTTCCGCCGTACAGTTGTTCTTTTGTCCTACCGTGAACGGTTATCATATCCGCCCCGCCCTCTTGCGCTGCCAAAGCGCACTCTTGCACGTTTTGCAGTCCGTCTATGCCCAAACGCATTTTGACCGTCACCGTTTTGCCGGAATTGTCTTTTACGGCGCGGACGATCTTGTAGATCAATTCGGGCGAACGCATCAATGCGCTTCCCTCTCCGTTAGAAGTAATTTTGCGGACCGGACAGCCCATATTGATATCTATAATGGGGAATTTTTGAA
Source organism: uncultured Clostridia bacterium (assembly GCA_946621465.1). Classification (GTDB taxonomy): domain Bacteria; phylum Bacillota; class Clostridia; order Christensenellales; family DTU072; genus CAG-1782. The sequence goes on from CAMOOO010000002.1 coordinate 155,932, forward strand.
TACAGTCATACCGAACGACCTCGGCGAAAATCTCCGGTTCGCTCCCAAACAGTTGCACGCCGGTGTTTTTTTCCTCTTTATCAATATGTAGCAAAGCAGCGGTGTTCTCGTTGCCGTAAAAAAGCCCCTTTGCACTGACCATTTCGGTATAACACAGTCCTGCGCCGTACCGAAAGCATAAGACGCGCATTCCGGCGTCGCTGTACCCGGCAATGGGAGCTAAAATAAGGTCGCTATCGTTATATGTAATCATTTACAGTCCCTGTTTTTTGGCTTTTTGATACAGTTCCTCTTGTTCCTCGACGGACATATCTTCCAGATTTTTTCCCATCTTTTTGGCTTCGGCAAGCATAAAGCGGAACCGGCGGAGGAATTTATCGGTGGTGCCGGTGAGGGCGACTTCCGGGTCGATACCGTTCATTCTCAGCACGTTGACGACGCTGAAAAGCAAATCTCCCCCTTCTTTTTCTTTGTCCGCGCCCTGCGCCGCGTTAAATTCGTCCAATTCCTCTTGTATCTTCTTCTCCGCATCTTCTACCGAGGCAAATTCAAACCCCGTTTTCTTTGCCGTTTTCTGCACTTTATTCGCCCGTTGCAAAGCGGTAAAAGTCTTCGGGATACTGTCCAATTTGTCCTCGATAGAGGTATAATGCTTTTCTTTTGCCTTTGCTTTTTCCCAAAAGGCGAGCGCTTCTTCTCCGTTTGTCGCTTTGTCTTTACCGAAGATGTGGGTGTGGCGTCCAACCAATTTTTTGCAGAGTCCGTTAATAACGTCGCCGACGCTAAACCCCCCTTCTTCCGCGCGCATAACGGCGCAAAAGACCCCCTGTAAAAGGACGTCTCCGCACTCCTCGCACATTTTTTCATCGTCCGCGAGGTCTATCGCTTCCGTCAGCTCGTAGGCTTCTTCCAGGATATTGATTTTGATAGACGCCGGGGTCTGTTCTCTATCCCACGGACATCCGTCCGGGGCGCGCAAACATTCGATGATCTCAATCAGATCGTCAAACGTGAAATTGTCTTGGGACATAAAGTCTTTCATTGTTTTATCCTCCGTTTATTTTCTTATCCAGCCTGATAAGCAGTCCGGATAGCGGCATTGCGCTCCATTCCTCTCGCGTAAACACGCCGAAGACGAGGATCGCCGAAAAATATACGACCGCCGCGCCGATCCATACGAGAACGATCGCCCATAGAGAAATCAACCACTCGTTTGTTAGGAATATCAGCATCCCCATTATAGCACCGCAGAGGGTTATTAAGCCAACGTTTTTTATCAATCTTTTTTCCAACCGGGTAAAATAGATGAAATAAACGAATATCCAGACCCCGGCAAGAACGTTCCCTACCGTTGCGGCGATCGCCGTGCCTACGATCCCCATTGCCGGGGTCAATATAACGGACAGGAGCAACTTTATCGTCATGGACATAGCCATGATCTTTACGGGGATCTTTATTCTTTCCAACCCCTGCAACATTGCCGAATAAATTTGAAAAATACTCAGTCCCAACACGCTGACGGCGTTGATGCGGAGTAGCATCGCCCCCTGCGTCACCCGTTCCGCGCCCATACCGCCGTACAGTAGCCCCAGTACCCGTTCCGCCATGACCGTATAAATAATGACGAACGGAATACCGAGAAAGAACGTAAGTTTCGCCGAAGTATCGCTCTTTTTGAGTATCATCTCTACGTCGCCCCTCTCTCTACTCTCCACCATTTGCGGCGTAACGGCAATGCCCAAAGAAATGCACACCATAACGGGCAAATTGATAAGGGGCGCAACCATGCCCGTCCAGATACCGTACTGCGCGGTAGCGTCTCCGTAGCCACCCCAGTGTAGTAAATTAACGATAAGCACGCTGTCAATAAACTGCGACAACGGCAAAATCATGCCGCAAAGAAGGAGCGGTCCCATTCTTTTTGCCAACTTTATCAGTTCTCCCCGTTCCTCTCTGATCGGAGCAGGTAAAAACCGTTTGTGTTTTACGCGGTACATTACCGCCATAATAATAAGCGTCACCAGTTCACTCGCCGTAACGCCGGAAAGCGCGCCGACCACGCCGAAAGTCAAGCCGTACGGAAGCAGCATCCGCACTAAAATAAGTCCCACGCCCATTTTGACCAGTCCTTCGGTAATCTGACTTACGGAAGAAGGTACGAGGTTGTTATGCCCGGTAAACCAACCGCGAAAGGCACTGACGAGCGTCACGATAAGAACGGAAGGCGATATCGCAAGATACCCCAAAAAAGCCTCTTTCGTCTGTACGCCGGAAATGGGATAGGCAACCAAAGCAAGCAAGGCGGAGCCAATAAAACCGATCAATAAACTCATTTTCAGCGCCGTGGTAAAAAACTTTTTTGCCCTTTCCTCCTCCCCTTTTGCAACGTACTCGCTTACCGAAATGGATACGGCGGTAGGCACCGCGCCGCTGGATAGGGTCAACAGTAGGGCAAAAACGGGATATACGAACTGGTATATCCCCATACCTTCCGCCCCCAGCATATTCGCAAGCGGTATCCGATAGATTGCACCGAGGACTTTGGCAAAAATAACGGCGGCGGCAAGCACCCCCGCACCGGACAGATATCCTTTTTTCATTCAGCCTGTCTCGACAAAAAATCCGCGGCGATCTCTAAGTGTCTGACCATGGTGTCCGGCATACTCATAGCCGTTTTACTGACCATGAATATTCCGCCTATGACGTCACCGCCGAGCAAAATGGGCGTTACTATCAGTTCCTTCGCCCCGTACTCGGGGAGTAACCCCTCCGTCTCCGGGAAGCGGAAGTACCCACTTTTTCTGGCGGATAAAAAGGCATCCGCCTTTCGGGAAATCATTCTCCCACCGAAGTATTCTTTTTCCACGGCCGACGCGATAAAAGAGGTCGTATCCGACACCGCGCAGTTGTATCCGGTATGGCGATATAAAAGGGAGATATACTCGTTGCAAAAATCTCTCATGTTTTTGATCTGGGAGTATTTTTTTAAGACAAGCTCCCCGTCACCGGCGACGTAGACTTCCATCTCCTCGCCCTCTTTCAGATGCATGGTCCGACGAATTTCTTTCGGAATGACCACCCGGCCCAGTTCGTCGATTCTTCTGACAATTCCCGTTTTCATAATTTCACCTCACAGTTAGCCTGTGCCTTCTTCGGGAAAATTATTCAGGGCAGCAAAATAAAGAGGACGGTCAATACGGAAAACAATAAACAAAAGACTGCCTTCGTCTTATTCTTTACTAAAACAAACCGACTGAGGCAGACGAAAAACAAAACGTAAAAAATCGCCGCAACGCCCATCGCCGCCGTCTTTATTTGCGCTCCGGGCAGAGAGGATATCCAGGACGTAATAACGTCAATCGCAATAATAGGGTACTTAATGATGCTATAAAGAACCCCAAAGCCGCTAAATATAAGCGTCAAGGCGGTGACAATCATAACGCAGGCAAAGGAAAAGGTCACAAGGGGCAGAACAATCAGATTGCCGAGCGTTGAATATGGCGCGAACTCGCCGAAGGTAGCCAAAGAAACAGGCAGGACGAAGACGTTTGCGGATATCGTTATGCAGGCGATCCCGTACAGGTACCGCAAGGGAGGGTACTTGAGTTTCTTTGCTATCCCTGAATAGATCTCCCGATAAAAGAAGGTTATTCCCGCAAACGCGCCGACGCTCATCAAAAAACCGACGTCGAAGACCTCACGCGGATTTGTAAGCAGAATGATGATTACCGAAAGAGACAGCGTGCTGAGGTTATCGCTTTTGCGATGCAGTAAGGGGGCAAGAGAATAGACGATATAAGTTATGATCGCCCTTTTCACGCCGGACGGGAACCCGGTGAGCAGTCCGTATAACATCAGCACCACGGCGTTGACAAAGAAATTCCATTTATACCCGACGCCGCATTTTAATAATATAAGCGTCAGAATAGCGGTCAAAAATCCGACGTGCATTCCGCTGACGGCAAAGACGTGCGATAGTCCTGAGCCTGCCATCTGCTCGGTACTTTCCTTAGACAGAATACTTTTGTCTCCGAATACCAGACTCATACAAAACGCCGTTTGGTCCTTATCCATGTACCGCATCATGCTTTCCTTGCTCTTTTGGCGAATCTTTTGGAAAACAGAGGGCCGGTGCGCCGTCACGGCGTACTCGGATACTTCTACCCTGTAAGAAACGCGCTTAGAAAAAAGATACCTCTCATAGCTGTCGGTAAAGGAAAAGGAAACGGGCGTCAGGTCTCCTATCAACCTTACGACGTCCCCTTCTTCTACGTCCGGGCAATCGCCGCTTGCGTACAGATACCCGGGGATTCCGTCCACGCTGAACATCACCGTGCCACTGCTTTCTTTCGTCCGTTCCACCCGAGCCGTTATTGTCTGCTCTCCGGAAAGGTCCCGTCCTTTCGTCGTTTCGACGTCGATAAGAAAGGCGGATACACCGACGGAAAAAGCCAAAAAGAGAATCCACACCGTATGCTTTTTGCAGATAAAGAATAAACAAATACCGACCGCAAGCGATGCGATCGGTATTAAAATGGACATAAGTAGACCGGTAATACATCCGCCGATAAATATCCCTGCGCAAAAAGCCAGTGCGATAAACAGTATCGGGCGGTAATTTGCCAGCCGTTTCATGTATTATCTGCCGGGTAAGAAGTGATCTTTATACGCTTTCATACAGGAATTGATGACCTGCAATGCTTCCTTTTTGGAGCAGATAGCAACGTCGGCGGTTTTCTTCCCTTCCAGTTCTTTATACACGGTAAAGAAATGGCAGATTTCCTGCATGATATGCGCCGGCAATTGTTCAATGTCGGTGTAGCAATTGTAGCTGGGTTCTTTAAAGGGAATGGCGATGATTTTTTCATCGCTGTAGCCTTCGTCCGTCATACGGATCATGCCGATAGGATAGCAACGGCAGATTGCCATAGGTTTGATCTCTTCCGAACAGAGGACGAGAACGTCCAGGGGGTCTTTGTCATCGCTGAGCGTACGGGGAATAAAACCGTAGTTCGCCGGATAGTGCGTGGACGTATAAAGCACCCTGTCCAGAATGAGCAGACCGCTCGCTTTATCCAATTCATACTTGTTTTTGCTGCCTTTGGAAATTTCAATAACCGTTATGAAATCTTCCGTTTTGATACGATCTTCTGCAATGTCATGCCAAACGTTCATGTTTTTACCTCCGGTTTTTTACATATAGAATATAAAGGATGCAACGCAAATCTGCGCGGCATAATAAAGCGCGTGATTGACGACGCAAAGGAATTTATCGTCCCATTTTCCACCGAAATACATCTGCGTTAAGAAGATATCGGAGAGGAAAAACAGGATCATACCTATGGAAAAGACGGGCATATGCGGATTGTTTTTACCATACAACACCCATGCCGCGATACTGATTGCGCTCATGAAGATGAGCAAGAATCCATACACGATGGAATGGATGGTGAACTTGCCGAAATTGAACCCCATCAGCTTTTCTCCGCCGATAACGATGGCGAACCCGAGTACCGCTGCAACGGCAATACAGATACCGATAATCGCCATAGACAGCACGTTGGACGTCAGATACAGCAGGATGGCAACGAAAAACAGGATATGTCCTATCCCGAAGCTCGCCATACCGCCGGTGAGGTAAACGCCCTCTTCTTTTTTACCGTGATATACCACTTTCAGATCGAGGACGATATCGCCTATCATGCCGAATACCTGTCCGGCGATGATGAAAAGCGCCCCTTTACTAAACTGCTCCACCGTTAAAACTGCCGTAAAGCCAATAGCAATGAACGCCAGCGAAGCAATGGCCTTTATAAAAGTCCCGATGACGCCGTTGACGTTGCTTTTATCGGCATACGCCACTCTGTATCCGATAAATACAACTGCGAGAACGGATGCTACGATAATGGATGCTACCATATATTACTCCTTTTTTATATTTAAATGTTTTGGATTTATAATAATTCTATCATTTTACTTCTTGTTTGTAAAGAGTAATATCCCATTATCCGAACAATGTGCCATCAAAAGCGTAGTCTTCTATGACGGTAACGTTTTCTAAGTTGATATCCTGTAGATTTGCACAATCAGCAAAAGCCAACATTTTTATCGTCGTTACAGTGGACGGCAAGGTTACGAACATGACGTTTCCTCCCATAAAGGCCTCTTCTCCGATGGCGGTGACGTTCTTCACTCCGTGCGTCCCGTCGTCGTACGTCTCTCCTATTATTACGGAAAGGGCATCGCCCGTGTATCCGCTGACGTAGTAACTATCGGACCCTGCGTCGTATCCGAAGGTCAATCCCGCCGTGTGGGAGGCAACCACCACTTCTTCTTGACCGCACCCGGTACAGATCCCGTTTACATAAGTATGCCCCAATGCTTCTATCGGTCTTGTTTCCGATACCGTGCATTTTGTACAGGTATGTTCCTCTACACCCGGTTGGGTGCAAGTTGCCGCCGTCTTCGTCGTCCAATCGCCAAAGGAATGCCCGGTTGCCGGGATCTCCTCGACTTCAATAACGTTTTCACAACGCGTACAATGAATAGACTTCGATCCTGCCGTCGTACAAGTAGGCTCGACGTCCGTTGTCGGCTCGCTCTCGTACTCGTGACCCAGCGCAGGGATATTCGTCACGCTCTCCGCGTCACAAACGGAACAAACGTATTTTCCCGCGCCCGAGGCGGTACAAGTCGCCGCCGTCGTTACTATCAGTTCTCCGTAGGTATGGCTTACTAAAGGCAGTATCTCTTCATCCGTTACGCTATCGCAACGAGTACAGTGTCTGGATTTGATACCCGTTGCCCAGCAGGTCGCCGCAACGTCTATCGTCCATACCGAAGAATAGTCATGCCCGAGCGCCGGCACGGACTCCAATTGCTGATCGTTACATTTTTCGCAGGTGCGAACTCTCGCCCCGTCTGCCGTGCAAGTTGCGTTAGCCGTTACCACCCATGCGCCGTAGGTATGCCCCGTCGCCTCGATTTCCCGACTCTCCTTTTCGGTATGGCAATGCACGCACGTTCTCGTTTCTCGTCCGGCGGAAGCGCAGGTCGCTTCCGTCTCCAAGTTCCATTCGCCCTCGAATAAATGTCCCAACGCCTCTATCGTTTCTTTGCTCACGGCATCACACCGACTGCAATACTTTGTCCTCTCGCCGTTTTCCGTACAAGTGACCGCCGTAGTAATCGTCCACTCTCCCCAGTCGTGACCGAGGGGAGAAACAACGGTCAGTTCGACCTTTTCTTCGCACCTCCGGCAACGATGATATTTTTCACCCTCCGTGGTACACGTCGCCGACGTCTGTATCGTCCATTCCTCTTCCGGATCGTGTCCGAGAGCCTCCGTCTCCGCTTCTTCGAGCGTATTACATTTGATGCAAACGTGACTGCGACTTCCTTTTTGTTCGCAAGTGGCGGCCGCATCCACTACCCACTCTCCGAACACGTGTCCCGTTGCCGGTATCATCTCCTCTTCTCCAAGGACGCCGCAGCGCGTGCAATGTTTTGATTGGGTTCCCGTCTCCAAACAAGTGGGAGCCTTTTCTATGGTATACTCAACCGGAAAGTCATGTCCGAGCGCACCGATTTCATGCTCGGTTTCCTGTCCGCAACGGGTACAACTGTGACGTTGCATACCGGACGTTTCGCACCCTGCCGGAATAATAATTACCCATTCCGAATAACTGTGACCGTATGCGGCAAGCACCCTGCTTTCTCTGTTCTCTCCGCAATAAACGCAACACCTGAATTCGCTCCCGTCCGCCATACAAGTCGGTTCCGTTTCCGTCTGCCACTCGCTGATCTCGTGATCGATCCTGTCAAGGTACACCACGTCCGTTTTCTCATCGCAGTTTTTGCAGTGTCTGGATTGCACGCCCTCGTTTTGGCAGGTCGGCGCGATATCTATGGTCACTTCCTCATTAAATTCGTGTTCCAACCGCTCCGTCAGTCTTTCCTCTTTTTCTCCGCAACGGGTGCATTCCCTCGTCTCCTTGCCTTCGAGCGCGCACGTCGGTTGCCGTTCAATAGTCCACTCCGACGTAAAGTCATGCCCTAACGACGGGACCCCTTCCGTCCCTGTCGTTGCCTCGCACCGGATGCAATGGTGCGAGCGCGTTCCTTCTCCCAAACAATTAGGCTCAATATCTATCGTCCACTCATCGGAATAATCGTGACCGAGAGCTTTTATCGTCTTTCTTTCCTTTTCTTCGCAGAAGCGGCACACCCTCTCTTTTTCTCCGTCTTCTTCGCAAGTTGCTTCCGTTTTTATTGTCCATTCGTCGAAATCGTGTTCGGTTACCGGTATGACCGTTTCTTCATTCTTCGCATCGCACCGAATGCACTTTTTGTACTTAATTCCGGTAGAAACACAAGTAGCTTCCGTTTCCACCGTCCACTCCTCGGAAAACTGATGACCCAAAGCCGCCACCGCCGTTTGTTCCGTCACGCCGCATACCCGGCAGGTCCTTTGCTCACTCCCTGCCGACAAACAGGTAGCCTCTTGTAGGCTTTCCCATTCTCCGTAGGTATGGTCGACCAACGGAATGACCGTCACGTCCTTTTCGTCTCCGCACCGCGCGCATTGGTGGCACTTGCTGCCTTCTTCTTTACAGGTCGCTTCCTTTGTGATCATCCATTCTTCGGAATAGTCGTGTCCGAGCGCGGCTACGTCTTCTTCCTCTTTATGGCCGCAATTCATACAGGTTTTCTCCCTCGTACCACCCAGTAAACAGGTCGGTTCCGTCGTTATTTCCCACTCGCCGAACAAATGACTGCTGGTAACCAGCTCCATCTCGTCCTTTTTCATTCCGCAATGAACGCATTGACGGGACATACTCCCCTTTTCCAAACAAGTCGGCGTTTTGTCTATAATCCATTTCTCGCTGAAAAGATGCCCTGTCGCTGCCAAAGTCACCCGTTCCTCTCCCTGGCAACGGGTACAAACGCGCACCATTTCTCCCGTCGTTTCGCATCCCGGCTCTGTCCTCTCCCATTCACCGTAACTATGCGCCGCAGGGTCTATTGCAAGTTCTTCCACGTCCTTCTTTGCTCCGCAGACCGAACAGCTATGAAACTTTTCACCTGCCTGATTGCAGGTAGCTTCCGTAATCGTCCACTCTTCGGAAAAAGCGTGTCCGCGACTTTTTATCGTCCGTTCTTCCCTTTTGCCGCAAAGAGAGCAAGTTCCGGCGATCGTTCCGTTTTCCGTACAGGTCGGTTCGACGGTAATCTCCCATTCCTCGAATTGATGAACGCAACCGTCCGACTCCGTCGTTGCCGTTTCCGATCGTTCAGCCGCCGTCGAACTCTTCGTTTCCGTCGTTTCTGCGGCTTCTCCGCAGGCAAAAAGTGCAAAAGCCATGAAAATTACCATGCTGAAAACCGAAATGATTCTTAGTTTCCTCATTTGTTTCCTCTACTTTTTTCTTATTTTTTTTTATTCTAACGAAAGAGCCAGGACAATTTGCCCTGACTCTGCCTATTGTAATTTTATTTATCAGTTGCTTTTAACCAATTTCCAGACCTTTACTCCGTGTCCGGGAATGGTTGCGGTGAGCGTCTTTCCTGTCGTTTTCTCTCCCGTCCAAAGCTCCGTTGCCTCGTATCCGTCTGCGGTATATCCTTTGACGTATTCCTCTTTTTTAAGATTGGAGAGCGCGAAGGAATACTTCTTCTTTCCTTTTCCTTTATTGAACATACAAAGCGCGATGCTTCCGTCGCTGAGCGGACGAACAAGAACGTCTACCCTTCCTTTGACGATCCTCTTGGCTTGCCTTCCCAGCGCATCCTGGTCGATTGCGATCAGATCTTTGTTTTTCAGGATATCCAGATGCTCCTGTTTCATGTTGACGATATCGTTCCCCAACAAAAGGGGTGCGGCCATCATGCACCACAGAGAAAAGTGAGATCTGTTCTCTTCCAGCGTCAGCTTTCCGTTGCCGACTTCCAACATATCGGGGTCATTCCAGTGGCCGGGCGAAGCATAAGGATACAAAACGACGTTTTTGTCGTAAATTTGACGAATACGGAACCAGAACCAAATGATATCCCCCGTAGTACGCCAAAGGTTGGCGACCTGGTCGCCCCATTCCCACGGTTTATTTCTACCCCATTCGCAAACGGAGAACGCGATTTTTTTGCCGCCGACGATTTCCGCCGCTTCCGCAAGAGAACCGCTCATGCAGATATAGTTGAGGATGGCGCTATCCGCGCGATTGGCGATCGGGTTGAATATTTTTACGAAGTTTTCTCCCTTTTTCAGTTTTGCAACGAAACGGAAGGGCGCTTGGCTGCACGGACGGTGCATTTTGGGCGACTCGATAATGACCGGATCGTCGTCGTTTACCACGACCGCCGCCATTACGCGGTGGAACATCCCCGTCGAGCGATAACGGAATCGCGGACTGACTGTCACGACGTACTCGCCCTCTTCTTCCACTTTGCAAGCAAAGGTCGCTTCCCCTTTCCCCGCATCCAAACCTTTTATATAATGCGCCTTTTTCCCTACGCCGGTCAAAGACCCGACGTTATAGTTGCAAGACCCGTAAACCAATTTCGCCGTGCCGGAAAGAATGGCTTTTTCCGCGCCGATAAAGGTCTCTTCATCGGTCCCTTTTTTACATATCCCGACACCGAAAACGTACGGCGCTTTGTTGGTGTACACTCTATGGTAGCAGTAGTCGTATTTGAGATACTCTATTCCCCACGTAGCAAACTGCATGGCGTCGTTGAACTCGTTTCCTAAGCTCGCCGGCAAGCTCTGGCAGGTCTGCACGCCGTTACTGGAATAAATACCCACCTTAAACCCCAGTTTATTGCACTCGGAAACAAAATGCTTCATCCCCTGCGGAAACTTAACCATATCGGCATCCAGTTTCCCCATGCGATCGCGGTGGTCTGCCTCCCAATAATCGTCCAGATTGAAATAGGTATACCCTGCATCGTAAAGGCCGCTTTCTTTGATAGCGCGCGCCATCTCCAGCAGCATTTTTTCATTGATGTCCTGTTTAAAGTAATTCCAGGAGTTCCAGCCCATCGGCGGCGTCAAACAAATGCCGTTATCGAGCTTCTCTTTTCTATAAAGCCTGGTTACGCTTTCTCTTTTTTGCATCCCGTTTTTTACGGCGCAAGAGGGGCATTTCATATTTACGTCTCCTTCTTAATTTCTCCATCCGATTTTATCCCTCCGAGCATCCTCTTTTCCGCCCCTGCGATAAAAACGAATAATCCTCATGTATTTTACCATAACCCACCCCAAAAGGCAATATCCAACCGCAAAAATTATTTTTTATTTTATAGTTCCGCGCTTTTTTGCTTTATGTTCGCCCAGAAATAATAAAATATTCTCACAGCACACAGTATAAAACTACCTGAGCCTGTCATGAAGAAGTCGCTTTCTATTGCCTATAATTGCACTTCAACATCAAAAATTTCGGCTATTCTTTGGCTTAGTCGCAAATTAGCCGATAAATCATGTTGACTTTTTAGCGTTGAACGGCTATAATCGTATTAAAAAAAGGTGGAGATTGTATGCAGTATATCACAAGACATATGGAAGAAAGGGTATTACAGCTTAGTAAATCCTTTTCCGCAATTATGATTACGGGTCCGAGACAAGCAGGAAAGACAACGATGTTAAAGATGCTTGCTGAACGCGAAGGTATCGGCAGAAGGTACGTGACATTAGACGACCTTTCTTTGCGTGATATGGCGAAAAAGGATCCTGCAATGTTTTTACAGTTGTATCAACCGCCTATTCTGATTGACGAAGTACAATATGCTCCGGAATTGTTTACGTATATCAAAATAATTGTGGACGAGAATAAACGTCCCGGGGATTTTTGGTTGACCGGTTCCCAAGTTTTTCGTTTAATGAGGGGAGTGCAAGAGTCTCTTGCCGGAAGAGTCGCGTTGCTTCATATGTCACCCTTGTCTCAAAGAGAAATAAGTGGTCTCGAACCGCGTGCGTTCACGGTGGATTTTGATGAGCTGAGAGAGCAAAACGATAAAATGAAAGCGTTGTCTACTCCGGAAATATTTGAAAGGATATGGAAGGGTTCAATGCCGAGTCTTGTGAGCGGTAGCATCAACGATCGAGACGTTTTTTATTCTTCATATTTATCCACATACGTTGAACGTGACTTCGCCGAACTGAGCGGCGCGGTGAACGCATTGAAATTCCATCGGTTTATTACGGCGGCAGCCGCAAGAACGGCGCAGCTTCTTAATTATAATTCGATAGCGGAGGATGCGGATATAGATATTTCCACAGCAAAATCCTGGATCAATATACTGGAAACGCTGGGGATCATTTTCTTTTTGCATCCGTACTCGAATAATGTGTTAAAAAGGACGATCAAAACACCCAAGCTGTATTTTTACGATACCGGACTAGTTTGCTACTTGACAAAATGGTCTTCTCCCGAAGTTGCAGCAAGCGGCGCGGCAAGCGGCGCGCTTTTGGAAAACTATACCGTTTCCGAAATCGTAAAAAGTTATCAGAACTGCGGGAAAGAACCGTTCATTTACTACTATCGCGATCACGACACAAAAGAAATAGACGTGCTTTTGGAAAGCGATGGAAAACTGTTTCCAATAGAAATCAAGAAAACGGCTCTGCCCGAAAGGAAAATAACACGTGTCTTTTCCGTTATAGAGAAATCACCTCTCCAAAGGGGTGCAGGGGCAGTGCTTTGTATGGCAGAACACTTAAGTGCATTTGATAAAGATAACCTTATTGTGCCGATATGGATAATATAAAATGCTACTGAGGATAAAAAATAAAAATGAATAAAAAAGAGATTGTTTTTTTTGATATCCAGAACCAAAAGAGATTACAATTCAACTAACACATAAGGATGTTGTCCTTGATTACTTTAAATGGAAAAAAGAGGCTATTCTGAATCTTCGGAGTGGAATGCTTTTGTCTTATGATAAAGGATACCTGTCAGCACAAGTTGGAAACAAATCGGTACGTATTGGTAAACTATCAAAATCCTGCATGGAATCCATTGATGAATGGGGACAAAAAGGATATACGCTGTGCAAAGCAGAAACTCGTTTCGTTGTCGCCTGGAAAGGACAAGAGGATACAGAAGAATCGGCAGTTTTGTTGCCTTCCATTACATTAATAAATAATTCACAGCAATGAAATCGTTAACCTCGTTCGGAAGAACTAGGATTCTTTATAAATGGTTTTTTGTTGAAAGTGTGGATTGATTTTCTTGTTAATATATAGTAAAATTTTATACGACGCATAATTTCTGGTTGCATTTGAGAAAGAATGCGCGCAGGGGGTAAGTTTAAGAATGTATAGGAACTTTATTTGTTATAGAGGGGGGTCGTCCGCCGGGATTCTTTTTGCGGAGGATATTTACAATCGGGCAAAAGCCGAGGAGAGGACGGTCGGCAGGACGTACTATTCCTTGTGCAAAGAGGACAAGAGCGAGATTCGTAATTTTTTGAAGGACCCCAAAGAGTATCTAAGCAATGTCGAGAACTTTGTCATGCTACTTACAAAGGATTTTTTCGATGGGTTTATTGTCAATGGGCGGGCGAACGAGAGTTCGGTTACCAGAATCGAGATTGACGAGGCGTTAAAGAACGACAAGATAAAGTTTATTCCCGTCGTTTTCCCCGATTTTTCTTGGGAAAGCGAGACGAACGGGATCGTGAATAAAAATATAATTTCCCGGTTGTGGGGGGATGACGCCATGTTCAGGATCGTCGGCTCGCCGCCCATTCAGTTCGTATTTCAATACAAAAAACAGGTTATCGAGCAGGTCGTGAGCGAGCTTGATTCGATGAAAGTCAAAAAGAGCATCGACGATCTGAAATTCGACGGGACGTTCCGGTTGGAGTCGACGCCGTCGGTGATACCCAAGAGCGTGTTCTGCGGAAGGGAAGAAACGCTTGAAAAGATCAAACAGACGTTTGACAGCGGCGAACGCATACTTTTTTTGCAGGGGATCGGCGGCATCGGCAAGACGGAGATCGCCAAGCAATACGCAAAAAGGAATAAAGCACAATACGACACCATTATTTACGCTACCTATAATAACAGTATCATTGATCTGGTGTCCTCTCAAATATCCTTTAAGATAGAGCCGCCCTTCCCGCGGCAGGTTTTGTCCGACGGAACGCAAGAGAACGATCTGTCCTTTTTTAAAAGAAAACTGAATTTGATTCGGGAGATAACAAACGAAAGGACGCTCATTATCATTGATAACTTCGATTCTATGGACGATGAGAACTTTTCGGAGCTTCTTAGCGCCAATTACAAACTGCTGATTACGACCCGGTGCGACTATTCTCGACTGTACCCGACGATAAAGATCGAACCTTTGGACTCGATAGAGCAGCTGAAAAACGTCTTTTTGCAGAACTACCAGGGATACGTCGTGGACGAAAACGACGAGAGACTGGGGGAACTGATCGAGTTGGTTAACCGCCACACCTATACCATTGAACTGATCGCGCAACACATGGAGAACAGCGGCCAGACCGTTGACGAAATGATCGAGGCGCTGACCAAAGAAGGTATCGTATCTTTGAGCGAAGAGGTGCGCTCGGTCGATAAGACGCTGATAGCGTACGAAAATTTGCTGAGAATTTTTAAAGTGTTCAATCTCAACCCGGAAGAAAAAAGAGTTCTGCAATTCCTTTCTTTAATGCCCCTGAGCGGCGTGGACGTCAGAGATATCCGTAATTGGATGGACATGAAATCCCTCAAAGTGATAAAAAGTCTCGAGAGCCGCAGTTGGATCGTCGCCGGTGCGAACGGCATCGCTCTGCACCCCATCATTCGGGAAGTGGTGCGTTACGAATTGCCTTTGGACGAGCAGGACGCCTTGCCCTTTATAAAGGCTTTTACAGAGACCATCCGAGAGGAGCAGTCCTGGCATTTTACCATTAACAAGAAGGTTTATTACGCCGACATCGCCTCAGAAATCATTTCCATTTTCAATAAAATCAACGAGAACACGGTGGGTCTGTACGTGAATGCCGAGCTACTGTTCAGCTTTGCCGTTAAACCGGCGCGCGCAGTCGAGATCGGAAAAGACCTGTTTAACTATTTTTGCAATTTGAACGGCGAACGGTGTTTTATGTGCGGATATTGCGCTTTTCAGACAGGTTGGACCTTCCTGTTCAATCTGCAACTTAATAACGCTCTGAAAAACGCCAAAGAATGGCTCGATCGTAGCTATACGATTCTAGCCGGTATAGAATTGCACTCCCCTAACGAATACGCCGTTTACGAACATCTTTTAAGCCACCTTGCCAGAATATATCTGATTGTATTTGAAGAGAGAAAAGAACCGGATATGCTTTCAAAGGCCATGGAGTACGCCCAAGGGGCGCTCGACGTCTCCGAAAAACAATTCGGTCCCGATAGTCCCTTCTATTCGAGAGTCGCGGTGAGCCAAATGCAACTTGCGGACGTCTATATAGCAAAGGGGGATTATGAGAAAGCGTTGTCACTGATAAACGATGCCTATGATATATTGCTCCCTATGTTTGGCGAAGATGACCCCGACACCCTCCACGCACTGTCGCGGAAATCGACTGTGCTATACTACTTAGGACGGTACTCGGAAGCACTTCTTATCGGACAGAAGAACCTCGAAACGTACACTCGCTTTTACGGAGAACTGAATTATCTGCGCTTTGAACAAATGGTTATCGTTTTAAGGTGCTATATAAAAATAAAAGATGCGGAAGAAGTCCGCCAGCTCAAAGAAAACGTCGTTAAAATAGGCGGACGATTGCTGTCGGAAGGGTCCAAGCAATTAAAAGAATTAATGGAATTATAATTTTTTGATAAAATAGGAGAAAATTTGAGAAAAAAACAGCTACTATCCTGCTTTCGCAGGCATGCAAAAGTGAACGCAGGGATAATAACAACGCCGATTAAACGGTTGAGAGATCCCTGTATCGTTCCGGAAAACGGCATTTATTATATGTACGGCACCGGATGGGTTTGTTATAAAAACTCTTCCGGGTCGCTGACGGGGCCGTGGAAGAAACTGGGCGTAGTCGTTTCTGTCCCGAATGACGCCATTAACAATCATTGGGCGCCGGAAGTACATAAATACAATGGTGCATATTATATGTTCACCACCTATATGTCCAAGAAAAGCGGTAAACGCGGATGCTCGGTATTCCGTTCCGAAAAGCCGGAAGGACCCTTTGTGGAGATTTCTGACGGACACGTCACGCCAAAGAACCAGCACGCGATCGACGGAACGCTGTTTATTGACGAGGAAGGACAACCGTGGATGGTGTTTGTACGCGAGTGGGTCGGCACAGAGGACGGCATCGGCAGAATGGTGGCGGCAAAGATGTCACCGGACCTGACCAAGCTGATTACCGAACCAATAGAACTATTCCGCGCCGACGATCCTGTCTGGGCGAAAAGAGGAATTACCGACGGGCCGTGGATGTATCGCTGCGTCGGCGGAGAACTATTGATGATTTGGTCCAATTTCGACGATTACGGCTATTGCGTCGGTATCGCCAGGTCCGACAACGGCAAAATCGATGGCAAGTGGACGCAGGACGAAAAACAACTGTATTCCGGTTCAATGGGAGAGCTGGAGGGCGGACACGGAATGGTCTTTACTTCATTCGAGGGGCAAAAGTATTTCTCCTTTCATTCGCCCAACCAAAAAGTCGGCAAAAGAAAAGAAACGCCCGTCTTCCTGCCCATCCGAGAGGAAAACGCGACCCTTGTTTGGGACCTAAGCAATGAATAACGTCCGTAAAAGGAATAACAAAAAAGACAAGTCGCAGAGGCTTGTCTTTTTATTTACGTGTAACGAATAAACCTTACTTAAAACGTAACCGTTTCGGTTTTCAGATCGCAATAGCATTCGGCGGATTGGCAGGTGAACTTAAGGACGCAGTAATCGGGGTCGGTTGCGCCCCCTTTATAAAACATTTTGTCCCCGGCGCGCCAGATAGCATCCTTTGTCTCTTGATCGAGGCAGATCTCCATTTTCCCCGTAATGCATACCCCCTGATACCGGAATAGTCCCCGTTTGTAAAAATAAACACAAGCGCGGTTGTCTTCGGTGAATTGCCGAACCTTTTTTGACGAAGTATTGGTGGTAAAATAGATCGCATTGTTCTCTATTTTCCGAGGGGCGAGCATGGCGCGTATGACGGGATAACCCTCGCCGACGGAACCGATAAAAGCCGTCTTGCGCTTTGATATGAATTTAAAAACGTCCGTTGTCTCCATAGCGATTATCTCCCGGATAAAAGAAGTGGGTTTTAGTATATCACGTTCTCGGGTAATAATCAAGAGGAGCAATTCTTCGATGTGCGAACAAAAAACATTACGCTTGAAAAAATCCGGAAAAAAGGCTATAATGATACTATAAACAAGAGCATTCACGTAGCCTTATTCATTATAAAAGGCGTGTATCACGAATGCGGAAACGGCAGGATGTTATTTAATAAGGGTCTCGAAATCATGCTTTCGGATACCGTAACTGTCGATTATCCGTTTATATGAGAAATAACAAGAGGTGTTTTTACTACGGGCATGAAAACGTTTTACAGTAGCGATAGAGCCGAGTGGCGGAAGTGGCTTTCGGAGCATTTTGAAAAAGAACAAGAGATTTGGTTCGTCTTTCCCTCAAAGGCATCGGGTGAGCGAAGCATTTTATACAACGACGCAGTCGAAGAGGCGCTATGTTTCGGATGGATAGACGGCAGAGCCGGTACGCTGGATGAAACCCATCAGATCCGTCGTTTTACTCCGCGCAGAAAGGGCAGTCCTTATTCGCAACCGAACATCGAGCGGCTGATGTGGCTAAGCGAGCGTGACATGATTCATCCAAAGCTGAAAGAGGAAGTCAAAAAAGTCATCAGCGTTCCCTTTGTGTTCCCCGAGGACATCATCGACGCGATAAAAAAAGAGGAGAAAGCCTGGGCAAATTATCTCCGCTTTTCCGAACCGTACAAAAGAATACGCATAGCCTATATCGACGCCGCCAGAAAGCGTCCGGAAGAATTTACGAAACGCCTGAACAGTTTTATTAAAAAGACCGCCGCAAGCAAAATGATTATGGGATACGGCGGCGTGGAAAAATATTATCTATAAGAGGAAGAATATGAGCGAGAACACGGCAAAAGAAAGTTATATCGCAAAAGTCAGCGGACTGAAAGGAAAGGACTACGTCGCGTATGCGCTGGGCGACACGGGGTGCTGTCTGGCGTTCGGGCTGGTCACGACGCTTCTGCAACGATACTATACCGACGTCCTCTTACTGAACCCGATCTACATTATGGTCATGTTCGTTGCGGCGCGCTTATGGGACGCGGTGAACGACCCGATTATGGGAAGGATCTGCGACAGCATCAAACCCTCGAAATGGGGTAGATACAGACCGTGGCTATTGTACGGCGCACTGCCTCTCGCGTTGTCCGCGGTGCTGATGTTTATTAAGTGGGGAGGCTTCGGAACGCAGTCTGCTTCCATCGGCGTATCCGTTTACGTTGCGATCACATACGTGCTGTTTGGGATGTCATACACCGTAATTCAGATACCCTACGGGTCACTTGCTTCCGTTGTGACGTTGGATGACAAAGAGCGGAGCAAACTCTCTATTTGGCGTAGCGTCGGCGCGGCTCTTGGGAGCATACCGGTCATTGCATTATCGACGATCGCCTTCACCACAAGCGGCGTAAAGTATAACGCCCTACTCATCGGCGTTATCGTGATATCCGTCTGTTCGTTTGCGATGCTGATTGCATCCTTTATCGGCAATAAGGAGCGCGTACGATCCCTTCCGCAAAAACCGCAAAAAGGCGCGACGATTAAGGCGTTCAAAATTCTTTTCAAAAGCAAATCCATGGTGTCCGTTTCCATCGCCTCTACCCTGCTTTTTGCCGGACAGCTTTTTATTCAGAGCTTTTATTCCTATCTTATTAACTACTATTTCGGTAAAGGCGGAATTTGGACGGCGGTGCCGACGGTACTGACCTATTTGCCGATGGCGTTTTTGATGTTCTTTACGCCTAACCTGGTGCGAAAGCACGGAAAAAAGGAAATCAGCGCGCTGGGCATGGTGGTTGCGGCGGCGGCGAACCTTGCTATGGTTTTCTTGCTGTTCATGGGCAGAGGAGACGCTACTCTCTATCTATTTATGTTCTTCTGTCTGATAAGCGGCGTTGGGATGAATTTCTTCGTGTTGCAAGTCTGGGCGATGGTCACCGACGCCATAGACGAAATCGAAGTTACCACGGGTGGGCGCGACGACGGGACCGCCTACGCGTTCTTTATGTTTTTCCGGAAGTTCGGACAGGTCATTTCGGCGATTGCCGTCAATGCGACCCTTCTTGGCATGGGGTATTTCTCTACCGTTTCGTCCGGGACGTTCTCGTTCAGCCAGTCGCAGCTGAAAATCATGTTCATACTTGCGACGCTTATTCCTGCCGCACTCTTCGGGGGCATGGCAATCGTCCTCTACCTTTTTTATCCGCTGTCTAAAACGCGCGTTGCCGATCTTCAAGAGGAAAAGGAAAGACACCTGAAAAACATCGCCGTCGAGGAGAATAGGGAATAAATTCTTGAAAAAAAACGAATCTTTAAACGGTAATAAAAAACAAACAGAAATTAATAAGAAGCCACCCTATCGAGGATAAAACGATAGGAGTGGCTTTTGCTTTTTTCTTTACATAGCGGCAAATAAGAAGTCCGGTCAGATGAAGAACGGAGAGAACGGCAACCGAAAGCATGACCATTCCGGTAGGCAGTTCCTGCCACGTGGGAAAGGGCATGACCCCGGCATAACGGCGAGTGGCGTAGTTTATTAAATGCAGGCCGCCGGCCAGGAGCAAGAAAAGCATTGCCGCGGTACTGATAAGAGCGGTCGCAACCGGTCGGCGAGCGCCGGAATCCTTCTGAAGGGTATAAGTCGCCAAATAAGTCGTCGCCAAAAGAAGAGGCGTCAGAATGGAAAGAGGTACGATTTCGTTATTCGGCAAGTAGAATAAACTAGCGGTCACGTGATGCCAACCATGCACGGCGCAACAGGATAGGACTAAAAAGAAAGCAAAGAGGTAGGGACGTAACTTTTTTATCATCGCGCACCTTCTTTGTACCAAGTACTGCCGTTAATCCGCGCCCAAACGAAGGGGCTGTCACTGCGTACCAGTCGGACGAGGGAATGAGGACCAACGTCGGTATATGTATTCTTTGACAATTCGACGTTTGCGCAGTCGCGCAGGAAATAGCTACGCCCTTGGACGATATCTTGCGTGAAGGACTCCCCAAGCGTAATCGTATTTCCGCTGAAAACGTAACCGTTTACGTTGTTTATCACCATGAGATTGCCGCATATTTCGCTGAAAACGTTATCGACGATCCGAATATTGGTAAAGGCATAAGAACCGCTGCTTTTGTCGTTGACGTGCGTGCCTATCTCGATGACTTCCACACCCGTCAGTCCGCATTCAACAATGGTATTATTGCGTATTTCGATATTATCCGCTCCCGTTCCCTCGTGCCACGAGTCCTTTATGTCCATAACGATACGGAGCGCGTCGTGGCTGATTTTATAAAAGCGGTTATTCTCCACCAATCCGTCCGACGTTTGCAGAAGCAGTCCTCTTGCGCGGTGTTCATGAAAATAATTATTGCGTATGACGTAATTACCGCCGGTACACTCCGTATTATAGAGAGAGCCGCCCTTCTTTACCACGGCAGGGAGTTCTTCTCTAAAAGTTATTCTTCTTTTTTTATATCCGGTATGTTCATAGCTTTCTATGACGGCGGTGAAATTTATCAGATGAAACTTTTTATCGCGGAACGCAATGGTTTCGCCCGGTTCCGTACTCATGGAGCCGTCAGCGACGACCTCCACCGTTCTGCCGTCCACCCTTTCTATCAGACCGATCCCGCAGTTGATATTGACGTCGTCGTCTCCGTGACGACTGAAGTCGCAATCCTCTATAACAAAGCATCCTTCCGCATCGTTGATATGTACGGCGTCAGCATCCAAAGAAACGCACCTGACGTCTGCATACTTCGGGTCGGGCCCAATAAAAACGTCCCTTAAAGCAAAGTGCGAGGACTTTTCGCCGACAATAATGCCCATGCCCGTTCCGCCATATAAATTGAGTCTATAAAAAGTAAAATCGCGGCTTCCTCTGACAGTAAAAACAGAACCGCCGTATGCCGTGCTACGCAAGATGAATTTATGCCCGGCAAATCGCTCCAGTGCGCCGTTATGCGCCACGCGGAGGGTATCGTCTCCGACCTTCGTGACCTGTTTGATCACGTCCGGGTTTTGTCCGTCGTAGCTTTCGATAAACGTCCCCTTCGCGCCGTACGTTCCCGTCTCCTCGTCGCACTGACTGATCGCATACAGCATATCCTCTCTCGCATATGCCGGCACGTCGAAAACAAAGTCAATAACGTTCTTTTCTCCCTTCACCTTCACGGCGCGCGCTAACGCCCCCAGCGGTTGCTTGTCCCAATCCCAATCAATGGTCAAATCACGCAGTTCCAGGCATTCACATTCGTTAATATCGATCAGTCCGCCACCGTAGTCGTGTATAATCTTCGCTCCGTTCCCATCGATGCAACAGTCGGTCACCTCTTCCAGCAGCAGCTCGTCAGAGACGTGATAAACGCCCTTTTCAAAAACAAGACGTGTCCCGGGGTTCTCTTTGCAATAATAAAAAGCCTCGTTCAGCGCCTCGCTGTTATCCTCATTATCGGGATCTGCTCCGAATTCCGATACGAACACCTCGTTTAATGCCGAACTCTTGGGCGACTGCACAAAAAATCTACTCCCGCCCACGCCCTCAATTTCATACGCTTCGCGTCTTTCATTCGCCGCCGGCTCCTCCTCAAAAAGCACCTCTCTTTGCTCCGGAAGCGCCACCGGCCAAACGACAACGCAAACCGCCGCCCCAAAGAAAACGGCAACGACGCAAATGCAAATGAGGATTTTTCTAAAGAGCTCCATCCATTTCTCCTGAAAGGCGTTCATTATTACTCAAATTATATCAAAAAACCTGCCCTGAATCAATAACGAACGCACAAATATTCAGCGCTCTTTATAAAATTATCGCCATACATTCCCAAGCAATATTAATCAAATAAGGTACCGTAATTACTTACGATACCTTTTTGATGGCTTTCTGTCACAAGAAAGCTGTCACTGTCTAAGGGATGTTTAGAACATTGTTTTCCCAAAATCCCTACGCTCGTCGATAATGCTTCATTATTTCGATACAAACATCTTCAAGTTGTTTCGCAAATGGTTTAACGCGAACGCCCCTTCCGTTCGGTCTTCGGGTCCCCCCGAAAAGTCCCTCTGACTTTTTGGGTCTTGTATTCGGTTCTCGCCCTGTTCATAGTTCGATCAAACCTCGCGACCTGTTTTTAACTGACTTTTAGGTAGATTGGCTTTCCTAAAAATCAGGGCGTCGTATGCTTGTCTCGCCAAGGCGAAGCCGAGCCGACTTGTTTCATTTCAAGACAAGCATACGCCTAAATGCCAAGCATTATTTTGGGGACTAAATTCAATAAAAATTTCTGTCACATTTTACTGAATTATTTAAAAATCTTTTTTCCTAAAATGGGGTATTTAAAAAGATTAATTGTTTTGTATAGTACATAGAAATTCCAACGGGTAATGGCATTTAAGAAATAAATCATTTATTTTTTCCCTGAATAAAAAAAGGACGCTATAGCATCCTTTTTTTACAAATCAGCCGTGCTGATTTTCAGCGGTTAAAGACTTTATAAATGCGCATTTATACCAAGTTCAGTTCCTCGCATTTATTAAAAATGCAACCGTTTTACTTGGCTTTTTTGACCGTTCCTCCTTTGAGAGCGATCATCTTGACCGCTTGAATAGAATAGTCCTGCAGATCGACGTTGAGCTTTTTATCGAGCGCGCCTCTTGCCAAAACTTTAACATAGCCGACGTTTAGCGGGATCAGTTTCTTTTCCCACAAAGCCTCGATATCAACGGTGTCTCCGTCGTTAAAAGCTTTTCCGATCACGTCGATATTGATGATCCCCTTTTTACCTTCATGGACCTTGCCATCGACGTCGTCCTGGATAAACGTCGCCGCTACTTCGTCGCTCATCGCTCTATCCGCTTCTCTTACGCTGACGGGGTGAACGAACTTTTGCCCTATCTCCACAGCGTTTCACCCCGATACTTTCTAATCGATTTTTCGCAAAAGGTGCAATTAATTAGATGAAAAACACCCGAAAAAGTGCAATTAATTACTCGGAAAACACCCTAAAAGGTGCAACTAATCAGTTTCTCAAACTTTATATGCCTCAAATGATACAATGATGTTTTATAGATAAATTTTACCCCCTACTTGACAAGCCAACCGAAAGATGCTAAAATATGGCTAATCTCGAAAATGATTCCATATTAGTCAGGAGCCAAGAATGGATTATATCAAGCGCAGCATAGAAGATGTTATTAAAAAGTCCGATAAGACGTTCAAGTGTGTTCTTATCACAGGAGCGAGACAGACCGGGAAATCGACGTTGTTAAAAAATCTTTTTCCCGAGAAAAAATACGTTTCGTTCGATGATCCTTTTATCGAAGACCAAGCCAAGCAAAACGCAAACATGTTTATGATGCTGAACCCTCCCCCTGTCGTTTATGACGAGGTTCAAAGAGCGCCGGAGTTGTTCAGATATATCAAAATAAAGTGCGATGAGGAAAGCAAAAAAGGATTATTCTGTCTATCCGGCTCCCAGCCTTTTGAACTTATGAAAAGCGCTTCCGAGTCTCTTGCCGGGCGTGTAAGTATTATTGAGCTTGCGGGACTATCGCTTCGAGAGATCACAAAGGACGCTTTTAACGAGCCTTTCGTTCCCACTATGGAATATCTCGAAAAGAGAAACAAAACGGCAAAACCGGTAAATGATATCTGGTCGATCATTCACAGGGGCGGATTCCCCGAGTTACAGGACAAAGATATCGAATGGTCATCTTATTATGCAAGCTACGTTAAAACATATCTCGAAAGAGACGTCAGGCAATTGTCGGCGGTACAAAATTTAGATGATTTCCGTCGGTTTATGGTCGCGGCGGCGGCAAGAACCGGACAAATGGTCAATTATGCCAATATCGCAAGTGAGATAGGGAAAGATCAGACCACGGTCAAAAACTGGATGAATATACTGGAAGCGTCCGGGATCGTTTATTTGCTCGAACCGTATTCCAATTCCGTCCTGAATCGAGCGATCAAAACGCCTAAACTCTATTTCAGAGATACAGGTCTTGCCTCGTATCTCACAAGATGGCTCACCCCGGAAACCCTTGCTATGGGTGCAATGAGCGGTCATATATTCGAGACCTTCGTTATATCCGAGATCATCAAATCGTACTCCAACAGGGGTATCGATTATCGGTATTGCGTTTCTTATTATAGAGGTAAAGATAAAAAGATCGTCAAAAAAGACGGTGCGGAAAAAGAAATAGAAAGCGAGATAGATCTTATCATCGAAGAAAACGGCGTTTTGTATCCTATCGAAATCAAGCAGAACTCTCAGGTGTCCGCCGATGAAACAGCCGCATTTACCGTACTTGACAAAATAGAAGATAAAAAGAGAGGCATGGGCGCCATCGTATGTCTTTGCCCTCAACCCGGAATGTTAAGAGAAAACGTATTACAAATTCCGGTTTGGTATTTATAAGATAGAATGCTTTAAAGATACCATATCAGTTGCATGCATTCTTCCGGAGGATATTATATTTTTAAAAATATGTACTTAATTCCGAGCAAGTTTATCGCCAGTTTGTACTAAATTCCGAGCGAGTTTTTAATTGTTTTGTACTAAACTCCGAGCGAGTTTCTTTTTCTTCGGTATAAAAATCAGAGTTTTTTCGAATATTTTTATAAAACTTTCATTATCCTTTTCCCTACTTTCTGCCATCTCTCATATGCCGTACTTGATGAACAACCTATGATCCTGCTAATTTCCGGATAACTCAATCCGGATAGTCTGTAATCCATCAATCTGGCTTCGTCTTCCGTCAGCTGTAATTTGATCACGATCTCGTCTATCTTTTCCCAATCGTCGTCAACCTCTTCTTCGTTCAGTACGCATACACATCCTTCGGGCTCGACAAACGTCGGATCGTCAACGCTTTTTGTTTTGTTGGTAAATGTGACCTGTTTCGTAATATACTGGCTTATAATAAAGAAACAAGCGTTCAAAACGGTCATTTGTTTCGGTTTTCCGTATTTTAATACCGTTGTTGTATCCGATAACCGTTTCCCGATATGCTCGCAAAGAAAGGCAATTGCTTCCATCGCAAGATCGTACCCGTCCGAATAGTTTTGCGCCGAATCACCGTTATGATGGTATACGTCATAAACGAGTCCGTCATATAGCTTTTTTGCTCTTTCGGAATAATACTTGGCGCACCTGTTTCTGGCACAAGCAACTGCAATGGTTTCTCCCATTCTCTTCACGTTGTCTTTGGTGATTATTTCTTTTTTGTTGAGCGCTGTTTTCATTTTAAAATCCTCCTTTTATTTGACAATGATGACAATCTTCATTTCTCTGTTTTTCAATTTGCGTTGATTTTGAATTTGGTATTTTAGGTGTCCTTTTGTTTCATACAAGTAAAAACCCCGACTTTCATCGGGGCTTCCATTCAGGGGACTTGTAAAATATATCTGTACTCGATCATCGTATAGGACGATATGATCTATCAAATATCGCACGATCAATTGGGGTTCTTGTTTTAGCGCGTATTCGTAATACTTCTCTATATCCTTTCGCGTAATCGTTGTTATCGTTTTGCTCTTTTCAATCATAATCTCTTGCGTCAATTTCTCCTGTTGCTCTTCCAGATCGTGTAAGCGTTTATTCGTCGAGTTACTGATGATCCCTCTTTCCACGGCGCTGACCAAATTATCGATTGCCATCTGTACGCCCTCTTGTTCTTTAAGAAGCATCTTCAAGGTAGAATTTTCTTGCGAGCTGTTTTCTTGCGCTCTCATAAGTTCGTCGATCATCTTTTCTCTGACACCCGGTTTGCTCATTTCTTTAACAACGGCGCTAATAATAAACTCTTCAAATAGTTCTTTTCTGACCTGGGATTTCGTGCAACCGTTATGTTTCGTCTTTCTTCCGTAGCACTTATAATACCGTTTGACATCGCCGTTCGTCGATCTCCCGCATTCGGCGCTCATCGGATTACCGCAATACCCGCATATTAGTTTATTCCGGAATAAATACGTCACTCTCACACTTCTACTACCGCTTTTATTGTTCTGACTTCTTATCTTTTTTACGGATTCAAATAACTCTTTGGAGATAATCGGCGGGAACATATTGTCATACACTTCGTTACCATGTCGATAAATCCCGGTATATTTCTCATTGGTCAAGATGAAATAAACGGACGATCTTTGGAACTTCTTCCCTCTATACAGTACCGATTTCTCATCCAACGCTTTAATAATATTGTCGACGCTGACGCCTTTATCGTATTGTTCATAGATAAAACGCACCGTATCTACCTTGCTTTCGTCAAGTACGACTTTTCCATTCTCGGGTATATATCCATACGGTAACCACCCGCCTTGATACTTGCCTTTCCTTCTCGTTTCGCGCATTCCGCGTTTGACCTTTTGTGATAACTCATCTGAAAAATATTGGTTGTACGCTTCCAATAAAGACTCAAACATATCCCCTTCCGGACCGCTCGGGATATGCTCCATCGCAGATACCACTTTTACGCCGTTTTCTTTTAACGTCTTCTTGTGAATAACCGACTCGTATTTGTTTCTGGAAAACCGATCGAACTTGTAGACTAAAACGCAATCGAATTTCCTTTTCTTGCTGTCCTCTATCATACTTCTGAATTCCGGACGATTATCGTTCGTTCCCGTCATTGCTCTATCGATATACGTATCAAGAACTAAAATATTGTTCTTCTCCGCATATTCCCTACACACCCGAAGCTGCCCTTCTATCGACTGCTCCGTCTGATTGTCGCAACTGTATCTTGCATAAATTACCGCTGTTACCATTTTTTCCTTTTCAAACTCCTTTTTGCTTTATTTCGTCTTTCGACGGAAAAGACAACAAACGGAAAGGTTCTTTCGTTTTACCTTTATTGTCTTTCGTTTCCGTCAAGGGTTGCCCCGGCAATGCACCTTGCCCTGGACGGAAAAGCCTTTCCGTTTACCCTTTTCCCAAAGAAAGAAGAAATCAAGTGTTCGTTTTTCTTAACCTCCCTATCGTTTCTTTACTGACCTTTCCCATATATTCCCCTTCATCCCAACAATCGAAATTATCGAATAACAATAACTTCTGATCGTACATTCCTATCTTACAAGCCACGTCGTCATCCATAATGTCCGATATAAAGTACGTCGGTAAGCCCCGGGAGATAATCAATCGTTCGTTGTATTTTTCTATATACTTAATCAGATACCGCACCGATTTTTCAACGTCATCGAGCATTTCCAAATCTTTAAAATCATTCCGTCCGAAGTGTTTCAGAAAATGACTGTTCTGGTACGTCGTCTGCATCTTTTTATTCTTGGTATCGAAATCCCGATGTTCTTCCAAAGTCCCTATCATTTCGGGAATATAGAATATCCCGTGGAAATGTAACCGCTTCTTCTCCGGTGATCGTTCCCATACGCCGATATATTTCCAACCCTTTCGCGCCGCTAAATGACGTAAACAATTTGAGAGCGATTTTTTGAAACTCTCCTCGGTGTGCAACTTATCGTCATAGGTGAACGTGCAAAAATAGTTCCATTCCTGCAAGTGTATTTTCCGCATTAACCGTGTCCATCGCACAATCCGATTTTTGGTACGCCTTTCCATATTGTCCTTGACGTAACTATTCAAAGATTTTTTATCGGGTATAGTCTTAGAGAGCGTCTCTTTGACTTTCTTTATCTTTTCCTTTTTCGGCATACCGGCAAAACTCTCATAGATGGTATCAAACTCTTTATTCTGTCCCGCATAACGTTTCACCTTTCCTTTTTTACCCGTCTTCCCCGTTTTGGGTATGGCAATATAGTGACTCCCGTCGGAATAGATCTTCGTCTCTTTATACGGCATCTTCTTCCCCCTTTTTCTCCTTGATGAAGGCAAGCAGAGAAGACAAGAAATAATTCTTCTCGTCTTTCGGTAAATCGCCAATTTCCGGTCTCCCGAACGTCTCCACTTGCAATGTAATTTGCTTCAATTTTTTCCTCCGTTTTTTGTTTTTTATTTTTTATGCCCCGAGTATACCACATCGCATTTTCAAAACAGGGTATACTCAAGGTACATAAAGGTCACATAAAGGGTAGGTAAAGGTTAGGTAAAAGGTATATGAAGGTCACATTCGTGGTTGTTGCCTTTTCTATCTTTCCCAATTCCTTTTTGCTTTGACTCCGTTTCCTGTTATACCACACCTCTTTCCGAAAACATGGTCTACAAAGGTTGGATAAAGGGTGGTTGTAGGTTGGGTAAAGGGTGGATAAAAGGTGGGTAAAGGTAGGATTCGTAGTTGCTGCCTATCCGTCTTTCGCCAATCTTTACCAATGCGCTTTTCCCGTCTCTACTTATAAGGGAATTGAAAAGGCAAAAATACACGCATGAATTTTGACTTTTTCAAATACCCCTCATAATAAAGGCACGAAAAACGGGAAAATTAACGGTCTTAAGTTTAATTTATAACTGTGAAGACATCATTTCACAGTTAAAAATCTTTCGACGGAAATACTTTACTACGTTCATTTTTGAAGCGCAAGGGCAAAAAAGTCGTAAAATATGACAAAAAAGTACAATAAAGTACAAAGTTTCAAAAAATAATTGTTCACGGAAGGTATTGATACGAAAAACTATGAAAAAAAGGGACGAGAAGGCCGAAGATGACCGAAACGGGAAAAAGGGGCCGATTCGCAAGCGGGTTAGCGCGAACGCCCCTTCCGTTCGGTCTTCGGTTCTCGCCCTGTTCATAGTTCGATCAAACCTCGTGACCTGTTTTTGACGGACTTTTAGGTAGATTTGCTTTCCTGAAAAGCAGGTTGGCGTATGCTTGTCTGGCGGCGCGAAGCGGCGCCACTTGTTTCAAGACAAGCATACGCCTAAATGCCAAATCCTGTTTTTTGACTCCTTCTAACAAAAAATTTTTATCTTCTACAAAAATCGGAACACGTTGGATATTTATAAAGCGAAGACAATAATCTATGCTGCAACAAGGCATTACAAACGATATCTCGTAACTCACCGAGTAATTTTAAAAAAAGGAGCAAATAGAAATGGACTACTTTAAAAACGACTACCTTTTATCGGAACAAAACACGATCACGATCTTTTCCGAGATCAACAGCGACGTTGCCAAGGACGTGATTGCCAAAATCAAGTTTCTCGAAGAGAAAGGGGCCGACGAGATCACCATCCTTATCAACAGTCCCGGAGGATCGGTAAGCGACGGACTCGCCATTTACGACGCGATGAACGACGCTTCGGCGGACATTAAGACGGTCGCCATGGGCATGGCGGCGAGCATGGGGGCGTTTCTCCTCTGCGGAGGTACGAAAGGCAAACGCTACGCCTCCGAAAACAGTGAGATCCTGATCCATCAGCCTCTTGGCGGGGCGTCCGGCCAAGCGACCGAGATATTAATTGCCGCAAAACACATTGAACGGACTCGCTCTCGTTTGAACTATATCATGGCGAAGAATACCTCTCAGCCGATTGAGATCATCAATAACGCGACCGATCGCGATAATATCCTTTCCGCCGCAGAAGCGCTGGAATTCGGTTTGATCGATCACGTGATTACTTCGAAAAAACAATAAAACCAGGAGGAAAAAATATGAACTACTACACTAAAAGGGCCATCCACTATTCGGTTTTCGTTAGTGAGTTGGTGGGACTTCCGGCAATGGAAGTCTACGAAAAGATCGGACGCATCTTTCTTCGGGAAAACGATGGTTCGATCAAGAAGGTCCTGTCCGATAAGTTTTTTGCCGGACTGTCCAAGTCTCTTCCCTCTTATCTTGCGTACGTCAACTCCTTTTGCGACTCCAAGATGATCGGGCAAGAAATAGACGAAAAAGAGGCGATCGTCATCAAAAACGCCATCCTCGATACCATCGAGCGCTATAAGAGCGCTTATGGAAAAGACGTACTGGAGCACATCATCTCCAACCTGGACGAACAAATTCAGTTTGCCGTCGTGGCGAGTTTGGGCTTGTTCGTCAAGGGCGCATCTACCGAAAAATACCTTCCCCTGTTGAAACGCGCGAAAAAATCTCTCGTGGGTATCGACGCGGGCATCGTTCTTTTGGCTCTCGACGAACCGTCGGAAAGAGAAAGGCATTTTTCCGACTTAAAAAAGTGCAAGATAATCGATCTGTACCCGGAAGTGACGAAGGAAGCCGAGGCGTATTACGATCTTTCTTTCAAAGAAAAAAAACAAGTTGATGAATAAAGGAGGTAAGCAACAATGATCGACAACGATAACCAGCGCTGGCAATTATACTGCCAGATCGCAAACAACGAGCCCGGGAAGGAACACACCGAGCTTTTGACGGTAGACGAGCTGAAGGATAACGATAATTTCGTCGTCTATAAGTATGAGGACCAAAAGCGGTATGACACCAAAGGAAATCTCGTGGCTTCCTTCCGGGATGAAGAAGGGAACCTCATGATTGCCAGAACGAAAAAGCAGTATCACGAATTAGTTACCGCTCAGTCCGGATCCGGCAAGACCCAATGCGTCATACTCAACGAAGCGCTTTGTATGGACGGAAAAACCAGTTACGTTTTCCTTGACGTCAAGGGCGAAATCACGGAACGCGCTTATGCTCGTGCGGTCGAACTCTACGGCGAAGAAAACGTTATGATCGCCAATTTTATGCAACCCGACTTTTCCACCGTACGCATTTCTCCGCTGGCAGAAATCGCCAAAAAAGTCTGCGATGCCCGCAAAAAAGGAACTGCCGAGTTGAAAAAAGTCATGCAATGGGCGGAAACAGAGTCTTACAAGTTCGTAGAAAACTGTTTTCCGCTCGAGTCCGTCAAAGACCCCACGTGGGAACGTGTCGCAAGGGTGTTCCTTTGGAGCATTCTCATGGCGCTGATAGAGGACTTAACCTTAACTGACCGAAAAGCAAAAAGGTACGGTCGTATCCGGCCGAAGCCCTCTCAAATCAACTTTGCGACCGTAGAAAAGGTTTTCAACTGTTTCGGCGGAAGATTCTTCAGCGACCGTGGTTTCTTTGAAAATCGGCCCAATAGCTCCGTTGCTAAGCAACGTTCGAAGATGGTTCTCAACAACGCCGATAGCACGCGCCGGAATTACCTGGGTTTTGTTGAAGAGGACCTCTCTAAGTACAATGACCCTCGTATCATTTCCATGTCTTCGACAAATACTTTCGAGGTCAAAAAGATGGCACATACCCCGTCTGTTCTGTTTTTGATCTACGACATCAGCGATACGCGGATGCGGGAATGGGTCAATGTCATTTTCGCTTATGAAATGAGCAAATTGCTGTCTTACAGTCACGAACTCGGCGGTCCTCTTCCGGTCCCCGTTCGTTTCATGGCGGACGAGTTTCCGACCCTGAAAGCGCATGACATTTATCCCAATATCCTTGCAACAGGAAGAGGAACAAACCTGTTTATGACGATATGCGTCCAATCGCTTTCGCAGCTCGAGGCCCGTTATCCGACAGAGTGGAAGACGATGGTCGAGAACTGTGCCATTAAGGTCTTTCTGAGCACCTCCGACTGCAAAACGGCCGAGAGTTTTATCGGTGATTTGGGAAGAACCACGGTGCCCAGCGCCTCTCACTTTTTGGCCGGACAATATCAATCCGAAGTGCTCCCGGTCGTAACCTTCGACAAACTCACTCATCGTATGAAGTGGGGCGAGTCGTTCGTCTGTCTTGATCGCAGTATGCCCTTGCACGGTAATTTCGAGATGTATTATAAGACGCCGGAATTTCTGAGCTATCCTATCGTAAAAAATACCGAGCATATGATGGATGACTGCTTTATCGACGAAACCGAATTTGACGCGCCTTGGATGGACCCTGATTTCGATTTCGACGAGGACGACGAAGACGAGGACGATGAGGACGAATTCGAGGACATCGAAGAAAATGACGAATTGGATGAGCTTCTTGCCGATCTCGCCGACGAAGAAGAGGATGATGAAGATGACGAGGAAGAAGAGGACGATGATATGGATGAAAAAATCACCGATGAAGCCCTCAGACGTCGTGAGAAGATCAAAGAGATCCTTTCCGATCATCGAAAACAAGACGAAACCGACGAGCAGTGGAAAGAACGCGTCAACAGAATGATTGATTGGTTCGAAAAAATCGCCAAAGAAATCAAAGGCGAAACGACTGCTTCCTTCGATGTCTGGTTCATTCGCGGTCCGGAAGAATTGACGTTTGGGGCCTATAATGCTCTTTGCAAGCACAAGGGAATCCTGGCCGGCGAGGCGATGGAAATCTTCGACGCAAAAGAGCCCTGCCTGATAAAAGATAACTTATCGAAGGATGAGGCGGAGAAAATCGTGCGGGAGTTAAAGGCCGACTCGATTTTTGCATCCGCTATTTCGTCCGAAGATTACACGAAAGAGCTCGATTATGATCGTACTGACAAGGCCGACTTCGAAAATGCCTGCATGAACATTATCGAACAAGTCGTAGGCATGGATCATCAAAACCGACAGGACGCCATAAGCATCGTTGAAATCATTCTTGCCCACGTAATGGCCAATTGCTCGAAAAAAACAATTGCCGTCTGGGAACGCGTTCTCCACGAGTTCCACATCGCAACGGATGAAGAATACGAAATGCTGCGCCGCTCAATCTTTAGCTAATAGTGAAAATGGATATGGTTCGAGCCGAATTGGAGAACTTGGATCATTTTAGAAAGTTTTCTTCACGTCGATTCCAAGTTCTCCACGTAGGTAGCCGCAAAAGCAAACTCATTAATATAAGGAGGAAATAAACAATGAGAAAAAACAAAAACGAAAACGCCGCTTACGGAAATGATGTTCTTGTGATGAACGGTATCCGTACAAGCGTGGCAAAGGCATTTGCCGGCATTTTCATACGAATTTGCAATATTTGTAAATTCGCGGTTACGGCGATACCGATCCTGATCATTATTTATGTTGTGGGTTTTCTCTTTTTCAGAGAAAGGATGCTCACGATGATCGAGTCGATCAAAAGTGCGCTTTTGATCTGAGTTTTATCTGATGCTATAACCGCGAAAGCGGAAGCAAAAAATTAAAAGCCGAGAGGCAAAGGAGAGTAATTATGAAGAACATTTTCAACCAGTACGAATGCTTGTCCAACGTGGTTTTCCATGGTGGGAGCGCAGAACAACTCAACGACACCGAGCTTATCTCGGACGTTGAATTCCACGGCGGCAGTGCCGAGCAGATCAGTGACACCGAGCTTATCTCGGACGTTGAATTCCATGGCGGCAGTGCCGAACAAATCAGCGACACCGAGCTTATTTCGGACGTTGAATTCCATGGCGGCAGTGCCGAGCAGATCAGCGACACCGAGCTTATTTCGGACGTTGAATTCCACGGTGGCAGTGTCGAACAAATCAGCGACACCGAGCTTATTTCGGACGTTGAATTCCACGTGACTGTTTGGGCCTGTACGAATGACGAGTGCGGAGCTATCTTTAATAGCGATCACGATGAAGTCTGCCCGATTTGCGGAAGCACCTTGGAAAAACAAAACCGTCAGTATCCTGCGCCCAGAGACTGAGTTCAGGATAACTCGCAAAGCTCCGAATAGGTTTCTGCCTATTCGGAGCGGCAAAAACAAATGATGAAGGAGGCTATATGAAAATCACACGCGAAGTATACGAACAAATCGGCTCGACGCTTGGGACGATGCGCCCGGAAGAAGGAGGTTTGTTGCTGACCAACGACGGAGGCAAAACAATCAACAAATTTATCTTTGACGTAAAAGGAAAGAAGAGCGGCGTCACGTATAGCCCCAACGTTCCGTTTCTTAACGAGCAGATCATTAAGAACAACAAAGACGGATACTATTTTATCGGCATGGTCCACTCCCATCCGAATGGATTTGATCGTCCGTCCATGGGAAAAGGCGCCTATGGGTATTCTAAAGGATATTCTTATACCGTGTCCGACGAGGAATGTTTTTATAAACTTCTCGATGGAATGAAAGGGACCAATAAGCTGTACTTCCCGATCGTTCAAAGCGCTTATGGCGGCGGAAAATACTCGATGAGAATGTTCTATGCCATGAGGACGCAGAGTGGAAAATGTATCATCGACGAAGAAGTCCTTGAGATCGTCGACGAGGAAAAAACCAAGGAAAAAGACTACGACTTTATCAATCAGCTTCTTGATTGCGAGGCGTACGTAGGGAAAACTGTTATTCTGGTTGGACTGGAAAAAGCCTGTGGGTGCGCGGAAAGACTTGCGCGGTCCGGCGTTACTTCCTTTATTCTGATCGATGGCGACAGACTTTCCGAAAAAGACAAAAAGGATTCTGCGATATTTTCCGAAATGGGAACGTATCAGGTTGATTCTGTGACCAAAAGGATCTTGGAGATCAATCCCTTTGCCAAAGTCAAGGAACTTCGATTTTATCTGAATACGGATGTCAAAGAAGACAAATTCAAGAGCTGGATCGATGGCATTGATTGCGAAAAATCGGTCATTTGTCTTTGCTCAAGCGACAAATCGGTACGGAAAGCGACCAAGCAATACGCGAAGAAATTCAAGATCCGCGTTATTGAAACGGTAAAACGTATCAATTCAATCGAGACTTTTATGCAAGACCCGAAAAAACGCCGGTCTTTTCGGATTATGCACTACTATACGAATGAAAAACAGAGCGAATGGATGAAGACGAGTTTTCTGAACGGGGCCAGGAGTGACGCTATCCTTTATGCTCTGAACGAAGAAAAAACGGGCAAAAAATCGTCGAAGAAGCGGGCTTGCCGGGTGATCAAGGTCAACAAGTGGGAGAGCTTGTACAGAGAAGAGGTGATCAAGACCAAAACCGTCGTTGTCGTCGGTTGCGGCGGATCGAGGTCCTATATCGAAAACCTGGCTCGTTCGGGAGTATGTAGGTTTGTTCTCATTGACGGAGACAAGTATTCTTTGACGAATACGCAGACGCAGATGGCCTACTATGACGACCTGGGACGCAACAAGGCCGAAGTTATTGCCGAGAAGGTGCGATTGATCAATCCGAATGCGGAAGTGATCGTCAAACAGAGGATGCTCGATGAAAAAGTGTCCGATGACCTGTTCAAGCAATGGGTTGGCCCCGTTATTAATGAACACCCCGAAGACGTGCTTATCGCTGCGTGTACGGACTCTTTCCATGCGAACGCAAGATGTTCCCGTCTTGCCCTGAATTGCGGTTGTCCGTTCTTGCAGGCCGGCATTTATCCGGGTGGACGGGTGTTGGAGATTGTATTTTTTCACCCGGCCGTTTCAAAAGTCTGCCCGCGATGCATGATGGAAAGAAGATA
Source organism: uncultured Clostridia bacterium (assembly GCA_946621465.1). GTDB lineage: Bacteria > Bacillota > Clostridia > Christensenellales > DTU072 > CAG-1782. The sequence continues at coordinate 191,453 of CAMOOO010000002.1, forward strand.
TGATGTCAATCTGAACGCGGAAAAGAAACCCGAACCGGCAAAATCCGACGGTACGAGCGTGTTTTTTACCGAAGAATTGAATGCCAAAAAAGGCTACATAACGCTCGGACTTCTGCTGTATCACACCGATTCCGACCCCAGGTATTCCAATTTCTTGGATGACAACAAATGGGTGTCGCATAACGGAAAGCACGTAGAGGACAGGAATTTCATGTTTTATACGATGGATCCTCATCTGGAAAAGAGCACCGGAATCCGCTCGTACAAGTTGTTTGACAGATGGGGCAGGATGCTTGGAAGCAAATATCAGGTCGGCGTCTGCTACTTCATGAAAAAGAAACCGAGAAAGGGTTGTCCCGATTGCGGAGGGAAGGGAAATCTGCTTTCCGTAAAAGGTACCATCCGTGATACGAGAGAAGGAATTTATTACTGATAAGAGGAGGACATTATGAGAGAGTTTGCATATGGAACCGATGTGAAGTTTGTTTCGCTGTGGAATAAGTTGACGGACGGAACGCCCAAACGCATCACGTATGAGGTCAACGTGCCGAAGGTCAATCGCCCGGCGAAGCTGGTCTTTACTACGGTAAGTCAAACCAAGGCGTCCGTTAGGCTGGCTATGGCAGATGCGACGCAACCCGAATACACAGGGCAAAGCGAGAGTTTGCGTTTGCTCCTTGCCGGGGAAACGAAGTACTGCGATACTTTGACGGAGCTCAAGGCGTTCTTTTCCGAAATGCGCCTTGACATGGCCGAGGAGAGAAGAACGGTAACGGAAGGTAACGCGGAACAGGTTCCGGAAAGGCATATTCTGCCCATAAAGCGAATCAATCCGGAAGAACTTGCTCGTAGAGTGAAGGAGCAAATCATCGGACAAGACGCTCAGGTGGACGGGATTGCCGTCAGTATCAGCAATCACCTCAGAAAGCTCAACCCTCAAAAGCCGCTTACTATTATGCTTCCGGGACCGACCGGAACGGGAAAGACCGCGACGGCAAAAGCCTTTGCCGAGGTCCTTCAGGAAATCTACGGCAAAGAGGCGCTCCCTATCATTACTATTAACTGTAATGAGTACAAAGAAGAGTACCGCATTTCTCAACTGATTGGCTCTCCCGCAGGATACGTCGGTTACGGCGACGGATGCGTTATGAGTCCCGTCAAAGAGAGCGATTGCGCAATCATCGTGTTCGATGAATACGAAAAAGCGCATAACAGTATTCATACCGCCGTCATGAACTGGATGGATACGGGAATCATTTCTCTGTCCAAGTCGGACGGAAACGGCACGTTTGAGTTTGATTGCAAAAGAAGCATCATTATCATGACGTCCAATATCAACATGAACGGTGCTTCTCAAATCGCACCCCGGGGGATGTGGTTTAAGATTGGCGCTCGTCGTGCCATTCAGGCGGCAATCAATACTCGTCAAGCCAATGACAAATGTCGTCAAATCATGGTCGCTAACGGTTTTAAGCCGGAAATAGCCAGTCGTATCTCCTACTTTTTCGAGTACAAGCAGTTGACGTCCGAAGACATCTGTAACATCGTGATCCTTATTTTCAAGAAGAAGGCGAAGGAATACGGATGCAACGTAGCGAGCATTGACCGGAGGCTTATCAAAAGCATTCGGGCGGCCTACGAGGCGAGTAGATTCGGCGTCAGATCTCTTGAAAGTGACTTGGATAGGGTTCTGGGGTCGCAGATGCCGATCGATCTTGACGCCAATGCCGAATACGAAGTAAGCGGCAGACTGGACAGAATGGAATTTACGCGGAGGTAAAAAATGAAAAAATTCGTTTACAATTCGGAAGCAATTTTCAATGAAATCGAAAACCGTTTGAGAAGCGGAGACCGTATCGTTGTATATGAATGCGATTTTCCCGAAGGATGCGAGCCCAGAAAAGGAAAGGTATATTTTTATCTGCAAGAGCATGGTGTCGTCGTGGGCGTTTGCGATCTCAATAACTCGAAAAACGTCTCTTACGCCGGAATCAACAGGGACTTGAAGTTTTTGTTTGGGCATCAAGCGATAGAGTACGACAACCTGAAGCAGATACGCAATCTTTTTTACCGGATCGATGCCGTGTATTCTTCTACCAATACGCATGTCGTCTACTATATCGACGGATATGGGTATGAGCAGGACGGGAAGTACGTATTCAGGATCAAAAAGAACGCTGAAAAAGACTGGAGAGCCTACATCTTGCAAATGCCGGATCTTGAAGGCAGAAACCCATCCTTGAACGATACGCACAGGTTGTATGATTCGGAAGGGTATTACGTTTGTATCCAGGGTAAGGTCGAAAGCCGAGAAAAAATGATCGGGGCCGCAAAATTCTGGGCGACCAGACTGCACCGCTATATCAAAACAGGACAAGCGATGCAGTAATGCATAGCGGCTCGTAACTTTATTTGAATGAAACAATGAAGGAAAAACGGTAAAATTAGGCTAAAATACGGAGGTAAAAAAATGAGCGATAAAGATTTTATAATAGTGGACGGTGTTTTAACGGAGTATGTTGGATGCGGAGGGGATATTATTATTCCCGACGGTGTAAAAATCATCAATGAAAACGCCTTTGTTAACCCTGAAACAATTACTGGCATTTCTCTTCCAAAGAGCTTTACCGGTGTCAATCATAATAAATCTATCAAAAGAGTAATATTTCCTGACTATCGGTTTCTTTATAGCTTGTCTAATTTGAAACAGATTTCGGTTGAAAAAGGAAATACCATTTATTCGGTTATAGACGGTGCCTTAATCAATATGGAAACAAAAGAATTGGTCGCATACCCTCCGGCGAGAGAAAACAGTTCTTATGTTACGCCGGAATGGATCAAAGATATACATTTCAATGCATTTGGAAATAATCGTTTTTTACAAAAAATAACAATATCTGAGGTCAATGTCGGATTTGAACATGGGGTTTGTTTGGGGGGATGTGATAATCTTACCACACTTGTTCTTCCACGAAGCTTTTGTACAGGCTTCCTCAATCCCGACTTCTCGTCGAAATCAATAAAGCAAGTATTTTATAAGGGATGTTACGCAGAAGAACGCAAATCATCAATTTATTCCAGTGGCTTTGGTGGTATATCATATGACGGAGACGAGATCTTGCCGGATGCAACATGGTTCTATTATTCTGAAAAGCGTCCCAAAGATAAAGGGAATTATTGGCATTACGGAGCAGATGGCATAACAATAATTATTTGGAATAATAACGAGGAGGTAAAATAATGAGTGACAAGAGTTTTTCGAACGACTATTTATTGGAACAAGGGATCGTCCTTTCGGTCAGCACGCTGGTATAATATTTTGCTTCATAAATGGCGTAACCGTCTTTCAATTTCAATGCGATATCGAATTCTCCGTTAGTTTTGTTTACGTTATCGTCGTAATAAAAAGTTCCGATATCCAGTATGCTTTTAACTTTCTTATTCCGAGTGAGCAGAGAGCAATACTGTTTCAAGAGTTAATTTATACCAAGGAAGATGCATGCAAAAATTATGATTACATTGAAAACTTTTACAACCCGAAAAGACTGCATTCCATCCTAAATTGCCTATTCCCAATGTTATTTGAGAAAAGATTATCGCCAGTTATTGTATTGTTCCTTGATATAAAGATTTCATTTTTTTGGAAAACCCTTTTTTATCAAGTCATATGCGCTGTTCACATCTTCCCTCAACATGATAAGAAAGCTGTAAGCACTGTAACTACTCAAAAAAACGGAAGGGAAATATTGTATAAGATCTCGTGCTGTATAGCCCCTAATCTCAATCCCCTTACAAATTTCTTCTCCGTTCATCAATGCACAAAACTCGGATAATATATCCGGATTTCGCCGAAAACGCTCACAGCATTTATCCGCCGCATATTCTCCGAGTTTCAAGTCGTTTCCCAAATATTTTCGCAAAATATCGATGTCGCTCATAGCTTCCTCGTCAATTATACTTTGATCGTGTTTACGATGTGATATCCTAGGGCTTTCTCATGAAGGATATCTTCCACTTTCTTGATTAGTGGGCGCAATTCCGCTTTTTCTTCTTCCGTGTACGGAGAACTTCCGAACTCTTCCGGAGTGTTGAAAAAACCGCTTTCAAAGATCGTCTGAATCCTTCTTAAAGCATCCTCCAAATTCGGTATGTCCCTTAATTCCGGAGGTAAGGAATTGTCTAAGACAATTCCTTCCTCGTTGTACAGCCATATGGGGTAACACCCATATTCAAGTGAAATTTTTAACGTACGCATAATTGAATCCCTCCAAAATTCGTTACAGGATTTGCTCCCACGATATACCCGTTGTCCCCGATGGTAATCGCCACATAGTTCCAATCTCCGTTATAGAAGAACTCATAAACTGGACGAGGCGTCGCATTCGTCACTGATTGATATCCAATAATCTTTCCCTCGCTGATCGCGGTCAAGAGGTACTCCGGAATATCGTTAACGCCTACATTTATGAAATCTTTTCCGTGCGCATCTACAATATGTGCATATCCAGATGCACGGTCTCCAAGGTGCCCCTTTTCGAGCCAAACAATTTTTCCGTTTGTATCCCTAGTAATACCGATAATCTCGTTGCTATTGCATTTTACGCCCAACTGTTTTACCTCAGCAATCAGCTGATAATCCGCCCATGTTTTCGCATATGCTCTTGCGTCGACCTCACAAGCTTGATTGTAGTAATCTGCGCTTGATTGTTCAGGCCTTATATAATCCCTAAAAGAACGAGATATTTCACTATTCGGGTTTGTTTTCAGGTTCGCAGCTTGGTATGCATGTCGAAGTTCATGAGCAACGGTATCGACGATTTCCGTCCACGGTACAGTGTTCCCATTCTCGAAATAATAAGTATTGATCTTAAGAGTATTGGTACTTTCCTCATATGCACCGTACTTACCATTCGCACTGTTATAGTACTTTATACTCGGTCTATTGTCAAGGCCCAGCTCATCGCTGATGACATCTGCAAGTTTCTCTATCGCTGTCTTTTTTTCCGATAGCGACATTTTTTGCCAATTCTCTTGCGTGAACTCTTTCAGGGCTTGTTCTCGACGCACTTCATTAATAACAACTTTTCCAAGACGCACCTTCGGATATATACCACTGATGTTGAATCGTTTATCCAAAAGCGTGAGGCCCTTATATGTAAAGATACCTGTCAGCAATCCTCCGGCAAAACCAGCCCATTGAGCTTCGACTTCCGATCCGGTCTGTTCAAGCACAATTTTAGTCAGTCCCATAGAAACAAGATAAGAAGTTCCGATCGTTGCTGCCAACTTGACCGCCTCAAAGGTAACTGCACGCGCCACTAAAAAAACTGTTTGCGCTGTCGTCGCATGTATCGTGTGTGCAACGGACAATCCCGCACCAACTGGAATCAACAGCGCTTGAATAATTGAGACTGTAGTGCCAATAGCATGGTATATGACTGACGCTTTGTGTTCGTCTCCAATCGCGGAAGCAAGGGCGTCTCTGATCGGGTTTGCCGCAAGGGTCTCCAAATCTCCATCGTTGGCAAGTTTAACATTGTTGATTCCTTCAATCATATTGCTTACGGCATATGTCGTAGTAATTAAACCCGCAGTTACGCAGATACATGTAACTGCCACCGGTGTTGCGGTCCCAAAGGATACGACGCTCAAAACAATAGAGCCTGCCGTGAGCAATGACGCGCTGATGATCTGGATTAACCCTGTGGTTCTACGTAATGCCAACGCTTCGTTAATGGCATCTTCATCCGGAATCGTAAGGATCTTTACGCCTTCGCTGGCCGTCACCATGAGCATTTGATTCTTCTCAAGTTTGATACCATTCAATTCGTTGATATCGTACATTTTACCATCGTCAGTGGTGATAAGGGCGCGTTGTTCGTCAAAGACGATCGTTTCCAACAGCGAAGTCTCTATAAGAACCAGGACAAATCGTTCAGCAGAATAAACGTTTGTATTTTGGATCGCGATAATTTCATCGACAACGGCAATCGCCTGTTCATATGCGGCTTTTTCGTCGGCGGTATATAAAGATACGGCGTTGAATTCCATATTCATTGACGACGCCCAAGCCGTACAACCGTTATTATAGTTGATGCAATCCACGCTGTAATCATAGTACACTGGACTGTCTTCATAAAGTTCTACCGCAATACTATAGTTTCCGATCTGCGTGACCTTGAAATAGTACTCTCCAATGATTCCGGAAGAATTTCCTATCAAGACATACTGATTGATAACAAATCCTTCGAGCAAAGACTCCGAGTCAGCCACAGCGACAATTCCGGATTCAATTAAAGCATCAGTAAGAACAGGACGCCCATCTTCAAGCAGCTCAAAGAAACCGCACGTTTGATTCCCCGATCCGTCATGTTCGTATTTCGTGAATAACAAACCGGCAACCACTTTTTCCTCGCTTACGACCGCTACGCCACGGTAGACGTCATATCCTAATTGATCAAGCTCATACGCAATACTATAAGCAATCAAAGCATAGGCATCTTCCTCGGTCACAACTTCATCTTGAAAATTCAACACAACATTGCTCAGACCCTCTTCTGTCGTTTTACTCGTAATGTCCGAACTCGATCTGAGAGCTTCATGCTTTTGGTCGTTTGCAACGCTTATATCGCCTGATGACAATACAGGATCAACAAAGGTAACACCGCGTTTTACATCGTTCACGGAAAAAGCGGGTTCAGATTGAACGCAAACGGTAGTTTGGTTCACCGGATAACGGCTTGCACACCCACCAAAGATGATTGCAAGGCAAACAAGTAGAGTGATGACGATGAACGTCAAATGATTTTTTTTCATGGTTCTTTTCTCCTTTTAATTCAGTTTTTTTTCGTTTTGCAACGTATTGCGACAAAAGAAATGAGTGCAACAATGATAATCAAGGCAACCGCACAGATAAAAACGATTGCATAAACGGGCAATCCAGCCTGCTCGCCCTGCTGATTTTGCACCACTTGGCTCAACGACATTTTTTCCGCGCTTTCTACGGTATCGATTCCCACGCCGCTTTCGTTTGCCATTTCGGCAGCAGTACCTGCGATATAGACTATATCTTCTTCAACGACTCTTTCAGCAGTAAGACCTAATTCCGGCATATTATCTGCTTTTGCGATAAGCTTGGCCTGAACATCTCGTCCAATTACTTCAGATTCCTGCTCGGCAACAATCGGATCTTCATGGACAAATACTTTGAACGATCGAGTCCCTCCAAAACGATTTGTGACGACAACCTCATAATCGGTATTCTGGGCAAAAGCAAAACCCTCAAACTCTGTTAAGAGCATTACTTCGCGGCTTTCTGTTCCCGTGTTCAAAACATTGACAATGGACTGAGAATCGTAGTCGTCGCCGGCACAAAGGATAGAGAAGGAATCGCATTCAACATCCGACCAATCTATTTCCGTTTCGATATGATTTATCAAAGCGGTAATAGAAGCCGTGTTTTCATTTTTTTGGTAATAGATAACATCATATACCGCCTCCCCATTCCAATTTACCTCTGTAATGCGAAGCTTTTGGGTCTTATCAAAAAGCGTATTGAGCGATACGCCGTAAGGTATATAATGAACGTTTCTGTCTTCGTCCAAAGCCATTACGACAGAACTTTCAAACTCGGCAACCTGCACAAACTGAAAATCGTTGACATAGACTTCACTCGCTTGGATCAATTTCTTCGTTTCCTCGTCTGTCACAACACATACATCGTTACGAATCGATCCCGCAGCCAAATCCTTTAACGCCTCGTTGTCGGCAGCTTTTGAAAGGTATTCCACATCTGCTTCAAGATAAAGAACGCAGACGTTTCTCTCAGCGAAGAAAGCGATCGCCTTGAAAAGATTACTCTTTGTGGTATATTTTTTCTTCGTATTCGAATTGGGATCTTTGTAATACCAATAGCTATTGCCATTTTGTTCATATTCCTCTACGGAAAGATACTCGATGCGCTCGGCGATGGAATATGCGGTTTCATAGTACCCGTCGGCGAAGGGATTACAGAAAACATAATTCCCACCCCCTGCCGTAGGCAAAGTAACAGCGTACACTTTACGGGACAAAAGGCAATTCCTGTCAACTGACGTCAAAAGCTTTTGATTGACCGTAGGCGCATACCCATTGCGATCCTGAATTGCCACCAAAAAAGTATAATGTACCAGTTCGCCGCTGTTATTGTCCGGATTGCCGCTAAACAAGGAAAATTCGTAAATGCCCTCCTCTTCAAAGGTCCCCTCATAGTTTTCCACCAAAGCTATAAATTGTTTTTCTTTCGTCCCTGTTCCCTGTTGAATCGAGGCGATGTCTTGATAATGCGTGATCTCACCGTACAAACCGGGCAGGAACTTGCTTTGCGGGCAAATCGTGTACGTCTTTCCCGTTGCATATGTAGGAATAGCGATAGTGTCGTTATAGATTCGTAATTCGGAATCAATCAATCCTGTTCCGAAGTATTGACTGTACCCGAGGTCATTTCCGTTGTCGATGAGATATATCGTTGTCGTTTTGAACTTTCCTAAAGGCGTCCCTATCTTGAAAATATACTTACCTTGTTGCGTGAATTTATCCCCATTGGCGAGAATATCCCAGTCACCATCGTTGAAACAATACTGCATTTTATAGCAAGTACAACCAAGGTTATCAACTTGGATAAAGGTCATGCTGACACTTCCATCAGTTAAGGTTGTCCCTTTCTGCAACAACTCGATCTGCTCTTTAGTCAATGAATCGTCTTCAATTTTATAATTTTTCGTTGCTTCAGAGCAAAATGCAACACTTGCAGAATTCATACACACATAAACAGTGGATTCTTGACCGAGATTCCTATAATAGGATGCCCAAGAATATTCGTAGACACGCTTGCCACCGCTTCGCCACATGCTGTTCCACCAACCGCTATATTCCATGTGCGATCCGGATACATACTGATAATCATAGTATACTTCGGCGGCGGATAAGAATCGGTAATAACGACCTTCCTTGATTTCTGAAGCCTTCGGGGTATAGGTGAAAGTTTTTCCATTGATGCCCACCATAGATGTCACATAAGACCAAGATGCTCCATCTTCGGACGAAAGAACGAGAATGGCTCCGTTCCCTATCGTTCCGGTATTGTAGCCACAGATCGACGTGGCTGAGTCATTGCTGAGATACCAAGTTTGATCGATATAAGACCCGGAGGAAACACTCTGTTTATAAGTAAACGTCAACGAAGTCCCTTCATCTAAGCCGATTGCTGTTACGTTATTATACGTTGACTGTGTCAATTTCTTTCCCGAAATGGAAAGCGTCCCGAGTGACGTATAACCATTTGACATGCGACTGACTTGATTGGCAAGCGAATAGTTATACCCACTATTATCGTCAAAGTCATAAATTGCCTCCGGCAAATTAATGCTCTGGGTGCTATCGGCGAAAGCAACTTGTTGTTGACTGTCGCAAAACCACATTGCCGTAAAAATCGTAACTGCAACAATGCAAATCACGAAAAAGATGGTTGTTCTTTTAAAAGTACGCATATTTTTTCTCCTTTCGATTTTTTGCAGACTTCTCTTTCGTCTGTTTAATTATTAAATTAATCGAAATGATTTGAATTTGTAAAAAAATATTTCTTCAAAAAAAAGCTTGTCGCCTTCACAAAAAAAATGAACCGGCGTTTATACTTTATAATAAAAAAGCGTATCAATTGAAGTCTCTTCCAATTGATACGCTAATAATACAATAAAAAAGATATGTTTTTTAGTTCTCCTGTAGCAAACTGTTTAGTTCAAAATATTTATCTTCCGGTATTTTTATAGAAGTTTTATCTATTAAAGCATTCGTCTGACTGACAATAATCCCTCGATATTCACTGCGTTTGCCCAACTCTCGGACAGCAATATTGAAATCACAAAAAACGGCAATTACTTCTCCTTCCGGATAATTATTAATATTTAAAGAATTATCTTGTTTTTTGCTTTCCAATAATGAAATCCTGCTAAGTCCGGATAACAAATATAAATAACCCAGATTAACTTTCTGTTGTGTTTGCGCTCCGTCTTTTATCCCTCTTTGCGCTATCTTTAACGCCTCCTCAAAACTTCCGTTGGAAAATAGTTTTTCTGCATAACGCATAGCGCATTTCGGCGCGTTTTTTAATTTCTCTTCTAATGCCTTCTCTAATATTTCCATTCCGGCACGAATACCCTGTTTCTTTTCAACAACTTCAGATAATGAAACATAACTTTCATCGGAAGCATAATTATTTACAAATTCTTCGGCTAAAACGTATGCTTTTTCTAAAAAAGCTTCAGCTTTGTCCGGTCTTTCTTTATCCTGTAAAAAATCTGATAAGTAATCGATTGTAAAAGAATAAGCTCTCCATGTCCATCGATTTCGTGATATCTTAATCAACTTCTTATAACAATCTTTAACTGCACGTTGAATATTATCATAATCAACGTCCGATTCTTCTTTTTGAGATTTACAAATTGAACACCCATCTTGAATATAATCGGCTAACAAATCCGGATTCCATGGATAATTTTTTAATCCCACCTCCAAAATCCTTGTCGCCAAAGAATATTCATCTCTCCTTGATAACTGTACTGAGATATTATGAAAATCATCCGCATCCGCATTAATCCGAGTCGCATTAACAAATCCATCAACCAATGTCAATAAAACATCATAATATTCATCATTCTCATAGTCATATATATTCTCTAAACACTGGGTTAAATCACGCAAAAAAATACGGGTTGATTTGACCGTTCCTGCTTGATTCAAAGAGGATGTCGCCGTTTTTTCCAATGATATAGTCTCCAAATATTCATTATCTTTCATAATACTTCTCCTTATTTCTCAAATATTTGCTTTCTCAACATCTCATATTCTTCATCTGTACATATAATGAATTCATGAAGAACTCTTTTATAGATATTCATAAGGTCTTCGGGCGAATTAGTTTGCATCAAAACAATTAATTCTTTTGCCGCTTCCGTTATTGCTCCTTGCCTATCTTGGCCATCGCTGATAGAAACTATCCTTTCTATAACGTTCATCGCTACATTTTCTATTGTCTCATCGTCATCATTCTTATAATCTTTACACTCATCGACAACTTCTTTTATTCTATCGTCGCTATCACTTATTGCGCTTGCCATGGAAACTAAATATTCTTCATGCATTTTTGAAAGCATTAGAGTGGCTTCATTCTTTTCTTCGTCTATACTCTTTTTTGATGAACTAAAATAAGTCATCGTCGTTATCTTCTATATCTAGTTTTAGTCGTTTTTCTTCTTCCTTTGACAAAAGATATTCAACGGGGGGAGCTTGTTCGATGATTCTTCTTAAAGGAACCTCTTTTGCTACAATAAATTCTATTTTATTTCCGGTTTTAGGAATATAATATTCATTTATATCCGGAAGATTGATTTTACAAGGTTTGTATCTACCGCAAAGTAACAAGGCTTCCCCTTTTTCCTTGTTAAAATGTTGTAAATCAAAAACGGATATATTAGGTAACTTGCGTTCATTCTCTCCGCAAAGCTGAGATAATTCCTGCAACAATTCCATCTCTCTGCTTGTCAAAAAGATCCAATTTCCACAGTTCGCAATAATAGTTCGTGCAGCATCTCCATAATGTTCGATCAACTGATGCTTTGATTGCGTTACCAACAAAAACCGTATATCTCTGCTTCTGGCGGCTGCGATCATGCTGTTCATATCGGTGATAGGCGGCAGTGCGCCGAACTCATCTAAGACGTAATTCAAACGAATTTTAACATTTCCGGCTAAATTTTGCATAGCCTTACCGATTAGATACTCATAGGACTGCTTTACAAACAATGAAACAAGACGATGATAAGAACTCTTTTCATCCGGAGTAATCAAAAATAACGCCGTCTTTTGTTCCGTAATGCTCCCCATATCAAAATCCGTTCTTGATAACATCTCAAGGAGAGTCGGCTGTATAACAAACATTCGCATGTTTTGATCGAAAATGGAAAGGATACTTGCTTTAGTTCGTTCAAGAGCTGTTATCGTACCGCTTAAACCTGCCGCAATAACGTTGTCTTCCTGCGCGTACTTCCATAGCTTTTCATCATGTTCATGTCGATATGACTCTCTCTCAAACAATTTTCTTCTTAAAATAAGCAAATTAGATATATTTACGGACTCACTCGGCTGATTGTGCTCCTTGCAATATTTAAAAAGCAACAACGTTAAACCGAAAAAGCAATCAGCGGCGGAATAGTTCCAATAAGGGTCAATATTGTTATTGGAAGGAGATGCATTATTGACCATCAAATTTATCGCTATGTCATTAACGAGTTCCGCCGCTTTATCCATATCTCCTTTGAGATACATATCATAAGGGATAGCTAATGGATTCCAACAATTTCCTGTCTTGGTATCCCGAAGGTTCAAAACAATAATATTATATCCACGTTCCGCTAGTTCTCCCTCTAACCTGTAATAGAGTTCACCTTTCGTATCATTTATGATCATACTCTCACCGGCAACACCGAGAATCTTTACGGTAGGCATAACGACTAATCTCGTTTTTTTGGAACCGGTACTGCCAAATACCATCGTATGACTATCTGTGTGATCAATAACGACCTCTTTGGATGTCGTTGTCGCAATGGGCACCCCACCCTCATAACGATAAAACATACTATGCGGGCATACTTCGATATTCCCGGTAGAAATGTTAAATTTATTGAACGAATTTGCTATTATGCTTGCTTTTTCAAAATTAAGATTTATTGCCATTATATCTATACTTCTCCTTTACAGCGATGTCCCTGTATCATTTATTACAGCATTCACCATTTTTTTCGTTTCAGAATATTGACTCCAAATTGTATTATCAAAATAAAAATCAGGATTATACCGCAAAAGATATGATAATAATATTGCCCTTACGAACTGATTCCGAAATTTTTCGTCCTCTTTTATTCTTAACAATATATAATCAATTTGTTCTTGAGACAATTTTCCCACCCAATCTTCCAATATTACTCTGCTGTGTTTAATAAAATCCTCATTAGAATATTGTGTTAGCATTATATTTACTAGTGTAAAAAGCTGATTTCTATTTTTACTTTCATCATTATCATTGTGCATTTCGTTTGCTATGGTTACTATAAGATTCAGGAATTCTTTTTCGCTGTCATTAAAACCTACCGATGGGGAGTCCGGCTGCTTTTCAGTCGCGTTTTTTATTAGCTTGCTTCCCTTATTATCTTTAGGCGCGCTGTCTCTCTTTTCATCGCTGCCAGTTGCAGCCTTATCATTACTTTTTGAATCATCATACTGTCCAAGAATGTCCTTAATAACTTCTTTTACGTGTTTAGCATTATTTTTTCTGTTATTATCAACACTCTCGTCTCTTCTTGTGGTACCAAGCGGAAAAGTTTGATATAAATAATAAAATATGCACCATAGAAGCTTACAGCTGTCTTCATATTTTAAAGCTATTGTTCGCCTAATTGGTAGTAATTTATTCACCCATTTCGATAATTCCTTCTCTATTGCTATATCTATTTCTTTTTTTCTTGTCAGAAGATCATATTGTATAAAACGCTTAATTGTCTTTACAAACTCTTCCGCGTCTTTTTTCATGTCATCTGGATTTTCATTTTTATATATAGATTTTAAGGTCGCGCCTACTTCTCTTGATTCAAATGATTCCGGACTCCCTAATAAAATCCCGCAGATTACTTTACCAGCATAATCCCAAACTCCCTGATCATCATGCGGAACTTCTCCTATTCGTGAAAATAATTTAAGTGTATATTCTTGGTAACCTCTATTTCGGGCAGTCCATTTCCTAATATATTTTTCGCGCCCAAAAATAAATGCCAACTTAGACTGCTCTGAACACTGATCTAATATTTTAATTGAAAAAGGCTCTGGTTTCCTAATAATTATTGCATCTTCCGCTTGTTCATTGTATTCATAACACCAAATTGATGCTCCAGACTGTACAAACAATTTTTGCATCTCCTCTAACAAATAATTAATTGTTATCTTTGGTTCATTAATTCCCATTTTATCTATTCCTCTATCCTGTTAAGATGGAGATAAAATTATCTTTTTAGATATTTTTATCACCCCTTGTAGATATTTTTATCGGCTTTCATAATGTAAGCGATCACCAAAACAGGAGGGGTTCCTACATTATGAAAAAAACAACTCAATCTGCGTCCGCCGCTTATTATTCGCTCGAAAAGTATCAAAAAGCTTTAGAAGTCAGCAAGACTGATAGCGATTTGATACAGAACGTTTTTTTGCCGATCTGCGATGCCGTAATGCCGAAATACCGTTGGCGCGGAGCCCTCGCCGATCTTAGGTCTGACGCGGTGAACGACAGCATCTTTTATTGCTGGAAATACGCCCAATCTCATGAACTCTCTCCTTCCGTTGAGTCTCTCCGCTCGCTCATCCGAATCGCCAAAGCATCCGCAGCGCAAGTATTACGCGCTTATAAAAAGCAAACTCAGTCGAATCCCCAAAAGAAACCTGATCAACATAACGATTTTGATAATAATTATGATGATCATGATGAACAGTACATGTACATATCCGAGTTCGATGATTCAAGGGATAATACTACCAAGTCCCATTCTTTCGTCGATAATGAAGATTCCTTCATTAATCAGATTGACAATGGACGTCTCATCGAAAAGCTCTTAAGTTCAAACGATAAAAAGCTTCTCATCCAACTGGCTGCAAATTCAGCTTCAGCGTTTAACGTTCTTGATAAGTATGAAACCCCTCCTACTGTTTGTTCTTTTACCAAAGAACTCCGTTCTGAGATGTCTCCCCTCCTAAAAGCAGCGGGCTTTAAAGAGGATGCTATCAACACATTTTTTACGCATATGATCGATTCTCTTGGGGGGAATGATGCCACTCTCGACTTAAACAAAATGCGTAACAAATTTTATAATCGACAAAAAACAAACATTTTCTCATCAATTATTGATTTATTGTAACACATTTTGTGCTTTTTAGCAATAATTTTTTAAAGACAATCGCCGAGTAAGAGTTAAATATATCTTCTCGGCGTTTTATTATATTTCCCAAAAAAGAAAAAACAGTCCAAATCGGTGTTCGATTTAGACTGCCTTTGGCTCCCCCTGTTGGACTCGAACCAACGACAACGCGGTTAACAGCCGCGGGCTCTACCGACTGAGCTAAGGAGGATTAAAAATTCGGCGACGTCCTATCCTCCCGGTCCGTTTCCAGACAAGTACTTTCGGCGCTGAGAAGCTTAACTTCTGTGTTCGGTATGGGAACAGGTGGTTCCTTCTCGCTATCGCCACCGAATAATCGATGAATGTGTTTCTTTTTTTCAATCGCACATTCACAACTGCATATATTTCTTTTTCTTTTCTTACTTAATAAAGACCTCTCGTTCGTTTGTTTCTTATCAAAGCTCTAAACGATCACTTTCTTTGTGATCAAGCTATCGACCATTAGTATCGGTCAGCTCCACGCATTGCTGCGCTTCCACACCCGACCTATCTACCTTGTAGTCTTCAAGGGGTCTCTCAGTATTGCTACCATAGATATCTAATCTTAAGGTGGGTTTCACGCTTAGATGCCTTCAGCGTTTATCCCTTCCGCACTTCGCTACCCTGCTGTGCCACTGGCGTGACAACAGATGCACAATAGGTGCGTCCATCCCGGTCCTCTCGTACTAGGGACAGATCCTTTCAAATATCTTACGCCCACGATGGATAGGGACCGAACTGTCTCACGACGTTCTGAACCCAGCTCGCGTGCCACTTTAATCGGCGAACAGCCGAACCCTTGGGACCTACTTCAGCCCCAGGATGTGACGAGCCGACATCGAGGTGCCAAACCTCCCCGTCGATGTGAACTCTTGGGGGAGATAAGCCTGTTATCCCCGAGGTAACTTTTATCCGTTAAGCGACGGCATTTCCATTCACTACCGCCGGATCACTAAGTCCTACTTTCGTATCTGATCGACTTGTCAGTCTCACAGTCAAGCTCCCTTTTGCCTTTGCTCTCTTCGAATGGTTTCCAACCATTCTGAGGGAACCTTTGAGCGCCTCCGTTACTCTTTTGGAGGCGACCGCCCCAGTCAAACTGCCCACCTAACACTGTCCTCTGCCCGGCTCACGGCGCAGAGTTAGAACCTCAATAAATCAAGGGTGGTATCCCAACATCGACTCCACCCGAGCTGACGCCCGGATTTCCCAGTCTCCCACCTATCCTGTACATGATTTACCGAGATCCAATATTAAGCTACAGTAAAGCTCTACGGGGTCTTTCCGTCCAGTCGCGGGTAATACGCATCTTCACGTATACTACAATTTCGCCGGGCCCCCTGTTGAGACAGCGCCCAAATCGTTACGCCATTCGTGCGGGTCGGAACTTACCCGACAAGGAATTTCGCTACCTTAGGACCGTTATAGTTACGGCCGCCGTTCACTGGGGCTTAAGTTCTGTGCTTCGATTGCTCTAACACTTCCCCTTAACCTTCCAGCACTGGGCAGGCGTCAGCTCCTATACGTCTTCTTTCGAATTCGCAGAAACCTGTGTTTTTGGTAAACAGTCGCTTGGGCCTCTTCACTGCGGCCTACTCGCGTAGGCTCCCCTTCTCCCTAAGTTACGGGGTCATTTTGCAGAGTTCCTTAACAAGGGTTCTCCCGTTCGTCTTGCAATTTTCTTGCCGTCTACCTGTGTCGGATTGCGGTACGGGTACCTCAATACTATTTAGCAACTTTTCTCGCCAGCGTGAA
Organism: uncultured Clostridia bacterium; assembly: GCA_946621465.1. Classification (GTDB taxonomy): domain Bacteria; phylum Bacillota; class Clostridia; order Christensenellales; family DTU072; genus CAG-1782. The sequence continues at coordinate 208,222 of CAMOOO010000002.1, forward strand.
TTCATTCCCTTCGCTACTATTTTTCACTCCCCATCATCACCTAGCATATCAGCACGCGTACTTCACTACGTGCATGCCTCATGATTTGGACGCGACTATCCATCATCGCGCCGGAACTATCCTTCTGTGTCATTGCTTCATTTAATCGTATCTTCGGTAGTACAGGAATATCTACCTGTTGGTCATCAACTACGCCCTTCGGCCTCGCCTTAGTCCCCGACTAACCCTGGGTGGACAAACCTTCCCCAGGAAACCTTAGACTTTCGACCGCGGTGTTTCTCACACCGCTCGCGCTACTTATGCCGGCATTCTCTCTTGTATACAGTCCACGGCTGCTTCCGCTACCGCTTCAGCCCGTATACATTGCTCCTCTACCAATGTCCTACGACATTCCTAAACTTCGGTGTACAGTTTTAGCCCCGATAATTTTCGGCGCATCAATACTCGACCAGTGAGCTATTACGCACTCTTTGAATGTGTGGCTGCTTCTAAGCCAACATCCTGGTTGTCTAAGCGTTGACACCTCCTTTACCACTTAACTGTAACTTAGGGACCTTAGTTGTAGATCTGGGCTGTTTCCCTTTTGACAATGGAACTTATCTCTCACTGTCTGACTCCCTGCTATAAATATCTGTCATTCGAAGTTTGATAGGGTTCAGTAAGCCGTGAAGCCCCCTAGCCCATTCAGTGCTCTACCTTCAGTATTCTTAACGCAGAGGCTAGCCCTAAAGCTATTTCGAGGAGAACCAGCTATATCCGGATTCGATTGGAATTTCTCCGCTAACCACAGCTCATCACCGGTCGTTTCAACGAACGTGTGTTCGGTCCTCCACAATGTCTTACCACTGCTTCAACCTGTCCATGGTTAGGTCATCCGGTTTCGGGTCTACGTCATGCAACTTTGTCGCTCTTGTTCAAACTCGCTTTCGCTTCGGCTCCGGTACTCAATACCTTAACCTCGCTACACAACGTAACTCGCCGGCCCGTTCTACAAAAAGTACGACACCACCCTCATATGGGGCTATGTCTGCTTGTAAGCATAGGGTTTCAGGTTCTCTTTCACTCCCCTCCCGGGGTTCTTTTCACCTTTCCCTCACGGTACTATTTCGCTATCGGTCACTATGTCGTATTTAGCCTTAGGAGATGGTCCTCCCTCATTCCCACCGGATTCCTCGTGTCCGGTGGTACTCCGGATACCGCTCGCTGCTGTCTGGTTTCGGCTACAAGACTCTCACTTCCTTCGGTGTAGCTTTCCAGCTACTTCACCTACCTTCTCGCAATGCTAATCGCGGTCCTTACCCCAATTTAATAAATTAAATCGGTTTGGGCTCTTCCCCTTTCGCTCACCACTACTCGGAGAATCATTATTTTATTTTCTCTTCCTCCGGGTACTTAGATGTTTCAGTTCCCCGGGTTCCCCTCCATACGCTATACTATTTACGTATGGATACCGTCCAATTACAAACGGTGTGTTCCCACATTCGGATATCTACGGATCAATGCCTATTTGCGGCTCCCCGTAGCTTTTCGCAGCTTGTCACGTCCTTCTTCGGCGCATAGTGCCAAGGCATCCTCCCTACGCTCTTCTTCGCTTAATCGTCTCTCGTCTATTGCTTTAAATTTCTCTAAACGAACAATTATTCGGAAAATCTCATTAATTGGATTTCATCCTCAGCAAAATATCATATATCTTCGTGAATATTTTTCGTATTACTCTTTTACTGTTAATATTTGATATTTTTTTTCTCGTCTTTTCTTTCTGAATAGAAAAAACATATGCAGTTGTCAAGGTGCAATGTATTCGACAAAAGTCGAATGGTAGACCGAAGTGGGCTCGAACCACCGACCTCACGCTTATCAGGCGTGTGCTCTAACCTGCTGAGCTATCGGTCTATATCATTATTATAAAGGTGCTTTTCGCTCTTTACAAAAGGAAGGTTATTGGTGGAGGTAATCGGGATCGAACCGGTGACCTCCTGCTTGCAAGGCAGGCGCTCTCCCAGCTGAGCTATACCCCCATATCGCCCTTGCTTCTGTAAATGCTCCGATATGATATCATTAAAATTGAATATTGTCAACAAATTCAACGATATTTTTACAAAAAAATTCTCTCTTTTTTCAGGATCGCTCTTTCTGCCCCTCTCCCGTTTCCGTCAGCTTTTATTCCGCCCTTTCTTTTGCACTCTTTTTTTACCGAAAACCGCTTAATAAAATAATATTTTACGGTAACTTTTGCTCTTTTCCCACATATGATAATAAAAATGACAGGAGAAAGCGCATGAACGAACAAATGGAACAAATGGCACGAGAATACAAACAGGTTATCGCCCTCTCTTCCGACGACAATACCACCGTCGAACAGATGATCCTTTTGGAAGAAAACCAATTGGATATGCTAAACGATCTCTCCTCTTTGCGTTCTTCCGCCACCGTCCGGACGGTTGGATATCTGAAAAACCTAATCTTCCGCTCGCTGAAAGATCTCAACGCCCTTTTGGGCAATACCTCATATATCCCTTCTCTCAGGAACAATCCCTGTCCCTATTCCGCTCCGCGCGCCATTCTCAATCTCTACGACCAGCAACTGAGCATCCTCATTCTCTCCGATAAACTCGCCTCTCTTCCTTCTTCTTTTATCGCTTACGAAAACAGAAAGCTGTCTCTGATCGTCGCATTGCTGCGTTGAAGTATCTGATTAAAAATAAAGAAAGGGGCCGCCTCGTCCGAAGTAGCCCCTTTATTTTTTTATTCGGCTTTTTTATTTGAAGTTTTTAATAAACTTAGCCAATTCGTTGAAGATAACGTCCAAACCGTGTGCGCCGGCATCCGGATAACCGATGGATCTTTCACCAACCGTTCCCGCTCTTCCCAGAGTAGCTACGTGAGATTTGGTCGCTTCTGCGCCTTCGTGCGCGGCTTTGGCGCCGAGGTCGATACCTTCTTGCAGTTTCTTGCCTTCTTGCGCCGCTTTGGTCAAAGCGATAGCGCAGGGTTTGAGGGCGTCGACGAGGGTCTTATCGCCGATATCGGCACCTTTACCGAAGGATTTTTTACCGGTCTCGAATACGCCGCGGTTAGCCTCGGTGAAGAGGAAGGCGAGGTCGGTCAGGTTGATCTCTTTCTTGCCGAGCATAGCCTTTCCTGCATATTTGAACGCGCTACCCCAGATAGGACCGGAGGCACCGCCGCAGTACTCTTTGATGATCTCGGAGCAGCTGACGAGGAACTGACCGATGTCTCCCTTTTTACGGGTCGCCCAGTCTGCTTTCAACTGTTTGAAACCTTTGGCAATGCTCATTCCGAAGTCTCCGTCACCCATTTTGTCCGCTTCGCAGAAGGGAACTTCGTTTTCGATGATGACGTCCGCCATTTTGTCAACGATTTGAACAAAGGCTGCGGTATTGATGGTCTCGCCGATTGCCGGTTTACCTTCTACTTCGTATACGGCGTTCTCCTCTTCTGCAACAGCCGTTTTGGTCGCTTTCTTTGCGGCGGCAGGCGCGGCAACGGGAGTGATGTTGAGTGCTTTTGCAATAGCGTTCATTGCTTCGACTGCGGCTTCTGCCTGAGCGTTCATTGCGCCGCCCCAGGTGAGAGCCGGTGCGTTGACCGGATAGTCGATCAATTTCTTTAATTCATCGTCCACTTTCAATACGGAAATGGATGCGCCGGCCATGTCAATGGAGGTCATGAAGTTACCGACAATGGTACGATAGATCTTTACGCCGTCCGCTTCCAGAGCTTTGGTCGTGGAATTGTTGAGGATGTACAGTTCTTGCAGCGGGCTTCCGCCGAAACCGTTAATAAGAAGCACTACTTCGTCGCCGGCTTTGACTTTGAGATCCTCTTCCAGGTCGGTGACGATTCTGCGAGCGAGGTCGTCGCTGAAAGTGCCTTTGCTGTAGTCGATTTTTTCACGGAAACGTCCGGGTTCGCCGTGGATACCTACGCCGAATTCCATTTCGTCGTCGCCGATGTCAAAGGTCGGATGTCCGGCAGCCGGAACGGTGCAGGAAGTGAATGCAAAACCGAAAGAACGTACGTTTTCGATAACTTTATTGGCTACCGCTTTGACTTCTTCCAGCTCCTTGCCCTGTTCCGCGGCAGCGCCGGCGCATTTATGAACGAGTACCGTTCCCGCAACGCCGCGGCGACCAACCGTATAAAGGCTGTCTTTAACGGCGATATCGTCGTTTACGTATACGGCGTCCACTTTGATGCCGTCTTCTTGCGCGTCGCTCATGGCGTTATTGAAGTTCATGCAGTCGCCCGAGTAGTTTTTGATGATAAGAAGCACGCCTTTGTCGGTGGCGCAGGCTTTAATTGCGTTATAAACCTGAACCTGCGAGGGGGAAGCGAAGACGTCGCCGCAAACGGCGCAGTCGAGCATACCTTTCCCTACAAAGCCGGCGTGAGCCGGTTCGTGACCGGAGCCACCGCCGGAGATCAAGCTGACTTTTTCATCATTGATATCTTTTTTCTTAACGATTTTGAATTTTTCTACGAATTCCAAATCCGGATGGGCTTTTGCCAAACCATGACACATATCATAGACAAAAGTCTCGGGGGTATTCATTATCTTTTTCATAAATAAATTCTCCTTTTTGTTGCAATTTATAAAAAAGATGGGGTGTAACAATTATTAACTGTCACGCCCCATAATTTTTTATTGTCAAAAATTACTCGACGTCGCCGTATTTATATGCATAACCGATAGCGTCTGCCGTCTTGATAGCGGCGACAACCATTTCTTCGGTCACTTTGAAAGGCATATTGTGGATGGATTCGTCCGGGATGCAGGTCTTCTTTGCAACAGCTTTGAGTTCCTCTTCGGTGAGGGAGTCTCTGGCTACTTCGCCCGTCTTCTTGTTGGTCATGAGGTCTCTGATACAGATCGGCAAACCGACGTCTTCGCAGAAACCGAGGACTTCGTAGAGTTCTTCTTCCGGCGCGTTCTCCAGAATGAGCTGGCAGATGGTACCGAAAGCAACGACTTCGCCGTGGAAGTTGTTGTTGTGGATCTCATGGACGATGGTGATACCGTCGTGGATGGCGTGCGCCGCAGCAAGACCGCCCGACTCAAATCCGAGACCGGACAGAAGGATGTTGGTCTCGACGATTTTTTCAAAAGCACCGGTAACAGCATGTTGTTCGCAAGCGACTTTGGCTTTTACACCGTCGGAGATCAGGTTTTTATAGCACAGTTCAGCGAGAGCGAAGGCGGTATGAGTACCATAGCCTAGCAGGGTGCCTTTCTTTCTGTCTGCGCCGCAGGGGAGACCGGCGTTAACGTTACTGACCGAACGAACGTTGGCTCTGGCTTCGAAATAGGTGGACAGAGCGTCGCCCATACCGGATACGAGGAAGCGTGCCGGAGCATTGGCGATAACGTTGAGGTCGATGAGTACTACGCTGGGGTTCTGACGGAAATAGGCATAGTCGTCGAACTCGTGATTGTCGAAGTACATAACGGCGCTGTGGCTGGTCGGAGCATCGGTAGCCGCGATGGTCGGGCAGATAATGAGGTTGCTGCCGGCAGCGACGCACTTACTGGTGTCGATGGCTTTTCCGCCGCCGAGACCGATGGTGCAGGCGCATCTGTTGGCTTTGGCTACTTCTTGCAATTTAGCAACGACGGTACGGGAGCATTCTCCTTTGAAGATGTCTCCTGCGGAAACAAACTCTACGCCGTATTTTGCTTGCGTTGCTTCGAGTTTATCTTTTACGAGAGTCAATGCAAACGGATCGGCGATCAGCAATGCTTTTTTACCGAAAGTTTTTACAAAATAGCCCAGGTTCAACAATTCGTCTTCGCCTTGTACGTACTTGGTAGGACAAATAAATGCTTTTCTCATACAAAAATCTCCTTTTATGGTTTTTTAATATTTGTATTTCAATTATAAAACATTTAAAATGGGAAATCATTGGACAAATCTGCTTAAATATGGTAATATAATTGCAATTAAATATTTTTTTAAGGGATGGTATGCACAATTTTACTCTTTTTGACCGCGATAGAGCGGAACAAGCCGCTTCCGAAGGCAAAAAACTGATGCTTTTTGTCGTGGACGAAGAGGATAAACCTCTCTGCAGCGTCGGCTCTGTCCGCTATTCGGACGATTACACGGTGGATCTGACGAACAAATACGTAGAAAAGGCAAAGGAATATATCGAGGACAATTATTATAAGGATATACGACTGGACGATCTGGCGCAATTTTGCGGCGTCAGTGTGTCCCATCTCAGCCGGCTTTTTGCAACCCACGTAAAAAGCACTGTGACCGAATATATCCTCTCCTTCCGCATGAACCGCGCCGCATACCTACTGGTCAACACCGACCAAAGCGTAGTAAACATCGCGCGAGAAGTGGGCATCCAGGACTGCGGCTACTTCAATAAACGCTTCCGGATCTTTTTCGGAGTGACCCCTCTTTCCTACCGAAAAGCCGTACTTTTGCACTGATCCGCGCCCTTCTTGCCCATCGGCGCGTCCGGCATTATCTTGACAATATTTTTTTACTATATTACAATCAAATCGAGGGTTATTTATTCAGCCAGCAAACACGCGATAATATAATAAGGAGACTTTTTTTATGAAAAAGACAATAAAAGATATTTATCAAGAAGTCGTCAACATGACGCCGGAAGAAAAGATAAAGTACGCTCGTCAGGCTTCTTCCGAAGTCATAGGCTATCTCTCTTCTTCTTTTAACAATCCCGGCGGCATCTATCTGATGCTCATCGGCACCTACGTCGGCTCGGACGGCTATATTGACCAGGCGGAATTTTCCTTTTGCCGCTCCGTTTTCGGGTTCGAAAGTTCTTACGAGGAGTTCGTTAAAATCGTTCGCCTCGCCTGCAAACCGTCGAGTATCGAGTCGATCGACAAGCTCATCGACCGCGCTCCGAAAGAAGTCAAGGCCGCTTTCGTCCTGCTCGGCGTTGCCATTTGCGCCTGCAACGACGCCATCACTGTCGACGAACAACAATTGTTAGCAAAATATATAGATTGACGATCGTTTTCTACTTAAAAAAAGAGGAGACCTTTTTTGCCTCCTCTTTTTTATTACCTTTTTTCGCTACTTATCGTACTTTTTCCCACTCCTCCGGAGTGACAAAGGAATGGAACCTGCCGCCCGACGCCGTGGCGCTTTCTCCGTGGCTGTCCCAGCCTCCGCTGCTACGGTGGAAATTAAAAGAGTAATCTCCCGCCGTCTCGTACTCTCCGGCGACGATCAGATCCTTACAATCCCCTTCGTAATATATTTCTACCTCTTTATCAAAGCTCCTCACGATACGGGTTATCGTTTTCGGCAAATAAACCTTTTTGAGTCCGCATTTAATAAACGCCTCCTCCCCTATCGCGCCGCCCCCCTTTTTTGGTAACGATATCTCGGAAAGGTTTTTACACTCGCGGAAGCACCATTCGTCGAAAAAGAACTCGCACTCGTCGTTGAATTCCACCTTTTCCAAAGAAGATGATTTCCTGAAACAAGAGGGATAAAAGTGCAGGTGGGTTGAATGCTGAAAATACAATTCTTTCAGCTTTTCCGAGTCGGAAAAAGCACTTTCTCCGGCGATGAACCTCTCGGACAGAACGGTTACTTTCGTCAGTTCGGAAGAACAAAATGCCTCTTTTATTACGTAGAGCGTGTCTTTGTGGATCGTCAGCTCCGTTATACCCTCTTCTCCGCCGACGAGAGCAAGATAAGGATTCTTTTTGTCTCCCAGATACAACCCGTTTTCATAGCGATTAAAAATAACTTTGGATGGAAACAGATCCTTTTTGTTCAAAAACCAGGGCATATAATTTTCCGGCAAGTAGACGATACTCTCCTCGTCGCCGGCATCGCGTCCCGGTTTGATTTGATAATAATTCAGGCTCTCGTATTCGCTATAATCGAGTATTTTCATATTTAAAATTCCTCTTTTCCCCGTTTATTTAAAAAATTCGTCGTCGTAAATGGGGTTGGTGTAGAGCATATTCCCGACGGTATCGGTCACTTCGATACGGACGTATTTTTCGTCTCCGCGAAGAGTGTACGTTCCTTCCAGCGCATACTCCTCTTTTAGCAGTTCTCCGCCAAACCCAATAAAACGGTAGCGCATCGGCTCGATAAAATATTCCGCCGCGCGACAGGCGATCTTAACGTCCTTTCCTTCCATTTTCAGATAGCGTAGTTGCACGCCGGAAGAAGCGTAAAACGCCCCCTTTTTGACGGCGTCGCACATGGAAGAAAAGCTCCTTTCGCAATAAATCATGTTCCAGGCGTTGGCAAAACTCTTCCACCTATGAAAATCGTCGTTCCCAAACGCCCACAGAAGTTTTCCTTTGCTGAGTAGCACGTCGTAGACGTCGCCGGCATAGCTGCGATGCTCTTTTTCTTTCTTCGCCGCCTGCGCGTACTCTATACTGCCGTTGATGATCTCGATACCGGCATAATTTTTATATACGTCGAAGTCCTCTTCCGGCACGAACCAGTCGCGTAGCCAGTTGGGATGTGCCAAAATGGCAAATCCGCCGTTTGCGTTGGCTTCGTCGATGGCTTTCTGCTGGTCGCCCTCTTTACTGTATTTCTTTTTCGTCCCGATACAAACGATATGTGTTTTTTGGGTAAACTCGAAGCCGGGGACCAAAAGTATGGACGTTTGCCACTGGTGCCATTTGGGTTTGGTCAAACGGTTGTGGTTGGAAATGCAGAGGATATCGTATCCGGCGTTTTTGTAGGCACTCAGTACGGTGGGAATGCGGTGATGACCGCAGGTGTTTCTGCCCGTTCCCGCATGGGTGTGAAAGTTCGTCCGCATCGGACGTCTGTCCGTTTCGATGTCTTGATAAGGGTTAATAAACATATTTTCTCCTCGTTTTATATTTAAAATTCAACTTCCGTTGCAACTATATAGGGTTTTTTGTTCCGTTTATCAAACGCGCCGTAGGTGACCAAAAGGGCTTTTCCCTCCCTGACGACGATACCGTTGTATCCGCAGTCGTACCACGCACCGTAGTTTCTGGCAAGAAGATATAACCTCTCTCCGTATCGGGTGTTTTTATCCTCGGTCGCCATAGAAATAAGGTCGTCAAAAGTGCCGATCCACGCCACCCATCCGTCGAAGATGCCTCTTCGGGAAGAAAACAGGCTCTTCCTTTCGGGAATGAGCTGACGAAAAGACACGATCACCTTTTTGCTCTTTTTATCGTACGCCGCTTTATGCCGGTCGCCGCAAAGCAGATAAGGTAGCTCCTTGGGCTTGGTCCAGCTTTTTCCTTCGTCGTAACTAAGGGAAATGACCGAATGGGTCTTTCTACTTTCTCCGCGCGCAATAAGGATAAGGACGTCCGCGTCCGAACGAATGATCTCGATCTCGCAGATCCCCACCTCTTTTTCCACCTCACGGAAGGTAAACAGCGGAACGGGTGTAGACCACTGCGCTTTATTACCGTCGAACGTGAGAATGGATTTGTAGTTGACAAAGTCGTGGTTATGGAAGGTCCCCAGCCATTTATCGACGAACTTTCCGTTTTCTTTTAACTGCGTCAAAGAAGACATACAAACGACGGTATCCATGGGAGAATAAAAGTTCTCGAACTCGCTCCAACTCTCGCCGCCGTCGTCGGAATAGGAAAAGTTGAACCCGTCCGGTTTCATTTCCGGCAAAAACCGTCCGTCCTGCACTCCTGCGTGCCAATAGGGCGCGCCACTGATAATCACGAGTTTTGACCTGCCGTCCGTAAAATGCAGATTGTAGATCGTCGGCGTTTCTTGCGACCTGGCCCAGCTCGCCGGAAGATCGGTCCGCCTCTCACTCCACGTTTTTCCGAAGTCGTCGCTGCTTTTCATAATGATCTGCCCCCTGCCGTGTCCGGCGGGATAGACGATAAGCAGCCGTCCGCTATCCGTTTCGGCCAGGTCCGGATGCCCCAGGTATTTGTCCGTTCTGTCCACCGTTATCAGTCGGTCCGACATATCCGCCGCGTACGGTAGCTCCAGATATTTGCTTGGTTTGCGCTCGCAAAAAATTGCCATCCTAGCCTCCGATAAAGTCAATGTTTTTTATGAACGCCGCGCTGAACTCCGGGCGTCCACCCAGGTCAACGTATCGAGCCGCTCGAGCAATCTGAGCGCAACTTTTTTCATCCGAAGAAAAGGCAACGGTGCCGGCAAGAGCCCCGTTACCGATAGCAACGATCTTGCCTGTAAACGCCGCCGGAAGCAGTCCGCATTGGATAACGCTTTCCGTATTTATCATGGTGGAGAAGCCGCCGGAAAGATAGACTTTTTCTATCTCCTCATGCGCCGTTTTCCTCTCCGAAAGGAGTACTTCTATCGCACTGCGAACGGCAGATTTCGCCGTCTGAAATTCTCTGACGTCTTTTTGCGTAAGTATCACGTTGTTTGCTATTGGGTATCCATTTTCACGTATAAGGTAACCTGTTTTATCAATTATATTATGTTTGACCAATTGTCCGATAACGTCGATAAGTCCCGTTCCGCACAGTCCTACAGGGCGCGTTCCCAGATAAGAAACGCTCCTCTCTCCGTCCAAAGAAAAGGAAGTGATCGCCCCGTCCGTTGCCGGCATTCCGCAGGAGATATTGCCTGCCTCGAAGCACGGCCCCGCCGCCGCGGACGTCACCGTGATATCATCCCCTACAAGCGCAATCTCCGCGTTGGTTCCCAGGTCAACGTAAAGAATTTTTCCTTTGCTCGGCTTGGGACAAACGGATATCCCGGCGACGATATCGGCTCCGACGTAGGCGGAAATCCCGGGAAGGGAAATAACCTCGCACTCCATTTCCGCAATCGTCCCCTTTCTTTCGGACAGGAAAACGGGAGTGTACGGATAGACACCGAGAGTACTTACGTCCTCCCCCCAAAAGATATGGAGCATGGTGGTGTTGCCGCAAACGTATACCCTTTTACTTATGCAACCGTACTTGCCGCACAGTTCGTCCATCGCCCGTTTTATTTCTTTTAGAAGTGGTCGCCGTAAACTCTCCACGCCCTTCTCTTTTGCGCTTTTTATTCTGGAAAGAACGTCCGCCCCGTAAGGAAGCTGCGGATTGTCAAAGGTAATTACGTCCACCGCTTTGCCTCTTTCCGTCAGACAGACGGCAACCGTCGTCGTACCGATATCGACGGCAAAAACGCCGTCCCTTCCTTCCATTCGTCCCGTCGTTTCCATCGTTCCGGTGCGGATACTGCCCTCCGGGACCTCCACCACAACCTCTTTTTCTATCTCCGTTTGGCAAGCAAGGACGGGCTTTCCGTCCAATAGTACTTTGCACCTGCCGCAATGCCCGCATCCGCCGCAGGGCGCGGAAACTTTTACCCCTTTACTTTGTAGGAGCGCGAGCAGATTTCTTTCTTCTTCCGTGGGGGAAATGGCGATCTTCATGTGACAATTATAGAAAACTTACTCCAAAAAGTCAATACGCATTGCATATGCTTGAAAAAGATGTTATACTGTTTCTATGAATATTTTAGTGATAGACGGACAGGGCGGAAAGCTCGGAAAAGAACTGTGCGAAGGGATAAAATCCCGTCTGCCGGACTCGGTTATTACGGCGGTAGGTACCAATAGTATCGCCACCCTCGCCATGCAAAAAGGGGGCGCCGATCTGGTCGCAACGGGAGAAAACCCCGTCCTCGTCAATCTCAAAACCGCCGACGTCGTGGTCGGTCCCATCGGTATCGCCATCGCCGATTCTCTCCTCGGAGAGATCACCCCGAAAATGGCACAAGCCGTCGGCTCCGCAACCATTCCGAAAATTCTCCTACCCGTCGGTAAATGCAACAACATCGTCGTCGGCATTAAGTCCCGTTCCTACAACGAACTGGTCGCCGAGGCCGTCGAAACCTTAGCGAGTATGTAATATGGCAATACGACTAACCGGCAGTGAAAGCGAAGAACAAATCGCCCTCTTCCAATGGGCGGAAGTAATGAGCGGAAAGCGCCCGGAACTGGCTCTACTGTACCACGTCCCGAACGGGGGCGCGAGAATGGCGGCTACCGCCGGTAGGTTAAAAGCCGAAGGCGTCAAAGCCGGCGTACCCGACGTATGCCTGCCCGTTGCTCGCGGCGGCTATCACGGTATGTATATCGAGATGAAAGTAAAGCCCAACAAGCCAACCAAGTTGCAACTCGTTTGGCTTTCCGAACTGTCAAAACAGGGATACCAAACTGCAGTTTGTTATAGCTGGCAAGAGGCTGCGACGTTGATAGAAAAGTATCTCGATTCATGAACGATTTTTTTGAATATCTCCTTTCTCGCTATCCGTTATCCCGTCCGCAGGACGTAGTAAAAACCCTCTATCAATGTTTTTACGGCGCCGGTCATGCCGTAGATAATTTGGCGGCAAAAGCGCGGATAGAAGAAGAAATATCCCTTTGCCCGGAAGCAAGCCGAACGGAGAACCTCATAAACGGTTACTGCAGATACCACCTGGGCAGAGAGGACAATACGCGCGCCCTTGCTTTATCCATACTCTTTGCAAAAGGGGCAAGTTTCCCTCCCACCGAAGGATTTAACGAAGCCTTAGAAAATTTCCGCGCCTTCCCCTTCCGGAGTTTTACTCAAGAAGAAAAGGAGGCCTTCCTTGCCTTCTACGACGCACACGGTCGCCCCATTCTCAGTCACAGCGACGAGTACAAAGCGGCGTACGGTCCCCACTACCGGGTACTGCCCGAACGGTGCGCTCGGCTGGTACGCCCCCTCGCCGATATTTTACTTTTACCGAAAACAAAACCGATCGTTATCGCCATCGACGGCAGATGCGGTAGCGGAAAAACGACGCTTGCCGACCTTCTTGCGGAACTTTTGGGCGCGTCGGTCATCCGGTGCGACGATTTCTTTATTCCGAAAGCCGACCGGGGAACTCCAAGCGAGATCAACCTGGACTACCAGAGGTTCCGCCACGAGGTCGCCCTTCCCCTTTCTGCCGGCAATGCGCCCGTCTATCGCAGATACGACTGCCACTTGGATACTTTTTCTCCCTGTTCCTGTCCGCCCTCGCCTTATTATATCGTGGAAGGAAGCTACTCTACCGCGCCGCAATTAACTAAATACTACGACTACGCCCTCTTTTGCGACGTTGCCCCAAACGAGCAACAAAAACGCCTTCTTGTGCGAGAAGGCGTCAATGGATGGAAAATTTTTCGGGACAAATGGATTCCCTTAGAAGAGGATTATTTGTCCAAGTACGATATTGCCCGTCGGTGCGACGTACTAATTTAACCCTTTTTATACTTCATCGTCGGCATGAGATGAGCTTTCATCAACGCCAAAACGATCAGCGGTACCAAGACGATATGTAAAATGATCCCCGGAAAAGCGGTGGTAAAGGCGCCTGCAAGGAACATTTTCAGGGTGAACACGCCGGTATCAACGGACGCCATAATGAATCTTGCCAGTCCCCAAACGCCCCTTCCGATCAACATACTGAGTATCAGCGACGGATAGAGGAAGAAGAATTTTTTGGGGAAGACCTTAAAAAACAATCCGCTGAAAAAACCGTAGGCGGCCAACTCGAACGCCATAGCAAGCCCGGTCGGATAGATGGGCGGCATTCCGAAAATGGCGAATCTAAGCAGAGGCGCAACGAACCCGACCAATGCGCCGTAGGGCATTCCGCACAAAAATCCGCACAGAAACACCGGAATGTGCATGGGACAGAGCATATTGCCGATCTCCTGTATTTGTCCGGTAAGGAGCGGCAATACCATGCAGAGCGCCAAACAAACGGCGCTATAAGTGATTTTTAACGTGATTCTCAGTTTTTTACTCATATTTTTCTCCCATAAAAAAATCGCATAAGGACTCCCTGTCCTCTATGCGACATCTTCTTGATATCTTTCGTTTTTTTAATAAAAGAATGGGATTATTCCCCGTCCCGGCTTCCTGCCCGGTGACGTAGATACTATACCAAATAACCGCCTTTTTTGTCAACTTCTTTCACGCGCGCCCCTACACGCGCCCCTGCACGCGCCCTTGCGCGCGCTGTCGCGCGCGTTCTTATAAAATAGTTTAATATTTTTATTGACATTATTATAAATATTATGTAAAATATATTTTATAGTGATTTAATATCCACAACTATCAATAAAAAAGTGAGGAGAAGAATACATGGAAAAAATCGAACACAGTTATGATCAGGACGATATACAGGTCCTGGAAGGGCTGGAACCGGTTCGGGTACGTCCCGGTATGTATATCGGTAGCACCGACGTACACGGTTTGCACCACCTGGTAACGGAAATCGTCGATAACTCGATCGACGAGGCTCTGGCCGGGTACTGCACCCAGATCGACGTCTTTATCCAGGCAGACGGCAGTGTCCGCGTCCGCGATAACGGCAGAGGTATCCCGACAGGTATCATCGAAAAGGAGAATAAATCGGCAGTCGAGGTCGTTTTGACTAAGCTCCACGCCGGCGGTAAGTTCGGCGGCGGCGGATATAAGATCAGCGGCGGTCTGCACGGCGTCGGTCTCTCCTGCGTTAACGCTCTTTCTAACCTTTTGATCGTCACCATTTATCAAAACCACAATATCTATACCCAAAAATACGAACGTGGTAAGCCGATCACCGAATTGGAGATCATCGGTCACACCGAAGAAACGGGTACCGAGGTTACTTTCTACCCCGACGATACCATCTTCGAGACGGTGGAATTCAATTACGACACCATGAAGAGCCGTTTAAGAGAGCTTGCTTTCTTAAATAAAGGATTAAAGATCTCCATTGCCGACCAGAGAGAGGGCAAAGAGCAGGCGGAAAACTTCTTCTACGAAGGCGGTATCATCCATTTCGTCGAAGAACTCAATATCGGTAAAGAAACGCTCCTACCCAAAGTCATCTACATCGAGCAAAAGGAGAACGACTGCGAGATCGAAATCGCCATTCAGTACAACACCAGCTATAACGAAACGGTGCTGACCTACGCCAACAACATCAACACGGACGAAGGCGGTACCCATTTGGAGGGTCTGAAAGCCGGTTTGACCAAAGTTATCAACGACAGCGGGCAGAAACTCAAAATTCTGAAAGACAACGAAAAATTGAGCGGCGAGGACGTCCGCGAAGGTATCACCGCCATCATCAGCGTTAAGCTCCCCAATCCGCAATTCGAGGGGCAGACCAAGACCAAACTCGGTAACAGCGAAATGCGTGGTATGGTCAGCCGCGTCGTCGTCGATAAATTGGGTGAATTTTTTGAAGAGAACCCCAAAGTGGCACGCGACCTCATTCAAAAGTCGGTCACCGCGCAGCGCGCGAGAGAGGCGGCGAGAATCGCACGCGAAAACTTCCGCCGTAAAGGTGCTTTCGACGGTATGTCTTTACCGGGCAAGCTCGCCGACTGTTCGGACACCAACCCAGAGCATTGCGAAATTTACCTTGTAGAGGGTGACTCCGCAGGCGGTACGGCAAAAGAAGGCAGAGACCGTCATATTCAGGCGATACTGCCGCTGAAAGGTAAGATCCTCAACGTTGAAAAAGCCAGACTCCATAAGATCCTGGACAACGACGAGATAAAAGCCATGATAAAAGCCTTCGGGTGCGGCTACAAAGAGGAATTCGACATCACCAAACTGAGATACGATCGTATCATCTGCATGACCGATGCCGACGTCGACGGTAGCCACATTCGTATACTTCTGCTTACCTTCTTCTATCGCTTCATGCGTCCTCTTATCGAAGAAGGTCACGTCTACGTCGCTATGGCGCCCCTTTATAAACTGACTAAAGGTAAAGTAGAGAGGTACTGCTACGACGATAACGAGCTGAAAAAGGCGCAAGAAGAGATGGGACGGTGCGAACTGCAACGGTACAAAGGTTTGGGTGAAATGAGCGCGAAACAGCTCTTTGAAACCACTATGGACCCGGAGACCAGGACGCTACTGAAAGTCACCATGGACGACGCCGTCGAGGCGGACAGACTGTTTACCATTCTCATGGGCGACTCTCCGGAACTGAGAAGACAGTTCATCGAAGAAAACGCCACCATTATAAAAGAACTGGACGTATAGTGCGGAGGAAAAAATGGCTACGAAAAATAACGGAATGGATATCAATAATATAAAAGAGATTTTGGCAAAGACCAGGATCATCCCGGTCAATATCACCGAGCAGATGAAGACCTGCTTTATCAGCTACGCCATGGCGGTCAACGTCAGCCGTGCCATCCCCGACGTTCGCGACGGAATGAAACCGGTTCAACGCCGTATCCTGTTCGCCATGAACGACATGGGTAACACCTACGACAAGCCCACCCGTAAATGCGCTCGTATCGTCGGTGAAGTCATGGGTAAATATCACCCCCACGGCGACAGCTCCGTTTACGACGCTCTGGTGCGTCTTGCGCAAGGGTTCTCCATCAACGTCCCCCTCGTGGACGGACAGGGGAACTTCGGTACCGTCGACGGCGACCCGCCGGCAGCTCAACGTTATACCGAGGCGCGTCTTTCCAAAATCGCAGGAGAAATGCTCCGTGACATCGACAAAGAAACGGTAGACTTCTACCCCAACTTCGACGACACGCTCATGCAGCCTGCCGTTCTCCCCTCTCGTTTTCCCAACTTGCTTGTCAACGGTAGCGAGGGTATCGCCGTCGGTATGGCGACATCAATCCCACCGCACAACCTCAACGAGGTTTGCCAGGCGACCATCGCCCTGATGGACAACCCCGACATCACCATCGAAGAACTGATGCAGATCATCCCCTGCCCCGACTACCCGACGGGCGGCCTTATTATGGGAAGAGAGGCGATCCGTCAGGCGTACATGACCGGACACGGCGGTATCGTCATCCGCGGTCGTACGGAGATAGAAGAAGCAAACAACCACGAACGCATCATCGTCACGCAAATCCCCTACCAGGTCAACAAAGCCATGCTGATCAAAGATATGGCGGACCAGGTCCGTGATAAAAGAATCGAGGGTATCTCCGATATCCGCGACGAATCCGACCGCTTCGGTATGCGTATCGTCATCGAGATTAAACGCGACGCTAACGCGCAGGTCGTCCTCAATACCCTTTTTAAACAAACAAATCTGCAGATTTCTACCGGCATCAACTTCCTTGCTTTGGTCAGAGGCACACCGACC
Source organism: uncultured Clostridia bacterium (assembly GCA_946621465.1). Taxonomy (GTDB): domain Bacteria; phylum Bacillota; class Clostridia; order Christensenellales; family DTU072; genus CAG-1782. The sequence continues at coordinate 225,327 of CAMOOO010000002.1, forward strand.
GTCCTCAACCTCAAACAGATCCTCTCCGAATACGTCTCCCACCAGGTGGACGTCGTAGAAAGAAGAACTCGTTTCAACCTGCGTAAAGCGGAGGAAAGAGAACACCTGTTGCAAGGTCTCGTGATCGCACAAGCCAACATTGACGAAGTGGTGGAGATCATCAAAAAATCCCGCGAAAGAGTGGACGCGATCAATACCCTCATGGAGCGGTTCTTACTGTCCGAGAAACAAGCCAACGCCATCCTCGATATGAGACTGGCGCGTTTGACCGGACTGGAAGTAGATAAGCTGAAAAACGAACTTGCCGAACTGGAAATCACCATTGCCGATCTGAAAGACATCCTGCAAAAGCCGGAGAGAGTCCGCGCTATCATCCGCGACGAACTGACCGAGATCGACAACACCTACGGCGTACCGAGAAGAAGCGAACTCAGCTACGACGCCAGCGACATCGACATCGAAGACCTGATCGTAAAAGAGGACGTAGTCATCTCCATGACCAACCAGGGTTACATCAAGCGTATCCCCGTTTCCGAATACAAAGCGCAGAATCGCGGCGGATTCGGCGTCACCGCTCATAAGACCAAAGAAGAAGACTGGGTCAAAAAGATGTTCGTCTGCAACTCTCACGACCGCATCCTGTTCTTCAGTAACCGCGGCAAGGCGTACGCACTCAAAGCCTATGGCATCCCCGAAGCGACGAAGACGAGCAAAGGCCGCGCCATCGTCAACGTACTGCCCCTTGATAACGAAGAACGCATAACCGCATTCCTGCCCCTCACCGAGTCAGGAGAAGGGTATATCATGATGGTCACTAAGAAAGGTCTCATCCGTAAGAGCGAGATCTCCGAGTTCGATTCCGTCCGTAACAACGGTAAGCTCGCCATCAGTCTGAGCGAAGGCGACGAGCTGATCGAAGTAGAGGCGACAACGGGCGAAAGTGACATTTTGGTAGCCTCACACAAAGGAAAATGTATCCGATTCTCCGAAAAAGACGTTCGTCGTACCGGCAGAGGAAGCCAGGGCGTACGCAGTATAAAACTGGATGACGACGACTATTTGGTGGATATGGCGATCATCGACGAAAACAAGAGAGTGGTCACCATCAGTGAAAAAGGCTTCGGCAAACGCACCGTCTGCGACGAGTTCCGTCGTCAAGGCAGAGGCGGCAAAGGTATCAAAGCCGGAAACTTCAACGATAAAACGGGACTGCTTGTCAACATGAAGATGGTAAGCGAGGACGAGGACCTTATCTTAATCGCCGACAACGGCACCATGATCCGTATCCTTGCCAGCCAGATCAGCGAGATCGGCAGAAACACCAAAGGCGTCACCATTATGAAACTGAGAGGCTCGGCAAAAGTCGTCGCTATGGCACAAACCATGCACGACGACGAAGCGGAGTTCGACGAAGTAGAAGTGGACGAAGCGGCATTAAAAGAGGCGCAGGCAGAAGCAGCCAGCGCTCCGGCGGAACCGGAAGAGACCGCCGACGAAACGTCGACCGAAACCACAGAAGAATAATTCTTTAATCGGTTTTAAAGATGAGGGAAAAGGTTTATCGATGAGATGATCTTTTCCCTTTTTTTGTGAGAATAACCCGGTTTTTTTATAGATATCATTTTTTCTCTTGAAAAAAGAAGTATGATTATTTATAATAAAAGAAGATATAACTACTAGTAGGAGATATATTATGAACTATCATATTATCGTCAATCCGCTCGCCGGCAAAGGCCAGGGTAAAAAGGCTCTTCGCGCAGTCGAAACGGTCCTCACCGGGAAACAGATCGAGTACGAAGTCCACATAACCGAGGCTCCCGGACACGGAACGGAAATAGCGAGAGAACTCTCTAAACAGCCGGATACCGTCATCATCGCCATGGGCGGAGACGGGTCTTGCAGCGAGGTCCTCAATGGTATAGAGAATTTCGACAACGTTACCTTAGGTTTTATTCCCTGCGGCACCGGGAACGACTATTCTCATGCCTGCGGCATCCCAAGCGATTATACAAAAGCCGTTAATTTGATTTTGGAAGGCGAGGTCGGGTATACCGACTTCTTGGAGGTAAACGACAGAAGATGCCTCAATATCTGCGGCGCCGGCATGGACGTAGACGTTTTGGTCAGGTATTCGACGATGAAGCACTTTAAAGGTAAGCTGAAGTACCTTGCCAGCCTCATCGACACCCTTTTGCACCTGCGTTTCCATAAAATAAAACTGATAAAAGAGGACGGAACGGAAGAAGAACACAGCGTCTTCCTCGTTTCTTTGTGTAACGGCAAGTATATCGGCGGTGGCATGGCGATCAGCCCCAATTCCGTTACCAACGACGGTATTATGGACGTCGTAGTCGTTAATGAAATAAAACCTTCAAAGGTTTTGGGGCTGCTCCTGAAATTTTTACGCGGCGGAAAACACATCAATATGCCCTGCACCGAGGTTCTTCATTGCAAAACGGCCGGCATCGAAATTCTGGACGACGCAAAAATTCAGATCGACGGCGAAGTTCTGGACAACAAGATCCTCAACTGCCGTATCGTCAGCGGAAAGCTGAAAACTTTTTTCCCGAAAACAAAGAAAAAGGAATAGAAAATGCCTCTACATGAACATCTGATCGTAAAAACGATGCCGAAAGCCCACCCAGATAACATCATCGTCGGAAAGGGCTACCGCATCACCGTTCTGACCGAACGTCTGCTCCGCGTGGAAAAACAAAAAAAAGAGATCTTTTGCGACGAAGCGACGCAATATGTGCGAAACAGGAACTTTCCTCCCGTTAAATTCACGGCGGAACGTTCCGGACGCATGATGCTGATAACTACCAGATGGGCTAAATTCTACTTCGATCCCTTTTCAAAAGACATTTCATCCGTCTTTCTCAACGGAAGATGGGTTTTTACCAATCACGCCAAAAACTTCGGCGGTACCTGCCGCACGCTGGATAACAGCGTAGGTAGGGTGTCGATAGGCGACGGCCTTTTGGCGGACAAAGGCGTTTCCGTAATAAAAGACGACAGTCTTTGCCTTATTGACGGAGAGGTTAAGCCGCGTAAAGCAAAAGAAGAGGACGTCTATATTTTCGCATACGGCAGAAACTACCGCGACGCTCTGTCCGATTTCTTCTTTATGACCGGAGAGGTACCTTTCCTTCCTCGTTACGTTCTCGGTAACTGGTGGAGTAGATATCACGCCTATACCCAAGAAGAATATCTGGATCTCATGGATAAATTCGCCGAGGAAAAACTGCCTTTTACCGTGGCGACCGTCGATATGGATTGGCACTGGGTCAAAATAAAGAACAAGTTCCCGAACGTGGACTACGGCAAGTGCAGTTTTCAGGGTCCCGGCTGGACGGGGTACAGTTGGAACACTGACCTGTTCCCCGATCATAAAGCCTTTTTGGACGAACTACATAAAAGGAATATGCACGTCACCCTCAACCTGCACCCTGCCAGCGGCGTCAGGTGTTTTGAGGACAGGTACGAAGAAATGGCGACGAAAATGGGCATCGACCCCAAAACAAAACGTCCCGTTCCCTTCGACATTACCGACCCCGATTATATCAATAATTATTTCGACGTACTTCATCACCCGATGGAAGAGGAAGGGGTGGACTTTTGGTGGATCGACTGGCAACAGGGCAAAAAGACAAAAATTAAGGGTCTGGATCCGCTGTGGTCACTCAATCACTATCATTACCTTGACAGCGCGCGCGACGGAAAACGCGGACTCATTCTCTCCCGTTACTGCGGCGTAGGCTCCCACAGGTATCCTCTCGGTTTTTCCGGAGACACCTTTACCAGGTGGAGTTGTTTACGCTTCCAACCGGAGTTTACCAACAAGGCGGCGAACATCGGCTACGGCTGGTGGAGCCACGATATCGGCGGCCATACTATGGGCTTTACCGATGACGAAATGTATATCCGCTGGTGCCAGTACGGAACGTTCAGTCCCATTAACCGCCTCCATTCCACCAGAAATGAATTGCAGGCAAAAGAACCCTGGAAGCACTCCGAACAGGCGCGCAGAATCATCTCCGATTTTTTGCGTCTGCGTCACGCTCTTATCCCCTATCTCTACACCGAAAACTACCGCGCCCACACGACCGGACGTTCCCTTTGTGAACCGATGTATATGGACTATGGTAAAAAGAAAGGAGCATATACGGTTCCCAATGAGTATACTTTTGGAACCCAATTGATAGTTTCTCCCATTGTTACTAAAAGCAAGAAATGTATGAATATGGCGCAGTCGAAGGTGTGGCTCCCGGAGGGGTATTTTACCGATATCTTTACCGGACGGCGGTATAAAGGCGGTGTTACTTTTAAGGCCTTCCGCGATTCGGAATACTATCCTGTCTTTGCGAAAGAGGGAGCTATCATTCCTCTCTCCGGAGACGAAGGAAACGATTGCGGCAATCCGAAACTTCTTAAACTATGGATCTATCGCGGAAAAGGCGAATACACTCTTTACGAGGACGACGGCATTTCCGAGCAGTATAAATCGGGACGGTTTGCTACGACGACCTTCTCCGTAAGTAAGCAGAAAGGCGACCTGACTTTTGTCATCCAACCGGTCGAAGGTGATAAAGAGTTACTCCCGAAAGGTAGAAAGATCGTCCTTTGTTTTAAGGACGTCAAATCGGGAGAAGTGACGATCAACGGTAAGACCGTTCCGTTTGCTAACGAAATAACTATCGACTACGACCCGAGTAAAAAGACGGAAGTTGTCATTCGTTCTTATATACCTACCGACAACGGCGATCCTATCGAGAATGCAAAAATCATCCTCAGCCGCTATCAAAAGTCCAACCACAGAAAAATGCTATATTATCTGCCGATAGCCGGGAAAAAGACGCCGGAAGAGTACGCTAAAGCCGTTCAACGTCAGATTTTATTCCCGAAAGCCCTTCGGGAGGCCGTAAAAGAAGTATTTTTACCGTAATCAGGAGGTTATCGTATGTCAGGAATGGGAAAATTGCTCACTGCGTTTATGAGCAAAATCATGGTGTTTAATCCGGAGAAAAACAAGGATGTATTAAACAGCACCCTGAAACTGGGTATGGACGGTCCCTTTCTCACCCCCATCGGATACGAATGGAAAAAGTTTAAGATCGGGTCCGTGCCTTGCGAATCTTTTCAAAAGAAAGGCGCTGCGCCTAAAAAAGCCGTCTTTATGTTGCATGGCGGCGGATATATCGGCGCACTGGGTAACATTTACAGAAAATATTCGAAACTCCTCGTTGACGCCACCGGCGCAAAGGTTTATATGGTGGACTACCGCGTTGCTCCCGAACATCTCTATCCTTCCGCTCTCGAAGACGCGGTAGAATGTTGGAACGCCGTAGAAGAGGAATACACAGCGAATAACGTGATCGTAATCGGCGATAGCGCCGGCGGTAACCTTTCTCTCGTCCTGATGCAAAAGCTCCGCGACGAAGGGCGTCCCATGCCACGCGCCGCCGTACTCATTTCTCCCTGGTGCGATATGCTCGCCGCAGGAAAGAGCTATACGGAAAACTACCCCTACGACGTCATGTTCGGTTATAAAGATAAACAGTTCGACGAGACTCTGCGCGCGGAAATGCTGGCAAGTGATATCTTCTATTACTTCCGCAATGAGAAAGACAGATCCGACCCCTACATCAGTCCCGTATACGGACACTACGAGGGATTCCCCGAGTGTTTGTTTACCGTAGCGACAAATGAAATGCTCCGGAGCGATTCTGAAACCATCGTCGAAAAAATCAACGCCGCCGGCGGAAAAGCGGAACTGTATTGCAAGCACGCCATGTTCCACGTCTACCCTATCGCCGGAAATATATGTAAAGAGTCCAAAGAAGCCAACGTCGTTATTCTCGACTTTATGAAAAGGAAGTTTTCCGAATAAAATATACAGTCCATAATTCAGACGGTCTCTGCGGTATCTTTTTGTATATTAAAATTATAGTTTGGGGTACAAAAGTATAATTGTTAGTTGCCTTTACGACATTATTATAAAATTAGGACGGCGTCCATAAAGCCGTCCTATTTTTTATTTTCTGTTTTTAACGACCCTGATTACAATCGCCGTCATATCGTCCTTTTGACCGGGCATTTTTGCCCCTTCTTCTATAATCGTATCGGCGATAACTTGCGGATTGCCCGAACGGACGAGGGAGAGCAACTCTCTCATTTTGTTTTGGTTTATTCTGTCCGCAACGCCGTCGCTGACCATGATGACGTAGTCTCCGCCTTTCATCTTTCTATGGAGTATCTGCGGCGCGGTATCCTCTATTATTCCGATCGGCAGCGTCTCCCCTTCTATCATTTCCAGATTGCCGTCCGAAATCAGGTAGCTTTCTCTTCCGCCCTGTTTAATAAAGTCAATCGTCCCTTTCTGAACGTCGCATACCACGATATCTATCGCGCTGAAGTTTTCCTTTTTGCGTAATCCGAGAAGTTTGGTCGCGCTCCCGAAAACCGTTTTATGGTCGAACCCAGCCAGGTAGAATGATTCTATCAATTGAATGGACTCAACCGACGTTTTCTGCGCATCCTCTCCCGTTCCCATGCCGTCGGAAAGTACGAACATAATTTTATCGTGAGATAGTTTAATTACCCGTCTGTTATCTCCGCATTCCCTCTGCGCGCTGCAAACGGCCTCGCCGTAAAGAATACCAAAGGAAGGCGCTCTTTCAAAAGTTATACTCACCGTTCCCATTTCTTCCTGCCTGTCCGTTTCCGTCAGTTCCACTCCCATAACGTCGGACAGTATGGTCTTTACCTGTCCCTTATCGGCATCCTGCTTCCGTAAAACAACCACCAGTTCTTCCTTTTCCCCGCCGTAAATAAAAATATCGTGGGCAATAACGTTCGCATATCCCAGTCTCTCTCTTATCTTCTTTTCCGTCAGTTTATCGTTTTCTATCGTTATACCTATCAATTTGGAAAGTTGTTGTAAAATATCCCTCGTCCCCTCGATTTCCGTAAGGACCATTGTCTTCCCCTGTCGTATCCCCTGTTGCGCCTCTACGCTATTCCTGTATTTTTTGACCGCCGTATTGACTTCCGGGATGAGTTTCGGGAGTCTGACGCATTTCTCGCTCAGCGACCTACTTATATCCATAGGAGAGGCTTTTCCGTTGTCCAAAGCTGCTGTCACCAGCTGTCTCAAACCGCTTATCTCCCTGCATACCTCTTTCTTTTTACAACTCTGGCAAAAACCCGTTTGTACGTACTTAATAATCTCCTCTTCTTTCGGGATGACGTTTTCCTCTTTTTTTAAGATCGACCCAATGGTATCGTATGCCTCGGCAACTTTGGTTATCTTTCTTTCTATTATCCTTCTGTCTTTATTTATTATCGTCTTAGAAGTTATTTTTTCCTCTTCTTTATATAGCGAAGGGATGAATTTATCGGGAATAAGAACGAGTAAGGCGCATAAAAGTACCGTTATTACTTCAAATATCTTTATTTTATCCATATAGTACCGGGTTGCGACAAAGCTCCCTACCATAAACGCCGCGCCGGCGTATTTATTAAAAGAAAACAGATAAAAAGAAATAAAAAGAACGGAACAATACCCGACGGGAACAAAGGAAACAGAAACGATGCTCGCACCGATACCGTAAAATAAACACACCAGCGCAGATCTTTCTTTACCGATGACCGCCGAACCGAAAAGGATAATTAAAATGGGTATGATATAAAATAATGACAGGTCGAACGGAGTAAAAAGATATCCGCCTGCGCCGACGACGGAAAAAAAGACCATACTAAGGGCGTTTTCTAAGTGAGAAAATTTATACCTAAGCCCCCTTACCGTTATAGCGTAGGTTATTACCACGCAACCATAGAAAAACAAAACGGAAATCAAGCATCCGACCACTTGAAGAACGTATTGGTTGTATAGAAAAAATTTAATGATCTGCGAACTTAAAACAAACAGAAGTTCCGCCCATAGTTTCAATTTTTTATTAAATAAATAAAGCAGTATATAAATTACGACCGCCGGAAAAACCGATAAATAGAGATAGAGTAAATAAGGAAAGGAAAAAGAAACGACGGTGAAAGGAATAAGATAGGTAGGAATGGTTATGTACGGCTTTTCTTTACAGTAGATAAGAGCATACAAAAAACCAATACCGAATCCGGTTATCATTACCTCTTTTTCCAGTGTCGCGAAAAACAGAAAAATAAACAGGTAGAGGATGATTTTAAATATGATTTTCTTCATTATACCCGTATTGTACAGGTATTATTCCACGGAAAAAGGAAAAAAAATCAATGAATAAAACTACTTTTGTCGAAATTACATTCCGCCGTCTACGGATAGTATCTGTCCTGTGATATAAGACGCTTTTTCCGACGTCAAAAAATACGCCGCTTCCGCCACTTCTTCCGGCGTGCCTATTCTCCCGAGGGCGAGGCTCTGACAAAAATCTTTTTTATCTTCTTCGGAAAACATTTTATTCATCGGCGTGTCAATAAAACCGAGACACAGTGCGTTGCACCGAACACCGGAAAGCCCCCATTCTTTGGCGATTGCCTTCGTAAAAGCGATCATGCCGCCTTTGGTCGCCGAGTACGTTACCTCGCACGATCCTCCCTCTCTCCCCCATATGGAAGTTATGTTGAGTACGTTCCCGTTTTTATTAAAGAGCATATTTTTTCCTACCGCTCTGGTTATTTCCATTGCGGAAAGAAGATTGATAGTAAATATCTTTTCATCGTCGTCTATTGTTCCATCGGTAAAAAGGCCGTACCTGTCTATCCCGGCATTATTGATAACGACGGATATATCGGGATGTTTTTCCGAAAGATACTTAGCCGTCTTTCCTATATCCGCCCGATCGGAAAAATCGGCTCTTATTTTTTCACACTCTATCTCCGGCTCGTGAGAAAAGTACTGGCCGATGACGTAGTACCCCTCTTGTTGATACTTTTTTGCCAGTGCCTTTCCTATTCCTCCGCTGATACCGCTGATAAAAACCTTTTTCATAGCCTGTTATTTACGATGACGATCTTAAAAACGTCCGGCACTTTATCGACTTCGTCGTAATTTCTCACTTCCGCCGCCAAGAAAAATTCACCGCTGAATTTATATAGGTCGAGATATTCCGGGTGTTTAAATATTTTATCTCTGTCCCGGACTACGTAATAACCGTAAGAACCACCTGTAATGGATAATTTATCGTATAAAATAATCTTTTTCATGTACTCCGTAGAGACGGCAAGAATGGCGCTTTTCATCGCCTCTAAATCTTCTGCGGAATACATCGTCGTATCTAAATAAATCCCGTCCAGTCCGCTCTCGAAATACTTTCTGATGATTGTTTTGAAACTGAGATAGGCAGAAGGACAGGAAAAGTCGATCTGATATTTCCCTTCCACGTTCTGCACCAGTTCCCCTTGTGAAAAATAACTGAGAAAATGACTGTTTTTGGCGTATTCCGGACGAAGTCTGAAGATTACTTTACCGTAATTTTCCCGTAAAAAGTTCACTTTTTTCAGTTCGTCGCAGTTTTGAATGATAATACCCTCTTTTTCTCTGTCGGAAAGGGAATAAAGGTCTTCCGTCAACTCAAAAACCTTTCTTTTACGGAAAATTTTAAAGTTTTTTATGTTGACGTAGGACATTTTCTCCATAGAGAAGGGAGTGTTTACCGTATCCAATAAAAAGGTGTTCTTTTTTTGCCAAACGGTCAGTAATATCCTCTCGTTGATCTTTAAGTCGTAGTTACGGATGTTTACGTTATCGAAAAAATACTTCTGATCCACGTAAAAAGAGAGCTTCTTTTCAGATTCCATGCCGTACTTTTCATAATCGTTTATGCCGTGGATGCGTTGGTATTTTTCTTTGTAAAGGTTGATGATTATTTTATATTCGTAGGGGTTTTCTATAGTGAAGTCAATAACGCCGTCCCTCTCGTGAATACGACACCGTATCAAGTATTTGGCTTGAAAAAAGTCCAGCGTGTATTCGCAATCGTTATTCCTGATGACGTTATTCCCCTGTAAGCCAATGGCGTTGTCGTTATCGAGAACGGTTAAAAAAGGACTGCCGGTATCATGAAGAATAAGCAGATTGTTATCGTAATAAAAAAACAATCCGTTTTCGTTCTTTATATAATTCAGCCCGGCGCCTACGTATTTATCGTTCTTGATTAAAATTGCCATTTTTTACACGATTCTGACAGGGAGAATGATGCAACGGTACTCATCCCCTTCCAAACGGGAAACGAGGATTGGTCTTGTTGCACTCTCGATCTGGATTTTTACGTAATCCTCTTTAATGCGGGAGAGAGCTTCTTGTAAAAATTTATTATTTAATCCGATCTTTACCTCTTCTCCGTTGCTCTTACAGTCGACGTTCTCGTTGACTTTACCTTTTTCACTCTCGGAGAACACGTTAATCACGTTATTATCGACCGTTATGATGATATTGTTATAAAAATGCTCTCTACTGATGATCCCGGCGCGGTTCAGACATTGCTCAAACTCGTCTTTATTGACAATCACTTCCGTACGGATATTTTTCGGTAAACTGGTCTCGTATTTATAAAAATCCCCTTCTACCGTCGTCGTACGTACTTTGGTGTGACCTATATCGAAAATAACGGTGTTTCCCGCTCTTTGAATGGTCACGATCTCGTCGCTGTCACTGAGTATTTTGGTGATATCTCCGATGATCTTACCTAAAATAATAGCTTTGAAGTTTCCGCCGAAGCCTTCCGGTTTCTTTCTTGCGATACCCACTCTGTATCCGTCTAAGCAAACCGCCTCGCATACGTCGTTAATAATTTCGATTTTGCAGCTCTTTAAAATAGCTCTGCTATCGTTGACCGCCGCGCAGAAAATACAGCACTCGAAGAGTTCTTTTAAGTCGCTTTCCTTAATCTTTACGTAATCGGTGCAGTTGTATTCGCCAAGAACGGGGAAGTTTTGAATATCGAAATAATTGATCTCGCTGGAACTTTTATTAAAGGTAAAGCTCAATTTATTGTTGAGTTGCTTTTCTATCTCTATATTATCCAAAAAGCACAATTTATTTGCATAGTCGTTGAGCATTTTACCGTTGACAACCAGGTTACCTTCCGCAAGAACGTCCGCGTGGATTGTTTTTTGAATGTATAACTCCTGATTGTATGCGCTCAGCGTCAAAGTGTCACCGTGTGCGTCCATTCTGATACCTTCTAAAATGGGAATGTTTTTGTTCGCAGCCAGGGCCTTACTGACAATATTGGTTGCATTCGCCAAATCGGTTCCGTTACAAGAAAATTTCATTTTTTACACCTCACCTAAGTAATATATCTATTTATAATGCGTCTACTATTATAATTATCGCTGTCAAAAAGTGGATAACCCTCTATTATTGCCTTTATTTCCGTAGTTTCATACAAAAAGAAAGAAAATAAAGAAAAAAATTATCAACATTTTTGTGGATAAATATCCACACTCTATCCACTCTATTTTACCTTATCTACAATTCAGACTGTTCTTTATATCTTCGATCGTTCTCCTTATGTTTTTATCGGTAGAAACCAGGTTGCTTATTTTGTCCCTGGAATACATAATGGTGGTATGATCTCTCCCACCGAAAATTTGCCCGATCGTGACGAGCGGAAGGTTCAATAATTCGCAAATAAGATACACCGCAACCATTCTCGCTTCGACAATCTCTTTGGTTTTCTTTTTTCCGATCAGGTCGGAAGAGGGTATATTGAAGTACTCGCTGACCGTGTTTATTATCTTATCGCTGTCGATCTGCTCCGCAGCATCCCTCGTTTGCTCTTTTAACGCCTCTTTAACCGTTTCTATCGAAGCCTCTTTATGGGTCAGTTGCGAGTACATAAGTACTTTTAAAAGCGCCCCTTCCAGCTCACGAACGTTGGTATTGACCTTCTCTGCCAGATAGCAAATTACTTCTTCCGAAAGCGTCGCGGACGACCCTTCCAGCTTCTTCATGATAATATTGATCCTTGTTTCGTACTCAGGTAGTCCGATATCGGTCGTCATACCCCACATAAACCGCGTCCGGAGCCTCTCTTCTAGGTCGTTTATCTCCTTCGGCGGACGGTCGCTTGATAATATAATCTGCTTTCCGTTTTGATATAGATCGTTAAAAATATGGAAAAATACCTCTTGCAGACCGCCTTTTTTCTGCAAAAACTGAATATCGTCCACCATAAGAACGTCACATTCGGCGTATTTGTGATAAAAATTCCGATAGGAGTCCTTGTCGGTGTTGTATTTGTTTAAGGATGAAAAATATTCGTTACTGAGCCTGTCTGCCGAAACGTAAATTACGTTTAAAGAGGGATTATGCTCGAATAAATAATTGCCGATGGCGTGCAAAAGGTGGGTTTTTCCCAATCCCACACCGCCGTAAAGATAAAACGGATTAAGTGAAAGCAGTGCGTCGTTGACTCCGGGGTTTTCCGCAACGGTATGCGCCGTCATCACCGCCATACGGTTACTTAAACCGATAACGTAGTTCTCAAACGTGTATTTCTGCACGAAAGGATTGACTTTTTCCTCTTTTTTCTCCTCTTTTTGCGGCGCTTTCGGTAAATTTTCTTTATCTTTTTCGAGAATGAAAACAAAATCCGTCACGGGCAATTTAAGGTCCTTTACAACGGTCAAAAATAGACCGAGATAGTTAGAATAAAGGGTGGAAGCCGCATTCTCCGACGGCACGATAAGAGTCATCTGCTGACCTTCGTAGGAGTATAATTCCGTAGGATAAACCCACAGCATATATTCCGCCGTGGTCATACGCAGACTCATTTCTAATTTAATTTGTCCGATCAATTCCTCGGCGCTGTATTTCTTTTCTTGTTGCATAAAGTCATTATAACATAAAAAATATATATCTGTAAACAATTATTTTATATGTGGAACGTACATAGTACGTATCTTTACACCGATAAAACAGGAATAAATATAAAAAGCCCTGTTTATTCAGTTAAACATAGGTCAAAAAGAAAAAAATACCAAATGGCGGATACGTTCTTATATAAAAGATATGCTTTTTTCGAAAGATTTAAAAAAGAAGAGAGTTTATTAAAATGCCGCCGTGAAAAACTCACAGCGGCATATTTTTTTCAATAGATTTTCTTTCCTCTCTCTATCTTTAGCCGATTTTTTGTCGGAAAACCGTTACAGATAGAGGTAAGACACGTTTACCGATTTATCTTTAGATAAAGTTATGACCGTTCCGCCGTTTCTGCCTACTTTATAGCCGCTCCCCATGCCGTTTTTCAGCGAATAAACGAGGTTTACGCCCTCGTAGGGTGCAAAGAAGCAGTTAAGGTGATCGTGTCCGCAAATTACCGTCTCCGTACCGTTGACTTTCAGATATTTAAAAATACCCTCTTTAATCGGCATTCCCTTGCCTTTTCCAAGGAAATAGTCGATATATTCGTCCGTCTTGTATTTGTCCGGTATAAAGGCGAATTCTTCGCTACTGACCAGTTCCTCTTTAGAACTGAACTTCTTTTTGTTGCAACATACGTCCTCGAAGCAGTCGCCGTACGCGCCGGCCTCTTTGTACTGTGCGTTCCATTCCTTTTTGCTCGTATCGTACCCTTCCATGTAGGCATAATAGTATTCAGCCAAAGGAATATGTACAACTAAGGTTGATTTTGCGTCAGAACCGTAGATTTTGCGCACTTTTTCGACATTTTTTCTATACCAAACAATCTGCCTATCCGTCAGCTGATCCCGTCCGGTATCCATCATAAAGAGCGTTTGATAGTGGTTTATCGCGCCGTTATCGTTTTCAACGATATTGATAACGTAGTTTCCTACCCTCGTGTCGCCTTCGTTCTCCGGATCGGCTAGATCGGACGGACCCTTTCTCATAACGCAATAATTATTTTTGTCCCCTTGTTTACCCATCATTACTTCGGCAAGAAAATCTTTATCAATGTTCGACGCTTCGCCGTCGTGATTGCCGAATACCGGCGCCCAGGGAATCTGAAAACTATTCATAAGCTCCGTCAGCTTGTATACGCTATTATATTCGCTGTCCGCGCAAACAAGATCGCCCGAAAGGGTGATAAGGTCCGGTTTAACCTTCTTAACCAGTCTCTTTATGTCCCGACGCGCAAGAAACCCGGTAAAAAGTCGATAGTCGTAATCGCTCAAATGGGTGTCTGTTATATTCAATATAACGAAGTCCTCACCCTTTTTCTTATTGATAGTCACGAAAGTCCTCTCGTCAACTTCCGCGTTTTCATCAAAAGTCTCCTCGCTGGGTGTGCCGAAATGGTTGTTTAAACGTGCTTTTGCCTTGAAGATAGCCAACGTCCCGTATCCTCCTCCCAAAATAACTGTCAGACAGGCGATAATGATAATAAGCGCCGTCGCCTTCTTTCTTTTCTTAGCCATAATTACCTCTCGAAAGTTAATAATTATATAACTCTGTTATATAAAATCCATTTTACCGTAATAAAATACAGTTTACAGTTCAAAGTCCATCGCAATCGAAGACTCTCTTACCGCGTGCATATGTTTTTTTACTACGCTGCAATGATAAGGGTCGTTTTGGTATGTTTCCAATGCCTTCCAGTCGTCCAAAAGCACCTCTAACATGACGTCGTAGCTGCGCGCGGAGTGGAGTTGGTCAATGTGTACGTTGATCCCCCGTAAAAGCGGCACGTTCCCGTCCATACTCATCAGTACGTCACGCGCTTTTTCGCAATTTTCTAAACTTCCATCTTTCAATTTAAAGCAAACGATATGTTTAATCATAAAAATGCTCCTTTTTTAATGTTTTCGTTAGTTTTTGTCAATTTTTAAACATATTTACAGTTTTAATATTACAATTTTCTTTCTACCGTTACTCTCTTGGGTAAAAATGTAATGTTGTTTCACGTGAAACAAATCCCGACTCATTTTGGTTGAAAAAACGGCATTTTTTCAAGAATTTCTTTATTTTCCGACCATTTTAAAGAAATTCCGCTCTCGTCAATAGTAATATAGGAAGGTTTGCACCCGTGACGAGGTAGGTATAAACTGCCGCAATTTGCGATAAAAATGCCGTTTTTACGTACTAATGCGCCAATATGGGTATGTCCGTAGCATAAAATATCGCCTTCTCCGAGGATGGTTGGGATGTTCCCGATATTGTATTCATCGCCGTGTGTGAAGAAAATACGTCGAGAAAAGGCCTTTATCAGGTGAAATTTGCCCTGATAGTCCGTTTCCGGGATGTCGCAACTGCCATAATCGCAGTTTCCTTCGATGGCAACGGGTTTGATCGGAAGTTTCCTCAGTTCCTCTTTGCAGTCTTCAGAAATACCGTAATGGTACGAAAAATCGCCCAAAATGACCATTTTATCGGCATTTTCGTACCTAAATAGTTCCCCCAATTGTTGGTAATGGTGTAAAGATCCATGCAGATCGGATACGATCAAATACTTCATCCTCTATATTATACTACAACATAACCTATTTGTCTATATCTAATTGGCGCAGGCAGACGATAAATTCCATAATTTGTCCGGTAAATCTCAACTATGCCGAAAATTCACTTTTTTCTCAATTCTTACTTTCTCTGCACAATTAAAAGATATCAAAAAATGAACACGCAACGCGAAAAACGCACCTATTTTTTGCGTAAAAAAATCTATATAATAGAACTGTCTTATCAACAAAAAACAGCGATTTTAAATATAAATACGTCCGTCAATGACCCATAAACGGTACATAATTGAACACATCGGAAAACGGACGATTTTTTCAAAAAATGTTACATTGCGGAATTGTATAATTTTTGCGATTTTTCTTAAAAAATGATACAATCCGTCCTGTCACCCGAGAAAGGAATATTATTCGTTTTTTCCGGTTGATTTTGCGCTTTTCAAAAAGCAAATAAAAATTGATAAAATGTCATATTCCGTATTGACAAATTGTTATATTATTTATATAATAAAAACAGAAGAGGAAAAATCGCGTTTTTATGAAACAAAAAAGCAGCCTAAAACCAATTATTTTTGTTTTAATGATAGCATTTTTGGTGCTAGCTACTTTTTTTGCGTTCGTTGTCGGACCGGAATCTTCCGATATCCCTGCAGATGCGGCGACCATTACCACTGCCGGTTCATCTTTGACGTTCAGTTATACGGGGTCAGCACAAACCTTTACCACTACCTATGCCGGATATTATCATTTTGAATGCTGGGGCGCGCAAGGCGGTAATTCCAATGGTGTCTATGGTTTAGGCGGATATGCTGCAGGTACCATTTATTTGGGTGCTAACGTAACGTTTTACATCTACGTCGGACAAAAAGGCAATGATGGCAACGTATACCAAGGTTATTCCTTTAACGGCGGAGGCGGAAGTAACTATTCTTCCGGTACTGCTGCCGGACAGGGCGGCGGCGCAACCGATATTCGACTCAGTAGCGGCAACTGGAATGATACTACCGGACTTCGGTCCCGTATTATGGTTGCCGGCGGCGGAGGCGGTCACGGCGACGGCTCTTCTACCATAAACAACGGCTATGGTCGTGGCGGAGGTACCAGCGGTGGCGACGGCAATACCTATAACCCCTCCAGTACTGTTCCGACAGACAGAAGAGGGCGCGGTGGCACGCAGACTGCCGGCGGAGCCGGCGGTTCCGGTTATAACAGTTCTTATCCATCGTCTGCCGGTAGTTTCGGTTACGGAGGATTGGGCGGTAGAGTCAGTAGTGATTCTGACAACCATACCGGCGGCGGAGGCGGCGGTGGCTACTATGGCGGCGGCGGTGCCGTTTGGCACGCGCAGGGCGGCGGCGGATCGTCCTTTATATCCGGTTTATCCGGGTGTAATGCAGTTAATTCTTCAGGGGCACATACCGGTAGAGCAACACACTATTCCGGTTATTCTTTTATTAACGGCGTAACGACAGCCGGTGTACGTGCCGGTAACGGTCAGGTGATCATCACCTATGCAAAGACCATTTCTTCCGTTGGTTCATCCGTTAGTTTTGCTGCGGACAGAGATATTGGACAACTATTCGTTGCGACCAAAACGGGCAACTATACCATAGAGTGCAAAGGGGGCGCAGGTTCCTATAATAACGCCGTTACGACGTATGGTTACGGCGCAACGGTCAAAGGTACGGTCACCCTTTCACAAGGTACGATTTTGTATGTTTACGTCGGTAAATCGGGAGTCAACGGCGGTTATAACGGCGGCGGTACCAATTCTTCCGGCGACAGACGAGGGGGCGGAGCCAGCGACGTACGACTGAGTTGCGGATTTTGGAACGATTCAACGGGACTTAGTTCCCGAATTATCGTAGCCGGCGGAGGCGGCGGTCATAACGACCAGTCCAACAACTCCTCTAACGGTGGTCACGGCGGTATATTCAACGGTGGTAGCGGTGTTTATCACAGTTCCTGTTCTAATTACCAAGGCGGCGGCGGAACACAATCCGCCGGTGGCTCTCCATTTAGTAATGCAAGTAGTGAAGGCGCCACAAGCGGCGGCTTTGGATACGGCGGGAACGCCGGTAATCACGGTGACGGTCACCAAGGCGGCGGCGGAGGCGGCGGCTACTATGGCGGCGCAGGTTCTGCATGGCACGCCGGCGGAGGCGGCGGTTCCTCATATATTGCCGGCGGAACAATAAGTTCGACTTCTTTTGCGGCGCATTCATCCGCACTCGCATTTTCCAGTTGTTCCGGTACGGCAGGTAATTGTAGCGGAAACGGCTCGGTTTCCATTACCTTTACTTCTTGCCCAACATACGATATTATTTACGACGCAAACGGCGGTTCAGCCAATACGGCGATCCGGTACATCAGAGAATATACTACGGCAAACAACGTCAATGCGGCAGGGCATATCGACGAATTACAGGCGATCGAGTTTAACGGCGTCAACGAGGCGTTATATACCAAAAACGCTAATGTGAAAGTCAACGGCTCCACACCTTCATTCCCCGGTAACAGCGATAATACCGGCGCACCGGTAGACGGATTATTTATTTCTGCTCCGTGGTACAGTATCACGACGCTCACTATCGATCTCGGATCGACCTATACGCTCGATTATATCCGACTATTACACTACCCGTACCGATATTATTATCAGACGAAAACAGAAGTAAGTGTCGACGGAACAAACTGGTCTACCGTCTATTACAGCGGTTCAACGTCCAATGCCGTTGCGTACGGAACCCTTTTGGAGCAGCTCTGCGGATATACCGTTCAAGTCAACTCAACTTCCACTCGACCTATGCATACGGTGTATAGGGACAGGGCGCAGACACTCAGAACGAACGTTGTTTACCGTACCAACTACGACCTACTCGGGTGGTCGACATCTTCAACCGCAACGTCGGCGACGTACGCTAACGGTGCGTCTGTCAATAACATAGCCTCGGCAGGGGGTAGCGTTACCCTATATGCCGTGTGGCGCGGCGTTCAGACCACGGTCACACTCAATAACCAAAGCGCAACGTCGGCAGGAACGACGTCCGTTACCGGTACCTATAACAGCAATCTGCCGAGCATTACCGTTCCGTCCAGAGTGGGATATACCTTCGGCGGTTATTATACGGGTACGGGCGGCGGTGGCACCCAATATATCAATGCCAGCGGCGCGGCGACGAGAGCATGGGACAAAACGTCCAATACGACGCTGTATGCCAAATGGACGCCAAATAACTATACGGTCAAATATTATGGCAACGGTGGTTCGACGACCGACGCGAGCAAAACGGTAACGTACGATAGTACCTACGGGACGCTGACGACGGCGAGCCGAACCGGATACACGTTTAGCAATTGGGTTTATGGTACTACTCGCGGAAACGTAACGCTAACAGCAGGGTCATCAAATAACTATTGCTTCGATAATGCTTTTGCCGCGCTTACGCCGGGAGCAACCTATACGGTAGTCTTTGATAAAGCGACGTTGACCGCGCATTCGACAAATAATCCTTCGGCTTTTGCCATTCTTATTTATGACTTTGATGCAAATGCAGTCAGAGCATCTACGAGCAAGGCGTTTGGTAGTAGTATTTACTGGACTTTTACGGTGCCGACGTCAACAAGTTCAACGAACACAAAACTAATTTATTATTCCGGCATAAACGGGGCAACGGCGAATAATACCGTTGCATTTGAGGGTATTTATCTTTTCGCACATGCTACGACGGTGACGTCTTCGACTACTTATAACAAAGCGGCGGCAAACACAGGATTACTTGCCTTATGGACGCCGAATAATTACACGGTAAAATATTACGGCAACGGCGGTTCGACGAGCGCAGCCAGTAAAACGGTGACCTATGACAGTACTTACGGAACGCTGGCAACGGCGAGCCGTACCGGCTACACGTTTAATAACTGGGTTTATGGCACTCCGTTAGGGAGTCCGACCTTGACCGCAGGGACGGGACAATGGTGTTATAACAATGGTTTTGCAGCGCTTGCGCTGGGAAAAACCTACACCATTACTTTTGGTAAGGCAACGTTGACCGCTCATTCTACCTATAATCCCACACAGTTTACCATTCTTATTTACGACTTTGATGCGCCAGCACAACGAGCAGGCTATACGCTTAATTTCGGCAGTAACCTTTCTTTGACTTTTACGGTGCCGTCTTCAGGTACCAGTACGACCAATACGAGAGTAATTTTCTATGCGGGTATAGCCGGAAATACGTCGGGCAATACCGTTGCTTTCGAGGACGTCAACCTATTTGCGCATAGTACGCCGGTGACAGCCTCGACCGCATATACAACGGCAGGGAACTCCGCATTGCTTGCACTATGGACTGCCAACACCTACAACGTAGTATACAACGGTAACAAGCCGGATGCGGCGTCGGCGACGGTAGGGTCGATACCGGCTCAAGCGACCTGGACGTACGATAGTAACGCGACGCTAGGGTCTGCGCCTACTTTAACGGGGTGGACGTTTAACGGGTGGTACAAAGACAGTGGCGGAGGGACGCTATCGGGGAGTGCGGGAGCGACGCTGACGAAGCCGAACTACGCATCAGCGCAAGGCGCGACGGTCAATCTATATGCTAAGTGGACGGCGAACAGTTACACGGTGAGCTATGCGTTGAACGGAGGGAGCGCGGGAACGAGCGCGCCTACGGCGTGGACGTATGACGCGGTAAAAGAGTTATCTGCGCCGAGTAGAACGGGGTACACGTTTACCGGGTGGAAGGTAACGAGCGGACTTAACACGAGTACGGCGAAGTGGGGGACGAGTTCGTCGCCTGCTACGGCGATATCCGCTACGACGACCAATCTATTTAACACGGCAACGACGAGCATATATTTAAAGAATCTGACGCCGACGGCTTCGGCAACGGTTACGGTGACTGCTTATTGGGAAGCGAACACGTATTCGGTGAGTTACTCCCTTAGTAGCGGAGGCGTTACGGGGGCGAGTGCGCCGACGGCGTGGACGTACGATGCGGCGCAAGAGGTATCTGCGCCGAGTAGAACGGGGTACACGTTCACCGGGTGGAAGGTAACGAGCGGACTGAATACGAGTACGGCGAAGTGGGGGACGAGTTCGTCGCCTGCTACGGCGATAGACAGTAGCACGGTATGTGCAAACGGAGCGACGGGTGGAGTATACTTTAAGAACCTGACGCCGACGAGGAACGGGTCGATAACGCTTACGGCGCAGTGGCAGGTACACACGTACACGGTGACGTACGCATACGGTAGGGGTACGAACGGAGCGAGTGCGCCGACGGCGTGGACGTACGATGCGGTGCAATACGTATCGGCGCCTTCGAAGGCAGGGTACACGTTCACGGGGTGGACGGTAACGAGCGGACTTAACACAAGCACGGCGAAGTACGGAACGACGGATGCGACGGGTACGGCGATATCGTCTACGGGGTTGAAGTGTATTAACGGGGTTAGCGGCAACGTATACTTTAAGAATTTGACGCCGAATGCGAACGGAGCCGTCACGTTGACGGCGACGTGGAGCGTTAACAATTACACGATAAGTTATAATGCGCAAGGCGGCACGGTGACGGGGTCGCAGAGCAAGACGCAGGCGTACGAAAGCACGTACGGAGAGTTACCCACGCCATCGAGAGCGGGGTACACGTTCTTAGGCTGGCGGCTTTTGCCGGAAGGGTATCAACAGGTAGAATACATAGAAGCGACAGGGGGCGGCTACGTAGTGACGGACGTGACCCCGGGCGGATACGGGACGATGCGAGTTGTGGCGGAGCCGACGGCGACGGGCATTAACCAGTCGTTCTGGGTGGCGCGAGGATCGAGTAGCGTAGACAAGGCGTACACGTTATTCGGCATATCGGGCGGAAACTATCGGTTTGATTATAACGGTGGAAACACGAACACGCAGAGTTGGTCGAAGAGTAAAGTGACGTTGACGGCGGAGCGGAACCGGTTATACGTAGGGACGACGGCCGGGTATGCGTACACGCAGGCGAACTTTACGGCGGGCGGACCGTTTATGTTTATGGCGTCTTACGCAGGTGGGACGAGCAACGGACTGAGCAATTACAGTCAGATGAAGTTTTATGGGGCGACCTACTGGGATGGTGGGAGCATAGTTTCTTATTTTGTACCCTGTTACAGGACGAGTGATAATAAAGTAGGCTTATACGACGTAGTCGGTGGCAAGTTCTACGGATGCACGGGGACGCTTAGTAAAGGCAGTAACGTATACGTTACCTCGGGCATGGAGTTTGTGGCAGGGAAGGACGTGACGTTATACGCGGTATGGTCGGCGAAGAGTTACACGGTGACGTACAATGCCGGCAGTGGGACGGTGACGCCGGCGAGCAAGAGTGTGACGTTTGGGAACGCATACGGGACGCTTGCGACGCCGACGAGGACGGGCTACACGTTTGTTGGATGGAGGATACTACCGGAAGGGTACACGCAGGTAGAGTATTTAGAGGCAGCCGGGGGCGGGCACATTTTGACGACGGACGGACTGACTAATGACAGTTCGATACGGTACGTTATGATGGTGACGGCGAACGTAGGCAGCACGCAGACGGTATTTTGTGCGCGAGGGAGCGGCGGATTGCAAGACAAGACGATGACGACGTTCCTGGTCAATTCTAATTTACGGTACGATTATAACACTGTAATGGGGTCGGACAACACGCTGACGCCGGTACAGGGAG
Organism: uncultured Clostridia bacterium; assembly: GCA_946621465.1. GTDB lineage: Bacteria > Bacillota > Clostridia > Christensenellales > DTU072 > CAG-1782. The sequence continues at coordinate 247,451 of CAMOOO010000002.1, forward strand.
ACAAGCTGATATATAGTGTAGAGAAGAACACGGCGTGGGCGAAGACGGGTACGGGCTTAACGTACGTACAGGCGCACGCATACGGTTCTTATACGGTAGGGGGACCGTTAATGTTCCTGAGTAGTTACTCCGGAGGGAACACGGGGACGGTAACGAACAGAGCGTACATGCGTTTTTACGGAGCGACGGTATGGAATGGCGGAGAAGTGACGCACTATTATATACCGTGTTTTAACAGTGAAGGAAAGAACGGAGTTTACGATATAATCGGAGGGAAATTCTACGAAGCGAGTGGGACGCTGACGCGCGGAGGAACGAAGTACGTTGTTGCCGGAGACGAGTATGCGGTAGGGGCGAACGTGACGTTATACGCGGTGTGGTCTGCGAACAAATACACGTTGACGTTTGACGGGAACTTCCCCTCGACGCACGGGAACACGACGGGGACGACGTCGATAGACGCGTACTATGACAGCATGGTACCTACGATCGTACCGCCGAGTAAAGCCGGGTTTACGTTTGTCGGGTATTATATCAATGAGGTGCAGTATTATGGAGCCGGCGGAGGCGGAGTCCGTGCATGGACGACGGCCGGCAATGCGACGTTGACGGCGAGATGGACGATGAACGCTGTTTCGATAACGATGAAGATAGGGAACGAGGCAGGAACGTCGTTTACGGTAGGGACGACGTATACCGAGCCGTATAATACAGGCGGAAAGAAACTTTCCGTTGATCCGACGCACGGATGCACGGACGTCAGTTACACCATTTTGTGGACGGTGAACGAAGGGAGTGAGGAGCAAAGAACGACGCAGATGATATCGGCGCGTACCGATTTATTGCCCGGGGCGTACGTTTACAGCGTACGGGTAACGGCGACGGTAGGCGGATATTCGGTATATGCGGACGGAGTTATTACAGGGACGATCACGAAGAAGTCGCTTACGGACACGACGATGACGATTGCTCTTGAGAACTTTACTTACTGTGGTGCGCCGCGGTCGAAGTTAACGGTAACGGATGCGAACACGGAAGGGGCGTTGACGGCAGGGAGTCATTACACGGCGGTTTATCCGGCGGACATTACGAATGCCGGGACGAAGACGGTGACGATAACGGGTGCCGGGGACTATTACACGGGGTCGGTTACGAGGACGTACACGATTTCGCCGAAGGCATTGAGTTTGGCGAGCGGATCGGACTTTACGTTGACGATACAAGGCGGGCCGTTTGTATACAAAGCGGCGGAGTGGCGACCGGTTGTGGAGATTGTTTCTTTGCAAAATCCCGTAGCGACGTTGGTAGCGGGAGCGAGTTCGGAAGGTGATTACACGATCACGGGGTATCAGAACAATATCAATTCCGGCATGGCGACGATTACGATTGTCGGGACGAACAACTATACCGGGACGATACAGAAGGAATTTTTGATTAACAAAGCGGTACTGACGGTGACGGCGGATGACAAGGTGATCACGTACGGAGACGAGGTACCGACGTACACGGTGACGATAACCGGGTTTAAAGAGACGGAGAACGTACCGGTGGTATCGGGGAGTTGTGCATACGACAGCGGATATGCGGTAGGGAGCAATGCGGGGACGTACACGATTACGCCTTATGCTACCGACATGACCTTCTTATATTTAACGACGACGCCGATCAACTATGAATTTGAATACGTAGCCGGGACGCTGACGGTGAACAAGAAGGGGTTGCGGCTGACGGCGGAGGACGTTGGATGTGTTTACGGTGATCCGCAGCCGGAAGTTACGATTACGCCGACAGGGTTATATTCGGGAGACACGTTAGCGGGAGTTATTACGAACCATTACGTTATGGACTATCACGGATACGAACAGGGAGCGAACGCAGACGAATACGTAATCGAGCCGGTGGTGAGCGAACTTATGAACTACGTAGTTACGGTGGTGCCGGGGACGTTGAGGGTCAGCAAGAGAGAGCTTACGGTGACGGCGTGGAGTATGACGATAGCGTACTATGCGGCGGTGCCGGAGTACGGATACACGATCACGGGGTGGTACGGGACGGACGAAGGGTCTGCCGAGGCCATTATCGGGGAGACGAAGCCGAGTGTCAGCTGCAGTTATGAAGTGGGCGGTGCGCCGGGAGAATACGTTATTTACACCAGTGTAGCGGGGGTGAATGCGACGAACTATTCGTTTATCGGAGTGAACGGGACGTTGAAGGTGAGCGTAGGGGTACTTACGCTGGAATTCAGCGGTATTGTGAGCGAGGGGTATTACGAATACGACGGGACGAGCAAGGAGATGACGGCAGTCGTGACCGACGGGCTAAGCACGGCGGACGAAGGCGGAGAGATAGAAGTCAGGTTGGCGTACTACAGGCGGACGGGTACAGACCCGGTGACGGAGGAGTGGATATATTCCGAAGAAGCCGATCCGGTCCATAAAGATGCCGGGACGTACAAAGTTATGCTGGGCGGTATTGTAATAAACGGCGTAGACATGACGGAGTGTTACGAATCGGAGAGCTACGGTACGATGACGGTAGACAAGACGATAGCGCGGGTTATTATCAACCGGCCGAGTGCGAACGTGGTATATAACGGAGAGGCGCAGCCGTGCAGTTACACCATATCCATGGGGTATGGGGACAGCATGACGGGGAGCATCACGTTAGGGTACCGATATGGCGGCGTAGACGGAAGCAACGTTGCTTCGCCTATAAAGGCCGGCGTATATTACGTATACGCGGTGACGGACGGGTTTGGATTTGCGAGTGGCGTAAACATTGATAACTACGTGAGGATAGCCTATGACGTTTTGGGTGATCACATAGACGAATACGGCGTAGAGGACCCGAACAAGAGGGACTACTACGTAATTGAGAAGAAGGAAGCAACGATAACGACGACGGATATTACGACGATTTACGGAGTGATGGGGACGCCGGGGTACGTGGCGGAAGGGATACTTGCAGCGGATCTGACCGATCTTGAGGACAGTTCGATCAGCGGCAGGCAGTACAATTATTTATACGAGGGCATACCGCAATCGGCGGAGGCGTTAAAGACGTTTGCGGTTGGGGAGTATGCCGTTTTGTTATCGCCGGTTGAAAGCGCGAGGATAAAAGTCAATTACAATCTGAACGTAATAGCCGGGGTGTTGCGCGTTAACAAGCGCCGGATTGTAATCACGGCGAACGATGAGCAACGGGTATACGTAGGCGGAGCGCAGGTAGCGACGGTGACGATAGCCGGGGACGGATTGCTTGCCGGGGAAGAAGTCAGAGCGGTGTTTAGTTATAACGGCGCGGCGACGGCGGTAGACGTTGAGGTATACGATATTGTTATTACGTCGGCGCACGTATACAAGACGGGGACGGAGAACGTCTGCGACAATCATTACGAATACGTATACACGTATTTTGCGGCGGAAGTAACGGAAGGTGCGACGATTCCGGCAGGGACCTATTACGAACGTGACGGGGAAGAATACCTGATAACGTCGGATGGGGAATTTATCGGTGGAAAGGATTATTATACGAAAGTCAGTGGGACGCTGGAAATAACGCCGGCGCCGATAACGCTGAGTTCGGAGAGCATAGTATACGACGGCAAGGTAAGGAGCCTGAGCAAGTACGATCAAAGCGTGCAACAGGATGGCGCGTGGAGGTACGTAGAAGGGTTATTTAACGATGACGTGCTGGGGGATGCGGTACTAAGCTATTCTTCGACGCCGCGTGACGTAGGTACGTACACGGTGACGGCGACGTCGTTTACGATGGAGAGCGGACTGGTAAAGAACTACTATATCGTACCGTGGACGCTGGAGATAACGCCAAAGCCGATCGTTATTTGGGTAAACAGCAGAGAGGAAATTTTTAACGACTGTGATTACGAAGGCACGGCGACCTACGAGATAGGGGAAGGCGACCTGATTGAATTCAGTTACGTATATACGCTGGGAGCGGCGTCCAACGTAAACGGTGCGCGCGGGTACGGCGTATGGGAAGTTACTATAGACGCGGAGAGCATTCGTATTAAGGACGGAGAGGGGAACGACCGCATGGCGAACTACGGCGCGGTACCGACCTTATATGCCGGAGAGATAACGGTCAATAAGAGGGTGCTTGTCGTGACGGTAGGGACGCAGAACGTGACCTATGACGGCGAGGTGCAGGGTGTGACGGCGACGGTGAGTAACTGGGCGACGAACGGAATACATCCGACAATCACGTTCAGTTTCGGTTATTCGCAGAATAACGAGGCAGTGACGCCTGTTGCAGTAGGGAATTATGCGGTAAGCATTGCGCTTGACACGTTCAGTCCTGCGGAGCAGCTTATTAACTATGCCTTTGACTTTGATACCGAGGGCGTACTTGTGATAGCCGACCGCGGACTGACCTTCAGTATATCCGATCTTTTAATAGACGCTTACACTTATAATGGAGAGGCATGCATACCTCCGGATGGAAAGATAACGATCGGCGGAGACGGTCTGGTAGGCGGAGACAGCGTGGTATACACGTGGGCGTTCCGTTTGCAAGGAGAAGAAGAGTGGCTGGACGAAGCGATCTATTATGGAACGTACGACGTAAGGCTGGCAGGAGTGCAGGTGGAAGGCACCGGCAGCGGATACAGTATCGGGGCTATGCCGGTAGAGACGTTTGAGATTACCGTAAACAAACGGGTAATAAACGTCAGCGTATCCGGCGCGGCGCAGGTATACGACGGAACGAACAGACAGGCGGTGCTTTTGGGAGAAGCGAACGAGCTTGTTGAAGGGGACAGGATAGAAGGCACCTTTACCTATGACAGCGTAACTACCAGAGAGGTAGGAACGTATACGGTAACGTCCATTGATTCCATTACGTTCTACAAAGGGGAAAGGGATATAACGGACAGCTACATGGTAGCGACAAGGACACTTGGAGCATTTGACGTTATACCGCTGACCCTTGTATTAACCATACCGGACGTTATTAGCGGTACGGAAGGGTACGTATACGACGGAACGGCGAAGGAAGCGGCGGTGACGACGAACATTGGCGCAGGGGACAGCTTTGAGTATGAACTGAGCTATGAAAAGGTCGGCTCGAGCGAGACCGATCATATAGGGGCCGGTAATTGGAAGGTATCTCTTACTTCGTTTACGTTCGGAGCAGGGGTCAACGTAGCGAACTACGGAAGCGACGTTTACGTACAGTTTACATCGGTGAGCGAGCAGGTTATATACGGATCGATACTGCAGAGCAATCACTACAGTATCATGACGATAGACAGGCGAGAAGCGACGGTGACGGTCATAAGCTATGACAGCGCGATCTATGATAAACAGACGCATCCTTTGAGCGTCAGCTATGACAATCTGGTAGAAGGGGAGAGCTTTGAAGCGAACCTGTTGTACGTTTATAATAATAATGAAAGCGAGCGGTACAACGACAGAGACGCGGAGAACAACTTGCCGGTGAACGCAGGGACGTACACGGTATCCGTGAACGGACTGATACCGGTAAGCGGAGATTTGTCGAACTATTCCTTTACCTACGTACCGGGCGAACTTACCATAAACAAACACGTTGTTTACCTGGGGATAAGGGAGCCGGCATCTTCGTCCATACCTTTTGATAACAACTATCATACGCTGGGGCTTGTTATACCGAACGGGCTACCGGATGCGATATCGGTAACGGCGACGATGATGTATGCAAAGGACGGGGGAATGCCGACGACCAATCCGGCGAAGGAGAACGGACACTGGGTAGTGACGATAGGGAACGCGCAGATGTCCACGGACGTTGCGGCAGAGACGCGCAATCTTTGGAACAGGAACTATACGTTGAACATAACGGACGGCGACAGCGTACAACAGGAGTTCGATATCGGAGAACTGCAAATAATGCTGACGATGAGGGAGACCGAGGTGGTGTACACCGGAAGCGGCCAGTACCCGGTATTCACGCACACGTCGCTTTTGGACGTCAACGATCAGATGTGGATCACGTACAGGATAGCGTATAACGGCAGCTATATGTACGTCAGGATCACGACGAGATACAACGGTAGCGTAGACAAGATTGAACTTGATAATAACTATACCAGTTCCATGAGCGCACCGCCGACCAACGTTGGGGATTATCAGATCAATATTATCAGCATAACGTACGCTTACAAAGAGGGCGGTTCCGATCATTCGGGGTGGTATGATATAGGGCAAACGAGAGAGTACCTGACCAATACCAACAACGGAGAGGAGAGCTGGAGATACAGTATTCGTCCGAAGGAAGTGACGGTGACGGTGAACTCCATTGCCGCCGGTACGCCGAAGTACGTCTTTGACGGCACGGTACATACGACGACGGCAGGAGCGATAGGGGTAAACAACGTACCTTTGACGGACAGTGATTTCAGGTACACTCTTTTGTACAGCATGAGCAGTTCTATCGGAAGCGGCACGTGGGTAATGCAGGACATTGCCGGGACGTGGAAGGTAGTGAGAAACAGCAGCCTGGAAGAGGAACGCGACGCGACGACGGAGGAGATTCCGACGTCGGCAGGGACGTGGAATATCATTATTAAAGAAGTCAACGGCTTTAACGCGAACTACTCGTTCAGGTACCAAGAAAGAACGATTGCGGGTACCATGGTAGTCGATCCGAGAGATACAAGGCTTGGATTCGCGGAGAATATCAATATTGAATACGATGGACAAGAGCATCGTTTGGCGATTATTGCGACGCCGGAGCTGAGAGGAAACGACAGTGTAACGGCGACGCTGGAATACTGCGAGATAGCGGCGTACGAGAACGATCCGACCGGAGCGGTGTGGACGGAGTCCATTTCGGGCGTAGGCGATTATTACGTACGCATTAAACAGAACACCATCATTACGGTCGGCAACATGAACAATTACAGGTTTATTTACCCCGGTGAGGACGAGTATGGAGAACTGTGCATTTCACCGAGGAAAGTAACGTTCACGATTGACGATCTTGAGGAGGTCTATACCGGAGAGAGCCATGCACCGAACGCAACGGCGCACCGGATACTGGACGAAGACGCGGCGATTATCAGAGCGGTCGTTACCGGCTTCCTTTATACCGGAGAGAACGGTCCGGGGGATAACGTCAACGTCAACGGCGGAGACTGCTATGCGAAAGTCAATGCAGCGACGTTCGTCAAGGCAGCGCCGGGGGTCAGCAACGAGCTATTTGAAGCGACCTGCGCGAAATATACGTGGAATTTTGAGAAAGCGGACCCGACCGAAGGCAGGGTGACGATAACCAAAGCGACGCTGGGGATAGAGATCGAGTTCAAGAGAACGGTTTATAACGGCGAAGCGCAGACGACGAACGCGACGGTCAGCGGACTGTGCGGTCTTGATACGGCGGCGGTGGAATTGTCGTACAGTAACAACGTAGACGCAGGCACCTGTTCGGTAGGCGTGTACAACGCAAGGATCACGAGCGGAAACGCAGGCAACTACGAGTTCGTCGACTTCTCGGAAGTGAGAGGAAGCATTATTATCGAATCGTATAAGGTAGTGGCAAGATTGGCTTATACCGAAGCCGTTTACGACGGCAGAGCAAAAGAGATCAACGTGACGTTGGAGGACGAAAACGGAGACGCTACGCTGCTGTTCGGAAACGATATTGATTACTTTGTAAAGACGATAACCTATCAGAAAGGCAGGATCATCACCCGTACGCCGAGTGACGCAGGGGAATGGACGGCGACCATACAGGGCGCCGGCATCAGCGATACCGACAGAGCGGGCAATTATGAATTCACCTATTCGGTTGCTGAAGAGACGTTGAAGATTTTGCCGTCGACGTACGACTTTACCCACCTACTGGAATACATGGAGACGGTAGGGTACTTATTTAGCGCGGAGTTCAACGGAGAAGGACAGGTACCCGACTTCCAGAGCGAGATACCGCAAGGCGCGGACTCCAATAACTACGTATTACGCGCGATATTCGTAGACGACGATGGCGCGCCCATTACGGTGACGGAAGTTTCGGACGTGCCGACGAAGATGCACGTTTACTTCAGGACCTTTACCAATTCCGGCGTGCAGGTAGACAGTACCAACTACGAAGTTCCCACGGAGGAATTCGACGTATGGTTCAACCTGACGGCAATGACGCTGGCAGTGGAATGGGGACCGATCATTAAGAGGGTAGACGACGAAGAATACGTAGAGATACAGTATAACGGAACGGCGGCAAGGCCGGTAGCGAAAGTTACGGGCGTGGACGGAAGCGTCTATACGCTGGTAGTAACGGTACCAAGCGGCTTTGACGGCATGGTTTCCGACGTTGCATACGACGCCACGGCGGCGTTTGACGAGAGCCTGGAGATGAGTAACTACACCTTGACCAACAAGAGAATGAAGTTCAAAGTGGTCAAGAAGAGAGTGGCTATCCAGTTCTACGGATACAGCGGTCTGGTGTATAACGGCAGAGAACAGAGCATATCCGTCAAGATTCAGGACGGAGGCCTTGTCGGAGAGGACAGACTGCCTCTTGTGATACGGTATAATAAAGACATGGTCCGTGACGCAGGCAACTATACGGCGTGGGTGTATATCGACACCGAGCAAGCAGGCGACGTACTGAACAACTACGAACTGGATACCAATATCACCTTCTCCTTTACGATCGCCCCCTGCCCGGCAACGGTAACGGCGAACGACTTATCATCCGTTTACGGCGCGTCGCAATTGTCGCTGCGCGGCAGATATACGACGAGCGGGTTCTTTGAGAGCGACTTAAGATACCTGTCCGTCACGCTGACGAAAGAGTTCGGGTCCGAAGTAGGCAAGTACGCCATTAAACCGACGGCGGAACTTGCTAACTATACCATAACTTGCATACCCGGTACCTATACCATTCTTCCTAAGGACATAACGGTCATCGTACACGATCAGAAACAGCTCGATCCGCTGTCTTCCGACCTTAGCCAGGAGCAAGGCGTAGCGTGGGACGTAAAAGAAGCAAACGGCATTATAGGGAGCGATAAACTGGGTATCAACCTGTACACCTCGGTTGATTTGAACGACCCGGCGATTAAGTACGGCGTGATCGTCCCGAGCGCGTCGAACGCCAACTACAATATCACCTTCGTGGGTGATCCGGATGAAGAAGGGGTCTATGCTCCGTATGGGAAATTCATTATAACGAAGACGCAAGCGGTGCTTTCTATAAGAGAATCCTTCAAACGGAACTATCCGAACGACTCCAAAGTATACGACGGGGAGATCGTCCGCGTACTGGTGGAGAACACCGGCGGCACGACGCCGACGTACATCATCAACGGCGTTGCCGGAGGAAACACTTTCAGCGAGCCGGGCGTATATAACATCATCGTAAAAGCCACGGCGAAAGAACAGTACTATCCGCCGGAAGACCTCTATTATACCTTCACCATCTATCCCAATCAGATCGAGACGGAGTTCGGTGACTATAAAGCGACGGTAACGGATGAGAACGGATACTCAACAACGGCGACTTTCTCGCTAGTTGAGGACAAGACGGCGGAATCGGATATCATTGCTACCTTCGCAGGGAGCGAAGCTGCCGCCAATAAACAGATTACCGATTTCTACTTCATTCAATCGGACGGAGACCTGTCGGGGAACATCGAATTGGATCTGTCGGCGGAATACAACAACGGAGACAAAGTTACCCTCTACATTTACAAACGCAACGGAGAGTACGCCATAGAGACTTATGAAGTCCGTAACGGTATCATCATCTTAAAGAACGCCGAGGAGATAGAAGGTATCGGCTTTATTAAGGACGACAACGGACCGGGCTTTATGACCATCCTTATGTTCATTATCGGCGGCGTAGTGCTGCTGGCACTTATTTTGTTACCCATCCTGGCAAGAAGAAGATAGCCTTTTTTACGCGCCGGGGAGAAGACTCGGAGCAATGGTGGGCGGCGCCGCAAAATGTAAAATCAAACACATAAAATGTTCTTGAAAAAACACATAATATATGGTAAAGTATAATTGATTTTTGTATATTATGCTTCATAAGGAGTTTTATCAATGAAAAAGACCATTTTAAAAATATTTGTTACGGCGTCAACTTTGATCGCTTTGTTTTTTATAGTGTTCTTGGTTTTGACCACTTTCGGCAGGGTCGCCGTAGAAGAATTCGATAACAACATCGTACGCACGATCTGCGTTGTCCTGGGCGGCATATTCCTGTTGCTCTCCATCGTTTCTCACGTGCTTTTGTACACCAACGACGACGCGGTAAAAGAGATCGTACTGCGTTCGGGCGCGGAAGGCACGGCAAAAACTTCTCTTGCCGTCATTAAAAAGATCACGCACGCCACCATTAAAGGGGTCAGCGGTGTAAAATGCCGCAAGTGCGCCGTTGTTTCCAACGATTACGGCATTCGTTTGAAAGTGTGGATCGTCGTAAAAGACCGCGATATGGAAGAGACCGAGGAGCTGGTCAGAGCCTACCTCGACGACGCCTTTTTCGGTGCGCTCAAATTTAAGTTTTTTGCCATCGACATCAATTTGAAGAAGCTCGAAACCAAACATAAGGTGGACAAAGCCGCCATCGACAAGCGGATGGAAGAGAGGAAAGCGGAGACTGCCACTCAGCCGGAAGAAGTCACGCAACCGGAACAGGCGGAAGAGCCGGCGCAAACCGAACCTACTACGGAAAGGAGCGAAACTACCGAAAGTAACGTCGAAACGACCGAAGAGGGCGCGGCAAACGAGGGAAGCGCGGTAAATGAAGAAAGCGCGGTAAATGAAGAAAGCGCACTCACCGTCGAAAGCCAGGAGACGCAAAGCAACGAATAGGGATCGGTTTTATATAGGAACGGAGGAAAAATGAACAAAAAGATACAAAAGGTTACCGTCGTTATACTTTGTCTTTTGGTCGCTTTGCTTGCTGCGTCATGCGGAGAAGAGAATAAAGGCAAAAGGAAAAGCGACACTCCGGAGCAGGAAGAGGTGATCCCGAGTGGAGATATGGACCAATTCGTCGGAACGATGTCGGAATACGTTTATGCCAAAAACCCCGATATCGAATTTTTAAAGTTGGAGGACATTTACTTCCCGGAGGGCCTCTTTGATACGGGGTTCGGGCTTTACATATGGGACAATCAAAACCGCAAGTGGGTGCGGACCAATACCGAAGAAGGCAAGGCGGCCTTCAGACCTGATAAGTCCATTATGAGCTTTGCCCACGGAATGGGGGGCAACGGCACCGCCGATCGCCCGGAATTCTTTTATAACGAGGGATATAACGTCCTTACCTTTTTGTGGGGTACTTTTTCCAGAGAAAGGGACACCAACTGGTATATGATCGCCGACAAAATCTGGTACAGAGGGGTGACCCGTTGGGTAAAAGACCTGTCAACCAGCGACGAAAGCGACTCGAACTTTGAATTCAGCGACCTGCCCAGCGCCACCGTCGCGGAGATGTACGGAGCTTTTTATTACGACCTTTTGGCAGCTTTCCCGAATTATTCCGGAAAAGAAACAATGCTCTTCGGGCATTCTTACGGCGGAATGCTGACGGGCGCGCTGACCAGCTTTTTGTGTTCTCAATACGTAAACGGCAATATCCCTGCTTATATGTTGCCGGACAAAGTCAACTTCCTCGATCCCTACTTTGCCAGCGTTACCGATTCAGAGAAGCTGAGTGTACCGTGGCTGACTAAAGAACAACAACCGGTGGCAGGAAACGACAACGAAGCCCTCTACCAAGCGATTTTAACGTGCAGAGAACTGGGGATAGCGGTGGGACTGGATCGTACGTCGAAATCCGTTTGTTGGCCGACTACCCTCGTCGTATTCGGCGAAGAGCTGACGGCGTCTTACTGGAACCTTTGCAACAATATCGTCTACGCGCATATTTCCGACAATAGCAAATACGCATTTTCGGACTTCAGCGGAGAGATCCACGGTTACGGCTGGGATTGGTTTGACTCTTATTATACCGGGTACGTGCTGAAAGATATCGCGGCGACGGTGGAGGAAGAAGCCTATTGTTTTGCTTTGCCATACGAAAAGATGTTTGCAAAGGCCGGAACAAAATACGAGTTTGACGTCAACGGAACGTTGAGAAACGTAGACGACGATATCATTAAATCCTTCTTCTGCGACTACGACAACGACGTTAACGACGCTTATGAAAACGAGAATGAATTTATTTTGGCGGCGTACAAAAAGGGCAAGGCGAAGATCGCCGGGTTCGCGTACGTGGACGTCAACGGAAACGGGAAATTGGACGAAAGAATAAAGGACCATTTCTGCGGCGTCACCGTCAGAGTCACAAATAGCCTCGGAGAGACCATCTACGAGGGCAGAACGACGACCGGAGGATACTATGAGGCGACCACCGAAACGGCGGGAGAATATACCGTTGCTTTCGTCGCGCCGGAGGGTTATACCCTTTCTTCGGAGAGCGTCAAAGTCACCATCAGCGACGAGGAACGTCAGGTTGTCATCAACAACGTGATCGTTACGAAAAAATGAGAGAAGAGGAACTCTCCTCAGTCTTCTCCTTTTGGGATAAACTGAAGAAATTACAAAAAGAGCTACTGTGTGAAGAAACCAAACACATCACGGTGGCAAAAGGTGAGAGGTTAGGCTGTTGCTCGACCTCTTATGGGTGTTTCTATATCAGAAAAGGCGGATTTAAGGCACTTATTTTGGGGGATACAGATACCGAAACGGAGATATTTCGATCAAAAAAGGACGACTTTTGCATCCTGGACCACGCCTACGTTTGCGGTCAGGAAATACCGGGGCTTGCGTACCAGGCGGTAGCCAATGCCGACGTCTACGCCATTGGGAAAGAGTGCTTTAACCAGCTCATCCGGACCAATGTGAGCTTTTCGGAAAGAGTGGTTGCAGGGATGCTTTCGACCATTCCCACGTTGATCGGCGCCATCGAACAACGCGATTATTATAATCTGGACAAAAGGATAATCAATCTGCTTTTGAACGAGTCGGCAAAGCAGCGGAGCAACGTGCTACTACTGACGCACGGACAGATCGCCGCCAAAATAGGCTCGGCGAGAGAAGCCGTCACCAGAAAGCTCCACGACTTTTCCGAAGAAGAGATGATACAGTGCTTTCGCGGAAAGATCGTTTTGATAAACAAAGAGAAAATGAAAAAGAGGGCGAATTCATAGCATGGAGAAGGAAGAAATCTGCGCTGCGCTGATCGAGAGGATCGAAAGCAAGCACATCCATACGTTTGCGGGGCATAAAACGCCCCTCTTTCTTATTTCCGACACCTACTTCGGCGTGTGGCTTGAACACGTCTTCGACGCCGTTTTATATGCCGAAATGTTCCCGTCGAAAGGCGTTCCTATTGCGGAAAACACCATTAACCTTTTTATGGATAAGCAGCGGTCGGACGGACAGTATCCTTGCTACGTTTGGGACGGCGCAAGGTCCGGACTTCCGGAAAAGATGAACGTGGGCTGGGCGCAAATACAAGAATGCGTGTCTTTCGGGCAGTTATGTCTGCGCGTTATAGCCTTTTCACAAGACGGCACACTGACAGAGCGTTGCTACGCCTCTTTAACCAAATGGGTGTGGTGGCTCAAACGCAACCGCATGACGACCGGGCGCGGTCTTATCGAGATGTTCGTCGGGTACGACACCGGACACGACAACAGCGGAAGACTACGGGGAATGCGTTTCCCGGAAAATCAAAAATTTCTGTGGGCGGAGAAAAACGCCGCCAAACGGCCTCGTTTCGATAAAGTCGCCCCCATCCTCGCCGTGGACATGAATTGCGTCTTTTTCGGCGATTTAGCGGCGCTTAGCGCACTTGCGGCAAAGCTGGGGAGAGAGGAAGAAAGTAAAAAGTGGGAAAACGAAGCGAAGGAAGTCAAAAAGAACCTTATTTTATATTGCTTTGATAAAGAGGACTGTTTTTTTTACGACGTCGATAAAAAGGGCAACAAGCGAAAATACCTGTCCTCGACCGTATTACACCTTTTTCAAGAGGGTGTATTAAATTATAATGAGGATAAAGAATTGATCGACGAGATTCTCAAAAAACACGTCTTTAATGAAAAAGAATTCTGGACGCCCTACCCCTTTCCGTCCATGGCGATATGCGACCCATCGGCACAAAAACACAAAAAATACAACGATTGGGGGTATTTTACGCAAGGGAACACCGTTCTTAGGACCATTCTTTGGATGGATAAATACGGACTAAATAAAGAGCAGGACGTCGTTTGCGAGAAATGGCTGGAAGGGTGGACGAAGTGTTTTGAGCGGATGCCCGTAGGGCAGGAACTGGATCCGATAAGCGGTTTGCCATCGCCCTCGTCGCCGTGGTATTCGTCGGGAATGCTCTTTTATTTATGGTCGGCAAAAAGGATGGGAATATCAATAAAAAATCCATAAAAGGAAAAAAGAAAATTTTTTTTGAAAAATCCTAAAAAATGATTGACAAATCGAGGTTTTTGTCGTATCCTATGTTAGCTTTCTTTGAAAGCGCACGTACCTTAATAACTGAAGGAAAGGTTTAAGAAGAAGTACAAGAA
>CAMOOO010000003.1 GCA_946621465.1 uncultured Clostridia bacterium
CTCATCGGTAAACCTCCACTGAACCACCGGACTATCCGGTGGTTTTCGTATACAATAAAAAGGCGCTTTATAAAAAGCGTCTTTATTGGCGTTCGTGATTGGAATCGAACCAACGGCGTTTCGCTTAGGAGGCGAACCCTCTATCCTACTGAGGTACACGAACGTATGAAATTACTATACTACAAAACGAGAAAAAAATAAAGTGTTTTTTCGGAAAAGTTGGGACGAGGGTGAATTCTTTGGCGATATGGAGAGATCGGACAAAGCAAAAAAAGGTAGGGGACGTTAGGTTGACAAAGGGATATTTTAAATATAAAATATGAGGAGAAATCCTTTTGGAGATGTGATTATGAAAAAAGCGTTGATTGTGCTTTTGGCGGTACTTTTAGCGGCATGCGCATTCGGTTGTATCCGAACGACGGGAAAGTATCGCACGACGATGTGTGTTTCCAGCCAGACGGACAGTGGTTTTTCTATGGATTACGAGTATTTTGACGGGCATAAAACATATACTTTCAATGCGCCGGAGGGGACGGTTTTGAACGTCAGGTTTGCTACGGACGGGGGAGAGCTTTCGTGCGTGATTACCGATAAAAAGGGGAAAGAATACTATCGGAACGAGGCGGTGGAGACGGGAGAGACGACCGTTGAACTGGGACAGAAAGGGGAGTACTCCGTAGCGCTTGTGGCAAACGGACATAGCGGAGCTTTCTATTTTTCGTGGTAGAAACTTGCCTGCGGCGGTTGCAGGACCGGCTTACTTCCGTTTTGTTGATACTGTTTAATTGTTTTTTATACTAATTTATGGTATAATGGGAAAAAATCTAAATTTGTGAGGTGTTGCTTTTATGTGTCTAGCAAAATACTTCGCCGAGCGCGAACAGAAAAAAACACTGAAGAAGTTGCAAAAGACGGTGGATCTTATTAACGCCGTTGCCGATAAATATGCCGCGATGAGCGATGAAGAGCTTATTTCGCAAACGGAGGTTTTAAAAGAGAGATACAAAAACGGTGAGACGTTGGATGCTATTTTGCCCGATGCATTCGCCGTGGTGAGAGAGGGGTCGTGGAGGGTGCTGAAGATGCGGCACTTCGACGTTCAGCTCATCGGTGGTATCGTTTTACATCAGGGCAGGATCGCCGAGATGCGTACCGGCGAAGGTAAGACGCTGGTTGCCACTCTCCCTGCTTATCTGAACGCGTTAACCGGAAAGGGCGTACACGTCGTTACCGTCAACGATTATCTTGCGAAGCGTGACGCCGAGTGGATGGGGAAGGTCTATCGGTTCCTAGGGTTGACGGTAGGGTGCATTTTACCCAATATGAGTTTTGAGGCCAAAAAGGCGGCGTATAACTGCGATATAACCTACTGCACCAACAACGAGCTTGGGTTTGATTATTTGCGCGACAACATGGCAACGAGAAAGGACCGCGTAATGCAGCGCGGACACGCCTTTGCCATTATCGACGAGGTGGATAGCATCCTTATCGACGAAGCGCGTACCCCCCTTATTATTTCCGCACCGGCAGGTGTATCCGGTCAGATCTACGCCGATTGCCAGCGCTTCATTCGTACGCTGCGTGAAACGGACTATACCATTGAGGAAAAGGAAAAGCATATCTATCTGACGGAAGAAGGTTTGGAAAAGGCGGAGAGATTTTTCCGCAAAGGACTTTCCGACGGCAGTAACCCCGATCTCAACACCAAGATCAATAACGCCCTCCGCGCCAACTTCCTTATGGCGGCGGATGAAGACTACATTGTGGAAAACGGCGAGGTCGTCATAGTGGACGAATTCACCGGGCGTAAAATGGCAGGACGGAGATATTCCGAAGGTCTCCACCAGGCGATCGAAGCCAAAGAGGGCGTGCAGATCAAGAGAGAAAACCGCACCATTGCCACCATTACCTTCCAGAATTTCTTCCGTCTGTACGGGAAACTTTCCGGTATGACCGGTACGGCAAAGACGGAGGAGCCGGAATTCAAGGCCATTTACGGACTGGACGTCGTCGTGATCCCCACTCATATGCCGATGATAAGGAACGACGAGCCGGATAAAATTTATGCGACATTGGACGCTAAATACCGTGCCGTTGTAGAAGAGGTCAAGAGAACGCACGCCAAAGGGCAGCCTATCCTGGTCGGTACGGTAGACGTAGACGTCAGCGAAAAGATCAGCCGGATGCTCAGTAGAGAGCGGATCGCCAATCGGGTACTCAACGCAAAGAGTAACGCCGACGAAGCCAATATTATTGCGCAGGCAGGTAGGGTAGGCGCCGTCACCATTGCCACCAACATGGCAGGGCGTGGTACCGATATACTTCTTGGCGGTAACCCGGAATACATGGCGAGAGAGGACATGGTAAAGAACGGATACAAAGAGGAAATGATCAGCGTAGCGCAGGCGTTCAATACCCTCACCGATCCGGATGAAATAAAGGCCAGAGAACATTACAAAAAACTGGTAGAAAAATACAAAGTGGAAACGGAGAAGGAAAAGGAAGAGGTCAAAAAGCTGGGCGGTTTGCGCGTCATAGGCACCTCTCGCCACGAGTCGCGCCGTATTGATAACCAGCTACGCGGTCGAAGCGGTCGTCAGGGCGACGAAGGTAGCACTTGCTTCTATCTTTCTTTTGAAGACGAGCTTATGCGTAGATTCGGCGGAGAGAGAATGTCCTCTATTATGGCGAGCTTCTCCGGCGGTGATCCGGATATGGTCATTCAGAATCCCATTCTCACCAAACAGATTGAGCGCGCGCAAAAAGCCTGCGAGAACAACAACTTTGCCATTCGTAAGCGGGTATTGAATTTCGACGACGTTATGAACAAACAGCGCAAGCTCATCTATTCGCAGCGCAACCAGGTGCTAGAGGGCGAGGACGTCCACGAGCAGGTCATTAAATACATCGAGCCGGTGATCGCTTCCGTCGTGACCGATTTCGTCGACTTTTCCAGCGGCGACGAGACGACCGTCGATTACGCCACCTTTAATAAAGCGCTCGAACAGCGTGTTTTGAAAGCAGGTACCAACATCGTTACCAGCGAACTTATCGGACACAGAAACTACGAAAAGATCGTCGACGTCATCAATGAAGAAGCGGTCAAACAGTATGAAGAAAAGTGCAAATTCGCCGAACAGAACGGCATTGACTTCAAGGAGACGGAGAGATCGCTCCTTCTCAATCAGGTCGACCGTAACTGGATGGAACATATCGACAATATGGACCTTTTGCGTAAAGGTATCGGACTGAGGAGTATCGGTCACGCAGACCCCGTAATCGAATACAGAAAAGAGGGCTCCGATATGTTCGAGGCGATGATCGAGACCATTCAGAGCAACGTTGCCGTCTTCCTCTGCAAGATCGACGTGGAAGAAGTGGTTGACAGAAAGAACGCCTTTGAAGAAAAGCGCGTGCGCCAGGTGGAGCAACGCTCGGGATTGACCAGCAATTCCCCCTGTCCGTGCGGCTCGGGCAAAAAATATAAAGACTGTTGCGGTCGTGTGAGGAAGGCATAATCATGGTAGATTTTTATCCGCAAAAACAACAACTCGCCAAATTGCAGGAGGATATCAAAGTCCTCTTCGACGCCACCGACATCGGCGGAATGGAAAAAAGGGTCGAGGTGCTAAAAGAGGAGCAGAATGCGGAAGACTTTTGGCAGGATCAGGAACACGCTCGCAAAAACACCAGCGAACTAGCGGCTTGCGAAAGGAAGATAAAACGTTTTTACGACGTACAGAAGAGGGTGGAAGACACCGTAGAACTGGTCAATCTCGTCGAGGAGATGCAAGAAGAGTCCGAAGTCGATAACGTACTGAAAGAGGTATCCGACATCGTAACTTTGGTTAACCAATTGAATATAGAGGCGCTCCTTAAAGGGCGTTACGACGCCAACAACGCCATTCTGACGTTGCACGCAGGGGCTGGCGGAACGGAAGCGCAGGACTGGGCGGAGATGTTGTTCAGAATGTATACCCGGTATGCCGAACGGCAGGGGTACAAAGTGTCCGTTCTCGATATGCTCGACGGCGAAGAAGCGGGGCTGAAAAGCGTAACGTTTATGGTGGCGGGTGAAAACGCCTACGGCTACCTTCATGCGGAAATGGGAGTACATCGTCTGGTGCGTATTTCTCCCTTTGACGCCAACAAGCGCAGGCACACCTCTTTTGCCAGCTTAGAGGTCATGCCCGAGATCACCGACGAAGCGGAAATTGAAATCAACCCGGACGACCTGAAAGTGGATACATACCGCAGTAGCGGCGCAGGCGGACAGCACATCAATAAGACGAGTAGCGCTGTGCGTATTACTCACCTGCCGACGGGTATCGTCGTTGCTTGCCAAAACGAGCGGAGCCAGATTCAGAACAGAGAAACGGCGATGAAAATGCTCATGGGTAAACTGACCGAACTGAAAGAACGGGAACGGCTGGAAGAAGCGCAGGCATTAAAGGGCGAAGTCAAAAAGATAGAGTGGGGCAGCCAGATCCGCAGCTACGTTTTCTGCCCCTATACTTTGGTAAAAGATCACCGTACGGGGTACGAAAACTCCAATATTACCGCCGTTATGGACGGGGAAATACAGGATTTCATTATTGAATTTTTAAAGAAGAGCTGATAATGGGTTACGTAGAAAGAGCGCAACGCAAACTGGATGCGCTGAGAGATAGGGACGACTACTATATTTTAGCCATAGAGTCCAGTTGCGATGAGACGGCGGTCGCCGTTATTCGCGGACGAGAAATTTTAGCAAACGAGATCGACTCGCAAATTGAGATACATAAACGCTTCGGCGGCGTGGTGCCGGAGATCGCCTCCCGTAACCACATCCTCGCCATTGACCCGCTCGTCAAGATCGCCCTGGAAAAAGCCGGGATCACCAAAGAAGATATCGATGTTATTGCCGTGACGTACGGGGCAGGACTCCTCGGCGCGCTCCTTGTAGGCGTTTCTTATGCCAAAGCCCTCGCCTATGCCCTCGATAAACCTCTCGTTGCCATCGACCACATTAAGGGCCACGTCTGCGCCAACTTTTTAGCCTATCCCGAACTGCAATTCCCCTTTATGTGCCTTCTTGCCAGTGGCGGACATACCGAGATACTGGACGTAAAGAGCTATTCGGAAATGGTCGTCCTCGGACAAACGGCGGACGATGCCGCAGGAGAAGCGTTCGATAAAGTCGCTCGAGTGATCGGACTTCCTTACCCCGGCGGACCACAAATAGAAATGGCGGCAAAGGAAGGCAAGGACTGTATTCCGCTTCCTCGTCCCTTCAAAGGAGAAAAGACCTATAACTTCTCCTATTCGGGAATAAAAACTGCCGTCATAAACTACGCTCATAACTGCGCGCAAAAAGGGATAGAAATGAACAAAGCCGACGTCGCCGCCTCTTTCCAGGCACGCGCCGTAGGAATGCTGATAGAAAATGCCGTTAAAGCCGCGCTTGAAAAGGAAGAAAAGACCATCGTCATCGCCGGTGGGGTGGCGGCAAATACCGCTCTAAGAGAGGGGATGCAAAAAGCCGCGCAAAAATACGGCATTAAAGTCATGCTCCCACCCAAAAAACTTTGCACCGACAACGCAGCCATGATCGGAGAAGCCGCCTTTTTTGCTATCAAAGAGGGGCTACACGCTGCGCTACTTGATTTAGACGCCGATCCCAATCTATAAGGTATTTATTTTCATAACATTTTCAATCTTGTTTTTCATCTCGACAAAGCTATCATTATAATTTGCGCGTGTAACACGCGCGCGTGCGCATATAAAGGTTTATCAAAAAAATCGCAAGTATTTTTACGCGTTTTTACTCTGTTTTTTCACAAAAAAACGCACCGCGAAATGGGTTTCTTAAAAGGGTGTAAAAAAACAGTAAAATTAAGAATATTTTTATAATTAAATGTTTGACAACGGAAAATTCATTTCTTATACTGAGAGTATACTTTTTACGAAAAGGAAGAGGTCATGGAGTTACTGAAAGAGAAGATTCTGAAGGAAGGTAAAGTTTTCCCGGGGAATATTCTGAAAGTCGATAATTTTCTGAACCACCTGGTCGACACCGAGCTGATGTATCAAATCGGGAAGGAGTTTGCCGGGCTCTTTTCGGGGGAAGGAATAACTAAAGTTCTGACCATAGAAGCGTCGGGCATCGCGATAGGGTGTTTTACCGCGCACGAAATAGGGGTACCCCTGCTCTACGCTAAAAAAGGGGTCAGAAAGAACCAGTCTGAGGTCTATACCAGCAAAGTAATGTCATATACACACGGAAAAGTATATGACATTTCTGTTTCTAAGGAGTATTTGAGTGCCGATGACAAAATCCTCATCGTCGATGATTTTTTGGCGTCGGGAGAGGCGCTGAACGGTCTGATCGATTTAATTCAGCAAGCCGGAGCCAAACTGGTTGGATGTGGGATTGTCATAGAAAAGGCGTTCCAGGACGGAGGAAAAGCCCTCCGTGAAAAAGGCGTAAGGATAGAGTCCCTCGCCAGGATTGCAAGGATGACGGAAAAGGAAGTCGTCTTTGCCGAATAATTTAGTTTTTCATTTTTATAAAAAATAAAACGGAGGTTAAAACAAAATGAAAATGAAGAAAGTATTAGTTATCGTACTCGCACTGATTCTTGCAATTGGCTGCATCGCATGCTTCACTGCATGTAACAACGAAGAAGAAGCTCAAGAGGCGGCAAAAATCACTTTTGCTCCCGTTGCAAAAGAGAACATTAAACTTGGCTTGATCTGCTTGCATGATGAAAACAGCACCTATGATAAAAACTTTATCGACGCTGCTACCGAGGCTTGCACTAAGTATGGCATCACCAAGATTGTTAAGACCGGTATCGCCGAGTCCGATCAATGCTATCAGACTGCTTGCGACCTCGTTGATCAGGGCTGCAACATCATCTTTGCCGACTCCTTTGGTCATGAACAATACATACTGAAAGCGGCTAAAGAATATCCGTCTGTTCGTTTTGCCCATGCTACCGGAACGATGGCTCACACCGAACTCCAAGCTAACTTCTACAACGCTTTCGCTTCCATTTACGAAGGTCGTTATCTTGCCGGTGTTGCCGCTGGTATGAAAATGAATGAAATGATTGCTGCCGGAAAATTCACCGCTGATCAGGCTAAAATGGGTTATGTTGGTGCTTATACCTACGCTGAAGTTATTTCCGGTTTGACCTCTTTCTATCTCGGAGCCAAATCCGTTTGTCCTACCGTCACCATGGACGTTAAATTTACCGGTTCTTGGTATGATCAGACTGCCGAAGGCGAAGCTGCTACCGCTCTCATTAACGGTGGTTGCAAACTTATCAGCCAACACGCTGACTCCATGGGCGCTCCCAACGCTTGCGAAGTTAAAAAAGTTCCGAACGTTACTTACAACATCAGCACCAAAGCTGCTTGCGGCGAAAGCTATCTGATCGGTTCCAGAATCAACTGGGCACCCTACTTTGAATATCTCTTTGATTGCACCATCAACGGTGTTACCGCTGTTGACTTTGACTGGGTTGGTACTCTCGCTACCGGTTCCGTTGAGATTTTGGAAATCAACGACGCTGTTGCCGCCGCCGGTACTGCCGATAAAATTGCCGAAGTCAAAGCTAAATTGATGTCCGGTGAGATCAAAGTCTTCGACACCGCTAACTTCAAGATCAGTGGAAAAGATGTTACCACTTATCTCGCTGACGTTGATACCGATGCCGCTTTCACTCCCGATACGCAAGTTATCCTTAAGGGTGTCTTTGAAGAATCCCTCTATCGTTCCGCTCCTTACTTTGATGCTACGATCGATGGAATCACCTTCCTCAACACCGCTTTCTAATATTAACAATTATAAATGAATAATGTGCAAGACGGAGTTTTTGACTCCGTCTTGCCGATATTAACTCTAATTATCACGGAGGAAAACGTGGAACGATCAGTTGCAATCAGCCTGAAAAACATTACGAAAACGTTTGGTGACGTAATTGCCAATAACAAAGTCAATCTCGATATCTATCGCGGTGAGATTTTGTCTGTTTTGGGAGAGAACGGTTGCGGAAAAACGACGCTCATGAACATGATCGCCGGCATTTATTTCCCCGATGACGGTCAAATTTACGTTAACGGAAAAGAGGTCGTCATTCGTTCGCCTAAAGACGCATTTTCTCATAAGATAGGTATGGTTCACCAACATTTTAAGTTGGTAGACGTATTCACGGCGGCGGATAATATCCTGCTTGGTGAAAAGATGCCGACTTTTTCCATTAAAGAAGAAGCCAAAAAAGCGGAGATCAATTTAGAATCGGTCATGATAACCGCCGAGGGCGACAGCAAAAAGAAATATACGAAAGCATTCGCCAAATACTATGGTAAATTGGTTGCTTTACCGTTTATTAAGCTGGGAAAGGCAATTAAATTCAATCATTTAGCTAGAAAAAGAGCCGATTCCTTGCAAAAAATCGCCGATAAATACGGCTTTGAAATTGATTTAAAGAAGAAAATATACGATATGTCCGTTTCCGAGAAACAGACGGTCGAGATCATAAAAGTATTATATAAAGGCGCAGATATTCTCATTTTGGACGAACCGACTGCCGTCCTGACTCCCCAGGAGATCAAAAAGTTATTTAACGTTCTCCGCAAAATGAGAGAGGACGGAAAGTCCATTATCATTATTACCCATAAATTAAACGAGGTTATGGAGATTTCCGATCGCGTCGCCGTCTTGAGAAAAGGGGAGCATATTGCTACCGTACGAACGGAAGAAACGGATGAAAAACAGCTTACGGAGATGATGGTAGGCAAAAAGGTGGAACTTAATATCGACAGAAAAGTTCCTGTTGACCCCAAACCCCGTCTTATTATTAATAATATGACGATTCTCAATAAAGATGGCAGAAAGGCTGTTGACGATGTCTCCTTTGTGGTAAACGGCGGCGAGATCCTCGGAATCGCCGGTATTTCCGGTAACGGACAAAAAGAATTGCTCGAGGGTATCGCCGGATTGCAGAGAGTGGAAAGCGGAGAGGTCATTTTCCATAACCCCAAAAAGAATAAACCTGTCACTTTTTACCATAAAGACCTCAAAAAGATTAAAAAGATGGCAGAAGAGGGCTTTTTCCACTATCCGGATGGCACAAAAGTCGATTTGAAAGGAAAAAAGAAAAAAGAGATCGTCAAACTGGTCAACGACGAACAGATTCTGTTCTACGAGGACGAGATCATTAATCTGCGTCATAAAACGCCGAGAGAAATCCAGGAACTGGGTATCAAATTGTCTTTCGTTCCCGAGGATCGACTTAATATGGGTCTCGTTGGCAATATGAGCATCGTTGACAATATGATGCTCCGTAGCTATCGTAAAGGTAAATCGATATTTGTCAACAGAAAGAGACCGAAAAATCTCGCCGATCATATCATTAACGAATTAGAAGTGGTGACACCCAGCGATCAAACGCCGGTACGTCGTCTTTCCGGTGGTAACGTACAAAAGGTGCTGGTCGGGCGTGAAATTTCTTCCTCGCCGAAAGTGCTTATGGCGGCATACCCGGTCAGAGGATTGGATATCAACTCTTCTTATCTTATTTATAACCTACTCAATCAACAAAAGGAAAAGAACGTTGCCGTCGTATACGTAGGGGAAGACCTGGATGTATTGCTGGATCTATGCGATCGCCTATTAGTTCTCAGCGGCGGACAAGTCAGTGGTATCCTCGACGCCAGAAACGCCACGAAGGAAGAAGTCGGATTCCTTATGACAAAACACAACGTTCAGGGAGTATAAATATGAAAGCAAAAGCAAATAAAGCGCATGAACCATTTGTTCGTTTAGTAAAACGAAAAGAGATGAAGGTGTGGCAATCGATATTATTGCGAGCAGGGGCATTTCTTCTATCGCTCCTTATTTGCGGTATCGTTTCATCTCTTATTACCAGAAAAGGAATGGGCTATTTCTTTACCACTTTGGTGGATGGTGTCTTTGGAACGAAGAGACGCATTTGGAACTTGTTTCATGAAACGGCGCTTCTGTTGATTGTTGCAGTTGCGGTTACGCCGGCGTTCAAGATGCGCTTCTGGAACATCGGAGCCGAAGGTCAGGTCCTCATCGGCGGACTATGTTGTGCAACCTGTATGTTCTATTTGGGCGGCAAAATGAACATATATGCGTTGATACCCATCATGCTCGTTTCCAGTATGGTAGGCGGGGCTATCTGGGCGGTTATTCCAGCTATCTTCAAGGCGAAATGGAATACGAACGAAACACTTTTTACGCTCATGATGAACTACATTGCCGCCTGTTTAACAGGATTTATGATCACGACTTGGGCGCCGAGAGGAAGTGGCGTTGTGTATTTTGAAAAAGGAAATCTTCCGAAAGTGGGGAATGAATTTCTGCTTAAGATCATCGTTGTGGCGGCGTTGACCGTTATTATGTGGGCGTATTTGAAATTCAGCAAGCATGGCTACGAACTCACTGTTGTCGGGGAGAGTGAAAGAACGGCGAAATATATCGGTATCAACGTAAAAAAAGTTATTATCAGAACACTGATATTGTGCGGAATCATATGTGGCATTGCCGGGTTTTTGCTGGTCAGCGGTACCAATCAATCCATTCATAAAACCGATACCGTTGCAGGAAGAGGATTTACCGCTATTCTGGTTAGCTGGCTTGCGCATTTTAATCCTTTGTATATGACAGTGACCTCGCTTCTGGTTATATTTATTGATCAGGGGACCGGGCAGATTGCGACACTTCAGGGATTAGGCAATTCCTATTCTGATATTATGACGGGAATATTCTTCTTTATTATTATTGCATCGGAATTTTTTATCAATTACAAAGTTGTATTCAAATTTTCCGTTTTGAAAAAGGCAAAGAAGTTTGCTGAGACCGTTCCCCCCGCACCGGAGATCGAAACAGAAGTTAAGGAAAAAGAGGAGGTCGAGGAATAATGTTTATCACGTTACTTTCCAATGCTATCAGGTACAGCACCGTGTTTCTTTTCGGCTCGACAGGGGAAACGATTATCGAAAAATCGGGACATTTGAATTTAGGTATTCCGGGTATTATGTGTTTCGGGGCGGTCGGCGGTTGTACCGGCGCTCAAATATATATGAATTCCTTGACGGACACGTCGCAAGCGTCCGGTTTTGTCTTGATTTTAATTTCCATCCTGTTTGCTATGATCTTTGCTGGAGCGATGGGATTATTATATGGGTTCTTTACCATTACTTTGCGGTGCAATCAAAACGTTACCGGTCTGAGTATTACCACTTTCGGTACGGGTGTTCTCAGTTTTTGGGGTAAAAAAATGGGTTCGGACGGCGTGACATTTTATGCTCCGAGCAAATATTTTTTGCAAGTATTCCCGACAGAATGGACAAAGGGCTGGTTCGGACAAATCTTTTTATCCTATGGTATATTGGTGTATTTGGCAATCATTGTGGCGGTGATCGTCGCCATCGTTTTTAAAAAGACCAGAGTCGGCCTGAGTTTAAATGCCGTCGGCGAAAATCCGGCGACGGCGGACGCTGCTGGTATAAACGTTACGGGCTATAAATACATCTCCTGCGTTCTGGGGGCCGCATTAGCCGGTATCGGCGGTTTATTCTACGTCATGGATTATTCGCAGGGGAGCCTCGAATACGTCATCGACGCTATGGGATGGTTGGCGATTGCGCTGGTTATTTTCTCGATATGGAGACCTCTGCTGGGTATTCTCGGATCGATCATTTTTGGTATGCTCAGTATACTCCCACGTTATTTGACGGTTACGTTTGCGCAGATCGAATTGGTCAATATGATACCTTATGCGGTAACGGTTGTTGTCCTCATTGCAATCAGTATTCTGAACAAAAAAGAAACTCAGCCGCCGGCGGCGCTCGGGTTATCTTACTTCAGAGAAGAGCGTTAAAAATAATTTAAAAGGCGAGGATGGATGTCCCCGCCTTTATTTTTTTGGCGGTTTTTTGAATTTTTGACGAAAAATGCTTTACTTTTTATAAAATTATTGTATAATAAATACATTCTCGGTTTGAAGCGAGAAAATTCCTTGTTACGGTCTTTTGCATCGTAACCATAAGTCCAAAAGGAGGTATTTTATGAGTAAATATCAATTGCTGTACATTATTGATAACGAGCTCGGCGAAGAAGAGAAGCAGGCGCAAGTTGACAAGTACAACGAGCTGATCACGTCTAACGGCGGCACGGTTGATGCTACCGATAAATGGGGAACTCGCAAATTTGCTTATCCCATTGAAAAGAAGGCGGAAGGCTATTATGTTCATGTCAAATTCAGTAGCGACAAAGCGGATCTCCCGGCAGAGATTGACAGACAAATGCGTATCAGCGACGTTATTATTCGTCAAATGATCACAAAGATTTAAAACGGAGGAAAAGTATGAACAGAGTATTTATGATTGGTAACCTGACCAAAGACCCCGAAGTGACCACCACTTCCAACGACCTCGTTAACTGCAAATTCACCCTGGCCGTCAGCCGTAGATACGGTTCTAAAGAAACGGACTTTTTCTCGGTGATCTGCTGGAGAGCGATGGCAGAAAATTGTGGTAAATATCTGCGCAAGGGCAGTAAAGTGGGTATTTGCGGTTCCATTCAAAATAAAAACTATGAGACCAGTGATGGCGTAAAGAGATACTCGGTAGAAATCGTTGCGGACGAAGTGCAATTCCTTAGCACCAAAAACGACGATTTGAACGAACTGCCTGAAGCGGTATCCGCTCCGGCTGTTTCCGGTAGAGGCTCTGCCAAAATCGCCGATCTCAAACCGGTTGAGGGCGACGAGGATCTGCCCTTCTGATATTTGGAGGTAAAATGATTAAAGAAAATAGAGAAAGCACCTATAAACGTGCTCCCAGAAAAAAGGTATGTCCTTTCTGCGTGAACAAAGTTGACGAGGTCGACTATATTGCTCTCGTAAAAGACATCGAGAAGAACAACGACAAGAGCTTTGATCGTAACGGCGAACGTCGTCCGCGTTTTGTTGCCGAGAATGGCAAAATCATTCCGCGGAGAACTTCCGGCGTATGCGTAAAACACCAACGCGACCTCGCGGTGGCGATAAAACGCGCTCGCATCATGGGTCTGCTCGCATTCAAAGGCGAATAATCCTTTGACAAAGTAAAATTATGATGCCGGTTACTTTGTCAGAGAAACAAGGTGATCGGCATTTTTATTGAAAACAAGGAGTTTATTTATATTATGGAAACCGTTATTAAGTTGACAAAAGCGAAATACGATGAGATGAACGAAAAATTGAACTATCTCAGAACGGTCCGTCGTAGCGAAATTTCCGACGCAATCAAACACGCAAAGGAATTCGGCGACTTGAGCGAAAACGCCGAGTATTCGGCCGCTAAAGAGGCTCAGGTAGCGAACGAAGCGGAGATCGCGCGTATGGAGGACACCCTCGCCGTAGTTGAGATCATCGACGACAAGGACGTCGACACCAAATTCGTCGGTATCGGTAATACCATCGTCGTTCTCGATGAAGAAGAGGATGAAGAAATGACGCTCCAGATCGTTTCCAGTCTGGAAGCAGACAGCCGCCAGGGCAAGATCAGCGATCAAAGCCCCATCGGAAAAGCACTCGTCGGACATAAAGTCGGCGACCGTGTTTTGGCAAAGACGCCTGCCGGTGAAATGGCGTTCATTATTAAATCTATCAGCAAAAACTAAGGTAAAAAATGACGGATATCAATGAAAATGTAAATAATGTGGAGCAAGAGCAGGAGGACGTCAGCGAAATCATCGCCGTGCGTCGTCAAAAGCTCGCCGATCTCGTTGCCGCCGGCAAGGATCCTTTTGAGATCACGAAATTCGATCGCACCGCGCGTGCGGAGGATATTCTGAGCGACTTTGAGAAATACGAGACCAAAGTCGTGACGATCGCCGGCAGAATGATCTCTCGCCGTATTATGGGTAAAGCCTCTTTCGGACACCTTTTGGACGGTGGTAAAAAGTTGCAGGTCTATTTCCGCCGCGACGACGTGGGCGAAGAGGACTATGCCTCCTTTAAAAAATGGGACATCGGCGATATCATCGGAGTGACCGGTTTCGTATTTAAAACGCAGACGGGTGAGATCTCCGTTCACGCGCAGAAGATTGTTCTTCTCAGTAAATCGCTCAATCCACTCCCGGAGAAATACCACGGACTGACCAACACCGACCTCAGATATCGTCAACGCTACGTTGACCTTATCGTCAACCCCGAGGTTATGGACACCTTTGCTAAGCGGAGTAAAATCATTTCCTGCATCCGTAATTATATGGAAAGCATCGGTTTTATCGAGGTGGAAACGCCTGTTCTCAACAGCATTCCCGGCGGTGCAAACGCCCGTCCTTTTATCACCCATCATAATGCCCTTGACATCGACATGTACATGCGTATTGCGACGGAATTATATTTAAAAAGGCTGATCGTCGGTGGCTTTGATAAGGTTTTTGAGATCGGTAGAATCTTCCGTAACGAAGGCATGGATATCAAACATAATCCGGAATTTACCACCATCGAACTGTATCAGGCGTACGCTGACTACAACGACATGATGGACATTACCGAAGGGCTATTCCGTTACTGTGCAAAAGAAGTTTTACATACCGAAGACGTCGTGTACCAGGGTAACGTTCTCCACTTCGGACAGAAATGGCCACGCGTTACCATGATCGACGCTGTTAAGCAGTATACCGGGATCGACTTCAATCAAGGTACGACCGAAGAACTGATCGCGCAGGCAAAGAAGATCGGCGTGGAGATCGAGGAAGGGGAGAGCTGGGGTAAAGCTCTGTATGAAGTATTCGACCAAAAAGTCGAAGAAAAGCTCATTCAACCCGTCTTTATCATTGACTATCCTGTCGAAGTCAGCCCCTTAGCTAAGCGCAAACCGAGTGACAAGAGACTGACCGAACGGTTCGAGTGCTTTATGATGGCAAGCGAAATGGGTAACGCTTTCAGTGAGCTTAACGACCCCATCGACCAAAGAGGCAGATTCGAGCAACAGGCGAGAGAAAGAGCGAAAGGCGACGACGAGGCGCAATTTATGGACGAAGATTTTGTCAACGCCCTCGAATACGGTATGCCCCCCACCGGTGGCCTCGGTATCGGTATCGACCGTATGGTCATGATGCTGACCGACAATTACAGTATCCGCGACGTCTTGTTGTTCCCGACGATGAAGCCGCGTAAATAACGTAAAACAAGCATGAGTTTGGTTGAAAAAATAAAGAAAAGCTCCGAAAAAGCCCGTTTTCATACACCTGGGCACAGCGGTAAAATCAATCAGCTTGACGTGACTGAACTCAGCTACAGCGACAATCTCCTGCATCCGCAGGGTGATATCGCCGTTTTGGAAAAGAAAATAGCTTCCGTCTATCAGGCGGAAGCTTGTTTTATTTCTACGCAGGGCGCGACCACCTCTCTTTGGGAAGCAATCTTTGCGACAAAAGATCGCGGTGATTTTCTTCTTATCGGGAACGTCCACTCTTCCGTTTATAACGCCATGCGCGCATTCTCCCTTCGCGCCTACCACGTCGACCAATGGAAAGAGGGAATGAGGTTGTCTCTCTCCATAAAGACTGCGATCGTCACCTCTCCCGACTATTTCGGGAAATGTCTACCTTTACAGACAATATGCGAGGATCTGCATAAAAGGGACGTAGCTGTCATTTGTGACGCCGCGCACGGGAGCCATTTTGTTTTTTCCGATAGGTTACCGCCTTCGGCGAGTCTATTTGCCGATTTGACCGTCCATAGCCTTCATAAAACGCTACCGGTGACAACGGGCGGAAGCGTCCTTCTGACAAGAGATGAAAAACTGACAGAGCGGTGCGCTTTGGCGCGTAAAATTCTGCATGGAACCTCGCCGTCCTATATCACTTTAAGTTCGATAGAAGATACTTTTTCTGCGGAAAACGAGTTGAGAAATGGCTACGAAAAGGTACTTTTTCACGTGAAACAGTTTTGCGACGGCATTAAAAAACCTTTTTATGTGGTCGCAAACGACGACCCGGCGCGGCTCGTTCTCGCCTCTCCTTTTTCCGGCAGCGACGTTTCTGCCGCTTTGGAAAAAGTCGGCTTTGTCGCCGAAATGAGCGCGGACAGTAGAGTGGTATTTATTGTCACGCCTTATAATTATGACAGGCTACCCGATCTTCAAAAAGCGATAAACGCGCTTGATACGGCGGTGTTTGCGCCCTACAAAGCGGATGATTTTATTTATACCAAGCACGCAGAGCCGACCCTCTTGACTTTTGGTGGAGAGTGGGAAGAAGTGCCGCTTTTTGAGGCAAAAAACAGGAAATTATATTTAGAAGTCGGGCTTTATCCCCCCGGCGTACCCCTTGCCTATTCCCACGATATCCTCACTCCGGAGATGATAGACGTCCTCGCCGCCCATCCCAACAGCCGTTTCGGCATGAACGGTGACAATGTTTTCGTATTGAAAGAATAGTTTTTTATCGCCAAGAATGACAAAGTGATTATTGACTGTATATCGTAGGTATGATATACTTTTTTTGTTTTTTAAAGGAAATCGTTTATGAAAAAAATAAAGGAAAAACAACAAAAGATATTAATGGCGGTCTTTGCCGTCTGTACCCTTATTATGCATGCGGCGTTGTCGCGCGCGTTTGTGTATGGTTTGCTGGTCGAGGCACTGGTACACGTCGGTTTTTTTCTGTTGTTTTTTGCTTTTTTTGTTGTTTTTGCTCATTATATATTGTCGGAGAGGTTTTCTAAGAGGACGCTTATTGTTGTCACGACTGCGTATGTAGTCAGTTATGCCGTTACGATGATCCTTTTGATCGGTTTTCAGAAATATGTTCCGGCACTTGCGGTAGGTATCGTGTACGTTGCGGCGCCGTTTTGGTTTATCTTTAAAAAAGGGGAGGAAAAGAAGTCGGCTGTCTGTCTGAGTATTGCGCTTGTGGTGCTGTTTGTTTTTACCGTTCCCGGGTATTTCCGTCACCTGTTTTATACCGCGTGGAGAGAGAACAACGTAGAATTGTATCTTTCGGAAGAGAACGGGTATTTTGTCCATGGAAAACAACCGACCAAGATATATCGCTACACCGAGGAGCCGACGGAGACAGCCGACGTGCTATTTCATAACAGTTTGCAGGCATACACCTCAAGACACTTTACCGATCAGATCATCTACGACAGCGGACGGGAGAGTGAGAAGGGCTACACGGCGTTGCATATTGAGATCATCAAAAAATACTATCCGGATGTGGAGATAGAAGAGATAGAGACGCAAAAGGCGCTTTTGGATAAATATGCGGACAGAATAGACAGGTACATTCTGTATGACGACAGCAACAGAGAGGAGCTCTTTGTTGCGGCAAACCTGTGTTATCAAATGAATGCGGTCATGGTGGGCAAGTCTATCAAGTCCATTGCCGATAAATACGGGTGGACAATGGTCTTTGATGCCACGGGCTGGAACGAAAAGAAGTTTATTTCGTCCGAATATTTTTCTAAACTGGACAATCATATTATGATCTTGATGGACAGTGTCCAGCACAATCGTCCGAGTTACGGTCAGGACACCCTCATGACGGAGTTTTGGGATCTCGGCATGATGAATAACTCATGGTTTGTCTACAACGACGGTATTACTTTGGTCGAACTGGAGAAACGCCTGAGTAAATTGAAGCGCAATTCTCTCTGTATAGGTAGCCTTGACGGAAAGGCGGAAAATGCCGTTGTGGCGGCGTGCGCAAGGTATTCGACGACCTTTATTTATACGCGTTATACGGCGAATATCTCCGTTTTGTCCGGTTTTGATCTGAAAAAAGCAACGACAGAAACGACCGTCCTGTCGAACGGAGAACTGAAAAAGACGACCCCGAGCGCCTATTCCGATGACAGCGTGCCAAAGCATACCGTTTGTGTCATGCTTTCCGACGGGGATAACGTGAGATTTTGTTCGGAGGCGCTGATGAGCGAAAGCTATTATCGCAGTCCTTTACGGGATGATAAACTGCAATACAACTGCGGTCTTGCCGGGAGCTTGGTAGAAGTCGCTCCCATCTTCCTGTTGGAGTACTACGACTGGATGTATCCGACGGATGACTTTGCTTATCAGCTTTCTTCCATAGGATATACCTATCCGAGCAAATGGAGCGATGAAAAGGCATGGGAGCAGGTCATAAATACCCTTGCTCGCGTCATGAAAGAGAGCAAAACGAGCGTTGTCGAAATCATGGACGACAATTCTTTTATGGGCGTGCTGGACGTGCCGTCCAACTTCTCCGCCTTGAAACCGTATTTCGATACCTTCACCGCGCGAGAAGAGATCGACGGATGCCTCTTTATCGGATATACCGCCCTGTATTCCGGCTATCGCGGTGCCATCTGCTGGTCCAACGATAAACCGATCGTCTCAGCAAAGTATTCCGTATGGTTCGATGAAGGCACGCCTTTTAACAGCAAACGGAACGAGATCGATTATATCGTCAAAGAGATCAACGAGGCACCCACCGATAAAACCAAGAAAGAAGCCTACACCTTTATCATCGTCCACGGTTGGAGTGGACTGGACAAAAATGGCGACCTTGTACACCTGTCGCTCAACGCCGAAGGAATAGACAATACGGCGATATTCAATAAGCTCCGGGAGTCCTTCGACGAAGACGTGGAAATGGTCACTACAACGGAGTTCATTAACCGTATGAGAAGGAACGTAAAAAGATAGTTTTCTCCTCATTTTTAAATATAAATCCATGCTATTTTTCAAGAAATAGTGGACTTTTTTTGTTCTTCTTGTTACAATTGAAAATATGAGTTGGGAGCCTAGGGAAAGAAGGGAAGGTTTTTTAAGCGGGAACGCATTAAAAGTGCTGGCGGCGTTGTTTATGGTTTGCGACCACATCGGTATGCTTTTTTTTACCCTTTCCCCCTCGCTTTTCCTCTTGCGCTATATCGGTAGGGTCGCCTATCCGATGTTTGCCTTTTTTATTGCCGAAGGATGCCGTTATACCAAGAATAAAGCGAAGTATCTCGGGTTTTTGGCGGTGATGGGACTGGTTTTCCACCTGTTCTATGCCATCGCTACCGGCGATGATACGATCAACGTCATCGTTTCCTTTGCGCTGGCGGTTTGCCTTGTATACCAGTGGCAGTTTTTTGTGGACGAGGTTAAGGCAAAAAAATATCTTATGGCGATCGGCGTTTTTGTCGTTATGGTTGGGTATGCCTACCTATGTCACCGGGTGTGTGGCGTCGTTCACGTCGATTATTATTTCGGGGGAATCCTATTGCCGTGGCTGGTTTATTTATTTAAAAATAAATGGCTGCGCCTCGGTATGTTTTCCATAGGGATTATCCTCGTATGTTATTATATGGGCGAATTCGCCGACGTGGAGATCTGGGGACTCTTTGCCGTTCCTATCATGGCACTGTATAACGGGAAGAGGGGTACGCTGCGCATGAAGTACTTTTTCTACGTTTTCTACCCGGCGCACTTGGTCATTCTGTATGGAATCAGCTTGCTTGTTTTGGGGGCTTTATCGTGAAAAAGTTGCAAAAGTGCGGCGAAATATACTGGGTCTTGGGCGTCCTCTTCGTGTCGCTCGGTGTGGCTTTGTGCAGTAAAGCCGACCTAGGCATTTCCATGATTGCAGCCACTCCTTTTATCCTGCAAGAGGCCGTTTTCTCTTATTGGAACGGGTGTACGGTGGGAACGATGGAGTACCTTTTTCAGGGCTTTTTACTGATCGTACTTTGTATCAGTGTGCAACGTATCAGGCTTAAATACTTTTTTTCCTTCGTCGTGGCATTTTTGTATGGATTGGTACTCGATTTGTGGCTATTGATTTTGGGACGAGATCCCTTTCAGGCGATCTGGATGCGGTGGGTATTTTTGTTAATCGGAGACTGCATCACAGCCTTTGGAGTAGCCTGTTTTTTCCGGACCTATCTGCCGTTGCAGGTGTACGAACTTTTTGTCGCCGAAATTGCCGATAGATACTGTTTTCCGGTGGCAAAAGCCAAGCTCGGGTACGATATTGCATCCCTCGTTCTTTCCCTTATTTTGGCGTTCTGTATCAATCTGGATGCCGATAAGTTCGATTGGAGTAAGATATACGCAACCTCCTATCATTTTATTGGCGCAGGAACGGTCATCACGGTTTTGATCAATGCGCCGATCATAGCTTTTTTCAGTAAGATTTTATCAAAAGCAACGGGAGAAGAACCGTTGTTTCCAAAGCTAAAAACATTCTTCATTAAATAAGGAGTTAAATATGAATTTCGAAGAAATATTCGGTAAAAACGCGCGGTGGACGGTATATCCGGAAGATAAAAAAGGATTGCCGCTGGTGAGAAAAAGTTTCTTTATAAAGGACTGCAAAAAAGCCACGCTTACCATTTGCGGCCTCGGTTATTTCGAGGCGTATATCAATGGGAAAAGGGTGTCAAACGACTATTTTAATCCCGTTTTTTCCGACTATTTCTATCGGGATTTTTCTCACTACAATTATCCGTTGCCCGGCGAAAAAAGCAAGCATCGTATTTACGTTTGTCGCTACGACGTGACGGAATTGTTGACCGAGGGGGAGAACGTCCTTGCGGTCATCCTTGCCGGCGGATGGCTGACGCAGCGAAAAAAGACTTCTGAAGGTAAAGTAAATTTCGCCGAGGAGATGTACCTCTGTTTTACTTTGCTAGCGGAAGGGGAAAAGGTTGACGAGGTAGTTTCGGACGGGAAATTGAAGTACTCGACGTCGCACATTGTGGACAGCAACGTGTATTTCGGCGAGAAAGTCAACTATAAAAAATATAAAGAAAAATACTTTTTGCCTGGGTTTGATGATTCATCCTGGAATAATCCAAAGGAAAGAGAGGACTTTGGCAGTCCGCTGTATATTCAGGACGTTCCGGCTGATACCGTTTGCGAGAGGATCGTTCCAAAGCCGATCGCAAGGAGATTTGGAAAGGTTATTTACGACGTGGGAAAGAATATTACCGGTTGGGTACGTCTGCGCGGAAAAGGGAAGGTCGTCGTTTGCCAGGCGGAATCGTTAAAAGGAAAGAATCTGGATTTCCGCGCCATCGGCGGAGGAGTTCAGAAGCAAAAAGAAGAATATATCGGTCTAAGCGACGGTATTGAGGCGCATCCGACCTTCCGTTGGAACGGGTTCAGGTATTTTTCCGTAAAGGGAAGAGCGACCGATATCGTTGCCGAAGTGGTACATATTCCCTTTAAAAAGGTTTCTACATTTGAGAGTAGCAATGACGTTCTTAATTGGATACATGACGCCTACGAGCTGACTCAGCTCAACAATATGCACGGCGGAATCCCTTCCGATTGTCCTCATCGGGAAAAACTGGGGTATACGGCGGACGGTCAGCTCACGACGGAGACGGCGATTCTGTGTTTTGATTGTCGGTCCTTTTATAGGAAATGGATGGCGGATATTTTGGATTGTCAGGACGAAAAGACCGGTCACGTTCATCACACGGCACCCCTTATGGGGGGCGGCGGCGGACCCGGAGGATGGGGTGGTGCCATTGTTTTTGCGCCATATAAGTACTATACGATGTACGGAGAAGAGGAGTATATCTCTACATTTTTACCTGCCATGGAGAAATGGATTGAGCATATGATAAACGAGTGCATGGGCGAGGGAGAGCAAAAGAATCTCATCGTACGCGAGAGAAAGAACGGATGGTGTCTGGGCGATTGGTGTACGCGAGAAAAAACGGTCATCGCCGAACCCTTTGTCAACACCTGTCTTTTCATTACCGCGCTTCGTCAATATAAGGCGTTATGCGACGTTTGCGGCAGAGAATTTAAATATGGAAACCGCCAAAAAGCCTGCGAAGAGAACGTTATTTCTTATTACTGGACGGAAGGGAAAAAGACCTGCCAAAAGGGAGTCCAGGGCGCTGATTTTTATATGGCGGACTTAGGACTTATTTCGGCGGAAGAAGGAAAGACGGCAGCCCAAAAATACGTCGAACGCGGTTATATGGACGTAGGTATCATCGGGATTGAATACTTATACAGATATCTTTTTGAAAACGGTATGGAGGAAGAAGGAACACGCCTACTTATGTCCGAGCAGTACGGAAGTTTCGGTTATATGAAAAATCAAGGCGCATCCACCCTTTGGGAATACTGGGACGGGAGGAAGTCGCAGAATCATCCCATGTTCGGATCGGTGGTCAAGTATCTCTACTACGGCGTTGCCGGCATTCGCTATCAGCCGGGGTTCCGCTCCATTACAATCAGACCGGCTCTTTATGCCGGTTTAAGCCACCTGAAATGTTCTCTCGTGCGCCCGAACGTGACAGTTAACGTCGCGTACGAAAAGATTGAGGAGGCGGAAACGTATGAGATTTCTTACGTGGGCGAAAGCAAAGTTTTCGTCGAATTGTCGGGAGAAAGGTACGAACTGGAGTCCGGTAAACCGCTAAAACTCAAAAAATAGGGCGATTTTAAGAAAAAAATAGCACATTTTGTTGACAGGGGAAGAGAATTGTGCTACTATCATCGCATGCGATAGAGGCGCGACGAAGAAAAGTACTTTTGCGTTTATCGGGCGGTCACCCGGCAAAAGGAAAGGCAACGTCGCCGAAGTGAAAAGAAACCGACCGGGGCTTTTTGCTGGGTCATAACGGAATACGTTATGGACTGTCACGAGAAATTGTGGAGAGCTATTGTAAACCCCTTTTATTTGTAATCGGAGTTTATGCCGTAGCGTTTCCACGTTGCGGCATATTTTTTTATTTACCTGAGGAGGTATATATGGAATTTTTTGTAGGTACATTTTGGGCATTCGTGCCAGCGATCGTAGCCATCGTGCTTGCTCTTATTACAAAGCAAGTGTACCTGAGCCTGTTTGTCGGTATTTTTACGGGCGCAATGTTCCTCGCCGGCGGAAACCCGGTCGAAGCGATCAGCAACCTGTTCATTACCATGGCGAACCAGCTCGGAGGGAACGGCGGCATACTCGTCTTTTTGGTGATACTCGGTATTTTTGCCGTGTTGATGGTCAAAACGGGTGGTAGCAAAGCGTACGGCGAGTGGGCTTCGTCGAAAATCAAAACCAAAGCCGGTGCGGAACTCGCGACCGTAGGCTTGGGTGCGTTGATCTTCGTCGACGACTACTTTAACTGCTTGACCGTAGGTAGCGCTATGAGACCGGTGACCGATAAACACAAGGTATCCCACGCTAAACTCGCTTATCTTATTGATGCGACGGCGGCTCCTATCTGTATTATCGCGCCTATTTCTTCTTGGGCGGCGGCTGTTGCCGGATATGCAGGCGATAATGGTATCGTTACCTTTATCAAAACCATTCCGTTCAATATGTACGCGCTGCTCACCATCGGCTTTATGGTCGTGACCGTTCTGTTGAAGCTCGATTTCTTCAAAATGAAACGTAACGAGAAGATCGCGGAAAAGACCGGAGACCTCAATGCCGGAGAAAAAGAACTTCCCACCGAGGACGTTCAAATGGATGCCAAAGTCAAAGGCAAAGTTATTAACCTCGTTTTTCCCGTCGTTACGCTGATCATCTGCTGCGTTGGCGCAATGATTTACAACGGTTATTTCTACGATTGGGATGCCGGTGTAATCGGAACGACACTGCAATCGGAGAACGTGTTAGAAGCGTTCAGTAACTGCGACGCCGGATCCGCTCTTGCTATGGGTTCCTTTATCGCATTGGTTATCACCTTTATCTTCTATATCGTGACCAAAGCTATCAGCTTCAAAGGTTGCATGAGTTCTATCGCAGAAGGCTTTAAATCCATGGTCCCCGCCATTTTGATCCTTACCTTTGCTTGGACGCTCGGCGCTCTCATGGGAGCCAAGGGCGAAGGCATTGACGAAGCAGGCGAAATTATTATGGACGGAACGTTGAATGCTAAAGCATTCGTTCAAGCGAACATCTCCGCTGACAGCATGGCTATCGGTATTATCCCGTTCGTATTCTTCCTGCTTGCTTGCTTTATTTCCTTTGCAACCGGAACGTCCTGGGGTACCTTCGGCGTGCTTATTCCTATTGCCACCGCCGTTATGTCGGCAACTTCTAACGAAGGTCTCTTCTTCTTGACGATGTCGGCAGTCCTTGCCGGCGCTGTGTACGGCGACCACGTCAGCCCCATTTCCGATACCACGATCATGGCATCCTCCGGCGCACAGTGCAACCACATCGACCACGTTAAGACGCAATTGCCCTATGCTACCGCAGTGGCGCTCATTTCCGGCATTACTTACCTTATTACCGGATTCGTGACCGCAACGAGCATCGGTACTTCTTACGGCGCGTCGGCCGGTATCACCTTGGCGATTGGCTTTGGATTGCTTGCTCTGGTCCTCGTTGGATTGTATTTCCTCGAGAAAAAGGGTATCGTTGACAAAATGGACGATGCAATAAGCGGATTCTTCAATAAGCTCTCCAGACATCCCGAGGAGCGTCCCATCGAAGAAACCATTCAAGGTAGCACCGAAGTTGACGATCAGCTCGAAGACATGAAAGAGCCGAAAGAATAAGAGAAATAAAACGTATAAACAAAAAGCACACCGCGAAAACGGTGTGCTTTTTATATA
The DNA here is from genome assembly GCA_946621465.1 of uncultured Clostridia bacterium. Classification (GTDB taxonomy): domain Bacteria; phylum Bacillota; class Clostridia; order Christensenellales; family DTU072; genus CAG-1782. Next base: position 24,565 of record CAMOOO010000003.1, read on the forward strand.
AATCTCCCGAAAGAGAAAGGACGTATGAAAAAACGCTTTAATCAAATAAAAGTATATTCAGCGTCCTCGCGGTCATTATTAAAAAAAGTCTTTTCTCCCTACCAGATAATCGATATCGACGTTGAAGTAGTCGGCAAGCAGCCAAAGAGACTTAATGCTCGGCTCTTTTTTCCCAAGTACCCATGCGCTTATGGTGTTTTGTTTTACGCCGATTTTTTCAGCCAGACGCGTTTGGTTGAGTTTCTCTTCTTTCATAAGTTCTTTGATTCTATCTGCAATAATGATATCCATATTTCTAATTATGCAATTATTAATAAATAAAAAACGTTTCAGGTAAGAGACAGGGGCGGCGTACTTCATTTCTTATAGAAAATGGAATTTATCGGATCCAACTGAGGACAATATAAAATTTCTGTTTATTTGCCCACTCGTGTTTGCCGAAAACCGTCTTTTCTACACCTTTTTCGCCGTTTACAGACGAAAAAGATAAGGCTGCAATTAAAAAACTATTGACATTCTAACATTCGTATTGTAAAATAAGACATGATTAGCACCTTGGGGCTAATTGGAGGTAATATGGCGATCACGATAATGGGCGTCCGAAGGGAGCGCCAGTACGGAATGGGGGAAGTCTGGAACATAGACGACTTGTCTTCTTTCGGTTGGTCTGTTGTTGTAAAAGACGATTGCGATGGAAAACCATGTAAGAGAAAAGTTCTTATTAAACGCCCTGTGACTATCGGTGAAGATGCGTTGGTAGCCAGAATGGAGGGGACTTATGAAGCCGAATATGAAAAAATTGCCGGTGACATCAGGAGGCAGTATCTGATCCAGCAGTTTCTGGCGTTTATTATCGGTATTCCGACGATCTTTATTGCGTTATTTTACGTTTTATCCATCTTTTGGGATTCGTTTTTACCGCTTACGTCGGCGCTTGATATGGGGGCGAAAAAAATTTTTATAACTTTTGGAGAGCAGGTCGCCGGTACTCTTACTTTAGGACTGCGGTTTATTTTTTTGGCAATTGCGGTTATTTGTATCGTATTTTTTGTTGTCAACGTAATATCTTATCGAAAACGACTGAAAAATCCTTTACGTTATTATAGGCATTCTGCGAAAGTTATAGAGGAAAGTTTACTTATCGCCAAACAAAGGGTGGAATGTATTAAATATAACGCCGGTGCCGGCGCAAAGGAAACGGAGCGATCGACGCCTGATACATCCGGTTTTTCCGAAGATAGGACCAATTTCAATGGTCTTTTTCAGCAGTATGCTTCCGCACGCAAAAAAAGGAAATCGGTTCCCTATTTCGAGACGTATAAAATGCCGGAAGGACGCGTTTATGAAAAACCGGAACAAAAAAGAGATAAGCCAAGTCTTAATTTCCCGAATAGGGCGAAGGAGAGTTTGCGCAAATGAGAAAAAGAACAACATTTTTGATCATCTGTCTGTTTTTGGCGATTATGACGACGCTGCTTCTGTCCGCATGCGGATCTTCATCCAATGGTTTTTTGCATAGCTATACGCCGTGGGAAGTTACAAAAGAATCTACCTGTGCGGAAGAGGGCGTAGAAACGCGTACTTGCATTATTTGCGGAGAAGAAGAAACAAGAAGCATTCCTCTCTCCCCGGAGCATGGCGAGGGGAGTTGGCAAGTCGTCGAAGCCTATTGCGAGGAGAATGGGGAACAGGAGCTTATTTGCGGAATATGTCACAAACCGGTAAGGACGGAAGAAATCGGTCCTTTGGGACATGCTTTCGGAGAATGGTACGTATCCAAACAGGAAACGTGCGTAGAAGACGGAGAGGAAACCCGAAAATGTCCTCGTTGCCAAAAAGTGGAAACGAGAATCATTGCAAAAACTCATATTTATGAAGAGTGGACGATTACCTCGGCTGCGACTTGCACAAAAGAAGGAGAAAGAAGACGCACTTGCAGCAGATGCGGAGAAGTTGAAGTTGAGGTTCTTCCCGCTTTAGAACACGTTTTTTCATCCTGGAAGGAGGCCAAAGCCGTAAAATGCACCGAAAAAGGTTCAGAGGTGCGTCACTGTGAAATTTGCGGAAAGAGAGAAGAAAGAGATATTGAGGCATTGGGGCATAGTTTCTCGAGCGAGTGGTTTGTCGACGAAGAAGCAGGATGTTATACGACGGGAAGAAAAACGCACCATTGCGTAAGGTGCAATATTCCCGACGAGGGAGAAGAAATACCGGCGGGTCATGTTTTTGATTCATGGGTGACCGCGCAGGCTGCGACGTGTGCGGAAAAGGGAGTGCAAAGAGCCAATTGCCTGCATTGTTCATACGTTGAAACAAGAGAAATTGCCGAAAAGGGACACGTCTTTACCGATTGGGAGGAGAAAATAAGCCCGACGTGCACTGTAGACGGGTTAAAATCGCGCGTTTGTGAGGAATGCGGAACGGAGGAGACGAAAGTTATTCTGGCAAAAGGTCACAGCTTCTCCGGGTGGAAAACGACGACGGAAGCGACCTGCCTGGCGGAAGGGGTGGAAACCCGTAGATGTTCCGTTTGCAATGAAGCGGAAAACAAAAAAATCAGTGTCCTGGGACATGAATTCAGCAGCCAATGGACGATAGATATTCCCGCGACGTGTACGGTCGATGGCGAACGTTCTCACCACTGTACAAGAAAAGACTGCGTGGCAAAGGAAAATATCCAGCAGATCGCGGCATTGGGACATATCGACGACGATAGAGACGGAGAATGCGATCATAATTGCGGATTGTGGATGGTTGAAGAAGTCAAGGAAGTTTTTATCAGGATCGAAGATAAATTTACTTTTGCCGGAGATGAACGGCAAGAACTGACGTTCAGTTATCTATCGGAAAAACCGGAAGAAGAATTGGATATTCGTTTGTCAAGAGAGGATAATGAGGGCATCGGAGAATACGATATTATCGGACAATGGAATGTAAATCCCTATTATAACGTCACCTTTACCCTTGCAAAATATTATATCGCAGATAAGGGTTTATTATGCGAATATCGGGGAGCATACGACGGATATTTCGTCACGGGATACAAGGGTGAGGAATCGGATGTAATCATACTCGGGCAATATTCCGACGGGATACATGGATTGAAAAATATCGTAGGTATCGATACGATAGCATTTAAAAATAATCTTGACATAAGGCTCATCTCTATCGGTAAGAACGTTGAATATATCGGGAACGGTGTTTTTTCGGGATGTACTTTCTTGCAAAGAATCCTTTTTGAGGATGCCGATTATTGGTATAGATTAAAAGCGAGCGAACAAGACGCTATAGAAAACTGGGAAAACAAAATCGATGGAACGTTAACCGCTTTAAATAATGGAATAACCAATGCCCGGAATTTTGTCAATTCAGACGAATACGTCGATTATTATTGGTATAAAAAACGGTAAATCACCAGATAAAGTTATAATTTGCACTCTCGCCGTTGTCGATAAGAACGTCCTGCGCCGTCATACTCTTATTGATAACGGCGATAAAGTATATCCAGTCGGCTATTTCTTCGGCAGTTGCCCATTTATGAAGAAGCGCTTCTTTTTTGACGGCGGAATATAGCTTCGGATCGTTTAGTATGTGGTCGTTCAATTCGGTTACGACGCCGCCGGGAGAAATGCTGTTCGCCGTGGCGCCGAATTTTGATAAACGCTGAGCAATATTTTTGGTATAGGCAATCATGCCGCCTTTGCTCGCAGCGTATTCGGGGAATTCAGAGCCTGTTGTGCCGCTGGAAGAGGCAACGTTCACCACGGCGCGAATTGCGTCCTGAAAGGCGTATTTCTCGGTGATACGGATGGTTCCGTTCAGGTTGACGGCAATGTCCTTCTCCGTTTGGCTCTGGATGCCGGCGTTGTTAATGAGTATTTCTACGCCGCCGATCTCGGGCAGGGGGTCGACGGCAACATCGACGATGAGGTGGGTGTAGTTTGCATGGTCGATGGAACGCGGAACAATATCCATACCGATTACCGTATGGCCCATTTCAAGGAATTTTTTTGCCGTTTCTTTACCGATTCCGCGGGAAGTACCCGTAATCAATACTTTCATGTTGCCTCCTTTTTTGCTAAATAGTCGAGATAGGGTTGACCTACTTTATTTCTTTCCCATCTTTTTGCGACTTTGTAACCGATGGGTGAAAAAACAACTTCAAAAAGAAGTTCTACAACGGCGCCGGTTAGCGCGCAGGTTACGCACTGAATCATGCTCCAGCCAAAGAAATTATGGCTGACAATGAGGGCGAAGGTGAAATTATCAATAAATTGCGCGATGAACGTTGAAACGTACGCGCGAAGGGCAAATTCGCCGAAATTCTTCTGTTTTATCGCCTTTCCGATAAGATAATTAAGGGCGTTGTTGATGATGGCGGCGAGGAAAAAGGCAACGCTGCTACCGAGTAAAACGAACCAGGTGCCGCGTATAGTGCCGTCCAAAGCAGCGTTGATTATCGCTTCGCTCCCTTCTACGTAGCTTTCGCCCCATGTACCGGGAATGACGCCGGCGATGAAAAACATCAGCGCAATAAAAAGATTGGCAAGCAGGGCGGCAAATGATAGAAAGTTACCGGCGCGCATGCCGTAACGCTTAACGATCATATCCATAAGAAGAAAGGTCACCCAAGAAAAAATAATGCCACAGTCCAGTGCAAGCCATCCCGGCAACCCGTTAATGCTCTTGTTTGCTAATAAATTCATCGAAACGATGGATAAAAAGAACATCGCAACGACAAGAGGGGGCAAATTCTTTTGCAGAACGGAAAACTCGTTAAAAAGTTGTTTGATTCTTTTCAAAATAGAAATCTCCTTGTTTTTTATGAAGATGGTGAGGCAAGGAAAACATCTTCTGAGCAGTATAATAGCAGAAAGAATATTTTTTTGCAAGCAAATTATATAGAAAAACGAAAATATGACAAAAAAATATCAATAAATATGGAATGAAAACAAATAATTATTGAAGAAAATACGCAAAAATAAGCCAATTTAGGAAAATGTTTCATGTGAAACGCGCCAGGATGGCGCGATAACATTATATAGGGAAGCAGGTTGCCATATGCAATTATTTATTGTTATTTGGATGTGATTTGCCTTATTTCAGAGACATAATTCTGCGAGTTTAAGTCGGTATTTTGTTTCATTGTGCTTTCTGGTGGTATGGTATCAATTTAATCTTTTTATTCTGTGCGTATGCGGGTGTTTTTGATTAAATAGTGCTTTCTGTAATGCAATAATGGCGCGAGATATGCTTGAAATTAGCCCAAATCAAACAAAAATGGGAAATTCTTTACAATATATGGACAGTTTTTAGTATTGATTATTTTTAATCTTATCCGTATGTGGGTTTCCAATCAATGTTTTTTATCTGGACGCCAAAAGGGAGATGGAAGTGACTATTTTTTCCTATAATTATTATTTTGTTTCACGTGAAAAACATCCAAAAATGGTATAAAAATGTCAATAATTTATTGAAAGTGTGCATTAATTGACAACATTTACCACTGAATAATTATTCATCAAAGCAGTCGGAAACCATTTCTTCATAGTCTTCTTTTTTCCCGGGGTAAACTCCGTAACGTTTGATGTAGGTGCCATCTGCGGAATATTCGCCTATGTAATCGTAATTTATTATTAAGAATTCTCCGTTGTTGTAGGTGATTTTTATGCTGATTCCGTCCGGAGAATTCCATCTGTCGCTCGTTACGTAGACGTATTGACTGAGTTTTTCGATAAATTCTTGTTCCTCTTCTTTATCGATAACATCCAGGATGGTATAATTGCCGTTCTCAAATGGTATTGGATCGTTAAAAATCCTGTAAAATATCGTTGATCTTTTTCGATTGGGACTGCTATAGTCGATTTTTTCGATGGAAACGATCTCATCGATTTTAACAATGCTGTCGATATCGGGCCAGGCCGGATCGCAGGCGGTTAAACACAGTATCAGTAAGATGATAGCAATAAATATTGATAGTTTTTTCATGAGTGTCACCTCTAAAAATAAGAACAAAATCCTGTGTTATCAATGACTATTTTCCTTCTATCTTAATTATACGAAAAATCAGTAAAAAATGTCAATATTATATTTAGAATCCTGGTCATCCTGTCCATTTTTTGGGTGAAAGAAGTCCCTTTTTTGCATGGTTTTTTCATCAAATTTAGTAGGCTAATTTGCCAGAAATGCGACTTTTATGATACAGTTGCATGGGACTATGCTCCTCGACAGTGGTGCAGTCCATTATTTACTGATTTAATGAAAAACAGGCGAAAATGCCTGTTTTTGCTTTAAATGGTGGACTGGTAAGGTCTTGTTTCGTACACCCCTCTTTTTCATCCCCAAGACTATAGTCTTGAGGATCGTCACCTTCGGGAGTTAGTGGCATATTCTCGCAATAATTGCAATGGATTTCCACCTTTTCATCATCGATTACATTTTTCTGTATCAGCGTCTGTATCAATATCGTTTTTCCGATTTTATCGAGTGTACCGAAGTCAACGACAAAGGGGAAAAATTGTGCTTTTTATCTTGGGAAATAAATCGATAAAAACAATTATTTTCCCGCGTTTACTCCGGCGAGGAATGTGCTACAACAGGTATGACAACAAAGAAAAATCTATGGAGAAAATTCAAAAAACTTTTAAAATGTGCTCAATTCAAACAACGGTAGAAAAGAAAAGACGCCCAATAAAAGGCGTCTTCTATCATTTCTCATTATTATTCATCATTATCGTCCGGAAGATAGGAATTGATATTTACTGGTAATAAAAAGCAAATCAGCACACCTTTTTCCGATATCAGGGTGTGCGGATAAGCCAAGTATGGTGGGCAAAGAGTAATGTAAAAAGCCCTTTTATATCACCGACTTAATGCGCAAAAAATCATTAAGTGAAATAACGGTTATAATGACTTGTTTTGATTGACATAGCGACTTATTCGTGTTATACTTTACAAAATCAATGTGAATTTTTCGGGACGTACTCCGTTCATTTTTCGTCACATACCCAAATCAAATCGGGCTATGTGATTTTTTTAGCCCAAAAGGAGTTAATATGAAACTTTTGTACGACCTCAAAGACAAACCAAAAATCAACCGTATCATTATGTTTGCCATACAACAAATGCTTGCTGTATTGGCGGCGACGATTGCCGTGCCTCTTATTGTCGGCAATGGATTGACACCTGCCGCTGCTATGTTCGGTGCAGGCGTTGGCACAATAACCTATCTTTTATTGACAAGATTAAAAAGCCCCGTTTTTGTCGGGTCCTCATTCGCATTTATTAAGTCAATGCTCGCCGCCTTTGCAGGTGGCGTTTCTATGTCGCTTGGGTGGCTCGGACTAATAATCGGTGCAATCTTTGCGGGATTGGTTTACGTTATCATCGGTGTAGTAATTAAATTTGTGGGAGTTAATTGGCTCAACAAGATTATGCCCGCGGTTGTCATCGGTCCAACTGTCGCTATTATCGGATTATCGTTAGCGGGTACGGCAATATCAGATTTACTAAAAGGCGATGTGATGCGCACGGTAACAGAATATGCGGTTTCGGTCGAGAACGGCGTGCCGAATATTATTGAGAATGTGGGTAGCCAAATGGTTGGCTCAAAATGGATAGCGCTGTTATGCGGTTTTGTAACCCTTGCCGTTACCATGCTGTGCTCAACATACGGCAAAAAAACAATAAAACTGATACCATTTATAATCGGTATTCTTTCGGGCTATGCGGTAGCCGCCATCTTTACTGCCATCGGTAATGCTTGTCAAGTTGATGCTTTGAAAATAATAGATTTCAGCGTATTCTCTCGATATATGTTAGCAGACGGCGTAACGATAAAGACCTTTATAAGTTTGCCCGACTTGATATTCATTAAAGCATTCTCAAGCGTAAAAGAGTTATCTTGGGGATATGTGTTAACGATTTTTATTGCGTATGTTCCCGTAGCGTTTGTTGCATTTGCCGAACATATTGCCGACCACAAGAATCTATCGACGATTATCGGGCACGACCTTTTGAAAGAACCGGGATTGCACAATACGCTGTTTGGTGACGGCGTAGGTTCTGCCGTTGGTGCATTTTTCGGCGGTTGTCCAAACACGACCTATGGCGAAGCGGTTGCTTGTGTCGCACTGACGGGTAATGCATCGGTTATTACAATATTCGCCACGGCTATAAGTTGTATCCTTGCTTCTTTTATCACACCGTTTGTCGCCTTTATCGACTCGATTCCGCCTTGCGTAATGGGTGGCGTATGCATAGCGCTTTATGGCTTTATCGCAGTCAGTGGCTTGAAAATGGTACAATCGGTTGACCTCGATAATAATAAAAACCTGTTTGTGGTATCAACAATTCTTATTGTCGGTATTGGTGGTCTGGAATTGACTATAGGAACCGTCACATTGACCGAAGTCGCTGTTGCTCTAATCTTGGGCATTTTGGTTAATATAATGCTTTCTAAAAAACCAAAACAACAAGAACGATAATAAAGATAGGCGCACTATATTTGTTGTGCACTGCTTTACAGCGTTAAGCGAGCCTTTATTATGAAACAATCAAGCGTGTTATGCGAGCATAAGAGAGTATCCAAAAAAGTTGTTTAAATGGAAAAGTAAAAACAATGTTTTTCCCCGTTTACTCTGGCGAGGAATGTGCTACGCTTGCTTTTGTGGGGAACTTTATGAAAAATTCAAGCGGAGTTTTCTACGAAGCGACGTTATCATATGCGCAAAGCGCATTATCATTTGAGGACATTGTCCGAATTATCATTCAAATTCGCGAGGATTTGTTTTCTGACGGCTATGCCGTATGATAACTCGCCTTCGGCTCGAATTATAATTCGCTACGCTCATATTATAATCAAATCCGACAAGCGAATTTGATATAAAAAGGACTAATCCGGGTGTGCGGATAAGCCCTTTTTGGTGGAGATGCGGGGACTTGCTGCGGCGAGCATAGCTCTTGCACGCTTTGGCTAAAAACGACGCACTGTGTCGTTTTTTTAACGCGTCGCGCCCCTCGACCGTGGTGCAGTCCATTATTTACTGATTTAAAGAAAAAACAGGCGAAAATGCCTGTTTTTGCTTAAAATGGTGGAGATGCGGGGACTTGCACCCCGGTCCTTACGCGCTTAAAGATGGCTTTCTATCATGCTCAGTTTGCATTTAATTGTCGTCCGGCTCTGCGTACAAACGCGCTCGGCTTTTCCTAGGTACTAAATTCCGTTTTCGGGGCGTACCCAACCCGAACTCGGTTCCCCACATAAACACACGCCGATCCCGCGCCTGTGGGCGTCACGGTCACGACGGCTACGCATTAAGCAGCGTAAGCGTAATTGACTTTTTGATTGTCGTTTATTTTTTTTCCTGATTCACGGAGACAGGACACCGGCATGCTTACCATCCCCCCTCGAGCAAGTCGAATCTAAAACACCCCCAAGGAAATGGATTACGCCGAGTAGTATAGCACTTCTCGGCGTATTTATGCAAGTATATATTGACTTTTTTAAGTTTTTAATAATATTTGATGGGGATGTAAAGAAATATGCTATGCGCGTCTTTCTTAGCTTAAATCGTACATCCCACCGTTCCTTTCGGTCCTATTTTTGTACATTCCGTGCGTAAAGTCAGGAATTTCTACCGGTTGTGACCCGTTTGCAATGGAGATTTCCGAAAGGGGAGTAATGCACATCCAAGCGGCGGTGTCATAGACGTCGATAGGTAGATACCTATTTTCCAACAGACCTGTGACAAAAGCGCGTAAGACGAGATAGTCGATACCGCCGTGTCCGCCTTTTTTGCGCTCTCTGCGGTATTTGACCCAGATAGGATGTTCATAGCGACGGACGTGATTTTTGCCTTTCATTTTCATTTCTCTACGAATAAACCCACGCGGTTTTTCTCCTTCGAGAATAAAGACGTCTCCGTCCTCGCGGTACATTCCTTTTGTACCGTTTACGGTGAATTTACGGGAATAAACGCCGGGTAAAGTGGTGTTCAGCGTCAGTACGATGGTTTCGCCGTTTTCGCACTTTATCGTGGTGGTAACGACGTCGCCTTGTTTAACTTCGGCGTCAATAAGTTCTTTGTCATTGGGGCGTTTTAAGGTAAAATATTCATGTAAACCGCAAGATTTCGACGCGGTTGACGTAAGGCTGACCATGCGGTTGCCGTCGTTTATTTTCAGGATTTTTGCGATTGGACCCAGTTCGTGCGTGGGGTAATTTTCGCAGTTGCGTTTTAAATAATTTCTTAAACGATAATGTCTGTTTTTATCGCCAAAGGCGATCTCTCCGCGCAGGTCGTGACAATAACCCCCTTCACAGTGAACGACGGTGCCGAATTTACCTTGATCGACCAAGTTTTTGACCATCAGTTCAAACCTGTCGTAGCAGCAGTTTTCTAACATCATGCACTGTTTTCCCGTTTCTTCCGCTGTTTTTACGAGGTCGAAGCAGTCTTGAAGGGCATAGGCTCCGCCCACTTCCATGCCGACGTCTTTGCCTGCTTTCATCGCCTCGATGGCTAGAGGAATGTGGCTCTCCCACGAGGTGAAGATCATTATGGCTTGTATCTCGGCAATCTCGATGACTTTGTGGTAGTCGGTGGTGATAAGAGGGTTGTCTCTGCGTGCAATTTTACCCCCTTTTTCCGCTCTGTCTTTATACTCGTCGCAAACAGCGAGGATTTCTACGTCTTTCATACGGGCTAGAACGTGCGTCATGCTTTGACCTCTGCCGCCCAGCCCGATTATCCCTAATTTTAATTTGTCCATATTTTCCTCCGCTTGTGAGTATATCATAGGTCGGATTTTTTTTCAAGATAAAACGAAAAAAAGGCTCGATTATATTTACTTTTTTTGTTATTGTGGAATTATTATGTTATTTATATAAAAGAATTGCATAATTATTTTTTAATTGATATAATAATTTTGTTTTGAAAAAATAAGGAAGTAAATTATGCTGAAAAAGTTAAGCGCATGTGTCAGGGAGTACAAAAGGGACAGCATTCTCACTCCGCTTTTTATTGCATTCGAGGTGCTTTTAGAGTGTATTTTGCCGTTGATTACCGCAAGTTTAATCAATACTTTGCAGTCTTTTTCCTTGGAGACGAAGACGAGCAGTTCCGGTATCGTAGGCGGGATCAATTCCATTCTGATGGGTTGGGCAAACGGCGACGTAATCGTGGGTATCGTGTTCCACGGCGTCATTTTGGTGGTCTTTGCCATACTCAGTTTGTCATGCGGCGCCATTGCCGGTAAAACGGTCGCCAACGCCTCGGCCGGCTTTGCAAAAAATCTCCGTCACGACCTCTTTTACGCCGTGCAGGATTTTTCCTTTGCCAACATTGATAAATTCAGTTCCACCAGTCTGGTTACCCGATTGACCACCGACGTTGCCAACGTGCAGAATGCCTATATGATGGTCATTCGCGGCGGCATCCGCGGTCCGATGATGTTTACCATTTCCATCATCCTTTCTTTCCAGATCAGCAAAACGGTTTCTTTAATCACCCTCGGACTTATGCTGGTCATGGCGACCTTCGGTATCCTTCTTTTCAGAAAAGTAATGCCGATTTTTAAACGTATCTTCAAAAAATACGATAAACTCAACCAATCGGTTCAAGAAAACGTACGCGGAATGCGCGTTGTAAAGGCCTATGTCAGGGAGGACTACGAAAAGGATAAATTCTCCGCCGCAAGTAACAACCTCAAAAGCGACTTTATTTACGCGGAAAAGATTATGGCGTTTTTGGAGCCGATGATGTCTTCTGTCATGTATATAGCTATGTTGTTTACCGTGTTTATCGGGTCCGTAATCGCCCTCGGCATGGCAAAACCTCTCGGCGATAATATCCAGGTGGGCGAGATATCCAGTCTGATACAGTACGCCATGCAGACGCTCATGAGTCTGATGATGCTATCCATGATTTTCGTTATGGTCACGATGGCGGTGGAATCGGGCAGAAGAATTACTGAAGTCCTCGACGAAAAAAGCACGATCACCAATCCGGAAAATCCCGTTACGGTGGTGGAAAACGGATCGGTGGAATTCAGAAACGTCAGCTTTAAGTATTCGGAAAAAGCCAAACGTAATTCGCTTTCCGACGTCAACCTAAATATAAATAGTGGAGAAACGGTGGGTATTTTGGGTGGTACCGGCTCCGCCAAATCCACTCTCATTCAGCTTATACCCCGTTTGTATGACACGACGGAAGGGGAGGTATTTGTCGGCGGCAGAAACGTCAAAGAATACGACATTGAGTCGCTGCGTAACGCTGTTTCCGTAGTGTTGCAGAAGAACGAATTATTCAGCGGTACGATAAAAGACAACTTGCGTTGGGGCAATAAAGAAGCGACGGATGAGGAGATGAAACAGGCGTGCGTTCTCGCCTGCGCCGACTCTTTTATCGAGACCTTCCCCGACGGGTACGATACCTATATCGAGCAGGGCGGGAGCAACGTCTCCGGCGGTCAGAAACAGCGTCTTTGTATAGCCAGAGCGCTGTTGAAAAAACCCAAGATCCTTATTTTGGATGATTCGACGAGTGCCGTCGATATGAAGACGGACGCCATGATCCGGAAGGCGTTTGCCGAAAAGATTCCCGACACGACAAAAATCATTATCGCGCAGCGTGTTGCATCTGTGCAGGACGCAGATAAAATCGTCGTCATGGACGGCGGTAAGATCGTCGCCGTCGGCAAGCACGCCGAGTTAATGCAGACCAGCGACATCTACCAAGACGTTTATCGCTCGCAAAACAAGGAGGACAAATAGTATGGGTCCCGTAAAAATGAAAGGTAAGGGTATGGCGATAAACGCAAAAGGCACTTTTTCCAGACTGATGAAAGAGCTGTTTTCTAAATATAAAAAGAAACTTATTTTGGTCGCTGTGTGCCTTGTTTTATCCGCAATAGCAACTTCCGGCGCAAGCATTTATATTATCAATATGACACAGAACCTACTCTCGACGGGCAAGCTCGCAGACGAAGTCATGGCTTCGCTCATTATCGGTGTTTCCGTCATGGCTTGTATTTATTTCGTCGGCATTTTGGCGAGCTATATCAGAACGAGAACGATGGCGATCGTGACGCAGAGCTTCCTCAACGACGTCCGTATCAAGATGTTCAGAGGGATGGAAAATCTCCCGATTAAGTATTTTGACAGCCATAACCACGGCGATATCATGAGTTATTATACCAACGATATCGACGCCATTCGTCAGCTCGTTTCGCAGAGCTTACCCTCTCTCTTCCAATCGGCGATTATGATCGTCGTAGTTTTCAGCGTCATGCTCTACTATAGTATCTGGTTGACTCTGATCGTCCTTGCTTGCGTGGTAATCATGCTTTTTGTCAGCAAAAAAGTGGGCGGGAACAGCGCAAAATACTTCATTCGTCAGCAGAGAACGCTCGCAAAAACAGAGGGTTATATCGAAGAAATGATCCACGGACAAAAGGTCATTAAAGTCTTTTGCCACGAGGAAGAAGCGGAAAAGAAATTCAATGAAATCAACGGACAACTCTTTTTGGATGCCCGTTCAGCCAATACTTATGCCAATATCCTCATGCCCATATTGGGGAATATCGGTAACATAATGTACGTTCTTTTGGCCTTCGTGGGCGCCCTTATCATTGTAAACGAAGGCATCAACGTCGGCATTATGGGCGTATCTAAAACGGCGTCGACGCTGATCCCCGTCGTGATTGGATTTTTGACCATGGGTAGACAGTTCACGATGCAGGTCAGTCAGATCAGCCAGCAAATTAACGCCATCGTCATGGCACTCGCCGGCGCGGAAAGGATCTTCGCCCTCATGGACGAAAAACCGGAAGAAGACAACGGCTACGTTACCTTGGTACACGCTAAATATGACGAGAACGGTGAACTGACGGAAACGGAAGAGCGCACCGGTATGTGGGCGTGGAAACATCCGCACCAGGCAGACGGAACGATCACCTACGTTCCGCTCAAAGGGGATATCGAAATGCACGACGTGGACTTCGGGTACGTCCCCGAAAAAATCGTTCTTCACGACGTCTCCTTGCATGCAACGCCGGGTGAAAAATACGCATTCGTAGGCGCGACGGGAGCGGGCAAAACGACGATAACTAACCTTATTAACCGCTTTTACGATATCGCCGACGGAAAGATCCGTTACGACGGCATCAACATCAATAAAATAAAGAAAGCCGACCTGCGTCACTCTCTTAGCATGGTTTTGCAGGACACTAACCTCTTCACCGGAACGGTGCGTGAAAATATCCGCTACGGAAGACTGGACGCCACGGATGAAGAGGTGGAAGAGGCGGCAAAAATCGCCAACGCGCACGACTTTATCACCCGTCTTCCCGACGGATACGATACCATGCTGGAAAGTGACGGCGCCAACCTCTCCCAGGGTCAACGCCAGCTCATTTCCATTGCCCGTGCCGCTGTTGCCGACGCCCCCGTAATGATTTTGGACGAGGCAACGTCCTCCATCGACACCCGTACCGAAAGACTGGTGCAAGAGGGGACGGATAGACTGATGAAAGGCAGAACGGTCTTTGTCATCGCCCACCGCCTGTCCACCGTACAAAACGCCGATACCATCATGGTCCTCGACCACGGAAAGGTCATCGAGCGCGGCAATCACGATCAACTGATCGCTCAAAAAGGACAGTACTATCAGCTCTATACCGGAGCGTTCGAGCTGGAATAAATCCTTCCTTAAGGCTTTGATTAAAAAAGAAAAAGGCGCACTAATGCGCCTTTTTTATATTTAAAACAGTGGTAAATTATCCCAGGAGAACTACCGCCAAGCCGCAGTAGATGAGTAGAGACAGTGCGTCGACGATGGTGGTTATAAAAGGACTGGCGACGACGGCAGGGTCGAGCTTTACTTTCTTTGCGAGCATCGGGAGCATACAGCCTACCAGTTTAGCTATGACCACCGTACACATTAGGGCGATGGACACGACCAGGCAGGTAAAGGGCGTGTAGTCGTGATAACCGAACAGGAGATTATCAATCAGCATCAGTTTGGCAAAGCAGGCGAGGGCGAGCGATGTCGCCAAAAGAACGGACGCGCGGACTTCTTTCCAGACGACCTTTAAAAAGTCTTTTGTGGTGATCTCGTTGAGTGCCAAAGCACGGATGACGGTAACGGAGGCTTGCGAACCGGCATTACCGCCGGTATCCATGATCATGGGTACGCAGGCAAACAACACCGTGCTTATAAGGGTGAGCTTCGCCTCGAAATTATTGAGTATCAGGCCGGTAAAGGTGGCCGAAACCATGAGTACGAGTAGCCAGGGGATACGGTTGCGCCAAATGGCAAAAACGCTGGTCTTCAGATAGGGTTTATCACTGGGCTTTACGGCTGCCATCTTCGCGATATCTTCGGTGTTCTCTTCCTGCAAGACGTCCATAGCGTCGTCGATGGTGATGATACCGACCAGTCGCACTTCGCTGTCAACAACGGGGATGGCAAGGAAGGAGTATTTATCGAACATCTGCGCCGCCGTTTCTTTGTCGGCGTGTGTTTCGATGTAGATGACGTTATCTTCCATGATGTCTTCTATCACCGTTTGATAGGGGTGCAGTAACAGATCTTTTACCGTGACCAGTCCCAGTAGGTGACGGCTTTTGTCAATGACGTAACAGGTATAGATGGTTTCTTTGTCAACGCCGTTTGCACGGATCTGCGCAAAGCTCTGTTCTACCGTCATTTCCGGATAGAGATAGACGTACTCCGTCGTCATGATGGAACCGGCGCTGTCCTCCGGGTACTGCAGAATGGTGTTGATAGCCGAACGCGTCTCCGCATCCGCCTGTTGCAGAATTCGACGTACCAGGTTAGCCGGCATCTCCTCAACGAGGTCAACGGCATCGTCAACGTACAGTTCGTCCATGATCTGTTTTAATTCTTTATCGGAAAAACGCCGGATCAATATCTCCTGCAAATCGCTGTCCATCTCGACAAAGGTCTCCGCGGCGAGATCTTTTGGTAAAAGTCGAAAAACAACGGGTAGATCATTCTCATCGATCTCGGAAAGAATGTGCGCGACGTCCGTACCGTTCATTTCCGCGAGGATCGGCTTTAGTTCTTTAAAATTCTTTTGTTCAAGAAGAGAAAAAATAATTTGCTCATCCATGATAACCTCCATTACGGCTGAAACGTAAATCGGGCACAAGGATAGAGGTCATCTATTCCCCAAAAACTGGGCTACAGCGTCCGAAGCGAGACAAATGACTCCTGCAACGGAACGTCGCCTAAATAACCGCCATCTGTGCCCGTGCTACTTGCGGGTTCCATTTGCCTTCCTCCTAACATTAATTTCATTAACATTATACTCACGAGCCTCTCGAATGTCAACCTATGAAAAGGAAACTTTCTCCGCACTTTCCTCAATTTTTTTAATTCGTGCAAAAGAATAAAATTTTTGCTTGCTTTTTTCCTTTTATCGTGCTATAATGCTCTCGATTTGGGATATTAACTCAGCTGGTAGAGTGTCTTCTTGACGTGGAGAAAGTCAGCGGTTCGAGTCCGTTATATCCCACCACGAGTAAATTTTAAGAACACCTCTTCGGTCATCGAAGAGGTGTTCTTTTTTACACGTGATTTTTGGGGCGTGCGAATTAGGATAGAATAATAATGAATATTATGCCTCAGGTAACGTGTTGCTTTTGTACTTCAATCACGGGCGAAAAGCGTGCGTGCGACCGAAGTTAAGCAAATCGGCAAAGTTGAGCGTAATATCGTTCATACTGTTGGCAAAAACGACGGTCTTGAGATAGGCCATGAACGCGTCTGCAAGTTCGGGATCCCTTAGGGCGAACTCCACGTTGGCTTTGAGAAAGCCGAGTCTATCGCCCATGTCGTAGCGCGTGCCTTCGAAGTCGTAGGCGATGGCGCCGTTCGCATTGGCCTCGATATCCAAAGCGTCGGTCAGTTGGTATTCGCCGTTAAACCCGGGGGTGAGGGTTTCCAATATCGCCATCATCGTGGGTGCCAGCACGTAGCGTCCCAAGGGCGCGAGGTTGCTCTTGACCGCTTCGATGGGCGGCTTCTCGACAAGCCGAGTAACGGCGTACATTCTGCCATCCGCTTCGCTGTATTCGCACGACGCGTACTTGGGCACGTCTTTCAATGGCACTTGCTTGCAACCGATGACCGTCTTGCCTGTCGCTTGGTAGGCGTCCATCAATTGCCCGATGACGGGACGGCCCTCGTTGTACATTACGTCGTCGCCGAACATCACGGCGAAGGGTTCGTCGCCGATATAGTCGCGGGCAGCCAAGATGGCGTCCGCCGTACCGCCTTGTTGCTTCTGCACGACGAAGTGTATCTTTGCGATGGATTCGGGGTATTTGATGGCGTTGAGATAATCGAACTTGCCGCCTCTCCGGAGTTTTGCTTCCAGATCGGGATTCTCACCGAAGTGTCCCTCGATGATCTCCTTGTGTTGCCCGACCACGAAGATGATCTCCTCGATGCCGCTCATGGCCGCTTCTTCCGCGATCACTTGGATAGCGGGCACATTGACGATGGGCAACATGGGTTTGGGCACCGCTTTGGTGTAGGGAAGAAATCTGGTACCGTATCCTGCCACGGGTATGACTGCTTTTTTCACTGTATTCATAATAGCCTCCTTTGCGATGCGTCATTTGATTCGTGCGTTGCTTAGCACATCCCAACCATAGCAAAAAAGGCAGAAATCGCCAACGGCTATCTCCTAATCGGTAGGATTTTTCACTTTATCGGCAATGTGACAGTTGTAGGTGCTGCATTGATAAAGATAGAAAAAATAGATATAATCAAAATAAAGAGTATTTTTTCGCCCATCACAAAGGAGAACCCATGCGCATTGCCATTTGCGAAGACAAAGAAGAACAAGCACGCATTCTGATGGCGCACATCGAGCGCTATCAGAAAGAGCGCGATTTAGCCATCGAATATAAGCACTTCCCCAATGGATTGTCGTTTTTGGATAACTACAAGCAGGGGTTCGACGTGGTGTTTATGGATATAGAAATGCCCCTTCTTAACGGTATGGAAACAGCTAAGCGTTTGCGTGTGGTAGACCCATACGTACCGCTCGTATTCATCACCGATCTCAAACAATACGCCCTCAAAGGTTACGAGGTGGAAGCACTGGATTTTTTGGTCAAACCCATTACCTATCCCGCTTTTGCAACCATGATGGGAAGAGTACGTAAGAATATCGTGCGCAAGGGGGACGAATCCGTCGCGTTGCAGACTGCCGAGGGCACCGTCAAGGTGTCGCTCGCCGACGTTTTCTACGTAGAAGTGGAGCAGCACTATGTCGTCTACCACACTTTGGGCGGCGAGTTTCGCTTTTGGGGCAGCCTTGCGGAGGAAGAGAAACGCTTGCCTGCCGATCGCTTTGTACGTTCGTCGTCGGCTTATTTGGTCAATTTGGGGCACGTAACTCGCGTCGATGGCGTCGACGTCTACGTGGGCGGGGCGTGCTTGCCCCTCTCGCGCGGCAAAAAAGCCGCCTTTTTGGAGGCATTGCTTGCCTTCGTCAACAGGAGATAGTATGCGCGACTATTTGGTTTTCTATCTTGCCATGCACTTATCTACGGCGTTTGGCATCGTGGTGTACGAGGCCATGTTCGCCTATTCTTTCCGTCGGCGCAAGCACATCGTTTTGCGCGTGATGTTGGGGCTGTTGGCGTTGGGCGGTTTTGCCACCGTCGCGGCCTTTTGGGTGTATCAGGCGCACGTCGCGGGGCTTGAATTTACGTTGCAAAACGTAGAAATAATGCGCGTCGTTGCCAATTCTCTCTTTTTTGCCGCCGGCACCGGACTGTTCTTTCTGTTTTTCAAAGAAAGCCCCGTCGTCATATTGTTTGCCAGCGTCGCGGCAGCCGCCGCAAGGATGGTGACCTCCGGCTTATACGAGGCAACCATCGCTTCGTTAGGGTTTCGATCCCCCTTTTATTCCATGTTTACGGGCTACAATGTATGGAGTTTCGTGCTCTATTACGCATTCCACCTCTTGGTGATGGTCATTGTATTCTTTGTCTTTGCGAGGCCGTTTGCCGGCGCTATCAAATCCTTCGATAGAACGGGTAGCCGGGCGATAGTAGGCCTTTTCGTTATTTTTTCTTACGTCCTCGTGGGCATACAGGGCACCAACGTTTTCAACAACGACTTTAACGGAAGCGAACTCAACACCATACCCGTGGTATTCAATGCTTTTTTGTGCGTGTTCGGCGTGTTCGTGCTGTTCGTACAGCGGTTTTCGTTGGAATGGGTCAAAAGCACGCAGGAAAAAGAGGCCGAGCGGCAGTTGCACGAGGGTTTTCGCCGTCAGATGGAGATGCAACAGCAAAATATGCAGCTCATCAACCTCAAGTGCCACGACCTCAAACACCAGGTGCGCACCCTTTTGGCCGGGCGCAATATGGACGAATCCTTTGTGGAAGAGGTGCAACGCACCATCTCTATATACGACGCGCACATACACACGGGCAACGAGGCCTTGGACGTGCTACTCACCGAAAAATCGCTGTTGTGCGACGTCAACCATATACAAATCACCGCTATGATAGAGGGCGAAGCGCTGGGATTTATGAGCGTAGCCGATATCAATAGTTTCTTTGGCAACGCCATCGACAACGCCGTAGAGTATCTGTTGGGGGTGGAGGAGGACTGTCGCTTTATACGCCTCTCGTCCCAGCGCAACGGCGCGGTGTATGCGTTGCGCATCGAAAACTACTGCGTTGCCGATCTGGACTTTGACAAACGCGGCTTGCCTCGCACCACCAAGAGGGATGTCGACTACCACGGCTTTGGCACCCAAAGTATCAAAGCGGTAGCCACCAAGTACGGCGGCACAGCTTCTTTCGGGCGCGAGGACGACCTCTTCGTGGTGAGTGCTATGTTTATGCTATAGTCAAAAGTATTATATTAGAGGAGTATATATGAAAAATCTTAACAAAATTATGAATATGGACTCGGTGTATCTAAAACGCCTTTACAACACGTCGTGCATGGCGTTTCGCACCGAAAACAGATTTGCCAAAAAGGGCGGCGTGGTTTTTGTGGGTGACAGCATCACCGACTTCTGCAACCTCGATACCTACTATCCCGAGCTTAAGGCATTCAACCGCGGCATATCGGGCGACACGATCGAGGGGATTCGCGGCAGGCTCGAAGAGAGCGTATTCGGTTTGTCACCCTCGGTAGTAGTATTACACGGCGGCGCCAACAACTTCTCCGAGGGATACGATGACGTAGAGACTTTTATCATCGACACCTACCGCGACGTTTTGTCGCAAATCAAAGCGCGCCTGCCGTATGCCAAAGTGCTGGTGCAGTCGGTTTACCCCGTTTCCGACGTGTCTTTTCACAACCGCTATAAGTACGGCCACGGACACATCCGATCCATCAATGCCCAACTCGAAGCATTGGCGCTTTCTTTCGGGTACCAATATGCCGACGTATATTCCGTTATCACATCGGGGGACGAAGAGTTCGACCGCAGCTATACCGACGACGGCTTGCACCCCAACCAAGCGGGCTACAAGGTCATCAGCGAATACCTCCGGCCCATCATCGACGATATGATGGGGGTCATGGGTTTGGCCGCCGTGGCAGCCGACGTCGTGGAGCAGGAGGAAGGCAGGGGCACCTTGACGATACGCGGCAAAGAGGTCGTCACGTCCTATATCGAGCGAATACTCGTTTCCGTCCTTGCTATGGCTATGGGCATTCTGTTCTGCGTGAACGTCAGCGCTGCGGTCAGCATCACCTTGGGCGTGATACTCTGTGTATACGGCACCATCAATATCATCATCATAGGCGTGAGCCGCAGACCCCTTTTCAGCGTGATGGGCGCCTTGAACGCCGCCATCATCGCCGTGGGATGCGCCTTCTGCACGCACGACCTCGCCACCGTGGTCGCTTTGACGGTCCCCTTCCTTCTGACCTTTATAGGCGCATTGGTGTTTATCGATAGTTTCGTGAGCCGTTTTCTATTCCATCACGGGGGCGTGGTGCGTGTGGTCGTGTTGGCTATCTTCGGCTCGGCTATGTTCTCGTTGGGATTGAGCCTATTGACAGTGGAAGATTTCCGCTTGGGCTATACCAACCTTGTCTTCGGCATTATCCTTTGCTTGGCGAGCGTCGGCCTACTTGCCTTTACCGTGCCGGATATGGTAAAAGACAGAGAAAAATAATCGTTATATTGCAAGTTAAGAGATGATTTTGACCTGTTAAGAGATGGGCATTGGCGCCCATCTTTTTTTATGTTAACTTGTATACGTGCTCGAAGGAGCAAAATAAACGAGAGAGGTAATGGATATGAAAATTACAGTCGTTTGCGATATATACGGAAAAGAAAACAACGGCACCGCCGTGGTAACTTACAATTTGATCCGCTTCTTAGAGGGGCAAGGTCACGACGTGCGCGTGCTGTGCGCCGACCAAGCGAGCAAGGGTAAACCCAACCATTACGTCGTCCCCAATATGCACTTCGGCAAAGTGTTGGATGCATACGTCGCCAAAGTGGGCGTGAGCATCGCGAAGCCCCAAAAGCGCGTTATCAAAGCCGCGCTGGATGGCGTGGACGCCGTGCATATTATGTGCCCCATGCCTTTGGGCCTATCCGCCATCAAAATTGCCAAAGAGATGGGGTTGCCCGTCACGGCAGGATTCCACGCGCAGGCGGAAAACATCACCGCATATTTCCATCTCAACAAGTCCAAATTTGCCAATAAAGTCACCAATCGGTTTATGTGGGATCATCTCTATCGCCATGTGGATTGCATCCACTATCCCACGCAGTTTATTCGCGATACCTTTGAGAGCGCGATTGGTTGCTCTACCCCCGGCTACGTCATCAGTAACGGCGTGCACGGATACGTGCGAAAGCGCGAGACCGCCAAACCCCAAGAATTCGCGGACAAAATCGTCATTCTCACCACGGGGCGCTATTCCACCGAGAAGAGTCAAGATACCCTCATCAAAGCCATTGCGCATAGCAAGTACAAAGACAGGATCCAACTTATTTTGGGTGGCGAGGGAGCCAAAGAAGAGCAATATCGCCGGCTGGCAGCCGATTTGCCCGTTGCGCCTATCTTTAAGTTTTTTTCTCGCACCGAGATCATCGACGTGCTGAATTATGCGGATATGTACGTTCACCCCGCCATTATCGAATTGGAGGGCATCAGCTGTATCGAGGCGATCGCTTGCGGCAAGATGACCATCGTTTCGGACAGTAAGCTATCCGCCACGCACAATTTCGCCGTGGATGACAGATGTGTCTTCAAGGCGTTGAACGCCGAGGATCTTGCCCGCGTCATCGACTACTGGTTGGACCATCCCGAAGAAATGCGTGCTTGCGAAGAAAAGTATCTGCATTCGGCGGTGGCGTTCGACCAACACGAATGTATGCTAAAGATGGAAAGAATGATTTTCGACGCCATCAAGCAGGTCGAGCGTCGCAGCCTTCCCCTCGAAACCGATTACCACTATATCTCGATTCGCTAATGCACGATACGATCAGGAGAAAAATATGAATACTTACACAGGTAATGGCGCATACGTCAAACATATACACCAAAAGAGCCACGTAGACCCGCCGTGTCCCACCGTCAAAAAGACAGGGACCAAGCGGCTTTTTATGATGGTAGATAAACTCTTCTACAAAAAACAAAATCCGCCCGATGGGATTGCAGACGCTATGAAAGGCTTGGTGATCAAGCATGATATTCCCTTTGACCAAGAGACCGACCTCAAGTTGGACGTCCTGTATCGCCCTCGTCCCGCAGAGCAAAAATACCCCGTCGTGTTCGAGATACACGGCGGCGGGTTCTCGGCAGGGGACAAAGAGTTTCGCCTTTATCACTGTGCGCAGATGGCAAGAAAGGGTGCAATGGTGGTCAACGTCAACCATCTCTTGGGCCCGGAATATCCTTGCCCCGCACCTATGCGTAGTTTGGTGCGTGCCTTCAACTGGGTGATCGACAACGCCGAGCGCTACCGTATGGATACCTCGCGTATGCTGGTGACGGGGGATAGTTCGGGCGCCTACTACGCATCCTTACTGGCTATGCTACCCGATAATCCCAAGTTGTGGGAAGTGTACGGAAGAATGAACGGACGTTTCTCTCATGCGGTATATATCTGCGGTGTTTACGACATAGAAGATTCGCTTAAGCACAGATTGCCATTCGGCATCACCACAGGCGTGTGCAAGGACATCTCGGGCGTCAAGCCCAAAGACCTCGCTACGTGGAAATATTTGCCCTACGTGTCGCCCGTAGACTTCGTCAAGCCCTCGCACCCCAAAGCGTTGGTTATATATGCTCAAAAAGACTTTTTCGCAAAAGGACAAGCAGAGACGTTGATCGGCAAATTGCGCGACGCGGGCGTAGAGTGTGCAGAGTTCCACAGCACCCGTTTTGCCGATAATCACGCATTTACCATCAACAATACCAATCGCATAGCGCGACATTCGCGCGAAGTAATGTATGATTTTATATATAACTTTTGTAAGTCATAGGGTAGATAAGATATACTGACCAATCGTTTTGCCGTCAACTAAAAGCATTATGCATAGAGCGTGGCGTCAGTCAGGTTCGGCTGGCACGTGAGATCGGCGTAAGCCATGTATCATCAGCCTGTGGGAACATGGCAAGCGTGAGCCGTTGATGTATTCGCTCATTTCCTTGACCATCTACTTCGACGTGGCCTTGGACGACCTCGTTGGGATGAATCCATAGGAAAGAGGTTGTGTGATACTATTTTTATTCGGCACATAAATCATATCTAAACAAAAAATAACTTACTAACCCATCTTGGCAATTAGACGGCTCCTTGGCTTAAAATAAAACGAGAACGCGCGCATACGCGCGCGCAAGCCAAGGAGCCGTTCTATTGCCTACACACTTCCAAAGCGGACACAAGGGGAGGCATTGGGGTGCGCCCACACACTGGGCGCGGAAGCGGTCAAACAGGCAATGGAAACGTCGGAAGAGTTCTCCGACAGAGTCTTTTTACATAACACCGCCGATATAGAAGAATACAGGCTCAGCGCGGTAAGGAAAGGGGACGTTGAGGGATTGAAGACCTTTTTCAAAAACATCCCGGCTATCCGTAGCGGTGTAATGGCGCAAAACGGTCTCAGGCAGGCAAAGAACTTGTTGGTGGTGACGGCGACCCTCGTTTCTCGCACCGCCATTCGCGGCGGAATGGACGCAGAGGACGCTTTGAGCCTGTCCGACGGGTACATTCAGAAATGCGAGTTAATGACAATCGTCGAGGACGTGACTAATCTCAATTACCGTCTCGTCATGGACTATGCCGAACGCATGGAGCGACTCCTTTACGGCGGCAGTTCTTCCAAACTGGTTATCGACGTCAATAACTATATCCGCCACCATCTTTCCGAACCCATCACCGTCGAAGGATTGGCAAAATTCCTCGGTCGGGGCAGGTGCCGCCTCTCTACCGACTTCAAAAAGGAAACAGGAGAGAACCTTTCCGAATACATCCTCAAACAAAAAGTGGAAGAGGGGAAGAGGTTCCTTCGGTACACCGACAAAACGGTCGTCGATATCGCCTTCTTTTTGGGCTTTTCTTCGCAGAGCCATTTTTCCCGTACCTTTAAAAAGTATTCCGGCGTAACCCCGAACGAATATCGCAACGCAAAACAATAGAATGCGGTATGGATGCCGGACAGAAAAGCAATAACTATGGAAAAAACCATTGTAAAAGCACTATCTCAATATCCGCAAGAGATGGTAAAGAGCATAACTTGTGATAGAGGAAGTGAGTTTGGAAACTGGCGGAACATAGAAGAAAAACTGCACTGTTACGTATACTTCGCCGATCCATACTGTGCCTGGCAAAAAGGAACTAATGAAAATAGCAATGGACTACTCCGAGAATTCTATCCTAAAGGACGCAATCTCTCCCACGTGGGGGAAAAACATTAAAAAAGAATCTGGCGTTGATCAACGCCAGACCCAAAATAATACTTAACTACAAATCTCCAGCAGATTTGTTTGAGCAGAAATTGAAAAAGTGTTGCACTTGATTTGACAAATCACCCGCGGTATCCGGCGGAAAGATCAATTGTCAAAGAGAAGGGATTGCATTCTTTCGGGAGCGTCTAAAAAGCGTTTATAGGTGCGGTAGATCTCCGTATCGGTATAGGCAATGCGTTTGGCGCCGTTGTTCAGGTCGAGGATTTCGCCGCCCTGGTAGGATATCAGAATGGGCGAGTGCGTTGCGATAATGAATTGGGAGCCTTTTTTAGACATATCGTTCAGCATACACAGTAGCCGCATCTGGTTTTTGGGAGAGAGGGCCGATTCCGGTTCGTCCAATAGATACAGTCCGGGATTGGAAAAGCTGTCGAATATCTCGTTGAATTCCTCTCCGTGAGAACGCTCGTGCATACCCCTTCCATCCAGTTCTTCGTAGGCGTTGGCCAGCGTATAAAACGTTTCCGCGCGTAAAAAATATTTCCAACGCGGAATGCCGTTTTTGGTGAGAAAAAGGTAGTCGGACAGGTCGGAAGTACTGTTAAAGGTGGAGAAGTGAATATTCTGCGATCCCCCCTCTGCATTGAGCGAAAGGGAGAGAGCGAGAGCTTCGATGAGGGTGGACTTCCCGACGCCGTTTTCGCCAATGAGGAAGGTGACGTTTTTACGGAAGGTAATCTCTTTCATGTCCCGGATCAGTGGAATACAAAAGGGGTATTCGTCATAGCTTTTTATACGGTCGCGCCGCAGGCGTACGGCGGAAACGAAGAGTTCTTTCATAGATTCCATTGTAAAACATTTTATCCCGGATGACAAGGCTCCCAAAAGAAATTTCCCCCGAAATTTTTTAGGTTAATTTAGGGTTGCATGGAATATAATGAAGCCAAGAAAGCAAGAAAGCACCCTTTTTCGAGGGATGTGAAAGGAGGTAGAAGATGAAAAAGTTTTCAATGGCTCTGATAGTATTCATACTTTTAGTGGCGTTATGTAGCTGCGGCGCTTTGGGCGGAAACGGCACTTCCGTCGGAACGGAAGGTAGCGTAGTTGAGTCCGATTCGACCGGCTCCGGTTCCACCGACGCAGAGGGACATACGGAGCAGGTCTATCCCGAGGAGATATCCTTGCCGGCAACGGCGACCATGGTCGTGGGCGATGATTTGACACTGAGTGTTTCTTACGACCCGACCGATACTACGGTAAAGAACGTCACCTGGGCGAGTAGCGACACCGCCGTTGCCACCGTTAGTGCCGACGGACTTATCAGTGCGATCGGAGGGGGAACAACGACGATTACCGCCGAAGCGGAAGGAGTGGACGGAACGTTGACGGATACCTGCATATTGACGGTCAAAACGGCTTCCAGCGATACCAGTATTGCTTTGCCTGCCGACCAGACGGGTGACTTTTCCATCGCGACGGAGGGGGGAGAATATACGCAAGAAGATAACGTCTATACGATAACTGCCGCAGGCGAGTATGTTTTGTCGGGACTTTTGAATGGTCAGATCGTCGTGGACGCCGCCGACGCAGAAGTGACCTTGGTCCTTAACGGCGCGACGATCAAGTACGATAAAAACTCTCCCGTTTTGATTAAACAGGCAGATAGCGTTACCGTAAAGGCACAGAAGGGAACCCAAAACTCCATTTATGACAACCGCAGCGCAAAGATCGTCGACGATAGCGATCAGGGCGAAGGCGCAATCAGCGCGAAGTGCGACCTGAAGATCGCCGCTACCGGAACGTTGTACGTCGAGGGCAATTACAATAACGGTATCCACACCACGAAGGACCTTAAAGTACAGAAGATCACTTTAAAAGTCAAAGCGTATAACAACGCTTTAAAAGGGAAGGATTCGGTGACGATAGAAAGCGGATCATTGGTGGTTATTTCCACTGCCGGGGACGGTATCAAAACGGAGAACACCGATGTCTCTTCCAAAGGCAACCAGAGAGGAACGATCACCGTCAACGACGGAGATATCGAGATCTACGCCGCAGGGGATGGCATCCAGGCAGCTTATGACTTTGTCATGAACGGCGGAACGATCACCATTCGCAACGGGTCTTATAGTTCTTACACTTCTTCCTCCGCGTCGGTGGATTCCTATAAAGGGATAAAGGTAAAGAATAAACTGACGATCAACGAGGGCCAGGTGACTATCCACTCTTACGACGACGGTCTCCATGCCGATTACGGAACGGCGTTTGAAAACGGCGCTACAGGCGAAGGCATCATCACCATTGCCGGAGGAACTATCAATATCTCTGTGACGTCATCAACCTCTCGCTACGTCAGCGGCGCAGACGCCATCCATGCGGATAATACCCTTCTTATACAGGGCGGTATCATCAGCGTCAGCAGTGCTTACGAAGGATTGGAAGCTAACCATATAGAAATTTCCGGCGGCACTATCACAGTAGTTGCTACCGACGACGGACTGAATGCCGCAAAAAAAATAGGGGAGACCCCCTCGATTAAAATAAGCGGCGGATACCTGGATATCACCATGGCCGGCGGCGATACCGACGGGATTGACAGTAACGGCACCTTCACCATGACAGGGGGCATTGTCATCAGCAGAGGCGCGCCCAACAGCACCAGCAGCATGGCATCGGGATTGGATTGCGACGGGTCGGCAACGATCACAAACGGAACGTTCATTCAGCTCGGGCCGCGTGAAACGGTACTCTCCACTTCCGGTTGCGCCACCCTCAATTACGGTTCTACTTCCGGCGGAATGGGGGGCGGAATGGGCGGCCCCGGATTCATGAACGCAACGACGACAACGCAGGGAGCGACCTCTTTAAGAGGCCCGAGCGGTTCTTTTGGCGGCGGATCCGGTAGTAGTAACCCGTTCAGCGCAGGCACCTGGACTGTCACCGGCACGGATATCTCTTTCACCGTCGCCAGCGGCTATACCTACTACGGGTGCGTGATCTACTCCTCTTCGCTGACCGCCGGAACGAGCTATACCATAACGAACGGAACCACTGGTTATACGGGAAGTGCAAGCTGATAAAAAACCGCGTTCACCTTAATTTACACGAAAAAACAGACGGGAAAATAACCCGTCTGTTTTTGTGATAACATAACAGAAAAACTCAGTTTTTGGAAATAACTTTTTTCTGCCAGGACCTTTCCCCGCACTTCGGGCATTTCATATAACGACTTCTGCCCACGTGCATCGCCGCGGTGACGCTTTTATAAGTAGGAACGTATTTGTGTCCGCATTTTTTGCACTCGTAATATCCTGCGACTTGCTCTATGCGGAGCGCAAAGGACATACAAACCATAAATTGCATAAATCCGATACCTATGAACAAAAAGAAGATCCACATCGGCTTTTCCATTTTCATAAAAACTATTCCGACAGCGATCATGGCAAAGAGAAATATCGACGAGAGGACCCCAATCACAATTTCCACGGAAAGCAGCCTCTTGTCGGCTTTTTCCTTTTCCTTGATCATTTCCAGCAGTAATTTTTCCGTTCTTTCATCATGGTTTTCCATAGAAACCACCTCCCCACTCAGTAAATCATTGACGGTAATATTCAGTAAAGAGCATAGTTCGAGCATAATAGAGGCATCGGGCAAAGATCTACCCGTTTCCCATTTGGATACCGCACGGTCGGTTATACCCAGCTTTTCGGCAAGTTGCATTTGCGTTAAGTTTTTTTCCTTTCTTTTTTCCGCAATAAATCTGCCGATTCGAAGTTGATCCATACCTACCTCCTTTCCGAGGTTTAGTATAACATTGTTATAAGAAAAAAGCTACATACCGGTGGTTGAGATAAGGATAAAGCTTCGCCTTCTCCCCACAAAACTGTGTTTTATGGGGACCCCTTTTTGAGCATCGGGACCATGAGGCCTGTGATAAAAATAAAACAGACGGCGAAAAAAACCGTCTGTTTTATTTTGGTCGGAGTGACTGGACTTGAACCAGCGGCCTCATGGTCCCGAACCATGCGCGCTACCAAACTGCGCTACACCCCGGAAGTGCATTTATTTTATACTTCTTTTTCTGTTTTTGCAAGCGTTTTGCCTTATTTTTCGGAAATTATATATTCTTGCGAGAAAAAAACCTTTGTATTTCCTTAGAAATGGAAAAGGTGTATTGACGATGAGGTTTTTTATGTGGTATTATATAATAGATAAAGTGTAGACGTAGTTGACGCGCGCATACGCGGATACGATAAAGTATGAAAATGAAAAAAAGTAAAATCATTATTTTAGCTATCTGTGTTCTTTCGCTCCTGACGATGGGAGCTTTGTTTGCGTGCGGACTGAGAGAAGTAGAGGTGCCTCTGCCCGAGAGTATCGGCGGAGAAAACGATTGCGAACATAATTACGTGGCACAGAGTACTTCCGAAGCGACCTGTACGGAAAGGGCGCACACCGTTTACGTTTGCACCGAATGCAACGATAAATACATTCAGTACGAGGGCGACTATGCTCCGCACACCCTTTCGGAAAGGCATTACAAAGGGTCTTGCGTCGCTTACGGATATACCGAACATTATTGTACGGAATGTGGAAACGTAATCGACGTCGAATACGATTCGGAATATGGAGACCACTCCTACAAGTCGGTCAATCGCCACGTCAACGGGACGTGCAAAACGCTTGGGTATACCATTCAGAAAGAATGTAGCCTTTGCGGCGATCAGATCAAAGTAAACGACGAGTCGTACGGTAAACACAATTATAAAAAGACCTCTCACACGGCGGCGACCTGCGTCAGCTATGATTACGACACTTATACGTGCAGCGTTTGCGGAGATAAGTATTCCGAATACGGTACGCAGATGATGGATCACGAGTTCGAGGAGTCGGCAACGCAAGGGACGGACTGCCGTCACGTCGGATCCATTACGAAAAGGTGCGTCAATTGCGGCTATACCGAGACGAACGATACCGCTGTCTACGGTCCGCATTCCTATCGAAAACTGGACAATAACGGCAGCTATCACGAGTGTGCCATTTGCCACGATCGAAAAGAACACGTCGTCATTACCAGATCGGCATCGGAGACCATTCATAGATCTTATTGTAACGTTTGCGGCTACGTCGCCGCGGAGAGCGAACACAATTACCCCGGTACGCCCGAGATTACCCTTACGGCGACCTGTACGCGAAACGGCAAAGCGACCTATACCTGCGCCGATTGCAATCAAAAGTATTCTATCGTGATCCCGGCAAAGCACTCCTTTGACTTTTCCTCAGGAGTATACAGCGACGCCACCTGTACGGAAAACGGCTATTGCGAATATTCCTGTTCCGACTGCAACGAAAAATTGCGCGTCTATTCCGACAGGGTAAGTAAAACCGATTCTTCGGTGGGCGTCGTTCCCATTCTGCAGCTTACTTTGTCCGAAGCGTATGCTTCTTGCCGGGTCGGCGATAGACTTTCTTTAGGTCAATACCCTCAGAGCCGCGTATCCGATCCGCTGGTCGTAGTTGCGCTGAATACTTTGGCAAAGACGCCTTTCTCTTCCTCCGGGTGGAGCGTGTACCGGTACAGTTCCGCAGTGTGGAATGAGAACTTCGCTTGGTATATCGACGTGGAATACGGGAACAAAAAGTATCGCGGCGTTTATTTTACCGATTACCGTCCGACTATCGCCACAGGCGCGCGAGGAAAGGATTTTTCGTACGTTGACGATAACGGTTACGAGAAGGAAAAAGTTTATTGGTTCCGTTTCGAGGATCTCTCCTGGACGGTACTGAAAAAGCAGGAAAGCGTGGGCTACGTCATCGCCGATAGGATATACGATTGTATGGAGTACGGCGCGTTGGAGTCCTGGATCACTTCGTTTTCCGGCTGTTTCTCTATAGAGGAACGGGCGATTATTTCCGCCTATAACGTAGACATCGACTCCTCCTTCGGTTTTTCGGAGAAAGGACTGTACGACGTAAAGAAACTAAAAACGATCACCGACTACGCCCTTTCGCAAGGAGCCTATAGTCCGTCGGATACCGCCGAAGGCGTTTGGTGGACGGGGGATACGAAGGATAACGACTGCGGCGTTATGCGCTTCGGGTACGGCATTGACCTGGCCAAAGGACATTCTTACGAAATGGTCCGTAGGAGCGACAACCTGCTTTCCCCGGCGACCTGCGTTTCTTACGCCGCTTATCACTACTACTGTTCGGAGTGCGGCGCGTTGTCCGAAGAAGTATTCTACGACGACGAATATGGGTACGCTCTCCACGAATACGAATATACCTATTCCGACGATATCCATTACTACGGGTGCGTCGTTTGCGGCGAGATACTTTCCAGCGAAGGGCATGACTTTGAGTATCACGACGATTGCAACGGACTTACGCATACGCAGGTGTGCGCGAAGTGCGGTTATTATACGCAAAAGGAACACACCTTTGCCGATAAAGCGACCATATGTTCCGCTACGTCATGCGGCGCGGCAAAAATAGACTATGAGAAATACTGGGACGTGTCCGTGGAACAGGACGGCAGTCTGATCGCCTTTTTACGGAAAGAAAAGGACGTGGAAAGCGACGAAACCGTCACTGTATTGTCCATTATGGGAAAAGGGGACATGAAGAACTATTCTTCCACCGTGCAACCGCCCTATTATTCCTATCGGTCGCAAGTAGAGCGCATCGCTTTCGGCGAACAGATGACCTCGATCGGCGCCTATGCTTTTTATGATTTTTCCTCTCTGAAAGAGGTGCGGATATCGAGCAGTATCAATCAAATAGGCAAATATGCCTTTGCTTATGCGGTCAACCTGAGCGATCTCTATTTCGACGCGAGTAACTGCGGAGACTTCGGGATCAACAACGGCGTGTTTGCAAGTGCCGGTAAAGATTCCGGCTCGCTGACCGTTCATATCGGGGATGGCAGTATCGTAAAGCGGATACCTTCTTACTTTATGTACCCATCGACGGATACGTTGCCCCTCGTTTCCACTTGGGATTTATCCAATTACGGGATGGACGGCGTGGCCTATATCGGAGAATATGCCTTTGCTTCGGTCGGTATCAATGGCAGCGTTTCGTTGGATGCCGTCCGGACGATCGGCGGTCACGCTTTTTATAATACGAGGATCAATTATCTCTACTTAGGGGACGAACTCACCGCCGTAGGGGAGTACGCTTTTTATAACTGCGCCTCCACCGTCTTTTACGGCGAACCGGTACTAACCTCTATCGGTGCTTACGCCTTCTATAACTGTTTGAACCTGACGGCAGTCCGTCTCAGCGGTATTCAGACCGTACCGACGTATGCTTTTTATAACACGTCGATAACCAACGTCGAGTTGCCCGGACTGACGACGGTGGAAAGTTACGCTTTTTATAACTGCTCGAAAATCACGGCGAATCTCCCGACGACGCTTGTGTCCGTCGGCGCATATGCTTTTTATAACAGCGGTTTCGGGAGTGACCTTGTGTTAAATCAACTTACTTCCGTCGGCGACTACGCCTTCTACGGCTGTGATAACGTCCGCTCCGTCTCCCTCGCAAGCCTCTCTTCAACGGGGAAGTACGCCTTTTCCGAGTGCGTCAATCTGACCGATTTCCGCTCGACATTGACGACGATCAGGGAAGGGACTTTTGCCGGCGACAAAAATCTTTATAACGTCATCTATTCCGACACTTTGCGCGCGATTGAAACAAAAGCGTTCAGCCAGTGCAGTAGACTCAGCCGCCTGTTATTACCTTCAACGGTGACGGCTATCGGCAGCAATGCGTTTACCGGCTGTTTCCGTTTGGTGGAGATCGACAACAGATCGGCTCTTTCCATTCAAAGCGGCGCCGTCAGTTACGGCAACGTTGCCGCCTATGCAAAGAGGGTCTATAACGGCGCGTCGGCAGATAGCCTACTTGCGATAAACGCCAATGATTTCCTTGTTTATGACGGCACGACGATCGTTGATTATCGTGGGACGTCGACGATGATTTCCATTCCGGCCGATTACGTCGTATCTCCCTATGCCTTCTATTATTCAAACGGGATAAAAGAAGTCACCATTGCCTCCGGCTCGGTAGGAAGATATGCTTTCTACCACGTTTCTACGCTGACTATGGTCACGATAAACGGCGCGACAACGGTGGGAGCGGAGGCTTTTTCCGGTTGCAATGCGCTAAGCGAGGTGCATATCGGTTCTTCCGTCCTGTCCGTCGAAGCAAACGCTTTCAGAAACGACGATATATGGGAAATGACCGTTTCCGCTTCTTCCTTACAGTCACTTCTTTTGCCGAGCGGTTATTTCTCCGATACCCATATCAATAAAATCATCTTTACCGATGCAACGGTAGAAACGCTGGCGGATTATACCGGAACGCAAGAAGGTGGAGACGCCGTATATACGTTGACGGAAGGGGCGACTCCGCACCAAGAAGAACCGACGCAAGGCACTATCGGCGAACTGACGTACAGGATCGCTCTTGTAGATGACGACTATATTCTGACACTGGGCGGCTCAGGCACCGTTCCGGGGTATGTTTTGACGATGCTCGGTAGCTATGGAGAAAAAATAACCACCGTCGTTATTTCTCACGGCGTGACCGGCATCGCCAATAGCGCATTTTATAACGGCAACACGATAAGGAGTATCACCATTCCCGACACCGTATCTTCTATCGGAGACAACGCGTTCTACGGTTGCGACGCCGTAACGACGCTAAGTTATGCGGCGGAAGAACTGATCTATGTCGGCGAAAAGATATTCTATAATTTGGGCAGAAATACGGACGGCGTCTCCGTGACGATCAAAAACACCGTCAGAGTCATTCCGTCGAGACTGTTCGTCCCCATCCTGTCCCTTTCCAGCGTCGCGCCCAAAATTACCGAGATGACCATCGAATCGGGAGTCGAGGTGTTGGGGAACGAAGCCTTCCGCGATCTTAAATGGTTGCAGAGCCTTTCCGTACCGGAGAGCGTGGTCTCGATGGGGCGGGGGGTCTTCCGCGGAATGGAATTGACTTCCATCACACTGCCCTTTATGACGGAAACACTGTCCTATTATTTCGGCGGAGAGGTCTCGGAGGCCTTGACCGAACTGGAGATCCTTTCCGGCAATACCCTTTGTGAAAACGCCTTTGCCGGACTTTCCATTCAAAAAATCATCCTGCCCGGCGGCATAACCGCAATCGGCAACGGAGCTTTTTTAAACTGCAACGAACTGGAACAAATCGGTTCTACGGAGGGAGAAGCCGTCTTTACCGCATTGCAATCGGTCGGGAACAGAGTGTTCTACGGTTGCTCTTCTTTGGTTACGGTCAGATTGTCCTCGCCTACCGCCTTTACCCTCGGCACGGGCGTTTTTGCCAATTGTGCGTCGCTGACTACGTTGGAACTCAGAAAAGCCGTTTCTATCGGAAGAGGGTCTTTCCTCAATTGCGAGAGTCTGACCTCGCTGACCGCTATCGACGGCAATATCTATATTGATTCCACCGGAGATAATATCTTCGGAATATACGTAAAAAATATCGGCTCTGCCTCTTTGGTGAGCATAACCGGAAGAGGGGATAAATACACCATTCTCGATAGCGTATCCGGTTTGAACGTGACTATGATCGAAGCCGGCGCCGTCGCCGATCAGACGGATATTGTCGAAGTCACCTTAGGGACCTATCTTACGACGATCAACGAAGAAGCCTTCTGTAACTGTATCAACCTGAAAAAAATCAACGCGGCGGCTTGCACTACGCTTAGCTATATCGGCACAAAAGCATTCTATCAATGTACCGCTCTTGAGGATATTGAACTGCCCGACAGCGTTACTTATATTTACGACAGCGCGTTCATGGGTTGTACCACGTTGGTATCCTTCCGCCTGCCGGCTTCCGTCAGTACGCTGGGAGAAAACGTCTTTGCTTCTTGCCGCAGAATGAAAGAGTTTACTTTCGGCGGAACGGAAACGTTATCAACGCTCCCGAGCGGAACCTTCGCGTCCTGCGTTCTTTTGGGCGTCACTTCTAAGATTGTGTTGCCGAGAGGATTGGAAACGATTGGAGAGAGGGCGTTTGAACAGTGCGCGTCACTGAAAACGGTTGACCTGCCGGACACGCTGACAACTATCGGTAGCTATGCCTTTTCACACTGTAAAGTCCTCTCCGAATTGGTCGTACCCGCCAACGTCACTACGCTTGGAGAAAACGCTCTCAA
The DNA here is from genome assembly GCA_946621465.1 of uncultured Clostridia bacterium. Classification (GTDB taxonomy): domain Bacteria; phylum Bacillota; class Clostridia; order Christensenellales; family DTU072; genus CAG-1782. Next base: position 59,706 of record CAMOOO010000003.1, read on the forward strand.
CGGATGTGTCGGATTAAAAACGCTTGAACTCGGCAATAAGATCACCAGCCTGGGTATGGGCGCGTTTTCCGGCTGTAGCAGTCTTGAATCTCTCACCATTCCTTTCATCGGCGCAAAGAGGACTCCTGCGACGGGGGATACCATTTATCCGTTCGGTTACGTCTTCGGTACGGCTGCGTATAACGGATCGGTCAGAACGGAGCAAACGGCATATTTAGGGAATAACAATTATTCCGTCATTTATTACCTGCCGCAAACGCTGAAAGAAGTCACCGTTTTGCTTTCGTCCAGAATAAATGACAGAAACGTCATCAGCGAGGGCGCCTTTATCAGCTGCACCAATTTAACCAGCGTCGATATTTCTTCGACGGGCGCTACCGTCATCGGTAAACGGGCGTTCTCCGGATGCTCGTCACTCACGACCATTCTCTATCCGGAAAGCGAACTTACGGAGATAGCGCAAGAGGCCTTTGCTTACTGTCTGTCTCTCAACACCGTACTACTACCGGAAAGGGTGACGGAACTGGATAAAACGTCCTTCTATCACACTGGCTACTATAACAATCAAACCAATTGGAAGAAGAACATATTGTATATAGAAGTTAAGAGAGGAACCGGCAAAGTCCTGTATGCCGTAGACGCTTCGACGACCGCAGGGGGAGCTTGCGAAGTGGAAGAAGGCACTGTGTACGTCCTGGCAAAAGCATTCGAGAACACGCGCTTTACTTCCGTTACTCTGCCGTCTACTTTGGAGAGAATGGGACTGGGCGTGCTAAAAGGCAACGTCAGGATTGCCGAACTGTCCACGCCCTTTATCGGTGAAAGAATCAGTCAGAATAACTACCTTGCATACATCTTCGGCGGAGAGCTGACGGAAGCTACGATAGAGAAAAAGAAGGAGATAAACGCGAAAGAAGATTTCATTCCGGCTTCTCTCGTTGCCCTTCGTTTTACCGGATCGGGCGAAGTGCCGGAGGGTGTTTGCGTCAGCTGCAGATATTTAGAGAACGTCATTTTGTCCGAAGGGTATACGTTGATTAGTAAAGACGCCTTTGCATTCTGCGCGGCTCTTGCGACGGTAACTTTGCCGAAATCACTCCGTACGATAAAAGAATATGCCTTTGAATGTAGCGAGGCGTTGAACGGTATCGTCGTTCCGACGCAGGTGACAGCTATCGGAAAGGGCGCCTTCTCCACCTGTACCAATATGAGATACTATTCCGCGCCTTTCGTCGGAAATCAAGGCACGGTTACGGAAAACAGCTATCTCGGCTACGTATTCTGGCCGTCCAACAGAGAGAGCCTCACTGCTTCCCAACAAAACGACGTCGTTCCCACCTCTTTGGCAACCGTTATATTAACGGGCGGAGCGGATTCGGTACCGCCGAACGCATTCCACGGCTGCGCCAACATCCGTATGGTTGTTTTAAACGAGACCATGGTCAATATCGGTAGCGGTGCCTTTGTCGATATCGGAGGAGTCAATTCCATTACCGTATACATTATCGGCACGGGCAGCTATTCGCCCAATTACAGAGACTCTATCCAGGCGAACTACGCTAAGTTCTCCGACGCAGATAAGATCCACGTTTACTTCCTCACCGAGTTCGTCGGACGTATGCTCTCGCCGACGGAAGAGGACAACTACTACACCAATACGCTGGTCAATAACGACGACACCGATGATATCGACGTGACCTATTCGTCCTCCGATGAAGAGATAGCAATCATCAGCGATCAGTCCAGAGGCACCGTCCATTACCTTACGGCAGGAACGGTGGAGATCACCGCGGTCATCCGCATGAGAGGATTCGTTATCTCCCTCTCCTACACCATGACGATAAGTTAATAAAAAAGCGTAGATTTTTTATCTACGCTTTTTTAATAATGTTTTTCAGAATAATTATTTTTTGATATCTTTAATAAAGTTTCCGATGGAGTCTTTTAAGCTAACGACGACTTTGCCGTTAAAGCAGGAGAATATCTCGTCCGTCTTTTTGGGATCGAGGATGCCTTTTTTGACCTCGAATTTATAAGTCAGCGCGCTGACGACGGGGACTTCGATAAGGGTGAATATCATACAAAGAGAACCCATGATAATGGAATTGGCAAAGTCCAGCGTTTCTCCGGTGGACAGGGTGGCTTTCATAAAGGTCGCGCCGCAGAGCTTATAGATAAGAGAGAACATCATTATGATTACGCCCGTCGCAAAACCGGTCGCAACGGCGGCTTTGGTGACCTTTTTACTGTACAGTCCATATAAGAAGGGCGCGAGAAATGCTCCTGCAAGAGCGCCCCAGCTGACACCCATGAGGGATGCGATTTCGCTGAAGTTATAGATTTTTTGAATGATGGCGATGGTCGCGCTGATGGCGATGAAGACGACGAGTAAGATTCGCATGATAAGAATTTGCTTCTTCTCCGTCATCTTTTCCTCTTTCACAACGTGCTTTTTAATCAGGTCCAGCGTCAACGTAGAAGAAGAAGTCAAAACCAGGCCCGAGAGGGTGGACATGGACGCGGACAGCACGAGGATAACGATGATACCCATGAGGAAGTCGGAGGTGATAGCCTTGTCGAGCATGGTGGGGATGATACTGTCAAAGTCTTTCGGATTGGAGACGAACAGACGTCCGAATCCGCCGAGGAAATAGCATCCGCCGGCAACGACGATGGCAAACAGGGTGGAGATAATGGTGCCTTTTTTGATATCGTCTTCACTCTTTATTGCGTAAAACTTCCCGACCATTTGGGGCAATCCCCAGGTTCCCAAAGAGGTGAGGATGATAACGAAGAACAGGAACACGGGCATCGCGCCGAAGAACGAAGTGTACTCCCAGCCGTCGTTTGTCGCCAGCGTACCCATTGCTTGCATCAGTCCGCCTTGAGAGGCAAGGACGGCGGCGATAACGGCGACGATACCTACGAGCATGACAATGCCCTGAATAAAGTCGTTTATTGCCGTTGCCATGTATCCGCCGGCAATAACGTATATGCCGGTGAGGATCGCCATAATAACAACGATCAGGATATAAGCGAGGTTTTCGTTGGTGAAGCCGAATGCAACGGTGAACAGACGAGATAGTCCGTTAAAAAGGGATGCCGTATAGGGGATAAGGAAGATAAACACGATAACGGCGGAAATAATTTTCAGCGCCGGAGAATCGAATCTCTTTCCGAAGAAGTCGGGCATTGTCTTGGTGTCCAGATGTTGGGTCATGACGCGTGTTCTTCTGCCCAGTACCACCCATGCAAGCAAACTGCCCAAAACGGCGTTACCGATGCCGATCCAGGTGCTGGCTACGCCGAACAGGTATCCGAATTGACCGGCATACCCGATAAAAATGACCGCCGAAAAATAAGAGGTCCCGTAGGCGAACGCCGTCAGCCACGGGCCGACCGATCTTCCGCCTAAGACGAATCCGTTGACGTCCGTTGCCTTTCTCCGGCAATAAATACCGATAGCGATCATGGCTCCGAAAAAGAGGACGATCATAATGATCTTCAGTGCCAGTCCCCCTGCCGTTTGTTCGGAAAGTAAATTTTGCATAGTTTTTTCCTCCACAAAAAAATCCTCCGTCGCATTTGCAACAGAGGACGTTGGAGAAACGTGGTACCACCTCTTTTTACGACCGACCGGTCGCCTCGTTACGGAGTAAACTCCTTTCGCTGTGACGGGCGATCCCGATCCATCCTACTCATCCGCTCAGAAAGTTCGTTACTCTTTCTTCGGGGTCCGCGACTGCTTTTCGGACAGACAGCTCCCGGGTGTATTTCGGCTGACGTTTTGCCACCGTCTCGCACCAACCGACGGCTCTCTGAATGGTCTAAGAACGCGCTTACTTTTTCCCGTTCAACGCTTTTATTAAGGAAATTGCTTTTAGCATAGCAGACATAAAAACAATTGTCAACGATTTTATTAAAATTTTTGCAGCACGGCGACTTTCAGGTACAGCCCTTCTTCCGCGCCCAATAAGAAGGCATGGTCGCGCGCCTGCGTGCGTAATTCAATAAAACGCATAGGTGTCTTTGCCGATACGCTCGCTTCCGTCAGCATCTGCATAAATAGGGGTACGGTGAGATGTTGAGAACAACTGCAAGTAACCAGGTACCCCCCTTTGTTGAGCAGTTTTAACGCCTGCGTATTGATATCGCGGTAGCCGTAATACCCGTTCTTCACCGAGTCCGTCGTCTTAATAAACGCCGGAGGATCGAGAATAATGACGTCGAACTTGCGTTCTTCTTTTTTGTAATTTTTTAATAATTCAAAAACGTCCGCTTCCAGCGTCTTTATATTGGTAAAACCGTTTAATGCGGCGTTTTTTTCTACGCAATCGAGGGCAAGCCTGCTGACGTCCACGGCAGTGATTTCTTTCGCGCCGTACTTTGCCGCGCACAAGCTGAAACCGCCCTGGTTGCAAAAGCAGTCCAGTACCGACTTTCCGGCGACGTATCTTTTCAGGTTGTCTCTGTTTTCCTTTTGGTCGAGGAAATACCCCGTCTTTTGTCCGTTCTCGATATCAATAGCCAGTTTAATACCGTTTTCTTCGATGACAAGATCGGGATTAAGGTCGCCGTATAAAACCCCTTTGGTCTGTTGCAGACCCTCTTTTTCACGAACGGCAACGTCACTTCTTTCATAGATGCAGGCAGGGTGGAACAGTTCAACCAGAATATCGACGATCATTTTTTTACGGACTTCCATGCCGAGGGCGAGGAATTGCACGCTGAGGTGGTCGCCGTATTTATCGACGATGAGAGCAGGCAGCATATCGCTCTCGCCGAAAACAACTCGGTAAGCCTCTCCGTATCCCAGACTCTCGCGGTACTGTTTTGCCGCTTTAATTTTTTCATAGAAAAAGTCCCTATCGACGGGGCGTTCGTCCCGGGAGAGGATACGAACTAAAATTTTCGATTTGTGATTGATAAATCCATAGCCGATGAACCGCCCGTCGAATGCTTGAACGCGGGCGATACTGCCCTGGACGTCTTTACCTTCTATTTTAGATATCTCGTTGGCATAGACCCAAGGGTGAAATTGCATCAGGCGTTTTTCTTCGCCCTTTTTCAGTGTTACGGTATACATTATTACACCTTCTTTTGTGCGATGATCATATAGATAGGCAGACCCATATTGACAAACCGCCGCTCGTATTCCGTCTGAATATTGTCGGCAATGAGATCGCTTTTGTATAGGTCGGTCTCCGAGCGAACGATCTCGAAACCAAAATCTTTCATTTGTTCCAGACTATAAGCAAAAAAGTCTCCGCTATCCGTTTTAAAATAAATACGTCCTCCGGGCATGAGCATTTCATTATAAATTTGCAAAAAACGCGGATGCGTCAAGCGCTGACGGGTGCAGGGGCTGTTGGGTAGCGGCGTGGAAAAATTGAGGAAGATCTCTCTTATGGAGCCGGGTCGGAAATACCGGGGCAGGACTTCGCAAGGGGAGTGCAGGATCATTAAATTGTCCGGGTTAGCCGCGTCGGCGGTGATCAGCGCGGAAACTACGATTTTGGCGTTCCGCTCCACCGCAATTAAATTCCGATCGGGATTGCGACGGCAAAACTCTACGGCAAACGCGCCTTTGCCACAACCGATCTCCAGACTGATTTGTTTATCGTTTTTAAAGATTTCCGCCCCGTCGATATACGCCTTTTCAGTAACTGCGATGAGGGCGTTTTCCGAAGAAGCGGGCGCAGGTTCCAATAAAAAACGTTTGCACCGCTCCAGCTCGGCGTCTAAATTATGTTTCCGGCGTTGTCTCATTTTTTGTAGGTATCAAAAAGAGCGCGGAAAGAGGGCAGGGAGCGGACGATCATGTCGTAAGAAACGCAGTAGGAAACGCGAACGAATCCGGGTGCGCCGAAGGTGTCCCCGGGGACGAGCAACAGTCCGAACTGCTTGGCTCTCTCGGAAAAGGCATTGGCGTCTTCTTCGGGCGATTTGACCATCAGATAGAATGCGCCTTGCGGTTTGATACAGTCGTACCCGATCTCCGTTAAAGAGGAGTAGAGCAGTTTTCTGTTTTTGTCATAAGCCTCGACGTCGGCAGGAAGGTCGACGCAGTCAATAAGTATCCGCTGGAAGAGGTGGGGAGCGCAGACGTATCCGAGCGCTCTACCTGCGCCGCAGACGGCGTAGTAGAGATTCTGTGCGTCGGTCGCTTTGGGACTTACGGCAATGTATCCGATACGCTCTCCGGGCAGAGAAAGGGATTTACTGTAACTATAACAGACGATGGTGTCGTCGTAGTAGTTCATCAGATACGGCACGAAGATCCCGTCGTATACGATTTCACGATAGGGTTCGTCAGAAATAAGGAAGATCGGATGACCGTACTGGCTTGATTTGGCACCTAAAAGCGCACATAGCTTTTTAATTTCCTCTTCGGAATAGACGGCGCCGGAGGGATTGTTGGGGGAATTGATGATGACGCCCTTTGTGTTCTCGTCGATGATTTTTTCCGCCGCCGACAGGTTCATTTTGCAGTCTTGTTGCATGGGTACGACGCGCAACGTTGCGCCGGTCGCCGCAGTGAATACGGAGTATTCGGGAAAGAAGGGCGCGAAACAAACGAAGTTGTCGCCCTCTTCTTTCAACGCTCTCAAGCTGACGCAGAGAGCGGCTGCGGCTCCCACGGTCAGGTAGATCAAGTTGGGGTCGGCGGCTACGCCGAAGGCGGTCCTTATATGGTCGGCGATCGCTTTGCGAACGTCCGGATCACCCTGGGCAGAAGAGTATCCGTGCAGAGCGGTGCTATTGGGCAATTCGATCTGTTTAATAATGGACGTCTTTACTTCTGCCGGAGCAGGTACGCTGGGATTGCCCAGCGAAAAATCATAGACTTTGTCTGCGCCTTCTTTGGCGGCAAGTTGTTTACCGAATTCAAACAATTCACGAATGACGGAGCGATTGCTCCCCAGTTTGTGCATTTCCGTATTGAACATTATTTTCTCCTCTCTGCATCCGCTTTTTCGGCGAGCAGTTGTGCGTATTTTTCATCGTCGAAGGGCAGGTCAACGGTCTTCTTGGTCCAGTTGGACAAATAAACGCCGTTAATCAGCGTCAGCGAACGCAATCCTTCTTCTCCGCGCGCAATCAAGGCGGAAGGATCTTTCTTGTCGATCGCCTTTCCGAACGCCTCGATCACTCTCCACTGTTGTCCGTAAATAAGGTCGATTATTTTACGGATGGGTCCGTAGCTGTAGCTGCGTGTATGCCTGCCGGTATTGCCGTAGCCGTGCTTCGTCTCGGCATTGACCTCTATCTCCGTTTTGTCGAGAAGGGTGTAGGTCATTTTCCAGCTCTTTATTACAATGGTCCCTTTGGTCCCGACAATGGTAAAACGGTTTTCTCCGGGCAGTTCGTGCGTGGACGCGCAGAAATAACAATCAAAGTCCTTGTACCCAAAGACGGCGTACAGGTCGTTTTCCGTCGAAATGTTCCTGCCGATCGTTTTGCAAGAAGAAGTTATTTTTTCGGGCATACCGAGGAGCCACTGGATGAGATCGAGTTGATGTACGCATTGATTGATGAGGGTGCCGCCGCCTTCTCCGGACCAGCTGGCTCTCCATCCGCCCTGATCGTAGTACGCCTGCGAACGGTACCAGTCGGTAATAACGTAGTTCGCCCGTTGTATCTTTCCGATAGCGCCGCTCTCAATAAGCTGCTTTGCTTTGCGGTACATCCGATTGGTGCGCTGGTTGAACATCATTCCGAAGTAGCTCTCCGGGTGCGCCTTGGCTGCTTCAATGACGGACTTTGCCTCCAAAGTTGTGACCGTCAGCGGCTTTTCTACCAGCGTATGGATGCCGGCAGACAGGCAGTCTTTGGCGATCTCCCCGTGAAAGTAGTGCGGTACGGCGATCATCACCGCCCTCGCAACGCCCGATTCGATCAGACTTTTATGGTCGTAAAAGCCTTTGACGGAAGGATGCTTTTTGCAAAAGTCATCTACCTTCTTTTTGTCGATGTCGCAGACGGCAACCAGCCTTGACCCTTTCATCTTTCCCTTGACAAGGTTCCGTGCGTGTTGTCCGCCCATACGTCCTATGCCGATAACAGCGAAATCAGCCATATTACAGTTTCTCCTTAAAGTAGTGCCGCGCCTCTCTCGGACAGTGCGTCGTCAGATTGGCGAATTTGTATTTCGATAATTTTTCCAAAGCAATGGGATCGTCCACCGTGTAAACAGAGAGATTCAGCCCCGCTTCCGCCGCGGCATCGTAAAACCTCGGCTCCGTCCACTTGTAGTTAATGTTCAGCCCGACGACCCGGTCGCCGTATTTTTCCAACGCTTTCTTCAGCTCAACGGCGTCTTCCGGTACCGGACGCAGCCCCTTGCAAAAGGGATTGACGTTGGCAAAAAGCACCCCTGCCTGTAAATTCTTCGCATCCTTTGGAGAAATATTCCCCGTGTAAATTATCTGTTCGTCCAGCCCGTTGGAAATGACTAAGTCCTGCACCGCATTAAAGATACCGTGTTCTTTTATATCCATATTGATCTTAATGTCTCTTTCCTTCAGAATCTTCAGCGCGTCGACAAGCGGCACTTTCTTCTTGTAAAAAATAGGGGGCATATGGCACAGATAAAGCCGCCCTCTGCGTGCGCGTACGTCTACCTCGAATACGTCGGCAACGATCTTTCCGTCGCGTATGGCATTCAAAAATTCTCGGCTGTTGGGTTTTGTTTTTTGCGATCCGCTGTGAGCTGTAATTAGCATAATATCTCCTTTATTATATCAATTATACACGCGCGCATAGCAAAAATCAAGTCCGGAATGATATCTTGCTTTTTTTATCGAATTGTTGTACAATATGTAGCATGAGTGAGAATGTAGAAAACACGGAATTGAAAGAAAAGAAGAAAGAGGGGAAAGTTAAATCTTTTTTTAGCGCTCTTTGGAGCAGTATAAAGACCTTTTTTACCTATAACCCCGAAGGGAAAAAACCGCGCGTATGGGAACTGGACCTATTACGAGGCCTCTTGATCCTCGCCGTCACCTTCGATCACTTTTGTATGTTCATCGACCAGTGGAAGCTCCTCCCGTTTCAAACGGAATTCGGTCAGCAGATCATGGACTTTTTCTATACATATCGCCATTCTTCTTTCCGCGACGTCATGCAACCGGTAGGACTGTTTATGTTCTCCTTCCTCGCCGGTATCAATAGTAAATTCACCCGCGGCACCTTCCGCCGCGTTCTTAAATTCTGGATTTTCTGCGGAATATTTATGGGCGGATTCGCACTGTTAAAGGTGCTATTCCCCGATATGCTCGATACCTACCTTATCTTTAATATCATCACTGTACTGACTATCTCCTTTACCGTCTGGTGGCTGATGGACCTGATTAAATGCCCCACCTGGCTCCGCGCTGGCATCGGTATCGTGCTGGTCGTCATCGGATTGACCTATTTCTACAAATATAACTTCGAGGATGATTTTTACGTAAAAAACGAGTTTCTCGCCCTGATGGTCTATAATGACCACGGAATGGAGATGTCGGTCAATAACTTCGAGCCGCTTCTGCCCCACCTCGGTTGGTTCTTGATCGGCGGCGTCATCGGTAAATTCGCCTTCCCCGGCAACAAAACCTATTGCAAACAGGTCTATCCGCCAAAAGCGCTCCGCCCGTTACTACTCGTGGGTAAACACTCCCTCTTTTTCTACTTGGTCGGACCGGTGCTTGTCATTGCACCTGCCTGGTGCATCGTTAAATTCATCGGACTGTTTTTGTAAAAAACAAATACTCAATTACCATTAGTCATTTTAGGTTAGGTTAAACCACACACCGTTCAAAACATTTGAGGAGGAAACTTATCCATGAAAGGTCCCAGAGCGTTGAAAATTATTCTGACCGTTTCGCTGACCCTTATTCTTATTTTGGCAGTTGCTGGTTGTGGCAAAGAAATCGATAACAAACAGATCGATAACGCCGAGGCATATATGGTGTACGTCGCCTATACCGAAAGCGGGGGTAAGCTCACGTACGAACAATGGCTCGACACCATTAAAGGAGAAAAGGGTGACGCCGGTATCGGTATCGCGTCTATTACAAAGACGGGTACCGAGGGACTGGTTGATACGTACACCATCACTTTTACCGACGGTAGTATCACTAACTATACCATCACTAACGGCGTTCAAGGTATCCAAGGTCCCCAGGGCGAGCCGGGTCCCCAAGGCGAACAAGGTATCCAAGGTGAGAAAGGAGAAGACGGACACACTCCCATAATTACCGTTGGAAATAATGGAAACTGGTTTATTGACGGAGTAGATACGGGAATTAAAGCTCAGGGCGAACAAGGAATTCAAGGGGAGCAAGGTCCTCAAGGCGAACAAGGCATCCAAGGACCCCAAGGCGAACAGGGTATCCAAGGAGAAAAAGGCGATAAAGGCGACACCGGCGCTCAAGGACCGCAAGGAGAACAGGGTATCCAAGGTGAAAAAGGCGATAAAGGCGACACCGGCGCTCAAGGACCGCAAGGAGAACAGGGTATCCAAGGTGAAAAAGGAGATAAAGGCGACACCGGCGCCCAAGGGCCTCAAGGTGAACAGGGCATACAAGGTCCTCAGGGAGAACAGGGTATTCAAGGCGAACAAGGAATTCAAGGTCCCCAGGGAGAACAAGGAGAGACAGGAAAAGGAATAACAAGAGTATATATTGATAACAACGGATATCTCGTTATTGTTTACAGCGATAATACCGAACAAATAGTTGATAAGGTCAAGGACGTTCATGGACACGAAATCGTTGAAGAAGAAATTATGGAGAGAGCGGCGACCTGCACGGAAACGGGAATAAAATATATTGTTTGCCAAACGTGCGGAGAATTATTACGGACGGTAATTGTGGAAAAAACGCCGCATAATTACGACGACGTAATCACTGCGCCCGGCTGCACAGAACGAGGGTATACGACGCATACCTGCAGAGATTGCGGCTACGAATTAGTGGACAGCTACGTTCCGGCGACCGGACACAGTTACCATTCCGAATATATCTTCGACGATAATTATCATTGGCAGGAACCCAGCTGCGGACATACCGGAGTGGAAATCAAAGTTGCGCATACGTTTGACGGAAATGACATCTGTACCATTTGCGGTTATGATTCTCACGTAACGCTCGCTCTTATTTATGAAAAAATAGAGGGGAAAGAGGAGTATGCGGTTGTTGGACTCTCCGACGCGGTAACAACGGTCTATATCCCTGAAACGTATAATAATTTGCCGGTGACGGAGATCGCCGATGCGGCGTTTGCCGGCAATACCGATATAACGACTGTCGTGATTGCTGACAGTGTGGAGACGATAGGTGTCAGTGCGTTCTACCATTGTTCTGCGTTGACGTCCGTACATTTGCCGATATCATTAAACGAGATAAAGGCAAACACGTTTAATGGAAGCAGTATAAACAGCATCACCATTCCTGATAATGTGATAAGTATAGGGAATAGTGCGTTCTTCGAATGCAGGAGTTTGACAAGTATTAGCATTCCCGACAGTGTGACGAGTATAGGGGAACAGGCGTTCCGTAATTGCAGTAGTCTTACGAGTGTCACCATCGGAGGCGGCGTGACGAGTATAGGTAGTTATGCGTTCTCCGGTTGCAGTAGTCTTACGGGTAGTATCACCATTCCGGACAGTGTGAAGAGCATAGGGGATTATGCGTTCTATAATTGCAGTAGTCTTACGAGTGTCACCATTCCCGACAGTGTGACGAGTATAGGGGAATATGCGTTCTTTGCTTGCAGTCTTACGAGTATCACCATACCCGATGGTGTGACGAGTATAGGTAATTATGCGTTCTATGATTGCAGAAGTCTTACGAGTATCACCATACCCGACAGTGTGACGAGTATAGGGGTTGGTGCGTTCGAGTATTGCAGTAGTCTTACGAGTATCACCATACCCGACAGTGTGACGAGTATAGGGGTTGGTGCGTTCTCTCATTGCAGTAGTCTTACGAGTCTCACCATACCCGATGGTGTGACGAGTATAGGTAATTATGCGTTCTATGATTGCAGAAGTCTTACGAGTATCACCATACCCGACAGTGTGACGAGTATAGGGGCTGATGCGTTCTGGTATTGCAGCAGTCTTACGAGTATCGTATTTGAGGGAACAACGGAGCAATGGAATACGGTCAGTAAAGGTTCCGATTGGAATTATAATACAGGCAATTATACTATCCACTGTACGGATGGAGATATCAGTAAATGATGTAAAAGTCTTTTTTGCGCGGGGTTTTAAAACCCCCTCTCCGCGCATAAATGCGCGCAGACAATCTCCCTTTCTTCGCCCGATTTTATCGGACTAAGGGCGCAAAACAATGATGAGAAGTAAAGGTTTTTGGAAAGATGGGGTACGGGGAAGGATAACTTTTTTGTCTAAAAAGGGTTCCTTCCCCGTAGCTATATAATTATAAAATATAGTTTTCTTCGATGAACGTGCGGATCTTATCGACGGTTTCGTTGGCAAGGTCGCGGTCGAAGCATTCCGCCATGATACGGATCTTCGGTTCGGTACCGCTGGCGCGCAGCAGTACTCTACCTTTAACGCCGAGGTCTTTTTGGATGCCTTCGATAAAGTCGTTTACTTTGGGGTCGGACATGATCTGTTTTTTGTTTTGGGTGATCAGGTTGACCATGATCTGAGGATAGTGGACGCTGTCGTCCAGTTCGGAGATATTTTTGCCTGTCTCCTGCATCAGTTTGCAGAGGTACAGTCCGGCGAGGAGTCCGTCACCGGTATTGGAGAACTCGCGCAGAATAATATGCCCGGAGTTTTCGCCGCCGACGAGGTATCCGCCCCGTAGCATAGCCTCCATGACGTAGTGATCGCCGACGCCTGTTCTTTCCATACTGATACCCAGTTTGGAGAGGCACTGTTCCACGCCGAGATTGCTCATGACGGTGCAGACCACTTTGTTCCCCGGTAGGTTGTCCTTTTCTTTAAGGTTCTTTGCGATCATATAGACGATGCTGTCTCCGTCGACTACTTCGCCCTTATTGTTGACGGCAATCAGCCTGTCGGCATCCCCGTCGAAGGCAAAGCCCACGTCGGCGCCGGTTTCCTTAACCTTGGCCGCGGCGAATTCCGGATAGAGCGCGCCGCACCCGTCGTTGATTATTTCTCCATTGCCCGAGTCGTTGTAGGAGTAAACGGTAGCTCCGAGCTTTTCAAAAAGTGCGGGCGCGTAATTCGAGGTGGCGCCGTTACTGCAATCAAGAACGACTTTTAAGCCTTTCAGGGACCCGATCAGGTCGGAAAGGTCAACCAAATATTCATTTAGATAGGCGCTGCCGTTTTCCGATACTCCTTTTACTTCGGCAAGAACGGGAGAATTATTGTCGATGTGGGTTTCGATCTCAACTTCTTCGATGTCGGTTAGTTTTCTGCCGTCGTAGTTAAAGATTTTAATACCGTTGTACTTGGACGGGTTGTGCGAGGCGGTGATGACGATACCGTAATTGGCGCCGATGTGCGAGGTGACGAAGGCGACGGACGGGGTGGAAGTGATACCCATATCGACGACGTTGGCTCCGGCGTCGGTGGCGCCTTTAATAAGCTGCTCGGACAGCTTCTTTCCGCTGGGGCGCGTGTCTCTACCGACGACGACCTTTCCGCCGGCGGAGGAATACCCGAGGAAGTTCCCCACCATGTAGGCGATTTCGTCGGTCAATTCTTTGCCGTATTCACCGCGGATACCGTCGGTGCCGAAGTACTTTTTATTAAAGACGTTTTTGTGATATTTACTGCGGTTTTCTTTGACCGTCTCGCGGCTGCGAGCGATGCACATACAGTTCTTGGGCAGGTCAACGGTGACGGTGGAGCCGGCGGCGATATAGGCATTGTCATCGATACGCACGGGGGCAATCACGTTGGAGTTACTGCCGATAAAGACGCTGTCGCCAACGGTACTGCGGTGCTTGTTCTTTCCGTCGTAATTGACGAAAATACTGCCGCAACCGACGTTGCATTGATTGCCGATATCCACGTCGCCGACGTAGGCGAGGTGTGCCATTTTGGTGTTGACGCCGGTAGTGGCGTTTTTTATCTCCACAAAGTTCCCGATGCGCGCTTCGCGCTCGATTTTACTGTTCGTATGTACGTGTGCGAAGGGTCCGACCGTTGTTTTTGCGCCGATGCGGCAGTCGGTGAGGACGCTTTTTATAATGCGAACTTCGTTGCCGATGACGGCGTTCTCGATGACGTTGCCCGGTTCCAGTTTGCAGGACTGCCCGATAACGGTGTTGCCGCGGATATGCTGGTCGCAGCTTATGACGGTGCCTGCGCCGATCTTTACGCTGTCGTCGATGTAGATATTATTGAGTCCGGTAAAAATAACCCCTCCTTGCATATGTTTCTTTATAATATGCAGGCGGACGACGTTGAGTGCGATTTCCTTTTCGGCGATATTGTCTAAATCAAAATCCTTTATCGGCGCAAAGGAAGATAAAACTATCCCCAAATATTTTTCCATAAATAGCTCCTTATTAGTAAATATATTCTCAAAAGAAAACCTTTGATAATTGTCGGTTGGTTAAAAATTACGAGCGAAAAGCGATCAGTCGCCGACTTCCGGATAGCGATAGGTCGGGATCATGGCGTGCAATTGTTCGACTACTTTTTCCGGCTCGTTTGCCTGAGAGAGGGAAATGAGCGTTTCCAGTTGGGTAATAAAATCCTTTTCGGAAACGTCGATCTGTTTGCAGATGAATATTTTTTTGTTAGAAGTGGTACGCATATCCTCGCCGCGGATAAGCAGCTCCTCGAAGAGCTTTTCACCCGGGCGCAGTCCGGTGAATATAATTTGGATATCGGTGTAAGGCTTCAGACCCATAAGGCGTATCATGTTTTCGGCAAGGTCAAGGATCTTGACCGGTTTGCCCATGTCGAGGACGAAGATTTCGCCCGACTGAGAAAAGGCTCCCGTTTCCAAAACGAGGGAGACCGCCTCGGGGATGGTCATAAAGTACCGGATGATGTCTTTGTGGGTAATGGTGATGGGGCCGCCTTCTTCGATCTGATGACGGAAGAGGGGGATCACGGAGCCGTTGCTACCGAGGACGTTGCCGAAGCGAACGGCGCAAAATACGGTATCGGGGCAGGTCTGCGCGTGGTATTTAACGATCATCTCGCAACAACGCTTGGATGCGCCCATGACGTTGGTGGGGTTGACGGCTTTGTCGGTGGAAATGAGTAAGAAACGTTCCACTTTGAATTCGGCGGCGAGCCGACACAAGTTCCACGTTCCTACGACGTTGTTCTTTATGGCCTGTTCGGGAACGTGTTCCATGAGGGGAACGTGTTTATGCGCCGCGGCATGGAAGACGTAATCGGGACGGAAGGTTTCAAAGAGAATACGGCAACGCTGATAGTCGGCAATGGAGGCAATGGTGACTTCCAGATTCAGCTCGGGATAGTGGCGTTTCAGCTCCATTTGAATATCGTATGCGTTGTTTTCGTAGATGTCGAGGATGATTAGTTTTTTGGGACCGTACCCGGCAATCTGACGGCACAGTTCGCTTCCGATGGAGCCGCCTCCGCCGGTGACGAGGGCCGTTTTGTCGTGGATGTATTCTTTAATGGCGGTCATATCGAAGGCTAAAGGCTCTCTCCCTAATAGATCGTCGATACGCACGTCACGGGTGGTGAGGGTTTTCGGGTCGTAGGTGTTGACCATTTCCTGAAGGGGCGGAACGATTTTCAGAACGCATTTTGTGGCGATACAGTCGGCAATAATGCGCTGTTTTACTTCGGGCGCGCAAGAGGGAATGGCAAAGATAATTTTATGTACATGGTATTTTTTGACGATTTTAGCTATGTCTTTGGTCGATCCGGCAACGGGCAGACCGAGGATGTTTTTACGGATCTTTCGGGCGTTGTCGTCGATGAAACAGACCGGTTTAAATATAGAATGGTCGTTCTCGAACATTTTTGCAAGGCCGGTACCCGTCCAGCCGGCGCCGATGATGGCGGTATTATTCTGGTTGCCGGTAGGCTCTTCCGAGAAATGCTTTCTTCTGTGTTTTTGTACGTAAAGATAGGGCAGGGTCAGTTTGCTGACGGACAGTGCGGTATAGGAGACCAAAAACAGCAGGAAAATGGTGAACGCCTGCCAACGCACCGAGATGGTCTTTAAGCCGAAAGTCAACATAGTAAGTAAGAAGGTGATGACGGTGGTCCCGGCCAGGTTCAAAAAGAGGATCAGGAAGGCTTTACTTTCCGAGTGCGCCCAGTCCACTCTGTTCTGATGGGTGATGAGAACGAAGAAGAAATAAAAGAAAGCAAAATAGCCGACGATGGCGAGATAGTGTCGCCAAGAAAAGGCTATTTGCGTAAAGATCAAATCGAAGACGAATAGAAAAAGTACCGTCGTACAAACGACAATGGCGAAGTCAAATAGGAGAGACCGCTTCCCGGTCGGTAGCAGATCCATTATTTTTTGTTTAGTCATGTGTAACCGTCTCTTGTTTGTTTTGTTAAAATAATGGTAACATTTTTTTTATTTTTTAACAAGCGTTTTGACCGGCGGTTACGAGGAAAAGGGAATATTTACTTTTTTTTAGCAAAAAAAGTCCTCTTTTTTCCGGAGTATGGCTTCACAATCGGGGCAAATCATTCTCCCTTCGGGAATTACGTTCCCGCAACATACGCAATAGTTCATCATAGTCAACGTATGCAGTATGCGCCAAAAAGGTTAACGTTAATCTTTTACATGCTAAATTTCTTTCGTTTTTGTCGGAAAAACAATTTTCGGAGATTTTTATTTATGCCGTAAATCGCTATACAAGAGTCACACTCACAAAAAGCGTACTGGACAACTTTCATAATAGACTGTATAATTAGCTTATACCGTTGCGAAAGGCTTAGAGGATAGACGAATAAACATGAAAGGATTTTTAAGAAAAAACGTTGCCAATATCATCAGTTCAATCAGGATTATCTTAGCTATTTCCGCATTTTTTGCGCTACGATCAACGCTGTTTTCTTAACGCTTTTTACCCTAGCGCAGGCGACCGATCTCGTAGACGGGACCATTGCGCGTAAGCTGGAAATACAGAGCATGCTCGGAGCTAACCTCGACGCGGCGGGAGACGTGTTGACCTATTTGGCCCTTTGGAAAGTCATCTTTTTCAATCGTCTTCTTTTGGCTTGGCAGTGGATATGGTATGTATGCGCCATGGTGACGCATGGCATCGCAGCCTTGATCGCATACGTCAAATTCAAGAAATTTTATTTCGTTCACTCCATATCGGATAAACTTTTGGGAGCGTCACAATTTATCCTTACTTATCTGCTTTTCTTTACCCGGATCGGCGTGCATTTTATGACGTTCATTTGCTCGCTTGCTTCGGTAGCCGGTATTGACGCCGTTCTGATCGTATGTCTGAGTAAAAGAGCTAATCCCGCCGTCCTTTCCGTTTTTCAGGTAGGTACAATCAATGCAAAAACGAAGGAAAGCAGAAGTGAAGAAGAGCAAGAAGGGGAGACGCATAATGTCTGAAAGAGGGCAAAGAGCGACAGAAATATCCGCATCTGAGGCAAAATAAAATCTTTTATAAAAACTGTTTCTTATCGTAAGACGAGTACATCATTTTGAAAGCGTAAATCACACTGAACAACGGACACATCTCCGCTCCTATTTGACTTGACAGTAAAATGGTTATATGATATCCTAAAAACAGCATAATATAATTATGCTATGAAAAAAAGAGGTATTATGGAAAAAAGATGTATCATCGTCATCAACGACATGAGCGGTGGGCATGAAATAATAGACGAAGAAAGGCTGAAGAAGGTTTTTGGAGAGGGATTCGAGACGACCGTTTTTCATATGACTTCCGATCGCCTGTTCGCTTATACGGAAACCGATCGCATCGTCGTATGCGGAGGGGACGGGACTTTTTCCAGAATGATAAACAGATACAAGGGAACGAAAACGGAAATTATCTACTATCCGTGCGGAACCTTGAACGAGACGTCGAAGAGGGATAAAAACGGCAGCGGAGACTTTCTTATCGAGAACTGCGGCGAGGCGGACGATAAGATCTTTTCTTACGTTCTCGCGTCCGGGACCTTCACCCCTCTCGGTTACGCCGTGGAGAATAAAACAAAACAGAAGTGGAAATCGCTTGCATATATCGCCAATGCTTTCCGCCAGCTGAAAGTATGGCGTATCAATGCCGAACTAAACTGCGACGGAGAGAAAGAAGAAGGGCAGTATTGTCTTGTTATGGCGCTGGATTCGCCCCAGTGCTTCGGACTTCTGTTTAATAAAATGTTCATACCGAACGACAAAAAAATGCACCTTTTGACGGTAAAAGCACCTCGCTTTAACGGCTTTTTCGGACTGGCAGAGATGTTTTTCAGCTTTTTCAGAGCGTTTTTTATCGGATTTAAGAAGCCGTTTTCATCTAAAAAAATGCGCTTCAGAGAGTTTACGGAATTGCACGTTAAAACGGACAGAGAGTACGATTTTTGTGCGGACGGAGAAAAATGGACCATGCCGGCTTGTTTTACCGTTCGTCCTCACGATCTGATTCCTCCCATCCGCGTAGTAACGGGAAAAGGCATAGAAGCAATAAAAGTTTGAGTAAGAGATAAGGAGTAACATGAAAGAGTATCTCAAAACCAAAGAAGAAGTATTAGAGGCGTTGGAGACAACGGACAAAGGGCTTAGCACGGAAGAAGCCGCGGTCAGAACGGCTCGGGACGGAAAGAACAAGCTCGCCGAGGGCAAAAAGACGAGCTTTATCGTTAAGTTCCTTTCCCAGTTCGCCGATCCGATGATCATTATGCTTTTGGTGGCGGCGGCTGTCAGCGCGGGTATTACTATTTATAATAATATCCACAGCAACGCTCACGAGAGTTTCACTGACGTTTTCGTCATTCTGTTCGTCGTCATCCTCAACTCCGTTCTCGGGGTCATACAGGAAAGCAAAGCCGAGCAGGCGATCGAGGCGTTAAAGGAAATGACGGCGGCGACCAGTAAGGTGCTTCGGGATGGCAAGATCGAACACATCAAGAGCGAGGACATCGTCGTTGGCGATATCGTTTTGTTGGAAGCAGGAGATTCGGTCCCTGCCGACGGAAGGATACTGGAAAGCGCATCTATGAAGATAGAAGAAGCGGCGCTCACCGGCGAATCGGTACCCGTCAATAAAAAGGATATTCCGATGGAACTGAAAGAAGGTGTGGCGGATATTCCTCTCGGCGACCGTAAAAATATGGTCTATATGGGTAGCACCGTCGTTTACGGTAGAGGAACCGCAGTCGTTACCGGAACGGGCATGAAAACGGAAATGGGTAAAATCGCCACCGTTCTTGCCAAAGCGGAAAAAGAGCAAACACCTTTGCAGATTAAACTGTCTCAACTCAGTAAAATATTGACCTATCTTATTATCGGCATTTGCGTCGTCATCTTCGGCGTAGAGCTGATTCAGGCGTGGGTAGGTAAGACCCTTACCACCAATCCTCTCGGCATCGTTATCGACAGCTTTATGGTAGCGGTTGCGTTGGCTGTCGCCGCTATACCGGAAGGTTTAGCCGCGGTCGTGACCATCGTCCTTTCTATCGGCGTTACCAAAATGTCCAAACGAAACGCCGTCATCCGCAAGTTGACCGCGGTAGAAACGCTTGGATGCACCCAGATTATTTGCTCGGATAAAACGGGTACTTTGACGCAGAACAAAATGACCGTCGTCGATTACTACAGCCCCGATATGGCGCTCCTTGCTACCGGCATGGCACTCTGTTCGGATGCCGAGATCGTGGATGGCGATGCCGTCGGAGAGCCGACGGAGTGCGCTTTGGTCAACTTCGCCTATAAAAATCAATTGGATAAAAACGAACTGAAAGCAAAAGCTCCGCGTATCGGCGAAGCTCCCTTCGATTCGGGCAGAAAAATGATGTCCACCGTACATAACGACGGCGGGAAGATCATTCAGTACACCAAAGGTGCGACGGATGAAATTATAAAGCGTTGCAAAAATATTTTGACGAAGGAGGGCGTACGCGCCATTACCGAAGAGGATATCGCAGCGATTGCCGCCGAAAACAAGAGAATGGCGGGAAAAGCACTCAGAGTTCTTGCGTGCGCTTATAAAGAATACAAAGCCGCTCCCACGGAGTACACGCCCGAGGCGCTGGAAAACGATTTGACCTTTATCGGCGTGACGGGCATGATCGACCCCATCCGTCCGGAAGTTAAGGATGCGGTGGCGCAGTGCCGCGAAGCGGGCATCCGCGTCGTCATGATAACGGGCGACCACAAAGATACCGCCGTTGCCATTGCCGAGTCCCTGGGGATCCTCGAGAACGGCACTATGGCGATTACCGGCGCGGACATCGACGCCATGGACGACGAGACCTTCAATCAGAACATCGAAAAATACGGCGTTTACGCTCGTGTGCAACCGGAACATAAAGTACGTATCGTAAAGGCGTGGAAAGCTCGTGGGAAAGTTACTGCCATGACCGGTGACGGCGTCAACGACGCGCCCAGTATCAAGAGCGCGGATATCGGTATCGGTATGGGTATTACCGGTACGGACGTCACCAAAAACGTCGCCGATATGATCCTCGCCGACGACAACTTTGCTACCATCGTCAACGCCGTTGACGAAGGGCGTAGAATCTACAGCAATATTTGTAAAGCAATTCAGTTCCTGCTCGGTAGTAATCTTGCCGAGGTCGTCAGTGTGTTTATCGCAAGTTTAATGGGCTTTACCATCCTCAAACCGACGCACCTACTGTGGATCAACCTGATTACCGACAGTCTGCCGGCATTGTCCCTGGCTATGGAAGACAACGAAGCCGACGCCATGAAAAAACCGCCCAGAGGGACCAAAGAAGGTATCTTCTCCAACGGCGTAGGCGCGGATATCGCTTATCAAGGTATTTTGATCGGATTACTGACCCTGCTTTCCTACTTCATCGGACACTTCATGGAAACGCACACCTGGGAGATCACCGAGAGCCTGGACGGCATGACGATGGCCTTTATGACCCTCTCCATGACGGAAATTTTCCACTCCCTCAACATGCGCAGTC
Source organism: uncultured Clostridia bacterium (assembly GCA_946621465.1). Classification (GTDB taxonomy): domain Bacteria; phylum Bacillota; class Clostridia; order Christensenellales; family DTU072; genus CAG-1782. Next base: position 80,773 of record CAMOOO010000003.1, read on the forward strand.
AGCGCGGGTCTATATTTAAATTAAAGAAGCAAAACTTCTTCTTATGGGGAGCATTCCTCATTGCGTTGGCACTCACGACGGGTGTAATCTACATTCCGTTCCTGGCAAATCTGTTCAGTTTCCAATCGATCAGCGCAGAAGAGTACTTTACCGCAATGGCATTGTCCGTATCCATTATCCCGCTGGTTGAGATCGTTAAATTGATTGAAAGAAACGTCAACAAGAAGAAGGGTAAGCTGTAAGGATGTTTGCGAAAAAGTGTCGTGAATATCTCCGTCAGCTCGCGCAAAGAACGGTATTGTCCGTTCATACCGAAACGACAGAAAAGTCCGCCGAAAAAGCGGACTTTTTCGGTTATTCGTGTATAAAAGTCCGTGCAGACGAGAACGCGTACGCCTGCATTTCGGGCGATGTAATCGCCGTTACGGACGGGAGATATCTATTTGAGCAAGAGGACGTTATTTCCCTTCTTTTTCCGCAAGGAAAGGTCTTTTCGTTGCAACAGGACGTCTACTTTCTCGGCCAAATCAAAGAGATCACTTTTATTGAGATCGACCGGGTAAGGATGAGAGATTATTATGCTTTCCTTGCCCTCTATTCCGCTTTTTGCGTGGAGAAGGATAAGTCTGTGGCTCGCCGGCAAAAGGCGATTTTAGCCGGCAAAGACAGGGCGAAAATAGAAGAGGAATTGAATCGGAAAGAGAATAGAACGGAGCAACGGGTGGTTCGTTATATTCCGCACTTGCCCCCGTTATATTGCTTTCCCGATTCGGTGATAAAAGAACTGCTAAAAGGTCTCGGCGAGTCCGTTTGCTTTCCGCAAGGTGGCGTGTGGCAGGGGCTACTCGACGTTTTGGAGCAGTCGAACGTAAAAAGAATCATTTTGCCCGGGAACGGGGAGAGCGTTCGTTTAAGCGGCAGGGATATATCCGTCTATTACGAAAAGATTCCGTCTTCGGAAGAAAAACTGATATATTCCTATTTATCGGGTTACAGAGGGTATCCCGTTTGGACGGAGGCGACTTTTTCACCGCCCGTAAAAGAGGGAACAATGGACTTTTTCTTGCCCCCTGCGCCAACCTTCCCACGTATAATAAGAGAAATAGGCGACGAAGGAAGTTGCGAAGGGTTGACGGCAACAAAGGACGGAATCTTCAGCAACCTACTTTCTGTTACCGAAAGAAAGGGTACGTTCACCGTGGGCGATAAGTACCTATTGACCGTTCTTTCCGAAAAGGGAAGAAAATGCGGACGTATGGCGCAAAAAACCTACCTCAGCGGACGCTTTGCCGTGGCGGAAACGCATTACTACTACCGTGATAAAACTTTGCGTCTGCGGTTGATGATCGAAAGAGAAAAGAACTTTTTATATATAGATTGCGTAGGAAGAGGCTTTTTGCTTACTTTGGAAGCGACCGGGGTTAAAAAGGTGCAATGCAACTTGCCTTTTCAAAATGCCCTGTTCGAGCCGACGGACGGACTCTTTCGTGCGCGCGATAAAATAATATTGATAGGGGAAAAGGAAATCGGGATTTATTCCGATAGTTTAACGTGCGAAAAAAAAGGAAACAGTTTCTTGTTTCCCCTTGTTACCGAAAAAACGGCTTTTATAATTGATTGACGCTGATACAAATAAGGAGCAAACGAAAAACGTTCTCCACGTCCTCGTTAATATTGATATAATAGGTGGGACGATAGAGGTGCTTAGCAATCACCGCAGCTTCTACAGGGGCAATGACCCCGTCTTTTTTTATATATAATTTATATTGATAAGCGGACGGGTCGCCGAAAATAAAGAAATTGGTTTTATTCGTTTTGAGCGCGTCTTTGAGAGGAGAGGGACATATGGTGTAGGTATGTCCCTCTTTTTTTACGTCGACAGAACCCCCGTCGCCGATGCTGACACGCATGGTGCTTTTATCCACCCAAAACGATTGACCGGCTAGTTTCCCGTTGATGCCATACAGTAGCACGCCGTCCTTTGCCGGCGAAATGATACCGATGGGTTTTTCGGTCGGGAATAACTGTTCCGAATGAACGGAAAAGATATCTAACGGAAGTTCCAATAACATTTTTTACTCCTTTGTGTCCTTGTCGGGATCGAAGACGACTTCGGCTTCGGATACGTCGTTGACGTTCTCCGGAGTTTCGATAACGGACTCGTCGCCATAGACGGCTTCGCTACCGGCAGCAGCGGCAGCTGCGGCGGCCCTTCTTTCCTTCAGGATAGCGATTGCTTCTTGTTGCTCTTTTTCGTTGAATTTATAGAAGAAGAGCGGAACGATCGTCAAGAAGAAGCTGATAGCTCCGATAAGAACAAGCATATACCAGAACGTGTCTTTGTCGGTAGAGGTGAGGGCGCTGGCGTTGTTGACGACGCTGACGTCGCCTTCCGTTCTGTCTTGGATGATACCGTAGGCAAGAACACCGATAAAGGCACCCAGTGCCATGGCGATTTTGTTCATCAACGTCTGCATAGCGAAGCAGATACCCTCGGCGCGCTCGCCCGTTTTCAGTTCCAAATATTCGACGGTATCGCCGATCATGGCGTAGGTGAGGACGTTACTGAATCCGACGGGGATACCGGCAATGACCAGAGCAATGACGAGTACGACGATGGTAGCCGTATGAGAATAATCTCCGTGGTCGTAGGCAATACCGAAAATAAAGGCAAAGAGCATTGCGATACCGCCGGCGAGGTGGGAGTAAATATAGGTGTTACGTTTACCGAATTTCTTTGTGCAGAGAGGAACGAGGAGAGAAGCGATCAATCCGCCCGGAACGACAGCCATCGTAAAGAGGGTGTACAGACCTTCTCCCTGTAAGGGTCCCAAAGTGACGTTGGCGAGAACGTATTTAGCAAAGTACAAACCACCGGTGTAGTTGAACATCATTCTGCCCGCGCCGCCGATACCGGAAAGTACGATCAGCATGAGGGGGGTGTTCTTAAACAATAATTTGAAGTTGTGTTTCAAAGAAGGTGCTTTCGTCAGCGTTTGGTTTCTTTCTCTGGTGTTTTTGAAGCCGATCATGAAAAGCGGCATTGCGATAACGACGCAGACGATAGCGGATACGAAATAGCAATAACGGAGGGTCGTGCTGATAGCAGCTTGTTTTGCCGCTTGCATTTGCAAGAATTCTTCTCCGGTGACGTTAAGGTTGATATTGATATCGGTCAGTGCTTTTACCGCGGCGGCAACGTCCGGGTTGCTCGATGCGGCGGCAGAAGCGGCTACGCTATCTATGGACGTTTTAAATACATCGGAGTTTACGGCCAGGTTGGAAATCAGCGTTTGCATGGAAGCGACGATGGAGCTGTCCGTAGCGGTGATGCTGGACGTGATGATCGGAACAACGACGGTAACGATACCTGCGCCGGCAGTACAGAACAGACGAGCGACGGTCAGCATGGTGCCTCTACGATAGGTGTCGTCGCACATTGCCGTAGCCAGTCCCCAGAACGGAACGTCTGCTACGGTATATATCATACCCCAAAGTAGGTACATGATGGAGAGCGCGGCAAAGCCTCCGGTGCTGTTCGGGAACCACGGCAAGAAACATATAATAGTCATAGCGCCGATGGGAAACGCCATCCATTTCAGATAAGGACGACATTTGCCCCATTTGGTACGGGTACGGTCTACGATACTACCCATGATCGGGTCGTTTCCTGCGTCGTACAGACGTGCCAAAAGCATAAGGATAGCTACGCTGGTCGCCGAAAATCCGACGGCATCCGTCATAAAGATGGTAATGTAGCTTCCGATGATAGTACAGATCAGGTTTTGGCCGAATCCGCACAGAGAAAAGCTGAGAGCTTCTTTCGATTGCATTTCACCGTCGCCGGGAGTTGCACCGAAAATTTTGTCCCAAAATTTTGGTTTGGTGTTCATTTCTTCTACCTTCCTTTTTTTGTTTATCTATATTCCTAAAACCTCTTTTTAAAAGGTTTTCTTCCCTCGTTACACCCATCTATGGTGGCGTTTTCTGCTCTTCGTCTTGCCCTTTCCGGACTTGGAAACGGCGCTTAGGACGATACCGATAATAAGTAGTAATACGACGCCGATGATGGCGATAAAGACCCATTTATATTCCACGCCCTCGGCGGTTACCTCTTTCGTCTCGACAAAGGCGAAACAGGAGAGAGGATCGAGAGAGCTGTCTTCTAATATGTTGGAACTGACGGAGAAGGTGTACGTTCCGTTTTGGTAAGTGTATTTCAACTTTTTGAATTCCCCTTCGGAATAACCGTAGATCTGCAGGTTATCTTTGTATGTTATCGAAGAAGGAGAAACGGTAATGGTATAAGAAGTATACCCGAGCGGACTCTCCGTTGACTCAACGTACGTTTGAATGGTATAAACGCCCTGAAGGGTATAACTCTTTTCCTTTTCGGCAATGAGTTCGTTGATACTCTCTATCTTTTCTTCATCGCTGATCTTCCGTAAAAGGACGGTATAGTCGCCGTTTACGCCGTTGTAGCAGGACGGATCGGTGATGGAGACGATAACGGAGTTGTTTATCTGGTTGGAAGAGCGTATGTTCAACGTGCAAATGGACATCGTCGCGGACAAAACGAGATCTTCATAGTTCTTTTGAGAAATGGTCGCCGTATAGACGTAGTTGCCGATCTCGGAGAATTTCCCTTTATCGTAGACGATAGTGACGCTCGGCCACAGGCGGGTATTATAGGTGACGGTAATGGAATGGAGATTTCCGTCGTACAGGACGGAGGCGTCGTTGAATACGAAACTGGGCGATTCCGGATTGGCGTTGAGTCTGGCGTAATGGACAGGGTACAGACAATCCGTTTCCGCCGTGACGCGGATGTTCTCGTTGTTACCGTTGTAATAAATGATAATGGGGTACTCGCCGCTGTCGGAAGAAGAAGTGACGTTGCAACGGGTGGTTATATCGACCAATACTTCGTTACGAAGGGTCTCCAATTCTTCCTCCGTCAAACGTGCGTCGGAAAGAACGGAAACGGTGGGAGTGATCTCCGCGACGTTGTTCCCGTAGTCGTGACCGGTAGAATAGGCTCCGACGGAAACGGAAATGGGATCGACGGAAAGATAACCCTGGATGAAAACGAAGTCGTAGTAATCTTCCCAATAAGAAAGGATATGCCCTTGATAGACGTCGGCAGGCTCGTAATCGAGGACGTAGTAGGTCTTGCCTTCGACAAAGGTATCTTCATAGGGCGGAATGTAGGTGTCGTTGTTGAGGACGTAATACCGGGTCGGGTCGATCTCGTCGCCCGGGGTGACGGTTGCTACCTGGTAGGTAAGAATGTAATAGGTCACTCCGCCGACAAAGTTTCCGCTGTTGCCCGTCAGTAAAGTATATTCCACTTCGCCCGTCACGTCGTCTTCGATCGCCACGTAATAAATACCGTCCGGGATGGGCGTGTCTACCGCAAGGAGGGCTTTGACGGAAATATGTATGGGATACTCACCCTTTTTAGAATAGGAATATGCCTGGGTAGAAACGTCTAGATTGTCGCGGATATTGTCTGCAAGTTCCGCATTGCAACCGGTTATTTGCAGTCTGCGTAAAACGTTTTCGTCGGACGGAATGTTCTCTCCGTAGTATTTATTTTGCTGGGCGACGGATACCGTTATCTTATTTTTGTTCACGGTATGGGTGGTAAATCCATCGGCGAGAGTGAATTGATAGAAAGAACTATTCAGCGTGGTCAGTTGCAGGTAGACCGTTTCTTCTAGGTAACTCTCCCTTTGGTTGTTTTCGATGATATAATCGCCCGGTGGCAGTTGCACCTGGTCATCCGAAGTGATCGTCTCAGACGAGCCGTCCGTTTGCGCCAGTCTCAGTTCCAGATTAAAGTAATCTCTCAGTTCATCCAGGTGGTCGGTCAGCGATACGAGGTGCGTCGTCCCGTTATACACCGTTATTTTCTCAACCAGATCGAACGGATCGGTGCTTTCTCCGTACAGCGCGGAGGAGCGAGACTTCGTATAGACGGTGACAATGGGCTTTTGCGCGCTCAAAAAGATATCTACCGGAGCCTGACCGATAAAAGGATAGGACAGGCAATAGTAGGTTTTATTATGCTCGAATTCTTCTTCGGTGACGAGGACGTAGTGTTGACTATCGACCATTGTTCCGATGGTTACGGAGTCGTCGACGACCATTTCTCCGTCATTAAAGACGTAATAGGAGATGCCGCTCATGTAGATTCCGGTGGCGGGAGTGTAGTATTGATTGAACGGGTCGATCCTATAATATTTTTCCAAGACGTTTTCGGGTGAAAGGGAAAGACGGTAATAGGAGGTGTCGTACCGGAAGAAAGATCCGGTCTCCGGTTCAAATTGCCGAGTGGAGCTATTAAAGAGGTAATATTGACCGCGAATATAGGTGCCGGGTACGACTTCCGTTTGGACATAGCTCCCTTTGTAATAAACGACGTCCCTTCTGAAAACGAGATCGGTGGACTTTTCGTAGGTGGAAACGGGGTGGTAGTAATTGCCGTCAGGCAAATTCTGCCCGTTCAGGAAAAGAACGTCGACGTAGGACTTCGTATAGTAAGTTTTATTGCCGTCGAAATAACCGGTCGCCGGCTCGAACTCGTCCGGATCCAATTCGTAATACTCCTTTCCATTGACGTTCGCGCCGTAATCTACTACCGCCTCGACGTAAGAAAGAGAATAATATTTTTTGCCGCCCTGATAGGTGGTATCGTCCGATTGGACGTAGACGCCGCCGATTCGTTCAAACAAGATCCCTTCTATCGGGTCGTCTACCGAGTAGCCGCTCAGCGCAGTGTAAAGTTTCAGATAATAGGTCTTTCCGCTGATAAACACCACGTCCGTCGTGGGAGAATAGGAAAGGTCTTTTTTTAAGTACCACCCGTCGGGGATGGGATCGCCGTCCGTTACCGGTTGGGCTGTCCAGACGGTCAAGAAGTATTTTTTGTTCGAGCTGAAAGCGTCCCCTTCGTTTAAAGTCAGAGGAGTGTTGTTTTCTCCCTTTTCATAATACAGTTCGACGTCAACGAGATCGCCTGCCGAGATAAAGAACACCTGCGTATAAGAAATAACGTAGTACTTTTTCCCGCTTTGGAAGAGGGAATCGTAGGTCAGGTGATAGGACTCCATGTCTACTTCGTAATAGGTTGCCGAATCGGCGGAACGGGGAATGGGTGCGCCGGAGTGGACCGTTTCCGTATCCAGTCTGTATCCGATCCGGTAATAGGTTTTATCACCGTCAAAAGTCAGATCTTCGGTCAGATAGTAACTATCGGGGACCGCCATATAATATTCCGCATTTTCCTCAATGGCATCGCCGTGCATGGCTTCGACGTCGGCTTCTTCGCACAGATAATACTCTTTCTCTTCCTCAAAAAGAGTATCGGAAGTCAGTGCGTACATGGTATCCGAAATCTTTTCGTAGTAGATGCCGGCAGGGATGGGATCCCCCGGCGTAAAGGTGGCGAGGGAGAAGGCGTAGTAGGTGTGTTGCGCCGAAAAGACGGAATCGGTCGTTTTATAATAGTATCCTTTTTGCAGTTCGTAGTAGACGCCAATGGGTACGACGCTATCGGCTACGACCGAACTATCGACGAAATAGTAGCGTACGTAGTAGTCTTTTCCCGCAACAAAAGAGGTTTCCGTTTCGGACAGTGGAACGTAATCGTATTCGTAATAAGTCCCGTGCGGAACGGGTTGGTTCGCCGTCACCGCTTGCTCTTTATAAGAGGAAACGTAATAACTTTCGTACGGGCTGTAAATGCCGGAAATAGCTTCGTATTCGGTGCTGTCTTTTACGTAATAGGTTTGGCTCCCCGTGCTGAAATCGGCGACGAACTCGGTCAGCGTGGGGTTGGAAGTAAAGTAATAGGTATACGCTTCTCCTCTCTCGGAGGGCGCAAGGATGGCATCGGAGGGGACCAGGTTGCCGCTCGGGGTACCGTCGTTATAGTGGAGAGTGTATTCGGACGGGTCGAGAGTGGGCAGGGTGTTGCCGGCAAAAAGTCCCGTTACCGTCGATTCGCCGATGACCCTTTTGGAGCTGACGGTAAAAGTCAGCGTTACGGGGTCTGCCGCATAGTAATACCGCCCGTTTCTGCCTTCGCCGTTTTGGGTGGCGGTCAGGGTGGCGGTGCCTTCGTTTTTAGCCGTCCATACGCCACCGCTTACCTCGAACACGTTGTCCGGGTCGGCAAGGACGCATTGGACTTCTAACCCCGTAGAAAGGCGAGAATCTTCTTCTACCGAAATGGCGGTCAGTGAGAGGACGGAGTCCATTAAAACGGTGAATTCCGTTCCCAGCGACAGATCCAGCCCGGGGAAGACGATTTTTTGACGGGTCATTTCTTTATCAACGACGTTCATCGGCAAAATTTTGTAATAGGGCGATGGTAACGTGTAGTTGGCGGAGGTGCAGTCGATACGTAGGTAATAGTTATTCCCCGGCACGGTGGCGGTGTAATGGATGTCCGCGCCGCCGTTTTCGGCGTCGATGAGAGAACTATAAATCCGTTTGCTCAGGTCGGAGTCCGATTCGGCGTTACTCAGAACGTTGGGCAAAACTTTTGCGTAGACACGAATGGTCTCCGAATAAATCTCCAATTCTTTCGGCGTAATGGATCCGGTCACGACCAAAGAGGAGAAAGAGTAGTTATTGAGATAGGATCTGGCGGTGTCGGTCAGACCGGTGACCGTAATGCCGCTGATAGTCAAAGAAAGTTCCGTACCCACGTTGACCTGGTTGTAGGTCGCCGAACGGAAAGAAACGGTGTATTGATCGAACGCCGGGAACCCGTCCGGCTTTGTGCCGGTGAGGATAAGATCGGTAAATTGAGGATAGGCGTAGAAACTGCCGTCGTATACTTTGTCCCTGTTTTCAATAAACTCGTCCGCTCTCGCCGCGTTGATAGTCAGGGGCGCGGGGACGATGTTACCGTACAATGTCAACGGTGTAATGACGCCGGGCAGGTACCTGTCGTAGAGGGTTTTGTTTGCGAGGGTCACAGTCAGTTCGTGCGTGCCGACGTTAGCATCGGCGAAGGTGAAAGAAAAGTCCACGTACGGTAAAGAATCGTCGTAGCCGTAAATAGGTATCCGCGTTTGCGGAGCGGAAGCGTAGTAGTAGGCCGTGCCGTTCATCCAGGTGGAAGAGGTGTTGGCGATATAGTTACCTTCGGAAAAGGTGTAATAGTTTGTATAGCTCGTTATCCAGTCGTTGGGTTCCGAATAGATCCTGTAATAGAAGACGGAGTGTTCGGCCGTGGTGTCGCCCGGAACGTATCTTTTGTCCCGACAGGTCACGACGTTGTCTTTGTCGTCACGATCGGATTTAAAGATGATTTCCGTCTGTTTTATGGACAGAACGATGTTGTCGATGGGCGTCGGCGTCGCCTGGTAGTAGTCTTTGTTGTCGAATATGGTATCTTCCGTCGGGAAAAAGACGGTGTTGTCTTTTTCGTAATATTTGCCTACGATGGGTTCGCCGGGCGCCGTCGACTGCAAAGCAAATTCCGCATAGTAATATTCTTTGGCGGAGCCTTCTTGATAATAGGGGTCCGTCGTTCTGGTGTAGATCTCACCCGTTTTCTCGTAGACGTTTTCGTCGAAGCGCACGGCGGAGATGATATGGAAATCGGGATGCAGATAGTAATCGGGCGCGTTGATTCCGGATAGGTACGGATCGTTGAGAACGAGATAGGTATTGCCTATGGACCGGGCGAATGAAGCGCTGCTATAACGGATGGTGACGATATCGTTGACGTCCGCGGTACGAATAACGCCGTTCTCCTCGCCGAAATCGGGATCGCTGATGGCAACCAGTTCTTCGGCGGATATCTGTGAAAACACGGTATCCTGCTCAGGGTCGAATATATCGGTCGTGCCGTCGTAATACTTAATCAGATCCGGACCGCAATAAAGGTACGCGACAATGGGCCGGGGGTTGACGGTAACGTTGACTTCGTAAGTAAAGGATTGATAGGTGATAACGCAGCGGTATATCCCCGTCGATTTTATTTCCGCCACCGTATTGCCTTCTTCGTCAAAGTAGGCGAGGGTGGGGAAGGAACTTGGCAAAGTGACGGAACCAAGCGTGGTGGTAAAGAAAGCGTCTTTCGTCACGTCGATCGCCTTTCCGCAGTAGTCGTAGGTCTTATTCTTTTCGATATAAAAGACGGGAGCGGTGCCGAAGTTGCGCGTCACGTCGACGTAGGTGTTTTCCGTCGGAGCATTAAAGTTATCGGACGTTACCGTAATACCTACGGAAAAATTCTCGTTGGGTCTGGATAAAACGGGTTGGACGCTTTCCACTCTACGACCGTTGACGGTAGAGGTGAAATAGGTCAGTCCCAGTTCTTCTGCCGAAACGCGCCGACCTTCTTCGTCCGTTACATCGGCATTCAATACGACGACGACGTTATCGTTACTGACGTACTCGATGGCGTTGACGGTCAGCGACGCTTTTTCGATGGTATAATTTTTCGTCACCGTAAAACAAACGAAGTTGGAGCGGTTCCGAACCGAGATCGACAGGGTATAATTGCCGGCATCGATAGAATCGGTAGGGGAGGTCAGGTCCGAAGCCGGGTGGCTCTCTATATCGCAGGCGTACGTTCCGGGAGCCAGTTCCGTCCTTACGGTAACGGATGGACGTTGAGTTTTTCCGTTGTAAGTAAAATCAAAGCTGTCGTATAAAAAGGTAAAGTCGCTCTCTCTGTATACGTCTGCCTTAGGCGCGACGAGCAGGAAATCGGACGGACGGAAATAGATGCCGCGGTCGGTATGGTCGCTTTCGTCGTTATAGGAATAGAAAGTGCGGATCTCCAGTTTCAGATAGGTAAAAGGTGCGGTTAGTTCGATTTCACCGGTCAAAAACTCGTCTCCGGTGGCGGTGCATATAAAAGAACCGGCAGACAAAAACTCCTCGTTCTCTTCACGGTAATAGAGGGTCACTTCATGCGGCGTATCCGCGCGCATGCACGTATAAAAAGAGAATCGAAAAACGTAGTTGTTGGCAGGTATGGACAGAGCGGGAGAAAGGAGGGATGCCTCCATGGAATACTGCTCTTCCTTCGTTGTGGGCAGGGTATAGCCGAGAACGGAGTGGTCCACTCCGGCAAGAGTAATGTTCGTATGATCGAATTGAGGCGCGTTCAGATAGGTCTCCGGCGTCCAGGACGCAACGTTCAGCGCATAACTATCGTATCCGTCGTCGACGGCATAGGAGAGGAACATATTTTCTCCTGCGCCTTTTAAAGCGAACATCCCGAACCAAGCGGACAACGCCGTCAGCAAAACGATGACGGCAAAAATCAAAATCAACTGCTTAGCGCGCGCGGCGCTATTCCCTTTTTTTGATAAATTCTTATTCACTTTAGTATAGTATAACACACGCGCGCACGGAAATCAATATGCAATATGCGTTTTTAAGCCAACTTTTGGCGTAAAAAAATGTCCCCGCCATAATAGCGGGGACAAAATGCCAATAAAGGGCGATGTTAATTTGCCGAACCGTCGAAGTATATCCCGTTCCAGAATTCGGGTCCAACGTACGGTCTTTCCGTAGGATCTTTCGTGATATTTCCGTCTTTGTCAATAAAAAGGCCGTAGGTATATCTGTTGACGAGGAAGATATTATCCTCTTTGGTCAGACCTTTAAGGACGTTGTAATTATAAGTTGCCGTTCCGTTTTCTCCCTTGGCATTGTCTACGCCCTGCGGATAGAAGACGTATTCGGGCGCAAAAATGGGATAGAGGATATCCAGCTCGTTATATCCGTGGTGCGCCGCCTGTACGATGTCCGATTTCAACGTCTTTGCCGTGTAGTTTTGATTGACCATGAATTGAGCGCATCTGCTCATATCGCCGACTACCATAAAGGTCGTTTTGTCGTTGAAAGTGAAACGGTAGGTGACGCTGGTGTCGTTGAAGTCGTTTATATTGGTTTTGTTGGTGTGGTAATTGAATGCGTCTTCCTGGGTGTAAAGGATCTCTATTTTTGCATTGGCAAACTGGAAGGTCTCTCCGGTATGCGGCTTGATCTGTTTTGCGTCCGGCGCATATTTTTCCATACGACGGAAGAGGGCGTACCAGGCGTCTTCGTTACCGCCGGGGACTTCTTTCCAGTTGGGGAAGTTAAACATAAAACGTTCCAAAGTGACCAGACCCTGCTCGCCGTAAACGCGGAGGAATTTACCGAAGAAGGAGATATGATCGCCGTGAGCATGCGTGCAAATCCAGCAGGCAATGGTGAGTTGATCTTCTCCGGTGATCTCTTTGCACAGATCGTAAAAACCTTTTACCGCTTCGTCGGATGCCTGGCAGATATCGCCGCCGTCGATAACGATCAGACTGTTATCCGCCAAACGAATGACGTAGTTCATACCGCACCGTTCGATACCGCCGCCGTAGTCATAATCATCGTCGCAATCGTCGTCGTACATGAGAGCGTATTGATAAATTTTCGTGTAGTTGTCAGCAGCGTCGTCCTTTACGTTATAGGTATAAGAAACGGCTCCGGGCGCATCGCTGACAGGGTCGGTGATGACGCGGACGGACTTTTCGACGGCGTTGTAATAGACGTGGAGCAGTTTGCCGTCTTTGACGAAAGTACGGGAGACGATATTCTCTATCTCGGAGTCGCTGTCGAGGGTGTAGCCGCCGGCGAGGACCTTTTTGCAATAGTTATTGAAAGCGGTCCGATCGGTCTTGTAAGCTACCTGCATAAAGTTGGTTTCTTCGTTGGGTCCGCCGTTCTTTCCGTCGTGATATTGGTCGCCTTTCATCACGCCGCAATTGTATTTTCTCGATAGGATGCCGTCGGTGTATTCCGGAGCGTCGAGTTCCCATTTATAGGTAGTGGTACTATCGGCAACACTGCGTTCCAGGGATCCCCAACAGGATACTGCGGTAACCGAAACAGCCAAAACGATGGCGCAGGCGATGGCGGTATTTTTGAACCTTAGGACGGGAGCTAACTGAATAAAATAGAGGGCGAATCCGATCACGTTAAGAGCAAAAGCGACGTAGACGAAAACCTGTGCCCAATAGAAATACATTCTGTTACTTTCGTTGACGTACAGGGTAATTAAGAACAGCACGAAGAAGTATACAACAGCGAAAGGCACGGTGAATATAACGGCCCGTTTTACCGAATACTCTTTATGCGTGTTGTTCGCAACGCAGAACAATAAAGCAAAGATAAGGACGTTAAGAACGACGAACAGCGCCTGCAAAACAATGGAATGCAAGGCGTAATAATGGTAGTACAGATCGGTAAAGGCAAAGATCACCAGGGCGCATACGGCGGTGATGATCCAAAGGACCGACGGTTTCTTCAGTTTTTCCAACATGGGTAATTCTCCTCGAATGTTTTTGTCTGGACATAGGATAGCACAAAAATACTTTCTTTGCAAGGTCGTAGGCATAGCGCAAGACAAAAAAAGAAGGAAGTTTTGCGGAAGAAAGGAAAAAAATTTTTTCGATTAAAAGGGAATGGGGACGGTATGGTTGCTTTTTTTGAAAAATGTGGTATTATAAGTAGGTATTTATTTTACTACGAACAAAGTAAAGAAGGAAAAGACAATGATATTGATCGATTTATTGGAAAGAAATGCAAAAGAGTTCGGCTCGGACGTTGCCCTCGTCGAGGTCAATCCGTTCGTGCAGGAAAAACGCCGCAGTTGGAAGGAGTACAACTTGGTAGAAGAAACCGTTTCCGACTGCGTTCGCAAACAGATCACCTGGGCGGTCTTTGATGAAAAAGCCAACAGGTGCGCCAATCTTTTGCTGGAAAGAGGAATTAGAAAAGGGGAGAAAGTGGGCATTCTTTTGATGAACTGTCTGGAGTGGCTCCCCATTTATTTCGGCATTCTGAAGACGGGTGCGCTCGCCGTGCCGCTTAATTACAGATACACTTCGGACGAGATCCGCTATTGCGTGGGCCTTGCCGACGTCGACATGCTGTTTTTCGGGCCGGAGTTCATTACCAGAGTGGAAGAGATAGTAGGGGATATGCCGAGAGTCAGAGATCTGTTTTTCGTCGGAGATAACTGTCCCGAATTTGCGGATAACTACATCCACTTGGTAGGGGACTGCTCCTCGCAAAAACCGCAGGGGATATCGCTGACCGAGGACGATTACGCGGCTATTTACTTTTCTTCCGGTACGACCGGCTTCCCCAAAGCGATCTTGCATAAACATCGCAGCCTGATCCACAGTGCCAGAGTGGAACAAAACCACCACGGACAGACGAAGGACGACGTGTTCCTGTGCATTCCGCCTCTCTATCATACGGGTGCCAAAATGCACTGGTTCGGGAGCCTTATTTCCGGAAGCAAGGCCGTTCTTTTGAAGGGTACCAAACCGGATATCATTCTGGAAGCGGTTTCGCGCGAGGGTTGCACCATCGTATGGCTTTTGGTGCCGTGGGCGCAGGATATTCTCGACGCTATCGACAGAGGGGATATTAAGTTATCCGATTATAAACTGGATCAATGGAGACTGATGCATATCGGCGCGCAACCGGTACCGCCCAGCCTCATTCGTCGCTGGAAAGAGGTCTTCCCCAAACACGACTACGACACCAACTACGGGCTGAGCGAGTCAATAGGACCCGGATGCGTTCATTTGGGGGTGGGCAACACGCACAAAGTAGGCGCCATCGGAAAAGCCGGGTACGGCTGGGAAGTCAAGATCGTCGACGAAAGACGCAACGAGGTCAAGAAGGGTGAGGTCGGAGAACTCGCTGTCAGAGGCCCCGGCGTTATGACCTGTTATTATAAAGATGAAAAAGCCACGTCCGAGGTATTGGACGAAGAGGGCTGGCTCTACACCGGCGATATGGCGCAGGAGGATGCGGACGGCTTTATTTATCTCGTCGACCGCAAAAAGGACGTCATTATCACCGGCGGAGAAAACCTCTACCCGGTACAAATAGAGGATTTCCTCCGGTCTCATCCGCAAATAAAGGACGTCGCCGTCATCGGTCTGCCCGACAAGCGTTTGGGCGAGGTGGTAGCCGCCATTATCGAGATCAAAGAAGGGGAGAGCTGCACCGAAGAGAACATTAACGAGTTCTGCAAATCCCTTCCGCGTTACAAACGTCCGGCAAAGATCATCTTTGCCAAAGTACCGCGTAACCCCACCGGTAAAATCGAGAAACCCCTTCTTCGTAAAATCTATTGCGGAGAGAGTTTGGTCAAAATGCAGAACGAACTGTAAAAAAGATTTTCGACATGGAAAGTCTCACAGAGAGAAAAAAAGTTTACGCTTTTATCTGCCTTTTTATGTTCACCTATATGGTGAGCTATATTACCCGTATCAATTACGGCGCGATTATCGTCGACATGGTGCAGTCCACCGGTTACACGAAATCGGCTCTTTCTATGGCGCTGACGGGGAGTTTTATTACCTACGGGGCAGGACAGATCGTAAGCGGCGTTCTGGGAGATAAATTCCGACCCAAGATTCTTATTTTTATCGGACTGATTCTGTCCGTATGCATGAACGTAATCATCCCGTTTTGCCCCAATCCCTTCGTGATGCTGGCGGTATGGTGCGTAAACGGCTTTGCGCAGGCGTTCATGTGGCCCCCCATCGTTCGGCTGATGACGGTGCTTTTTAACGAGGACGACTTCAGAAAGGCATCGGTATTCGTTTCCTGGGGCAGTAGTTTCGGGACCATCGTTATCTATCTTGTTTCTCCGCTTATCATTACCTATTTAACGTGGAAAGCGGTATTTTGGTTTTCCGCCGGATGCGGCGTGATTATGGCGACCCTTTGGATGATCTGTTGCAAAGACGTCCAACCGGAGCCGAAAGAGGCAACCGCGGACGCGAACGCGGCCCCGACGACCAAAATCAAACTTTTTACGCCGGTCTTTATCGTCAGTATGATGGCGATCGTATTGCAGGGGGCGCTCCGTGACGGCGTAACGACCTGGATGCCGTCCTATATTTCGGAAACCTACCACCTAGGGAGCAACGTCTCCATTTTGACCGGCGTCGTTTTACCGATATTCAGCATCCTTACCTTTCAGGCGGCTTCTTTATTGTATCGCAGATTGATAAAAAACCTGATGGCGTGCGCCTGTCTGTTCTTCGGAGTAGGCGCGATTGCGGCACTATTTTTATATTTATTTACCGACGCGAGCGTAGTTGCCTCCGTCGTTTTATCGGCGACGCTCACCGGGTGCATGCACGGCGTTAACTTCCTGCTCATTTGCTTACTGCCCGGTTTTTATAAGGGACGGAAGGTCTCTACCGTCTCCGGCATCCTCAATTCTTGCACATACGTAGGTAGCGCCGTTTCCACCTATGGGATCGCTCTTTTGTCCGAGCATTCCGGATGGAAAATCACCCTTCTCGTTTGGTTTTTTATCGCGCTTGGTGGCGCGGTGCTGTGTTTGATCAATTCATTCGCTTGGAAAAAAAGATAGGGAGATAACCATGACGGAAACGGAATTTCTCGTTCCATCGTACTACAAAGACTTTCGCTGCAAGGGCGGCGACTGTCGGAACTGTTGTTGCGACGGCTGGGCGGTGACCGTTTCTATGAAGGAGTATTTTACCTTTCTTGGATTGGAATGTTCTGCGCAACTGAAGAAAAAAGTAGACGTTGCTTTTCATCTGCTCCGTGACGCAGACCCCGACCGCTATGCGCAAATTTTGCCCTCGTTTACAGGACGTTGTCCGATGCAACGGGAGGATGGATTATGCGCGTTGCAATGTGAATGCGGAGAGGAGGCGCTCCCTGCCGTTTGCCGGCAATATCCGCGTTCTTTTCACTTTCTTCCCTCTCCGGAGGCTTGCATTTCTTGCAGCTGCGAAAGGGTGATAGAACAGCTTATTTCATCGGATGAAATCACTTTCGAAAGAATATCTATCGCAGGATCCTTTGATAAAAAGATAGATTTTCCGATGCCGGATTCGGCACAACGGTTTCGTAAGCGGTGCATGGATATAGTAAAAGACGATACCCTTTCCCTTATCGGACGGGTGAAAGAAATCTACCGCTTTTTGAGTGGCAAGGACGCCGAACAAGTAACCGTAGGGGAAGGACTGATGGACTTTTATTCCGACTCGCCCAGTATCGGCGAAGAATGTAAAGAGGCAAAAAATAGTCCGATTGCCGACGTAGAAAGCTGTGTTCACGAAAAATTTCCGCAGATAGAAAAGTGGATGGAAAAGATATTATTAAACCATTTTTATTTTATGAAATTTCCATGCGTCGAAAAGAATTTTTCGCCGGAAGACGCCGGATTATCTTTACTTGGACTATACGATCTATGGCTTAAACTTCTTGCAAATAATGCGGTAAAAAGGACGGAAGACTTTATTGACGTTACGGGTAAATTATTCCGCGTTGCGGAGCATTCTCGCTTTTATAAAAACGCCGCAATAATCATTCGGGGTATGTAAATACCTGTTTTCGGGACCCTGAAGTCGAAAAACAGGCATTTTTGTTAGTTTCGTTTGGTGAACTCGCTATTGGTGCATTTCGGGCAGGGCGGCAACTTGTCTTCCGAATCCAAAGAGACGCAAGTATGACAGTTGGTGCAGCAGTATTTGCCGCGACCGGGTTTTTCGCCCGTTTTTACAATGGCTTCTTTTTTCATGTTTACCTCCGATAGGTTTTGGATATTCCTATTGTTGCCAACAAGCTGGGCTTTTATTCGTCTTGCCCTTTGTTTATTATTATTTTCCTGCCCTTTACTTTTCGATAGGCACTCGTACGCAGTTTTTCCCTTTTTACCAGTCGGTGGTCTTTGTAGTATTCGCGGTAGGATTGATAGAGGTACCCGTCCTTCGGCTCCGACAGCACTTTTTCTTCCTCTCCGCAAACGATCTCGTATTCGTCGCACGGGTAGGTGGCTATCTTTTCGCTGGTCAGCACGATTTCCTCATTCGCTGGCGTCCCGTAGAGGGTGAAGGAAAGGGTTTTACCGTCGTGAAAGGCATCGATAAAAACGGGATAGTCCGTTTGATTTACCAGGATAAGGTCGCTTTTTTCGCTGACCATGGCGTCCAGCCCGATCGGAACGTAAGAAACGGTTAAGGAATGGTTGTTACTCTTTGCGTCCAGCCCCGCGCCCACCCATGCGTTGTACAAAGTCGTCGACACCTGGCAAACACCGCCGCCGATGCCTTGCGTAAACTGTCCGAAAGAAATGACGATAGCTTCTTTATAGCCGTTCTCTACCGTCCGCTTGCCCACCGCATCGTTAAAGGATAGTTCGCTCCGGCCCTCTATAACCGCGCCGTCCAGTTTGTCCGCGGCAAGTTCCACGTTGTGCTTTCTTTCTTCAGCAGAAGTTGAGTAGTCGGTGGAAAAAGAATGGATCTTTTGGGTGTGCTTTTTGACGTCCTCTACGGTATACACGGGCGGAACGTCACGGTAGGGCAGCTCTCCAACGAACTTACCATCCCTTTCTATCAGTTGCGCCGCAACCGTATCTACCGATGCGGCGCGTCCGGACCTTCCTTCGGTATAAGTAAATATCCCGTCTTTAAGGTAAAGGAAATCCGGTTCTTCCTTTTCTTCGTCACGCTCTTTTAATTTTTCCAGATCGTCCGCAAGTTCTTCGTTAAGCGAACGTAAAAAAGACACCTCGTCGCCCCCTTTTTCCCTATAATAGCCGGATAAGGAACGGTATTTTTTTATTCGCATCCACTGTAAAAAAGTGACGTCGTATTCCCTTTCCAAAACTATTTCTTCTCCGTCCGTAATTTTACAATAAAAAAGGGACCGATGTCCGCACCCGAGCGCGGTAAAAAGGAATGCCGAGGTAAGGAGTATCAGCAAAGCTAGCATAACTTTCTTCATACTTATTAAAATGTACTTCGCCTCCTTTTTTATGTGCCTAAAGTAAAATTTAAGCAAACGGGAGTAAAATTTAAGCAGTCATCTGTTGACTACAAAATAAAAAAAAGGTATTATAAAAGTATAAAATACTTTAAGGAAAGGTGAGGTGCTTTTATGTATCAGTTATTATCAGGTATTCACGTTGAAACGGTATTGCTTTGCATCTGCATCGCATGCGTGCTTTTGATTGCCGTCGTGATCGCGTTGATCGCGGTGAGCGTTGCCAAAAAATCTAAAAAGAAAAAGGCGGCTATTTCGGAAGAAAAGGCGGTCGAACCGGTCGAGCCTATCTCTGAGCCGACGCCCGTTGAAGAAAAACCCGCCGAAGAACCAGACGTGCTAAACGAAGAGCCTGCTGCCCAGCAGCCGGTTGTTTCTTCCGAACGGCAGGAAGAGCCGGAAGAGGATGCGGAGAGTGAAGAGACAACGGAAGAAGTCCCGGAAGAGATCTCCGAGGAGCCGGTCGCGACTACGGAAACAATCGAGGAGCCGGAGGAAGCAACGGACGAACCTGCCTCGGATGGGAAAAAGATCGTAGGGAAAATGGAAATTTGCAACTCCAACTTGGGCGGCTACGCATACATGCTGCGCGCCAACAACGGTCAGCTCCTTTACGAAAGCAAAACGTACAAAGATTACAAAAATTGCGAAGAGGCAGCCAGGTCCTTTGTCGAAGCGGTCAAAGTCGGGATGTTCTCCGTGCGTGTGGATAAATTCAAGCGGTATAAATTCATTTTGAAGAGTCCCACCAGCAGTATGCTCATGTACGTCGGCGAAAGTTTCGATAACGAGCGTTCCTGCTTGCGTAACATCGAGAGCGTGCGTCGTTTTGCCGTAGATTGCGTCTTCGTGGACACCACGTCAAAAGATTTCAAAGCCGACTTTACTTACTATACCATTTCGGACGAGGCGAAAGAAAAGGTGGAAAAGGGAAGCGACGTCGTAGGCAGATGGGCAATCGAGCGCGAGGACGAAGAGGACAAAAAGTCTCCCTACGTGTTCCTGCTGTACGCCAACAACGGTCAGCTCCTTTACGAAAGCCGCGATTACAGCAGTTATACCGCCTGCAAGAACGGACTACTGACTTTCCGCGTCGCCGTTCAAGAAGGACAATTCATTATCGACCCGGATAAGGCGGGCAGATATAAATTCATTTTACGCAACGTCAGCAAAAAATCATTGATGGAATACATCGGTCAAAGTTATGCGACCAAGCGCGCTTGCGCCGAGGGCATTGACAGTATCTATCGTTTTGCCATAGTTTCTCCGGTCGATCAACTGTAATTTATCGGAGAAAAACAGGAGGGTTTGTGAAAAAATCTCGTATTATCGTTGCCGTTCTCGGCGTCATCGTTTTACTGCTTTGTTTGGTTTCCTGCGATTTTTCTTCGACGGCAAAAACGTCGGACGAGCAGGGTACCTCCTATTATTTTGAAAATAAAAACGGAGATCTGAATCGTCAAAAATGGATCGCTTTCTTCGACGAGAGCTGGATGTACTATGACGGCTCTGCCGGAGCGTATACCGAGTCGAACAACGTTTGCACCCTCCAAAAGGACGGAGCGGTCTGGGCGTCGGGAACTTTTTTGCAGGGCAAATTCATCCTCAATAAAGACGGAAAGAGCGTCATTTATTATTCCTCCGATTCCCAATTGCCGCAGGTTAAGAACGCGCTGAGTATTCAGTCCGTTTACGACGAAGCGGTCGACCTCGGGTTCGAGGGGACGCTGGAGGAACTTATCGACATGTTCCACGGCAAAGACGGCGAAAGCGCATACGAGCTTGCCGTTCGCAAAGGATATCACGGGACTGAGGCGCAGTGGATAGCCTCTCTTGCCGGTAGCGACGGAATCACCCCGATAATCGGAGAAAACGGCAACTGGATGGTCGGAGAAGTGGACACCGGAGTAAAAGCCGCCGGTACGGGCATCGTCCGTATGGAAAAGACGGCGACGGTTGGACAGGTGGACACCTATACCTTTTTTATGAGCGACGGACAGGAATATTCCTTCACGATCAGAAACGGTCTGGACGGCGCTGCCGCGGACAAAGGTATCGGCATTGAAAAGATAGAAAAGACAGCGACAAACGGACAGACGGATACCTATACCATCACCTATACCGACGGAAACACTTTCAGCTATTTCGTTGTAAACGGCAGAGACGGTATCGACGGACGGGACGGTGTGGACGGCGTTGACGGTATCGACGGACGGGACGCCCCCGCGCTCACTGCGGAAGACTTTTATCAGACGGCAGTAGAGAAGGGATATCAAGGCACCTATCTGGAATTTTTGGCGGAGTACCTGCCCCAAACAGCTTCCGACGAAAGAGCTAAGGTCAGCGCATCGGCCTTTTCTACCGTCAGCATTATTTGCGTATACGACTATCTATTCCAGGGGATCACCCTGTCGACGACTTCTTCGGGGTCCGGTTCCATTTATCAAATGAACAAAGAAGCGGGAGACGCCTATATCATAACAAACTATCACGTCGTTTATGCCTCGAACAAAGTAAACGACGAAGGGGAAGAAGAATCGGGAATCTGCGACAAAATCCTCGTATATCTCTTCGGGAGCGAGATCGTCGGGAACGAGTTTTATACCAACATAGATTACCCGGGAATGTATATGGAAGCGGAGTATATCGGCGGAAGTATGAACTACGATATCGCCCTTTTGAAAGTCACCGGCAGCGACGTGCTGAAAAACAGCAACGCAAAGCCCATCACTTTTGCTGACAGTAACGCCGTTTCTATCGGCGATACCGTGTATGCGGTAGGCAACGGTGGCGGCGACGGGCTTGCCATGACCAAAGGTATAATCAACCACACTTCGGAAAATTTAACCATGACGGGTGCGGACGGTTTTACCGAAGTATCCTTACGCGTAATGCGTTACGACGCCGCCGTCAATCCCGGTAACAGCGGTTGTCCTCTGTTCGATACCGACGGAAACGTGATCGGCGTAGTCAATGCAAAAATGGTGGATGCAAAGTACGACAACGTCGGCTATGCCATTCCCTCTAACCTGGCCAAAAACGTCATAGAAAACATACTTTACTACTACGAACAAACGGGCGAAACACCGGTGGAAGTAAAAAAATTATTGTTCGGACTCTCCTACACGAACAGCAAATCGTATGCCGAGTACGACGAAAGCACGGGTAAAATCATATTCAGAGACAATCTCCACGTCGCTTCCGTCAACGACACTTCTTTGGTATACGGTCAGATAGAAGCGGGCGACGACATTACCAAAGTAACCTTGATAAGAGACAACGAATCGACGGAGTACGAGCTAACCAGAGCCTATATCCTTGCCGATCTGACCCTTGTCATTCGCGCCGGCGACGTGGTGGAACTCACCTATGAACGGGTGGTCGGCGACGAGAGGATAACGGGAGTGGCTACCGTAGAAGTCACCGCGGAAAAACTGGTCGTGGCAAAATAAGATGGACTGCTTTTTTCTCTTTGAACGTGCCGAAGGAAAAATACTATTTGAGGCGGAATACAGTTTAAAAAATGCCGTTCACACTCTGCGCGGCGAGATAAAAGACGTGGATAAATTATCGGCTGTACTGGGCGCGGAAGAGGATCTTTTGCGCCTTTTGACCGTTCGCTTTTCGGCTAGTAACCTGCTATTTGATTTTTTACGGGAAAACGAAATTGCCTTTACCGTGTTGGAAAAAAGTTACGCCGACACCTCTTCGGACGTTTGATAGGCGTTTTTTCCAGTATTATACTATTCTTAAAAGTTACCTATAATTGACAAAAGACAGAGAGTGTCGTACAATATCGGTATGAAAAAATTCATACCGATATTCGCGGTTGTTATTCTGACGATTGCTTTCCTTTGCGTGTGGACGGGCTGTTCAGAAAAGGAGACCTTCGTCTATACTTTGAGCGAGGAAGGAAGGGCGTATACCCTTACTTTGGACGAAAAAGAGATGACTTTTGTCCTTTCTACCGAAAAAGAGGGTAAAACGACGGAATACGCCGGAGAATACTTTTATCAAGAAGGCAGTATCGTCCTCTATAACGATACGCTCGGATATCGTTCGGTGGGCGTGAATGGAGACAACTTTTTCTTTTTGACCAATCCGGAAGGGTTGGAAGAAAAAGTTTTGCCCTGCGAACACGTTTGGGGAGAGGGAACCTACACGCAGGGGACCTGCCGGAAATACGGGTACACCGTCTTTACTTGTCAAAAATGCGGCGAGACCAAAAAGGAGACGGACGGGACCTACGGCGACCACGATCTGGACGGGGGCAGGCACTATGAAGGCGCGACCTGCGCCGATTACGGCTACACCGTGTATACTTGCCGGATATGTAAGGAGTACACCGAAAGGGTGGACGATCCGGAAAGCAGTGATAATCACCGTTATCAACCGACGGAAACCATTCGCGACGACGGATGTGATACCGCTTTGAAGCGTTTATACGTCTGTTCTAAATGCGGAGCGGAAAAGTATATGCAAGAAGATTCTAAGGCGATCGGCGCGCATAAAGACGAAAACGAAGACGGCGTATGCGACGTATGCGGTCGTTTAAAAAACGGCTTTTCCACACAACATAAGGACAACGACGAGGACGGAAAGTGCGATATTTGTAAAGTCAAGATGAGCGTGCTTGAAGGCGTCCTTCGTTTCCCAAGCGGGTACGAAGAGGAAGGAAAGGTCTATTTGGGCTTTTATCCGCAAACGGTTGCGCCGCAGTCGGTAAAAGATATTCGCGCGAACGGACTGTACGACGAAGGGAACGATCTATGGTACTATGGGAGCGAAAGTTACGTTCTCAGAAAGACCGGTTCCGGTAGTTACGGCGAGAGAACGTTTTTGGGGAACGGTCAGGCGGTGGAAAACAACGTGGAATACGCCTTTTTGTTGCAACCGTTGGCGTTCGTCAGGATAGGGGACCGCTACGTCTGCGACGGTATCATAGACGCGGGAGCGTTTCAACAGGATTATGCCGTTATCGGCGGTTATAGCAACGAGTGGGACAGTAGTACGATAAGTAAATATCTGACCGACGTTTTCCTCGTTCGGTCCGGACTGTCGGAAAGAGCGGAAAGCGCAATGCTGCCGACGGAAGCGGACGTTTCTGACATGACGAAACAAAAGTCGGTGTCCGACTATGCCCTTGCCGGGGGCGTTTTGTATTACGGCTGGGGAAGCGAACGAAAGGGCGACTGGCTGACGATGACTCCGGCGGAAGGGAACGACTCGGTCAAATGCGTTGTTTACAGTGGGGTGATAGAGGACGTGCCTGTCACGTATATTCGTGGGATCGTCCCCATCATCAGGTTAAAAGAAGGAGAATAACAGATGAAGAAGTTCTTTTTGCTGATCATATCCGTTCTGCTTGGGATAACCTTTTTCGGTTGTTCGGAGAGAGCGGAAGAGGAGACGCCGGCAACTGAAACGCCCGGCGGCGTTACGGTGTCGTTCGATACCGGCTTTGATATGATAAACGTGGAGCCTCTCTATCTGGACGGGACGACGGAAACCTATATGCCGGACAATCCCGTCTATTCCGGGTACGTTTTTCTCGGGTGGTATTACGACGAAGAAGGAACGAGACCGTTCAGGATAAGCGACGGTTTTACCGAGGATACCACGTTGTATGCCAAATGGGAAAGATTATATTTTTTGGATGACGAAACCAAACAGAGCGAGAACGTCGTAGAAGAAGACGGATTCGTGTTTTTGAAAAAGGACGGACAGGCGTATCTGACGTCCTATACGGGATTTTATCCCGATATCACCATACCGTCGAGTGTGTCTGAAATACCCGTGGTAGGTATTTCCTACGGCGCTTTTTCCGGCACGCTGGTTCGATCCATACGCCTGCCGGTGGGACTGATTTCCATCGAGGGCGGTGCTTTTGCCGGGGCGACCAGGCTGGAATCGCTGGAGATCTCCTCCGCTGATACGCTTTTTTGCACGGTGGACGGTATTCTTTTTAACAAAGCTAAGACGACGCTGATCTGCCTGCCGGCAAAAAAGAATATAACCGAATACGTCCTTCCTTCCGGTATAACCGACGTGTATGCCTGCGCCTTGTACGGTTCTCGGGTGCGGCTTTCCTTTGCGGAGAATACCGCGATCGCCGAAATAAAGGAGTATGCTTTTTCCGGTTTCCGTGGGACGCTCGATCTTCCTGCCACCGTTTGCGACATTCGTAAAAACGCCTTTTCCGGCGCCGATTGTCAAATCAATTTCTCCGAGGGTATCGGGCTGACCGCCTTAGATAACGGGGAGTTCGACGGCTATATCGGAGAACGGATAACTTTGCCCGTCTCCGTCAAATCAATTTCCGGCGCGGCTTTTTGTAACTGCACGGCGGAAGTGGACCTGTCCAGGACGGGTATAACCCGGCTGGGGGACAAGGCCTTTTATAGTTATGCCGGGGCTAAACTGCGTATCCCCGATTCGGTGGTTTCCTTCGGGAGCGGATGTTTTTATCTCTGCTCGTCGGAAATAACTTTTGACGAAAGGACGGCGATCCAGACGATCGGAGAAAACTCTTTCGGTAGCTTCCGTGGAAAGGTCGTCTTTCCCGCTACCGTAAACAGAATAGAGCGGTATGCATTTTACAACGCAAGAAGCGGCGCGGAAATCATCTTTTCCTGCAAAAAAAATCAAATGGCGATCGATGAGAACGCCTTCACCTCCTGTAACGCAACGGTGACCTATCAATGAAATGGAAATATCTGATACCCATCCTTCTGCTCCTCTTGCTTTGTTCCTGCGTTGAAAAAGCGGATAAAAAAAGCAAAGAGAGCTGTAACCACGTCTGGTCGGAAGATTACAGAGAGGTTGCGCCAACGGAAGAAGAGGACGGGGCGCGCGTCTATTCCTGCGTTTTATGCGGTGAAACCAAAGAAACGGCCATCCCCATGTTGGAAGAGGGCGACGAATATTTCGTTTACAGAGAGGATGCCACTTGCGAAGAAAGAGGGAGCGTCCTTTATATCAGCGAGGAGTGGGGAGAATATACGGTTGACCTTCCGCCCCTAGGGCATAACTACGGCGATGCGCCGAAGGAATGTACGGCAACCTGTACGGAGGACGGCGAAAATATATATGTCTGTTCCTTTTGCAGGGGTGAAAAGAGGGAAACGGTCCGGGCTTTTGGACACAACTACGTTGTTTGCGCCGTGCATGAAGGGACCTGTATTGACAAAGGATATACCGAATACCAATGCACCCGTTGCTTGGAGACCTATACGGCCAACGTGACCGATTACGGCCATCGGTTCGTTTTTAAAGAAGAGATCCCAGGTTCCTGCGAGGAAAAAGGGTATAAACTTTACGTTTGCGAAGAGTGCCGAACGGAGAAAAAGGAGTACACCGATTTTATCCATATATATAATAAGGATACGGGCATGTGTACCCTGTGTAATGCGGAATGCGAGCATACTTTTTCCGATTACGTCTGCACCGAGTGCCGGTTCAGCATCCGGGAGGAACTGGAAGAACGCTCGGGCATCTACGTTTACGGCGATATAACCTATTTCGGTTGCTATCCCCAAAGTCACGTATCCGACGAGAGTTTGCTTGAATCGCTGGACGAGGTATTTTCCGACAAAAAAACGGAGCACGTTTTCAGGAGTGTCAAATACGTCAGTGCAAACGTAACCGATCAGTCGTCGCGTTCGCTTCTGGATTTTTCCGACGGGACGCAGATGTCTGCGGCGATCAGCGGAAGGGAAATACATTATTTCAGATACGACCCCATCGCATGGAAGGAGGGGAAGGACGGCGTTTTGGTAGCGGTCAGCATACTGGACGGCGGCGTTTTTCAGTCGGAAGAAGCCTTTGAAACGACGGTCAATCCTTATTTTATAGACGAAGCGAACGGAATTTACGCAAATAACTGGGCTGCAAGCAAAATCAGACGGTTTTTGGCGGAAACGTTCTACGAAAAGGCCTTTAACGAAACGCAAAAAGCAATGATAAGCCTGTCGGAGAACGTCAATTCCGGCGGATACTATTCTACGGACATAGGTCCGTGGTGTCAGCAAGAAGATACATCGGACAGAGTTTTCTTGGCAGGATTTTTCGATCTGTATGCCGAAGATGCCGTGACCGGCGTCAAAAACGAGGAGATGGAGAAGAAAGCGACCGATTACGCCCTTTGCAGCGGACTGAAAATCAGGGACTACGACGGGCATAACGCGCAGTGGTTTTTGCGGTCGGCAGGGCTTTATTCCGCTCAGGTATGCGCCGTTTGCGACGACGGGAGTCTCTCGTCTTCTTCACAAGTGGTCGAAAAAATGGGGATTGTACCGGCAATCAGACTGAATTCGGCAGACTAAAGAGAGGCTGTTTGAAAAAAAATGAAAAAAAATGGTAATAAACCGCATTTTTTTGTTTGACAAGACAGCATAGTGTTGTTATAATATTTGAGCTTATGTAGCAAAAATCAGGAGGATTATAAATGCCGACAATTAACCAGCTAATCAGGCAGGGTAGAGAAAGACAAGTTAAAAAGAGCCAAGCGCCCTTGATGCAAAAATGTCCGCAAAAGCGCGGAGTATGCTTGTCCGTTACAACAACCACCCCCAAAAAGCCTAACTCCGCTGTCAGAAAGATCGCCAGAGTTCGTTTGGTAAACGGAATGGAAGGTATCGTATATATTCCCGGTATCGGTCATACGTTGCAAGAGCATAGCGTCGTTCTCATCAGAGGCGGAAGAGTAAAGGACCTGCCGGGCGTTCGTTACCATATCATTCGTGGTACTCTCGATACCACCGGAGTAGCGAAACGTAAACAGGCGCGTTCCAAATACGGCGCAAAGCGTCCTAAATAATACAAAGACAACCTAAAATTTTCAGGAGGATATAAAAAATATGCCCAGAAGAAGCGGAGTACCGAAACGCGACGTTTTGCCGGACGCAATTTATAACTCGAAAGTCGTTACCAAACTGATCAATCAGGTCATGTTGGACGGAGAGAAGGGCGTTGCGCAAAAAATCGTTTACGGAGCATTCGATTTAATTAAAGAGAAAATGAACCAGAACCCTGACGAGGTGTACATGAAAGCCCTCGAGAACGTCATGCCGACGTTGGAAGTCAAGGCGAGAAGAATCGGCGGAAGCAACTATCAGGTACCGCTCGAAATCCGTCCGGAAAGACGTCAGACCCTTGGCATTCGCTGGATCGTTATGTTTGCCAGAAAGCGCGGAGAGAAAACTATGATCGAACGTCTCGCGGCGGAGATCATGGACGCCTACAACAACGCAGGCGGAGCCATCAAGAAGAAGGAAGATACTCACCGTATGGCGGAAGCAAACAAAGCTTATGCTCATTATCGTTTCTAATTGAACGTTAAATGAATCGGCGGCATACGGACCCCTAAGGTTAGTATGCCTTTTTTATTTAAAAAACAAACCACAACCGAAAGTCCGGAATATCTTTCAATAAAAAAAGGTGTAAAAAAAGAAGCGGATTTTCAATCTTACCGGGAGGAATAATTTATGGCAAGAGAAGTACCCATTGAGAAGATGCGTAACATAGGTATTATGGCGCATATCGACGCAGGGAAAACAACAACGAGTGAACGTATTCTTTATTATACGGGACTTACCCACCGCCTTGGAGAGGTCCATGACGGTGCAGCGACCATGGACTGGATGGAACAAGAACAAGAGCGTGGTATCACCATTACTTCCGCAGCTGTTACGGCGCATTGGAAAGGGTATACCATCAACCTCATCGATACCCCCGGACACGTTGACTTTACCGTCGAGGTAGAAAGAAGTCTTCGCGTTCTGGACGGAGCCGTTGCCGTTTTCTGTGCAAAGGGCGGCGTTGAGCCCCAGAGCGAAACGGTATGGCGTCAGGCGACCAAGTACAAAGTACCCCGTATCGCATTTGTCAACAAGATGGATATTTTAGGCGCCGATTTCTACAACGTCGTAAAGATGATCACCGAACGTCTCCATGCTCGTCCGGTCAAAATGACGTTGCCGATCGGAAAGGAAGCTGACTTCACCGGTATCATCGACGTTCTCAACAAAAAAGCCATCGTTTACGATTTGGGCGCAGACGGCAAAAACTTCGAGACCGTAGACGTTCCCGACAACATGAAGGATGCCGCGGAAGAAGCCTATCAAGAAATGGTAGAGGCTTGCGCCGACTACGACGACGAGATCATGATGAAATATCTGGAAGGAGAGGAGATCACTGCCGAAGAGATCAAAGTTGCTCTTCGTAAAGCGACCATCAATCTCCAACTGGTTCCCGTCTTCTGCGGAAGTGCCTATCGTAACAAGGGCGTTCAGATGATGCTTGACGGCGTTATCGACTATTTGCCCTCGCCTATCGACATTCCTCCGGTTGAAGGAAAGAACAGCAAAGGCGAAATCGAGACCCGCGAGTCTGACGATAAAGTTCCGCTTTCCGGTCTTGCCTTTAAGATTGCCAGCGACCCGTTCGTCGGCAAACTGACTTTCTATCGTATCTATTCCGGTGTCCTGACCAAAGGTATGGCGGTCTGGAACTCCAACAAACAATGCCGTGAGAGAGTTGGTAGACTTATTCGTATGTTCTCCAACGATCGTATCGATATCGAAGAAGCGCACGCAGGCGATATCATCGCCATCATCGGTCTGAAATCCACGACCACCGGCGAGACCCTCTGCGATGAAAAAGCTCCCATTGTTCTGGACGAAATGAAATTCCCCGATCCGGTTATCCGTTTGGCTATCGAACCGAAAACCAAGACCGGTCAAGAAAAAATGGCGCTTGCTTTGGTACGTCTTGCGGAAGAAGACCCGACGTTCCGTACCTACACCGATAAAGAAACCGGACAGACCATCATCGCCGGTATGGGAGAACTTCACCTCGAAATCATCGTTGACAGATTGCTCCGTGAGTTTAAAGTAGAAGCCAACATCGGTAAGCCGGAAGTTGCCTACCGCGAAGCTATCAAGAGAAAGGCTCGCGCAGAAGGAAAATTCGTCCGTCAGAGCGGTGGTCACGGTCAATACGGTCACTGCGTTATCGAGATCGAACCCAACGAACCGGGTAAAGGTATCGAGTTCTATGACGAAATTAAAGGCGGTGTCATTCCGAAAGAATTTATTAAGCCTGTTGAAGAAGGTATCAGAGAAGCTGCCAGAGGCGGTATCCTCATCGGATATGAAATGGTTGACTTTATCGTTCACCTCGTAGACGGTAGCTTCCACGAAGTCGACTCCTCGGAAATGAGCTTTAAGATCGCCGGTAGCCTTGCCTTCAAAGAGGCGGCTCGCCTTGCCGATCCGACCATTCTCGAACCGATGATGGACGTAGAAGTCGTTGTTCCGCCGGATTATCTCGGTGACGTTATCAACACCGTTACTTCTCGTCGTGGCGGTATCCGCGAAATGCGTGACGTCGGTGGCAATAAAGCCGTTGACTGCGATATTCCGCTTTCCGAAATGTTTGGTTACGCCACCGTTCTTCGTAGTGCGACCCAGGGCCGTGGTAACTACGTTATGCAGCTCAAATGCTACACCGAAGTACCCACCGGAGAGAAGAAACGCCTCATGGAAGGTCACACGGCAAAATAATAGGTGTTTACCTATCAGTAAAAAAGCTCGGCAAGTCAGTTGCCGAGCTTTTCTTTTTGAGAGTTTTGTCTCACTATTCTTTTTGAAAAGATCGATGATTCGACAAAAACGGACAAAGAAAAAAGATTTTTCACATTTTACGGAGAAAAAAGGAGGATGGAACGGCACGGAAAAAAGCAGGTATTTTCAGAAAATCAGAAAAAACGCTTGCTTGTGGGAGAGAAATGTATTATAATGTGTCTAAACCAAAAAAACGAATTTAATTGGAGGATACCTGAAATGGCTAAAGCAAAATTTGAAAGAACCAAACCGCACGTCAATATCGGTACCATCGGACACGTTGACCATGGTAAGACGACTTTGACTGCAGCTATCACGATGGTCTCTGCTGCTGCCGGTCATGCTCAATTGATGCGTTATGACGAAATCGATAAAGCACCGGAAGAGAAAGCAAGAGGAATTACCATCAATACCGCACACGTTGAATACGAAACCGAGACTCGTCACTATGCACACGTTGACTGCCCCGGACACGCCGACTATGTTAAAAACATGATCACCGGTGCTGCCCAGATGGACGGTGCTATCCTCGTTGTTGCTTCTACCGACGGTCCGATGCCGCAAACCCGTGAGCATATCCTGCTCGCTCGTCAGGTCGGCGTTCCGTACATCGTTGTATTCATGAACAAAGTTGACCAAGTTGACGACCCCGAACTCCTCGACCTCGTCGAGATGGAAGTTCGTGAGCTCCTCTCCAGCTATGATTTCCCCGGAGACGATATCCCGGTAATCAGAGGTTCCGCTCTGAAAGCTATCGAAGCTTGCACCGCCGGACATCCGGAGAGCCCCGATTGCGATTGCATCAGAGAGCTCCTCGCTGCTGTTGACAAATACATCCCCGCTCCCGAAAGAGACACTGAGAAACCCTTCCTTATGCCGGTCGAAGACGTCTTCACCATCACCGGACGTGGAACGGTTGCTACCGGTAGAGTTGAGCGTGGTATGGTTAAAATGCAAGACAAAGTGGAAATCGTCGGTCTCATGGAGAAACCGAAGGAAACCACGATCACCGGTATCGAAATGTTCCGTAAACTCCTCGACTTCGCAGAAGCAGGCGACAACGTCGGTCTTCTTCTCAGAGGTATCGACAGAAAGGACATCGAGAGAGGACAGGTTATCGCTAAACCCGGTACCATCCATCCTCATACCCACTTCACCAGCCAGGTGTACGTTCTGAAGAAAGAAGAAGGCGGACGTCATACTCCTTTCTTTAACGGTTATCGTCCTCAGTTCTATTTCAGAACCACTGACGTTACCGGAACCATCAAACTCCCCGACGGTGTAGAAATGGTTATGCCCGGCGACAACATCGACATGGAGATCACTCTGATCACTCCTATCGCTATCGAACAAGGTCTCCGCTTCGCTATTCGTGAAGGCGGCAGAACGGTCGGCAGCGGCGTTGTTTCCAAAGTTATCGAGTAATCCCGATTAAATTTTAACAATAATAAAAAATCCCACTTGAGCAATTCAGGTGGGTTTTTTATTTTAGTCTTTTCGTTATTAACCAAACAATCGGAGTCGTTTTCTCTTGAAAAGCTCGTGGAAATAGGCTATAATAAATCAGCCGATAAAAAAGGAGAAAGGATATGGGTATCGTAAAAAAGATGCTTTTAGACGTGGAGAACTGTTTTAAACAGGGACTTGATACCGAGAATATGCTCAAGGTTATGGATATAATAGGCTTTCCCGGGTATAGCGCGGAACTGATCGAATCGTATAGACTGTGGGGGGATTATTTGCCGCGCGGAGAGGAGTATCCTTACACGCAGGCTCAACGATACATGCATATTTTGTGGGAGATCATCGACAGAAGCCCACTTGGGATCAACTGTGCTTTTACCATTCCTTTCCGGCAGATTATTGCAAAGCATCTGTTTAAAAAGTGCGGCGAAGGGTTCCTTACCAACGAAGGATGTCGTTTTAATTACGGTCATCTTATTGAGGTCGGGGAGAACGTCACTTGGAACCACTGTTGCTACATCGACGCAAAAGGCGGTGTGAAGTTCGAGGACAGTTCCATGATAACGGAATACACGAAGATTTTTTCTCACGGGCATTCGGAGAGCGACCACGTAGAGAGGAGCTATAACGGCGTGGTCATCGGCGCGTATGCAAAAGTCTACACCAATTGTACCGTCTTGCCCGGAGTTCATATCGGGAAAGGGGCGATTTGCGCCACGGGTGCCATCGTCACTAAGGACGTCGAAGACTTTACGCTTGTTGCCGGCATACCGGCTAAACCCATACGAAAGAGAAAATTCGAGGGAGAGGATCTATCCCTTCTTCATCATTATACTTTATCGAATAACGCTTTTCAGGTCAACTTGGAGGATAGATGAAATTTTACGATATACTTGCAACAAAGCCCGACGTTCAAGTGCGGTACGGTAGAAAATACCTGCCGGGGGGCGAGGTCGTCCGCTTGGAGAAAGTCGGAGAGGAAACGAAAGTTTTTATCTCGTCGAAAAAGCCTTTGCGGTTTGTTAAATTCACCTGGGCATTGCCCGGTTTTGCACGAGACGCACTCGTTTTGGGGGACGTCTTTGAGAGAGGATACGGCGATTTACATTGGGGAAACCCGGAGGGGAGGAACCTCTTTTGGTATGCCGTTTTCAGCGATAAAGACAGTGCTTTTTCTTACGGTGTAAAGACGGGATGCTCGGCGATATGTTATTGGCAAGCGACTTCAGACGAATTGAGTTTGGTTTTAGACGTGCAGAACGGAACGAACGCCGTACAGCTGGGAGACAGGACGCTCCATGCCTGCGATATCGTGCAACTTAATTGTGAAAAAGGGGAGCGCATTTTTGCTTTTATGCAACGGTTTTGCCGCCTCATGTGCCACAATCCCCGTTTGGCACCGACGCCGGTGTACGGGACCAATACCTGGTATTATGCCTTTACCGGCACCTCTTTTGATTTGGTCAAAAAGGACGTTGAACTGCTGGACGAATGCACAAAAGGGTTGAAGAACAGACCCTATATGGTCATTGACGACGGGTGGGAACTGGTCAATATGAATACCTGTCGTTTCAAAAAGATAGACCTATGGCAAGCTAGTATAAATAAATTCCCGGAAATGAAAGAGGCGGCGGAGTATATAAAAAGCCACGATCAAAAGCCGGGGATATGGATACGGTACTTGCTTGGAATGGGAGGAATGCCGAAGTCCTGGCGCGTGCCGACGGCGCTTATTTTTGATAACATCGCATTGGATCCCTCTCATCCGGAAGTCCTCGAGTATGTACGCAATTTGACGAAGAGAATTCGGGAATGGGGTTTTGAACTGATTAAACACGACTTCTCTACCTTTGACGTTTTCCGTCAATTCGGTTCCGATTATTATAGGTCGAAAAGGAGAAGAAAGTTTTTTGACCGTACCAAAACGACGGCGGAGATCATCCTTAACTTCTACAAAGCGATCAGAGAAAGCGCAGGAGACGCCGTTATTATCGGGTGCAATACCGTTTCCCATCTGTCCGCAGGGATATTTGAACTGGAAAGAATCGGCGACGATACCAGTCCGAAAAAATGGGACAGAGTGGTAAAAATGGGTGTCAACTGTTTGGCTTTCCGGGCCTGTCAGCATAACACCTTTTATGGGTGCGACGCCGACTGCGTGGGGCATACGGGGGAGATACCGTGGGAGAAAAACAAACAGTGGTTGCAACTGCTTGCTATCAGCGGAACGCCCCTCTTTACCTCTATTGATCCGCGCATAGTTACCGACGAGATAAAAGAAGATTTGAAAAAGGCGTACGCTCTTGCGGAAAAACAAGAGATCGTCGCCGAGCCGAAAAACTGGTTCGACGACGCCTTCCCCGAAGAGTGGAAAGTCGGGAAAGAGGAGTACAAATTTGATTTCTCGAGGTGAAAATGAATAGAGGCAAAAAAAGTTTTTATTTCTGTTTGATAGAAAGAGCGATTACTTTCGCTCTACTTATTGTTGGGATAGTTTTCGCCTTTACCGTACGACGCAGTACGATGGCGGAGCGTTTTATCCTCTTAGGCGGAATGCTGGTGGCAGTGTACTACGCTGTCCTATTTTTGATGGCTTTCGTCCGTTTTGCAGTGGGCGTGGGAGCAAAGGTAGCAATAAAAAAAGGTGTCAATTATTATACCGTCGATCACCTGGGGTGGACCGCTTTTATCGTCGCAGTGACGATGGTCTCCGATATGGTCCTGTACTGGATCGCCTGTAGGAATTTTTCCGTCGGCTATCTCATTATCGGCACTATCGCTCCGCTCTGCGTGATAGCGGATTGGGCGATTTTTGCGCCGCATAAAGCAAGCCCGTATTACTTATGTAGCCTGGTTTATCCGCTACTTTCCTTGGTTGTGGCAACGGTCGGAAGGGCATTTAGCGTGGATTTGGCAAAGGCTATCCTTCCGTTGGCGATTTACGTCGTCGTAGCTTTCGTGCTTTATTTAATTGAAAGACCTTTATCAAAAAAGTTCTCGACGAAAAAAACGCCGTACCCCCTTCTTTGGCATGATATGCCCGTGGATATATCCTCGGCGTTCGGGGAAAAAGAGGTCGCCGGTTGTCACGGCTATTTGAAAGTGGAAGGGGAGAACTTTGTTTTTGAAGACGGAACGCCCGTTAAGTTTTGGGGAGTCAACTTCAATTCCGCGCAGAATTTTCCTGAACACACTCACAGCGAAAAGGTGGCAAAGAGGCTGGCTCGCGCCGGCGTAAATATGGTACGATTTCACCAATTGGACGCCGAATGGGCATCGCCAAACATCTTTGCATTTAAAAAGGGGAAACGTATCGAAAGTACCCGTTCCTTTGACGAGGAGAGTTTGGAGAGGCTGGATTATCTCGTTTATTGTCTGAAAAACGAGGGTATTTATATTTACCTTGATTTTTTGACCTACCGTAGATTTCGCGTAGGCGACGGCGTAGAAAAGGCGGAACTCCTGCCGGAGGCGGCAAAACCGTACTGCGTTTTTGACAGAAAATTGATTGAATTGCAGAAGGAATACAACCGCAACCTGCTTATGCACGTCAATAAATACACCGGGGTTGCCTACAAGGACGAACCGGCGATTGCCCTTGCCGAAGTGGTCAACGAATGCGACCTTTTGGACGCGGAGTATACGAAAATCACGATAGAACCGTATCGGTCGGAGCTACTTGAAAGGTACCGAGCGTTTGCCGAAAAAGAGGGGGTCAAGAATGCCAACGAGGACATTGACAAAAGGACCGATCCGTTCTTGCGGAAGTTTTTGTTGCAGGTACAAAAGGAGTATGTCAGAGAAATAATCGACGATATTCGGAGTATAGGGGGACGATTCCCCATGACGGCAATGAACCGCGAGTCGGACAGGACGGTCATTCTGACCAACTCCGTTACCGACTTCTCCGATTCCCACGCCTATTGGAGAGGGGGCAATCAAAGTGGGTTTATGAACGACCCGATGAGTATGCAGGGTGTCAATCTGATAACCAGACAACTGATAACCAACGTCATCGACGGCAAGCCTTTCTTCGTCTCCGAATGGGATGCGCCGTGGCCGAACGAGTTTCGCGCGGACGTCACCCTTTGGACGGCGGCGGTAGGCGCGTTGCAGAATTGGTCGGGGTTTACCTTACATACCTATCGCTACGGTACGGCGGAACAACCTTATATTACCGAAAAACTGGGTCGCTCCATTGCCCTGGGCGGTTCCTATTCCCGAGGCCTATTCGACTGCTATAACGACCCGGCGAAGATGGGACTGTTTTACCACGCCGCCCTTATTTTCCGTCGGGGGGACGTCTCCCAGGCAAAGGAGACCACCGTTTATTCCATGCCGGAAGAGGAATACCTGAGTTGCAAAGAGGAAAGGCATTTAATAACGATCTGTCCGCCCAGGTACGAAGAACGGACGGGGATACGCTTTGGCATAGGCAAAAAATCGGAGCCGCTGCAAGCGGTGCCGGAAAAGGTGATTTCCGATACGGGAGAATTGAGAAGAAGCGGCAAGAAGGGGATCGGTTTTATCGACTCGCCAAGAACGCAAGTCGTTTATGGGAGTTGCCGGGGAAGGAACGATCTGACCGATCTATATGTAAAAGTCAAGAATGATTTTGCCACCGTTGCCATCAGCTCTTTGGACGATAGACCGATCAAGGAGACGGAAAGCCTGCTCCTTACTGCCGTAGGACGGGCGGACAACAAGGATTGTAAATATAATTTCTTCCATACCGTGCTGAAAGAAGAAGGGAGCGCCCCTATTTTGGCGGACGTTATCGAGGCGGAAATCACCTTGCGCACCAAGCATGGCGATATGAAGGTATGGGCGGTCAACAACGAAGGCAGTCTGATCGGGCAAATGAAAACGTCCTACGACGGAGAATATTTACATTTCAACGTCGGAGAACGTTTTGAATCGGTCTTTTATTTGATACAAAGGCAGTAAAAGATTATATCGTCAGTTCCATGCCGTCGAAAGCGGCTGCGCAGTCTACGGAAGATTTTATTTTACCGAAAGCGGCGGAGAGCTCTTCCGGAGTATTTCGGTAAGGGTTAATATGATTGATGAGGAGCCGGTCAATTTTTGACCGGTTCACTTTATCTATCACTTCGTCCGTGTTGATATAGGTGTGCGCCGCTTCCAGTACGAGGGCGTCGACGTGAGTCGTATAAAGAACGTTCGGGTAGTCGCGCATTCCTCTTGCCAAGTCTCCGGAAAAGAGTATCCGTTTCCCTTCCGCCTCGACGAGGAAGGCGTAGGACAGAAAAATGTGCTTTACGGGGATGGCGGTGACTTTGAGCGTGCCGTCATCGAAAATAACTCCTTTTTTGTACTTTTTATATTTAGTTCGACCCTTTCCATGCCACAATTTATAGTTGAATTTGGTATTGATTACGTCGGAGAAAACCCGTTTACGGGGGACCAAAACGGGAGTGGAAACGCCATGGTACTCGGCAGCTTTGTTGATTACTCTGGTGTACTCGATCAGTCCGAGATAATGGTCGTCGTGACTGTGCGTAATAAAAATACCGCCGATCTCCTTCGGGTGTACGCCGCGTGTAAGAAGAAGGGGAAGAATGGGTGCGCCGGCATCAATCAGGTACCATTTGCCACCGGTGACGACGGCGGCGGAAGAACAAAAGCGGTTGGCTTCCGGATTGCCGTGGGACGTGCCTAAAAAAATAATTTTCATAATCGAACTCCTTAGCCATAATTGTAGCACTGCATAGGGTCGCCTGTCTACCCTTTTTCCCAAAAGGACGGTTTTCGGGAT
Source organism: uncultured Clostridia bacterium (assembly GCA_946621465.1). GTDB lineage: Bacteria > Bacillota > Clostridia > Christensenellales > DTU072 > CAG-1782. The sequence goes on from CAMOOO010000003.1 coordinate 118,486, forward strand.
AAAATAACCGTTGACGGAAGGTTTTTTTCCATATGTGAGTGCATTTCGCTATTGACTTTATACGTTTTTATTAGTATAATAAAAAAGTATCCTGTAGTAGTATGGGAAATTGCCTTTTTTGGGAGTGTGTAAGATGTTGAAAAAATATTGTTTTATGGGAAAAGTTTTCTTAACCGCCTTCATTGTCCTTTTGATGACGGCTTGCCTTTTCGCTTGCAATAATAACGATGAAGATTCTACGAAGGAGACCAAACCCAAAAAGGAAATCACGGAATGTGAGACGCACACGTACGGCGATTGGGCGATTACCACTGCGGCGACCTGTACCACACCGGGAACGAAGAAAAGAATTTGTTCGGTGTGTAAGCACGAGGAGACGGATACCTATTACGCCGATCACACCTTGACGGCTACGGCGGCAGTGGAAGCAACCTGTACTGAAAGCGGTAACGTCGCTTATTGGACCTGTTCCGTTTGTAATAAGCATTTCTCCGACGCGGCTGCTACACGCGAGATCGCGCTCAAAAATATCGGCGTCGAGGCAAAAGGACATACGCTGACGCACCACACGGCAGTCGCGGCCACTTGTACGGCGAACGGCACCGTCGAGTACTGGTCCTGCTCCGCTTGCGGGAAGAATTTCTCCGACAGCCATGGCGAAAACGTCATCACCAGCATCACCACGCCTAAGGCCGCTCACGTTATGGTCCATATCGGCGGCGAAGAGCCTACCTGCGACAACGAAGGGGTTGAGGAACACTATAACTGTACCGCCTGTCACAAAAATTTCAGCGATAGCGAGGGCGAACACGAACTGCGTACCATCATTATCCCGGTCAAGCACGAGGTGTTGGAAGCGTACGCAAAAGTGGACGCTACCTGTACCAGCGAAGGTAACATTGCCTACTGGGTCTGCCCCGGATGCTCCCGTTATTTCTCCGATGAGAACGCCACCCGCGAGATCGTCGATAAAATAACCACCATTCCCATGGCGCCCCACGTTATGAAATATCATAGCGCGGTGCCGAATTCCTGTACCCAAGAAGGTAACATTGAATACTGGGGTTGTGAAAACTGCACCCTGAAATACAGCGATGCGGAAAACACGCACGAGGTCGTCGAAGTGACTATTCCCAAAGACAGTCACAACATGACCTACCACTACGCGGTCGATTCCACCTGTACTACGGAAGGCAACGTCGCCTATTACGAATGCTCCAAGTGCCATCTGCATTATGAGGACACAGAGGGAGAAAATTTGCTTGAAAGCATCGCCGTTGCCAAGAAGGCGCACTCGATTAAACATCTCGACGACGAGGATGCTTTGAGTTGTATCGGTGTAGAGGCATACTATTATTGCGAAGACTGCGGAGCGACCTACAAAGACGCCGCCGGCACGGTAGCTTATATAATCTCCGGAGAAACTTCTCATACAATGGTCCATACTCCGGCGGTAGAAGCCACCTGTACTTCGGCAGGTTCGAGAGAGTACTGGACTTGTACTTTGTGCCAATTCAAATATATGGACGAAAGAGGTACCGCTATCATTGAGACCGGCGACGAGATAATCGACGCTTACGGACACGCGGTCGAACACGTTTCGGCACGGGCTGCTACCTGTACCGAAGACGGCATTGCCGAACATTATTACTGCCACCGTTGCGGACAATACTTTGTGGACGCTTCGGCAGAGACCGGAACGACGTTTAATGTTCTGAAGATCGAAAAGACCGGACATACCGCCGTTGCCGACGCGAGCGTCGCCGCGACTTGTACCAAAACCGGACTTACGGCAGGGTCGCATTGCTCCGTTTGCGGCGCTGTTATCACCGCGCAGGAGATAACGGAAAAAATACCGCACGACTACGTCGGTGGAAAATGCACCCAGTGCGAAGAGAACAAAACGATTTCTATCAGCTTTTCTGCCGGTAGTCAGGAGCTGGAGGAACAGGATATAACGGCGAACGAGGCGTTTACCTTCCCTGTTCCGACAAAGAGCGGTAGTTATTTCGTCGGATGGGCGATCGGGACGACGGTCATTACCAACGACGAGGGAAAGAGTCTTGCCGTTTGGAGTTGGAGCTACGACGACTCGGTGGAAGTTACGGCAGTCTGGGAAGATGACACCGAAGACAGATCCTCTTGCGCTCGCGTCACCTACTATAACGTTTCCGGCGCGACCAACATCAATAACGTCTATCAGATAAAGGGCTACGACGTTCTTCTTGCCGACCTGACGGATAGAGTAGGATTTACTTTTGTCAGATGGGAACATAACGACGCGGCAATAACCTATCTCCATCTGTCCGATGCCAACGTCGCGCTGTACGCCGTGTGGGAAAGAAAGGAATATACCATTTCCTTCGATTTCCAGGGCGGCAAAATGGAAAATCCCGATCTCAACGAAGAATATGATGAACTGGAAGTGGATATCCCCTACGATACTTTGCTTGTTTGGGACGAGCTTGCCAGACCCACGAAGGCAGGAAGCACTTTCTTAGGGTGGTTCTTGAACGTTACGGATGAAACGCCGTATGCCGGAACGAATATGCCGGCGCAGAACATTAAACTGTACGCCAAATGGGAAGTTTATACCATTAAAACTTTGGAATACACATCTCTGTACGAGATTAAAGAAAGCGACACGTTAAACGGCGATTTGTTTGGTATCCATATGGTGGACTCCGACGGAAACGAGACCCCGGTGAGCGTTACCGTTACCATTATCGAGGGCGCGAAAGAGGCGGGCAAAACCATTTCCGTAAGAATCGTAGTTCAAGGCAAATACAACAAAAAGAGAGTAATTACGCTGACCGGAATCAAGGTATACGGCACGCCCACGTTGGTATTCGGCGAAGGCGAAAATGCATCTACCGAGCCGACGCTGACCCAATACAGTGAAAGCGACGAATTGGATGCGGCGTTCTTATCTGCGTCCGGTAAAGACAGCTTCTCAGGCGATACGCAGATCGTCGTTTACGGAGAGACGCAGATCATCGACGTAGAAAGCAAGAGTTATTCCGACCTTTCCGCTGCCGAGAAGGCGCAGACCGTTCCCGTCGAAGGGGGAGAAGCGCTCCTGTATAAAGAGGCTGCGGACGGAAGCGTTTTAATCAGAGAGGCTCTTCTGTACGGCGAAGAATGGGAGTACCTGTTGACTAAGGAGAATAAAAAGATCCACTCCGGTATTATAGATGATTGGGACGTAAACAGTATCCCCGACGTCGACCTGGAAGAGGGTGGTACCGGAAAACTATACAAAGCCGATATCTACGGATACATTATGATCAGAAAACCCGCTTTGTATAAGAGTGAGGCGTTTGAAGAATATAGCGACATTATTTTGACCCACGAAGGAACGTGGGACCATTACGAAACGATAGTCATCCGTAGCGTCGACCTGGTCGGTAACTACGTAGAAAAGAAGATTGAAAACGTAAAGGTCTATTCCAAACCGGTTATCACCTTGGCTAACGAAGTTGTCGCCGTCAAAGCGGACACCGAAGTAACCGCAGAACTGTGGGGCGCTACCGCAAAAGACTCCTTTAATACCAGTCTGACGGTGGAATTTGCCTGCACCGGATCGAAAACGGTCGGAAACAAACTGACGGTAACCTTCACGGCGGAAGACGGACACGGCAACGAAACGACGATAACGCGCGAAGTTAAAGTCCTGGGTACGCCCACGCTGGATCGTCCGACCAAGACCAGATTCTCCGAGTCGGAAGAGATCAATGCCGAAACGCTCGGATTGGTCGCTAAAGATTCCTGCGGCGACGAAATCGATATTGCCGATATAGAAGTCACCAAGAAAGATTCTTCAGCGCCGCAGGTAAAGGGCAGTTATTTGACTTATACCGTCGTTGCTACCGACGTCACCGGCAATTCTCTTACCAGAGATATTACCGTTATGATTTATGACAAGCCGATCTTCACGGCGGACGATACTACGGTTGCTTTCCGCTACGGCTCGGATGCGGAGGACGCGGAGTCCTTTGGCGTAAGCTGCGTGGACGACTTCGGAAGACCGTTGATTGTCAGCGTCGTGCTTTTGTCCGGAAGTCTGGAACCGGGTACTACGCCGCAACTGAAATTCACCGCCTCCAACGTCGCCGGAATAGAAGACTATATCATCAGAGATTGTAAAGTTTATAGCCAATCGGATATTGAATTGACTTACAGACCGCTCGAAAGCAACGTCGTCCGTGTAGAGAGCGACGGTTCGGAATTCGGCGCGAGCGCGACGGGGTCCAATGCTTCCGAATGCGTCATTACCGTTTTGGACGTGAACGGAAACAAATTGGTCGGCGGAGTGGAGACCAGCATTATTTTGCGTGCGACTGACCCGGCAGGCAACTACAAAGACAGCGCCGTAATTGATAACATCTTCGTATACGACGTTCCCGTTGTGGAATTTGTCAGACACGATAAATTGTATTTGACGAGCGATGAAATGGCCGGTTATAACAACGGAACGCTTACGTTTGCCGCGATGTTCACCGCCAAAGACAGCTTTAACGAGGACGTCGATCTCAGCTTTACGGTAACAGGAACGACGGAGACGGAAATGACCGTTGAAGTAACTTCCGATCCTGACAACGCCGGAAACGTTTTCTCGCACGTCTACACCATTGCCATTCTTGCCGAAAATCAATCCATCCTCAAACTGAACGTCAACGGGAAAGTGGTAGAGGAAGAATACAGAGTAGTGAAAAACGGCAACGTTGACCTGCCCAACCTTTTCGAGGGATACACCTTTAACGGGTGGAAGTATCAAGGAACGGCCGTAACCGGTAGCGACGGTAAATTGACCAATTGGACGGAAGACGCCGACGTGTACACGTTGAATGCCGACGTTACTTCCAAACAATACACTGTGCACCTGTACGTCAACGATCAAGAGATCGGTTCGGTCAAACTGACCTACGGTACCACCTTTAAATTGAATATTCCTTCGATGTCCACCGGACAATCCTTTGTCGGTTGGATGTTTAATAACGAAAGAATAACGGACGGCACCGGTACCAGCCTCGGCGTTTGGGAAACGGCCAACGAGGTGTACTTCGACGCCGATATCGTTACCACGCAATCGCTCGTTGAATTGTACTATGCAGACGGTACGTTGTGGACCACTCGTATGTTACTGTACGGCGAATCCTTCGATCTGCCCGTACCCAGCGAAGCCGGATACCTGTTCGAGGGTTGGTCGCTAGGTGACACCGTCATCACCGATAAGAGCGGAAAGAGCCTGGCGGTCTGGACCAGAACGGAAGCTAAATATACCCTCAGACCCAGACGTGATCTGGTGGAATACACCATTACCTATAACCTGAACGGCGGCTTGAACAACCCCAAGAACCCGTCCGCTTATTCGGTCAGAAACGTCGGTAGCGGTATTCAACTTTCCGACCCGGTCAAAGTTACGGACGTTTCGGAAACCTACACTATTAACTACACCAACGGTGGATACGACTACACCGCAACCTATACCATCTACGAATTCGACGGTTGGTATGCGGAAAGCACCTTCGTCAACCGCGTGCGCGTCATTACCATTGAAAAAGGAAACGTCGTTCTCTATGCAAAATGGGTGGAGACCGAGCGCACGGTGGAAGAAAACTATGCGTATATCTATAACAAAGAAAACGGAACGGTAGAATTCGGCAGCTATCCGCAGACGAAAGTGGAGAACAGCGATTTGATCGACGCTCTGTCCTCTCATGCGGCGACGACGCCGTCTTCCAGCAATCCCAGCGTTCCGGGGTGGAGTTCTTACGGATTCTACATCAGTGGAGAAGTGACGCAGTATATCTGGTACTTCGACTACACGTACACTTCGGAAGAACATCCGGAATTCAACGGAAAATACAGAGGCGTGTACTTCGAGAACTATCGTCCGAACGACATTACCGAGCTTTCGTCCATGTCGAAGAGCTATCAGGACGATAACGGATATCGCGTCGGAAAGATCCACTGGTTCAAGTATGAACCCATCGTGTGGAACATTCTTTCCATTGAGGACGGTACGGCGTTTCTTTATACCGACATGATCCTTGATTCCCGTCAGATGAACGAGACGGACGGCGTAGCTTATGCCAACAGTTCAATCAGCGCATGGCTGAACAGCAGCGCCGGATTCTTTGGCGACGCAACGCTACTTGCCGAAGCTATCGTACCGACGGAGATTGCAACGGGAACGAATAAAAACGTGTTCCTTCTGTCCAAAGAGGACCTTTGCAACGTAGAGTACGGATTCAGCGCAAGCGAAGGCGCGACCGATCCGAGCAGACGTCAACAGGCGACCGACTATGCCGCTTGCTTAGGTGCCTACATCAGCGGCTCCGGTAACTATTCAGGCAACAGCTCCTGGTGGCTGAGGACCGACTCCGGTACCGGTCACTACTACATGGTCGGATATAACGGTTCCATTACCCACGATTCTTATAAGAAGACCTACCACGGCATCGTGCCGGCGATCAGAGTATCTTCCTCTTTGTTGTTCGAGTACGACAGTGTCAATAACGGATACGTAGTCGTAGGATACAACGGATTCGAGGACGTCATCGAGATCCCGAACGAATATTTGGGAGAGGACGTCATTGCTATCGGCGACTTTGCCTTTGCCAACAAGAACGTGCGTCACGTGACCCTCCCCGGCACGATCAGAACGATCGGAACCCACGCATTCTTCGGGTGTGAAAACCTGCTCGGCATCACCCTCCCGGCGAGCTTGGAGTCCATTGACAACAAAGCCTTCTACGGATGCGTCCGGTTGACCACCATCGTCAACAAATCCAGTTTGGAAATTGTAAAGAACGAAACGAACGGGTACGTTGCCTTCTATGCCGAGTATATCTATGGTAGTTCTTATAACGTGACTATTTCCGAAGAGGGCATCATCGCCGTCAGCTCGACGAACGCGTTACTTATTTACGCTTTCGGGACGGAGGACTTAGTGGAGTTTACGGACGTTACCACGATCGGCAAATATGCCTTTATCGACAGCGACAAAATAGCTTATCTTGACTTTGACGAGGACCTCGTCGCAATCGATGCTTCTTCTTTTGCAAACTGCACGGCGCTGACTTCCGTTACGATCGGAATGACAAGCGGTTATAAGTGGTACTACACGACGAGCGTGGAAAATTGGCGTTCCAGAGCAAACGGAGACGAAGTGGATTTAAGCAGCGCGAGCGTTACTGCAAGCCTATTAAAACAAGGCGGCTATTTCTATAAGAAATTAGAAGAGTAACGGTAGCAAAAAAGAGTAAACCCTTAAGCGCACTCCGCTGAAAAAATCGGAGTGCGTTTTTTATTGGAGAAAAGAGCATAATTCCTTATTATAATAGGGAAAATCGGGAAAAGTAGGGCGAAATAATTGACCGATAATAAAAATTGTGATACTATATGACCATGAAATTCGCAAGTATGGAAAAAGTGGTCCGTGTAGTCGTACGTGTAAATGTCGTAGTAGAGACGCCATTACATTGACGCTGCTTGTGAAGTTCCTAAAACAATGAAAGGCACCTTAACAAGCAGGGTGCCTTTTTTAAGAGCATTATATATAAGGTAAGAAGGATCAAAGGAGAAAAGAAATGAACTTTTTAAATAAGTTTCTGGACAGGATCGAGTATGACAGTTACGAGGATTTTGCGGAGAACTGTAAAATAAAAGTTCCGGAAAAGTTCAATTTTGCTTATGATATCATCGACGAGTACGCACGGCTTGCTCCGGAGAAGAAAGCCATTCTTTGGTGCAGCGACAAAGGGGAAGAAAAGGTAATAACCTTTAAAGAACTGTCCCTTTTGAGTAACAAAGTCGCCAACGTATTGACCTCGAAAGGACTCAAGAAGGGCGACATTGTCATGACCATGCTCAACCGTAGATGGGAGTACTGGGTGACCATTATGGCTTGTCATAAAGCAGGTATCGTCATCGTTCCGGCGACCTTCCTTCTGACCGAAAAAGATATTGAATACCGTATTAAGGGCGCCGGCGTCAAGTGCCTTATTTCTATCAACGAGGACTCCGTTATAAAGAATATCAACGACACCAAGCCCACCCTCCCTGACGACTTCATTTATTACACAATCGGAGAAAGAGAGGGGTACGAAAACTTTTCCGAGGCGATCGAAAAAGCGAGCGACGTATGGGAAAAGGTGGAGACCGACCTCTACGATGAGAGCGTGGTCTACTTCACTTCCGGTACGACCGGCTATCCCAAAATGGTCGCGCATAACTTTCTTTACCCCCTCGGCTTTATCTACAACGCCGTTTATTGGCACAAAGTCATCGACGACGGACTGCACTTTACCTCTTCGGAATCGGGCTGGGCAAAATGCAGCTGGGGTAAACTGTACGGACAGTGGATCGCCGGGACCTGCCTCTTTATCTACGACTATTTCCATAAATTTCAACCCACCGATTTGTTGGAACGCATCGAAAAGTACCGCATCGACACCTTCTGCGCTCCGCCCACGATTTATCGGTTTTTAATTAAAGAAGACCTTTCTAAGTACGACCTGTCTTCCCTTTCGCACTGCTCGACGGCAGGCGAAGCGCTTAACGCCGAAGTCTGGAAACAGTTCTACGCCGCGACCGGTCAGAAAATTTATGAAGGTTACGGACAGACGGAAACCAGTATTATCATGGGTACGTTCTATATGATGGATATCCGCGCCGGATCCATGGGTAGACCGTCGCCGCTGTATGACGTCCACCTTGTCGACGACGAAATGAACGACGTCGAACCGGGCGTAGTTGGGGAGATCGTAATCAAAATACACCAGCCGCAGTGCAGTCTGGTCTATAAATATCACAATAGTCCGGAATTGACGGAAGAGAGATTGGGAGCAGGGTATCACCACACCGGCGACCTTGCTTACTATGACGAAGATGGTTATTACTGGTTTGTCGGAAGAACGGACGACGTTATTAAATCTTCCGGTTACCGTATCGGACCGTTCGAGGTCGAGAGTACGCTTATGGAGCATCCCGCCGTTTTGGAATGCGCTATCACCGGCGTGCCTGATCCGCAACGCGGTCAGGTGGTCAAAGCAACCATCGTTTTAGCCAAAGGGTACCAAGCCTCCGATGAATTGGCTAAGGAACTGCAAATTTACGTTAAAACGCATACCGCGCCCTATAAATATCCGCGTATCGTTGAGTTCGTCGACGAACTGCCCAAGACCATCAGCGGTAAAATCAAGCGTAACGAAATCCGCAACGCGAATAAATAATTTTTAAAAATACTTAGAATAAAATAGTACGAGGAGGAAACCCTTTTGTAAAATGGTTATCCTCCTCGTACTCGCCGATTCCGGCTGCGTCTCTGGTCGTAATCCTAGATTTCTTCCGACTTTGGCTACCGACAGCGCACTGTGCTGTCAGCTTAACGCGTCGTCCTCCCTCTTCCGAAAACATTTACTATAATAATCTGAATTCGGTTCCTCTGTTTATGATTGCAACTTTGAAGGGAATTGTTGGTCGAGGATTTCGATTTCTTACGTACTTTATCTAAAAATTATTTTCCTACGCAGAAGTTTTTGAAAACGTTGTCGATGACAGCGTCGCTGACGTTCGTTCCGGTGATTTGTCCGAGGGTGTCCAGTGCGGAACGGATATCGGAGAGGGTGCATTCTACGGGTGCGCTTCCGAAGGTAGCCAAAGCGGCGGCAAGATACTTTTTGCACTCGGTCAGTGCGGCAATGTGCCGCTCGTTGGTCAGGATGCCTTGCGAATAGACGGCGTCGTAATTGAGAATGGACAGTATTTTATCCGTGACTGTCGTCACACCTTCGCCGGTGTTTGCGCAGATTTCTATTGCGCCCGGACGGGAATAGACTTTTTTATCCGATTTGTTGCCGATAAGAATGTGCTTCTTGTCCCCAATAAGGTCGAATATCTCCCTTTCTTCCGGCGTTAGCGGTTGGGATAGGTCAACCATAAAGAGGATGAGGTCTGCCCCTTCTATGGCCTTTTTGGAGCGTTCTACTCCGATTTTTTCGATGACGTCTCCGCCGTCTCGAATGCCGGCGGTGTCAAGGAAGTTGAGTTTAATACCGCCTAGTTCAATGCTCTCGCAAAGAACGTCGCGCGTGGTGCCGGCGATGTCGCTGACAATGGCCCTATCCGATTGTACAAGGGCGTTTAATAAGGTGCTTTTTCCTACGTTCGGTAATCCGACGATGGCGATATTCGCACCCAAACGAACGGTTTTGGCATAGGTCGTCGAGGCGAGCAGGGCATCCGCTTCTTTGAGGGCAAAACGCAGTGCTTCTTCCGCTTGCGGAAAGGTGTCTTCTTCCGTTTCTTCCGGATAGTCCAATTTTACTTCCAACATCGCCATGGCGGCAACGAGGCGTTTTTCACTCTCGTAGAGACCTTGTAATAGTTTTCCGTCGGCAAGCCTGTAAGCGTTATAAATTGCGCTTTCGCTCTCGGCGTTAATGACGTCGAGGAGTCCTTCTGCCTCGGCCAGTGTCAGCTTGCCGTTGAGAAATGCGCGCTTTGTGAATTCTCCTGCCTGAGCCGGGCGCGCTCCCTTTTCTCTTAGCAAACGCACGATGGCTTCGGTCACGGCGATGCCGCCGTGGCAGTGCAATTCCGCCACGTCCTCTCCGGTATAGGAATGAGGGGCGGCAAAAAACACGGCGAATGCGCGCTCGGAAAAATTCTTCCCGTTGACCCTGCCCAGGTACATATAGTTGGGTTGCGGCGAAGAGGGGAGTTTGGCAGAAGAAAAGACGCTTTGCACGATAGCAAAAGCGTCTTCACCGCTTACTTTAATAATATTGATAGCCGATGCCGTAGCGATGGAAGTCGCAACGGCGACAATGGTGTCACTCACAGTTGATTACTTAAAAGAACTTTCTCTTTTCGTAGCCGTAGCTTTTGGTACGGGAGGGACCCTTTCTGCGGAAAGAAGAATCGGTACCGTAGCTCATCTGTCCGCTCTTGGGAACGATGATGACGTGACGCTCGCTTCCTTCGCCTTCGGAACGGGTCTCCGCTTCATAACTGTTTTGCAAAGCGGTATGGATGATGCGGCGTTCATAGCTGTTCATCGGTTCGAGAGCGATCTCTTTGTGCGTTTTGAAGGCTTGCGAAGCCAAACGACGAGCCATAGCGATCAGCGTCTTTTTTCTTCTTTCACGGTAGAAGTCCGCGTCAACGATAACGCTGATATGGGGTCCTTCGTTTTTCTGATTGATATAATGGCTGGTCAGGACCTGAATAGCCTCCAACGTTTCTCCCTTGTAACCGATGAAACGTTTAGCATCCTCGCTGCCGATGTAGAAGCAAAGTTCGTCATCGCGGATTTTCGCCTCGAATTTATCGGAAGCGCCGGCGGCTTTCATAAGTCCGGCAAAGAACTGTCTGCCTTCTTCCAATTTTTCTTTCAGTGTTTCATAGCTTACCTGTCCCTTTTCGGGAACGGCGGTTTCGGTCTCTTCGGTAGCCTCGGCGGTTTCGCTCAGTTCCGGTACTTCGGCGAGGTCCTCTTTGGGAGTGATACGGACGACGGCTTTGGAAAAAATGCCACCCGTTGCGATTACTTCGATATCTACTTGATCTTCTGTCAGGTTCAAACTCTCCAAACCTTTCTTTTTTGCGGCATCTACGTTGGACGCCTTGAATTCATAGGATTGTTTTTCCATATTTATATCTCCTTAAATGTGGTTATTTTTTGTAAGTAGTGGATAAAATACGGTCTTTCTCGGCTTCGTCCTTCTTTTTGGTGATGAGAGTATACGTCAAATTGAGAATGATGGAGAAAAACATATTTACGAACATATACAGCGTGAACGCTGCAGAGTAGAACAGAGCAAAGACGAACATCATTACCGGCATAATGTATTGCATCATTTTTGCCTGGGATTGTTGCGCCTTTTTTTGTTCTTCCGTCTGTCCCGGTGTGGTGACGGTGGCGTTTTGCTGTTGTTGCATCATCGGTTTATTGATGAATATGGATGCGACGTTCAGTAAGAGAACGAGGACGGGCAGAATGAGATACCCGTTCCAACCGGTGTATTCTCTGTTCAATCCGCCCATGACGTTGTTGTATTCGTCTTCGCGGACCTTTACCGAGCTGTTAGTCTTTCCGGCGGTCATTATGGGAGAATCCCAGTTATCGCCGGCAAAGATATTTTTGACCCAGAAGAAAGACTCTTTGTATTCGCTGTTATATAGATCTACGACGGCTTTCTGTCCGGCGGCTATGGCAGTTTTGTCGATGGTATCTCTTTGTTCGTCGGTCAGCTCCGCGTCATCTTCCAGCCCGAGTGCTTTTACCTCTTTGTCGTATTCTACTTCATAAACGGTCTTGTATTCGGCCTTCAGAGCGTTGTAGGTGGTGGCGTTGTGCGTTGCGACCGCGCCGTTGAAGCCGGCAAAGACGATAAAGAATACCACCATTGTGATAACGAGAGGCAGGCAGGAACCGAACATGGAGTATTTATATTTTTTATAAACCTCCCGTTGTTTCTGCGCAAGAAGTTCCCGATTGCTACCGCACTGTTTGGTGATCTTTTCCAGTTCCGGTTTCATTGCCTCCATTTTCTTGGCGTTTTTACGCATTACCGATTTTTGCCAGATATCGAGGGGGGAGACGAGAACTTTCAAAAACAGAGTAAACATAATAGTGGTCACGCTGAACGCACCCACTACCGTCCAATTATCCGACCAAGTTTTCACCCACGCGTACAGGTATTTGTAAATCAAATCGCCTATCGCGTTGCTGAGTGCATTGGCGGAGAGTAAATTCATAAAGTCCATTTGGCATTACCTCTGAGATTTTCTTTGACGGGATCATAACCGCCTTTGGAAAAATGATTACAACGCAAAATTCTGCCTGCACCCATCAGTATTCCCCGAATGACTCCGTATCGTTCAATGGCGTCGTACGTATACATGGAACAGGTGGGAGTGTATTTGCATCGGGCGGAAATAGAAGGGGAGATGAATTTTTTGTACAGTCGCAACAGAAAAAAGCAAAACCGTTTCATTCTTGAATTTCCGAATAAACCCCGAGTTTTTTCAGGGCGTAGATGAGTTCCGCGTTGATTTCATCGCTGGTAGCGTCGGCGCAAGCCGAACGGGCTACGACAACAAAATTGTTTTTTGCGTCAACGTTGGGTATCAGTAGGCGAAATCGTTCGCCAATACGGCGTTTTACACGGCTCCGAACCACACTGTTACCTACCTTTTTACCGACGACGATTCCTATTTTCAGGTTGTGCGCGGGAACTTTGTACACACTCAAACGGGTGGTTGAACGACAAACCCCGTGACGATAGATGTAAGCAAAGCTTCCTCGTTGCGTCAAACGGTAAATTTTTTGCATGAGAAAGGACTCGTATTATGCGGAAAGTTTAGCTCTGCCCTTTGCTCTTCTTCTTTTGAGGACGTTGCGGCCGTTCTTGGTCGACATTCTCTCACGGAATCCGTGCTCTTTGCTTCTTTGTCTCTTTTTGGGTTGATAGGTTCTTTTCATAGTTAAAATTCCTCGCGTGAATTATTATTTATATTACTTTCTTTTACAAAAGATATATATCAATATTATGTAATTATATAGAACAATTTTATTTTTGTCAATAAAAAACGACCGTTCTCTCCCATTGAGAAGACTAAAATATTGCAAAAAGGGGTGTTTTGTGGTATAATGACGGGCATGAGACTGTACTGTATCGACTCCAATACCACCCTCGGAGGACATCGCGGACTGCTCGAGAGATTGAAAAAAAATCATCTCCCCGGTTCCAAACATATTTTTATCGTTCCCGATAGATATACCCTTGGCGTGGAAAAGGAAATTTGCGAGAGTTGCTTTCCCGACGGGACTTTTTCCGTCGATACGTTCAGTTTTACTCGTTTGGCGATAAAAGGTCTGGGGAACGTCGCTCTCGACTGTCTCACCAAAGAGGGTACGGTGCTTCTTTTGCACCGGGTGATCGGAGAATGTAACGACAGACTGGTCTATTATAAAAATATCCGCAGCGTTGGTTTCGCACGGGAACTGTTCGCCGCCATAGCCTCCCTTCGTTCAGGGGGTATCACGCCGGACGCTATAAGGGAGAAGCTGCCTGACTTTGAGAAGGGTACCGCCGATAAATTGGCCGATATCGCGTTACTGTATGAAGAATACGAAAAGGCGCTCGTTGGCAGACTGGACACCGTAACCAGGGTGGAACTATTGGAAGAAAGGCTGGCGGAGATCCCGTGGATTGCCGAAAGTCACGTCTACGTTCTCGGTTTTAACGTCTATTCCGACTTGCAGATTCGTTTGATAAAAAAGATGTTGTTGGTCTGCCCCTCCGTTTCCATTTCCTTTTGCAGGGGCATGGGCGGAAGTAACGTCTTTTGTTTTCCGTCTGATCAGCGTAGCCTCCTTATCGACTGGTGCAAAGAAAAGGGCGTCCCCGTATTGTACGAACGCACCGAAGAACAACTGTTAGAGCCGTTTAAGACGCTCCATAAGGAGATGTTCGGCTTCGGAGAGCCGAAGGACGTCTTTACCCCCGAACAAAAACAAAAAGTCCGGGTGTTTTCGGCGGAAAACCCATATGAAGAAGTCAAATGCGCCTGTCGAGAAATTCGGCAGCTTGTTTTTTCGTCGGGATATAGATATAAGGATATCGCCGTCAGTTGCAACGATGAAAATTATCTACCCGTTTTGCGGACCATTTTCGCCCGTTTCGGCATACCCTGTTTCACCGATGAAAAATTCCCGGTAAAGAGGTCGTTTGCCGCCCGATTCCTGTTTTCGGCCTTGCAGGCGATCTGTTCGGAATACGCTCTTTCCGACGTTATCGAGTGTATCCGATCCCCCCTTTCCGGTATTTCGTTTGAGGAAGTCCGAGTGCTGGAAAACTACTGCATTAAGTATAACGTATCCTATTCCGGACTGCTTTCTCCCTTTACCTACGGGGAGTGCGAGGAGGCGGAATCGGTCCGTCAAAAGGCAATATCCGTCTTAAACCGCGTACCCCGTAGCGGGCGCATAGAGGACTATTGCGACTTTATGACGTCCGTCGCTTGTTCGCCGGAAATGGAGAAAATAAAAGAGGAACATACCGAAGGAGCGTCCAACGCCCTTCTTGCCTACATGGACACCGAAGGTTTCCTTTCGGTGGCGGAAGAAATCAAAAAGCTGTGCGCCGGTATGGAAATGACCCCGGCGGCGTTTGCCGAATTATTGTCCTCTACGCTGGAAGGCATGAGCATAAGTTTATTGCCCCAATATATTGATTGCGTCTTTATCGGGAATACGTCGGACAGTCGATTTTCCGACGTAAAAGCCCTGTTCGTGTTGGGGGCAAACGATGGAAACTTCCCCGTGCAAACGGCCGATCCGCTGATTATCAGCTGTTTCGACAGCGAGATCATGCGCCAAAACGGACTGCACGTCTATCCTGCGCCGGCAGAAGCCAATCTGTTTGAGAAGTTCGCCGTGATCGATCTGTGTTCCAAACCGGAGCGTCTGTACGTCGGGTACGGACGATCGGGCTTTTCGGGAGAGAAGAAAGAGCCGGGCGAGGGCGTTAAAGAAATACTACGGCGGCTTTTCATTAAAGAAAAACCTCTCTTTACCTATTACGACTTTACTGACGAAGAGCGGCTTTTGTACATTCTTTCCTGTCCGGAGAACGCCTACTATGAATACGTTTCCGGCAAAATACCTCCTGCGTACGCCGATGCCGTCAAAGGGTATCTTACGGCAAAGGGGTACGACCTGGAAGAAGTAAAAAGAGACGACCGGTGTCGACCGCTGGATGGGTATCGGAAAGAAGGGGACGGGTACGGTATTTCCGTCACCACCTTAGAACATTATTTCCGCTGTCCCTATTATCATTTTTTGAACGACGTATTAAAGGTCAGGCCGAAAGAGGAAGGACAGTTGCAGCTCAATGAAAAGGGCAGTTTGGTCCATGCGGTCTTAGAGGATTATTTCCGCACTAATGTAAGGGATCTGAAAACGGCAACCGATATTCCTGCGCGGATAAGCAACAGCATAAATAAGATCTTTTCCCGGGCGGAATACGTCCGCTTCTTTGTCGACGCCGTCTCCGCTTATGAAATGAACGGACTGAAAAAAGAATGCGCCGAGGTACTGAAAGCACTGACGGAGAACGCTATCAATTCCCAATTCGTCCCCACCTATTTCGAGGTGCGGTTCGGACAAAAGGAAAAGATCAAATTGACGGTGAACGGAGAGAACTTTTATTTCAGCGGCGTAATCGACCGCGCCGACGTCAGCGGAAAGGATATCGTCATCATCGACTACAAAACGGGCGCGATCGAACCGGAATACGAAAAGATATTCGACGGAGAAAAGATACAGCTATACGTCTACCTCAAACACTTTTTGGATAAAGGGTATTCTCCGGCAGGGACGTTCTATCAGCCCATCCACGGCGGATATTCGGCAAAAGGCAGGTCGTACGCGATGCAGGGGCAGATGCGATCCGATGCGGATACCTACCTTCGACTGGACCAAAGAATGAAAAGTCCGGAGGACGGCACCTTTGAGAGCGACACCGTTTTCTTTCCTTGCAATTATAAAAACGGAGAAATCTCTTTCCCCAGGAATAAAAAGTATCTTTTGCGAGAAGACGACTTCAGAACAATATCCGATTATGTATTCAGGGCAGCCGAACAGGCAATTTCGGATATCCAAAACGGAGATATTGACAAAAATCCGATAGAGGGGAAGTGCGAATACTGCCCCTACGTAAAGATGTGCGGAGAACAGACGGAGCGGAAAAGACCGTCGATTACCATAGAAGACTTCGGGAAGGGAGAGGAAGATGGAATTTAAGTGGAGCGAGGAACAGAAGGCAGTCTTTGACACCCGCGGGAACGTCCTTGTTTCCGCTTCTGCAGGCAGTGGAAAAACCACCGTCATGATCGAGAAGATTCTTCGCCTTATCGAAGAAGGACAGGACCTTAGACGGATACTCGTGATGACCTTTTCCCGGGCGTCCGCCATGGACATGAAGACCAAACTGGTCGAGAAGATGTATAAGCGTCTGTCCTTCGGTGGTGAAACGGAACGCATCCGTAAGCAGCTGGAGAATATTCCCTTTGCCAATATCAGCACCATCAACAGTTTTTGTTACACCCTCGCTAAGCGGTACTTTTCCGCAGCCGGTATCGACCCGTCCTGCTCCATCATGGACGATAAGGAGCAGGAGAGCCTGTTCGACGCCTGTCTGGACAGAACGATCAAAAAACAATTGGAAAAAAAATCGCCTGACCCGTCCTTTATCCGCGCCCTCGGATACTTTTCCGAAAAACGCAGTATCGGCGGCATAAAGAGAGTTATTTGCTCTCTCCATACCTTTTTATCGGCGCAAGAAGACCCGGAAGAATTCCTCGGCAGAGCAAACGGCATGGAAAAGACGGAGGAGTATTACCTCGAAAGAATGCGGCGGAAGCTATTCAGACTGCAAACGGAAGGAAGGGAGATCCTTCGGGAAAAGAGAGAACAAAACTACCCGGCGCGTGACGAAGTGTACAGAGACTGCATTTTGCGAATGGAGAATGCGACAAAGGGAGGAATAAGAGAGTTTTTCTCGGAGATATCCGGTATGGAAGTGCCGGCAAGAAATCCCCATTCAAGCGACTGCAAAAAAGGATTTCTTCTTTCCGAACTGTGCGACAGGTGCGGAGAATTTTTGGCAAAGATGCGCAAGCTGAAAAGCGAAACGGAAAGCGATCGGGCGTTGTATGAACAGGGGGATAGCGACGAAGAAATAAAAAAGGTCGTCATCAAACTGTACCAAGAGAACAAAGCAGAGTACGAAGATAGAAAAAAACAGCGTTCGGTGATGGACTTTAACGATGCCGAACGGGCGGCTCTGAACATTCTCAAATGGGAAGAATACCGAGAGGAGATAAGAAAGAGTTTCGACTATATCTTCATCGACGAATACCAGGACACCAACTATCTGCAAGAGGCCCTTCTTGTCGGACTGAGCCGGGGGGATAATCTGTTCGTGGTAGGAGACGTCAAACAGGCGATCTATCATTTCCGCTACGCAGAACCGGAGATATTCGTCCACCGCAAAAAAAGATACGAGAACGTGAGCGAGGGGAACAGCAGACTACTCAACGACAATTACCGCTCCTGCAATCGGATATTGACTTTTACCAACGAGGTCTGCGCCGAAGTTATGACCGACCTCTTCGGCGGCGTGGACTACCGTGCGGAAGCGATGCTGCATAGCGGCTTAGGGGAGGAAGGCGCGGAGGATGCCGTTCGCATCTATACCTATCCGGAAGAGGAAACCGTCCCGGTCCCCGTAGAAAACGTCTATCGCGTCAAGACGGGGAGCAAGATCGCCAAACGGGACAGAGAGGCGGCTTTTATTGCCGACGAGATAGCAAGGCAACATGCCCGGGGCAGAAAGTACGAGGAGTTCGCCGTTTTGTTCAAGAAGAGAAAGGGCATCCCCGGCGTTGCCAAAGAATTGAAAAAGAGGGGCATTCCTTACTTCGTACAACAGGATAAAAAATCAACTTTGCCGGAAAGGGAAACCATAATCGACTGTTTGAGACTCCTTTTAAACGATTTTGACGATATTGCCATGATTAACGTCTTAACGGAGATGTTCGGATTCGGCGCAAAAGAACTTCTGGACGTGCGTTTGTCCTCGGAAAAGAGCTTTTCCGAGGCGGTACTGTGTTATCAGGGGCCGCACGGAGAAAAACTGGCGGAATTCCGCGAGCAGATTGTCAAATGGAGATTCGACGCCGAGTACCTGACGGTGGCTGACCTGATGCGCGAGATAATAAAGAGCGGCTATGACGCCGTACTGATGAAGAAGGGCGTCATCGGACAAATAAACGCTTTTATACTTTTCGTAGAACAACAGGCGGATAAAATGAGCCTGGGAGAGTTCATCCGCTATTACGATACCGTTTACGACGGGAACATTACCCCTGCGCCCCCCTCGTCGGTTACGCTGATGACCCAGCACGGGAGCAAAGGATTGGAGTTCCCCGTTGTCTTCCTGCCCTATTCCACTGCGGCAAAAAGAACGAGAGGGCAAAGGGAGTCTATCGTCTGCGACAGAGATCTGGGGATCGCTTTGTATCGGTATTCGGACGATTTCAAGATGGAAAAAACCTTTTCGCTGTACGTTATGGCGATGAAGAAAAGGGCGGAAGAACAGGAAAGTGATCTGAGGCTGGCATACGTGGCGTTTACCAGGGCAAAAGAGAAATTGATCATTACCGGCATGGAGAAGAATTACAACGGGGAGGCAGAAGACGCCGCTTGCGTTATGGACTGGCTCCTGTATGCTAAGCAGCGGAACGGAGAGCTGGAAAAATACTTTTTACCTATGCCCGAGACGGAGGATAAAGAAGAGGTCCCATGCGCCGTTCAACCGGTACAACTGGATCTGACGAAACTGGAAAAAACGTACCCGTTCGAGAAAAGCACCAAAACCTACGCTAAGACGAGCGTGTCGGGAATACTGCAACAGGAAGAGTCCAAAGGGGTACGGACGTTACCTGCGGAGAGCGCGCAAAAAGCGGAAGTAGGGAACGCCATGCACGCGGTGCTGCGGTTTATTGATTTTTCCGCACAGGGCAAAGAAGAAGTGGCTTTTGAGATAGACAGAATGGTGAAAGAGGGTCTGCTTACGGAGAGGGAGAGAGAACTTGCCGATTGTCAAAAGATCGCCGAGGTCCTTTCCGCGCCGGAGATGGCGCCGGCAAAGAGCAACCCACTGTATCGGGAATACCCCTTTATCGCCTACGTTCATCCCAAAGACAATCCCGTCGATAAAATTCTGGTCCAGGGCGTAATCGACCTGTTAGTCGCTCTGCCGGACGACACTTTCATGTTGGTGGATTACAAAATGAGCGGTTTGGGACCCGAAAAGCTCAAAACCAAATACGCCGAGCAGATTGAACTTTACAGAGACGCCGTCCAAAACATCCTTCATAAACCGGTTTCCGTTGCCTTTTTGTACAACCTGAACCTGGGTTTCAGCGTCCGTTTATAGCCTTTCTTGGGCGGAAAAGCCGCGAGAAACCTCCTTCTATACCTGTCGCACGCTATTATTTTTAAAAAACATATTGCAAATTTTTTTTTTTATGCTATAATTAGTCTATACCTATGCCCAGGAGACAAAACGACTATGGATTTTTTGAATGAGCTCCTCAAAAGTTTGACTGAGATTATCCCGACACTGAGCGTGTCCGTTAAACTCGGAATTATAGGCGGTATCCTCATGTTGATACTGTTTTTGATCTGCTTCGGAATTTCTCATGGAGGCAATATTGCGAAATATACGAAGCTACTCATCGCCGGTTCCAAAAAATTTGCCGAGATCGGGACGATCACGGATGAGAACGTAGGTATCGTTTACGACGAATTGCAGAAACATCCCGAACCGGTCCACACCGGATGGCAGGTGTTTTTAGATCAGCGCGTGGGTGTTCCTTCCGATTACTTCCCGGCCAGGAACGTGCTTACCGCCAGAGAATATAACGGTAAACGCACCCTCGGTAAATCCCTCTTCTTGATCTTAGGCACCATCGTTTGGGTTCTCATCGGACTGATCGGATACTACTATTACACTTCCTATAGCGTCGAAGGGTTCGATTCCACACTCGTTACCGATATCATTCTTGCGCTTGAATTTTTGATTATCCCCATCGGGACGTTCATCATTTTCTCCCTCTCTCTTGACATCGTTTACGGGAAAAAGGCAAAACGGTTGGGACTTGCTTACGCCAGCTTTTGCGAAACGCTGGACGCTTGCGTCGTCGTAACCGACAAAGAAGAGGATGCTTTTGTCAGCGACAATTTAGCGGAAATCAACAAACGGGTAGAGGAATTGGTCGCCGGTCGTTTGGACGACGAGGTGATCGAAGTTATTTCCGTGCCGAAGGATTCCGAACCGGACGGGAGAGATATCCCCTCGGTCGAGGACGTTTTGCGGAGCATGGGCATCGTGGACGACGCCGTTCAACAGCCGGCAGCTACCACCGAAGAAGCTCAGCCGGAAGTCGTTCAGCCGGAACAACCGGTGGAATTGACGCCGGAAGAACTGGAGAGACAGAGATTCCTCGAGAACGCTTTGGAGAACGAAGAGTTCGTTCGTTATGCGCTCGCCAATGCCGATCGTATTCATGAATGGGCGCGCGGCGCAGAATCCGATGCGCAACCGGCGGAGAAGTTCACCTTCGATTGGGTGGAAAAGATACTCCATATCACCGAGGACGCTATTCAGGATCCCAACGCCGATCCCGGCGATCTGGAAGATTTAGGGTCCCTGTTGGAGACCGCTCTCAATTCCGTCGAAGACGAGACCTGCAAAGAGGCTTTGACCGACTACCTGGGGAAACTGGCGACAAAGTATTATTCCATTGTCGAAGGCTGATAAAGACCGGAGCATACTATTTTACCCGAGTAATTCGGGAACTTACGTTGCGGAGTGAAAAAGCTCCGCATACTTATTGAAGAAGGTAATAAGTCGTCCGCAAACGGCGGATGATGGCAGAGGATAACATGGCTAACAATTTTATAGAAGCAATCGTTGAAAACGATTTGGAAAACAACGTTCATGAAGAAATTTTAACGCGTTTTCCCCCGGAACCGAACGGGTATTTACATATCGGTCACGCAAAGAGTTTATGCATCAATTTCGGCATTAAAGAAAAATATCACGGTAAGTGCAATCTAAGATACGACGATACCAATCCGACCAAAGAAGACGTCGAATACGTAGAGAGTATCAAAGAGGACATCCGTTGGCTTGGCTTTGAGTGGGATAAAGAATGCTACGCGAGCGACTACTTTGAGGAAACCTATCAGCTTGCGTTGAAGTTGATTAAGCAAGGGGATGCCTACGTTTGCGATTTGTCCGCGGAGGAAATTAAAGCAACGCGCGGTAGTTTGACCGAGCCGGGAACGGAGAGTCCTTACCGCAATCGTAGCGTGGAAGAAAACCTCAAATTGTTTACCGAGATGCGCGAAGGGAAATATCCGGACGGGAGTAAAGTTCTCCGCGCCAAAATTGATATGTCCAGCAGCAACCTAAATATGCGTGATCCCGTTATATACCGCATTTTGCGCGCGACGCACCACCACACGGGCGACGCGTGGCTGATTTATCCGATGTACGATTTCGCTCATCCCATCGAGGACGCTTTGGAGGGCATCACGCACTCCATCTGCACGTTGGAATTCGAGGATCATCGTCCGTTGTACGACTGGGTGACGGAGCATTGCGGCTTTGTCAATCCCCCTCATCAATATGAATTCGCAAGATTGAACATAAAGAACACCATCATGAGCAAACGGTATCTCAAAAAACTGGTCGATACCGGAGTGGTCGAAGGATGGGACGATCCCCGTATGCCCACGATCAGCGGAATGCGTATGCGCGGCTATCCGGCGGAAGCGATACGAGAGTTTTGTTCGGTGGTCGGCGTGGCAAAGGCCAATAGCGAAGTCGATCCCGCCGTGCTGGAACACTGTGTCCGTGACGTTTTGAACGACTCGGCAGATCGCGTTATGGCGGTGGAAGATCCCCTTCTTATCGTCATAGAAAACGCGGGAGAAAGGGAGACCATTACTTTAGTAAACAATCCCAATCATCCGGAAAACGGAACGCATGAAATACCGTTTGAGAAAGAGATATACATCGAAAGGTCTGACTTTGCCGTCGTTCCTCCGCCCAAGTATCATCGATTGGTTCCCGGCGGTATGGTACGACTGAAAGGAGCTTATATTTTGCGCTATCTGTCTCATGAAGAAGATGAGAACGGAAAGGTGCTTTTTGTGCGCTGTGAGCTTATTCCCGATTCCAAAGAGGGTGGCGTCAACGCAGGGATAAAAGTAAAGGGCGTGGTACAGTGGGTGCCGAAGTCCTGCGCCGTTTCGGCGACGCTGAATAAGTACGAGAGTCTGCTTTTGGACGAGGTGGACGGAAACAAGCAATTCGACGACAGAATCAATCCCGAATCCCTTAAAACGGTAGAAGGCGCATTGGTCGAACCGTGGGTCATGGACAAAAACGTCGGCGACAGATTCCAGTTTATGCGTTCCGCCTATTATAAATTGGCGAAAAAACAGGACGGAAAACTGCTGTTTTATCGCATAGTTGGTCTAAAAGACAGCTTTAATAAGCAGTAAAAGGGGTTTAGCGGAAATAATTACATTTTTTTTTCAGAAAAACCCTTGAAAAAAAATTGTTTTGCATATATAATGTAGTAGACGTGGTTTACTATGGGTATAGTTCATGGTAACGCAGCCGAGAATTTAACGAGGAGTGCAAGATGGCTAGGAAAAGAAGCGAAACCGATTTGCCGGTCCGGACCGCCGAGTTCAATGCGAGCGTCGGTCAGGAACAGCTTTCGTATATTTGCGCTTATTGCGGCAAAGTAAATCCTATTGCCGCCGGTAAATGTCTGCGCTGCGGAAAGAGACGTCCCAGGAGCGAATATCTCAACGCGCTGAATCGTACGAGACAAACGAACGATTTCCGTGAGACTTTGTCGTCCGAAATGGCTCAGGCGGAGTTTGACAGAAAAGAAGCGCAAGATATGCAGCTCGCCCGTTTGGTAGAAGAACGGGTCGCCGATGAAAAAGCGCAGATTCAGGCGCTCGAAACGGCAAAAAGAGAACAGGACCGTGAAGCCGTACAGCGTCTTGCCGCAAGAGACGCGGCTTTGCGCGTTATAGAAGCGGAACGCAGAGCGGATGATGCAGAGCGTCGTGCGCAAGAAGCCGTCGACGGTAAAAACCGTGAGACGGAAGAAATGCTCCGTATAGAACGGGAAAAGGCCATGTATGCCGCCGCGCAAAAAGTGGTATCCGAGCGTATGGGTATCGAACAGGCTGCGGAAGAAAGAATCAATATCGCCCGTTCCGAAATGCAAAAAGAAGCGAACAAAGCGCTTGCCGATTCTGTAGAGGCCATCGAAAAAGACGCCGCCAGAAGAGCCGTTATGAAGATTATTTCCGCCGAACAGAGTACGGAAGACCGTATTCGTTTGGAGAGAGCGGCTGCGAGCAGAAGAACGGAAGATAAGATAAAGGAAGAAAGAGAGCGTATACGCGAGTACGAGAGTGCCAGATACGAAGCGGAAAAAGAGGGCATTCAGCGTGCAGTAGAAGAAAGGATACGCGCGGAGAGAGAGATTTTCGGTAAAGGGGACGGTGTGCAAAGCGGCGCGCCGGGTACGCCTGTCTTCGGTGGATCTCCTTATATGGGAATGCCTCAACAGAATCCGGTGACCATTCAACCTCTCGCCATTGTTCCTTATTTAAATAGTCAACAACCGGTATATCAATATGATCCCAATCAATCGAGAACGATGTATCGTTTCGTTCCCGATCCCGTATGCGAACAGGAAGAAGAAGTAAACGACAGTCCGTTGGTATTCACGCCCAAGAAGAAGGAGAAGAAAGGCGGAAAGCGTTTCCTCGGTTTCTTGCAGATGATTTTATCCGCGCTGATACTCTTCCTCGCCGTATTCACACCGCAATTTATGACCGATTATCTGGGTGGAGGTGGAGAACCGTTCCTTCAATTGAAGAGCTTGCTCGAGTTTGACAGTTTGAGCTTCCCGTCTATGCTTTATCCCATCTTCTGGACGCTGGTCATCGTTATGGCTGTAGCATCGTTCATTCAGGGATTGGTGCGTTTGATACGCGGAAAGATAGCAAAAGCCGGGTGGATACTGGGACTACTGTTGTTCCTGTTTACCGTCGTTGTTTATCTGTTGCCTGCATTCTTTTTAGATAACGTTGTTTATTTCGGTGCCGGTACGACGTTCGGTAACGTAACGATGTTGTCTATCATCTGCATGGTAGCGTCGTTTATCATTGCGTTCGCATCGATCATCGCCGCTTTCGCAAGAAAGAAATAAACGACGTATGACGGCATAATATGAAGTGTAAAGGAGACGTTTTTTCGCGGCTCCTTTATTTATAATCGGAGGTAAAAATGCATACTTCTAAATATAAAAAGGCAGGAAAAACGCCAAAAAACGGTGATGAAACCTTTTTAATGACGATGGGAGAAGCTCACATGGGTATGACCGGCAATATGAGCGGAACCGGTATGCAATCGACCTCTTATCGAGACTTTTCCGACCTGGATTTTATTCGCAATCTCGATCGGGTTTCCAGCGATTATTACGCAGACTATATGCAGGGGAGAGGGGAGAATAAAACGGTCGGTGTGGACAGTTTCGTTTCCCGTCTGTCGGTGGAGGGATGCAAAGGCAGACCCTATCCGTTGCTACCGCCCAGGCGCGTTTTAAAAACCGGCTATTTTTATCGGCGGCTTGCGCTTATTATTGCCATTCTCGTGCTTACCTTAGCCGAGTTATTTTATATCGTCGGTTCTTTCGTGGGACCGGAACAGGTCCGTTTGTCCATGCCTTTTATAGGCAATCTTACTTATGCGGACCCCATTCTGACGCTATTCGGACTTCCATCCGTTTGCCCCGATTTCTTCACTGTGGAAGATCTGTCCGTGCCTGCCTATCTGGTAGCCGGGTGTTTGATCGTATATGCCGTCGCATCGTTGGCGTCGCTGATTCTGTCTTTCCGCGCTCTTGCGGCGGACAGAATGAAAGACGGAATGTATCGAAAGTATCGCTTCGGCGCGCTGTGCATAATTCGCTTTGCGACAATCGGACTTACCATGCTCTGCATGTATCTTTTGGGGAGAAACTTCCTTACGGAAGACAACTTCGGGATCGTCTTTTTGGCGGTGCCGCCCTTCCTGTCCTTCTTCTGCTCCTGCTTTGCCTATAAAAAGGCAACTCTTTCCGTTCCCGAACCGCTGATCGGCGCGGACGGATTTTTGCCCGATTCGGTCGATTTTGAGCAGTTTGTGGAAAGAAACCAAAAGAAACCGTTCATTTCCTGACTTTAATTATTTTATTTAAATAAATATTTTCTAAAAAAAAATTTTTTTATAGTAAAAAATATTAAATTTGCTATTGAAATTTCCCGCGGCTTATGGTACAATACCATTGTGTAGTATAATATTTATATTATAAAGTTATACTCGCAAGTAAAAAAGGTGGTACATGGCAAAGTACGCAAAGAAGAAACAAGCGCAAAAGAAAGCGGAAAAAGAGCGTCGTAAAACATTGTCTGCTCGTCAGACGTATGCTTTAGAGAACGCTCACTTGCGCGCTGTGGAGGGCGGCAGCTCCCCTATGAACGGTAAGAAATCGGTCAGCTATAACAACACGACCGATCAGCTTGTCGGAGGAAAGATCAAGGGAACGGAAGTCGACGCCGCATTTGCATCGGATATCCAAAAGATGAAATTCTGCCGTAAACCGGTAGGTTTTGTCATGTGGTTACTGTATCTTATTCTGCTTGTCGTCGTTGCCATGCCTTTCGTTTTGTCCAAAGTGGAACTGGATCTGGGGCTTGACCTCAACCAATACGTTGCCCTTTGCATGGAAACGGAACCGCAAGAAGCAGATGAAGAAGAGCTTGAAGAAGGCGAAGAAAATGCCGAAGGGGAGGAAGAAGCCGCCAGCGACGCCGCATCGGTAGGAAGAATTCTTTCCGCCGACGAGGACGCCACCGAAGTTAGTGACGAGGAACTGACCGAGGAAGATGAGGAAGAGGAGGAAGAATCCGCCGTATTCGACGGGACGCTGTATAGTTTGAGCGATCCGCTGTTTGGATGGATCAAATTCATCGCCTCGAAATTCAATCTCTCTTTGGAACTGGGAGAATCTCCCTGGTACGATACCCAGGTTGCCAAAACGGAAGCTGGTATGAGCGACACCATTTCTTCCATTCTGATTTTGGCGTTCCCGCCCTTCATCGTTATCTACGTTATACTGACGTTGGTACTCATGGTACAAACGTTTATTTGCTTTGCGTCGGGAGACAGACGCATTTTCCGTTTCACGAGCATAGAAGATTTCTTTTTGCTTTTGAGCGGAGCGATAATTATGCTCGGAGCGTTCGCTACCACGACAGAGGTAGACGGAGCGTTGGATTTTTCCCAAATCGCCAACTTTATACTGGGTGGCGTTACGGGAGCAGGAGGCTTTACGGCGGGGTACGGGATGCTGATTATGCTGATCGTTCCCGTAGTCGCATTTGTCCTTTCCTTCTTCTTGCTGGAGAAGAAACTACGTGGTAGAGAGATAACGCAGCCCATCGTTGTCTATCACTACAAAGAGAAATAAGTAAGAAAGATATCGTTACGCGGAGGTTATGATGTCCAAGAGATCTGAAAGAAAGAAACGGGAAGAAGAAGCTCGTCGTCAGCAGGAGATGATGCGTCGTCAGATGATAATGATGCAACGCGCGTCTATGCAACAGCAGCCGATGATGAACAATATGAATTACGGCAATATGAGTTATGGACCTATGAGTGGCAGTAATGCCAATCCGTGTGCGATGCCCTCTCGCTTCATTCAGTTGACTCCGATTATTCAACCGATAGCGATGGTTCCTTATTCAACACAAAATCAACCGCTGATGATGTATGGCGATCAAGGTAGCTTTAACGGTATGGGCGGTTATGGAGATTTCGGCGGCGGCTTTGGCGGTGGCTACGGCGGCGGCTTCGGAGAAGACGATTTCTTTTAAGAGGAGATAGAGAATGAAAAAGAAGGAAGAGAAAAAGGCGACTTTTTCTCCGGCGTCAACAGGTAGGATGCGTGGATTCTCCATCTACAACTCGGAAGGCAATATCTACTATAAAAGAGAAGTCGAACGGGTGGCAATGGAACTTCGCCAAGAACTGTATCCTGCTCCGAAGCAAGAAGAGACCGTGACGACTCCGGCTCCTGTTGCTGTAAAGAATAAAAATAAGATTGGATATGCGTTTCCTCTCGTTGCCATTCTTATTCTCGCCGTTTTATCTATCGTCATTATGGTCCTGTCCTGTTTCGGATTGGAAGGGATAAAGGACTTTGCACCTTTTTATACGTTGACAAATACCGGAAAGGCGACTTCCGTATCTATCCTGGACGGGATTATGGCGATGCTGGGGAGTTCTCAGCTGAACTATTCCGTCAACGAGGATGGAGCTACGGGGATCATGTTGATCGTCTTTGCCGTAGCGGGGGGACTGTACGGATTGCTGACCGTCGTGCAGATGATAAAAGCGATCGTCGCTCTCGCGTACTTAAAGAAGAAACCGCAAAAAAGGATTCGTTTCGGCGTAATCGCCTTTTTGTCGGTGATTTCTTTGGTAATCGTTCTGATTTCGATGATCTGCTTAAAAGGTCAATTCGGATTCGGCGATTTGTGTAGCTTACTTTTCCCGGTGGTCCTGGGTGACTACGGACTGCCCAGAGTGGAAGAGGGATACACGTTGTATAGCGGATTCGGTCTGTACTTCCTGATCGTTGCGCCGCTACTTAGTATGATTTTTTCTTCTTGCATCTACAAGAAGGGAAAAGTAGGAGAAAAAGATGTTGCGTAGAGTGAAAAGAAACGTCAACCGACAGAGACCTTCCGTATTTATCGGCAAGGTGGGCGGACCGTACCCGGCGCCCCCTCCGGCGAGCAACATCAACCTTCCGTCGATGGGTCAGGACCAGGGTGCGCCCTATTATAACGGCGACTACATGGACAGAGGACTGGACGACTACAACGCATTGCATTATTACGGACTGGATGGTCTGGATAATATAGACTTTTAGGAGGAAGAGTGGAAGACAAGAACGTCGGCGATACGCTGAACCTGCAGAAAGAGGAATCGAGAGATTTCGGATTCGTAGGGTACAGAGAGTATAAAGAGAGTGAGTTTTATAAGAGATACGAAAGGGCTCGCTCCGCCGTGCCGCAGGAAACGCTGAACGAATTGGACGGAAAGCCCACGCCTAAACCGCGCAAAAAAATCGGCGTCGGGTCCTCGGTGTTCGTTTTGCTATTGAGCTGCTTTTACGTTGCGTTATGCGTTATCGGCTACGTTCTATCCAACTTTTTAACACTGAACGTCTTTTTATCCAGCTTATTCGGAGTCTTTGACGGAAAAAATATCGTTACCGCGTTCATCGGATTTTTGGACGGTGACCTCGGTGACATCGTAGATATGATCGGGTTCTTTGCCATGGCGGTGGCATGCGTGCTGGCACTATTCGCCTTTATCGGCGGCATCGTCTGCGCGGCGACGGGGAAAGGATTCGGTAAAGTAATCAGATTCGGTTGCTTTATGACGTTCTTAACGACGGTGGTATCCATTGTCTGCGAGATCATACGTCGTTTGGATATAACAATCGGTATTTCGGTACTCGTTATTCTGTCCGGGATCATTGCGATACTGGCACTGACGGCGCCGAGAAAGGAAAAGGAGAAAGACTAATGGTCGGACACATCAACTGGTGGCTCAGTGACGGCGGCAAAAAAAGACCTGCCAAAAAGTCACACGCCGAACCAAAACAGAATCCGAATGCAAGCGTGCAGTCGACACCCGTCGTACAGCCGTTTGTCGTCGTGCCTTATTCCACTCCGATGCAACCCATCTATCATTATAACGACGGGACCATTCCCATCGGCGACATCGACTCCAATTACGTACGCGCTCACGGGATGCCCGATCAGATGATGCAGATGAATCCGATGATGCAACAAAACCCCATGATGCAGCCCAATCCGATGATGCCGCAAAACCCCATGATGGCAGGACAAATGGGCGGCATGGATGATCTATATTATAATATGGATGAAGAGAGCCAAAAAATAACGAAGAAAAACACCGGCAAAAAGCGTAAAGGCGGCGGCGTAGGCGCGGTGCCGCTGATCGTTATGTTGCTCCTGGCTTTGTTCGCCACCTTGACGTTATTTATCGGATCGATCGTTAGCCTTCTTGGGATGGATATGTCCTCGGCTTTTGCCGTTTCCGGTTCGGAGGAAGCGACGCTGTTTTCTTCGTTCGGAACAACGATCGGCATATTTACCGGAGAGACGGCGCTTACGGGTGAGTTCGTTATTTCGCAATTACTGTTGACCATATCCACGGTGCTGTTTGGTATCGTATTTTTGTCGGCGCTCGTTTCGATCACGCGCAAAAAGTTATCTACTTTTGTCCGGGTCGTAGCACTAATCGCCGTTTCGTTGATTGTTGTGGCACTTATTTTGTGCCTGGTTACCGAGAGTATTGAACTCGGGCTTGCCGCGTACGCATTGACCGGCATCGCTGTGCTGACTTTCCTGATTTCCCTTATCGGAAAGAAAAACAGAAGCAGAAAGAAAAATAGGGGAAGAAGAAAATGAATAAAGTAAAGAAAAAAGCATTGAGAACGGGTGTGGACGAGAACTTCGTCCGTCTCGAGTACAGTTGTCCGAAGTGTGGCAATTCCATTTCCATTGCCGCTAAGCGTTGCCCTTTCTGTCGTAACAAACGTCCGGACAATGCCTATGAACGCTCTTTGCAACAACAAGAAGAAGCATTCATGACGTCTATGCCCCAAAGAAAGGCTCCGCAACCGGGGACTTTCAGTCAAAGACCTTTGCCAAAGGACGCGTGCTACGCGCAGGCATATGCTCCGGCAGGATGTATGGTGTATTCGGCACCCTCTCCGTCCGCTTGCTATTCCAGCCCGGATGCCGAACGTATGTATATACCGAAGTTTTATTCTACCGACGAGTACGGCAGAGTATTTGAGATGCCCGTGAGCTATAAGCCTCTCGGTATCGGCGGTCCGGTGCCAGTACCGACGCCTTCGCAGACGGTACAAACGTCCCCGATCGACGTACCCGTCAACTTTAAAGTGTAATTTAACAAGGGAGAAGAAAAAATGAACAACGACTCCAACAACAATACTTTACGCCGCGGCGTGGTGAATGGTCAAGCCGGAACCTGGGTCCCGGTCGATCAAGGGAGAGTTCCCGATACCGTAAGTACCGACCCCAATAACCCGAGCGTGGGAACGGACAAAAATTTCTATTATGCCGATCCGTTCGTCGTACCCGGGCAAGGTTCTCCTTATGCGGCTATGCCCTATGCCAACAATAATGCGTACAGTCAACAATACGGCGCGCCCCATCCGATCTCGGCGAATACCAATAATGCCATTCCGACGCCGTCGTCCATCGTGCAGTTGCCGCCAATCGTGCAACCCATTTCTTTGGTGCCGTACGCGTCGCAAAATCAGCCGCTCGTTCAATACGATCCCAACGTCCGTCCCGAAGTTCCCGAGACCAAAACTCCGGAGCCGGTATACAGACGCAGACCCTATCCCGGGATCAGTATTTTGGTTATCATCTTCTCCATCGTTGCTTTGCTGTTCGGCTGTTTGGTCCCGGTAGGTAAAACCACTTTCAATACCGTTATCAACCTCGTTCAGCAGGGTCAGATCTCCGAGCTGATCGGCGGTAATACCGATATGCTCATCCCCGTCGTGGTCGGTGTGCTGTACGCTCTTTCCTTTGTGTTCATCATCATCGTATGTATCGACGCCATCGTTAAATTGTCTAAACAAAAAGTCATAGCAAAATTCAACGTCTTTAATCTGCTTGCTTTGATCTTCTTAGCGGCAGGGGTCGCGCTGACGATGCTCCTTCTGAGCGGTAGCGTGGTCGATTGTATCAGTGCCATCGTTATGGCAATGGTTGTTTTGATGATCATGTTGATCGTGGGCTTTGCGAACAGGGAGATTATGGAAGTAGACTACGTCGCTTCTAAGCAGACGTTTATAGTAAAATAAGTTATGAATTAATACAATAAGAGGAAACGGGTTGTGTCAGAAAAATGATGATACGACCCTTTTTTCTAAAAGGAGCAAAATATGTTGGAAAAGATAAAAAGTATGATTGCCGAAACGCTCATGATCGACGAAAGTGAGATCACCGAGGATACCCGTTTTATAGAAGATTTGCACGCTGATAGCTTGGATATCGTCCAGATGATCATCGCTATGGAAAGGGAATTCGGCAAGAAATTCAGCGACGAAGAAATCACCAAGATAAAGTCGGTCGGAGACGTCATTTCATATTTAAAATAGGGGGAAAAGATGCATAGCATAAAACGAATAAGAGGGGTCGTTTTTCTCTTAGTTATAACGGCGCTCATGGCGACTTTGTGCGCTTGCTCCTTGCTTAGCGGAGGGACGACGAGTTCCTCTACCGGAAGTACGGGTAGTACGACGCGCAGTTATAACGTAAAGTTGCATGATATAGACGGTTTTCTTGTCTACGACTTTATAGATAAAAATACGAAAATCATCAAAAAACCGGAAATAGAACCAACTAAAGAAGGGTACGTTTTCGTACGGTGGTGTTCGGATGAAGAATGCACGACGGAGTTGCCGTACGGCACCGTTATTTCTTCCGACCTCGATATCTACGCGCAATGGGACGTACAGAACGTGACGGTTACTCTCTATAATACCTTAGATAGAACCAGCTCAACCCTTTTGACGGAGTATAACGAAAAAGTGACTCTGCCCGACAGACAGGCAGCCGGGTATACCTTCCTCGGATGGTTTACCGATGAAGGCGGGACCGTTGAATTCGACAAAACGAAAAAACTGACCGAAGATATCACCCTTTGTACCGGTTGGTCGGTCATTCAGTACGTCATTCACTATCATACCGACGGTGGCGCCGTTGATACGGACGCGCCGACGGAGTATACCATGTTCAGAGAAACCACCTTGCCGACTTCTTGTGAAAAGACCGGATACTCCTTCGTCGGTTGGTACGATAACGAGCAAAAGACGGGAAGCGCCTGCGTGAAAATCGCAAGAGGACAACAGGGAGAAAAGAATTTTTACGCAAAATACGTCTGCGTCCTTGCCGAAGTGGAGGCGAAGTATCCCGACGGAAATTCGGTCATTGTAAATATAAACGACATCACAATTCGGGTGAGATACGACGGTGGGACCATTAGTTTAACGGATTATCTGACCTTCAGTGATAACGCTACCTATTCCATATCGAAAAACGGGAGCTCCGTTTCCGCTATCGTTTTGCAGGAGAATACGGGAGATACCACCATTACCCACGAGTATGACCTGAGCGTTACTTCGGAAGACGGGTCGACGGTCAAAACATATCACCTGCACGTTCAACAGTTTACTTCGTACAACCTTACCGTTAACTATTACAGTAACGGCGTTCTTTATTCTTCCGACAACACCAAAAAAGCAGGCGGACAGGCATTCAGAGTCAGTGATCCTACGCCGGAAGCCGGATACCTGTTTGATTGTTGGGTTTTGGGGAGTTTGTCCGGAGAAGAATACGATTTCGACAGCATTTTGACCCAAGATATCAATTTATATGCCCGTTACTCCACCATTGAATACAGTATCAGCTATTCTTTGGGATATTCGATAAACGGAGTCAATCCCGCTACGTACACCGTTGAGGACGCGGTTACCCTTCAACCGGCTATACCAACGAACGAAGAATACGTTTTCGAGGGTTGGTACGACAGCGCCCTTTATAATAATAAGGTTACGGGAATAACCGAAGGAACCATCGGAGAGAAAACATTTTATGCGAGATTTTCGCTGAGAAACCGCATTTTAAAGGATTTTTCGCAGCAGCTTACCGGTACGCCGGCGGACGGATATTATACCGTTTCTTTGGCAGAACTGGACGATTATTTCCGCTACGCGATGTATAATCGTCTGACTGATTTACGGGTAAAGGTTACCGGTGGAACGCCCGGCGCGGTGATTTCGCCCTATTTGGAGTCCATTCCGGAGATTTCCAGAACGGTGGACGGCGGCTCTATCAGTAACCGTAGTACTTATCCCGACTTGACGGCCGATTCCGAAGGGGTATGGGATATGAGTTCGGACTACAAAATAACGTTGCAATATTACGATTACGTTCCTAGCTATCAGTCTCAAGGTTCCGATTATCCCCAAGTTTTGCCCAAAGGCACCCATTTTTCGGCGCTGGGCAGAGACGGCGGCTTTGATGACTTTGCTATCGATCACGTTGCCGACGGAATGCCGGTAACAGATAGCGAGCAGCTCGTCTATGCGGTGGAACACGGTTACCGCCCGATCCCCACTCCCAGTAGTGCGGCGGAAGCTATTTATGACCTGGCAAAAGGCATTTTACGCGACTACGTGGACGACGACATGACCGACTATGAAAAAGCGCTTGCTATCTACGAATATATCATTCAAGAAGTCTCCTACGACCACGCTGTTTTCAATGCTGTCTCTCGTGGAGATATAACAAATGCCGACGCCAGTAAATATGCCTGCTTCTATTTAGAGGGGGTATTTGAGAACAAGATCGCCGTATGCGACGGGTATAGTAAAGCATTCATGCTTTTGTGCCGCATAGAAGGTATCCGCGTTGTTCAAATAGAAGGCGTTTCCGTCGCCGATAGCACCGGTCACGCCTGGAATAAAATTTGCTTATCCGTCGATGATAACGGTAGAGCATGGTACGTCGTTGACGCGACCAGCGGCGACACTTTGACAAGATTCAGCGTCAATGACGCAAGAGAAGTTATGACGCACTCCTATTTCCTGTACACCGACGCCGTTATGGAAACCAGATATACCGAGGATACGGGGGAATACGATTACGAAGCGGAAACGACCCACGACTACTATGGTAACGACACCTTTACGCAGGATGAGGTTGAGTATACCTACGCTATTTCTTCCGACGAACAAATGGCGGCGTACCTGAAACATCTATTGGACGTTACGACGAACAGTCAATCGCAGATCAGTCTCGATCTCCACATCTGTTTGGAGAACAACGAGTACGACCCCTTTACTTACGGAGAGAACGAAAAACCGAATGGAATCAGAATGTCTATTTTGCAGATGGTCGGAAGTAGGATCAATAATTACAGCATCACCTGGGTACAGGCGAGCGGAACCAATTATTTCACGTTCCTCTGCACAAGAGAATAATAATGAAATATAAAAAAAAGATAATCCCATTCAATATGAAAAAGACGGACAACCTCGCGGTTATCCTCTTTTTTGCAACCTTTTTGGCGTTTGGGATCATCAATTTGGTCGATAAAAGGACCCCTTTACTCAGCACCGGATCGGTGTGGTTCGATAGTTTGATCGCATTCGGAATGTTTATTGTCGGAATGTTTTTGCACGAAGGTATCCACGCCTTAGTCGGTATTGTTTTGGGCAAAATCGGTATAAAAGGAGTAAAATTCGGCTTTGATATCGCCGCAGGAAACTTGTATACACACTTTATTGAGCCTATATCGGCGCGCGCCTACTCGGTTGCACTGATCATGCCGGCGATCCTTACCGGACTGGTCCCGATCGCCCTGACGACGGCGTTTGCGGGACCCATCCTCGTTGCGCCGGCCTGTTTGCTCCTCGCAGGGTGCGCCGGGGATATCGTGATGTTCTTTTCCACGCTGAAATGCCCAAAAAACGCGCTTATTGCCGATCATCCGACGGCCCTTGCATATTATCTGTGCTACCCGGAAAACGCCCTTCCCGAGGACTTTATCGAAGCGACGGAAGAAGAGGAAAAAGAAGCTCTCAAAAATTCCATCGGTCAGCCGTTTTATAGCGAAAAAGCCAAGAAAAAGAGCGTTTTATTGAAATGTCTGGGCATTTTGGCTTTTATCGCACTGTACGTGCTGATGATGTATCTTATTTCGATATTAATGAAAAATATATAAACTTACGGAGGATTAATAATGACTTGTCCAACATGTAAAATTTCCAGATCATTGAAAAAGAACCAACAGGTATCGAACATTTACCGTACCGAGCCATTCGATAACGGACTATGTAAAACGCCGCCGATGGGCTGGAACAGCTGGAACTATTTTAAGCAGGATATCAATGAAGAAATGCTGCTGAAAATGGCAAAAGCGATCAAAGAAACAGGGCTTTTGGACGCCGGCTATAACTACCTCAACCTCGACGACTATTGGGAAGCCGACAGACGTGACGAAGAAGGCAGATTGGTCTGCGACAGCGTGCGTTTTCCGCTCGGCATGAAGAGCTTTGTCGAAAAGTGCAACGATATCGGTTTTAAGGTGGGTTTGTACTCCTGCAACGGTTCGATGACCTGCCAGAGCTTGCCGGCGAGCCAAGGAAAAGAATTCCACGATGCCCTTCAACTTGTCAGATGGGGCGTAGAGTATCTTAAATATGATTTCTGTTATAATAAGCGTTCCAGCAGCATGGGTCCGCAGATTTTGGGCATCAGTTTGACCAAAAAAGGCACGGGCAAAGAAGAATATATAGAAGCGAATAAAGCTACCCTTATCGGTCGTGCAAAACTGCGTAAAGGCGGCAACAACCACCATCCCTGGATGCCCGATGCCGGACAAAAAGTGGAATATATCGACGGATTGGACGCCAACAGAGGGGCGGCGAATTTCTGGTTCCAGACGGATGACGAAGGGGACTACATTCTGAGTATCTATACCCGTTATCCCTTTAAATATGCCAACATGAAAAAGGAATTTATGGCGGCTATTATCGTCAATAACGATCGTCCCATTTTCTTGGAACCCGGACCGTTTAAACTTCCTTGCGCTGTTGCGCCCTTCCGTTTTGATATCAAAATCACACGCGGAAACAACTTAATTAAAATCTTTAACCCCATCGGAACGGAAGCCGATAGCGTCATGATCAACTACATGACTATGAGCGATGCACTCCTCAGAGCTAAAAAGAGAGTGGAAGAAGAAACCGGAAAGCCGCAAAAGGACGTCGCGTACTCCCTTTGCTGTTGGGGACACGGTAAACCGTGGGAATGGGGCCCAACCGTATCCAATCTGTGGCGTACGACGGGAGACATTCAGTGGACGTGGAAAAGTATCATGGACCTCTATGAGAAAAACGTTCCCCTCTACCCCTATGCCTCTCCCGGACACTGGAACGATCCGGATATGTTGGAAGTAGGTAACGGAAACCTTACTATCTCCGAAAACAGAGCGCACTTTGCTCTGTGGTGCATGATGGCATCCCCCTTGCTCCTCGGTAACGATATCGTCAATATGAAGAAAGAACACCTCGCTATCTTAAAGAATAAACGCGTTATCGCCATCGACCAGGATGCTCTTGGTAAGCAAGCAAAACGTATCGAATCGAACGCTAAATACGACGTCCTCGTTCGTCCTCTCGCTGATGGTTCGATCGCTCTATGCATTCTCAATAAGAGCAAACGCCGTCTCCATTTTAAATATGATTTAAGCGTTTTAGAGGGTGAATCCTACGTAAAAGGCTACACCAAAAAGTCCTATAAAGTCCAGGAACTATGGAGCGGACTGACGTCCGAAGAAGAGAAGTCTTCTATCAATTTCGAGATCGAGTCTCATGATGCTATTATCTGGAAATTGATGTAAAAGGGGCGACCTGTTTTAACGTTTTTATCCCCGTTTGCGCATTTTGCAAACGGGGATTTTTTATAAAACAGGTCGTAAAAAGCGTGTTTTCTTCCGTTTACCATGCATTTTATATTTAAAATATTTTCTCTCTTTTTTTTCGTTTTTCATAGTTTTTGTTTTAAAAAACCGATCTTCCATTTTTGCCCCTGTTTTTCCCCTTTTTCATCCGTTACGGCAACAGTTTTCCTTCAATCCTTAAAACAGTCTTATTTATTTGGCGATTA
Organism: uncultured Clostridia bacterium; assembly: GCA_946621465.1. Taxonomy (GTDB): domain Bacteria; phylum Bacillota; class Clostridia; order Christensenellales; family DTU072; genus CAG-1782. The sequence continues at coordinate 156,029 of CAMOOO010000003.1, forward strand.
TTTCTTTTCCGGTGTCATTTTTGCCGTTTGCGCTCAAATTTATGATACATTTTTTTGCCCTTTGTACTATATTTAGCCCAAAAAGCGACATGGTATTGACAGAAGCCATGCGCGTACGTACTATAATAATAGAGTAGCAGTCTACTCAGCTTTTTTATTCTCACGCGTATGTGTACGCGATGTGTGACTTAAAGCTAGCAGGAGAGTAAATCCCTTTACGCCTCAGTGGCGCAAAGGGCGCAAAGAAAAAAGCAAAGGAAAAATGAAACAAAGTAGCAGTTTAACTAAATCGATTCTTATCGCTTTGATAGTGGCACTCATCGTGCTTACTGCTGTCTTTGCTTATGTCACAAATGCGAACTTCATTCCCAGGTCCGACGTCCCGGCTTTAGTATCGACCACGAACGTTGCTACTCTCGGCGGAAGTACGTCCGGCCAAACTCTCAATAACAATACAACCTACAAGGTCACGTCCAGTATCACTTGTTCCAACAGTAATGCAGGCGGTAATGGTTTGACCGTAGCCGGCAGTTCCACCGTAGTTATCACGGTATCATCATCTTAAAGAACGCCGAGGAGATAGAAGGTATCGGCTTTATTAAGGACGACAACGGACCGGGCTTTATGACCATCCTTATGTTCATTATCGGCGGCGTAGTGCTGCTGGCACTTATTTTGTTACCCATCCTGGCAAGAAGAAGATAGCCTATTTCGCAAGCAGGAACGGACGTTTTATTGACAAAGGGGGGTTGACAAACCCCTCTTTTTGTTTATATAATGAATAGGTAAATTTCTATTATATAGTTTACATATTTTTATTTTTTAACAAGGAGAATTGATTACTATGTGTCGTAAGAAGAAATATGACGGTGAAAGGGTTAAGATCGCCATTGTCGGTTGCGGAGGAATGGGCGGATATCATTTGGGTAGAATGAGCTCCTGCGGAATGTTCGACGTTATCGGTATTTTGGATATTGATCCGGCGGTCAAGGCAAAAGCCGACAAAAGAGGCATTCCGTTCTTTGGCGCGGACGAACTTGATAAACTGTTTGCGCTCCCGGGTTTACAGGCGATTTTGATCGCTACCCCCAACGACGTGCATAAAAAATACGCTATCGCCGCCGCCGAACACGGTTTAGCCGTGCTTTGTGAAAAACCGGTCACTCTTTGCTGCGCCGATTTGCAGGAGATGTTGGACGCTGCCGAAAAGAACCATACTCTCTTTTCCGTTCACCAAAACCGCCGTTGGGACCACGACTACCTTTGCATGAAGAAGATCGTGGAGAACAACATGATCGGTTCCGTCTATAAAATCGAATCGAAAGTGGTCGGATGTAACGGTATCCCCGGTTCCTGGAGGAAGGTCAAGAGCCAGGGCGGCGGTATGATCTTCGACTGGGGCGTACACCTCATGGACCAGATTCTTTTATTCAACCAAAGCCCCATCACGTCGGTCAAATGTAAAACTTCTTACGTATACCAGGAAGAAGTGGATGACGGTTTTGAAACGGAGATTACTTTTGCCGACGGCATGGACGTCACTATCACGATAGAAACCAACTGTTTCGTAAAGGTTCCGCGTTGGGTAATCTACGGTATGAACGGCACCGCCGTTATCAATACCTTTAACGACAAGGACGGCAAAGTCATTTCGGTAATTTCCCGCGAGGATAAGAAGTTGAAGGGAGTTCAGGCCGGGAACGGATTTACCAAGACCATGGCCGATCGTTCCAAGAGTACGATGAAAGTATCCCGTCTGCCTAAGATCAACGACGACGGATTGGATCTGTACAGGAACTTCTGCCGATGTGTACTTGACAAAACCCCCGAGAAATCCATCATCACCGGAAAGCAACTCATGCGCGTTCTGAAACTGATCGAATACAGCTTTGAATCGGCAGAGAAGAACGAAGTTATCAAAACTAATTTTTAAAGGCAAAGGAGAGAAGAAATATGGATAAATTGAGAGTGGGTATCGTCGGATTCGGAGGAATCTTTAACGGCGCTCACAAATCGACGTGGAAAAACTCTACCAAAGCGCACATCGTAGCGATCTGCGATATCAATCCCGAAAAACTGAAAAAAGCGAAAGGGGAATTCGGTTCCGGAGTGCAATACTTTACCGACTACAAAGAGATGATCGACACCGTTAAACCGGACGTCGTGGACATCTGCACGCCCAACTACGTTCATTCCCCCATTGCCTGCTATGCGCTGGATCACGGTTGTCATACCTTCTGCGAAAAGCCCGACTCGATCAGCGTCGAAGACGTCATCAAAATGAAAGAGGCGCAGGACAGAAGCGGAAAGGTGCTGATGGTCATGCGTAACAATCGACACTTGGGGTCCTCTCAATTATTAAAAGAGATGATCGCCGCCGGCGAACTAGGAGAGATTTATACCGGCAGATGCGGCTGGATTCGTAAAAGAGGGATCCCGGGGAAGGGCGGTTGGTTCACCACAAAGGCACAATCGGGCGGCGGTCCGCTCATTGACTTGGGTGTACATATGATCGACCTTGCTATCTATATGATGGGTAATCCCAGACCGGTTTCCGTTGTCGGCTCGACCTACTGCAAGTTTGCTAACGATGATAGCGAAAGCGATAGCGTCCACAGCAATTTCGGCGAAAAAGTCGAGGGCGGTACCTTTGACGTTGAGGATTTGGCTACCGGGTTTATTAAATTCGAGAACGGCGCATCGTTGCAGATCGAATTCAGCTGGGCTTCCAACATCGAGCGCGAGACCCGGTTTGTGGAACTGCGCGGCACCAAGAAGGGTGCTAAGTGGCAAGATAGCTTCTTTACGCTGTACGACGGCAAACCCAATAAGAAGTTCAAGGACTGGATGTTGAAACTAAAACAACTGGGATACGGCGATAAACTGAACGGTCACGGGGGCAATCTGAAACATTTCCTCGACGTTATTCTGAACGGAGCTAAGCCCGATTACGTTATCGATCAGGGGATTGATATGATAAAGATCCTCTGCGCCATTTATGAATCGGCAAAAACGGGTAAAGAAGTACAATTATAAAAAAGGAGCAACCAATGAAAGTAGTTATTTTTAACGAGTATACCAAAAATCAATTGCAACCGATCGGCAAAAAAGCGTATAAAAACGGTTTGCACAAGGAGATTGCTACTATCTTTGAAGGAACGGAAGTGCAAGTTAAGTTTCTTTCTACGTTAAAAGATCTTTTGGAGCATACCGAAAACGACATCACGGCGCAGTCCCTTGCCGACGTAGACGTCCTCATCTGGTGGGCGCACTGCAATCACCAGGACGTTCCGGACGAAGTCGTCGACGCTATTATAAAGAGAGTACACGAGGGTATGGGAATTATTTTCTTGCACTCGGCGCATTTCTCGAAAGTCATCCAAAAACTTCTCGGCACTCCCTGCTCGCTGACCTGGCGTGAATGCGGAGAGGCGGAGAGAATTTGGACGGCGGACCGCGACCACCCCATCAGCCAAGGTATCGAACAGGGCTTCCGTCTCCCCCACGAAGAGATGTACGGAGAGCATTTCAATATCCCCAAACCGGACGACGTCATCTTTATCGGATGGTATCAGGGCGGCGACGTATTCCGCAGCGGTGTGACTTTCACAAGAGGCGAAGGGCGTATCTTCTATTTCCAACCCGGACACGAAACCTTCCCCACCTACAAAAACCCCAACATCCGCAAAATCATCTTCAACGCCACTTTGTGGTGCGGTAAAGAAGAAGACAAGATTCAAAAAGTCAATAAAAAATACAAAGACGCCCCCAACGTCCATCCGTGCGAGCAGGTGCATAAATTGTTCCATGCTGTAGGAAGAGTCAAACAGGGCAAGGAGGTAGATGAATGAAACTGAGTGTTTTTAATCCTATATTATGCGATAGGTCGCTGGAAGAAGCTATTGTTTATCTGAAAGGTCTTGGCGTAAACGCCATGGAAGTCGGTTGCGGCGGGTTCCCCGGAACTGCTCACGTCAATGCCAAAGAGGTGGTAAAAGACGAGAAAAAGGTGCAAGCGATAAAAGACCTTTTCGCCAAGTACGACATGGAAATATGCGCGCTTTCCACCCACGGAAACGCCTTGCATCCCAATAAAGAAATCGCAAAAGGATTCCAAGAAGATTTCGAGGCCGTTTGTAAACTTGCCGGGATGCTGGGGGTAGAGACCGTTATTACTTTCTCCGGCTGCCCCGGCGACTGGGACGGCGCAAAATACCCCAACTGGGTCACCTGCCCGTGGCCGGACGACTTTTTGGAAATTCTGGACTACCAGTGGAAAAAGCTGATCGACTATTGGAAGGAAGCCACCGCCTATGCGGCTTCTTGCGGCGTAAAAAAGATCGCGCTGGAAATGCACCCGGGCTTCTGCGTATACAATCCGCTGACGCTCATGAAATTGCGTAATGCGGTAGGGGATATGATCGGCGCCAACGTTGACCCGTCCCACCTTATTTGGCAGGGTATCGACGTTGCGGAGGCCATTCGCTATCTGGGCAAAGCCGTCTATCATTTCCATGCAAAAGATACCCGTATTGATAACCGTAATACGGCGATCAGCGGCGTGCTGGATACGAGGCACTATTCGGACGAAATCAATCGTGCGTGGGTGTTCCGTACCGTGGGATACGGCAGTAACGATACCGTGTGGAAAGATATCTTCTCCATGCTGAACCTCATCGGTTATAACGGGCCGGTCAGTATCGAGCATGAGGACAGCGTCATGATCCCGACGGAAGGACTGGAAAAAGCGGTCAGATATCTCCAGGGACTCATGATCAACAATCCCAAACCGGGGACTATGTCCTGGGCATAAAAACGGTACAAAATTTCAGGATAATAAAAAAGCGTCTTTTACCATTTAAAAGACGCTTTTTTAATGGCAGGAGTAGTAAGAATCGAACTTACGCCGAAGGAGTCAGAGGCCTTCGTGCTACCATTACACCATACTCCAGTACGGTATGTATTGTATACTATTCTTTGGGAAAATGCAACTGTTTTTCGCAAAAAACATCGGATGGATTTTACTTTCTTTCCCGATTGTGCTATCATTTTTTTATGGACGTTATTTCAAAAGAACTTTTTTCCGTTCTACTTAGCTGGTATGAAGAAAACAAACGCACCTTGCCCTGGCGAGGAACGCCTACGCCTTATGAAGTATGGGTGTCGGAGATCATGCTCCAGCAAACGCGCGTAGAAACGGTCAAACCCTATTTTACGCGGTGGATGAAAACCTTTCCTACCGTCGAAACGCTTGCGAGCGCGGAGGAAGAAACCGTCCTTAAACTTTGGGAGGGCCTGGGGTACTACAGCCGCGCAAGGAACTTGTGGAAGGCGGCAAAAATCGTTATGAACGACTACGGCGGAGAATTGCCCTGCGATAGAGAGTCGCTCCGTAAACTTCCCGGGATAGGCGCCTATACGGCAGGGGCCATTCTCTCCATAGCCTTTGGCGTTGCCGAACCGGCGGTGGACGGAAACGTCCTTCGGGTGATCTCCAGATTGACGGCGGAACCCTTTGACATTGCCAAGGACGAAACCAAGAACGCGGTGGCGGACAGACTCCGTCCGCTGATGCCCGAAGGGAAAACGTCGGAGTTTACGCAGGCGCTGTTTGAGATCGGCGCGCTGGTATGTTTGCCCGACCGCGACTACCGTTGCGAGGCCTGTCCGCTGACATCTTTTTGTCAGGCGTATGCGGATAATTGTCAGGATAGGTTCCCGGTTAAACCGGTAAAGGCACCTAAAAAGGTGGAAAAGCGCACAGTTTTTGTTTTGCATTACGAAGGAAAGTACGGACTGAGACGGCGCGCGGATAAGGGGCTATTGGCAGGGCTGTACGAGCTGCCGAACGCGGACTTATTTTTAAGCGAAGAAGAGGTAAAGGCTCGTTACAAAGGAAGGGTCATCGCCCTTGCTCCGGCAAAGCATATCTTTACACATATCGTTTGGGAGATGGAAGGGTACTTTGTCGAGCTGGAAGAATTGCCCGACGAGCCGGGACTGTTCTTTGCGACTGCGGAGGAGATAAAGACTGTCTACTCCCTGCCGTCCGCTTTCAAAGCCTATAAGAGGGAATTAAAAAAATAATATTTTCGGGCGCAACGGAGCCGCGAAGAAAAACGGTAATTGACAGTCTCTCCAAAACTCGATAGAATAATAGTATGTTTACTGCAAGAGGCATGCGGCGAATGCCGCGCCCTTAGGTAAAGTCAGGCATGTATAAGAGGATCATTATGAAAAAGAAATCGGCAGCGAAGACAATCGGCAAGGGAGTCGCATGGTTTTTGATTGCAATAATCGGCATTCTCACCCTTCTATCCGTCATCACCCTCAGTTGGGGAATAGCGCAGCGCAACAAGGGCGATATTATGGACCTGCCGACCACCCCGGATGACTTTGTTCCCACCGTTCGGCTGATAGCCTTTACCGATTCTCATAACAAAAACGACCGCGTCGCCGACGTCGTTGACACCGCCTACTTGTTGTTCGACGAAGACCCCGTTTACGCGGGAGTGGACGGCTTTTTCGGGCTGGGAGACTTTTCCAGCGTAGGGGGAGAGGGTGATTTCAAAAACTTTGCCGAGACTCTTTCCAAGCACGTTCGACCGGAGACCAAATGTATCAATATTCTAGGTAATCACGAGATGAAAAATAAGGAGCAGTGCTACGACCTGTTCCGTAAATATTTCGGGTACGAACCCAATACCGTTACGGTAATCAACGGCTTTTCGTGCATAGCCTTTTCCGGCGAGCGCTCGCTGACCGAATGGACCTTTACGCCGTCCAGTCTCAAATGGGCGTCCGATCAATTGAAGACAGCCGAACAAAATTCGGGCGATAAACCCGTTTTCGTTTTTCAACATCCGCACAACTTCGGCACCGTCTACGGCTCTACCATATGGTGCAATTTCCAGACCAATATCCTTTGGAACGGACATAATAAAGTGGTTAATTTTTCCGGACACTCTCACTTTCCGATGAACGACCCGAGGAGTATCAACCAGTCCTCGTATACCTCTGTCGGTGTGGGCGGTACGTCGGCTTTTGAATTGGAAAAAAACTGCATCGTGGGACTTCATCCGGAAGGGTACGATACGGCGGCTCAATTCTGCGTTATCGAGGCAAACGACGTTGGCAGCGTCCGTATACGCGGCTTCGATCTGCCTTCCGATACCTTCTTTTGCGACTACTTTATTTCTAACGTCAACGACCCCGGTTGCTACGCCTATACCTATAAAAACATGAGTGCGCACGATTCCGCCCCCGTCTTTGCCGACGATGCTACGGCTACCGCCTATAAAAAGGACGACGAGTGGGTGCTTGCATTCGACGAGGCAAAGAGCAACTTTATCGTTCATGAATATAAAGTCGCCGTCTACGATGAAAAGGGAAGGAGGGTCTTTTCCGTCGATTATATCAACCCCTATTACGTTATAGACGGCGACAACGTCGCTGAAGTCCGCCTCGGAAAGAATACCCTTAAAAGCGGAAAAACCTACCGTATGAAAGTAACGGCAAGAAGTGCCTACCACCTGAAATCCGAGAAAAAGGAGATTTCGTTCGTTGCAGTGGGATAAAGAAAGGACGAATATGATATAAAAAGACAGCGGAGCCTTACTTAGCTCCGCTGTTACTTTTTTGTAAGGGCTTGTTACAGAATGGCATATATTTCCATCTTTTTATCATAGCGTAGCGCGTTCATTTTTGGGGCTTCTTGTCCGGTGGACGAACGTTTAGCGTGGAGATCGAGGCATTCTTTATTCTCCCAAATCTCGACGAATTTAATCTCTTCGTCAGACGGTTCAAGCACGTCGAAACGAACGCACCCTTTGTCTTTGAGGGAGAGGGCGGCGTGTTCTTTGGCTACGGCAATAAAAGTCTCTTGGTTTTCTTTTTTTACAAAGCTACTGAATAATACGGTTATCATTTTTTTATCTCCTTAATAAATAATTCATTGTTTAATTAGCTACTACTCCCACAGCTCCCTGTTGCGCCGCTCTATTTCTCCTAATTGTTATTCCATTTTGCATATAAGTCCAAAGTTTCTTCTTGACTTGACGGATATTGTCTATTCCACTCATTAATACAATCCTGTTCTGTATACCAGCCTCGAAAAAGGACTTTATCTGTCTCGGTGAACTCGGTGAAAATAGGCTCTATATATAAATTATTTTCATTATAGCTATCAATAAAAAATAAAAAGTCATCATGTTGATTGTAATGGAAATTAATATTTGCGACAAATATATTTTCTTTATAACCCATATTATCAATCATTTCGGAAAAAGTAAGATAATTACTTTCCGACAAAACGATAGCGGGAAGTTCTCCTGTAGGATATTCTCGTCTTCTTGGTAGAGTATGCCAAATCAAACAGTTCTCCACCCCATCTATAACAACGATTTGTTCGCATTGAGAAAAGCCGGTCACATAAGATTTTTTTGAAACATTCAATGGTGATAATAAATATATCTTTTTAGCCGTCGAAACATCTACTGTATGTGTTTTTACATAACTATATCCTATTGAAGTAGTATAATAACTGCAGCCTATCTGATCGACGGTATATCCGTTCAGTTTTTCAGGGAAAACAAGTATCTCTTGTTCTTTTCCTTTATCGGTCAATCCAATGACAGCCGTCGTATCACTATCTTTGCTGACACTGACGCATTTAAAAAATTCGGTGTCAAAATAGTACCGTTCGTCATTCGTCCCTGTACAACCATACAGGGACGCCAAAACCGCCGTGCAGAGTATCAGCAAAACCATGATCGGTATTATTCTTTTAAAAAGCCGTTTCATTTTACTCCTCTGTTATTTATGATTCGGCTGTCGCAACCGTTCAGTACGTTATACTTTTCTTTTTCCGCGAACGATAGGGATGACGCACAGGGTGGCTATGACGAGCGCGGCAAGGATGATCGAGCCGAACAGAATATATCCGGCAAGGGAACTTGAGTCTGCATCTATGCTTTCTTCGTGGGCGAGCGTGACGTTGTCAACGGGGATGATCTCGCCGTTCAGAATGGTATAGGTCATGATAGTCAGTTCGTTTTTACTGACGGTGATCCGGGCAAAGACGGGCGTTTCGGTCAGTTCCAGATTGTTGTCGGCGGTAAAGTATTTTTCCAGACCTTCCGGCGCACTTTCGCGGTCTGCCAGGTCCACGGCGTCGCTGTAGATGTAGTCGTAGAATTTATCTCCCATGGTGCCGAGGTTGAGATAAAGGACGCCTTCCGGATCGTAGATTTTTCCGTTTTTAAAAGAGGTCGCTTTCTTACCATCGCCGCCGATAAATTCGCTGACCGAATAAGTGTGGTCATGACCTTGCAAAACGAGGTCGACGCCGTACTCATTGAAGATGGGGGTCAGCTGCGCGCGCAGAGCGACGACGTCGTCGTCAAAGGCGTGACTGCCGGCGGTGTAGGGGCCTTTATGAAGGAGAACGATAGTCCACGTCGTGGCGGCGTTCTCTTGGTTTTTGGCAAGGTCATTTTTCAGCCAGCGCGTTTGTGCGCTATTCAGGTTCCCGTTCTCGTCCAGGTCGTTGGTGTTGAGGATGACGAAGTGCGCGTAGTTATAGTCGTAGCTGTAGTAATATCCCGTTTCTCCGGTAACGGAGGCGTCATCGGGCAGAGCAATCACACTGTCGAGCGCGTTGGCTTTCTTTTCGTGGTTCCCGGCGGTGGTAACGAAGGTATTATTGGCGTACACTACTTGATGATCGTTTAGTAGCCAGGTGTATTGAAGAATGTTCTCTCCGTTGTCGACGTTATCTCCTGCGCTCATAACGAAAGCGACTTCTCCGGTAGTGAATGCCTTTTCCATGAAGAATTTGCTTTCGACGTAGTTTTCTTCTACCGAGCCCTGGATATCGCTGATCGCCATAAAGGTGAACGTACCGTCCGACGCCGTTGCGAAGCGGAAGGTTTCTGTCCAGGCGCCATCTTTGCCCACTTGATAATAGTAGGTGGTGCCTTGCGCAAGACCGGTCAAAGTGACGGTGTAACGGTTATAGTTTTTGTAGGCGTGGTTCAGATTGATGAAGATGATACCAAGGTCAATTGTCGGCATGACCTGATTGACGTTCTCGCCGTTTGCCCGGACGGTAACGGCATCCGACATATCCTTATTGGTGGAATAGCGGATGTAGCTGTCGGGCAGGGAATAGGCGTATTGTCCGCGTGCGTCTTTACTGAAGACGTCAACCTGTTCGGCGGTGAACCAAACGATCTTCTTTTCGGTGTAGATATCCTCGTTGAAGGAGACGGAGATCATGTTTGCGAGGAGTCCGTTTTCCGCAGAGGGGGTGACGGTCAATTTATCGTTGCCGGACGCGTCCCTATAATAGGTGTGTCCGTTATAGGCGGTTGTTCCGCTGTCGTCTTTGATGGTGAGGGTGTGTTTATAATAGCGGACAGGATAGCGCGTGTATCTGTCTCCGCCTTCGATCCAGGCAGACCCGTCTTCCGTTTGGTCTACGTTGAGGTCGATAAGGATGTTTGCTCCGTAGGTGCCTAAGTTTTTGCAGAATGCGTCGGTGACGTATTTATTAACCAATTCGCTGTCGATGATGCTGCGGAGCGTTTCGCCACCGGTGATTTGACCCAGATACTCCTGCGCCATGTCGATGTATTTAGCGAAAGAGAAAGAGGAGAGAACGGGGCGAATGGCGTTGGCAACGAAAGAAACGGTATCGTCTTCGATATGATTGATATCGGTAATCAAAAGATCGGAAAGGACCCCGTTGATATCGGATAAGATCAGGCGTAAAGAACTGTAACCGTGTTCATCGGTGTTGTGGAGGATGATCCGATTTTGCATCAGTATTTTGACAATGGCGTCGATCATCTTCGGGAATCCGCTCTTTATACCGGCAGCCGTCGTGTGAAGGGCGTCGGTGATGTCGAAGCCTGCTTGCGAAAGGGGGGCAGTGGATTCGTCAAAACGAATGGGGGTGTCGAGGAGAACTTCCAACTGCGGGAGCAAAAGTTCTTCTAATAGGTTGACTACTCCGCGAACGAACCGTCCGTCTTTTAACATCTCGATCAGCGGCGCGATCTCGCTGTCTAATACGCTTGTATGCGCTCCGGCGAGGTGTCCGCCGTAGATAACGAGGAAGGCTTTTGCCAGCGTCAGATTTTTTCTTTGCGAACCGGAAAAGTCGTATTGCATGAGGAACTCGGCGAGGTCTTCGGTAAAGTCGCCCAGGTTGTATCCGGCAAGAGGAGTGGTACCCAATTGATAGGTATTTCCGCTAAAGGAGATCGGGAGCAGGTCAATGGTGTCCAGGTCGTCTACGATGGCGTCGGCAACGGCTTTTAAGAAGGGGAAGTCCAGTTTTTCGGTCAGACCCTTCAAGAGCTTAAAGATGTTTTGACCGACGTATTCTCCGGCGATGCCGTGTTCGAGAGAACTCGCCATATTGTACATTTGGGCGGCGAGGTAATCGGCGATACCCAGTTCTTCGTTCGTTATATTATCGACGGTAATCGACCGTTGCAAAGAGCGGTAGCCGGTCAGATCGTTTGCCGGCATGAGCGATGACTCGTAGCCGCGGAAAAGTGTTACCGGGCATTCCACAAGGGGATCGGTGACTTCTTCGGTGAGTTTATAGACGCCGTAAACAAAGGGGGAGTAATTTAGACTATGGGTCAGCGAACGGAAGTCCTCCGTGTAGTTGCCGGCGGCATCGGTGGAGATGATCAGATCCATCGTTCTCCACGAACAGCCGTAGGATGCAAGCGATCCCGTTTCTACGTCGTAAAAAACGTTTCCTTTTTGGGTGACGTAGGTGGCGATGTCGGAGGCGTGTTGGTGACCGCTGAAAGCGTATCTGATACCGGCATCGGCGAGGGTGTATGAGGCTTGCTCCCAGTTATCGTAGGAAAAGAGGCTTATGACCTCGTCTTCGGAATCGAAGTGGGGGAGGAAGTTGGCGTGGCCCAAAGTAAAGACCACTTTGTTATTTGCGATGTCCGCTTTTAAAGAAGAAAGCGCCCAGCGAAGTTGATCTTCGGATACCATGCCTCCCGTCGACTCGTGCCAGCCGCTACAAGAATAGATAGCACCGCTCGGGTCGGACGTTTGCCAATCGGGGTATTTGTAGGCACGGGTATTGGAATCGAGGGTCAGTACGTCGAATCCGTCCATGCGCGCAATGTAGGAGCAGGCGCCGAAGCGTGCGTCCGGGTTGTAGATATTGTAGTCGTGGTCGCTCTCCTCAAAGGCTTTGATCACACTTTCGGAAGGCGTCCTGACTTCCAATCCCGTCCCGTCGCGAGAGGTAGTGGAGTCGTACCAGTAGTTGCTCTCGAAAAAGTATTCTATCGAGCAGCCGTCCACCATGCCGCAGGTGGCCAGGTGCTGACCGTTTTTGCGGTTGGGACAGGAGCAGAACCCGAAGTCCGAATAGAGGTCCATGAATTGCTTGCTGGTGATAGAAGGTACGGAGCGGGAATCGAAATCGGACAATAGAGCCAGTCTTTCTTCGTAATCGGCGCAAGCGTCAAGCTCCTCGTCAGCAGGCATAAAGCTCTTTGCACGGCAGTTATAGATATCGTGGTTGCCGGGGGAGAGGAAGATCTGGAAACCGGAGAAATCGTAATCGGTACGACTGCGCATCCTTTCGGTAAAGGCTTTGTATAAATTGCTTAGCCAAACGTGGTTAGCGTACTCGCCGTTACTTGTTATGTCCCCGGTGATAAAAATATACATCGGCGCATCGGCGTCCATGTTATAAATATCATCGAAGACCGCTTCGGAAATGGTAGTCGTTTCTTCCAGTAGCTTAGTCACTTTCGATTCGGCTTGATAGGAGCCGGAATAGACGTTGCAGTATTCCTCGATCATGACGTGCATGTCGGAAACGTGGGCGACGCGGATGGTCTTTTCCGTCGGGGCGGCAACGGCCTGTTTCCCCGATAATCCCATTCCGGCGATCAATGCCACAATAATGAAAAAAATCATTGTTATGGCGAGGCAAGAAATTTTACGATGTGTAGTACTCACTGTTATCTCTCCTTATGCGTATAATAAATATGAAATAGATTTTCTACTAAAGTATTTTAACACGCACGCGCGAATGTGTCAATATTTGATTTGTCTTAGCCGGCAAGGGGATAGGGGTCGGAACTAAAAAAATTCTCCCCGAAAAAGATCGGGAAGAATTCTTTTTAATCGTCTGTTTTCTGCCTCGAAAAGGATACTATTTCTTTTCTGCGTGGGAGAAAGTAAGGAACTTTTTGAGGTTATAAAGTCTGTCGGAGAGGTCGACCTTGTATTCCGAAGGATTGATAAGGCGGACGAACTCTTCCCAGAACTCACTGCGCGCCAGTTGCGAGTAGGCGGCGATCTCTTTGACCGAAGGAGAAGTATAGACCTGTTTACCGTCACGGAAGACCTCTACCATGAGATTGCGCATGGTGTACTTTGTCAGCGTCATTTTCTTCCAGGTCTCCACGGGGTGGAAAATGGTAAGAGGTTTGGTGGTGTCAAAGGTCTCGTTGCGCAGACAAATCAGGTCGGCGACCGCCATTTTTTCCTCGTCGTAAATACGGTAAGTGGTTTTGATGCCCGGATTGGTTATCTTTTCTGCGGTATCCGAAAGTTTAATTTTGGCCTCCCATTCTCCGTCAACCTGGAGAGCGGACATTTTGTATACGCCGCCAAGAGCCGGTACGTCGGCGGAGGTGATCAGCTTGGTTCCGATGCCGTAGGAATCTATCTTGGCGTTCTGCTGATGGAGGGCGGAGAGGATGTATTCGTCCAGGTCGCCCGAAACGCAAATCTTGCAATCGGAGTGTCCGGCGTCGTCGAGCATTTTGCGCGCCTTTTTAGTCAGATAAGCGAGGTCACCGCTGTCCAAACGGATGCCGATGGGCTTAAGTCCCTGCGCCTTCATCTCGTCGAAAACCTTTATGGCGTTGGGTACGCCGCTGTGAAGGGTGTCGTAGGTGTCGACCAAAAGAAGGGTATTGGTCGGGTAGATACGGGCGTACGCGCGGAATGCTTCCAATTCCGAGTCGAAACTCATTACCCAGCTATGGGCGTGCGTTCCCGAACAGGGGACGTCGAACATCTGGGCGGCGAGGACGTTGGAGGTGGATCCGCAGCCGCCTATGATCGCGGCACGCGCACCGTAGATACCTGCGTCCGGACCTTGCGCACGGCGCAGACCGAATTCCATTACCACGCCTTTGGCTTCTTTGCTGATTTTCATCGCCTTGGTCGCGATCAGCGTCTGATGATTGATGATGTTAAGGATCGCCGTTTCAACGAGTTGCGCTTGAAAAAGGGGCGCGGTAACGGTAAGCAGCGGCTCGAACGGGAAGACGATCTCTCCCTCTTTTACCGCGTGTATGGATCCGGTAAAACGGAAATCTTTCAGCTTCTCGAAGAATTTTTCTCCGAAGAGATTAAGAGAGCGCAGATAGGCGATGTCGTCTTCGGTAAAGTGCAGGTTATTGATGTAGTCTATGACCTGTTCCAGTCCGGCGCAAACGGCGTACTCGAGATGCTCCTTCGGACGGTAAAATACGTCGAAATTCGCCATGGTGCTGTCTTTATCCGTTTCCAGATAGGCGTTCATCATGGTCAGTTGATACAGGTCGGTTAATAATGTCAGATTTCTCATTGGTTTTTAGTCCTCTTTGTTTTATGCTATCAATATTTGATTTGAATGGCGCCGGCGCTGCGGATGGTGGTCGGGAAAACGTTCTCTTTTCCGAATATCTTTTCCATACGCTGGACGTATGCGTCTTTATCTTTTGCTCTGACAAAGGTCAGTATGGTACCGGCAAAGCCGCCACCGTGGATACGTTTGGCTACGACCGCAGGATCACGGGAGACGACGGCGAGGGCGAACGGAACGCTCTGTTCGGTATCTCCGGCAGGATAGCAGTTTTGGAGCAAAGTGTAGCTGCTTAGGCCGCTCTTATTGATAACGTCGAGGAACTTTTCCTCTTCCGATTGAGCAAGGTACTTACAGGCCTCTTCCACCCGTTTGGTTTCGTCATAGAAGTGCATAGCGCGTAAAACCGCTCTTCCGCCGAACTTATTGCGGAGAGGCAGAATATTCTCGATAAAGTCTTTTTCGTCCACCTCGATGAGGGTCTCTTTGCCAAAGTATCTGGCAACTTCGTTCATTTCTTTACGAATGGCGGCGTATTCTCCGGTCAGATTGCAGTGGTCGCCGCCGCAATTGATAATGACCAGCCACAGGTTGCTGAAATGCCATTCGGCAGCGTAGGAATCGGGGAAGGGCTTTTTAAAGTCCATCATGCTGATGCCGCCCCTTGCTATTGTCAATTGGTCGAGCAGTCCCGACGGCTTTCCGAAATAGACGTTTTCGGCGTATTGTCCGATGATGGCGCATTCGGTAAAGGAAATTTTGTCTTCGTTGTATAAGGCGTTAAAGATTTCGCACAGTAAGAGTTCGAAGGCGGCGCTGGAACTGATACCGGCACCTTTAAGAATGTCGCTTTGCATACGGGCAAAGAATCCGCCTACTTTGTAGCCTCTGTCTTTGAAGCCGCGAATAATACCTTTCAGGAGCGCTTCGGAAGTGCCGTACTTCTTTTCGTCGATTTCCAGATCGGTCAAAGAGGTGGAGAAGGGAGAAAAGCCCTCGCTCTCAATCAGGACTTCCGCCTTGTCCCACGGTTGAACGGCGCAGGCGATGTCGATAGAGACGCTTCCGCCGATGGCTTTGCCGTGGTTATGGTCGGTATGGTTGCCCACGATCTCTGTTCGTCCGGGAGAGGAGAATAAAAAAACGTCCCCGTTCATGCCCTCGGTCAGGGAGGAATACCGCTCGCAAACGTCGTCGAGTCCGGCGGTATACAGAGTGCTTGCGACCTCTTTGAAGGAGGCGTTATTCAGTAGTGTTTCTTTTTTTAAAAGTCTTGCCATAAGCTGTATCCTTGTGTTATAATATATGTTATTAAAGAGTATATCACATAGAAATCGCATTCGCAAGAGAAAAGGGCGATTTTGTACGGAGGTTATTATGGAAAACGTCAATCGACGCATCGAGGATCTGCTGGCATACGGTCAAAAGGAACTTTATTTAAGTCCGGAAGGCAAAGTTTATGCCCGCAATCGCCTGCTGGAATTATTGCAAACGGAACCGACGTACGAGGAATATATAGACGAAAAACCGAACATCAACGACGTTTTACAAGAGCTGACCGATTACGCGGTGGAAAACGGTATCGTAGACGAAGAAGTCGCCGATAAGTTCCCCGATATCCTTATGAACTACATCTTGCCGAGCCAAGACGACGTTATGAAGACCTATTCGGCGATCCACTTCGAGAGAGGTCGTCGGGCGGCGGAAACCTATTATTGGAACATTGCCACCAAAGGCAAGTTCGTAAAAAAGGTAAAGCCGGGGACCTTCGGTTGGCACGTCACCAGCGATAACGGCGATTTCGGCGTCATGGTTTTGTCCGAGACCAGACCGGAACTTGAGGAGCGTTTCTATCCCAAATGCCCCTACTGTTTGGAGAACATCGGCTTTTGCGGCTTGCCGGGAGAAGAGGTGTGCTATTCCAAACGGGTCATACCTTTTGAGATCGGCAGCGAAAAATGGTACTTTTCTTATTTCCAGAAACAATACTTCCCCAACGAATTCGTCGTCGCGTCCGAAAAACATCGTCCGGCGGGCGACGGGCGTTCCATTGCCGTAATGGCGGACATTGCCGAAAAGGTGCCTTCCGGGTTCGTTATGACCGACTTCGAAAAGCAAATCCACGAGCATTTCTGCGGCGGGGACAGAGTTCCGGAAATTTTTAAACGTCCGATAAAAAAGGTGCTTTTTGACGGTGACTATCACGTTTCCATCGTCGACTGGTGCTTCTCCACGTTGCGGATCAAATGCTACCTCAAAAAGGATTTTATTCGTACCGTACCCAGAGTGATTAAATTCTGGAGAAATTTTGCCGAGGGGAATATCGTCTATCCGGCGGTGTACTGTACGGAAGAAGGTTTTTTTGCGGACCTTGTGTGCCTGCAATCGGGTACGCCCAATATGCTCTTTGACAAGCCCGATCCGATGGCAACGTTCGGTATTTTTATCTTCCAACCGGAACTGAAAGGTATTTTGTTGCAGTTGATCGACGAACTGGGCGAGAAAAAGGTGGACTTTGAAAAGATCCATAAATCGCCGGAACTGGGTAAATACCTGGATTGGGTGGTCCAGATCGCCGCGGCGAGAGGAGCAAACCTCGCCAGGGACAAAGCGACCAATTCTCTTTGCTCCATTATCGGCGAGACCTGTATCAATGCAACGAAGTCTTTCTCGGTGAGCGACGAACAATTGGAAATGATTTACAATGAAACGCTAAAAGATTTCAGCGTTAATCAATAGTTTTTTGCTATACTTTATCAGGCTATGAAAAAAAAGTTCGCGGTGCTGGTTTTCATTCTACTGTGCATCCTGGTCGCTTGTAACGGAACGACCACCTCTTTGACCGCGAAAAAAAACTCCTTTTATCTGTCTCTGAACGGTACCGTCGACATAAACGATTATATCGAACAGGAAGGGAATGGGAAACTATACTACGCAGTTGAGAATACCGATGTACTGAAACTGGACGGCTCTAAGGTCACCGGTATTGCGGAAGGGAAGGGCGTTATCGTGGTGGAAAGCGACGGTTATTACGTCCGTATCGCCGTAGAAGTTGTGGACAACAGGAGGGTATTTGTTTCCTTGCAAGACGCCACTGCCGTTTACGACGGAACGGCGCATTACCCGGAGATAGTCGGCTCGTTGCCGGAGGGGTCCGGCGTGAAGTATTATTGCAACGACGCTCCGTTCGAGGGGGCGACGGACGCGGGAGAATATACCGTTACCGTCGAGGCGTCCGTACCGGAGCCTTTTTACGTGGAGTACGGGAAGAAGACGGCGACGCTTACGGTGGAGAAAAAGTCCGTCGATCTGTCAGGACTGACTTTTGCTACGACCACCTACACCTACGACGGCAGCGAGAAAAAACTGGAGATTACGGGGACGCTTCCCGAGGGCGTGTCCGTATCCTATCGTAATAACGTCGGAACGGACGCCGGCACCTATGCGGCGGAAGCCATTTTTTCCGTTCCCGAAAACAATTACAATCCCGTCAATCCCTGGAAAGCCGATTTGATTATCAGAAAGAAGTATATAGATTTAGCCGACTACGGGTTTGGTTCGACCACCGTCACTTACGACGGCGCTCCGCACGCTCTGCTTTTTTCCTCATTGCCGGAAGGAACGACCTGTCGGTATTACAGACTGGACGGAGAGGAAAAAGTCTATCTGCCCGAGGGGTACGGCTACGTCGATAGCGGAGAGTACTACGTTTACGCCACGTTGTCCACGTCTGCCGCATTTGAAAAGAATCACGCCTTTGTCTCCGGCGAAACCTTACTCGTTTTTTCTTCGGAGGGCGAACGGGCGGTATCGCTTGTCGACGCCTCCGCACGATTGCTCATCAGAAAGGGTAGCTTTTATTCCGACTACACGTGGAGCTTGAAAAAAGGGGAAGAGAGCGTTCTTTCCGTACCGTACGGCAAGCAACTTAAGATAGGAGAAGAGGGCGAATACACCTTGCGACTGGAGGGGAGCAGTCACGGACTGAACGGAGAATTCCCGCAGGGTGCGCAGATCGAATACAGCAGGCTAACGACAAACGCCTACGGTAACGTAGACAGCGGCATCTATATGGTTACCGCCATCTTTATTATGCCCGAGGGCGCAACGCGGAATTATCTCGCACTTCCCGAAAAAAGCTATTCTTTGACCATTACGCGCGGACAGTTTTCAATGGAGGACGTTCTTTTTACCTACGACACGTCGGAGGCTGTTTTCGACCCGGATGCGTACTATAACGATTTTGCTATCGACGTAACCAACGCTCCGTGGTTTTCTTCCGCGCTGTCCGTTGAATACACCTACAAACGGGACGGGAATCTGATCGGGGTATTGGCGGAAAATAAAATCCATTCCGCAGGTGTCTACGAGATCATTGCGACCTTTACGGTGGAAAGCCCGGATAAGAAGAACTATTACACGCCGGCGCCGAAGTCTGTATTTTTGACCGTCAAACCGGTCACGGTGGAAATGGAACTGACTTTTGACTCAGTCACCGTCACCTATGACCGACTGCCTCACGAAATAAAAGTTTTGGGAGAGTTGCCGGAAGGGGTGAGGATGAGCTATTCTTGCGGCGAACTGAATAACCTTAACGAAGTCATCTTTACCAACGCCGGAGAGTACGTAGCGAGAGCGATCTTTACCTACGGTGACGAAAGGTTGGGGACTTATCGCATGTGGGAGAACGTCAATTACGTTCTGAAAAATAAAGGCGAAGTCATTACCTACCTTTCCGCAGACCTTATCATTAATAAAGCAACGATAGACGTTACGCAGGTTGATTTGAGTAATTATACGCAACTGACTCACCCCACCTATTCGCCTGCGCTTACCGCTAGGGATATCGGTATCGCCAACGACCCGGATGGATACGTTCGGTTTAAAAATGCCGATGAAAAGATTAAACTACTCGGCACCGTCCGTGAACGCGTTGCTTACTGCAGTGTGGACGTCCTTTATAACTGCGACGTTAACAACTATATTGATTATCCGTTCACCATTCGCGCAGAGATCGACCAGGCGGAGATTCCGCTTGCGAGCGTCACCGTTCCCGATCAGTTCGTGGGCTATACGGGGAGCATTGCCGTTCCCGTCGTAAATTACGCCGGGGCGGAAGAACTGCTATCGGCATCCGTTGCGGCGCAGACTAACCTTCTTTCCCTGGGCAAACACGTCTGCACGGTGACGTTAACGCCAAAGGACCCCGTCGGCTACTACACGAGCGGAGATAACGTCTATAATGACGTCAACGTTTACATATACAATCTCGCGCTGTTCGAGTACGCTCCCGGGACTTGCTCTCTGGTCTTATTCAGAGGTACGGGCAACGAGTTGTCCGTTCTTGACGGAACGACGGGAATACGCGCCGGGGCATTCCGGAACTCCTCTTTTATTACGTCGTTGACTTTGCCCGACTCCATTACGGAAATAGCGGAAGGGGGACTGAACGGACTGACCCAGCTGTCCACGCTGTCGCTTTCTCACGTATTAAATCTATCCGGTATATTCAGCGTCGTACCCGAGACCCTTACGCACGTTGTTATTCGCAGTGATGACGTCGTACCTTCGCTGGCTTTCAAAGGGCAACTGACACTGCAAAAGGTGACCTACCTTAGCGAAGTCAGTTCCGTTGAGCCGTACGCGTTCGACGGGTGCAGCTATCTAAAGGAGATCGTTTTTGCGAACGTGCCTACCTATAAGCAGGCGTCCCTCTCCGGTTGTCGCTCCCTTTTAAGCCTGACCGTAAAAGATTTTCCGTCGGCAGGTTATTTCTTCGATACCGCCACTTTGGATAACTATAAGTTGCAAAAGGTTACCCTAACGGAAGGAAACCGGATAGGGGACGAAGCCTTTAAGGGCTTACTATACTTGCAGGAAGTCATCCTTCCTGCTACTTTGGAAACTATCGGCAAGAGGGCGTTTTACGCGACCTCGGCCACGATCGATCTTTCGGCAACTTCGATGACGACCATCGGCGAAAACTCCTTCGAGGGATTCAACGGCACGCTCACTTTCCCTGTCTCTCTCCAAACGCTGGAAGCGTTCGCCTTTTATCGTTGCGGTTCGGAGCGTCTTGTGTTCCCGATAGGTACCGTAACTATCGGACAAAACGCTTTTTCCGGATGTACGGCGGAGATCGTTTTCCATGCCGATTCGCTTATCAGCGAGATCGGAGAAAAAGCCTTTTATCAATACGCCGGCAGTTCCTTCTCCATTCCTGCCTCGGTGACGAGGATCGGCGTTTCCGCCTTTGAAAAGAGCGACCTTCTTACCTTGACCGTACCGCAAGGGACGGTGCTGTCGGAGAACTGTTTTAAAGACTGCGCCAGGCTGACCGAAGTCGTCCTTTCTTGCGAAGACGTCCCGGACAGTGCGTTCTACGGATGCGTCAAACTGACGGCAGTGACCTTTAATTCCACCGCCACCATTGGCGAGAGCGCGTTTGCCGGATGTGGCATTACTTCGATCACTTTCCCGGAGGCCCTTACCTATATCGGGTCCTATGCCTTTTCCGGTTGTCCCGTGTCTACGGTGACCTTTACCGGCGAGGACGTGCCGGAGACTTCCGGTATGGACGTGTTTGACGCAAACAAACCTATTACGATATACGTGCCACTGATCGTGCTTTCACGGTATCGTAGCTACGTGACCGCGATTGGTTTAGACCTCGACAATATGTGCGTTTTGCGCGGGGTAGACTACTGATTGTTTAAGTGAGTAAAACAAAAACCGACCGGGTTCGTCCGGTCGGTTTCTTTGTTTATAATAAGTATTTTTACCACTTGTTGTGGACCTTTTCGGCAAAGCCCAGTTTATTATTGATTTCCAGAATGGTGCCGTCGTCCAAAGAAACCTTTCCGGTGAAATAGCCGAATACCTGATGGGGGATCATGGCAAAGAATTTCAGATCGAACGGTTCGTACCTGTCGATGAGGGGAACGAAGTCCATATAGAATCTACCGTCGTTAGAGGTGAAGGTCCACGGACTTGTGTAATCGTCCTCACCGTCCTTTTGGGGAATGTTAAAGGTGATCTCGTCCAGTTTGTGGCTTTTGCCGTCGTAGAAGAGCATATTTTCGGTTGCGGCGGTGTTGTTGCCGAATCCGTATCCGATGTTCCACCCGAAGGTTTTTCCGTCGTCCAGTCTTGTTTGTAGGCTGCCCCAATACCAGGTGTTATCGTAGGTCCATACTCCTCTGCCCCAGTCGAGGGTGCCGAGAGAGGTCTCTCTGTCGAGCGGGAATACCTTATCGCCCAAGCTGAACTGACCTTCTGCACGCATGCAGTTGATTTTTTCGTTGAAATAGAAACGGCCGGGTTTGGTGAAGGGGGTGGCGATGACCATGCCTTCATCCGGGAATTCAGTCAGGGTAATG
This sequence comes from uncultured Clostridia bacterium, assembly GCA_946621465.1. GTDB lineage: Bacteria > Bacillota > Clostridia > Christensenellales > DTU072 > CAG-1782. Next base: position 178,040 of record CAMOOO010000003.1, read on the forward strand.
TTAAAGATAAGGTCCTCTTTGTTTTTACCGAATTTGGGATAGATACCGAAGAGGTGTCTGGATTTTCCGTCGTTGGTAAAGGTCATTTCCACTTTGCCGTTCTTGTAGTGGATATCGCCGCTTTCCGTCGTGCGCGGCAGGTGCATTTTTCCCATGGGGAAAAGCAGGACCGAGCTTTTTGTGATTTGGGTAGGCACGGTAAAGTCGAGATAGGTTGCGGACAGCGCGCCGATATATCCCATGTCGGCGACGGTCAGGCAGATGGCGTGTTTTTCATTGCCGACGTAATAATAATCCCATTCTTTTAAGAGCGCTTTCGGCGCGGTGATATTCTCGCGATTGTATTCGTAGAGCATTTTTTTGGCATAGCCGGGTTCTAAAATGTTGCCGTTTTCATCCAAAAGTTTGGTTGGTTTGGTTATTTCATGCTGTATCATTGGCAAAACCCCCTGAATAGTACTTTATTATCATTATAGCACGGCGAAGCGTTCTGTCAATTGGCAAAATAGAGCGCGCATATAAAAAATGCTTCTTTCGGAAATTTTACCTGAAAAAGGACGCCCTTTCGTATTGCAAAATAATGAACATATGATATAATTGTTTATATTTGTTCCATAAATAAGGAGTTTATTTTGAGTAAGAACAACCATTCCGGCACTGATAGTTCCAAAAGTAAAAAAGTCGTTCTTTTTACCCTTTTGGGAATTTTGATCGCCATACTACTTTACCTTCTCGTATGTTGCGGAATTACTTTTGTTCCGATGATAAAAATGCTCGTCGTAAACAAAACGGCGTGCGGCGAACTGAGCAGGTTTCCGGACAGCGTTGTGGAGCTGGAAGGCGGAGCCAATTTGTACGTCTATCTGAACGAAGGGAAGAGGGATAAATACGTCGTTATCTGCCCGGGTGGCGGCTACGTCGATCTCTCTATGAGTGCAGAAGGTTTTTGCGTTGCCGAAGAGTTCAACAAAATGGGCTATACGGCGTTCGTTTTGGGGTATCACGTCGGAAAGGAGATCACCGACTATCAACAACCGCTGGACGACCTTGCCGAGGCGATCGTACATATTGATACCAATGCCGATGAGTATAACGTTTACAAAGGCTTGTACGTTCTTTGCGGTTTTTCCGCAGGGGGCAACTTAGTGGGAATGTTCGGAACGCAGGAATTCGGCTACCCGAACTACGACAGCGTAAAAAAACCGAATGCCATCGTCATGGGATACCCGTGGGTCAATCCCGAGGCGGAATTCAGCGTAAACCTCGTCGAGACCATATACGAATATACCATTGTCGACCGAGGGGCAAAGGCATTTTTGATCGGGGACGCCAACGTCGATCAGATGCAGGTGCAACACTGGGTGACCGCTGATTATCCGAGGACTTTTATTATGCACGGGGACAGCGATTCCGTCATTTCCGCGGAAACGCAGAGCGAGGTTTTGTGTCAGGCTTTTGACGAATACGGCGTGGAGTACGTCTATAAAAAATGCGAGGGCGTTAACCACGGATGCGGCATTGCTCTGGGGACTTCTGCCGAGGGCTGGCTGGAAGAAGCCATGGACTTTGTTGATGAAAAGTGGTACGAGGATGAATTCGAGCCATATTACCGTACCAGTATCGCGTCGGTAAAGGAAAAGGCAGGCGGATTCCTCACCGGCGTATGCCACCCGAACGATAAGCTGGACGAGGTTGTCGAATTGGGTGCAGACTGGGTCCGCGTCGATCTCAGCGTACCCGTCTTTGACGCAGACGGAAACGAGGTGTATTACGACTTTGGTAACGGACAGGTCTATTATATGTACAGAGACTACTATCGTCCGATGTTCGAGCAGTATAAAAAAGCGGGGTTGAAAGTTTTTGCCGTTACCCCCTATCCGCGTGAGTTTCTTGCTTGGGGAATAGACCCGAGAGAGGAGAAGGGAAAGATCGCCGTGATGAAAAACATCCGCTTCTTTGCCGAGGACCTGGGCGATATCGTGGCGGCATGGCAGATCACCAACGAAATGACCGAGCCGCAGTTCCGCGCGCCCCTTACGGCGGAAGAGGCAGCAGACTATATCGGCTTGGTGGCAAGGGCTATCTATCGCTACCGCGGCGACGCTATCATCGGATACAATCTTTCCGCGACGGAGTTTGCCACCTTCTTGCCGCTTATGAATAAATACAATAAGTACTTTGATTATATCGGAATAGACCTCTATTTGGGATGCTTCGAGTCAATGACTTATAGTTTCGGTTTTGCGACGGCAAAGGCATGGATACTTTCCGTTCAGGTAGCGACCAACCACATGCCCATTATCTTTACCGAGTTCGGCTATCTGAGCGCCGGAGAAAGAAAGACGACGGAAGAAAAGCTGGCGATACTCCATAGATACGGCGCGGTGGGAGATACGGTAGAAGAGGCGGAAGCCTACGCAAAAGCCCACATAAGGGACTTTATCGAAAACGAGTACTTCCCCGAAAGACTGAGAGAACGCTTGGAAACGATCAGCGCAACGGATGAAGAGATCGCCGATAACTTATTCGGCACGCCCGGTATGCCCACTGATTATTCCGGACACCTTTATTCCGAACTCGGAGAAGGGATTTTATTAAAGGGCTATCCCCACACGCCGGAAGGGCAGGCAAAATATTTTACCGACTTTATCGACAACGTCATTTTGGAAGAAGAGGACGTTTGCGGCGCCTTCCTCTATTGTTTTTGCGACAGTCCCTACTGCTACGTTTGCGGTCAATCCGATTGCCCGGTGGAAACGGGTTGGGGACTTCTGGACGGAGAAGGCAACAAAAAGCCTTCGTTCTATTCCATTCAAGAAGCCTTTGCAAAATGTAAGGAAGTTAAATAAGGGTTTTAGCATATAAGGAGGAAGTATGTGTTTCAGACGCTTTCCAAAGCAACCGGAATTTTTTCCGGATCGTTACGAGGATAAAAAATTCACCTTTTATTCGGCGGAAGAGATAGAACTGAGTCCCGATAAAAAGGTGACTTATGCCTATTCTTTTGTCATTGATAAGGATGCGCCCATCTTCTTTATCGCGCCCGGTGGCGGCTATGCCAACGTGTGTATCGGGTACGAAGGGGTGTTTATTGCCGAAGAACTCAATCGTCACGGTATCAACGCTTTTGTCCTTAATTATCGCGTGGGCAGACCGGCGTCCGACGCCCCACATCCGCAAGAGGATATGGCGTCCCTTATTAAATACGTCTTTTCACACAAAAAAGAATTCGGGATAACGAGAGAAAGGTACTCCGTCCTCGGGTTCTCCGCAGGCGGACACTTAGCTGCCTCTTTTTGCACCGAGAACGTCGGATATGCCGCCTTCGGCTTGCCGAAGCCCGATTTAGCCGTGCTGTGTTATGCCGTAATCACCATGGGAAAAGGCACTCACGAGGGGACGATGAAGAACCTCACCGGGGGCAACGCCGATCTCAGAGAAGCCTATTCCGTGGAAAAGCACGCGGACGGGTATCCGCCGACCTTTTTATGGCACTGCAAGGACGATAGATGCGTCCCTGTGTCCAATCCGATCAAAATGTACGATGAACTGACGGCGAGGAACATTCCGGCAAAACTGGTCCTCTACAAAAGAGGGGGACACGGGCTGGGATTGGCTCGTAAGACGGAAGCGGAAAATTGGATGAAAGAAATGCTTTCTTTTGCTAAGGATTTTATTTAAGCAATTGAACCGAAATGGAAACCGGTGGACGCCTTATAGTCGTAGGGTGCTTCCGGGTAGGTCACGTAGGGGTTTTCTACGTGTTTAACGTCGTCTTTGACGCAGAAATAATCGTGAGAGAGATATTCGACGTTGGCGTGCTGGGACAAATCGTTCCCCCACGTAGTGTCGATCAGGTACCAGTTGGTGCCGATTTTGGCTTTGTTCCAGGCGTGGCCCTGGTCATTGACGGTCCCGGAGATCTTTATACAGGGGATACCCTCGATCGTCGCCATGCACATATAGGCTTTGCTCAGTCCGTCGCAAATGGCGACTCTTTTTCTTTCGTCAATGGTCTTATTGTTTTGTACGCCGAAGACCCCTTCCAGATAGAGACATTTATAGCGGAATAATTTTTGAGAGTCCTCTTTATTCATCAGTTCATCGGTGAACGTATAGTCGTAGATAACGGTGTTTACGATATAGTCGTAGATGTAGTGGAGCTTATTGTAAACGGAGTCGTTATCGGTGTTGATGGTGGCAAGGATTGAGCGCATTTTGGTGTAAATGAGGTCGGCGTTGCTTCCGGCTACGGGTACCGGTCGGTATCCTTTTTTGAGTGCAAAGTACAGCTGATCGCTCGTGGATACCGATATGGTTTTTTCCACCTGGTCTATGGGGAAGGAACGGGTATTGATCACGCCCGTCGTATAATGCGCCCGATCGGTCGGCTTGGTGCTGTTGACGTATTTTTCCGCCGTGTCCGTCTCCAGGTCCGGGGTATTCAGATAGTAGAATTTAATATACAGTTTGGTCGTCCTTTGATCGTCTTCCAAAGAAAAAGAATAGGCGTAGGAAGCGGAATCCTCGTAAGCGTCAATTGCGCTATACACTTCGTTTTCCAAACACTCTTCGGTGGAAAGGCCGTCGTATTCGGCAAAGCTGGTGAAGTCGTAGGACATAAGACAGGTCGTTTCGATAAGGTAGGTGGTCTCTCCGTCTTCCGTCTCCGTTTTGGCGTCGTCGCGGAAAACAATCAGGTAGCTGAAGAAGTCGAACCACTCCGCGCGAGTAGCTATATAGCGATCGATTTCCGAAAAGCCGGCGTTGACCGTTACGGTATAGGTATTATATTGATCTTTGGTTATGGGAGAATAATCGTAGGTAAAATGAGTGGTGGTGAGACTTTTCATTTTAGCAAGGTCCAGATGCAGATTATCACCATAACCGTACCCGGCGCTCGTCAGGTCTATATAGCCTTCTTCTTCGGGCGTCAGCTCCGTTGCAATACCGTCCTTTACCACCGTCAAAAGGTAGTCGGAAGAGGAATTGCTGTCCCAGATTGCGAGCATTCTGCCGTCGCGGAAGGTGACGGAAAGGTCGTTCTGATTGCCGTATACGATGATTCTGTTTTCGGAAAGACGGTCGGAAAAATTAAAGATAAGTCCGCCCACAGTGCTTAAGAAAGTGAGGCAGGACGTTGCAATAAGACAGAAAACAACAGATAAAGACAACAAGAGGACGAAATTTTTATTAATTCTCTTTCTCACTGCAACCTCCGAACCCTACGTTATATCATGCAACAAAAGTCTTAAACTATTTTTAAATATATGTATTTTTTTTAAATTAGAATAATAATAAAAGCGCGCCGTAAATAGCGCGCTTTTTTATCAACTTTTTTCTTTTTCTTACTGCATATTCAAAAGGATGGTGAATACGAAGAACAAGATGGAAGAGAGCAACATTAAGCCGGCAGTAATGACGGTAAAGAGACGAAGTTTACCTTCGAAAGTGCTTACTCTGTTTTTGGAAAAGAAAGAATCCGTTCCGCCGGTGATGGCGCTCATATCGTTACCGGTACCTTTTTGCATGATGACGATGACGATCATTGCGATACTGGAAATAACCATTAATACGAAAAAAGTAATACAAAATCCGAAGAAGACATCACTTTTTGCTACAGCTGCGATCATTGTATTCAACATTTTTTACTCCTCATAAAGAAACAGTGTAACTGATTTTAACACAAAGGTCTCTGTTTTACAAGTATTTTTGCCCAAAAAATAATTTTTTTGTAATAAAATTCCTGACCCGGGTAATAATCCGAGGGGATGAAGAAGGTGTTTTTGGTCATTTTGACCATTTTATGTATCTTTCTCGGTTCTTGCTCCCGGGGAGCAAAGGGGGGCGTTATCCGCGTGCGTATCTTTTGTGAAAGCGCAAGCGAAAGGGACGAGATAATAGAGAAAGTGACGTCTGTAGTAAAGGGCGCGACGTCGGCGGAAGAGTGCAAAGAGCTTCTTTCTAAGCAGGGGTATAGCTTAGGCGAAGAGTACTACGAATCCACCTGGTGCGACGGAAGGTATTTTGCCGCGGGAAACTACCTTACTTTTCGCGTCGGAGAGGGGAAAAAGGGGTGGCAATACATAGCGTATCCGTCATACGTCTATCAATCATTGGAGGAATACGATAATGCAGGATACAGTTCCTTTTTCTATGAAATCGTTAAAAAAGCAGAGGAGAGAAATAAAAATGAAAAAAGCTAAAAAGATATTGAAACCTATACTTTGTTTCCTTTTGGTAGTAGGTGTCGTTTTTTGCGGACTATATATGTTCACGGACGTCATTCCGTCAGGAATAGAGGAGGCGGAAGCCGGCGCCGGGTATTCGTCCGGTAGCACCGGAGAAGCGGTCAAGCAGATCCAGACCGCTCTGAAAAACAAGGGGTATTATACCGGAAAGATCGACGGGATATTCGGCAAATTGACAACCGCCGCGGTAAAAAAATTCCAGTCCGATAACGGGCTGAAGTCCGACGGAATCGTGGGTGCGGAAACGATGCGAAAACTGGGAGTTACGTTCAGCGCAGGGGGCAATTCCGACGCCGATCTATTAGCGCGCATTATTTACGGAGAGGCGCGCGGAGAGGAGTATATCGGTCAGGTCGCCGTAGGCGCGGTGGTATTGAACCGGGTAGCAAGCCCCCTTTTTCCCAATACCGTCAGCGGCGTTATTTACCAGGCAGGGGCATTCGATGCCGTCAGTGACGGTCAATTCAATATGACGCCGAACGAGACGGCAAAGCGCGCGGCAAAAGACGCTTTGAACGGTTGGGATCCGACGGGCGGATGCCTGTATTATTACAATCCCAAGACGGCTACCAGTAAATGGATGTTGTCCAAAACGGTGTACCTGTCCATCGGCAATCATTCCTTTTGTTTGTGAGGTGAAAAATGAGTAAAAAAGGCAAAATCATATTTGGAATAGTCCTATCTTTGCTTCTTCTTGCATCCGCCGCATCGGTGACGATGGGTATTCTTTTCTCCCAAAAGAACGCCGAAGCAAAGGAGTACGGGGAGCGGATAGACGGTAGCTATCAAAACGCCTACTACGAGATCGTTGATAATCTCAACGACGTGGAAACGAAACTTGGCAAGGTCGCCGTTTTATCCAGGCCCACGTTGCAACAGGCATTTTTATACGATATCTGGCGGCAGTGTTCGGTCGTCGTCTCCTGCCTTTCACGCATGACGGCGGAGGAGGAAACGGAGAAGATAATCGGCTTTTTGAATAAAACGGGAGACTACTGCTACTATCTCTCGCGCAAAGCGCAGACCGATCCGCCTACCGAACAGGAACTGAGTACTTTGGCGCGTTTTAAAGAAATACTGGGCGCACTAAACGATTCCGTTTTTTCCTTGCAAGATAAAATGGCATCGGATAAAGGAATAGACGCCTCCGTCCTTTCCGATATGTCCGCAATGGGGGAGATCGTCAAAAACAGCTCGGACGTAGATTATCCGGAACTAATCTATGACGGACCTTTCAGCGACGGGTTGCTGGACAGAAAAGCGCTCTTCCTGGAAGACAAAGAGGAAATAGCCGAGGACAAGGCAATGGAAAAAGTGAAACTCTATTTTCCCGATGCAAGCGATGTGAAGAAGATCGGCGAGAACGCTTCGTCCATCCCTGCTTATATTTTTTCCTTTGTGTCCGGCGGCACTTCCGGTACGGCGCAGATAACGAAAAATGGGGGATACTTGCGAGAGTATTCTTGCTACGAAAGAGCCGTTGATCCGCAATATTCCCCCGAGGAATGCGCGCAGATAGCGCAGCGGTTTTTAACCGATTCCGGCTACACCGATATGGAGTGCGTTTGGGTCTACGACAGCGATTCTATCGTCTATCTTAATTTCGCCTACGCCGAAAACGGGGTCGTTTTCTATCCCGATTTAATTAAGGTGGAAGTCAATGCCGATACAGGGCGTGTTCTGGGGGTGGAATGCCAAAATTATATTTACAATCATACCCTTCGGACGGTCGATCCTGCCCCCAGCAACGTTGAAATCAGCTCCCGAATCGAGGTAAAAAGCAGGCGCGAATGCGTCATCCCTACCGAATGGGGAACGGAAATACGGTGCCTGGAAATCAGCGGAACGTACGAGGGGGAGACGTATTACGTTTATTATGACAGCGAGACCGGAGAAGAAATAGAGGCCCTTGTCGTAGTCGATTCCCTCCTCGTGTGAGGGATATTGGGATATTTACGTTTGTAACAATTTCTTGCGAACTTTTGCGAAAGCGTAGCCAAGCGGTACGGTCTGCAACTGAGACTTGCTTTTGCAAAAAATATCCGCAATTGCCTTTCTGCGGTATGCGTTAAGTAATGAAACATTTTTGTCCGCTCTGTTTCATAACACGGAAATTTAAGGGTATGCTCGCCTCGCTTTCTTGCGAGGCTTTTTTCTTCTTAGCGGGAGTTTTTTCTCCCTTTGACCGTTTAATTCCGGATGGCGGCATTTTTTACGAGGAATTTTTTGACATTTCCGTTTTTCATGCGGTAAAAACATTGACAAAGTGCAAAACAAAAAGTATTATATATAATATACTGGTATATTTTCGTGTGTGCGAAAGTTAACAGACGACATAAACGATTTTTAAGAAAACGTAGGACGAGGTTTTTAGCATGGAAAAAGAAGAGCGCAAAGTATCGATCAACATTATGGAAGTCCTGAAGGATTTTCTCCATAAATGGTGGATCATTTTGATTGCGTCCGTTATTGGAGCGGGAGCGCTCATTACGTATACTTTCTTTACGACGGAAAAACAATACACCGCCACGGCAAAGATGTACGTCAACAACTCCGTTTCGGCATCTTTGAGCGATGCGTTAAAAAATGCAACCAACATTTCTTCCAGCGATATTACGGCAGGACGTTCTTTGGTCAGTTCTTATTCCGTCATCATGAAAACGCATCTTATTTTAGACGACGTTCTTAAAACGGCGAACATAAAAGTAAAGGATCCGAAAACGGGTGAAGAAAAAGACAAATACACCTATGATCAGCTTTCTTCCATGATTTCCGTCGGCGCCGTCAACAATACCGAGATCTGCTCGATCAGCGTGACCTGTACCAACGAAGAGGACGCCAAATTGCTGGCTAACGCCACTCTCCATGTTTTCAGAGATCAGATCGGCAATATCATTGTCGGTTCCTCTGCAAAGATCGTCGATTACGCAGTGGACACCAAACCGGTTTCGCGCGGGTTTACCAAAATGGGTCTGATCGGATTTGCCGTCGGTTTTGTGTTGGCATTACTCGGTATCTTCCTTATAGATTTTTACGTCAACGACGTATTCCAGTCGAGCGAGGCGCTCAAAGAATGCCTGCCGGATGACATTCCGGTACTATCAGTTATTCCCGATACCGATACGTCCAATACGGGGAAATACGGATATTATAAAAAATACGGACATTACGCGAGGGACTATTCTTATTCCTACTACCGTGAAACGGTCGAAGGTGAAGAAAGCGGCGAGGCAACCGGTGAAAAGGAGAATAAATAGTCATGGCGAAACTTTTTGATTTTGGAAAGAAGAAAAAAGAAGAAAAGAAGGGCGCGTCTGCGTTCGGTAGTTTTTTGGACTTTGCTTCTAAAGAAGCATACAATCTTTTGCGTACGAATATACTTTTTTCGATCACGGATAAAGAAGGAAAGGGAAAAATCATCGGTATCACCAGTTCCATTCCGCATGAAGGAAAGAGTTATACGGCGATCAATTTATCTTATGCCATTGCCAAAGAGGGACATAAGACCCTTCTTATCAGCGCGGATATGAGAAAACCGAGCATAGAAAACACCATCGGTATCAAAAATCAATACGGTTTATCCGGCTTGTTGGTCGGCAAAAAAGAAAATGCCGTCGTTCCGAGCGGACTGGATGACAATTTGCTGTTTTTACCCGCAGGCGTTATTCCGCCAAACCCGTCCGAGCTACTCGGCAAAGAGAATATGGGAACATTATTAGACGCTTTTGCCGACGAATACGAATATATCATCGTTGACCTTCCGCCGATTAACGTTGTTGCCGATGCCCTCGTTGTCAGCAAATATCTCGACGGCGTCGTACTCATCGTTCGTCACGGTATGACGAGGAGAAAAGAACTGGTAGAGGCGGTACGGAAACTTAATTACGTAAAAGCGCATATCCTCGGTGTGGTGTATAACGGCTATAACCATTCTCGCGGAAAGAACTACAAAGGTTCTTATTACAAAAAATACGGATACAAAAACAACTCGTACTACTATTATAAAGATAGCAGCACGAAAAAGAAGAAAGAAAATAACAACAATAACAACAATAACAACTAAGTGAAAAACCAACTAAGGAAAGGAGAATTTATCATGGAAAAGGCAAAGAAACTTTTTGGCTACATAGTTGTGCTGGTAGCTATCGTCTGCCTCTTTGTCGCAGGTATCAATGTACAAGGCATTGCATCCTATGCGGCAGAAGAAGGGGCGATCAGCAGTGTGCCGAGTATCAGCTATAAGGGCGCGCCTAAAGTCACCGACGTCGTCGTTATCGATGAAAACGGAAACGAAGAAACGGTGGACGCCGGATTGGTAAACGTCGTATCAATTAAAGACGTTCAGAACAACCCGACCAAAAAGAAGGCTATGGAAGCTGCGAAAAACGATGCAGAGAATGCTGATTTCGGTAACAAAGTCAACGAGGCTATCGACGAAGCGGCAAAGACCCTTGACCCGGAAGGGCAATACGACCGCACTGTTATGATCGTTACCAACGTTTTTGAAGTCGAAATGACGGGAGAACTTGCGCAGAAAGCCAAAGAAGGCGGCGTAAAGGTTACTTTCCAAGAGGTTGCGGATATCGTTCTTTTTAAAGGATTTACGCAAGGAAGCGAGTGGGAATTCTTAGAGATCGTCGACGAGTCGACCCCGAAAGCTGCCGCTCCTCTGAATGCCGGCGTAAAAAGAACGACGACCACCGTTATCATGAATGGATCGGGTACCGTGGTTTTTGAAAAACTTTCGCAGGATGCCATTGAGAAATTCAAACAAAGACAGCAAGAAAAAGACGGTCCCTGCTGCGATGACTGCAAAGAGGGATGCGTTTTTTGTAAATATTTCTGCAAAGACGGGAAATGCTACTGCTGGACGATGTACCTTGTTATTGCCCTTGGATGCATTTTGATTATCCTCCTCGTTGCTCTTATCATTGTCAAAGCGAAAGCTAAGAAAGTCGTTGACGTTCAGGATCAACCGAGAGAACCGGAAGATATGGTTGGACCGGAGGAAGAATCGGTAGCGCCCCAACAATATAACCAAGAAGATACGAACGACTAATATAAAGGATAGTACGGAAGCACGTTAAATTATGTTGCAAGAAAGGATCAAGTCCATTGCCAAAGTCGTTGGGATTATATTGATATTCTGTATCGTAGGTGTCGGTATTCTGTGCTTAGACAGAGTACTGACGCCGAAAAAATCCCCGGCGGAAACGTTTGAATCGGCCAAACAGAAATTGATGGCGGCCAAATTCGACGGGGAAATTTATATGCGTAAAAACGTCGTTACTTACTTAATCTCCGGCGTCGATAAATACGACGGAGAAGGGGATACCGACGGTGCGTACAGAAACTTCAAGCATGCCGACTTTAACTTGCTTCTTATTATAGACGGATCGGATAGAACGATTACCGCGATTAACGTAAACAGAGATACCATCGTAGAACAAGACGAGCTTGGTATGGGCGGAATGCGCGCAGGAACGGTTGACCAGCAGCTTGCCCTGGCACATACCTACGGCGACGGGAAACAGCAAAGCGGAGAAAATCTTCGTCGCGCCGTAGTGAGATTGTTTTCCGACAGGGTTGAAAATGACGGCAACGTCATCGACCAGTACAGCATTACCATTGATCATTATATAACGATGACGATGGAAGCGGTATCGGCATTGAACGACTACTTAGGCGGCGTGACCGTTACGCTGACGGAAGATCTCTCTTCCGAAAGTCATCCCGATTGGACGGAAGGTGCAACCGTAACGATACACGGAACCGATGCGGAATTTTTTGTGCGTGCGCGTATGGACGTCTCCGACGGAACCAATGTTAGCCGAATGGGACGTCAAAACCTGTATATTGAGGCTCTTTTCAAAACGATCGGCAACAAAAAATGGGATTATCGTTATTTATACAATGCCTACGAAGCCATTAAAGATTATACGGTGACAGATTATAGCAATTTTGAGGATCTCCTTTCCGATTTTGAATATCTGTTCACGGCTTTTGGAATGTATCAATATAACAAAACGATTTCTTTGAATAATGAATACGGCACTTCGGAAGTAGTCGACGGCGTTATGGCGTATTTCGCGGATCGCGAGAAAATAAAAGAACTGGTTAAAACGTATTTTTACCGGGAGATAAACGAAAAAGAAAGAAATGATTGATTTTCATTCGCATATTCTTCCCAAGATGGATGACGGTAGCGGCAGCGTAGAAGAATCCGTTGCTCTATTGCGAGAAACGTTAGCACAAGGTGTCGAAAGAATATTTTTGACACCTCATTTTTATCCCAAAAGAGAGGACCCGGAAGAGTTTTTGCACCGTCGCGCTCATGCGGCGGAAAAATTGTTTTCGTGTGGCGACGACGTCTTAAAACGCATCCAAGTATATTTGGGTGCTGAAGTGGCTTTTTTTTACGGGATGTCCAGATATGAAGAACTGAATAAACTGTCTCTCGGACGTTCGCAATATATATTGATAGAAATGCCGTTTGATAGGTGGACACAGGAGGAAGTCAGGGAACTCATCGACGTGAAAGAGGTGGCCGGGCTTATTCCGATAGTGGCGCACATAGAGAGGTATCTCCCGTTTGGCAATAAAAAATACATTGATTATCTGGTTTTAAACGGTATTCTTATACAATCCAACGCGGAGTTTTTCATTTCCAAGCGGACCAGACATAAGGCTTTGCGGATGATAAAGAAAGGGAGAATTCATTTTCTCGGGTCCGATTGCCATAATTTGAGCGCAAGACCGCAAAATTACGGCGAGGCGGTAAAAATTATTGGAAGTGATCTTTTAAGAAAGGTCGAGGAAAAAGAAAAAGAGATAATTACATATATGAAGAGACCTCAATAGAACATATATATAATAAGGATATAAGGAATTAAGTTTATTTTAAAAATAGTAAAAAAATGAAAAAATTTTCCAAAAAACGTATTGACAGGCTCAAAAAACAATGTTATAATGAGCTAGAAACTGAAAAAATGTTTTATGATATTAGGAGGAATTATGGCAAAAGTAACTGTACAAGGTAATTACCAATTCAGCGAAGCTAATATGAAAGAGGCCGCTCAATTGCGCTCCTTCGGTTGGTTGGTTGGTAGAAGAACCGAACATGAGAACAAGAAAGGTGAAAAAGTATATACCATTCGTCGTGAATTGGACTATGCTGCGGATCCCGTATTGAGAAAATCCGAAAAAGAATATGAAAAATATGTCGGTAAGGCACAAAAGAAGATGAAACGTCGCCATGGCTGGGGGCAATTCTTTGCCATCTTGTTCACCGTGATCGGTTTAGCGGTTGGCGCAGTGTTGATGCTTGCCGGAATGGTCGAAGCTATTGGCAATATCGTCGATCCGGTTATTGATTCCGTTAAAGAGATGGCAGAAGGTATGCTTGATGCCGACACTTTGGATATGGTCGTTAGCTTTGTTCCTTATGTTTTCTTCGGCATTGGCGGTATTTCTTTGTTATCCTTCTTTATTAATAAAGGCAGATATAAGAAGAGACTTATTACTCCGAAGAGAAAGTATGCGAAGAAATACAATGCGATCGCACGTAACGCATTGGCTAGCGGTGCGGAAAGAGTTCGCGTTCTGAAAGAAGAAAAGAAATATCTCATGACCAGAAGCGACAGAAGGATCTCCGAGATCGGATCTACCTTCCAACGTGTAATGGACAGAAACGGAGAAGTTGAATTCGATTAATAATATCATAAACAAAAGATAAAACGTACGCCCCGGAATAATCCGGGGCTATTTTTTATAAAAAATAGAAATAGGGGGTTGACAGCCTTTTTTCCGGATGGTATACTTTTAATGTATCATTAAGAGTATGTCCTGATACAAAAGGCGGATAAATGGCAAAAAACCTAAACGATAGCTACGAATACAAAGAAGCTCCGATACGCAGTGCGCTCGAGTATGCTTCGTTCGGATGGCAAATCGGAAAAAGCAGCGAGCATTACAGTAAAAAACTCAACCGTGAGGTTGTGACGCTTCGCCGTGATTTTATTATCAGTGCCAATCCCACGATCAGGGACTGCGAGAGAGATTATCTCAAGCTTGAGAAAGGGAAGCTGCCGTCGAAGTATAAAACACATGGTCTTTTGCGCTTTTTGGGTAAACTCTTTATTATCCTTTTGATGTTGGCATCTTTGGTTGCCGGAGCCGTTTTGGCGGCAGTCGGTGTTTACGATGCCGTATCGGTGGAGAAACGCAGATGGGCGATTTATAATGCTGCGGTGGAAAATGGTATTTCCGACGAGCCGTACTACGTCCTGGATACCGATTCCGGTATCATTATGCCGGATTCCTATGAGAAATTCGTTCGTGATAATCCTGAGGTCGACACCTTCGGCGAGTTGTTTGAACTTGCCAAAGGAAAAGCTAACGAACAACGTTTACTGAATTCCTACAAAAACTGGTTGAATAAATTTGAACTTACGGCGGACACTTCCACCGAAAGCGCGGAAGCGGTTGATCCCAGTGTTATCAAGGGTCAAGACGGTTATCCGATCGAAGAGGGCGGTATTATGGATACCGTTCGCGGCTTGACGTTATTTATGCGCAGCGGAATGTATTTTTCCGGGATGCCTTTGTGGATCAATCTCCAGAGCATTTGCGGGTGTGCGCTTATCCTTATATTTATTATCCTTTTGCTGATTGAGATAATTGCCGGAAAGAAGAGAAAGAAGAAAACGCAACAAAAGTGCGTTGTCCATATGAAAGAATGTCTTCGGATTGCGGCGGACGCTCTGTATGATCTCAAGATGGAGAACAGAGGTCTGATGACAAAGAAAGATATGCAACTGTATGATCTGGAGACGATGTTTACGCAGGTTATGGAACCGCGTGGAGATGACTACGACTAATCTTCTTGTTTGTTAAGCGAACAAGTGGAATAAAAAAGCGATGAAAACACCAATTTTTGCAATATTTTTCCAGAAAAGGTATTGACAGGTGTGGACATCGATGTTATAATCAACTATGTAGTGGTGTTTTAGCACCCTCATTATAGAAATTGGAGGAATTTATGGCTAGTAAAGTTAAGCAGGTGGACGGTTATCAGATCAAACAGGTTCTTGCCGATAAAAGTGCAGAACTCAATGCGTTTGGCTGGAACAAAGTTAAGAATTCGACTCGTAACGTAAAAAAGAAGACTTATGTTAACGTTCGTCGTAAGATCGCGTTGTCTAAGACTCCCGGTTTGAAGGCAATCGAATCCAAATACGAGAAATGGTCTAAAAAGAAGATCAAGAAGAATCCTATCGGTGGAATTTTCGCGTTCTTGTTTATGCTCATTTTCTTCGCTGTCGCTCTCGTAGGCGTCTACATGGGACTCAACGATGATTTGCTCGGCGGAAAAGCATACGAGAAATCCATTGCAGCATACAATGCCGCAGTTAAAACCAACATGGTCACCAGCGAAGATCTCGAACTGGACGATGCTCTCGAACTCGTCAAATACGACGACGAAGAGGAAGCACTCGGAGAGGTTACCGATGGTTACAAAGCTTTCATTAAGAAATATGTTGCATATTCCTATGCCGGCTTTATCAACAACTATGCAGACGCTGATGGTGAGAAACTTGATGCTGAAGCTGATGAAGCAACCATTAAAGCCTTCGCTAAAGAATATCTGAAACAGGTTGAAGAGCTCGGATTCCTCGGTGAGGATGAAGAAGCTGCTGATTTCGATTCCTCTCTCGTCTATGACGAAGATAACGACACCTACACGACCAAATCCGCTTTGGTTGGTGCGATCGACGGAATCGTTGACGGTATCATTCGCCCGATCCTCCTCGGATTCGGATTGGGATACAAACCCCTCGTAGCTTCCTTCGGCATTCCTTTCCTTGCCGGCGCGCTGTGCCTCGTTCTCTTTATCATCTGCTTGATTGCTTTCATCAGAATCTGCGGAGCTAAGAATCGAATCGAGAAACGCAACGAGATCGTAGCTGAGTGCATCAAAGAAGCATCCGAATTGGTTTACGGCATCAAGATCAAGAACAGAGATCTGATGACCAAGAATGAGCGCAAGATGCATGACATGCAATCCATGATCGTCCGCGCTATTCATCAAGCCAACGAAGATGATGACGACGAAGAGTAATTTATAAGCCTTTAATTCCCAAAGATAAAACCAAAAGAACTCCGGCCGATTTCGGTCGGAGTTTTTGTATAAAAACGAATTAAAAACTTCTTGAAAAATTTTCTTAAAAAAACAAAAAATCAGTTGACATATTTTTCCATCTGTTGTATTATGTAAAGGCTTTCAAGAAAATATGAAAGCGCACGTACCTTAATAACTGAAGGAAAGGTTTAAGAAGAAGTACAAGAA
>CAMOOO010000004.1 GCA_946621465.1 uncultured Clostridia bacterium
GAAATTGTTTTAGGGAAATAATAGAGTGCCAAAAGAGGGGGTGTGCAATGAAAAAAGCAAAGTAGGTGATAAGATGAGGTGAGGTATATAAATATAAAAGAAGTAGTTTGAACAATTAATGAATAATTATGAAAAGATATAGGAGATAGGTATTATGTCAAATAAGAGGAATAATGTTATTAAAAAAAAGAGAACGATTATTGTTTATGTACTTATTATGATTATGATCGGAAATCTTTTGCTGTTTATTTCTGCTTGCATAGAAAAAACAGAACATAATACCCCTCAGGATGAAAATATGACGGATCTGACCACCAAAGAAGAAATAGCGGCTCTGATCCGGAGTAAGTATTTCGATGAAAACGGCAAAGCGATCACCGAATATTGGGAAAAGGGAATGCGGTTGAATGGAATAAATGATTATGAAATGCCCGAAATAACCGGATTTGATATTCATTTTATAAAAGACGCTCGAACAAAAGAGGAAGATTGGTTTTTGGTGGAATTCGAGCCGATCGGTTATTATTTAGGGTGTAGACGCTTTTCCGCGCACAAACATGAAACGCTCGGCTCCTGGCCGCTTATCAATGACTCGTTTGATTATTCACCGAGTCCGTATAAATTATTGAATATCCCATATGAAGAAGCGTATTGCTACTCATTGCGTTTATTCGTCCTGATCGAGGATGCCCATTATCGAGCGGAAGACGGCGAAGAAATGACCGGTCCGCTTATGGAAGAAATCGGCGCAGGAAAAGGTTTGGAATATTTAAGAATAGGCGGTTCCTACGAGGATCTGATACGCAGATACGGTAAAGAATGGATCGATTATGAGGGTGACACTCTGAATGTTTTTGATCCGGAATATATGTATCGGATAAAGAGCTATTATGTTCAACGTCCTCTGTACGGGAAATATGACCCGCTGGAAGATCATAAAAATACTATTAAGCAATTTATTAATGAATATTATCGTTAAAAGGAGAAGAGCAATAAAAAACGAATAATCAACATTGTAATAATTGCCATCTTATTTTTTAATTTATTGAGCATGGGGATTTGTGCTATTACGTCAACGGAATGCTGACTATGCCGGGCGCGACGGAGGGCTTTATCAATATCTTCGACGTGGATACTACGCTCATGAAATATGACGCCGTACAGATGGTGGAGGATATACAGACATATGGGTTGTATACATACGAAGAATTCAACGCGATTATTCCCTTGCCGGAACTCGTGTTCAACGCTTTTAATGGACAATATCTCAAAGTATCCATTGGAAAAGGATTGATCACTTTATCTGAGATCGCGGAGTTGTTGATTAGATACGCGATATATCTCTGATTACCCGGTTTTTTGCGAGCGTAAATCGCCAAACAAACGGGGAGTGGAATTTTTTAGGGGATTTTGGGCGCAAGCGAGCAGAGCTGTAGTGGACTACTGCTTGCGAAGGTTTTGCGCAAGCTCGCAAAACCATCTTTTTATCCGCTGGTTTTCACGGAAAAACTCTTTGAAAAAAAGAATATAAAGAGAAACGGATAGAATTGGCTTCTTTTTGCGAGCGTAAATCGCCAAACAAACGGGGAGTGGAATTTTTTAGGGGATTTTGGGCGCAAGCGAGCAGAGCTGTAGTGGACTACTGCTTGCGAAGGTTTTGCGCAAGCTCGCAAAACCATCTTTTTATCCGCTGGTTTTCACGGAAAAACTCTTTGAAAAAAACGAATATAAAGTGAAACGGATAGAATTGGCTTCTTTTTGCAAGCGTAAATCGCCAAACAAATTCCACTCCATTTATTGTTAATTTAAAGTATATGTGTTAATATATATTATATGGGTAAAGAGTGGCTTCTGCGCGTTGACGCGGATAAATGTTATCTTTCGTCGGAGAGCAGGGTATACAAAACGGATGGATTTATTAAAGAGACGCGGCGGATGTCCGGCGTTGATGACTTTTTGTTTGCCATAGCTGACGGGATTGTGTCGTCTTTACGCAATTTTTCTTTTGAGAAAAACCTTGATACCGCCTATCTGGCGTCCGTGGGGGGCGGAGAACACAGTTTTCTGTTCCGGTTCGGGTGTCAGGTCCTTTCCGATTTGCCGCTCCTGAGTAAGGACGTTCTTTTCTTCCGCTATATCGGGAAGGAAAAGTCCTCGCGTACCAACGATCAGCGCTTTATTGATTTTTTACTGGCGCATTCCTATTTTGATTTGAGGATATCCGTAATTAAAGAGCAGTTTTCGGCAGTGGACTTTAAAAAGGTCTATCGGCTTTCCCATTCCGACACCGTCAACTTCCCCCTTCTTAACGTACAACAAAAAAAGATCGTCACCACCGAGGACAAAAACGTTCTGGTACAGGGGGTCGCCGGCAGCGGAAAGACCAACGTTTGCATAGATAAGATCATTTATTCGGCGAGCAGGGACTACGCAGGGCGCGTACTGTACTCCACCTTTTCGCGCGGACTGCTTATTGACACCAAAACGCGCGTTACGCTTTATAAAAAGAGTCTAAGCGAGTTCGTCCGGAAGTTTGAAGAGGGCAAAGTGGTTTTTTGCGACAAGAATCACCGAGGGGCGATAGAAAACCACCTGGGACTACTGTTCACCGTGGACGGGGACAGGGAGATCATAGAAAAAATCAAGTCCATCATTGCCTTTTTGGACACGCAAGTGGACTACTTTATGCTGGAAGACCTGTATAAAAAGCAGTTCGGCGAAGGGAAGATCACCGACGAAAGTTTCTTTATTAAAGAGTACATCGGGGGGATCAAAAACTACCGACTGGCAGGGAAGCTGGAAAAGATAAAGGATATCTCTTACGAGGTTATTTATAAAGAGATCTTCGGTATGATTTACGGGACGTATGACCCGGAGCGTCCGGCGGCATGCATGACGGAGAGCGAGTATATCGAGGCGAGGAAGGGGGACTTCGGCAAAACGGAGTGCGAGGTCATCTATTCCATTGCCGTCGATTACGGCAAATATATGGAAAAAGAAGGGCTGGTTGATAACAATCTTATTTGTCGCAGGCTTCTTGAAAAGGCGGCGAGACCGGCGTATTCGCTGGCGATTCTGGACGAAGTGCAGGACTTTACGCAGGTCAATCTGTTCCTCTTTAAAAAATTATCTTTCCGTGTTTTCTGCGTCGGGGACGCATTGCAGATGATCAACCCTTCCTACTTTAATTTCGCCTATCTGAAACGGCTGCTGTTTAAAGAGGACGAGGCGTCGGTCATCGAGCTGAAACACAATTACCGCAACACCGAAAAGATCGAAAAGATCATCGAGGGACTGGGACAGATCAACCTTTCCCGGTTCGGGACGCACAGTTTCGTATTAAAAGGGCAGAGCGTGGAAAGCGACGTGAAGACGTCGGCTATTTACGTAAAGGACAGGCAGTTTGCCGAGAAGATAGCGAAAGAAAACTTTGATAACTTCACCATCGTTTGTTCGGGGGCGAAGGAGAAGGAGAACTTACGGAAGGTACTGAAAAAGCAGGAGATACTGACCGTATCCGAGATCAAGGGATTGGAGCGCGAGGCGGTGCTGCTGTATAACCTTCTTTCGGACAACAAAGAGAAGTGGAAGGCACTGGAAAGAAACGTCATCAACCGTAAAACGGCGGACGAAAACTCGGTGTACCGGTATTATTTTAACCTCTTTTACGTCGGTGTATCACGCGCAAAACAATACTTATACGTAACGGAAAAAGAGGACGTTTCTCTCTTTGCGAATTTCTTTTCCAAGCACTTTGAGATAGAGAACGAAGAAAAGGCGATAAAGAGTCTGTCCGAGGTGGTCCGTAAGATCGACGTCGATCAAGAAGAGATTATCGAAAGAACGCTGCAATTTATTCGTTTGGGACAGTACGACAACGCGCGGTTTTTGGCGGACAAGATCGAGGACGACGCCCTCAGGCGCGCATACCTCAACCGTGTGGACGTCAACGAGACGTTTATTAGGTCCGGTAACTACCGCGAGGCAGGCATCCGCTATTGGGAACTGGGCATGACGGAAGACGCGAAGGAGATGTTCACCCTCTCTGGGGACGACATTCTCGTTGATCTGGTCGATGCTATCAGTAACGGCAGTACCGGCTCGCTCAATACCGATATCGTCACCTATTATCCCGACCTTATGGAGAACGAAGGGGCGCGCGCACTGATCCTCCGGGTGCTGGAAAACGACTTAAATCACATACGAGAAAGACAAAAAGATATCAACAGAAAATTAAAGAAAGGAAAAGGAAGGTAGAGATATGGATAAGACCGAAGACCTGAAAACACTGATCGACGCATTTATCGGATATAGAGAGATGCTCACGCCGATACAAGACGGGCTGTCCGATTTTTTGGAGACCTATGACAGAGTCCGCGACGACATCGAAAAGCTCAACGCCGCATTCGACGGGAGCGCGCAGACCAATCTGCAAGCCATCGCCAAAACGCTCGCTATGCAGGCGGAAAAGAGTACCGACCTTTCTTCCCGCATCGAGCAGTTCGCCAAAGCCACCGGAAAGTACGTCGCGCAGATCGACAGTCTTGTCGGCATTCTGGAAAAGACGGAGCAGAAACTGGCGAGCATTAACGAAATAGAGAACAAAGCGTCGGCGCAATTAAAGAAGCTGGACGAGGTCATCGAGGAAAAGAAGATCAGTTATAACCTGCGCGACCTGCAACGTTCGCTGGAAGGGTACGATAATAACGTCCGCAAAGTCAGCGACTTTATCAACAAAGACGTCGCCGACGTTCTTAGCGAAAACGCGAAGAAGATCGACGAAATCAGAAAAGGGGAAGAAAGCCTCCAAAGGGATCTGCTTTCCGAAAAGGAAACGCTGGAAAAATTGTTGGAAAACTCGGCGCAGACGTCGGCGATTTTGCATAGAATAGCCGATACGAAAGACGTCAACGAAGAGTATATTTATGCCGTCATCGACAAATGGGCGGAGTCAAGAAGGGTCAAGACTAAAAAATAAGAATGGAAGAAAAAGCAAGGGCAATACTGGCGGCGATAAAAAGGGATAACCTGACCGCCTTTAAAAAGTTACTGGATAAAGAAACCGAAAAGTATTCTTTCGGGCGGTTTCCTTTGCTCAGCCTTTGCTATTTATATAGTAGCCGAAAGATTGCGTTTGTGTATGAAAGAAGACTGCTGAAGCTGTCACAATACACGGTGATAGAGGAAGATCGGGAGAGTTATCGCTTGTTCCGGCAAAGGGCGCGCAGGGCACTCCGACTGTACGTCGGAGGGAGGACGGTCAGTCCTCTTGTCATGCTCGCCGTAACCGGCAGGCATGACGCCCTGCGCGCCCTCTATCCGGCGGCGTACAATGACGCCGCCATCCGTTCCGAACTGACGTACGTCGAACAAACGCTTTTTAATAGTCCGGTATCCTTCGGACAGAACGGTGTCCTTATCCATAAGCAGAAGTATTCTCACGCGCAATTGGCGACGGTCGGCTGTGCGGCGGTACTTGCTATCGTCATGATCGCTTGCTGTCTCGTCGGCTACTTTGTCATGCCGACCGACAGAGGCACGCCGGACGCGCCGATGACCATCTCTAACGGCAACCAGTTATCGCTGGCGCTGAAAAGAGAGGGGTATTTCCGTCTGACGGGCGACGTGGACGGACTTTCCAATCAGTACGATAGCGACTTTAAAGGAACGCTCAACGGCGCGGAAAATACGCTTAAACTTTCCGGCGGACTTTTCAGCGAACTTTCGGGAACGGTGGAAAAGGTCCATACCGTTTTTACTTCGTCGGAAGAAAGTCTCTTTTGTGAGGTCAATACCGGCACCATAAAAGACGTCGTAATCGACGTCGATATCGGGAATAAGTCCATAGAAGAAACCGTCGCTCTCCTTGTCGGAGAGAACAAGGGAAGGATAGAAAACGTCACTGTCAACGTAAAAGGGAACTTTTCGGTGGAGGACACAGCGGCGGAAGAAGATGATGCGACGATCTCTCTCTCCTGTTTCTGCGGCGTCAACAGCGGCACGATAGAAAACGTCACCGTCAACGTCATCGGGGACTTTTTCGTAAATGATAAAGTAAAAAAGACGGAAGAGCAGGACACGACGGCGTATCTTTCCTGTTTTTGTAACGTCAACAACGGCAAGATAACCGATTGCAAAGCAACCTGCCGGGTCACGGCGGAGAACGGGTCGACGAGAAACGCCTACTTGTCTCCTTTAGTATCCCAAAATAACGGTAGTGTATCCCAATGCTCGTCAGAAGGCACGATCAGCACCGAAACGGTCGATATCGGCGGACTGGTTTCCAAAAACGAAAGCGCCGGAACGATGACCGGTTGCTCGTCTACTCTGACGATGAAACAAGAGACAACGAAAAACGGCTGGTCGTCCAATATCGGCGGACTTTGTCTCCATAACAACGGCACGATCACGGGGGGCGTTTATACCGGAACGGCGGAGGTTACCAGCCGGCAAACCAAACCGGAAGATGCCGACGGCAGCGAATATAACGAATGCGTCTATTTATCCGGTATCGCCTGTCAGAACGGCGGAACTCTTTCCGAATGCGTCTTCCGCGGAGAACTCCGTTCAACGGCGGGATACGTGACGTTCTTTATCGGTGGCGTTGCGGTGGAAAACTATGGGAGCGTGACCGACTGCGTTGCCGGCGGCAAGATATCGGCTTCGGGCGAAAGCGCGGCTTTGCGCGTGGGCGGACTGGTCGCCCTTAATTATTACAAGGAAATCAATGGTACCTATTACGTTGGCGGCGTTTCGGGAGGAACGACGTCGGTCAATATGACGTTGACTTCCGGCGGCAGTGCGGAAAGTCACGTGGGCGGAGCGATAGGGACTTGTAGCGGCGCGTTTATTTCGGGAACTTCTTCGACGGCAAAAATAACATGCCTTGCCGATAATTCCATCGTCGGCGGCATCGTAGGCGCCGGGTTCAATTACAACAATTCGATAATGAGTCTTTACGGCGCTTCTTGCGGCATTTATTCCTGTGAGTCCAAGACCGAAATAAAGACGGGTTCGGGAACGTACGTAGGGGGCATTGCCGGATATAATGCTTTCCCCATGAGCGGATGCGTAGCCGACGTTAAACTGGAACTGGGGGACAGAGTCGTTGCCGGAGGCATCGCCGGAGCCAATGCTTATCAGATGTCAAACGTCGAAGCAAAGAGCATTATTACGGCAGGTAACGAGAGTAAAATAGGGGGCGTAAACGGCATCAATAACGCATCGTTACAGGAGTACGCCTCGGAGACGTCGGTGGTCGCTCTTGACGACAGCATTATCGGCGGCGCGGTTGCGACGAACGCTTCTACCGTCAGGAACGGTACTGCCGACATAAAGTTGACGGCCGGAAAGAATGCCATTGTCGGGGGCATAGCCGCGACCAATTCTTATTACGTAACTTATAGCAGAGCGGTCTGCGATATCACGGCAGGCGACGACAGTATCATCGGCGGCGCGGTGGGAAAGAGCGCGACTTCGAACAATTATTCTACGCCAACCGTCGGAGCAGACGTCGTCTCCGGGCAGATCAGCGCGGGCAATAATTCTACGGTGGGCGGCGTTATCGGCAAAGAGGAAAACGGATTAGTCCAGTATATGTTTACTTCCGTCCAAATTACGTCGGGAGAAAATTCTACGGTGGGCGGCCTGGTCGGAATGGCGGAAAAGGGAAACGTGGAATTCACCTATACGTACAAAGAAAAGTACGCCGAGACCTATAAAGCGGAGCTGGAAAAGTTGACCAATCCCGAGGTGTATATCGAGAGGGCGTATAAGCAAAACGCCTATTATTTAAACAACGGGTTTGTCGGGACGGGCAACGCGATAGGCGTGATCAACGAGTACGAAGGGGACGAAGGGGCTTATTTATTGGAAACGACGGCGTTTGCCACCGAAAGGGAAATGAAACAATCGGATATATATAAGGAGATTTTCGGAGATGAAACCGAGCAAGATAACAATAGCGTATCTGGCGATAATGGCACTGGCAGTGCTGTTTGATCTGGCTTTTGCCGGGATAACGACGTGGGTGCTGGTGGAAAAAATTAAGGGGACGATTTTCGTTCCCGAATGGTTTTTTCCGCTCTGCATTGCAGGCGCGGTGGTCAACGGTGTTTTTTTCCTCCTGACGATCGGGTATTATTTAAGCAAAAAAAGGTGACTAAGGCGCGGTTTGCGCATTGACAAAACAGCTATTTAGAATTATAATTCAAAAAGATATTATTTACTATTATTAACGAGTAATGGAGGACGTCCGATGAAGGGTTCCGTAAAGAAGAGGTTTTTGAGAGTCGCCGTAATAACGGCTTTCGTATGTTTGGTGGTCGCATTGTCCGTCTTAGGACTGACAGGGTGCGGTGAGATCAGATACGATCACTACGTTTTGACAACGTCCGCCAACGCCGACGGAACTCTGACCATTACCGAATGCACCGTGGTAAAAGATAAACCGGTCGTCATCCCCGGCAGTTACAACGGGAAGAAGGTAAAAGCACTCGGAGACGGCTCGAAGACGGTCTTCGGCGGATGCGAATTTACCGAACTGGTCATTGAAGAGGGGGTTGAGGAGATCGCCGATAACGCCTGCCGCAACTGGACGACGCTGAAAAAACTGACCATGAAAGAGGGACTGTCCAGGATCGGCGCCAACGCCTTTTCCGGATGTACGGAGCTGAACGATATCGACGTACCGAAGTCGGTCACCGGTATCGGCGAGGGAGCTTTTGAAAATACCGCCTGGTACAAAAGACAGGACAACGGAAAGATCATTTATTTAGGGAGCTTTTTGTACGAATATAAAGGCAATATGCCGGCAGGTACGGCGTTTGCGGAAGGCGATATCGCCGCCGATACAAAGTACATATCCGACTTCGCTTTTTCAGGGTGTATCGGACTTAAGAGCATAGTATTACCAAGCAATCTGGAAAAGATCGGCGCATCGGCTTTTTCCGGCTGTACGGCGTTAGAGTCCATCACCATTCCGGATAGCGTAAAGGAAGTAGGCGAGCGCGCTTTTGAAGGCTGTACGCTGCTAGAAACCGTCGTCATTCCCAGCACCATCGGCGAAATCGCGCCCTATATGTTCTACGACTGCTGCGGATTAAACAATATTACCGTTTCCAACGGTATCACCGCCATCGGCGAGTCCGCCTTTGAAAACTGCGTCGGATTGCAGACCATTCAATTGCCGGACACCGTCACCACCCTTTCCGCCGCCGCTTTCCGTAACTGCGTTCTACTGGAAACGGTAACAGCTAACAATCTGGAAACGCTGGGCGACAACGTATACAGTAACTGTATTCGCCTGACCGACTATTCTTTGGCGTCCACTGTGAAAACGCTGGGCGAAGGCGCGTTTGATAACTGCGTGTCGATAACCAAGATCACTTTGCCCGAGTCCGTCGTCACCGTCGGGGCAGGCGCTTTTAACAACTGCATCGGACTGGTCGGCGTTGATATCAATCACAAGAAAAACGAACAGGGCTTGACAATAGAAAGCGACGCGTTCACCAACTGTTTTAAACTCACCGACATAAAGATCTCCGGCATTGTCGACTGGTGTGATATCGCCTTCGGCACTCAAGCGTCCAACCCCCTCGCGCAGGCAGGTAAATTGGTGGTCGGGGAAGAAGTCATGACAGAACTGACCGTTCCTGAAGGCGTGACGGAAATAAACGACTACGCTTTTGTCAACAGCGGCATTAACAAAGTCACGTTGCCCGCCTCTCTGGAAAAGATCGGCGCGAGCGCCTTTGCCAACTGCTTGAACGTAAAAAAGAACGGCGTGTACGCCGTTGACGCATCGTCCTGGTGCGACGTCGTCTTTGCCGATGAACAGGCCAATCCCCTCTACTACGGAGAGAAATTATATTTAAACGGAGAGGAGATCACGGCATTAGCCATCCCCGAAACGGTCAAAACCATTCATGCGTACGCCTTTATTAACGATCTGTCCATCACCTCCGCCGTTATCCCGGCAAGCGTCGAAACGGTGGAAGGGTACGTCTTCTCCGGGTGCGCGAACCTGGCGAAGATAGAAGTCAAACTGGGCGAACAACCGGAAGCCTGGGACGCCGACTGGGCGGACTTCATCGGGACCAACGTAAAGGATGCGGAAGGCAACGACAAAGGGGTAAAGATCGACTGGACGGGCGAGAAGACATGGAAGCCGACCACGAACACCATTATGGCAATGGTCGTCGGCGGAATCCTTGTGGTCGTCGCCCTCGTCTTACTCTGCGTTTGGCTGATAAAGAAAATAAAGAAAAAACTTTCTCCCGCGCCGGCTACTCAACCCCAGGAAGCAGAGAAAGCCCAAGAGGAACAACCGGAAGAAACAAAGAGCGAAGAGACGACGCAAGAACCCACCGAACAAACGGAGAACTGAAAGTCGAAAGTGGAATCAACGAATGCTCCGCGGAAATAAAAATCGAAAAAATCTCTCGGAATACCGGGAGATTTTTTATATGTTGTGATACCGCAATATAGGGAAAAAGACGGGTCTGTGCGAATGATATCTGCACGACGTGCAGGTGGAATCCATGCCTGCGTGGAAGAAATCATCCTGTGCGGGGACGACGTGTTACTAAAATGACGCAATACAAATGCGAGTAGGATATTTAATTATACTATCAAAAGCCCCATTAAGCGAATGCTTCATGGGGAAAAGGCGGAGCCTATCAAACAGGGCATAATTACGAATAGTAATTTGTCGAAAAGATAGTGCGAACGCCGCGGAAAGTGGAATTAAGGATAAGTTTATATTCTATTTAATAATTGTGAAAGTTTTTGGAAAGTGGGGGTTCGGGGGCGAAGAACATTTTTGTCGAAAAAGGTTGTCGCCCCCGAAAACTCAATTTACCTAAAAACTCTTTTGGGAGAGGGCATTTTCTGCCGAGAAAAGCCCTCTTCCGCACGCCCACGGCAATAATTATACTTCGTAAACGATTGCCTCGTAGGGACGAAGGGTGAGGTTGGAGAGTTTACTTGCGGAGTCGTCGTAGTTAGAGATGAGCAAGGTACCGTTTTGGTTTTTCCACTCGTCGGGTACGACGAACTTAGCGGCTTTATCGGTATAGCTGGCGATGATCAGGTATTTCTTGCCGTTATAGGCTCTTTCGTAGACCCAGATCTTTTTATCATCGGGATAGTAGAGCTTATAGGAGCCGTTGCGGATGATCTCGTTGCCTTTTCTGAGCGCGATCACTTTTTGATAGAAATAGAAGATACTGTCTTTATCGGCGAGGGCGTCGGCGACGTTTATTTCGGTGTAATTGGGATTGACGGGCATCCACGGCTCGTGGGTAGAGAATCCGGCGTATTTTTCGGCGCTCCACTGCATGGGCGCTCTGGCATGGTCACGAGCCTTTTTACCCATAGCCCATTTAACGACGGGCAGGAACAGCGGACAGATCTTTTTCACGGTGTCGTAAATACGAATGGAAACGATGTCGCGGTACTCCTTTCTCGTGAGGTTCTCATAATTGGTCATACCGATCTCCTGCCCCTGATAAACGTAGGGCGTGCCTTTTAAGAACTGTATGCTGATCGCCAGCATTTTGGCGACCTTTTTGCGGTATGCCAGTTTACCGTAACGGGGGAGGGAACGCGGGTAGTCGTGGTTCTCGATGTAGAGCGAGTTCCAGCAGTCGTCCGGGAGCGTCTGCCAGTTGGAAAAGACCTCTTTCCATTTCCGCAAACTGAACTTCTTCGGTACGGTGGTGAGGAAGGAGTCCACTTCGGTCTGATGCTCGAAGGTAAAGACGCAGTCCAGTTCGCCGCGATCTTCGGAGACCACCTCGTGGGCGTTTTTAACGGTAATGCCCTGGCCTTCGCCAACGGTCATAGAATCGTAGAGCGACCAGCTCTTTTCGTTGATTTCATGAATGTATTCGTGATAGTGCGGCCCGATAACGAAGTGTTCGTCCCCCATCAAGGCAGGATTAAACTTTCCGTTCGGCAGTCCCTCTTCTTTGGAAATGTAAGTAATTACGTCGCAGCGGAAGCCGTCTACCCCTTTCTCAAACCAATAATTGCAGATGTCGACTACTTCTTGACGAACTTTCGGATTGTCCCAGTTGAGATCGGGCTGTTTTTTGTGGAACAAATGCAAATAAAATTCTTTCGTCGTCTCGTCGTATTGCCAAGCCGACCCGGTAAAGCGCGACGTCCAGTTGTTAGGGGGCTTTTTGCCGTTTTTGCCGCGACCTTTACGCCAGATGTAATAATCACGATAGGGGTTATCGACGGAAGAACGTGACTGAATAAACCACTCGTGTTCGTCACTGGTGTGGTTGACGACCAGGTCCATGACCAGGCGAATGCCGCGCGCGTGCATCCCGTCGAGCATCTCCTGCCAGTCATCTAACGTGCCGAACTCGTCCATGATGTCACGGTAGTTACTGATGTCGTACCCGTTGTCGGCGTTGGGGGATTTATAACAAGGGGACAACCAAACGCAGTTGACGCCCAGTTCTTTCAGATAGTCCAGTTTAGAGATGATACCGCGGATATCACCTATACCGTCCCCGTTACTGTCGCAAAAGCTCCTCGGATATATTTGATAAATAACGGCATCCTTATACCACCGCGTTTTGGGCGCTTTCCGACTATCAACGATGCCGGACGTCTCTTTGGTCTCAGTACTCATGATGATCTCCTTTTTCTTTATATGAATACTATTATTTTAGTACATATAAGGATAAAATGCAATACCGAAAATGCGGTAGCGCATTTGCAATGAGGAATTAGGAATTAGGAATTAAGAATTATGGATATTTTATTCTTCAATCAAAAAAGTAAAAGTTTTTGGAAAAGGGTGCGCGAGGGAAAGAACCATTTTGTCAAAAAGGGTTTTTCCCTCGCATTCTTTTATTATTATAAAAATTATTCTTCGTCGACCGGACCGGAAGAAATGATATCGACCAATTTCTCCGGTTGAATCTTCCCGATGAGGGTGCCGGTATGCTCGTTATCTTTGTCGTTGACCTGGTCGCTTCCATTTTGAATGATATAGGCGCAGGGGAACGCGCAATCGCCGAGATCGGAATTGAGATAGACAACGGCTTTTGCCGCAACGACGCTGTCCGAGTCGTAGTAATACAGATCGGATACTTCGTACTTGGTGTAGGAAGAATTGCTCTTGAAGCGGAAGAACTTCGCAACGTTTTCATAGGTGGGCTTGTAGGTTCCGTCCTGTTTTTTCTCGAAGAGTTTAATATAATTGAGAATGGTTTTGGAAGAATCGCTGCTGTCCGTGGTTTTGGAAGAACCGCTGCTATTCGTGGTTTTGGAAGAATCGCTGCTGTCCGTGGTGGTGAAGTAGGCATACACTTCGCCGCTCTTTTCATAAATATCAACGAGGGCGGATGCGCCGGTCAGTTCATAAGAAAGATAGGCGCCGTTGTTTTTCGGATCGTCGCTTGCTTTACGCGTAGCCGTACCAAAGGTATCAACACCGCCCTGGAAGGTATCGTAGATGTCGATCACTTTGTCATGATAAGCAAGAATGGTGCCGTTCTCCAAACGGAAGAAGCGGTCGTAAGTGGTATCGTGCGTCTCGACGGTCATGCGATATTCGTTGGCAACGGAGTATTTCGGATTGCTCTTTAAAAACGAGCAGAAATAATATCCCTCGTACAGTTTGTCGTTGCTGTTGTCGGACTTGGAGTAGAAGAGATAAATTCTGTCTTTGGTCTCCAGAATGGTCTTAATGGTCGTAGTGAACAGATATCCGGCCTTCTCCTGATTGTAGATATTGGAGTCCATCAGTAGGGTGGTTTCTCCGGTGGAGAAGTTGAAGAGCTTGACGAGGTAGTCGGAAGAAGAATCGCTCGTTCTGGCGGTGTTGTAGGTGGTGTAGACCATATAGTTATCGGAGAATTGATAAGCAAGCACGTTTGCGCTGTCGATCTCCTTTTTGGAGAAATCGGAGAGGCGAACGGCGTAAGGCTTGGTCTCGCTGTCGGCGTTGGTGACGATGTAAACGAGATAGTTATCGGCGACGCGGAATACGGTGGCGTTGTCGGAGAAGTTCTCGATAACGTCCGTTTTGCTACCGTCGACGGAAGTCCGCATGAGGACGCCTTCGTCCGTCTTATATTGACGTTTGCTGTCTTTGTCAATACTGGTGGTGTGATAGTAGATGTAACCGTCAACGATGTAGATACCGGCGTTGGTGGTGTCCGTGCCGTAGACGTTTTTGGGAACGATGACTTTGAACGACTT
Organism: uncultured Clostridia bacterium; assembly: GCA_946621465.1. Lineage (GTDB taxonomy): Bacteria > Bacillota > Clostridia > Christensenellales > DTU072 > CAG-1782. Next base: position 14,227 of record CAMOOO010000004.1, read on the forward strand.
GTAGTCAAAGGAAAGAACCCCGGCGCCATCTTTGACGATATCAACGCGGCAGATTGCGCCGACTTCTACGTCTCCGAAGGTGTTGAGTGCCGATTCTCCTGCATAACCGTTGACGAAATACAGGTAGTTTCCGTACTGAACGGCGACGCCCCCGTTAGAAGTGACAGTGGTATAGGTATCGCCGGTACTGATGGGGGCCTGTTTGGTGTTTTCATTACAAGCGACGAAAACGCAGGCGATCATGAGTGCCAAAGCAATAAGAATAAATAATTTACCGAACTTTTTCATACAATACTCCTATTGTAATAGAATATGCAAAAAGTATTATATACTATTTGCACGTAAAAATCAATTGTTTTCCGGAATTTTATAAATTTTTAAAAAGTCAAAGAATTGTAAAAAGCTCAGGAGAATCTGCGTTCGAGTATCTCCGCCATTTCACGGGCGTCTTTACTGTACAATGCGCCGATCCCGGCGGCGTATTCGGCGGTGACGACGGCTCCGCCCACCATGACGATGACGTCGGGGTACTTGGCGCGAACGGCGGCGGTGGTCTCGGACATACTGTCAAGAGTGGTCGTCATAAGCGCGCTCAGTCCCACCACTTCGGGATGGTACTTTTCGACGGCGTCCAATACTGCCTCGGTGGAGACGTCCTTTCCTAAGTCGATAATGCGATAGCCGTAATTGCCTACGACGGCTTTTACGATGTTCTTTCCGATGTCGTGTACGTCTCCTTTGACGGTGGCAAGGACGACGGTAGCTTTGCTCTTGCCGCCCTCGGGAATGAAGGTCGATTTGATGTACTCAAGTACCGCTTTTGCCGTTTCGCTCCCGGCAATCAGTTGGGGGAGGAAGACTTTGCCCTCGGCGTAGAGGGCGCCCAGTTTATTCAGTCCGCCGATGACGTCTTCGTCAATGACGGTAGCGTAGTTATCTTTCGTGGTCTTTGCTTTGACCGCTTCCATCGCTTCGCCGGTCAGCCCGTGGGTGATGGCGTATACGATATCCTTTTCCGACTTCGTCTCCGTGACAACGACGTCCTTTACAGAGGCAATATATCTTTCGCAAGAGGGATCTAAACCCAGCAATAAGTCGTGCGCTTCTTTGGTAAAGCCCGGTTTTAAGACAGGGTTAATGATGGCGCTGGACGCGCCTGCTTCCAAAGCCATCTGATAGAAGGTGGCGTTAATTATTTGCCTGCTTGGCAGCCCAAAACTTATATTACTGAGACCCAAAGTTGTCTTAACGCCCAGTTCTTGTTTCAGTCGCCGGAGCGTTTCTAAGGTGATGAGTCCGTTACGGGCGTCCACGCTGACTGCCATCGTCAGCGGATCGAAGAGGAAACGGGAGGGATCGATGCCGTACTTCTTTCCTTCCTCCAAAATGCGCCTTGCTATTACCATTCTGCCGTCGGCATCCTCGGGGATGCCCCCTTCGTCCAGACAGAGGGCTACGACGTAGCAACCGTACTTTTTGGCAATGGGGAAGACGGCGTCCATGCTCGACTTGCTGCCGTTGACGGAGTTGATAAGGCACCGTCCGCAGGTGATCCGCACCGTTTTTTCCAATGCCTCGGCTTTGGCGGTGTCGATAGAAAGGGGCAGGTCTGCCACCCCCTGTAACTTGCGTACGGCGGCAGGGAGCTTTTCCGTTTCGTTGCATCCTGCCATGCCCAGGTTGATATCGAGTACGTCCGCCCCTTCCTGTATCTCCGCCATGCAAACGGAGAGGATATAGCCGTGGTCGTCCTCGGCGATCGCCTGCTTTAAGAGGGGCTTTCCGGTCGGATTGACCCTTTCGCCGATCACCAGACTTTTTTTGGAAAAGTCGGCTACGCGAGAGTGGGAACAAATGGCGTCCGGGTAGTTTTGTCGGATGGCTACGGGCAAGTCGGCGGTCTTTTGCACCGTCTTTTTGATGTATTCGGGCGTGGTGCCGCAACAGCCACCCAGGATATTGACGCCGCTAAGAGCTATATCCAGCATAACGTCGGAGAACTCCTCCGCGTCGGTGTCGTAAATGGTTTTACCGCCCTCGAAACGTGGCAAACCGGCGTTTGGCTCGATAAAGACGGGAACGTGGGCGCATGCGGTCAGTTTTTTGGCGTTGGCAAGCATATCTTTGGGACCGGAACCGCAGTTGATGCCGATGGCGTCGGCGCCGAGGGATTGCATGGTCAAAGCAAAGCTCTCTACGCTCGCCCCGGTAAAGGTATGACCGCTCTTTTCAAAAGTCATACTGCAAAGAATGGGTTTATCGGTGTTTTCGCGGAAAGCCAGGTACGCCGCGCGCATTTCCTGCAAGTCGCTTACCGTCTCGATAACGACGCCGTCTACCGGGAGTCCGGCTACGATCTTCGCCTGCTCGGCAAAGAGGTCGTAGGCTTCTTCAAAGGTCATCTTTCCGTTGGGTTCCATCAGTCCGCCCGTCGGACCGCAATCGTAGAGAACGTACCCGTCGAAGTCCTTAGCACAAGCGAGGGCAATGTCAACGGCGGCGGTAATGATCTCGGTGAGCGTGTATCGGGACAGGTCGGCTTTTTTGGCGTTACAACCGAAGGTATCGGTGAGTATGCAGGTAGACCCCGCCTCTAAAAAGGCGCGGTGAAAGGACCGGACGATATCGGGATGGGTGAGAGGGTACAGTTCGGGATGGGGGTCGGACAGTCCGAGGGAAAGAAAGGTTGTGCCGGCTCCGCCGTCTAAATACAGACGTCCGTGTAACGCCTCTATAAAGGTTTTTTTCATTTTATAACAGATCCTCGATGCCGTTACGAACGTAGGCAGCGGTATTGATATTATTCATGGTGTACAGGTGGAAAGAGTTCACGCCTTCTTTATGAAGGGACCTGATTTGTTTTACGGCGTAGTCCAGACCGGCTTTGTAGAGCGCGCCGTCGTCGTTTTCATATTTAGAAAGCAGCTTGGAGACCTTTTTGGGAATCTTGGCGCCGGAGAGCTGAACCATACGGACGATCTGTTTTGCCGAGGTAATGGGCATGATACCGGCGGAAAGGGATGCCGTGACGCCCTTTTTGACCGCCTCGTCGCGCATATGTAAAAAGTCGTCGTTGTCGAAAAACAACTGACTGAGGAATTCTTTAACGCCCAGGTCGTTTTTCATCTTCATGACGTCGACGTCCTGATCAAACGAGTGGCTTTCCACGTGACCTTCCGGATAGCACGCGCCGTAAAGGGTGAAGTCGCCGAAGCGGTTGATCTCCTCCATCAGATCGGTCGCATGGAGAAAGTCGCTGACCTTTTTCCCGGCGGTGAGGTCGCCGCGGAGTGCAAGAATGGAGTGGATGCCGGCTTCTTTCATTTTTTGCAAAGAGGTAGCGATGCTCTCTTTGGTCTGTCCGGCACAGGTCAGGTGAGCGACGGCAGGGATACCGTAGGTGTTTTGGGTGTACTCGCATACCTCCGTCGTCAGACCCGCTTTGGCTTCGCCTGCGCTGAAAGTAACGCTGATAAAGTCGGGCAGGACCTTACTCATGCCGGCAAGGCACCCGTATATCTTTTCTATCCCGTCGGTGATTTTCGGCGGGAAAATTTCCAAAGAGAATTTCATTTTGTTTGACATAAATCTTTTATTACCTCGCTTGCCGCGTTCGCTGCCGTGGTGGTGGGAATAAACGCCGCTTAACCGATTATTTTTGAAAGCGTATTATTTCAAACCGAATATGACGGTAAAGTCAATGGGGTTGTATTTATAGAGTCCGTAAATAAGCGCGGCGGTCTTTTCGCCGGTGATTTTTACCAGCCATTCCTGTACGGCGGCAACGTCGGTCAGCTGCGCTATAACGGCGAGGACGAACCATACGATCAGCATCCAGAAGCCACCGAAAAGAATGGCGCCTAGTACGCGGTTGATGATGTTGCGGACGCCGCCGATCACCGATTTTTTGTTCTTCGGCTCGAACACTTTTTTGATGATGATGACGATAATAAAACGTACTATCTCGATGACGATAAAGAGGATAATGTAGTAGATCCAGGACGCCACGTTGATCTTTTCGAGAATGGCGGCGTAGCTGCCGAGCTTTTGGTTCCCCTGTTCGATCAGATTGGCAACGACGGGAATGGACGCGATCATTCCGCCGAAAGTTATGCAGAACCAAATGGCGATGATGTGTTTGATAATGCCCCCGGTGCAGAATTTAAAAGTCTTTCCGAAACCGAAGAGATATCCGAGTAAGAGAGTTACGACCAGTCCTACCAAAAATACGATGCTATAAACGTCCATGTTGTCTCACCTCTGTTTCCTTTTTTTTCAGTATAGCATATCGCGTATGCGATTACAAACACATTATAAAAGTTTTTTATTTTTTTGTAAAGATTTTGCGCGAAAAACATCCTGTAAAACGGCTGTCAGAGGGACGCCCAGCATCAGTCCCCAAAACCCGAACAGTCCGCCCCAAACGACCACCGATACGGCGATCCAAAAACCGCTCAGTCCCACGTATTTTCCTACGATTATGGGGTAAGTGGTAAAGGACTCCAATTGTTGCAGACAAAAGACGGCAATGGCGTAGACCAGACACTTAATAGGATCGACGGCAAAGACGAACAGTCCGCATAGTATCCCCCCGGCGTATGCGCCTACGATAGGGATAAGGTTAGAAAAGCCGATAACAAGCCCGATCAGCGCCGGGTACGGGACGCGGAGAAGTACCATCGTTACGTAACAGGCCGTCCCCAGGATAAAGGCTTCCGTCATCTGTCCGCCGAGATAGCGCGAAAATTTCGATACCGTTTTTTTTAAAAAGTCGAATATAACCCGGCATTTTTCCTCCGGGAGAAGAAGCCTGGCCATGTTCTTGAATTGCCTCTTTACCGAGTCCCTGCCAAGCAGCAAAAGGACGCCGATAAAGAATCCGAAAAGGAGGTTATAAAGGCCGGTAAACAGCTCTTTTAGGCAATCGAGGACGACGGGGAGATAATCGGTCAGCTTTGCGGAAAGGAACTTGTAGCCCTTTTTCAGTCCCTCCGTCAAAAAGGTAAAGAAGGGGTCGATCTCGAACCTATCCCAGACGCTCTCGTCAAAGGACTCCGTTATTTCTTTCACGCTCTCGATACTCTGCGGCACGGTCAGCGCGCCAAGTAGGCTCACCGCTCCGGCAAAAAGAAGCACGGTGAGAGAAAAAGCAAGTATTTTTTTGAGCTTCTCATTTTTTATTTTGCGAAAAAGTTTGCCCGAGAAAAAGTCGTAAGGGACTGCCAGGATCATATAAAACAGAACGCCCAAAAGTACCGGCTTGACGATGCAGATAAATCGGGTAAAGGAATGAGAAATAAAGGAAAAATTAAACACCAAAAAGAGTGCGAGGGTCAAAAAAGCCAGTTTGATCAGGTAATCTGCGTACTTCTTTTTCATAATAGTTAGTATACGACAAAATTCGCTAATAATTCCCGTTTCAAAACATTTTTGCCGGGGTACAATCATAGCGGAGAAAAGTATGAGAACAAGAAATCATTTTTGCATAGGAGAGGGGATAAAAGGTTTTTTGACCGTCCTCTCCGGTCATTATCCGGCAGGGCGAGTCGCCGTTCTTTGTCAGGATCCCCTTTTCGGTCAACAGGTGGCGGCTTCGCTTGTTGCAAGCTACAAAGTTTCCCTCTTTCCGTACGACGAAAAAACGCCCAAAAAAGAGGACGTCAGGTTCGTTATCGGCGTCGGTTCGCCGGCGATCGTTCCTTTTGTTATCAGCTACGCCAAAGAGGTCCCGTTCGCCTTCTTTTGCGATCGGGTGGATTACCGCTATTTGAACCCCTTTGACGGGACGGATAAACTGTCGGAGTTCGCTTATTTGGATAAAACCGCCGTTGGTAAAAAGGAGATAGCCTCCTGCTACTCCACCCTCTTTTGTCTATGGGCGGAGAGCCATATCAGGAAGATGGAGACGAGCTATCTTCCCTTTCGGGACCGAACGCAAGAGGGTCTTCGCGCAGGGTGCGAAAGGGTGCTTGGCGGCGAGTGCGACAAAGAGGAATTTTTGTCCGAGAGTTTGCGACTTACGTCGGCGTTTTGCAATCTATTTCGGGAGAAAAAGCGGCTGTACGTTGAGCGTACGGCGATACTCGGCACGGAGCCGGAGGAACAGTTCGCCGCCGCCTATTTGTCGGTAGTTTTATTAAATACCTTTACAAAAAACCCCGTCGGTGGTATTCTTAATCCAACGGACGAGACGATTTTTTTGTCGGACGACGTCCCAAAAGAAAACATGAAAGCCTATGCAAAAAGAATGAGAGCGCTGGCGACCTTTCCGCAGACGGACGCGAAAGAGATAATGGAACTCATCTCCGCCGTCGCCATCCCGGAACTGCCGCTGCTCGAAAGGGTAAAGGCGGGGCTTTCGTAAAAAGGAAGGAAAATGAAACCGTTACAAGAGATAGAAGTGTTCCTGTTCGATATGGACGGTACGCTTAACATGGGAGAACAGCCGATCGACGGCGCAATGGAAACGCTACGCATCCTCAACCAAAAGGGAAAGAAAGTCTACTTTGTCACCAACAACAGCTCTAAGGCCAGGAGTGACTACCAAAAGAAGATAAAGAGGCTGGGCTACGAAGCCACTCTCGACCAGATCGTAACCTCTGGTATGGCAACGGCGTCGTACCTAAATAAGCACTTTTCGGGTAAAAAAATCTACGTTTTAGGCACCCAAACACTAAAAAATGAATTAAAAACCTACGGCATTAACGTGTGGGAAGAAGAAGACGCGGACGTCATGGTCCTCGCCTTCGACACCGAGCTGACGTACGAAAAATTATGGAAAGCAACCAACGTCGTCTCCGCCGGCAAGCCCTACATAGCCACCCACCCGGACTTTGTCTGTCCCTCGGACAGGGGCAATATGCCGGACGCCGGAGCCTATATCGCGCTGGTGGAAAAGACGACGGGCAGACTCCCTGACGTCATCGTCGGCAAACCTTACGCGCCCATGGCGGAGTTCACCGCCGAGTTCTGCAAAACGGACTACGACAAAATGGCTTTTGTGGGCGACAGACTCTACACCGATATCAAATTCGCCGTCAATAACGGCATGACCGGTATCCTCGTCATGACCGGCGAGACCACCAAAGAAATGCTGGAACAAAGCGACGTCAAACCGGACTACGTACTGGACAGCGTGAACTGTTTGCGATAAACCCCCTGTATTTTGCACCCCTCGGGCATTGAATTATGAATTAGGAATGAAGAATTGAAGCAATTTTTTAAAAAAATAATGCCGATCATATAATGGACAATACACAGATTATAAACTGATCATAAAAGGAGAATATACATATGAAAACAGCAAAGAAAATAATTCCGTTTATCGTAACCGCAGTCTTTTTGGGCGGTTGTTTGGTAGGCTGCACGCCTTCTGCCGATTCGAGCAAATATTTTTCTGCGGAAGAAATGGCGCAGCTTGATACCGTGGAATACACGGCGAAGGGAACGGTGATAGCGTACGGCGGCGGCTTCGATCAGAACGACGACCAACGGATGATCATCGTCAGAAAGTCCATTGAGCTGAGCGGGAAAGAACATCCGAAAATGCTCTTTATGGCATCCGGACACAGGGACGAAATAGAGGACAACGAGGACTTCGTCCGTCACTACACCGACGCCGGGTGTTCGGTCAAAACGCTGCAACCGTCTTTGGAAAGTAAAGAGGCGGTGATAGAGAAGATCGGAGAAGCGGACATTATTTACGAGACGGGGGGCGACCTCAACGCATTGACGCAGATCTGGGGCAACGCCGGGGTCTTTCAGGAGATGAGAAAAGCCTTTGAAAGGGGCGCCATCCTCGTTGGCGTCAGCACGGGTGCAATGTGCTGGGCGGAGGTCGGCTACGACAACTCGTCGGAAGAAGAGACCATCCGCGTTATAACAGACTTCCCCTTTATCGGTAAAGAGGCGGAATACGACTACTTTTATGCGACGGGCATTCTGCCTTTCTGCGTCTGTCCGCACTTTGACAACATCGCCTATAAGCACTTCGGCAGAAAAGCCGCTAAATTGGATATCCCGTCGCTTGCTATCGACAACGGCGCGGCAGTCATTTATCATGCAGGTAACTACGAGATCATGGTAGACCCCACCACGCCCAAACGGAAGTGCTACCTCTATTTCCCCGAAAAAGGCATAAAGAAAGTCAATATCACCGACGACGCCACTCTTGCTCACTATGTCGATGCCTATCGCAGGCTCAACGGGTATAAGCCGTACGACGAAAGATAAAGTATGACGATCGAGATCATCGTTCAGATAATCCTGTTCGGTATTGCGCTCGCCATGGATGCCTTCGCCGTGTCCGTGACGAGCGGACTGATTTACCGCGATTTAAATAAGAAAAAAGCCCTCTTTATCGCCGCGGACTTCGGGATCATGCAGGCGATCATGCCCCTGTTGGGGTTCTTTATTATCGAACTGTTCTGCTATTTCGTAGGCGAGAGCGGCAGCGCGCAGGCGGAAAAAGCGATGTCCACCGTTATCACCTGGATATCCTTTTCTCTGCTCCTTTTTATCGGGGGCAAAATGCTCGTAGAGGGCATTCGCGACGTTCGCTCCCCCGAGCAGCAAAAAGAAAAAGATTTTTCCTACAAAGAGATCCTCGTCATGGGGGTCGCCACGGCGATCGACGCAATGGCGGTAGGGGTGTCTCTCCATGCCGGCATATCCACTTTCATAACCGTGTGGCTCCACGCCGCGATCATCATGGCGATAACGTTCGGGCTGTCCCTCGCAGGCACTCTCCTCGGCGGAGTGGTCGTCAAACTCTTTCGCGGCAAATACGAACTGACCGTCGTTGTCGGCGGTAGCGTACTGATCCTGCTCGGCATTTGGGTGGTTTTGTCGCACTACCTCAATTGGTAACGCATTCCTTTTTATTTCCTTTCTGTTTCCTTCTTGTTTCCTTTTACGTTCGTCAATATATAGAATGAAGAATTGAATAATTGAATAATAAAAAGAATAAATAATAGAAGAAGAAAAGAAAGAATAGAAAGAAAAATAGTATCCTTTCTTCTTCGTCAAAAAAATAAATTATTCTGCTATTTTGTCAGGAAAAGGTCGCGCGCCTATCGAATGTATAGGTATGCGGGGAAAATCGTTCGGTTTTTTAACGGTTGAAAAAAACTTTTTAAAATATTTTTTTGACGCAAATAATGACTTTTCTCATAAAGAACGCAAAAAGCAAACGATTTTCAACCATTTTCAACCAATTTCAACCAAAACGCATTTTTCAGTATGATATACTGAGTACAGTCGATTCGAGGAGGACAAAATGGACGAAAGAACGGGGTTTATTTTTTATAAAAGCTATCTTGGGATCATCACGGCGTTACCTGCCGAAGAAGGAGTTGGTTTGCTGAAGAACATCTGCGAGTACGCCTGCCTGGGAAAGGAGCCGGAGGGATTTTCCGATCCGCTGGTAAAAGCTATTTGGGAACTACTGTATCAGTCGCTCAAAAAGAGTCGTATTAATGCTGAAAATCGCTGCAAAAAGCCGGGAAAAGAGGAAGCGATAGATCAGCCCGAAATGCAGGCGAAATTGCCGGAAATGGAGCCGCTCAAACCGGCGAAACCGGTAGAAGAGATCCCGGACGAGCCGGAAGAGGACCCCGGCAGGGAATACACCTTTGAGGAACTGACGCCGACGGAAAAGATGCAGGAACTAAAAGACCGTGAGGATCTGGAAAAGATGGGCATCATCGTCGATTGTTGCGTAGGAGAAGTGGAGCCGAAAGACCTGGAAAAGCCCTTTTCCGAAAGTGTGTTTTTGCAAGAAAACTTTAAATTCCTGTCAAAAATCAAACGACATTACAAAAAAATACTCTCAGGATACTATAAAACGAACCGACCTGCAACGTCGCAGGTGAGTCAGGTGGACGACTACATGAAACATAATTATTCTCCGGAGAGGCTGAAGGCCGCTCTCGTAAACTTCGATGAATGGGACTGAGCGTACATAGTAGCGCGACGCGTTATGCGTACGCTGAATCGGGGTCCCCATAAAGCGGATGCTTCATGGGGGAAAGGCGGAGCCTACCGAAAACGGCGCAATTGCGAATAGCAATTCGCCCAACAAAGTAGAGCGAACGCCGCGGACAGAGTGGGGCAATTTTTTGGGAGAGCGAACCTATGCTGTACTGTCGTACTGCTTGGTGACGCTCTCACAAAAGCCCGCAAAACTATCTTTATAATCCATATGACCTTTTACAGAGAGAAAATACTTAATTAGTATGTTTCATTTTTTGTTTTGCGGGCGTAAAGAGACCTATTATATCGAGTGGAAGGGAGCGGACAGAGTGGGGCAATTTTTTGGGAGAGCGAACCTATGCTGTACTGTCGTACTGCTTGGTGACGCTCTCACAAAAGCCCGCAAAACTATCTTTATAATCCATATGACCTTTTACAGAGAGAAAATACTTAATTAGTATGTTTCATTTTTTGTTTTGCGGGCGTAAAGAGACCTACTATGTACGCTCGAACTTGGCGAAGAAGTATTGACCGGCCGCGAGAGTAATGGTTACTTTATTTCCTTTTTGAATATAGCTCCCATCCGTCTGCTCCGGCGTGATCGTAGTGCCTTCTTTCAGCGTTACGGTCACTTTTCTTGTCGAGAACGGGCTGACGGTTTCTCCTTTACTGACGGTGTTGGTGATGCCGCAGTTGTTGGTAAGGAGCATATAGTAGCTACCGTCTTCTTTCACGGTGAACTGTTTCATCACGCCGCCGCGCACCGTGCAGGGCAGTCCTTTTTCGATGATGCCGTTGATGGTCTTTACGCTTGCCGGGATGATTTTATCGGCGTACTTTTTGGCAAAGGCAGGGGAAGAAGTCAGGTCGATATAATGTTCGTAGCTACCGGCTTCTTCTTCGGTAATGACGTCGATACAGTCGTACGTTTTGCAATTAAGAAGGGACTTTTTCTCCCGTCCGAACAAAGGCGAGGTGGAACAAAAGACTTTCCGCATCCCCTTAGTGACGGTATTGACGATTTGAGCGAACTTGCCGCTGACTCTGAAGTCGATATAGTAGTCTTTCCTTGCCTCAGGCTGAACGATGTAGTCTTTTGGCACCACCACGGCAATAGGAGTGTAAGGGGTCCCGATATCGTCGTATTTTTCGGTGAAGCGAATAAAGTCACGTTTGACTAGTCCATAGGGCGACAGCTCGAAGTTTTCCCAGTCGATAAAGGTGTTGCACATTCCCCATTCTTCCGCCATAAAGGTAGCGCCTGCCATATAGGCATACAGGTGCATTCTTTTTTGCATGGAGCGAGAACTCCCTCCGCTCGACCCTTTCATCTCAAAGGGGAAGTCGGCAGCCTGGGTGATCGCCCATTCGTTTTTGCCGTCCTTTTGATAACAGCACACCGAAAAGGGACTGCCTCCCCAGCTCTCGTAATAGGCGCCGTATTTTATCCCGTGTGCCTTAGCCATGCCGCGGGCGTACGCCATTTGAATACGGGTGTTCCCCGTTTGCGCCCCGATCTCGGGCATGATGCGTTTCACCCCGGCTTTTATTTCCAATGGATAGGCAAGATAGTAGCTGTTACAGGAAGTCAGTTCCCCGTCCGTCCGTTTTTGCCGGTCGGAAAAAAGCCACTCGCCCACTTTTAAAAATTCATCTAACGTCTTCGGGCGGAACTTCTCCATTTCTTCCGCCGTCATCGCCGAGAGGTTGAGGAAGGGATAGGGACTGATACGGAATACCTCTTTCGTTATCGTTTCCGCCGTCCAGTCCTTGTCGGGGATGTGTCTCAGCGTCATGAGGTCGTGTTTATAATTACTCAGCCATTCGTGCATTTGGAAGCCGTAAAATTTATCCCCGAGTAGGCGTTTGTATTCATCGATTAATTCTTTATCATAGGGATAAACGTCGATATAGTCTCCCCCTTGCAAACGGTCGATATAAAGGGGCAATCTTCTTTCGGCGATCATGTTGTACAGTTCGCCTCCCTTTTTCGCCATGTTGTTGAACTTATACTTTTCATCCAATCGAATGGTCATAACGTAGCGCACACCGGCGTTCTTTCCGATCAATCCCGCCTTTTCCTGCGCTTCCCACGTCTCCGGTAAATAACAATGAAAGTATGTAAACATTTTCTTCCTCCCGACTAGTGAATATAGTATAGCATTAAATCTATTTCTCGTCTAGACCGATAAAAAAACGGGGCGTTAAAGAATTTCTTCAGCGCCCCAAATTTTTATAAACCGATAATTGCCAACGTGACAAAGACGGCATGTGCGGCAATAAAGACCGTACTGAGTATTCTCATCGCTCTGTTTTCCGCGTGCGCCGAAACGAAATACATGATTGCGCCCAGCGCCGCAACAATAAGAGTGGGAATAAATAGGGCAGGGGTTCTCGTTCCCAGCCCAATGAAATAGAGCGCGATAGCGACAACGCTACTGATAAGTCCCATAACGAAGACTCCCACGCTCGTGCTTCTCTTTTGAATAAGTCCGTATTGTTCCATGGTTTTAGTATGTTCTCTTTATCGGGCATTATTCACGAGAGAAAGAATTTTTTGTTCAGGCAGACTTTTTCGTTTTTACCAAATAATTGACCAGTTCTGTCAGTATCAGCAGAAGGACGCAGAACAGTCCTGCGTAGAGGGGCAGGAGCTTTATGGTGGTAGCTTGGGCGATGACGCCGAAGAGGGGGGACATGAAGATGCCGAGATAAGCAAAGGCCATTTGTACGCCGATGATAGACTGAGAATACTGCCTGCCGAAGTTATCCGGCGTGGCGTGGACGATAGAGGGATAGACGGGGGCGCACCCAAGCCCCATCAGCACGAACGCGCCGACGGCGAGGTAATAGGTACCCACGGGAAGGGCAACGAGGACGTTTGCTACGATCGCCATAATGGAACCGATACGGATGAGCTTCCGGTCGCCGACTTTATCGGCGATAAAACCGCACAGGCCTCTTCCTACCATGATACCTATATAGAAAAGAGAACCGAGGTTAGCTGCCAGGCTCCCGTCCAGATGGTAGACGTCGGAAAAATAGCTGCTTGCCCACAGAATGGGGGTTTGTTCCAAAGACATGTAACAAAAGAAGGCAAAGAACATGGGGATGGTACCGCGCAGGCGGAAGATTTGCGGCAGGGTCAGTCGTACAGGCGCTACCTCTTCTTCTTTTTTCTCTCCTACCTTTTTCCACAACGGGAAGGAGGCGAACATGATGGCAGTCAGTCCGAACTGGATAAAGGACACGATGCGGTACCCACCCGCCCAGCCCCATGTGCCGGTCAAAGCCGCGCCCATGATATAGGGACTGATAGTCGCGCCTACCGCCCAGCAGCAGTGGAGCCAGCTCATGTGCCGAGAGGAAAAGTAGAGGGCGACGAAGTTATTTAAGGCGGCGTCGATGGCGCCGGCGCCCAGTCCGTAGGGTACGGCGAGGATGCACAGTTGCCATAAAGCGTTACAGAAGGAAAAAGCGAGCATGGACGTGGCGGTGAGTAAGACGGAAAACGCCACGACGTACTTGGTGCCTATTTTAGAAGTGATCGCGTCGGAAAATAAGGACGCAAGAATGGTGCTTGCGGCGATGATGATCGCTACGATTCCTGCCGCCGAGAGGGGGGCGTTCAGCTCCACTTGCATTACCGGCCACCCCGATCCGAGCAAGGAATCGGGCAGTCCTAAGCTGATAAACGCAAGATAGATCACCACAAGCAGTAAGGAAATCATGGTGGTAGTATATCATAAAAAATACTTTTTACAAAATGTTTTAAAAAACATATTCAAAAAAAAGGACTACGAATAAAAAAAGTGCTATAATGCGTAGCGGTTTTACAATGGAAGTTCAACATAAAAGCAGATACGGCATAACGGAAGGGTCCATTTGGAGAAATCTCTTTCTCTTCAGCGTGCCTCTCGTCATATCGCAGATATTACAGGTACTCTTTACCATAGCGGACATTGCCGTCGTCGGGCGGTACTCCGGCTCCGTTGCTTTGGGCGCGGTGGGGTCTACCACCATTCTCATTTCTTTGTTCGTGGGATTTCTTATCGGCATGGGCAGCGGCGTCAACGTGCGCGTCGCCTTTCACCTGGGAGAAAAGAAGGATAACGACGTGTCCGAAGCCGTCCACACCTCTCTGGTCCTCTGCACGGCGACAGGTATAATCTTTTTGCTCCTTTGTTTTATTTGCGCTCGTCCCTTGCTTGCCCTTATCAATACGAAAGAGGAACTGATAGGCGGCGCCGTTTTATACTTCAGACTATTCGCTCTAGGGATGCCGGCGCTCGGCATCTTTAACTTCGGCAACGGCGTTCTCAGTGCAGAAGGCGACACCCGTCGCCCCCTCGTCTACCTGACGATTGCAGGCGTGGTCAACGTCGGACTTAATCTGTTGTTCGTCCTCGGCTTTCAGATGTCCGTCGACGGCGTTGCGCTCGCTTCCGTCCTCTCCCAATACCTCTCCGCCGTCCTCATACTCATCCGGCTCTTCCGTGAAAAAGGCCCCTGCAAGCTCTCTATAAAGAAGATGCGTTTATACCGCGGCAAGACCTCGAAGATACTCATTCTCGGCGTCTCGGCAGGCTTACAAAACGCCATCTTTGCCGTAGCCAACCTCTTTATCCAGTCCGCCGTCAACTCCTTTGACGCCGTCACGGTAGAGGGCAACTCCGCCGCCGCCAATTCGGACACCGTCGTCTATAACGTCATGGCGGCGTTCTATACCGCCTGTTCCACCTTCATGGGACAGAACATGGGTGCCGGAGATAAAAAGAGGACCATAAAAAGTTATCTCGTCGCCTTGACCTATTCCTTTGGCATAGGCTTACTACTAGGCGGATTACTCCTTTTATTCGGGGATGAGTTCCTGTATATATTCACAAAGGATCCCAAAGTGGTAGAAGCGGGACTCATCAGGCTCAAAGTCATGGCGGTCTCATACGCCGTCTCCGCCTTTATGGACTGCACCATCGCCGCTTCGCGCGGTATCGGTAAAACGGTCATCCCCACCGTCATCGTCATCCTCGGCTCCTGCGTCTTCCGGGTCATCTGGGTCTATACCGTCTTTGCCTATTTCCAAACGATCTTATCCCTCTTTTCTCTCTATATATTCTCTTGGACGCTGACGTCCATTGCAGAGATCATCTATTTCGTGGTGTGCTTCAGGAAGGTGAAGTTCACTACGTGAGTGAAGTTCGCGGTGCGAGTCAGGGTGCCGCAGGAAACATTTTTTTACATTCCACATTAAAAAAATCTCCCGGTTTTCAGGTCCTTTTTCCCTCTTTTTGCTCGTCATTCCGCCGGACGCGTCGCGCGCGCGTATTCAATTTTATAGAAAATACACGTGGAGTATTGTCATTTTTGAGCGAATGTGGTATGATGAATTTGCGATACAACTGAATCACCTGTGCTGAAAAAGCGCTCTCCCTCGGTAGAGTGCTCGTTTTCGCAATACACAGCCTTTTCAGCATCAGGTTTTTGTAGTTTGTATCGCAGCAAAGCGAAACGGCGCATTCATACAGGTACCGTCTCGCTTTTGGGGCGGTATTTCTTTATAAGGAGAGAATATATGAAAAAACTCGCGAAATTGTTCTTGATTGCAACGATGATCGTTTTCGTCGCTTGCCTTTTCGTTGCCTGCGGAGAGGATAGTGGCGGTTCGGAGCCTTCCTCGCCGATCATTACCGAAGAAACGCTGTCGACCGAATTGCAGACGGCGGTCAATGCACTCGAGAATGTGCAATCCGGTACTTTTGATAACGAATCCAAACAAATATCCGTCACCGTAACCAACGGAATCGAAAGATTCGATTTCGGAGCGCTGAATCTCGCGGAAGGAACGGAAGTGACGGTCTATTCCGATCGCGAACATACCGCGCGGGTAGAGGCGACCGATCTGTCCATCGGACAAAACACGTTTTACGTCGTAGTCGGTTCGGGTGACGTTTCCGTTGAGTACGTCTTTTCCGTTACACGTGAGTCGCACGACCATGCGTTCGGGAATTGGACGATCGTAACGAATCCGACCTGCACCGAAAAAGGGCTGAAAAAGCGTACTTGCTCCTGCGGAGAAGAAGAAACTGCAGAGATTTTGCCGACCGGTCATACCGAAATCATTGACGAGGCGGTTTCGCCGACCTGTATGAAAACAGGTCTGACCGAAGGAAAACATTGTTCGGTCTGTAGAGAAATCCTCGTCGAACAACAAGTTGTTTCCGTATTGGGACACGACTATAATGCGATCGTGACGGCGCCTACCTGTACGGCGCAAGGGTATACCACGCATACCTGTTCTCGCTGTGGAAATGCTTATGTAGACGCCTACGTTGATGCGCTGGGGCATAATCTCGTCCACCACGACGAACAAGAGGCTACCTGCACCGAAATCGGGTGGGGAGCGTATGATACTTGTACTCGTTGCGACTATACGACCTATCAGGTGATAGCGGCGTTGGGTCACGATCTTGTCCACCATGACGGACAGGCGGCTACCTGCACTGAAATCGGGTGGGAAGCATACGATACCTGTACTCGTTGCAACTATACAACCTATCGGGCGATTGCCGCAACCGGACATACCGAAGTGATCGATCAAGCCGTCGCACCGACTTGCACCGAAACGGGTTTGACCGAAGGGAAACACTGCTCGGTCTGCGGAGAAATCCTCGTCGCCCAACAAGCGATAGCCGCATTGGGACATCATTATGAAAACGGCATTTGCACGGTATGTGGTGCAAAAAAGCCAAGCGAAGGTCTCAAATTTACATCTAACGGCGACAGTACGTGCTATGTTTCTGGAATTGGCACTTGTACCGAAACCGACATCGTCATTCCGAATACTTCCCCCGCCGGAGATACCGTGATGAGCATAGGGGAATATGCGTTTAGAGGTTGCACCGGACTGACGAGTGTGACGATCGGGAACAGCGTGACGAGTATAGGGTATAGAGCGTTCAATAATTGCACCGGACTGACGAGTGTAACGATCGGGAACAGCGTGACGAGCATTGGGAGTTATGCGTTCAGCGGTTGCCCGATCGAGACGGTAACAATCCCGGCAATTGCTTGTACCTATATTAAAAACAGCGTGTTGCAAACGGTGACGATCACGAGCGGAACGAGCATACCGAATAATGCGTTCTACTCTTGCACCAGACTGACGAGCGTTACGATTCCGGACAGCGTGACGAGCATTGGGGAGTGGGCGTTTTCCGGTTGCACCGGACTGACGAGCGTGACGATCGGGAACAGCGTGACGAGTATAGGGTATAGAGCGTTCAATAATTGCACCGGACTGACGAGTGTAACGATCGGGAACAGCGTGACGAGCATTGGGAGTTATGCGTTCAGCGGTTGCCCGATCGAGACGGTAACAATCCCGGCAATTGCTTGTACCTATATTAAAAACAGCGCGTTGCAAACGGTGACGATCATGAGCGGTACGAGCATAGGGGATTATGAGTTCTCCGGTTGCACCGGACTGACGAGCGTGACGATTCCGGACAGCGTGACGAGCATGGGGCAGTATGTGTTTGAGAATTGTACCGGACTGACGAGCGTAACGATTGGGAGCGGCGTGACGAGCATAGGAGATTTTGCGTTCTCCAATTGCAGAGGACTGGCGAGTGTAACGATTCCGGATAGCGTGGTGAGTATAGGAAACGGTGCGTTCAATAATTGCACC
Organism: uncultured Clostridia bacterium; assembly: GCA_946621465.1. Taxonomy (GTDB): domain Bacteria; phylum Bacillota; class Clostridia; order Christensenellales; family DTU072; genus CAG-1782. The sequence goes on from CAMOOO010000004.1 coordinate 31,886, forward strand.
GGACTGACGAGCATCACAATCCCGGACAGCGTGACGAGCATAGGAAACAGAGCTTTCTACAATTGCACCGGACTGACGAGCGTATCGATTGGGAACGGTGTGACGAGTATAGGGAGTGGTGCGTTTGAAGAATGCAATAACTTGCAATATAACGAATACGATAACGCCTACTACTTAGGGAATGAAACAAATCCTTGCGTTGTTTTGATGAAGGCGAAAAACACAGATATTGTTTCTTGTACGATTCATAAGAATACAAAATTTATATATGACAGTGCGTTCAAAGATTGCACCGGGCTGACGGAAATCACGATCCCGGACAGTGTGACGAGTATGGGGGAATATGCGTTTAGAGGTAGCGCCGGACTGACGAGCGTGACGATTGGGAGCGGCGTGACGAGCATAGGGAATTATGCGTTCTCCTATTGCACCGGACTGACGAGCATTACGATTCCGGACAGTGTGACGAGTATAAAGAGTGGTGCGTTCACAGGTTGTGGAAATCTGCAATATAACGAATACGATAACGCCTATTATTTAGGGAATGAAACACATCCTTATCTTGTCCTTATCAAAGCGAAAGATAGAAGAATTACTTCTATCGATATAGCTGATACGACGAAATTTATTTACCAAAGTGCGTTCGCAGATTGCACCGGATTGACGAGCGTGACGATTCCGGATAGCGTGACAAGTATAGGTAATTCTGCGTTCGACGGTTGTACAGGACTTACAAGCGTAACGATTGGGAACAGCGTGACGAGCATAGGAGATTTTGCGTTCTCCGATTGTCCGATCAAGACGGCAACGATTCCGGCAATTGCTTGTACCTATATTAAAAACAGCGCGTTGCAAACGGTGACGATCATGAGCGGTACGAGCATAGGGGATTATGAGTTCTCCGGTTGCACCGGACTGACGAGCGTAACGATTGGGAGCGGCGTGACGAGCATAGGAGATTTTGCGTTCTCCAATTGCAGAGGACTAGCGAGTGTAACGATCCCGGATAGCGTGACAGGCATAGGGGTGCGTGCTTTCTACAATTGCACCGGACTTACGAGCGTGACGATTGGGAGTGGCGTGACGAGCATAGGGGACTATGCGTTCGGAGCATGCAATAACTTGCAATATAACGAATACGATAACGCTTATTATTTAGGGAACGCCAATAATCCCTACGTTGTTTTGATGAAGGCGGAAAATACAGATATTGTTTCTTGTACGATTCATAAGAATACAAAATTTATATATGACAGTGCGTTCAAAGATTGCACCGGGCTGACGGAAATCACGATCCCGGACAGTGTGACGAGCATAGGGGCCGAAGCGTTCTCCGGTTGCACCGGACTGACGAGCGTGACGATCCCGGACAGCGTGACGAGCATAGGGGGTTATGCGTTCGAGTATTGTGACAGTCTTACGAGTATCACCATCGGAGAAAGTGTGACGAGTATAGAGAGTAGTGCGTTCTACGAGTGTAATAAATTGGTGGAAGTGTATAACAAATCCTCTTTGAATATTACAAAAGGAAGCAGTAATTACGGATACGTAGGCTATTATGCTAAGAATGTCTATACGCCTCAAGAAGGTGCAAGCAAACTCTCTACCGATAGCAATGGATATATTCTTTATACGGATGGAGACGATATATCTTTAATTGGATATACGGGTACCGATACGGCTTTGACGTTACCTGCGGGAATCACGGAAATATATCAAGGTGCGTTCTTCGATTGTAGTAGTCTATTGAGTATCATCATTCCCTCCGGCGTGACGGGTATAGGAAAGGGAGCGTTTTCCAGTTGTAGCAGCTTGACAAATATCACGTTTGGAGACAACAGTCAATTGACGAGTATAGGAGAAAGCGCGTTCGACAGCTGTACCAGTCTGACAAGTTTCACAATCCCCACCGGTGTGACGAATATAGGACGTTACACATTCCTTTATTGTGATAAATTGGTCGAAGTATATAATCAATCCTCTTTAAATATTACGAAAGGAAGCAAGGATAACGGATACGTAGGATATAATGCCAAAGCAATTTATACCGAGCCTTACACAAGCAAACTGTCTACTGACAGCAATGGATATATTTTGTATACGGATGGAGACGATATATCTTTAATTGGCTATATGGGTACTGATACGAATTTGACGTTACCTACTGGTATCACGGAGATTAATCAATATGCGTTCTTCGATTGTAGCAGTCTTACGAGTATCACCATTCCCAACGGAGTGAAGAGTATAGGATATGAGGCGTTCTACAATTGTAGCAGTCTTTCGAGTATCACCATTCCCAACGGAGTGAAGAGTATAGGATATGAGGCGTTCTACAATTGTAGCAGTCTTTCGAGTATCACCATCCCCGACAGTGTGAAGAGTATAGGCGATGGGGCGTTCCAGAATTGTAGCCGTCTGACGAATATCACTATTCCCGATAGCGTGACGAGTATAGGAGATGATGCATTCCCAGTTTATCAAAGCCTGCAATATAACGAATATGACTACGGCTATTATTTAGGGAATGAAACACATCCTTATTTTGTCCTTATCAAAGCAAAGAATACAAGTATTACTTCTATTGATATAGCCGATACGACTAAAGTCATTTATTATAAAGCGTTCTACGGTTGTAGCAGTCTTACGAGTATCACCATTCCCAACGGAGTGAAGAGTATAGGATATGAGGCGTTCTACAATTGTAGCAGTCTTACGAGTATCACTATCCCCGATAGCGTGACGAGTATAGGAAGAGGGGCGTTTCGCGGTTGCTCTTCTTTAGCTGAGTTAACCATACCCTTTGTCGGCAATCGCGCGGGCGTAACCAGTACCGATACATATCAATATCCCTTTGGCTATATCTTCGGTACAGATGGCGTAGGGATGGTAACAAGACAATATTATTACGGCTCTTCCACGTTAAGCACAACAAAAACCGATTACACTATCCCCACCTCTTTATGGAGCGTCACGGTCACGAGTGGGAATATATTATATGGCGCATTCAGTAATTGCAGTATGCTTACGAGTATTACGCTTCCAGATAGCGTGACGAGTATAGGAGATTATGCGTTTTACGGTTGTTGGAGCCTTACGAGTATCACGATTCCGGACAGTGTGACGAGTATTGGAGATTATGCGTTCGCAGAATGTGACAGTCTTGCGAGTATCACCATCCCCGCCGGTGTGACGAGTATAGGAGAGGATGCGTTTTACAATTGTATCAGTCTAACGAGTATCACCTTCGGAGAAAACAGTCAATTGACGAGTATAGGAAACAGCGCGTTCTCCGGTTGCACGGGACTCACGAGTATCACCATCCCCGAGAGTGTAACAAGTATAGGAGATTGGGCGTTTCAGTATTGTAGCAGTCTTACGAGTATCACCATCCCCGATAGTGTGACGAGTATAGGAAGTTATGCGTTCTCCGGTTGTAGCAATCTTACGAGTATCACCATCGGAGAAAATGTGACTAGTATAGGAAGTCGTGCGTTTTACGAGTGTTATAAATTGGTGGAAGTGTATAATAAATCCTCTTTGAATATTACGAAAGGAAGCGATGATAACGGATACGTGGGCTTATATACTAAAGCAGTCTATACCGAGCCTTATACAAGCAAACTGTCAACCGACAGCAACGGATATATTCTGTATACGGATGGAGACGATATATCTTTAATAGGATATACGGGTACCGATACGGATTTGACGCTACCGGCAGGAATTACGGAAATAAATCAAGGTGCGTTTTACGATTTTGGATATACATTTAATATGGATGCAGTTATGTCCGAATGGGGTATACGCATCGATCGTAGTAATCTTACGAGTATCACAATTCCCGCCGGCGTGACGAGTATTGGAGATTATGCGTTCGAGTATTGTAGCAATCTTACGGATATCACTTTTGGCGAAAACAGTCAATTGACGAGTATAGGAGATAGGGCGTTCTACGATTGTAGCAGTCTTACGAGTATTACCTTTAATGGGGCAAAAGCGCAGTGGAATGCGATTGAGAAAGGTAATTATTGGAATGATCGTACCGGCGCGTATACGATCCACTGTACCGACGGGGATATCGACAAATAAGAGGCAGAGGGAATCTGCGAGACAGGACCGGAAAAGCGCGGACGAGAGTCGGCGCTTTTCTTTGGATTCTTGGGGGGAGAGGTTTCTTGCGGGGGGGGGAGAGTCGAGGGGGTGGAGAGACGTCAATTTTTCGTGTCGTTTGTCAAAAAGGGGGCGATTCGGTTTGACTTTTGGGCTCGATTGCAGGAGAAAGGCGCGTGACGTGGCGGGGTTTGTCCTCGGCGGACGGAGCGTGGGACCGTGGCTGACGGCATTTACCTACGGGACGTCGTATTTCCCGAGAGAATTTTTTATTTTATTATGCTTTTTTATTTTACTTTATATCAGACTGGATTTGATAATTCTCGCCGCCCAGTTCTCCAATGATCGATTGAATTCTCGAACTGACCTGCGAGGGATCTTTCTCGGTGGAATAGAAAGTTATTTTCAGGTAGGTGCCGTCCGCGGCCGTAATCGTGACGTACGTAGAGACGTCTATATCCCGACCGTCAATCGTGGCGGTCCCGAATATCCTTTTAAAGGCGCTTAAAATGACGTTTCTGTCGTTATCGGTCACGTCTTGCGGATTCTCGTTCGGCGTTCCGTGGATGATTAAATCGCAGGAGTATTCATTCAGGTTCCCATACGGCAGAATATTCATATCCAGAACGTTATTTTCTTCCCAGTTCCTGTCGTAGTAGCAAACCTTATAGACGCCGCTGTTATTCACGGTATAAGAATGCCCCGACAGCGTTCCGTAATTATCGGCGTTAGTCATACTGATAGAATCGGGCGTGAAGTTAACGGGGACAAAGGTGACGGTATCGCCTGCTTTTAACATCATATAATCGTAATGATAGAGGAAGTAGGTAGAGCTATACTCGTCCCAGTCGCCGTAACTGATATACGGGAAGGTCTTTGCCTCGCCGCCGTTCACCGAATAGGTCAGTTGCTTCATGGTGTACTGACGATAGTTAAAGGAGATATCTACGATATCGTAGTCGCCTTCGTCGAAGTTCAATTCGTAATAGACGCCGATGTCTTCTTTTACGATACGGATGACTTCTTGCGTGCCGTTGTCGCCGACGATCGTCCAGCCATTGCCTGTGATGATCTGTTTGTATTGTTCTCTTATTTGTTCCGTCATGCCGCAGACAGTGACGCTTAGTCCGCCGTTTTCGCGGTTGAATTCATAGAATAGATTCTCTCCTTTCGGCTCGGGGAAACTGGTGACGACGCCGTTTAATTTTGCGGTGATCTCCTCCGTCGCCCAATCTTCAAATGGGTTTTCTTTGAGCTGCAATTGTATCCGGGTCTCTTCTCCAAAGTAGAACCTCGCCTGTAAGAAATCGTTTCCGTTCGCTTTTCCGAGGATGCTACCGTCGGAGTTGGTGTAGATGAAATTATACTGTTTCAACAGCTCCGTGTATTCACCGGAATCGAGGTCGTAGAGGTTGTACTCGGTGGGACCCGTTTTGGTAATCCTGGCGTCTTTGCAGACCGGGAAACCGAGGCGGTCGACTTCTTCAATCAGATCAGTAGACTTCCCGGCGCGGGCTTCTTCGATAACGTCGCTGTTTATTCGTACCGAATTCCCGAAAGTGGCGAAGAAATTCCCTAACGTTATTTTAATAACGAACTCCTCCGGCTCGCCTAAGGCAAGTAAGACGTCTGCAACCTTGCTCGACTCTTCCGCCGCCACTTCCATGTCGTTTACCACCACGAAAAAGTCGATATCAGCGGTAGGATCGACCGGTCCCAAAAGGTTGCCGCTTCTGCCGACGGAATAGACGACGGGTAGCACCGCTCTCGATTTGTTCTCATCCATCCATGCTTCGGGATCGGTCAGTAGCTCGCCGAAAGTAACGTTCTTTACCACCCACTGTCTGTCGCCGAAGTTGTTGGCGCCGTTGCCTTCGCGGATAGTAATGCCGTTTATTTCGCTCGCTTGACCATTGCCTCCGCTCCGGTGGGTGTCTTCGTCAATGACGATGTCGTAAATGATGTCGTCGCCCCAAATTTCGGAAATCTCGTCATAAATTTCTTTAATGGAGTTATGAGAAACGCCGTTTTTACGAAGGAAAACTTCGCCGTTTATGTCGGTGGAGTTGAGACCGAGGTCGAATAGGGCGTTTGCGATCATCCTTGCCTTAGTATCGTTCATTTGGGTGATCTTATTCAGATTGGCGTTTTTGTACCATTTGGTGGTGTCGACGCTGTACCCGATCCCTTCGTTTATATAGCTGTCGAAGGTGGAATGAGTAGCGTCTTTGACTACTTTTCGATCGGTCTCGAAGCAGAACTTTCTCCACTCCTCGATTTTGTTGTCTTTGACCTGAACGTAATCGTTTTCCAGTGTGTAGCAGTTACGCGAGGGAAGATTGATCTCGTCCTCGTCGGTCATCATTTCCAACGTGTAGTTGGGCGTTAGGTTGTTCATATCGTAATCCAGTTTCATCCCGACGTACCACACGGTGGTGTATTCGGTCGCCCCCTGGGTTACTTTTATGTCAAAAGAAACGTCCGCCGTGATAAGGTCGTTTTCATCAATATCGATCTCTATTGCCAAAACAAAGGAGTAGTTGTATTTATAGCCGTCGCCGTCCGCGTGCGACTTCTTTTCGTTGCCGGCGATATCGGCGTACAAAGTCCCGGTGACGTCGTAATAATATTTAGTCCCGAAAGAATACCCTTCGCCCATCTTTTCCAACACCGCTTTGAGATATTGGAACTGTATCATGGGCGGTTGATCGTACTCCAGTTCGTCAATGACGTCCCCCTGACCGTCCCCGGCGGTATATACGCCGTTAATGGTGGCAAGAGCATCCGCCGCGCTCGCCGCAAAAATCTTCGAGCCGCCGTTCGAGGCTTGGGAGCCTTTTATCTCTTTGAAGCTGCTTTCCACGCCGTCAAATGCGAACATGACCTTTTCGTACGCGCTTCCGGGCAGGCCGCTTTCTTCGGAATTGTCATCATTGCACGCGACCAATCCGAATACCACGCCGATAACGAGCAAACAGGAAACGAGCAAAACACCGAGCTTTTTCATCTTTTACCCTCATATTATTCTTTTTTCTTCAATCATAACATTTTAATAATAATATTGCAAGAGGAAAATAATGCCGAAATCGAGGGAAATGGTAAATATCCGTGCGACGGATTGCGCGCAAGCAAAGCTCGATTGCATGCTGCCTTGACGAAGATATGACCGCTGTGATAAAATGTGGTTGTTTATCATTTGCCGAGGAGGGAGAAATGAATGTGCTGCAAAAAATAATCATTTCCGTCTTGTCCATAACCGTCGCGCTATGTATAATCATCGGAGTGCTATATTGTTATCAAAAGAAGGTCACCGCGCCGCTGCATCCGGCGGACGTGAAGGTGGGGACGCTACCTGAAAAACAACCGCTTATCGAGGAAGGTTACGTGCAACTGTCCGAAGTCAATATGCACTATCTTAAGTACGGCTCCGGCGAGCAATCCGTCCTGCTTGTTCACGGCAACGGCGGCAGTGCCGAGTCTTTGGTCAGTATCGCGGAACTTATGGCAAACGAATATACCGTCTACTGCATTGCCGAACGGTGCCAGGGAAAGAGTTCCGACCCCGGCGTCATCACGTACGAATTGATGGCAAAGGACGTCAGCGAATTCATCGCAAATAAGGGACTTATTAAGCCCTACGTCATCGGACACAGTGACGGCGGTATGGTGGCAATCGCGCTCGCCGCAAATTACCCTGACGTCCCCGGAGCTATCGTCTCTTTCGGTGCAAACTCCAACCCGTCCACCTTTAAATTTTATTTCACCGCCGGCGTGTGGATGAATAACCTCTTCCATAAAAACAAGCTCAACGACCTGATGTTAAAGGAGCCGGACTTTACTAAAGAATATCTCTCCAGGATCACCGCGCCGACCTATATCGTCGCCGGTGAAAAGGATATCATGCACGCCTCCGACGTTCAATACCTATCTGAAAACATCCCGGGGAGCAAATGCACCGTCGTAAAAAACGCTGACCACAGCGGTTACGTCTGCGACGGAAGAGGCTATACGTTATCGAAAAATTTTCTTGACAGTCTACGGGAGGAATAAACTATGGAATACCGTTTGCCGCTGAGTTCGTCTATCGTTTTCGGCAGGAGTGATTTTCACGACAAATTGCGCCAAGCAGTCAGTTTAGGTTACCAATATATCGACTTTGATATCTCAGGAGCGTGGAAACATCCCTGGAAAGAGCGGAGAACGTACAGGCATTTGGAACAGGGTATGGATGCGGTAAATGAAAGCGGACTGAAAGTCAACGCCATCCATATCTCCTTCGGCACCCAATGGGACCCCTCCGAAATAAAGGACTCCCGTCGCAAAAAAATCGTCAAAAGGATCATATCCATTATCAAGCGGACGGAAGCCGTCCACCCCTTCTGCTACGTCCTGCACGGCAGTTTCGAGCCAATACCCGACTCTATCCGCGAGAAAAAAATCAACGCGCTGATCTCTTCTTTAACCGACATCTGCGCCGCCACAAAGCGTTTTATTTGCGTTGAAACGCTGCCGCGCACCTGCCTTATGAACACGGCGAAAGAGACAAAAAATATCCTCGACCGGGCGAATATAGACAACCTGCGCGTCTGCTTGGACGTCAATCATTTCTTGCAGGAAAAGCCGGAAGACGCCATTCTGCTGCTCGGCGACAGGATAGCTACTCTACATATCTCCGACTACGACGGCGTCGACGAACGTCACTGGCTCCCCGGAAAAGGCATCATTGATTGGAACGCCGTCCTCTCCGCGCTGGAGAAAGTCGGCTATAACGGCGCGTTTAATTACGAGGTCAGCGAATCGCTCGCCGAGATAAAAGAAAACCACGCCAAACTCTTTAGTGGAACGGCTATTTTTTAGTGATTTACGCTCGTAAAATAAAGGAATCATAATAGTGAAGTAGAAAATCACTTTTTTCAATAAAAACATGGATGTTGAATTTTTATTTTACGAACTTGCGCGAAGTTTTCACTTACAATAGTTCATCCGGGGTCAATGCAGCTCCGCTCATTTTCGCACAATTCCTTAATAATAGCTATTCCGTTCTTTACGAAGGTTTTATCAAGTCAGTTGGACTTTGACGGAGAGGTCCAGTTTTATTTCGGAGAGGGGGAGGTCTTTGGCGCGGCGGGGGTAGCGGTCGAAGAAGGCTTCGCAAAAGCCGAAGACGTCGGCGTTTTTACTTTGGGTTTCGAGGTAGAAGGAAGTGATGAGGTCGGTTAGCATACTTTCCAGGCGGGCGATCTCGGAGTCGGTGACGGTGAGGCGATCGACGTGGGCGCTGTTGCCGGAGTAGTCGATGATTTCTTTCACCAGCGCTTGCAATTTCAGCTCGGCGGTAACGGTTTTTTTCTCGAGGTCGTAACGTAGGTCACTTTTGTTTTTGAGGACGTACCAGTCTATCTTTTCGCCGTGGTCGCCATCGGAACGGAACTGAGCTTTGCTGATTTTGTTGAGCAGACAGTTGATGCCGACGGTGCCGTTTTCTTCCCATATGCCGATAAATCGGTCTTTTGTCAGGACGGCGACTTTGTTCATCTCGAAGAGGTAGTCGTCCTCTTTTTTGTCGGAGGAGGGAGTGGGGATGATGGGATCAATGGCCTTTTTGGTCATGAAGGGGATCCAGACGGTTTGTCCTAGGCGGTGATAGTCGACGACGTATTTGCGGACGGTGGTGCCTACGATGTCGCCGAAGCGGTCGTACATACCGATGATTTCTCTGATATAGATACCGGCGTTTTCGCCGAAGCCTACGGGAGCGGAGAGGTAGTCTCCGGCAGACCCCTGGCAGGCGATAAGGCAGGCGTTATCGCTGAGATAGGCACTGCTGACGAGGTAGTTGAGGGTGGCATAGAGGACGGGGCTTTTTAACAGACTTTCTCCGATAAGGACTACGTTACAGTGGGTAAAGGATACCGAAAGTCCGCTTTCGCGGCTTATTTTGTAGGCGGCTTCTCCCAGAGTCGAGCCTTCGGCAGAGAGCATACGGGTGTTGCTCCTCGTTTCCGTTTTGTTGCCGCTCCCCGTCAGGATTTGCAGATGGATCGAGACCGTTTGGTCTTTTGGGTAGTCGATGCCAAAGCCCACCACCATGGCTTTGCTACGCAGAGGTTCTTCGGGCAAAAATTCTCCCAAAAGGAGAAAGAGAGTGATGGCGATCAGCGTGGCGATCCATTTACGTTTACGGCGCATACAGGCTCCTTTTTTTGAGGGTGAGAATAGAGAATAATCATGATAAAGGGCAGGGCGACTTCTATGCCGAAGACGACGTACTGGATACCGCTCGACGCCATGGTAAAGGCTTTGTCTACGTTGACCCAGACTTTCAGGAGAAGAAAGGCGAGGAGTAAGGTAAACAGTCCCACGCCCCAGTGGCGTTTAAGGCGGAAACCGGTGGAGATTTCGGCAACGGCGTTGAGTTTCAGGGAGAGATTAAGAATGGCGGTAGTCACCCAAAGGATACAGCTGATCCAGTCAAGGCTCCCCACTTCGGTAATGACTGTGTCAAAGGACGCGAGCCTCGCAAAGGCGCAACCCATAAGATAGCTTGCCCTGCCGTAGCGGCAGTAAAAGAGCATATAACAGCCCATAGTCACCAATATACTGAACAGGGAAAAGATGCCGATACCTATTTTCCGCTTTACTTTTATATTGCAAAACAAAAGAGGGGAGAAGTCGAAGGTGTAGACGAGGTACTTTCCGATCGCAGTAAGGATCGAGCTGCCGCCGCCGGCGAAGACGGAGAGGAGATATTCGCCCTGCAAGGTCGTCTCTCCGAAAATAAGCCCCATGAGAAGAATGACCGGGAGCAGCCAGAGAGTGAGTTCAAATATCCGCGCGATGGACCTTGCGCCTTTGGTGGCAAAGTAGAAGCAGACGAGTAAAAGGGAGAGGACGATGGGCGCGTCGATAACGTTATAAAATAAAAAGGTAGTCAGGTAGTTGACGATCTCGGTGACAAAGAGAATGCTTTTTACGCCGATGACGAGGAGAAGGGGACAGGAAAGGAGCAGATAAACTACGTTGCCGTATCGCTCGCGGATGCCGTTCATACCCCCTCTTTCGCAGACGAACAGTACCGCCCATAGTTGCAGAAATTCCGCAAGCGCAAACAGTCCCACGATGATATACCCGTCCACGCCGGAGGTCCGGTGAAGATAGGATGGGAGCATGGACATTTTAAAGATGAGCGGAATAAAAAAGATCATAACGGAGAGCTGCTTGCCGTTGACGTCGTTCATTGTTCTCTCCTTTTTTTCAGGCGAATTTTATTGGTGGAGAGAGAAAAGGGCCGGATGTAGCGGTCGACAAAACTCTTCTTTACCACGGCGTCAGCCAGGTCCTTACCCTCTATCGGCGCAAAGGGGGAGAGGTAGGGAACGCCAAAAGAGGAGAATTCGCTAAGGTATGCGAGCATGGCGAGGGTGACGAGCAGGAGGCCGTAGATACCCAGTATGCCGGCGCAGAGGGCCATAAAGATACGCAAAAACCCGATCTCTCCCGCCTGATCGGGAACGGTATAAACGCCGATACCGCTCATCGCTACGATAAGAACGGTGATACTACTCAAAAAACCCGCGTCCACCGCCGTCTGCCCCAGTACGATTGCGCCGACCACGCTCAACGCCATCCCTACGTGCTTGGGCATGCGGATACTGGCTTCGGTCAGGATCTCGAAAAGGAGCAGAGCAACGACCATCTCCAGCGTCGGACTGAACGGTATACCGCCGGTGGCGTTGAGAATGGTTATCATCAGTTGCAACGGTAAAATCTGATATTGGTGGGACTGTACGGCGACGAACGCCGCCGGTAAAAAGAGGGCGAAGAAAGCTCCGAAGAGGCGAACGAGGCGAGTAAAAGTGACCAGCGACGCCATTTTATAGCCGTCCTGCATATCCTCGAAGTCCTCAATGAGGAGAAAGGGCAGGGTGAGAACGATGGGAGAACCGTCTACGAGTATCGCTACGCGCCCGTCCAGAAGTTTGGATGCGACAACGTCGGCTTTTTCACTGCTCCCTACCTGTTTAAATATGGAATAGGGGCGTTTTTCCAGAATTTTAGCGACGTGCGAGGAGTCCGTGATGCCGTCGACGTCGATTTCGCTGAGCCGTTTGTTTATTTCATCAACGGTCTTTTGGGGCGTTACGCCGTGGACGTAGGCGATAACGACGGTAGTCGTGGTAATCCGCCCTATGGTGAGGGAGAGGAATACCAGTCTGTTGGAACGGATCTTCCGGCGAAGCAGCACCATGTTGGTTTTGACGTCTTCCACAAACCCCTCACGCGGACCTTTAATTACCGACATCGTCGGCGGTTCGGTCACGGCGCGGGAGTTACTTTTTCGGGTGGAGAAAATAAAATATCCCTCTTCCGTCATAAGCGCCGCGTCGCCTCCGGCTACGGCGGCTACCCCCTCGTTCTCCTCTTTGCAAAAGCGAACGTTCCCGGCAAACTGCAAAAGGGAAAGTAACTGACTTTCCGTCCGGAAGGAAGTGCCTTTTTCAAGCAGCGGCGCGAGGATCTCTTTGGCTATCCTTTTTTCGTCGGCAAGACCGTCCAGATAGAACATAGTGACACCCTCGCTAACGGGGCGCACCACCAGGTCGCAGTTGCCGTAAAAAGCGGCAATAAAGCTCTCTTTTTTATCCATATGAAGGAGTATTGACAATCTTTTGACGGGTAAACGAAATTTTCCCCACGACTTTTTTATTTTTCAAAGAAAAATAGCTGAAAAGAAGGGTAATATAGTTGCATTCCACACTAAAAAAGAGTATATTGTGCAATTGAAAAAAACCGGCGCGTAAGAAGGGATAAAATAATAAAATGTTTCTGCAAACGATTGTGGAAGGGTATATAAATTTTTCTATAAAAAAAGGTAACGATAAACGAGGGGAAGTATGCTGGCAGCAGGTATAATCTCGCTCGTTGTTTTTTTCCTTTTGGCGCTCTCCATTCTCTTTTTGCCGTCGTTCAAAATTGGTACTCTCAGGATAGGAACCTACTGGCTGATAGCTATGCTTGGCGCGGCTACTTTGTTGTTGTCCGGACTGGTCTCACCGCAAGCGGTATGGGACGGACTGACCGCGGATTCCGAAATCAACCCCATAAAAATCCTCGCGCTATTCTTTTCCATGACCTTCCTTTCGGTGGTGCTGGACGAAGTCGGCTTGTTCCGTTATCTTGCCCAAAAGGCGGTCGCCGTTGCCAAGACAAGTCAATTCGGACTCTTTGTCATCCTCTATTTTCTGACGGCGGTATTGACCGTCTTTACCTCGAACGACATCGTAATTCTGACGCTGACGCCCTTTATTTGTTTCTTTTGTAAAAACACGAAAATACACCCCTTGCCTTACCTTGTCAGCGAGTTCGCCGCGGCGAATACCTGGTCGATGATGCTGGTAATCGGCAACCCCACCAATATTTATCTCGCGACTTCCGCCGGGATAGGGTTCATCGACTACTTTAAGGTCATGGCGCTCCCCACCGTCGTTTCCGGAATTACGGAAATGGCGATCATTCTTTTATTGTTTTATCGCAAGCTCAAAAAGCCTCTGCAACCGCAAGAAGACGACTTCCGGATAGAAAGTAAACCCGACCTCGTTTTAGGCGTCATCCATTTGGCGGTCTGCCTTGTCTTTTTAGTTATTTCCGGCTATATAGGACTTCCTATGTGGCTGATTTCCGTCGTCTGCGCCGGGTCGCTGCTCCTTTCCGTAATCGTAGTTCGGCTCGTCACTAAAAAGAACTGGAAGTACCTCACCGACGCGGCAAAGAGGCTCCCGTGGCAACTGATACCCTTCGTTTTATCCATGTTTATCATCGTCATCTGCTTAAACACCTGCGGCATCTCGGAAAAACTGGGGGAGATTTTGGGGGATAAGGCCTGCGTATGGACGTACGGCGGAGCGTCGCTTTTGGCGTCCAACTTCATAAACAACATTCCGATGAGTATACTTTTCAGCACTCTCCCCGTTCATTTGACGGGAGCAAGTTACTTTCAGGCAATTTACGCCACCGTCGTCGGGAGCAATATCGGCGCCTTTCTCACCCCCATCGGCGCGCTCGCCGGCATTATGTTCACGGGACTTACGACAAAGTACGAGGTCAAGTACTCTTTTCTTAACTTCGTCACCTACGGCGCAATTATCGGTATCCCCACTGCCGCCGCCGCGCTGGGTATCCTTTGCTTAATGGTGTAATTTTTTTCTTAGCAGCTCATGATTTGTGACAAAAGTCGCATTAGTTGGCGATAGATCGCCGCAAATTGCTTTTTCAGTTGGAAATTGCATGAAGGATAATTAAATAATAGCGGCTCAATCATGGAGCTTTTTGTGTAAAAGTGAGTTTTTTTGAGGCTTCAGCCTCAGCTCACGTCACAGTGGCGACAATTCGTAGAAATATTTTTTTAACAGTCTTTTTTTAGACCCGGTGCGAGCGTTTATTCCGGAATGATCGCCTCGGCATAGCCGATGCACTCACGACCTTTTATCATGTTCGAGGTGTCTCTCGCGTTAAAATAGAGGCGTAAAGCGTTGCCGCAAGGCACGAGGTGACTGGCGTAGACAAACTGGTGCATCCAGCTCTTTTCGTCGTCCGAACGGGGCGTTACCAGCGTTTTTACGTATTTAAACCGCTTCCCGTCCTCGGAAGTCAGCAAGAGGATAGCGGAATGACTGGCGCCCTCTTTCTCATAAATGCCGTTCTGAATGCCGATAAAACCGTCTTTCAGCCGATAGACTTTCAGACAGCCGCTGCATAGGTTGAGATAGGGGTCGGTGCTGTCGGGGATAATAATGGGCGCGCCTAAGACAGCGTATCCGCCGCCCACTTCGTTGCTCTCGGCATAGTGAATATAGGTCGGCTCGCAAAAGCCGCAATCTTTGATAAAGGTCAGTCCGCAGGAAAAGTACAGTCGGTATTTCCCGTCCGTTTCCAAAAGGTAAGGGTTGGAGATAGAGGAACCCCGAGGGCTATCTTCGTACCCGCCGGCAGCAGTCACTACCGCCTGAGGCTTCGACCAATGAACGAGGTCGGCGCTGGTTTTTAAATATATCTGCGACCGCCATTTGGCGAGATTGGCAAGGTTAAGCGCATTGATAAGTAAATTCCGCGTCTTTTCATAAAAGAGATAATACCTATCCCCAATGCGATTGATATTGGGCCGCATGGCTCGGGAAGCCACCTTCTGCACTTTACTGAAACGGATGCCGTCGGGCGAACGGAAATGATACACGCCGAAAGTCGTATGAAAAAACATGTGCCACATCCCGTCGGGCGAAAGGTCGGGCGTCAACAGCGACGGATCGGCAACGACCACCGCACCTCCGAAAGGGGCGAGGATAGGCTCCTCTCGCGTTTTAAAATCCAGTTGTAAAAATTCTTTCGTCGTCAGTTCGAGCATACTTTCTCCTTTACTTTTTATATCTTCGACAACCGATGGAATATTCTGTACAGGATCCTTTTTTCAATAAAATATTTCGAGATTGGGTTTTGTCATCCATAGCTACGAGAGAACGGAGTGTTCAGTTGGACGATCGATGCGAAGGTATCAAAGGATTTCATCAGCTCCTCGAAAAAGATCCCACTTTGGTAGTGGGGGTCGCCGTCGAGACGCTCGAATTTTTTGATATACTCGAGCGGAACGCACCAATTCGACCTCGCGTTGTCGCAGTCGTACCACAGCGCGTAGGCGAGGGAATACAGAGCCTCGTAGCAGGCGGTGGACGCCGGGGAGTAAATCGTCCCGCCGTATGGGGAAATGCTTTCTTTTAACTTTCCGCTGGGTCGATAGGTCACACCCAGATATTTACAGAGCATTTTGACGATGTCCTCAAATGCCCACGAGGCTTTATTATAATTAAAATAAACCTCGTCGTTATCGTTGCGATAATTGTCGCCCGAACGACTACCCGTGAGGTATTGCGGATAGAGCCGCCTTAGGTACAACGTGACTTTGGCGCACATCACGAGAAAAGCGTGCCCGAGAGAGGTACTGTAGGTCTTTTTATTCCAATTCGTCAGTCCGAGGTCTATTTCCGCCCATTTCCAATCCTCGTGATCGGATCTTTGAAGAGCGTTCAGGACGTACAATCCGTAGAAAGACTCTTCACGGGAGAAGAACCGTTCCACTGCGTATGGAGATGCGGACCAGGGCGTCCCGACGAGGGTATTGAGCATCGCAACCGACGGTTCGTAGGGGATGCAGGTGTCGGACAGTAGTTTTGAGGTCCCGTCAAAGTAATAGACGTACGATAGATCATAAAATTGAGTTGAATTTCTTGTCGTTTGATTATACATAATTCCTCTTGCTATCAATAGTATAAGAAGCGGTCGCTCAGGTTCAGAATGGCATCGTAGACGTCAAAAGCCTCTTGAAGATCGTCGCAAAAACCGTTCTCGTAAAAACCACTCGCCGTATAGGGCGTACCCATGAGTTTGTCGTACTTTTTGACATGGTCGAAAGTAACGCTAAAGCGCGACCTTGCTCCGTCGTAATCGTTCCAAAGGGCGTATGCAAGGGAATAAAGAGCCTCGTGGCAGGCGGCTTTTACCGGGTACAGAATGGTTCTGTCGTAATGGGAGACGAATTTCTTTTCCAGATTCCCACTGGAGCGATAGGTCACGCCAAGGTAGTTGCACAACCGCTGGACGATGTCTATATAGGCGTTCGGATTCTTTTTGTAATCGAACAAAAGCATGTCGCCGTATTTACGATAGTCCGCGCCGAACCGAGAACCGGTGATGTACTGCGGATATAATTTCCATAGATAAACCGATGCCTTTACGCCCAGAACGAGAAAAGCATGCCCGAGGGACGTTGCGCCGGTGGCAGGATACAGAGCGTTGAGCTTGCTGTCTATGTTTGCCCAGCTCCCATCGTCAACGCCGGTTCTCAACAATCTATCCAAAATATAAACGG
Source organism: uncultured Clostridia bacterium (assembly GCA_946621465.1). Taxonomy (GTDB): domain Bacteria; phylum Bacillota; class Clostridia; order Christensenellales; family DTU072; genus CAG-1782. The sequence continues at coordinate 48,915 of CAMOOO010000004.1, forward strand.
GATAAAACGCATCGTTCCGGCTGTACGCGTAAAGATTGGTGACGGCGGACCAATCGCCATTGCCCAGGTCGTTTATCATGGCGACCGACGGCTCAAACGGAATCGCCCATTGACCCAGTTTAGGCGCAGTTCCGTCAATACTGTAAATATACGATACATCTTTTTTCATAAAACGCTCCCTCCTCATTTTAACCGAACTATGTTTTACCCATATTATAAAATACTTGCAAGGGATTGTAAACCCCTTTGCTCTTTTACGATTATACGAAGAGGCGTGTTTTCGTTTGGTGGAAGAAAGAACAGGGTTCGAACCAAGTGGAAAAACATTGCCATGCCTCTTCTATTGCAGAAAAAAACTATTCTAAAGCATGAAAACCCGTTCAATTAATATTTTAGTAAATGATGAAAGGAGTGATTTTACGTATTTAAGGCGCAATACTTTTTATTACAGAGAGAAACCGTGGCAGGACCATGGTCATATTGTTTACTATATCATATGCCATATCATAAAAATCGTCCCAGGCATCATGGTCAGGGTATTCTCCAAAAAAAAGGAGGGAAAGCCATCCTATAATCCGTGGCATAAAAATAATAAATAACGCGCCAGGTAAAGTAGTTAAGATATCTCCGATAATATACTTGCCCACGTTACAATTGTATCTTTTAGCTAACACAATTCCTATTATTCTCCCTAATAACATCAGCAAAATGAATGAACACAACACATACATTCTATATACTGAATTTTTATCCGCTAAGGATAGGACAACTTTAACATTGTATAAAAGGAAATCAGAAGGCGATACGTCCCTTATGGATAGACCATCGATATAAATACATATGCAGGGGTCAATGAGGAGTATCGTAATTACGCCTAAAAGACAACTGATGAAAGTACACCGTACCCAAAGATTTTTATTGCCATTACTATCCATTCCGCCTCCATAACACGCATTTAAGTATAAACATACTTTAAACCAAATTATAAATAGAAAAAACTTACTTGTCAATGGTTTTCAAGTAAAATCTTCTTACAATAAAAGAAAAAAATTACTTAGCGAGAAATGCCATGTACAATCGAATTTTACAATTACGTCAGCAATATCATTTGACGCAAAAAGCGTTAGGAGCGAAGCTTTTCGTCAGTCAGAAATCAATAGACAATTGGGAAAAGAGCATTACGGAACCGACGGCTACCGTGCTTGTACGCATGGCGGATTTTTTCGGGTGTTCGATTGATTATATTCTGGGAAGGGAAGACGAACTTGGGAACATCCCTGCGTACCCGTCAGACTTTGATCAGGAAAGTATGACTTTATTAAATTATTATAAAAATTGCGATGAAGCAAATAAAAAATCGCTTTTATCATTTGCCCGGTTCTTGTCCAATAACTCTTTATAAAAAAGGGAAAAGTTCTCAGAAATCCTCTTTAAGCTAAATAGTGCCTGTGCGAAATAGTTATCGCAAAACAAAGTGCTAAATAAGGGACGCACCTACTTTTTGAGTCTCACATCAATTGTAACTCTACAATCCTTTTTTGTGAAAACGAGGCGGACTATTCCTACTCTTGCGCCGGAACCAAGCAGGTGTGGAAGCAACTGTCGCAAGAAGGCTTAAAGCCCCAACAACTTTAATAAAAAACAGAGGTCCTTTTGCACCTCTGTTTTTGTTTCGATTTTGTTGTTTTCTCGCTAAAACGCTTAATTATTTACCGAAATAACGGTCGAGCAAGCCTTTGAACGCTTTGCCGTGGCGAGCTTCGTCACGAGCCATTTCATGCACGGTGTCGTGGATGGCGTCGAGGTTGAGGGCCTTGGCCTTTTTGGCAAGCTCGGTCTTGCCGGCGGTGGCGCCGTTTTCGGCTTCTACGCGCATTTTGAGGTTCTTTTCGGTGGAATCGGTGAGGACTTCTCCGAGCAGCTCGGCGAATTTAGCGGCGTGTTCGGCTTCTTCAAAAGCGGCTTTTTCCCAGTAAGCGGCGATTTCCGGATATCCTTCTCTCGCGGCGACGCGGGACATAGCCAAATACATACCGACTTCGGAGCATTCTCCGTTAAAGTTGCCGCGCAATCCTTCTTTGATTTCTTCCGGTGCGTCCTTAGCAATGCCGACGACGTGTTCGGCGGCCCAGTTCAGGCCTTCTTCCAATATTTCCACAAATTTATCTCCGGGTACAAAGCATCTGGGGCATTTGTCCGGTCTGACGTCAGATTCTACGATTTCACCGCAAACGGTGCATCTCCATTTTCTCATACTTAATAGCCTCCTAGTTGGTGATAGCACTATTTTAACACAGAGCAAAGCCAAAGTCAATATTGACATTGTTATTTAAAAAGATTATAATGATTATATTCTATTTTTAAATACTCAGGAGGTACAAATGGCTAATGATTTAGCGGTTCCGGGCGGAGATAAACCCTCGTTTTTTTTGAGACTCTTCAAAAAGAAGGAAAAACCGTTCACTGGTGAAAAAATGAAAGTCGGCATTATCGGATGCGGATGGATTGCGGGAGATCACGTCAGAAATTACAAAAAGATGAACGACGTCGAGATCGTTGCTATCGCCGATCTTATTGAGGGAAAAGCGGAGGCTTTTGCCAGAAGACACGGTTTAAAATGCCGGATTTATCGGAGTCATAAAGAACTCATCGACAACGAAAAATTGGACATCGTCAGCGTCTGCACTTACAATAAGACGCACGCCGAATGCTCCATTTACGCTCTCGACGCAGGCGTCAACGTTATGTGCGAGAAGCCCATGTGTGTTACCATCGAAGAGGCTATCGAGATGACCAAAGCGGCAAAACGCTCGGGCAAGAAGCTTTCTATCGGTTTCCAACCGCGTATGGACCCCAACTTCCAAGAGCTGAAAAAGGTAGTTCAGAGTGGAGAATTGGGTCAGGTCTACTACGTCCAGACGGGCGGCGGAAGAACCAATGGTATTCCCACCCCGTTCGGTACCTCTTTTATCGAGAGCAGTACCGCCGGTATCGGCGCGGTAGGCGACATCGGGTGCTATTCCCTCGACCTCGTCATGAACGCTCTCGGCTATCCGAAGCCCCTCACTGTCAGCGGTTACCTCAATAATAGTTTCGGTAAGGATCCCAAAACCTTCCTCGGTCACCCCGAGTATGCCGAAAAATTCAGCGTAGACGACTTCGCGGCAGGATTCGTTCGTTTGGAAGGCGGCATCTGCCTCGACTTCCGTATTGCTTGGGCGATGAACTTGGAGACCCCCGGCGATACCCTTTTCTTCGGTACGAAGAAAGCCCTTCGCGTGCCGTCCACCGGCTGTTGGAACGGGAGCATCCCCAAACCGATGGAACTCTCCCACGTCAATCAGACGACGGGCATTATCACCAAAAAGAAGATCAAGAAGTTCAAGAGTCCGAACGTCTTCTATATGAAGCTCCGCGGCTTTATCGACGCCGTCCGTAACGACACCGAAGTTTCGGCGCCGCCCGAACAGATCCTATATAACCAGGCCATCATCGACGGTATCGTCCGCAGTGCGAAAGAGGGCAAAGAAGTGGAGATCATCCTGCCCGACTTCGATGAAAAACCCAAGAAGAAATAGGAGGAGATCATGCAAGAATACGGTTTGCAATTATACAGCGTCCGTGACGCTATGAAAAAAGATCTGCCCGGCACCATGGAAAAAGTGGCGAAAATGGGCTACGCAGGGGTGGAGTTCGCCGGATTCTACGGATACTCGGCAAAGGATATCAAGAAGATCCTCGATGACACCGGCCTGAAAGTTTTCGGCACCCATACCGGTATAAACGAACTGACCGACGATAAGATCAACGAGACCATCGAGTACATGAAAGAGATCGGCAACGAGAACATCGTTATTCCGGGTGCTCCCATAGGGAGCAAGCGGCAACAAAACGCCACTTTGGCGCGTATCAATGCCGCTCAACCTATTTTGGAAAAAGAGGGAATCTCCCTTTCTTTCCATAACCATTCTCACGAGTTTGAGAAAAAATGGTTTACCCCCATTTTCTATCCCAGACTGATCTCGGAAACCAATTGCTGCCTCGAAGTGGATACTTTCTGGGCGTTCAACGCCGGCGTCGATCCCGTCGAGCATATAACTAAATATGCCGACCGCATCCGCCTCATTCACCTGAAAGACGGCATTAAGCAGGGCCGCTGCAAACCGGCACAGGGTATGAGCCTCGGCTCCGGAGACGCTCCGGTAGTTGCTGTCCTCAATAAAGCCATCGAGCTTGGTTTCAGGATCGTCGTCGAGAGCGAGAACCAAAAGCCGGATGGCATTTCCGAAGTCACCCGTTGTATCGACTTCCTTAAAGCGCAGAATTAATAAAGTTTGTTTATAAAAAATATTGCCCTTCTTATTTCCAGTAAGAAGGGCATTTTTATTACCGATAAGAAATGTTACCCTGCAAAAGGAGTTCGTGACAAAATAATAAAATTATTTTAATCTATAATATCGCGTATTTTTTCTGTCTCCTTCACGTTTCAGTTCTCCAGACGCAACTAATTTCCTTAATGCACCCTCTAGTGAACTCATGCTTAAAGAAGGGCATAATTCGCGGATATCCTGTTTGGAGAAACGCCCGATCTTATTTTGCGTGGCAAGACGCACCATCTCAAGTGCAGGACGTTTCACTTCTACAATCGAAAAACGGTCTCCAAAATCTTTGTATGCAGCGAGGATCGTTCCAAGCAGGAATTTGATAAAGGGCAGCGGGTCGTCCTTTTCTTCATGCCAACCCTCTTGCGATAGCGCGAGCGCGTCATAGTATAAATCTTTATTTTTTATGATCTTCGCTTCCAGAGAAACGTATTTTCCAACGTAGAATCCACTCCTATAGAGCAGAAGGGTGGTAAGGAGTCTACTCATTCTTCCGTTCCCATCGTTGAAGGGATGGATGCAAAGAAAGTCGTGTATGAAGACAGGTAGGACAATCAACGGTTCGACCTCCATATTCCCGATCACGCGATTATATTCTTCGCAAATAAGGTCCAATGCTTCGGGCGTTTCATAAGGAGCTAAAGGCGTGAAAAGAATTTCCGTATGTCCATCGGGATGGGTTGCGCTGATATAGTTTTGCACTGTTTTCGTCCTTCCTGCCATAGGGTTATTCATATGACTATACAAAACCTTGTGTAGTTGTAAAATATAATTCCGCGTGAGGGGAATGGCGTCGAAACTCTCGTGGATCAGCCCGAGAACGTCCCTGTATCCCGAGATCTCCTGTTCGTTTCCGTTCCTTGGCGTCGTCTTTTCCGCAACGAGTTGTTTAATTCGGGTGTTGGTCGTAACGATACCCTCGATGGCGTTGGATGCCTCAGTACTTTGTATTTTGGCGAGATCCACTAATTTTTCTAGTTCGTCCGGACGCTGTTTTAAATAAAGCTCCTGTTTCCCCGCCTCTTTATAAATTGCGGCGATGAGTCCGAGCGTCTCGGAATCCCACTTTTGGTCTTTGATCTTATCGTAATTAAAAGCTCTCATTCCCTTGCCTCCGGATTATTCCCTTAAATACTACCATATTATAAGGGAAAGCGCAAGTATTAAGTGTAAAAAGCAGTATTTTTTAGGAATGGCTCTTATTTAGTGATTTACACTTATAAAACGAATGTCGGCCTGTCCAATAGACAAAGATATTCATATAAAAGAAGATACAATTTTGATAAAAAGCGGATGAAAAGAATAGTTTTGTAAACTTGCGCAAAAATTTCACTTGTGGTAGTCCACGGCGTGCGCACCGTTTTTAAAGCAGTTTGCTCATGGCAACGTGCTTTTTTAAGTGGGCTTCTCCTTTTCCCCCAAAAGCAAATGCTTTTTGGGGTGCTCCGTAATTCTCCTTGCTTTTGCACAAAATCACAGAAAATAGTTACCCCTTATTTTTTCTCCTTACTTTTTTCTACAATGCGCGGACGTCTTTCGCCGCCGTAACATCTTTTGTTGTTCGATACATAAACAAAAAGAAAACTAAATCCGTCAATAAGATATCAAAAGAGAGTAAAAAATGTTATTACTTAACAACATGGTTGTTAATAGGGGCTGTTAAAAAACTCATATTTCTTAACAGCCCCTTTTTATCGGTTTTTACTGGGATTATTCTGCAAGTTCCTGAATGTCTTTTTCTAAAATAACGGAGTCGATTTGCTGTTCATTTTCCGAATCGTCTGTTTCGATAGTTTGCTCGCTTCCGGGTGTTGTATTATCAACAGGAACGATCTTTTTTTCTTTTTTACGTATATTTTGCACGGATAATACAAAATGCAATGCAATGCTCAACAGCATGACAGGAAGGTAAAATGAGCGGGAGAGTTGGAACCAGGTTTTAACGAGGTTTGCTGAAATTTCATCAATATCTCCTCCTGCAAATAATGACCGCACAATACAATTTAGCGCAAGGAGAATGATATTATATATCATCATTCCTTTTGCTTTTCTTTTTAAGGAGGAAAGGTTGCTTGTCGTTTCGGAAAGATGGATGAATTTTCCAATCAAACTTAAAAGGAGTATAAAAGACACGATCGTCATGCCATCATTTAAAATATAAACATAGATATAGTAAATGAAAACACTTCCGGTTCCGGGCGTTACAGTGGCACCTTTTCCATCGGTAATCATAATGTTTCCCCAAGGTTGGTAGAAAAGTACCAAGAAATAAACGAAAAGAGCAAAAAGTAAGAGAATCTGAAGTGTGTATTGTAACACAAAAGAATAATCCGCTTTTTGGACTTTATCGCCTTTAACGGAGCAAAATACCTCATTTTTGAATGCACAAAAAACTTTGGAGAATACGGCTAGAGTTCCGGAAATAACGAGGAAAACTATATTATACCATGCAAGCGTTGCTTCGCTCATTAAATTACACAGTAAGCAAAAAAGGAGATAGGACATGAAAGCCGACGAGTTATCATTTACCGTGGAAAGCCATAATTGGTTGCGTATGTCTTCTTTCCTTTTATAGCTTACTGTTTTTTTCAAGTCAGATATCAGTCTCTTTGTAAATGCTATAACAATAATAACATACACGACCGCTACGGCGAGTTCTGTGACGTTCGTGAGAGCATTCGCTTTCGTCGTTTTAAAAATATTAAATGCAAATTGTATAATATTCAGTATTGACGTTCGAATTCCAAAGCAATAAGTGCCGCCAAGGATAAGCAGTAGCAGAGCGATAGCTTGTATGCAGCAAGTAGCTATCATAGTTGAAATTTCAATTATTGATAAAATCTTTTTATTGTTCATTGTTGCTTCTCCATATTGCATCGGAAATATTGGCGGCGTCAACCAGGTCAATGTTTTCGATAATTGTATTGTTGATGTTGGTAAACACTAAGTTTTCCGACACCTCTGCACTCATATTGATAGAAGAGCTGTTTTCAGATTCTTTTCTCTTGATACTCATAGTATATTTCATTTCGGGACTTTCTTTTTGTTTGACGGAAAGATGCATATTGCCTCCGGTGATATCCTTTTCTTCTATAGAGCTGCCAAGATCTCTGATCAATAATTGTAGGGCTAAGTCTTTGAAATTATCTCCTGTAAGGGTTAATTCTTTCCGGTTGGAAATTGTATTTTCATCTAAAGCGTGGAAAACTTCTCCGCATTTATTGATTAAGCTATAGGTGCTGTCGATGATGGAATCGAGTTCAGAAAAAGAAATAGAAGAGTCTTGCTCATTTAAAACCAGCCATTCATTATAATATTGTGGTTTAAGGCATGCGCGAGAAGTTGATGTTTTATTAGCCGAGGAAGAACTACTCGAATTGGAATAATTATTGTTGTCGGAATAATTATTATTGTTTGAGTAATCATTATTTTGGGTGGAATTGCTATTTGTTTCGGTGTAGGAAACGGACGAAATGGCCTCAAATTTTCTGAATCTATATGCATAAGAGATCCCGGAAATAGGATTTACTGTATGATATAAATCATAATCGAAAGAATAATTAACATGAGAAGCAGAATTGCCGTCGGTGTCGGCCATGTTAATATAGCCGCTTGCAGTCAAAAAAATGGCATTTTCCGTCATATACATCCATCCTTTCAATTCGGTTGTCAAGGAATAGTTACCGGAAGCGCTGGAGTATTTTTCGGAGATAAATAGTTTTTCTGCTGAATCGAAAGAGATGCTTACGCTCTTATAACGAATCCCGGCAGCGCCGTCTATCTCACCCTCAATGGTGTCAATGTAATTCTGTCCTAAGGACAATGACGACAAGAGGGTGGAAAACGCCTCAAGATCCTCAATCTGTTCGTTTTTTCCATTGCCCTTGCCAACTTTAGGCTGTGATGAGTCGTTTGGGATAATGATTGCCGCAATCAAAATAATGAGACTCAACACTAAATTAACGTACTTATTCATATAATCCTCCTTTGTTTTCAAGAGGAGAGTAAAGCCTGATTGACAACGAAAAAAACCTGATTTCTCCTCTTTGGTACAATTATACTAGACAAAACATCTAGTGTCAAGATAAATTGTCTAGTTTTTGTCAAAATAAAGATATGGATATCTTTTTTTGCAATAATCTGAAATCAGCCAGAAAAGGGTGCGGACTCACACAAAATGAAGTCGCAAAAATGCTTGGCGTGGTTGAAAGTTGTTATGCTAATTGGGAGCAAGGGCGCACGGAACCTAGCATAGGTATGCTCAGGAGACTTTGTGAGATCTTTGACGTCAGCGCAGATGAACTGTTGGGTGGAAACGGATGAAAGAATGTTTGTTTGAGCGGTTTATTCGTGTTTCACGTTAAACTTTTTCCTCAGGCAGATTTTCCGGAGATTTTTTTAAACCCGTTTGAAGCCACAAAATGGCGACCAGAGTGAATACCGCGCCGATAGCGGAGAGGATCTGTTGGGCGTATGCGGAGATGCCAAAGAGGACGTTCCCGTTCGTCTGGATGTAACCAACGAGTAGTCCGCCCAGCGTGCTGACCAAAAAGCCGCTCAGACCGGAGATGCCCTGTTCCAGGGCGTAGGCGCACATCCGTAGGTGGTTGGGGACTTCGGTGAAGACGAGGTTCAGGAGTCCTCCGCTGATTGCCGCGAGGCTGACAGCGTACAGGATATAGTGGATGGCGTACAGATATTTTCCGTTGGAAGGAACGGTAAAGACGTTGACGATGAACCCGGCGGCGGCAATGCTGAGGCCGATAGTCAGCACCCTTTCAAAGGACGTTTTGTCGGCGTATTTGCCGAACGGATGACTGACAAGCGCACGCGCAGCGGCGTGAACGAATGCCAGTACGGAGACGAAAGTCATAGAAAAGCCCAGTTCTTTTATCTGATAACTGCCGTAAAAAGGCGTAGTGATATATGTCGCAATATTCCATAAAACGCACAAAAAGATGATTTTTCGTAACCTTTTATACTGAAAAAGCTCTTTTAAAAGGACGGATAACTTCTTTTTTTCCTCCGCCGGTTGTTCTTTTTCTTTTGACAAGACGAGGGTCATGGTATGGCAGACAGCGAGTAGGAAAATGGCGATGGAAGTGATGATAAAAGCGGTGTGCAATTCTCCTTTTGCCTCGTAGTGGTCGATGACGACGCCGGCGACGACGGAGGTTATGACGCCCCCGATCAAGGAGACGATCTCCTTTGTCGCTGTGAATTCGCCCTTTTTCTTATCGTCCACCAGTTCCATAAACCAGTTCATTTTGGGCGATAATATTACGTTACTAATAATATATCCCAGTAATAAGAACAATATAAAGAGGCTTGTTTTTGCCGAAGTCCCTACGTTAAAGATGGGAACGAGGTAGACGAGCGCAAAGCAGAGCTGATTGACGGAGTGGAAGAAGGTGACCCACTTTTTGACCGGGCGTTTTCCGGCAAGAAAGAGGGCAAACACCTGAAAAGAATACCCAAGAGAGACAAAAGCGGTCAAAATACCGGTCACGCCGTCGCTGATCCCGATATCGGAGGTCACTTTTGCCAGGTACGCCCCGGTAATGAGCAGGGAAATAAAATACTCGAACCCTGCCTCTAAAATATACATCAATCTGCTGAAAGCATATTGATCTTTGCCTGCAAATAATTTTTTCATCCCGCATATTCTACATCATCCGCGCCCAAAGTACAAATATTTTTGAGAAATTTTTAAAAAAGTTGCAAAAAACACTTTACAAAACTAAAGTGTCATGATATAATGGGAACACTTTATCAAATTAAAGTGCTAAACTAAAAAACAATAAAGTTAAATAAGGAGAACTAAAAATGAAAAAGAAAATCATTATTGCTATTGTGGCTGTTGTCATGATGGTTGCTTGCATCGGATGCTTTACCGCTTGCAACAAATCCAAGAGCGATTACGAGACTATCGCGGAAAAAGGATACTTTGTTTGCGGTATTACTTATTATGAGCCGATGAATTATTTTGATGAGGATGATTCCCTTGTTGGATTTGATACGGAATTTGCGCAGGCTGTTGCCGAAAAAATGGGCTTGAAAGCCAAATTCCAAGTTATTTCCTGGGAAGAAAAGTTCGTTGAACTCAATGGGAAGAGCATTGACTGCATCTGGAACGGATTTACCGTTAACGAGGAGAGAAAGGGTCAGGTCGATTTCTCCAAAACCTATCTCAACAACACCCAATGTGTTGTTGTCAAAGCTGCTAATCTTGCTACCTTGAACAGTACGGACGCTATTGAGGGTAAAAAAGCCGCTGCTGAAGCCGGTTCCGCCGGAGAAGGTGCTGCAAAAGAATTGACCGATACTGCAAAAGTTACTTCCGTCCAGGCGCAAACCAATGCATTGACCGAAGTTAAGTCCGGAACCGTTGACTTTGCCGTTATCGACTTGATCATGGCAAACAGCATGGTAGGAAAGGGCGAATACAGTGACCTCGCTATTGCCACCGGAATCCAACTCGAAGCTGAAGAATATGCTATCGGGTTCCGTAAAGGTAGCGACATGGTTGAAAAGGTCAATGCTGCTATCGACGAACTGATCGCTGACGGAACGATGGCGAGACTTGCTGAAAAATACGGTGTTTCCAATCAGCTCGTAAAATAATAAAAAACGATGTCGTTTGAATCGATAAATTCACAACTGTTCCAGGGTTTTGGGAGTACGGTATTACTATTTTTGTTAACTTTAGTATTCGCACTCCCCCTGGGATTATTTATTTCTTTTGGTTCCATGACCCATTTCAAGCCACTTCGGTGGCTTGTTCGTGGTTTCGTGTGGATTATTCGCGGAACTCCGCTCATGCTTCAGATCATCATTATTTTTTATGGCCCGGGGCTTGTCAGCGACTTCGTTTGGCCGACGTTCGAGACGGCGAACGAAACGTTTAATAAACTTTTTTCCGCCCGTTTTATTGCGGCTCTCGTTGCTTTTGTTATCAACTATGCCTGTTATTTTTCCGAAATATTCCGCGGTGGGATCGAAAGTATCCCGAAGGGACAGTACGAAGCCGGACAGGTATTGGGTATCCCAAAGGGTAAAATATTCCTCCATATCGTACTCCCACAGGTAATTAAGAGGATTTTGGCCCCGATGAGTAATGAAGTTATTACTTTAGTAAAAGATACTTCTCTCGCGCGCATTATTGCCGTCAGCGAAATACTGTTCGTGGCGTTCAACGTGATGTCTCTCACGGCTCTCATTTGGCCGCTCTTTTATACGGGCGCGTTCTATTTGATATTTGTCGGATTGTTGACCATTTTGTTCAATCTTCTCGAAAAGAAACTCAGCTATTATAAGGTGTAATATGGCGTTTTTAGAAGTAAAAGGAATTGAAAAGAAGTTCGGCAATACCGAGGTATTGAAAGGGATAGACTTCGAGCTGGAAAAAGGTCAGGTGCTGACCATCATCGGCAGTAGCGGTAGCGGAAAAACCACACTTTTACGCTGTCTTAACTATTTGGAGACGGCAGATCAAGGAACGGTTAAATTGGACGGGAAGGTCATCTTTGACGGAGCGACGGCTAAGTCGGTCAAACAGGCGGAGATTGCCCAAAATAGGCTCAATTTCGGGCTTGTTTTCCAGTCTTTTAACCTTTTTCCGCAGTACAACGCGCTGAAAAACGTTATGCTCGCTCCCAATCTTTCTTTTAAAAGGACGGTGAAGGAGCGGAAGAAGGCGATCGCCGAGAAAAACGCCGGTCTGCCTTTCGGAAAGAAACAACTTGTCTGTTTCCGGGAATTGCGCGCGGAAAAGAAAGCGTGGTGCCTGGAGAACAGGAAAAAGGCGGAAAAACTACTCGAAAGGGTGGGTCTCGCCGATAAAATGAACAACTATCCGTGCGAACTGTCCGGCGGACAACAGCAACGCGTGGCGATCGCAAGAGCGCTCGCTATGGGACCGAAGATCCTCTGTTTCGACGAGCCGACCAGTGCGCTTGACCCGGAGCTGACAGGAGAAGTATTAAAGGTCATTCGCGGACTGAAAAACGCCGACTCGACTATGATTATCGTAACGCACGAAATGGAGTTTGCGAAAAACGTTTCCGACGTCGTTATCTTTATGGCAAACGGCGTTATTGAAGAAGCCGGCTCGCCCGAAGAAGTCTTCGGGAGTCCCAAGAGCGAGAAGCTCCGCGCCTTTTTGGCAAACAGCAATAACAAGTAAAAATGGACGATTCTAAATATGAAAAGGACCTTCATACGGGGAATATTTACTATCCCACCGATATGAAACTGGTCATGTATCAAATGCGGTGCGTGGAGATTATGCACCGTTTTAATAAAACGAGTTCAAGACCGCTCGGATTGCTCCGCAGAATGCGGATTATGAAAAAAATGCTGGCCGAGGTAGGCGAGGACTGCTATATCGAGCCGCCTTTTTACGCTAACTTCGGCGGCAAGCACGTTCACTTCGGAGACGGCGTTTATGCCAATTTTCACTTAACCTGTGTGGATGATACTCATATTTACATCGGCGACAACACTATGATTGGGCCTAACTGCACGATTTGCACCGCGCAGCACCCCATAGCCCCCGCCTTGCGCGAAAAGGGCTACCAATACAATCTGCCCGTCTATATCGGTAAAAACTGTTGGCTGGGGGCGAACGTGACCGTCCTGCCCGGTGTGACGATCGGAGATAACACCATTGTCGGCGCAGGATCGGTGGTGACAAAGGATCTGCCGGCAAACGTCGTTGCCGTAGGGATCCCGGCAAAAGTTATGCGTGAGATTACAGATAAGGACAATACGTTCTACCGTAAAGACAAACCTATCCCGCCTGAGCTGTTTCAATAATACCTTATTTGGGTATATTTAAAACGTGTATTATAATTATCACGGAACGGCAAAAAAGTTGATTAAAGAAGGGAAGCTGATAGGGTGTGCGGTGACGGGAGAACATAACGGCATACGCCCGGCGCTGGTGCTTTATTTCGACGGGCATTCGCCCATGCCGATACGGTTTTATCGGTGGAAAGAATACTTTGATTTGATTATAAAATACGGCGTCAAATGACGCCATATTTTGCAAATTTATATTTAGAATCGTGCTTTTTTGCCGTTCCGGATCTATCTTTTGTCAGACTGATTTTTCGCAGTATAAAGAAATTCTCCTTTGTAGTAGACGTCCACCTCGGCAGGGAAGGTCGCATTGATTTTTACGACCGGTTTATCATTTTCAAAAGTGCAGATGAGGTCGGCTGTTCCGGAGGCGAGAGGATAGCGTCTTACTCCGTGCGTTTCTTTGCAACTTATGCGCCAGGTGGCTCTGTCATGGAGGGCGTCGGCTTCGATGCCGAAGATGCCTTCCAGTAGTATGGTTATGGGAAAGAGGCCCGACCAACCGACGAATTTCGACTTGGCAGGGTCGCCCTTCGCCGCCGATTCCGGCGCGTAGTTTTCCCACAGCGTTCCGGTGTTTTTAAATACGGAAACGACGTTTTCGACGCAGCAACGGGCGATTTCGTTTGCCATTTCGTGGTAGCCGTAGGCTTGCAGTCCGCGGATGACCATGTAGTTTGTGGGCGCCCATACGCCGCCCAGCCAGTAGCGCCCCGTTTCTTTATCGTACATCGGGTGGTCAGCCGAGAGCGAGGGGACGCGGTTGGGACGTTTAAATTCCTTTTCGTTGTCCAGATGGGCGATGAAACGGGCTAGTTTTTCTTTCGGCACCACGCCGGCAAGAAGGGCCCAATATGCGCCTACCGTTTTGACTTTGTTCTGGACGTCTTTACCATCCTCATCCTGCCATAGGTCGTAATAAAAAGCGTCCTCTTCGTTCCACAGTTTTTCGTTGACAAAAGTAGTCAGTCGATCCCGTTCTTTTTGCAAGAATAACGTCTCATCCTCCCTGCCGATGACTTTAGCAACGTCGATCAGTACGTTTGCCGAAATAATCATCTGGAAACAGGCGTCCGCCCACACGGCGTGTCCGTTTTCCGGGCCGGCCTGGTATCCTTGCGGCGTGCGCGGTTGATTGTCCATCCCCGAACCGAGACCGGTCGTCCAGTAGGAGCCGTCCCGCCACGTTCTGTTTTTCTTAAGCCAAATATGGTATGCCATAAGGGGGTCGAAAATCTTTTTCAACCTCTCGACGTCGCCGGTGTTCTTGTAGTATTCCCATTCCGCCCACGGCAGGATGTTGGGCCCGGTAGAGGAGGGGTCGTAGCTATTGAACTGTTCGCCCTCTTTCTTTTCCCATAGCTCGCGGCTGATAAAACCATCCGAGTGCTGGCAGGCGTAAAAATTGTTCAGCGTCTGTTGGAAATCAAAAGCACGAACGCCGTATTTTCCGAACATCACCATAAAAGAACTGTCCCACATAAAGGAAAAACCGTTAAAAGCGGTGTCGATAAATTGCGATTTGAACCGGCTGGCAATGGTGGGATTTTTTATATTGGAAAAGGCGATTTTCCAGGCGTAGTCGTAACATTCTACGTATCCCTCGTGTCCTTCCCAAATAGGCTCGGGCAGCAGATTTTTTGCCTTTTTATATTTAGGAAGGAGTCCGATATGGATGCGTTGCTTCTTAAATGCGTTGTTCATCGCGTACGGCTCGTCAACGCGGAAAAGATTGCATTTTTCTTTAAAAGGCACATGTCGAGAGTTCTTTCTCATTCGTTTTTTCTCCTTTTTCTCCACGAAAGCGGTAAAGATCTTTTCATAGAGATTTTTGATGGCTTTTTTGATTTTTTCGAGGTTTGGGCTTTTCTTTACGAAGGTGTGGAATAAAAAGAAGAGGGCGATGATAAAAAATGCCGTCGCAACGATGATAATGGCTGCCGTCTCGTCTTTTGTCAGCGTTTTGACCCTCTCGGTACTCTCGGACGTAGCGGTTTCCAGGGGCGTTTTACTGCCGAAAACGACCATGTCGCGGTCGATTTGTTTAGGGAAGATCACTTCGCCGTTCTCGTCCGACCAGTAGTACCCTTCCGGCAAGGCGTCCTCTTGCAGGGCTTCATCAAGAGGAATAATAATCTTTTCTTCCCCCTCGTCGGTGATCGCCGTCACCGTATAAGAAACCCTTTCCCAGGCGGTATACAGGGTCAGTCCGTTGAGGGCAACGCCGTCATATCCCTGCGTGCAGGCGGCGTCGTAAAAGTATCCGACGAAAGAAAAGTTCTCCCTTTCTTCCGGTTCATGAAGCCGCTCGCCATAAGAAAAAGCGGTGGTTTCGCCGTCTAAAGTTATCGTCGCCGGGGCGAGAAGTTGGACGTATACGGTATAGTCCTCGGTCAGATACCGAGGCATATTCCATTGGTTATTGTCTGTAGCAACGTACCGGGCGGTGCGATAGAGATTTTGCCCGATAGGCTGATCATTGATCTTTTCCGGAACGGTATATTCCGTCCCGTATGGGTACTCTATCGTCTGTTCGATAAAGTTTTGTTCATCGAAATAGTCGTAACGATAGCTAACGGTGCATTTTTTGTCCGTTTCCACCTCGTAAAGATACAAATGAACGTCGGTTTCGGCAATAAAATCCTCCGCAACCGGTCCGTCCGCCGCGCCCATTCTCCAGCCGTAAACGGTGCCTTCGGTAAGGCTGAAACCATATGTATCTGAAAGGGAACGGAGGGTGTAATAGCTAAGCAAAGTCACCTTTTCGCCTGTGCAAACCTGTTGGGGCGGTAAAGTAACTTCGCCGACGTGATAAACAACGTCCACCGTATCCAGGGCATAGGCAGGCGTCGGCGAACACGCCGAAAGGATCAATAGGAGTAAAAGTAGGAAGTAAAGGAGCTTTTTCATTGAGCGGAACTTTGCTCCGCGTTACTGTTTTCGGTGACGAAACAGATGTCTCCTTCGTAATCGATATATAGGGTAATGGTTCCGTCGTCTTGTGTATTGTAGATGGTCATGTTCCTCTCGTTCAGACGGTCCAGAATCAATTGCCTCGGGTGACCGTAAGCGTTGTTCTTTCCGCTGGAAATAACGGCGTATTCGGCGTGAACGTAGTCTAAAAAGTCTTCGCAAGAGGAGCTTTCGCTGCCGTGGTGGGCGACCTTTAATACGTCGACATCGAAGTTCGCATCATTCCCCGTTTTGTCGATGAACCATTCTTCCGTTTCCACTTCGGCATCGCCGGTAAAGAGGACCTTTCGTCCGGCGTATTCGAGCAGGCAGATAATGGACATACTGTTTTCTTTGGTACGCGCCCCGGTGAATCCGTCGTTGCCGGAGGAATAGACGGTCAAGGTGTAATTGGTCGTTTTGATGGGGATAACGGTGTCGTCCGCCGTTTCAAACTGATATTGGGTGCAGTCCGGCTCGTTTTCCACGGCCGTTTCAAAATTTCTCGCCGTTGCGGAAGTCTGATTTGAAGTCATGGACTCGTTATAGCAATCGTTATAAAAGACGGTATTGACCTGATAGCGGTCGAGGACCTTCGGGAGCATATTGATGTGGTCGCTATCGCGGTGGGTGGCAACAAGGTAGTCGATATCTCCGCCGTGATTATTGATAACCTCGTCAAGGTAAGCAAAGTATGGTTCGGTGACTGCTTTCGGTACGCTACCGCTACCGTAGGGCCTATCAACATATTTTCCCTTTTCCTCGCTGTAAGAGACCCCCGTGTGTCCGGCGTCGATGAGGAGAATGGTGTCGGTATCCAGTTCTACCAGAATGGAGTCGCCCTGACCGACGTCGATAAAGTGTATTTTTATACAGTTACTTAGGTCAATGTCGGCGAGTTCTGCACTAGCGGGTTTTTCGCCGGGTGCTTGTTGTTCTTCCGGTTCGCCTAAATAGGCGGACAGATCAATTACGCCAAAATAAACGAGCAATAAAAAAACAATCACGATCACGGCGACGATCACCGCAAAAAGGATCAGTTCCCTCGTTATTTTCTTTTCCGATTTCTTACCAGTTGTTTTTTTCGTAGCCATGTTTTGATTATATTACATCGGGCAGGACAAAATCAACACATTTTTCGGAATTGACAAGATAAAAGGTATATTTTATAATCTATAAATAGAGAATACCGTTCTCAAAGTAGGAGAAAGACATGGATATCAATAAAATTATCGCCGATTTAACGTTGGAAGAAAAAGCCTCTCTTGCCAGCGGAAAAACATTCTGGACGACCAAGCCGATCGAGAGAGAGGGCGTTCCGTCCGTTCTGATGACCGACGGTCCGCACGGACTGAGAAAGGAACAGGGAGCGGAAGAGGAAAAGGGTCTGACCAACGTCATGAAAGGGAGCGAAAAGGCAACCTGTTTCCCCACTGCCGTGACGACTGCCAGCACCTGGGACCCCGATCTTTTGGCGCGCGTAGGCGAGGCGATCGGAGAGGAAGCCCTAGACCAGGGCGTCAGCACCGTTTTAGGTCCCGGTACAAACGTTAAACGCTCGCCTTTATGCGGTAGAAACTTCGAGTACTTTTCCGAAGACCCCTATCTCGCCGGAGAAATGAGTACGGCGTACGTAAACGGAATGCAGAAAAAAGGGGTAGGCTGCTCGCTGAAACACTACTGCGGTAACAATCAGGAGTTTTTCCGGATGTCCATCGACTCCCGTATCGACGAGCGTGCGCTCAGAGAAATCTATCTCCCTGCTTTTGAGAATACCGTAAAAAGGGCGCAACCATGGCAGATCATGTGTTCGTACAACAAGCTCAACGGCACCTACCTTTCCGACAACAAACGGATGCTCACCGATATATTGCGCGGAGAGTGGGGCTTTGAAGGAATAGTTGTCAGCGACTGGGGAGCGACCAACGACCGCGTCGAGGGAATTAAAGCAGGCATGGACCTGCAAATGCCCACCTGCAAAGGTGCCGACGACAGAAAAATCGTCAAGGCGGTACGCGAGGGGAGACTTGATGAAAAGGACCTCGACGTCACCACCGGGCGCGTTTTACGTTACGTCGATTTGTGCGCGAAAAATAAGCCTGCGGAACGGCCGAAAGCCGACTACGAAAGTCACCATAAGCTCTGCCGCGAGGTGGGAGCCAAGGGTGCGGTACTGCTGAAAAACGACGGCGCGTTGCCGCTATCGAGAGATAAAAAGATCCTCTTTATCGGTAAGCTCGCCGAGGAGAGCAGGTATCAGGGGGCAGGCAGTTCTCGCATAGAATGTAACCGCCTCGTCCATTTGACGGAGGCACTGAATACCGCAAACAGAGCGTTCGAGTACCTTCCCGGCTACGTTCTGACAGGGGAAGGAAAGGATGAAAAGTTATTGAATGAAGCGGTGGAAAAAGCCAAAGAGTACGATACCGTCGTTGCCGTAATAGGCCTAACCGATCTGTACGAAAGCGAGGGTTTCGACCGCACCCACATGGACCTGCCGGCAGGACATAACGAACTGGTAAAAAAACTCTGCGAGCTGGGCAAAAAAGTGGTGGTCGTCCTGCAAGGCGGCTCTCCCGTTACCATGCCCTGGAAAGAGAACGTCAACGCCATTCTGAACGTCTATCTGCAAGGAGAAGGGGTGGGCGAATCCACCATGGACCTTCTGTACGGCGACGCCAATCCGGGCGGAAAGCTGGCGGAAACCTATCCGGAAAGCCTCGATGACGTTCTGGCGCAGAAGTGCTTTCCTATGGGACCGAAGACGGTGGAGTACCGCGAGAGCATTTTCGTCGGGTACAGATATTTTGACGCGGCGAAGAAAAAGGTCGCTTTCCCGTTCGGGTTCGGCCTCAGCTACACGACGTTTAAGGCAACCGATTTTTCCCTTTTGGGGACCTATACGGACGGATTCGTTGTTAAATGCAAAATAACCAATACCGGGGAAAGACAGGGGAGCGAAGTGTTGCAGGTCTACGTCGGTCAAGAGGATAGCCCGATTTTCAGAGCGGAAAAGGAACTGAAAGGGTTCAAACGGGTCTATCTGGAACCGGGCGAAACCAAAGAGGTGGAGATACCATTAGATAAGCGCGCGCTTGCCTTTTATAACACCGCGGTAAAGGACTGGACGGTGCTTTCCGGCAAGTACATTATTTCCGTCGGGACCTCTTCGAGGGACATCTTATGGACGGCGGAGACGGAAGTCGACGCCCCCGAAGCGGAGATGCCTTCTTATTCGGACGAGGTGAAAAAAGTCTACGGCGACATCGGCGCGATCAAGGAGATCACGAAGGAACAATTCGAGGCCCTTTGCGGCGAAACGTTGCCCGACAACGAGCCGTACAAAATAGGGGAGTTCCACCAGAACTGCACGTTGCAGGATCTATCTTGCACGAGGCTCGGGCGGTTCCTTTGTAAGACCATTCAGTTCGTCGGCAAAAAAATGGCAGGCGACGCCGTCAATGCGGCGATGATCGTCAATACGGCTACCTCCATTCCGCTCCGCGCTTTCAGCGGCTTTTCGGGCGGCGTACTGTCCCCCTATTCGGTGGATGGACTGGTGGACGTTTTCAACAAAAAGAAAGGGGGCTGGCGGAAGTTCTTCCGTGGCTTCCGTAAAAAATACAAATAAAGGCGGTTGATATGAAAAAGGTATGGGCGTTTTGTAAAAAACATAAGATCCTCGTGATAACGGTATCGGTGGTTTTATCGCTGGTGATCGTCTTCTCCTGTTTGGGAGCGCTGGTCTTTACGCGGTATTCCGAGGGCGTGCTTCCCACGGCGGAAGACCTAAAGAGCGCGGTAACTTACGAGAGAGTTCTTGTTATCGGCGTCGACGGCGCGGGCAATTATTTCCCGCAGGTCAACACCCCCAATATCGACAGGATCTTCGGCGAAGGTTCGGTCAATTATAACGCGTTGAGCCAGTATCCAACGACGAGCGCACACAACTGGACGTCCATGTTCCACGGCGTTCGCTATCAAAAACACGGGGTGAATAATTTCGTTGCGGAAAAGAAGAAGTATTCCAAAAACAAATACCCGTCCGTCTTTAAAGTGTGCGCGGAAAAATACCCCGACGCCAAAATGATCTCTGCCGCCGCGTGGAATCCCATCAATTACGGCATAATGGAAGATTTGGACAACTTAATTAAGTTTTCCGGACCGCTGAAACACAAGGACGATAAATATTTGACGAAAGGGGACGTGGACATGAAAGAGGCCTTTATTTCCGAAATAGAGAGCGGTACGTCGCCTAAGATCGCCTTCATGTACTTTGCCCAAGTGGACGAATTCGGACACGATAAAGGGAAAAAGGCGCAGTATTGGGAAGCAATAGAGAGGGTGGACGGTTATATCGGAGAAGTGTACGACGAGTACGTTGCCAAAGGTTGGGAGAAGGACACCCTGTTTTTGCTTGTGACCGATCACGGACACCGCACCCTGGGCGGACACGGTGGCAACAGTAAAACGGAGCGCACCGTCACCATCGCCGTAGCAGGGGCAAAGGGCAATATCATAAAAGGACAACCGGCAGGAAAGGCGGTCACGCAGGACGTGGCGTCGATCATACTTTACGGTTTGGGAATAGAACAACCGGAGAGTTGGGAAAGTAGGGTACCGTACGGAATATTCAATACCTTGCCGCTGTCGGCATAAAAAGGCGATATTGAAGGGAAAAATCAGGTGTAATCTACGTCCAGAAGGCATAAGCCTTCGGGCGCGAAGGTCTTTCCGGCGAGCGTTCTGTCCCCTGTTTCCAGTATCTTTTTGATGACGTCCGGGGTTCTTTTTCCCAGTCCGACGTAGATAAGGGTACCGGCGATAATGCGGACCATGTTGTATAAAAAGCCGTTTCCGGTGATGAAGAAGGTGACGAAAGTCCCTTCTTTTTTTACGGTGACGTCGTAGATGGTGCGAACGGTGGAGCGGACCTGACTGCCTTTATTGGAAAACCCGATGAAATCGTAGGTGCCGACGAGGTATTTTGCCGCTTCTTCCACTTTGGAAAAATCAAAATAACTCTCCGCATAGGGTATCTGCGCGAAGGTGTCGTTTAAGAGTGGATGGTTCTCCCTGGAAAGATAGGTCTGATAGCGGTAGGTTTTCTTTTTTGCCGAATACTGGGCGTGCAGGTCGGGAGAGACCTCTTCCGCCTTTAAAATGGCGATATCGGGGGGAAGAAGGCTCTGTGAGGCGATAGACATCTTATCCAAGGGAAAATTGCCGTCGTAGTCGAAATGGGCCTTTTGTCCGAGCGCGTGGACGCCGGCGTCCGTTCTGCCGCTGGCGATCAAAACGACCTTTTGCTGGAGCATTTTTTCCAGAGCGTCTTCCAATACCTGTTGGACGGCGAGCGCATTCTCCTGGCGTTGCCACCCGGCGTAGTCGGTACCCTTATATTCCACCGTCAAAAGTATCCGTCTCATAACAATCCGAAGAACCCCAACCGTAGAAAAATAACGACGGTCAAAAACAAAGCAAGGCAAAGCGTTGCGGTCAGATCTCTCCACCCGAAGCGCAAAACCTTCATCTTCGTCCGCGCTTCCGTTGCGTTATAACAACGGGCATCGAGGGCAAAAGCAAGCTCGTCCGCGCGGCGGAAAGCGGAGACGAAAAGGGGAATAAGAACGGGTAAAAGCGCCTTAGCCCGAGCGAGGGGACCGCCCACGTCGAACTTAGCTCCGCGCGCCTTTTGCGCCATGGTTATTTTGTCCGTTTCTTCCATCAGCGTCGGTATAAAACGCAGTGCGATCGACATGATGATAGCGACGTCGTGAACGGGGAAACGAAGGTATTTTAAGGGGGTCAAAAACCGCTCTAAACCGTCCGTAAGTTCCGTCGGCGTCGAGGTCAAAGTTATCAGCGAAGTGGACAGCACAAGGAACATAAGTCGCAGGATTATCTGTCCCGAATAGAGCAGTCCGCCGACGGTGATTTTTATCTTCCACCACGCCCAAAGCACCTTCCCTTCGTCATGGAAAAAGACGTTCAGTATGACGGAAATAAGGATGATGGCGAAAATCGACTTTACCGTTTTTAGGACCTGAAAAACAGGTATTTTGGATACCAAAATGACGATAAATAAAAATGCGTAACAAGCCAGATACGCCCAGTAAGAGTCGGCGACAAAGGCGGCTGCTATGCTTATCGCGCCGGCAAAAAGTTTGGTTCTCGGGTCCAATTTATGGATGGGCGAATCGGTTGGATAGTACTGTCCGAAGGCAACGTTACGCATGGTCGCCTCCTTTCAAAAAGTACTCTTTCAGTGCGTTTACGAGGGCGTCCTCGGTCAGTATGTCGTGGGGAAGAACGATTCCTTTTTGTTCCAGCAATTTGACGATGCGTACGGCGTGCGGAAGGTGCAACCGTAGGGCGGAGACGTCCTCTTTATAAAAGAGCTTTTCCGGGGTGGTGTCGTAGATCAATTTGCCGCCGTCAAGGACGATAACGCGGTCGCAATATTCGGCGATTTCGTCCATATTGTGACTGACGGTAATGACGGTGGAAACGGTGGTTTTTCGCAGCGATGCGATGAGGTCTAACATTTCTTTTTTACCTGCCGGATCCAGCCCCGCCGTCGGTTCGTCGAGAATAAGAACGTCGGGGGAGTAGGCGAGAATACCGGCGATGGCGACGCGCCTTTTTTGACCGCCGGATAGTTCGAGAGGGGACCGATCTTTTATTTCTTCCCAGTCGAGTCCGGTCAGCGTCACCGCCTTTTTTGCCGCTTCTTCCGCCTCCGGTTTTTTCATTCCGAAGTTGATAGGTCCGAACATAACGTCGGCTTTTACGGTGTCGGCAAAGAGTTGATACTCGGGGTACTGAAACAGCATTCCCACGTGTTTCCGCAGTCGCATCAGGTCCGGCTTGCGTTTGCTCAGGTCGATATCGAAAACTTTAACCTGACCGCTTTTTAATTTTATCAGTCCGTTGATGTGTTGTAAAAGGGTGCTTTTTCCGCTGCCCGTCATGCCGATCAAGCCTACGCTCTCACCTTCGTTCACCGAGAAAGTGACGTTATCGAGAGCTTTTTTTTCGTAGGGGGTACGCGCGCCGTAGACGAAAGTGAGGTCTTTTATCTCAATCGACATAGTACCTCCACGGCTTCTTCGTCGGTCAGTACCGGTTCTACCGGAAAACCGAGCGCGGATAATTTATGCATGACGCCGCAACAAACGGGGGGATGCAGACGGCACCGATCGATCAGTTCTTTGTCGGAAAAGATTTCTTTCGGCGTGCCGGTTGCTTCGATTTGACCGGCGTTCATGACTACGATCCGATCGGCGTCGGTCGCTTCGTCCATGTAGTGGGTGATGAGGATGACCGTCATACCGTCGGCATTCAGCTTTTTTACCACGGACAGCACTTCTTCTCGCCCCTGCGGATCGAGCATGGCGGTGCTTTCGTCCAGAATAAGTACGTCCGGCTTCATGGCAAGGACGGAGGCGATGGCAATGCGCTGTTTTTGACCGCCGGACAGTTTAAAAGGGGTGCCTTTCCGGTACGCGGACATACCGACCGCCTCCAGCGCCCACTCCACTCTTTTTACGATCTCCGAGCGTTCTACACCTAAGTTTTCCGGGCCGAAAGCGACGTCGTCTTCGATAATGGATGCCACCATCTGATTGTCCGGATTTTGGAATACCATGCCCACTTTACTGCGGATTTTGTAGATGTTACTCTCGTCCGAGGTCAAAAACCCGTCCACCGATACCGTCCCTTCGTCGGGAAGGAGCAGACCGTTGAGTAGTTTGGCCAGGGTGCTTTTTCCGCAGCCGTTATGACCGAGGAGAACGATAAATTCTCCCTTTTCCACCGTCAGATTGATGTTTTTTACGCCGATCGTCTCCTCTTCGTCCGTTTTGTAAGAAAAAGAAAGATCGTTCAGTTCCAATATACTCATCGGGGGAAATATAGCATTTTTTTTGCACGCTTGCAATTGATTTGAGGGATAAAGTGAAAAAAAGGCGGCTTCTTAATTGATTCTTTAAGGGGAAAGCGTCGAACAACAAAGTATTGACAAACGCGCGGTATAAATATATAATATTTAATATCAAAAAGAATGGCGTGCGCTCGCGCTCGCTGACGCGGAGAAAAAAATGAGAACAAAACGATTGCCAAAAGTCATGATCCCGTGCGTTATCGCACTGATGATGCTGGCAATGTTGCTCACCGGTTGCTCTTCCGATTCGGAGAACAAACTGATCGATATCAAAGACCCGGTGGACAAAGCCGTCTACTACATCAACGACGGCACATTGAACCAGTACTATCAGGATCACACCACCAACGAACAGGCGGTTACGGAGTTCACCGACTCCATTACCTCTTTGCGAGAATATCTCGACGGCGAGTCCTTTGTCGACACCGGTTATTACATGGGTGTGAATTACGATATAGACGTTTTGGACAATCAGAACAATACGGCAGGCAACTTTCAACTCCGCGTAGACGCCTACCTGTATACCTATCCTTACGAAGATGAGGACGGCAATCCGATCTATAAGTATTACGAAAACGGACACTACTACGACAACAACAACCCCGAAGGCACCCGAAAGCTGGTCAACGCGCTTGAGATTCATAACGAAGCCATTAAAAAGAGCGACATTTCCATCGAGTGGTACAACGGCGCTACCAACGAAGTCATGATCGGGCTTTATTTCGACGGACTGAACAGTAACAGCGACGACCCGGGTAACGTACTGTACGTGGATATCCAGGGGGCGCGCAGGAGCTTCCCCGAGTTCGGTGATACCGTTCTTTATCAACAGCTCATTCGCTTGCTCGTCCACCTCTCCGTCGAAGGACTGCTTTCCGGACTGGGCATTCAGTCGGACGCCGGTACCAGCACCATTCACGACTACATGGTACCGCTGGTCGGTGAAAAATATAAGAGGGTAGTCAACGACGATATCATCAGCTTGTACTTCTACTCCCTTAACCTCAACACCGTCAAAGAGGGCGCAACCAACCTCCTTGTCAAATTACTCGGACCGTTCGGCAGAAAATGGGACCCGCTGACCTATAAGTACCTCGGATTCCGGTTCTCCGCCGTTTCCACTTCTACCATCAACAGTATTCTGTGCGACATGAACGCGCTGATCTCTCCGAATAAGGAGCGCACGCAGAACGTCCTTACCGACGCCAAGTTCCACTTCACCGGCGGTATGAACGACCAATTGGGCGCGCCCTATACCTACACTTGCGACGCGTCGTTCGACTACGGCTGGGTCTACCCCGATCCGGGTATAGAGGTGGAAAACCGCGATTGGTATAAAGAGTTCGATTACGGTAACTACGAATTCAAAGGTAAATTATACGTTCCGTCCTGGGACGCGCAGTACGACGCCCTTATCCGTACCGACATGAACCCGGTGGACAACACGACCAACAACGTGTTTATGGAATTCCGCGATATAGCCAACGGAGAGCTGGCGATAGGTATCTACTACAAAAACGAGCGTTCTTACCTCGATATCACCGGTCTTGAGTATATGTACGGGTGGATCGACCTTGAATATCTCGGGTTCCCGCAGGTGTATGACGAACATCTTGATCTGGCGTTTGCGTTAAGAAGGTTTAATATCCTCATTTCCAACGTCATCGTCAGCATCGTTGACGGCATACTCGATCCGGCATCCGGCGATAAAAAGAACGAGGCTCTGGAAAGGATCATGGATAAAACGACCATGACGGAAAAAATAGAATTCTCCTCGGCGGACGAGGAGATATACCGCGAGGCGCTCCTTATGGACGATAGGTCCTATCGAGACGCGCTCAGAGATGGCAAAATAAAGCCGAGCTGGGAGGCAGACCTATTGGAGGCGCGTGCGGAAATCGTCGCCATTCGGGAGGCAATGAGCGTCCAGTACGATGATAACTACATCAGAGAATACATCGACGATATCGTCTATCAAAAGGTATTGGTCAGGAAGCAGGAGAGCCTGTTCTCCGCCAATACGGAAACGTTAAAGGTAGATATCGAACTTATTAAGCAAATGCTCCACGAAACGGGCGCCGGTGACTTTACTACCAGACAACTTATCAACATCATCGACTCCGTTCTGCCGTATACGCTCGATCAGCTGGCAATTATGCTCGGTATCCCCAGCGCGGAATTGATGGTGGAAAAGACCTACTTCACGCTGACGCTGGACGTCGACACCAACCTCATGACGATGATCATGTATACCGACCTTGGCGTGGACAAAAACGCCGATCCGCCGGAACCGTCCATTATGATGTGGAAATTGGAATTGACCCCCACCCACTTCGGTGAAGCGGTAAAGATCGCCGACGTCGATTTCAGTAAATTTAAACCCCTGGGCGACATATACACCTATTCCGGAACGTTGAACGGAGAATTCGTCTTCAGTTCGCAAGAAACGGTAGACCTGAGTAAACTCCTCTCCGCCACCATCGGTGAAAGTTCCGGTTTGAACACCCCTTATATCCTATCGAATAACACCGGACTCAACTTCGAGCTTATTTACGACCAGTTCGTCACCGATAACTACGTCAACGACGAGGGCGAACAGGTACCAGTGGGCGACCCGACCGGCGTATGGAAGCGAGAGGGCAGGAGCGCCTTTGATATCACCGTACGTATTCAGGGATCGCAGACGGTCATTATCCGTTTGAGTTCGGATGACGTCAGTTTTAATAACGAAGTCTATAAAAAGCTGGCAAGCACCGACGAAAAGGAACGGAGCGAAGCCGAACACGCCATGGGCTACATCTGGGTCAGCATCGAGTGCGTCTACAAAAACGGACAGCAAGCCGTCCCGAAAGTGAAGATCCGCGAGGACGTCTTTATGGCGTCCATGTCCGCCTATATGAACGGCGAGACAGCAATAAACGACGACGTATCTACCTTTGCCGAAAGCGACTTCAACCTGTCCCTTACCAGTATCATTTCCGCCCTTTGTAAAGACGCCTACGTCGTTCCCGAACCGGAGCAATTGGAGATCACTTCCAGTAACGAGACGTTGCAGAGCTTGTTCCGCGTAGACGGATTGATCGGTAACATCAAGGTAGACGCCGGCTTTACCTACCGCGTAAAAGGTTTGCAGGCGATTAAAAAGAACTACTATATGTACCAAGTCGGCGCATTTAAAGATATCTCCGGCGAGAACCCCTACACGACGGCGCTCCACGAGACGCTGCGCACCCATTTCTACGAGGACTTCCGCGACGAATACGAGCCGCTCGACTACGACTTCTACGTTTTCCCGGAAGACGTCAGACTGGACGATGGTACTTTGATTGAAGAAGGCACCATCATGGTTTTTGAGCTGGGCGCTAAAAAGTCTCTTATGCGTCAGCCCATCGTTTCGGCAGGAAGGACCTTCTTTGCCGACGAGATCGCCGAAAACCAGGACATCACCGAAGTTAAGTTCGCCTTTGCCGATCTGAAAGACGTCCTTGTCACCAAAGAGAACAACAACTATTTTTACAGCACCTATTACGGAAAGAGCGTACAGATAGATAATAGGTATATCCAGGAAGTCAGCGACGACGAAATTTATATCTACTGGCAGGGCATCCGCGACGTCGTTTTCTACGACGAAGGAGAGGAGTACTACTATTTCGATATGCAAATGGCTCTGATGTACACCGAGAACGATATAGAGAACGAACACTATATCGGCGAGAGTGTCTTTATCTACAAAGCCGAGTACAGAAAGATGCTCTTTGAGTACGATCCCGATTCGGTAGAAGTCACCGCCGCTTGCAAAACGCAGTATTCGCCCCGTACCAACGGTAGCTTCATGGGTGTGATCCGTCGTTACTATCTGACCCTCTCGTCCAGGATCTCGGCGGAGCTTGGCGCGCTGCACAGCGTTTATTACGGCGGAAACGAAGGCGACTGGCCGCCGCAGTTCTATAATGACGAAGACCGTCTCAACGTCGTGGAGATCTATGACGACGACGGTAAATTGATAGATAAGTATTACGATCCGATCGCGCTGTTCGTTATGGAACCGGCGGAACCTCTCATCGACAAATATCAATATTACGTCTGTACCGACCCGAGCCGTACGACGGGCATAGAAGAATGGCAACCCACCGATCCGGAACCGCACGTCCGTTGTAAGTGGGAAAGAAGTGAGGTTGCGACTTTCTCCTGCCGCTTTGTCATCGACTGGAGTTCGGTCACGTTAAAAGGTTATGCTGTAGTGACCGAGGTCATCGTTGCGGAAGGCATGATGGGAGAGACCACCTTCCCCTGCCGTATCATCGTTACCAACCGTGAGGTGGACACGGAAGAATTCGCCGTCGTTTACGACCAGGATAACTACGTCTACCGCGTCGTCGATTCTTCGGTGGCGGTCCCCGGCGATACCATTCCCGAAAAGACCTACTACGTCCTCAACGGAGACAGATACGTATTCACCACCGATACGAAGTTCATTGAAGGGAATACCTACTACGTTCTCGAATACTATTCCGCCAACGTGCCGGTCATCGACAGTATCACCATCGACCCGTACGAATACCTGATGGCAAAGTACACCTATATGTCCAACACGAACAACTTTAAATCGGCTGGATACCTTACTAAAGAGGACTACTTAGAGGCCTACAAAGCTGCCGAACAGCGGTTTATTCAATACTACTTCAGAGAGTACGTGTTCGATATCTCCTTTGCTTGGGAAAGAAGCGTCCTGTATCAGATGAGTATCCAGACCGACTATATCGCGAAATACTATTCTAACGAAAACGACGAAGCGGACGACCTGGGCGTTTGGTGCGTGGACGAAAGAGAAAAAGAAGCGTTGACCGACGCGGACCTGTCCGTCCTGTATTGTGACTGCGACGTAAAAGAGAATGGACAATCGGTCAACTATTCCAAGCATTCCGACACGGCGCAGATGTCCGAGAACAGAATATCCGACTTCGATAGATTGGCGCAACTGTTCTCCGCCTTTATCAGCGAGTTCAATCTGACCAACGATACCGACGAATGGGATCTCCCGAAAGACCCGGACGATCCTGCATTCAGCGCGTTTATGGATTTCTTCGAGCAGGCGAGAGACCTCTTCGGCAAATCGGGTAGTTCGGTAGCAAAGAGCGTCAACTACGGCTACGAGAGCGGCGTGTTTATCGGACTTAATAACGAATACGACGTGTTCTTCAGTCATTACGTCACCGTCAACAAGCCGATGGCGAGCGAGCTGAAGAATTATTACGAATACATGACCAGCGACGGCGGATATTATACCAAAACCAAAGATACCGCTATCGTGGACGGCAAAACCTACTATATGTTACTGGGCTACGACGAGTGCATGACCATCGTTTCCCGTCTTTTCGGGTACAAGACGGTCAGGAGCTTCGTCCAGTATATAAGCAATATGGCGATGACCTTTAACGACAACGTCGGGAACCTGGCAAAAAGCATGGTGGCTTCCCGTCTGAAGTACGACGGAGCGATCTTTACGGAGAACGGCTCCTTCGTCATGCCGTACGCTTTCAAAAATTCGCTGTCGAATACGGTGCTTGCTTACCTCATCATTGACCCGAACGGTATTGCGAGCATCTGGCTCAACGACCTTGCCAGCGCATACGACGCAACCAACTATCTCAACATCAATTACGACGATACCCAGACCATAGAGGTCTACGGCAGATGTATGCTCTTCGATACGCCGCCGCGGAACATGACCTACTATAACTGGACGTTCGACGCCTATCAGTACGGCGACAACCAGGAGTCGCTGATTAAGCCTGCCGGCAGCACCATTTATCTCCATACCCGTTTCTACGGACAATTGGTAGCGCTGCGCGTGGACGTCAGCATGCGGAAATTCAGCTACGTTAAGTTTAACGTCTACAACGCCGACGGGACCTTTGCCTACGAAGATACCTTCAATCCGGAGGAATATCCCGATTATTCCGGGAAGTACACGGCGAACTATTACGACAGCAACAGTTACGTCCTCGGGACGCAACCGGTGTTCGTATTCCTGGACGAAAGGGGAGAAGAACACGAACTTGTCTTTAAGATGTCCTACATCACGGGCATGTCGGGCGGCAACTATCAGATCGACCCGTCTTACGAACTGACGTGGAGCGACGGCGTTATTACCAACGTCGGACCGGAAGGTTCCTACTTTATGGAGTACGTATATCTGCCCCTTTACGCCGGCGACAGCGTTACCGAAGAAACGCGGTCGCTTACGAGGATCGATACGAGAGAAGAGTATCTCACGTCGGCGGAACAGAATGCCTACGTGGAGATCGCCGGACAGGCGTACCGGGTGTACAAGCCCAATGCGCTGACCGGGTATATGGAAACGCTCACGGTCGCCGAGTATAACGAAGAAAGCGTACCGATGCTGACTGCCGGTGGCGAGAAGATCGCCTATTCGGCGTTGACAACGACGATGAAAAATATCAAAGTCGTCGTTCACGGCTCCACCGAACCGGGCGGGGAAGAATACTACTATACCGAGGACGGGGCAGGATACGCCCTTATCAGAACGGCGCGTTCCTATCTGCCTACCTATCAATCGGCGTATTCCTACCACTACATGCCCATGGGTTCGGACACCTTTACCGTTGCGCTGACCACCCGTCAGGTGGAATACAGCGGTACGGGGCTTGCCCTTACGGAGGAGGAAAAGGCCATCGACGTCGAAGCGGAAGGGAGCAGAAAATATCTTTACAGCGACACCGACAAGGACGGATATGCCGAAAAACTCATCCCCTCTACGTACGATGCCGTCAGATACGACGTCGTCACCACTTACGAAGGAGAGATCGTTCCTTATCAGAGCTTGAGCGACGACCTCAAAAACCGCAGAGTCAACATAATAGATCAATCGGGCATCGCCAGCGTCGGATATCTCTACCGCGACGTGGACGGCCATGCCGAGGTACGCCAGGCGGTGGAGTACTCCTCGCTTTACTCGGCGTATACCATGTTTGCCTTCCGCAACTACGACGAATTCGTCAGCTCCCTCGTAGCTTACGACGATCTGACGACGGCGGAAAAGGACGAGACGGTGCCTATCGAAGGCAACGAGAGCAACAGAAGATACCTCTACGACAACCAGAACGGCAACGCCATGGTGCTTTCGGCGGTCTACAAAAAGGAGACCGAACCGTTCCTGACGTACAGCGGAAGAAAGATTTTCTATAACCGCCTGTCGCAGGAAATGAAGAGAAAGACGGTGGTTATCGGCGAGGAAGAAGTTTTACTGTATTCCAGTGACGTCGACGGATACGCGCTGAAACTGAAAGTCGATTACTACCCGGCAACCGGCATTTACGAGTCGCTGGTTCGTTACGAGCTGATAAGAAGCACGTCGGTCGAAGACGAGAACGTGCTTCTATATAACGATTTCTACGAAGATAACCTCTTCCGTTTCAACGAAAAGACGGGCAAAGTGGAAATCAGGAAAGCCAGCGTATACCTCAGCGACGCCATGGAGAATAATTGTCAGGTCATTCAATTGGACGGCAGTTATATCTACGCCAGCACCTCTTACTTTACCCAACAGGAATTGGATAGAACGGTAATCGTCAACGGAGAGGAACTGGAGCAGTCCTATATCACCAATGACAGCCAGTCTCACGCGGCGGTCCGCTTGGGGTACTGGTATACCGAAAACGAGTGGGAAGAATTCACAATTAAAGGCGTGACCTTTGATAGAACGGATTGGGAAAACATTTTCTCCTCAGAGATGAAATCCAAAACGGTCATCGTACGTTTGAAAGAGTACTCCGTCGATTTGTTCCGCGTCAACGACGGCACGAGCGAGCTTCTTATTATAGATGGCGTTACGCGCAGTAATCTGACGGCGGAAGAGGAAGAAAGTAACGTCTATGCCTTCGACCCGGACGGCAACGTCTACCTTAGGGCGGGCGGATACTACGTCGACGGCGACTGGATCTATCTCACGGTCAACGGCGCGAAAGTGTCTTATGCTTCTCTTTCGCAGGAAATAAAAGACAAAATGGTAAAGACCATCGTCATTGTCACCGGCGAAGAAGACGACTTCAGGATCAGCAACAACTATTATGCCTTCGGCGCGGATAAGAACCTCGTTTCCGAAGACGGCGAAGGGTACGCGATGATACTGAATAGGCAGGCTTTGGTGGAGATCAGAGAGGCGAAGGCGAGCGGCTCGGCGAGGATCGACGTCGTTTTGGACGGCGAACCGGTGGCATACAGAGATTTGACCGGCACGGAAAAACAACGGGATGACCTGGTGGAAAACGAGGTTTCGCACAGAGCGCAAATAAGCGTGGGAGAACACTACTTCGATACGTGGAAGGTGTTTACCGTAAAAGGATATGCGTATACCAACATGAACTCTTTCTCCGTGGACATGAAATCGGCGAAAGTGGCTTTGCGTCCGGAAGGAACGGAAGGGGAACTGTATAAGGGCACCAACCAAGGATACCTCTTAATTCGTAATCGCTCCAAAGTAGAGCCGACGCAGTACCTCGCCGGCGAAAACGTCTGGGTGGAATACGGTATCGGGAGAGTGCCTCTCTTCAATTCGGATGCCGAGGGACTTTCCATTCGTTCGGATACCAAACAACTGGTCAACAGACCTTTCTACGTCTACTACGACACCAACGGCAAAATGGTCTACACCGGCAGCGAATATCGCTACGAGTACGCTTTGTACCTTGTGAACGGTTCGCCGGTACCTTATTCCGCCGTTTCCGAAGAACTGCGCCGCGACTACATCGTCAACGACGCCGGGACGGAATTCCCCACCTTTATTGCCGGCGACTGTCTGGACGATCAGGCAAGAGAAGAGGGCATTTATTACTACGACCCCGACAAAGATAACGAAGACGTAAGGGCGTATGCGTACAGAAGAATAGACATTTCGCTCAATTCCGACAAAGCGTACGACGTGGCTACCGCCACCCTCAACTTCTATTCGATATTCCGTCTTTATACTACCATTTCCGGCGACGTATATCCCATTAGCATCGTTTCCGGCGAGATCATCGAGAACGAACAACCGGGCGGCTCTACGAAAACGGAGTTCCCCTCGGTCACCGTTCGCGCGTTGGTAGAGTGTCCCAAACAGGATCCGCTCACCTTAGAGGACGAGATCATCGATGAACTGGACGGCTCGACCAAGTTCACCGTTTCGGACGTAATCGTCGGAACGCCGGGTATCCTCAGTTCTTCGGTAGAGGGCTATTATCAGATCGACCCGTTACAAGAGGAAACGGCGACGCTACCCAGCTTCATTACCGTTTACTTCGAGGGCGGCTCCAGCCACGTGTTCCGCAATCTGGAATGGTACGCCTACTATGACGAATCCACCGGTATCGGGTACTATGAGAACCGCTCCGGCGTGCCTATTATCCAAAAGAGCGACGAGGACGGCTCTTACCGGGCGGTGATTCCCTTCGATACTCCGACGGTAACCCGTATCATGACCCGTATCGGTAGCAGCACCAGCGGATATAAATATATCACCGTGGCGTTGAAGATGCTCAGTAAAGACCCCATCTCCATCACCTTCTATCGCGACAAAAACGCCAAAGATCAGGGCAACAACTATGAGGTGGAACAGCATCAAATTCAGACCGTCTACGTAAAAGATGGCGCAACCGTCAGTAACGAAGCCTACTATACTTACTACGCCAACACCTTTAACGGCATCACCTTGCCGTCGGTATTGAGCGTGGAATTCACAACTCACTTTAATTCTTACGAGAACGTACAGTGGGTGACGACGACGGGAGAAGCCATCGTCTATAAACCCAACACCACCCTCCACCTTGTTTCCGACATCCGCGAATGGAAGGAGACCTACTCTTCCACGCTGTCGAGAATGACCAGAGAGGATATAGAAGAAATGTACACCGGCTGGATCATAGAGACCGTCTACACCGGTTCTTTTGCCAGCAGCCGTATGAACGGACAATCCTTCCTCGACAACTGCATCTTCTCCTCAAGCGGCGCCGTCAGCTACACCTTCGGGGACTTTGACAGAATCAGATTGTACAGGAAGATAGACCTTATCGTCCACCTGGACGTTGTCATCGACAATTACGTTCTCAGTAACTTCGAGATGCCTTCGGAAAGCGACAGAGGCGGAAGTATTTTCGACAGATACGTCCTTGTCGATATCGACGGAAACAGAAGTTATCAAAAGATCGGCGATCTCGTCCAGTGGAGCAGTGACGACCCGACCAAAGTGGGACTGTACTATAACGGCATCAATTCGGAAAAGGGCTATATCATTATCAGTAACGGTACGGAACTGGATCAGGACGTACCGGTAGCGGAGGTAGGCGTATTCACCCGGGCGGTGGACGAGAACACGGGAGAGGCGTTCTACACTTCTTACGACAGCTACGACCTGCAAGAGTTTATTAACCTGATCTACAAAGTCGCCGACGTCACTTTGACGCAAAAGGCATTCGATTACAGTCTGCCCTACGCTCAGGTGGAGATGTACCAGTATTACGAAGACGATCCGACGGACAACAGTTCTACCGCCTTTATCGACATCAGCAGAATAGAAGTGGACTTTACTTCCTATTCGACGGGCGCATACACCAGATCGGCGTTCTCCCTTGTTCGTACGGTCGAGGGCGGCGGCGGGAGCAAATACGCCGTTAACGTCGTGGACGGCAGAGTACGTGTACGCGATATCAGCGGACTGAACATCGTGTCCATTGCCTTTGCCGACCTCATCTCCATGATCGTCGCAAATGAATTGAAAGAAGACATCCGCCTTTGGACGGTGGAAAGCATCACAAGAAGCGGTATAGAAATCAGACGCGACTCGCAGGTACTTACCTCCTATTCGCAAGCGGACTTTGACACTGCCGTGACGAAGATCAAGTTAAGGAGTCCGGACGGATTGCAGACGATAGATTTCAAACGGGACGAAGTGCTGTACAGATGGAGCTATCTCAATAACCACGTCAGCGTCTCGACGAGGAATACCGTTATCCGCGACAAAAACGTCAGCATCGACGGACTGTCGGGAATCATGAACGTAAACGACATGGTCGCAACGCTGGACAACAACGTACCCCGTCAGATCGAGGTAAGTAACGTCATTACTCAAATCAACGAATCGGCCAAATGGAAATACGTCATTCCGCTCGGAACGGGAGTAGGCGCGTACGACGTCAACGTCATCCTCGCTTTCAGAAACGGCTACTATTACGACTCCGGCAGCGGCGCAGATTCTTCGTCCACCATCACCATCCAGGCATACAACACCTCGGGACAGGCGCAGTATTCAAAAGGTTACAACTTGGGCGATAAGATCGCCATCAACGACCTCAGCGGCGTAAAGATCCTCAGCGGCGGTAGCTATACCGAGGGTACCAATACCAAATTCAGCTACAACAGCTTGTCGAATAAATTGGAGTACTGGTACGTCGTAGAGAGCGATATCCCCGGCGTTGTTACCGGCACCACCATAAAAGAGATCCCGGCAGAAGCCATTTATCGGACGGGAAGCGACTCCGGCGGTTCCGCCGTCATTTCCACCATAACCAAAGAGGGATTCTATCTGACAAGAAAGATCGTTCTTGAAGTTTTGCCGGAATATATCGACGACGATACGGTGGACACTTACAGCAGTTCTTCCGGCGGTAGCGCGATGTTCGTGATCGACGACGGTATCATCACGATCGAGAATATCTACGAGTACGACAAGAGCGTCGGACTCAGCGCATACCTGAAAGACGTCACCTACATCCCGACCTCTCTGACGGTTACGGTAGGCGGACAACAAATGAGTATCTATAACGTCCAGTGGTCGCTGTATCAGGACGAATGGCTCTTCGAGACCTATAACACCCTGAATTATAAAGGCACGAACAACGAGGATAAACTCTTTGCGGAGGCAATGATCCTCGGTTACCAGGACGAAAACAACGTAATGCACGGTCAGATCAGACTTATTTTGCAAATAAGGATCGCTTCGGCGGAGATAGAGATACTGCCCTGGGCGGATTCTCAGATCGGACTGGATACCGACGTCTATTACGTAGGCAACGAAAGACATTTCACTATCTACGTAGACGCCTATAACGACAAAGACTCCGCGGCGTTAGGTAAGGACGAATTTACGCTGCCCACCATCTTCGAGGCGATCACCGTCGGCGGAACGGAACCGTTCACCTTCGAAAACGTCAGATATAACTACGGCGTAGATAAGACGGTAACTAAGATTTATTACAATCAAAACGGTATCGACATCGAACGCATGACGGCGCAAGGGGCGCAGCTGGAAGCAACCGGAATCAACGACAGACGCGCGCTCAACCTTTTGGCGACGATCGGAAGGGATAAGACCGAGCAAAAACTCAACGTCACCTTCTATTTCTACGACAAGGAAGCGACGCTCACCGAGGCGGTACTCAGTATTTCCGACACCGACATCCGCGAGATTGTATCGGAGATGCTGACAGGAGAGAAATCGGTTAAACAAAGCGAGATATTAAGCAGTATCAACGTCAAACGTCTGAAATACAATCTGGAACTTATTCTCGATCAGGCGCAAAAGTTGCAGAGTAACATCGTCAACAACTACCTGCCCACGGCAGCGGAGATTAACGGAACCATTTCGCAAAGCACGATAAGAAGTATGCTCTATGCGGCCATTCCCATTGCGAGCGCGGACGTTATTCAATCGGTGCAAGCCGTCGAGGGCGTTGCGCTCAGTCAAGACTTGTGCGAAAGTTTCGCTCTGTACTATCTGAGAAAAGAGGCGGAGGCACTGGCCGACTACTACGCAGGCGAGATCGTCAGGAACCGTAAAGGAGTGGCAACGACGGACCTCAACAGCGCGACGAGGCTCCTCTCCGATTATATTACGGCATACAGAGATCAGGCCTATAACAACATGATCCAGGCCTATTTGGAGATAGAATTCAATCGCGCGTTCGCAAGCTATATGTCCAGAGTAACCATTACGGATCTGACCGACTCGGTGGAGTATAAAAACGCCGTAGAAGGGGCGTTCGATACGGAGAGACTTCTTAATAACATTCAGAAGCTCCGTAGACTGATCGGAAAAGGCGGACTTTCTACCGATTCCGTCGCTTTGTACGTCAAGCAGTTCGATTTGACCTATGCGACCAAGTACGGCTATATAGAGTTCCTGCCGTCGGACAGCGATGAAAAGAAGATAGAAAAATTATACCGCGCAATGATGATCGAGGAGATTTATCGAGCCGTCTTTGCCGCGGATGAAAAATTCAAGTTGAGCGAGAACGGGCGTTTCCTCAAAGTGGACGACGATTTGATGCACATCCGTCAGACGGTCATCGAGACGCTGTTTGCACGCATGGGACTGATCGACAATTACCACGTATATTCGAGGGCAGGGGTCAGAACCTTTACCTACGACGAAAAAGGCATTATGGTCGAGGTGGTAAACGGCGACTACTCGAAAGTGAACGTCCCCTGCGCTATCTTGGCGGTCAGCGGCGACTACCAGTCCTCTTACCTGATGCCCGGAACGCTGAAATGCACTATGGCAGGGTATATCGACTGCGCTATGGGCGACTACGATTCTCGTCAGCTCAGATCGGCGATCAATGCCGTGGTGGAGAGATGGTTCGATTTTGCCGAGGTGGAAACGAGCGGAGACAACGATCCGCTGGCGGAGTTTAAGGCGCTTTCGCCCTACATCATCCGCAACAGCTTTACCACCATCGAGCGGTATGATTCTTCCATCTATACCATCAGACGTAGTTTGGTCAACGGCACCGACTTTACTTCCACGCTGAATACCCTCTTGACCAAGGCTATCGGCAACTTCCTTACCAGAATTTACGTGGAGAAAGAAACGGTTGCCGCCATTCGCCAAGCGAGGTCGCTTAATAAAAATAACGAAGTGGTCTACGTCCTTCCGACAAGCGACGTATATAGAGATTATTTAGCCTACTACGTTTTGCAGAAGGTGGAAGAGGACGACTTCGGCGACGTCGAGTGCTACGAACAGGATGAGGACAGCTACTATCATCTGACGGAAGACACGACCTATGATGCCGATAAATCCTACTATCAATTCATCCCGGCGACGGAGGACGTCAGATACTTCCCCGTTTCCGTACAGAAGAACACGTACAATTTGTCGCTGGTCAACGTTTTGGAGAACTCCCCCATCGAGGACGTCTATTACGAATACGATGCAGAACTGGGGTACTACGAAACGAACGATGAATACTTTATCCTGCAAGAAGGCAAACAGTATTATTACTACGGCGACGCTATGGCGCTGGGCGCGGCGGTGGATACCGAACCGGTCTACGTAGAAAGCATGAGTCTGGAAAACGCCATCAGCAACTTCGGTGATGAAAAGTATTATGAGTTTATTCCCATCATCATAATCACCGACAACACCATCGACGTTGTGCAAGCCGGATCGAGGATCAACGACAATCATTATTACCTGAGGAGCAGCGCGACGAAATACGAGCGCGAGTCGGTCGGGTCGTACTTTGACGCGAGCAAAAACTACTATCGCTTCTACGCTACCTACGAACTGGGTGAGGAATACTATTACAGCCTGGATATGAGCGACAACTCCTATTCCGTTGTCGAAGAACCGACGACGTCGGATATTCAGAACGGACTGTACTATTGCATCCGTCCCGTTTACGTAGTCAGCACGGCAGGAAACGTCGCCGTACGCGCCGAGTCCGATATCGACTCTATCGGCTACCACGAAAGACGGGTCAGAGAGGAGAACGGCGTCACGCAGTATTACGATTCGGAAGAACTGGTCTACGCCTATTACGAACGCAGAGCGGACGGAAAATTCTATTTGACGTCCGACCTCGTATTCAACGAACGTCATACCTACTACGCGCGGCAGATTTTGCGCGCCGGCGAGGACTACGCGACGGGCGACACCATTTCTTCTTGGGAAGAAGCCAATAACAAAACTTCCTACAGAGAGGTGGCGCAATCGAGGATGTATCTGAGAGTGGCGCTTTATAGGACGGACGTCTATAACGCCTTTATCAATATGCCCTATCAATATAACGTTCTGTTCGACGAGGAGATCGGC
Source organism: uncultured Clostridia bacterium (assembly GCA_946621465.1). Classification (GTDB taxonomy): domain Bacteria; phylum Bacillota; class Clostridia; order Christensenellales; family DTU072; genus CAG-1782. Next base: position 88,147 of record CAMOOO010000004.1, read on the forward strand.
GGACCGGCATACCGCACCTCTATCAACTGGAACCGGAAGGGCGCGGCGCAAGAAGTCGATTACAGAGGGGGAGAAGCAGACCTCTATAAAGATATCAACGAAGCGGCGACCGGCATCAGCCAGCAGGTCAATGAAAAATTGGAAGTCCAGGGACACGTCGTGGAAGAAGACCTTGTTATCCGCGACGCCGTTGCGGAACTTGCGATGGAGTACTTCGTTTATGCGCACTCCTCCGGTCCTCAACCGACGACGACCGAATATACCGACTTTGCCGTGACCGGCAACGGATCGGGCGGATACGTCGTAACGCTTGTCCGCGACTCGGACGGCAGAAAATACAGCGTCACCATCGTCAATATCGCGCGGAGCGGCGAGCCGCAGAACTTTGCCATCTCCTACATGGACGCTTTTGATACCGAAGGGTATTTGATGTATCGGTTCGCTAACACCTACGAGGGATCAATTCTCGTCAACCAGTCGGTCTCCGTTTATAACCCGTTCGAGTTTAAACAGTCCGACCTGCCCGGTTTGGTCATCGTGGACGGCAACGCGCTGAAGATCGTCTGGAAAGACGTTTCCATTCAGCCCACCGGCAACATTACCGATACCTCGCCCGAAGTAAAGGGCAACATCGTCAACAGCCGCGGACAGGAAGTCACCATGGGACTGTACGTAGCGTCCTGGAGCTTCTCCGGTCTGTATCAGCCGACGACGTCGGAGTCGGGGCAGAGCGTCAGCTTCGAAGTCAATAACGAAACGTGGCTCTTTACTTACATCAACCCGATCAACGTCTACTTTAGTATCTATAACACCCATTCTTCCGTCGATTGCTACCTGGTGGACTTCTCCGTAAGGATCAAGCAGGAAGACGGATCGGTGAGATACGTGAGTATGTACTCCAACGGCTCGATCAGCACGCACGCAAGTTCCGGCGCCTTTATCAAAAAGCTGTTCTATCCGGCTTCGGGTACGATCAGCGGCGTCAATACGTCCAGTAGAATGTTAGAGTACGACACCGACGACGACTCCATGAGTAGCGTGCTTGTTCGCAGAAGATATCTCCTCTATTGGGATGAGACGGCGGTGTCCAGCTTGCTCAGCGACGCAAGCCACGAACGGCGCTCCGGCAGCCTCTCTCTCGGAAACGACGACATCGGCTCGTTCGCTATCTCCGGACTGGTGGCAACCAACGACACGACCACGTCCACCGACGTTGTTTACCGCTACGAAGCAATGTCCATTTCTACCTTGCAGGTCACGCCGCAGAACGTGACGGTGGCAAGTTCTATGGACGCCAACAAAAACATCATCGTCAAACTGGATATGCCCCATTACTACGCGACGTTCACCGTGGTGTTCGACAAAGATATGAATGTTAAACCCTCGCAGTGCGTCTGCTCGGTATGTAATTCCGTCCTTACCGTTACCGCGGTGGAAGGCGGATACAATATCCGTTGTCCCAAAGGGGACTGCAAGATGTCCAAACATACTTTGCTGTACAACCTGACGACAGGGGAATGCGGATGTATCGGCACCGGCGAATGCGAGTGCGCCCTCTATAACGAGATCGCCCCGAGCCTGGTCGGCAGAAGCGGCAACATCACCCTCGTTATGGACGTCAACTCCACCTATCCGGAAACGGGCGTCATCGAACTGAACGAAAACATGATCAAGTACGATCGCTCCGACCTCATCGTCCGCTTGCTGTGGAATCAGACCTACGAAACGGTCATCTCCAATTTAAGAAAGTTCGTCCGTGAATCGTACGACGTAGACACCTCGGCGATCGAGTTCTATGCGATGAACCTGTTTATGAACTGGACCAACATGAGCGAGAGCGAACAGAACGACGTCATCCGCTTGGCGGTAGAATATAACAAATCGTTGAACGCAAAGGACAAAACGTATACCGACGCTAAGGCTCTGCAAGACACCTATAAGCTCCTTGCCATCAACGAACGGTACGACTTCGTCAGCTATCCGGAAAGATTGACCGGTGGCGGCGACACCGGCGTTATTGCGACCGTCCTCGTGCTGGTTAACGGCAGTGCCAACGTCTACAGAGAGAGCGTTTCCGTCAAGGTCATCTTCTCCGACTTTACGCCGCAAGGGTACTACGCGACGGCAACGGAGACATCGGTTTATTTGCCGAGAGAAGATAGCGGGGATATCAATACCTATTTTGAGGAAGTAAATCTGCTCCGTTCTATGATCGGTAAGACCATTCCGCAAAACACCTATTTCGTCGACAGCGAAGGGAAGAAGGTATTGACCAAGGATACCACCTTTAAGGAAGGTACCACCTATTACCGTCTGAAAACGGATATGGTATTTATCAGCGTCCTCGCCGATTATTGGGACGATGCGACCGACCTCGACGTTTATACCAAACGCGATAAGATCCCGCCCTACGACAACGTCGGAGACGACGTCTATAAACTGCTGCACTTTATCAGTAAAACGAAGGAAGAAAACGGGGAGTACGAACAGGTCCTCGGCTTCCGGAGAATTCAGATTGATAACATATATTGGAAGTATAATGAGGTTACCTGCAAAATGACTTCGGAAAGCTTTGTCATTTCCGTCGACGGGGTCGCCTATACAATAACGTCATCGATGCTGACCTTAACTTTGACACCAATTCAATAGTGAGGTCGGGAGGTAGATATGAAGAGAAAGATATTACTTAGTTTACTTGCGCTAACACTGCTTTTACTGGCTGCCATCGGCATGGTCGCCTGTTCCGGACGAGATAACACGCCCGAAGAAGAGGAACAGGATACCCCGGAAGAAACCTTCCGCGACGTCAACTATTATCTGGCAAAAGTAAACGACGGACTAACGAGTACGGTAGCTTTGATTGAGCCGGAAGATTCCGAAAACGCATTGCGGGAGTATTCGGTCAGGAGCCAATACACGCTGAGAACGGGGGTGGAAAACTACACCATCACCTTCTACGTCAACTACGGCGAAAACGTAGAAAAAAATAAGTATTATCTGAAAGTCTTCGATAACGATAACCACATCAACCGCCTGACCCTCTATTACGACAGCACCGACCTCTACCTCTTTTCGGACGTCCTCTTCCCCTTAGGCAAATTGGAGAGCCAAAAGACGGAGGCGGGAAAAGCGCAAGAAGTCAACAAAAAATATCGCGTCACCGACTTTAACGCCTACCTATTATACGGTATGCTCAGTAGCTTCATGGACCGCATGGATCTATACAGATTTTTCTACGGCGACCTTATGCAGACCTACTTCAGGAGAGGTTCTCTTCTCACCAGTGCGTTCGACACCAAAAACTGTCAATATAACCCCGTCGGAAACAGGGGAGAAGCCGTCTACTTTAAAGACGGTGACTTCACCATTCTGATCGCCACCCTCAATTCTTACATAGAGGCGTTCACCGAGGGCGTCGGCACCAGCTTCGACGCGCTGACCTATAATATGCTCGGATTTAAGCTGAGTAAACTGTTCGAGTACACCTTTAACAGTATCAACGTAAAAGAATTCCGCTTCTTACTGACCGACGGCAGGGTGTACCACACCACGGCGAATATCGTAGGAAGAATGCTCGACGGTACCGACTACGCCATCTCCATGGACTATGAGTACGACGTTACCGTCAACAAGATAGAAGAAGGGGAGCATATGAAGACGGCGTACGAGTACGATAAACTCACGCCCGGAACGGGATCGTTCGAGGGTGAGATCGTTTTCCCCACCGTCCGCGACGACCCCTATCTCGTATCTTTGGACTACGACCTCAACGCAAAAGATAATTCCAAAAACCGTATGACGTTCAGAATTTACGACCAGCGCAGTACGGAAAGCGAGGTCACCGAAAAATACGCCAACATTTCCGAATTTTTGAGCGTCTATTATTATAACGAACTTCTTTACGTCAATGCGGAGGGACTGTGCGACTTTATCGGCACGCCGATGGATCTGGAAAGTTTGCATTTGCCGAAAGTCTATTTCACCGAGTTCAACATGAGTACCTTTTTACAGGTCCTCTACGGACACCTTGTTCGCGTTCTGAACGTTCTTACCAATTACGAGGAGCGGCAGAAGTCGAAAATGGATAGGGATCTGTTTGAGTCGATTATGGAAGCGGTGGAGTCGCCCGACCTAAAAACTTTCCGTGTGACGCTGACGGAAGAATTGGTAAAAGAAATAAGGGGCGATGATACCTCGGTGGCGTTTTTGATAAGTCGCTGGCTCACCGGAAACGACGAGACCCTCTCGCGCGTTTTGCCAAACGACTTCTTCCAGACCTTTACCCTCATCGGCTCGTATAAATTCATCGACGACGGAGAGGACAATATTATTCTGCAAGGCATCTATCAGAATACAGAGTATTTCAACGGTACTTTCTACCGTATCGGCAATTCCGAGATCGTCTTCCCGAAGAACCTGAACGAGCTATACTATACCGTATTCAGTATGCCGGACTGCACGACGCTCGATTACGACGTGTCGATTACTCCCTACCATACGACCGGTATCGACGCAGGTAAGTTCTTTGGAATCTTCTTAGGCGACAGCTCCGGAAAGAACACGCCTTGCTATATTACCTCGAACCAAAGCATTCAGGTACGCGGTAAAGTCAGCGAGTCCTTCGACAGTCTGGACGCCGAGGGCGAACGGGTCACGGTGACGACGGTCAACCTTGCTTTCTACAAACGCGAGGGAACGGAAGAGACCCTTCTCATGACGGTAGTCAGCAACCCGGCGAAAACGGACGAACTGCTCGTCTATTATAATAACGTAGTAGGCCCGAACGCGGTCTCCGGTCTCAGATACCGTATCTCCACCGAGGCGGTCAAGGCGGAAATGGAGAAGCTGACCGACGAAAACAATCTGTTCTTCAGCCAGTCCAACATGGCGATCCTGTTCGGACTGATGTCCACGCTGGGCGGCAACAGCGAGTCCTACGTCAGAGATAATCGGTACGTCATTAACGTAATGACCAGCGAAGACAAAGACCCGATCAACGAACTGATCGGCATCGAAAACACCTTTACCGAATTCCGTATCAAGGTATCGTTTTCTGCGGTGGACCTTTCTTCCGTGACGGCAGGGGACTATTCTTTGCCCTTTATCTCCACCCTTTCGGACGTCACCGTAAAGAGCATTTATTCCGATAACAGTCAGTGGAAAGAGCAGGTAGAAACCATCATCAACAGCCGCTCCGTTCCGATGTATCTGACCTATACCGAAGAAAGCACGAAGATCGAAACGGGCGTGGAAGAATACCACCCGACGGCATACCTTTACGGATATAAGATCAGCTATAAACTCTCCATTTTGGAGCCGGAAGGGACCTACCTTATTGCCGACATACTGTCCGGCAGAGAGGTCATCAACCATAGCTACGCCTACACGATGGTGGCAACGGGGAAGGGTGCGGAAAATAAACCTTCTTACCTACTTATCATCGACCCGGCCTACACGAAGACGCTGCCGGAAAAGGTGGACGTACGCTACGACAACTTCGAGGTAGGGAGCGTCAACTGTGTTATAGAAGGCTTTATTGAAAGTAACATTACCCGTGACGGGTATAATATGTGCCTGCTGGCAGGGGACTACGAAGACGACGTAGAGACCTATATGCTCAGGATCGGTAGTAACAGCATCGCCACCAATGCGTTCTGGATCTACGTTGCCGTTCTCAACAGAAACGTCGTTACGCTCAAACAAGGGGGCGATAACACCGTCAACGATGCGACGGCGTTTGTCAACAACGAAAAAGTCTCCGAAGATAGCATGGGACTGGAAATAAAGTCGGGTAGCGACCAGTATACCGTGGTCAATCAGAAAAACGTCCCCGTCGTGGGCGAGATCAGCGTTGACCCCTACACGCACGCAATGAAGAGCCTGTTCGAGGAAGGATACGACCTCATCATAAACGGCATCAGCGAGCAACAAATGAAGATCGTTTTCTTCGGCTTCTACGGAACGGAAATCGAGGAAGACGAAACGACGAAAGTCGATATCGAATACAATAAGTATTACAACAAAGAAGGGTATAACTACATTTACCTTCTGGACAGAGTATCCGGCTGGACGTTTGATTACAGTCTGATAACCTGGCAGGGCGGACTCTTCTATGCGACGGCGACCTTCGGCGATGAGAACGGCTACGCCATTCCCATTGCTCTACGTATCAACGTCAAGAGAAAGGAAGTCGCCGAGGTCTGTATCGACGATGAGTCCAACAGTAGGTACACCATAGATTATCTGATAGAATCGACCTATTCCATTCCGATGAACAGTTCGGACGGGCATACGGTCCTGGTTAAATTCACCGACGGTACCACTCGTACGCTTGTCGCCGATAAACCGGGTACGGTGAGCAATGCCGAGTACTTCTCCCAGTATTTGCAGGACTCCCTCAAATGGGCGGGTACGGAGACCCTTAAATCAAGAATCACCGTCCAGGGTACCTCTTCGCTTTTCGGCAACGGTCAGAACGCGACTTCGGTTACTTCCGCGCCCTTCGGTAGCGCGCTGGGTGTGGGACTTCAAACCATCAGCCTGAACGTTTTACAACCCAGTAGATATCTGTCCAGCGACGAAGAAACCAGCCGGTTTATCGTAAAACAGTACACTATCGGAGAAGACAATAAAGAAACGCCTAACAAAGGTCAGGTCAGGATCAGCAATGCAAAGTTCTACCTTACCGACAGTAGCTACGCGCCTTTCGAGATCAACCCGTACGACTTTGCAAGAGCGTTGCCTACCACCGTGTGGTTGTACGTCAACGTGGACAGCAATAACAAAGAGTGGAAGAACTACAAAATTAACTGGCAAACGACGGACAAAGAGGGCAACGAACTGCATCTTATTGCAAAAAGAAGCGACGGACGCTTCGGTCTTGCCTACCCGTCCACAGAACAGCGCGACCTTGCCGTGTACGGATGTATCGGCGACGGAAACGGCTACATTTGGGTCACCATGATTGTCCGCAACCTGTATAGCGATCTGAGGGATATTAAGTTCTATTCCTACACCTACGACCGTGCGGAAGTCAGCGCAGGATCGCAGGTACCGGAAGAAGAGTCCTATTACGAATACTTCGTCGACGGCTACGCGCCTACCGAAGACGCTACGGTGCAAGAAAACAAAATCTACTATGAAAGGGTGGATTCCTACGTCCGCCAGACCGTCCAGAACAACGAGACCATCGTCGGCAGTTACTACGAGGAGGTCGGAAAGGACAAGAACGGCGATCCCATTTATTCCGAAACGACGGACGCGCGGTTCTTGAGTACCAAGACCTATTATAAACGGGTGTTCAGCTATTCGGCGGTAACGACGCTCATTGTCGGCGGCACGATAGAAAGACACTTATACGAGCATATCATAAAAGGCTACGGCTTGACGGAAGACGACAACTTCTCGTCGGAGAAAGAGTACTATCTATTGACCGAACACATGATTGCGCCCGATAGCGACTACATTTATATCGACCCCTATGACGATTACATCGCGGAGATCCCGGTGCGTTTCGAGGCGGTACTCGGTAGCGGCGCGAGGGTGACGAGCGAGGATATCGGTGAAGACGACGAACAGATCGGTTTGACCTGGTTTGTCATAAACGAGGACGAGGAGGAAGAGTTCCCCCTTATCCGCTCGGGTAAATTCCTCGCCCACACCGAAAAGTACGATAAGTATTACGACGAGAACGGCAGGTATATCTTTAAGTACAATATGGAAACTGCCGGACTGAGATGCTATATTATCGGTAGCGGAAACATCTCCAACGAAGCGACGGTGGCGGTCGTCATTCGTCGGCGCGAACTGTACTACACCGTGAACCAGGCGGCGCAGAGCGTATATTATATAGATATATACAACAACGACAACGATATCTACGACAACGACCACAGCAGCGTACAGGAAAGCGAAGGCATTTACGCCGGAAAGGCCGAGGGCGGATACCTGGACGTCGATCGGTATGAGAAGAACAGCGAAGCGCTGCTCGTCCGTTTGGAAGAGATAAGAGAACAACAACAAGCCGGCAAGGTCGTTTACGTAGGGGTGAGATTCAGTTCCTCGAACAACCTATACAGCCTCCCCGTCGTATGGGATTTGGGCAGCATAGCAAGAGCTATCTCCGTATTGGAAGGGGATACCATGACCAATGAGGAAAGATCTAAGGGCGGTATTTTCCTCGAAGGCGATATTTGCGCCGGCACCGTCAATAAACAGAGGCTATACGTACCCATTTCCGTACGCTCGGCAAACCTTTCGTCCATCAAGCTCAACTACGCGGCGACATCCACGTCGCAGGGCGTCTACTCCATCGTCAACGACAACGGAAAGAATAACAGACTGGAACTGGGCGAGATGACGACGGCGGCAAGTACCATGTCCTTCCAGGCAGCGTACAGAAATTATACCAACAACGTAAAGGCCTATTCCACGGACACCTACGGCAGGATCATTTATTTCGATTTGGCAAAGGCCTATGCCCTGGCGGATAAGGACGGTTACTTCTGCACCCCGTACGAGTACCTTTGCTATCTGTTCAGCGGATTGACCCTCTATTTCGAGGGCGGCGGAGAATCCAACGTCACCGCCGGCGGACAATTGCGCGTCATGGCGACCGACTACGTGGATATGACGAAAGAAGACGTCGAGGCGCGCCTCATCGAGTTCTTTAACCGCTCCGTTCTGGGACTGGAAGAAGGAACCAGAGTGGAAGAATTCGGCAAAAAGGTCAGTTACAGCTTTATAGAACTATATAAGTTCTCCGAAGGCTCCGCCGTCGCCAGAACGCTTATTATCATTCGTGCCGAAGTCTCGAAGAGCGACGACAGAAACACCTCGATCATGATCGAGCCTTTTGAAAGAGACCTTACCATGCGCTACGGCGTATACGGATATCAGTTGCCCAAATATATCACGTTGGGTTACACAAACGAAAGTAATGAACACTACACCGTGCGGTATAAGACGAACAGCTGGACGCCGGACGGAAACTATACCGACACCATCAGGGCGTTGGGTAGCTCTGCGATAGAGACCATACCGGAGACTCGTATCGACGTCATCAACGGCGCCGCCTATAAATTCGTCTACACCTTGCCCTGTTCGCTGGAGCCGTACAGTCTGGAAATCAAGATACCGCGAAAGGACATGGCGGTCAGTCTTACCAATTCCACTTCTTACAGTAGCGAAGACCCCTGGATGTCCTATTCTGCCGAACAGGATATCTACGTCATCGAAAACGGCGTACTTCTGATTGAGAACCCCTTCCTGTTCTTCTATTACGACTACAATCAAAGCAGGTATACCTTCGATAAATCCAGGATACCCACGACCATTTACGCCAACATCACGACGGAGTCGCAAAAGGCTGCCGGCGCGACCCACGTTTACGAGAGAAGTACGATTAACAGCTACGAGGTCAATTGGAAATTCGTCGAGAACGAGGCGATCAACGAGACCATTTTCTCGACGGGCGGATATTTCTTGCTGGCCACCTGCACTTTTGATAGCTACGTTTTATTAGACACCGACAACAACAACCTGCGTATAACGGGCAGGCTGGAACTGTACGCCAAAGTGGCGCAATTGGAGTACTACGGTATTAAAGAGGATAAAGACAAGGGCATCGGCAACGTGACGTATAACGATGCGAGCGAAGGCAGACTTTTAAAGAACACCATCGTGATCGACCCCTACGCCAGCGACTCCACCGGTAAATTCACTCTGCCTACCACGATGACCTTCATCTTTAATAGCGTATTTGCCGGAGAAACGGGCGGGTCCGTTGTGGAATACACCATCTCCAATCTCAGATACCCCTACGCCGACCTGAACGTTTATCGTGAATGTACGTTTATTAACTACAACGAAAGCGGACACACGATGGGTAACACGAGCGAAATGTCCCCCCTTAACGCCAACCTTAATACCATCCGACTAAAAGTCAGGATCAGTTTCGACGACGAAAACAACTTACGTGACGACGTAACAATAAACGTCAATATCATGTCCCGAATTATAGAAGAGTCGCGGATTTATAATAACGTTTATAACGACGGAATAGCTTCCGGCATAGCTATTTCTATGGATACCGAAACTACCACCTATAACTTCTCGGCGGCGAACGTCACGGTAGGGAACGTCGTTCCGGCGAACACCTATTACGTTTATAACAACAGAAGATTCGAGCTGACAACCGATTCCAGATTCGTCGCGCAAAAGACCTATTATATCCGCTACGCCGATACCACCTCTTCCGGCTCGCTCTACAAAGAAGTGGGCTATTACGAAGAGGGAGCTTCCGGCGCAGACGGGCGTTATACGGCGACCAAGGCTATCACGCCGGAGGGCGAGGCCGTTTCGACGACCTATTACCGCGCGTACACCGTTCTGTATAAACCGGAGTCCGAACTTGCCGAGGGCGGACGTATTTATTACGAACTGAACTCGACCCTCTCCGGCTCTCCCGGTCCCGAAGCTCGGTACTATACCTTCGACTACCGCAAGGGCTACTACGTAGGGACGGAAACCGGCGCATACTACATCACGCAGACCTATCCTGTCGCAGGTACGCCTATCGGCAATCGGGTCTATTGCGAAAAGACCGTCTTCTTCCCGGAGATGGCGACGGTAGCGACCTTTGTTCCGACGCTGGATACCGTAGCTAAGGCAGGGAAAGAGTACTACTCTATCTCCGACCCGGTATCTTTCAGCGATAAACTGCTGATCCCGACCAATGCAGAGTACTATTTCTTGCAAGACGAACACTACGTGCTTGCGACCGGCTATTTCGACGGTAACCGCAGCTACTATTCCTTTACGAAAGTTAATTTGTCCGTCGGCGGAGAAGAAACGCTACCGACCATATCGGGCAGAGGATACTATGAACGCAGTGTCGATTATACGGAGTTTGAGGAGAGCGTCAGTTACTACGTTCCCGTCGCGGTAAATAACGCTACGGGCATCTCCAACTTCTATGCTCGTACGACCGATAAAGACACACGTCTCGATATCTACCAGACGACGGCGTACAGTTCCAACCTGAAGCTCTACACCATGCATCAGGTCGTCGTACAGACCGGGTACAGATTGGCGGAAAAATACTATATCAAACACGCCGGACGGTACGAACAAACGACCGATACCGTCTTTAATAAATCGCAGGTCTATTACATCTTCCGCGAGTCGAACGACGGAAATTATCGCTACTTCAGCGGATATGAAAGCGTCTCCTATTACGCCGACGCCAACACCTATGAAGAGGACGGAGAAAAGGAAGGGACTATATCCATTTATTATATAGACCCGTATAACACGTCCACCTTCCGCCTGCCGACAGAGGTATCTCTCCGGTTCAGAGGGGATACGGAGTTCGGTTTCTATACCGTTCGCGGTTGGGAAGAACCGGTCATCAGAAACAACCAGATCGTTTGGTCGGAATTCGACAGATACGACAACACCAATTCGTCGGACGGCTGGAATAAGCGGTTCTACGAGATCGTGTCGGATAACCGCGTCTACGGCTACTTCATGCCGCAGGAGAGCGACTACGCAGGCGCGACCTATCTCGTCCGCGGCTACATCTCGGTAGGCGACTCCAAACAGCCCTTCGACGTCCTTATCGTCGTACTCAATCGTTCCCTCCGTATCAGCGAAGAACTGCAACAACAGTACAGTCTGACCTACGACTACGACGATCCCGTGGCGGCTCTCCTTAGCGACATTCCGATCGCCATGGGCGAGGATATGTTCGTCCTTTACGACGGCTTCTACGTCGACTTTGTAAAAGACGGCATTCATTACGTCGTGAGCGAAGAAAACACCTATGGCTACAATAACGGCAATACCCCCGTCGTCCCGACCATTCTGTGGAAAGAGGAGTGGGAGTATAACGGAATTACGTATGACTTCAATAGCGTTTCTTTGACCGGCTACGACGGCCCGATCCAGGGGACGGTCTACGCGAGCGATTATAATTTAGCCAACCTTTACGACCATTATTATCAGATCATTTCCGAGCAGTACAACGTGCTTATTAAGTCTTGGATGTGGGATCTGATTTCTTCTTCCAACTATTCCGGAAAGGCAAGGAACGCAATTGACCAAGCCAAAACGGAAATGGAGAACGATATCATCCTGTATGCCTACGACATGTTGTGCAACGACTATCTGGCAAGCTCGACCGCGGAATCGGACGATCAACAATCGCTCAACCAGAGCAACCTGATCAATCAGCAGTACTACACCTATATTACCCAAAGCTACTATAACGAGCTGCTGCTGGAACTGAGAGGCACCTCGGCAGGGATAGCCTATACGGCGGATGGAAACCGCAGAGAGATACTCCTTTATATGTATCAGAAGATGAAAGCGTCCTACGACGAATGGGCGGCGGCAAACGCCGGCAACCTCGACGCGCCCAAAACGGGAAGAGTCAGCATCTACGTCGATTGGAAACGCAACATCGACGCCTTCCGCGATAACAAGTACCTGCCTTCCACTCCCGGCGACGATATTCAGGTCATGGCTGACGGACTGAACGCTTATCAAAAGCTGAAAGCCAGCTACTACGACCTCATCACTTCCGCCGACAGCAATAACTTCTCCAACGCCGAACAGCAATTCAATAAGTCCTATTGGGATAAATATATGCGTAACGTCGTTGATTGCATATACAGGGACGTTTGGGACAGCATCTATGCCATCGGCAGTATTGTGGAACGGACCAAGATGGAGTCCATACTCAACGAAGTGACGAACATAAATACCGCCACTAAATCGCAGTGCATGCGTAGACTGATTACAGAGTATCAGTCGGTGGACGGCATAGGAGGAGAACAGGCGGAAGGCTACATCTCTATACCCGTTCTTCAGTACCACAGTCTGAAAGAATACGTAAAGGTGTCCATGGGTTCCGCGCCGTCCAACTGGAGTACGACGTTCGGCAATTACTACGTTCTACGGGACGGCGAGTACGTCTCGAACGATAACAACGTATGGGATGCCAACACCGATTATTATCAATTCAGAGACGTCAACGTCGTCTACTTCAGTCCCTTCGACTTCAATTCCGTCAGCGACTCCTTCTTAGTGGAGTTCTACCTCGATTACAGCGACATCTACACTAAAAGAATTGAACAGGCGGAAGAGGATACCACCGCACAATACCGCGAGAACTATTCCGCCGCTTCGTTAAAGGAATTGGAAAACGTGCTTGTTGAAAAGGGCATCGACTCCATTTCTCCGGTGGAAATAAATAACGCGATAGAGACCATAGTATTGGAGTTCAACCTCATCTCCACCAGCAGCGAAGCGTCCTCGTTCACCTATCAGAACTACATGGACGCGCTAAGGACGCTCTATAAAGCCATCGACGGCTCCTCTCCGGCTACCGATCCCACGGCGCTTTGGACGAGAAAGGATTTCTATAATTATCTGGACGAGAACGCCTCCGCGTTGGCGGCTTCTACCATAGCCTATAATAACTACTATATCATCCATTCTCAATTGTGGACGCAGCTCCGCGCCTATTACGAAAGGGAGGCGCTGAAGTCCTTCAATCACGAGAACGCGACCAATAACGGGACGGTGTACACCGATATCGGCTGGAAGAATTTACGGGATACCTATCTCGAATATCAAAAGACCCCCGATCCCGTCTACAAAGCGTATTATGTTTCCGTAGTGGAAAAAATGGACGAAGTGAAAGGGGCGTACACCCTCTTTGTCAACAACAATCCGTCCACGACGGTGACGATGGTAGACTACTATCCCGAATTAGTAGAGTTTATCGTGGAGAATTATCCGGAGATCGTCAACATGAACGAACTCTATAACGATGAAGAAACCATCATCGACGCTTACGGCGAAATTTGCGACGACTTTATCCATTCCGGAGAGACCTATAACTTTATTGCTTCCGTAGAGAGTGCGTACAGCCTCGCCGACAGCAACAGCGGCAGCGCCATGATCTTCTACGACATGTACAATACCCTCAACGATAAAAGAGTCCTCGATGTATTCAAGATGTGGATCGAAAAGTACAACGACGTGGAAAACGGCGATTGCAAATCCCAATACAGCAGTGTAGAGGGCGCCGCCCAAGGCGACCAGACAAAGGCACTGTATATCGGCCTTGTCAGCAACTCTTACCCCGCGTTGACGCCGGTACTTAATTTCATGTATGAATTCCTGACCTTGTACTGGGCGAACGATTGGACGACCCCCTTCGACGGACTGTGCGATATAGCCGGCAGCTTCAATTTCTCGCGTGCGGACATGGAAAAGGGCGCGCAGTGGATAACGACGACGGAAGAATTCAGTCGCTACCGCGACACCTTAGTTAGCACCTTTGACGCTCTGGAAATCGTTCTTTCCGCCGAAACGTTGAACGACCTTGCGCACCATCTCTTCTATAGCTACTTCTATCAATCCACGATGGAAGAGGGCGCCAATAAAGCGAGAATAGACCGGGCGGCGTTGAACGCGACCAAGAAGATCAAATCCATGGCGGTCCAAAACCTCATTAACGCGAACAAAGAGCTTAAGGAATCGGGCAGCACAGATCAAATCACTCGCGCAACCACCGTTCTGCAACTCTTCGAGGACTTCTTCAACAATCCGAAGTCCAAAGGCTACACAGGCGACATCGGCAAGTGCTGTCTTGCATCCCGCGCGATGATCCTACTGATGGACCAAAAAGAAAGCGCGTCTGCCGGTATCTACCTGACCGATTACGAAGAGCGTAGCGAGGCGTATGCCGAGGAGCGGATTTATGAGAACGCATACGAGACCTTAGAGAGACTTTACAGCGCGCAGGGTACCGTCTTTAATACCTTCTATAAAGTCTTCTTGAAAAACAGCTATGCCGACACTTCCAGAGCCTATGCGATGATCGAATCCGGCGGCAAATACTATCCCCCCGATTTCTCAGCGGACGGCATCGGTCAGATGGACGGCGTAGAAGTGTTCAACGTTACCAAATACTTCGAGAGCGTGGCAGAAGAACTCTTTAATAAATACGAGGGTGCAAACGTCTTTGTTACCGTTGTAGACGGCAATATGGCGGAGAAAGAGTATAGCGCCGAACTCGGAACGGAGATCACGGAAAAATACCTGAAGATCAGCAGTATTCGTTCCATACTGTATTACTACAACAACGTGGCTACCGAACTGCAAAAGAGAATCGTGGAAGAAGTGGTACACCGTTATTACGACATCAGCGAATTCACCGAAGAGGATTATTTACGTTCTATGCTATCCGAGGACAAAGTGACCCTGTCCACCAAAGGTAAGGACTGCTTCCTCGCCCTGTTGGGAAGACACGACCTCGGAACGGGATTCCGCGATCAACTGTACGATAGCTACTATGCCTTCTATCTGGAACAGGGATACGACATTCTTATGTTCGCGGTAGAAGATTTCAGAGTGTCGACGAGTAACAGTTCTTATAGTTCGATAAAGACGATCTTAACGGAGCGTTGGCAAAAAATTTGGGGCTGGACGCAACCGTCCGACTACAACTCGTACATTTCCGACATGACGGAGAGGGCGTACCGCGACAGCGTGAAGAACGACATTCTCAACATTGACATCACAAGCGACGGCAACAGGTCCGCCGGTATTAAGATCGTCATGGACGAGATAAAGCAGAGCATAAAAGATTCCTTTATCCGCGTGGCGTACGGTATCTACTATACCGAAGAATATTACAAAGAGGAACTGGATTCCATTCTGGACTTCATCGTTCATCCTGGCGTCGACGCCGCCTATGTCAACGCCGTCCAGGGCAGCGGCACTTTCCCGTCGGACAGCAACGAGACATACTATTCCTTTAGTGAGGCGGTGGTCGATACCGGAGCGGAAATACCCAAAAAGGAAGTCTACTATAACCGCTTTACCATCAACGAAAAGATCATCTATCTGCGGACGACGGATACGAAATTTATTGTAGGTCAAACCTATTATATGAAAACGCTCCGCTCCACGGTCAGCTCCACTATTTCCGCTTCCAGCGGTCTGTACGTCGAGATCGTGTACTACCAGAACGAGTCGAGATATAACCGCGTTGAGCAGATCCTCAAAATCACCGGCACGAACGCTACCAATCGTAATTACCCTGTCATCACCAGGTATTACAGAGACGTGTTCGAGCAGATGGAAGACAACATCGTAAACGAAAAACTGTCCGTATATTACGATGCGGTGGATATGGGTATCGAAAAATCCATTTATGAGGACCTATACGACTCCCTTACATTACTTACTCTCTCTGCGGATAAGTTCGCGCAGGTGTTCTACTTCTATCTGACCGGCACCAGGACCACTTCCGACGCGCTCCTGTACGAGTACGTCTACTCGGACGATGCGATCATAGGAATGAAGCAGTCGTTAGAGGACAACTGGTGGGCAACGCAAAGTTTCAGCGCGAAGGTAGGAGAATACTTCGGCATAGAAGACTTCGTCCTTTCCGATCTGGAAAAGGAACTCTTCGGCGCGGTGTTCATGCAATTGATCTACAAGTACAACGCCGATGCGTCGATAGCAAGAGCGGCAGTGCCGCAGACCGTTTACAGACTTTTGCAACGGATAGCAAACTATCGTGACGCAAAAGAGGACTATAAGGACAAAGAGCCGATCAGCAGGGCGTATTTGTTGAAACAAAACATTTTAAGCAACGATTACAGCGTCGTCACTATCGACTATAAGTATTACTATATTGATATACTTTTGCACGACGAATACTTTATGGCAGGACTGACGTACGAAGAAGAGGACGGCTCGACTACCGTTATCAACTCCGTATCCTTCATGCAGTCCACCTTCCTGACTGAATTCGACAGGATACTTGCGGAAAAAGCGATATACTTCAGTAAAGTCTCCGGGACGTACAGCGATAGCATTACTTACGCTTCGCTCAGCCACGACCAGCTTCTTAATTACATCAAAGTCGCTTTGATTGAAAAAGGCTACGTCACGACGGACGAGACGCTGACGGACGTCACTTTCAAACGGTATTTGCAGAACGTTCTGATGGTCATGAGTCATACTTCCGTCTATGGCGGAATGGACCTCGGATGCGACAATCCGCTGAAAGATTACTTTGATAAAATCTATATAGAGATCACCGGCGCGGTCAAAGGCTCCGACACCATCGGCGGAGAGGGCGACTCCAGTAAGCTGGGCAGATTGAGCCTGGGGTATTACGTTAAAGCCGCTGGGTCGAGCGTGGACTACGAGTACGTACTGTACGATCTTTTAGAAGCAAGGAACGTCACCGTGACCTTCTATTCGGAAGACCACCTGACGAGCGAGAGCGAGGAAGATCAATTAAGGCACGTAATCTACTTTAACGCCGGCAGAGGAACGTCGTGGCTGGAATTCGATCCGCAACAATCGGGCGGTACGGCTAGCCCCAGCCTGAGCGCAACAGTTTACTTTGCCAACTCCCGTAAAACGTATCAGACGATCACCTTCCGTGATACGGCGACCCGTGACGATTATAAGGATAAATACGTCAACGACTATACCCCCTACACCGTTCTTGTGGACGCCAATTTGCCGGTCAACCAAAGCACCAATATAAGGGACACCAAGGTTGAATACAGCAGCTGCTACAAGGCAGAGAGCGTTTCCTTATTGCAAAAAGACATCACGGAGATCCACGTTTCGTTTGGCGACAGCAGGAGCAATCTTGATACCATTATCATTGACGTTCTCGATCCCGCGATGCCTTCCAAAGTACACGTGTTCGGATACGTCAACGGCAAGTATACAGACGACCTCGGCTACATCCCCATTTCCGGAATATTGCAATCCGGAGAACAGGAAGCAGAGAAATCGGGGACCTTCTTCTCGGAGCAGTTCAGCGAATTGCCCTTTAATGCCGACGGAAGCAGTACCGACGAGCAGTACAGTAGAGAAGTGGCCATCACTTCCGAATCACCCTACTACATCTCCATCGAGCCGAGCAGCGGACGGGACCGTACCAAAGTGAAATTGATGGTCAGATATCTGAACCGCAGCATCGACAGAATATACGTTTCGGAGGATATTTACAGCGAAACGAAGATGGCGGTAGAGGTGGATGACGTCAGATATTACGATAAAGAATTCTTCGATCTGTACGACGATACCCGCGACATTAACGTGTTGTACATTCAACCGGCGGTGGACGATTACATCATCGAAGTGAC
This sequence comes from uncultured Clostridia bacterium, assembly GCA_946621465.1. Lineage (GTDB taxonomy): Bacteria > Bacillota > Clostridia > Christensenellales > DTU072 > CAG-1782. Next base: position 106,341 of record CAMOOO010000004.1, read on the forward strand.
GAAAGGAAAAGAATATAAATACAATCTCCCGAGCGAAGTGTACGTAGTGTACGGCAACGGAGAAGGGGAATTCTACACCAACGTCAAGTGGGACGAATCGGTAATAACCTACTCGCTGAGCGGAACGGGAGACGCCGTCTTGACGACCAAGATGCTCTCCTACCGTCTGCAAAAAGAGGACGGGACCTACTTTGACGCGGAGTTTAATTACACCGCGAATACCATTCATCTGGTGCATAAATCGGCTTCGGATGAAGAATTGGAGAGCTACCTGTTCGGGATCGACGGTACCATTGATTGGAAGACGAAAATAAGGATCGCCAACCAAGAAGTCCGTTCCATTCGTTCGGGCGACGGCAATACAGTGCTGGGAGAAATTTCCGAAAAGGATGGCGTCATCGACTGCACCTCCACCAGAATAAATCAATTCTATCCGGAGTTCCCGCTGCATATCCGTCTGATGTTCAACGGCGGTACCTATGCCGAACTGAATCTGAAGAATTCCGATTGGGTGATAGAGGATGAGCCCTTGTTTGAGGATATCATTAAGCGTAATTCGGCTACGTCGGAATTTGTTGCCATTATCAACTACTGGGGCAATCCCATTCGCGTTAGGTTTAATACCTACGACAACGTCGATATCACGTCGCTCACCCAGTCGGAAAACGATTACCTCGACGGCGGCACGATCTACCTTATTTATAACCCCGAGAACAATCCGGAGATGACGGCGCAACGCCAGCTTGAGAAGTTCTACTCCAAAGTCTACTTTAACTTCGGCTCGGAAGAGAACCCCAATTGGATGTTGTTGCCCCTTACGTTGTCCTATAAGACGGTCGGTAACGACAGCAACGCAGGTAACGACGATATCAGCACTTCGAACGCTTCCTCTCTGAATACGAGATATACTATTCGCGGATATCTGGGTGTTTCCGATACGGACATCATCAGTGAGAATATCCAGTTCGACGTGTACGTCGTCGATATCAAACTGTTTGCGCTTTTGTACGGCGACCTGAACGAAAGTATCATCTACGATTATTTCAGCTACGCGCACGACCAGAGCAACTCAATAAGTACTTCGGTCATCGACGCCCCGGCAAGACTGGGCGACTACTTCGTTGACAGTGCAGACACCGGATTACTCTTCGTGATACAATCGGATGAAATAAGGTACGACTTTATGAACGGGATCGCTTATATCCCCTTGCAGTACGATATGTCCAACGACGCGGACAGCCGCCTTGCCCTCAACATCGAGGGGGATGCGCAGTTCAGAGTGGAATTGCAGTTCTCTCTGTATTCCTATCTCAATACCGCTTTGGATCAGTACACCGGCAACAACACGGAGAACGTATTCTTCGATAAACGGGACTACAACAATCCGTCCTGGTCCTGGGCGACCGACCTCGGGAACGAGGACGCCATTTACTGGAAACTGGGCGAAGTGATGAAGGCTTCCGATCTGCCGACCGGAACGACGATCAACACCGGAGAATCCTTCCGCTTCTATTGGGATCTGTCCGATATCAACGTCAACCTTGCTACGGACGACGCCGAAGTCGGATACACCGCGCGTGCTTACTACTATGCGGCGAACGGACGCTGGTTCCACAAAGAACTGACCGTTTATATCAAGAAAGAGGATAAGACGAGAGAAATAATCATCAACGTCACCGGTAACTCTTCCACTACCTACATCGGTAGCAAGACCTACGACGCGCAGCACTATCAACTGAATTTCAACGCGAGCGGCATCGCCTTTATCCGTGAGGACGGCAGCCGTCAGGAGATTTCTACCGAAAACTTCACGATAGAGTACCGTAACGCAAATGCGGACGAAAACAGCTGGAGCGCAACGCAGTATCCAAGAGATGCCGGCACCTACTATATCCGCATCATGCTCAGCGACTATAACTACTACCTCAGACACGAGGACGAAAACGACGTTTTGCAGGATTATATAACCTTTATCTACGTTATCAATCCGTACACCATCGATATCGACAGACTGCTGTTCTTAGATCAAGCCGTCGACTCCAACACGAACAATATCGGGACGTATATCGAAACGATTTATAGCGGAGAACAACAGAGCGTCGTCTACGTCGAGTGGTTCGAGTCGGCGGCGGAAAGAGAGGCTATGTACAACGTTGCCGTCGCAGAAACGGCTACCGTGACCGAAGCGCAGGCGTACGTCTACGACAGGATCATGGAGAGAGTCAGCCAAAAAGCCAAACAGTACCTACAATATCTGCTCGACTACGCTTTGACCAAAGTGGAAGGCGAGAACGAAGCCAAAGCCTACGTCTACTATAATTATCTGACCGAATCGATCCTGCCGCACTTCATCGTTGACGGATGGTTCCAGGGCAACGAAAAGGATACGCTGGTAGACGACTATATGATGGGCCGCGGTCCGGGCGAACACGCCAACATTAAATACAGCGAGACCGAGGCGAAATCGCTGGCGTACCTTGCTATGTATAACCGCGTCAACGCCGCCGCGCAGGCGCACATCCGCCAGTGGTACAACGAGGTCAAACAGAACAATCCGCTCAAATCGGAAGCGGAGATCAACGCTATGGTCTACGACGATTACTTCCCGTCGAGCGAGTTCAGAATTTGCGAGGTCAAACTTCATATCGAATACAGTTACAACGGCGTAGCTTCCTTCGAGGCACCCACCGACGTTGTCGACATCGGCTACAGAGTGGAGATCAGCGTCGTGCCTTCGGACGGCAACTACGGCAACTATATTTCCGTAGCCAACGAAGCGTACGAACTGGAAGGGGATCCCAAAGACAAAGTGGGCTACACCGTCCGTACACTGGAAATCAAGCGTGACGAAAACATCACCTACGAGCTGATTGACGTTGCGATGGGCTATAACGGCAAGGTGCAAAACCCCGGCGTTTCTCCCGTAACCGATAGCGCCGGAAACGTCAGACCGGGGGTTACTATCCGGTACGAATACGCCCTTTCCGACGGATTGCTCGTAGTGGAACGCACGTCGGAAGGCACGAGGATCGTCCGGAGCGAATCCACTTCCTCTTCCACCCTCGCCGGTATCCGCGACGTAGGCAGCTATAACGTCGTTATCAGTATCGACGGCGGCAACAACTATAAGAGCATGACCGACCCGGTGGAATACATCTCCACGACGGTGGGTATTGTCGCGGCGGATATCTTTATCGAACTGGATAACGTCGAGTCTTATTATCAAGAAGAAACGGTCGCGTTGTACGACCTGATCCGCATCCACAACGGAGAAGCGGAATGGATATGCGGCACCTGCGGCGCAACGCTGGAGAGCTATCTGACCGCAAGTGACGGCATCTACCGCCTCTACTGTCCGCAATGCCCCGGTAACGTCAGAATGGAAGCCGACCTCTTCCACATGACGGCGACCTGTTACTGCAATGAGTGCGTGCGGAACAGAACGCTGCAAAAAGCGGAGACCACCGTCCTAGAAAACATCACCACGCAAGTAGGCGCATACTCCTACCGCATTTACTGTCCCAACAGTAAAACGAGTTATCTTATCACCCTCAATTACAATCGTTTCCTCGGCGCGGAAACATTGGAGAACCTGGGCGACCTTCTCGTCGGAACGGAAGTGGAAGCGCACTACCCGATCGGTAGTTACAGAATGTGGATCTCCGGCATCGCGCTGGACGGCAGCGAAAACGCTTATACCTATTTAGGGAATACGTACAGCGGTATCCACCCGGGCGACGAATCGGCGCTCAGCGAAGAAGTTTTGCGTAAAAAAACCCTGTACGGAGACTACTACAAACTGGAACTTCTACCGCTCGGTATGGACGAATCTCTTTATAACGATCAAACGAGATACGCCAGCATCATCCAGATGTTCGGCAACTACAATATCTATATCAGGCAGTACTCCAAGCACGCCATAATCAACGCCGACGGCGGCATAGGTATTTCCGGCGACGAAGAACTGGCGGAGAGACTGAACGCTCTGTCCGACGGCGACACCGCGGTGTTCTACCTCGCCCCCAAACGCTCCGCTACGGGTGATATCCAGGCGTATTCGGCCATCACCATTGATAAGGACGTCAACCTGACGCTGATCGGCTACTACAACGCGGCGACGATGGAGATCGAGAGTATCCTCTCCGGCATCACCCTGAATAAAGGTACCCTTACCCTCAGGATCATAGAAGTCAGAGTCTCCGCTTCCGGCGGCAGAGGACTTTATATCGGTGAAAAAGCCAACTCCGTCCGCACCAACGAGTGTCTCTTTACCATCAGTCCCAACGCATCGTTAAAAGACACCGTCGGTATTTACGTAACGATGAACTATAAAGAAAAACTCAACATCGGCAGCGGCACACGGTTCGAGGGCTTGACGACCGGTATTCTGCTCGAGGGCGGCAGCATGGAGATAAAGGGCAGCTTCTTCAATAACAACAATACCGGCATCTATATCCTTTCTATGTCAGAGGATATCAACGTCCAGCAGTCCACCTTCACCAACCACATAAACTACGGTATCATCACCCCCAACTCCGATGCCATTATCCTCAATAACGAGTTCAATTACAACGGCATCGCCATTAAGATACCGGAAGTCAAGAACAACGATATGTACAAAAACGTCTTTACCGACGAGGACGGCAACAGGACGAATACCCAGGATATTGTCATCGACGACGAAATGTAATAATGAAAAGACAGATAATAAACATAATAACCTTTTTGCGGGGATGCGAACCGCGACATCCCGTCGACCTTCGTAAACCCCTCAAAAAGCAAATTAAACTACTGCAAAAGTACAACCTGCCGGCGACCTTTTTATTCCAGTATGACGCCCTCATCCGCAAGGACCTTGTGGATGAAGTGAAGAAAAAGGAGGGCTTTGAACCGGGCGTGTGGATGGAAATGAACAGACCCCACGCCGAGGCGGCCGACGTTACTTGGCGCGGCAGATTCAAATGGGACTGGCACGCGCATTGCGCCATGACGGTGGGGTATACCGAAGAGGAGAGGGAAAGGCTGGTAGACGCCATATTCAATAAGTTCCGCGACGTTTTCGGTTATTACCCTCGTGTCCTCGGTTCTTGGGCGATCGACGCTTATACGCTGAAATACGCCGCCGAAAAGTACGGCATCGACGCCTTTTGCAATTGTAAAGAGCAATGGGGAACGGACGGCTATAATATGTGGGGCGGTTACTACGGTCAAGCCTACTATCCATCTAAGAATAACGCATTCGCCCCGGCAAACGACCCGAAGAACGCCATCCCCGTGCCAATGTTCCGGATGCTCGGTTCCGACCCCATTTTGCAATACGACTATCAGATGGACCCCAAAGAGGGTCTGAAAAAGCAAAGCGTCATCACGTTAGAACCTGCCTATTCCAAAGACGGCGGTGGCGGCGATAAAAGGTGGGTGGACTGGTTTATGAAGGAGAACTTCAGCGGCAAATGCCTGACTTTCGGCTACGCACAGGCAGGACAGGAGAATAGCTTTTCTTGGAAAAAAACGAAGAAGGGCCTCAAATACCAGTATCCGCTGTTCGCACGTTTGCGCGACGAAGGAAAAATCGAGGTGGAAACGATAGGGAAAACGGGGAAGTGGTTTACCCAATCGTTTAATCAGACTCCGCCGTCTTCCATTGTAGCAGAAGGGGACTGGAGAGGGAACGACAAGAGTTCTTACTGGTACGACTGCAAAAACTACCGCCTCAATTTCTACGTGGAAAAGGGCGTTTTCCGCATCCGTGACTGTTATCTTTTCCGCGATGGGTACGAAGAAAGGTACCTAAGTAGCGTTTGCACCACCAACGATCTACATTACGATAACCTGCCCGTCATCGACGGCGTGCGCTTTACTAAAGGTGACTTTTTTGCCGGCGTCTACTTTATGAAAGGGGACGTCGTCCTCACCTGCAAAAAAGTGGAGTATAAAGAGGACGGGGAAAGGGTCATTCTCACCGTAAAAGGCACCCCGGCAGGGGATATCGTCGTTACGTTATCGCCGGAAAAAGTGACTGTAAAAAGCGACGGTATTACTCTCTGCCCGCAATACGGAAGCGTCGCAAAAGAAGTCGTTAAGGCAACCGCAAACGGGAATACGGTCACCTTTTTATACAATAATTATCGTTACTCCATATCGGCAAATACCGACTTTGCACCCGATTTTTCCATCGGCGGCACGGACGTGGAGATTGATTTTGTTGAGTAGAATTTTTATTTCAGAGGAGAAAAAATGGAGTATATCAGAGTTACCAAAGAGAACGTAAAAAGCGAACATATCTGTTGCGCCATATCAAGCGACAAAGACGTGCAGGTCTCTTCCAAAAAGGCGTGGATGGTAGATCGCTTCGACGAGGGATTGGTCTTTTTAAAAAGCGTGGAACGCGGGAAATGTTTTATTGAATATATCCCTGCCGAGAACGCGTGGAATCCCATCGACGCCGAAGGGTATATGTATATCGATTGTCTGTGGGTATCTGGGTCTCTTAAAGGACACGGATATTCCGGCGAACTACTCGCAGCCTGTATAGATGACAGTAAAAAGAAGGGCAAAAAGGGACTGTGCATTTTATCTTCCGATAAGAAAAAGCCCTTTCTCGCCGACCCAAAATATTTGCGATATAAGGGATTTGAAGTTTGCGACGAGTCCGATAACGGCATTCAATTGTGGTATTTGCCGTTTGACGAGAACGTGCCGAAACCTCGAATTAAAGAGTGCGCGAGACATCCTCGTATCGAGGAGAAAGGCTACGTTCTTTTTTACACCCATCAGTGTCCGTTCAATGCCAAATACGTTCCCACTTTGCAACCGGTGGCAGAAAAAGAGGGGGTTACCTTTCGAGCAATTCGTCTCGAAAGTAAAACGGAAGCGCAGAACGCTCCTACGCCGATTACTACGTATGCTTTGTTCTACAACGGAGAATATCTGACCAACGAACAGATGAATGAAGCCAGGTTTTTGAAACTGATCGAGCGAATGAAAGAATAATTTTATAACGGGATTATTTATCAGAGCAAATAAAAACGCACTACGATGAAAGTAGTGCGTTTTTTGTTTTTTACTGGGAGTAAATTACATTTTGTAACTTACTTTTACGCCCGGTCCCATGGTAGAGGTCAGAACGACGCTCTTGAGATAGGTACCTTTGGATGCGGCCGGTTTGGCTTTGATGATGGCATCCATGAGGGTGGCGAGGTTGTCGGAGAGTTTCTCTGCGCCGAAGCTGGCTTTGCCAACGGGGCAGTGGATGATAGCCGTTTTGTCTACTCTGTACTCGACTTTACCTGCTTTGATATCTTTGATAGCTTTGGCGATATCCATGGTAACGGTGCCAGTCTTCGGGGTCGGCATCAAGCCTTTCGGACCGAGGACTTTACCGAGACGACCGACCTGACCCATCATGTCGGGAGTGGTGACGACTACGTCGTAATCGAACCATCCGCCCTGGATCTTTTGGACCATCTCTTCGGCTCCGACGAAGTCGGCTCCGGCTGCGGTAGCTTCATCCGCTTTTACGCCTTTGCAGATAGCGAGGACGCGGAGAGTTTTACCGGTACCGTGGGGGAGAACGACGACGCCTCTGACCTGTTGGTCGGCATGTCTGGGGTCTACGCCCAAACGGCAGTGCAGTTCTACCGTCTCGTCGAACTTTGCTTTTGCATTGTCAACGACGATTTTGATAGCTTCTGCCGGATCGTATACTTTGCTTTGATCGTATGCTTTTACGGAATCTACGTATTTCTTACCGTGTTTCATCTCTAACCTCCTTAGTCAACGACAGTGACGCCCATGCTGCGGCAGGTGCCTGCGATCATGCTGACGGCTGCGTCCAGACTGGCTGCGTTGAGGTCAGCCATTTTCGTTTTGGCGATCTCTTCCAGTTGCGCTCTGGTGATGGTAGCGACTTTGTTCTTGTTCGGAGCGGCACTTCCGCTTTCGATACCGCATGCCTTTTTGATGAGTACCGGCGCCGGGGGCGTCTTGAGAATGAACGAGAACGAACGGTCCGCGTAGATGGTGATAACAACAGGGATAATGAGTCCTGCTTGTTTTGCGGTCTTCTCATTGAATTCTTTGGTGAACATCGGTATAGCGATACCGTGGGGTCCCAAAGAAGAACCTACAGGCGGTCCGGGAGTTGCCTTGCCTGCGGGGAGTTGCAGCTTAACGACTGCGCTGATTTTCTTTGCCATAGTCTGCCTCCATTATAGACTACTTGGTCCAAACGAACGGAAATGAAAGTTGTAGCGTTGTATTTTTCCGTTCTCCCATTTTTATATATTGTCGCGTATGTGCGCGGCGATATACGTGTAAAAATCAATAAATGATTTTTTCGATTTGGTTGAACTCCAGTTCGACCGGCGTTTGACGTCCGAACATCTGGACGATAACGCGTGCTTTTTGTTTGTCGGCATAAATTTCGTCGACCACGCCGAGGAAAGTTTCCAATGCGCCGCTGACGACTTTTACGTTGTCGCCGACCTTGATATCCAGTTCCTCTGCGGAGACCTTTTCCAGTCCCATACGTTTGATTTCTTCCGGGGTCAACGCCAGGGCCTTTCCTTGCGGTCCGACGAATCCGGTGACGCCGCGGGTGTTGGCGACCATGTACCAAACGTGATCGGTATAGATCATTTTGATAAAGACGTACCCGGGGAACTTTTTACGCTCCACGATCTTACGCTTGCCGTTCTTCTCGACGATGTCTTCTTCGGTGGGAATGGCGATCTCAAAGATATAGTCCTGCAGATTGTTGTTCTCGATCATTTTCTCGAGATTGTTTTTCACGACGGACTCATAAGAGGAGTAGACGTGAATGACGTACCATTTGATCTGAGATTGTTGATTGTCCATTCGGAATCCCTCCTTAGCCGGCAATGCCAATGAGTAAATTCAGTAGGGCGGTCAATCCCAAATCCATGCAGGTTAAAATAACGATGGCGATCAAAACGAACAGAAGGACGATGCCGGTCTGGCTCAGGACGCCCTTGTTGTTTTTCGTGTCCTTCATTTTTCCCCAGGAAACCTTTTTCAGTTCGCTGGCGAGATCACGGAAAAACTTTTTGATAGAAGCGCCTGCTTTTTTGGCTCTGTCAGAGGACTTCTTTCCCTTTTTGCCTTTGGACGTATTGCCGTTGGATCCGCCTTTTGTCGGCGTGTTATCCAATTGTTCGTTATCCAATGTATTGAGTTTGACTTTAGGAGATCCTTTCATGCAACCCTCCCGTGATTATTTGGCTTCTCTGTGGATGGTATGTTTTTTGCAAAATCTGCAATATTTCTTTACTTCCAATCTGTCGGGAGTGTTTTTCTTATTCTTTTGCTTGTCATAATTGCGTTGTTTGCATTCGGTGCAAGCGAGTGTGATTTTTACGCGCATTTTTTTCTTCCTCCAAAAAAATTAACACCCCTAAGGTGTGCTTGTATACTTTATCACAAGAGTCCCGTTCTGTCAACGAATTTTCGGTATCTTCTTTAATTATTTTTTGGAATTTTTGTTAGTTTTTATTTTTATGTGCGCGTAAATGCGTGCGCGTAAAAGAGGAGGCTTAATTCCGTGGGAAAACAGTTGAAATTATTTCCTTTTTCGGTTATACTAAATAGTAACTATGGAAAAGATAATTACACTCCCCGGCGGTCTCCGCGTTTGCTATGCGAAAAAGGATTCTTTGTCCTGCGCCTTCGGCGTTTTCGTCGATGCCGGCAGCAGAAACGAGAGCAAAAACAAAAACGGTATCGCCCATTTCATCGAACATATGACCTTCAAAGGCACCCCCACGCGCACGGCGTTCGATATCGCCGCCGAAACGGATATGATGGGGGCGAGTTGTAACGCGTACACCTCGAAAACAATGACCGTTTATTATATCACCGGTCTCAATAAATTCGCCGAAAAATACGTCGAACTTCTTGGCGACCTGATCTGCCAATCAACCTATACCGAGGAGAACATGGAAAGGGAGCGCGGCGTCATTTTGGAAGAGATCCATATGTACGACGACGACGGCGAGTCCCTTGCTTCCGACCTTGTCAGTAAAATCTATTACGGAGAAAACAATTCCCTTTCCCGGCCCATTCTCGGTACGGCAAAGACGGTCGGGAAGTTGTCCCGAAAGGACATTCTCGACTTCCGCAAAAAGTGGTACCGGCCGGAAAACATCGTCCTCTCCTTCGTAGGGAACGTGGACGAAGATGTGTTTTTGAAGTACGTCGAAAAATATTTCTGTGCCCGGATGGAGAAGGTAAAAACTCCCTTTACGCCCTACGTAGGGGAGATAGAGACGCCTTTTTCCGTCTTTGCGAAAATTAAAAAACCATACGAACAGGCGTCCGTTGATATGCGCTTCCGCGCGCCGGCGATCGGGGACGGCAAATACTATGCGCCCTTTATCCTTGCCAATATGTTAGGCGGAGGGATGAGCAGTCGTCTGTTCCAAAAAATAAGAGAGGAGATGGGGCTGGTTTACGAAATCTACGCCTCCAACGTCTCCAGAAAACAAGGGGGTAACTTCGACATTTGTTTCGCTACTTCGCCCAAGAACACGAAACTGGCGACCGAAGCCATAGCGGAGATTGTCGCGGACGTACAAAAAAGGGGCTTTTCGGCAGAAGAACTGCAAAAGACCCGTAACCAGTACGAAACGGCGATGGTGCTGTCCGACGAGAGCTCTTTCGATCAGATGCGCGCCATGGGAAAAGAGGTACTGACCAAAGGGGAATTGACCTCGACGGAGCATCAGATAGAAGAAATGCTTTCCGTTACGGCGGAAGACATTCAACAAGCGACCCGAACGGTATTCGGCGGCGAATTGTCCGTTGCTTACGTCGGGAAAGAAATCGGTTGCGACCTGTTGGAAACCTATCGCAACCACGGAATCGGGAGTTAATAAAATGAACGGATTTTTGAAACAACATAAGAGGGAGACAATTTGTTTCGGTTTGCTCATCGCTTTGACCATCGTTTTGAGCATTCCCGTTACCCTATTTCCTATCGTGAGGATTTTCGGCTGGGCGTCCTATTTCTATTTGGCGATCGGATATTTCTTCGCCATCTTCCACGCCGTCAAAAAGGGAGTTCGTTTACGTCCGGCAAACACCCTTTTACTCATTCTTTCGCTATTGTTTATCATCGCTACCCTTCACGTCGTTTTTTGCGATAAGTCGTCCATGGACGGCATGGCGAACTACATAAAGGGTTCTTACGCTTCGCCTACGGTAGGCGGCGTTATTTTCAGCATCATTACTTCTCCGGTCGTAGTCTATTGCAAATCGGTCTGGTCCATCGTCATTTTTATGGCGCTCGCGGCGGTGTTCACCTTTTTATTTTTCCGCCCCTTTATCTTTAACGTCGGCAGTCCCGTCAAAAAGATAGAGCCGCGCAGAGAAAAGGGCGGTAGCCCCGTCCTTTCCGAAGACGCGCCGGTGACGAAAAAACTGCGCGAGAAAAACGAACCGGAACCGCACGCTTTTAACGTCAGCGAGCCGGAGTCGTCCAAGGATAGAGCGTACAGGCTCCTTTTGGGGGGCGAATACGATTTAGGCGGTCTGTCGGACGGCGGTAGCAGTGCGTCGGAAGAAATGCCTTCCGGATATCTCAGCAGAACCTATACCTTTACGACCACCGACGAGGAAAAGAGAAAAGCCGCTCGCGCCCTTCTAAGCGAAGACGGCAGTGAAAGCACGGAAAAATTCGACCGCATGGAGAGAGAACTGGGACTGGACGAAAAACCCTCTCGCGGACTTTTCGAGGGTAGCGAAGCCGACCTCGAACTATTCTCCGGCGGCGCTCGTTTCAGCGACCCGACCTTCGGCGCGGCAGTGCGCCAGACGGAAACGCAACCGGATGCGCCCGCGCCATTGCAGTATCCTGCCGGCGCGCCTTACGCAACCGCGCCCGTGACTCCGCCGGTTCCTTCGGCAATGCCGGAACAACCCCAACCCTACGTTCCGCCCCAACCGGCGTACGTACCTCCGCAGCAGCCCTACGTTCCGCAGCAGCCCTACGTTCCGCCGCAGCCGGCGCAACCTGCTTACGTTCCGCCGCAGCCGTCGTTTGTGCCGCCGCAACCGAGCTATCCGCAACAAACGTACGCACAGTCCAGCTATCCCGGGTACGGTGTGAGGACGTCCGCACCTATTGCCGAGCCGGAACCCCCCGTTCAACCGGTAGACCCTCCGGCGCCCGAGCGTCCGAAGCCGGACATGACCAAACCTTATATGCCCACGCCCTCTACGCGAGAATACGTTTTCCCGCCCAAGAGCTTACTGAAGCCGCACTCCAATCCCAACTTCGTTTCCTACGTGGACAATTGGGATGAACTGCAGGACGTTATTGAAAATAAATTGACCAAATACGGTATCGAGGCACAACTGATCGACGCGCACAAAGGCCCCACCGTCACCCAGGTCATTCTGGAACTGGGGGAGAGCTGCTCGATCAATAAGCTCAACGCCGTAGGAAAGGACTTACGCAGACTCCTTAAGTCCAACAGCGACATCACCATCGTTCCGCAGATTCCAGACACCTCTTATTGCGGTATCGAGATCCCCAATAAGGTTCGCCAGACGGTCAGCTTCCAGGAAGTCATTTCCAGTAGGGAATACGCCGAGGCGAAAGGGGATATTTCCGTCGCTTTAGGTAAAGCCGTTTCCGGAGAACCTTTCCTGGTGGAAGACCTCGCCGCCATGCCGCACGCACTGATCGCCGGTCAAACGGGTAGCGGTAAATCAGTCTGTATCAACGTTATTTTAGCGAGCATACTGATGCGGTACCGCCCGGACGAAGTAAAACTGATTCTGATCGACCTTAAACAGGTGGAAATGGGTATTTACAGCGGACTTCCGCACATGCTCTTCAAAGAGCCGCTGTTTGAACTGCGCGAGATCGTCAACGCCCTCAAATGGATACGTCAGGAGACGGACAACAGGTTTAATCTGTTTAAATCCCTGCACGTCCGTAAACTCAGCGAGTATAACGAACTTCCGAACGTTCAACGCCTGCCCAGGATCGTCATCGTCATTGACGAGGCGAGCGAGCTGATGACTAAAAACGAAGTGCGTAAAACGGTGGAAAGCACCCTTTCCAGTTTGGCGCGTGTGGCCCGTGCCGCCGGCGTCCACTTGCTCTTTGCCACGCAGAACCCGGTCAAAGAGGTCATCACCAACGAAATTCAAAACAACCTCAATACCAAGATCGCCTTTGCCGTCGGCGACTATAACCACAGTATGGTCATCTTCAAGGCAAAAGGAGCCGAGAGCTTGCTCGGAAACGGCGATATGTATATAAAACGCGGACAGAAAATGCTCCGCGGCCAGTGCGCCTACATTTCCACCGAGGAGACGGAAGACATCGTCAATTTCATTTTGGAAAACAACGAAGTCTCCTTCGACGAAGAGATGATCGGCAGGATCCTCAACGGTAGCTTCATTGAAGAAAACGAGTCCACCGACTTCGCTTCCGATAGAGAAACGAAAGAGAATACCGAACGTCGGGTAATGACGGACGACAAGAGAACGGCGGGCAATCCCTCCGGGCTGTCCGATGCCGAAGTCAATCTCTGGAAGGCGTTAAAGATCTGTTACGACACCAAAAACGTCTCCTGTTCCTACCTGCAACGGCGCATGAACAAAGGGTATAACGCCGTGGCGAACATTTTGGAATATTGGGAAGGAGAGGGTTTTGTCAGTAAACAAGGTCCGGATAAGCGGCGTACCCTGTTGCGCCCGGCGAGCGAGTTTTATGAATTGTACCGCGAAAAATTCGGCGACGAAGATCTGGACGGTATCGATACCGGAGCAGGGGATCTCCCCGACACGGACGACGACGGGAGGGTAGAGGAGTAAATATGAAGTATCGGTTTCCTACGGCGGAGCTATTATGTGACTACGCGCCCGATTCCGGCAAATTGGGACTAAAAGAAGTTATGAACGAGGAATCAAAAGGGGATATCGCTTTGGCGATCGGAAAAAAGACTTCCGGCGAAAGTTATTGCGACGACCTTGCTACCATGCCCAACCTTCTCATTGCCGAAAACGTCAACGGGGGCAGAACGGTCTGCCTGAACGTGATTTTAACGAATATCCTCTTCCGTTACAGTCCGGAAGAAGTACAGCTTATTTTGATGGACCTGGACCGCGGGATGTTCGACCCGTATAACGGATTGCCGCATATGCTCTTTGAAAACGCCGTCGGCGACCCCGGACGGATCCTCAACGTCTTCCGCTTTCTTTGCAAAACGGTGGAAGACAGAATGGGGCTGCTTTTGTCCTCGAACGCGGCGGACATAAAGGAGTATAACGCCCTTTCCGAGAGTAAAAAACTACCCCGGTACGTCGTCGTATTCAACGACCTGTACCGCATGATGAAAGACCCGGCAATGGGGTGGGAGTTTGAAAAACGGCTGATCTATATCACCGGCCGCGCCGCCCAAACGGGTATTCATCTCATCGTCAGTACACAGTCTCCGACGCCGGACGTTTTGACGCAGGCGATCGTGAATTCTTTTGATACCAAATTCGGTTTTCGGGTCATGGACGACAGGAGCAGCGATTTGGTCATCTCTTCCGCGGCAATGGCGGATTTGAGAGGGAAAGGGGATTTCTACGCAATAAAGGGAGCGGAAAAGTTCCGTTGCCAATGTGCTTACGTCTCCGACGAAGAAGTGGACGCCGTCACGGGATTTATTCGCGAAAACAACAAAGGGACTTTCAAAAAAAGGCTGATTGCATCCGTCTTAGAGAAGGAAGCAAGCGACCTAAGCCTGAATAACGAGAAAGAAGAAAAGTGCTACTGGGACATGATGAAGACCTGTTACCAAAAAGGGGAGGTCTCCTGTTCCTATCTGCAACGAAGATTTGGCAAAGGGTATAACTTTGTGTGTAACGTTATCGAGTACTGGGAAAAGCGTAAATTCATAACGCCGCCCGACGGGCAGAAGCAACGGAAGATTTGCTGCCCGGAATCTGTTTTTAACGCGCTGTATCTGACAAAGTACGGTGGGGCGGTCGATTGATATGAAAGTAGGCATGATCTCTTTGGGGTGCGATAAAAACCGCGTGGACAGCGAAAGGATGCTGTACCTTTTGCGCAGCGCCGGTTTTGAATTGACGGACGATCCGGCGGAGGCGGAAGTCATTATCATCAACACCTGCGCTTTTATCGAGAGCGCGAAAAAAGAGGCGATAGAAACTATATTCGAGGCTGCCGGACATAAAAGGAACGGCAAACTCAAAAAGCTGATCGTGACGGGGTGCTTTGCACAGCGGTATCCCGACGTCGAATTCCCCGAGGTGGATAGGTTCGTCTCTATAGCCGACGAAGAAAAGATCGCCGCTATCGTGGCGGAGGAAACGGGAGAACGGTACATGACCTGCGCCGACGGCGGCAGAATACTGACTACGCCGCCGCACTACGCCTATCTCAAGATTGCCGACGGGTGCAACAATCGTTGCTCCTACTGCGCCATTCCCGCCATTCGCGGCACCTACCGTTCTTACCCTATGGAAGAACTGGTAGCGGAAGCCGCTCGGCTGAAAGAAGAGGGCGTGCAAGAGCTTATTTTGGTGGCGCAGGACACCACCAATTACGGCAGGGATTTATACGGAAAGCCGGCAATTTGCGAGCTTATTAAAAAGCTCCTTGTCTTCCGCTTCTGGAAAATTCGCCTGCTGTACGCCTACCCGGAGCGGATCACGGACAAACTGATTGACCTTATTGCTTCGGAGGAAGGGATAGCTCACTACCTCGACATTCCCATGCAACACGTCGACGACGACATCCTTAAAAAAATGCGCCGTCCTTCAAGCAGGGAGAAGATAGAGGGATTATTACATAAACTGCGAGAAAGGGTCCCCGATATCGCAATAAGAAGCACCTTTATCGTCGGTTTCCCGACGGAAACGGAAGAACAAAACGCGGCGCTTGAACGCTTCGCGGCAGAGCGGAAAATCAACTTTGCCGGGTTCTTTATCTACTCGCCCGAAGAAGGAACGAGTGCTTACGAACTGAAACCGCGGGTGGTAAAGAGCGTGGCAAAAAAACGGCTCCTTGCCTGCGAAAGAGCGCAGAGTAACTCCACGGTCGCTTTACAAAAAGAATACGTCGGGCGCACGCTCGAGGTCATTTACGAAGGAATAGACTTCGATAAACAGATGTTTGTCGGAAGAAGCGAATACAACGCTCCGGACGTGGACACAAAGGTGTTCTTTACGGCATCGTTCACCCCTGAACCGGGGAAGATCTATAAGGTAAAAATCTATTCGTCGGATTTCCATTTATACGGCGAAGCGGAGGTAGAATGACAGAGAGAATAATCCGTTATTTCGGCAGGAGACAGGACGTAGACAAGGTCCTCTCGGAGATTGGTCTGGACGAGATCTGCACCATTGAGAGCGGCGCGGATCTGGACAACAAGATCTATTTGCCCGATACGTTGGACGACGAAGAATACTTCGATCTATGCGACCGGCTGGAAGAAGGTCTTTATGCCGAGCAGGATAAGTCCATCGCCGAGGTGCTGGCGGAGTTTTTGACCGAGAACGATCTTATTTTATCGTCGGCGGAGAGCTGTACGGGGGGCATGGTCGCTTCTCACATTATCGACGTTCCCGGCGCCAGCAAATTTTTCCACGAGGGTGTGGTGACGTACAGTAACCAGTCGAAGATGGAGCGACTTTCCGTCGATGCAAAAACGTTGGCAAAGTACGGCGCCGTCAGCGCGGAAGTGGCAAAAGAAATGGCGTACGGACTACTCAACCAGCATATCGACGTCGCCGTTTCCACGACGGGGATCGCCGGACCTACGGGAGAGACGATGGCAAACGTCTACAAACCGGTGGGACTGGTTTACGTCGGGATCGCTTTTCGTACCTCCGATCCCATTGCCCTGAAATTCAATTTCAGAGGGGACAGGAACGCCATTCGAGCCTGCGCGGCGAACGCGGCGCTTTTTTACACCTACAAATACCTACGGGACAATCTATAAACCATTTTTAAGGAGAAGGATATGAGTTTAAGTTTAGAAGACAAAAAGAAACAGGTTCAACTCGCCATTGCCCAAATCGAAAAGGAATTCGGCAAAGGGTCTATCATGACGTTGGAAGAGGACGCCAAGGTGGATATCGACATTATCCCCACCGGATGCCTTTCTTTGGATATAGCGACCGGTATCGGTGGCATTCCGCGCGGCAGGATCCTGGAGATATACGGACCGGAGTCCAGCGGTAAAACCACCTTGACGCTTCATATGATCGCCGAGGCGCAAAGAGCAGGCGGATTCGCTGCCTTTATCGACGCAGAACACGCCCTCGACCCCGTCTATGCCGGCAACATCGGCGTGGACCTGCATAATCTGTACGTTTCCCAACCGGACAACGGCGAACAGGCGCTCGACATTACCGAAGAATTGGTCAAAAGCGGCGGTTTCGATATCATCGTCATCGACAGCGTGGCGGCGCTCACGCCGAAAGCGGAAATAGAAGGCGACATGGGAGACTCCCACGTCGGATTGCAGGCGAGACTTATGAGCCAGGCGCTCCGTAAACTGACCGGTATCGTCAAAAAGTCCAACACCTGCGTGGTCTTTATCAACCAGCTCCGCGAAAAGGTCGGCGTAATGTTCGGCAATCCGGAAACCACCGCCGGAGGAAAGGCCCTTAAGTTCTACGCCAGTATGCGTATGGACGTCCGCAAAGGTGACGTGCTGAAATCGGGTACCGACATCGTCGGCGCCAAAACGCGCGTAAAGATCATCAAAAACAAACTGGCGCCTCCGTTCAAGTCCTGCGAGTTCGATATGGTCTTCGGAAAGGGCGTAGTCAAAAACAGCTGTATTATAGACCTTGCCGCGGCAAACGACCTGATTCAGAAATCGGGCAGTTGGTTCAGCTACAAAGAGGAACGTATTGCACAGGGCAGAGATAAAGCTATCGAATACTTAGATAATCATCCGGAGATTTCTCTCGAACTGGAACAGACCCTTCGTGAAAAATTCGGATTAAAACCGCTCAGCGCACCCGGCGCGGCGGATGAGGAGCCAAAGAAAAATGAAAAGAAGAAATAAAATAATCATCGGCATTCTGCTCCTTTCTATGGTGCTATGCCTCTGTTCCTGCAACGAAAAAGAGGAGCCGAAGGCCGCCGGTATCGTAATGACCGCACTGCCTGCCGAAGAAGACTTTACCGGCTCGGCTGTGATCAAAACGGTAAACAGCAACAAAGTTATCGTCTACTACTGCGACTGTAACGCCTTTGGCGTAACGAGCAAAGAATCCGGCTCCACCCAGCTACTGAGTAAACACAGCCTCGCGTCGATGTCGGAAGAGACCTACGCCGCCTTTGACGAACTGAGCGCCGCGTATGATACTTTCTTATCCGAATACGAGCAGTCGGAGAACCTGGACCTGTGGACGCTTACGGCGGATAACGCCGCCTACGCCGACTTTTTCGGCAAGGCCGAGAACATCTTTTCCGGTTGCGATTTTTCCGTTGCCAACGGCGTTAAATTCAACATGGCAAAAAGTTCGGTCATCGGTGTGGATAACAAATTCGAGATGTACTTCGGCAATTCCATATATTATTCTTACGCCGATAAGCTGGGCGCCGTTGCGGGACTGTTCGGATATACCAGTTCGGACACCTTTAAAACATACGCGCAGAACATCGAAAAAAAATACGGTGGCAACACCGTTAAGGACGTAGATAAAAACCGTCTCGTCCTGGACGGAGCCATCTATACTTCCAACGGGTCGTATATCTTCCCGTACGTTGTCAACAGCACCGTCGCCAGTAACTTCGCTGTCCTTGTCATAATCGACGTAAAAGGTACGATCTCCGTTTGGGTCAGCAGTATGGAGAGTCTGGGCTACGCCGTGGATATCGGAAAGGAAACGGAAGAGCCGATCTCCATCCGTCTGTACGGAAGATGCAAGATGTTCGACACCGCCTCGGGATTCTACCGCTTTTCTTATGAAGGGGAGCTCACCGAGGATATTACCTATGCGAAAATGAAGCTCTCCACCACCGACGGATTGTCGAAGGAGATCACCATTATCCTCTTACCGGAATACGCGCCCAAAACGGTCAAAAACTTCATTACCTACGTTGAAGAAGGCTTCTACGAAGATACCGTCATTCACCGCCTGTTAAAAGGCAGCGTCCTTCAAGGCGGCGGCTACGTGTATAAAAACGGTTACAAAGTCAAAGCGTCGACGTCCGCGGCGATCGAAGGCGAATTTGCCTCGAACGGACATCCGGAAAATATCATCGGACACTGTCCCGGCGTCATCTCCATGGCGCGTGCGTCGGTTGACTCGGCGACCGCAGGATTTTTCCTGTTGTGCGACTACTGCAAAAGTTACGACGGCGCTTACGCTGCATTCGGGTTCATGCCCTATCAGGAGGATATCGACTTTATTGCCGAGTTAGGGAATACGACGGAGACGGTGCAATTGGGCGGGGATACCAAATCCGCTTATCCTTCCTCTCGACGCATCACCGTAGAGAGCGTGGAGATCTTCAATAAGAAAGAGATCAAAACTACCGAAGATGTCGAATAAAAACGTTCTTTTTTATGTGATTGCCGGTATTTTGGGCGTAGCCATCGTGCTATGCGCCGTACTGGTGCCTCTTTATGCGGTCGGGATCATCGGCAACACTTTGCAACCGAGTCCTGACCGAAAGGAGAAAGAGGCGGATCCCTTTGAGAACTTCACCTTTAAATCCATTTCGGCCACCTCTATGCCAAAAGGGCAGTATGCTGACTTCACCATTACCTATAATGGAAAGGATTATAGCGTAAAAATTTATCTTTTAAGCGACTATGCGCCCGAAACGGTGGATAATTTCGTTAAGTACGCCAAAGACGGTCTCTACAACGGCACCGTCTTTTATCGGTCGGATATTTCCTTCTACGAAGATACCGGAAAGCCCTCCTCCGCCTATCTGCAAGGAGGAGCTTATACCGTCAATAATGCCGGCGAACTGGTGCGGAAAACGCCCAATCCCTACTACGGTAAAATAAAAGGGGAGTTTTTGGTAAACGATCCGGAGACGAAAAATAACATCTCCTTTACCGCCGGCACCATAGGTATGGTGAGAGAAGAGGGGTACGACAGCGCCGATACGGAATTTTTCTTCATGTCTTACGCGCATCCCGAGTTCGACGGGTACTACGCCGCCTTCGGCACCGTTGTCGAAAGCGATGCGTCGGAGACGCTGTACACCTTTACCAAAGCGTTATACGAGGCGGATGGGGATTATCCCGTGACGATAAAAAAAGTCAACGTCTACACAAGGGAGTGATCTTTCCGCTCGCGTAGGCTAAGGCGAACGTATTTTCCGAAAAAAATAAAAAATTTCCCGAAAACGGCACTTTTTTCCTTGACAAAGAGGGAAAATATCGGTACAATAGACCCGTTCTCATTCAAAGACGGTCGGCACCGATTCGGTTTAAAACAGACAGCCTGCCCAGAAAGAGTAGCGTATAACAGAATAAGTAACCATAAATATGGTATTGTTACGCTCCGTCTTCTTTGAATGACGGAGCTTTTTTATTCGGAAACGTTTGCCCCCAGTCGGGCAAAAGATATAGAAGGAGGTAAATTACATTGTCAGCATCAAGAGACGCAAAAGTTTTAAAAGTTGCCGAGATTAAGGAAAAACTTGAAAAAGCAAGCTCTTTCGTACTCGTTGACTACAAAGGACTGACCGTTGCAGAAGACACCCAGCTTCGTAATGAGTTCCGCGCCAAGGGCGTTTCGTACCACGTCTATAAAAACAGACTGCTCAAAATCGCTCTGAACGACCTCGGATTCAATCAATTTGACGAAGCATTGAACGGATGTACCGCAATCGCACTCGGTTCGGACGATCTTGCCGCCCCCGCAAAAATCGCTTTTGACAAACAAAAAGCATTCAAGAAGATGGAAGTCAAATGCGGATTGGTCGGAAAAGATTACTTAGACGTAGAAGGTTGCAAAGTGCTAGCCACTCTGCCCAGTAGAGAAGGTCTCATTTCTCAAATCATCGGTCTGTTACAGGCTCCTGTCGCAGGTCTCGCAAGGGCGGTATCCGCTATCGCCGAAAAGAAAGCGGAATAATAAATATTTTCAAAAAGGAGATTTTAAAAAATGGCTGATATCGCTAAATTTATTGAAGAAGTTAAATCCATGTCCGTACTCGAGCTGAACGAACTCGTTAAAGCTCTCGAAACCGAATTCGGTGTAAGCGCTGCTGCTCCCATGGCTGTTGCCGGTGGTGCTGCTCCCGCTGCCGCTGCTGAAGCTGCTGAAGAAGAAAAGACCGAATTTGATGTCATCCTCAAATCTGCCGGCGCTAACAAAATCGCCGTCATCAAAGCTGTCCGTGAAATCACCGGACTCGGCTTGGTCGATGCTAAAGCTCTCGTTGAAGCTGCTCCGAAAGCTGTCAAAGAGGGTGTTGCTAAAGACGCCGCCAACGAAATGGTTGAGAAACTCAAAGCTGCCGGCGCAGAAGCTGAACTCAAGTAATTTATTAAAAAACTTCTATAAAAAAGCTCCGCTACCTTTCGGTGGCGGAGCTTTTTTGTCTTTAATAATAAGGAAAGACGTTCAAATAAAAACGTCATTATCATACCTTTGTCATAAAAGAAGAGGTGCCGCTGTTGCGACACCTCTTTTTCGCCAAACAGATAGAGTTTTTCCCAAAAACCGTTCTTTTTTCTTCCGGTTGGACATACCGTTATTGCGTGGAGGTGAAAATGGAACAACATTATTTGACCTATCGTACGGGCGGACTGGAAGTCGGCGGCGTGGTTTCGGTGGAGAGCTTTGACCAAAAGTGCGTTCTTTTACGCATCGACGGCGGAATGCTGGAGATCCGCGGCGGAGGGTTTATTCTAAAAGACATGATCTCGGACAGTGGCAAACTGACCTTTTCGGGGAAGGTACGCTCCCTTGAGTACAAAGAAAAGATCGAGGCGGCGTCCGTTCTTAAAAAGCTGTTTAAATAGTGTTCGAGACCCTTCAACAGCCCTTTACCGCGCTGATTTTTTTGGTCGGCGGCACAATGGGCTGTTTCGTCTATCGCTTTTTTCGCTTTCTTTATCTGGTTTTGCCAAAAAAACCGGTGCTTTTTATCTGCGACTTTTTAGCCGTCGCAATAAACGGCGTCCTCTTTCTCTTTCTGACCGAGAGGTGTTTTCACGGGCAGGTCTATTATTACACCGTGTTGACGTACGTCGGCGGTTTTTTTCTTCTGCAAGCACTTCTGAAAGGTTCTCTGGAAAAAATCACCGATTTTTGTGCCAAAAAAGCTGGGGCTTTGCTGTATAAAAAAGTGCAAGTGGTGAAAAATAGTAGAAAACGGAGGCAATATGAACGAACAAAAAGAATGCAAGAACGCTTGTTGCGAAAAAAACAATCAAAAAAACAGCCTAAGAGGGGAAAAAGTGCTTTGCGCCGAAGAGGTGCGCGAGATCTATCGGAACCTGGTCGCCGGCAAGGACAGCGTGGAGACGCTCCGACCTATGTCAGAGGACAGCGCCTTTCGTGAGGTCCTTTTGGAAGAGGACAAAGCCTATTCGGAAATGTGCAACAGGGTGGAGTGCTACGCAAGAGAACGTGGGTACGAACTGAAAGACCTATCCCTTTTTGCCAAAGGCATGATGCATATGTCGGCTACCCTCAACGCACTGACGGACAAATCGGCGTCTAAACTGGCGTCGATCATGCTCCAGGGAATCAATATGGGGGTCATTTCCATAACCAAGATCGTCAATAAGTTGCACGAAGAAGGGAACAGCGCGCCACTGGCAGAGGATATGCTGGAGTTGCTCAAACACAATGCCGAGGAGATGAAAACCTTCCTATAACAGGGGCGAGGGAGTGATTTTGGGAAATTTCCGCTCGTAAAACAGGAATAATACTTGCTTTGAATTCAGGTTCTATTCGTAATAACGCTAAGGATTATAAGATAGAGTTTTACGAGCTTGTGAAAAAGCTGCAGGGGCGGTAGTCCACTACAGCGTCCTTTGTTTTTCCGCAAAATATCCTCAAACCTACCCCCTCGCCCTCGGGGTATTTTGGGAAATTTACTCTCGCAAAACGAAGAATAAATATGTCGGGAAATATATTTTTCTCGCAAAGAAAACTATGGATAATAAATCAGAGTTTTGCGAGCTTGTGAAAAAGCTGCAGGGGCAGTAGTCTGTTGCAGCCTCCTTTGCTGTTTCACAAAATTTCCTCAAACTTACTCCCTCGACGTTGATTTTGGGAAATTTACTCTCGCAAAACGAAGAATAAATATGTCGGGAAATATATTTTTCTCGCAAAGAAAACTGTGGATAATAAATCAGAGTTTTGCGAGATTGCGAAAAAGCTGCAGGGGCAGTAGTCCACTACAGCCTCCTTTGCTGTTTCACAAAATTTCCTCAAACTTACTCCCTCGACTATGATTTTGGGAATTTTCCGCTCGTAAAACAGGAATTATATTTGCTTTGAATTCAGGTTCTATTCGTAATAATGCTATGGATTATAAGATAGAGTTTTACGAGCTTGCGAAAAAGCTGCAGGGGCAGTAGATCACTACAGCCTCCTTTGCTGTTTCACAAAATTTCCTCAAACTTACTCCCTCGACGTTGATTTTGGAAAATTTCCGCTCGTAAAACAGGAATAATATTTGCTTTGAATTCAGGTTCTATTCGTAATAACGCTATGGATTATAAGATAGAGTTTTACGAGCTTGCGAAAAAGCTGCAGGGGCAGTAGTCTGTTGCAGCTTCCGCTGTTTTCCCGCAAGCGGATACAAAGAAAGGGCAGTGGTTTCACTGCCCCGTTGATTTTTTTGGGTGCGGCCCGTTATCTGCCGTAGGTGGTGATGAGTTCGCGGACGAAGGCGTGGTCCACGTCGTTCAGGGCGTTATAGTTGGTGCGGTAACGCCAGCAGCCGTCGGCGACGCCGGGGGTGTTCATACGGGTATCGCTACCGTAGCCGCACAGGTCTTGCATCGGGACAATGGCGATATCGGCGCAGCTGGACATGACGCTACGGATGACCGCTCTGGTTGCAGGGCATTTGCCTGCGCCGCTCGCCCAGCCGTAATCGGCGGAGCAGTTGACGTATTTGAGGACGTCCGCACGGGTGGAGTCGTTCAGACTGAGTAGCCAACCGAGGGTGGTATCGTTGTCGTGCGTTGCCGTGTAGGCGACGCAGTTGTGTGGATAGTTATAAGGTAGGTGGGTATTCTTTTTGTCCCCATCGAACCCGAACTGAATTACTCGCATGCCCGGAATGCCGGTGCTTTCCAAGAGTTCAATCACGTCGTCATCGATGATACCCAGGTCCTCTGCGATGATTTTCAGATCGGGGATCTCTTTGTATAGTACGTCGAAGAGCTTTTTACCCGGGCCTTTTTTCCACTTTCCTTCCTTTGCCGTTTTTGCGGAGACTGGGACCGCCCAGTAGTTGGCAAAGCCGCGGAAATGGTCGATGCGGATGATGTCGTAGAGTTTATGCAGATGTTTTATCCGACGCACCCACCAAGCGTAGTCGTCCTTTGCCATAGCTTTGTAATCGTACAGGGGATTGCCCCACAGCTGTCCGTCCTCGCTGAAATAATCCGGCGGAACACCGGCAACTTCGGTAGGCTTGTAGCCCGTGTCCAGCAAAAATGCCTTGGGGTCCGCCCATACGTCCACGCTGTCGCAGGCTAAATAGATAGGAACGTCGCCGAAGATTTCCATGCCGACGCCGGAAGCGAACTCTCTGATACGCGCCCACTGGGTAAAGAAGCAGTACTGTTCAAACAGGTAGTACCCGAATTCTTCCGGGTAGCACTTCCGGACTGTCTGCGCCGTTTTGTCCGTATGCACGCGCCATTTACTTTCCCACGTCATCCACGCCGTTTGGTCGTTGACTTCTTTCAGCACCATGAACGCCGCATAGTCGTATAGCCAATCGGCGTTCTCCGCCGCAAAGGCGTCGATCTTTTCCATCATCATCCCCGTCCGCCGACTATATGCCAGTCGAAGGAGCCTGGTCTTATTCGCGGCCGCCGCCGCATAATCGGTCAGGTAAAATGCGTCGTTACATTCGGCGCTCGCCAGTTCTTCTTTGGTCAAAAGTCCCTCGTCCAGTCGCTCCGGGTCAATATACAAATAGTTCCCGGCGTAGGCGGAGATCCCGCAGTAGGGGGAGTTGCCCCACCCAAGAGAGGTGATAGGCAGCGTCTGCCAAATTTTAAATCCCATTCCGGCGAACTCGCTCAAAAAATTCTCTACGTTACAAGAAAACCCACCGATACCGTATTTCCCCGGAAAGGATGATACGTTCAACAAAATACCGGCTTTTCTCTCTCTTTTCATTTGCTTTCTCCTTTTTAAAAAGTCGTCATCTATTATGATACTCTTTTTTTCCCTTTCTATCAAGTGGGAAATTATTGGTAAAAAAGGCCCGTTTTCGATGGATGGAAGGCGAAAACTGCGGCGGAAGAAGAAAGCTACCGTCGGCATGGTCGAAACGCGTTCGAGGGATGCCGGGAGCAAACTTCACAAAAAAAAATTTTTTGACGAATTTTTATTCTTTTTTTGTATATTTTTCCCTTTGTCAACGAGAAAATGTATTCAGGGATACAGAATTTCCCCATTCATACATATATTGTGGTAAATTTTTGCATAAAATACTATATCTTGTGGTTAAAAACAAAATTATAAATTTCGGAGTATTGTGACTAAATCACTTTACGAGAGGAATTTACTGTGTTATAATCCGTACAACAAGGTTGGAGGCGAGATGAGGATAAGCGGTTTACAAAAACTTACGTTACTGGACTTTCCGGAAAAAGTTGCTTGTACCGTTTTTACGTTCGGATGTAATTTCCGTTGTCCCTTCTGCCACAACTCGACTCTCGTCGTGGGAGAAGCTCCCGACGCGGTGACGGAAGAGGAGTTTTTTCGTTACCTTGATAAGAGGCAGGGGGTATTGGACGGCGTAGCGATAACGGGCGGAGAACCGACCCTACAACCGGATCTTGCGGCCTTTATTAAAAAGATAAAAGAAAGAGGGTTTGCCGTTAAGCTGGACACCAACGGGGCGCGTCCCGAGATCGTGCGCGATCTGATCGAAAAAGGTTTAGTCGATTATTTTGCTATGGACATAAAAAACAGTCCGGAAAAATACGATATGACCTCGGGCGTGCGCGTAGATATGGATAAAATAAAAGAGACGATCGCTCTGCTCATAGAAAGAGCGCCCGATTACGAGTTCCGCACCACCGTCGTCAAAGGGTTCCACGAAAAAGAGGACTTTTTGAAAATAGGCGAGCTGATTGCCGGGGCGAAAAAATATTTTTTACAGAAGTTTACCGACAGCGGAGCCATTCTCGGTACGGGAGTAGGACCTTGCACGGACGAAGAAATGGCGGAGTTTTGCGAAACGATAAAGAAGTACGTCCCCTTAGCCGCCGTCCGCGGAAAATAACGAAAGAAGCAAGTAGTAAACGATTATAAATCAGAAAACAAGGAAACAAAAGGAAAAAGTTCGGAGGTTAGTTATGTATCAAGTAGTAAAAAGAGATGGGAAAATAGTGGAATTCGATATTTCCAAAATCGCCTCGGCGATCGAGGCAGCCTTCAAAGGTCAAAACAAACAGTATCATCCGACGGTGATCGATATGCTCGCATTGCGCGTTACCAGCGATTTCGAGTCCAAGATCAAAGACGGAAAAGTCACCGTCGAGGACATTCAGGACAGTGTAGAATCCGTCCTCGTTCAAGCAGGCTATGCCGACGTTGCAAAAGCCTACATCCTCTATCGTAAACAGAGAGAAAAGGTCCGTAACGTACGCGCCAACATCCTCAACTATAAGGAACTGGTGGACAGCTACGTAAAAGTCTCCGACTGGCGTGTCAAAGAGAACAGTACCGTTACCTATTCGGTAGGCGGATTGATCCTCTCCAACTCCGGCGCCATCACCGCTAACTACTGGCTCAGCGAGATTTATGACGAAGAAATCGCCAACGCCCACAGAAACGCCGACATCCACTTGCACGACCTTAGCATGCTCACCGGTTATTGCGCCGGTTGGTCGCTTAAACAGCTTATCCGCGAAGGCTTAGGCGGCGTCACCGGAAAAATCACTTCCGCTCCGGCAAAGCACCTCGCTACCCTCTGCAACCAGATGGTAAACTTCCTCGGTATCATGCAGAACGAATGGGCAGGCGCGCAGGCCTTCTCCTCCTTCGATACCTACCTCGCTCCTTTTGTAAAAGTAGATAACCTTTCTTACAGAGAAGTCAAAAAGAGCATAGAGAGCTTCATTTTCGGCGTCAACACCCCCTCTCGTTGGGGTACGCAAGCGCCGTTCAGTAACATCACCCTTGACTGGGTTGTCCCCAACGACCTTGCCGAACTCCCGGCCATCGTCGGCGGCAAAGACATGGACTTCTGCTACAAAGATTGCCAAAAAGAAATGGATATGGTCAACAAAGCCTTCATCGAAACGATGATCGAGGGCGACGCCAACGGCAGAGGATTCCAATACCCCATTCCTACCTATTCCATCACCCGCGATTTCGACTGGTCGGAAACGGAAAACAACCGTTTGCTGTTTGAGATGACGGCTAAATACGGTACGCCCTATTTCAGCAACTACATCAACAGCGATATGCAGCCCTCAGACGTACGTTCCATGTGCTGCCGTCTCCGTCTTGACCTGAGAGAGCTGCGTAAAAAATCGGGTGGCTTCTTCGGAAGCGGCGAAAGCACCGGTTCTATCGGCGTCGTTACCATCAATATGCCCCGTATCGCTTACCTTGCTAAGGACGAAAAAGACTTCTACGAGCGCCTTGCTCGCATGATGGACATCAGCGCGCGGAGCCTTTCGGTCAAGAGAAAGATCATCACCGACCTGCTTAACGGCGGACTCTATCCCTACACCAAGAGATACCTCGGCACCTTTGCAAACCACTTCTCCACCATCGGTCTTATCGGTATGAACGAAGCCGGACTCAACGCCAAGTGGATCAGAAAGGATATGACTCATCCGGAAACGCAGGAGTTCACCAAAAACGTACTCAACTTCATGCGTGAACGTCTTTCCGACTACCAAGAAAAATACGGCGACCTCTATAACCTCGAAGCGACGCCTGCCGAGTCCACCACTTATCGTTTTGCTAAGCACGACAAAGAGCGTTATCCGGACATCATCACGGCGGCAAAAGATAACGGCACGCCTTATTACACCAACTCCTCCCACCTGCCCGTCGGTTACACGCAGGACATCTTCGAGGCGTTGGACATTCAGGACGAACTGCAAACCCTATACACTTCCGGTACTGTTTTCCACGCCTTCATCGGTGAGAAAATGCCCACCTGGAAGAGCGCAGCCGACCTCGTCCGCAAAATCGCGCAAAACTATAAACTGCCTTATTACACCATTTCTCCCACCTATTCCGTCTGCAAAAATCACGGATACATCGTGGGCGAACAATACACCTGCCCCATCTGCGGCGAGACCACCGAGGTTTATAGCCGTATCACCGGGTACTATCGTCCCGTTCAGAACTGGAACGACGGCAAACGTCAAGAATTTGCCGACCGTACCGAGTACAATATCGCCGAGAGCCGCTTAAAGAGAGAGGGCGTACAAGAAACGGTAGCCGAAGAGAGCTGCTCCTGCTCCGAGGGCGTGACCGAGAGAGTTCTGGTCGCAACCAAAACCTGCCCCAACTGCAAAATGGCAGCCGCTATGCTCGATAAAGCCGGCATCTCTTACCGTAAAGTCTATGCCGAGGACGAACCGGAAACGGCGACCGCCTACGGCGTAGTACAGGCACCCACCCTCGTTATCTTAGGCAACAACACCCTTACGCGTATTCAGAACGTAAGCAACATCAAAAAATACATTGACTCGGTGAAATAATATGTCTGATATCATCGTTATCGGCGCCGGCGTAGCCGGCATGACGGCAGCGCTCTACGCTCTGCGGAACGGAAAGAGCGTTACCGTCTTCGAGCAAGAAACCATTGGCGGTCAAATCGCTTCTTCTCCCCGGGTAGAGAATTTCCCCACGCAGCAATCCCTCAGCGGTATCGAGCTGTCCGATAAACTTTTCGAGCAGATCACCGCTCACGGCGCGGAGCTGGAGTTAGGAAAGGTTCTTTCCGTAGAAAAGAGAGGAGAGGGGGACTTTGTCGTCACTTCCGAATACGGCGAATATACCGCCAAATCGGTCATCATCGCCGGCGGCGTACATCATAAAAAAATCCGCTTGCCCAGAGAGGACGAACTGGTCGGAAAGGGCATTTCTTATTGCGCCGTATGCGACGGAGCTTTTTATAAAGACAAAGAGGTCGCCTTGATCGGCGACGGCAACACCGCGCTGCAATATTCTTTACTTTTGGCAAACTATTGCAAAAAGGTCTACGTCTGCACCTGGTTCGAGCGTTTCTTCGGCGATCAGGCATTGGTTACCGCCCTCAAAAGTCGTGAGAATATCGAGTGGATCCCCAATTGCTCGTTAAAAGGCTTTATTGCCGACGAGACGTTAAAGGGTCTGCAATTCGGCTATCGGGAAAAGGAAGGCGGATTCGAGCTGAGCGTAGAAGGGTGCTTTATCGCTATCGGACAGATCCCCGATAACAAAGCGTTCGAGAATCTGGTCGATCTGGACAAAGACGGATACGTCGTTGCCGACGAAAGTTGTACGACCAGAACGCCCGGAGTATTCGTTGCAGGCGACTGTCGAACCAAAAAAATTCGTCAGCTGACGACGGCTGCCGCAGACGGAGCTTGTGCCGCCGTGGCCGCAGGAAATTACATTGAGACGTTATAAAAAGGCAGGCTGATGAATTCAGCCTCTTTTTTTAGCATTTATTTACTTATAGATTTTTACGTAAAAAGGAGACATATATGGCTTATTACTACGATGAACCCTCGCATACTTTCAGCGAATATTTACTTTTACCCGGCTACACCGACGAAAATTGTCGTCCGGAGAATGTCATCCTTTGCACCCCCTTGGTCAAATACCGCAAAGGGGAAGAATGCCCGATCAAACTCAATATCCCCCTCGTTTCCGCCGTTATGCAATCGGTTTCCGGCGACGCCCTGGCCATTGCGTTAGCGAAAGAAGGAGGCATTTCCTTTATCTACGGCAGTCAATCGATAGAGGATGAGGCGGCTATGGTCGCCCGGGTAAAGAATCATAAAGCAGGGTTCGTTATCAGCGATAGCAACCTCACCCCGGACAGCACCCTTTTAGAGGTACTCGACCTCGTTCAAAAGACCGGACACTCCACCGTTGCCATAACCGATGACGGAACGTCCGGAGGCATACTCTTGGGGCTTGTTACCAGCCGCGACTACCGCATCAGTCGGATGTCCGTCGACACCCGGGTAAAGGAATTCATGACTCCCTTATCCGAACTCATCACCGCGCCGGAAAACACCGACCTGTCCGCGGCAAACGACATTATTTGGGAACATAAAATAAACCAACTGCCCATCGTCGATAAAGAGGGGCATCTGCTTTATTTGGTATTCCGTAAAGACTACGACGAACACAAAGATCACCCGTACGAAATCACCGACAAAGAAAAGAGACTGCTCGTCGGCGCCGGGATCAATACCCTGGATTACGAGAAAAGGGTCCCCAAACTCATCGAAGCAGGCGCGGACGTACTTTGTATCGACAGTAGCGAAGGATATTCCTGCTGGCAGAAAAAGACGTTGGAATTTATCCGCAAAAATTACGGCGACAGCGTAAAGGTAGGCGCCGGCAACGTCGTCGATCGGGACGGGTTTTTGTTCTTGGCAGAAGCCGGAGCGGACTTTGTTAAAGTCGGTATCGGCGGCGGTTCTATCTGCATCACCCGCGAACAAAAAGGTATCGGCAGAGGACAGGCGACCGCCCTCATCGAAGTCGTCGCCGCTCGTGACGAATATTATCAAAAGACGGGCGTCTACGTTCCGATCTGTTCGGACGGCGGTATCGTCCACGATTACCACATGACCCTCGCCCTCGCTATGGGCGCGGACTTCCTTATGCTGGGTAGATACTTTGCTCGCTTCGACGAAAGCCCCACCACCAAACTCATGGTCAAAGGCACCTACGTCAAAGAGTACTGGGGAGAGGGGAGCAACCGCGCAAGGAACTGGCAACGGTACGACCTGGGCGGCAAAAGCGGACTGTCGTTTGAAGAGGGCGTCGACTCCTACGTACCCTATGCCGGACGCCTCAAAGACAACGTGGCAAAGAGCCTGTATAAAGTCAAATCCACCATGTGCAACTGCGGTGTGACCGACATCCCCACCCTCCACAAAAAGGCGCGTATGACCCTCGTCTCCGCAACCAGTATCGTCGAAGGCGGTTCTCACGACGTCATCCTCAAAAACTCCGACACACTGACCTTCCACTCCTGATAGGACAAGGTTTTGAACGTTTACGAAGGGAACTTTTCAACGAAGGTTCCCTTTTTTTAATCATTTTTCCGAGCGCATACCGCCCGACAAAGGCCGCTCCTATATTGACTAAAATGGCTTTTAATGGTATAGTAAATATATTATGAAAACATTTTATTATATCCCTTTTTACGACCTATCCATCGGAGATGGATTTTGGAAAGACAGACAACGATTAAACGCGGACGTCAGTATTCCCGGCGTCTATAAACGGTTTAACGAAACGGACCGATTCAACTGCATCTATCCCGGATGGAAAAAGCCGACGGCGCATTCTCACATTTTTTACGACAGTGACACCGCCAAATGGATAGAGGCGGTGGCGTACGTTCTGCACCGTCATCGGAAGGAGTATCCGGAACTGGAAAAACTTTGCGACGATATCATCGACCGCTTTGCCAAACGTCAGCAGGCAAACGGCTATCTCAATTCTTATTTTCAGCGTCACCCCGGAAAAAAGAAGTTTCATTTCCGTCCCGACCACGAACTGTATTGTGCCGGGCATATCTTCGAGGCGGCGGTAGCGTACTATCAGGCGACGGGTAAAAACAGACTGCTCGTCGTTGCCGAAAAGTACGCCGATCATATTTATAAAAGGTTCATCCAAAAGAAGAACACCTCTTTTTCCACCCCCGGACACGAGGAGATAGAACTTGCGCTCTTCCGGATGTACGAGGTCACGGGAAAGGAAAGATACAAAGAAATGGCGGAGTTTTTCCTGAACACCAGAGGGACGGTCAAAGAAAAGACCTATAAGATGTTCACCGACGCTTACGACCAGCACGAAGTGCCGGTGCGCCGATTGGATGCCGCCGAGGGACACGCGGTCAGAGCGATGTATCTGTATTCGGCTATGGCGGATATGGCGAGGATAGACGGCGACGAAGAGATGTTTGCCGCTTGCGAAAGGCTCTTTAACGACGCGGTGAAAAAAATGTACGTCACCGGCGGAATCGGAAGCGACCCGAGAGGGGAGTGCTTTACCGTACCGTACGACCTTCCTAACCAGACGGCATACTCCGAGAGTTGCGCGGCGATTTCCTTTATGATGTTCTGCCGCAGAATGCTCCTGATATCCTGCGACGTTCGCTATGCCGACGTCATTGAGAGGATCATGTATAACAATCTGCTTTCTTCCGTTTCTTTGGACGGAAAAGCCTTTTTCTATGAGAATCCTTTGGAGATCAGACAGGCGGAACTGACGCGCAGTCGCACGGTTAAGCCCCGTTCCGGCTTTATGGGTTTACAGTCCAATCTTCCCCGTTTCCCCGCATGGCAGCGGCAAGAGGTTTTCTCGTGCAGTTGTTGTCCGCCCAATATCAACAGGGTGATTGCCTCTATCGGAGACTACGTCTTTACCTGCGACGGCGAAACAACCTACCTGCAACAGTTTATTTCCTGCCGGACGGAAGGTATCACGGTGGAAACAAACTACCCGATCGGCGGAAAGATCTCGATTAAAGGAAAGGACTACGGTAAAAAATACTTTTCCGTACGTATTCCCTCGTGGTGCCGCTCTTTTGTCGCCCAATTGGACGGTAAAAAGGTGACGGGCGCGGAGAACGGGTATCTTACGGTGGCGGTAGAAAAGGACTTCACGATGACAATCGACCTTGATATGACGCCAAAGTACGTACGGTGTAATCCCCTTTGCAAGGAGAATAGAGGAAAGTTGGCACTGGTAAGAGGTCCGGTCGTTTACTGTCTGGAAGCAAACGATAACGGTGATCTCGACGCGGTGGCGGTCAATATAAAAAGCGTCGCCAAAGAGAAGGAAAGCAGCCTTTCACCGTTGCCTGCGTTGGAGACGGTAGGATACGAACTTTCTTCGTCGGAGACCTATTATACCGGGGAAAGCGAAAAGAAAGAACGCACCCTCCTCTTTATTCCCTACTTCACATTCGCTAACCGCGGCGTCAGCGATATGAAAGTATGGATAAATGAAAATTAAGTATTGAAAGATAGCTATTATTATGGTAATATAGTTATGCTGTTTATTTAAGGATATCGACCGATAAAATAAGGAGAGAAAAAGTGAAAAGTAATAGAGGATTGATCCTGAAAATATGTCTATTCGCCCTTTGCGCCATCATGCTTTTTGGTATGGCGGCTTGCGGCGAGGAACCAAAAAAGAGTTCTAAAAAAAGTTCGGACAAAGATCTGTTCGAGCAGTATGACGAGTACGATAAAACGTTAGCTGCCGTCGGAACGTACTATGCCGAAGAGGATAGACCGATGACGAAGATCAGGACGCTGGATGATATATATCTTCCGGAAGGACTCCTTGCAACGGGGTTCGGCATGTGGATTTATAATAACGCCACCGACGGTTGGGTCCGGACCAATTCGGAAGAGGGGAGAGCGCTGTTCCGTCAGGATAAACCCACCTTCATTTCTTCGCACGGTATGGGTTCCGGCGCATATGCCGACGACCCGGAGAATTTTTATGCCGCCGGATATAACGTCCTTGCTTTCCATTGGGGTGCGTACGCGAACGAAGTGTTGTTCGACGCCATCGTCGACAAAGTGTGGATCGGATACAGACCGCGCTGGCAAAAAGAGGACGACTCGTGGGAATCGAACGACGTCAGCGACGCGTCCACCGTCGAGGTGTACGGCGCCTACTACTATGACCTTTTCAAAAACTTCCCCAAATACAGCGGTTCTTCCATTCACCTGTTCGGACACTCCTATGGCGGAATGTTGTCCATCGGCGTGACCAACTTCCTCATTACCGCTTTTAAATGCAAACTGATCCCCGCCTATATGTTGCCGGATAAAGTCAGTATGCTCGATCCCTACATGATGCGTTGTTCGGAAAGCAGACAAATCCCCTGGCTCGGTAAATATACCCCTGCGCACGGCAACATCTGCGAAATCGCCTATCAAACGGCTTTGGAAGGCAAAAAACTGGGTATCACCATACAGCTCACGCGCTTCAACCTCTCCGTTGCCTACATGGCTGTCTTGCATTACATCGCGGACGATTATGAGGGCGACCTCAATATTTCTTATTGGAACTTTATAAACAACGTCGTATACGCTCACCTGGAGCAGCAGTCCATAAAATACATCGGCGGATTGGAGGCCTCCCACAACTACGGTTGGGACTGGTTTACCGAGTACTACACCGGGAACGTTCTTTACGACGCCGCGGCGACGCTGACGCAGGAACAGGCGCTCTGCTTTGGCATGGACTACGCCACTTCTTTTGCCCGCGCCGGTATTAAGTACAGTATCAACGTCAACGGGACCAAAAATAACACCGACGACGACATCCTCACTTCCTTCTTCCGCGAATACAAATACGACGGAGACGACGACAGCTATCCAAACTCCGACGTTCTACTGACGGAAACGGCGGAAGAGAGGGCGCTTTTGACCGGAAAAGCCAAGATCGCCGGATTCGTGTATTTTGACAGAAACGGCAACGGAACGATGGACGAAAGGCTCAGAGACCACCTGTCCGGAGCTACCGTCGTTATCAAAGACAGCGCCGGTAACGAAATTCTTAACGTCGTTACGGAGATCAACGGATATTACGAAGTAGAAGTGGATACCGTCGGCGAATACACCGTTACGGTGGAACTGCCCGAAAAATACGTTCTCTCCACCGACAGTGGGTCGCTGGAAGCAAACGTGACCATTATCGACGCGCAACACCAGCTCGTCCTCAACCACTTCGGAGCGAAGAAATAATGAAAAGACAATTGAGTAAAAAGAGTAAAATAGCCGTACTGATTACGGCTATTTTATTGTGTCTGATCCTCTTTTTATTATGGACGGTCCTCGCCGTTGTCACCGTCAACGAGATTTCGGCGGAAGATTACCAAAATTACAGCCGCACAGAACTGGTCGCTTCTTTCGATACCGCAATAGCGGACGGAAGGTACGGCGGCGTCATTATCGACGGATCCGATCAATCTTTGACGGAAAAAGCCACAACCGCGCGGAGCGCGGGAAAGACAATCTTTATTACTCTTCCCGTAGACAGGGAGCAGGCGCTTTCGGCAACCGACGGCGTCCTCGACGTTACCATAAAAAGCCGCGTCTTTTTCTGTTCGTCCGACAGAGAACTTTTGGAAAAACTCTACGAAGAAAAAAACGCCCGCTGTATCCTGATAGTAAAGACGGGAACGGGGGCGATGCTCGGCGCGACAATGGGGTACAACTGCGCCCTTGACGTGAAGAAAATAACGGAAAAAAGGGTGGAGAAGGCGCACGAGAAGGGACACTTTGTCATTGCCACGAACGTTTATGAAGAAGATATCGAACAGTGCCGTATAAAACGGATCGACTACGCCGTCGTCGGCAATTTTTAACAAACTGAAATTTATTTCATATTATTCATAAAAAGGACTTGACAGTTCTTTATTTTGGGAGTATTATTTGAATAGACATTCAAATGAATGACCGTTCAAATGTTCTTACTTATAGCGTAGAGAGGTAAAGATGCACGATCACAAAGAGAAATTGCAATTAGTTAAAGAGGGGATGCTGGCAGAGGGGGAATTGAACGAGCTTGTCAGCTTATTCAAAGTATTCGGCGATCGGACGCGGATGAAGATCCTTTATTCGCTCTTCGAGTCGGAGTTGTGCGTGTGCGCCATCGGAGAACTGCTCGGCATGAGTCCGTCGGCGATCAGCCACCAATTAAAGACGCTGAAGCAGGCCAATTTGATCGGCAATCGCAGAGAGGGGAAGACCATATACTATTTTTTGGCGGACGATCACGTCCGGACCATTATCGCACAGGGATATAATCATATTTCGGAGGAAAGGTAACATGAAAAAGGTTTTTAAATTAGAGGATCTTGAATGCGCTCATTGCGCGCAAAAAATGGAAGACGGCATCCGTAAATTGGACGGCGTACAGAACGTAAAAGTCAATTTCATCATGCAAAAAATGACGCTGGAAGCGGACGATGAAAGGTTCGACGAGGTGCTGAAAGAAGCAGTGCAGATCTGCAAAAAAATAGAACCCGATTGCCGGATCATCATTAAATAAGATCTTATGACGAAGAAACAAAAAAAGAACGCTCTTCGCTGCGGCATTGCGGCAGGGCTGCTTGTTATCGTATATCTACTTGCCCATTTTCTACCCCTGCCGTGGTGGGCGAAACTGCTTTTGTTTTTACTGCCCTACGGTGTGATCGGATACGACGTATTGATTTCCGCTTTCAGGAATATCATTCACGGGCAGGTGTTTGACGAAAAGTTTTTGATGGCGGTAGCCTCTATCGGAGCCTTCGTTATCGGAGAAAACGCCGAAGCTGCCGTCGTTATGCTATTTTACCAGGTTGGCGAACTGTTCCAGAGTATTGCCGTAGGTAAGAGCCGTAATTCCATAAAAGAGCTGATGGCAATCCGTCCCGATACGGCGACTGTGGTTCGTGACGGGCAAGAAATAACCGTCGACCCGGACGAGGTGGAAGTAGGCGAGACCATTGTTATTCGACCGGGCGAAAAAATACCGCTGGACGGCGTTGTGATCGGGGGCGAGGCGTCGGTCAGCACGGCGGCGCTGACAGGAGAGAGTGCGCCGGCGGATAAATGCGAAGGGGATACCGTAATCAGTGGTTGTATTGACCTTAGCGGCGTTTTATACGTCCGTACGACGTCGAGCTTTGAAGAAGGCACGGTGTCTAAAATATTGGAACTGGTGGAAAACGCCTCGGAGAAAAAGGCAAAGAGTGAAAACTTCATCTCCAAGTTCGCCCGTTACTACACCCCTGCGGTGGTCTTTTCGGCATTACTGCTTGCCGTTATTCCTCCGCTGTTTTTGGGGATAGGCGTACTATCCGTGTGGACGGAGTGGATCAAGAGGGCGTTGACCTTTTTGGTGGTGTCCTGTCCGTGTGCGCTCGTTATATCCGTTCCCCTTTCTTTCTTTGGCGGTATCGGCGGCGCGTCGAAAAAGGGGATACTCCTTAAGGGCGCGAGCGACCTTGAAATGCTGTCGAAAATTAAGACGTTCGTCTTTGATAAAACGGGGACGCTGACCGAGGGGAATTTCCACGTGACCGCCATCCATCCGCACGAAATGAGCAAGGACGAACTACTGGATATCGCCGCCCTTGCGGAGAGCTATTCCTCTCACCCGATCGCCGAATCCATCGTGCTGGCGCATAAAGGGCATCTGGATAAAGGCAGGGTAGGCAAAGTGACCGAACACGCCGGTTTCGGGGTGGAAGCGGAGATCGACGGGGAGTCGGTGTTCGTCGGCAACGCGCGGTTTATGAAAGAGGTGGGCGCAGAGTGCAACGTGTGCGAAGAGTGCGAGGGATGCGCCGAACGCGGCGGCACGGTGGTGTACCTGGCGCACAAAAATAAATGCTTAGGGCATATAATGGTATCCGACGTCGTTAAAAAGGATGCCCAAAACATGATAAAAGAGTTGAAAAAGCTGGGCGTGAAAAAGACCGTCATGCTGACAGGGGACGTGGAGAAGACGGCCCTGGCTATCTCTGAAGAAGTCGGCGTTGACGAGTACCGGGCAGGACTTTTGCCCCAACAAAAGGCGGAAGAAATGGAAAAGCTGACGTCCGGCGAAAAGGTAGCGTTCGTGGGTGACGGCATCAACGACGCGCCCGTCTTAGCTTGCGCAGACGTAGGTATCGCTATGGGCGCAATGGGGAGCGACGCGGCGATAGAAGCCGCGGACGTCGTTCTTATGGACGATCAATTGAAAAAAATTCCGCTGGCAATGAAAATTTCGACCAGGACCATGCGGATTGTTAAAGAGAATATTATCTTTTCTTTGGGTGTTAAACTGGGAGTCCTTGCGCTTGCGGCGGTGGGGATCGCCGGTATGTGGCTGGCTGTTTTTGCCGATGTCGGCGTGTGCGTTATCGCCGTACTGAACGCCATGAGAGCATTGCGCGTCCCCGAAAAAAGTTCACGTTCTTAAAACAAATTTCAACGCACCCAAAGGGTGACTTCTCCGGAGACGTAACGCCAGAACTTTCCGTCGAAGGCCGTTCCGTCTTCGGTCAGCGTCGGCGCGCTTTCCGAGTAGAACCAGATGTCTTCGGTCGCGGGCAGATCGTTATTTTCTTTCTTGATGATATTATTCCAATCTTCTTCGGTACTACCGTAGCAGAACACCGTCGTTTCCTCTAAAACGGGGAAGACGTACTGCTCGATCGTTTCCACGCTTTTCCCTACGACGACAAAGGCGAGAGTGACGTTGTTTTCCGAGGGCATAAGTAGATTTTTGGGGAGTTTCAAAACGTCTTTTCCGACGTAGAAATGAATGTTGACCGCGCCCTCGAATACGCCGTTATCGGTAGGCAGATCGGCGCAATTTTCCGCATTGTAACGAATGGTCTTTATGCCGGTGCATTGGTAAAAAGCTCTGCTGCCGAAAGAGGTCAGCGACGCACCTATGGTCAAAAATTCCAGATCGGCGCAGTAGGCAAAAGCCTCTTGACCGACGGAGATGATATCGTCGCCCAAACGGAAACCGGTCAGTCCCGTTCTTGCGTAAAAAGCACGCGCGTCGATAGCGGTGAGGTTTCCGGTGTCGTAGGCGTTGGCGGTCCCGAGAACGGCGGAAGAAAATTCTACGTTAATAAGCAGTCCGTCTTCAGCGACGAATGTGTCGGAGGAGGAGGTAATCGTCTGCAAGGGACAATAGGCAAAAGAAAGGCCCGTCACGGAGGAGATACTCTCGCCGAAATGGACGGTCGTTAAAGAGGTGTCGTGGTCAAAGGCGTAGCTTGCGACGACGGATACGGAATCGGACAACGTGACCGAACTAAGGCGGGGACAGGAGGCGAAAACGTAGCCGGGTAACGAAGTGCATGCGCCCGTCTCGAACAGAACGGCGGTCAGTTTTTTTGCTCTGTAAAAGAGATAGGGAAGGAGGGTTGCGTCCTTTCCTACCGTCAGCGTCCAGCCGGAGGAAGAGCCGATCTCCGTAAATAAATCTGCGTCAAAGTACAGTAAATCGCGGACGTTAAAGTAGATCTTCGTAATGCCGGTGCAACCGGAGAGTGCGTTTTTACCGATCGACCGAAGGGAAGAAGGAAAAGCGATTTCGCCGATTGCGGTGTTGCCGGCAAAAGCCCCGTCGGAAATGGTAAGCGTTCCTTCCGCTATCTCCACTTTCTTACCCGGATTTTTGACGGTGTAGAGTGCCTTTCCAATATAGATTACGCCCGTCTGAGCGCGGAGCCAATCGGTCCCGTAAAAAGCATTGATACCTACCTTTTCCGGACTGCTTGCGGTGAGCGAACTTATTTTTGATACGTTGCAGAACAGATAGGCAGGGAGATATTTGACGTTTTGGGTGACGGTCACTACAATGCCGTCTGCTGCGCCGGAACGGTAGAACGCGTCACTGGTTTCGGTCAGGTCGCGGCAGGAGACCGCGCCGTAAATTATTTCGGTAAGGCTAAGACAGGAAGCAAAGGCCTCGCTGCCGATAGCAAGCAAAGAGGAAGGTAATGTGATCGAAGTTATTTCGCTTTCATAAAAAGCCCTATCGGCGACGTAAAGAGTCCCTTCTTCGATGACAACGTCGGTCGGCGTACCTTTATAGCCGACGGCGGTATTTCCTAAATACAAAACTCCGTCCGCGTGGTTGTTGTACCAGTAGGTATTCAAAAAGGCGGTGGGGTGTACCTCGGTAGTCTTCGCGCCGAGGACGATAGAGGACAGCGTCACGCAGTTACGAAAAGCGGAACGCCCGATAATAAGGTCGCATTCCGGCGTAAAGAGGGTAACCAGTCCAACGCAGTCACGGAAAGCGCCGAAGCCTAACGTATGAACGGAGCTTGGCAAAGTCAATTGGAACAGGTTCTCGTTGCCGGCAAAGGCAAAGTCGCCTATCTTTTCGCAGACGGGAGCAATAAACTGAATGCTACGTACGTCCGCTTGATAGAAGAGGTGATCGGGAATGACGGTGACGTTCTTTCCGATAATAGCGGTGAGAGAAGTACATCCGACGAAAAATCCGCCGTCGCTTTTGCCGCGACAGTTGGCGGCATCAAAGTAAACGGTGGTTAGCGTCGTGCATCCGATAAAGGCATTATCCATTTGACGAATGGTGCGCGGAATGTAGACGGAAGTTATGGGACAGCCCTCAAACAGCTCGTCCTCGATTCCTTCGACCGGTAGTCCGTTATAAAGGGAAGGAATGACAACTTCGCCCGTCGGTTGAACGGTGTACCCGGTCAGATAGTAAGCGTTTTTTTTCAGAGTGAAGACCCACCCGGCCGTCGGCTCCGGTTCGCCGCAAACGGTGCAATTTCCGTCCTGGTATATATGCGCGCGAATGATTTCTACGGAGAAAGAGACCGGCTTGTTGCAAACGGCGCAGAGGAGCGGTTCTTTGGGATTTTCTATACTGCACAGCGCGTAGCGATCGGTATTGGGGGTGGGTGCAATGAGTACGGGGTCACCGTCTTCATCCCAAACGTACCGTCTTGCGCTGTAGTCGTGAACGCAGGAAGAGGGAGAGTAAAAAACCATTCTCCAGATATCGGACAGACCCTTTTGTTCCCAACTGTCGTAGGTGTCCGCCATATAAATAATTTCCAGAGCTTCGCACCCGAAGAAAGAACTTTCGGAAAAGGCGGTCAGCGTACTCGGTAAGAACAGAGATGTAATTTCGGCGTTGCCGACGAAAGCCGTTCCGACGTCGATAACGTTTCTTCCGTTTAACTTAGCAGGGACTTTTACTACGGTGTCCGAGCCGAGGTATTCGGTCAGCACGGCGGCATTCCCCGACAGGCGGAAGCGGAACAGATCGGAAGTTTGTAGATTGGTATATCCTACGGTGACAAGGGCGGTGCAACCGGATCTCCAGTTGCCATCCCAGTAGTCGGTGGCTTTTTCGCTGCGAAGTAAAATTTCCGTTGTGTCGTTTAACCCGGAGAAAGCGCCTTCGCCAACGTAGCGCACGTTTTCTTTCAACTCGATCGAAGAAACGGAAAGGTTGCAAAAAGCGTAAGCGGAGACAGAACAATCTTCAAAGACGAGCGAAGTTACCTTTCGTTTGCCGACGTAGAGGTTTTTCGCATAAGTGAGCGGATTAGAAGAAGGGGCGATAAAGCTACTTTGTTGCCAAGAAGCAATATCGTCTATATACACCGCCGTAAGTCCGGTGCAACCGTAAAAAGCGTTCTCGCCGAAATACCGTACGGAAGAAGGTATAGTAATGGAGCGAATGGCGCTGTTTGCGGCAAAAGCCCCTCCCTCAATACCTACGACGGGAATGCCATCAAAGAATCGTGGCAAAACGAGGTCGACGAGGGAAGTGGAAGTGTCGGTAATATAATAACCGCTCGTCGCCGCGTCGTAGCGGTAGGATAGCGCTTCGGTCGCGCCGCACTTTACGCAGGCGCCGTTTTGATAGTCGTGATGAGTTAGTTCTCCGTACCGCTCTTCGCAAAGGGAGCAGACGAGGTAGTTTTCACAAACGACTTCGCCCGGCGTATGTTCGCCAAGCTCTCCGTATTCTTC
Source organism: uncultured Clostridia bacterium (assembly GCA_946621465.1). Classification (GTDB taxonomy): domain Bacteria; phylum Bacillota; class Clostridia; order Christensenellales; family DTU072; genus CAG-1782. Next base: position 148,256 of record CAMOOO010000004.1, read on the forward strand.
GTTGCAGACGGTGCAGACGGCGAGCTTAACGCAGGTAGCACGTCCGCCGATGTGGTCGCGGAGTTCTCCGTATTCCTCCAGGCAGAAAGAGCAAACGGCTCGCTGAATACAGGTGGCAATGCCGCCGGAGTGGTATGTTTTTTCACCGTACTCGGCGCCGCATTTTACGCAAGAAGCTCTTTCTTTGCAGTTAGCTTGTCCGCCGCTGTGTCCGGTTGCCGGGAGAGTGACGTCCCAACAGTCTACAGTGTACTCCTCGTCCGAATAGTAGGCGCCGCAGACGGAACAGTGATGGTATTCTATGTTGCCGTCTATCGTGCAGGTCGGCTCTTTCCGCGCCATCGTCGTCATGGTATGGGAGCATGAGGACGCCCACTCAGCGGTAAAGGCGCGCGGCAAAAGGCTGTCGCAGAAATACACTCCCGACGTTTCCGGTTCTACCTCTCCCGTCCATCCGGACAGATAAAAACCTCTCTTTTCGGGCAGGGGAAGGGAATAAGAAGAGTAGTAAGGAACGCCCATTTCAAGCGTGCGCGTAAAGCCTTCTTCCGTGGTGAAAAATCCGTTGTTTGCATAGAGCGTGACCGTTACCGTGATCGGGATGAATTTAATAAAGAGATAACTTTGGGAAACGACGAGGTTGAAATTGGTTTCCCTCAGGCAAAGTTCATCATTATATACGCTCCCCCGTGTGAAGCCCGTCAGGGAGACAGAGGAGAGGTTATCCCTCTTTTGCGCCGATTGTACGGGAATGGCAAGATAGGGAGAATCGGTCGCCACCCAGCGCGCATAAAGGGTGATAGGCTCGGTCACTACGTCTTTATCGAATATCCAGGGCGTCGTAGCGGTAGCGGACGGATACCAACCGCAAAAGGCATAGCCCGTGCGGGAGGTGAGGGGATAAGAAGACATTTTCGTGTCCTTTTTTACCTCTATCGGTTCCACCGCTTTTCCTTCGCCGGTGACAAAGGACACCGTGAAGCTGTCTTTCTCTCCGCAGTCGGCGCAAATGCCGTCGACGTACCTGTGAGGAGTTTTTTCAATGAGGATAGATTCCAACCGCTCCGTACCCTCTTCGTCGGCGTAGTCGCGGTTGCACTGAGCGCAGTGCCAGTGCGCAAGCGTCCCCGTGGCGGCGCAGTCGGCGTCCACCTTTTCGTGATAGGTCATGTCATGGGCGGATAGCGGTAAAAATACCTCTTCTTCCTCCATAGGCGTATGCTCCTCGTCCGCGCTGAACAGTTGACCGCAACGGGTACATTCGCAGTAAAGGACGTTACCTTTTTTGACGCAGGAAGAAGCTATCGCTTTGTGATAGGTGTAGGAGTGGTTTATGATAGGCAGAATAACTTCCTCGTCCGACAGGACCGCTTTTGCCGTTTTATCGGTGAAGTTCTTTTGACAAACGGTACAACGCCAGTAGTCCACGTTGCCCGGCGCCGTACAACCGGCGGCAGTAGCTTCGAAGTGAACGAGCGAGTGCCCGGTCGCCGCCAGCGTTTCTTTCTGGCTTTCGCCACAGCTACACTTGCGCGTGCGAGAACCCGTCAGCGTACAGGTAGGCTCCGTCGTCGTCCATTCTCCGAATTCGTGAATATGCACTTCGGATTCTTCATAAGAAAGCGTGCCGGTCCCACAGGAAGCCAGTAGCAGCAAGGATATGAGGACAAGTAAGAGGACAACTGGTTTTTTCATAGGCTCCACTCGTTTGTAAAAGAGGTAAGTAAAAAATTATTTCATTTCCGGGAATTTATCCAAGAGTGCCGCGGTGTCGTAGACGGCCCCTTTGCAGCGGACGGAAAGGGAACTTGCGTAGCAGGCGATTTGAAGGGTTTTTTCCATTTGCTCCGCCGTAGGCACCTTGCCCCCTGCGATCTTTTCCATTGCGGCTAATGCCGTTCCGATAAAGATATCTCCCGCGCCGGTGGTGTCCACTGCGGTGGTCGGATATCCGCCGAAAGCCACTTTTTCGGTGGCGGTGTACATATTGGCTCCGTCTTTACCTAAGGTGACGAAGACTACTTTTGCGCCGAAAGCAAGGAAGAACCGCGCCGCTACGTCGGGATCGCTCGTCCCTGCCAAAAACTCTATCTCCTCGTCGCTGACCTTGATGACGTCGGCGTAGGCGCAGAATTCCAGCACCGTCTTTTTTAGTTGCTCGTGGTCGTTCCACAAGGGGAAACGGAGATTGGGGTCGAAACTGATCACGCCTCCCTTCTTTTTGGTCAGCTCAATGGCTTTTTTATGGGCTTCTTTCATCGGACAATCGACCAGATCGACCGAACAAAAGTGCAGGATATTGCCGTCGAACCATTCCTCTTTTAAGTCCTTTTTATCCAGCAACATATCGGCGCTGGGATTGCGGTAAAAGGAAAAGTCCCGATTGCCGTTTGCGTCCAGACTGACGAAGGCAAGGGCGGTGTTGGCTTTGTCGGTGCGTAGCACCAAAGAAGTATCTATACCGCGCTCCGTCATGGTATCGACGAGGTAGTCGCCGAAAGCGTCTTTCCCCAGCATGGTCAGCACGCGAGCGTTTCCGCCCACCATGGCATAAGCGCAGGCAACGTTGGTCGGCGCTCCGCCGCACATCCTTTCAAAAGAAGTGACTTTTTTCAGCGCGACGCCCTTTTCGCAGGGTATCATGTCAATGAGTGCTTCGCCAATGGCAATAAATTTTCGCATAGTAATCTCCTGTATAAAAAATAAAAAGACCGAAAAAGTCCCCTTACGTTATTTTCGCTCTAAAACATATGGTATTTGAATTTGAGAACCAAAATGACGACGGTCGCGGCAATGGAAAAAAATACGGCGGCGCCGAAACAGCCCCAAGAACAGGTGCAGTTACTGATTTTTACGCCCAAACAACCTTCCAGTTCGGTGGGAGTATTGCGCGTTCCATCACGGAAACGGGGTCTTCCGTAAAAAGTGTGCATATCGTCGGTCTCCTTTGTCGATCTATTATATTCATATAATAGCACATGGCAAAAGACCTGTCAACATTCAGGTATGTCACTTATTTAATGATTTACGCCGGCAAAATGAAGTACCTTAGCGTTCGGTGCGCCGCCCATTACGCCCGTAATAGTGGTACAGATAGGTATTTATTATTCAATCTTTCCGTTATCCGCGTTCTGGAAGAAGAGCCAGTAGCCCTTTTCCGAGCCTTCGGCGTCCGCTAAAAAGGTGGCGATGCCGTCGGCAACCTTCGGGGGACGGACGGTTTTTATGCCGGGGACGCCGTACCCAAGAAAAGTGACTTTCTTGTCCTCGTATAACCTACCTACCACGTAATAGTCCTCTCCTTCGTAGCGGACTCTCACCCATTCCGAGTCGGGAATGAGGGTGGAAAGAAGTGGCTCGGTCGGATGCACGACGAAGAGTTCGTCCACCTTATCTTTTACGGAATAATAGTAGTTCTCTCGTTCCTTTGTCAGCCGTTCGAGCAGTTCTTTATCTTCCGGTTCGGTCTCCGGCGATGGGGCGGCTGTTTCCGTCGGCTTATTCGCCGACGGTTGCGGCGCGGCAAAGTAGGAATTGAGTTCGGATAAAGAAGGCGCCGCGCCACCTTTTGCGACAAACTGCCCGTTTGTCGCAATCAAACAGCCGACTTCGTCCTCCGAACTTACTTCCGCCGTGATATTCTTTTCCGTCACTGTACCCGATAAAGGGAAAAAGAAAGTGTTTTTGCCTATACGAAAAGCCGCCTGCATCCGGTCTGTAAAACCGCTGCCGACGACTTTAACGCCCGTTTCGCTGCCGACGCGCACGACGGTAGCGTATCCAATGTTTTTTGCGTCCGAAAGGACGATCGTTTTTTTGATAAGTGCCATGGTAAAAAATATGCCACAGCGCCGATTATAGAACTTTTTCAGGAACGGAAGGTTACGCAGCAGAAACCGTACGGAGGGATTTCACCCTCGATCTGGATGCCGCTCTCGACGATTTTTGCTTTACAGTTAATGCATTCAATGGAGCGTATGGGTACCGAAACATCTATTTTCGGGGATACAACGCCGTCTATAAAGAAGTTGAACAGTCCTACGGCGTACTCATCGCCGTTTTGAGCAAGGAGCAAGCTGAGGTTGATACTTTTTTGGCAAGAAGCAACGATAGGTTTTTTACCCAGCCGCCGGATATTTTCGCGTAGAGAACGTTGACGGTAGTAATTAACGAAGTACCCGTCTTCGCCGCGCAAGGGAGCGAAAAAGCCGTCCAGTCCGAGAACGTAAAAGGACTGTCCCTTTTCGTTGACGTAGTAGTAGGACGCTACCTTATTACTCGGCAAGTAGGTACTGACTATCTCCGCTTTTTCCGAGCAACAAAGCGTGCGTAAAAAGCTATTCTTTTTAATAAACAGGTCCGTTCCGAAAGAGAACTTTTCCTTGTCGTCGTAGGTGCGTTCGGCGGAAAGGAAACCAACGTCGATACCTCTTTCCGTCAGAATCTTCGCGCCGCGACTGTCCAGAATAACGCCGCGGTTAAAGTAACTTTCCGGCAGGTGCCTTGCGCTCTCACCGAAAGCTATGACAACGCCGTCGGAGGGGGTGTACAGGGTGGGCAATCCTTGCGAGATCAGCCGTTGCGCTCGCCCGAAAGAACAGGTGGGCAGGAGCTGGTTTTTTTCAACGTAGTCGGAAATACGGTAGTAGGGACGGCGAATCATCCCGTCGAAGAAACGCCCGAACGCGCCTTTCGGCGGAGGGGGAAGAAAATCTTTTTGCGGAGGGAAGGTTTTATCTACCTCCCAAGTAGCGAACTTTTTCATCGGCTCGAAGATCTCTATTCCGATTTGGTTTTTTTCTTTGAAGGCATCGGCGATTTTACGCACGACGTCGTAGTTTTTCCGGTGGTGGTCGAGATAGCCGGTCTCGTAGCCGAACTCGTAATTGTAGTCGAACATATATTTGAGGATGCCGCCTTTGCCGTCGGCATGGAGATAGGCGTCGTAACATTCCAGGTAGTTTGCCGGGACTACGTAACGCGGACGGGGGTAGACGTCCCCCTCGGCGAACATTTCCACCTCTTCTCCGTCGAACCATGCCATTTCTTGCCGGGTGTATTCTGCGACCGATCGGGCGTCCCCCCAGGGGGACATGACGTTCCAGTAGGGCGCCCCTATGGTGCGGAAATAGGGCTTCGTTTTACCGGCGAAGGCTCGGGCGAGGGTCAACGCGTCGGTGCCGCAAAAGTCCAGTGTGTCGATGCACATACAGCACCCTAAACGGATGTTTTCGTCCACACTGTCCACCGCCTCGCGCATGGCGCGCGCAAAGGACAACAGACTATCCCCAAGAACGTCCAGCCAAGCGTTCCGCAAGGGCGATCCGGGTCCTTTGTAGACTTTGTTAAAAAGACGCAACTTTCCGTAACGCTTTCCCGTTTTCTTGAATAAGGCATCCCGATGTAACTTGCAAAAGCACCCAATTCCGTAGTTTCGGACGGAAAAACGATAGTCGTCATCGAACATGATAATGTCCGGACCGGACTGGGCAAGTCGTTTCAGATAGGATTGATATTGGCGAGTGTATTCTTTATCCAGTGGGCAAAAAGAGTCCTTGCTTTTGGTAAAAACGCCTTCCAACGGCGTGAACGTTTTATTGGCGACTTTGTAGCCGATCTCCGAGGCGCCGTGATTGAGACTGTCCACCCAAATACCGACTTCCATGCCGCTTGCGTGGAGCTTATCTTTGAACCGGCGGAACCGTTCTAACTGGACGTCCAGCTTTTCCGGTGGGTCCATGAAGTTTTTAAAAAGGCATAAAAAAACCCGATCGGCATGGGCGCGTATGCAAGCGGCGACTTGCTCGTCCATGTTCTCGTCGGTTACTCTCTCGATGGCTATAGGTACGCTCAGCATTCCTCTCTCCTTATTTTTTCGGTCACCAGCGTTACGATCTCTTCGTCGGACAGTCCGCTCTTTTTGCAGACGTCCAAAAAGGTTTCGTATGCCTTATCAACGTCCATTTTGGAGCGATCGACGAGGGCAGGGGCGTTTACGGAAACGAAACACCCTTTGGCAGGAACGGCGGTAATATAACCCTCTTTTTCCAGTTCCTCGTACGCTGTTTTGACCGTGATGACGGCAACGTTAAGATAGCGCGCCGCCGTGCGGATGGAAGGGAGCATTTCTCCGGGCGAAAGGTCTCCGCTCGCTATTTGCGAGAGGATTTGCCGATATAATTGTTTATATAGCGGTTCTTCGCTCCTCGGATGTAGGATGACGTCCATACCCTTCCTCTCTACATATTATAGCGGGAAAAGCGTTTGCACGCAAGACGGAAAGACAAAATTATTCCGCCTACGTAGATAGCGATACCGACAAAAAGCACCATAAGACGCCATCCGATATATCTGAGATCGAAGGTATCCAAAACCGCCCTGAAGGGGGGTATTACCTGTACGAGTGTCTCCAGCAGGGCGGTAAACGCCATAAAACTGAGGATAGAAAGTAACATGGATATGGGGAGTTTAAGCTCCTTAAAGTAGGTGCTGAAGAACACGACGTCGAACAACGCATAGGCAGTCATCATCATTCCGATAAAGGCGAAGTTGGGGTCCATGAGGGGCGAGGGGCCCATTTTCATAGCGAAAACCTTTATGCACATAAAGGGTATGGCAACGAGTATGGTCCCAAGTTGTCCGAACAGAACGTCGAAGAGTCGTACGGCGACGATATCATTCCGTTTGATGGGCAGTCCGGTCATGAACTTAAAATCGTTGTTTGTCAAAAAGGTGGGGAAGAGGGTAGTCACGAAGAAAAAGATATAGATCATCCCGGTAAACGCCGGATAATTGGGGATAAGAAGCAGTACCGGAAATAGGAAAAAGATATAGTTGTACCACTTCCACCCGAGCAAAAATTCTTTTTTTATCAGCTGTTTCATAACGATATCTCCTCCTTGGTGTAATAGACCATGACGTCTTCAAGCGTAGGCACGTCGCATTCAACGACGTCGCTATCGGTCAGGTCTGACCGTTTCATAAGTCCGCAGAAACCTAAGGGGGACTGTTTTACGCCGATCAGGCGCGAACGCAGGTCGTCTGTCAGGTCGCTCTTTTTACCGCGGACGATCACGTGACCGTCGATCACGTTGTCTTTGGTGTCGAACAGGATCTGTCTGCCCCCGTCGATAAAGAGAATGTAATCTGCGCATTTTTCCAGGTCGGAAGTTATATGGGTGGAAAATAGCACGCTCCTCGTCCCGTCCTCGATAAACTTCTGCAAAATCTCTATCACTTCGTCCCTGGCAACAGGGTCTAAACCCGACGTCGGCTCGTCTAAAATAAGAAGTCTCGGTTTGTGCGAAATGGCGAGAGCTAATCCCAATTTGACTTTCATTCCCTGCGACAATTCACGCACCTTCTTTTCCGGGTCGATATGAAAATTCCGGCACAGCCGCAAAAAGTACTCTTCATCGTGATTTCTATAAAACATCCCGTAAACGGCCCCTATCTTTTTGACCTGCTCGTTAGGATAGCAGTCCATCGCCCCGGCGGAAAACCCGACGTCTTGTAAAATCTCCGTCGTGTGAGCGCAAAAGTCTTTCCCAAAGAAAGTCACCTCACCTTCATCGAACGGATTGACACCGGTCAGACTCTTGATCGTCGTGCTTTTGCCCGCTCCGTTCTGCCCGATAAACCCGAGAATGTACCCCTCGGGCAACGTAAACGTCAGTCCCTCTAATGAAAAGCTCCGATACCGTTTACATAAATTATTGACCTTTAACATATGCCTCCTTGTTAAAAAAACTGTATCTATTCGATAGACACAGTATAGGACAACGTTTATTAAAAGTCAAGAGAAAACGATATGAATGCGGTTAAAGTGGAATTAAGGATAAAATATTCTATTTAATAGTTGTAAAGATTTTTGTAAAAGAGATCGCGAGAGGAAGAAACTTTTTGTCGAAAAAGGTTTTCCTCTCGCGTAAACATTGATTATATACTATTATTTTTTCTTAGCGTAATCGTCGATGTAGATTTGTTTAAGAGAAGTGGCGTTGCCGTCGGCGCCGATAGTCAGCTTGGTGCCGCCGTTCATGGTGCCGTCCTTGGTCCAATAGCACTTGCTGCCCGTTTTGACGCCGTAGGTGAGGCGGATGCCCTCGTAGACGAGAGAAAAGTCGTTGACGTGATCGTGGCCGATAATGACGTTTTTGGTGCTGCCCAGGTTTTTCATCAGGTCGAACATGCCGGTGTTATAGGTGCCGGAACCGATTATCTCACCCATACGCATTCTGCCTTCCGGTTGCATTGCCTCGATGGCGGCAACGTCGCTATTCTGAATGGCGCGGAGCCAAAGTTTGTAGGCGTCGTAGAATTCGTTGAAAGCAATGTGGAAGATACAAGTGGACTCGGGCATACTGTCTTCAAAGCCGTTGAGTGCGTTGAGCGCTTTGTTGCCGTTCAGGACCCATTTGTACCAATCCATTTGCGTGTAATCAAGAGCGGCATAGGTTTTACCTACCTTTACGCACTCGACCTCTTGCTTCTCGCCGTCAATGGTTCTTTCCACGTCGTCGATCTCTTCTAAATACGGATATTTGGAAAAATCCATAGTGCAATCAGCTAGCGCGTTCTTCATGATGTCGCTTTTTGCATTGATCTCAATTTCTTTGATATCGTCCTCAGTAATATAGTCGTCGTCGAAATAGGTCTGATCCTCGGAATAATGATAACCGCTGTCGCCGCTGTCAAGAAGGATAACGGTATGGACGATTTTATCTCTGCCACTGTCCGGCTGCCGTTCAACAATGTTAATGAAACAATTGCCTACGCCCATGACGTTACGCGGTCCCTTGTCAATAATGCAGTACTTGGATTTTTGGGTAACTTCAATAAGATAATTGCGGTCGCAATTGCCCTCGTGATCGTGGTTGCCGAAAACATAGGTCCACGGAATTTTGAAACCGTCCATGATCTTTGCCAGTTTTGCATAGCTCTGACGGGTGGGCGGGAACCAGGCTTGGTCGCCGGAGAAAGTAATCAGGTCCGGATGGGTCTGGTCAATGACTTTTTTCATCGTTTTGTAAATCATGCCCGTCTTGGAAAAATCAGAAGGCAGGTAGGCTTGCGTATCGGTAAAGTTGACGATCACGAAATCTTTGTTCGGATCTTTACGCAGCGTCGCCGCGGCATAGGGCGTGTTGTAGGACATATGCAAGGTCTGCTCGCCTTTGGCATCCTTGGCATAGTCTTTTTTCCAATCGGTGTATTTAATGGAGAACTCCATATCTTCCGACCACATCAGTTCCGATTCCTCGCCCAAACGTGTGGCGAATTCGACCGGCACGACGATAGCGGTGATAATGCAGAGTACGACAAGGAGAGAAATACAGCTCATAAAGGTTATTCTCTTTACTTGCGATTTCCTCTCGTATGCCTCCCAACTGTCGTTTGGCTTTTTGCATAGTTTCAGTGACTTCATGATAAACCTCTCGTTTTTCAGAATATTATAAATTATATATTTTACAAATGCTCGTGTCAAGACGGTTAATATGAATAATTATTCATAAATGCCGCAGAAGAAGATTATTTGCGATAGGTTACGTTGCCGGCGCAGACCTCTTTCAGGCGGTCTTCCAGCCCGTCGAAAACGCCCTCGTATTGGGCGTATTTCGGCATAATATTGACAGTGCCGTCCGATAAAACCTTATACGCAGTCACGCCGTCGACGGTAAAAGAAGCCCGTTTGTCGATGCTGTACCAAAAAGCGAGGAACTTTTCTCCGGAGCAACGGTGGCGGCGGTTATAGGTCTCGTATTGCAGCCCCAAAGAATAGGTCAAGCGGACGCCCTTATATTCCAAAGCCATATTGATAACGTGATCGTGACCTACGACAACGGTGTGAGTGCTGCCCTGTTCGACCAGGCAATCGAAGAACCCGGAGGAGTGATCGGAACAACCGAATTGCTCCCATCTGTCCCCATAGAGGTACTTGACGTCCTTAGAAAAGCGTTTATTCCACGTCGTTTGATATTCGGCAAGAGCGATGTGTGTAAAGACCATGCTCTTTGGCATGACGCCGTTATTTTCGGCAACGACGTCGGATAGGCGTTTTTTGTACCAGGCAATCTGGTTTTGCTTGATAAAGTCGTAACCATGGGTATTTTCGATGCCTTCTTCCAGGCAATATTCATCGAGCATGTTTTTACCGCTGTCGAGGAAAAATAAGGTCTGAATTATGGCGTTTTTGCTGTTTTTTATATTTAGAACATGGTTCCCGTAGCCGAAAACGCCGTCGCCACCTTCGTCGCGCGCAAGGCAGTAGGGGGAACCGAGCATGGCTTCATAGGCGTGTTTACGGGACTGATTCTCGTCCATAACGTCAAGGACTTCTTCGCCGTCGTGATTGCCTAAAACGAAGGTCCAGTAGACCTTTTTTTCTTCAAAGAGATCTCTGACCGCCTGTTGTAAAGACAGGTCCTCTTTGTCGGGGACGACGTTGTCTCCGCAGAGGATAACAAGGTCTGGCTGTTCTTTGTCGATGAATCGACCGAGGACTTCCAAAGAAAAGTCGGAGTAAACGCCGCCGAGGTGCATGTCGGAAGTGGAAATGATCTTAAACTCGTCCGCGATCTCGCCGTTTGGGAGACGCTTCTGAAGATAAGGCGCAGAGCCGGTGACGTTTTCGTAGTATTCCACCGTGCCCGGGTCGCAGGTGACGTCCGCTTCGTATTTGGTCCAGCCGTAGGTGCTGGCGCGTAAAATCTCTCTCACCGCAAAAACCGAACCGCATAAAAAGAGCAGTATAGCAAGTAGGATGATGAGGGCGTTTCTGATCCTGACAGAACGGTTTCTCCTTCTTCTCGGTGCTTTCGGACCACCTTTTTTCATGCCTTTTCCCCCTGTTATTCCGTTATCGTTTTGTCGTTTACCGCGCACATTTCCGCATAGATACCACCGGCGGCAAGGAGGGTCTTATGGTCTCCCTGTTCCCGTATTTCGCCGTCGTCGATGACGTAGATCACGTCCGCTTTTTGAATGGTGGAAAGGCGGTGAGCGATGATGATCATCGTGCGCGTTCCAAGTAAATTATCAATGGCTTTTTGTATCTCCGATTCCGTCTTCGTATCCACTGCCGAAGTGGCCTCGTCAAGGATGAGGACGGGGGTCTGCCGAAGAATGGCGCGAGCGATGGCAATGCGCTGTTTTTGTCCGCCGGAGAGCCTCGTTCCGCGCTCCCCGATCTGCGTTTGATATCCGTCCGGAAGAGAGAGGATAAAGTCCTCTACGCAGGCGGCTTTTGCCGCCGCATAAATCTCCTCTTTTTTCGCTCCTTCTTTGCCGTAGGCTATGTTGTCGTAAATGGTCCCGCTAAAGAGAAAAACGTCCTGCGGTACGATGGATAGGTTGCGCCTGAGGGAGGAAATTTTCAGTTCCTTAAGGTCCACTCCGTCCAGCGTTATCCTGCCTTCCGTAGGGTCGTAAAAACGCTCGAGTAGCGAGATAATCGTGGTCTTTCCCGCCCCCGTTGCGCCTACCAAAGCAATGGTCTTTCCCGGGGCGACGTCAAAGGAAATTTTTTTTAGAACAGGCTCGTTGTCACGGTAGCAAAAGCTGACGTTTTCAAAGACAACGTGCCCGGTAGAGCTTTCCAAAGAAATGGCTTTTTCGGACTCCTTAATATCAGATTCGGTATCCAAAAGCGTAAGAACACGTATTCCGCCGGCTCGTGCGTTCTGGATGTCTTCCACGATTCTGCCCAGTGTGGAAAGGGGGGTGTAGAACATAGACAGATAGACGAAAAAGCCGACGATGTCGGCGGCGGTGAGGGTGTTTTTCAGCGCCAAAGTGCCGCCCACGCCGATGACAAGCGCAGTCCCCATGGAGATGGCCGTTTCCACCGACGGTTGGTAGATGCCGTTGGCAAAATTCGCCCGGATGTTGACGGCGGCGTACTCCTTTGCATACTCTTTCATCGTGAGATACTCGCTCTCTTCTTTGGCAAAGGCTTTGATTTCCCGTATGCCGGAAACGCGCTCTTGCAGGTGTCCGTTGAGGCGAGCCAGGAACTGCTGATTGCGGTTAAAAAGAGGCTTTATTCGTTTGGAAAATTGGGTACTGATAAAAAGCACGATGGGGACGGGAATAAGGGTGATGGCGGCAAGGACCGGATTGATAAAAAAGATGCGTACCGTAGCTACCAAAATGATAAAGACGCCGGAAAAAAGATCGGGCAAGGCGTGCGCTATCAGCGTCTCTAAATTGCGTGTGTCGTTAATAGAGCGGCTCATGATTTCTCCGGTGGATCTGTCGGTAAAAAAGCGCATGGGAAGTTGCTCCAGCTTGCCGAAAACTTTTAACGTGGTGTCGGCGACGAAATGCCAGGCGGCAACGTGGGCCTGCCACATGGAGAGGAAGCGAAAAACGCCGCGTAAAAAATAACTGACGGTCAAAAGAACGAAAAACAGGAGGACCGTTCGGTAAGTCAGCGCGCCGGGCGTGGAGAGGATGGCGGTCATCTGATGGATGAGTTCGGGCGGAACCAAGTTCAAAAGGGACGCAAGGATCAAAGACAGCACGGTGATAAAGATGTTTTTCCACCACGGTTTTGCCATTATCAGAAATCTTCTATACATTTTTGCCTCCCTTTTTCCGATAAAAATATTATATAAAGGCCGCCGGCAAAAGTCAATTTTAAATTAAACGGGACCTCAATCGATAAAAAAACTTTATTTACTCTTTACTTACTCTCTTTCGATATTGACAAAAGGAATAAAATAGAATAAAATTACTATGACTATTTTTATTTTCGTGCGCGCATAGTATGCGCGTAAGGAGGTACGGCATATGAAAAAATCTTTCGCAAGGAGATTGATCGGGGTACTGCTACTGGTTCTTTTGGTGTTTGTTGCGGCTTGTACGGACCAAGAAGGGGAGCAGGAACTGCCGATTGATAACGTAACGGAAATAACGGATGGCAGGACTATCGTCGTTTATAACGGTAGCAGCGACTCCATTGATACTTATGCCGATGAACAGACCGTTACCGCTACCGCGGACGAGGTCGAAGGTAAAATATTCATATGCTGGAATAAAAATAACGTTATTTACACCTTTGACAAAACCTTTTCGTACACGGTAGAAGCCAACTGTGTGTTTAAGGCAGTATATTCCACCTCCGCCACCATGAGAATGGACGCCGCAGGCGGCAGAATCAACGTCAATGACCAGGGTACCGTAATTAAGGGAACGACGAGTAAAAAGCTCGAAGAAAAAGCCGATCCTATCTTTACCGTCAGCGGCACCCCGGAATTGAGCGGCACCCTAGCGGTAAGCAAAGTTTTAGAGGTGAGTACAGACCTTCTTACGGGGAGCTGTACGCAATTTATTTATTCCTGGCAACGGGGGGACAGTGCGACAGGAACGTTTATCGATATCGAGGGCGCAAACGAAAGCAGCTATACGCTGACGACGGCCGATTACAACAAATACGTCCGCGTCTCTTTGACCGGGACGAACGGATACGACGGCGTCGTTTACTCGGCTGCTGCCGGGCCCATCGTCGGGACGTCGGCGATCGGTAACGCGGTCAAGCTGGAAATCGAAGAGAGAGAAGCGGACACCGAACAGAGGAATCAATACGTTCCGGCGGCATCGCTGAGCGTACTTAACGACTATTACTTTGTCTTGCCCGTTCCCGTTCGCAAGTACTATACCTTCCTCGGGTGGTACGACGAAGATACCGATTTGCAGATAACGGACGGCGACGGCAACGCTCTTGCGGTGGCAAACGGCGGAAAGAGTCTGGTGGCAAAATACGTCGAGAACGGCAAAGTCATGCTGACGACCTCGCGCTTTGTCAATGGCGTCGCCGGAGAAAAGGAATACACGCAGTACTACCTCGAGGACGGCTCCGTCTATCTGACGGCGCCCGTTATCTCGGACAGAGAGTGTATCGCGTGGGAATCGAAAGTTCAGTACGTCCCGATCACGTCGAAGCCGGCGGACTGGGAGGACCATTACGGATACTATTACGTCTGGTCGGAAAGCGGATATAAACCCAACCTTTCTGCGACTTGGGATACGGAGGCTTATTACGCCTATCCGGAGGGGCAGGGAAAGGCGGTTACAACGAAGCCGTCCGACTGGGAGAGCAAATATAACCTCTACTACGTTGCGTCGTTCACGCCCAATACGACGGCGTTTTTACACGGATACTATCGCTATAAATTGACCTTTGAACGGGTGGAAAATAAACCGTCCGACTGGGAGAGCGCGTACGCAACTTATTACGCCTACAGAAACGATAATTATTACCCCAACGCCTCCTTGACCTGGGGAACGGAACCGATGTATAAAGGCATATACCTGCCTCTTACCACCCTCCCTGACGATTGGAATACCTCTTACGGCAATTACTATAACGCGGTCTTCACCGCGAACACTTCCGACAGGTGGTCGGACGACGCCGTTTATTACGACTTCCGGGTCAACGATACCGTCGATCCCAAGACGGTCACCGTGCTTTTTGCCGGAATGAAGGTAAGGACGGAGATAGAACTTGTCGCCGTCTATCGTGAAGCCTATCGCGTAACCGTTTCCGGTGGAACGGGCGGCGGCTATTACGTTGCCGAGGACGAGGTCCCCCTCCGCGCTATCGTCACCGCCGGAAAGACTTTCGACAAGTGGTCTTTTACCAAAGGGGACATTACCTACTATCTGGGGGTTATGGACGGAGCGCTTTGCCTCGTATACGTCGACGAATACAAACACACCGTCGTCAAATATCTCGACGGCGAAACGGTGAAAGTTAAAGACTATTACGTTGAGAACGATTCCGACGCCTTCGTCGGGCGTATTTATCGAAAGGAGTACGTTCTTTTGACCGAAAAGCCGTCCGACTGGGAAGAAAACTACGCCCTTTATTATAAGTGGGGGGATAGCGAATACGTTCCTGCCGATTCTACGTGGATGGCAAATACCTATTACGCGCTGGAATACGTCTTGTTAAAAGAACAATCGGACGACTGGGCGCAGACCTATCATCTTTGTTACAAAGCCGCCGTTGACTTTATCGGCGCGAACGACGGGTTCACCTTAGGAGAGGTGCGCGGACTGGGCGTTTCTATCGAGGGCGGATGTAAAATCAAGGCGGAATTCCACCAGATCGACTACGTTTTACAATATCAACTCAACGTCGTTGTCAACGGCAACCGCATTACCGACGACAATCCGGCGCTCATTACCGCGCTGGAAGAAATGGGCTTTTACGACGAGGATAACGACGGCGTTTATATCTACGACCAGCTCATCCACTACAACGATTACATAGAATGGGTGGAATTGAGACAGGTAGAACATTACCTGTTCAACGGCTGGCAGGTGAGAGAGGGGACCAAACCGGTCTATATGCCCCGTCCGGACGGGGGAACTATGGTGGTCACCGGCGCATTCTCGGCGGAAAAAGTGACGATCGTACTCAACTGCGATTCCCGCGGAAGAGTGGGCATCGGTTCGACGACGGGCGCGCAGTCCGGTAGCTACGGCTATGGCGAGGTCATTCGTATCTTCGTTACGGCGAACCCCGGATATCAGTTCGACAAAT
Organism: uncultured Clostridia bacterium; assembly: GCA_946621465.1. Taxonomy (GTDB): domain Bacteria; phylum Bacillota; class Clostridia; order Christensenellales; family DTU072; genus CAG-1782. The sequence continues at coordinate 163,806 of CAMOOO010000004.1, forward strand.
GGACGGATAAAATGGGCGACGTCATCGAGGTTGGCGACGACAAAATAATCAGTTCTCTCCGCTCCCCGGATAAGACGGAAGAGACTATCGTCTACTATTATGCTTATAAGATTCAGGGCGGAGCCACCGCTTCGGACAAGACGATCAGATGTAACTTTGTAGAAAGAGAATACGATATCTTCTATCAAATCTACTACGTCTACGACAACGAGGACGTGACGGGCGAAGAAGAATTCAGCGGCGATTTTCAACCGCTGACTAAAAACGGTTTGGAGTACACGCTGCAAACGACCAACGTGCAGTACTATCGTCTGTATAACGCTGCCGCCGGAAGCGTCACGATCGAAGAACTCAACGCGGCGATGAAGTACATGGGTATCCTGTATACCTACGACAGTCCTTTGACAGAAGGGGAAATCAACCTTGCCAACCTCTCGACGGAAAATGTCAACGGCGTTTATTACTACAAAGTCCCCGTTCGTAACGAGCTGGACGACAGAAAATATATTCTTCTCAGGACCTATACCGGAACGACGGGTATCGAATATCTGAGCGAAACGACCAGGACCTACCGCTCCGACTTATTGGGTAAATCGGGGTATGTTATCCAAGCCTCCGAAAAGGCCAAGTACAACACGCCGGGAATGAGTATCAAGTCCGCGCCGACGGCGAATGAACTCAATATGAAATACATCGTCGGCAGTACCGTATACTGGGGCTTCTCCGGTTGGCAGGCAGTCAATAACGGCTACGTCAACCAGAACCTTTCTTCCTTTACCATGCCCATGAGTACGGTCACCGTTCGCGCAACGTACACCATTTATTACTATACGTTGAGTTTGGCAATGTCCGGCACCGGCGCAAGGAACGTTTCTTACGTCACCATCAACGACCGTTCTCCGGAGTACTACAGGAGAGAAGAGGATGAGAACGCCCAAACGCTCACCATCCCCTACAACTCCAGGGTCGTCGTCAATTATAACGTCGCCACCGGGTACGCGTTTAATCAAATCAGCTATACCGATAAATTGGGCAGCACCACCTCTATCGATAACAATTCCTCCTTCGGACAGACCGATTACGAAAATTATATCAATTTCCGTTTCAGTACCGGTGTCGACAGTACCTTTACCTTTTTATCGGGGTACATTCCTTACAGATTGACCGCATACATCCGCGTTGACAGTGAAAATGACGCAAGCTCCGACTACCTTCTCGGCGCAAACGGTCTTGCGATCGACAGAAATTTGACCGTCACTATAGACGGCAACGTCTACTATTTCTACCGTGACGACAGGAACGTCATGTATAACGCCACGCTCAGCACGAAAGTAGACGCTTTCAAACCGTCGGAGACTCTCCTAAGCGACTGCTACTATTCCTTCCTTTCGTGGAGATACGTTTACGAGAGTCAGGGAGGATACGTCGCCTATAACGCTCCGGGGATGCCCGACTACAACCTGATCGTATACACCACCTTGCAGATATCTCAGTACGACGTCGTCGTATCCGAGCAGGATGCAAGCGAACAACTCTTCGATTACGGCAAGGTAGATTCCGGCGTATATAACGTCTCGACGCCCATTCCCAACCAGTCGAATAAATATAACTACAATACCACTTTCGACCTGTCTTATCTCCTTCCGCTCGGATACCATTTCGTCAACTGGACGGCAACGGGTAAAAATAACATGACCACCGTGCTGAAAGAGTCTTCCTATTTTTATCGGAACTTTACCAAACTGACCGCAAAACCGGGCGACTGGGACAGCGCGTTTGAAAACTATTACGTTCTGACGGACGGCAAGTACGCCCAAAACCTCATTTCTCAATGGGACACCGAAAAGGATTATTACCGCCTGGACGGATACTTCTCGGTGCCAGAATTCCCGGATGACAGAATAGAGAGAAAGGACCTGTACTTCTTCTGCTCCTTCGACGTCAATAACGATTCTACCTGGAGAGCGCCGACGGAAAAGGCGTTTATCGCGGAGCTTGCTTATATAGAACTTACACAAAAGCCCGCCGATTGGGAAGAGAACTATGCTCTTTACTACGTCGAGGACGACGAGATAATACTGAACGACTCGGCAACCTGGGATCCGACCAAGCATTACTATTACGTAGGGCTTGTTTCCCTGTCGAGTAAACCTGACGATTGGGAGTACAACTATCAGAGTTATTACAGGGTGTCTTCGTCCAACTTTATCTACACCCTTACCACGACGGAATACGTCACCGAATACTATTATTACCAACTGGAAACCATTTCCGCAAAGCCGGAAGATTGGGATACCAATTACACGAAGTACTTTATCAAGAGCGGCTCCATTTACGTCAGGAACACCACCAACACGTGGGACGGAGAACGAGAGTACGCGCAGGCGTTTGCATGCGTATCGCTCCCATACAGCGACCTGAATAAAGAAGAAAGGAACAGATCGGATAAATACATCCGCGTTCTCAATAAAGACCCCATATGGTACGACGACGTATTTTACGTCACGGCGCAGTACCTGCCCCTTACCGCAAAGCCGGCGGACTGGGATACCCATTACGGTTCCTATTTCGTCCGGTCGGGAGACGAATACGTGCAGAATCTCTCTTCGGAATGGGATGAGGAGGAAACGTACGTATACCTAGGGTACCAATCCTTATTGTTCCGTCCGTCGAACTGGGAGAGCGAATACCGCTCTTACTACCGGCTCGTTGCCGTACCCGACTGGTACGAAGTGGGCGAAACGGTCCAAAAGATCGACTTGACGTTCTACATCAATGCCGACGTTACGTTAAAAGCCGTCTTCACTAAGGACATTTTCACTGCGGAAATCAAGTACGCCGAGCCGCTTAATAACGTCATCTTAATAAGACAGGGGACTACCGACCCGGATGCCATTTATCATTCCGGGCAGATTTCCTTCGAGTATCACAGTAAAATTGATATCAGCATCCAGCCGAGCAGTATCCCCAGTGGTAAAATGATCGAGTCGATTTCCGTTTACTACAAGATAGACGGGGTGGAGTTCAGCGAGGTTGCCTACGTCTCTCAACTGTCGCTGACTATGCGGCCGGAAGTAAGTCTGGCTAATTACCAGTACCTGACGCCCAAGTTCAGCACCGACTACAACTACGTTTCCGACATCTATATCTTCGTCAAACTGTCGCCTATCCAGTATCAGATCAGCTACGTACTGTACACCAACATGGATACCTTAGCCGACCTTTCGAGCGCAAACGTAATAACGCTGACAATGAGCGAAGACGGTTGGTGGTGTTCGGATAAGACCGTTCAATCAAACAACGAAATGAAACTGAACGTGGAGTCGTGCGAATGCAACCTGTTCGATTCCATTCGTAGCGCCGGGGGAGCGATGACCGGCATTACCAAACACTCCGACACCACGCTGAGAACGGGCGTTTCGGCGGACTTCGATCTGCTCAGCGGTTCTTTTGACGACCTTATCAGTTATCTGTTTACCCAGTACGCCATTGACGAAAACTATCAGATGATTAACTTAAAACAGGGCGAAGACGACATAGAAGGCTACGCCAAATGGTCCGGGCTTTTCGAAGAAGCCAAAGCCCTCTTCGATTCGTCGAACAACCGCGTTTCTCAAAAGATAAATTACAGCGTCATCACCGGCGGTATTCTGGGTATCACCAAACCGTTCTATATTCTGCCCGAACAGGGAGAAAACTACTATGGCGACCTGCTTGCGTCCCTTGCGTACTTGCTAGGCTACTCTTCGGAAGAGGACTTCGAGACGGACGCAAATAACCTTGCCGAAACGATGAAAGAAAACGCCGCGGGAGCCAATACCTCTTCCGCTACCGGCAGAGTCAAGTACGACGGAGCCATTTATACTGAAAACGGCTCCTTTATCATTCCGTACGCAATTAAAAACGAATTAGCGCAGACCGTTCTCGTCTATATCGTGGTAAATAGCGAGGGCGAAATGTATGCGTGGGTCAGCAACCTCGACGCCCTCTACGCCGCGGCGAATAACGCCAAAGACGGCGAGGAGAACAGACCGGTCAAGATTTACGGCAGATGTATGCTTTTCGAGGTGGAAAGAGACCAGGCTTTGGCAAGTAAGTTCAGAATCGGGTTCAATACTTCTTATACGCTGAATAACTTCCTGTCGGGGAGCGACGTTATGAGCCTTCTTACTTCCGCCCAGCTCAGCGATATGGGTGGCGGCGCAAGGACGGACTACCTGGTCGTCAACTGGTTCCTTAGCGACATCACCGCTTCGACGACGGCAAGCGGTATTATTTCCAGCTACCTGCATTCCTCTTCGGGCAGCAACCTTACCGTCTACGGCTTCATACTTAATTTATTCCGTATGGAAGGTAGTTCTATCGGTTTCAACGATTACGTAACGAGTAAATTCTCTTCGGCATACCAGAGGAATATCACCTCTCTTATCATACCGGAAACGTATAAAGGGGTCAACGTGACCAAGTACGGCTACACCGACAACGTCACGCACACCACCTATAATTTCGCGTCCAACACCCAGCTTCGCACCGTCAATGCCGGAGCTTACGTCCGCTCCATCGACACAAATGCATTCGCAGGGTGTACCAACCTTACTTCCGTAACGTTGCCGAGCGGCTTGACGAACATCGGCGACTACGCCTTTAACGGGTGCAGTAGCCTTTCCAGCGTCAACATTCCTGCCACGGTCACCGGCATTGGAGAACACGCCTTTGCTTCCACTGCGCTCACTTCGGTCACTATGGCGACTTCGTCCGGCAAACGCACTTACGGCGCTAACGCCTTTATCAATATAACTACGCTGACAGACGTGTACTTCGATTGCGATACCGATCCGATGAACGGAACGGCGACCATTTCCAGCTACGGACTTTTCGCCGGCTCCGGGAACAGTCAAACGGGCATTACTCTCCATATCGGACCCAACGTCACCTACGTCAATGCGGAACTGTTTACCAATAAGTCCGGTTCCACCTTCCTCAACGGAGAACAGCATCTTAAAAATCTGACGATCGACGGCGAGGGCAATAATATCGAGATTGCCGAAGCCGCCTTCCGCGGCACGGGACTGACTTCAGTCGCGCTTACTTCCCGTGTAAAGAGCATAGGCGTGTCCGCTTTCCGTGAGTGTACCGCGCTTACTACCGTTACTTTCTCCGGTAGCACTATTTCCGCAGTACCGGATAGTTGCTTCTTCTTGTGCGTTTCTTTGGAGACGATCACCCTCCCGGCGAGCGTAGCTACGATCGGAGATTTCGCTTTCGGCGGAACGAGCAGTCTGACGTCGGTCTACTATACGGGCGATGGGCTGACCTCGATCGGCAAACAGGCGTTCGGCACGGGAACTTTGGGCAGCGCGGAAAAGCGCGCGGGCTTAAAGAGATTTATGCCGACTACGATGGCTTCCGAAGCTACGGATACCGTCGTGATCCCGGCGAGCGTGACGACGATAGGCGCATCCTGCTTTGCGCACGCGCCGATAGAAAGGTTGGTCCTCAACGGTGTGGATCTGACCCTCGGCGAAAGGGTGTTCTATAACCTGTCCGAATATGATGAACAATCGGCAGGGTACGTGGCGACACTGTCTTATCTTGAATACAACGTCTCGGGCAATATCACCATTCAGGTCAGTGATAATACCATAGAAATTTTCGACATCTTTGCTTGCGCGGTGGCGACGGCCCCGTCGCAAGAAGGGTGTTCGGTTGCGATCGGCAACGCGGTAACGGACGTTCCGGAAGGGTTCTTTATGAACATGACGACGGCAACGACGTTGACGCTGGGCGCAAACATCCGCGCAATCGGCGCAGGCGCGTTTGCGCAAATGACCGGGCTTACGCAAATCAATTACAATATAACGTACAATAGCGCGGAAGCTACGACGAGCTTTAGCGACGCATCGGCAAATAAGTATTTCGAGGGGAGCGGTAACAACGCCGTTGTCCTGTTCAGTAGCGCCGTAACGGAGATACCGGGGTATATGTTCTCCGGCGCGACGGGCGTTAAAACGCTGAATTTCTCGGCGGCAGAAGGTAACGACCTTACCATCGGCGGTTACGCTTTCCTTAATACCGGTGTGACCGCTTTTGACATTTCCGTTACGCTTAACAGCCTGACGTTGAATAGTAGCGCGCTCCAGGGCATGACGAGCCTGAATTCCATTACGGTCAGTGAAGATACCAAGCTCCTGACGCTGAGAGCTTCGTCCCTTAGCACCGCCAAGAATTACGTTTACTCCCTGCCGGGACTAAGCAGCTACGGCGCGTCGAAACAAATACCGATAACGGTCACCGAAGGTAGCGTGACCATTGCTTATCTCCTCGGATCGCACGTCTTTACGGTGCGAGAGGGCAGTAGCATGATCGTCAATTCTTCCTCTTTCGAGATCGGCAGAACGGACGATATGCTCGTACAAGGGACGCTCACGCTCAACATCGACCTCAGCGTTTACGGCACCATCACCGTGACGAGCGGAAACATCATCCGGAACGGCAACGACATTATCGGCGGTGTTTATACCGAATCCGACCTCATCACCAAAAACGGCGAGGGAACGGAATATACCAAACTCCTGATTATGGACGATATCGAGACGAGTTCGGACTTTGACATGAACAGAAAGTCCCTCTATACCGTATCGACCGGCACGACGCTCACCGTGGCTACCGGAACGAAACTGAGCATCAGTCAGAATTTCGTTGTCAACGGCTCCCTCGTCGTCAACGGTACCCTTGACGTCAGCGCCAAAAACCGCGTCACCTTCGGAAGCGAAGGCATCGTTCGCTTGGCAGGCGGCGGATACAAAGTAGGGGAGAAACAGTACTTCTCGGAAATGAGCCGTTTCGTTTACGGACAGAAGAGCGGACTGGGCGGCATCGCCGTGTGCTACGTTGCTTCACCGGTAGCGACCTATCTGCAAGTCAACGCCATCCTCGCCGAGATCGGATATCAGACCTTCAGCCCGGACGCTACCTCGCCGAGGACGCTGGGCATATCGGGCTACAGCGAAGAAGAAATTTCCACTGCGGATAAGACGGTAATCACGATCGGCGGAAAGAACTATTATACCCTCCGCGTCAAACCGCTAACCGGGGACGGAAACGGCACGATGACCAACGTGCTGTTCGCGCTCGGCAGCGACCACGGATACACCGAGGATACCCTTGCGTTCGTCTATGAATCGGACGTCGAAGTAATAAGGGATTATGCCCTTGCTCAAATGCTTATTGAACCGCCGACGGAAGACGGACGTATTCTCACCGGTTCTATGGACAACGTAGAAGGATACGTCGCCGTGTACCTCAGCGACGATAACGTAACGCCGCAACGGCTGGCAAGCACGATAACGGCGGCTTCCATAAACGGCTATCGATTGAAATCGGATTACGATACCATCGACCTTACGCAATTGGAAACGATGGTCGTTTTGGGTACGACTTTCTATCGCATTACCTGCGAACATAACGACTACCGCGACGCAGACGTACTGTTCTGTCTGAACGGCGGATCGCAGGGCTATACCTCAGACTGCGCTTACGTTATTCAAGAAACAATCGAGTCGCGCGCAAACGACATCCTCTACCAAGGTTCTTGGCATACGTCGGAATATCTGAAGTACGTCGAAGAAGCAAAAATCAACGTAAACTATAACGATTGCGACGGCGTAGGCTCCGGCATAAACGGCGGAGAGCTTTCAACAAGAGAGGGTCTTACGACGGAGATGATCGCAACTTTGACCGACCTCTTTGGCGAGAACTACGGCGCGTTCGTCGATCTGATCCAGTCTTCTTACAGTGATTCTGCAATCTACACTTCGGGATACAACAGTTGGAAAGAGCTTTTAGAGGACGTATTAAGGCTGTATAGCGTTTCTTATCTGTCCGATGCGAAAGGACAGACTATCAATATGACGAAGGGTCGCATTATAGGACTTAACGACCTGTTCTCGACCAGGTATATTCCCGTTGTCGAACCGCACGCGGAAAACGTCGCGTCTTACTACCTGTACATTGACGGTCACTACGTTCCTGCGGCGGATAATCTGAGAACGGCAGGGGAATATTACGAATACATAAATAACGAATACGTCACCGTAAGTAAACCGATCAGCGAGGTGACGCAAGAAGAGTACGACGCTTATTACGTCAGGATCATGTCCAATCAGTACGCGCTGTGCGATAACCTGTTCCTCACCACCAATTCGGCAGGATACCATCAATATTACATCAGGACCGGAAGTGGCAATGACGATGAGAATTTCTTACCTGTGGAAAGCCCGACGTTAGCCGATTTGGGGAGCTACTATGTGAAAAAGGGTAGCAATAATTATTTGCCGGCGGCGCCGGAACTGGGCATCTATTATATAGACGCCTATGGTGAGTACGTCCGTTTGACGGAAGCAAATAAATTTATCAGCGAATTCTGCTTTACCGATTACTATTACGTAGAATCGGTGGACGTCACGTATAAACTGGCGGTGGAGAGCAAGGACTACTACATTCAAGGCTCTTCGTTTGCCGAACTGTTCGTTGACTTCGAGCTTGTCACTTCTCCCAGAGGTTACAACGTCGACCAGTACTATAAATACGTAAACGGTCAATACCTGCCGGCGGAAGAAAGCGACGTTGGTACGGCGATCGATTTCTACATTCTGAAAAACCGGTCTTCCGCCGCGGACGCCGACCACTTGACGGCGATAGCAAGAGTCTTCGGCTACGGCAGCTCCGCCGCCTTTAAAACGTACCTCCAAAGCATGGCGACGGCTTACCTTGCTAATGAAGTAGGCGCAAGCGCGTTGACGCTTGCAAGCAGAGTAAAATACGACGGCGCAATCTTCATAGAAAACGGCTCCTTTGTGTTACCGTACTATCTGCAAAGCACCCTTTCCGGCGACGTCATGATTGTCTTTGTGATAACGGAAAGCGGTGCGATCTCCGTATGGGTCAGTGATATAGACGCGGTCATGGATGCCGCCAATATGGACGACGTAGATTACGGCGTCGACCTGCCCGACGTGACCGTCTATGGAAGAAGCAGACTGTTTGAAACGCCCGTCACCGACAGTGCGATCACCGTTACCTATCAGAACGACGCATCCGTCAGCGACGGCATCAATATCTCCGACGGTTACGTTATCGTAGCTCCCGTTGAGAGCAATACGCTGGTGGGCGGAACGCGGTTTACACTGAACGGCGATGCCGAACTTTTGGAAGAGTTCGATTTTGCTTACGACGACGAACTGATCGTAACTTCCGGCAGCCGCATCACGGCAGGATACAACCTGGTCGCATACAAGGTAATCAATCTGGGTATGATCGACGTTCGTGAAAAATTCGTCATGAATAAAAACGAAACGGTGGTCTACCACGCAGGCGATACCATGACGGACCTCTCCGGTCAAACGGTAGAAGTCACTTTCGACGGCGCTATATTAAACAGCGACCGTGACAACGACGATTGTCCTGCCGACAGACTATTGTTCCGCTACGGTCCGGATACTCAGGTTAAACACGTCAACGAAAAACTTTCCGCGCTTGTTAACGGCTTTGGACTCTATCTGGGGACTACGGAAACGCAGGACGTTTATTTAACCGAGCTATTAAAGGACGCCATATACCTCGTGCAGTATTCCGGCAAAGTTCTGCCGCTGTATAGTTGTACCTATCCCGGCGGAGTATTCACCCTCTCTTCGGATATCGGTTGCTATCTCGTCTTCGAGTACGACGACGATGCCGGGTACGGGTATTTTGCTTGCGGAAGCTGCGGAGAGAGGATAGACGAAGTTCCGCTTTCTTCCGTTTTAACTCAACAACTGGACGGCTATTTGACGTCGAATAACGCGGAGAGATCGGTCTTGCGTTCAGCAACGGACGGATTGCCCTTCGTTATCGGTATTTCTTCTCAAACCAAATTGTCCGATATTAACGCCATTTTGGCGAAAGTCGGATATACCTGCTTTATTGCTCCTGCGGCTACTTATACCGTCTCAAAGACGGTCGCCGAACTACTCGGGACGCTGATGACTTACGTCGGCAGTAAAGAATATTATCTCTATCCCATTCGTCCGCTTACGAGCGGTGATTTTAACGGTTACGTTGCCCTTTCGTACGAGGTCACGATGGATAGCGTGGTGACGGCGAAAGCAAAGACTGTCACCGGTACCATCGTCACCTATTACGGCAGTCTGCAAAAGGCGGTGGACGGCGCTGCGAGCGGCGACACCATTCTCCTTATCGGAGATCAGCAGACCACGCCGTTTGTCATTTCCAAAAACCTGACGCTGGATACCGACGGGTACGCGTTGGAAATGATCGTCGACGGGACGAAAGACGTCCTCACCGACGAAGATAAGACCATGATAACGGTCGATAACGGCAGTACGTTTACCTTCTTAGGAATGGCGTACTCTACGCAAAGCCTTGTCCTATTCAAAGTACACGATGGCGCGCTTATCATCGACGGCATATGCGGAGCGACGGTCGGCACGGTCTTTTTGGTTGAGAGCGGTTCCGCCGTGGCAAGCGCGGCGGCACTGACCGTCAGAGGGGGCGTCTTTGTCGGCACGCAGTTTATCGAAACCGCCGCCGATACCGTTATTAAAAACAGCATCTTTGAAGGTACGACGGGTATCGTAGTAAGGGGCGGAGACATAACTCTCGAGGACGTCCAAATCACCACTTCGGAAACGGCTCTTACCGTGCAAACGGGTACGGACTCCGGTAGCGTCAACCTATCCGCACTTCATCGCAAAACGAACCTTATTTCTTCAGAGATCGCCGTTAACGTGCGTTCGGTCGGACCGGAAGGGGTGACTTTCCGCGGATTGGAAAAGTTCCCTGTCAGAATAGAAGGCGTTACCGCAGGTATCGTCCACGGTAGCAGAACGCTGACGCTGCATTCCTACGTAGACGTCGTTGCTTCGTCCGCGCGCGATTTAAGCGGCAATGGTTACTACGGTGCTCTCGTTATCAGAGAGTACGCGTCCATCGAAGTAAATATCGTTATCGAAACGTCAACGGTCACCTTTACCAACAAGGGCGTGGCAAGAGACGCCATTCTGCACTACAACGAAAGAACGGACGTCGTCCCGACGCTGCAATTCAAGAGCTATCCCAGTGTCACCGGCGCCTTTGCTGAATTGACTACTTTCTCGGGCGATGATAACGATACCGACGGCATCTTCATCAACGCCAAGTACGTCTTCTCGGTATACAGCCGACAGGAGATCAGCGATACGCGGGCGTACCTGATTTTCTCCTCGTCGCTGGAAGAACTTTTGCAACTGACCTACACGCAGAACGATTCTCCCGTGTGGGACAGCAGTAAATATTATGCGTCCAGGACGTTGGAGGCGGTGACTATCGGAGATCAGGATTGGTGCTCCGACATCCACCAGATTGCCTCCTCTACGGGGTATACGCTTACGGCTAGATACTGCGATTGTAACACCCTTGGCGTCATCCTCAGCGACGGCTCGACAGATAATATTCACCTGCACTCTACCGCGCAAATGGACGGCGGCACGATCGGTAGATTTGATGAATTGGCGGCGCTGTTTGTCGACTTTATGGGCAATTACGATATGGATGAAGAGGGCAAGTTCGTCGTTCCGGAGAGCGGCGACGTCGCCGACGCTTATCTAAGTTTCTTTAATCAAGCCTACGATATGCTGGCGAGCAACAACAGTAACGTTCTCCAGAACGTGACTATCAGCGAGCAAAGCGGTATGTTCGTCGGCATCAACAGATCCTTCGTCATCGCAAACAACGAAGGGAACATAAGCGCAGACTACGCCGATTACCTTACCGCCGTTGCCAGACTGTTCGGCTACAAGGACGTAGACGTCTTTACCGAATATTGTCAAGACCTCGCCGAAGAATACGGTATCAATAGGGCGCAAGCGACGAATGCCGATATCGCCGGCAAACTGAGATACGACGGCGCTATCCTCACCGATAGCAACGTCTTTATACTGCCTTACGCCTTTGTCAACGAACAGCAGGGTAGCAAACTGGGCGCGTACGTCTTCGTCGATCTTTCCAACGGCGTTGTATCCGTATGGATCTCCGATTACCAATGCGCAGTTGATGCCACCGGTTCGTCCGGAAGCCAGTTGTATATCTACGGCAGATGTAAACTGTTCGAGTCCCCGAAAAAACCGGACGATTGGGAGAGAAATTACGATAGCTACTATCGGTATATAAACGGCGCATACGTCCCCAACACGTCCGTCGAATGGATAGACCAGACCTACTACTATTACGTCTATCACGAACTCACCGAAAAACCTGCGGATTGGGATGAACACTACGCCGAGTACTACACTCTCGACTCGATGAGCGTGTATATTCAGAACCAGTCCGATTTGTGGCAAGCGGACACCTATTACGACGGAGCGCACAACCTCGTCAGCGTAGAGCCGGACGACTGGGCGCACGCCTATTCCGATTACTATATAAAGAAAGACACCTACATCTTCTTGGGTGCGGCGATCACTATCATCGATAAACTGGTCGTTCCCGAAGGTTGCGTACTGAAGTCCACGGAGAACATTACCCTGAACGCCGACGTCGTTGTCTGCGGGAAATTAATCTTGACCCAGAACGTCGGCATCCTCTTGACGGAAAATGTGACTTCCGTCCGTTTCCGCGTTAAAGAAGGGGGAACGCTGGTGCTGTCCGATACGGCAAAGACGCTGTCGTCGGCGAACGCCTACTTCATTATCGAAGGAAGACTGGACGTGGGGGCATCGTTGACGATCAACCTCGACCGCGACGATCTCTCCGGCACCGATCCGTGTCACTTTGTTACGACGGAAACGTCAGAGCTTAATATCATCAACGTGCCATACTACGACGACAACAATAATTTACAATACACCAAATCGGTTTTGACCCTGCAAAAGGGTACGATGGAATTAGGTGGCGACGTCAACGTCGATTCCGATTGCATGATAGTGGTCACCAACCTTGCTAAGCTCACCCTCGGCGGAACGCTGACAAATAACGGCAGTATGCGCTTCAACGGAGCTATCTATATCGACGGCGGCAGAATAGAAACCACCGGCACGGTTTACTTTAACGCCGACGCCTTCGTCACTTCGAACGGGGCCATTGTTGGCACTTCCGACGGAAGCGCATTTATTGAAGTATACGGAGAACTGGTTTTGTCCGACACTTCCACTTTGACGCTTACCGGAATGCCTCTTAACATCTACAATTCCGCTCTTGCCGTCTTTAAACCGGAGACCACGCTTACGGCGGACGAAATTTATTGCAAAGGAACCTTGATCGTGCTGACGGCCGATCAAACGTACGACCTCACCGCGGAATATGGCTCGCTGCTTATCTTGCCAAATGACGAACACTACTCGGATAGACTCGCGGCGATCACCTTTGTGGTGGAAGAAAGCGACTACTTCTTGCTGGAAGAAGAGCCGACCGACTGGGCGGAAAATTATACGTCTTATTACGTTGCTCCCGGCGAACATGTCGCGGAAGTCGATGGTGGGCCCATTCCGTCCTGGCAGGGCGCGTACGGTTGCTTCCTGGTATACGCCGACAAAACGGGGACGCTCGCCGTCTTGGACGAATCGGGCGACATTATCGGCGATCCCATCGACGTTGCGTTTATTAACTACTACAATATGAGATCTTCTTATACGTCGGTTGCCAATACCTGCGTATCTTTCGGATACAATCAGTCCACCTACGACAGAAGATACTCTATGGGCACGGATATATCGAGCAGAAGAGAGGGGATCAACTTCGACGTACGCTTCACCGATCCGCATGCGGTGAGATGGAACGTCCAGAACGAATATAAAAATCATACGCTGATCGACAGTCCGCGCGACGAATATAATACGGATATCTCCAGTCAGGGACATATCCAGTACTGTACGGTATGTCATCAGACCTTCGGGCTGGAAGAAGCTCACAGCTACTCCGGGTTCGCTGCGTCCGACTTCGTTATGATGACGGAGCTGTCGAATGAGGTACGCATGATACGCCATAACTGCGAGAAGTGCGACGCCAGCGTCCTTGCAACCTACTTCTGCCAGTACAATACCACGGCGGCGGACATCAACAACTACGTTATCTCATCCGGTTACCACTGCGCGACCATCAGCGGAAACGACACCGTAGAGAGCATCTTCTCTACCCTCGTTCCGACGACAAGATACGACGGCAAGACCTATTATTTCTTGCCGATGCTGAACGACAACTATATGGAAGCGTACCTGCTTATTTCCTTCTCCAGTTCCGACGTTTCTTACGAAAGCGTAACGGATAGCAACTTCCATAAGAAGATCTATACGATTGGTGACGAAACCGATAAGTTCTACACCTACGAATACCATACCTATTCTTCGGCTGCGCCCACCGTCTCGTTGATACTGGATTATGAGAACTATTTCTATAAGGAGTCCAATACCTACGTCGTCGTGGATTCGCCAATTAAAGGTAGCCAAAGCTATTATGGCATCACCGATACCGTTACTCTTTCTCTTATCTATACCAGGAGATCCGGCAGATATTATGCGGTATCGAATGGAACGTCTTTTTCAACGAACACTACCTATTACAAAATGATCGGCACAAATTCTTATACGCAGATATCTTTGGCAGACTATTATTACTATGATGGAGAACAGTACGTCCAGTTGTCTGCCGGTCACGCTTTATCCGATGACGAAACGTACGTTAAATTCACGGTCGTTACGCCTACCGAATCGAAGGCGCTGAGCGGGAACTGCGACGTAGCCGATTGCGGCAGAAGCGGCCCCATTCTTTACTACTATGACGAATATACCACATTCGGCGATCTGGCGGCGTACCTTGCCGGGTTCACTTCCGCAGGCGGAGACAGCTATCAAGTATCTCAATCGGCATCCGTTCTTCTCTCCACGGTGACCCAAACGGTGGTTTATTACGAGACAACCTACTATCTACTGCCCATTCAGTCCAGTACCAACGCGGCGCCTTATTATCTGTTCGGGCAACTGCGTTCCGGTCATAACCTATATTACGAATGGACTTCGGTAGAACAACAGCAACACCGGGGACTTTGCGACGCTTGCATCATGCAAGTATCCGATTCTTTTACCGATCACGATTTTAATCTCGCCGATACCATTATAAAGGAATGCAACTATGCCGAAGAAGGCAAAGAGGCGGAGATAGCCGACCTGCTACTCAATAAGTGCAACGACTGCGGCAACTATTATATCCGGTATATAGAAGTGACCGATACTGCCGATTTCGCTGCGCTTGCCGACAAGATTTCGGGGACGGGATACGTGCTGTGCTATCCGGCGGAATACGACGCTTCGTCCATCATTTCTCAATCGACGGGCTATCTGACGGCGTACAGGAGAACGGGCAAGAACCGGTATCTTGTTGCCATCGCGGAGTCTGCCGATCCCACGACTGCCGTTGGCTACGTCGTAATCGAGCTTATTCATAACTTCAGTTATACCTACGTCAATAACGATCACCACTTGGCGACCTGCGACAACGTTTACTGCGACGGGTATTCGGAAAAGGAATCTCATACCGATAACGGCATTATCGTGACCAACACCACGCTGAATCCCGGCTTTATTATCCTCGGGTATACCTGCGCCGATTGCGGGGAGTACGTTCCCTACCACTTCTCTATGGACCACAACGACACCCTCACGGGATTGAGCGGTAAACTTGGAGGACTATCCGTTGTTTATAACGGTTCGGAAACCCTCTTTTACAGATACCTCTTGGAAAAGGCGAACGTCCTGGAAACGATGGACCTCGACGTTACCGTCAGGAACGAAACGGTATCGAGGAGCTACTACATGGTACCGGTGACATATAGCGACGTCACTTGCTACGTCCTCGTCTACTTCGTACCGCACAACTTCACCTATACGACGGTCATTGACGAGAATACGCCCATGAACGGACTTTGGACCACCACGCACGTCGTTACTTGCGCCGGTTGCGGATACACCTATACCGCCGATCACGTCTTTGCCGAGAACACGTACGAAGTATTCTACTCCATTGACCTTAACAGCGACGTTCTCGTCCGCGTATGTCTGGATTGCGGACAAAGGGTGATCGTCAGCCGCTACTATAACGACGTTACCACTTATGGCGACCTCAAAGCGGAACTGGAGCCGTACGGATACAGCTACTACCGCGAGAGTAACGAAATAACGGACGAAACATCGGTTGCGGTGGGAATGTTCAGCGGAAAAACCGATTACGGCGTCAGCTATAACGACTACTATCTCGTTGGCGTCGCCACTTTGGAAAACAGAAACGAATGTATCGCCTACATCCTCGCTAAATTCGATCACCATTTGGCATGGTCCGATCAGTCGGGAGACGACGAGGACATTCTCGTCTGCGAAATTTGCGGTTATAGTTATACAACCGCGCATGAAATCATCCATAAGCCTTTCTCTCTGGAAATAAGTTACGTGGATGAAAATGAAGAAAGGCAGACCAAAACCTATCTGTACGATACCCCCGGAGAACCTTTCTTTGAAACTGTCGAGTTCAGCGATTTGTTCCTCTATGACGAAAAAATCCTCGTCTTCCACTACGGCGACAACACGACCTTGAACGATATCGACCAGTATTTCGTTGGCGTCCGCAAATTTACTCCCAATTTCTGGTATATGAATGCGGACGAGGTCTGGGTGTACTCCTATTATGCCGCCGGGTACATTTCTGAAGACAATAAATTCGGTAGCGATGGTACGCCCATATCGCTGTCAAACAGGTATTTTTACAAAGGTCAAATGTATGGTGTAATAAGTATGCACCAGGCGCTTATTGAGATCGGGTATTATAACGGAGAATACACCTATTGGAGCGTTGTTCTTGATAGGTACGAGAAAGAGTTCTATACTGAAAATGCCAGTTTCAAACTGCTGCTCGTTTATGACGAAAGAGTCAATACGGAAGGATGCTTCTTTACCTACTTTGGCGAGGATGAAAGGGTGACGTTTACTTCTTATACCGAGCTTATTATGGAGCAATGTCTGCAAGGTACGCCCAACACCGAAAACGTTATTTCCGGTCAGACGACGTCGATCGACTACGATAGCGATGAAACGGCGGAGAAATTTTTAACGGCAGATAACTACCATGACGGCAACGGCGCGTTAGTGTTCTATTACAACAATCAAACGACCTATGCCGATCTCAATCAGTATCTCGTCGGTGTGCTCGGCTGGACGATGACGCCCACGACGACGAGCGATCATCAGGTCTATTCCAGCATAACGGGCGAGAAGGAAGATGAAGAGCAAAAGACCTTCTATTATTTCCCGATCACTTCTCTCGGATATGCGCTATCTAACGACCTGTTTAGTTCGACGCTACTGTCCACCGCCGGTTTCGACACCTACGGCGACTATATCGTCATTCCGCTCTACCTCGTTTCAGGAGAACTGTTGTTTACTTCGGCAGGACGTTTCGAGAGTCATAGCACGCTGAGTTATCAAAACGCCGACCCCGTTGTGTATCTGCTGGCAAAATATAAATCGAATGCGCCCAAATACGGAGAGTTTGTATTCTTAAACGATGATCCTACCGGTGAGGACGAGGTAGCGGATATATTCAGTTATCAGATGTTGCCCATCACTCCGGTTCGACCCATTACGGCGTCCACCGTGTCGTTCTCTTCGACTGCGAACAAACCGATATTCCAGGACGCAGGGATAGAAACGGATACCATGGATGATATTTTCGGGACCTTCTTTATGAAGTCGATCATCAACGGCGACGAGTCGGAACTCATCTACAACGTTGACACCGAGCTGACGCTGGCCGATCTGGAGAGAGATATGCCCGGATACACCATCTATCGTGACGGCAATATCGGGACGCTCACCGCGGATACCTACCTTTCTACTTTGATTATGGGATATCTGTATCAATACTATTACAGCAGGTACGAGGAGAGCAAAGAACTATTCTACCTGCCCCTTGCCTACGCGGACGAACCGAACGTATGGATAACCAATCTGAGAGTGAACTTCGTTTGTAGAGTGGTAGGGGAGAAAGAAAACTGCTATTTGCAAGAAGACAGAATGATCCATCCGGGATACGAGGCCTATTTCTTCGGCGCCGATTGTAATATTTGTGAACGTAGCCAGTATACCCCTGTTACCGTTAGCGGCACGACGAGATTCTCCGACCTTTTGAGATATAAGAGCATCGTCGATTTTATTTGCAACGGCTATAATGTGGAGGCAGGCGGAACGTACGAAACCATCGACTGGGGCGACGGTACTTTCTACGACAGTACGACGACGGATCCGCTCATCAACGACCCGATGGTGAACAAAATGGCGCGTAAGTATCACGAGTTCGACTCCATGACCTACGGCAGCGCGTCCGACAAACACGACGTCAGCTTGATTCCCGTAGGCTACATCACTTTGCCGGATGATGAGGAACCGGAGACAAGTAATACCTACACCGTCTATATCATCCTCGATATCGCCGACGTAGACTAAGAAAGCGCCCAAAAATTGCTACTTCGTTGCAAAGAAAGACCTTGACGAAAGTGGACTGCCAGTGTATAATAAATATAACGTGGCGTCGTATGCGAACGAAGACGTCACCAATGAAACTTAATAACTGAATATAAAAGGAGGTAAAAATGTTAGGCAATCTTATTTCCGCCCTCAGCGCGGAAGCCATTGCTCTGATCGTTTGCCTTCCGATTACAGTCGGTTTGGGCGTTGTCGCCGTTTTTCTTTATAAATACTATTTGAAGAAGAAGCTAGGCGGGGCGCAGACGGAAGCCGACCGCGTGTTGGAAGAAGCTCGAGCAGAAGCAAAATCCATGCGGAAAGAAGCCCTTCTGGAAGCAAAAGATGAGCAAATAAGGTTGCGTAACGAGTTTGAAAGGGAATCCAAACAAAGACGTAGCGAACTGCAAAAACAGGAAAACAGGTTGAACCAAAAAGAGGACGCCTTAGATAAAAAAGAGGCCACCCTCGACGAAAAAATTGCTGCCGCCGAAAAGACCAAAGCCGAATGGGAAACCAAGAAGAAAGAAGTTCAGGCTTTGCAAGAAGACGTAATGCAAAAGAAGCAGGAGATTCTTGCGGAAATCGAAAAGGTAGCCGGCATGAGCCGAGAAGAAGCAAAGAATATTTTGGTTACCGAAATGACCGAACAAGCCAAACAGGACGCCGTTGCCATCATCAAAGAGATCGAGACGCAAGCCAAAGAAGAGGGAGAAAAACGCGCCAAAAACATCGTCGGACTTGCTATCCAAAGATGTGCCGTCGATCATGCGGCTGAGACCACCGTCAGCGTGGTAGAACTGCCGGGCGAAGAGATGAAAGGGCGTATTATCGGGCGTGTTGGTAGGAACATTAAGGCGCTCGAATCGGTCACCGGTGTTGATATCATTATAGATGATACTCCGGATGTCGTTACCCTTTCCAGTTTTGACCCCGTCAGAAGAGAAATCGCCCGCTTGACTTTGCAAAAGCTGGTCAGCGACGGAAGAATCCATCCCGGTAGAATAGAGGAAGTGGCAGATAGAGTAAGACGCGATATCGAGTCACAGATCAAAGAGACGGGAGAAGGCGCAGTTTTCGAGGCGGGAGTCTTCGGGGTGCATCCCGAACTGGTTAAGTTGCTCGGTCGGTTAAAATACCGCACCAGCTATGGACAGAACGTTCTTAAACACTCGTTGGAGGTCAGCCACCTCGCCGGACTTATGGCGCAGGAACTGGGTGCCGACGTAAAAGTGTGTAAGAGAGCGGGACTACTGCACGACATCGGGAAATCCATTGACCATGAATATGAAGGGACCCACATCCAGATCGGTGTGGAACTCGCCAAAAAATATAAAGAGAAGGATGCCGTTATCCACTGTATCGCCGCTCACCACGGCGACGTCCCGGCAGAAACACTCGAAGCCGTCCTCGTTCAGGCGGCCGACGCCATCAGCGGAGGCAGACCGGGCGCAAGACGCGAATCGCTGGAAAACTACATTAAACGTTTGGAAAACTTAGAAACCTTAGCAAACTCGTTCGCAGGAGTAGAACAATCTTTCGCCATTCAAGCAGGCAGAGAGATCAGAGTCATCGTCAAACCGGAACAGGTCGACGATAAAGCCACGGTGTTCCTGGCCAAAGAAATCGCACAGAAATTGGAAGCCGAACTGGAATATCCGGGACAAATCAAAGTCAACGTTATCAGAGAACTCAGAAGCGTTGAGTATGCAAAATAATTGCAATCGTAATAAAAAAAGCAACCGAAGATCGGTTGCTTTTTTTTATGTCCCGAGGGATCAATACTTTCTTGCTTGCGACAGTTTTTCTGTCCTCTCGGAGAGGGCTTTTTTACCGCGTTCGGTACGCGGGATATCACTGCAGCCGACGTTCCACCAGCCACCGTATCCGTCCGTCATGGTTTTAGGCAGGACCTTAATATCGATGAGGGTGGGTTTTGTTTGTTTAAGAGAGTCTTTCAGCGCAAACTCCAGTTCTTCCATCGTCTTAGCCGTGTAGGTAACGTAGCCGTAGCCTCTTGCAGACATCGCGTAGTCGATATTCATAAAGTTTCCTTCGCGGATGGGCTTATCACCGTCGCGGTACCTTGCTTCGGTACAAAGAGCGGCTACGCCCTGTCCCATTTGCAGGTTATTGATACAACCGAAGGAGGCGTTATCGAACAGTAGAACGTTGATTTTGACCCCTTCTTGCAATGCGGTGAGCATTTCGGAGTGGAGCATATTGTAGCTGCCGTCTCCGCACAGCGCGTAGACCTCTTGATTGGGGCAGGCGAGTTTACTACCGAATGCGCCGGCAATCTCGTATCCCATGCAGGAGTAGCCGTATTCCATGTTATAAGAATAGAGCTTATCCGTTGTCCACATCCGTTGCATACAGCCGGGCAGAGAACCTGCGGCGGCGACGACTACGGCGTCGGCCGGGATCAGTTTACGGACGAGAGCCAGAGCGGAAGTCTGGCAGATTTCTCCGCCGGTAGCTTCGTTGAACTTCTCCAAAGCGTCGTCCATACGGACTTTGTTCTCCGGCACGAAATCCTTACCGGAATAGGCGACGGAAGCCAAGCGAGCGTACTCGTTGTCCCAAGCCTTCTTCGCTTCGGCAATTTCTCCTGCAAAGGCGGTCTTGTAGCCACTCAGGAGCGCGTCCAGCGCATTGATACCCTCTCTTGCGTCGCATACGAGTGGGGTTGCGTCCAGCTTTTCGGCGTGGAAAGAAGAGGCGTTGACGGTGACGACGTCGGCGCCGGCATAGAGCCATTTAGAAGAGGAAGTGAAGTCGGTAAAACGGGTACCTACGCCGATAATGAGGTCGGCATCTTTTGCTAAGGAGTTAGCGCAGCCGTTTCCGGTCACGCCGATACCGCCGAGGTTGAGGGGGTGAGAAGAGGGTATTGCGCTCTTTCCCGCCTGGGTCTCGGCAAAGGGAATATTATATTTTTCGCAGAAACGGGCAACCGTGTCCCCGGCTTCGGAATACCGAACGCCGCCGCCTACGATAAGGAGGGGCTTTTTGGAAGCACGGATCTTATCTGCGGCCTGTTTTGCCATATAGTCGTCGGCTTTTGCGCGCATAATAAGGTGAGTACGCTTGCGGAAGAATTCTTCCGGATAGTCGTAGCTTTCGCCCTGTACGTCCTGGGCGAGGGCAAGGGCAACGGCGCCGGTGTGTGCCGGGTCGGTAAGAATACGCATAGCGTTGGTGAGCGCGGAGAGAATCATCTCCGGGCGAGTGATTTTGTCAAAGTATCTGGTTACCGCCTTAAATGCGTCCGCCGTGGTAACGGTGGGGTTATAGAGCTGTTCTACCTGTTGAAGAACGGGGTCGGGTTGACGAGAGGCAAAGGCGTCTCCCATCAAAAGAAGGAGCGGTACGTTGTTGACGGTTGCGGTAGCGGCGGCGGTGACCATGTTGGCCGATCCCGGTCCGATACTGGAGATACAGGGGAGGATCTTTCTGCGGTTGTGCATTTTCGCGTACGCGGTAGCCGCCTGCGCCATACCCTGTTCGTTCCTGCCTTGATAGACTTTAAGAGAGTGTTCCGCTTGGGAAAGAGCTTCTCCTACGCCCAGTACGCAACCGTGACCGAAGATGGTATAAAATCCCTCTACGAATTTGGTCTCCGTCATGACGCCGTCTTTTTCAAAGAGAACGTACTGGTTGTCCAGATATTTTACGATGGCTTCTCCCATCGTCAGTCGAATGGTTTTTTTCATGATTACCTCCGAAAATTATTTGTCTTCTATCGGTTTAAAAGTCAGATTGTTATCCAGCCACTCGTACCTGGGATCGACCACACGGGTCTTCTTCCAGGGATCGCCGTCGAGGTGGCGTATCATCCATACGTTGTACATCGGGAATCCGGGCGCAGTCACCTGAACGTGGGTTTTTCCACCGGGGAAACCGCCTACCGAACCGTCCTTAACCGTGTGCGCTTCGTCACCGATAAAGCAGGCGCCGAACCCTTCCGGACGCTCGAACTCGTAATAGTAGACTTCCGGCTGGGGATGGCTGTGGGGAACATAGCTCCACCACCGACCCTGGCGCGCCAGAACTTCGCCGATGACCAGGTTGCTGTACGGTGCGTTCTCGTAGTCGAAAATGGTATTGACGTCGCGTACTGCAGTGTTTTCCCACATACCCTCGCAACTGATGGTGCGGATGACGTCTTTCTTGCGATAAATCCTGGACGGGAAAACTCTTTCGTTTGCTGTCGATTGCCAAATAAAGCGCGCGTCGGTCACTGCTGTGACGGTGAGAGCGACCCCTTTACTGACGTGAACGGTGGTGGGCATATCGGTAAACAGACTGTGCCGCTCCGCTTCTTCATCAATGGTATCGCAGGTGAAACGGACTTTGCCGTCGATAAGAAGAACGACGTTCTCGTTCGTTTCGCTGAAAAATTCTTTCTTCTGTCCCGGTTTTAATTGAAAGACGGAGATGTCTTGCATCAGTTCCGGGTGGTCTTTTACCCTGCAAAGGATTTTTTCGCCTTCGGCGTTAAATTGCGGATAAGAAAACATAACGTACTATACCTCTCAAAAATTAATTTATTTTTATGCCGCGCATTTCGCGTGCTTTGTCCAGGTCAGAAAGCATCTGTTCTTTTTTCTTTCCGGTGATATCGTAGAAGATCATCGGGATGCAACACAGGAGCAGGCAGATGCCGGGGATGAGGGTAACGAGCATATACATACCGTTACGAATGGTGCCGCTGAGGGTGACGGGGTTGATTAGTTCGATACCGTCGTTGGTTGCCGCCATATCGGCAACGTTGAGTCCGACGATCATGTACATGGCGATGATCATGGTGGTGGACAGGGCGTTACCCAGTTTGTTGACAAAGGACTGGCAGGCATTACCTAATGCCGTTTCCCGTCTGCCCGTATCCAGTTCCATCTGGTCGAGGCAGTCGCCGATCATGGCGTAACTGACGACGTTGATGACACCGAGAGGAATGCTGGAAATAATAAGGAAGGGGATCAGCGCATACAAGTTGTAGTTGGTGATAAAGCCGAGTATATACCCGATGATTGCCGCCGCTCCGCCTAAAAGGCAGGTGAAGACGACCATGGTTTTGTAGTGGAAGCGTTTAAAGAAGAAAGGACTTGCTACCATCGCGCCGAACATACCCACGGCAGTACACAGAGAAAAGATCAGCTGGACCGTGGACTGGCTCTTCGAGACGTCCATGCCTTCCAGATAGAAGGTATAACGAGAAACGTGGATGGCGGCGGCTTGGAGCATATATCTTCCGCTGGAAATAATACCCATGAGTACGATCATCATCAGTGCTTTGTGGGTAAAGATGAGTTTTAACGGAGAGGTCCTATGCTCTTTGACCGGCTTGGGGATCTTTATTCTCTCGCGGGAAGTCAGGTAACTTGCCACAAAGAGCAGTCCGCCGCAAACGGATGCGACGATCGCCATAACCATGTATCTGGTTTCGTAGGGGATATTGAGGTACCCTAGTCCCATAACGATACCCATCGGAACGGCACTGCCGATACCGTTGAGGGTACGGGCAAAACCGATCGTTTTTCCGCGTTCTCCGGCGTTGGGCGTCATGGCGTTGGGTAAACTCCAGAACGGCACGTCGCTCGCCGTGTAGATCATCCCCCAGAAGACGTAAATGAAAGAGACCCAAACATAGGTACCCATTTTATCGTAGCTGTCCGAGGCGACGTCGGCAAACTTCGGCACGTAGAACATTAAAAAGGTCAGTAAGGTGATAGGAATAACGGTATAGATAATATACGGTTTATATTTGCCCCATTTGGAGTCGCATTTGTCGACGATCATGCCCATCAGCGGATCGTTGATGGCGTCCCATACACGCGCCAGTAGCATCAGTAAAAGCACGAACAGCGGCGTTAGTTTCATGACGTTCAGATAGAAGTCCGAAATATAACTGCTCATGGCAGCGTAAATCATACCCTGTCCCAGGGCGGCTATGCCGTAGACCCAAAATTCTTTTTTGGGTACGTATTTTGTCGGTTGTGACGTAGTCGTCGGGGCTTTTTCTTCCATAGTTCCTCCGTTCCTATTAATGGTTATTAATCACGTAATATTTTTATTATATAGGAATTTCTTTTTTTTGACAAGATGGCAATTTTTCACGGAGTGGCTATTATTAAATGATTTTGTGCGAAAGCAAACTGCCGAATAAGGCGATACCGATAGGGATTTTATTAAAAAATATGCCGTCGTGAGCTTTTCACGACGGCATATTGTATCAATATTATTTTGGTTTTAATTCTCCGATATAACTTCCAGATCTTCCACCCGTACCGCAACGTCTTTTTCGGTTGTACAATAGACACCGTCTTTGTTTTGAAAAATTTCGCCTTCAACAATGACCAGAACGTATCCGTTCCGTTCTCCGCCCATAATGGTCCCGACATCGCCGACGTTCATACCTTGTTCTCTGT
>CAMOOO010000005.1 GCA_946621465.1 uncultured Clostridia bacterium
CGGCGTTCGCACTATCTCTTCGGCAAATTACTATTCGTAATTATGCCCTGTTTGAGCGGCGTTCGCACTATCTCTTCGGCAAATTACTATTCGTAATTATGCCCTGTTTGAGCGGCGTTTGCACTATCTCTTCGGCAAATTACCGTTCGTAATTATGCCCCGTTTGATAGGCTCCGCCTTTTCCCCATGAAGCATTCGCTTTACGGGGACCCCGACATTTCCCCATGAAGCATTCGCTTTATGGGGACCCCCGGTTTTTTTATAGTATAATTTAATATCCTTAATTCCACTTTCCACTTTCTACATTTATCCTTCCTTATTGACTTTTTTTTGTGGATGATGTACAATGGTATTATCCATTATATAGGAGGATAAAAATGAAGAAAAAATTAATTTTATTTGTTACGATTATTATGGCAATCGCACTTTCCGTTGCGATGTTTACTGCTTGCGATTTGATCGGCGGCGGTGACAGTAATTCCGATGGCAATAACGACGCTCCGCAGACCCAGAATTTAAACGAAGCTCAATGCAAAGCGGAGTTTGACGCTGCTCTCGCTGCTTCTGTGGAAAAAGAGGATTTCTGCTTTATTATGACGGAAAGCGGACAGGGGACTTTTACCACCGAAAGAAAGGGTGATATTCTGCACCTTAGTAGTTTCAACACGACTATAAGCGGGGCTAACTATGATATGTATTACTACGCTAAAGACGGGAAATATTATTATGCCACCAAAGTGGAAGGCTCGTTCGTAGCGGAAGAGAATGAATCGGGCTATTTGAATGCAATGTCCCGTGCGAACCTCAGTTCGATGGCAAGCGGCGTTTCTTTGGAAGCGGATGCCGCTGTTACTTTGCCCCTTACGTATACCTACGAGGGTGTTAAGAATGGTAAAAAAGTGGACATCACCGTTACCGGAGAGGGTACGGAAGGCTCCAATAAGCTCGTTGTTACCACCACTGTTACCATTGAGAATGGACTCATCGTTTCTTTCAGAGCCGTTGAGACGACCTATATTGATGATATGCCGCAAATCGGCGGAGAGGATATATCGGTTGTTCTTACTTACGATCAGGATGTCGAACTCCCGATTGAATTACAATAATCGCTTGATACCATTTAATTGAATGATTACAGATTATCCGGCACAATCGCCGGATAATTTTTTTAAAGGAATGGGACTTTTTCCTTGCGCTATGAGGGTCTTTTTTATTATAAGGAAAGGAAAAAAGGGGAGGGGAAAAGATCTTAAAAAAATTTTACAAAAAGTGTGTTAAATCGCTTGCAATCACGCCGGCAATTCGTTATAATGCAAAAAGAAGGTTACGGAGGAAAAATGCAAAGCACTGTTTTCTTGATAACTACACAAGAGTTCAAGGACAAGGCGCCCTCATTGTTTCCTTTTTTCATTATCAAATAAAAATGCTTTCCGTTGTGGGAGCATTTTTTTTTAACAAATAACGCTTACCAAAGCGAAAAAATAATGGAGGAAAAAAGAAATGTCAAAAAACAACAACCTAGTCTATGACGTCCAAGACCGTCCGCCGCTGTCGAAAATCTTCATTTTCGGTTTCCAACAGCTCCTCGCAATTATGGCAGCTACCATTGCCGTACCGAGCATTATCGGTTTGCCTATGCAAATTCCGGCTGCTCTTCTTGGCGCCGGTATCGGTACCATCGTGTACTTACTCTTCACCAAAGGAAAGAGTCCCGTTTTCTTGGGTAGCTCGTTCGCATTCTTAAGTTCGCTCGGCGTAGCGCTCGCTTACGGATACCTCGGTATCATTGTCGGTTCTCTTTTCGCCGGTAGCGTGTACGTTGTCCTTGCGGTTATCATCAAGTTTGTCGGTACTGATTGGGTCGCAAAACTAATGCCCCCCGTTATTATCGGACCTACCGTTGCCATCATCGGACTTTCTCTTGCCGGAAATGCAATGGGAGATATTGTTTCCCTTTCCGGGGCGATCATTGATGGGGTCTTGTCTCCTGCAAAAGTAAACGGCGTATGGGTCAATATCCATGGCGAATACAACCTCGTTGCATTATTTTGCGGACTTGTTACTTTCTTTACAGTTGTTATTTTCTCTACGCAAAAACGTTTCAAGATGATGAAACTGATCCCCTTCGTTCTCGGTATTGCGGCGGGTTATATCGTAGCGACAATTTTTACGGGAATCGGATACGCAACAAAGACTAATTATCTTATGATTGTGGACTGGACGCCTCTTATTAGAAATTTTGAAGAAGTGACAGTAACTTCATTCCTTGATTATCCTCATTTTGCCTTGATCGAAGCTATCAAAGAAGGCTCCAGTTTGACCGGCGCTGGCGTTGCCGAAGTCGCTATCGCCTTCCTGCCGGTTGCCTTCGTTGTCTTCGCCGAACACATCGCCGACCACAAGAACCTTGGTTCCATCATCGGTAAAGACCTCGTCGGCAAAGAACCCGGACTTAGCCGTACCCTTCTCGGCGACGGCGTTGGTTCCATGGTCGGTACCGTCTTCGGTATTTGTCCCAACACCACCTACGGCGAATCGGTCGGTTGCGTCGCTATCACCAAGAACGCTTCCATCGTCTCCATCTGGATGGCTGCCGGAATGTGTATCGTCCTTTCTTTCCTTAAACCCATCATGTGTGTGCTCCAAACCATTCCGAGTAGTGTTATGGGCGGCGTTTGCTTGACCCTCTACGGATTTATCGCTGTCAGCGGATTGAAAATGATAAAAGATGTCGACCTCAACGACAACCACAACCTGTTCGTTGTCTCCGCAATCCTGATCGCAGGTATCGGTGGACTGTCCATTCAGATCCCCTATGCTGTCGCCGGAAACGGAGCTGTCTCTAAGGTCATCACGGTAACCTCTATCGCTACCGCTCTTATCCTCGGTATCGTCACCAACGTAATCCTGACTGCCGTCGAAAAGAGCAAGCTCGGTCAAGCTGCCGAAGGTGAAGCTGAAGTCGAAGCAAAAGAGGAAGCTACGGAAGATTCCGAAGAATCTGCTCTCGAAGACAGCAAGAACTAAGATAAAACTTATCGTAAAAAACAATAATTCCTCGTTTTCCTGCCACTAAAAAGGTGGCAGGAAAGCCGGTACAAAAGGAGAAAATATGAAAGATTATCCCAACGTAACAATATTCAATCATCCGCTTATTCAACATAAGATCGCCATTCTGCGTAACGAAAAGACGGCGATGAAAGAGTTCCGCGAGTTGATCGAAGAGATCACCATGGTCATGTCCTACGAGGCATTCAAAGACTGTCCGACCAAAACGGTTCAGGTCAAAACGCCGCTTGAGGTATGCGACCAACAGATGATCTGCGACAACAGCATTGCCATTGTCCCCATTCTTCGCGCCGGACTTGGCATGGTCAACGGCGTACATAAGATCTTCCCGGGTGCGAGAGTAGGTCATATCGGAATGTATCGTGACGAGGAGACGGCTATCCCTCACGAATACTACTGTAAGCTCCCCGATGGCATCGAAAACATGACGGCGATTCTGCTCGATCCCATGCTGGCTACCGGTGGTTCCGCTTGCGACGCCATTGCCGCTCTGAAAAAACGCGGCGTAAAGAATATTAAATTCATGGCGATCATCGGCGCGCCGGAAGGCGTATCTAAGGTTGCCGAAGCCTATCCGGACGTAAAAATCTTCGTCTCCACTCTCGACCGTCAACTCAACGAGAACTACTACATTCTCCCGGGCTTGGGCGATGCCGGCGACAGACTGTTCGGAACCAAATAACGGACGTTTCTTTTTAATAATAAGAGAGGGGAAAGATCGGATTCTTTCCCCTTTTTCTAGGAGAATGATATGGGTAAAAACCTTTCGGAAATGACGCTTGAGGAGCTGTGGCAGCTTTTCCCCATCTTTTTAGTAAAACCGAACGATGAATGGCAAGAACGGTATAAAGAGCAGGAGAGGGCGATTTCCGAAGCCTTAGGCGGTCTTGCGTGCCGTATCAGCCACGTCGGCAGTACGGCGATAAAGGGAATTTGGGCAAAGGATATCGTTGATATTCTGGTTGAAGTCGATCGGAAAGAGAATCTGACGGTTGCAGCCCAGAAGCTGGAAGGGATCGGGTATCTTACGATGTCGTCCGCTCCCGACAGAATATCGCTCAACCTCGGCTACACCGAGCAAGGCTTTGCTGAAAAAGTCTACCACGTCCACCTACGCGATAGAGGGGACAATGCCGAACTTTATTTCCGGGATTATCTCAACGACTACCCGGAAGTTGCGAAAGAGTACGAAGAATTGAAGCTCCGATTATGGAAGAAATACGAGCATGACCGCGACGGGTACACCGCGGCGAAGGGCGACTTTATTAAGAAGATAACTGCGCAAGCCAAAGAGGAATATGCCGGACGATACGAATAATTCCATAAAAAGAGGGTAATTCTTTTTGATTATTATAAAAAAACGATTGATATTTTATGAATCATGTAGTATAATGGGGAACGTTGTGGGGGTATAGCTCAGTTGGCTAGAGTGCTTGACTGGCAGTCAAGAGGTCATGGGTTCGAGCCCCATTATCTCCACCAAAAGGACGCTTTTAAGCGTTCTTTTTTATTTTTCGGTCGTTTTCTGACCTATAAAGAACGGTTGACAACATTGACCTCTTCAGAAATGTTGTCAGTTGGCGACGTCGAAATCATACCTTTATCGATATAAAACCGCTTCGTCGTCTTTGTCGTTGTATGACCGAGCCACGCTTGTATTGTCGTTTCGCGTACGCCCAATTCATAACACATCTGCGAAAAAGTACACCGCAAAGATCTTACACAAAATCCTTGCATATGTAACCGCCGCATATGACGCTTGAAATACAAATACACATAGTTCCGTTTCCAAGACGTATAATAGGCTTTATAATCCGGGACCGTCTTCAGAGCTTCGGCAAGCTTATCAAAAAGCGGCATGACCCGCTCGCTTCTTTCGGTCTTCGTCCCGTGGATATAGATCAACTTATTTTTAAAGTCGATCTCCAATCCACCCGGGCGGATCACTTCGGAAAGTCGACACCCGGTATATAGATACGTCAAATAAAGAAGTTCATACTTCGTCCGACGTATCGACTCTATAAAACGACGACGTTCTTCGACGTTCATCGGGTTCGTCTTCTCCGGTTGGTGCGGCTTCATCTTTACCGCAAGAATCGGATTGAAATCAATATACCTATTACGATAGGCGTACTCGAAAATGTCATGTAGGTACTTTCGACACTTTTCGCACGTGTTCGGCGTCTCCGATAGTCCGTTCAGAAACCGCTGTATATCCATTCCACGGATCTCCGAAAGTTTCTTTCCGGAAAAAGCCGGCATAATATGGTTTAAAAGGTACTTTATCATCGTGTACGTCGATTCCTTGACAAAAGGCTTTTTGTACACGTCGAGCCACATCTCGACCCATTCTTCAAAAAGCATAGATCTTACTTTGACCCCTGAACATTACCCGGGACAATAACGCCGGTTATTGGCGCAGCAGATTCGCTCAGATCATCAGCCCCCGAAGTTCCCCAAGATAAAGCCATGGCTTCAGCTACTTCAGAAAAGGTCTTCGATCTGTTCCTTTGCCGGTACTTGCCGAAAGAATTCTTAAACGGGGGATACGTCACAAACGTATAGATCGGATCCACGACATTTGTCGGGCAAAGATATGGTACGCCCTTAAGCCATAAATAGGTTTTCTTTGTCACCGGCACACCAAAATAGTACGGTTCTATTACCTGCGTCGGCTCCGGGATCCCGAAGATCTTCATCGGCGTAGGATTCTCTATAATTATACGGTCGCAATCTGCGTTCAAAATGGCGAAAAAGAAATCGGCGGCGGCTTTCCCTTGCGCAAGGCGTTTCGGGTCGATCTGTCCGTCTTTATAAAGCTGACTGGCACCGGCCTTCGTAAGAAACGTACATGGCGGAAAGGCGATGATCATATCCCAACGATCCACTTGATGGATCTGACCGTCGCACGTCCGAAAAGAACAATGACCGTTCAAAAGGGGACGAACGTCCGCCCAAATGTGCCATGCCCATTGACCGCCGGAACACTTAACAAGATCGCAAGAGTACGCTTCATGACCGTACTTCCGAAAAGCAATACAAACCCTTTGAGACTCTTCACAAGCAACAAGAACCCTCATTTCCCCATCTCCTTAAAAATACTTGTAGCCGGAAAGGACTTTCATGGTTCTGACGGAGAGACTATCTTATGCGATTTTCACGCCCCCTTTTTTCCCGTCTTAAACCGGCTACAAATAAATTTTATATTGAGAAAACTCAAATGTCAAGATATTTTTTGAGAAATCTCATAAAATCGAAATATGAAGCTTGCAGAAAGATTAAAAGAAATACGAAAAGAAAAAAATATTTCTCAAGGAAAACTCGCAAAAGGTATTGGAGTAGACGTAAGTTCTATCAGCTATTGGGAAAGTGGAACATACGAGCCCAAAGCAACATACGTCTACAAAATGGCGATTTTTTTAAACGTAACGGCAGACTATTTACTCGGACTTGAAGATGAAACCGGACGACGAGAATACACAATTACAAACACAATCAATGATAACCACGGAACGATTAATCAAACAATAAGATGAAGAAATCGACGAAAAACAAAATAAAAAGACAAATAAGAAACGATACAAGAGCAATCAAAAAAGAATTAAGCCCAATCGTTCGAAAAATATTATTAATTACATTATTAGTCATAATAGCATTTTTTATACTTGGTATTGCATTCTTTTATACATTAAAATACAGTATTAATTTTCTATACTCGCATCCAACATTTTTTTGGATAGCAATTGCAATAATAAGTATAACTTTGATAATAATAATTGCTTATAATATATACAAAAAGATTGCTCAAAAGAAAAGTAAATCAAAAAAAACAGAGGAGAAAGACAAGTCATAAGGCTTGCCTTTCTTTTTAACCTGGACGGCGACCTCGAAGTTTGACCCTCGAACGTGACGACATTACATGACGCCAGATAGTGGCGCAGCTCATTCGCCCAGATCACAAGCCCCGGATACTGACGGCGCTGGACGGCTCCGGTACGTTTGTCCCACTTTGCCCGCCCCTCAATTGACTTGACAGAGGTAAAAACGCGATAGATCTCAATAAAAAAAAGGAGGTCTATCTATGTCGCTTTACGAAATACTATCTTTGATGATTGGCGTCACTCAGCTGATAGTTACCGTATTTGCAAACCGCCACAAATAGCCCACCTTCGGGCTTTATTGTATCACGTTTTTTGACATTCAGTCAAGTCCCCTCTTTATTGGGTAGGGAAGGGCGTCCGCACGGTACCCATCTTGACGAAGTCAATTCACCCCGTTTGGCGCCCTTGAAATTCGAGCGTAGGCGTCTACCTCGAATTTATTTTTAAATGTTCGGTCCCCCCGTAGGAGCCCACCGAACTGTTGTTCAGGAAGGCGTAACGCCTATTGTCCTACTCAAAGTTTCCTTTAAATCACAGACTTTTATACTAAAAGAAACAAAGTCTTCATAAGAGATTTTTTCCTTTAAGTATTGACCTGACAACCATTCAAAAATATTTTGGTACGGATCCGTCTTCGCCGTGTACTTTTGAAGCCGTAAGATCGCCGCGGAAAAATCATCGTCATCTATGGCGCCGACAGCCGTTGAAAAAAAGGCGTATAAATCGGACACGCTATTGCCCCGGCAATATTCGACGTCATCGCCTTCGATGTAAAGGAAAATGATCTTTTTTTCTTCTTCGTCGGCAGGATCCACAGCAACGTCAGACGTCGGAGCCTTTAATTGCTCGGTTATATCCCGGATAAAATAACTGTTTTGTTGCAAAGTTTCGTTGAAAGAAGCACGTTCCGTCTTATAGGACGGCGTATCATCTAAGCCCCACGACGCACGCAAAGCTCGGACGGCAAGCGTATCGGAAAGACAGTCCGTCGAATATCGCTTCGAGAGATCCTTTTTGTTACTGATGAAAAATTTGTGCAACGTCTTTTCGTTCGCTTTCAAACCGTCCTGAATGGAAACTTTTATAAGTTCATAACCGAACGTGTTATAGATCCGGGCGTGCTTCGCCTCGATCCACGCCATAATTGAATGGGCGATATAATAAGGAAGCGTATTATCGCCCCGGTTGAAACGTTCAGATCTATGCAGACGTTCAAAACGCGAATGGAAAAAGGCGTAGAGAGTATCCTCGAGGAAATACCATGGCATAGCAAGCTTGCCCTTTTCATTGTCCTCGATCCTGATGATCTCTCCGACTTGCCGCACGCTTGCCGGCAATTGATCCTCTCTTTGATCGTCCGCATATACAGAAACGAAACAAGTAAAATCGACGGTTGCATTATGACCGCACATCTTCAGCCAATTATCAAAGCCGTCGTTTTTCTGATTGGTGACGTCATCGTCCTTCTTCAGACCTTGACTTTCCAACATATTCAGACGTTCCTTTCCGATCTCCGTTATGTCAATAATACCGAACTCAAAGGCAAAGGCGCTTTCTTCCGCAACCTTTCGACCAAGCCGAAGAACGTCGTAATTTAAGATATGACTATGCCGGGAGATCACGTCGACGTCGTAGCTGTCAACGTGAAAGAAATCCGTATCCCAAAGCGGCAAATTGCCGACGTCGTTCATTGTCCCGTCCGTCCGGATCGCGTAATTGCTCAATATCAGCGAGGATCTGACGACGTAAATAAAATATGCCTGCGCGTAATCCTTGATCACGTCAAAAAGATTTTCAATATACTTTGCGTTGTCGTAAACGACCGGATAACGATCGAGATCGTAATCGAAGACAAAGTTGTGATACCGATAGTTCCACAACTTTTTCATAAACTTTCGGCAGTAAGATTTTGTTACAGCCGGAGACGACATGATCCGAGGATCCAAAAAGCGTTCATGAAGGAAATCGATAAACTTTCTCGTCGTTGCAAGATTATAAACAAAGCCTTTTTTCATAGCGGCTTGCATGGCTTTTTCGAGGTTGATCCACGGGAAAAACGGGAATTTCAAATCGCTGCGTAAAATGATATCATACGCCATATCCCGGAACATAGCTTCACGGGAAAGGGTAAAAGCAACTTCAAGCTTATTCTTACCACCACGCATGGGAGCGACGAATAAAGAAAAAACGCCTCTTTCATTGATAAATCCGCAATTCATCGCTTCATGATGTTCAAGAACCTTATATCCGCGATGTTTCCGGATCTTATCAAAGATCCATATCCCCACAACGAACCACACCGGAACCGGAACAAACTTATACATCGGAGAAAGATCGAGGATCAATTTATAAAGCTGAACAAAGATCTCCGCCGGATTGACCGTAACCGCGAAATAAAAGTAAAACGCAAAGAACTCACAAAGAATAGAAAAAAAGTTAAACGACTGCGACCAAATAAGGATCCACGTAATATAATACTTGCTGTGACTGCCGACAAAACAGACAAAATCTTTCAGCCATTGTTTTACCGGCCGATAGCTTTTGTCAGAGATCCTTTTAAAAAACCGGAGCGCTTTTGTATCCTCATTATAATCATTATTTTGATTTTTCTTACCACGTAAGAGTAAAATAACGATAATGATCATAGAAAGCGCCAAAACCGAAAGAAGAACAAGTTTTGACGACATAGCGATAGAAGAACGCCGCATGATCCAAAAATATTTGAAATTATCAAGATTGCCGAAGGCAAACCAAAATTCACCCCAACCAGACGCGAAACGTTCCCACGTTGCCGGGATTTTATCGGAAACGGTAAAAGGCATTGTCGAAAGATCTCTTACGGTTGGGGAAATATTGATTGCAAGCTCAAATATATCGGCAAAGGCATACCCCAAAGAATAAACAAGATCGCGGAGCGATTCAAAAAGCCGGGGGAATGAATAACGGAAACAAAAGACGTTGATCAAAAGAAAACCGATCGTCATCCCTATGCAAATATAGTGACGATAATCGGTTCTCTTAAAAAAAATGGAGATCCTCGAAAAGAGTTTTTTCATATCAACTTGATTATAAAGGAGCAATAATCGACGAAAAAGATCACGCCGAAAACGAATAAAACAAAAAGGATCGTCTTAATAATCTTTGAGGTCATACTGAAAGATCGTTCGTAATGACACCAAACCAAAAAGCTTCATCGGACGCAACGTTAAAAAGATGATAAACCGTTATTCCTAAGCCAACAGTAACGCCGATTATAAGTAATATCAGACAAAAACGAAGAAATAGGTTTTTACGTTGCAGACGACTAATCTTTTTCGAAGCAACGGTTTTAACAGGTTTCTTTCCTTTTTTTACAGACTTAGACATTAGTTTATGAACCCCCAAGGATAAGGATTGCCCGTTCCACGAGCCCAAATAAGTTTTGCAAAAACAATAATTATAAGAACAGCCGCAACAGCAAAAAGAACACGTTTCAGCCAATACCAAATAAGCGCACCGATCCCGGCGCCAATGCCGGCGGCAACAGTCCCGGCGAGCTTCTTCTTTTCCGCTGAAGACATCTTTTTGACCTTCAAAGGCTTGTTCTTCTTAACGATTTTTTTTGACGAAAATTTTTTCTTTTTCTTAGCCATAAAATTATCTCCTACGCTTTTTATATGTTTTCTTATGTCCGGAACTTTTGGAAGAGGTCCGAACCATTTTATAGATCCAAACAAACAAAGCGATAACAAGAACGACGCCAAGAACGGCAAAAAGGATCTTCAGAACGTCAGAAGCCGAAGCGCCGAAGTCCTTAAAAAAATCGCCGACACGCTCGAAAAATTGAGGAATAGCGTCAGACAATTCAACATCCATATGAGTATCATCAGGATCGTTTACGGGCTGGTCAGATCCGGTCTGTTTATTATCAACGACGCCGAGATTGTAAAAAACGCCGTCCGTCTCAAAATAAAGACGAAGGATCGTCACACTACCGACAAGAGTTGACGTCGTTTGAGCGATCGCACTCATGCCGGATCCGGCACTTTCATAATGATATGGCGTTTCAGCAAAACGAAGGATCCACGACATACCACGAAGAGAAGCCTTCGCTTCGTCGGTAAGCCGCGTTCCGGAACTTGCATTAAAAACGACGCCGGAATAGATCTGACTATCCTCGGTATTACTTATAAAATCAGAAACCGATTCAATCCGGTTCCAAACGTACCTATAAGCAAAAAGACCGCTACCCTGATAAGATTCGCGTTGCGTGTAGTTCAAAGAAACAGAACTTTCACCGACTGAACCATAAGTTTCAGCCGCACCGGACGCCTGAGACCAATCTCGGCGATAGGACTGCGACGTATAGGATAGATCAGCTTCCAAGAGCCGGTCCATCTGTCTGTCAGTGTTAAAAGCGACGAAATGACTATCACAAGCACCGGAAACGCCAAGCCAAACGAAGCCGTCCGGATACCGGACAAAACCGACAAATTTATCCGTTACCGTTATAACCTCAACTTCGCGGCATTCCATAACATAATAATCGCCGGAAGAGTATACGGACCATTTTTTTGCGACCTTGAACGAGACTTCGTTGATAGTCTGCGAAGGATCCTCGGGCGAAGGATCTATTTCAGAGTCATATCTACGAAAAATCGAATAAATCTCATAATAGCGAACGCTATCCGATGAAACGGTAAAATCGGAAACTTTGTACTTATACAAGGTTCCAGACTTATTTACAAAATTAAGAGAATATAGCCGCGGAGTGACGTTATTTTCGGACGTCGACATAGAAATTGACGTAGCCCGAAAGTTCTTCGGAAAACAAGGCTGATAAACGTAAATAAACAACTCATTATCTTCGCTTTCTCCGATAGTAACGATGGAAAGAGAATAATCGGTAACGTCGACCGGATAATCAGCAACGTCGAAACTTTCGTCCTTGCCGAGATCCTCCAAGACGTTACTATAAGAAGTGACGAAGTCACCGGCAAAAACGGAATCGGCGACGGTATAAATCCCGAAGCCGAAGAAAAAGAAAAACATAAGAGCGAATAAAACGCCGAAATATTTACGCGACTTTATCAAAATATAATTACCTCACTATTAAGGGAGATAGACTCCGGCAAAATTCCAAAAGAAAAATCTATCGTGATCACAGACCCGTCGCCGGACGTGACAACGATTCTGAACATATCCGAATTGATACCAGTAAACGATGAATAATCGATATAAATAGGATTCCCGGGATAACGTATCGAAAGTAGCTCATCAAAAGTTTGACAAGAACTTACGGTAAAAGAATCGGACTGTTTGTCAATGAAAAACATTGAAGTCAGATCCGACTCAGAAACAATCGTATGTACAGACGTTCCGACGGCAAACTCAAAATTGACTTTGCCGGTCGGAACGATTTTTATACTATAATCCATAGAAGCCGGATCAATCCTTCCGAAAGGGAAAAAGACGTCGACGTTCAACGGACTATCAAACGCCAAAAAATAGCCTTCGGCGTGATCGGTAATTTTTTTACCGTTGTTAACGTTAACGTAGAAAGTCGAAACGGACAGATCATTGCCGGAGCCTTTTTCGGAATCAGTATTAACGATAGCGTAAACACCGACACCTAAAAAGGCAATCAAAACAACAACGATCAGGATCTTAAAAACGTTTGACTTTCTTTTCATAACGAACTCTTATTTTGCGATCTTAATAGTGATCGGCTTCAAAACTTTGGCAACGTCAAAGAAACTAAGATCATCGCCGCCTTTGGTGTTAATAACGATCTTTACTTGAGTAGCGCCTTCAGGAGTGGATTCCGGAGCATATGCTTCGAAAGAAGCTTCGTCGGAACTAATGAAAACGCCTTTTTTCGTATAATAGAAAACTTCATACGTATTGTCGGTATCCTCGGCTACTTCAATCGAAAGACCTTCCAAAGGAAGGAAATCCCTTGTAACGATGGACGACTTTATCGTTTTATCGAAATCGCCTTCTTCATCCAAACCGCCGACCTTAAAATTCAAAGCCGTCACGGACTTCGTGGTTTCGTTCGATGTGATCTTAACAATGCTGAAGACCGTACCGGCGGCAAGAGCCAAGAGGACAAGAACGAGTAAAATTATCCCTATTTTTTTCATAAACAAATTCTCCTATAATAAAAATTTACGCATATAGCGGCGTATTCGCTAAAAGTTGTTGCGGGATAAAGGAAAAGTTACTTACGTTTCTTTTTCTTTTGCTTACGGGACGCCTTATACGCGGCGCGTTGTTCCGGAGTAGCGTTCTTAATCGCAAACAAACGATTATTCTCTCGGACCGCGCTGTTATAGCCTTTACGCCATGCCTTATCGCTTTCCGAAAGCTTTTCGCCCTTACCGTCAACACCGCTTTTGAGCTGTTGCTCATAGCGTTTGCGCTTGCTGTTCGGCGAGAAGAACTTCCAAGCCATATAAATACCTCCTTTTAAGTAGTAGCCGGTCTCCGGAGTTGCACGCGGAAAAACTCATACCGACAGATAAGGGCGCGAGATAACGGAGGATATCCCACACCCCAAAATAATTAAAATATAATCGTATTTTGAGTTAAGCTGACACTTTCGGCAATCAAACCAAGAGACATAGACGAAAACGTCTGCGGATATTCATATGTAACAGAACCTAAATCCGGATAAGTAACGGTAATAACGGAAGTAAATTGTTCGGAAGGGCAAGAAGTCAAAGCACTAACAAACCAATTATAATACCCGTCTTCGCCCCAAACCTTGCTATAATTTGAATCAAAAAGCATTCCGGCGCAAAAAACATACGAAAAGTCAATAGGAGAGACATAATTTGAATTGACATAAGAATTGCCACCATTATCTGAACCACTTGCGACATAGGAAGTATTGAGTACAGAATAAACAGTTGAAGTAGAAAATGACCCGGCATAAGTACGTCCTAAAGTATGTGAATTCATACTATCGACAAAAGAAGAACTATATTTGAAAGACAAAGAAGCAGATTGAGCTGTCAATGGTATAGTATAAGGTCCGGAAGAATTGAGAGTTAAAATCGGCTCTTGAACCTGAAAAGTTGAATCAAGAGAATCCCTATAGGTTTCTTTTACATTATCTATAGGGAAATCACCCACAACACCAGAAGGACCAAAGACAAAAGAAAAGTTACGTGGAGAATCAAAAATTTGATAGGAAACCGATGTAACTTCCTGATAACAGTCAATGGTACAAGTCGCAGAAGCAAAATCGTTAACACGAGAAACAACTGTCAATAAAATCTGTTCGCCAAAATTAGCAACAAAAGAAACGTCTGCGGTAAGAGAGCCATCCGACGTAGGAAGCACGCTTACATAATCCGAGGCAGATTTCCCGGACGCCCAAGTGGACGAAGGATTGACAAAAGACAAAGACCAATCTACAGTTTGATCGGTTGCAGAAACCGGCGAAATAGTAGCAGTCAAACGAATTGTTTTTGAAGTATTCGGAGAAGCCGCAAAAAATTTCAAAGCCTGAGGCATATCGTACGTCTTGCCGTCGTACATAGCAGTTCCGACGTCGTCTACGGCGATCACCTCGTCAAGGACGTTAGAAGTTTTTTCGACGATTTTATTGAACGACGTACACGCTGAAAAGCTCAAAAGCGAAAACGCCAACACAAGGATGGCGACAGTCAAAACGAAAATTTTCTTTTTCATAATAAATCCTTTTCCCGGCTTTAATAAAGGAGAGGGAGCGGACAAATGAAAACCGAGAAGAAAGTCCGCTCCCGGAAATGAGTTAATCGATACTATCGTCCGAAAACTCAATACCATCGGGTAATTCGCCTGGGGCAAGATAATTCGGTTCGATCGCGTCTTTGATACCCTTCGGTTTATCGTTTTCGACATCGTCCCATGTGAAAGAACGACAACGACCAAAACCGGCAAATGCACTATAAAGGAATTGTCTGTCGCCGGCGGTCTTCGGAACGAGTTCAAACTCTGCCGTCATGCCATCTTCGTCGACAGCAATAGCGAAGAAACGCCACTTCGGATCCTTCCGATCATAATTGTCAGAAGACTTGTCTTCTCGGATATACAGATCCAAACCGTTTCCGAGATCGTAAAGGAAATTCAACTGCGCGTAACTTACGCTGTTTTGTTGACGCTTCTTAATCGAATCGTCTTTGGATATGTAATCACTTACCGGGAGAACGTGCAAGAACTTAAACGGAACGATCCCACGAAGAACGACGCAAACGACGTAGTCATAAAAGAAACGCTGTTTGTCGCCGGGACGTTTTCCGGGGACCGTCTTCTTAAGACGTAA
The DNA here is from genome assembly GCA_946621465.1 of uncultured Clostridia bacterium. Taxonomy (GTDB): domain Bacteria; phylum Bacillota; class Clostridia; order Christensenellales; family DTU072; genus CAG-1782. The sequence goes on from CAMOOO010000005.1 coordinate 15,244, forward strand.
CAGTTCAAAATGCCGACCTTCTTTAATGCCGGCGCGGATAGCTTCGTTCTGATCGCCAAACAGGGCGGTTTTACGAACGGGAACGGGGATTTCTGCCGGTTTATCGGCACTTACAGTCGCGGTTGCGGTGGGTTGAACGGATTCAACAGTTTTTTTTTCTTCTTTCATGGATAAAATCTCCTGCACTTATGGCGGCGCGCCTTCTAAAATATATTGAGAAAACTCAATATCTATTTTTATAATAAATTGAGAAAACTCAAATATCAAGAGAAAATATAAAAAAAATTATAGAAAACTTGCCAATAGGTGACTATCTACGTTATTTGACCCTCGAACTTGACGACGTTGTATGACGCCGGAAGGCGGCGCAACACATTCGCCCAGATCACAAGCCCCGGACAGTCACGGCGCTGAACGATCCGAAGGGGACGGCGTTCTTCGTCCGTTGTAGTGGGATATTTGAGAATTAGACGGCACCTTGTTCTGTCGAGTGGCGCGCGCTCCGCGCGCCGCCTTCCGGTGCCGTTTCCGCCTCTTTTACGGCTCGAAAGCCTTGAACGTCGGCACGCTAAACCGCTTTTGCCGGCCGTTCGACGCGCTTTAGAGCCTGTTTCTCCATGGAAGAGGGTTTTTCTTTTGGGAAGTTGGAAAAGTCAAGACTTTCCCATCCTTCCAACGTGTGGAATTGATGGAAAAAACGTTGTTTTTACGCACAATTCACGCATGGAAAAGTGGAAGACCCTTCAGGTATCCCACTTTACCACACTCACACTGACATTGGACAGCCGTTAATTGTCGCTACGCTCCGGATATTTTTTCAAGAAACATCCCTAAAAGGGAGATCTTCATTCAAAATTCTTTGAAAAATTGATGGTCCGTCATAAGTCCACTGATAATCCGGACGAAGAAGAAGCTTCAGAACGCCTTCCTCTCCGGCATAATAGCAGTTTTCGACGATGTCAAGATACTGAATAGTTTGAAGCGGCAAGCCACGAGAAGTATAAACGCGACCGCCGTTTTTAATAGCGTAATGGCAAGTATAAAGAAGAGAAGACCGTAATTCTTTATCAGATCCACAGTCCAAAGACTCAAAATCATTGATACCGAACTTCTGACGCATCATGACGCTTTCCATCATGTTTTTCCAACAATGATCTTTTTGAGAAAAACGATGGACCTTTTTCAGGTCCGAAAAATAGTTTTCCGGATCTGAAATAAGGCAATGAAAATGGAGCCTTCCATTATCATCACCAAATTCAAAAGCGCCGAGAAAACGGACGCCGCGCCGAAAAGCAGTGTTCCCAAAAAAACGAAGAATTGATTTCATCCAATCCTCGGCAGTATCATGAATAGATCCGTCCCAAGTGAACGTAGAAAACCACGTCCAACGATCACGATTAAAAAATCCGCGCCGCATAAAACGCTTTTGTTTTGCAAATTGAGCATGAAGACGGGCGTCTTCCTTTAGGTCAACATAAGAAGATATATCATCATCGGAGACAGACATAAAGTCATTAAAATCCGATTCACGATTCTGCCGGGACTGTTGAAGGATCTTTTTTATATCATTGATCCTCTTATTGGCGGCAGATCTATCTGAACGAAAGCCGGTCCCATTCTCAGCGTCATATTTATCACATACAGATTGATAAATATCACGCAAAGGATCAACCTTATATGAAGAACGACGTTTGCCGGATCCTTTTTTATAAACGATCTTTTCACCGGATGAAGGATCAACATATCCGATCATCGGAGCCTTGCCGTAATTATTCATGAAAGGCAGGATCATACATTCAGAATCAAAGTAAAATCCGTTCCTGAACATAACCAACCCCGTAAGTGTTTGAGAAAGATAGTATAATAGAAGAAAGCCGGCAAAGGAATTTACCATGAAGCGAACAATCAGATACGCGCAAAAGGTGCGATACATCGCCGGCAACGACCCAATTTAAAAAACGGACGAGATCATCGTCATGAACGATACCGACGGACTTTTTAGAAAAGGATCCACGGTCGAAAGAAGACAAGTCGACGATGTATATTTCCCATGCGTCGAGCATATTAAAAACGATCTCATATTTTGATTTCCACTCCAAAGAAACAGAGGTTTTCTTTTCGTCTACCAAACGAGAAGATGACCCAACACCTTCACGTCGGAGCGGATAAAAAACGAAAGGTTCTTTACTGATTGCACAAGTCGGTTTCACTTTATTATCTCCTATAATACACTTTAAAACTATAAAAGACGTAGCCTGGCAGTCAAGAGGTCATGGGTTCGAGCCCCATTATCTCCACCAAATGAGTAAAAACAGTCAATTATGGCTGTTTTTTCATTTTATGATATGTTTTTAGGGGCTCGAACGGGCGGAAAAGATAACAATCCGGTGAATTGTTATCCCGCCCCGGCGTGATAGGCAGTGCGTGGACACCGAAGCGATAGCGTAGTCGTAGTCCGAGCATAGCGAGGATGCCGGAGCGAGCCCCATTATCTCCACCAAATGAGTAAAAACAGTCAATTATGGCTGTTTTTTCATTTTATGATATGTTTTTAGGGGCTCGAACGGGCGGAAAAGATAACAATCCGGTGAATTGTTATCCCGCCTCGGCGTAATATCATCATTATTTGCATTTTTGCGAAAAGCCAGTTGTCTTCAGGCAGTAGCGTGGGAGTGAGCCTGGTTTTTGTCCCAAAGAATAGGACTCGAACGGGCGTCTTTTTATCAATAGAAAAACAGAGTGTCTATTACATTTCATCATGATAAGGGGATTTTTTAGTTAGGATTGCCCCTCATTCTTTAATACCGTTTTGCTTGAATAAAAAAAAGAATGCTGTGTGCGACATCCTTTTGTTTTAAGGGGTTTGGGGCGAGCAGGATTTTACCAGGCGGTGGGGAGACCATCGACGTAGTACCACCAGTTGCCGGGGGCGGAGGGTTGGGTCTCGCTGTAGTAATGGATGGTGTATTTTTCATTTACGTTGCCGTTCGTATTGTAAATGTCGATGGTATCCCAATCGCTTTCGCTGCCGTTATAGTGGATGTCGGTCAGGCTGTTACAACCGAGGAAGACACTGCCTTCTAAGGTGGTTATGCTGTGGGGGATGACGATCCGGGTCATAGCTTTGCAATCATAGAAGGTACATTCTTTGAAGGTGGTTACGCCCGAGGGGATGGTAAACGAGGACAAGTCATGGCAACCGGAGAATGCGCCTTTACCGATCATGTGTAATTGACTGTTCTCGGCAATGGTAACGGTAGTCAGACGTTCGTTCCAATGGAAAGCCTCTTCTCCAATGTTGGTCACACTGGCAGGAAGTTCGATCGACTCCAAACCGGTGCAGGCATCAAAGGCTCTTATTCCGATGGTGTGCAGTTGACTGTCATCGGCGAAAGTTACTTTCTTCAATCTCTGATTATTCCGGAAGGCTTCGCTAATATAAAAAGGATAATAATTGCGCGAAAACTCACGACACTCATACCCCAATAAATACAACATTCTCACTATAAAAAAGTCAATGTGACCGGGAGGAAGTGCCCCTTAAAAGGGACGCATTAGTAAAGTTATACCCTTGACGCAAAGGATTGTGCGCACAAAAAAGGTTAATCCGGCAGAACTTTACTGCGTTTATGTCGGCACACGGCGTATTTAGGTCATAACGATTGACGAAAGGCGGAAATAATGGTACATTATTTTTCAGGAAAAGTATGAAAGAAGATCAAGAGAAAGAGGTTATTAAAGAACCGAATTTAATGATGACGAAGATCAAAACGCTATGCAAGCTGTTTTTGGCAATGCTGAAAACGGGGTTGTTCACCTTTGGTGGGGGAGCGGCCATGATCAGCCTTTTGGAGAACGAATTTGTCAATCGGAAGAAGTGGATGACTTCCGAAGAGTTCGCCGATCTTGTAGTCATTGCGGAGTCCACGCCCGGGCCGATTGCCATTAACTGTGCGACCTATATCGGCTATAAAACGAGTAAAATAATAGGCTCGGTGGTCGCTACGATCGGTATGGTGATCCCGTCCTTTACCATAATTTATTTGATATCCCTCTTTTTTAATCGCTTTTTGGAGATCACTTGGGTGGCTTCCGCCTTTAAAGGTATTCAGGTGTGCGTGATCTTTTTGATTTTGTCCGCCGGACTGAAGATTTTTAAAAAGGTGCAAAAAAACCTATTCAGCATACTTGTCATGGTCGCAACATTTATCTGCATGATTATGTTCAGTCTCTTTTCCGTCACCTTTTCCGCCGTATTCTACGTGTTGGTCAGTGGGTGCCTTGGACTGCTCGTCTACGCCATCGGCTATATTAAAGGGAAGAAGTCGGACGGAGAGGTGAAAAAATGAAGTATTTGATTTTGTTTTTAACCTTTCTGAAAATCGGCGCGGTGTCCTTTGGCGGTGGGTACGGCATGATACCGCTGATACGTGACGACTGCATTTCGCACGGCTGGTTGACAGAGGACGAGATGCTGGACTTTATCGCCGTGTCCGAGTCTACGCCGGGGCCGATTGCCGTCAACATGGCTACCTTCGTCGGTTCGTCGCAGGGCGGCTTTTTGGGCGCGTTCTTAGCCACCCTCGGCATAGTCCTACCTTCATTCGTCATTATCTTACTTATCGCGGCGGTGCTAACGCGCCTTATGAAGTACAAAGGCGTAAAAGCGGTGCTGACTTCCATCCGTCCGGCAGTGGTCGGCATGATCGTTGCTACGGCGGTCATACTGCTATTAAACGTGCTGTTTGGAATAAAAACGGTCCATAGCGAGTTTGCTTTCGACTGGCGCACCCTTTGCATCTTCGGCATCGTCGGCGCGATATCATTGGGGTATTTTATTTGGAAGAAAAAGACCTTTTCTCCCATCCTGCTGATTATCCTGTCCGGCGTCATGGGAGTGCTGTTTTTCGGCGTGTAGCGCAAAAAAAGTCAACTTTCGTCCACAAGTTCGGTCACAGGCATATAAAAAGGATCAATCAAAAGCTCATTGAGCATACGTAAGTCCTACGGCTATACTTTTGCCGACGTCTATATTAATTCTTTGCCGGTTAAGGACAAGGAAGAGAAGATGAGTTCTTTGCACGAAAAAAGAAACGGTGACGTATTTTATCGAAAAGTTCCTCGTCTGCATCCTCGCGCATGCAACATTGTCAAGAAAAAGATACCTTTCGGATTCTTGATTTTGCCAAAGAATGGTGTTATTATAGGTGTGAACGTCGGAACAAAATGAGATCAAAGGTAGCAGGACAAGTATACGGAGAGAGTAATGAAGAAAAACCGCGCAGAAGTGCTATTTAAATTGGTAGACGTCCTGATGACGCCGTTCCAGAATTTTCGACGTTACAAAAAGATAGCTTCCGTTCGCAATATTCAATACAGCGATATAGATAAGCGTCTGAAACTGGACGTGTATTTCCGAAAGGACAGTGACGACTCGCCAAAGCCGGTGATCGTGTACTTTGCCGGTGGCGGCTTCATCGGCGGAAGCAAGGATTATCGCAAAAGCGCGCTACGCTTCTTTGCCAGCCTCGGTTACGTTTCTATCGGCATAAATCACCGCCTGTCCCCACAATGTATCTTCCCCACCCACATTATAGACTGTTATACCGGATTGAACTTTCTACCGGAGATAGCCGAACGCTTCCACCTCGATCTTAATCGCCTCATTATTGCCGGCGATAGCAGCGGAGGATACTTTGCTTCTTACTGCGTCGGTGCCTGTCTGAAACAGGACGTACGAGACGCAATCGGCCTTGTCGAACCCAAAGTCAAACCAATCGGGTGCGTCTGCTGGTGCGGCGCATACGACGTCCATAAACTTTTCGCGGCGAAAGTGGCGTTTGACCTTGCAAGGATCACGGGCGAAAGCTATTTCGGGATTAAGCTGGATAAATATTGCAGCGGATTAAAGACGCTGGACAAAGCCGGCTACCTCTCGCCCATCGACTTTATCGACGAGAGCTGGGTACCGATGTATTTTAATTACAGCGTAAAAGACCTCTTTTGCCGAGGGCAGGGGGAGCTATTGGAAGAACGCCTCAAAAAGTACAACGTACCCTACCGTTGCACGTTTGCGAAGAACTTTTTTGCCAATCACGATTATCAGCTCTTTGCGTTGAGCTTTCATAGTAAAGCGGCACTGAACGACACCGCCGACTTCCTGCGTGTCATGGCGGAAAAGGGGAAACTGGACGACTGACGCTATCGATAATAAGAAGGCTTTTCTTTAGAATTGATTTTTCGCCCGTGAATAAATATAATAGTGTGGCAAAGGGCGAAGTAATTTAAGCCTTTCGCAAACAAAAAGGAGAAAAGAATATGGAGCTTATACAGAGTTTTTCCGTCGATCACAGAGCCATCGTACCCGGCATTTTTACCAGCCGCGTGGATGAGATCGGGGGCGGAACGGCTACGACGTACGACGTTCGGTTGAAACGGCCGAACAAAGAACCGGTTATTGACGTTGCGGCGATGCACACGTTAGAACATCTCGTGGCGACCTATCTGAGGAACGACGAGGAGTGGAAAAACGAGATCGTCTACTGGGGTCCGATGGGGTGCTTGACAGGCTTCTATCTCATCATGAAAGGGAGCCGCATGCCTAGAGAAATATACGACCTTATCTATGCCGCCTTCCAATCGGTGGAGCAAGCAAAAGAGATCCCCGGAGCTACGGCGGAGTGCTGCGGTCACTACCTCATGCACGACCTGGATATGGCAAAGTGGTACGCGCGCGAGTTCGTCGCCTACCTGGAAATAAACGCCGATAACGACGCGATTTATTGCTATCCTAAGTCCGAACGTTTGATAACCGAGGACGGCAAGCATTTCTTCGATTCCTGATACCTTTTAAGGGTTTTTAACGCCAATAAAAAACAGCCCGTCGGGGCTGTTTTTTGATTAAGAAAAGAATCCGTTGTACCTGTCTTTCCACGCGGTTATTTTGTCTGAGTCATATAATAGGGGAATGCGCTTTGCTACCTTTTTGGCTTTGCCGGAGGCTTTTAAAGCGGGCAGGAGGAACTTAACAACGGGCAGGATGGTCTTTAAATTTTTGAGAACGGAAAAGACGACTTTGGGTTTCAACGCTCCGGCAGTCGAACCGCGCATTACGTCGAATAGTAGCTCGCCGGTAATGATATGGGTACCGAAAACGCCGTTTATCAGCTTTTCCGGCGCGGAGAGCAGGGCGCGCTTCAGAATGTCCAGACCGATTGTCTCACTGCCGAAATCATGGATGATTTTTTGATTGTACTTCCAAAGCGAATTTGCGTCAAAAGAATTTATTTCTCCCCGGACGATCATATCGGCAAGGCAAAAGCCCTCTTTTACGGCATAGTCTATGCCGCACCCGATAATGGGCATGGTAAGGCAGGACGAGTCGCCCACCAGCGCATACCCGTCGGCAACAAGAACGGGCATAGCATACCTGACGCAGATGTTGGCGTACCGCCCCTGGAACGGGTCTTCGCTTGGCATGATCTCGCACTTTTCGCGAAGGTAACAAAGGAACTTGTCGCGCTCTTCCACCGTCAGTCCGCCGATCTGTCCGATCAGTACGTCAACGGTGTCGTCCTCGTCCAGCACACACCAAACGATACCGTTCAGCCCCCGGGGTCGAAGGAACAGTCTGTTTTTATGCTCAGGGTCGGGAGAACCTGCTTTCCGTTTAAATCTCCCCCTCCACGCACTCATGACGCCGTCCTTTCTCGGCATGGCTTCCAGACCGAACTTGTCCGGAACTTTACCGCGGAAAGGGGATAGCAGTCCGCTTGAATCAATAACAAGGTCGGCATAAACCTTTTCTCCACTGACCACAATGCCGCACACTCTGTCCCCGTCGAAAAGTAGGTCGCTGACGGGGCTGTTGAAAAACAACTTCGCCCCGGCTCTTTCCGCGCAACGAATCAGATGCTCGCTCAGCGCCTGCCTGTTCATGCTGACGTTGCCGCTGGCAGGATTCTCGGGGATGACGATATAGTCCTTTTCCGACGGCGGAATAAAGGTCCATGCCGGTTCGGCGGTGAATTGTTCAACCGGCGGTTGATCTAAACCTGCCTCGTGAAAAATCTTCTTTGACAGCACGTCCGTCCACGGGTAACTGATCCCTCCCCGTTTGCCGCGCTCGTATAAAGCTACGTCGTAGCCGTTTTTTGCTAAGTGCGCTGCCGCCGTCAGTCCACCCTGTCCCGCGCCGATAATAACAATCCTTTTGTTCATAAGTGTCACCTTTCTTAAAATCAAGATAGAAATATTCTAGCATAATACAAAAGAAATAACAAGACGCAAAGGAACCTAAAGGGAGACGCTTTTAATGAAACGCGGAAAGCGGAAGTTCGTAAAATAAAATTGCATCCGCATTTTTATTCTACGGATGCAACTTTTATTAACAAAATGAAGTATGTTTCGGATTAATTCTATTTGTTTTTACGAGCGTAAATCACTCAACAATTGACACTCCCATATCCGTTGGGATTGAGGGATTGCCACTTCCAAAGGTCGCGGCACATATCGTCGAGGTTGTGGGTGGCAACAAAGCCGAGTTCGGCTTTAGCCTTGTCGCAGTTTGCGTAGCATTCGGCTACGTCACCGCTACGTCTCGGGGCGATCTTGTAGGCGACGTCGTGGCCGCAGGCTTTGGAAAATGCTTTGACCATATCGAGGACGGAGTAGCCGACGCCGGTGCCGATGTTGTAGATGCCGATGTCGTGTTCGTCGATGTGTTTGAGCGCGGCAAGGTGCGCTTCGGCCAGGTCAACGACGTGGATGTAGTCGCGTACGCCGGTGCCGTCCGGGGTGGGATAGTCGTCACCGAAGACGTTGAGGTAGGGGAGCTTTCCGACGGCGACTTGGCTGACGTAGGGCATCAGGTTGTTGGGGATGCCGGAGGGGTCTTCGCCGATCATGCCGCTTTCGTGCGCGCCAACGGGATTGAAGTAACGCAGCAGCATGACGTGCCATTCTTTGTCCGCACGCACCACGTCGGAGAACATCTGCTCGCCGTGCAGTTTGGTCGCGCCGTAAGGGTTGGTCACGCCCAAGGGGCTGTCTTCGGTAAGCGGCAGCTTTTTCGGTACGCCGTAGACGGTGGCAGAAGAGGAGAAGACCAGCTTCTTGCACCCGAATTTACCCATGATTTCGGCGAGGGCGATGTTGCTGTTAATGTTGTTGTCGTAGTATTTAAGGGGGATGCGGCAGCTTTCACCCACAGCTTTTAATCCGGCAAAGTGAATGACTGCGTCGATTTTGTTTTCGGTAAAGATTTTCGTCAGCAGTTCCCTGTCGCGGCAGTCGCCCTTATAAAAGGCGATCTTTTTCCCGGTGATCTTTTCCACCCGACGGATGCTTTCTTCGCTGCTGTTGCTGAGGTTGTCAAGGGCCACCACTTCGTATCCGCGCTCGAGGAGCAGGACGTTGGTGTGGCTGGCGATATATCCGGCGCCGCCGGTAACAAGTATTTTCATAAATAATTATTCCTCCTGTTAAATAAACTGATCAAGCAATACTATTATATCCCCGTTGCCGCTTAATTTCAACAGTTTTTATCATTTTACCCTGTCGAAATGGTCGCGCGGATAAAAAGCTCGTTATGCGGCATAACTATTCCGATGAGCGACTAAAAAGCGCGTTAGTCAACTTCGACGAGTGGGAGTAGCTTGTAGTAACGCATTCGATAACAATAATAACCTCTCCGATAGGTCAGAAGCAAAGTTTTTTTAAGGCGCGGTAATAGATTTCCGTAGCTTTCTCGAACTCATCCAGGTCGAGGTACTCGTCGGCGCAGTGGATTCCGGCGGGACTTTCGGGAAAGCAGGGACCGAAGGCGACGCCGCAGGGAAGAACGCGCGCATAGGTACCGCCGCCGATGGTGATGGGACGGGCGTTTTCGCCGATGACCTCGTTGTAGGAAGCAAGGAGCGTCTTTACGAGGGGATGGTCTTCGGGAAGGTAGAGGGGGAGATGAAAGAAGGTTTCTTTGACTTCTCCGGACAGGCACAGTTGCAATAATTCGGTAATCTGTTCCTTTTTATAGGTGACGGGGTGGCGGATATCCAGCTCGAAGACCAGTTTATTCCCCACCGTTCTTGCCGTGCCGAGGTTGTGGGTGAGTGCGCCGCTGACGTCGTCGGAGAAGTTCAGACCGATGCTTGCGCCCGACGGGTCGGCAAAGGAATGGTAGAGTTCGGCGGCAAAGGGGTAGGTATCCTGTAATTTATTCAGCAATTTAAGCAGGGCGTTTTCTCCCTTCTGCGGCGTACTGCCGTGGGCGGAGAGACCTTTTTCGACGAGGGTAGTGCCGTCGGAGAAGGTAACGGAGGCTTCGTCCGGGACCATGTTGGCGCGTTGACCGGCGTTGAGGGCGAGGATACCGCGAGGAAGGGGGTAGGTCAGGGAGTGGTAGACGATGCCTTTTTCGCAGTTGATAACGGGGAAGTCGGCGTCGGGGGAGAAGCCCAGAGAGGGCATTTCTTCTCTTTCCTTATATTTATCCATGCACGCCCAGCCGCTTTCTTCATTGCAACCTAAGATGAAGCGGATGCGTTTTTTTGGGGTCAGACCCTCTTTGAGGAGTTTTTCCAAGGCGAAAAAAGCCGCCATAAAGGGACCTTTGTCGTCGAGTGCGCCGCGTGCGTAGATTTTGTTATTCTCTTGTACTGCGCCGAAAGGGGGGTAGTGCCAGCCTTTACCCACGGGGACGACGTCCAGATGGCAAAGGACACCGAAGAGAGGACCTTTGCCGCACTCGCCATAGCCGTAGTAGCCGTCGCCGTTTTTGACGGTCAAACCGCTGTCCTTCATCATATTCAGTGCGTACTCCAAGCAGGAGTAGACACCGGCGCCGAAGGGCTTGCCTTTTTCGGGGGCGGACTGGACGCTGTCGATGGAGAGGATGGCTTTTAAACGTTTGCTATTTTCTTCGGAAATCATTATTACCTCGAATTTTTTAAAAAACTGTATTCTTATTATATACTATTCGGAAAAAATGTGCTACAATAACCTGCGTAAAATAATTTTGATTGGAGAATAAACAATGAGAGTCAGAACCAGATTTGCCCCCAGCCCGACCGGTTTTATGCACATCGGCAACCTGCGTACCGCTTTGTACGCCTACCTGTACGCCAAAAACAACGACGGTGATTTTATCCTGCGTATCGAGGATACGGACAGGGAACGGTTTGTGGAAGGCGCAATAGACGTTATTTATTCGACGCTGAAAAAGTCCGGCATCACTCACGACGAGGGACCGGATAAGGACGGCGGCGTAGGACCTTATATCCAGAGCGAGAGAAAGGACCTGTATAAAAAGTATGCCGAAGAACTGGTAGCGCGCGGCGGAGCCTATTATTGCTTTTGCGACAAAGAGCGTTTGGCGAGTCTCGCCGATGAAAACGGCATCCGCAAGTACGACAAGCACTGCTTGCACTTGAGTAAAGAAGAGGTGGATAGTAAGCTCGCTGCCGGCGTTCCGTACGTTATCCGTCAGAACATCCCGGAAGAGGGTATGACCGAGTACGAAGACATGGTCTACGGGACCATTCGCGTACCCTGCGCCGATATGGAAGACGAAGTACTGTTGAAGTCTGACGGAATGCCGACGTATAACTTTGCCAACGTCGTAGACGACCACCTGATGAAGATCAGCCACGTTATGCGCGGTAACGAGTACCTCTCGTCCACGCCCAAATATAACCTCATGTACGACGCCTTCGGTTGGGAAAGACCGCGCTATATGCACCTGCCGCCCATTATGAAAGACGCCCAGCGCAAGCTCTCCAAGCGGTATGGCGACGCCAACTTCGAGGACTTCATCGCAAAAGGGTATCTGCCTGAGGCTATCGTCAACTATATTGCACTTCTCGGTTGGTCGCCCAAGGGCAACGAAGAGAAAATGACGATGGAAGAACTGATTGCCGCTTTCGACGTTGCCGGCGTCAGCAAATCCCCCTCCGTCTTTGACGAAGTAAAAATGAGATGGCTCAACGGTCTATATATCAAAGAAATGAGCGGAGAGAATTTCCTCAAAGCGGCAACGCCGTGGTTTGAAAACAGCGCGGCAAAAGGGTACGACTACGAATTGCTATCTAAACTGCTGCAAGGAAGGATCGAGATTTTCTCCGAAATACCTGAAAAGGTATCCTTTATATCGGAATACGGTGCCGTAAACCCGGAATTGTACTTCCACAAAAAGCTCAAAACGGACGCGAGCGTGGCAAAAGAACTACTGCCCTATGCCATCGACGTACTGAAAAACACCGAGCCGTTTACCAACGAGGCACTATTCGAGGCGTTCGGGGCAACGTGCGAAGAAAAGGGAATAAAGAAAGGACAGCTCCTCTTCGTCCTCCGCGCGGCGATCACCGCCGTTGCGTCCACCCCCGGCGGAGCCACCGAAATGGCTGTCCTGTTCGGTCGGGACGAGTCCCTAAGAAGACTGGGAAAAGCCATAGAGCAACTGTAAATGAAAAAAAACTCTGCGACGGCAGAGTTTTTTTTATAGTGGAAAGTGGAATTAAGGATATTATTTAATTATACTACCTAAAATGAAAAAGTCGGGGTCCCCGTCAATCATACGCTTGATGGGGTACCTGTGTTCTTTTGTCAAAAGGGTTTTTTCCCTCGCACATCTTTATCAAAAAACTCTTTTAGATGAGGGTATGTGAGAGGATATTTTTGTCTAAAAAAAACCCTCTCCCGCACGCCTACGGTAACGATTTTTGGAACGATGATAAAAATTACTTATCGCTTTCGTTAGGCTTATTGGTGCGGCATAGGATGTAATCTATACTGACGTCGTAAAACTCGGCGAGCAGTACCAACGTTTCGGTAGGAGGCACGCGCTCAACGTTTTCGAATTTTGACAATAAGGACTGCTCAATCCCCGTCTTTACCTGCACGGCGACCTGCGCGTATCCTTTCTTCTTGCGTAATTCTCTCAGTCGGTTTTTCATTTGAATTCCTAACACATTTTGCCATATTATATATAAGGTATTATGACAATTTGTCATACGAGAATAGTAATGATATATATGGATCTAATTTGTCTCATAAAATATCACCGTTGCGTCTTTACTTTGGTGCTACCGGTCTGATGAGCGCAGAACGCTCCCTCTTAATAAATCTGTTTGACTTTTTTTTACAAGCCGCTGAATGTTCCCTTTAAAAGTGTGAGGTTGGTTAAAATAATCTTTTCATATGATACTATGTTAAGATATCCTTAAAACAATATTAAAATAATAGAGGGCGAGTGTTTTGATAGGTTTCCTCTTGCTTCATCGCCAGATACTTGTTGGTGTCATAGTAGGCTGGGAGGGTGCCTATGTCCGACCAGTAGGCGTAGTCGAGATAGGCGTAACATCTGCCTACAAGGCGCGGCAGCAGGTCCTTTCCGAAGTCGTAAAAACCATCCGGGATGAGGCGGAGTATGCCTTTGTTTATGACGTAGATGCCGGTGTTTATTAAGGCTGGTTTAACCTTTTGAGGCTTTTCGATGAATTCAACAATTTTGTTGTTAAAATCTATCTCTAACGTCCCAAGTCCGATAGGGCAGGAGTGCGGCTGGGCAATGACGGTAAAAGGGGAGTTCTTCAGTCGGTGGAACTGCACGGCTTTTTTCAAGTCGATCTCCGTGTAGGCGTCACCGCTCAGCACCAAAAAATCATCGTCGACAAACTGCCGGGCGTTTTTTACCCCACCCGCCGTCCCCAGCGGTTGCTCTTCGTAAAAATAGGTCAATTTCACGCCGAAATCACTGCCATCACCGAAATAATCGGTCACTTTCTCCGGTAAATACCCCAGCGTCACGGCAACGTCGGTTATGCCGTTTTCTTTCAGCAAGTTCAGCGTGTACGCAAGGACCGGTTTGTCAATCAAAGGCACCATGGGCTTGGGGATCAGATCGGTTAAAGGACGGAGCCGGGTACCCTTTCCGCCTGCCATAATTATCGCTTTCATACGCTCACCTCTCCTTTTTTATTACCCGGTAAACGAAATTTATTCAATAATGCACGCTCCGCTCGGTAAAAAAACGGTAAAATGTATTGAAATGCTTTTAATAAATGTTGTATAATAAGATGAATATAACTAATACAAGAGAACGAAAAATAAGCAAGGAGGATGCATTTATGGAAAAAATAGCTATCATAGACATTGGTTCCAACACGGCGAGGATCGTTATCGTTAACGTTCTGGACGGCGGGTATTATAACGTTATTGACGAATTGAAAGAACCCGTACGTTTGGCGCAGGGCATGGAAACGGATGGTTTTTTGCGGCCTCTACGCATTCAACAAATGGTAAAGACGTTATCCACTTTTAAAAATCTATACGAGAGTCACAAAGTCAATCAGGTGTTTGCCTATGCGACGGCGGCGGTACGCCGGGCGAAGAATCAAAAGACCTTCGTCGAGGAGATCCTCAACGGCTGCGGCATAAAGATCACCATTCTGACGCAAGAGGAAGAAGCCAACCTCGTCTACACCGGGGTCATTAACTCCATGGACGCACCCAGAGGGGTAATCGTCGATATCGGCGGCGGCAGCGTAAAAGTCATCCATTATAACCGTCGTTTCATGCTGGAGCAGGAGAGCCTGCCTTTCGGCGCGGTGACCCTCACGGAAAAATTCGGCGATATTCAGGATGGAAACGAGAGAGCGCAGAAGATCGAGGAGTACGTAGGCGAATACATCAGTAAAATGGAGTGGTTGCAAAACTTAGAGGAAGATACGCAGTTTATCGGCGTAGGCGGGTCTATAAGGAACTTGGGTAAAATCAGCCGCCGCTTTAAACGGTATCCTCTTAACATGGCGCATAACTACCATATCCCGTTTGAGGAATTCGACAATATCTACAATTCTTTAAAGGCAGTGGACGTGACTAAGCCGGTCAAAATCAAGGGCGTTTCCGCTTCTCGTGCGGAGATACTGCCGGCGGCTATGAGCGTAATTCGCGCTTTTGAAAAAGCCACCACCTTTAAGCAAATCACCATTTCCGGCGCGGGAATGAGAGAGGGGGTTATGTTCCACTATGCCGTCCCGTCCACATATGAACGCTCCATAAGCGACGTTCTCGGACACAGCATCTACAACATGCTCCATAACTTCAACATGAATATACCGCACTCCGAACACGTGTTTGATCTGTCTTTGCAACTGTACAGACAGTTAAAAGTGCTTCATAAACTGCCCCGTATGTACGTAAAGGTACTGCGCGTTGCGGCGCAACTGCACGATATCGGTAGCAGCTTTAAGTTCTACGAGCATCAAAAACATTCTTTCTATTTCATCCTGAACAGCAACCTGTACGGCATTCAGCAAAAGGACCTGGTCATGGCGGCGCTCGTTGCCGGTATGCACGCCAATCAGCCGCTGGAAGGGGTGGAACTGCAACAGTATCTGTCCATGCTGACGGAAGAGGACATTGAGGCGGTCAAGAAACTGGGCGTTATCGTACGCATCGCGGAGTGCTTCGACAGGAGTATGAGCGGCGTTATTACTTCGCTCAATTGCGACATACTGGGCGAGAGCGTCATTCTCAAAACGGAGTCGACAGCCGACTGCACACTGGAAATTCAGGACGCACTGCTTGCTGTAGGCGATTTCCGTCGCGCCTTTAAGAAAAACCTGGATATTCTGTAAAAGATGCAAGTCATTTTAGCATCGTCATCACCACGTCGGAAAGAACTTCTTGCAAAAGTCGTTTCCGACTTTTGCGTTATTGTACCCGACGTCGAAGAGAAAGAGGAAGGGACGCCGGAGGAGATAGCGATGGAAAACGCCAAAGCTAAGGGCAGAGCCGTTCCGGGAGAGTGCGTGATTGCTTGCGACACCGTCGTGTCGTTAGGTAACGAAGTGTTAGGGAAACCGTATACGGCAAAAAAGGCTACCGAAATGCTCAAAAAGCTGTCCGGGAAAACCCACCGCGTCATCAGCGGACTGTACGTACGCGTTCGCGGAAAGGAGACGATATGCGCGGAGCGGTCGGACGTGACTTTTTATACGCTTAGCGACAGGCAGATAGATGAGTACGTCGAAAAGTTCCGTCCGTTCGACAAGGCAGGCGCCTACGGCATTCAGGACGGAATGGTGGTAGAAAAATACGTTGGGAGTTACGACAATATCGTAGGATTGCCGACGGAGAGGGTCAAAGAAATTTTATCGGAGGTGGAATAGTGGCTACGAAAAAAGCGGTCGTGACTTTTGACGACAGACATTTTACGGTGTACGGCGATGACAAACTGCTCGTCAGCGTTCCATCCGCCGTCGTTCGGAAGAAGAGTTCTTCTCCAGTGGCAGTTGCTTTCGGTAACGACGCAATCAAAATGGCGGAGGGACTGCAAGAGGGGCTGATGTTTTCCAGACCTTTCAGCGGCAATACCATTTCCGATCTTATTTCCGCCAAGCTCATGGTGCGGTACTTCTTTAAAAAGTTATTTGGGATCAACCACGCGGTGGAGATTTATATTTTGATGTCTTCGGGCATATCCGCCGTCAGTAGGTCGCAAGTAGAACAGGTGTTTATTTCTTCCGGCTATCGGAACGTCTATATTATCGAAAGGCCGTACCTGCTTGCAAAGATCGCCGAACAAAAGGGTTTCAGGCTGGTTGTTGACGTGGAAGAAGCCACGGCGGAAGTGGCGCTTTGCGACGGCGGTAAACCGGTGCAGGCGCATTCAATCAATATCGGTTTCCGCGACATAGAGCGCGACCTTACCGAAGAACTGTGCAATAAGTTCGAGCTTTCGCCCTGCATTAAAAAGACGGAGCTGAATCAAGAGCGCACGCTGGTACTCAGTTCTTCTGCAGAACTGCCCGTTCTGACCTGCTGTTCGCTGAATAAAGCGGACTACACGCCCATTAAACTGATCGGACAGGACGTTATTTCCGGTGAGAACAAGGTGATTACTTTGACGGCAAAGGATCTTTTCCCCATCGTCGAAAAGCCCTACAAAAAGACGAGCGATTTACTCGGCGCCATGCTGATGGGATGCGATGAAAGGACGATGGAAACGACGGTAAAGAGCGGCATCCTCTATCTCGGAGCGGGGACGCGGATCAATGGCTTTTCCGAATACATGTACGAAAAATCCGGTTTGCCCGTTTACGTAGACGGCAATCCTTTTATGCAGGTGAAGACGTTATACGGGCTTTTGGACGATAGCGGCTTTATCAATTATTGTTTGGGCTTTGCACAGTAAAAAGGTAGGGAGCTTTATGAAAATCAATTTAAACGGGAAGCTATCAAAGAAGGGGACGATCATTGCCCTTGCGCTGGTTGCGGCGTTTGTTCTCGCCGGTATCGTCGGCGCGGTAGTCGGGCATAAAAGTTATATTGACAAGCAGGGCGCGGAGATCGTCAACGCACCTTTTACCGAGGGGGTCAGCCTGCGGCGCAGGGCGGATATGACCTACGTATACGTCTATGAAGAAAACGCCGAAAGCGTGGACGTGACGAAGGTTTTGGAACTGTCCAAAGGTGCCTCTATGCGCGTACAAAAGGTGGTGAACGAAAGTGGCGTTGCGTTGCCGACCCATAGCGTTATTAACGTTAAGGAGAATAGGCACTCTTTCGTGCTATTGCAGGTGACGAGCGACGGAGGCGCGCACGTCAGAAGTTACGTTTTGGAGATCGTGTCCAGAGAGGAATATCGCCCGGACGATAAAATGCCGGCGGTCAACGTGGACGACGATCCGATCATTCAATAAAAAAATTTTGGGAGGAAATTATGGGTAAATTCAATCCGCGTGGTGGTTTCGGCGGTGGCGGTGCCAATATGCAACAGCTGATGCGCCAGGCACAAAAGATGCAACAGGATATGCAGGCGGCGCAAGAGGAACTGGCAGAGACCGAAGTCGAAGGGTCGTCCTGTAACGACATGATCAAGGTCGTCATGACCTGCGACAGGAAACTTTCTTCCATATCCATAGCCAAAGAAATGGTCGATCCTGACGACGTAGAGATGTTAGAGGACGGCATCGTTGCCGCTTTTAACGCGGCGATGGAGATCGTTGAAGAGGAGCAAGCCAGAGTCATGGGACCGCTGACCGGCGGCATGGGCGGAGGATTGTTTTAATCATGACCGACGCCATGAGTCGCTTGGTGGCGTGCTTTCGTCGTATCCCCGGAGTGGGGAACAAAACGGCGATACGCTACGCATACAGCGTCATTGAGGATACCAAAGAAAACGCCGAGGAGTTCGCCGCGGCTATTCTTGACGTGAAAGAGCATATTCATCTTTGCGCCGAATGCGGTAACTATACCGAGGACGAAGTGTGCGAATACTGCCGCACGCGCGACAAAAAAACCATTTGCGTCGTCGCCCAGCCCAAGGATATCGCACCCTTTGAAAAGGGGGGAATGTACAACGGCGTCTATCACGTCCTGCACGGGACCATTGACTTCCGCAACGGTATCGGCGTCGATGATATTCGTTTAAAAGAATTGATGGCAAGACTGGTTGGGGTGGAAGAGGTGATTATCGCCACCAACCCCGACGTCAGCGGAGAACTGACGGCGTCCTTTATCGCCGGACAGATAAAGCCTCTCGGCATAAAAGTCACTCGTCTCGCATACGGTATTTCCGTCGGGAGCGAAATCGAGTATGCCGACGAAATCACCCTGCAACGGGCGCTTTCGGACAGAAAAGAATTGTAATTACGGAAAAAGCACACAGAGGAAAAGCATGGCTAAAACGGGCATAGTATCCAAATTCAAAGATTTCAGATATGCGCTGAAACACGACGTTTCCACGTCGGACCATATGGGGACCAAAGAAAAGTTATCCGTCAACCTGGTCAATTCCGGTGGCGACAACTGTATCTCGACTTTAAAGAGTTCTTTTTTCAACGTCTTTTTGACAACTTCGCTGGGTTTAGACCCGACCACCATCGCTCTTCTTGCGACGGTAACTACCATACTCGGATATATAAAAGACCCCATAACCGCGCTCATTATCGAGTCGACTCGTACCAAGTGGGGACGTTTTAAACCATACGTCGTTACCTGTATGCCGGCGGTGGTTTTGCTCAATTTCGCCTTTATGGTCAATCCGTTCTCGGATTATCAGGCAAAGGTCATATACGTCTTTACTTTGGAGATACTCCTGTGCATTCTCGGCGGGTTCGCCGGAGCGTGGGGAAATATGAAGCGATGCCTCAGTCGTGATAAAAAGGAGCGAGAAAACTACTACAAAATGGCGAAAGTGTTCCGCGATATTACCGGCTGTATTCCCGGTATCATCCCCATTCTGATCGACATTTGTAAAGCAAACAATATTTCTAATCGCTACGTCTTTATCGGTATGGCGATCATTCTTTTCCCGTTCAGTTTTTATTCTGCGTTGCAAGCAAGGCATTTGCGCGAGCGCGTATTCCTGCCGCCAAAGGCCAATAACTTCCTTTCGCCCAAAGAACTGGGCTACAACATCCGAATGGTGGCAAAGAACAAAAACGCCATTATTCTGTGGTGGGTCAACGTAGGGACTATCTTCAATTACGTTGCCGATATTGCCAATGCCTACGTCTTTATGTACTGCTACCAATGGTATAGTCTCCAGACGGTTATGGGCGTATGCGGCGGCGTAGTGTCCTGGATATGTATTATCATGTCCAAGAAAATTTTTAAGAAGATCGGCTATAAAGGGGTCGCTATCGGCTATAAAATGCTTATGGCTACCTCCATGATTATTCTGTATTCTATCGGGTTTGGTATGCAGTGGTATTACTGGTTGGGTGTGTGCCTCTGTCGTATGATAGGAGCCTCCCTCGAGCAGTTGGACGGCGTCGCTACCGATCTCTTCCAAACGGACGTTTGGGACCACTACGAATGGAAGACGGGCGTGCGTAACGAGACGGTTACCGGACTGATCAGCGGTTACGTATTGATGCCTATCAGCCTCATGAAGCCATTGTTTTATGCCTATATTTTTAATCGTATCGGGTTCCGCTCCGGCGAGAACGTCGTGCAAACACCGGAAACTCTCCAAGGGTTATTCTTTGTTTACACCATATTTATTGCAATCGGCAGTATCAGCGATATCTTCCCGTACCTGCTCGTTCGCCTGAATAAGAAGACGATGGAAACCGTCCGCGCCGATCTCCACGCGCGTGAAATCGCCAAAGAACAAGCGCGACAAGAGGGCAGAGTACTGACTACCGAAGAAATTCTCGCTATCCACGCCGAGCCTGTGCAAGAAGCATAATTTTTTAAATTGAGTTTTCGGGGGCGACAACCTTTTTCCGCAGAAAACACCCTCTCCCGTACCCTCACCCAAAAGATTTTTATTTTAAAATAATCGCGAGAGGAAAACCTTTTTCGACAAAAAGTTTCTTCCTCTCGCGCTCTCTTTTACAAAAACTTTCACATTTATTGAATATAATCTTTTATCCTTAATTCCATTTTTCACTTTAAAAAAAGCCCCTTCATCCGAAGGAGCTTTTTTTCGTTTTCTTCTTTAATTAGAATGCGAATTTCTCGTCGAAGAACTCTTTGAGCTTGTCGATGGGCAGGCGGATTTGTTCCATGCTGTCGCGTTCGCGGACGGTGACGGTGTTGTCTTCCAGCGTGTCGAAGTCAACGGTGACGCAGTAGGGGGTACCGATCTCGTCTTGGCGACGGTAGCGTTTACCGATAGAACCGGTTTCGTCGTACTGAACCATGAAGTCTTTAGCCAGCATCTTGAAGATTTCTTCGGACTTCTCGCCGAGGGCTTTCTTTTGCAGGGGCAGGACGGCTACTTTAATGGGAGCAAGAGCGGGGTGGAAGTGCATAACCACGCGGCTGTCTCCGCCTTCCAGTTCTTGTTCTTCGTAGGCGTTACAAAGGACTGCGAGGACCATTCTTTCTACACCCAGGGACGGCTCGATAACGTAAGGAACGTATCTCTCGTTGGTTACCGGGTCGAGGTAGGACAGGTCTTTGCCGCTGACTTTCATGTGTGCGTTGAGGTCATAGTCCGTTCTGTCTGCCACGCCCCACAGTTCGCCCCAACCAAAGGGGAATTTGAACTCGAAGTCGGTGGTCGCGTTGCTGTAAAAGCAAAGTTCTTCCGGATCGTGGTCGCGGAGCTTAAGGTTCTCTTCTTTAATACCGAGGCTGAGGAGCCAATCTTTGCAGAAGCTCTTCCAATAGTTGAACCATTCCAGATCGGTGCCGGGCTTGCAGAAGAATTCCAGCTCCATTTGCTCGAACTCTCTGACGCGGAAAATAAAGTTACCGGGGGTGATTTCGTTACGGAAGGATTTACCTACCTGACCGATACCGAAAGGCACTTTTGCACGAGAGGTGCGTTGAACGTTAAGGAAGTTGACGAAGATACCTTGCGCCGTCTCCGGGCGGAGATAAATGGTGCTGACGGAGTCCTCGGTGACGCCCTGGAACGTTTTGAACATCAGGTTGAATTTTCTTACGCCGGTAAAGTCGCACTTGCCGCAGACGGGGCAGGGGATTTTGTTTTCGATAATGTACTGTTCCATCTGTTCGTTGGTCCAGCCGGCGATGTTCTCCTCGATGCCCTTTTTCTTCATGTAGTCCTCGATGAGGTTGTCCGCGCGGTGACGGGACTTACAGCTCTTGCAGTCCATGAGCGGATCGGAAAAACCGCCTACGTGACCGGACGCAACCCACACGTTGGGGTTCATTAAAATTGCGCTGTCCAGTCCGACGTTGTATTCGTTTTGTTGGACGAACTTCTTCCACCACGCCTTTTTGACGTTGTTTTTCAGTTCGGCGCCCAAAGGACCGTAGTCCCACGTGTTGGCAAGTCCGCCGTAAATTTCACTTCCGCTGTATACGAAGCCTCTGTTTTTGCACAGGGCTACCAGTTTATCCATTGTCAGTTCAGCCATAATCTTTCTCCTGAATTTTCTTTTTTTTACAATAATATAAAAAATTTAATAAAAAGTCAATTAAATCGACGAGGCATAGAATGAAAAGGTGGAAAATATACTCTTTACCATGAAGATAAAAAACGTAGCCGTTCAGGTGGTCTCCAACCTACTTATCGTGGCGATCTTAGGCACGCTGGCTTTTTTCTGCATTCCGCATACTCAAACTAAGGCGGTGTTTTCTCCCTACTATCGCGGCGACGAAAACACCGGGCGGGTGGGGATCATGATCAACGTATACGAAAACAGTGACAACGTACGAAAGATCCTCGATATTCTGGACAGAAAGGAGGTTACTTGCACCTTTTTCGTCGGGGGCGTATGGGTAGAGAAGAACGGAGAACTGTTAAAAGAAATGTCTTTACGCGCCGAGATCGGCAATCACGGCTATCTTCACCGCGACCACGCCAAAATCTCCGAGCAAGCCAATAAAGAAGAAATACTCCTCTGTCACAACCTCGTCCTGGCTCTTACTAAAATACAAATGGATCTTTTCGCGCCCCCGTCGGGGAGCTTTAACGATACAACGCTATCCGTCTGCGAAAAGAACGGATACAAAGTCATCATGTGGTCGAAGGATACCATCGACTGGCGCGACCACGACGCGGAACTGATTATCAAGAGGGCGATAACGGACGTAAAGAGCGGCGACCTTATTCTTATGCACCCCACCGACGAAACGGTAAAGGCGTTGTCGAAAATTATTGATAGCTATAAAGAAAAGGGGCTTCTTCTTTCCACCGTCAGCGACGTAATCGGTCAAGAGGGTTATTTCTGATCGTTGAATAAAAGAACGGGGACCACTCCGAGATAATTGCCGTCGATTTGTTCACCGCAGATCGTCCCGGCTTGACTTCCTTCGTTATAGCAGACGTAGACCATGTTGGATTCTTCCGGCGAAGGGGATCGAAGCCACCAGCCGAGCAAAGATTTTCGTGCGGCGTAGTCGGTAACCTGCCGCGTGCGGTCTTTGTCCTTTTGGGTCGGGTCGGCGTCAAAGCCGTACGCGCCGTCGGTCACTTCACGTTCGCTCGGTAAAAAGACCCTGTCTGCGGTGCAGGAACCGGTGTAGTCGTTGTTGCCGCCCCCGAACGTCTGACTGTTGCCCTCCGGGTTGGTGGTATTAACGCGATTGTCGCAGGCTGTCAAAAGAAGAAGGGATTTTTCCTCTTCGGAAAAGGCGGTGTTATAAAAAGAATCGTTGAGCCAGGTTCTGATAGAACTGTACTGGTAATCTGCGGCAAAGAGGTTTTTCTCGCTGTCGTTGTAATAGGTGCCGTTGTGATAAACGGTGACGTTTTGGTAGGGCTGACTGTCGATAACCAAGTCGCTCGCCAAAAAAGCTGTTTGCCCCTCTATAGAGAGGATGCGCCATTTAATCGGCTCGAATAAGAACCAGTACACTTCGCCGGAGAGGTAGCCGCTATTTGATTGCCGACCGTTTTCCGGTATGGCTTTACCGTTGGTATCGTTAGGGCGGTAGCTACTGAAGTACACGCCGCGATAGGTTACTTTATTGTGGGTGACGTCGATATACCACATATAGCAAACGTCGTTGGAGCCGCCTTCGTAGTAGCCGTATTCCGTCCAATAGGATTTCCATACGTCGTTTTTTTCGTCGGGGTAACGTTGAGATCGGAGGAAAGTTGTAACGTTTCGTTAAGCGCACTCGCCGTGCCGCCCGTGTCGCGCGTTTGAGGATAGGAACCAAAGAGCATATATTCGCCGTTACTGTCGGCATACCCCGAGGCGTTGACGCGGACGATGTCCGCTTTCGGAATGACGCCCTGTTGGGACTTTCCGCAAGAACAGTAGCGCGTTTTTACCCCTTCTTCGGTGGCAGTGGCGGGTCTGGTGACGACCCAAGCCCCGTAGAGGTGATCGTTGCCTTGATGAGTAACGGAGTCGGTAGTTTGTTCTTCGTAAGATTGTTCGGCGCTTTCTTTTTCACCGATAACGCTTGCGCCGGACGTGATATTCCCGCAGGCGGTCAGCATGAGGATGAGGGCCAAAAAAAGGATGGAAAGTAAAGAATTTTTACGGGATTTCCCGATTATGTCAATATGTCCTAACATTTTTTGATAATACCACAATATAGTTATGTGTAACCATATTTTAAAAAAAGATAGAATACACTTTTACCGTGAATATATAAAAAGGAGATAGCAGTGATGAGAAACACGGTCAACCATGCGATTGCATTGCGGATACAACAACTGTTAAAAGAGAAAGAGATGACCAGATATCGTTTGGCAATGAACAGCGGACTGACCCATTCCACGCTGAAGAATATCATCCACGAAACCATCCGCGATAACAAGCTGTCCACCACCATTCTGATCGCTGCTGGCTTCGGAATGACCGTCAGTGAATTTCTGAACAGCTCCCTTTTTAACGAAGAGAACCTGGAGCTTTAAGAATTTTTTTACATAAGATTACCGCTTAAAAGCCCCAATTTTGTTGACAACGGCTAAGAGGGGATTTATAATATCCATAACAAAAACGTCCCTTTACCGGACAAGTACTTTTGTCAGAGCCGTTTTTCAGAGAGTTCGGGTCGTCAGGCTGAAAGCCCGGATATCACGGTGACGGAAGGAAACCACCTGTATTTATGGGACGGGGTGAGCCGACCTTTTCGGCGAAAGAAGGGACGGGTCTCAATCGACTCGTAACTAAGGTGGAACCGCGGAAAAGATTTTTCGTCCTTAGACTGAGAGGCAGTCTAAGGATTTTTTATTATAAAAAAATGTTAAGGAGACGAATTATGGAAAATGAAAAAGTAATGATGCAACGGCATACGATGAGCCACGTGCTTGCGGCGGCGATAAAAGCGTTGTACGGCGACGACGTCCTGTTCGGGATCGGACCTGCCATCGACAACGGGTTTTATTACGACTTTGATATGGAAAAGGTCCTCACTCCGGACGACTTTCCGGCGATTGAGGAAAAGATGAAAGAGATCCTTTCCGAGAACCTCGATATGGTCAGGAAAGAACTGTCCAAAGAAGAGGCGCTCGAGATGTTCAAGGATCAGAAATATAAGGTGGAGCTAATCAACGACCTGCCGGCAGGGGAGACCATTTCCGTCTATTATCTCGGAGACCGTTTCTGCGACCTTTGCCGCGGACCGCACATTGAGAACACCAAGTTTTTGCGCGGCTTTGCCTATAAAATCAACCGCGTTTCCGGCGCGTACTGGCGCGGCAACGAAAAGAACAAGATGATGCAACGTATCTATGTCTACGGCTTTGCCGATAAGAACGAATTAAAAGAGTGCATCCGCCTTGCCGAAGAAGCCAAACTGCGCGACCACAATAAGCTGGGGCGCGACCTCGGGTACTTTACCACCGTTGATTACATCGGACAGGGACTGCCCATTCTTCTTCCGAAAGGCTCTCGCGTAATTCAACTGCTTCAACGCTGGGTCGAGGACGTCGAATTTAAAAAAGGTTGCATCCTCACCAAAACGCCCCTTCTTGCCAAACGTGAACTGTACAAAATTTCCGGACACTGGGATCATTATTTGGATGGAATGTTCGTTCTGGGCGACCCCGACGACGAGACCAAAGAGTGCTTTGCGCTCCGTCCGATGACCTGCCCGTTCCAGTACCAGGTCTACCTCAATAAGCCCCACTCCTATCGCGAACTGCCTATGCGTCTGACCGAGACGTCCACCCTGTTCCGTAACGAGGACTCCGGCGAAATGCACGGCCTTATCCGCGTCCGCCAGTTCACCATTTCGGAAGGGCATTACATTCTCCGTCCCGACCAGTTGGAAGCGGAATTCAAAGGATGTCTGGAACTTGCTAAGTACTTCCTTGGCACCGTAGGACTGCTCGACAAATGTACTTTCCGTTTCTCTCAGTGGGATCCGGAAAACAAAAATAACAAGTATGAGGGTACCAAAGAGCAGTGGGAGGTAGCCCAAGCTACCATGAAGAAGATTCTGGACGACCTCAACGTCACCTACGATATCGGTATTGACGAAGCGGCTTTCTACGGACCCAAACTGGATATCCAGTACAAAAACGTCTACGGAAAAGAGGATACTCTGGTTACCATTCAGATCGATATGCTCCTCGCCGAGCGGTACGGAATGTACTACGTTGACAGCGACGGCGAAAAGAAGCTACCCTACATCCTCCACCGTACCTCTCTCGGTTGCTATGAAAGAACGCTCGCCTACCTCATCGAGGAATACGCCGGCGCCTTCCCCACCTGGCTCGCTCCCACCCAAGTCAAGATTCTCTCTATCAGCGAGAAGTTCGAGGGCTACGCTAAGGAAGTGGAACAAAAACTCTTTGAAGCCGGTATCCGCGTAGAGAACGACGAACGCAACGAAAAGATCGGCTATAAACTTCGTCAAGCCATCACCGAAAAAGTCCCCTATGCTCTCATCATCGGCGAGCAAGAGGAATCTAGCGGTACCGTCTCCGTCCGCAACCGCGGCAGCAAAGACACTCGCGTCATGACCGTAGACGACCTCATTAAAGAGATCCTCGACAAAGTCGCAACCAAGGTAAGAGACTAGTCAGCTTGTCTTATACACGCCCCGACTGCAAGGCGTTGGGGTGAGCGGAAAGTGGAATTATGGTGCCGCTGGCCCAAGTTCCTGTCGTTTTTACGGAAAGGCAAAATTTAACAGTAATATAAAAAGTTCCTTTGGCTATACGCCGAGGGAATTTTTTTTGTATATTGTCCATATTTTTCCTGACCGTATTTTTGATCGATGTTGACGAACGGAAGTTTGCAATTTATAATAAAGGTATAAATACCTTTGCGAGGATATAGTATGAAAAAAATTTTTGTCCTATGTAGTGTCGTGCTTATGGTGGCTTGCGCGGCGGTTTTGACTGCTTGCGGACTCTTTGGAAAGAGCGAGGGCGGTACGCAAAAGAAATATGTTATATCTTTTTATTCGGACGGCGAAGTGGTGTCCGAGGTGACTACGGCAGGGAAAGAGGAGATTGCTTTGCCCGACGCGCGAAAGGCAGGGTATGACTTTTTGGGGTGGTACTTTTTTGAAGAAGCTAAGCCGGGCGACGATAAGTTGACGGCGGAGTATTATATCGGTAGCACGTTGACGCACGACGTCAGCGTATACGCCCTGTTTGCCGAGCAGACGGCATTGACCCTCAATGAATCGGAACTCACCCTTTATAGCGGAGATAATTACACCCTTTGGGCGACGGTGATGCCGGAAAGCAAATGGATGCAAGTCGAATGTAACAGCACCGATCCGACCGTAGTTGGGGCGATGATTGTTTCGGAGGAAGGGGACGTGCTTCTCACCACCGGAGTATCCGGACAGGCGACGGTGACACTCCGTTTGGACGGAAAGGTAGCGCAATGCGTAGTGACTGTTCAACCGATAGAGGTGGAGATTTTTGTGGGCGAAGAGAAGGTTTCGTCGGTCACGACCGACGCCGTTTCCTTTTCCCGACTAAAATGGAACGTCGATCCGCTGGAATACGTCCCGGACAATAAAGAGAGGGGGATGTGCTTTTCCGGGTGGTTTATCAATAAAGAACTGACCCAGGGATTGCCGATGGAAGACCCGGTCAAAAAGGGAGATAAAATTTACGGGGCGTGGCTGGAATGTGCGCCGAGTGATTTCGTCTATTCGGAGATTTCCGGCGGCGGAGTGGACGTGACGAAGTATAAACAACGCCACTCTTATCTGATACTGCCAAGCGTCATCAATAATAGGAGCGTAAAAGAGATTTCGTCCGGATTTTTCCGTGACCTGTACGCAACCAGGTACCTCTACATTCCGGCGTCGGTTGAGCGGCTGTATACACGGTCTACCATGAGTTTACGATATCTGGACGTCAGCACGGAAAACGCAAACTATAAGAGCGTCGATGGCGTGCTATTCAATAAAAGCGGTACTGATTTACTTTACTATCCGTCTAATAAAGAGGGTGCGGTCTATCGCGTTCCGGACGGAGTGGAATGTATCTTCGACGACGCCTTTTCGGGATGCGGAGAACTCAGTGAAGTGGTCCTTTGTTCGGGAATGGAATCAATCGGCAGTAACGCATTCAGAGACTGCGCCAATCTGACCGTTGCTTCGCTGCCGGACTCTGTCAGCTCCCTTGCCGCCGGGGCGTTTAATAGCTGTTCTTCGCTGGAAAGAATGGCGATCCCTGCCGGGGTCACCGTCATCAGATCCAATCTTTTTTACGGTTGCAGCGCACTTACCGAAGTGACTTTTGCCGGAGCAGTGACGGAGATAGAGCGAGATGCGTTCTATGGGTGCGAAAGCCTAGACGCTATCCGTATTCCGGCGAGCGTTACTACAATCGCCGGCAATCCCTTTGCCGGGTGCGAAAGCCTGACCGCTATTGAAGTGGAAACGGGGAACGAGTCGTTCTCGATAGTGGACGGCGCCCTTTATTCCGCCGACGGACTGCGCTTTATTTGCTATCCGGCCAAAAGATCTGCGCTTACGTTTACCGTGCGTTCGGGAGTGGAGATGATAGAGGACTATGCCTTCTTTGGGGCGCCGTTTGTGTCCATTACGGTGCCCGATAGCGTAAACTTAATAGGAGAAGGTGTCTTTGCCAAGTGTGCCGCGTTGGAGAGCCTGACTTTGCCGATGCTGGGGTCGAACAAAGCCGCCTACAATATCGAGCCGTTCGGGTATTATTTCGGAAAAGACCCGTTCGAAGGTGGCGTCGTCATCGGACAAAGCACTACGACGGCAGGGGGTCAGACGACCATCTACAACCGTTATATCCCAACCTGTTTAGCTAACGTTACACTCACCGGCGGACACGTCGGATACAGTTCTTTTATCAGTTGCACCATGCTCCGATCCGTCACTATCGGCGCAGGGGTGACCTCGATCGGTAACTACGCCTTTGCTCACTGCTACGGTTTGACCGAAGTGATTATCGAGGACGGTTGCACCGTTATCTACGGCTACGCCTTTTTGCATTGTTTGGATCTTGAACAAATCATCATTCCTTCCTCGGTCACGCAGATCGAAGGTGGCACTTTCTACAACGCCAACAAAGTCACTATCTATTGCGAAGCAAGCTCAAAGCCGTCCCAGTATAAGGAAGGCTGGAATAAAACATATTTCGGCGGTGATTACGAAGAGGTGCCGACCTATTGGTATAGTGAAAGCGAGCCGGAGGAAGAGGGATTGTATTGGCACTATTATAACAATACCCCAACAAAATGGTAGGAGCGTGTATAGCACAGATCTTTACGCCTGCAATAATTATTCAATACTTAAACAAAACCAGGTTTATCCCATGATTAAATCGCATGGATAAAATTGTTTTTTTGCAGGCTTTGAGGAAAGCGGCACAAGCAGTACGAATTGTACAGCATAGATTTGCTTTCGTTAAAAATATCCGCACTCTGCCCACTCCCCGAATTTATGGGAGGTTATGGAATGCGGTATCATTTTAAGGTGTAAAAGTTTTCGGAAAGGGGAGCGCGAGGGGGGAGAACCATTTTACAAAAGGGTTCCCCCCCCCCTCGCAGCACTTCCCATTATTCCATCCAAACGGGGTTAGTTAACGCCCAATAGAATTCCGGTATTGGTTGACCGACGTCCTTGGGCATGAGGAGTGCGACGACGCGCTTATAGATAGTTTTGATTACGATGTTGTAGTGGTAGCGGATCTCCGCACGGACGAAGCCTTTTTCGGGCAGGGCGAAGGTGTACTCTGCTTCTTTCTTGCCGGGCAGCTTGGTGTCCAGTACAACGGTGTCGTTGTTATAGACGAGGAGCCGGTGACCCTTTTTAGGCTTAATGAGTTTCAGCTTTCCTTCGCACCCGGAGTGCCAAACGGTGCTTTCGCCGGGCATCTTTCCGTCCACGGTCAGATACATCTGCGTGGAAGTGGGCGAATGGGTGATAAACGACCTGCCGCTCTTTAATGCTTCCAGCACGTCTTCGGTGGTATTGGAATGGGCGTAAATGTAAGTGGTGGGACTACCCAGCAGGTTGACGCCGACGTAGTTCTGATGATAATCGCTCCCACCGACGGCAGGAAGACGCCAACCTTTTAATAATTGTTGATGCCACCACTGTACGGCGGTAACGTTGTCGATACGCATCGGTCCGTTCCATACCTCGCAGGAATCGAAATCAAGATCGGTAGGGAGCGTCTTTTTAGCCGGATCGGTCTCGTCGTCTTGCCAGAACCGCCAACCGCAGTTTTTGCAGGTGAGATGGTTTATGGACATGGTGCAACCACGCTCGCGCGCCTCGGCGGCGATTTTGCGGTATTCCTCTAAAGTATTGAAACCAAAGGGCAGATCGACGGGGTTTTTGATACCCCACAGATTGACGTGTCCATTAAAAGAAGTCAGTTCTTGTCCGTTGATCGCCAGCATATTGCGATGGAAAAACGGCTCGAAATGACCGCGCATATTGTTGTTGTGATCGGTAAAGATAGCGTAATCAAAGCCTTTCTTTACGGCGAGTCTGTGTACCTTCTTGGGCGTGTATAATCCGTCGCTGTGATGGGTGTGGATGTGCGTGTCGCCTTTCAGCCACCGCGTTTCCTTTTCGGTGAAGGTCATAACGAAAGTAACGGTCTCCGGGCGCAGGCACTGCGATACGCCGATAAGAATCTGCCACGTCCCCGGCATGGGCGTAATGGGATAGTAGCCTAAAGACGCGTACCGTTCAGAAACGGTAATGTGCGTGACCTTCTGTCCGGCGGCGCCTACCTGGTTGCCGTCCGCCCCGACAAGAGCAACGTCCAATTTGTTCTTTTTATTGACAACGTAATCCATTTGCAGTACTTCGGTATTCTCCGGTACGGTGAATGGTACGTAATAATAAATTTTCTCCATAGAAGAGTCGATCTTGAATGTAACATTTTGCTGTGTTTTGTTCATATGTACACCCCCTTTCCCCAGTATAACATAGTCGAAAAGGTTTTTCAAGAGTGGTTCTGAAAAACCATAGTTGCCCATTTTTGATAAAAAAAAGAATCCCTGCGGCGAGGAATTCTTTTTTACTTCTTTATTTAATAAATATGGATAGGGAATCAGTCTTTGTTTTCTTCGGGTATGCTTTCCAGTTCGGCGGCAGCCTCGGCGACTTCTTCTTCGGTCATAGCGCTGAGAGAGACGACGGGAGCTACGGCTCCGTCATGGGATGCGGCGGCGTATTCTTTCTGCTTTGCGAGGATCTCGCTGATGCGCTTTTTGTCCAATTTAAGGGTGGAGAATATGATTAGACCCGCGCCGACGAAGACGAGAACGCCGATGCATAGGATCCAGCCGATACCGTCGGCAGCCTGGCGCGTTTGTTCGGCTGCGCCCGTTTGGAACCCGACTGCGCCCATCAATGCGGTAGATATGGCGGTGACGATACCTTGACCGGCTTTATAGCAGAAGGTCATGACGCCGGCATAGGTACCCGTTTTATCAATGCCCGTTTCTTCCTTTTGAATGACGACGACGTCACCGACCAAAGCAAGCGGCATGGAGTAAAGGACGCCTGTTCCTGCGCCGGCAAGCATAAGGGAGGGTGCGAGCAGTACCACGCCCCACCATTCCTTGTCCGTTTGCAGTAGGTCGTTGATAGGACCGCGGCATAGGAAGCAAATAAACAGTACGATACAACCGATGAAGCTGACGATCAGCCCGGTAAACATGGCGAACTGCTTGGTCTTTACTTTTGATAATTTCATCCAAAGCGGTTGGAAACCGATGGTGCAGAAAAGCAGCGCGCCCATAAGTACGTACATCTGCGTGTTGGTCAAATCGAAGGTAAAGGTGAATACGTTAAAGCCGAGGGAGATAATCAAGGTTGCGCTCATCATGGCAACGACGTAGCCGATGGCTATGGTACGCATTTCTTTAACCTTAAAGGAAGCAAAGAAGTTGCGGAAGATCGCACCCACGGTGACCTGCCCGGCATCCGCGCGTTTTTTCTGCAAACGGTTGCGGATCTGCAAGGGAGTGGGTTTTTGATTGCCTTCGGCAATGAGTTCTTCGCGGCACTCTTGTTTGGTGAATACCTTTTCCGGCGCGTTGAGGTCGATGCCCTTTTCGGCGGCTTCTTTCTCTTCGCGTAGACGCAGAGGTTTAATGTAGCGTTTGGTGGTCAACAGCAAGAAAGCACTGGTGACGACGGTGATCGCCGTGCCGACCAAAGCAAAGTCGCGGTATCCCCAGGGCAATTGCTGTCCCTTTCTGTATACGAGCGAAGTGAAGTCGATACCCTTTTCGAGGGCGTTTTGCTTCGCGATCTCGATCGTCTTACCCTGTACGATCATTTCGTTTGCGGCGTTATAGTATCCGGCGTATTTGTTTTGGAAAGAACCCATAACGACGACGCAGAGAAGCAGACCGATGATGTAGAGGATGGAGCGGACGGCCTGAATGGTGGTCCGTTCGTTGTAGTCGGTACTTATCTCCACGCTGAACGCCCCGACGGGGGTGTAATACATAGTATTAAAAGTACGCAGTAAAATCAAAAACACGGTGAACCAAATAAAAATACCGGCGGCGTTGAACGTCTCGTAGGGGACGTACCAAACGGCGAGTCCGGTTATCATCATACCGATCAGACCCACCATCATAAAGAGGTGGCGTTTGCCGAAGACTTTACTTCTGAACCGGTCGGACACAAAACCCATGATCGGGTCGCTGACCGCGTCGAAAATAACGGCGATACCGACGGCAATACCCATCAGCAAAGCGGTGAAGCCTTTTTCGCTGACGCCGGGGAGAGCCATAGTACCAAACGAGGTGATGTACGTTGCTACCGTACTGGAAACCAATCCGTATCCGAAGTCACCCATGCCGAGGGCGACCATGTCCAGCTTACGGACTTTCGTTCCGCCGT
Organism: uncultured Clostridia bacterium; assembly: GCA_946621465.1. Taxonomy (GTDB): domain Bacteria; phylum Bacillota; class Clostridia; order Christensenellales; family DTU072; genus CAG-1782. The sequence goes on from CAMOOO010000005.1 coordinate 47,953, forward strand.
GATCGTCGACGAAACCTTTAAAGAAATTCTTGATTTTACCCATAGTGATTAACTCCTTTCTTAAATAAATATAAAAGCCGAATATGAACGCAAAATAAATTTTTGTTAAAAATTGACAAAATCGAACAATTTTTTTATAATGTAAATATGGCTACTGTTTTGGTTGTGGAAGATAATATGGACCTGAGAGAGATGTTTTCTCTCGCCCTGAAAGAAAACGGCTTTCAGGTGGTATTGGCAGCGAACGGCATTCACGCGCTGAACGTTCTTGGAAAAACGTCCGTTGATATTATCGTCACCGACCTTATGATGCCGGGGATGGACGGCGTGGAACTGACCAAATGTTTGCGGAACGCCAACTACAACACCCCCATTCTGATGATAACGGTAAAAGACGACTATACGTCCATGCAACAGGGCTTCAACGTCGGCGCGGACGACTATATGATTAAGCCCGTCAACATCAACGAAATGGTGCTGCGTATAAAAGCACTCCTTCGGCGCGCCAAAATAAATACGGACAGAAAGATCGTAATCGGCTCCACCGTCGTCAGCGAAGAGAGCATGACCGTCAAGGTAGGGGACATCGAGACCATTCTTCCGCTCAAAGAGTTTCAACTGCTTTTTAAATTACTTTCCTACCCCAACGTCATATTTACGCGCGACCAGATCATGGACGAAATTTGGGGACACGAAAGCGACTCGGACGAAAGAACGCTCAACACACACATACATAGATTGCGCGACAGATTTGAAGGAAACCCCGACTTCGAGATCGTAACCATGCGCGGACTGGGGTATAAGGCGGTAAAGAAGCATGAATGATAAAAAAACCAAAATAAAGAACAGATTATGGATGATAATGGCGTTTATCATCCTTTTTTTACTATGTTTCCTTTTGGCGTACGTGATCGTGATCGCCATCTACGGGAACGAGGGATTGCCGATAAAATTCAACGCAACGTCCATTCTTGTCATGTGCGGATTGTCCTTTTTGACGGCAACGGTGCTTCTTACCACCATCTACATCCTGCTCCTTCGTCCCCTTGATAAGATCAACGTCGCAATGCGAGAAGTCGCAAAAGGGGACTTTTCCGTTGTTTTGAAACATAAATCGCCCATTGCCGAACTCAAAAGCATGCGAGAAAGTTTTAACGTCATGACCCACGACCTGTCGGGAATGGAAACGCTGAGGAACGACTTTGTCGTCGGCGTTTCGCACGAATTTAACACTCCTATTGCCGCGATTGAGGGATATGCAACGCTGCTAAGGGGAGAAAACCTCTCCGAAGAATCGAGAAAAAAATACGTCGAAAAGATCATCGACAACGCCCGGAACCTGTCCGATCTGACCGGAAACATCCTGCGCCTGTCCAGACTGGAAAATCAGGAGATTTTGACCGAAAACATATTTAGATTGGACGAACAAATACGCCGGGTACTCCTTCTTTTGGAGAAAAAATGGGAGGAGAAAGAACTGGAACTGGACCTCGATCTTCCTAAGACGGAATGTAAAGGGAACGAGGAGCTGATGCAGATTATGTGGTACAATCTCATCTCCAACGCCATTAAGTTTTCCAACAAGGGCGGAACGCTGAAAATTACCGTTACGCGCGGCGAAAAAATCGCCGTATCCATTGCCGATAACGGCATAGGAATCTCCGAAGAGGACCAAAAACACGTCTTCGAGAAATTCTACCAGGCGGACAAGAGCCATTCCTCGGGCGGAAACGGTCTGGGACTTGCGCTGGTCAAGCGCATCGTTGACCTGCACGCAGGGGAAATTATCCTCCGTTCGGAGGTGGGAAAAGGCTCCGATTTTACCGTCAGACTAAATGCCCAAACGCGATGATTTTTTTGACGGAAATCAGCCCATTCTAAATATGAAAAGGGAGTTTTTTATGCCAAACGGACTGGAAATAGAACGGAAGTTTTTGATAGAAAAACCAAGCGAGGAATTGCTCCTTTCACTCGGCGCAAAAAAGAAGGTCATCGTGCAGACTTATTTAAGCGCCGAGCAGGGCGTTTCGGCGCGCGTCCGTAAAACGGAATGCGAAGGCAAAATTATATTTACGCACACCGTAAAAAGGAAGATAAGCGGCATCGTTCGTTCGGAAGACGAGAAGGAAATTACTTTGGACGAATACACCCGTCTTCTTTCCTTTTCCGCTCCCGACTGCGCTCCCGTAGAAAAAGTCCGTTATGCTTACAGTAACAGCGGTTTTATTTACGAATTCGACCTCTTTCCCTTTTGGCAGGACCGCGCCTTTCTCGAGGTGGAATTGTCCGCCCCGGATGCGTCCTTTCCCATACCCGATTTCGTCCAAGTCATCTCCGACGTCAGCGAGGACAAAAACTACACCAACCACGCCCTTGCGCGTTGGTTAAAATCTATCCTTTAATAAGGCCTGATTTTTTAAAAATTCACCCTTGCATTTTTTACGCGCGTGTGGTATAGTAATTATAGCTATATTTATGTCGCATTTGCACGCGCACGCGTATAGCGCATTACAGAAGTATTTTCGGAAACAGGGAGGTTTCTAAAAATGGAAAAAGAAAGAAGATCTTTCGTAAAACGCGTCATGCTTTTGCTCACCGTCGTTTGTTTACTCGTCGCCATTCTCGGCGCCTGTAACTCCAACGGCACCGTGGAGAGCATCGAGGTGGACGAAAACAGCAATGCCGTCTACTATATGCTGGACGGGTTTAACATTTCTACGCTCAAACTGCGCGTCACCTACGACAGTGGGGACGTCAACGTGATCAACGTTGAGAAATCAATGCTCAATACCGAGTCGCAGAACAAGCTAAAAGAGAGCGGTTGGAAAGAGATCACCATAAATTACCAAGGTAAAAGTACCACCGTCACCTTTTATTTGGCCGAGGAAGGAGAGCAAGTCGTCGAAGTTACCTTTAAGGACGCCAGCGGCAACAAGATCTCTTCGGTAAAAACCCTTGTCGGCGGCAGTGTGGAAGCCCCCGTTCCCGCCGAGATCGAAGGTCAGGTATTCCGCGGTTGGGTAGACTCCGAGGACAAAGAGGTCGACTTGAAGAACATTCAGGACAGTATCACCGTCACCGCCGCCTACACCACCAGTACCACCAAGTACACCGTGCGGTTCTATGACTACAAAGGTAACATCATCAGCGAGCAGAAGATAGAAGAGGGGGGCAACGTATACGCGCCCACCTATAATAAACCTGCCGGCATTAGTTCCTATACCTGGAACACCACCTTCCCCATCAAGGTAGTCAAAGATGAAAGCATCTATATGACGGCGACGGAAAACTACTATTCGGTCGATTATGCTTACGCATTCGAGTCCTCCCGTTCCGAAGTGGTTTATCTCAAACTGCACGAAGACGTAAAATACGGAGAAAAGGCGCAGAACTTCGAAAAAGCCAAAAAACAACTCCCTGCGGCAATAGCCGAAGCGCCCATTGATTCCACCACCATTTATAAAGACACCACTTTCTTTTTCGTTCTCGTTTCCGAAAGAATCAATATTACCGTTTATAACAACCAAGAGGCGACGTTAGTCAAGATCGACCCGGCGCAGTATCTCATCAACTCCACCTATACCTTCCCCTCGGGTACCGGTATCGCCATTTCCGGCTTTACCTGCACCGGATGGCGTATATATAACGGCTCGACCTATTCCAGCGTTTACGCTCCCGGTTCTACCTGGAAGGTCAGTTCCGCCTACGGCAAGGATATAAAGATCGTCCCTTATTACACCAAAGCCTTTGCTTCCGTCAACTTTAACTTCATTTTCTCCGACGTTACGGAGAACGATAAGCCGTACACCTACTCCAAGATCGTCGACGACGTGTACGAAGTGGACAAAGACACCATAACTTACGATGATATTGTAAAACAACTGCATTCTATCAAAAACACCAATAACGGCGCCGAAGTCAACAATAATACCGAGCTCGGCAGAACGGCGCTACGCAACATTCAGACCAGTGAAATTACTTCGGTCACCTACGGCACGTCGGGTACCCCCTTTACCGTCAACAGTACGGTGGAAGTTAAGGGCGTCGAACTTAAATTCGACATTAAACTTTCTTCTTTGGAAAACGGCACCAGCGCCCTCGGGTATACCAAAGTTATCGCCCTTTACAGCGAACCTACGGTCACCCTTCCTTCGACCGATAAAGTCACCGTTTGGTTTTATAACAATGCGCACGTACCCTGTTTCCCCTACGTTTTCGTAACGGAAACCTTTGATTACACCTTGCTTACCTATCAGACCAAATACGTTACTTCCGAGATCACCGCGCCCGGCTATTACCGTTTGGACGTGGAAGTGGGAACGGATATCCCGGCAGAGGGCGGTTGGTACACCTACAATACCACCAAAATGGAGTATACGCCCACCACTTCTTCCCAGACCAAAACGCTTTCCGGCGTCGATTATTACGGTTACTATATCCCCGCCGGGTATGCAAAAGCCAGCGTAACTGCCAACGCCGAAGTTCCGCTCGGCTCCCGTTATTATGTTTATAACTCCTCAGCCGGACGGTTCGAGATAACCAACGAAGCGGTCTTCTCTGCCGAAAAAACTTACTTTGTACGCAATTATCTGGAAAATACGACCACTTTCGACTCCGGATACTTCATCGGATATCAAGTTTCTTCCATAAGCGTCGGGTTCGACCGGAGCAACAACGTCTACCTGCCCAACACCCGTAAAGAAGAGGTGGACGGCAACCAGGTAGCCCGTCCCGTCGTCTCCGTCGCCGCCAACGTTTTCTCCAGAAGCGTCAATACCGAAGAAGCAATAAGCGCAATGACCGGCACCAACTACGTTATCGCCAGCCTGCCGCAGAAACTTATTAAGATCGGCGACTATGCCTTCGTCGGATGTCAATTATATAATTTGACCGACTTCAGTTCGGTCAGCTACATAGGAGAGGGTGCTTTTGCAGGAGCCATTCTGTCCGGCAACCTGTCCTTTGCCAACGTTCAGATCATCGAAGAAAGAGCCTTCGCGCTAATGAACGTCCTTGCAACGGACGGCAACGCCACCTTGACGTTCAATAAGCTGATTGACGTATCCGACCTCGCTTTTGCCAAAGCCGCCGGAAAGGTCACCCTTTCTTTCAACGCAAACCTTCTCGACTCGATAGGAAATTACGCCTTCTTCTCCATAAAAAATCTGCAATCGATAACCGGACTTGATAAGGTGACGGTAATCGGCTACGGCGCGTTCGCGTCCACACCGCTGACCACGCTCAGCTTCCCCAATCTGGAATATATCATCGTTGACGAAAACGAAGACGGTGCTTTTGCCAACATGCGCGAACTGACTTCTCTCTACTTAGGCGGCAACGGAACGCTCTCCGACCACGAGATTGACCTGTCGATAATCGAGGGTAGTAAAAACCTCATCGTCCTCTCCCTCGGCAAACAGGGGAGTACGGCGCTTGCGGCTGCCGGCGACGGCGGAACGACGGAGGATAAACTGCTCAGTCTTACCGGGACCCTCACCGATGCGTCCGAATATCAATTGAAAGAAATATATCTGCCCGCATCCCTCGTCGTTATTCCTACGTCGGTGCTGGCGCAGTTCGACTTCCTGGAAAAGATCGTCGTTCCCGCTTCCTGCAAGGAATTCTTCACCTACGACGGCGTTCTGTTCTCTGTAGAGGATACCACCTATACCTTCTATTATTACCCGACCAACAAAATGGGTGAATTCGCCCTGCAGTTGCCGGAAAGCGCGGAGACGCTCATCATAAGCCCCGCCGCTTTAGGCGAAGCGGAAATCACCGCGATCGACCTTACCCGTCTCTCCGACGAGATCGGCATCACGGTGGAAACGGGCGTCCTGAATGCCGTCGTCTACGGTATCAAAACCAATTCCGTCGACGCCATGACCGTTTATCAGCTCAGCGAACTCGGCAACGTGTACCTTATGGGGACCGGCCTTACCGAAAGCGGACTGCAAACGCTTATTTCCAACAACAACTGGGACGAATCCAAAGTCGCTCTGTCCGATAAATTCGATTACCACTACGACGCAACCAACAAGCTGCTGTTTAAGTTAGACGTAGGCGAAAGAACGGCGTCTCTTATTAAGGGCTACCGCTACGCCGAGTCCATTACCGTACCGGCGAGCCTGAATATCTCCGGTCAGCCTTATAGCGTCAACGCCATTTTGGAAGGTGCCTTCTACGGATTCGAGAACCTCAAAACGTTGAACGTACTTGCTCGTCTCCTGTACTTCCCCGAAGGGGTCTTCGGAAGCGAGTCGGAACAGGTCTCTTGCGACGAATTGTCCAGTATGACCTTTGCCGGATGGGTAACGGGGAACACCGTCACGATGGAATCCTTCCGTTACACCGCATGGTTCAACGAACATACCATTATTTCCGCCGGCGGTAAACCGTTCGGCTACAACGCCGCCGCCGACGACCAGGTGATCACCGCGACCGAATTGACCGAGAGCGGATTTACCACCAGTATCGACGCGGAATTCTTCAAAGACGCCGAAAACCTCCTCTCTATCTCCCTCCCGGCGTCCATTACCAACATCGAGGCAGACGCCTTCAACGGCTGCGAAAAATTGACGACGGTGGACTTTAACAGAGTCACGTCCATCGGCGACAGAGCCTTTGCAGGATGTATCTCGCTGAAAAAAGCCATCGTAAACAACCTCGGGACCATCGGCGAAAGCGCGTTCGAGGGCTGCACTTCACTCACCGAATTCGTCGCTCCGGAATTGACCCGTCTGTCCATATCCGCCTTTAAGGATTGCGAATCTTTGGAATCGGTCAATCTGCAATCGTTACAATCCTTTGCTACCGACGCTTACAACGACTCCAACGCCTTTATGAACTGCGCTAAACTGACCGACGTACAGTTCAGCCGTTATTCTTCGGATACGCTCCCCGGTCACGTCTTCTACGCTTCCGGTCTGCGCTCCTTTAAGTTCACCGAATACACCTCTATCACCACCATCGGCGATAGCGCGTTTGGCGAATGCACCGGCTTGCAATACGTTCTTCTTTCTTCCAAAGTCATCATCGTCGGCGAAGAAGCCTTCGCAGGTTGCACCGCGCTCAGAGTACAATTCAACTATTCCGTCAACGCACTTCTTAACGCCTCCACGCATAACGCTTCGGAGAACCGCTACGAGGGCGTCAACATCATCGACGGAAAGAGGGTAGAGTGCTACATCTACGACAATGCGTTCGAGGGCAGCACTGTTTCTTTCTACGTCAACGCCGACGTTAACGTGGGAGCGAACTTCTTGCAAGAATATTCCGCTCACGTTACTTCGCAGTTCCCGACGGTCAACTTCTCCTTCTTCCCCGATCCCAATATTTCCTTTAATAATATCGAACTGGGTATCGCCGTTTTGAGCGATAGAATTTACTTTGAAGAGCCGGTCGCGCCCGATCTCAGCTCCAAGGGTCTGACCTTCATCGGTTGGTCGGATAGCGACAGCACCTATTCGCCCATTTCCTTCCCGGTGGTCTGGACGTCCAGCAGAACCATTTACGCTAAATATATTTCGCAGGTAAAAGGTACGCTCGATCCCAACGACGTCGACTATATCTACCTCGCCGTTGAACAGCCGGAACTGGAAGTGGAACCGTTAAACGACGTCCGCAAATTAGCAGAGGACGCCCTTTATGAATTTATTCTCCACCAAATCAACAGTACAAAAGCCTATAACGCCTACCTCGGCGAAGACGGTTTTATCGACTACGAACACCAGGTCAACGTTACCAGAAGCAACCTCATTTCCATCGAAGGCATCGGCTCGGGCGTAAGTGATTTCCTTTACGCAAAAGGCATCAGCGACGAATGGGGCGAAACGGTCAAGTGGTTCTATAAGATAGGAGAGGAAGCCGAGGTGGAGATCACCGCATTCCCCCTCGTCATCACCGACGTAGACCGCGGCGATAAGATCGACATCTACGCGAAAGTTACTTCCAAACGGTACGTCTTTAACGAGAACGCTTCCGGTCAGGATAACTGCATCGTGGTACAAACGGTCACCAAGACCATTCATTATAACGATGTTGGCGAATTCGGTTACGCTATCGTCAATTACAGCAGTCTGGATAGTAAAAACATCGTTCTGCCCACCGTCTATTCCGACGGCGACGTAGAGGACGGCGGCAATGGCGAAGCACCCGTTATCGCCGTGTACGCAGGGGCGTTCGGCAACGACAACTTCCGTTGCGCGGAACTGACTTTGCCCTCTCAGGTAAAAGCCATCTTCCCGGGATACTATCAGAGCAACTCTTACACCGACGATCAACCCACCGACCCGAGATACACCTTCAACGAGCATCTGACCAAAATCAATCTCCCGTCCTCTTTGCTTTACGTCGGAGAAAAGATTTTCTACGGTTTGAGCAATCTGGAATCCATCACTTTCGGCAACAACGACAGTCAGCTTTTGTACGTCTCGCGCGAAGACTTTGTGGGGAGCAAATGGTACAAAGACGCCGTACTCAGCGCCGAGGGCGGCAGAAACAACGGATTTATTATGGCAGGCAGAACGGCAGTCGAGTATGTCGGCACCACTTCTTCTCTGTTCACCAGAACGGCTACCAATAACGAACTGGAGACCGTCTATACCGACGGCGACGAAGTCAAAGGCTTTACGCCCGGAATGAACCTCGGTTGGAAACTGTTCGACGAGAACAACGCCCTTGTTACCGGACAGGAACTGAAAGTTTATTTGTACGGCGCGGCAGGCATCGAGTCCACGCTCCGTACTTACGTGAACTACGGCGACGCCGTTTACAACAACACCGATAAAACGTACACGATCGTCATGAAAGACGCTATTACGCCCGACGTCAACCCGACCTTCACCTTCATCCTCTATGCTCGTGAAACGGCGGAGAGAAAGGTGGGCGACGTCAAGAAGATCACCATAGCCTTTACCGAGAGTTCTCAGACGGACTCCTGCTACCGCTTCATCACCAAATCGGGCGAAAAGGTAACGCTACCTAACCTCGCTATCAAAGTGGTGGACGGCATACTGAAAGACTTCCAGGATATGATCTCGCTTACCATCAATAACGACCTTGTTTACGTCGGAAAAGAAGCGTTCAGCGGTTCTTCTCTTACCACCGTTTCTTATACCGACAGAGCGGAGAATTGTAAAGTAGCATACGTCGGCAAGGACGCCTTTGCCGGCACGCCCTGGTATTCGGCAACGGAGAGCATCATCCTCGGTACCGTTTACCTTAAATATAATAACACCGGTACGGGGACCTCTCTTGGCGGAAACAGCCGTAAAGTCAACGTCACCATTCCTTCTTACGTAACCCGCATTGCCGAGGGCGCATTCAGGAACGCAACCAGCTTAGGCGGTGTGACGTTCAGCGGTAAAAACCTCAAGGTTATCGAGAAAGACGCCTTTGCCGGCAGCGGACTTATTTCCATTACGCTTCCTTCTTCTGTCAACACCATTATGCGCGGTGCCTTCAAAAAGTGCGCTACGCTGACCGACGTAAGAATGGATAGCACGCAAATAACCAAACTGGAACAGGATATGTTCTACGGTTGTACTTCCCTTGTCAGCGTTTTGTTGCCGTCCACGGTAAAAGAACTGGGTAAAAACACCTTCAGAAAGGCGAGCGCGTTAAAGACCATTACCGCAAGCGGACTTAATGAACTGGACGTCAGCGATACCGCTCTTATCGACACCGTATTCTACGATCCCGGTCAGGGCGACGACGATACCTATATCATCCTCGGTAACGTACTCGTTAGATTTATCTTAGGCAAAGTCAACGCTAACCTTGCGGCGGTCAACAGCGATGCGAAGATCTCCGCAGTTATCCCGAACGGCGTTACCAACGTCCTTATGGATGCTTTCTACGGCAACACCGCCATTACCTCGGTCTCCATTCCTTCTTCTGTCACCGTCATCGGTAAGAATGCCTTTGCAGACTGCACGAAGCTAACTACGGTGACTTTCGTTGCCGGCTCCGGCCTTAAAAAGATCGGCGACTACGCCTTCTCCGGCTGTACGAAATTGACCACCATTTCCCTCCCCAACGGTTTGCAGGCTATCGGCGAATACGCCTTTAGTCAGACAGCTATCACCACAGAGGTGCTGGGCGAGGATGAAAAGACCGTCCTTTCCGATCCCGGATTTACCATTCCCGATACCGTTCAGACGATCGGTAGAAGCGCGTTCTACGGCGTAGAAACGCTGTCCATACTTAACCTCGGTTCTTCGCTCAGAGAAATCGGACTTAATGCCTTCGTGTCGAACGGCGGCAGACTGTATCGTATCAATTGGAACGTCAGCGACAGCGACGTCGATTCGCCCTTCGTCCTGCTGACTGCCGCTTGCAGAGACCTCGGCGGCTCCGATATGAGCGCATTCTTCTCCACCAACACGACCAACTACGTTATCCGCTTCTACTTCCCCTCGGCGTTGATGACCTATCTCGACGCCAACTCCAACTTCTGGTACACCACCGGAAGCGACGACCGCGGATATATCTGCAAAGAGTTCGGAAAAGAATCTTCTTTGCCGACGGTCACGTTGAGAGTAGAACAGAGCCAGTCCGAAATCCATAGAGAGGTTATTAACTCAATCAGCGACCTCGGAGAACCTCCTATCGTCGCCAAAAAGACCTTCGTCGAATGGGTAGTAGGCGACAACGAAAACGATAACGGCGCTGCCCTCGAGTATCCGTACGAGATCAGAACCAACTCCCTCGTACTCACCGCTCGTTTCGTCGATAACAACCCGGACGAAGCTCCCATGGACAACGGCGCAGGCTACACCATCGTAACCAGCGGTACCGGTTCTTCGGCAGTGGTCCGTATCGACACCGTCTCCAATCTCAAAACGTTGTACGTACCCGATACCATCGGTAACGTAAAGGTCACCTCTATCGACCTGAGTACGCCCAACAACACCGTCGAGAAAATCGTCTTTACCAACGCTAAAAACTTCAACGGCATCTCCGGCAACATCTTTGCGAAGTTCACCGCCCTGAAGTCCGTCGTTCTTGCCAACGACATCACCGGCGTTGACTTCAGCGTGGAGACCATCACGTTGTCCCACTCCGTCGTAGAGAACGATCAACAAAAGGTGACCAATTACACCTTCCAGGTGGTTTACGGCGAGAACAGGACCGTCCTTATTGCCTTCATCGGCAAAGCGGAACCGGGCGTCGATCTGGAATTCATCATTCCGGCAGGAGTGACCACCATCGCCGAAAAAGCCTTTATCAACTCCGATCTTGCTTCCATCTACATTCCTAAGAGCGTTTCTCGTATCGACTCGGATGCGTTTAATAAGGAAATTAAGAAACTTAAGATCGAAACGGATATCAACATTACGCAAATGAACTATGCGGCGTTCTCCGACAGAACGGCTTCTTCCGACCCGGCAGTAAACAGCTTCTGGGAGAGAGAAGGCACCAGCAGTAGCGTCAATGCGAACGAGAGTCCCACCAAGCGTGCGTACGTCGAGATCAGAGGTATGAAACGTTCTAACGGAACGGACTCCATCCTCGGCTACTACTACGCCTTCGGTAATATTCTGCTCGGCTACAAGTACGTTTCCGGCGATAACATCGACCTGCCGGATAGCGTAAACGGCTTCAATATCACCGTACTTGCGTCCAACACCTTTAACATCGACAACGCCGCATCCTTTGCGGTCAACACTATGGAACTGCCCACCAACATCGTTAAGATCAACACCAACGCTTTTGTAAAAGCCAACGTCAGAACGAGTATGGCGGGTACCAACGAAAAGACGTACTCCAGACTGAACGACATCGCCGACGACGTGTTCACGGGAATGGGCTTCTACGAAAACTCCAACAGCGGAATGCTCATCCTCGGCGCCGTCTTGGTTAAAGCGCAATACACCGCTACCACCATCGTCGTTCCGGACAATATCCAGACCATCATGAAGAGTGCCTTCGACAACAGCCAGGCAAGCACCATCGTTTTGGGTAATTCCGTCTCCGTCATCGGTGCGTCCGCGTTCGCGCATTCTTCCTATCTTACGGCGATCAACATCCCCAACTCCGTTACCACGATCGGTAGCGAAGCGTTCAACGACTGCGCTAAGCTGTCCAACGTCAGATTCGACACCGTCGGTTCCGCTCTCTCAAAGATCGGCGACAGTGCCTTCATGAACTGCGTATCCTTGACCTCGATCAACCTGCCGGCCAACTTAAAAGAGATCGGCAGCAGTGCCTTCTGGGGTTGTAACAAACTGGTGAGCATCACCTTTGAGGGCTTTGTGGAAACGGCAGACGCCGCAACGGGCGAGATTATCCGCACCTACACCAAAGAAAGCAGACTGCAATCCATTGGCGAGTCGGCGTTCAACGAATGTACCTCGCTTACGGCAATCAAGATTCCGGACGGAGTAGAGGAGATTAAGAGCGGTACCTTTACCGGCTGTAAGAACCTCTTGACGGTGGAATTCAACGAGAGCAGCAGCAAACTGAAAGTCATCGGCGTCAGAGCCTTCTCCGGTTGCGTCAAACTGGGTAGCCAGCTCTACATCCAAGAAGACGACAGAAATCCGAGCGGATACATCCTCACGCAACAGGGTTCGACCGAAGAAACCGGACTTGTTACTTTGCGTCTACCCAACTCGCTGACGAGAGTAGAAGCCTACGCCTTTGAAAACTGCAGAGGACTGTGGGGCGTCCTGTTCAACTACAACATCGACTACCTCGGCAACAAAGTATTCGACGGATGCGTCAACTTGACCAAAGTGGTATTCTACCGCGGTACCGCGCCGACCATCGAGAAAGAAACCTTCGAGATCGGCAACGACGCTCTCTATCGTCTGCGTATCTACGTCAGAATCAGTACTTCTTCTTCCAGCGAAGGGAATACCTACGGTTCTATCATGCAGAGCTACATCGACAAATGGGAGAACATCCAGGATAACAACGTCAGAACGGCGGCTACCTGCAACGGTCAGAACATTAAGTTCTCTCTCTACGAAAGAAACGACGCTCCGACGCTTACCATCAAAGAAAGCGACAACGAATCCAGTTCCTACGAGAACTACAACGTAGAGTACTATATTATGGAAATCACCTCGACCAATCCTCTTGATAATATGAAGTACATCGTCGAGAAGCAGGGCGATACCTGGTACTACGGTCAGACCAACAACTACACCATGGCGACCGGCGGTTCTCGTAACAACGAAGACAGCGGCTTAGTTAAGACCTACGGCAGTCAGACCATCAATCAAGACGGCCTCAACTACGTAGTCATCGTCGTTGACTATGACGAAATGACTATCGCATTGCGTTAAAATATCGCACTAAAACATGGGTGCAAGGGAGGCTTTCCTTTGTACCCTTTCTTTCTTATTAAGGAGCAAATTATGGCAGAATTAGACCCTTTTGATTATAAAGAGCCGGCGTGCGTACTGTGCGAAGGGGAGAGCTTTTATTATCCCGATCGCAAAAAGCCCCTCGGCACCATTCCCATTCGTTCCATTATGGAAAAAGTGGATTCCTTCTTCGCAAAGAACGACCCTCTGCAAGCAGAACGCGTACTCGACTATTGGCTCAACGAAGCGCGGGAACTGGGCGATAAGCGCGGCGAACTGGAAATACGAAGCGAACAGATGGGATTATACCGCAAATTGAATAAGAAAAAAGAGGGGATAGAGAGCGTAGAAGACGGATTGAAATTACTCGACGAACTCAATCTTACCGATACCGTCTCCGGCGCAACGGTGATCCTCAACGCCGCCACTACTTATAAAGCCTTCGGCTATGCCGAAAAAGCCGTTCCGCTCTACGAACGGGCGGAGGCAACTTACCAAAAAAATCTCCAACCCACCGATCCGCGCTTTGCCGGACTATATAACAATCAGGCGCTTTCCCTTGCCGACGTCGGACGAGAAGAGGATGCGGAAAACGCCTATAAAAAGGCCATTTCCATTCTGGATGGCGTCCCGGGCAAGGAGAACGATATCGCCATTTCTTACGTCAATATGGCGCACCTTTTGGAAGGGAAAGAGGGAAGAGAGGACGAAGTGTACGCCTATATGGAAAAAGCCATTGCCTATCTGGACACGCCCACGTTACCTCACGACGGCTACCACGCCTTCGTCATCAGTAAATGTCTCCCGTCTATCGAATATTTCGGCTATTTTATGGCAAAACAACGTTTGGAAAAGAGGATGAAAGAAATTTATGAAAGGGCTTGAACTGGCAAGAAAGTATTTTGAAGAATACGGACGGAGCATGCTGGAATCCTTTCCGGAAATCTCCGATCGGGTGACCGTCGGGCTTGTCGGGGAAGGGTCCGAGTGTTTCGGCTACGACGACGAACTGTCCGAAGATCACGATTACGAACCCTGTTTCTGTATGTGGATCGACCGTAAAGACGAGGAGGAATTCGGCTTCCGTCTGGAAAGAGCATATAGTAAGCTGCCGAAAGAATTTATGGGGTACACCCGTCAAAAACTTTCTCCCTGCGGCGGAAACAGGCATGGACTGCTACTGACCGAAGACTTTTATTCGCGCTTTTTGGGGGGTGATCTGCCGTCCACCCTTATCGATTGGCTCCGGCTGCCGTCCTATGCGCTGGCGACGGTAACGAACGGTGAGATATTCAAAAAAGGCGAGGGGAAGTTCTGCCAAATGCGCGACGTAATAGCCGCCGGGTATCCAAGTGACGTCCGCCTAAAAAAGATCTCCGCGCACCTTGCTCTTATGCACCAATCGGGTAAATACAACTATGACAGATGCCTTTCTCGCGGAGAATCGGGCGCGGCGCAACTTGCGCTTTTTGAATTCGTAAAGAGCGCGATACAGGTTATTTACCTACTCAATAACAGGTATTGTCCCTATTATAAATGGTCCTTCCGCGGCATGCGCGACCTTCCTAAGCTCTCCGACCTTGAATTGCCGCTGACTTTCCTGATTGAAAACGCCAACGAAAAGGACTTTATCGACTACAAGCGTGGCATTATCGACGACGTCGGCAGAATTATCACGGAAGAAGTTAAAGCGCAGGGGATCACTAAAGCGACCTGCAACAACCTCGATACACACGCCTATTCGGTGCAGGATGCAATTAAGGACCCGACGATCCGTAACCTTCACCTCATGGAACACGGAGAAAACGCATAGTACTGATCTTTACGTCTGCAAATAATAATATATTGATAAAACCGGTTCTTCCCATTAAATAAGGTCATGTGGATGGAACCGGTTTTTTTAGACTTTTGCGTAGTCAAAGCTCGCAGAACTCCACAACAGCTTTACTCGTATGTAAGCAACCCGACGCGCTATCCACTTTCCACTTTCAAATAGGTATAACTCCCTTTCATCCGTCAATACTTATCATAAAAAACGGAGGTATATTATTATGGAACTTTTCAAAAGTAAAACGTTGACCAATCTGGCGAGAGCCTTTGCCGGAGAATGCCAAGCTAGGACGAGGTACGAGTTTATTGAATACGGCGCGCGTAACGAGGGGTATAAGGCTATCGCCGACTTGATCGACAGCGTCGTATATAACGAGTTCAACCACGCCAGAATGTTCTATACCTGTATTCAACAGGCGTCCCAAAAGGAGATCAGAGATATCGAGATTTGCGCAGGGTATCCTTTTAAGGAGAAATGGAACCTCATGGACAATCTTCGCCTCGCCGCCGAGGACGAACAAAAGGAGGCGGAGGAGATTTATCCCGTCTTTGCAAAAATTGCAAGAGAAGAGGGCTTTGAGGATATAGCAGGACTGTTTGATAACGTCATCACCGTGGAGAAAAAGCACCAGCGACTGTTTACCGAACTCTACGAACAGATGAAAAACGGCACCCTCTATAAGAGAAAGACGCCGACGCTCTGGAAATGTCCCTCCTGCGGATATGAAGAAGTCTTAAACGAGGCGTGGCAAAAATGCCCCCTTTGTCAGGCAGAGCAGGGGTCGGTGGAACTTGTTTTACCGAAAGAGGCGCAATTATAAAAAGAATGCGATGGGTTAGTCCCATCGCATTTTACATAAGTTATGATGATAGTAGTGTTTTATTGAGCAATACCGTATCTTTCCAAAACTTTCTGCGCGAACATTTTTCCGAGGAGAAGTTCTGATGCGGCGTCGTAATGGGCGAGGTCGGGATTGTCGGGAGTGGGTTCTTGGGTGAAGTCCAGACCGGCGGCAATGGTGTCGATATAGACGGCGTTATGCTCGGGGTTGTTGGCGTATTGTTGTTTTGCGCCGTTGACGCGCTGGTATCTTTCCCAGTACTTGCTGTCCGAAATACCAGCGTCGATATAGCGGATACCGCCGTCTTTTGCCGCGTAATTGGAGAGATCTTTCCGTAACGATGCGACGAAATCAACGGTGTTCTGATAGTAATTTTGCGTCCATTCTTCCATGACGGAGTCCGATTCACCCTGCATCCAGCACATCGCACCGATCTCCGCGTCGTACCCTTTGGCACGGAGGTATTCCATATAAGTTCCGGTGAAGTTAATAAAAGCGGTATACAGCGGTCCTACGCTACCGTCGCTCCTCGGGGGGAACCACTGGGTGTCAAGTACGGTACCGCCCCAGGTGTATTTAAGGATAATGAAGTTCTCTCCGGTGACTTTGGACAATTCTTCGGCAAGGCCCAATTCGGGACCGAAAAATCCGTCGGCATATCCTTGATTTAAACCGGCGGAAACAAAAGCCCCGTGAGAACTGTTATTGCCGTTGTCGCAGAAATAGTTAATTAGCACGTTCTCGAACCCGGCGCCGTAGTATGCTTTTTGTTCCTCGGTCAGGCAGGAAACGCGCGATACGCCGGAGGCGTTTGATTGTCCGTTAATAAGAATGACCTTGACCTTTTTACTTTCCGTCAATCTCGGGAGAGTATCCATAACGGAGAATTTATCCTTGACGTCTATCATAGAATCGTTTTTCGGCAGGGTGGAAACGAAGACGGAAAGAACGACAATAAGGGCGCAAAGAAGGGCGCCCGTGGCGGACAAAGCCCCTTTGAAGTTTTTACTTCCTTGCGATGACCAACCGAAAATGAAAGAGAAAACTAAAATTAGGTCGGTGGAAACTGCTCCGAGAATAAAGGCGGAGAGGTTGTTCTTTTTTACGGCAAGATCGATTGCCGACGCGCCGAAGTAGAAGAAGCAGGTAAGCGCGGTGAAAATAACGCCGAAGATGATGAAGGACTTTACCGTTACTTTGGGTAAAACGTTTACGGCGAGCCAAACGGAATAGGCGCAAACGCACAGACCGGATAAGACGGCGATGAGCATGATCTGCCAAAAGACCCAAGTGGTGTATGCACCGTAAAAAAAGTACTGCATGACGCCGATCGCCGCAATGGGCAGACAGGAACAGAGCCATAAAAACAGCTTATTGTTCTTTAAAAAAGATAAATCCTTATTCATATATAACTCCTATAATAAATAGTTTTTGTCACTTTGGGCAACTTTAATTGCATATAAGGGTAGCCACATCCCACCTTGTACCGTACGAGCAAACATTGGATTGCCCTTTACCATGGCTTTTTCTATCGTCTCAAACAGATCGGGATAGGGGATGCGCATAGTGGTTTCAGCAAGCATCTTTACCAGCGTGTCGGCATATAAACGCAGCGTTTCGTCCGAGTCGTCTAATACCGTCACCCACATCATCCAGTCCGATTTACTGTAACTGTTTCTGTGGTCGAGCGGAAGTCCGTAGGTGTTGAGCTTTGTCTTATAGTAGGTCAGTTCTTTTTGATAGAACTCCTCCCCAAAGAGGTTGAGGGAGAAGATTTTATCCCAGACCAAATTGTATTTGGTACTCCAACCGTCCCCGTCTAATGTGATGGCGTAATGGTCGCCGCGGTCCGACGCTCTCTTCAAATCGGCTGCCATTTCTTCCGCCTTCACGCGGTATTCTTTCCCGTCGCCGAGGTCAAGTTTTTGCAAAACTTTTGCCCACAGCGCAATGGCAACAGTGCTTTTTATTGCAAGGTTGACGTTCTTAGGCAGCCATCCGCTGAAGTCATCCGTGGATAATTGGTTTTCCAGGTCAAAGCCTTTTTCTACGAGGTAATTCGCCCATTTTTGCAACAGGTCGAAGTTATCCATGATATACTTTTTGTCCCCCGTCTCGTTGTAATAGGCGGCGGTGAGAATGATCATGTTCGCGCTTTCTTCAACCGGCATTTGCCGTTTGTAGTTGTATATATCGTCGCGGTCGTACATAAAGACGGGCAGTTTCTTTTTGTCGGCATAAGACCGTCTGCGGTACTGTCCGTAAATGGCGTACACTTGCCCCATAACGTAGGGGAAGATTCCGGCGTCATGGGGAGCAAAATCATACCGCCACACCGGCTTGCGCGCAAAGGCATACACCGGGTCGAGCATTCCGCGGAGTAACGCGGGATTTTGTAACAGGAAAAGAGGGGAGGACGGATAAGTCACGTCCACCGTCGCAGCACAACCGTTGCTGGAATTTTCTTTGGAAATAAAGATCGGTTTCCCGTCCGCTTCGATCAGCTTGTGGGCGGCAATGACCTGACGGAAGGAAGCAAGGAGCAAGGTGTAGTAACTGAGTCCGAAGTTCGGAATAATCTCGTTTTCCGCCCCGGTATCTTCGGCAAGGCACCTTGCCATCGTTTTGTCATAGTCTTTCAGCCCCTCTCTTATGGCGGCGTAGACGTCCTGATAATACTTGGTCCAGTACCCTTTCTTTTTCACTCCGTAATAATCGATGGAATAGCCGTCATCCCATGCAAAACAGAAATGGAAGGAGAAAGTACCTTTCTTATCAATGGTAGCCGATTTGTCGGCGATCAGTTCTTTGCAGAACCCTTTGCCCGTTTTGATCGGACGGCCGGACAGATATTTTTGAACGGCGCGAGAGGAGCAGAGGGCGACCTTTAATTGCCCTGCCACAAAGAAATACCCCCAGTCGGTGTCGAGTATGTCTCCTGCGTCGTACATCGGCTTCTGATTTCTTCTGCCGATAAACCCTACATTACCGCCGGCAAGTTGGGAGATACCGCCCACAGTCAATTTCTTCTTTCCGCGATAAATAAGCTGTTCGGAAAAGTCGAACAGCACGTCCACAAAGTGCTTTTTGTCGTCTGTATTTACGACGTTGACGGTGACGTAGCCTACCGGACGAGAGGTCAGTTTCAGATCGCTCAGGATAAAGGGATTAGTAAAAGTCACTTCTAAGCGAACGATCCCCTCGAAGGTGTATTTGGTGGACGTAAGACCCATTTCCACTTTGGTCTGCGGGATGATCTCTTCGTTTCCCGCCCCCATAAACCGGTAGACGTTGCCGTCGATGATGATATATCCGCGAATGGGTTTGTCGTGCTTGGTCCACATTCGCACGTCGCTTTCGTATAGCTTATCCGATGCGCTCCAAAGGGACATCATCGGGTCGAAAGTAAGAATAGGATAGGCAGGTAAAGTAATTTCTCTCACGTTGAACTCCTTAGTTTACACCGAACAAAAGATCGCCGTAGGTAGGCACAGGCCAGTATTTTTTTGCAGTAAGTAGCTCCGCTTCGTCAATGGCGCTACGTAAGTTTTTCATGATCCCCAAAATTTTGCCGCGGTATTTTTCCGCCTTTTCCCACAGAGAAAGATCGGATAATTTCTCCACTTCTTTTTCCAGAATGACGACCTGTTTTTCTCCCTCGTTGAACAGTTCGATCAGTTTGTCCATAATGGGGTTCTTGGGGAAGATGGACGCCGTCTCGGACAGTTCTTTTATATATTTGCGGATGGCAGGCAAGAAAAGCTGCCGCGTCATGTCCATCATGGTCAGACATTCTATGTGCAGAATGTTGCAATAGTTTTCCATCTGTATTTCCGTGCGCGATTCGATCTCCGTGCGGCTGAGGATGCCGTGTTTCTCGAACAGCTCGACGTTCTCTTCTTTGGTAAAGTAGGGCAGAGCGTCGACGGTGGTGGGCAGGTTGAGTAGTCCCAGTTTTTCCGCCTCGTTCAGCCAGTCGCCCGAGTAGCCGTTACCGTTAAAGATAATGCGTTTGTGGTTTTGCATGACTTCGCGTACGATCTTAATGACCGAACCGGCAAGATCGCTCGGATCGAGCTTTTTTTCCATCTCCGACAGTTCGTCGGCGACGATGGTGTTAATAACGAGGTTAGCGTCGGCAACCGAAAATGCGGAGCCGGGCAGACGGAACTCGAATTTGTTTCCGGTAAAGGCAAGAGGACTGGTACGGTTGCGGTCGGTGGTGTCCTGACGGAATTTCGGCAGGCATTTGACGCCGATCTCGATTTCGCACTGCGCTCTCTCGCTGAAGTTTTTACCCTTTTCAATTGCGGACAGAATGCCCGTCAGTTCGTCTCCGAGGAAGATAGAGATGACGGCAGGGGGCGCCTCGTACGCGCCTAAGCGGTGGTCGTTGCCGGCGCTGGCGCAGGAGATACGCAGCAGGTCCTGATGTTTGTCCACGGCGGAGATAAAGGAGGAGAGCATGAGTAAAAAGAGCATATTGTCACGCGGATCCTCGCCCGGCTCTAAAAGATTGATGCCGGTGTCCGTTTGCAAAGACCAGTTGTTGTGTTTGCCGCTTCCGTTGATGGAGGCAAAGGGTTTTTCGTGTAATAGACAGGTAAGACCGTGCCTGGTTGCGATCTTCTTCATCATCTCCATGACGATCTGATTGTGGTCGGTCGCTTTGTTGGCGTCGGTATAGATGACCGCCAGTTCGTGCTGAGAGGGCGCCGCCTCGTTGTGCTTTGTTTTAGCGTATACGCCCAGTTTCCAGAGTTCTTCGTCCAGTTCGCGCATATAGGCAACGACACGGGGCTTGACCGCGCCGAAGTAGTGGTCTCCCAGTTCCTGCGCTTTGGGACTGCGCGCGCCAAAGAGTGTCCGTCCGCAGAAGACAAGGTCGGGGCGTTTATCGTAGAGGTTTTTGTCGATCAAAAAGTACTCCTGTTCCGGTCCGGCCATAGGAATGACCCGTTTAACGTCCGTCTTGCCGAAGATATGCAGGATCTTGACCGCTTGACGATTCAGTTCTTCAATGGAACGAAGCAGGGGTGTCTTTTTGTCCAGCGCAAGGCCGTTATAACTGCAAAAAGCGGTGGGGATGCAAAGTACGCCGTCCTTAATAAAAGCGTAAGCCGTCGGATCCCACGCGGTGTATCCGCGTGCTTCAAAGGTGGCGCGGAGTCCCCCCGAAGGAAAGCTGGACGCGTCCGGTTCTCCTTTAATAAGTTCCTTTCCGCTGAACTTCATGATAACGCCGTCTTTGCCGTCCGGCTCGATGAAGCTGTCGTGTTTCTCGGCGGTGACGCCGGTCAGCGGTTGGAACCAGTGCGTAAAGTGGGTGCAACCTTGCTCGATCGCCCAATTTTTCATGGCGTCGGCAATGATCGTTGCCAGTTGCAACGTGAGGGGCTTATCCTCTTCTACGCAGCGGACGTATTCTTCATACGCTTTTTTGGGTAAACGCGATTTTATTACTTTATCGCTGAATACCATGCTTCCGAATTTTTCTGTCAAGTTCATAATCTTATCCTTTTCTTTTATTCAAAGAGTAGAGTGTTTGGTGTTTCCAATCGGTGTTGGCGTCCATGATACGCTGGGTGGTCTCTCTGGAGAACTCGTCGAAGCGTTGTACCACGTCATAGTGATCGGCGTAGGGGATGACGACGTAACGGGTGTAGTCTTTGGCGTTTGCCGTGGCAGAATAGAGTAGAACGGTGCCGTCGCCCTGGTCCGTCTCTTCGTCCGACCAGCAACGGAGGTTGCCGTGCGAGTCGTCGTATTCGTCGGTCAGTCCCGTCGGGTATCCGATACCGCAGAAATAATAGGTGTTGACCAGTTCTGTGACGTGGACGTATTCTCCGTCAACGAGGCAGTAGAAAGAATCGACGTACTGTTGCCATTCTTTCATAACGGGACGCAGTTCGTTATTGACGTCGTTCCCGATATGCGCCCACGGACGGGAGCAATAAAACTCGTACAATTCCACACTGTTATAAAAGTATTTCTCTTCCAGCTCGCCCGTTTCGTAGTTATAAATTTCCAAGAACGGTACCCAGTTGTATCTGGCGTTGGAACTGGTGTCCAGTTTGGGTTCCTCTCCCGGGGTGTGCAGATATTGATTCCACTCGTAATAGTAGTGGGGGGAACAGAGAAGTTCGTAGGTAGGCAGGAGCTGATAGACGGTGGACATATTACCGAGCGATAAAAATTGCGTCTCGAACGCCGTCTGTAATTTGTTACCGATGCCCAGCATATCGGCGTAATCTTTAAATCCGTCGATCATTCTCTCCATGTTCTCTAAGGTAGTAAGAGCGGTGACCGAACCGAGATAAGGGGCGTCGTAGCTAAGATAAAGGCTGACTTTGTTGCGGTTTTCTTCCGAGCGTGCGAGGTAACTTCCTACCACGTGTCCGCCGTTACTGTGAGAAACGAGGATGATCTCTTCGTAGCCGTTCTCATTGATAAAGGTCTCCAACCGTTCGCCGTTGAGGCGGCTGTCCATACGGAAGTCGTAGTTGAACATAATCACGTCGTAGCTATGTCCGTATTCTTCCTCAAAATAGTCGTATATTTCTTTTTGAGCGTTCATAAGTCCGTATTTATAGCGCGACTCGGTGGTCGGGGGGTAGGGCTGAATATTAAATTTCGAGGTGCCGTCCTCGTTGACGGAAGTGAAGCGGTACAAAAAGCTCTCTCCGTCGCCCATGCCGTCGTTGGCGAGGATGTGAGCTAATTCCTCTTGAAAATGGTCGTCGATAATGAGTTGCCCAATGGTCGCCATATTGACGTCGCCGTGCCGAACGATGTCGGTCACCCACAGGTCCAGTTCGCCGAAGGGGTCCCAAACGGCTTTGCCGGTGTCTGCGTCGTAAAGGGCGGAGGCAAACAGTCCCGGTACGATGATAACGGCGCGTTTTTTATTGACTTTCAGTATGCCAAAGAAAAAGGTCAATAGCAGCGCTGCCAAAATACAAATAACAAGCGCCACCGATACGATGGTGATAACGAGGGTTTTTTTCTTTGATTTCGCTTTTGCCATAATTTTGC
The DNA here is from genome assembly GCA_946621465.1 of uncultured Clostridia bacterium. GTDB lineage: Bacteria > Bacillota > Clostridia > Christensenellales > DTU072 > CAG-1782. The sequence goes on from CAMOOO010000005.1 coordinate 70,976, forward strand.
CTCCCAATCAGAGCGTAGATAATATTATGATATCATAAATATTATCTCTTCGCAATAATTTTTTAAGAAAACGAGCCGTTTCTACCCGGTATTTATCCTCGTAAAACCATATTCTGCTGTCCGGTAAAATATTATTTCCCGATAAAAAGGAGATGAAAGAGGTTGTAAAAAAAGTTTTACTTGCGAACGTAAGCGTTTTATTCGCGGTAAAACTGCCTGTCCGCTATGAATGAAAGGGCTTTTTTGCGAATAAAACTATAAAGATGGACAAGTTTTTTAAAGTTCTTTTTTTCACCTTCGGTCTGGCGGTCGCTATATTTTTCGGCAGTATAAACGCCCTTCTTATGACGCCGAAAAGCGTTTGGTTTTCCTCCCTTTCCGGAATGAATGTCAACGGACGGTGGCATTCAGGATGCTGGCTTGTTATCTACATCCTTCTTGCCGTACATATCGGAGAAATGCTCCGGAACGTCGAGCTGAAAAAATATCTCTGGATATTGGTTATCCTTATCGGGGGAAGTACGCTGTGGTGCGGGGTGTTTTTCCGGTTGCACAGTATGGCGGGTGCCGTGGCGATACTGTCGGTATGCGCCGCTTTTGCCGTCACGCTTATCGTCGTGACGGCAAAAAAAACAAGGATATTATCCTTGTTAACGGCACCCGTTCTGTCCTGGTACCTGTACCTGCTTTTTATTAACGTTTACCTTGCGGCGAGCAATTAAAATTGTGATACGTCGGCGGCTTTCACGCCGAATTTTTCCATAAAAAGGGTGGGGTCCAATTCTACTTGCATTCCTATTTTACCGGCGCTGAAAAAAATCTTTTCGGACAGGAGCGCAGTTTCGTCCAGAACGGTAAAGAAAGGCTTTTTCATGCCGATAGGAGAGCATCCGCCGTGGACGTATCCGGTCAAAGGGAACAGTTCTTTTTGTTTAAGCATACTCACACTTTTTACGTCCGCCGCTTTTGCCGCTTTTTTCAGGTCGAGGGTGGCGTAAACGGGTACGATGAAGACGTAATGATTGAGGTCGCTCCCAACGGTGACAAGGGTTTTGAAAACGGAATAGGGGTCTACGCCGAGCAAAGAAGCAACTTCCTTCCCGTCGGTGGGACTGCCTTCCAGTTGGTGGGGCGCATAGGGGATACCCTCTCGCTCCAGTATGCGCATTACGTTAGTCTTTTCCATGCTTTTTTCCGTACTCCGTTAAAGGAACTTCGCCGTTTTCGGTAACGACGTAGGTGTTTTTCAGTTGGTTGGTAAACGACGCTCTGAACCGTATCAAATATGCCTGCCGTAATTGCTGCTGTTCGGCTTTTTCTTCGTCCGTCAGTCCCGTTTCACGCTGCTTGTTCGCTAGCTCGTTAATCCTTTTTACCAGTTCATCCATATATAATACCTCTTTTGAAAATCTTTTTATTGCCTACCGCCAGCAGTATGGATAATAAGCAGGCAAGCCCGATTATGGCAAAAAACCACAACACGGAAACAAGTACGCTTTGACTGTGTACGTCCAAAAACGGATAGGGACCTTTTACTACGCTAAGCGCGTTCAGAATGGCGAACAGTACGCCGTAAAGCAAAGTAAAGACAACGGTAAGGGGAAGATGGGCGTAACGCAGGTTCCTGCTCTCTTCCTTCTCGAAAAAGAGAAAGCTGATTAAAGAAATAACGGGGCAGAGGGTGTGCTGAAAGAGCATCGCGTCGCAAAAAAGCAGTCTCCACGGTTGCGGATGCAGGGGCATCAACACGAAAAGTACGACGAATAAGGTAAGAGTGGAAGCGGCGGTAGCCACCCACCGAAAGAGGTGAGAAAGGTAGTTGGTCCCACAACCTTTCCGCACGTTGAAATAGACGCTCAAAAGGGCGAAGAAAGAGGAGAGAAAGAGGAGAATGTTACTGTTCACCGTATAATAAAGAAACATTTTCCATCCCTGGTTTTTGACGGAGAAAACGAATCCTACGATCTCCAGCAAAAAGATAAGGAGATTGGATAAAAAGGCTAATAGATATAGCTTTTCTTCGGTAAGCACCCTCGTTCTCATTTCTACCTCACTTTAAAAAGGAGAAATCGGTTATACTTTTGTAGCGGATAAAGGCTTTGCCGACGATTTCGGTTTCTTCGGCGTAAAAGCCCTTGATATGACTGTCATGAGAATTGTTCCTGTTGTCACCCAGAACAAAGTAACAGCCCTCCGGGACCACCTCTTCAAAGGCGATATAGCTCGGTTCGTAAATGGGTTCTTTTATGTGTTCTTCGCTGACGATCTCGCCGTTTCGGTAGATGTGCCAGGCGTTGTCCTCCTCGGAAAAGACGGTCTCGATGGTGTCGCCCGGCTTGCCGATCACTCGCTTAATGAGGTACTTTCCGGAGAAGGTATCCCTCGATTCCGTAGTGGTCCGGAAGATAATGACGTCGTCGTAGTCGAACTTGGTGGTCTTTACGACGATCGCGTTGTCGTTGTTGTGAATGTTCGGTTCCATAGAAGAGCCGAGAATGGGCCACCGCTCAAAGTAAGTCCTGCCCAGATAAAACGCCGTAGCCGCGACCAAAGCAAAGGCGACGATCAGAATGATCAAGTCCCGAATGGCTTTTTGGGTGGTGAGTTTTTTATCGGTTAAATCGTTGGTTGCGTTTTTGTTCATAAAAACCTCTTATATTTATACGTCATACGAATAGCAGTCTGCTGATGACGGTATTTTTGCCGGCAACGGTAAAACGTTTAATCGTTTTCCAGGAGCGCAAAGGGCGGAAGCGTTCGTCTTTGAAATCGGTATGAGAGAACATCGCCGCCTCAAAAGTAGATACAGTGTACATTTTTTTGGATGCATAATACTTGCAACCGTTGAGATCGGTCAGGTATACGTCCAACGTAAAATCGTTATCTTCGGAAAAGCAGTCTATCTGGAAAATTTGCTCTTCGTCGATGTCTACGGTAGCTTCGCCGATAAACAGCACCATCTCGCCGTTCGGATTGCAAATTCCTTTCAGCCCGACCGGAATGGTGACCGTTTTCAGATTGTCCGCAAAGAGGACCGGTTCTTCGTTGCTTTCCTTGAATTCCGACTTTGGGTCACCGTACGAGTAGATTACGTTGTCCGAACTTTCATCTGTTATCACCAGATTTTTGTTGGTAAAGTCGGAGCAGGAGACGGGACCGGTCAGCGATACGCCGTTCTCGTAGGTGATCTCGGGATAAATAAATACCACTTGATTTTCACGCGTAATGGGGATACGGGCGATGTATTCTCCTTTCCCGACCGTTTCGCAAACCACCTTCGTCCAGTTCCGCGTCTCGTGATTGTAGTCGTCCGCAGCGTAGCATACGGAAGCGGCGCAAATGGGCGAACAGACGTCTGCCTTTACCTCGGCGTAGACGACCCCTTCGGCATTGGGGTTGAGGTGACAGTGGGGCGAAGAGGGGAGCTTTGCGTCCAGAAAGGTCAGTCGGAGCCATTTCCGCAAAGTGGAGAAGCAAGCGGCGTCAACGTTGTCGGAGTAACCGGTGCAAACGAAAAAGCGCAGATTGTCCTCTCCGACAAGCTGAGCAAGGGAGTGCATTCTGTCCGGGTCGGACAGTGAGTCATTACTGCCGATACCGACGAAGAGAGGAAGGTCCCTGCCGATGAGGTAGGTTGCCCCGGATACGCCCACCATCCAGGCGAGTTGTTCGGGCGTCAGCGTCGGTCTGTCCCCTTTAAAGTAGGACTCCGATAACAGTTCTTTATATCCCGTCGAACCTAAGCAAGCAAGAGCAAGGACGCGGTCGTCGCATCCGGCTACCTGCATGGCGTATTCCACACCGCTGCGAATGGCAACGATAATGGTTTTATCAAGGGAGTATTCTTGTTTAATAAAGGTCAGCGACCTACGGAGAATGAGGCTGTATAGGTAATTACAGGTCTCCTTTGCCGTGGGGCAGACCGTCGTCATATGCTGTCCGCCGCAACCTGTTTTTCCGTAGGAAAGGGAAGCAGGAAAAGAGGTCAGCGTGTCGTCCAGTACGCCGCAGTAGTCGGGCAGGAAAACGGCAAAGCCGTCCTTTGTCAGTTGTTCTACAATACCCATCTGGCATTTTTTGCCGTATTCACGAACAAGCAGCACCGCTCTCTTTGCCGGCGTTTCCGGGAGATAAACCCCTATTTGCACGCGCAAGTCGCCGTCAGGGCATTTTTTGGCGCGGAAAGAAATTTTATTATCCTGCGTTTGAACGTCCAGCGGTTCGTCCGGTGTAAAGTCCGCCCAAATCTCTTTGGCAGTCAAATAACCGATCCCTTGCGGATCGTGCAGATCAATGTCCGTTCCGGCAAAAAGCAGATCGTTTTTATTGGAAAGGTATTCCTTTTCATTGTTCGGATGAAGAATCTTTTTTCTCGGACTCATTATATCCCCTTTTTATCCCACTTTGGGCAGATAGTAATCGTTGACGCCGTCGCTGACGGTGATATCGGTGAGGCGAATATCGACCTCTTCGGATAGGATCATAAGATGAAAGAATGCGCCAGACGACTGTCCGCGCTCGCTCCCACTGATGAGTATATTTATGCCCTTCGTTGACGTTTTACGCCAATAAAAATCATCCATTGCCCCGTCTACCGTTCCGACCAGGTCGGTCAGCTCGCTGCTTAAATCCATCGTGGTCTCCAAATGGAAGGAGATAGCGCGCACGGTGACGTCTTCGGGCAGAAGACGAAAATCGAAGGTGGTACTGCCGGACGATACCGTTTTCAGAATATCGATCCGCGTCGTTGTCTTAATTTCCCGGGAGATGTCCTCCGGGTTGTACACGGTATAGGATATGGCGTTACTTTCCAAACCCTTGTACGCCGCGCGTAAAGTCTTTGTTCCCGTCGTCGACGTATCGAACCCCCGGATCATTTCGGCGGTGCAGGGAATGGTCTTCGTGGTGTTGCCGTTGTCATAGACGAGTAATAAATTTACGTTATCCAGGCGTAACTCTTCGTCGATAGCGTATTCGGGAGAGAATTCGCTATGTAATAGGCAAATAGACTCCGGCGTTTTTTCTTCCTGACAACCGAGGAGCAGAAGGGCGGTGAAAAGTAAAGTTATAATAAGAACCGCTTTTTTCATTTCTCCTCCCGTAATCTGTCCAGCAGTAGGACGTAATCTGTCAAAGTATACAGCCCGTCGCCGTTTCTGTCAAACGTTATGCCTTTTGAATGTTCCTCTTTGTTGATTATCGCCATCTTCCAGTATACGACGTCGTCGTCCGTTATTTTGCCGTCGTCGTTGCCGTCGCCGGACAGACAGACCGAATAGCTTTTTATTTCCGCCCCCGATTTATTCCGCAGAACAATTTTCAGATCGCTTTGCAGTAGCAGTTCTCCATAGGTGTCGGGAGTGATGGTAAATTCGTCCTTTCCTACCGTATAGGTAAAGGCGATATCGAGATAGCAGGATATCTTTTGGCTGAGTTCGGATAAGGAGAACTGCCGATCAAGGACGATCGTCGAGGTGGTTTCACTGACGGAAACGTCCTCGTCGCCGACGTAGAGGATACTGTTTGGGATGGGCAGAACGTTGACTTCAAAAGGATAGGTCGCTTCGTCAATGGTCACGCGTAGCGTCTGTTTACCCGGTTGATTGGGCTTGTAGCCGTCCATCTGCGAAAGGTAGTTATTTAGGGGCAGGGCGTTGTTTCCGTCGAGGGAGAACTCGCCGAACGTTATTTGTATAGAGGCGGAGCTAAGGTCCAGTGACTCGCCGTATTTATAGCTTTGTTTCAGTGTGCCGACCATACCGATCGCCGTTGCCGTCGCGCTGGAAGGGAGGGTGTAGTAGTACCCGGTACAACTGACGTCCGGGTCCGACTTAGCGCGGATGACTACTTCGGTGCGGGCGTAGTTACTTTCCGTCCCCGTTTGCACGGTGTATTCCTCTTGTCCCAATGCCATTTCCAGTCCGCCGGAATAGGTGGCGATGACGTTATAGGTAGGTTGGAGAGGATTTTCCCCGACCCGTTTAAGGTGGGTGGTGTTTCTTTCGTCGATACGCAGAGAAACAAGGGCGCTTCTGACAAGAATGGAGAAGTGTATCTTTACGTCGCCGTTGTAGTCGACCGTTATTTCCTGTTGACCGCTCTTTGACATATCGTAGCCGTATACGGTCCAGCTGTCGGCGTTTTCTTGAGAGTAGACGATGGTCCGGTCGCCCGAGGAATAGGAGACCTTTATAGCAAGTCCGCTTAAAGAAAACTCTTCATCGGCGGCATAAGTGGTTTTGGTGGGCAAGGAGAGGACGGTGGCGGCTTTACTTTCCAGTTTGTCGTGAATAATCAAAAAATATTCAAAGGTGTAAGTGCCGAAGTCGTCTGTGTATTCCAGATAGGCGTTTTTGCCCTTTTCGCAAATCTGATAGAGTTCGTCGCCCCCGAGAAGGGTAATGCTTTCGTCGTCGGCGCGATAAATGCCGCGATTGTTGCGCTTGATAAATAGGCTGATATGAGACATAATGTCCTCGCCGTAATAAATCTCCACTTCGTTTTTATTCTTGGTGTTGCCCTGTACGTATGACGCGCCGTAGTTTATTTCCGAACTGTCGTAGCCGGCAAGTTCGATATGGAAAGTCACCTGCTCGGCGGACTCCGAAACGATGGTAATAACGATGCCGGTATTTTTGCCGTTACTTAAATAAATGCAGGACTGGTCGTACCTTGTCGTACCGGTCGCATCGCCGAGGACGGAGAACTTTTGATTGTTGTTGCTCAGGTATGCGTACGAAAGGTTCTCTTTTTCCTTTTCGGACGTACTGCTTTTTTGGGAAACGTCGGGGCGGAAAACAAAGACTTCGTCGGGGTAACTCGCATTCTGATACTTTGCGTTTTTATTACCTTCTTTGGCTTCGGTATTGACCCTGTAAACAAGCAGTCCGCTCCCGGGCAGGTCGCAGTCGTAGGTAGATACGTCGGTGCGGCGGTACTCGATCCATATGCTTTCGTTGGGGGTGGCGGCGCCGTTATCTATGGTCAGTTTATAAGCGAGGGTGCCGTCGCTACCCGTGGTCGTTGTCGGCGTCAACGTGTAGTCGCCGCTTTTTTCCATTTCCACAATCTGATTGTCGTTTACAAAAGAAAGATACTTCCACCTAAGGTAAGTGGTCATAAACTGCGGCGTGTCGCAGTCAAGGTGCATCAGGTCCCAGTAGCCTACGGGCAGATATTTGCTCTGTGTGGAATTATAGTGGTACAGGTCGGGAAGACCTCCCACCGCGTGACCCAGTTCATGGCACATAAGTCCCAGTTTAGTGGAGACGGTGCCAAGAAATAGGAAGGTATAATCATTGACTTTTTTTCCGCTTAAACTTGCGGAAGAAGAGGAGGAGTCGTACTCCTTTGAGATGTCATCCAGTTGCCAGGAGTGCGGCCACATGATTTTATTCCAGTTGCTCTCGCTGTAATTTCCGCTGATGATAAAAGTGACGCAATCGACGTACCCGTCGTTGTTGACGTCCAGAGGATTGTTGATTAAAGACAGGTGAGAGGACGCCTCGTATACCGCGTTATTAAGTAGCGCGCTTTCCGGACCCGTTCGCCCCGAGCCGGAAGAATTGCTGTTATTGGTGTAGTAGGAGCGCGTGTGAACGTCCTGGTAGATATAAATGCTCCCGTTTGCGTTGGTGGGGTAAATGGAATTAAAGACAAATTTCCCGTAGCTGAGATCGTTATAATAGTCCTTTATGGAATTGTCCTCGCCGTTGAGCCTGTCGACAAAGTCGGAGGGAATGGAAGACCGGATAAAGTTAGGGTCCTCGTCGGAAAAGCAAATAAAAATAACGACGTTGGTCGCTTTGCCGTAGCTGACGATAGGGGGAGTGCCGGCGGCGGCGTTGATTTCGGATCGAACGGTCTCTCTCTCCGTTTCGGCGCATACCTCACCGGTCGTCTTTACGCACCCGGCGCAGGCGAGCATAAATAGAATGGTAATCAGAAAAAATAATTTTTTCACAGATAAATTATATAAAGTATTAAATATAATGTCAAGTTTTATCTTTGCGCGTGACCTTAAATTTAGACACGGCGGTCGTTTTTGGGGCGGTAACCAAACTTTTTCGTCCGAAACCGCCTTATCTTTCCTCGCCCCCCTTTAAGTTTTTTTTAACTGAAAAACCGCCCCTTCCGGGCGTCTGATTTATGCAAGAAAATCCACATTTTTATAACAACAATCAGAAAGTAAAACGATACTATGAGTAACCGAATAACTATTTTTAAGACCCCAAACAGTTGATTGTTAAAACGGGCGCAAACGAGCGAAACGAGAGAAAAGAAAGAGGAAAAATAGGCAGGAAAAGGGACCGGTACGTCCTGCCTCTATAAAAAAATTGACTTTTCCCGCTTGTAATTCCAATAAGGATATGATATAATCAATTTCAGTATGAAAAAAAGTATATTCTTGCGCGCGTGCATATGTATGATTATGTTCCTCGTTTTGGGAGCGGCTGTGACCCTTCCTACCTCGAGCGACGTTGCCGGCGCAGAAGAAAACGTTGCAATCAACAGCGTCAGCGATCTTATCACTTTTTCCGATAACCTAAGAGAGAACGGTAGTTCCGGAACGGGCGTTACCGTTTCGCTCAACCTCGACCTCGATCTCAGGACGACGGCGTTCAGACCCATCGGTACGGTGGATCACGCCTTCGAGGGGAGATTTCTTGGGAACGGACATACCCTTACCGTAGATCTCAACGTTTCAGACGGAGCGGCAGGGGTTTTTGCCTATACCGGCAGTAGCGCGGTTATTTCCGGACTGACCGTCAAAGGCTCGGTTACGGGGACCAATAACGTAGGCGGCATCGTCGGACTTGCCGACCGTACCAGAATAGAAGAGTGCGTCTCCTTTGTTTCGGTCAGCGGTAACGAGAAGGTGGGCGGAATCGCCGGGAACACCTCCGGCGTCCTTTCTTCCTGCGTATCCCTTGCTTCCGTCGTCGGCAAAAAAGAACTGGGCGGCGTCACGGGGACGTTATCCCAAAGCAGAAACGCCCTTATCGAAAACACCGTCTTTATCGGCGATATAGAAGTAAGGTCGGGCGGCGCGGACTTCGGCGGAATGGTCGGCGCAAACTCGGGTACACTCCGCAACAATTACGTTATACCTACCTTTTCCGGGATGATCTCCGGCGTAACCTACGGCTCGGTGATCGGCAAACTCAATTCGGTAGGAAACGGCGTGGAGTATTGCTATGCCGTCGGTACCACCAAATCGGCTGTCGGCGTCAACTCCACCGGGAACACCCTCCCCACGCTCACCACAAAGACCATTTATCAGATACTTGCAAAAAGCCTGACTTTCTCTTCGACCTCCTCTCTGACTTGCGCCCGTTACGACGTCGGGTTCGGATACTATCCCTGTCCGTCCTTTTTGCTGAATAATGAAAAAACCTCTTTCCTCGTTAAGTTCAACGACGTAAAGGCTTACTTTAAAAAATTGCTCTTCGACCGCGGTAGCGGAACGGAACTTGATCCGTTTATCGTAACTACTGCGGAGCAGTGGAAACTCTTTATCGAAAACAGCTATCTGTATGATTACGAAAACACCTATATCGCGCTCGACGCGTCCATTTCGCTCGAATCCGTTTCTTCGGCTTCTACGGCGGAACTGCCCTTTGCCGGACACGTCGACGGACGGAATAATACCGTTTCTTTCCGCTCGCCCGTATCCGGTAGCAGCGGTCTTTTTTCCGTGCTATCCTGCGCTTCGATAAAAGATATAATGATTACCGGCGACGTCATCGGAACGGAGAACGTAGGTATCTTGGCAGGAAAGGTCACGGGGGGAACGGACGTTGCTACCGATAGGACCCTTCTTGACGGCGTTATCCTCACTTCTTCCTGTCGCCTGTCCGGGGCTTCTTACGTCGGCGGACTGATCGGCGGCATGGACGAGGGCGCATATCTTATGGTGACCGATTGCGTCTCCAACGCCACCGTTACCGGACAAAACTACGTCGGGGGACTGATCGGCTTTGGAAACGGCACCGTCAAATGCACCGGATTGACGAACGCAGGCACCCTCTCTTCGACGGGCGGAATGCACGTAGGGGGCGTTTTCGGACGACTTGTCGGCACCCTTACCCTTTATGAATTATCAAACCGGGCGAACGTCCAGGCTTCTCAAAGTACCGCCGTCGGCGGCATCGGGGGGAGCATATCGGCAACGACGCGCGTTTCCTCTTGCTATATGGTAGCCGACGTCGTCGGCCGTTATAAAGTAGGCGGTTTATTCGGACAAACGACGGGGTACGTGGAGATTGATTCTTGTGCCTTTATCGGTACCGTTACCGGCGTCAATACGCTGGGCGGAGCGGTAGGAGAAGTTTCTAACGAATCGGCAGGGAACCTCGCCGTCTCCAATTTTTATTGCGTCAATAAATTCATTAAGGACAAGTCGGTTGCGCTGGACACTCCGTTCTGCGCTTTCTGTATTGCCTGCCCGGTCGTTGAACAGGTGACCGGCGACACTTTGCCGGACGGTTGCTACGAATTCGATACCCTTTCAGAATACTTCTTCCCGACGGACGATCTCAGTTGGCACGCCGGAAAGCGGTATTATCGCTTCCTTTCCGGTATCACTATGACCGACGTCTATTACAATAAGGACGTTTTTAACGGAAAGAATATCGGTAATGCCGTAGGAAAAAGCACGGTAGAACTGACGGTGACGGGGACGGCCGATCTGCTTTTTGACGACGGCAGTATGTGGGAAAGCACTTCCGGCACCTGCTTGTACGGTTACTATCCCGTACCCGTTACGGGGGACGTAACGCTTTTTAAACAAAACTACTTCAGCGGCGGCGAGGGAACGGAAAGCGCGCCTATTCTCATCTCCGACGAGCAACAATTGCGTAACTACGGGGAGCTGTTTAATAACTATTCCGTCCTTGTCCGCGAAAAGTACTTCTCGCAGACGCGCGATATCGCTTTAAGTAAGCCTTTCTTTGTGATCGGCAATTTTAAAGGCAGTTTCAACGGTAACAATCACCAAATCACCGGGATCAACATCACCGTAACTACCTCCTTGTCGGGGTACGCCGGGTTCTTCGGTACCATCGAAACGGGGAGCGAACTGAAAAACGTTTGCCTCGGTAGCGGCACCATCACCGTACAAGGAACGGTAACCTACGTCGGCGGACTGGCAGGGGACTGCAATGCTTCGATAGATAACTGCTTTTCCGCAGTGAACGTTTCCGTCACGGGTAGTGCTTCTTACGTCGGCGGACTTTTCGGAAAGGTCTCCTCGAGCGTCACCGCTTCGTTCTTTGCCGGAAAGGTGACGGGCGGCAACGTCGTAGGCGGCCTCATCGGCGAATTAAGCTCCGGCGTTACGGAAAGTTGTTTTTCTACCGGCAACGTGACGGGCGCGGTTAAAGTCGGCGGACTTATCGGTACGAACTCGTCCTCCGTATTCCACTCCATGAGTAACTCCGTCGTTAAATTGACCGGAACGGACGGAGATAGCTATATCGGCGGACTGATCGGCGAAAACAAAAGCACCGGCTCTATTCGGTACAGCTTCTCAAACGCAAGACTGCTTTACCGGTCCGGCGTCAACGCAAACGGCCTTGTCGGCAACGACTTCGGTTATAACTATTGCTACTATAACAGGGACTACGCTCCGGGCTTTGTCAGTAGCGCGAGCGAACTTACGACGGAGTACATCTCCCAGCGTTCCTTTAGTCTGGAAGGCTTCACCGATACCGGACTTACCGCAAACAACTCCTATAACGACGCATTCGACGCCAAATATTCCTACCGCCCGACGGCGATCGTCCAGTGGGCGAACGGCGTATATATCGTCAACTATTTCTCCAAGATAGGGGCGGAAATGGTGCTTTGGGAGTACGATTACGATTCTGCCGCCGCACGCGGAACGGAGAGCAACCCCTACCTTATGAAAAAAGGAGAGGACTTCGCCGCGCTGTCGGCTTCTACCTATTTCTATCCCTATACTGATAAGTATTTCTCGGTGGAAAACAACATCAACATGGGTTCGGTGACCTGTTCGCCCATCGGTTTCTACCGCGACAGCGATACCAACTCTCCCTTTAACGGAAAGATGAACGGAAACGGTCACACCGTCTCCAACCTTGTTATTAAGTTCTATTCCTACTACAATACCATGGGACTGACGATAACGGATAACCAGTATATCGCCATGTTCGGGTTCACCGGGCCGAAGTTTGAATTGACCGATCTGATTTTGGACGAAAGCTGCCACATCTCCGGCGGACGGTACGTCGCTTCCTTCGTGGGATACTTCCAGGGCAAGATAGAAAGATGCCTGTCTAAGGCTCACCTCTATTCGGTGGAAAGAGCCACCGGGCTGGACGCGGAAGAGTACCAAAGTGGTACCTACTATGTCTCCAGCGGATCGGGATACGCCGTAGCCGACGGCGCGTTCGGACCTTCGACCACCTATTTCAGAGCGGTGAACAACGTAGGCGGCTTTGTCGGCGACCTCGTACCTACGGGCGGTAACGCCTCGGCGGCGAGTATTATCGGGAGCGTCTTTAACGGCACTCTGCCCGACGTTACGGTTGCCTACGGCTTTGTCGGTACGACGGACAAAACGGTTACGCTTGGGATAAGCGACAGCTGGTATCTGACAGACAACGAGAATTATGCCTACGAAGAGAGCTACGGCAGCGTGCTTGTCGATTACGCAAGCAGCGACAACGGCGGCTCCGTTTCCATAACCTACGACCCCGATCTGGGTCTGGGCTTCGTCGTCACTGTTTCTCCCGAAAAAGAAGACTATTATACTCCCTTTATCTTCGGTGCAAACATGGTGATGCAGACCCCCGTACCCGTCTACTACCTTACCACAAATCTAGCGGTTAAGTTCCAGGTGCGCTACTGCCAGGAAGTCCGCTTCGAGATCGTAAACGGCACCGTTTTGGGCGAGCCGATTCTCACCGTCGAAGGGAGCAGGTATTACGACGGAAAGTACTATTTCTACGCAGGTGAAACGGCTATGGCAACCTACACCTGGCAGCAGAGCGGATACTACCTGTCCGATACCGTCACCGTGGGATCGACCTGTCTTTATTTCGGCGCAAATTCCGCAAACGGCACTTCCGAAGATATGATATTCTCCTTCACCATGCCGCAAACGGCGTCTACCTATTTGACCGTCACCGTTACGGTCGATACCATTGATAATAGCGTATTCGAGTTCACCGGCGCAGCTTCCTTTAACTACACCGGCGCCGCGCATACCTTTACCTACACCGTAGGGAGCGGTTTTTATGCCAATTTAGTCTTCTATAACGTCGCTTCCGGCAGTCAAAGTTCCCTTTTGGCGGCAGGGTCCTATACCGTCCACGCCAATATTTACAGACAGGATCAGGACGTCATTATCGGACATATGGAAACGTCCTGCATAATAAACCCCATCGTCATTACCGTCTCCCCGTATGCCGACTTTTCTTCCTTTGCCGTCAAAGAGTACGACGGCGATAATAAGCGGAATTTCTATATAGAAAGCGTCGATTTTTTCGTTGGCGTTTTGGAGGTGGACGAGGTAGCGTACGGCACAAGCTGGTCGGTGTCCGCCGTCGTCGAATGGGATAATGCAACCAGCGGAAACAATAAAGAGTATTACATAAACGGCTTCGTTATCGAGGGGAGCAGCAACTACGTCTTCCAGGCAAATTACGCTCTCGGAGCCTTTACCGGCGGCGTTATTACCAAGCACCGGATTTCCATTACTTTGGCAGAAGCCTCTCCCGTGACGATAGGCGCGGACGAATATTATCTTTTTACACGCACCTTTACTTCTTACTTTCCTGCCTATCCCACGACGGCAAACGTCCTTTGGAGATACGAAAAAGCCGTTTTGGACGGCGATAACTTAGTTGTCGACACCGCTTGGCAAGGGGACACCTATAACGTAGGGTATTACTTTGCTATACCCTATCTCTCGGAGGAAATGAGCATCAATAACGAGATCGTAGCATCCGACGCCGCTCGCAATTATTGCATGGAGATACTCCACTACGTCGTCACTACCTTAAATTACAACTATAACTCCCTCGACCTCGTTTACACGGGGAGCGACTTGAGTGGGTCCGTACGTATTTCTTTTGAAGGAGTAGGGAGCGAAGCCTCCTTTATGCCGTTGGCAAAACCGACATTCTACCGCATTAAATCCTTCCCGAGCGCCGATGAACTGGGAACGTTGTATCAGCTGGACGCAGAAAACGACGTCTTCTATCTCGCTCAGTCCTTTAACGAAAACCTGACCTACTACGTGCAGACGGATTTTATCAACGCAGGAGAATACTTTGTCGTCTGTGAACCGGCGAGCGAAAACTCCAACTACGTTCTGCGCGCTCCCGTCCGCTCCATCGTTATTATCAAACAGACTTCGCCGCACGAATTGAGTTTCACTCTGTCCGTAGGCGGCACTCCTTTGACTTCTGCTTCCGAAGTGTATTATAACACGCGGATACTGATTACCTTTACCGACGAACTGTCGTCTAAGAGTTCCGACCCAGGTTACGACGCGCTTTTTACGGTAGACTATCAGTCGAGATTAAAGGGCGGCAGATTCGAGTGCTTTTCAGAAAACGGCAACTGGTACCTTCTGCCGGTTGAGTACGGCGAGGATATCGTTTTCTACCTTTCTTCGGTCAACGCGACCAACTACGAAAACCGCGTTTCCGAAACCTTTAAACTGACTATTTTGCCTCTGACCCTTTACGTTGCCATAACCCACCCCGAGCAGGTGTACGGTAGTGTGATCGACTATTCCATTGCCTACTATGCAACCTGCGTATACGACGACGATAACGTCGCGCACCTCTCCGATCCCATTGACCCAAGAGACATTGAGGGTCTGACCATACCCATCGTTACGACGGGCAACAGAGTGGCGGAAAACGTGGGCGAGTACGACCTCTATTATAACGGCGGTTCCAGCAACGGATATCGGTTCAATACTTCCGTCGTCGACGTTCTGAAAATCGTAGCAAAAGACGTATACGTCTCCGTTCCGTCCTGGATGTCCAACTCGAAGGTCTACGGCACGCCCGACCCCGATATGAACTATCTGATCTACAGTGACGCAGCTTGCGAAAACGAACTGTCCGTTTTGGAAAACGGAAAGATCATTACCTTAAACGGTAAACTTTCGCGCGAAAGCGGAGAAAACGTCGGTGCTTACTACATAACCGCCGGGACTCTTACTTCCGCTCTCAACCCCAACTATATCGTCAATTTCATCAGCGGAACGGACAAGGGTAAACTGGTTATTATCTATCGTGATATCAATTTCCGCGTCAAAGAAGGTCAAGGTAAATTCTATAAAGACGACGACCAGCCCTACGAACTGGAAGTTACCGACAACTACGAACTTGCTCGCGGAGACATGATTCATTCCTTCTTAGAGGGCGACGCGCCCATCATCACCATTACCCGTGCGCCGGGCGAAGCGGTGGGCAGTTACGCCTACGAAGTAGTCATCGACCAGATCGCCGCCGGCAGGAGCAATTACCACGTCATCGGTGTCGATATCACTTCTTCCTATCAGATCAGCCGCGCAACGCCGCGTATCGTATTTTCTTTCGAGGGCGACGTGTACTTCGGCGATACTTCGGACAGTATGAGTAACGCCTCGGCAAGAGCCTACCTCAACAACGAGCGCGTCAACGGTACTTTCTCTTGGTCTAAGGTCACCTTTACGAAAATGACGGTATCCAGCGTCCAACTGAACTTCACTCCGTCCGATCAAAAGAACTACCGCGACGTCTCCATGACCGTCCTTGTCACCCCCAAAAAGCGCGTGGTATTCCCCGTTTATGAAGGTTCGCTTAGCTACGTCTACGACGGAAAGTCTCATTCCGACATAACGGTAGAACTGGAAGGAACGGTGGACGGATACAGCGCATATAACATAACTAAGTCCGTAAGCGGCGACAACAGAAACGTCACCGAGGACGGCTTTGTGGTAACGTATACTCTGACAAGCGACTATTACACTTTTGAATCGGGCGCAACGACGGCTATTTCTTGCCACATTTCTCCTGCCGTACTGACCGTCACGGTAGCAAACGCCGTCATTTCTTACGGAACAACCTATCTGCCGACCATATCCTATTCCGGTTTTGTCAACGGCGAAAACGTCAGCGTGCTAACAAAGCAAGCCACGGTTAATAACGTTCCCGAGCAAAGCGGCACCTATTCCGTCACGGCGGAGGGCGCGGCGGCGCGTAACTATTCTTTCAACTATAAGAGCGGTATCCTCACCATCAACAAACCGTCGGTTGAACAAGAGGGCATTGCCATAGGTGGCGACTTTAATCCCGACCTCAGCGTAGAACTATTCTATCTGGATGGCGATTCAAAAGCCTTCTCCGACGTGCAGAAGATCTACGATAAAAAACTGGGTAGCACCTTCTTTAAACCTTTGTCCATTCAGATGACGTCCTATTATAGCATCAATTTCTCGGGAGACGTGGACGGTATCTGCACCTATACCGTTGCGCTGAATAGCGATATCCCCGAGGGCGCGACGCTCTATATCAATTCCACCGAGGGAGAAATGTCCGTACTCGACGACTACGAGATCGTGGACGGCAATATCGTGTTTATGGCAGGTCCCATCGTCGCCCTTATGGTCTACGAGGATAAAGACACCAAAGCAACGATAAAAGGGTATCAGCCCGTCATTATCCTCGGCGGCGCGGTAGTGCTCCTTATTATGCTCGTCGGTATCATTGCCTATTTCAGAAAGGCCAGAAAGGGCAAAAGCGTCTACCATGCCGAACGCGCTAAATTTGTAGAATTCCCCCACAGAAAATAATCTGCCGATACATATTTTATTCTTTGGCACATATCTTTTTTTGTGCAAAAAGTAAAGATCCATCCACTGTTTATTTTGCCCGTCGTTTTGCTTTTTCTGATGGGAAAGGGCGTCACCGTCGGAGCGACCGCACTCGCCGTTTTTGCCCACGAAACGGGGCATTATCAGTGCGCCAAAAGGCTGGGGTTTACGTTAAAAGACCTCACTCTCATGCCCTACGGCGCGATAATGTACGCAGAGGACGGACTGCCGGACAGAGAGGGCAGGATTATCGCTCTTGCCGGCCCTGCCGTAAACATCCTTTTCTCTGTCATCCTATGCGCCATTTGGTGGGCGGTGCCGGCATTGCAACCGGCGACGAAAGAACTTTTTACCGCCAACTTGGCGATAGGCGTATTTAACCTTCTTCCTTGCTATCCGCTGGACGGTAGCCGAATCCTCTTGGGAACGTGCGAAAACAAAAAAAGATGCCTGATTTTCGTCCGTACGATCGGATGGATAATGGGGGGCGTTTTTGCAGTTTTATTTGTCGTCAGCCTCTTTTATTCTCCGGCAATTCACCTTGTTTTTATCGCCGTTATGTTCTTTGAGGGGGCAACGTCAGAGGTTAAAAAAGAGGTATTCAGAGTGACGATTACAGAAAACTACTTTATGCGCGAAAAGGGAGAACCGCACGAAGAAAAGACGCTTCGGGTGGACGAGGGGATGAAGATAGGTAAGCTGTGTCTTAGGCTGAGCGGAGAGTATTGTTATATAATTAAGATATATAAAAAGGATAAAGAAATCGCCTGTCTGGGTGGACAGGCGATAGAGAATATGTTTTATTCCGATAGGGATTTGACCGTCGGCGAGTACGCTTATCAGAACAATCTGTTGGGCGTATAAATGGTAGAACCGTTATCGGTGTAGTATTTGGATTTATGATAAGAGAAGTTTAGCGTCAAGGTCATGATGCAATACTGAACGTAATAGATAGGGATCATGATAAGGGGAATGACACCAAAGGAGAAAAGTGCCGTAGCGCAAATAACGGCGTACAAAACGACGTTAATAAACAGCAAACAAAGGAAGTTTTTGCGGAACTTTTTGAGGGAGAACAATAGGCTGTTTCCGAGGTTGCGGAAAATGTTCTTCGATTCGCTGGCGCAGATTTCCGGGAGCCACTGGCAGATGACTGCCATACGGGCTGTCAGGAGCAGAATGTAAATGATAATGGAAAGGGGAATGGCGACGATACCCATGATTTTCAGTAGTCCGTAGCAAAGGGCCAGAATGGCGGCAAGCAGTCCTAAGTCGATGATGGACAGTACGATGGAGGACACGAACGCAAGCAGGAGGTTTTGGAACCCCGTGGAGATAAATGCGTTGGTGATGCCTACGTCGAAGCCGGTACTCATTTTAACGTACAGGACTTTGGTTGCCGGTAGCAGCGGCAGGGTGAAGAAAAACTTAAACCCGACGAAGACAATAATCATCCATACAAAGGTGGTTTGCCACTTGATGTTTTCAAAAAATCCGACGTAACTCTGCGCCAGTGACGATAGTGTATGCAACGGGTGGTTAATGAGTTCGTTCGCACTGACGATAAAGTTCTGATTCTCGATGACGTCCCGCACCTCTAAATAGATGGGGTGGATCAGTCCGTAGAAACTGGCGATGGCGATCAAAAGGATAATCAGTATGATGACCGATATCTTCAGGACCAGGGACAGATTGCAACAGAGAATGGAATAGGTGTGTTTAATAGGCATATTTATGCACTCCTTTTAAAGGAACTGATATCCAGGTCTGCGCGCTTCAGATTGTTCTCATGAAAATACGCAATGAACCAAAAAACGTGAGCGAATATCATTGCCAAAGCGTTGGTCAGCGCGCTGATGATAAAGGCGATCAGCGGCGTCGTAAGATAAAAAGCGATCACTGCTGAAGCAAGTTCCATGGCAACGATGATGAGATAGAAAACAAAGAAACTTTTTTGTGCGTGTTTGACCGACAAAAAAGAGGAACGCAAAGCGTTGAGCGGAGATTGCCCGGTTATGACCATGGTAGGTAGCCAGGTCGATAAAGAGGAGACGATGTAAACGAGGAGTAAACATAGCGCCGCAAAGGTAATCGCCGACACGATAATGGCGGCAATCGGTACCAATATGGCATTCCAGAGCGAGTCCATCAGTATGAAGAACGAGTAATGAACGATCAACGCTACTACGATCGACGCCGTCCGGACAAGGCAGGGGAAAAAGTCATTATTGATTGCGCTGAAAAAATTGGGCAGTCCAAGCTGTCCTATTCGCATGTGATAGGTGAGGGTGGAACTGATAAAGGCGGACGAAAGGGCGCAAAGAAGGAACCCCACGACCAGTACGACCAAAATATGCCAGTGATGAAAATAGGTGATCCACAGCCGTCCGAAAGAAATCGCTTCCGTCTGTTTAATGATGCCAAACAACCGAAAAACAGGCAAAGCATAGGCAAAAAGGATGGCAGGCACGATAGCAAACAGCAAAAAAATGAAACATTTTTTTATGCTCTGACGGGTAAAAAGATATTTAAGAACGGATGCAAAATATTTCACAAATATAAGTATATCAAAATATAGACAATTTTGCAAGCGGTACGGACGGGAGTAAAAGACATTTTTTTCGGTAAGTATCCGTTCGGCTTTATACCGGATTGATACGGAATAAAAACACCCTTCCGCGCACGTCGGCGCAATAGAAATTTCCGTTATAAAAAACCAAGCTCTCCGGCTCGCTCGTAAAGCGGTGTCTGGGCAATTGAACACAGGCGGAAAAACACTTTTTTTCCGGGTCGATAACGCGGAAAGAAGAGGACCCGTCGAACCCGTACGTCTGATAAATATTTCCGTCTACCACCAGTCCCCCTTGCGTTGCGGTGACGCTGGGTAATAGAAAACTGTCTAATCCGTCTCCGCTTAGTTCAACAATCGGATCGTTAATGACAGGAAGAGGAAACCGTGTGACTTTTATAAAGTTATTTTTGGACTTGTTGTAGGAATTTTGGGTATAGCCCATGACGTAAAGAAAGCCGTTTTCGCCGTCGACCATGCAGTTGGGATAATATACGCCAGCCTTGCGCGGATCGGGATAGACGATGGTCTGCACCTTTGTTAAAGAAAACTCTTCTCCCTTTCTCTCCACCCGAAAAACGAGGGCGCAGTGGGCGTCGATATTCTCCATACTGACGTACAGAAGGGGGAATTCTTCCTCTCCCTTTTTGCCGAAATTCGCGTTATTGCAATGATAGAGAGGATTGGATTTCAGATCAATTACGGACAAAAGAGCGCGTTTTTCCAAGTCGTAAACGCCCACGTTTCCCATATGGTCGGAGAACTGAAAAAGATATTTCCCATAGCAAGCCGCACCCTGGTAAGAAGTGGGCGTTTTATGGGTGAGCGAAAAGATTTTTTCCGCGGAAAATGATAGTCTCTTCGTATCGTCCGGGCGGGAGAAAAGACGGGTCAAAAAACGGAAGAAAGGGGGCAAATTCATATTTACATTTCTTCGTTTTGTTCGATTGACTTAATGAAAGCATTATCAGCCATGATGTTGTACAGGTCCGTTGCCGTCAGCTGTTTTAGGGTGGCTAACTCAATGTCGGCGACAAAACCGCTTTCCGTATGGGTGGTTTTAAACTGTAAAAACTTCTTTACGTCGAAGATATTTTTGATTTTTTCGATGGTTTCACTGCCCTCTATGTACGCCGATATACGCAGGATGATGTGCGTGTTTTCTCTGAATAAGCGGAGAGGACGGTGCAGGATGACCTGAATGAGAACGAGAACGGCGGTGGATACGACGCCGGTAATGAGCATACCGGCTCCGATCGCCATACCGATACCGGCTGTCGCCCAGATACCGGCAGCAGTTGTAAGTCCGTGCAGGATGTCACGACGAACGAAGATGATGCCTGCGCCAAGGAAACCGATACCGCTTACCACTTGAGCGGCTATACGCGCCGGGTCCGCGCCACGGGTTCCGGCGGCGACGCTAGAAGGGTCCGTTGACGCGCCGAACAGGTCGGTAAATGCATACTTGGAAACGATGATCATCAGTGCCGCAGCCATACAGACGATGGCGTGAGTACGAATACCGGCTTCTTTGGAACGGGTCTTCCTTTCAAAACCGATAATAAATCCGCACACGGCGGCGATAATGATGCGTACGATCCAGGAAAGAACGTTATCATTCCAGTCCAGAACGTCGAAATTGACCCCGCAAATCAGCATAGTACTCACCTCGAATAATTATGTATAATATTCTATTATACTTTGTTTTGTCCATTTGTCAATAGGTACGGCTTTATTATATCCGCCATAAAGGTAAAAGAGGATAAAAAATATTTATTTTTTTACGTCACGAAGCTCACATTGTTTGACTTGACGGGGGAATTTTGGTATACTGTCAAATTGATAAATAATCGACAGTTTATGCCGAAAAGGAGATACGGTTTTTATTATGAGAGTTTACAATTTCAGTGCAGGACCTTCCATGTTGCCGGAAGAAGCCAAGCTCGAGGCACAAAGAGAATTTCTCGATTGCAGAGGAAGCGGAATGAGCATCACGGAGATGTCTCACCGCAGTAAATGGTTCGACGAGATTCACAACGAGGCGCTCGCAGATCTACGCGAATTGATGAAGATCGACGACAGCTATTACGTTCTTTTTGTTCAGGGCGGTGCTTCGCAACAGTTCGAGGCCGTTCCGCTGAACTTGCTCACCGAGAAAAACGGCAAAAAGGCAGATTATATCGTCACCGGTAACTTTGCTAACAAAGCCTACAAAGAAGCCACCAAATACGGCGATATCGCCTGTGTTGCGTCCAGCAAAGAAGCGACGTACACCTACATCCCCGACGTTGACAAGATCGCGTACAGAGAGGGGACCGATTACGTCCATATCACCACCAACAATACCATCTTCGGTACCCATTACACCAAATACCCGAAAGTCAACAACCTGGTGTGCGATATGAGTAGTAATATCCTGGGCGAAGTCATCGACGTCAACAGATTTAATCTCATCTACGCCGGCGCGCAAAAGAATATCGCTCCGGCAGGTCTTACTGTCGTCATCGTCAAAAAAGACCTCGTCGATAACGGCACGCCCCTGCCGTTCTGCCCGACCATGCTTAAATATAAAACGCAGTCGGACAACAACAGCTTATATAATACTCCGCCCTGTTTTGCTATCTACATGGCAGGATTGACCTTTAAGTGGCTCAAAAAATTCGGCGGCGTAGAGGCTATCGAAAAACAAAACGTCTACAAAGCCGGACTTTTGTACGACTTCATCGACAACTCCACCCTCTACAAAAACAACGTCAACAAAGCCGACCGTTCCATTATGAACGTGCCATTTGTCACCGGTAGCGAGGAATTGGACGCGAAGTTCGTCAAAGAAGCCGCTCAAAACGGTCTTGTCTCCATAAAAGGCCACCGTCTCGTCGGCGGTATGCGCGCCAGCATCTACAACGCCATGCCGGTTGAAGGGGTCAAAACGCTCATCGAATTCATGAAGAAATTCGAAATGGAAAATAAATAATCGTTAGAAGGTAAAAAATGTACGACATCCTGAAACTAAATAAAATCAGTCCGGTAATCAAGGACGAATTCAGTGAAAAATATTCCTGCGTCGATGAATGCGCCGATCCGGATGGCATTCTCGTTCGCAGCGCCAAAATGGACGAATACGAAGTAGGAAAGAAGCTCGTTGCCATCGCTCGTGCCGGCGCCGGAGTCAATAATATCCCCTGTGACAAAATGGCGGACAAAGGCGTCGTTGTTTTCAATACTCCCGGAGCCAACGCCAACGCGGTAAAAGAACTGGTGCTGTGCGCCATGCTCCTTGCTTCTCGTGATATCATTGGCGGAAACAAATGGGTCAACACCCTCACCGGAGACGACGTTGCTAAGCAAGCGGAAAAGGGCAAAGGGAACTTTGCCGGAACGGAGATTTTCGGTAAAACCATCGGTATCATCGGGCTTGGCGCGATCGGCGTACTGGTTGCAAAGTCCTGCCTTGCGCTGGGACTGAAAGTACTCGGCTACGACCCTTATATGTCTGAAAAGAGCAAAGCCGCTCTTCCTTCGGAAGTGAAAATCTCTTCTCTTGATGAGATTTATACAAACAGCGACTTCATTACCATTCATGTTCCGCTCCTTGACAGTACCAAAAATATGATCAATAAAGACTCTTTTGCAAAGATGAAAAAGGGCGTTATTATCCTTAATATGGCGCGCGGCGGCTTGGTCAATCTGACCGATCTGAAAGAGGCTATCGCCGGCGGAATCGTTCGTAAATACGTTATCGACTTCCCCGAAGAAGCCGTCCTCAACTGCGATAACATCATCGTCTTCCCCCACCTGGGAGCTTCGACGGAAGAAGCGGAAGACAACTGCGCCGTTATGGCGGCCCGTCAGCTCGTCGATTACATCGAGAACGGTAATATCGTCAACAGCGTCAACTATCCGAACCTGACCAAAGAACGCACTGGAAAGGTCCGCACCTGCGTCCTTTTCGACGCAGACAAAGAGGAAAAATTCTCCTTAGTAGACGCAGATAAAAAGATTGCCGTTCGCGGCAAATACGGATATGCAATTTTCGATGCCGATAAAGAGATCGCATTCGACTGCGACTGCGGCATTAAAAAGATCCGCGTGCTGTAATAATTATGAATCTGATCCTCGCGACAAACAATAAACACAAAGTCAGAGAGATCAAAGAAATACTCGGAGAGCGTTTCTCCGACATTCAGACAATGGCAGAGGCCGGACTTGATATAGAAGTGGAGGAAACGGGTAAAACGTTTGCCGAAAACGCTTATCTGAAAGCCTCTACCATTTGTAAAATGACTGGTAAGGCGGCGCTTGCCGACGACAGCGGTCTGGAAGTGGAAGCCCTTGGCGGCGCTCCCGGCGTCTATTCCGCTCGCTATGCCGGTGGACACAGCGACGAACAAAATATCGCCAAATTACTTGGCGTTATGGCGGACGAACAAAACAGAAACGCCTCGTTTACCACCGTACTATGCCTTTGTTTCCCCGATGGAAAGACCATCTACGCAGAGGGAAAGACCTACGGGCGCATCTTGACGGAGAAGTCCGGCGCTAACGGATTCGGTTACGATCCCGTCTTTTATAGCAACGACCTCAATAAATCATTCGGAGATGCGTCGGAAGAAGAAAAGAATTCCGTCAGCCATCGCGCCAGAGCGCTCAAGGAGCTGCTTAAACATTTTTCTTTCTGATTACTATGTTGGAATTTTTACCGCTTACTTACGAAAACCTGCCGCGCCTTACTGCATTGACGGAAAAGTGCGATTATCGTATCTGCGGTTATGCCCCCACCTGCAAAATAATGTGGGGGGATTTTTATAATTCAGAGTACGCAATAAGTTGCGATTGTTTGATCTATAAAAACACGATTTTCGATAAAATCATATTTAACTATCCCATTCCGTTCGGACCGGATGCGGACGAAAGAGCGGCGCTTTCGGCAATAGAAAACTACTGCGTAGAAAAGTATATCCCCCTCGTTTTTATGGATATTCCGCAGGAAAAAATGTCGATCATGTGCGAGAGATATTCCTTCATGGAAATCGGCGACGACCGCAATTATAACGACTATTTATATTTAGCTGAAGACTTCCGCGCCTTTTCCGGAAAGAAATTTTCTGGGCAAAGAAATCATATTCATAAGTTTTTGCAAAGCTATCCGAACGCGCAGTTCCGTTCTTTTACTTCCGAGGATAAGTCCCTTATTAAAGAATTTTTGAATGAGTATTTAATAGGCTCAGAATCCATGGAAAAAAATCGAGAGACGGGATTATCTGAAAAACTGTTACTGTCTTTGCCGCTTGAAAAGTACCGCACAGGCGGATACGTCCTTAACGGAAAGGTGATTTCTTTTACCTTCGGTTCGCGCATGGGCGATACTTTGTTTGTCCATATCGAGAAAGGTTTGAAAGAGTACGAAGGTGTCTACACGGCTACGGCAAACGCGTTTGCCAAAGCGAATGGAGACGCCGATTTTATTAACAGAGAGGACGATTCCGGTGCGAGGGGCTTACGAATATCCAAGACCCAGTATCATCCCGTGAGACTGGTAAAAAAATTCTTTATAACGGTGCGGAACGAGTGGCAAAAAATAAGACGCTTCCCTACCATCAAAACGGAGAGGCTGGTTTTGGACGGTATAAAGAAAGGGGACGCCCGGGCGTACTACGATATCTGCGTTGACGACGAAAGGAATATCTACTGGGGGTACGACTACAAAAAGGACCTTAAAGGCGACCTATATCCGGAGTACTTTTTCGACGTGCAGAAGGCAGACCTCAAAAATAAAATGTGTTTTTCCTTTGCCATCCGTTTGGATGGAAAGATGATCGGCGAAGGAGTTTTATACCGTTTCACCGGAACAGGACAGGCGGAAGCCGGTATCCGTATCGGGCGAGAATATGCCGGAAAGGGATACGGAAAAGAGGCTTTTTACGCCATGGTAGAGTGGGCGTTGTACCGTCTGGGGTTGAAAAAAGTGGTCTCCAAATGTTATCATGAGAACAATGCAAGCTATAAAATGCTCTCCGAACGGATGAAGATTACCGGCAAGGACCGGACGTTTACCTATTTTGAGAAAACGGTTTGAGTAATGTATAACAATATATTTTTAGATCTGGACGACACCATCCTCGATTTTAAAAAAGGGCAGCACGACGCTCTGTTTTCCGCTTGCGGCGAGTTTGGATTGGAGATAACGGAATCCGATTACCTCGTATACGACCGTATCAATAAAACTTCCTGGAAAAGGTATGAAAGAAAGGAAGTGGAAAAATCTACGATGCTCGTAGAACGTTTTTTGGAGTTTCTGCGATATAAAAACGCTACGGGCGATGCGGCAACGCTAAACGGATACTATGCAAAATACCTTTCCATGCAGGGGTCGTTTGTTCCCGGCGCTGAAGAAGGGGTCAGGTATCTGAAAACAAAGTATCGTCTCAGTTTAATTACAAACGGCAACTCCACCACCCAAAGAGGTAGACTGAAAGTTGCCGGACTGGAGAACTTTTTTAATAACGTTTTTATCTCGGACGAAGTCGGTTTTCGTAAGCCGGACAGGGAGTTTTTTGAATACGCTCTATGCATTTCCGGCGCGGAAAAAGAGTCCACGCTTGTTATCGGCGACAGTCCTTCGTCCGATATTTTGGGCGCCAATAACGCCGGATTGGACGCGTGGTTTTTTGATCCGCGCGCCGATAAATTCTGCACTTATCCTCATAAAAAGAGATTGTTTACTTGGTCAGAAATTTGTGCTAATCTGTAGCTATAGATACATTTAACTGAAAAATCCCAGACTTATCAGTAAAGCATTATTGACTTTTTCCATGGCGTTTTTATCGAGTATACCTATTCTTTCTTTTAAACGTGTTTTGTCCAGCGTCCGCAGTTGTTCGGTCAGTATGACGCTGTCTTTCGGCAGTCCGCAAGTTGTGTCCAGCCGAATATGCGTTGGCAAGTTTGTCTTTCCCAGTTGGGAGGTCACCGCCGCGGCAATGATGGTGGGAGAATAGCGATTTCCGATATCGTTTTGGATTATCAAAACAGGTCGAACGCCACCTTGTTCGCTGCCGACGACCGGGCTTAGGTCGGCATAATACAATTCGCCCCTTTTTATCATTGCTCCTCACTTATTGTCCTATTATATCCTATGAAACCGCTTTTGAAAATGGTTCACACTCTTGTTATTGACCGAATATGTAAACTTAAACCCAAAAATATTTGCAAAAAAGTCGGAATTGTGTTATATTTTATTTCAATAGAAATAAGGGAGATACGCTCATGCAAAACAAATACTATATTACGACCGCTATCGCCTACACCTCGGGTAAGCCCCACATCGGCAACACTTACGAGATCGTTCTGTCCGACTTTTTGGCCCGTTTCAAACGTCTGCAAGGGTACGACGTTCGCTTCCAGACCGGAACGGATGAACATGGTCAAAAGATTGAGGAAAAGGCAAAAAAGGCAGGGAAATCACCCAAACAATACGTTGACGAAGTCGCTGCCGAAGTGAAAAAGATTTGGGACTTGATGAACACGTCCTACGATCGTTTCATCCGTACAACGGATGAAGATCACGTAAAAGCCGTCCAGGATATCTTCAAAAAGATGTACGATAAGGGCGACATTTATAAGGGGTCGTATAAGGGTTGGTATTGCACCGAATGCGAGTCTTTTTATACGGAAAGTCAGGTAGTGGACGGCAAATGTCCCGACTGCGGAATGGAAGTCAAAACTGCGGAAGAGGAGGCTTATTTCTTCAAAATGAGCAAATACGCCGACCGCCTGCAAAAGTATTATGACGAAAATCTCGACTTTATCGTGCCGCTCTCCCGTAAAAACGAGATGGTCAATAACTTCTTAAAACCCGGTCTACAGGACCTGTGCGTTTCCCGTACCTCTTTTAAATGGGGTATCCCCGTGACTTTCGACGACAAACACGTCGTTTACGTATGGTTGGACGCTCTGACCAACTATATCACTGGACTTGGGTACAACGCTGACGGCAACCATGGCGACCTCTATAAAAAATACTGGCCTGCCGACGTCCACGTCATCGGAAAGGACATCGTACGTTTCCACACAATTTATTGGCCCATTTTTTTGATGTCTCTCGATCAGCCTCTACCTAAACAGGTGTTTGGTCATCCCTGGCTTTTGCAGGACGGTGGCAAAATGTCCAAGTCGAAAGGGAACGTCATCTATGCAGACGACCTTGTCTCCATCTACGGAGTAGATGCGGTACGCTATTTCTTGCTTTTGAAAATGCCCCAGGACAACGACGGCGTCATCAATTGGGATATCGTGACCGATACGGTCAACGCCGACCTTGCCAACGTCTACGGTAATCTCGTCAATCGTACCGTTGCCATGACGAATAAGTATTTCGGTGGGGTCATTAAAAACGAAAACGTCGTTGAAGAGGTGGACGAAGACCTCAAAAAGGTGGCAACGTCCGCCTATGAAAAAGTATGCAAATTGGTGGATGAATACAGGATTTCAGACGCCCTCAACGAGGTGTTTGCGCTCTTCCGCCGCGCCAATAAATACATTGACGAAACCATGCCGTGGGTGCTTGCAAAGGACGAAAGTAAACGTGGACGCCTTTCCACCGTACTTTATAACCTGTCCGAAGCCATTATTATCGGTACCTGCCTGTTAGAAAGTTTCCTTCCGGAAACGGCGCAGAAAGTGTACAAAGAATTCGGCGTTACCAATAGAAAAGCCGAAGAATTGTCCACCTTCGGATTGATACCGAACGGTACCGTCGTAACAGATAAACCGGAGATTCTTTTCGCCCGTTTGGACAATAAAGAAATCAACGAAAAAGTGGAAAAAATGACTGCGCCGAAAATCGAGCCTGTTGTTGAAAAAAAGGAAGAGAAAAATGAGGATTTAAATATGAAACCGGAAATTACCATAGATGATTTTGATAAAATTGAGCTGAAAATCGGCAAAATTTTGACCGCTGAAAAAGTGGAAAAAAGCAAGAAACTGCTGCATTTTTCCGTAGACACGGGAGACCGCGTAAGGAGCATTGTCAGCGGCGTAGCCAAGTTTTTCACGCCCGAAGAAATGGTCGGAAAAGAGGTTGTCGTGGTAACCAACCTGAAACCGGCAACATTAGGCGGCGTACTCAGCGAAGGAATGATCCTTTTCGGCGAGGACGAACAGGGTCTTGTCACCGTCAATCCCGGTAGGGAGACCGTACCCGGTTCCACCGTCTGCTGATGATCGACGTACACGCCCATATCTGCGACGAAAGACTGCTGCCGGAAGCGGATACTATCGTTTCCGAGCTTGCGCAAAATAACGTATCCGCTGTCATTGACAGCGGATTTTGTCCTGTTTCCAGTGAAATTACCGTAAAAAACGCTGAAAAGTACGATAACGTTTACGCTACCGTCGGCGTTCATCCGGAGGAGTATCAAAAGGCGAGTAAAGAGGCTTTTTCCAGGTTCATTGACCTTTATAACAATAATAAAAAAGTGGTTGCAATAGGGGAGATTGGACTTGATTACCATTACCCGGAACTGCCTAAGGAAAAACAGTGGGAAGTTTTTGAAGAGCAGCTGCAAATTGCCGGCTCGCTAAACGCACCTGTGGTGCTACACGTCAGGGACGCGGTAGGGGACGCCTACGACATCCTGAAAAACTACTTTTCATATTTAAAAAGCGGTATTTTACTTCACTGTTACAGCGGAAGCAAGGAGATGGTAAAGCAGTTCGATAGGTTCGATTGTTATTATAGTTTCGGAGGTGCGGTGACTTTTAAAAACGCTACCGAAAAGCCGGACGTCATACGCGCCGTTCCGCCGGAAAGGCTGCTTCTTGAAACGGATTGCCCCTATATGACGCCGGTACCGTTCCGCGGACAGACGAACTATCCTAAATATATTCGCTACGCCGCCGACAAAATCGCAGAGATACTGGGGACTACATTTGAAAAAGTAGACTTACAGACTACGGAAAACGCAAAAAGGCTTTTCCCTCGCCTCCGGTAAAAATCGCAGGAGAGCGTCGGAAAAACACGAGGGAAGCCTTTTTATCTTTTGTACCCCATTCGCCTGTCCCTTTTTGTAAAGGGGGCGATCTTTAGTACAATATCAGTATACGTCCTTTTACGAGGAAAAATTGGAGGTAAATTTTGGAATATCAGACGGGACCTTTTAACGGCTTTCGGTTTAACAAAGCTCTCGGGCAGAACTTTTTGACCGATAAAAACCTTCTTTCCGCTATCTGCGACGACGCGGAAATAACCGCCGAAGATACCGTTGTTGAGATCGGAACGGGCGCAGGGACGCTGACCGAAGCCATCTTAAATACCGGTGCGTTCGTCTATACTTTCGAGGTTGACAGCCGTCTTGAACCCTTGATTTCAGAGCGATTACAGGGCCATTCTAAATATAAATTAACCTTTTTTGACGTCCTGAAGATGTCTGACGAGCAGTTTAAGGAGATTTGTCCCGGTCCGTTCAAAGTTGTCGCCAATTTGCCGTATTACGTCACCACTCCTCTTATCATGCGATTTTTGGAAAGCGACCTTCCTTGCCGCAGTTTGACCCTCACCGTCCAAAAGGAGGTAGGGGATCGGCTCTGCGCCAAAGAGGGCACTGCCGACTACGGCGCTGTCACCGTCGCGGTGCAATCCTATTGCGACGTTTCCGTAAAACGGATCATTGACAGGCGAATGTTTTACCCGGCGCCGAAAGTGGATAGTTGCGTCGTCACCCTCACCATGCACGATAACAAATTCGGGATCGCCGACAGAGCATTATTCCGCAGGACGGTAAAAGCCGTCTTTTGCGCTCGTCGTAAAACGCTTGAAAACAATCTCAAGTCCGCTTTCGGATTTACGAAGGAACAGTGCGAATTTATTTTCCGCAAACTGGACCTTCCCCCGATGATCCGCGGTGAAAAATTATCGGTAGCCGAGTTCGTCTCTCTTACGCAGGCAATTTCCGAGCTTCTTTAAGCCCACCCACCCGTCCCACAATCCTAAAAATAATTTTTTTCCGTCCCTTTTTCGACCCGAAAGGGCAAAAAAACCTTTAAAAAAATGTAATTTTTTATAAATCCCCCCTTGACAGCGGAAACTTCCCGTGTTAGACTGAGTATGAAGAAGTAGGGACTAAATTTGTCCCCATACGCGCGAGAGCGCACAGTGAACGCATACAGACGCAATTGAACATAACCAGACCAACCTCTTATTTGCCTAATAAAACGGCACAATCGCTTCGGTCGACCGGGACCGGAAGGAGAGCATTATGAATAACGATTTTGAGAATCAACAAACGATGACCGAACCTGTCGGTGAATTGCTTGTTAAACGCAAACGGATCAGCGCTGACGTCATTCTGCTGGTTTTTATCTGTTTGCTTGTACTACTTTCGCTAACAACGCTCACTTTTTTGAAATATGGGTCCGAACAGGTACTCACCGGTGACTTGGCTTTTGCGGAAGAAGAACAAAACACCGACAAAATCTTCTCGGTAGGTCTGCAAGAGGACGACAGTCAATACGTTGTCGTCTACAACGAGGAGGACGGTTACGTTCAGTACTCTTCGTCTGAAGAGGAACAACCGCAAACACTCCGCAACGAGTTCGCCGAGGACGTCCTCAATTACGCCGTGGCGCAAAGTTTCGACGATGAGACGGGTCTACTCGAGATAGACTACTACGATCATGATGAAGAGGGCAATATCATCCTCAACACCATCGGCGATCCGGTTGTTCTCCATTATAGCAAGGTGTGGCCTGCCGGCAGTATCGGTCATATCGAAGTGGATATGGACAAATTGCTCGGTCTGACCGGAGAAGAGACGGAAGAGGAAGCTCTGGATAAAATGCTCGCAAATAACGCCGCCTATGCTGCCCAGACCGGTTCGTACGGTTGGGGTCCCGGTACCAGTAACGTCTATCGTATGTGGAACCGTGACGGCAACCAATCGGTCGGTACTACGCAGTTCCAGGTCGTAAGTAACGCCTCCGTCAGCCACAGCAGCAGCGGTGGTAACGGTTCC
Organism: uncultured Clostridia bacterium; assembly: GCA_946621465.1. Taxonomy (GTDB): domain Bacteria; phylum Bacillota; class Clostridia; order Christensenellales; family DTU072; genus CAG-1782. Next base: position 102,396 of record CAMOOO010000005.1, read on the forward strand.
GGGTGCGACGCTTATTGCTATTACTACGCCAGTCTGAACGGCGTACAGTGGCGTCGATGGTGTAACAACTGGGTCGCTTACGGTCGTTGTACTTACGGTCAGAGCGGTAGCGGTTCTTCCGGCTATTACAGAGATATCAGAATCGGTTGGATGGGAAGCGCCGCCTATGGTAACGATAGCGGTACCGGTTGGCGTAACGGCTCCGGTACTACGTATACCTTCTTTATAACCGGTCACGGTCACAGTAACAGTACCGGTTCTTGCTCCGGTAGTAGCGTTTCGGTAGGTATCTCCAGTATCTATATGTATTTCTGCCATACCAATGGCAACGAATTGAAAATCAGCTCGGAAACCTGGACCAAAACGTGGGCGAACTATCGTTCGGCGCAACAGGTTTCCGTACAATATTATTCGAGGATCGACTATATTCGCTATTTCTATATGCAGTATTCCACCTCTTCCAGCGGCGACTCTTGGGTCCAGACCACCTACGACGGCGCTCAGTACAAAGTATGGAATACACAGTACGCACTGCGAAAGAACTCGGGTAACTGTTACAGTAACATATACGTCTACGCCGACGACCAAGCCTATTGGACGTCGGGTAAAACCTATACCGGTTCTACTCTCTATATCGACAACTACGCGCCGGTAGCTTACAGTAGCAGTACGTTCAGACTGAACAACTCCACCTCTTCCGGAACTAACGTTATGCAGAGTTCCAGCAACACGCAGGCAACAGTCTACACAGCGCAGACCATTGCGTCTACCTCTACGACGCTGTACCTGTTCCAATCGCTGGGTGAATTCACCGCTTGGTCTAACCGTAGCGGTATTTCCGGTATGTCCGGCGGTAACGCAAAAGTATGGGCTACCAACAGTCAAAACGGTGTAACCGTTAACTTCTCCAACACAGGCACCGTCCACACCGGTTCTTATTACTGGTGGCGTGGCGCCGTTTCTGCAAACAACGCCAACGGATGCTGGACGGTATACGCCAAAGACTACGTCGGCAATCAACGTACCCTGGTCAGCAACTTCTGGATCTCCTGCGTCGACTGCGAGGCGCCTGTCTCCGACAACAACTTTACCGTTCACAAAGATAACACGAAGAGCAATGCCGGCACTTATTGGACCAGCGACGATACGGCATGGAACAGTTATAACTGGGCATCGGCGCCGCTGTACTGCTACATGTCCTTCTATGACAGGATCGGTACCTCTATCACCAATACAACCAACCTGGCCAACATCTATCAGCACTGCGGATTAAATACCGCCACGCTGAAGTTCTTCTATAACGGAAAATTGTACGTCTGCACCGCCGCGGTTACTGCGAGCGGCGGCGGAACCAATATTACCAACTACGTTGGTATGAGCGATCGTAATAAGAGAGGAAAGAGCTCCACGAACTATATGCGGTGCTACGTCTACTTCTACATGCCCTATGACTACAGAAACGTATGGACGGCATCCGATAAAAAGACGCAAGGCTTCACTCTTTCTATCAACGACTATGCCGGACACACCACAACGGTAACCATTAATAGTACGGCATTCTCTAACTTTAAGATAGACACCGTTGCACCACAGGTGCAATCGGTTACCGTCAGCGGTGGTACTGCGGAAAACTCCTATACGGGCGGCAATCCGGTCATAACTATAAAGGCGCAGGACTTTGCCAATACGTCCAGCTCCATTTCCGGAAACACCTACTGCAACAACGGTTCCGGACTGAAAGCTATCTATATCTATAACGTAGACCCGAGAAGCAACCGTACCGTTTCTCCGGTAGCCACGCTCACAAGTAACTCCGGCGGCACTGCCCTAGCTGCGACCTCTGCCGGTAACTCGGCGCAGCAGACCTTTACCTGGACTGTCAGCGGCAACTGGGATAGCTATAATATATCCGGCGCCACCAATAAAGATCCCTGGTTCTACGTCGTTGCCGTCGACTGGGCGGGCAACCGTTCGGATGCCTATAACGGGTATAACAACACCACTTTATCAAAAAACAGAACGCAGAATAACACCAACTATAAGTCCATTACGGCACCTTATGCCTCGGCGGGATACCAATGGACCGCTTATTACAAAACGCCGGACAGCACCACCGTCAACGGTACCAATTGCATCCGCGTCTATCGTGATACCTTCACTCCCGTTGTCCGCGTTTATACGGACGCCAACTGCACCGCGGCGAACTGTATCGCCAGTACCGACGGTACCAACAGTTCTACCGTAACGTACTATTATCAATGGGAGAAAATCACTTCCAAAACTCTCTACGTGCAGGTAATTTGCGGCTCCTCGGGCGGTCAGTTGAAGGTGAACGGTGCTAACGGCGGTACGCCTAACAGCGGACAAATAACGCACTATCGATCGAACGGATTATCCTACTCCGGTTCGCCCGGGCGCGCGACATATACAAAGTTTACTGTCAGTCTCACCACACCCGGTGACATCAATAATACCATTTACTTTGCCGGAAAGACGAAGAATTCGGCGACCGTTACCATTAAAACGAGGATGGATACCTCTTTGCCGACCATAAACCTACTTGGATTCAGCAACGGTACGAGGGACGCTTCTACCATAGGCAATGCCTGGAACGCAACGGAAGCAGGTCTGACCAGCAATTGGACGGGCAGTAGCTACTACGCCGTCTTTAAGATATCCGATACCTATTCCGGACTGAGTACCTCTTCTTCGGCTACGATCAGTTACGGTAAAAATGGTAACGCTACGACGCAAACGACGCAGAGTAAGTACACCTTTATCTTTACCTATTCCTACACCGATTCCGCCGGAAAAACGCACATTTACACCAAGACGACCAACGGCGTGATGCAGTATTTTGGCAATAATTATTACGTGCAGGTGAAGGTGTTCGATCCGCTGGATATGCAAAATATCACCAATAGCGGTACGTACAGGGATGATAAAGGCAATAACCGAACCTTCCTCAGTGGCGGTCTATACGATATTACGCCGGGTACCTACCTGCATTATACCTTTAAAGCCAAAGACTTTATCGGTAATGAAAACACCTATACCACGAAGAGCGGATTGGGGACGAAGGATAGCAACGGCAATACCACCGACCTCGTCTATAAGGCCGACCCGTTCCCCGTTGATCTGACGGTCAATACCTATACCGTCGCAAGTAAAACGGACTTCGACGCCATGGTCTCGGCTAAAGCAATCAACAGTAAAGCCGTAGGCTACACAGGCGGTTGGACAAAGGCGTACGTTCTCATTCGCATCACCATTGTACCCGGACTTAGCAACACGGGCAGTTCTCTCGGATACAGGGATATAGATAATAAGACGGGGGCTTATAGTTACAGTAGCGGCAGTATCGGCGTTACACAGCTCGTCATTTCTCAAAACAAAGAGGAGTGGTGGTACTTTACGCCCGGAACGCGCGCATTGCAATTGGAAATGAAGGCTGCCAGCCAGACGAAGAACAAGACGACGGCAGGACGCGCTCCGGTCCCGCCCGAGACTATGTCCGGCAACATCGAGATCCGGCAGGACAATACCCCACCCGTTCTCAGCGCGGCGTTCTTTGCGACCACCAGTACGGTAACGTCGCTGAGCGACTCCAATATCGTCATGTACTACGACTATATCGGATCGAGCTTCTATTTGAATAAAACATATTCTAAAAAATACAACGAATCGGAAAAATTCATCTGGACGGACGCTAAACTCTATCTATATATGATTGTTTCCGACTGCGTCAACGGTCTGAACGGCTCGGGCGTATGCCAAAGCAATCTTTCGGAGACCGGCTACGGCGCGGTCAATTGCGACTACTACGTCACCACCTACTCGAGTGCAAGCGATAACGTCGGTACGCGTTCAAAAACGACGGACAGACTGGTTGCTCGCACTCTGATCGACAACAACAGTAAAAAATACCTCTATCGCAGTTCCAACGCATCCAATCCTTATTACGGGTACGTTTCTACCGGCGATACCAGCCAGTGGGATTTCTCGGTAACCGATACGCTTGGCAATAAAATAACCGGCAAAATCGGCGGATTCAGTACAGCCGGCACCAACACGGTAACCAATCAATCGGTTGTCGCTCATAAAATGTTCCCTGTGGTAGACAGCATCGTTCCCACGGTTGCCTTGACCGGAACCCACCCCGTTAAGTACTCTGACGGAACCACTTCTACCGAAGGTAGTTACACCGGCGACGTCAACGGAACTAAGGTACTGCGCGGATGGTTTGAGAACAAAGAATACTATACGCAAACGACGGAACTCCAGCTGAATTTCAGCATAACGATTGGTATTTCCGGCTATAAACTGTATTTAAGAAAGCGTGACTTTAAGAAGAGCCTTTCCAGTGAGACGGGATTGACCTCCTTGTCGCTAAGCACGAAGGGCAACGTTTTACCCGACAATTATAACTTCAGCGCGAACGGCTGGGGATACTTTAACAATAATAGCACTTGGACGCTAACCAATACGTCGCAAGTAACTTACACGCCGGATGCATCGCTGACGAGGGTACCGACGCAGACCAATAACTTCTTAGTCAAAGGAGAGACCATCAAAAACCGCTTCGATCTACTGATCGTCAGCGGAACGGGCAAATACTATCTTATCGAGATGGGCGACGTCCTCATGGATAACGCGGCACCGGTTTTCTATAATAACGCCACCTTCTTCTCGATGGCAAGAGACACCGACGAAGCAAGCGGCGGCGTGGTCGATTTTAACCTTGTCAGAAACGGAACTTCTACCATACCGAAAACCCTTCTTTGGTCCAACACCGTTGCCGACGAGTACACCAACGGTAAGGTCTATTGCTATTTTGCAATAGAAGACCTCGGTATCGGCGTCGACGACAACACGGTTAAAGCCAACGGCATCAAACTAACTAAGCTGACCGTCAATAACCTCCGCGTCGTTACCATCGGCGGCGTCCCGACCAAGATCGTTTGGTTCGACAATCTGTATACCCAGGTCACGCTGAACGCTTCGGCAACGAACGGTTGCTATGCGGTGACAATTAAAAAATCCAACGGCTCCAGTATGTCGGTTGCGACCGATATAACCTACGGCAGTCTGAGCAGTACAGCGGTCAGCCAGGGAACGACGTCACTGACGTACTACAGATACCTTGCTTCCAGTTCGGGATCTTTCCAACCGACCGCAGCCGACCGACTCGGTAAGACGATGTCTTCGTCCACGACGCCCAGCTATGCGCCTCTTATCGACGCCAACGACGTTTCCATTACCGTCAATATGTACAACTATCAGAATGCCAACGGCGATGCCGTGAACAATCAGGTCAGCTACAAAGGTAACAACAACGGCGAAGAGGTCTTCACGCGCACCAAAGTGGACGTGGAGATCACCGTCAAATACGGTACCAGCGGATTCGGATTGTTTACCATTCAGCAAAAGGATATGTGGGACGATACCTCTCGTCATACTTTGTATGCCACGAAAAATTACAACGTATATTGTCCCACGATCAGCAAGAGCGGCAGCTACGTTCTACTTCGCTACTATGACGCGACGACCGATAAGTTGACCAATAAAACGTTCAATACCAGTCCGTATATCATCAACTACAATTCCACGACGAACACCATCGAACCGGTTGTATCGGGCAATAAGAACTATTGGAAGGTTAACGGCGTAGTCACCGATATCGAGATCAACAGCAACAGATACTCCGGTGTCATTGATAAGAAGATCAAGATCGCTATCACCCCGGGAACGGTCAACAGCACACAATTGACCTTCACTTTGCCTGCGAATAACAACTGCAAAGACGAATACAAATACTCTTTCCAGAACGGCGTAACCAGAGTTTCCACCATGACCAGAAGCGGCAACCTGCCGTCCATCTGCACGACGAGTAACACCAAATACGTCTATATGGATACGGAGGCACCCGTTATCGACACCAATTCCGGTACCTACAAGGCGATCGCCGAAGCGACCTCTTATAACCGCTTTGCAAAACTTCTCAGCGTTGGTATCGCAGATAACTTCTCGATGGGTAAAGCCGTAGAAGTAGGTAAATTAATCGACAACGTTAAGCTATCCTGGAAGGGCGGCAACGGTTGGAGCAAAGGCTCGGCTTGGATGTTGAACGATTACAGAATGCTCAGCGACTCTACCGGTGACGGACTGTATAGGCCCACCGCTATAACCTATAACGGTGACAGCAATACTTACACGCGTACAAGCCTTGTTTATTGCGAATATAACGCCGAGTACACCATTACCGCCGTGGATAAAGCGGGTAACAAGACGGAAGTAACATTCACTCCGAAGATCGACACCGTCCAATCGACCATTACCTCGTTAAGGTACGAGACGTACAACTCGGTGACCGGGCAATGGGATGAATATGTTCCGGGCAACTGGGCGCAGAATAAGATCAAGATTATCGGAAGGGCTACCTATGGTAGAAGCGGCTTTATACTGCAAGCACGCAACAACTACAACGGCACCTTTACCGAATCCAACTGGAAGACGCTCGCCAAAGGAATAGCGTATACCACACCGGAGGGCGGCAACATAGATCAAGACGTCAATACGGTGAAGTTCGAGATCATTTTGGCGGAAGACGAAACGGCTTACTTCCAATACTACAATCTGCGGATTTTGAGTAATGCGGAATATTATGAGATGACGAACGGCGCCAGCGTCAATAACGCCGGAACGTCGATGTCCATCAGCCGTCCCGATTTCGTCGACGCCGGCGGTAATAAGAGTGTGCCGACCAAAGTTGGTAACTACTACTTAGTAGGTAACATTTTCTCCAACATCGCTTTCAGCGGTTCTAACAACGTCGGTTGTCTGAAAGTAGACAAAGTCACGCCGGGTATCGACGTGTCGGTGTCTTCTTCGCAAGAACTGTACGGTGGCAAGACGGGCAACGTGTGGGTATGCTCTTCGGATAGTACCTACTACGTCAACGAAAAAGTCGACCTCGCGTTGACCACCGATCATACCGCCGATCCGACCGAACTGAACTACGCCAGCGGTAACGTGTTCTATTACACCACCGATCTTGGCGCAAACGTCAACGATTACTCCAAGTGGGTCTGCCTCAAACCGAACGGGAACAGATACGCTTACGCGAACGGATCGTTCAGTAACAATTTGCAAGAGTCCGACAGTTCGGTGGTGTTTACCATCGTCAACGTCACCCACGCCAGAACGGGTTCTTCGTACGCCGTTGGGTTCACCCTTTCTCTCTGCACCTCTCAAAACAACTTTGCGTATAAGTTCTACGTTGTGTCCGGTGCAGGAAAATTCAGCGAAGTATTCACCGTCAAAGATATCCGCATTGATATCAATACGCCCACTATTTCGGTAGCGGCGGTAGACAGTTACGAAGAAATTCCGCTCGCACCGACCGGACAATATAAACTTGTCGGCGCAACCAACTACAACAGCGCTACCTATGAGGTCAAGAGATATTCCCTCGTTTCCAATACCGTTGCCTGGACGAAGAAGAACACCGTCATTATGAAAGTGGAGATCGGTAACGTCGGGTACAGCGGCGCCAAACTGTATTTACAAGAAGCGCTCAAAACTTCGACAAACTACGTCGATCAGACGGGTTATGTGGAATATTACAGCATGACCTATAACGACTTCTTAGCGCAGAGAGACAGCGGTACGGGACTGGTCGTCCTCTATATCGCCATCAATCAGAACGGTGACAGACGGTTTACCATCAAAGCCACCGAGAACGCCGTCAACAGAAAGACCGGCACGCACAAAGAGTCGGATGAAAACACCAGTTATATTAAGATTGACAACAGTACCCCCGTTCTTTCGGTGGCGTCCATTACCAGCCAGACTTCGGGCGGACAGAGCGGAAAGGCCGCCAACTGGAACTATGCCGGAAGCGGCGATAAATGGTACGTCGAAGACGTAAAAGTCAAACTGAAAGCGGGACTTGTGGAAAAGGTCAACGGCGAATACACCTATCGCGCCGCCAAACCGTACAGTGGATTTAAGGTTTACGCCGCCAGAGTCTCCTATATCGACGACAACGGAAGGTTAAATACCACATCCGATGCGGACCTGAGCTGGATGGAAGTCAGCACGATGGGCGAGGACACCAACCGCGACCGCGTGTATACCATAACCGGACTGATTATCCAGGGTACCTACCGCTTTAAGGTCGTTTCCAACTCCGGTATGGAGTTCATCCTCGGCGACGGTATCTTCGACAGTACTTCGGCGCGTAATGAAATAACCACCGTTAAATATAACGCCGTCAGCTACACCAAAGAGACCTTGCAAAAGGCTTTGGGTATGTCGACCGGTCACAACATCGACGGCGTAGACGACGAGTCGTTCGCCTTTGCCTTCAACGTCGATACCAACAGATATCAGTACACGTACGACGCGCAGCTCTGCACCGCATGGTCGGAGATGGAAGAAAACCGCGTCTATAACACCAGCACGTCGAGCTTCGTCAACTACGTCGTCTACAAGGGCGACTGGTCGAACGCAGAGGGCGGCGCATTCAGCGCGGTCAACGTCAACGTCGTCAACCAGTACAAGCACGGCGACATCATCAAGGTAGTTTACGCCTCAAAGAGCAACGACGTCACTGTCGGTGGCAAGACGTACACCTATAATAACTTCCATAACTATACCGAAATCCGCAGAGTAAAAGTGGACGGAGAGGGCAATACGGTTAAGGTCAATTCCGTCTACAAGAACAACGACGGCGCCTTGGTCAACGAGGAGGGCGGTTCCTTCACCGAGACCTTCGGCAGATATAACATTAAGATCGTCGCCGACTTCGGCGCGGAATTGGTTGTCGATTACGGCAGTACGACCTTCTATATGCAGACCAGTCAGACGAATACGGCTACGACCGGCTCCGTCAGGTATTACTGGGGCAACAGCACGACGCCCGTCACGCCGGAACTGAAATACGAGTACTATAAACTGGAACTGGATCAATACGGCAACAAAGTCTACACCGACGTCGTTCCTACCAGCAACAAGACCACGTTGGAACACTCTTATAACGTAGGCGCCTACTATGTAGTTCCCTACATCGCCCTGTATGATCGTTATACCGGTTACACCGCCAATTCGCCTGTACCCGCAACTCCGACGATTTACGAAAAGACGTCCTCCGGCTACGTAATCACCGAAGATACGCTGTTCCTCAACGGCAAAGATTACTTCGTGCGTAACAGCACCGGTAATTTCCGCGTAGCGATAAGAGAAAGCGGCGCTCCGGTGGAAAGACAGGAGTTCGTCGTCAAGTACTTTGACGAATACCTCACCGGCGAGGATTTAGGGTACTTTGCTATCAACAACCTGACCGACTTCAAGTACATTGCAGAAGACTACTACGTTTACAATCCGAAGGACGACTCCCTCGTGAAAGCCAGCTATCTGCAAAACGCATACGCTTTGACCGATACGGAAAAGGAAAATCCGTTCGTCTTTAAGCTCAAAAATAACATTACCTTTACGCCGGATACCTTCCGCGGACTGAATGGAACGTTCGAGGCGTCCCTTAACGGTAACAACAAAACGATCACCGTGACTTGGGATAACGGCACGCTGACTGAGTCCTACGGCATCTTCGATGAACTCGCCGGCACCGTCACCAACCTCGAGATCGTCTCCGGCGACAGACTGCTTGTCAGTGCCTCCGGCTCCGACGATATCTATATCGGTCTCCTCGCCAAAACGATGAACGGCGGAACGTTGAAGAACGTGATCGTCTCGGCAACCGACGTTGTTATCACCAGCCTGTCCGGATTTACCGGAACGGTCTACTTCGGCGGCATTGCGGCAACGGATAACGGTTCCACTCTCGGCAGCGACGAGGGCGGCGTATCCGAAGCGGTATTTACCGACGTCCGCGTCAGAAACGACGGTGCAAACTTGCGTAACGCTCGTATCGGCGGTATGTTCGGAACCATGACGGCAACCAACTTTATTAAGGCGATCGCCTATGGCGACATCACTGTATACGACACCGATAGCACGGTTAAAGTGGGTATCGTTTCTCCGGTAGGCTCTACGGCTGATCACAGCGGATTGCGCTACTATCGTAACAATACCTTCTTTAACGACAACGTCGTATCCACCATCGGACAGGAATTCAATTCTTCCTATGGAACGTGGATCGGCATCGACCACTTGACGGAGAACGCCAGCACCCTCACCGGCGCGGTCGGCGATACCACTATCGTCGAAGTCAAAGTCCGTGACAGAGTACTGACCAAGCTGTATGCCGACTTCGGTTACAACGTTTCTTCCGTTGGCGAAACCTACGGATTCGGTTGGGGTACCAGTTCGGCGCCTTTGGAAATCAGCACCGTCGGCGCACTCAATTCCATTGAGAAATACGTCAACCTCAATTACACCATCACCGACGATATCGATATCTCCACCTATCGTCCGACCGTCATTCATAAAGTATTCAGCGGTAAGATCAAAGGCGGCGCCTATGATAACAGCACCGAATACAAAGTTTTGAGCGGATTCGGTAAAGGTATCGACCAGTACGGTGAAAAATACTTCGGATTCTTCGGACAACTGAACGGTACGATAGAAAACATCGTCTTTGCCGAAGTCAATGTCGACTTTACCTACACCGGAAGTTCGACGCTGATGGCAGGTATCGTCGCAGGACAATCGGGCAACATGGCGATCGTTGACGACGTACTCATCATCGGTATCACTTCTATCGTTTCTACAAACAGAAGCGTATATGCCGGCGGTGTGGTCGGATACGCCGCAGGGTCCACCTTGAGAGATATCCTCAGCATGAACAACTTGAGCGTCACCGCGCCCATCATTAAAGCCGGCGGTATCGTCGGACAATCGGGATTGGACGATCAAGCGGTCATTATCGCTCGTCAGAACTCCGATAACGGTGAATACGCCGTGTTCTCCCTCGGTAGAGTGGAGACCAAAGGCTCCGGTTCGGATACCAGCGTTGAAGCCGGCGCTATCCTCGGTAGCGGTCAAATGAAGTCCTCTCTGAATAAGTCGACCGTCTACGCACTTCTGAATAACACCTACATCCTCGGCGTCGTTGCTTCCGATAAGGCTATCGGTAACGGCTCCGTCGTCCAGGGGCATGAACCCGTCATGGTTAAGTTCGACAACCAGACGATGAGAGATACCAGGTTCAACAACAATATGTCCTCGTTCTCCATGCTCTTCAATTCCAACAACGACTGGTACCCGGTCTCCGGCGCAGGCTTGGTCAGCGACCCGTTCATCATTCAGAACGAAGCTGACTTCAAGAACATCAACCTCGCCCTCTACGCCTACTACCGTATCACGAGCGACATCAGCTTCAGTGACTTCCAGACCATAGGCGAGGGACTGAACTTTACCGGAACAATCGACGGAACGGGAGAAGGGGAGATCAGCGCGAGTGCGTCCAACATCGTTGTCTTGACGAACGTAACCAAACCGCTCGTCTACACGGTAATGGGTACCATTCAGAACCTCAGTATCAACGTCAACTACACCAAGGTAGTTAAGCACAACGAAACGCTCTACTACGCGCCTATCGCCGTTAAACTGATGGCAGGCGGTAACATCAAGAACATCACCATCGACGGTACCATTTCCATCACCGGTGAGGACGACAGTACGACGGCGTACGTATCCGGCTTTGCGGCAATCGTTTCCGGCGGCACCATCGACATGAGTGATATCTCCGACGCCAGCAAGCTGAGGAACAACATCTCCGCCCTTAACGTCAACATCAGGAACATAGGTACCTTGTACGTCGGCGGTTATGCCGCATCGGTAGAGCAGGGCGGCGCAACGTTCAGCTTCGGTATCTCGAACGGAACGTTCACTATCGAAGACTGCAAGAACGTCATCGTCGGATTCCTCGTAGGTCAATCCTTCGGTGAGTGCGAATGGGATCTGCCGCTCTCGTCCGATTACTTCTATAACTTCGATATCATCACCAACCAGGCAAACGGCGTCCAAATCGTCGATTCTCTGGAAAAACCCGAGGATGATAACGACGAAAACAGAAAGAACCTGATCGGTAGACAGAACTAACGTTTCTCGTCCCTAAACAGAAAAACAGAGACTTCTTTTCCCAAGAGGTCTCTTTTTTTGTATAACAATTTGACAACCGCCCGGTGACTTTGTTAGAATATACCTGCGGTTCCGTCAAAGATAGGCGGATCAGAGGGAAGTTCGGTGCAAATCCGTCGCAACCACCATTACCGTAACAGTCGGAATACTCACCGCAAATCAGTGCATGGCACGTAACGCTTTTGGGTAAAAGGAAAGGCGAGCTGTCGGAATGAAAATTTGCTCCGCGTTAAAGCGGACTTTTCTTGCTGACCTCAGTATATCCTTTTCCCTAAGCGGAAAAGGATTTTTTTATTGGCATGACGAAAGAAGAGTGTATTATTTTACTACAAAACAAACAGACCGAAACGGGACGCTTTCCTAAAAAAAGCGACTTTACATATGAAGAAGTCGCCTTAATAAAAGGCTTTTTTGGTCCCTGGCCGCACGCGTTGGAAGAAGCCGGCATAAAGGAGTCGAAGAAAGAACAGCGTCTTCAGAAAGCCAAAGAAAAACACGTTAAATCAAAAATCAATCGCAGAAATGCGAAAATAAACAAAAGCGAGGTATTATAACTATGAAAAAGATACTAACCATTGTCAGCATTTTACTATGCTGCTTCTTGCTCTTTGCTTGCGCCGATAACGCGCCGGCTACCGATGACGGTACCGTTATTAATCAAGATGGAGACGGCACTGTCATTAAACCGTCAGGAGAACCGGGCGGAAATCAACAACAGGATCCTCCCCAAGACCCGGGTGAAACCGAGGCGACTATCGACGTCTATGTTACCTTCTCCAATGCCGGCGTATTGGAAATGAAACAGGAGAAAGTCACCGTTACCGACCTCAACGGGGATGACAAGTTCACCGCCGAAGAAGCTATCCGTGCTTTCCATGCGGCTAAAAACAAAGAATTTGAATTGAATGGTGGTTACATTACGAAGATTTGGAGCATTTCGACGGGAAATTGCATGTACTATATCAACAATGAGATGGCATACTCTATCGATACCGAAATGGCGGACGGAGACTATTTGAACGCTTATATCATTAAAGACACAACCGCTTGGAGCGATAGTTATACCTTCTTTACCGAACACGCAGTGGAAGCTACTGCCGGCGAAGAGGTCATGCTGACCGTAAAGAACCTTGAAACAGATGCAAATTGGAACACGTCAAAGGTTGCTACCGCGGGAGCAAAGATCACCATTGACGGAGAAGAGGGAGAATTCACGACGGACGAAGACGGCAAAGTTACTCTTTCCTTTGAGAACGTAGGAACGTACGTGGTCGTCGCATCTAGCGATACGATGAATCTTGTTCCCACCGTTTGCGTCGTTACCGTGAAGCCGGTTGCTATCGACGTCTACGTTACATTCTCCAATGCCGGCGTATTGGAAATGAAACAGGAAAAAATCACCGTAACTGACCTTAATAACGATAAAACAATTACCGCCGAAGAAGCCATCCGTGCTTTCCACGCGGCTAAAAACAAAGAGTTTGCACTAAGCGAGGGATTCATTACCAAAATCTGGAGCGTTGAGACGGGAAATTGCATGTACTATATCAATGATGAAATGGCATACTCGATTAATGCCGAAATGGCAGATGGGGACTACTTGAACGCTTATATCATTAAAGACACCGTTGCTTGGAGCGATAGTTATACTATCTTTACCGAACGCACGGTTGAGGCAACTGCCGGCGAAGAGGTTGTTCTGACCGTAAAGAACACCGAATTGGACGACCAATGGAACGCCTCTCTCGTTCCGACTGCCGGCGCGGTAATTACTGTCGACGGAAAAGAAGGAGAATTTGTTACGAATGAAAACGGAAACGTTACCTTGACTTTTGCGAGTGCGGGAACATACGTAATTGTCGCATCTAACGACACGATGAGTTTAGTCCCGGCGGTATGCGTCGTTACCGTAAAATAGGATGAAAAAAATATATTGTCTGCTGCTGTGTTTCATCGTTTTTTGGGCGGCTATCGGCGGCTCGGAATCGGCGAATGCGGCAGGAGACGATATCGACGTTTGTTTTACTGCTTTTCTAGCCGAAAACGATTGTTCTTCCATGCAAGAATATCTGAGCGGCGCCCGATCCGGAACGGGGTTGGACGCCGCTTTTTGCATGAGGCGGTATGTTGGCGGACTGGATTTTTCCGTCGTCAGCGACGCAATCGACCTAAAAAAAGCAGGTTCTGCCAGCACGAGGGAAAAGTATCTTTTTTATCAAAAAGCATTCGGAAAAGAGGTTTCCGGGTCAAGCGAGGACGTCTATGCCCTCGGTATTATGAGCAGGGTATTTGCTCTGCACCTACTGAAAAATAATATCCCTATCGAGGGAGTAAATAAAGGCGAACTGGTTGCGGAGATACTCTCCATGCGAAAGGAAGACGGCGGCTGGGCGCTTTTTGGGAGTAGTTCCGACGTGGATGTGACGTCAATGTGTATGCAGGCTCTGGCAGGGGAATGCGATAGCGAGGTGGTCGAAAGTGCGATTTCTTTTCTCTCCTCGGCACAACAGCAGGACGGCACCTTTAAGACGATGGGCGCAAATAACTGCGAAAGTACCGCCCAGGTCATCATCACCTTGTCCGCTCTTGGAATAGACTGCGCGGCCGACGAGAGATTTATTAAAAGCAGAAGCGCTCTCGACGCGCTGATGAGTTACCGAATGGATAATAACCTTTTTTGCCACGAGCAGGGGGGCGTGTACAACGAGCGAGCCACCGTCCAGGCTCTCTCCGCACTCGTCGCATATAAGTTGTATAAAGAAAAGGGCGAGGCGTTCTATTCTTTGCCGGAATACGGCTTTGGCAAGGCCGCCGAGGTAATAGGCGAAAGCAAGTCAAAAGCCCAAATAAAGGCGAATTTGCCCGTCAATGCCTGGGTTGCCGTGGGTATCGCAGGTGCCTGCGTCCTTGCCTGCGTCGTTTTGGTCTTAACGAAGAAAGGCGGCTGGAAGGAGATCACCGTCATTTTAGTGGTCGGGTGCGGCGTTTCTCTGTTTATTGGTCTATCCACCTTTCAATCGGTGGATGAATACTATTCGGAAAGTTTGGAAGAAGGGGACGTCATCGTCTACGTCAGCATCCGAAAGGACGTTATCGACAGTAATGACCCGGTCATTTTTTCTGGCAACGTCGGCGTAAAGGAAAACGGCACCGTGCTGGACGCTATCGTTATTGCTACGCGGAAAGGTAAATTGCAACTTTCTTACGTGACGGGGTATATTCAGTCTATCGACAATCTCGCCGAGTTTTCTTACGGGAACGAATCGGGGTGGATGTTTGCCGTAAACGGAGAATTCAGCGACGTCAATTGTTCGGAGAAGAAGGTCAAAACAGGGGATAAGATCTGCTTTTTATACACCACGAAAATGGGCAGCGACGTGTCGGATTTTTTTGAGGTGAACGATGAATACTAAAGAAAAGTTCGCCTATGCCGCCCTGCACCCTTTGACCGTTGCCCTGCATCTTTTGGGACAGATTATACTGGGGATGTTTATAATGCACCCGGTATTCGTTGCAATATCCCTTTTTTTTGCCGTCGTTGTATGCTTTTTCGTCTGCGGGAAGAGCTTTTTAAAAGAACTGAAGTTTTATTTGCCTTTTTATATCATCGTAGCATTAAGTAATCCGCTGTTTTCCCATAGCGGGGCGACGCCGTTGTTTTTCCTTAACGGGAAACCTATTACCTACGAGGCGACCATATACGGTATCGTGTCCTCGGGGATGTTTTTGAGCGTGCTACTTTGGTGTAGGGTTTGGAACGGTATCATGACGGAAGATAAGCTGGTTTTTTTGGTAGGAAGAAGGCTGCCGAAGATCGGGCTTGTTTTGACTATTTCCCTTCGCATGATACCCCGTTTCAGAAATAAATGGTGGGAAATAAGGGAGGTCCAATCCACCCTTGGGGACTTTGCCGAAAGTGGGTTTATCGCCCAAATAAAAGGGGCTGTAAAACTTTTTTCCGCGCTGATAACGCACGCAATGGAGAGCGCGGTGGAAACGGGGATGTCCATGTCCGCTCGAGGCTACGGACTGAAAGGGAGGAGTTCTCTCGTCCTCTATAAAATAAGACCGTATGATATCGTGTTTATGTGCGGTAATCTTTTCACTTTCGTTGCCATCATCGTAGGTATAGCGATGGGTTTTATTGACTATCAATTTTATCCGACCGTAACGCCCGTCGAATGCGGAAGTGGTACGACGGGCATGTTTGTTTTGTTCGCTATGCAATCGGCTTTGCTCGTCTTGCAGGCAATTAAGGAGGAAGCAGTATGGAAATACTCTCGATCAAGGATCTGACCTTTTCCTATTCCGGGAGCGATAAAAAGGTACTTAACGGACTTACTTTATCCATTAACGAAGGGGAGTTCGTCGTGTTGTACGGTAAAACCGGTTGCGGCAAAAGTACCCTTTTTAAACTTATTAAAAAGGAACTCACGCCGGCAGGGGTGGAGAATGGAGAGATACTTTTTAAAGGAAAGAACAAAAAGGAACTGAGCCTGCGCGAGTCGGCGGAGGGAATCGGGTTCGTTATGCAGAGTCCGGAAAACCAGATCGTCACAGACAGAGTGTGGCACGAACTGGCTTTTTATATGGAAAACCTCGGTTATCCGTCCGAAAAGATTTCCGCAAGGGTGGGGGAAGTGTCCAACTATTTTGGGATAACGCCATGGTTTGGAAAGGATACGGTATGTCTTTCCGGGGGCGAAAAACAATTGCTGACGCTGGCGTCCGTTATGACCGTTTCGCCATCCTTACTTATTTTGGACGAGCCGACCGCGCGTTTGGATCCCATCGCGGCAAACGGCTTTCTGTCCACAATAAAAAGATTGAATAGCGAACTGGGAATAACGGTGCTACTGTGCGAACACCGCTTGGAAGAGGTATTACCCATTGCCGATAAGATTGCCGTAATGGAAGAGGGGAAGATTTCTTATTATGGTTCTCCCCGAGAGGTCTGCAAAAAAATAGCGGACGGAGAGTACGAAAAAGTCCTCCCTACGGCGGCAAAGCTGTGGAACAAAATGGGCAGAGAAGGGGAGATACCGCTGTCCGTCAAAGAGGGGCGCGAGTACCTGTCAAAAATGGAAAGTAAAAATCAAATCACGGTAACAGAGGAGAAAAAAGGGGAAGTAGCCCTGGAAATGAAGAACGTATGGTTCCGCTACGAAAAGAAAGAAGAGGACGTTTTAAAAGGGGCGGACGCGACGGTTTTTTCCGGCGAAATCTTTTCCATAGTCGGCGGCAACGGCTCGGGGAAGAGCACGATGCTTAAGCTCCTTGCAGGGATAAAGAAACCTTATCGCGGAAAAGTGATAATAAGAGGAAAGAACGTAGCCAGGATGAAGAAAGAGGAACTGTACCGGAATAATATCGCCTACCTGCCGCAAGACCCATTGACTCTCTTTTTACGGGATAAAGTAGCCGACGAACTGGGAGAAGAGGGGAAAAGCATCGCCGAAAAAATGGGCATGGGGAAATTACTGAACAGTCATCCGCACGACCTGTCAGGCGGCGAACAACAAAAGTGCGCTCTTATTAAGCTACTCAATCTAAAACCGAAGATACTCCTTTTGGACGAGCCGACAAAGGGGCTTGATTGCTTTTCCAAAGAGGAACTGGGAAGAACGTTGAAAAGTTTAAACGGGATAACGATTGTCCTTGTCACCCACGACCTTGAATTTGCGGCGTCGGTCAGCGATCGGTGCACCCTTATGTTCGGCGGCGAAATTCTCCCACCCCCCCGCCCTGAGAATTTCTTCTCCGAAAATAACTACTATACCACTTCCGCCGCAAGAATCGGTAGGGGAATGCTCCCCCATGCCGTTACGACGGAGCAAATATTATTTGGGTACGGAAATGAAAATTAAAATGATAATATCCCTTCTTTTATTCCTCGTCCTCGTTCCGCTGATTGCCGTCGGCGGTTACTTCCTGTTTCGCGAGAGAGGATATATTTGGGTATCCGTTTGTATAGCTGTCGTATCCTGTATTCCATTTTTTGTATCATTTGAAAGGAAAGTTTCCGACGTCAGAAAGACGGTGGTATTAGCATTTTTAGTAGCTCTTTCGGTACTGGGGCGGTTGGTCTTTTCTTATCTTCCCCATTTCAAGCCGGTTACGGCGATCGTCATTCTTGCCGGGATCTATCTTGGCGCAGAGTCGGGTTTTTTGTGCGGTAGTCTGTCCGTACTTGTCAGTAACTTTATCTTCGGACAGGGTCCCTGGACTCCGTTCCAAATGGTGGCGTGGGGACTGATAGGTTTTATCGCCGGGATATTCAATGCGGTTATGAAAAAACACATTTCGGTTTTACTTATCTACGGCGTCCTTTCCGGGATTTTTTATTCCCTTTTTATGGACATTCTGACCGTTCTTTGGCTGGATGGAGGGTTTAACGGAGAAAAGTACCTTGCCGCCGTTACTTCCTCTCTTCCCATCACCGCCGTCTACGTCTTTTCCAATATCATCTTTTTGTTCGTTCTTGTTAAACCGCTCGGCAAAAAAATAGAGCGGATTAAGACAAAATACGGCATATAATCTTAAAAAATATATTAAATTTATTTATTGCGTTGACATTCCCTGCCAAATATGTAATTATAATATATTATATTATACAGTCAGGTGGACTATGCTTTACGACGTAATTGTGATCGGAGCTTCAACGAGCGGCGCTTTTCTTGCCAAACTTATGGCAAAGAAAGGTTTTATCGTCAAAGTCATTGAAAAAGCCGACGCCGAGAACGTCGGAAGAAAAATGGATATCGTTCATATCGCTAAACAGGATTTTGACCGCTATCACTTGCCCAAGGTTAAAAAGGGAAGTCCGGAATGGGCTTTTGAATTTGAAGAAAATTACACCGCATCTCCCAGTGGCAATTACCCTAAAAAATCTTTCGCGCCCATGGTAGGGCTTCATATGCACGAGTACGTCAGCTTGATGAACAAAAAGGCGGTTGCCGCCGGCGCGGATATCGAGTACAACGCGTCGTTTAACGACTTCATTTACAAAGATGACAAAATCGTAGGCGTCCGCTACGACGTAGCCGGCGAAGAAAAGGAGTGCTTCGGGAAGGTCGTTGTTGACTGCTCGGGTATCCCAGCCGTCGCAAGAAGAAAGCTCCCCGATAAAATGGGCATGGAGACCTTTTCTTTGACGCCGGAGGATATGTTCTACGTCATTCTGTATTACGTTGACTTTTTGGGAGAGAAACCTATCAACGTAGGGTGGCCCTATCATAAAAGCTGGATCGCACCCTCGGACAGCAAAGGGGGCAAGATCGTCGGTATCGGCGCCTGCCACAGTTACGAGTACGCCGAAAAAATGTTCGAAAGGTTCCGTAAAGACGTTGCACTTCCTGCTTACGAGGTCAAAAGAACGGAGCGCGGAACCACCCCGTACACGCGACCGCCGTACACCTTCGTTGCGGATAACTTCGTCGCGGCAGGGGACGCTGCCTGTTTAACTAAGCCCAACAACGGCGAAGGCATAACAAGCAGTATGACGCAATTGGAAATCGTCGCCGACGTACTGGAAAAAGCTATTATGGAAGGGGACTGCTCCCGCGAAAAAATCTGGGCGATCAACACCCGTTACAACAATGTCCAGGGCGCAGATTTCGCCTTTACCCGCGCCGTTCTTACCAAAGCGATCACGGCAACGAAATGGGAATTCGAGTACTTTTTCAAAAAGGATATCATCTTCTCCGAAAAGATGCTAGGAGCTGTCAATGCCGGACCGGAAATAAAAATCTCTATCGGCGATATCCTTCATATCGTCGGGGGAATCTTAGGTGCGATCTTAATCGGAAAACTCAGCTTAAAGACGGTGAAAAATCTCCTTTCCGGACTTCGTCTGGGAGCCAAAGTAAAAAAACTTTATCTCGCCTTTCCCGAAACCCCGGACGGGTACGATGCCTGGGTCAAAAAAGCCGATAAGCTGTGGAATAAAATAGGTAAAATGCAGTAATATCCGTTTTTTAACGGATCGACATAATCAATTGTTTGCTATATGGAGTTTACTTTATGTTACGATTAGTCAACATCACGAAGATTTACAAAGTCGCCGATACCGAAGTAGCCGCGCTGAAGGGTATTAATCTGAATTTCCGTAAAAACGAATTCGTTTCCATTCTCGGCCCGTCCGGATGCGGAAAAACAACGACGCTGAACATCATCGGTGGCCTGGATAAATACACTTCGGGCGACCTCTTTATCGGGGGCGTATCCACGAAGAATTACAAAGACCACGATTGGGACGTATACAGGAACCATAAAATTGGCTTTATTTTCCAGAGCTATAACCTTATACCCCACCAGACCATTCTCGGCAACGTCGAACTGGCATTGACTATCTCCGGCATAGGAAAAAAGGAACGCCAGGAGAGAGCCAAACGCGCTCTCGACAAGGTCGGACTAAAAGGGCAGTACAACAAAAAGCCCAATCAGCTTTCCGGCGGACAGTGCCAGCGCGTAGCGATCGCAAGAGCCCTCGTCAACGAACCGTCCATCCTTCTTGCGGACGAGCCGACGGGCGCCCTCGATACGGTGACCAGCGTTCAGATTATGGAGCTGATTAAAGAGATCTCGAAAGAAAAACTGGTCATCATGGTCACGCATAACCCCGACCTTGCCGAAAAATACTCCACCCGTATCGTCCGTCTTCTCGACGGCGAATTGCAAGAGGATACGAAGCCTTTCTCCACCGAAGAAGAGGAGGCGGAGTGCGCTCTGATGAGCGAGGCTGTTCCAGACGAAGAGGAGCAGAAGAAAGAAAAGGCGAAGATGAACCTCTGGACTGCCTTTAAATTGTCCGGTAGGAACCTTATTTCCAAAGCAAAGAGAACGATCATGGTCGCCCTTGCCGGGTGTATCGGTATCGTCGGTATCTCCGCCGTGTTATCGGTATCCAACGGCGTACAAGGGTACGTTGACAGCATGGAGAACGATATGCTCTCCGGCAACCCCGTCTATATCTCGCAATCGGCGATCGACTATAGTAGCCTCATGGGCGGCGGGACACAGACCAATACCGACCCGGTCAACCCCGATAACGATATCGGCTCTATCTACGTCAATTCTACCGTTCAACGTCTGTATAACATGAGCGGCATCATGACGACCAATACCATTACCAAAGAGTATATGGATTACCTCAAAAAGATGCCCGAAGAAAACTGCGCTCACGTCCAATACGAATACGGCTATAAAATCGCCCCCAACCTGTACACTTCTTTTAAGACGAGCGACGGGCAGACCCACCGTATGAGTATCGCGGCCATCCAGGCGGTGTATTCTTCCGTTCTCAAAAATATCGAAGACCTTTCGCAGTATAACTCTATGATCTCCAGCGCAACGGTCATGTCCGAATTGCCCTCCGATGCTGCTTACCTCGCGGCGCAATACGACGTAATTTATTTGGAGGACGGCGTTACCTTTGAAGAGGTCATCTCCAGCGAATCGGCTTTGATCGCCGTAGCCAGCCAGTCACATAACACCTTAAACGATATAGAACTCGCTGAATACGGCTATTTCTCCCAAGAACAATTTCTGAACTACTGCTATAAAATAAGCGGTGACGACAGATACATACCGGGCATTGCCATTCCGGAAGTGCTTTCTTACGAAACCCTCGCCGCAAAAAAATTCAATTGGTACCCCAACAATACCGTCTATAAACAGGGGACGAGTAGCGACGACTTCGGGGATAAGTATTACGCCAGCGCCTATTCCGACGGTACCCTCGCATCGGAAACGGCGGCGGAATACGCAAATTATAAATTCAATGCCTTCGGCGTCGTCGACGGCATGGTGGAACTCAACGTCAAATGCGTCCTTAAATTAAAAGAGGACCTCTCCTACGGTTGCCTTTCTTCGGGCGGACTGTATTATACCGGCGCGCTGTCCGAGCATATGCGTTCTTATAACAGAGATTCTCAAATTTGCGAAAGCGCAAGAAATAACGGCGGAACGCTCTACAATATAGAAATGGGCTATAACTTCAAAGTGGACGGCGACTCCGATACTCAACTCGATACCTATTTCCTCTCTTCGGGCGGCGATTCCATTATGAGTTATATCAGTGCCTTCTTCGGTTCATCTACCGGAAAGAAAACGGTCATCAGCTATTCCGGCTCCGCTCTCGGTTCGGATGAGTTCCCCAGTTCCATCTATTTCTATTGCAACAACTTCGACCAAAAGGACAAATTGACGGCATACCTGGACGTATGGAATAACACGGTGGCGGCTGACAGTTATAAAACGAACGAGAACGGTTTTTATGTCGGCAAAGAAACGGTAGATGGCGTGGAAAAAACGTCCTATTTCTATCTCGACCGCACCAACAATAAATACTACCGCGTCAACGTCTCAAAGGACGGCTTTGCACTCGATTACAGAGGCAACCAATATAAATTGGTGGTCGATGAAGAAAACAACGACTCCGGCTTTTTCCAAAAGGATGCCGACACCCTCGGCGACGCCTTTTTACTGGAAGGCACCATTTCCGTCACCGATCAGATTTCCGTCAACGCCTATACGCTGGCATCGTACATCATCTTTGAGAAAGAATTTCAGGAAAGCAATATCTATTACAGAGATATAGAAGCCGTCCCCGGGAAGACAGGTCTCTACCGCTATAAAAACGCCGACGAGAATTACGAATACGTCATGAAAGTCAAAAACCAAAGCTACTATAAATTGGCCTTGGATAAAGAGGGCTATATTATGGCAACCCAAAACGGCTACGGTAGATACCGCTACGAAGATGGCGTATTCTATCTCGACGAATACGAAGAGATCGTCGAGCAGCCCGCTATCCCCGGACTCGGCGGCGATGAGGAAGAGGAGGAGGCGCAAGAAACCAAATACCGCCTTAAGACCACTGCTTTGTCAAAAGAGGACCAGAAGGCTCTCTATGCGGAAGATACCATCTATCCGTACGCCAACGTCGTCAAAAACCCCCAGTACACCGTCAACGGTACGGTGTATACTCTGAATACCCACGGGCTTTACGTCGATATGACGCAGATTGATTTTTCGAAATTGAGAGTTAACCTTACCGAAAACGTCGTCACCTTCACCGATTACAGCGGTATCGACTTCTACTACCTCGACGAGGACGACAATGACGAAAAATACTACTACGTTAACTACGTCGAAGAAGACGGCGTCGGCTTTATCTACGGTAACAGCGCGTCGAGCTACCTTTCGGCGACCTCGCTTTCCGATTCCGGCTACAACGTAGAGGGCTTTGTCTCCGATAAGTATAAATACAACGACGACGGAAGCATGCAGGCGGTCAGCCCCCATTTCAGCAACTCCGCTCTGACCGTTGCTCAGCTCCTCGAACTGCGTGTTATCGGCGAAGAATTGACCGATCTGTCCATTCTGGAAGCGGATACCTCGAAGAAGATCACCTACACCGATAACATCGGTCTCATTATCGCTATGGTCAATACCTTAATTGATATCATCACCTATGCGCTCATTGCTTTCACCGCGCTGTCCCTTCTCGTTTCCACTGTTATGATCGGTATTATCACCTACGTTTCGGTGGTGGAAAGGACCAAAGAGATCGGCGTCATCCGCTCTTTAGGCGGCAGAAAGAGAGACGTATCTCACCTGTTCAACGCCGAGACCTTTATTATCGGTCTTGTCGCCGGACTGTTCGGTATCGCAATTACTTACATTATTTGCGCCATCATCAACGCCATCATAGGGAACTTGACGGGTATCTACACCATTGCCACCTTCCCCGTTTGGCAGGCGGCGATCATGGTCGCACTTAGCGTCGGATTGACCTTGCTTTCCGGCATCCTGCCTTCTCGTAGCGCGGCAAAGAAAGACCCCGTCGTCGCTCTCCGTACCGAGTAAAAGGACCTATCGTAAAGAAAAAATGGGACTGCCTTATTGCAGTCCCATTTCATTATAAATCTTTTTTAAAAAAATCAATTATCTTCTATCGTTTCCAATAAGAAACTGACCGGACGGAATCCGTCGTTGCAGGAGATCATTGCCGAATGGGGATTCTTCATCCACCCGTCGTAAAAGTCTCCCCCGCCGTGCGTAAGCGTCATAACGAAAGGGGAGACGGCTTCCCACGCGCTGTCGCAAAAGCCAGTGGGCTTTTCCCATCCGTTGCAGACAAAGGTCTGTCCGAGCTGCATTTCGCAGGCGTGTTGAATGGGGTTTTCGTATTGTTCGGATAGGTCGTCGTAGCGCGCCATCCGTTTTACCGTGATCCGTACTTTTTTCATTTATTTCATTTTCTCCGAAAGAATGGTGCGGATAGAATCGAGTTCTTCTTGTTGAACACCGATGCCCAGTAAGTAGTTTTCGATCTTTTCACTGATGTTCTTTCCTTTGGTGCCTTCCAGCGTAGAAACGTAGTCGAAGGTGATACCGAGGATGTCTCTGTCGCCGCCGATGTCGCCGAAGTTGGAGAAGAGGTAATCGCGATAAAGGTCGTTGATGTCAACGCCGAGTAGGCCGTTGATGAGAAATGCGATCAGTCCCGTTCTGTCCGTTCCGATACTGCAATGGAAAATGATAGGATAGTTTTCTTCCTTAGAAAGAATGTCCGAAAAGATGTGCTTAACCATTTCTTTGTTGTTGATCAGCATATTTCCGGTGTATCCCATCGGGCATTGATAATAATTGACGTTCTCGCCCAAAACGCTGGTGTCGGTCAGACAGCCCACTTCGTTATCAGAGGTCTTCCTCAGGTCGATTTCTGACTTGACGTGCATTTCGTTCAGCATGGTATCTATACCTTTTTGGGTGATCTTCAGGGTCACCGCTTCCGTCTTGTTTTCGTTCAGCCTGCTGCAACGATAAATCAGCCCCTGTTTGACTCTACCACCCGGAATGGACCAACCGCCCAGGTCGCGCACGTTGGTAACGCCGTCAACGTACATATTCCGCGGCGCTTGCGTCGACGTGGTGAATTTGCCCCAGTCCAACGTGAAAGGGGAGTTGGGTTCGTACAGATAAAAGAAATAGGTCGTGCCTACTTTCAGGTTGTACAAAGTGATCGTGTTCGTTTCGGGGGAGATGGCGTATCTTTTTGGTTCGGTGCTTCCTCCCTCTTTCAGCATAACGAAGCAACCTTCCGGCAGCGCCTCGTCCCAGTGAAGTACCACTGCCTGCGGATGGCTGAGTTCTTTTTTGCCGTTTGCGTAAGAGGAGATGTGCCAATAAAAGTCGTCCTCTAAAAAGCTCTTTTGCAGATCGGTATGGATGCAGGTGTCTTCAACAACGCCGTGTAGCTTATACTGCGGAACGGTGTTTTTACGGAGAAGTATCACTCCCATAAATGAAGAAGTCAGCACGATTACGATCAAAAGGAATATTGCTATTATTCCCAAAGCAAGTTGCGCTCTGCCTAGCGGCGTTAGTTTTTTGCGGTTTGATGCCATAATATAATCCTCGAATAAATATAAAAGATATTTTGATTATATCATAGAACAAGAGAAAAGGGCAATAGGCTGTGTAAAAAAAGCAGGTCACTTTTTGTGATCTGCATAAAAAAATGATTTATTCGTGCCTGTTTAATTATCCGTTTTGACGTATTCCAAAATATCACCCGGCTGACACTGCAACGTTTCGCAAATGGCTTCCAGCGTCGAAAAACGTATCGCACTGATCTTTCCGGTCTTCATCTTGGAGAGGTTGACGTTAGCGATCCCCACCCGGGAGGATAGCTCGTTAAGGGACATTTTTCTGTCCGCCATCACGCGGTCCAATCGTAAAATAATAGCCATGTTCCACCCACTACAACGTTTCGTCGTGTTCTTTTTGCAGGCTGGCGCCGTAACGGAAGATGCCGCACAGCCCAAGCACGACCAGACCGAGCAGAACCGTTCCCAAACTGAATCCCATATGAATGTTCAGTTCGGACAAAAACACCGTAGAGAAAACGAAATTAAGAACGAGGGACAACGCCATCCAAACGATCAGGCAAATGGCAAAATTCTTCATGCGCTTAATAACCAAATCATCAAAAGGCGACTCGCAATTGCGGAATGCCTTGCACAGCAAACCGACGAACCAAAGGATGACGTAACTGCTGGCGATGTAAAGGAGCGTAACTACGATCGGTCCGATAGCGTCTTTGATTCCGTAAACCCCTTGCTTTTGCTTGAATTTCAGCTTAATGGCGGTCTCTGTCACTTCGTAATCGGTTCCGTCATTCTCGTCGGCAAATTCTTTCAGCCCCTCCCGAACCTCTTGTTGTTGCTCTTCGTCCAGCTTTGCAAAGTCGGAAATATCCACCTGCACCCCAACGTCCGACCCGACGTCCACCGTCACCAGATTGGTGGGAAGCGCAGTGACTACAATCAGTCCCAGCAGTACGCCGATAAAGGCGATAATAAGTAGCACCCTGAGAATAACGGCGATAATCTGCCCGGCTTTTCCCAGTTTGTTGATCCTGTTTACCATTTCATTTTTCATATTTGCCCCATAAGAAACATTAATTATTTAACGACTATCGTTAAATTCACCTTCATTATATACATCGTAAACCCTGCTGTCAACCTTTTTTTAACGTTTATCGTTAAATTTTTTATTTTAATTGTTATGCTGAATAAACCGCAGATATATAATATAAACTTAATGTGTTCACATTATCTTTTGAAACTACTATATATTGACAAAAAAGATGATTTCGTTTACACTAAAAAAGTAGTTTCTGCCACAGTGGGATCGGCTGAACTGTGGAAAACGTTCGCAACCGGCGAGGGATACGATGACTACCTTATTTGAAAGGAACGCAAAGAGAGAAGAAAAATTAAAAGCGAAGTACGACGTGCTTTGTACGTTATTTTTGGAATTGTATTTAAAGTCTCCAGACGGGGCGGGGAAAGAAGCCTCCGAATTGAGAAAAGAGCTGATTTCCTCTTTTTTAGAGGAACATAAGGTTTTTGTGAAGTATAAATATAACGATTCGATATCACAGCGTGATTATGACGAGCATTTTGCCAGGGGCGAATCCATCATTAATGCGTTTACGCGCAAATACGATCAGTTAAAATCCGCTGGTAAAACGAGATCCACATCGCCCAAAAGTATTCCTACCCCAAAGTCGGCTGTTTCGCCGAGTCAGAGTACGTCGAACAGAATAATGAATATCGGGTATGGTTATTCGGTGCCTGAGGATCACGCGGAACTACTGCGTTTTATCGACGGTAAGATAGCAGAGCTGGATAGAGCAACACGGGATCTTTCCGCTTTTTTCCTGGCTTATAAAGCGAAAACTAACCAATTTAACGCCCCCGTCGCTAATTTGCTGAACCGTATTCACGATCACCAAGAAGTTTGCAAAAAATTAAAGTCGAAACTCACGTCAGAATGGACCGATAATAAGTTTAGCTTGTTACGCGAAATTCTTTTGCCTATCGATAAATTGCTTTCCGATATCGACAGAGTGAAAAAGTAATAATCGCAGTAAAATAATAAAGTAAAAATAAAAAGGAGAGAATATGCCCACATTGGTTTCGAAAAATGGAAAAGAATTTAAGATCGTTCCTTATGATAAAGAGCGTTTTGGAGAAATTAAGAACGCGCCGGAAGGTTTTTTGGATTATCTGAAGACCCTTCCTCTTCAGGAACAACTCTATCATTATATTTATGGCAGTTCCTATGGACGTACGAGGGTTTATGCCGGCAACGAGGAGACCGGAAGCGTCGACTACGACGAAGAGGAGACGCTGGCGTACCGCGATCCCTATTATTTTCAGGTAATTGTAGATATGGAAAATAATGTCATCGTTGGGATTTATTGGAAATGGGATAACTCTTATATGCTCGCAGGGGACAGCTATACCGAAGAAAGCGAAGAAGAGAACAACGGCGCCGGCTATAAATATTCCTACAGTTGTCACTATCTTACTTGTTTGATTCCGGCAAAAAAATAGAAACAGATAAATAAAAAATCTCGCCGAAATATATCGACGAGATTTTTTTGGTGCACCTTCACGGGCTCGAACCGGGGACCCACTGATTAAGAGTCAGTTGCTCTACCAACTGAGCTAAAGGTGCATGCGCTTATATCAAGCTATATTATATATTATTCATGCGTCGTTGTCAACCAATTCACACGGTTTTGTGAAGAAAAAAAATTTAATAAATATGCCAAAAAAATTTGACAAATGAAGGAACTTGCAATATACTATTATGGCAATGCGGGTGTAGCTCAATGGTAGAGCCCCAGCCTTCCAAGCTGGTTGCGTGGGTCCGATTCCCATCACCCGCTCCAGACCAAAATGGTCTTACTTAAGACGAAGGTTGTTGCGGAGTAAGGGGAGATAATCGCATCGGTTATCCGAAATAAGACGGTTAGCTTTCCTTTATAACAACTTTGGATCAGTAGCTCAGCAGGATAGAGCAACGGCCTTCTAAGCCGTAGGTCGAGGGTTCGAATCCCCCCTGGTTCGCCAAAAACTACGGTGGGTGTAGTTCAGCTGGTTAGAATGCCAGATTGTGGCTCTGGAGGTCGTGGGTTCGAATCCCACCACTCACCCCAGTTACAATAACCAAACTGATAGGGGTGTGGCCAAGTGGTTAAGGCACGGGACTTTGACTCCCGCATCGTAGGTTCAAATCCTGCCACCCCTGCCAAAAAAAATATAAAGAACGTTATTAATGCGTTATGATCCATTAGCTCAGTCGGTAGAGCACTTGACTTTTAATCAAGGTGTCCGGGGTTCGAATCCCCGATGGATCACCACCAAGGACCGACAACACAACGTCGGTTCTTGTATTATGAGCGGTTATGGTGGAATTGGCAGACACGCAGGATTTAGGTTCCTGTATCTCCGATGTAAGGGTTCAAGTCCCTTTAACCGCACCATTTAGCAAGAAACGGACTTAAAACAGTCCGTTTTTTACTAAATAAACACTTTTTAAGGGACTTGAACGGGCGGATAGGGAGCATATCTTTTATTCGAAGAAAATTGCTCCCGTGGTCGACGCCACAGTGCGGCGTCGTACCGCCCCGGCCTGTCGGCGAGCGGTAGCGAGAGTGCGAGGAAGTCCCTTTAACCGCACCATTTAGCAAGAAACGGACTTAAAACAGTCCGTTTTTTACTAAATAAACACTTTTTAAGGGACTTGAACGGGCGGATAGGGAGCATATCTTTTATTCGAAGAAAATTGCTCCCGTGGTCGACGCCACAGTGCGGCGTCGTACCGCCCCGGCCTGTCGGCGAGCGGTAGCGAGAGTGCGAGGAAGTCCCTTTAACCGCACCATATTGAAACAACTGTGTTGAGACGGTTGTTCAATTGCTCTACCGACCCCAAAAATGACAAGTCTACCAA
>CAMOOO010000006.1 GCA_946621465.1 uncultured Clostridia bacterium
TAATTGTAAAAGTTTTCGGAAAAGGGAGCGCGAGGGAAAGAACCATTTTGTCAAAAAGGGTTTTTCCCTCGCACAACTTTACCCAAAAACTCTTTCGAGAGTATTTATTATTGCTCCCACCAACGGGTATTGCCGATATCGTAATTGACGGTAAACCCGTCGCTTCGCGCGTTGAGGTAATATTGCCTACAGTCGTACAGCACGCTTGCGAAATCCTCGTGTGATAATTCCATATTCGTCTCTATTCCGCGCAAAGGGTGTTTATACCAGCACATCTTAAATCCACTGGGCTTGTGATAAAAGTTCGGCTTAAAAAAGGTATTCGCTTCCGGATCGTCTTCATCGTAGGAAAAGACCCTCAGCTCGAAGACATCGTTTACGATCTCCCCTTTCGTTTCCACTTCTTCTTCGCAGAGATTATATAGGATATAGTCAAAAAGTTCTTCGTTTACAAATCTATCCACTGTCGTCTTTCCTTTTGTACAATGTGTTTTATCCGTAAATGACCGGTTCGTGATCGGGTAAAGAATCGCCCAACTCGGCGATTTTATTTTCCAGGTAGTGGCAAATTCTATCCGCCTGCGTGTCCATAGGTTCGTTCGGATCGTAAGCGACCGGGTCACCGACAACGAACGTACGCAATTTTTCGGCGCAATAAACGGGATAAAACTTAAGGATTTCGCCGGTTTCTTTATAATACTTCTCGGCGACGCGAGGGAACCCGTGATTGAATTGATAAACGTATCTGTTGACTCTGTTCTCGGTGCGCTCGGGGAAAATGACCTGCGGCTTACCGCTTTTCAACGTCTCGATCGCCTTTTTAAAAGTCATCGTCTCCACCCTTTCGTCCTTATGAAAAACGGGTATCGGCTCGAAAGCGCGGAAGGTCAGAATGATAATGGGCATCAGCATGTGCGCAAGGAGATAAAGGAGCCATTTCGGTTTGCGGTCCTTTATCACTTTCTTTTTCATGTGATTCCAAAAGACGTCGTAATAGAGGAAATAATAGTTCGCCCAGACACGCGCGCGGTTTTTTTTGTTGACGATAAAATAGGTCGGCGCATAAATCTTGGTATGGTTGCAAACGAAAAAAAGGGGCTCGCCTGCCGGCGGCCGCTCCGTTTTCCAAATAAAATCATTCTTCGGAAAGAACCATCGAACGACGGTCCTCAGTATTTTAAAAAAAGGGTGCGGTCTCTTAAAGGTATCGTATTCCTTTACGGGACTGTAATATTGCTTCATACCCCCATTATAACATAGGAAAGCCGCTTTATGCAACAGCTTTCCCATTTAAAGACATTTTTCAACAAAAGCAGTCAAACAGGATTATTAAAGGGACTGATCCAGCTTTCCTTCGTCAAAATGTTCAAGCACCTTTGCAGTGATAGCAAAGCAATTGGCAAGGCCCTCTCTGTCGAGGTTGTCATAGGAGTCCTTTCTGGTGTGGTAATAGCTCTCCAATTTGTGATTAAGTCCGGTAATACCGGCAGAACGAATGCCGTATTCCATGAACCCAACGGTGTCGGTAGAACCACCAAACGGCGGCACCCAACCCTTTTTGCAGGGCAGATCCAGTTCTTTTGCCGACTCATAAAAGAGGTCGCACATCTCTTTGTCCATACGACGAAGTCCGTTGAGGTCACGATAGTTGACCATCAGCTGACCGGGATCGTGAATGGTGTCGTACGAATAAATAACGGTCGGAACGTCGGACAGCTCCTCTTTGTGCTTTTTGGCAAAAGCACGAGAGCCGCGGATGCCCGCTTCTTCGGAACCGGTATTGACTACGCCGATCTCCGTATTTTCAAAAGTAATGTTGTTATCCTGCAAATATTTCAGCAGCGCGATACCCATATAGCACCCGGACAGGTTGTCGTTGGCTCCGTCCACAACCTGCTTGTAATTGACCATGAAATAAAGCCCGATTAAGAAGGGCAAGAACGCAAAGCCGGCAAAAGCGGCGATGACGATGGGATCGCTCAGTACGGGCAAAGCCGGTTTGAGTCCATATTTTATCATATAGAGTACGGACAACACGAAATAATAAACGGCGCCAAGAATGCAGGTCACACCGTGCGCCTCGAAAGCAACGCCGCCAAGGCGGTTATTGACGCGCCATTCCCACACTGCGTCGGGGTGTCCGTTAAAGAGAATTCTTCTCTTTATCTCGCCGGTAGGCTTTTTACTGCCGTAGACGGTATGTCCGGTCTTTTTGGGGAAAGCCCAGTCGATGAATTTTTTGTAAAAACCAAGCTGCATTGCAACGGTGAACAGTCCTATTACCACGAATATCGCCGAAAGAATGGGGATAAAGAAGAAACAAGCCATTGCCGCGATAACGAATGAAATCGTAAAGAATATCCACCCGAAAAAGGAACGAGGACGCACCTCGAAACTATCAATATATACTTTGTCGCAGCCGCAATCCTTTTTCAACGTCTCCGCCATGTATTCGCAAGCCTGCTTTTCACCCTCCGACCCCGGTTCTCTCTTGGGGAGGTTTTTACAAATATAGGTGATCTCTTGCTCCATGTACTGAGCTGCTTCCTCTTTTTTTTCAATTATTCCGGATAAATCTGCCATAATAATGCTCCTTCATGGTCGTTTATTAAAATCAACAACAAAAAATTATAGTTCGTTTTTTTCGTTTCGTCAATCGTGCTTTTTTGCTTTTGCAAAAGTTTTTTTATCTCCGCCGCGAAAAAGAAAGGGAGAGGCAAAGACTAGCCGGCTCCCTGTCTTTCTATAAAAAAATACCGGGCAAACCTGCTATTTATCCACTTTCCGCCGAAAATAACGATGATTTCGCCACATTGCATGCGAATTTTTTTTTTACTTTTAAGCAAAAATCGCCCCGGCTTCCTCTGCCCTGTTTCTCTTTTTGAGATTCATTTATCCTTTTTGTCTCTCTATTTCTTAAAATAGACTTAAATTAATTAGAGGCATTATGGTGACGGAACAAAAGGAAATGGATGTATTTGCCGTCGTAAAAGGTTTATTAAGGCATCCGGGATATGGTCGGCATTGACAGAAAGATTTATATTTGGTATCATTTATTTAAATATATAAATTATTTTAGTTAGGAGGATTTGTTCATGAAAGTCACGTATATTCCTATCGAAGGAAAGATTGAGCAAGGTTACGGCGTTAACCGCTGGGCGGACGCTCATTCTATCAATGCCAGTCTCAAGGAGCTGACGCAAAAAGATATTTACGGTGTCGACAAAGAAACGTATAAAGATATTGTAGAAAATTATTTTGATAAAAAATGCGCCAAATCGAAGGCAATCACCGCCGAGGCGAAGCAATACATTCCCGGCGGCGTACAGCACAACCTTGCTTTCAATATGCCCTTCCCGATGTGCATGGTGAAGGCGGAAGGCGCCTATTTGTACGACTTGGACGGAAATAAATATTTCGACTTTTTACAGGCGGGCGGACCGACCATCCTCGGCAGCAACTTTGCCGCGGTCCAAGAAGAAGCCATTAAACTGATAAAAGAATGCGGACCGACCACCGGACTTTTCCACGAGTCGGAACTGCTTATTGCCAAAGAGATCAACAAACATATGCCCAACGTTGAGATGTTCAGAATGCTCGGCTCGGGTACGGAAGCGGTCATGGCGGCACTGCGTATCGCCAGATGCGCCACCAAGAAAAAGCATATCATAAAGATCGGCGGAGCCTATCACGGCTGGTCCGATCAGATGGTATACGGTCTGAAGATCCCCGGAACGAGAAACTATCTGGAGTCCTTCGGTATTCCCGGATATATCTACAGCGGCATGGACGAAGTCAGACCGAACGATCTTGCCATGCTGAAATCCTACCTTGAACTGAACGTATGCCGCGGCGGAACGGCAGCGGTTATTCTGGAACCGGCCGGTCCGGAATCGGGTACTCGCCCCATCGACTGGGAGTACAATGCCGCCGTCAGACACCTTTGCGACGCTTACGGCGCCCTGCTTATTTTCGACGAAGTCGTTACCGGATTCCGTTTGGGTCTGGGCGGCGCGCAAGGTCTTTTCGACGTCAAGCCCGACCTCACCATCTTCGGTAAAATCGTTGCCGGCGGATATCCTGCGGCAGGCGGCGTAGGCGGAAAGAGAGAATACGTCAGTTTGCTTGCTGCCGGTGTCGCCGGCGGCGCGAAAAAAGCATACTGCGGCGGAACGCTGGCCGCCAACCCGTTGTCTGCGACTGCCGGGTACGTTGCCATCAAAGAGATCGCCAAAAATAACGCCTGCGTAAAAGCCGGTCTTGCCGGAAACAGACTGACCGACGGTTTGACCAAGCTGATCGGGATCTACAATCTGCCTTACGTTGCCTACAACCAAGGCTCCATCTGCCACCTCGAATGCACCGCGCCGATGAGCTTCGACTTCTCGACCATGAACCCCTTAGGGCCTGTCAAGGCACTCTCTAAAAAGAACCTGATGATGACGAGAACGGAAGCCATGAAACGTATGGGTGCCGCCTACATGGCGCATGGTATCGTTACCCTCGCCGGCTCCAGACTGTACACCTCTATGGCGGATACCGACGAGATCATCGACGAAGCGTTGAACCATTTCGAGGACGTCTTCAAAATTGTCAAAAAGACGGGCATTCTGGAAGAAGAAGTGGCTGAATACGCCGCCGCGCACAAAGAGGCAAAAGCCAAAGCCATTGCGGCGACCAAAGCTAAACAGAAAGAAGAAAAGCCGGCGAACGCCGCCAAAAAGAGAGCGGCTAAGTCCGCCATGAGAAAGGCATTAAAAGCGGAGAAAGCCAAAAAGGCTAGCTGGAACGACTAATATTTCAGCCGGAATTTTTTTCAAATGAAAAAAGGATTGTGTCCGGCGGATGCAATCCTTTTGATTTTTTTATAAAGGGACGTATTTATGGGACAATATATAATTTCACACGATATGGGGACCTCGTCGGACAAAGCGGTGCTGATCGACTTTAAAGGGAAGATCGTCGCTTCCAAAGCCGAACCCTACCCGACCTACTATCCTGCTCCGGCCTTTGTGGAACAGGACCCTGCGGAATACTGGGAGGGGGTTTGCAAAGCCTCCAAAGGGGTTATGAGCGCGGCGGGGATAAAGCCGGAAGAAGTCAAAGGGGTGGTCTTTTCCACGCAGGCAATGGGTATCATCCCCGTCAATAAAGACGGAAAGGTGCTGTATAACAACATCACCTGGGTGGACGGCAGAGCGGAGAAACAGGCGCAAGCGATCATGAAAAAGTTCGGCGGCAAAAGGATCTTTTCCCTCTTTTCCGGCACGCCAATCATGGGAAAAGACGTTATTGCAAAAATTCGCTGGCTGAAAGAAGAGCGTCCGGACGTGTATAACGAGACCAAATATTTTTTGGACGTCAACGGCTATCTGAAATACAAATGCACCGGCGTTATGGTCGCCGAACTGTCCGGGGCGTCCTCGTACGGTCTTGACCTGAAGAAAAAGACCTGGATGTCCGTACTGAGTCTGACGGGCATGGATATGTCCAAACTTCCGCCCCTTGTCAAAAGCACCGATAAAATCGGCAACGGACTTACGGAAAAAGCCGCAGAGGAAATGGGACTACTCCCCGGCACGCCGGTATTCGGCGGATGCGACGACACGCAGTCGGCGACGCTCGGTTCGGGCATGAACGGCGACGGCGACGTGCATATCTATCTGGGTACGTCCGGCTGGGTGTGCGCGTCCACCAAAACGGAGACCAAGTTTAAACACGGCGCGGCAGCCATTCAATCCGCCGATCCGGAAATGAACCTGATCTGCGGCGTTACCGAAGCTGCCGGCAGTAATATTCAGTGGCTCATCGATCAATTCTTCCGCACGGAAAGAAAGGAACTGGGCGACGGCATCTACAAGTACATGGACGACGTTATAAAAAACATCCCGGCAGGCTCCGATCATCTGATCTGCACGCCGTGGATGCTCGGCGAACGCTGTCCCGTCTCCTCTACCACCACCCGTTCCACTCTCTACAACATCGGACCTACCCACACGCGAGAACATCTGATGAAAGCGGTCTACGAAGGTATCGGCTACAACCTCAGGTGGATATTGGAGAACTACGAAAAGGACTACGGCTTCCACTGCCGCCGTTTCCGCATTATCGGCGGAGGGGCGTTGGACGACGCTTGGATGCAGATCATTTCCGACATCACCCAACGGGAGTTCTCCGTTGTGGAAAATCCGCGTAACGCCGGAGCGGTAGGCGCGGCGATCATTGCTCTTATCGGGCTTGGCGAACTGCAATCTTTTTCCGAAGCGAAAAAATTCGTTTCCGAAGCCAAGACCTATCGTCCGAATGAAGCCAACAAAGCAATCTACGACGAGATGTTCAACACCTATCGTAGACTGTATAAATCATTAAAGAAAACATATAAAATAACGAATTCTAAACGTTTCGGAGGTATTGAATATAATGGATAACAGCGTACGCACCATTCTTGAATACGCAAAAGAACTGGTTAAACAAAAGGTAACGGGCGCAGGAGACTGCATCAGTATCAAATCGGGCGACTGCCTGTACTTTTCCGACAAAGACGTTCCCCTCTCCGAGCTGACGGAAAAAAACGTCATCAAAATGAAACCGGAAGAAGCGACGGGAGAATACGCCCTGCATAAGAAGATTTACGACGCGAAAGAGGATATCTCCGCCATCTGCCACTGCCACCCGGCTTGGGTTGCGCCCATTGCAGAATGCGGAATAAAAATCCCCTCCGTTGCCGACGACATGACGCAAATTGTCGGACGGGACTGCAAAACCTGCAAAAACGACGAAAAAGCCATCGTGAAAAATCTCCGCAAGCGGAATTCCACCCTCGTCAAAGGCGACGGTTGTATCACCACGGGCAGAACGATGAACGAGGCATCCACCTGCGTTCTCGTGCTGGATAAAGCGGCGCACTGCTACGTCGGCTCCGCAGTGCTAAAGAAAAACGCCCTCATCAACTTCTTCGAGGCGACTCTGATGAACGTCGTCTATAAAATGAAATACAGCAAAAAGAATCAAGAAAACCTGCAAAACGAGGAGGGAAACTGATATGTGGACGAAAGAAACGGAACTGGAATTACGCAAACTTGTTAAAGACAGCGGCGTTAAACTGTTAGAAGAAAACTTGGTCCAGGGTACCTGGGGTAATATCTCCGTACGTCTGGACGAGGACCATATGTTAGTCACCCCCACCGGTCTCGACTACAACCACCTGCAACCGGAAGATATGCCCATCGTACAGATCAGCGACCCGAGCGTTTGGTCGGACGGAAAAAAACCGACGTCGGAACGTAAAATCCACGCCGCGGTACTGGCTTCTCGCCCCGAGATCAACGCCTGCATCCACTCCCACCCGGTCTTTGCCACCATTATGGCGTCCTGCCGGATGCCTCTTCCCGCCTTCACGGACGAACTGCAAGAGGTCATGGGCGGCGAAGTCAAGGTCGGCGCTTACGGACTGCCCGGCACCAAAAAATTGAAAGCAGGCACCGTCGAAGCTATGCAGGGCCGCAACGCATGCTTCATGGCAAACCACGGCGTCTTCTGCGTCGGGAAAACCATGGAAGAAGCCTTCAACGTGTTGAGAGTGCTGGAAAGAAGCGTCTACCAATTCATCCAAAACAACACTCTGAAAAGAACGGGCGCGGAAAGTTACACCGACCAACTTCTTTTTGATCAGTTCATTAAACAACACAAGAAATAACCGATCGACATTAAATAACAAAGGCGCGGAATCCTACGGCGCGGCCCATAGGGATTTTATGAAAAACTAACCATTAAAAAAGTCGGATTCTATTTGCAATCCGACCTTTTTATACTATAATTATGTGTAATAAACCATTAATATTTTAATTTTATTCTTCGGTATCTCCCTTATCGGTTTTAACCTCCAACGCAGGCTTGTCGCTCGCATTAAGCGGAGAGATAACTGTACCGCCCAGTTGACTTTCAATATCTTCGCGCGTTCTTTTAGCGACTTTCCCGCCGCGCTTGGCAATACTCTTGCTCTCGTCAAACGTCTCCGGCTGTTCTTGTCTTGAGATTGCTGTCGTCGTGACCTCGGCAAGCATATTGAGGACGAGTTCTATATTCGTCATATTGTCCCGTAGGTTTTCCTTTTTCAGCCCTTTCAGTTCCTTGTACTCTTTAACCGTCATACCGCTCCACGCTTTTGTCATTTCGTTGGTCAAAATGGCGTAGTCTTTCTCTTGTTCGATCCCACGCGCCTTCCATTCGTCGGTGAGTTCCTTTCGCATTTCGATAGTCTGTAACCGCTGATTGATCCAACCCTCGGTATAACCTTTCGCACGGTAGAATTCTGCTCCGCGTAATATCGCCTTTTCCGGATCGGCGATCTCATCAAGCCTTTCGCTTCCAACCTGCGCAAGCCACATCTTAAACGGCTCCGCTTTCGGTGATGGAATAGATTGAACGAGCCGTAACATGCCTTTTGTGTCGAGGCAATAGGTTTCACGCATTTTTCCGTCGTTCGCTCTCATTTTCAACCGGTTACAAATTGTAACCAGTTCGCTCCCTAAAAATAGCGGATAGCCAAGCAAATTTACAATTTTGTCGGAGCCGTTGAAATCCCCGACTTCGACTAAAAACAACCAAGAGAAAAGGCGTGGCTACGCGCCGCGCCTGATTCTCAAAGGACAGCCTTACCGAAAAATCCCTAAGGGAAGTGCGGTTTAATTCCGCGCTTTTTTATCTCGAAAAAACTACTCTCGCGTAGCGTTCCTTACTTCTGCTTGTCACATTCCACTTTACGCTCTTGCAAAGGTGAGAGAGGTAATGGAGGCAGGAAAGGAACTACCTAAAGCCCTTTTGCAAGCGGAGAGTGTTGCGCCGGTAGTGACCAGGTCGTCGAGGAGAAGAACCGATTTATTCATCAGGTCGTTACCGCTGAAGGTAAAGGAATTCCGCACGTTATTAAAACGTTCTTCCGCGGAGACGTTTGGTTGTTCAACGTCGTTACTGGTGCGTTTAAGACCCTTCGAGAGGGGCAGTCCGGTGAGGCGACAGAACTCTTTTGCTATTAGTTCCATATGGTCGAAGCCGCGGCGCCTAGCGTTCTTTTTACTATCGGGGACGTAGCATACCACGTCAATTTGAAGGGGATTTTGGGCAAAATACCGGACCATGAGACGGGCGATAGGGGCATAGAGATAGGACTTTGCGTTGTCCTTGTAATTGATAACGATATCGCGGACGGACTCGTATTCGTAGAGAGAAAGGACTTCGGAAGATCGATCGGCGCATTCTTTAAATTGTCCCAAACAATAGGGACAAATAGAAAGATCCCTTTCGTCGCGCGGATCTAGCTCCGCGCCGCAAACGTAGCAGGTAATGCCTTCCGGGTACACCGCGGAAAGAATTTTACCGAGTAGTTTATTCATTCTTTCCCCACAAAAGGTCATATTTGGATTTATTTTTTTGGAGCAAATGTTTGAGCATGGAATAACGCTTAACGGTGTAGGTATTGGAGACCATCCGTTTGAGGGTCAGTTCGGAGCCGATGATGACGACCATTCGTTTGGCGCGCGTGACGGCGGTATAAAGGAGATTTCGGGTGAGCAAAGTATATCCGCCGGCTCCAAGAACCAGGATGACGACGGGGAACTCGCTGCCTTGCGATTTGTGTACGCTGATCGCATAGGCAAGCATTATCTCGTCGGCATCCGCCCCGGCGTATACCACCCTTTTCCCGTCCTCAAAAAGCACAGTCATCCCCTCTTTGTCAAAGGCAATAACCTTCCCCAGGTCGCCGTTAAAGACGCCCGAGCCGCATTCTCCGTCATCTTTTTTCCATTCCAATTGATAGTTATTGACCGTCTGCATAACGCGGTCACCGACGCGGAAGCGCGTCTGACCCAGTTCTTTCTCTCGCCCGAGGGGATTGAGGGCGTTTTGCAGTACGGTATTTAAGTTTTCCACCCCGACGATACTCTTTTTCATCGGCGCCAGCACCTGCACGTCGGCAGGCGTTAGTCCGAGATAGTCCGGAATACGGGTCTTTACCATGCCGACCACTTCTTCGATGGCATCCTCTTCCGCCCGAGAGAGGAAGAAAAAGTCCTTAGCTCCCTTATAAACGGGCATTTTCCCGCTGTTGATAAGATGGGCGTTGGTGACGATATGGCTCCCCTCCGACTGGCGATGCACTTCGGTTAAGAACACCGTTTGAATAAGTCCGCTCCCGATACAATCGGCAAGGATGTTGCCGCAGGACACACTGGGGAGCTGATCCTTGTCGCCGACAAGGACAAGCCTGGCGCCGGTAGGCATGGCTTTTAACAAGGCGTTAAAGATATAGATATCCGCCATGCTGATCTCATCGACGATGAGAACGTCCACAGGCAAAGGATTAACCTCGTCAAAACTCCGTCTGTCGGTAGAAAAGTCGATGCCAAGCAGGCGGTGAAGGGTCTTTGCATCCTCTCCCGTCGCCTCGAAAATCCTCTTACAAGCTCTCCCCGTAGGCGCGGCGAGCATGACTTTTTTCCTGCGCGATCGCATAAGAGAAACCACCCCTTTAATTATGGTCGTTTTCCCCGTTCCCGGTCCGCCGGTTATGACGGTCACGCCGTTTTCAAAAACGCATTTGATTGCGTCTTTTTGTTTGTCGTCTAAACGAATTCCGTTGACTTTTTGGTATTCTTCTATCTCTTTATCGAGATTGCCGTCGATGGGAGAAGTATTGTCAACCAGGCGCAGAAGTTTTGCGGCAATGGCGTTCTCCGTTTCGTAGTTCCGCCCCTCGGCTACGACGTCC
Organism: uncultured Clostridia bacterium; assembly: GCA_946621465.1. Taxonomy (GTDB): domain Bacteria; phylum Bacillota; class Clostridia; order Christensenellales; family DTU072; genus CAG-1782. The sequence continues at coordinate 10,769 of CAMOOO010000006.1, forward strand.
ACCTCGTCGATACGGAGAAATTTTAAATTCATAATCTCCAAGGCGTCCCTGCATTCCTCTTCCGTCACGTCCAAAAGTTTTTGCGCGCCGGAGATAAGGACGTCGACGGGCAGGCAGGTATGCCCGCCTGTATGCGCGGCGTCGGAGAGGACGTGCAGGAGTCCGGCTTTGACGCGGAAAGGACTGTGTTTATCTATGCCCATCTTGGATGCGATTTTATCCGCCGTCAAAAAGCCGACGCCGTCGACGTCTTCTACCATTCTGTACGGATTGTCCCGAACCAGCGGTATAGTAACGCCCTCGTATTTTTTATAGATCTTAATCGCCAGTCCCATGCTGACGTCGTACTTTTGCAAGAACAAAATGCTCTCTTTCATCTTGCGGCTTTCGTTATAGCTCTCGATGATCTCAATACACTTCTTTTTGCCGATGCCCTTTACTTCGCAAAGTCTCTCGGGGTGTTCGTCGAGAACGTCGAGGGTGTCCAGACCGAAATGATTAACGATGAGCATCGCCGTTTTTTCGCCTACGCCGCGAAAAAGTCCTCCGGAAAGAAACTTATAAATACCTTGCAGATCGTCCGGTTTATAAAACTCCACCCTGTCCACAACGAACTGTTCGCCGAAACGAGAGTTGGTCTTAAACTCTCCGGTGATGCGTAGCATCTCCCCTTCTGCAATAATAGGAAAAATGCCGACGGCAGTAAAATAGTTGTCGTCGGCACTGAAATTCAAGACGGTATAACCGCTCTCTTCGTTAACGTATATGATTTCTTCGACCTTTCCGTCAAACGTCATGATAGCAGTTTCTTTATCTCCTCTGTCTTATCTGTCTGTTCCCAAGCAAACGTCGGATCTCCGAAGTGTCCGTATGCCGCCGTTTTACCGTACTGCGGACGATTGAGACGCAAACCGCTGATAATGGCAAGCGGACGGAAGTCAAAGACCTTCTTGACGATCTCGGTGATCTTCTCGTCGGAAACGATACCGGTACCGTCCGTTCTGACGTCGATACTGACCGGCGTCGCACGCCCGATGGCATAAGCCACCTGAATTTCACACTGTTTGCAGATGCCGGACGCAACCAGGTTTTTGGCAACGTACCTAGCGTAATAGGTGGCGCTGCGGTCTACTTTCGTCGGGTCTTTTCCGCTGAAGCTACCGCCGCCGTGGGGAACGAATCCGCCGTAGGTGTCTACGATTATTTTACGCCCGGTAAGTCCGCTGTCGCCTGCCGGTCCGCCGATCACGAAGCGCCCTGTCGGGTTAATGAAAATCTTCGTTTTCCCGTCCATTCTGTCACCGACAACGGGCAGGATAACCAGTTTTTTCATGTCCTCTCTGAGTTTATCCATAGAGACGTTTTCATCGTGTTGAGTGGATAAAACGACGGTATCAACGCGAACGACGTCGCCCTTTTCATCATACTCTACCGTGACTTGCGCTTTGCCGTCCGGACGGAGATAGTCCGCCGCGCCGCTCTTTCTCACTTCCGCCAGTTTCTTGCAGATCTTATGGCTGAGGGTGATGGCGAGGGGCATTTTTTCCTCCGTTTCGCTCCCGGCGTAACCGAACATCAGTCCCTGGTCGCCGGCGCCCACTCTGTCGAATTCGTCCTTGCTTTCGGCAGACTCCATGCTGCCGTTGACGCCTTGGGCGATGTCCGCCGACTGAACGTTCATACGGACGTCGATTTTTACGGTGTCGCAATCAAAGCCCAGTCCGGGAACGGTATATCCTATTTCCTTTATTTTATTACGGGCGATTTTCTCAAAGTCAACGCTCGCTTTCGCCGTGACCTCGCCCATGATGAGCAGATAGTCTCTGGTGCAACAACATTCACACGCGACGTGGGCGTTTCCGTCCTGCGCCAAAATAGCGTCCAATACCGCGTCCGCTATCTGATCGCATACTTTGTCCGGATGCCCCTCCGTTACACTCTCCGACGTAAAAAATCTGTTCATATTCTCCTCCGATGGTATAAAACAGGTCCCCGAAAAGGTTACTCGGGGACCCTACTTATTTATTGATTACTCAGCTGCCGTCTCGTCCGGGGTGCCGTCCGACTCTTCGTCGTAGTTGACCTCGATCTCTTTGCTTTCGACAACTTTACGCATGCCGTCTTCAACGTTCTCCAATTTGACGTTGCTGTATATCTTCATGCCCGTTCCGGCAGGAATGAGTTTACCGATGATGACGTTCTCCTTAAGGCCGATCAGGTGGTCGACCTTACTCTTGATAGCCGCGTCGGTGAGGACTCTTGCCGTCTCCTGGAAGGAAGCCGCGCTAAGGAAAGAATCGGTAGCGAGTGCCGCTTTACTGATACCGAGCAGTACGCGGACTGCCGTAGCCGGCATACCGCCGTTCTCGAGGGCGATCTCGTTGGCTTCTTCGAGGGTGTTGATATCAACAAGCTCGTTGAGAAGTAAATCGGTATCGTTGGGGCTGCTGATGCGAACTTTACGCAGCATCTGGCGAACGATGATCTCGATATGTTTATCGCTGATATGAACACCGTTGACACGATATGCGCTCTGGATTTCGCGGATGAGCAATTCTTGTACGCCGGATACGCCGCGAGTGCGGAGAATATCCTGCGGATCGATACTACCTACGTAGAACGGTGCGCCCGCCTCTACGCTATCGCCGTCTTTGACGAGCAGTTTGGCGCCGAACGGGATACGATAGTCTTTTTCTTCCACACCGGAAAGGTGGATGGTAACTACGCTCTTCTTTTCGCCGTATTCTTCATTGATGTCTTCTTTGATGGATACCGTACCTTTGAAGTCCGCTACCTGGCAAACACCTTTCGGGCGACGTGCTTCGACAAGCTCGGTGACACGCGGAAGACCTTGCGTGATATCTGCGCTGGATGCGACACCGCCGGTATGGAAGGTACGCATGGTGAGCTGAGTACCCGGTTCACCGATGGACTGTGCCGCGATGATACCGACCGACTCACCCAGTTTAACCATGTTGCCGTTCGCCATATTGGCGCCGTAACACTTGGAGCAGACGCCGCGTTTGCTCTTACAAGAGAGGTTGGTTCTGATAACGACCTCTTTGAGTCCGGCGGCCTTAACCTTCTCGACGTACTCGTCGTCGATCATGGTGTCGGCAGGAACGATCTCTTCTCCGGTGGCAGGATCTACGATGCCTTTGTTAGGCAGAGTAAATCTACCGTGGATACGCTCGGCGATCTCTTCGACCAATCTGCCGTTGGTGTCGTAAAGGTCTTTAATAACGGTACCTTTGATATCGCCGCAATCTTCTTCGTTGATAATAACGTCTTGGCTGACGTCAACAAGACGACGGGTCAGGTACCCGGAGTCTGCCGTCTTCAGAGCGGTATCGGCGCCACCTTTACGAGAACCGTGGGAGGAAATGAAGTATTCCAAAACGGTAAGACCTTCACGGAAGGAAGACTTAACGGGGATCTCGATGACTTTACCGGTCGGGTCGTTCATAAGACCACGCATACCGGACAGCTGTTTGATCTGCTGCATGCTACCACGAGCGCCGGAGTCCGCCATCATCCAGATGGGGTTCATCTTGTCGAAGTTCTTGAAGTTGTTCTCCAAGTCTTTTGCAACGGCATCCGTCGTCTTCGTCCAGATGTCGACAACCTCGTTGTATCTCTCGTTCTCGGTGATGAAACCGCGACGGAAGTCTTTTTCTACCTGCAATACCTCTTCTTCGGCTTTGTCCAAAATCTCTTTCTTATCGCCCGGGATCTTCATGTCGAAGACGCTGGTGGTAATGGAACCGATGGTGGAGTATTTATAGCCGAGAGCTTTAATCTTATCAAGAACTTTGGCAACTTCGGTAGTACCTTTCAGGCGGAAACATTTCTCGACGATCTGTCCGAGCTGTTTCTTTTTGATAACGAAGGAGATCTCCGGCTCCAACATAGAGGCGGCATCCTCCGGGTCTCTTTGTACAAAACCGAGGTCCTGCGGAATGGCTTCGTTAAAGATGATTCTACCAACGGTGGTAACAACCAGTCCGCGATAGTATCTGCCGCCTACCGTTTTCTCCAAACGGACTCTGATCCAGTCTTGGAGAGAAATGGTCTTGACCTGGTACGCCATCTTGGCTTCGTCGGTGTCTTTGAAACATCTGAGTTTGGCGATTTCTTCAGCCTCGGTCGGCTTCGGCGTTTTCTCCAAAGTCAAATAATAGCTACCCAAAATCATATCCTGGGTAGGCGTAACAACCGGTTTACCGTCGGACAGTTTAAGGATGTTATTGGACGCGAGCATGAGGATACGGGCTTCTGCCTGCGCTTCCAAGCTCAGCGGTACGTGTACAGCCATCTGGTCTCCGTCGAAGTCGGCGTTGAAGGCGGTACAAGCGAGGGGGTGGAGTTTGATAGCTCTGCCCTCGACGAGGACGGGTTCAAAAGCCTGGATACCGAGTCTGTGCAGCGTCGGAGCACGGTTAAGAAGTACCGGATGGTCTTTGATGACTTCTTCAAGGATATCCCATACTTCCGGTCTCATTCTTTCCACGGCGCGCTTCGCGCTCTTGATGTTGTGGCAAATGTCCTTGTCTACCAGTTTACGGAAGACGAAAGGCTTAAAAAGTTCAAGAGCCATTTCTTTAGGCAGACCGCACTGATACATTTTCAGTTCCGGTCCGACAACGATAACCGAACGACCGGAGTAGTCGACACGTTTACCGAGCAAGTTCTGACGGAAACGTCCCTGTTTACCACGAAGAAGTTCGCTCAAGCATTTCAGCGTACGGCCGTTGGCGCCGGTGATGGCTTTGCCGTGTCTGCCGTTATCGACGAGTGCGTCGACGGCTTCTTGTAGCATTCGTTTTTCGTTACGTACGACGATCTCCGGAGCGCCGCTCTCTACCATTTTGGCGAGACGGTTGTTACGGTTGATGACCCTTCTGTATAGTTCGTTGAGGTCGCTGGCTGCGTATCTGCCGCCGTCCAGTTGTACCATAGGACGGAGGTCCGGGGGCAGAACGGGGAGAACGGTCATGATCATCCATTCCGGACGGTTACCCGATTTACGGAAGGCTTCGACGATCTCCAAACGTTTGGCGATACGGAGCTTTTTGGCTCCCTGCGCCTTTTCCAGTTCTTCTTTCAGAATTTTGCTCTCCGCCTCGACGTCGATCTCTTCGAGGAGCTTTCTGAGATACTCCGCGCCCATGCCCGCTTCGAAGCTGCCAACGCCGTATTTATCGATAAGCTCACGATATTCTTCGTCTTTAATGACCTGCTTTTTGTGCAGTTCCGGCACCTTACCGGGGTCGGTTACGACAAGAGAAGCAAAGTAAATGACCTGTTCTACCTGTTTGGGACTCATATCGAGCATGGTGCTGATACGGCTAGGCACACCGCGGAAATACCAGATGTGCGAAACGGGTGCGGACAGTTCGATGTGTCCCATTCTCTCACGACGGACTTTACTCTTGGTGACTTCTACGCCGCATTTGTCGCAGATGATGCCCTTGTAGCGGATACGTTTGTATTTACCGCAGTGGCACTCGTAGTCCTTGGTAGGTCCGAATATTTTTTCGCAGAAAAGACCGTCTCTTTCCGGTTTCTGCGTACGATAGTTGATGGTTTCCGGTTTGGTAACTTCACCGTGCGACCAGGCACGGATCTGTTCCGGAGAGGCTATACTGATTTGTATTGAATCAAAGTTATTAATCTCTACCATAATTTCACCTCACTTAATTCTCGTCTTCATCGAAGCTGCCGCCAAAGGCGCTGTCGTCTACGCCGATGACGCCCATGTCTTTCAAGAGGTCCTCGGCAAGTGCGTCTTCCGCATCTTCGTCGCCCGTAGCACCGTCGTCGAAACCGAGCAGGTCGTCGAGATCGTTGCTTTCCAGGCTGTCAACGGGAGCGCTGCCGCCCAAAATATCGTCCAGTCCGCTCAGGCTGTCGGTAAAGCCGTCGTCGTCATCGTAGAGAGAATCCTTCTTCGGATCCATACCTCCGCCCAGTGCCGACGAACTGATACCCAGTTCTTCCAGCGTAAGCTCTCTGGTGTCCTCTTTGTCGGCGCGAATGGGACGGGATGCGTCGTGTTCGTCGTCGAAAGTCTCGGGGAGCGTGATCTCCTCGTTGTCGTCCGTGTACAGTTTAACTTCCAATCCGAGCGCCTGAATTTCTTTCTTCAAAACTTTGAAGGCTTCCGGAATGCCAGGCTCTGCCGCGACGGAAGACTTAATAATGGAGTCAAACACCTTTTGACGACCCATGATATCGTCCGATTTGACGGTCAAGATCTCTTGAAGGATGTGGCTGGCGCCGTATGCTTCCAAAGCCCAGACCTCCATTTCACCGAAACGCTGTCCACCGAACTGCGCTTTACCACCGAGCGGTTGCTGGGTGACGAGGGAGTACGGTCCGACGCTTCTGGCGTGAATCTTATCGTCGACGAGGTGGTTCAGTTTCAACATATACATGCATCCGACGGTAACGCGGTTTTCAAACGGTTCGCCCGTTCTGCCGTCGTACAGTTGTACTTTTCCGTCCAGAGGCAGGTTGTTTTTCTCGAACATCTCGCGGATGTCGCTTTCGTTGGCGCCGTCGAAGACGGGCGTTGCAAAGTGATAGCCGAACAGTTTGGCGATCAAGCCGAGGTGGACTTCCAAAACCTGTCCGATGTTCATACGAGAAGGAACGCCCAGGGGGTTCAGAACGATCTGAAGGGGAGTTCCGTCCGCCATGAACGGCATATCTTCACGGGGAAGAACGCGGGAAATAACACCTTTGTTTCCGTGACGTCCGGCCATTTTATCACCGACCTGGATCTTACGTTTTTGCGCGATATATACGCGAACAAGCATATTAACGCCCGGATCCAGTTCGTCTTTGTTTTCACGAGTGAATTTCTTAACGTCGACTACGATACCGCTTTCGCCGTGGTTGACTTTCAGAGAAACGTCTCTGACCTCGCGCGATTTCTCGCCGAAGATGGCGCGGAGCAATCTCTCTTCGGGGGTGAGTTCGGTCTCCCCTTTCGGCGTGACTTTACCGACGAGGTAATCTCCCGCTCTGACTTCGGAACCGATCATGACGATACCGTCTTCGTCGAGGTTCTTAAGAAGATCGTCGCTGACGTTGGGGATGTCTCTGGTGATGAGTTCTTTACCCAGTTTGGTGTCTCTCGCCTCAATCTCGTATTCTTCGATATGGACGGTGGTAAAGACGTCTTTCTTGACCAGATCCTCACTGATAAGGATAGCGTCCTCGTAGTTGTAACCTTCCCACGTCATAAATCCGATGAGGATGTTTCTACCGAGTGCAAGTTCGCCCTGATCGGTAGCCGGACCGTCGGCAAGAACGGTACCGTGCTTGACGTAGTTGATGTTACCGGATTCGTCCGTTTCGATCACTTCGCCGACAACTCTGTCGCCGTCGCTAACGATAGGCTTCTGGTTGACGCAGGTACCTTGGTTGCTTCTCTTGAATTTAAGCAGTTCGTATACGTCGATCTCGCCGTCGTCTCTGAGAACTTCAATTTGATCGGCGGTGACGCTTTTTACCACACCGTCGTGTTTGGCGATGACGCAGACGCCGCTGTCATAAGCGACTTTGTATTCCATACCGGTACCGACGAGAGGAGCCTCGCAGCGGAGCAGCGGTACTGCCTGACGTTGCATGTTACTACCCATGAGCGCACGGTTAGCGTCGTCGTTCTCAAGGAAGGGGATCAAGCTGGTGGCGACCGAAACGAGCTGTTTGGGGTCGACGTCCATGTAGTCTACTCTGCTGACCGGATACTCTTTGATGTCGTCACGATAACGGCAGGTAGCACGTTTGTTGATGAATCTCCCGTTCTCGTCGAGGGGTTCGTTGACCTGTGCTACGACGTATTTATCTTCTACGTCGGCGGTCATGTACTGGACTTCGTCCGTAACGATACCCGTCTCTTTGTCTACTCTGCGGTACGGAGCTTCGATAAAGCCGTACTCGTTGATACGGGCGTAGGAGCTGAGGGAGGTAATAAGACCGATGTTCTGACCTTCCGGCGTCTCGATCGGACACATTCTCGAATAGTGGGAGTGGTGAACGTCACGCACTTCAAAGCCCGCTCTTTCGCGGTTCAAACCGCCGGGACCGAGGGCGCTGAGCTTACGTTTATGGGTCAGTTCCGCAATCGGGTTGGGCTGATCCATGAACTGGGACAGCTGGCTGCTCCCGAAGAATTCACGAATGGCACTGGCGACCGGACGGATGTTGATGAGGGACTGAGGAGTGAGTTCGGTCGGATCGGGAGCGATGCTCATTCTCTCTTTAATCACCCTCTCCAAACGGGCGATACCGATACGGAACTGGTTATGTAACAGTTCGCCTACCGAACGCACTCTACGGTTGGACAGGTGGTCGATGTCGTCGCAGAAATAATATCCGTAACGCATCGAAAGGTTATAAGAAATGGTGGCGACGATATCGTCGATGGTGATGTGGTTAACTACCAGGTCGTCGATATGAGCTACGCACGCCGCTTTTAACGCTTCCATGTCGTCCCCGAATTGATCGAGGAGAGGACGGAGAGCGGGATAATAAACCTTTTGACGGATGCCCAGCGTTCTGGGATCGACGTCGATGTAGGCGGCCAGGTCAACGGTGTTGTTACCGATAACTTTGAACTCCGTTCTTTCGCTCCCTTCCGGCGTTTTGATATAAACGACGTTGATACCGGCGTTCTGAATGGCGACGGAAACGTCTTGCGAAATTTCTTCGCCGGCGCTGACCAGTATCTCGCCGTCTTCGGTGATGACGTCGCGAGCGGCGATCTGTTTTTCGATCCTCTCGGCGATGCTCATCTTTTTGTTGAACTTATATCTGCCTACGTGACGAACGTCGTATCTTCTTTCGTCGAAGAAAACGTTACCGGCGAGAGCGTCGACACCGTTTTGGGTGGGAACTTCGCCCGGCTTCATCTTGCGGTAGAATTCTATCTTAGCGGCTTCGACCGTGTTGACGTCGCCGTCTTTTTCGGCGGTTTTGACGATCATCGGGTCGTTGTCGTAGAGTTCAAAAAGCTCTTGGTTACTTCCGAACCCAAGGGCGCGGAGCAGCATGGTAGCCGTCATTTTACGGTTACGGTCGACACGAACGGAGAGAGCGCCGGTAGAATCCTGTTCAAACTCCAACCACGCGCCGCGGTTGGGGATGACGGTGGTAAAATACCGCATTACGCCCGTTTTATCACGTTCCCCTTTGGTGTAGATACCGGGGCTACGAACGAGCTGAGAGACGACGACACGTTCCGCACCGTTGATGATGAACGTACCTTTCTCCGTCATTTTGGGGAGATCCCCCATGAAAATGGTGTTTTCTTTCATCTCACCCGTTTCTTTGACGGTCAGTCTGACCTTTACTTTCAGCGGGAAAGTATAGGTGACGTCCCTTTCTTTACATTCGTTGATGTCGTATTTGCATACGCCGTCGAGGGAATGTTCCAGAAATTCCAATTCCAGTTTGCCACTGTAATCGGTGATGGGAGAGAAGTCTTTGAAAACTTCGCCGATGCCTTCTTTCAAAAAGGTCTCGTACGATTTTTTCTGCACTTCAATCAGATAAGGCATATCGAGAATGGGCTTGATCTTGCTGAACGTCCATCTTTCGGTATTGCCGCACTTAATCTTGTGAGTTCTTTGAGACATGCTTAACTCCTTTTAAAAAAATTCTTTATCGAAACGCATTTTTGTTGCAAAATGCAGAGTTATCCGAAAATTTACGAAAGTCTCCCCCTACCCTGATTTTTTTTGCTTTTCAGGAAGAAGGCGAAACTATTCATAATATTTATACAATCAAGAATTATACCTCTCTTGGCAACCTAAGTCAAATGATTTTGCGGTGTTTTTTTAATAAATACATAATTATTATCGCAAAAATTTTTATTATTGACAAAAACCTACCGTCATGTTACACTTTAAAAAAAATCGAAAGAAGAAGGCTACTGACGTATGGAAGAGAAAACAAGCGCCTGGTCGGAACTGAAAAACGGCTACAAAGGGGCGCCGAAGGGACAAAAAGGGAAATTTCTGAAAGAGTTCGTCGCGGCGCACGAGGACCTGAGACAGGTGGTGCTTTTTTCGCTGTTTTCTTTCTTATGTTTCGCCGCCGAAATGGCGACTTTCTACTCCGTCTACTACATCTGCATGGCGGCCGGTTACGATCAACCGCTCCGCTGGTTCGTATTCGATTACACGGCGGCAGAGAGCGGCGGAAGGGGCGGATTCCTTGCCTTTCTCCTTTCCACTGCGGTAGCGCAGGCATTGACCTTTATCCTCAACCGCAAAAAGACCTTTAAGGCTAACAACAACGTCGTATGGGCGGCGATCATGTACGCGATTATGGTGGTCGTCATTATCGTAGCCAATACCGCGCTATGCGGCATCATAAAAGACGCCATAGCAGAAGCTATGCTGAGGGGTAACTGCTCCCAGGGAGCGACGGACTTTGTCAGCGGAACGATCTCCAAAATGGTGGGCGGAGCGCTGGCATGGGTCATTGCTTTCGTTATGAGCAAATTCGTCATCATGCGCAAGAAAAAGGAGCCGGATGAAAAGAGTAACGCGTGAAGAATTCGTACTGACAAAGTGTCCTATTTGCGGCGGAGAGGAATTTGCCTTCGCCTGCCAGGCAGGGTACGGCGCGCTGACCTCCGACGACAGCCTGCTGAAAACCGCTCCCCTGCGTCATCAGATCTGCACGCAGTGCGGCACGGTGGTGCGTTCTTTCGTAGACAACCCCAAAAAATTACTTAAAAGGTAAAGTAAATATGCGACTGGATAAATATCTGAAAGTGGCCCGCATCATAAAACGCCGTACCGTTGCCAACGAAGCCTGTTCTACCGACCGCGTTCTTCTTAACGGCAAGGAAGCTAAGCCCTCCAAAGAGGTAAAGGTGGGCGACGTCATAACGGTGGGATTCGGCGACAATAAACTGACCTTCCGCGTGTTGGAAGTTCCTACGGGCAACGTCGGCAAAAACGACTCCGCCATGCTGTATGAAATCATCAATGAATAAACTTTTCGACGCGGTGATCGTAGCCGGGGGCGTTTCCTCGCGCATGGGATACGACAAACTATCCGCTCCGCTCGGCGAACAAACCGTTCTCGCGCGCACCCTTGCCCCGTTCCTTACTTCGCCGCAAATCAACAACGTAATCCTGGTTACCGACAAAGAATTCGACGCACCCGAGGGCGTTCTCTTCGCCCCTGCCGGTAAAACGCGTTCTCTTTCCGTTCTCTCCGGGCTAAAAAAGGTCACCGCGCCTTTCGTCCTCATCCACGACGGCGCCCGGCCGTTCGTTACGACCGCGCTACTTCAAAAGTTATGTGAAGAAGTCGCCGTTCATCGCTCCGCCGTCCCATATCTTCCGGCTACCGACACCATGCGCCGCCGCGTTGGAGAGGGGCATGAACTATGCGACCGTTCGGAATACATTTTTTTACAGACGCCGCAGGCGTTTGACACCCAAGAAATCAAAAGAGCCTACGCCCTCACAGGCCAAAGCGAGACGGACGACAGCACCCTTTACGAAAAGCACGTCGGACCCTGCCACTACGTCGAAGGGGACTTTGCCAATAAAAAAATCACTCGGCCGGAGGATCTCTTTGGTTCCAACGCCCTCGTCGGCACCGGATTCGACATTCACCGACTGGTGGAAGGACGGGCGATGCGCCTATGCGGCGTTACCATTCCCTATCCCTTAGGCGAAGAAGCGCACAGTGACGGCGACGCACCCGTTCACGCGCTGATGGACGCCATACTCACCGCTCTCTCCCTGCCCGACATCGGACACCTTTTCCCGGACACCGACCCTGCCTACAAGGACATAGACAGCACCCTGCTTCTTACTAAAGTCGTCCGGCTTGTGCGCGAAAAAAATCGGCAGATCATCTCCGCCGACGTCGTAATTCTCCTGGAAAAACCCAAAGTCGCACCCTTTCTTACCCAAATGCGGAATACACTCGCCGCCCTTATCGGCATTTCACCGGTAAAATTAGGCATTTCCGCCACTACCACCGAAAAAGTCGGTCTTATCGGTCAAAACCAAGCCGTCGCCGCTTTAGCTGTAGTAAGTATTTTATAAATTGAGTTTTCGGGGGCGACAACCTTTTTCGATAAAAAGGTTCTTCGCCCCCGAACCCCCACTTTCCAAAAACCTTTGCCATTTTATTTATAGAAGTTTTGCTTTTTATAATATTTAAAAGTCTTTTGAGTGAGGGTACGGGAGAGGGCATTTTCTGCCGAGAAAAGTCCTCTCCCGCTCGCACGCTCAACAAAAGTTTTTTATGGTTTAACGCGTGTGGCGCATTTGACGGAAAATATGGAATCGGTCAATTTTATAGACGTTGCGTGGCAACGGTTATCCTCGTTATAGACGCACAGGGCGTCGCACTGTACGACGGAGGGTGCGTCCTGCAAAAACTCCTCCCCTGCTTCCATTTCTTTAAAGGTCTGCTCAAGCGCGCCGCCGGAGCGTTTGATACGGCTTTGGCAGGCGGTCTTTTCATTGACGGTAATAAGGCCTGCGTCGCAGTGACCTTTCAGATTGTGTTTACAATTGTTACAAGTACATTTTAATTGCATCATACTATTTTTCTCCTTGTGGAACTAGTATGTGAATAATCGGTTTTATTATTACGCCGCTTAATTACTTTTCTCGATCGAAGGGGTGGACAAAACGAAAAGAATGCGTTATACTTTTATAAAACGAGGAGGTATCCGATGAAAGTTATTTTATTGACCGATATTAAGTCCCTGGGTAAAAAGGGCGATTTAGTGACCGTAGCCGACAGCTACGCAAAGAACTTTCTCATCCCGAAAAAAATGGTTGCTGAGGCAACCAAATCAGCGCAAAACGAGCGCAATCAGAAGATAGCCAGCGAGGAAAGGAAAAGAGCGGAAGAAAAAGCCGCCGCGTTGGAAATGTATAAAAAGATCAACGGCACCACCGTTTCCGTCCCCATGAAGTGTAACGACGGAAGAATGTACGGGAGCGTAACAAACGCCGACGTAGCCAAAGCACTCGCCGACATCGGATACGTCGTCGACAAAAAGAAGATCACCGTCCCCTCCGGGATAAAGAGTTTGGGTACCTACTCCGCAGAAGTATGGTGCTATAAAGAAACGGTGGCAAAAATCACCATCGAAGTCGTCGCCCAATAACCACGACGCGCGCACGCGCACAAACATTATTAAAATATTAAAATAAAATATATAAATAAAGCGGTCCCGATAACCGGAATACCCATAGGGATTTTTCAGTAAAGCATTTAATTTCAGATGTAAGCGTGGCAATAGTCTGTCACGCTTATTTTTTTGCCCGTGGCAAAATTGCCAAGCCTACGTGACCAAAAATGTTTTGGCGAAAGTAGGCTACACTTTTTTATAAAATCTTTTTGCAAAATAAGCAGGCATTTTTAGCATTTCAAAGCGGTGAATACGAGTTGGGAGAAATGGATGGGCATGGACAAAGAATCAATATTGTGATAAACTTAAAAAGAAGAGATACCGGGGCGATGGTTCCGTTTGTTTCCGGCTGGATGTCATACCCGAGTGGAAAATTGGTTTTGATTACACCTTTTGGAGGAAGAGTATGAAAGTATTGGATAAAGTTAAATTTATAAAAGACAGAGCCGAATACCGGGACAGAGGTGTAAATATCGGCGATACGGGAACGGTATTAGGGGAAGAGCGTAACGGTTATGTATTAGTCGTTATTGAAGGCGAAATATATCAAAATAAAGACGGTGTATATTGTACGACAGATATAGATATAGGAGCAAGAGTCGAAGATCTGGAAGTCGTAAAAGAAAGCTAAAGGCTGCACCGCTGAATATTATTTTCAGCGGTGCGTTTATTAATCCCTATCGGCACCCGCCTTATTTCGAGACCGTTTTATTATTATCCCAAAAAGTCTGGATCGATTTTTCGGGGACCCCGCAACACTAGCCCTGAAGGGCAGAATAATATACCAAAACCCGGCTCTATCCCCATGGCCTGTATTCAATGGAAAGAACCGGGTTTTTATTACTATTTATTGTTTATTGCAAGCGTAAAGATCTACGCTATGTCCGCTCCGACTATTTATTTTTCTTTGCCTTTCTTCTCATCGGATAATAGAAGAACAACAATACCAGCAACAACACCGAGCAAAGCGCGCTGATCCAGGTGAGCGAGCTGACGTTAATGGTGAACATATTCAGTATCTTTGACGTCGTTTCTATTTGCGAATCCGTAGCGCTGGTATTGGCGACTATCTCCGGCAGGTGCTTGATAAGAAGCATCGGCAGTCCAACGAAGAAGACGTGGGGCATCCAACCGAACATACGGGGGAAGAATAATCCGACCGTCTTATTCTTGGAAACGATGGTTTTGATGATGACTTTTATCAGGACGTACGCCCAGCAAGCAGCAACGAACAGCAAGAAATAGCCGATCACGGAAACAATGGTACCGGCGGTTTCCACCGCTTCGTCACCCATAGCGCCCATGATTTTTTCTACGATGTAGGCTTTTACATCGTCCATGGATTGGAATTTCTTCTCACCGGACGCTTCCTCCTCTTCTGCCGCGTTTTTAGCACCGGAAGAACTGTTCTTATCTTCCATGATTCCCGTTTGATTCAACAGGGCAATAACGATGGTTTCCGAGCTGAATTCTCCGTCGATGGAGAAACTGTCTACCATTTCGTTATAGTTTTTGATCATATCGTCTATGTACGCTTCCGCTTTGGCGTCCAGTTCGTCGTCGGTGTATCCGCTCGGCATATCGCTCTTGCATGCGAGCCTGGCGACTTTGAACAGGGTCTCGTCCGTTTGCATAAAGGTGATGCAGGATTGGGTATCGCCCTCCAGCATTTTGCCCATGTTATCCATAAAGTTGTCGATCATGGTGTCGATCGCGGCGAGGCTGATGCCTTCTTTTGCCAGTTCCTCATCCATTTTTTCCTCGGAAATATCGGACTCTGCCATTTGCTTTTTCAATTCCTCTTTGATAGCGGCCTTTGCCTCTTCTACCGCCATTTTAATGACGGCTTTTATGCTGACGTTGACGACGCTATCGACGCTGCTCGATACTTCGTCAACCAAGTTATTGACCTGGTCGCTAATCAGTTCCTGAACGGCTTCTTTCGACTGACCGAACGCGCTCTTTGCCATTGACGGTCCTTTGAGTTGCAGACTGATGCCGAATTCCAGCTTGAAGTCGTCGTCCAGATATTTCAGGACGTCTTCCATTGTCATTCCGGTCGACTCTTCTTCGGCAGCTTTGATACCGACAGCCATGTTGTCCGCCTCTTCCGAGCTGTCGGACGAACCGTTAGAACTGTCCGCACTGCCCATTAGTGTAATAAGGGTATCCTTATCGACGGTCAATTTGATATCGGCTTTCCAAAAATCACCGATGAGCAAAGTTACGATTGACACAACGCAAAGAACTGCAATGATAATGTTGCAGATGATTATCGCGCCGTTATTCGAACCTGCTCCTCCCTCACGTTTTTTACTCATAATAAACCTCCTTTGAGTAAACTTTTTCTATTAGTATTTTATTCGGCAATATCGCCGACATTATCAACAATATAACCGGGACGGTAGGGGAACCTTTTTATATTCTCCAGCGTTGAGACCCCGGTCAGTACCAATACGGACGTCAGACCGGATTCGATACCGGCAATGATATCGGTATCCATTCTGTCCCCGATCATGACGGCGTCCGCCGAGTGGATATTCATCATATGTAGCGCCGTACGCATCATCAGCGGATTGGGCTTGCCGACGTAATAGGCTTGCATCCCCGTCGTCAGTTCGATGGGAGAAACAAGCGCCCGACAGGCAGGTACGTTCCCTTTCTCGTTGGGATAGGTCAGGTCGCTGTTGGTGCCGATCAGCCGCGCGCCCTTTTCCACCAAGCGCATTGCCTTGCACATGGCGTCAAGGTTATAATTATAGGTCTCCCCGATAACGACGTAATCGGGATCGTAATCGTTAATGGAGATCCCGGCCGCATAGAGCGCGTTATATAAATAAGGTTCGCCTACGACAAAAGCACTACACCCGGGTGCCTGTTTGTTCAAAAACCGCGCCGTTGCCTGCGCGCTGGTATAGAAATGGCTCTCGTCCACTTCCAATCCCATGCGAGCTAACTTCGTCTCTAAATCTTTGGGCGATTTTCCGCTGTTGTTGGTCAAAAACAGGAACTCTTTTTTGTTCTGTTTGAGCCACTTCAAAAAAACTTTCACCCCGGGAATGATCTCGTTCCCGTGATAAATGACGCCGTCCATATCGCATATGAAGGCGCTTTTTTTGCGGACCTCGTTTATATCTTTTTCAAAGTAAATCATCTTTCTACGAAATACACCTCTTTCATCCTCTGCGCGTTGATCGGTTTATCCATTCTGTTGGTAGGCGTAGAGGCGATCTTATCCAAAGTGTCCATACCCTCCACCAGTTTACCGAAACCGGCATATTGTCCGTCTAAGTAAGGTACGGCGGCATGACAGATAAAGAACTGACTGGTCGCGCTGTTGGGGTCGGACGTACGCGCCATGGACAGCACTCCTTTCGTATGCAAAAGGGTATTGTTTACGCCGTTCGCGATGAACTCCCCTTTTATTCTCTTATTGCTCCCACCGGTACCGTTGCCCAGCGGATCGCCGCCCTGGATGACGAACCCGGGAATAACGCGGTGAAAAATAAGACCGTCATAAAATCCCTCTGCCACCAGCTCGCGGAAATTGGCGCAAGTAATAGGCGCCACGTCGTCGTAAAGCTGCGCTACCATGTAGCTACCGTCTTCCATCTCGATTTTTACAAAAGACGTTTTTTTATTGGTTTTCCGATACATATACTTCCTCTTTATTTTTATCTGTAAAAATAATACCAAAAAATAAGCATTTTGTCAAAGGGAATAAACAAAAAGGTGTGCCGCTTATTTAGTCCTTTACCCTCGCAAAACGAAGCACTCGTTTTCCCATAAGAAATTATTTTTGTTATAAAAAGATTTGTTTTGCCTAAAATGCGAATAAAAGAGCGCAATATCGCAGACATCAGCAAAAATTTCACTTGCATTATTTCGTTGCAGCGTCTCTCGTTTTTTGCACAAAATCGCCTAAAATTTTCCATACTAAAAAAAACGGATTGACTAATCAATCCGCTTTATTATGACTTTTTATCAACCGAACACGTTGTAGTCGTCGGTGATCATTTTCAGTGCCTTGTAGAACTTGTAGTAATAAATAATGGGTCCTATTCCCAAGAGCAACGCTCCGAAGAATCCCCAGCCCCAGTAGGTCGCCTCGTCGAATCTGTACTTTATGTTGCGTCTCTTCAGTTCCGAACCGATACGCGCGCTGAGGTTATTGAAATAAACGATGCCGTACAGCCCGAGGGTGATAATGGAGAAGAACACGCCCATGCAGTAATAGGGGGTGTTTTTGTGGTCGTACTCGCTCGCGATCAGATTGATCTCCTGGCTGACGTGGCTAAGTACCACCAGTTCGGCAATCCCGATCAGGATAACGAACACTACGCTCAGCGCAAAGCTAAGCCCGGCGCAAAGAATTACGTCGCTGAAAAGCTCTTTGTTGCCGGTAGACTCAAGCGTCCCGTCCAAAAGGTCGAACAGGGGCTTTGCCAGGTCTTTTACTTTGTCTAAAATGCCTGCAATAAAATCCACGTCTTTGAGCAAGAAGATGACGAGGGCAGGAAGAACGAGGGAAACAAGCCACGTAATGACTTTCAGAACGGGCAGGATACCTCTATTGCGTTTTTTGATGGGTACGGGTTCAAAGAAGAACATGGAGTTGTCGTTCGGAGCCATTCCGCCTTGCATGGGATAGGGATTCATCATCGGTTGCATCTCATAGGGCTGCGGATAATTATAGACTGCCGAAATATTCGACTGCTTTTCCTTTTTCTTCGAGGCTTTACGAGACATAACTACTCCTTGTTCATTATACTACATATAATATATTATATCACCGCAAGAAAAAAGTCAATATATAAATTGAAAATTTTTACCTATCCACAGATATAAACCAAAGCCGAGCGTCCGTTCACACTGCCCTTTAGCACTTCCGTTAGTTCCTCGTCCCTGCCTAAAATGGGGTTACGGACCTTTTTTGCGGAGCGATATTCGATATATTCTTCCGTTTTCAGCAGTTTTTCGTCAATTTCGTACCGTTTCGGTTCGTCGGATTTATTGAAGATACAGAGGGCGGTTCCCCTTTCGAGGGGTTTAACAAGGACGTCCACGTCCCCTTTTATAATCCGTTTGCACTGTTTACCCAAGGGGTCCTGGTCGATTGCGATCAGTTCTTTATTGGTAACGAGGGCGCATATCTCGTCGCTCATCACCCGGATGTCGTTCCCTAAGATAAGGGGGGATGCCATCATGCACCAGACGATGAAGTGGGCTTCGCTCTCGTTGTAGGTCAGATCGCCCACCCCAACTTCCAACATATCGGGGTCGTTCCAGTGTCCGGGACAGGCGTACTTATAGATCTGCACGTTGTGTTCGTAGTTGTGTAAGATGCTTTTCCAGTTCTCTTTTATATCGCCCGTCGTCCGCCACAGGTTACCTGCGCTCTTTCCCCACAAATGGGGATTGGCATTGTTCCCTTCGCATATGGAAAAGACCATTTTCTTTTCCGGTTTTCCGGTTTCCGAAGCGACGTCTTTGGTTGCCTGCATCGTGGCAGCGTAGATATCCTGATACTGGAGCATATCACAGGTTGCTTTGTTCTTTATGGGGTTAAACAACTCTATAGAATTGACACCCTTTTTCAGCTGCACGGCAAAGTGCAGTTCGTAGTCTTCCAGCCATATCCTCTTTGACGGGACGACGGCGGTATGCAGCCTTTCGCCGTTAATAAGCACGCCCAAAAACTTTTCGTGTCCGTTCTTTTCGGTCATGTGGACGGTGACGATATACTCCCCTGCCTCTTCCGCTTCGTGCCTGAACTCGATCCTACCGTGATTGGCGTCGATGCCGTACACGTAATGGGTAAAAGGCGACGTTTCCATGTACATTTTTTTTGGCCATTTAATCTTAAAAACACGGCATTTATGGCAAATTCCTTCCTCGACGCCGTATTTTTTGCCGACTTCGCCTCGTTTGCCGACCAAAATACCGGTAACGCGCGGCGCGCAGAAGGAATAATCCACGGAGTGGCAATAGTCCACTTTCCAATACTCTATCCCCCATTTGGCGAAGGTATAGGCGTCCCGATAGTAGTTGCCGAACGTCCCCGGGTAGTCGCAACAGGTCATCCGTCCGTTGTCGGTATAAATGCCAAGTTTAACGCCCATTTCATTGACCTTTTTGACAAGCCACTCCATGCCGTTTGAAAAGCGGATAGGATCGCCGTACAGCTCACCCTTTTGGTTGCGAACTTTGTCCTGCCAACAGTCGTCGATATTGAGATAGGTATACCCTGCCTCGATCAGCCCCTTTTCTTTGAATGCTTTTGCCGTCTCCAAAATCAAATCCTGATTGATGTTATATTGAAAAGTATTCCAGGTGCTCCACCCCATCGGTGGCGTCAACGCCATTCCGTTATCCACCTGCTCGTTGTTAAAAAAAGCAGGGATGGCGTACTCGGACGGGGTCGCAAGCCCTTTCAGAAGTTTCGCATAGCACACCGGACACATACCGTTTCTCTTTAAATTCATTTTATTGCCTCTACTGTAAATTACGGATAGGAATATTATAGCAAGAAAGAGTGAAAAATGCAATACTAAACAAAATTGAATTAGGGATATTTAATTATAGCTGAATTGTAAAATATATTTCCCGGTCGATTTATGGGAGAGCGGGGCGTTGGCGTCCTTGACAAAATTTATAAAGAGGTTTACTATAATACAAAATACCGACTCATCGGAGGAAAGATCGATGATTATTACAGTCGTTTGCGATATTTACGGAAAAATGAACAACGGCAGCGATATCGTTGCCGATAATCTTATTACTTTTTTGAAAAAACAGGGGCACACTGTGCGCGTTCTTTGCGCCGATCAGACGAAAAAGGACGTGGAAGGCTACTACGTCGTGCCGCAGTTGTTTTTATTAAAACCCCTGCAAGATTACGTGGAAAAGGTGGGCGTGACGTTGCCTTTCCCCGAGATCATGAAGGTGGAAGAGGCGGTGACGGGCGCCGACGTCGTGCATATCATGATGCCCTTTGCCTTAGGTCTTACGGCGGCGATCGCCGCACGGCGAAAAAAGATCCCCATCACGGCGGGTTTCCACGCCCAAGCGGAAAACATCACCGGCTACCTCAAGCTCGACAAAGTGCCCGGCAGCACAAAACTTGTTTATCGCTTTCTCTATCGCCACCTCTACCGCTACTGCACCGCCATCCACTATCCGACTAAGTTCATCCGTGACGAATTTGAAAGCAATATCAAAAAAAACACGCCGGGATACGTCATCAGCAACGGCGTTCACGCCTACGTCAAACCCCGTCCGTCGGAAAAACCGGAAGAATATAAGGACAAAATAGTCATTTTAACGACGGGTAGATACGCCGAGGAAAAAGACCAGGGCACTTTAATCAAAGCCGTTAAACTTTCCAGGTACACCGACAAAATACAACTTATCTTAGGCGGGCAAGGGATCAAGGAAGAGGCGTACCGCAAGCTTGCCGAAGGAATGCCCGTGCCGCCGCTATTCAAATTCTATTCCCGCACTGAGATCATCGACGTGCTCAACTACGCCGATCTCTACGTCCATCCCGCCAAGGTTGAACTGGAAGGTATTTCCTGCATCGAAGCCATCGCCTGCGGGAAGCTTACCATCGTCTCCGACAGTAAACTTTCGGCAACCCGCAACTTCGCCGTGGACGAAAAATGTATCTTCCGCGCCGGCGACGAAGATGACCTTGCCCGCGTTATCGACTACTGGATCGATCATCCCGAAGAAAGAAAGATCTGCGAACAAAAATATCTCGATTCCGCACTTGCCTTTGACCAGGAAAAGTGCATGGAGGAGTTGGAAAAGATGATCGTCGGCGCCGCCGAGAAAAAAGAAGCAGAATAGCAAAATACATATCCTGAAAAGTATAACGTTCGATAACGGCAGCGATTTTTACGCTGTCAAAAACTTGGAAGACAAAATCATCAAAATATACTTTGCGCATTCCTACAGTGTCTGGGAGCGAGGAACAAACGAAAACTATAACGGAATAGTCGGACGATTCATTCCCAAAGGAAAAGATATGACTCAATTTTCTCAAGACGATTTGAACAGAATAGCCAATAGAATCAACGATCTACCGCGTAAAATACTGAATTATAAAACACCCAAAGAGGCTTTTGCTCAAGAATTGCTGAACATTTAAAAATATTTGCAAACAAATTCAAAAATTTGTCGCAATATATTTTACAATTCAGCTATTTAATTATACTATCCAAAATAGAAAAAGCCCCATAAAGCGAATGCTTCATGGGGAAAAGTCGGTGGTCCCCATAAAGCGAATGCTTCATGGGGAAAAATTCGGGGGTCCCCATAAAGCGAATGCTTCATGGGGAATAGTCAGGGCATAATTACGAACGGTAATTCGCCGAAAAGATAGTGCGTACTCCGCGGAAAGTGGAATTAAGGATAAAAGATTATATTTAATAATTGTAAAAGTTTTCGGAAAAGGGAGCGCGAGGGAAAGAACCATTTTGTCAAAAAGGGTTTTTCCCTCGCGTTTCTTCTACAAAACTCTTCTTGCGGTGACGTAATTGTTCCAACGGGTGGCGGACATTTGTTCGATAACGGCGTGGTCGGAAGCGGTGTGAAGAATATAGTTGTCGCCGAGGTACAGCGCAACGTGTCCGATCCGCTCCACTCCCGTCAGGTTTTTTCGCGAGGCATTGGTCATAAAAATCAGATCCCCACGCCTCAGTTCCTCTTTGGACACTTCCGTCCCCTGCCCCACTTGCGTTCGCGTCGTCTCGCGCAAAACAACGTCCGCGCCGTAATAGAAAATATACTGCATCAGCGACGAACAATCGAACTCGCCTATATCAAAACTCTTTTGAACGTTGCCGCCGTAAAGAAGCCTCGTCGCGCCGTAAACGTAGGGCGTACCGAGGAGCGACTCCCCAACGGAAATAACGCTCTCTATCCGCTCGTCTTCGTACTCTACAGAAACAATGCTCGTATACCCCTCTTTTGCCGAGACGTAGCCGACGCGATTGCGATAACGGGTCTTGTACCAACCCCCTTCCCTTGCAACGTAAACTACCATGTCTCCTTTGTCAAGCGTGCCGAGCTTAGAATAGTCCGTCCCGGCACCTAAGCGTACCGTAAGGGACGGTATTAAGCACTTTATGTACCTTTTCGTATTTAAAACCGGAGTTTCTTCCGGCTCCGGTTGTTGGACTGCAACAGGCTCGGCCGGCTGCAACTCTTCTTCGGGAGGGAGAACTTCTTCGATAGCCGGATCGGTTTCTTCGGGAAGCGACCTTTCAACCGGGGCGGAACACCCGACCAGGCAATAGGCGTATGCAATGATGATAAATATAAAAAAGACCCTTTTCATGCCTATATGGTAACACGAAAAAGGTCCTTGTTCTTCTGTAAAAAACTGGGAACTATTCCTCTTCGGGCGGCAACGCCGGCGCCAGCCCCTCGGCTTTGTCAAGTTTGCGCATAATGATGTCGCTACGCTTGGACGCGTCGTCCAAAATCCTGTTCGCCCCTTCCAATTGTCCCTGCACTTTGCTGATCTGGGTTGCGAACTGTACGAAGTCCTTTTTGAATTTCATAAGCAGGTCGAATACCTCTCTCGAAGACTTCTGTACGGCAAGGGTACGGAAACCCAGTTGCAGGCTGTTAATAAGCGCGGTTATTGTGGTCGGCCCTGCCGGAATGACCTTTAATTGTCCCTGCAATTCCTCGCATAGACCGGGATTGCGGATGACTTCGGCATATAACCCTTCCGTAGGCAGGTACATCACGGCAAAGTCCGTTGTTTTAGGCGGATTGATATAGTTGTCGCGTATGCTCCGCGCCTCTCGCTTTACCGCGGCAATGAGCGACTTTTGCGCCGATTCCACGCCGACAACGTCCCCTTTTTCCGATGCGTCCAAAAGACGTTGATAGTCTTCGGAAGGGAACTTGGCGTCGATAGGCAAGTAGACGTGTTCGCGCTCGTTTTGTCCGGGCAGTACGATGGCAAAGTCCACAAGGCCCGAGTCCTCTCCGCGGCGACGGCCGGTGACGTTGTACTGGGTCACGTACTGCTCCTTCGTCAGTATGCCGTCCAGAATGTTCGCTAAACTGACTTCCCCCCACACGCCGCGCGTTTTGACGTTGGTCAGTACTTTCTTTAAATCGTTTACGCCGCCGGACAGGCTCTGCAATTCGCCCAGTCCTTTATTGACGTCGTCAAGCCGCTGATTGATGGTGGAAAAAGTCGCCGTAATGCGCTCGTTGAGGGTGGTGGTCAGCTTTTCCTCTACGACGGCGCGCATGGCGTTTAATTGTTTTTCGTTGTCCTGCCTGATTTCGGTCAGGTTCTTTTCCACTTGGGTGCGGACTTCCAATATCCTCGTCTCGTTGGTCGCGCTGATGTTTTTTACGTTGTCCATAACGGCGTTGAGGGTGGAATTGATCCCGCCCATTAAAGAGGTATTGGACAGTTGCGTTACCTGCGTGATGTATTCGCGGAGTTTATAATTCTCCTCGGTGACAGACGTCAATTTGGCTGAAACGGCGTCCAACGACGCCGCCATGCTTTTTTGCTGTTTAATAAGTTTTCTGATTGAAAAAAAACACATTTTCCCTTACTTCTTTTGCTACCGCAGTTTGTTTCCTTTCGGTATTCCCTTCGATTGACGACGATAAATGGAATGGGAGTAAGCGCGGTTGTAGCTGTTCATGAAACGACGTTGACGGATGCCGAGGATGATGCACACTAAGAAGATCACCAGCAGCAACGCTCCGCCGATATAAAGAACGTACTTAATCATGGTCGCCGTCAGCGGTATGCCGAGAATGGTACCGTAAGAATCCTTATTTATTTCCGTCTCCTGAATATCTGCACGGACGCAAAGAACGTAAGTTCCCAAAGAATTTGCCGAGAAGGCAACGGACATTCCGTCAGGCTGAATTTTGGTGTTGGGGATCTTCTTCATTGACCCGTCGATACCCAGTTCATAAACGGAGAACTGAATGTAGGAGCGATACTCTTCCGGTATAGGCAACTGAATATTGATATCGCTCGCCGCCGTTTGCGCATAGGCACCGGTCAGGGCAACACGATAAATGGACACGATGGCTCTCGGCTGCGTGCTTTCTACCGAGTTCATCAGCAGCGTCTGCGCGTTCTGATAGGTATCGGTGTTTTCGCCGTAGGTCGTTACTTCTACCGTAGCACCCGGCGCAAAGTCGCCGTCCAGTACGACGCCGGTGTCTTTATCGCTAAGCAGTAACACTTCGCACGCCTCTTTCAAGTCCATTAACTTATTATAAAGGTTAGGCGTGAAGCAGTCGCGCTGATCGGACGTCAGATCCATATATTCGTCGTAAACACGCAGAATATCGGTGTAGTCTTCCGACTCAACCATGTTGATAGCCGGCAGCTCCTTAACGTTGGTCTCGACGTTCTGTACCTTCTCCATCAACGCATGAAGTCTGTCGAAGGCGTCGAGGAATACTTTGTAGTAGCCGTAATAAACGCTGGTCGAGTCGCCGGTAATAGCGGTCTGTATCCATTTCTGTCCGTACACTTCGTAGTTTTGGAAGGTGGTACGATAGCGGAGCATTTCCGCATAGTCCGATCTCAATTCAAAGCTCTCTTTTTGGGCGATATTCTCCAAATAATCTCTGTACCCGTCAATTTCCGTTCTCAACGTCTCCAATCTGTCGTTCAGACGAGAAATAAGGTTCTCAAAGTACTCCACGCGGCTCGGGTCCATGTATCCGGCAGCTTTTGCCAGTTCCAGATCCTCCGTCAGCTTCCTGACCATTGTCTCGTGTTCGTCGGTCAGTTCTATATTGTTGACGGTCAATGGGAAGGGTACGACGTACAAAATGTAGTCGATCTCGTGTCCGGCTTTGTCCCGAACGTAAATATGTACGTAGCCTCGATAGTAGACGTCGGGGTCCGGTTCGTCGGCGGCGTGACGCAAAGAGTTGTCTACGCTGCTGGTGGAAAGGACTTTACCTTCGGTGGGGTTAAAAGTGAACCCTCTGGTATCCTCTTTTACCGTGATGTATTCCACGATATCGAGGTTGTCGCCTTCTACGGTTACTTTCAAGTCGATATAATGTTCCAAACCTTCGCTTGGAGTAACGCCCGACCATTTTAATTTCGGCGCGGTGGTATCGATATTGATCTCGAATACTTCGGTATGCGTCTTTCCTTTGGAGGCATCGCCGTCGGCGCTGGTCGCCGTAACGGTCAGCGTTCCGCAAACGTTGGACCGCGTGATACTGGATACAGCCGAGGACCACACGTTCTGTTCGGGCGCGCTGTCTTCCGCATCCCAAACGTAGGTGTAAACGACGCCGGAAACGTTGGTTACGGAAACTTCTTTGGATACGCTGACGGTATCGAGCATGGTCCAGTCTCCGCTGGAAATGATCCTCTCTACCCCGGTGCCGCCCGTGGCATTGCTCTGGTTATACGTTCTGCCCGTCAACGTAAAGTAAGGTATCTGCTGGTCGACGCTGACGCGTACGCTATAAACCCTGCTCTCCACGTTTTCGGCGCCCGAACGGCTGATAGCGACAAAACGGATGATGGCGTCTCTGTTGATATTGAAACCGGACAATCTGTCCGTGCTGAATTGTTCGTAACCGATCAGCTCTTTACCTTTTTCACCGTTATCACTGGCGTAGAGGCTGTCCTGTCTGCCGTTGGTAAGGAAGGTCATACTATAATAGACGCGGATACCGGACGCCGGCATTCTGGTGACGTCTATCTTAATGGAAACAGGTCCGTTCGTCCAGTTCTTGTCACCGTCCATACTGGTGGTGACGCCGCTGGCATAGGGCAGACCGTTGTGGTCGTACATAAGAACGTTAAATTCCGGCACCGTTTCGTCAATGGCGATATAAATATTGCCGCAATCGACGTATGCGCCCGCTTTGTTGATGGCTCTGAAGAAGAAGGTCGACATGACGCCGTTTTCAAAGGGGTGTCCGCTCTCGTTGACGTACTCGGCGAGGGAATCGGCGGTGAAAGTCAATTCTTTCAGAACGTCCGCCGTATAGTAGTTGACCGAGCCTGCTTCCATATAGTCGAACCAGGTTTTACGGTTGTCTACCGAGAACATGAACCGATAGTAGTTTTGCGCGTCGTTTCGTTTCGACGACTTAATGGTCATGCTGACGCTGACTTTTTCCTGCCAGAGGAATTCATACATGTTGTTGTTGCCGAAGTCCGCGCCGTTACCGGCGGTAAGCGCCGTCGCGGTAAGTACGCTCGGGTCGTAGAGGAATTCATATATGGTACTCAGATTGACGTCGTACCCTTCCAACAAAGAGCTGTTGATATAATCGGATCCGGAGAAGGTCCCTACGGTGTTGATGGCAAAAAGCATTACGTAAACGGAGGAATACTCCTCTTCTTTGAAGTTACTGCTCAGCCCGAACAGGTCGACCGCCGTAGAGCCGATCAGCGTCATGTCGGAAGAAGTATTGTATCTATCCGCAGGACTGGTCGGTAAAACTTTGTAATAGAAAGAGATAGTGGAGTGGTTATCGTCCACGTTGACCGACGCTGCGTTGAGATAAATCTTATCTTTGGTGTGAATGGTCACGTATTCTTTACCGGCTTCGACGCGCGTTTCCACCCTGCCGCCTTCCGTTCTGTTGGTAATGATATTCATGATATCGGGCGTGGTGTTGTCGATACGAATGGTTTTACGGGACTGTTGCTCGTAGCCGTAGGAGCGATACTTCGCTTTGTTGCAGACGCTCAAAGCAATCTCGCCGTAGAAAGAGCTGTTGGTAAAGGGAATATCAAACACGTACTGTCTGTTACCGTCGTAGTGACCATACGCAAGCACCCAGGTGCTTTCGTCGTCCAGTATGGCGTTGATATTCGCCGAGCCGTTTTTGATCAGTTTATAATAGAAAGTATAACCGCTCTCCACGCGCAAATCAACGTCGCTTTCGTTGACTTTTAAGCCGACCGTTACAGTTAGCGACCCCGTCTTCCAGGTGCCGTTACTCATGTCGTTCTCGTCCGAAAGGGAGTTGGAAAGGTTGATACTGAAGTTAATCGTCGCTTTTAACGTATCGTAATCGATACAAATGACGTACATACCGCTTCTGTTGGAGTATCCCTGCCAGTTCCGCGTTTTGCTCCTGATGTAGACGGCGTAGTAATAGGTACCCTGTTTATTTTCCAGGACCGCCGCGTTGATAGAGCGTTCGGAAACGGCAATGAAATGAGAGGTATCCAACCTCTCGGCGTAATTGAGTAGCTCGGTCTTAGAGGGCGTCGCGCCGCTGATCGAACCCATATCCTCGACGGTAAAGGGATAGTAATAGACGTTGTAGTGATCTTCGATCCCCGTTCTGTCCAGCGAGCTGGAAAAACTCAGCGCGTAGTTCTCCGAAACGGAAAAGTCGTCCGCGGAAATAACGGCGCTTCCGCCGGAATTGAGGTTCCAGGCGCGGTCGTTTTTACCGGTGGCGCTGGTGACGTTGACCGTCCGAAGTTGAATGGTTTCCGTCGCGTCGAAGCTGATAGTAAAGGTAACGTCGGCGGATATTCCGCTCCCCGTATAGATACGGTAACGGTATTCCTGTACGAAGATAGTCGAGGTCGTTTCGTTCCTCAGCTCGAAGAAGTAGTAGTAGCTGTTGGAAACGACCATATCCTCTTTTCTGAAGCCGGAGACCTCTTGCCAAACAAGATTGCCGGAGGTATCGTACATGGCGTTACCGGCGGCGTCTTTGGCATAGACCATTTCTTTCAGCTTAATTCCGGAGACGCCCTCTTGTACGCAAAGGACGAAAAGGACCGGCCCGTTGACCCAACCGGGTTCGGGATTGTCGGTGTTTTGATCGTCGTTCCACCATGCGATATGACGGAGATACTTTTCGTTCTCGCTGTCGTATGCCTCCTCCTCTTCGTAGGAGTGATCGGTGATGGTGTTGACGTTTTTAAGGGAATTGATACTGACGTTTCCGCCCGTTACCGGATAGAGATAGGCATCCCACGCATAGGTCGGTTTGGCAACGTCAATGGCAATGATATCATAGGACTGACGGGTCTCTCCGCTCAGCTTCCCGGCGGCGTTCATCGCGCGGAAATTGAAATACGATCTCGCGCTGGCGTCCTTTAACTCGAACTCGTATATCCACATGATATCGCCGTTCTTATCGTCGTAGTACTCTACCGGGACGCCTTCCGATTTATGTTGCTTTTTTATTCTCGATTCGAGAGAGCTTCCGTCCTCTTCCAGTTCGCCCGCCCAATAATAGAAGGTGTATTTTGTGGTGGGGTTGTCTTTCGCGTCCACGGAAACAATGGCGCGGACGATGGCCTTATCGGCAATCCATCCGTCCTGGTTATACTGCGCGATGAGGTAGTTGTCCTCGGGCAGAGCAAAGGTATAGACGCTGTTAAGGACGATGACGCGGACCTCCGCCTCGCCGCTGTATACGCCGGCGCCGCTTCTTATACGGAAGCGCACGAACCTGGTCGCGGAAATTTGTTTGCCTACGTTGAAAGTGTACAGATAGCACCGTTCGTTATTCGCCAGTTCATAGCTCGTCATGGTCTGCCAGTTGTTGGTGTAACTGTCCTTATCCGATCTATCCTGGCACTCGAAGACGACGCCGCTGGTGTTGACGATAGGTTCGCCGGCGATCGTCCTGTTGTAGACCTTTATCATGACTTTGTTATTGGCGTACCCGTAGGCTCTGACCGTCGGGACGACGCCCCCTAGGTCGTTCCTGTCCTCGTACGACAGTTCCAGATCACAGTCCTCGTTAGAAGAGCTGCCGTCCGGGTCGATGGTATACCCTATCGTTCTTACCTGCGGTACGACGCTGTCGATATTGACGACGAAATTATTGGGGTAGTCGTACGTTTGACCGGCAACGGTCACCGCACGGAAAATAACGGAAGAAGCGGACTGGGACAGCTCCAACGTGTTGCTGCCCAGTTCGATATATCCGCCTCCGGAGAGGGAATACATATAAGTGACGTCGGAAATGCAGGAGCTACTGTCGCTAAGCGTAAACCGAACGGTGTTGCTCGTCCACGTTCCGGAACGGTAAGTGTCCAGCTCGGAGTTAGGCGAATAGGTCTGCGAAATAACGTCGAAGTGGGGGGCCACCGGATCCAGTTGCAACCGAATGGGTGTGTCGCTTAAAGACTCGCCCAATCCGTCGGAGTCGTTGCTGAAAAAGGCGAACTGCGGATTGCCTCCGGTGATATCCGTCACGCGGAACCACATGACGATGCCGTTCAGGCTCTTGGAAATGGATACCTCGTTGCTCCCGTCCACAAACTGCGACCAGTTGGCCTTTTTCGCACTCTCGATCAGCGCTCTGTTGTACGCCTCGTCGCTGGGATAAAGGAGGGAGAACTGCGCGTAATAATTTTGGAAGTACCCCTCGAAGTTTTCCGAATAAGAAAGCAGCTCTTTGGAGCGGTCGTAGGTGTAGATGTAACTAAGACCGTCGTCGCTGAGAACTTTGTTGTCGTCGCCGTTCATGATCTCGGTCACAACGGTAAAGACGATGGGGTTCGCCGTCCACGCGCCGCGGTAGCTACTGTACTCCGACGCGCCGCGCATTCTGTACTTGGCGGAAATGGAATAAAAGCCGATATTGGCTCCGGTGGCAGCGTTGATGTTGATATGCCAATAAATCAGATTGCCGCTACCGTACCCATAATATTCCTTTTGCGATGCGCCCCCCTGTCCGATCGCAGGCGGACTCATGCAAAAATAAATAAACAGGCTCCCGACGTCGCCGGTGAGCATTTCGTTAGCTTCGTATTTGTATTCGTAATAAGAAATGCCGTTATCGCCCTGAACGGGGGTGACGTTGTTGGCGTTAATCTCCACCCAAATCAGTCCGTCCAGTTCCTCGACCGTTTTCGCCGTCTTGGAAACGTAGAAACAATACTGGTTGCCGGACTGCGCGCCGTAGACGCGGAAAAAAAGCTCTTTGGTCATGCACTCGGCATCGTAAGAAAGAGGAACAAAGTTTCCTGCCTCCGTGTACCCTACCTGCACGCTCCACGGCGATGCGGCGTCAGCTTCGTTTTGTACGGGCATCGCCCAAAAAGCCAAGCCCAAAAGAAGCAGCGCAAGCACCGCCACGATGGCGATCGTCCCGATTTTTTTCATGCCAAAAGACATATCCGACAATTTCATGCCTATATCATATCACACCTCGACGGAAATTTCAATACCTTTTTTTACTATTTAACTTTTATTTATGCGTGTTGCGCGTATAAGGGCGCGCCGCCCGCGCCCGAGACGCGTTAAACCATAACGAGAACAAAACTTGCCGCCGCGATTGACTTTTTTGAGATAAAAAGCTATCATTTACATGCAAAGCAACATTATCGGCGTATTTTTACGCCCGGAGCGAGGTGGATCATGGATTTCATTTACCCGGATTACAACGGAAATAACGTACTTAACGTGGCGGCGTCGCTGTCCGCTTTTTTAGGCAACCCCAACGGCAACCAAACCGTTCCCGAATTGGACAGGGAATTAAAAAAGGGCTATAAACGGGTCATTTTCCTCGTTTTCGATGCTCTGGGCATCCATCCGCTTACCCTTAACACGCCGGAAAACGGCTATTTTCGCTCCAATATCGTCAAAAAACTGACCACGGTCTTCCCTTCTACTACCGCTTGCGCCTCGGCAACGATGATCTCCGGATTATACCCGTCGCAACACGGGCGTTTCGGATGGTGCATGAACATCCCCGAGATGGGTGGGCGGGTGGACATCCTTGTCGCTACCCGTTCCGAGGACCACAATCAAAAGGTGGACAAAGAGCGTTTAAAAGAAATCTTCCCTCTGCGAGGGTTTTATTTGGACAACAAGACGGACTACCACGTTCATTCCATTCTCTCCGCCATCATTGACGACGGCAACCCCGACCGCATCGTCGAGGAGACCGTCCCGGGTATTTTCGATACTATTTATCGCATTTGCGCCCAGGAAGGCAAACAGTTTATTTACGTTCACTGTCCTCAGCCGGACAGCATCTTTCACCACAGAGGGGTGGACGACCCCCGTTCTCAAGCTATGGTCGAAGAGATTCAGTCGCGCACGAAAAAACTGGTAGAGGACATGACCGACACCCTCGTCATCGTCACCGCCGATCACGGACAGGTGAACATCTCGCGCTACATCCCGATGTACGCCGACACCACCCTTTTAAATATGCTTTCCGCCCCTTTACACGTCGAAGTACGCGCCGTAAGCCTCAACGTCAAGGAGGAGAAAGAGGAAGAATTCAAGAAATATTTTACCGAAAAATACGGCGAAGATTTTACCCTGATGAAAACGGAAGACCTCATTCAAAAAGGGGTCTTCGGTCCGCGAACGGATAAACTGAAGTATTTAGGCAATTATTTTGCCGTAGGCACCTATTCCCACGCCCTCGCCCTTTTGCACCCCCTTTCTTCGCCCTTCCCCGGGCAACATACCTCTATGACGGAAGAAATGGAAGTGCCGCTCATTATCCTGCCTTCAATTAAATAATACCGGCCTTTTAGGTTGCGTTTCAAAGATTGAAAACGTCGATTATTCGGCGTTTTTCTGTTCTTTATTTACTTTTTTAACGTTTTTTCTCGTCTGCAAAAAGTCCTGCATTTGGGTCAAAACGACAGCGATGAACATAAGTCCGCACCCAAGACCCTCGCGCCAAGTCATAGTTTCATGGAGCATGACGATGCCACCGAGTAGCGAAAAGACCGATTCCAAGCTCATAAGCAGCGAAGCTATGGTGGGATTGGTCCCTTTCTGCCCCACGCTTTGCAGGGTAAAGGCGATTCCGCAAGAGCCTACGCCGGCGTACAAAATGGGGAGCCAGCAACGAAGCATATTGTCCCAAGAAAAATATTTCCACTCGAAAATAAGGGCTATTATTGCCGAAAAGACGCCCAACGTGACGAACTGAATACAGCTTAACTTAACGGCGTCGACAAGGTTGGCGAAGTGGTCCACCACCAAAATATGAACGGTGAAACAGAAGGCGCAGGCGATCAAAAACAGGTCGCCGACGCTGATTTTATCAAAGCCGC
Organism: uncultured Clostridia bacterium; assembly: GCA_946621465.1. Classification (GTDB taxonomy): domain Bacteria; phylum Bacillota; class Clostridia; order Christensenellales; family DTU072; genus CAG-1782. The sequence goes on from CAMOOO010000006.1 coordinate 43,000, forward strand.
CCGAAAAGCTGATAAAGTACAGACCGATAACGGCGATCGCTACCGAGATCCAGATGATCCAGTGGCTTTTTCTCTTGAGAAACAGGCTGAAAATAGGCACCAAAACAATGTATAAAGTGGTAATAAAACCCGATTTACCCACCGTGGAATACATGACGCCGAACTGTTGAAGGTTACTGGCAAAGACCATCACGATACCGCAAATAAAACCGCCGATAAGGAGCGTTTTTTTGTACTTTACGGTCGGTTTTGGCAGTTCCGGATGCTTCTTTTTCTTTATCCCGTCCATGATGAGAATGACGGGAACGAGGACGATTGCGCCTAAAAAAGCGCGTGAAGCGGTAAAGGTGAAGGGTTTAACGTAGGCGGAGCCTTCGCTTTGCGCCACGAAAGCCGTTCCCCAAACGAACGCTGCAATAAGCAGCGCGAGGTATCGAAACAGTTTAGAACTGTTTTCCGATTTTTCCATAAGTATCCTCCGAAAACAATCAGACTTTTCTACTCTCGTTCTCTTCGTACTCGCCGATCTTCTCACGATAGTAATCGGCTTCGACCTTGGCGGAACCGGAAAGCAGTCGGTTTAACTTATGTTTGTTTCTGTCGCGGTGATGGAAGATAAGGAGGGATATCGTCAGCAGCAGAACGACGGCGCCGGGGACGATGTACCACAAATAATTGTGATATACGACGATGGTGCCGGACGTTTCACTCAGCGTGAGCGTAAGGGTCTTTTTGTTTTTATCATATTTATACGAATCAATGGTGGTTTGTTCGCCATCCGTATTTAAAAAGCAGATATTTTTCACCAGTCCGGACAGTTCGACGTCCTCGATAACGACGGTATAGGTGTCGTTATTGGACTCCCCGTCCAGGTGCAAGGTATAGGCGGCATAAGGCGATTGCCATATTTTAAAAGAGTCCTTTACGCCGTCCGCTTCTATCTCCGAAATAGCTAAAGTCGCGTTGACGGAAAAAGACCCCGTTGCCTTGCCGCTGAAACCGATGAGGGCGTCCCCTGCCAGGGTGGAGCGGTTGACGTGGAGGGTGCCGGGTTCTGCGGTTATTTCGTAGTTGACGTCGGACGAAGGTATCTCCGGATAAATCTGATACTCGCCTGCTTCGCGGTAAGATAGGTTCCGTTGGGAGATATAGGGTGGGGGCGTGAGCGAATTCTCGTTGTCGCTTCCGCAAAAGCCGGTATAGGTAATAGGCATGGTGTAAGAATAGCCGGCGAGGACGACTACGTCCTCGACCTTTATCTTTAGCGGCGCTTTGTTTATGACGAAAACGGCGGAATTCTCTTCTACGAAGTAGTTATCGTTCTGACTGTATACGACGACGTGGTACTCTCCTGCGTTGGTCGGAGAACTGTCGTACTCAACTTTACAACCGGCAGGCTTTCCGGCGACTTCTCCGGTGACGGTGTACTCCACCTCTTGGGCGCGTGCGTTATAGACGGTCTCCAGTTTGGTGTACTCAATGGAGACGTGCTTCGGCTCGATCTCGATGGAAAAGGGATCGGAAACCATTTCTCCCACAGCGTAGCCTATGGCGTCGTTTTCGTGCAAAATCTGCGTAATCTGTACGTAATAGGTACCGCTCACGTTGCAATCGGTGATGGAAAGCACTACGTTATTGGACCTGTTGATGTCGTTAAGCGCGACAAAGTCCGTCGCCCCTTTTGCACGATAAAACCACTGGTATGAAAGGAACACTTGACTATACAGGTCCCTGTCGTTCTCGGTGTCGTCGTCATCGGCTTTTGCATGCAAATAGACGGTGGTACCGTAGGTAGCGCAATAATTTCCGTCACGTTTGGCAAGGTCAATCTCGTCACCCTCTTCGTCGATCGCCGTATAGTCGATGATAACGCGGTCGATATTTCGGATGCTGATAGTCTCTGCATGGGCAACTCGCCCCGAGGATAGCACCGCCGCCAGCAGTATCAGGATCACCGCCGGGTAGAACAAAATAAAAAGACGCTTCATTTCTTTACTCATCATTCATCCCCTCCGGCTTCCTCATCGTAGGTCGCAACGCTTTTATTTTTTATAACCACGTTGAACCGATAGGTCACGTAGTCCCTGTCCTCGTAACTGGAACAATCTATGTGTACGACGCCCTCGGTCGATTGCGTGGCGGTAAAGCCCACGAATGCGCCTGCCTCGTCGTAATACTCTTCTAACTTAGGCGAATCGGCGGAAAAACGTATTTGTTCGTCTCCCATCATGTCCCGATAGTCCTCCATAATCACCCTGTCGCCCACTTCCAGTTCCAGATCGGTGGACGTGGGAACGGCCTTGCACTTATACCGATACGCCTCTTTATTGTCTACAACGGCAATGATGTAGAACTCCGGAAGCATGGCGTTGATGGCGAATTTCCCCGTTTGCACCAGTTCCACCGGGAAGTCCGGATCGGGCAAGCCGTCCAAAAAGAACTGCACGAAGCCACCTGCCGTCAGCTTGGGATGAAGTTCGTACGGCGCGCCGCACGAAAATTCCAACTCCTCATCCACCTGATCGTCGGGTACGTCCATAAGTTTACCTTCGGCAATAAGTCCGTCCTGATAGGTCGCCATCTTTGCCGTCTTTTCCTCTTCCGTCGGCACTAAGAAAATAGTCAGTACCCCTTTTTGGTCGATTTTCGAGGAGTCTTGCTCGTTTTCGGCGGAAACGTAAACAAGCACCGGTTCGCAATCTGCCGGGACGTTCTCCTTTACGTAAAAATACTGCTTTCCGTCTTCGTCAAGCGCAATGTCAAGGTACTCGTTCCTCTTCATGTCGTAATTCTTCAGTTTGGAAGAATTCCCCGGGAAAGTCGCGTAAACGTCTTCGATATAAAAAGAGTCCCCCGTCGTGAGATACCATACCATGTAGTAGGACGATACCGTCACGGCTACTTCGTATTTTTTTCTCGTTCCGAAAGCAACGGTGACGACGGCTGTACCCTCTTTATGAGATATGAGATATCCGTCCCGGGTCACTTCCACAATGGACGGGTGATCGGTCGAATAGGTCGGCACAATGTCGGAGTCCGAAGTTACCACTATGTGGTACATACTGTCAACGGGCATATTGATATCCTTCGGCGTAGAAGATTTTATGACAATGGCGTTAACGCTGTCAAATGCGCCGATAAAATAAAGCCATACGAAACTGACGGTTACAAGTAACGGCACGGCGACAAACCAGTACCAATAGCGGCGTAGGAATGCTTTTAAAGATCTTTTCTTTCCCTTAACCGGAGGCGTTTGCTGTTTGCCGCTCCCGCCTATCGGGTTTTCCTTTTGGGCGCTGTCGGAAGAAACATTGCTATTTTTTGTCTCTTTCTCCTGTTTTTTGCCATTTTTGGACGGTTTTTCGCCCTCGCTTGCAGGCTGCTGCATCTGCGGAGGATTGCCTTCGTCGCATGTAGGAGCGGCCTTAGTCGCACTCTCCTTAGCCGTGACAGGCTTTTTCTTTTGCTTTGATTTTTTCTTATTTCCGGCAGGGGTAATTACGGTAGACTCGGCTACTTCCGCTACCACGGGAACAGGCACAAGCGACTCTTCGACAGGCGCAGAGGACTGTACCCCGACGTTTTCCGCCGGAGCTATCTTTTTTTGCTGATTGGGCTTTTTACCGTATACTTTCCCCATTATGAAAAATAATATCACACGCGTACGGTTTTTGTCAATAACAAGAGTGTAGATAGTGGCGTTCCCGCCCGCAAAAACAGTTTCGGCGGCAAAATCAAGCTGCTTAGCGTAATTTATGACGTCATTTGGATAAATTTGCGAGCTTTTGTGAAAAGCTCTCTCTTAGTTCTCTTAGTGCGGCTTCGTTCTCTTTTAAAAAAGACTTTCTCCACCTTCCCATTTCACCCAAAAAAAACTCCTCTACAACAATTGCAGAGGAGCGATTTTTGCACTTTTCTAAATATAAAATTATTCGTTTTCGTCCTTTTTCTGTCCATTTTCTTCCGGCGCCTGCGTGGCGGAATCGGACGGGGCGTCGACGTTGGATTCGGTCGGATTTTCGTCCGTTTCTTCGGTCGGCTCCTCTTTTTTCGGTTCCTCAACGATGATGGTTTCGGCAGGGTCGAACACCGGTTTGATGATGGGCTTGGATTTGGGCTTCATTTTCTCGTCCTCTTCCTTGCGCTTTTGGTTCTTCTGCTCGATGACCTCGTTGATCTCCTCTATGGACTTACCTTCGCACAGCATATCCACTTCGTCGGTGTAGATGGTCTCGTGTTCGTACAGCAGACGCACCATACCTTCGATGATGTCGCGGTGTTTGTCGAGGCAGTCGTAGGCGCGTTTGTAGTTGAAATCAATGATTTTCTTGATTTCTTCGTCGATAACAGAGGCGCTGTTTTCGCTGTAACTTGTCTGCGTCTGATAGTCACGACCGATGAATACCTCCTGATCGCCGCCGAAGTACATATTGGGGAACTTCTCGCTCATACCCCATTCGCACACCATTTTACGGGCGATTTCGTTAGCGCGTTTGATATCGTTACTTGCGCCGGTGGAGATATCCTTAATGACGATGGCTTCCGCCGCACGTCCGCCGAGCATCATGGCGATGGTGTCGTTGAGTTTATTAAAGGATATATGGTTGTTGTCGTTTTTCGGAATGCTGAGGGTGTACCCTGCCGCCATACCGCGCGGAATGATACTGACCTCTTGCACCTCGTCGCAGTGCTTCATGAATTTAGCTACCACGGCGTGTCCGGACTCGTGATAGGCGGTGATACGCTTATCCGATTCGGTAATCAGACGGGATTTCTTTTGCGGACCTGCGACAACTTTATTGATACCCTCGGTGATATCCTTCATGAGGATCACTTTGCGGTTGTCACGCGCAGCCAAAATGGCGGCTTCGTTCAGAATATTTGCTATATCCGCCCCGGAAAAACCGCTGGTTAAGCGAGCGAGATTCCGGAAGTCGACTTCGGAAGAAATGGGTTTGTTACGGGCGTGGACCTTAAAGATCGCCTCTCTCCCTTTGACGTCGGGGATATTGACGTAGATCTGACGGTCGAATCTGCCCGGACGCATCAATGCCGGGTCGAGGATATCGGCGCGGTTGGTCGCCGCCATGACGATAATACCGTCGTTGGTCTCGAAACCATCCATTTGCACCAGTAACTGGTTGAGGGTCTGTTCTCTCTCGTCGTTTCCGCCCCCCAGTCCTGCGCCTCTCTGACGACCGACGGCGTCGATTTCGTCAATGAAGATGATACAGGGCATATTTTTCTTTGCCTGCGCGAAAAGGTCGCGTACGCGGCTTGCGCCCACACCTACGAACATCTCGACGAAGTCACTACCGGAGATGGAGAAAAAGGGTACGTCCGCCTCGCCGGCGACCGCTTTTGCAAAGAGGGTTTTACCCGTTCCGGGAGGGCCTACGAGCAGTACGCCACGGGGTATCTTCGCGCCGATGGCGGTGAATTTTTTGGGGTTTTTCAAAAAGTCTACGATCTCGCGCAGCTCCGTCTTTTCCTCTTCCGCCCCCGCTACGTCGTTGAAACGCACCTTGACGTTGGTGGAAACGCGGGTCTTCGTTTTGCCGAAGTTCATGGCGTTGCCGCCTGCGCCCCCTTTACGGACGGAGATGATCAAAAAGATGCCCAGGCCCGCGATCAGTACGAAGGTCATAATGGACGCGAACGTCGTCCAGCCGGAGCCGGAATTGGGGTTGTTGAGTTTAACTTTCGGCTGACTTGCGATAAAAGCCTCTCTTTGGCTTGCGTCCGTTATCTCCTGCGCCGCTTCGTCGTAAAACTCTTTTATCTCGTCGGCAAGCGTACGAGAAACAACCATAACGTAGTATTGCGAAGTTTTGGTCTCTTCTCCCTCTTTGACCTCGGTGGTTACCAGTGCTTTGTAGCTGTCGTCAAAAGTGATCTCCTTTACAACGCCGCTGCGGATGTCCGTCCACAGTTCGGAATAGGTCTTTTCCGGTATCCTGTTGCGCATTGTATAAATGATCATGGCGATCCCCACCACAAGCACGATGGCAATCAGCACGAAAATTATCGTTCTTCTGTTGTTTCTTTTTTCCACTGATAGAACCTCATTAAAACTTTTTACTTAGTATAACAAAATTATGCCCGAATGGCAAGAGAATGAACCAAAATGGATTTAATTCTTTTCTTAATCTTTCAATAAAAATAACTCAAAATCTGTAATCCAATCTTAAAAGGGAGCAAAAAAGAAATATTTTCGCCGCGATTTTTTCGGCGAGGTCGCCGACAGCTTCATTCTTCACCCCGGACAGGGCGCGGAAGTTATCATTGCAGCTCTCAGCCACGATCCCCAAAAAAGTCACGTCCCCCACCTTGCCCAGTTCTTTTTTTAGTGCCGTCCCTGCGCGAAGCCCCTGCAAACCGTACTTTATTTTGCCCACTTCTTCCTTTTTCCCTAAGCAGGCATCCACCGCGATTACGGCGCTTTTTGGATGAAAAATGCGGATATGCTCGGAAAAGGAGCGGAAATTCAGCCCGGTAACCGGACACTCCGTCGTGCCGTAAACGTACGCCGGAACGTTATAAAAATTCTTCAGTAGGTCCCCGACGCGCGGCCCTAAGCTGTCCCCGGACACTTTAGGCGTACCGACGCATAACACAACGGGATAACGGATTTTTTTCATATGAAAAATTCTTCCCTACACCCCGTTTTTTTATACCGTTCTCCTGTGCGCGAAATTATGTATAAAGAAAGAAATATAAAATAGATATTGACGAGCAAGGGAAATTAGGTGTATAATCATGATGAATAGGTATCGACCTATTCTCGGAGGTAACATGAGTACAATCGGTCTTATTGTTGACGTCGCGGTAGTGGTTATTCTGCTGCTTTTGGTTATATTCGGAACTTGGAGAGGACTGTATAAACTGATCTTCGGCTTGGTTTCCGGTCTTCTTTCCATCGTCCTTGCCATCGTTCTGGTCGGCACGGTGACCTCCTTTGTGGTAGATAAAACGGAGCTGGAAACGACGCTCGGGTCCGCCATTAACGAAACCGTCCTCGGAGCAATCCCCGCCGATCTGAAAGCGGAGAGCGTCCACGTGCAATTCACCGAAGAGGGTATAACCGTCACCAACGACGAGACCGGCGACACCTATACGTCAATCAGCGAATACGTCACCGCCTCGGGCAACACCTCTCTTAGCGCGGTCTCCTCTTTACTCGACTCCCTTATGACGGGAGAAACGATAGTAAACGCCTACTCCACCACCGATGACGACGGTAACGTGACCACCTCCTCGCCTACCCTCGCCGATCTGTTCTGCATGACGGCGACCATTTACTTATTGCTCGTTATCGACTTCATCGTTCTTTGGATCGTCGCTTTTATCGTACTGCGTCTGCTGATGATGCTCTTAAAGAAAATCGTCACGCGCACCTACGTTGGGCATTTTATGAACAAAGCGCTCGGTTTTGCCATCGGCGCCATCATCGGCATGGTCTTTATTTGGGGTGTCCTTGCCGTTATCAAGTTACTTGGTACCTATACCTGGATCATCCCCGTCAACAACGTCATTAACAGCTCCACTTTGACAAAGTTCTTGTACGACAACAATATCCTTTATTCCTTCTTGGTCGAGACGATGAATTTGCAGGATACCATTTCCGGCATCGTCGGTTCCTTCTCCGGATTCGGTACGACCAACTAGCAGGGAGGTTCTATGAAATTTTTAAGCGGGTGTATCGGTAAAGTTTTATTGGTCATTCTTTGTATTCTTTTGGGCGTCGTTCTGACCCTCGGCGGCATCGTAGGCGCAGGCTACTTTATTTTGGTATCCGACGGCATGATGGGCGTTGTTGAAGAAAAAGCCAATGAAAGCGGCGCCGTTACTTTGGAGTTCTCCGACGAAGTAAAAGACATGAGCATCCTCAACTGGGCGACCGGTATCGGTGAGATCGCCGGTAGCCTTTCCGAGGAGAACGGACCTACCATCGGGGATCTGGAAAAATACATAGGTATGGACATCATCAGTTCCACTCTTGCCGATTTCCTGAAAATGGACCAGAGCGTCATTCAGGGCGCATCCTTAGTCGGTGACGAAACGGGTATCGCCGCCGTCATCACCCAGGAAATGACCATGAAAAACGTCGTGGAAATGGTGGGGGATGAAAACTTCCTGCCCGATATGCCCCTCTTTGCCGATGATAGCGAATTTATGCAAAAGCCCTTAAAGGAGGCTTTTTCCGGCTTGACAGAATACCCGATAGGGAGTTTTATTACCGTTGATGAAAGCTCGGCGAAGATTATGAGGACGCTCGCTACCATTCCGATAACGGAGATCGCCGACACCATTCCGACCATGCCGCTCAGTGACTTTATCGACATCACCGACGATACTCACCCGGTCATGAAAGCTATTTCCGACCTCAGTATCAACGACTTGGGGACTTCGGCGCTGACCGATAAGATCAACACGATGAAGCTCTCCGATATCCTCTCCGACATGAACGAGGACGACACGAACAAGGTCCTCTATTCATTGCGCGACCTGACGGTAGGCGACCTGTCCGGCTCGGCGGCGAACACCTTGATTAACTCCATGTTTTTAGGGGAAATCATGGATATTGATTCTTCTTCCAATAAAGCGTTACAATCGCTCAAGTATTCCTGTATCACGGCGCAGTACGTCACGTTGACATCTCCCAGGTACAGTTCGGACCTTACTTACGCCTATACCGCCGGTCCCAGCTACAAATACCTGTCCTCGAACCCGGACGGGAGCTACTACGTAGCATACTATCCCGAGACCCACGAATATACGGTAAAAAAGAGCGATGAAAATCTCCCCGTCACTGCGCACGGCAATTACGCTATCACCTACGAGATCTACTACCCGACGGAAAGCCTGGTCGACAGCACCGCCGTGGTAAACGGTATCACCTTTACCGTGGTAACCGAGGATGACGCTCCCGTCGTAGACGGCGATAAAACCCTTCTTGCCGCCACCCTCTACGTCAATCCGGACGACGGCGAAGTATCGACGGACGAAAGCACCGTTAAGATAAAAAACCGCTATCACGCTTTGTACGACGAGGACGGACTGTTCCTTTTTGTCAACGGTTTTGACGACGAGGAATACAAAGGAGTTATGCTCCTGTCCCCCGAATGCGTCGACACAGGGACGGTAGACACCACCAAAAAGTCTCTCCAATCCTACAACGAATACAAAATCAATTCCGACGGGGATAAATACTTCGATTTCAAAGCCATCCGCGAAGAAAACGAAGATCCCATTGCCGCAGGCGAAAAAAATAAATCCGTCACCATCGGCGATACCGACTACCCGGTCTATAAGTTCTATCCCTTACAGGGCATCAACGAAACGATGAACGATATCACCCTTGGCGGCGTTATGGAGATCGACGAAAGCTCTCCGCGCATCATGAAGAGCTTAAAAGACACCAAGATTACGGAAATGGGAAGCGTCATCGACACCATGCCCCTGGGCGACATGATCGACCCGGGCGACTCCCGTATTCTCCACAGCCTCTCCAAGACCCCCCTCAACCAAATGAGCACCGCCATAAACAGCCTCTTTATCGACGAACTGATGGACATTAACGACAACAGTTCTCGCATGTTGAAGGCACTGCGGTACGCTTCTTTGGAGAGCAAAACGACGGACCTTGTCGCAAGCTCCCTCATTCAATCCGGAACGCCGGAATTCCTCGCCGCCCTCAATTCATCCGATTACGCCGCGAGAGAGGTAGCTTATTACAGCGCATATAAAATGCCGGACGAGACCGTTCTTAACCGCTACTACTATAGCTACGAAGAGGACCCGACGACCCACGACGTCACTTTGACCGGCGTTTACGTCCTCTATCTGACCGACACCGACACGACAAAGGAGACGCTGAACAGTACCACCAACCTCACCGAAACCACCTTCTTCGTCGTTAAACCCTATAACGACAGAGTGTTCGTCAATCTTTCCACGCTGGTACAAAAAGATTCTATCGACCTCACCGACACCGACAACGCCGAGATCGTTGCCGCCGAAGCGCCGGAAAACACCTATTACTACGCCGTGGACGGCGGCGGTAAGATCACCGATACCTACTATATCGCCACCGGAACGACGCCCACCGTGGAAAACGGTCTGACGCTACTGACGCACGTTCTCCCCATGTCCCGTCCTCAGGTAGGCATGAACGACAAAACCAACGAACTGGTCCTCGCCGACGTAATGGAGATTACTTCCGGTTCTTCCAAAATACTCCGCAACCTCGCCCAAACCAAAGTGACCAAAATGGGTAGCAGGATCGACACCATGACGCTGGGAGAAATGGTCGACACCGGCTCGTCCAAACTGCTGACCGCCCTCTCCACTACCACCCTTAACGACCTGGGAAGCAAAGTCAACACCCTGTTTATCGACGAATTTATTACCATTGACAGCAGCAGTTCTCAGATGATACGGTCCTTGCAGTACGCTACGCTGGAGAGTCAGCTTCAATACATCGACACCACCTCTCCCGACTACTATTACTCCGACGACTTAGCCCTCGCATCTACCACCAACTACGGTTATTATCAGAGTCTGGAAGTCGCTGACTATGCCGCCTACGTTAAGTCGGACAGCACCGTCAAAAACAGATACTACTATCACGTCACCGATAACGCCATAGACGCCGCCTATATCCTCTATTACACCGAAAACGATACGGAAAAAACAAGCGACGGTCAAACGGCGTTTTACAAAACGACCCTTTACGAACAAAAGGTCTATTCCTTTATCGACATCACCACTTTGATCGATGCAGACGACGTCGATAGTGCGGTTGGCGACAACGCCGCCATTCTTGCCGCAGAAGACAGTGAGAAAGATTATCTCCACGTCGTAGACGGTTCCGATCAGATCACCCATCTGTACGAATACGCCGGCGGTCCTGAACGCCTCGTGGAAATTGACTTTTCCGACCCGAACAACCTGACGGAGACGGAAACCTATTACGCCGTCAAAGAGGGCAGCGACTACGTGACCGAAACGGGACACCCGGAAAACATCAAGGTATACAGAGTAACCGAACGCTATAATCGCCCCCTGATTGGCCTTTCCGATAAGACCAACGAACTGACCTTAGGCGACGTTTTCAGCGAGGAAAACCTCAACAGCGGCGTCCTGAGCCTGATCGACTCCAAGACCAAACTGAATAAAATTTCCACTGCAGTAGCTACCGCCGTTCAGAATTCCTCCGTCGCCGTTCTGGTAGATACCGGGGTCATTTCCGGCAGCACCTTCGCCACCACCAACTTTACCGGCATGGCTAAAGAAAGAAAGGCGTTTATCTACAACAGCACCATGACGGATATGTTAAACGGAATGATCAACTTTATCGCCCATCCAATAACGGGAACGCAAATCAATTACGCTCCGGTCAGCCCTGTTCAAAAGAAAATCACCAAAACGTCCTTTGCTTCTTTGACGGAATTTGTAACGGCATACGAGCAGTATGACGAATTGGAATTCACCGGCGGCAACGTCACCGTTCACATTGATCCCACCGTTGACGACGCAAAATGGGGCGTTTATGTAAACGACGTCCTCACCCATTACGCCATTCCTATTTTCAATCTCATCGGCTCAAGCAGCATCACTTTCGATACGCCAAACAGCGAGCCGGTTTATATCGCCGTCTATTCCATAGGAAACACTCTGACCCGTTCCATTACGCAAACGACATTCTACTCTTTGACGGAATTCACCTCTATCTACGCAGGACAATATAACCAACTGGAATTTTCCGGCGCGGTCACCGTTTCTATCGATCCCACTGACGACGCGGCTTTCCTTGTCGATACCAATACCTACGCCATACCGACGTTCTACACCAAAGGCGCTAACCTTGTCACCTTCTCCGGCGCAAACGTCGTTTTTACCGACTCCTCTGCCGGTACCGAAAGGACCTACGACTATGGCGCACATCAAGCGGCATACTATTATGACGCCACACATTCTTTAACCGCGGAATCTGCCAACATAAAGATCGTCGACATCACCAACTGATCGAACGCCATAAACAACAAAGACAAAGGGCTGTGAAAATTCCTTCACAGCCCTTTTTATTCAACAATAGTATTTACCGATTACAGATCTTCGTCGGAATCCTCTTTGTCGTCTTCATCGTCATCGTCGATCACGTCGATGATATCGTCGTCCAGTTCGTCGAGGTCGTCTTTGGCTTCTTCGGTATACTCGTCTTCCTCTTCCTCCTCCTCTTCCTCTTCAGCCTGGAGTTCTTCTAACGACAGTTCGTCTATCTCTTCGTCTCCGGCCAGATCGTCGGTATCGTCGAGGGGTTCTTCTTCTACCACGCTGTCTTCCCAATCGGGCTCGATATCGTCCATGACGGAGCCTTTCTCTTCCTCTTGGGCGCAGGACTCGCAAATAGTCTCCCCTTCGTTGAGGTAGTTGACGTGGCAACGGGGGCAGAGGATGCCGTCCTCATCTATTTCATCCAGATCCTCGGTATTGTGAGAAATACCGCGTAATTCTTCTTGACAGATTTTACAAAATTCTTCTCCTTCCAGAATATAATTCAAATCGCACCGAGGGCATTTTTTATACTTCGGCATGGTTACCTCCCTTTAAGGTTCGTGTTTTTGTGGATATATTATATTGACTAAGCCTACTTTTGTAAACCCTTTTTTATAAAAATTTTTAAAAAAATTTCATTTTATTGCTTTTGCGTTTAAGTTTTGCTTTTGTTGTTGACTCAACCGACCTAAAAGCTCCTCGTCTACCCCTCCTTATAATATTGTATAAGATATGGATAACCCGGCATAAGTTTCGTTTTTCTCATAAAAAAAGGAGAGCTTTTTTCGCTCCCCTTTATCTAAAAGCAATATGTTTTACTCCTTGGTTATTTTTACCTTCTTGGGGTCGTAAGAGGTATCGAGTTTGACCTCTTCGCCCTTCTCTGCCGAGCGGTACAAAGAGTCGAGGATGTTGGCGGTGTTAAGCAAATTATCGATGTAAGCGCGAGTGGGTACCTTCGTGATAACCGAACTGCGGAATGCCAGATGTTCGGCGTAGTCCATGCTGCTTACTTTGAACCTCGGCTTTCTGGTGCGGAAAATTCTGTTTTCTTCGGTAAAGAGTTCATAGCCGCCGCAGTACTTTAAACGGATACCGCCCTTATCTCCGAGGAAGTCGATGAACCATTCGTCGTGGTCGATGTTCTGCGCCCACGCTCCGGTGAAGTTGATACTGTATTTATCCATACGGACCAGTCCGGTCACGTACTCTTCAACGTCGCAGACAGGTACGTCGCCGGCCTTTCTCTTGGACGCCGTCCATACCTCTTTACGCGCGTGATAATTTTCGTAATCCTTAGCAATCTCCAAGTATGTGCAAGCGGATGCCGTCAACGGTTTGGCGTCCCCTAAAATATAGAGGATCTGGTCGAGGTTATGTACGCCGATATCGTTGAGTACGCCGCCGCCGGAATGGCTCTTATTGGTGAATTCGCCGCCGATACCGGGTACGCGACGGAAGGAGCGGAAGCTGTTAAAGACGGCGTAGACCTTTCCTATCCTACCGGAGTCAATCTCTCTTTTTACCGCTTCTACGCCGGAATTGAAACGGCATACGACGCCGACGTTGCTGATTAGTCCCGTCTTATGCGCCGCCTTTGACACGGCCACTGCTTCTTCGTAGTTCATGCCCACCGGTTTTTCGGATAGGCAGCACTTGCCGGCGAGGAGCGCCTCTTTGGCAATGACGCAGTGCAAGTGGGTATGCGTGCAGACGATGACGGCGGTGACTTCGGGATCGGCAAGGACCTCGTGGTAGTCTTCTACCGCTTTGGTATATCCGCTGATACCGCACCGACGCGCCGCTTTTTCCGCACGCTCGAGGACGATATCGCAGGTGTATTTGACTTTTACGTTCTTCAATTTTTTAATGGACGGGATATGCAGTCCGTTGCAGATACTGCCGCAACCAATGAGGCCGTACACAAGCGTGGGGGTGTATTGCAAAAGGAAATCAGCCGCTTTTTCGATGTCTTTTACCGGGCGGAGACCACACTCTCTTTCGATCGTCAGATACCCGTCGTACCCGACGTCTTTTAAGGCCTGCAGATATTCTTTCCACGGCACCTGACCTTTGCCCAAAGCTACTTCTCTGTAGATAGGACGATGAACTTTTTTCTTAAAGGTCGGGTCGGGCGTGCCGTACGCCTCTCTGCCGTCCGTTATTTTATAGAGGTTTTTTCCGTCCTTTGCGTGGGTGTGGACGATGTATTTGCCCAGCATATGCACCGCTTCGACAGGGTCCTGACTGATGACCATGCGGAAGTTCGCCGGGTCGAGGTTGACACCGATACCCGCCGGAATGCCGTCGAGGAATTTTTTCAGCGTAGCCGCTTTTTCCGGTCCCGTCTCGATAGCAAAGGTGACGCCGAATTTAGCTGCGTATTCGCCGATCTCGGTCAGTGCCGACTGCATGATCTTGAACATCGGGTCGTTCTCATCATCCGGTATAACGCCGATATGGGTGGTAATGACTTTGACGCCCATTTTATGAGCGAGGTCCACCATGCGTATGCTTTTCGGGATCATCTTTTCTTTGTTCTGCTTTTCGTCCATGTAATGGGGATAGCCCATGTCACCGCAAAAAGCGGAAATCTCCATGCCGAACGCCGCCAGGTCGTTTTTCAGTTTGGCGATCTTTTCATCCGTCATGTTGTCGACGCCGAATTCTCCGCCGGAAATGCTGATTTGCAGTCCCGTGATGCCCAGTTTGGCTGCCGTGCGTACCGTTTCGTCAAAAGGCAACTTAAAGCTAGCCGCCATTGCTCCGATTTTCATATGATTTACCTCTCCTAAAGTAGTATTTCTTTATCAATTATACCTTTTTCCGATATAAAAATCAATAGTATTACAAAAAATGAATTATCTGGTCACGACAATGGGATTGGGTTGCATCAATAGATAGTTGTTATCGTCGTAATTACAAATAGTCACGACGACTTTATACTGCCCTGCCGCGCTCAAATCGTACTCACCGTCAAGGCTTGGGACAACTTCGACGAAAGCCTCCTCCTCGCCACTTCTATGCCAAACGGTAACGGCATACTCCACCGGTACCTCTATCGTCACGGGCGTGCCGTTTCCTGAGTAATCGGAATAATGCGCTCCCGGATAGTACGATGCTCTGTTGCTGTCGAAATTAAGGGTGTACTCCGTCGGCTCGTTGACGTAAAAGGTCCTCTTCTGTATCTCCCAGTCGTATTCCACCGTATCCGTCACGGTGTACCTTCCGTTACCGTCAAGAAAGGCGGCAACGAAAAGTTCTTTATCGTACCGAAGAGTGAAATAAGACCTGTAATATCCTGCCTGCGTAAGGGTAGTAACTACGCCGTACTCGCCGCTTTGCGTCCGGGAAAAGCGATGCTCAGCGTCGATTAAGGCGTCGCCCGTCCATTCCAAACCGGGAGCGACGGCAAATTCCATTTCCACCCCCGAACCGTAGCGACTGTATGTTAGCTCCATACCACCGTCCTCGCGCGTAATGATAGGGCCGCCGGAAAGGTAGGAATAACAGACCACTCCTTTAACTACCTCCACTTCGACAGTAACGGTGATAAATTGATAGTTGCCGCCCAAAAGCCCGAGTTCGGTTGCCCCTTTTTTATAGATCAGGTCCCAATGATAGGTAGTCCCCACTTTAGCAATATTGTCTTCTCCGAACGAGGCGTTCTCCGCCCAGACGAATTCGTAATTGTTTCCTGCCGGCGGGTTGATGACCTGATAGCTGTCGTCCAAAGGCAGATTGACGTTTTCGTAGATGGCAATTCCGTTTGCGGCGAGGTAGTCTTTGACTTCGTCCGTCATCATAAATCTGCTCCCCCATAGTCCGTTCGTCCCGTCAAACGTTCCGTTTTCTATGAGTTTAAGCCGGTCGTTTGGAGAAATCTGCAAATTACAAGAAGCAACCTCTACGTCCTCCTCGCCGCTATAAAGGTACTTCAACTTGAAGTTCTGCCCGAAATCGGCAGGAAGAGAGGTCCGAGCCTTATCGATGACAAACCCAATCGTCATCATGCTCGCGCCGTCCGGCGCCCCTTCCCAAACGTAGTTATTTTGATAGTCGCTGTTAATAAGTAGTTCTACGGCGTGGAAATTGACTAAGCCGTCGTTATACGTTCCGCTGCCTGCGTCGATTGCCGCCGCGTCCGCTGCTCCCAGGACGATCGTCACCAGTCCCTCGCCATACGCCGCGCAGCTGGCGTCGGAATAGTACACCGCGCCCGACAAGTCCGACACTGCGACAAGGGCGGTCTCTCCCACGGTCAGCGTCGGTATAACGGGCGATCCGGTATAGGTAAAGTGGTAATACCCGTCCGCTTTTTCCGCGCCGCTGACGGTAGGTACAGGAAGTTTTTTAGGCGAGATAAGCCACGTTGCGACGTCCACCGTCGATGATGAACTATCCGCTCCCGAAAAAATAAAATTGTTTTGGTACTCTTCTTTTATGGTAGCAACGCAAAAATACCTGCCGGCATCCGTTGCCTTGTTCGTTTCCGATCCGAAGTTTTCAAAGTTGATATATTTCTCTGCCTCGTGCATATCGAGGTCGAGGGTCAATTCCGATCCGGTGTATTCATAAACTCCCTCGCCTTCGACGGTGGGAACGGGGAGTTCTTTTTTGGTGATCTCCCAAACGATATCGGCGCGGTCGCTCTCCACCCCTTCGTTTTGCCAGACGTACCCGTCTTTACACAAAAGGACAACGACGTAGACGTTGGCATCCGTTGCCTTTCTGACTGACATTGCGGCGGTATCGACGATGATCTTCTCCTCGGCAATGGCGCTGAGGACCCCCGTGCCGTCACTAAGCGTCATGTGCGCGGCAATATCTATCTCTTCGCCCGTATACGAAAAAGTCAGCCCTTCGGTATTGACGCTCGGAAGAACTTCCACGGAAAGCTCCACCGTGATCTGTCCCATAACGTTTTCGGCTATAACAAATTCCAATAATAACGTTCTGGGCGTCGGTTTACTGACGGACAGTTCGTAATCGGGTACCGTCTTTTTCTGACTGCCGTATATCCCGGTGACGATAAAATCGCTTTTGGTAAAGTTCGCCGCCACCCCTTCCGGCAGACGAATAACGCCCCCTTCGTAATACTGACTATACAGGCTACCTTCCGCTATCTCCACTTCGACTGCCTGCAAAGTAGTAGTCCCTCCCGTTCCCTCGACGGTCCCTTCTTCGGGCGACTGACAGGCAACCAGCACCAAGCATAGACAGAGGATTGTTGCCAGAATAATTACGATAGATGCTTTTTTCATTCCCCCGTTTCGGAAACGTTTGTCGCGCCGCATACGGCGCAGTCATCACTCCATCGTCCGAAAACCTTTCCCGAAAAAACGAGTGGAGCCAATAGTATCTCGTTTACTTGGAGATAAAGCCCATCTTCTCTAAATAATCTTTCATCTGTTCGTCGGTAAAGACCGCGGTGTTTTGTAAGATCCTATAACAGATATCCGCCAGTTCCTTTCGCATATTCTCGTGTACGTTCTCGGAGGAGAAATCCCCTTTACATAAAACGGTCACTTCGTCAAAGAGCAGTCTAAAATCGGCGTACTCCTCGGTCAGATTTTTATTGGCAATGCACTTCTCTACCTCGGCAAGTTGCCCTACCAGTCTGCCCGGTAGAATGAATAGTCCCTGCGCTTCGATCAGCCCAATGGACTCCTTTTTGATGACGTGGAACTCCGGATGGGCGTGGAAAATTCCGTCCGGGAACTCCTCGGATACGACGTTGCTACGCAAAATAATATTGAATTCGTACTTGCCGTTCCTCTTCACCACGGTGGGGCTGATGGAATTGTGTTGACCGGAAGCGTCCCTACAAACTATCTGCAAATTTTCATCCGTGTAGTCCACCCAGCATACGCGCATCTTTTCGCACACCTCGATTATCTTCTCTCTGTCCGTTCCTACGATACGGAATACCGTTCCCGGCCAGTCCAGGATACCCATTTGCAAACTTTCGTACCCCGGAAGGGTAAATTCCTCTTTTATCTTAGCCTTAAACAGCGGTAACACCTCGCCGCCGCCCTGGTAGTGGTCGTGCGCAAGAACGCTTCCGCCGATACGTTCCAGACAGGCGTTGCACCCGATAAAATAGTGCGGAAAAGCGTCCACGAAATCCATGAGGTTGACGAACGTCTCTCTGTCGATGTGCATAGGAATATGCTCGGTATTGACGCAGATACCGTGCTGATAAAAATATCCATAGGGAGAGAACTGCCAGAACCACGGCTTTCCGCCCAGTCTGAGAGACACGGTACGGAGGGTGAATTTTCCACGCGGCGCGAATCCCTCGTTGTCTTTACAGATAACACACTTCGGATATCCGCCGGCAACGGCGTTTCCGCTCTTAGCCTTGTTGGGATCGCGGAACTCGGGCTTAGCTAAGTTAATAGTCACCACCAGTCCGTTCTCACCGTCAAAGCGCGGATTTTTGTCCAGCACCGCTTTCTTTACGTAGTTGTTGTCAACGCAGTAATTATACAGCCACTCCGTCGCCTGCGCCGCCCCTTCTTTATCGTACACTTCATGAAACTTCCCGTCCAAATAAGAGGGTCTGAGCGAAAGCATCCCCATGATCTTATCGCAAAAGTACGGCGCCAGTTCCGCCGCAAAAACTCCCTCCTCTATCGCCGCCGCGGAAAAGTCGGCAAGCAGCACGGAAATATCGCACTCCGGCGCCTCCACCTCGGACTCCTCAAAAGTAGTCAGTCCCAGCGCGTCGATAATGCTGTTACGAACGAACGGAACGTCATAACTATTCAGCCCCAGGCGGGCCTTTGCAAAAGCAAGTAAACGATTGATCTCAAAAAAAGTCTTCATACATATGCCTCGTTAATTTATTCTTTATAATAAATTATACCATGAGAAAGCGATTACTTCAACATAAATATCGCGTTTTCCTCATTTTTGTAAATCGACCGACCGATTTTATTTTTTAGGAGCAATGCGCCGAATAAAAGCCTCTCTTTGCTTCCGCAGTGATATTGACAATATATGGATTTAAATTTATAATATTATTATTCGTCATAATAAGAGGTGTTCTATGAAGAATCTGAAAAAATACAGTTCGTGGGTTGCATTGGCGTTCGTGCTGTTGCAGGCAGGATTACTGGTTTTGTTGGACCTATTCTACATAGTAAACGTCAATTACGATTTGCACCGGGTGGTGCTGGCGTTTATGTTCCTCGTTTGCGGCGGAACGGCCTTTTTTTACGGATTCTTGTGCGAATGGAAGATAAAGAAGAACCTTCTTTTCACGGCGATCTCCGTTCTCTGTTGCCCGGGGATCGGCATTATACTTTCGATGTATCTGATAAGGGACGTTTTCGGCGTCGATCAGACGGTGACATACGCCGTTTCTTTAGCGTTCGGTTCCGTCTACGCCCTCGTTTATTTCATTCTGCAATTGAAAAAAGGCAGAGATAAAAACCGGGTACGGAAGATCATTGCCTGCGTTCTTTGCGCCGTCATTCTACTCGCCCAGTGCATTCTTCCTATTTTAGACGGGCTGAAGTTCAATTACAAAGTCCCCACGTTAACGGGACTCAGCACCTATACGGCAAAGGCCTATCCCCTCGTCGATGGCGCCGACGTTTACGTAGCTACGGACGGTGACGACGAAACGGGAGACGGGTCTTTTGGGAGTCCGTACAAGACCATTGAGAGAGCCAAAGAGGTCGTTCGGGGCATGGAAAGGAAGTCGGGCGGCATTACCGTTGCGATAAAGACGGGCGAATACCGCACCGCAAACGGACTAGTCTTTACCGAAGAAGACAGCGGCACGGACGATTGCCCAATAACCTACTGCGCCTATGGCGACGGCGAAGTCATCATAAACGGCGGCGTTACCCTAAGCCCCACCGATTTCACCCCCGTCAAAGACGACGGGATGAAAAACCGCTTGAATAAAAACGTCCGCGACAAAGTGCTGCAACTGGATCTTTCTTCCTACTATATAACGAGAGAGCAATACGGAGAAATCTACGTCTTCGGCTCCCACACCTCCGCATCCAAATACGACGGCTACATAAAGGACGCACCCGTTTACAGCGAGCTGTTTTTTAACGACAGGCGTATGAACTTAGCTCGCTATCCCGACAGCGGATATCTGAAAACGGGCAAGGTTGTCGAGATCGGCAGAGGGCTGGAATCGGACGGCTCCCATACCGCCGACCCGGAATACTGGGAAGACGCCCGTAACCCCAAAGGCGACACCTATAAACTGTCGAATAAACTTGCTAAGCGCGTTTCTTCGTGGCAGACCCTCGACGACGTGTGGATGTTCGGTTTCTTTAAATACACCTGGGCGGACTCCACTACGACTATTGCCTCTTTCGACGCGCGTAAGAAGACGTTGACAACGAAGTACGTCAGCTTATACGGCGCAATCGAAGACGCGCCCTATTACTTCTTTAACGTGTTCGAGGAACTGGATGCGCCCGGAGAATGGTATCTCGACCGGAACACCGGCATCGTGTATATGTACCCCACCGGCGACATGGAAAGCGCCGTCATTGATATGTCTCTCAGCACTGCCCCGGTAATCGGCGGAGAAACGAGCAACGTCACCTTTAAAAACGTCACCGTAAAAGGCACGCGCGGCAACGGTATCGAGCTGACGGGTGACAACAACACCGTGAACCTTTGCACCGTAAAAAACATCGGAGCGAATGCCATTCTTTTGACCGGGAGCAATAATATCGCCTCGGAAAACGAGATCACCGGAACCGGTCGAGGCGGTATTATCCTCGAAGGCGGCGATACCGAAACGTTAACGCCGGGCGGCAACGTCGCCTATAACAACCTCATCCACGACTGGTCGGAGATCTATCTGACCTATCAGGCAGGCGTTACGTTAATAGGGGTAGGAAACGTCTGTTCCCACAACGAAATGTATAACTCTCCGCACGAAGCGGTGACTTACGATGGCAATAACCACCTGATCGAATACAATAACATCCACAACGTCTGTCTTTTGTCCGACGACGCCGGCGCGATTTATTCCGGCAAACGGTGGTTCTGGTACGGCAACGTCATACAGTTCAACGCCGTCTACGACCTCGGATCGGGCGATCATCACCCCTGCGGTATCTATATGGACGACGCCCTGTCGGGACAGACCATATACGGCAATATCTTAGTTAACGTCCCGGACATCGGTTTGCACTTAGGCGGCGGCAGAGACCTGATCGTCAAAAATAACATCATCATCAATTCCAACGTCCGTTCCATTACTTACGACTCTCGTGCGCGCGAAGGGGCGCTCAAAAACGGTTGGTTCGACCATTCCTACCCGGAAAACGGCGATATGTGGATAGAGCTGTTCGAGTCCCCCTGGCAGACAGACATCTGGCAAGAGGCTTTTCCGCAATATAAACACTTTTCCTGCGACTTTTCCGACCCCGACAATCCGGACTTCGCCCCCAACCCTGCTTACAGCGAAGTGACCGGGAACGTCTGTATCAACCTCTTCAAACGCCTCGGCGACATCAGTGACGACGCCTACCGTTTCAGCACCATAAAAGACAACCCCGTCTACTACCTGTCGGCAGCGTCATCAATCTTCGTCGACTACAAAAACGGCGATTATCGCCTGAAAGAAGGTTGCCGCGTGTTCGACGACCTGCCCGAATTTCAGCAAATACCTATTTCCAAAATAGGTCGTGAATAAAAAATAAGGAGAACATTTATGAACAAAGAAAAAATCATGCTCGGCATTGCTCCTATCGGTTGGACCAATGACGATATGCCCGATTTAGGGGCGGAAAACACCTTTGAGCAGTGCGTCAGCGAGATGGCTCTCGCCGGCTTTTCCGGATGCGAGATCGGTAACAAATACCCCTCCGATCCCGACGTACTCAAAAAAGCGTTGGATCTGAGAAATATGCGTATTGCTAACCGTTGGTTTTCCTCTTTCATCCTCACCAAGCCCTTTGAAGAAGTGGAAGCGGACTTCCGCGCGAACTGCGCATTCTTGCAGAAAATGGGCGCAAAGCGCATCGGCGCAAGCGAGCAAAGTTACAGCATCCAGGGTACCGACAAAGCCGTCTTTGACGAAAAGCCGGTCATCGGTGACGCCGATTGGAAAAAGCTGTGCGACGGACTCAATAAATTGGGCGATATCGCTAAAGAATACGGCATTTCCCTCGTCTACCACCACCACATGGGTACGGTAGTGCAAACGCCCGAAGAGATCGACCGCCTTATGGAAGGCACCGACCCAAGCAAATTCTCCCTGCTTTACGACACCGGTCACCTCGCCTACATGGGCGCGGATTACCTCGCCGTCCTCAAAAAATACGTCGGCAGAATCAAGCACGTCCATTTAAAGGACGTTCGTCCGGAAGTTGTCAAAAAGGTCAAAGAAAACCACCTCAGCTTCCTCCAAGGCGTCCGCATGGGCACCTTTACCGTTCCCGGTGACGGCGCTATCGACTTCGCACCCGTCTTCGATATCCTCGACAAAGCCGGTTACGAAGGATGGCTGCTTGTCGAAGCGGAACAAGACCCCGCCATTGCCAATCCCTTTGAGTACGCTCTCAAAGCAAGAAAATACATCGCCGAAAAAGCCGGTCTGTAAATTCCAAAATTATAAATTGAGCTTTCGGGGGCGACAACCTTTTTCGACAAAAATGTTCTTCGCCCCCGAACCCCCACTTTCCAAAAACCTTTACAATTCTAGATAATATAAATTAATTATCCTTAATTACACTCTCTGAAGCACGGGTACGGGTTTCACCACGTACAGAATTACAATAAAAAACCACCGTTCTCATCGGTGATTTTTTATGCATAGATCAGTGTCTTCCGCCGCCGCCACCGCCACCGAAGCCGCCACCGCCGGAGAATCCACCGCCTCCGTGTCCACCGCCGCCGAATCCACCAAAGCCACCGTTACGGGCGGAATTGGAAATTTGCTGAGCGCGGGTAAAGGCATTGGCATTGCGTACCGCCGTCTGCATGGACTTGCCCAGGTCGAACATTCTCGCCGATCCTACCATAGTGCGCGGACGGGAAGCAAGATAGAAATAGGTATAGATATATCCCCTTCTGTAATAGGTTGCGTCGTAGTTTGTCGGTTGTTGCAGCTCTTTGTATACGAGTTTCAGTTTTTTAGTTACCTTTTTACTGATCCCCATCATCGTTGCATAGACGAGGTACTCTTCCCACAAAATGAGTTGAGGCACGTCGTACTCTTTCAGATTGGAGAAGTCCAGCATATAGTTGCGGAGGGAGAGCGTTTTGTCATGAATGGCATCCCCGTCCTTTTTCAGCGGCGTAATTTTATAGCTGCCTAAAAGAAGTATGATACCGCCTATCCATCCGCCGAACAGGAGATAGAAAAAGTACTTCGATAAAAAGAAAAAGGAGATCATGCCAACGGCGATCATCAGCACGCCGATAACGGGTCCCACCTTTTGGAGAAACTTTTTCTCCCCCTCGTATTTACCTTTTTTGAAGGTCGCGCAAGCGTACTGGATGAATTTATTGATGTGCTTATTGACAAAGGTTATATTCCCCTTAGCAAAGGTCTCAAACTGCTTCATGGTAAACGGCTTGTTCCCGTTCTTTTGTTGCACTTCGGAAAGTAAGATCATCAGTTCCTTTTCAAAGTTCCGTAAGTCCTCTTTTTTTGCCTCGGGAACGGCTTTGACCTCTATCCGATATTTCTCCTTTGTATCGGGTAAAATGTCCAGATAATCCCTCCTGGCAAGGTCGAGCATGGTCGCCGAAAGCACGGCGCCGGAGTGCTTACGCATTCCGCCCCGATACCAGTAAAAGAACTCGCCCATTTCCGCCGCCGTCCAGTTGGAGGGGATTTCTCTGAGATAGGTTCTGTCCGTCTGCCGATATCTCCCGAAAACGTGGGACAAAACGGCAAGCGCAATTGCGATGAGGACAAAGGCGATACTGGCTATGATATCGACGATACCGAGGATAGCAAGCAGTCTCTGTTCCTTTTCGTATTCCCTCTGCCACTGGTCTTCTTGCGCAATCAAAGCGGTCTTTTTACTTTCCGAAGAAGTCTTTTTCAGTTCGTTAAAAGAAGATGTCGGCACCAAAGAATGAATACCGACGTCGGTGCCGGCAGGCACCTTTTTGGCGGTGACGGTGATGACGTTTCCATTTAAACTAACGTTACTCTCCGCGCTACAATGGAGCCAGGCATAGGTATTATCAATATCGGAATAGTCCACCGAGGACGGCATGGTGACTTTGACGCTCAGGTCGGAGATATACATCTTAAAGTCGGTCGAATATGGCTTCCAATCGAACTCGGCAACATCGGCGTAGCTCCCGGCAAAGTCCTCGATGAGATAGGTAAAGGTTATCGAGACGGTATCCCCAGAAGAAATGGCGGACGGCAATATTGCGCCGATCTCGTAAACGTAGGAGGAATTTTGTACAACGTAAGAATACCCCTTGTACCTGGTGACGTTCTTTTCGTAATCGTCGTCCGACATAGAGGTGATATTGCTGTTTATAGGGAACTCTTTTTTCGCGCTTTCGTTATAGACGGAGATCAGCGTAAACTTACTTGACTGATTAAATTTACTATCCCGCAAATCGAGGGTGCGGTAGAGATTGCGGTAGCCCTCGCTGTCCGTAGTCTTGACGTTCCAGGTCTCGGCAACGATGAGCGCGCCGTTTTCCGACAGCGTTGCAACGACGTCGGCTTTTGTCAGCCAAAGATCGCCCGTATCCTCGCAACCAGAAAATGTCATTAATCCGATCACGCATAACATCGCGAGTAAAACAATTGTTGCTATTCTTTTTATAGAAATTATTTTCATTTTTTATTTTGGGGATCTATTGCCCTTCATTTGAAATAATAAACTCTTTCTTAGCTTCGGAAGAATTTTTGGAAAGCTCAGAAAAGGCATCTACTGATACTAGAGAATGAATTTCTACAGATGAAGTGGGTTTAATATTATTTGCTTTTACGATAAATTCGTTGTTCTCAAATTTCTGATTGCTGATATTATCTATTTGGAGCCATACGAAGGAATTGTCAATATCGTAAAAATTTATCTCTGTCGGCATTACTACTTTTATTTCTAGTTCTTTAATATGCATAGAAAAGGAGAAATAAGGCTTCCACCAAAATTCCGCAGTGTCCTTGTACCCTCTGATAAAATCCTCTATAATATAACTAAATGTTAGTGTAACAGTATCTCCTTTATGAATGGGAGAGATAATAACGCCTATTTCGTATAACGCTCCACTTGATTGACATATATAGGATACATTATTATAGGTTTCAACATAATACGAATATAGATTATCTGAATTCATCCGTTCAATACTTTTCTCTATGGGATAATTCTCTCCGGTATCCTTATTGACAACACCAAGAAGCGTAATTTTTGATAAATAATCAAATGCCGAGTCATATGTGTTTATTGTTCGATAAAGATTACGATATCCTTCTTCTGAATTAGTTTGGACTTCCCATGTTTCAGAGACAGCCATATCCCCATTAGATGATATCACTGCTTCTAAATTAACATTGGACAACCACAATTCCTCGCCTTCTTCAGATGTCGGAGACTGGTTTTGACAACTAGAAAAAAAAGATAAACTGATTGCACTAAACGAAATCAGTAAAATGAGAACAATTATTCTTTTCATCTTCGTCAGAAAGAAACCTTCGGCGCCTCGCGGCTGGCTTCGTCCGCTTGGAAATATGCCGCCTCTTTGAATTTAAAGATCTTCGCGATGATATTACTGGGGAACAGCTCCCTCTTTTGGTTGTAATTCATGACGGTATCGTTATAGAACTGACGCGCATAAGCGATCTTGTTTTCGATCTCCGTCAATTGGTTTTGTAAATTCATGAAGTTGGTATTTGCTTTCAGTTCGGGATACTTTTCCGCGACGACAAGGAGCCTGGACAACGCGCCGGACAATTCTTTGTTGGCGGCAATGGCGTCTTCGGGGGTCTTTGCCGAGCCGACGGAAGCACGCGCCTGAGTTACCTGCGTCAACACTTCGTTCTCGTGCTTTGCATATCCTTTGACCGTTTCCACCAGGTTGGGGACGAGGTCGTAACGTCTCTTTAATTGCACGTCAATCTGCGCCCAAGCATCGTTGACGCGGCTGCGGAGTTTGACCAGTTTGTTATAGGTTGCGATAGTAAAAATACACATAGCTACTCTCCTTTTTGTACGATATCGTTTTATTTAGTATATCATGTTTACTTAAAAATTATTTTAACTCTATTCCGCCTTCTGTCGGGGGCATTCTTTGCACTCTCTTTTGTCGCAAGCGGAGCAAGAACAACCGGAACAGGAAGAGCAGGAACAGCCGCCCTTTTTCTTCGTGCGGATGAGGTAGACGGCGGCAATAACCGCCCAGACGCCCACCAAAAACAGAATGACCCAGTCGACGGCTTTCATTTTCTCAACCTCCGCACGCCGCCGCTATTTGATAGACGATGGTGGCAAAGACCCAAGCGATCAGGCACTGCACGAGGATAATAAGAAGGGTCGCCGGCAGGCTCTTTAATTCCTTCTTAATGGTCGTCACCGCCGCAACGCAAGGGGTGTAAAGTAACGTAAACGTCAAAAAGCCGAACGCCGACGCCGGACCGAAGATCATGCTTAAATCGCTCGTCAGAACGCCGAGGGTACTTACGACGGCTTCCTTTGCGGTAAAGCCGGCAATAAGCGCCGTAGACGCCTGCCACGTCCCGAAACCGCAGGGACGGAAAATGGGTGCGATGATCCCACCGATCGCGGCAAGCATACTGCTGCCTGCATCGTCCACGTGGTTGAAACGGATATCGAAACTCTGTAAAAACCAAATAATGATACTGGCGATAAAGATGACGGTAAAGGCTTTTGTGAGGAAGTCTTTTGCCTTGCTCCACATCAGTAAAAGGACGCTCTTTGGCGACGGAAAACGATAGTTCGGTAGTTCCATGACGAAAGGGTTAGGCTTGCCGCGGAACAGGGTGTATTTAAGAAGAAGGGCAAACAGAATACCGATCGCCATTCCGCCGAAGTAGAGCGCCATCATAACAAGCGCCTTGTACTGTGGGAAAAAGGCGGCGGTAAAAAGTGCGTAAATGGGGATTTTTGCCGAACAGCTCATAAAGGGAATGAGCAAAATGGTCATTTTTCTGTCTCTGTCTCCGGATAGCGTGCGCGTACTCATGACCGCCGGAACGGAGCAACCGAAACCGATGAGCATCGGTACGATACTTTTGCCCGACAGACCGATTTTACGGAGCAATTTATCCATAACGAAGGCAACGCGCGCCATATAGCCGGTGTCTTCCAATACCGACAGGAAGAAAAACAGCACCACAATGTACGGAATAAAGGAAAGGACGCTCCCCACTCCCTGGAAAATACCGTCGGTAATAAGGCTGATCATAATGGGGTTGGTCTGCAAGGTATTCAGCCCGGCTTCGGTCAAAAGACAGAGTTTATCTATGCCCATTTCTATCAGCAAGCTGAGGTAATACCCCACTACCTCAAACGTCAGATAAAAGATAAGGAACATCGCCCCTACGAAAATGGGAATGGCGGCATAGCGATTGGTCAGGACTTTGTCGATCGCCTGGCTACGTCTATGTTCCTTACTCTCCCGACAACGTATAACGGTCGCCGAGCAGACTTTTTCTATAAAGGTATATCTCATATCGGCGAGAGCGGCGTGTCTGTCCATGCCGTACTCGCTCTCCATCTCAACAATGTTATGTTCCGCCGCTTCCAATTCGTTCTCGTCCGGCGCGATCAAGTCCACGATCTCCGCGTCCCCTTCGATAACTTTGGTCGCGGCAAAACGGGAACTGATCCCGGCACGTTTGGCGTGGTCTTCGAGCAGGTACCCCAGCGCGTGGATACACCTGTGTACCGGACCCTCTTCGCAAAAGTCGGTAACCGACGGCAGTATCTTCTTTTTCGCCGTGTCCAGTAGGACGTTCACCAGATCCCTGACGCCCTCGTTCTTTACGGCGGATATGGGTACAACGGGGACACCCAGACTCTCGGACATCTTTTTTACGTCGATGCTTCCGCCGCTTGCCGCCACTTCGTCCATCATATTGAGGGCAACGACGGTGGGAATACCCATCTCCAATAATTGCAGCGTTAAATATAAATTTCTTTCCGGATTGGTTCCGTCAACAATGTTAATAATGCCGTCCGGTTTGGATTTAAGCAAAAAGTCTCTCGTTACGATCTCTTCTCCCGAATAGGGTCGAAGGGAATAAATACCGGGCAGGTCCACTACCGTACAATCCTTAACGCCCTTGATCGCCCCCGATTTTCCGTCAACGGTGACACCGGGGAAGTTACCTACGTGCTGGTTTGCTCCGGTGAGCTGATTAAAAAGCGCGGTCTTACCGCAGTTGGGGTTCCCTATCAATGCAAAAATCACTCTTCCACCTCTATCATCGTGGCATCCGATTTGCGCAAAGTCAATTCATATCCCCGGAGACGGACTTCCATCGGATCGCCCATCGGCGCAAATCGAATGACTTTGACCAGCGTTTTCGGGATCAACCCCATATCCAATAAACGATATCGAAACTCTCCGTCACCGTTTACTTTTGTCACTCTGCAAGTGCATCCGGCTTTTACTTTGTCCAACGTCATCATCAGTCTCTCCGCAATTATATTACGTTTAATTAATAATATAAATGATTATCCTCGTTGTCAACTTTTTGGGGGCAATTGGTGGAAATTGAACGCGACGCGTTCGTTCAAAGTTGAAAAAAGCGAGAGGAAGAAACTTTTTGTCGAAAAAGTTTTTCCTCTCGCGTATGTTTTTACAAAAAATTATTTAATATTCGGTAATTTAGCTAAAGAAGCGGCGATTTCTTCGTCGGTGGGGATATAGTCGTTCATGACGCCGTCGTTGAACTTCTGATAAGCGACGAGGTCGAAATATCCGGTACCGGTCAGGCCGAAGACGATATTCTTTTCTTCGCCCCTTTCTTTGCACTTGAGCGCCTCGTCAATAGCCACTCTGATGGCGTGCGAGGACTCCGGCGCGGGCAGGATGCCTTCTACTCTGGCGAACAGTTCCGCCGCCTTGAATACTTCCGTTTGTTTGACGGAAACGGCTTCCATAAGTCCATCATCGTACAGCTGCGACAGCACGCTGCTCATGCCGTGATAGCGTAATCCGCCGGCGTGGTTCGCGGAGGGAATAAATCCGCTCCCGAGGGTATACATCTTTGCCAGCGGGCAAACTTTACCGGTGTCGCAGAAATCATAACGATAGGACCCACGAGTAAAGCTGGGGCAAGAGGCAGGCTCTACGGCGATAATGCGGTAGTCTTTTTCCCCTTTGATCTTCTCGCGCATAAAGGGTGCGATTAAACCGCCGAGGTTGCTTCCGCCGCCGGCGCAACCGATAATGATATCGGCGTCGATACCGTATTTGTCGAGAGCGGTCTTGGTCTCCAATCCGATAACGGACTGGTGTAACAGAACCTGATTCAGAACGCTACCCAAAACGTAACGATACCCGTCGGACGTGACGGCTTTTTCCACCGCCTCACTGATAGCGCAACCGAGGCTCCCCGTCGTTCCCGGGAACTCGGCGTTGATTGCCCGACCGATATTGGTCTCCATGGAGGGAGAGGGAGTAACGGACGCACCGTAGGTACGCATAACTTCACGACGGAACGGCTTCTGCTCGTAGGATACTTTTACCATGTAGACTTTGCAGTCGAGGTCGAAGTAGGAGCAAGCCATAGAAAGAGCGGTCCCCCACTGTCCTGCGCCCGTTTCGGTAGTAACGCCTTTTAAGCCCTGCTTCTTCGCGTAATACGCCTGAGCGATGGCGGAGTTGAGCTTATGCGAGCCGGAAGTGTTGTTGCCCTCGAATTTGTAATAGATGTGCGCAGGGGTACCCAGTTTCTTTTCCAAGAAGTAGGCGCGGACCAGCGGCGAGGGACGGTACATTTTGTAGAAGTCGAGGATCTCCTTCGGAATGGGAAAATATGCCGTCTCGTTGTCCAATTCTTGCTTTACCAGTTCTTCACAGAAGACGCCGGCGAGTTCCTCAGCCTTCATCGGTTCTCCGGTGCCGGGATTGAGGAGCGGTGCGGGTTTGTTTTTCATATCCGCACGCAGGTTATACCAAGAGGTAGGCATCTCGCTTTCTTCCAGGTAGATTTTGTAGGGGATGTTTTCTTTGGCCATAGTATGCCTCCTTTTATGATTTTTTTTATTTGAAACAGGATATAAACATATAAAAAAATCCTGTCCCATGGCAAAGTCACTTCTTTTGCCGGGACAGGATATTGATTTTTTTATCCTGCGGTGCCACCCTGCTTGGCGCATTCTTGCGCCCACTCATCGCGTACTACCATACGCCGATCACTTTTTACGGTCGATCACTCCGTCTCCCATACTCCGCAGTCTTGCGTTTCCGTTCGCCCTCGGGAGTCCATTCCGCTTTCCTTTCTCCGTCGCAATCCCACCGCCTGCGACTCTCTGTAGAAGAAGTTTCTTGAAAACGTACTCCTCTCCCTCATCGGTTTTCTTAACAATAAACCTTCCGCAAAGGAATGTCAAGTTTTTTTTACAACTTTATAAAAATTTTTTTTTAAAGCGTACGTAAAAAGGCTTCAAAAAAAGAATACCGCGAGAGGAAAACCTTTTTCGACAAAAAGTTTCTTCCTCTCGCGCTCTCCTTTACAAAAACTTATACTTTACGCCCTTAGCCCAATAATCGGGCGAAGAAAGGGAGCTTGATCGCAAATTTTCTTGGGGACCCCGCGAAACGTTGTTTCGTGGGGAACGGCAACGGTCCGGCAACCTTTTACACCTTACTATAAGAATACAAAAAAAACCGCATGGGTGTTTCTTGTTATTTGTTCAATTCTGCAGAATAGTTGATTGATTTAAAATAATCCAAATCATGGACAGCCGACATCAATATTTTTCCATCACTATTAAATCTTGTGATTGGAACAAGTTGAGAATCTAATGTGTTTGAGTTTTGCAAAGAAACCAATCTTGACCTATATGTCAATTTGCCAGTAACCACAAAATTTCCATTAATATATTTTGAAGTTGGTGTGTCGTTCCTTGTTATTGTAATCATTTTTGCATTTTCACTCATTGCTGATTCTGAACTATCAATAAACAAGGTTGAAGTTCCTTTAAACCCTTCTGTTAATGGATAATTTTCAACTTGTTCTGCCTTGTTGAAAATCAAGAAAACTGGGAATTTGATTGTGTTATAATAGTTATAACTGTTATCATCAATATCTTCTTCCAATGTTTTGTCTAACGCATCTTGTGTTATATATGCACTGCTTAAAACTTCTGGTGTTTTAAGTTGGCTTAATGCTTGAATGAACAATGGTGCTTCTGCAAGAGTGGTTGTGTTTTTAGCATAATCTTTATGCAACATTTTTAATTCGTAAAGTTCTTGCTCGGTTAATTCATATTTCAACAAAAAACTGCCATAATATTTTTCACTGCCCGGTTTTTGTTCTGCGTTTAAAGCAATGTATAGGTCATTATCTTTTATGTAAACAAAAGATTGAGCAGAATATGTGTCGTTCAAAATGTTGTTCACATCAGAATTTGAATAACCCAAAGATTTTAAACTGCCATAAGGAATTGCTTGATATTGGTTATAATCACCTTTATTTCCTTCCTTTTCAAATCCGCCCCTTAATTGCTTATAATATTCATCTGTCAAAACTTTTTGCAATGTTGGAGAATATTGGTTCAAATCAATTTTTGTTAACAAAGATTCAGAAGTGAACTCTTCAACCACAGGGTCTTGTTCGGTTGGGTTTTGTGGATTAACCGGGTCCAAATTTTCTGGATTTTGAGTTGGTTCCACCACTTCATTCTTTGGTTGTTCTGCTGGTTCCTCCACTTCTGGTTTGCAACCAACAAACATTGCCGTGTTTGCCGCCATTGTCACTGCCAATGTGGAAATCAATGCTGCTTTTTTGGTTTTTTCAATTAATTTTGAAACTAAATTCATATCATTCTCCCTATGTTTTATTTTATCACCGGTTAATGAATTTGTCTATTATTTACGCCCTTTCCGAAAAAAAACACGTTTCTTGGGGTTTAGTGTTCTTTGCATTTAAGATTCTTTTGGAAAGTGGAGGGCGACGTATGCAAACAGTCCGACGGACCGTTTGTAGCCAAAGTCGGAAGTAATATACGATCACGACCGGGGGTGGCATAGCCACGGGGAAGAACGTTTGTACCCAAAAGGCGCCCCGCAGTTCCTATGATTTCAAAAGTATTTAGAAAAGAGGAGCGCGATGGGAAAGAACCTCTTTGCCTAAAAAAGGGTTTTTCCCTCGCGATATTCTTTTACCGAATAATTACTCGATTACCAGTTCTTTTATCGATTGTCCGTCGCGGGTGGGTTCCCATTTATCGGCGAGCTGGACGTTGTTTCTGCCGCCGAGGAACTTAATATGTTTTACGTTCTCACAGAAAGAGAAAGCGTATGTTGCTATGGACTTCATCGAGGCAGGGAAAACAAGCTCGGTCATTTTGCTGCAATAGGTAAAGGCATCCTTTCCGATGGTTTCCAGCCCCTCGGGGAAGGCGAGATTGCCCAGTTCTTCGCAACGATGGAAGGACATTTCTCCGATGTTTTTGAGGGTGGACGGGAGAGTTATT
This sequence comes from uncultured Clostridia bacterium, assembly GCA_946621465.1. GTDB lineage: Bacteria > Bacillota > Clostridia > Christensenellales > DTU072 > CAG-1782. Next base: position 75,699 of record CAMOOO010000006.1, read on the forward strand.
TCGGTGATTGCACCGCAGCGGTAAAAAGCACGATTTGCGATATTTACGGTGCCTTCCGGCACGGCATACGTCGTGGTGCCTGTCGGTTGACCGTATCTGTCGAACTCGATCCCCTTAGCCGTCGGGTAGCAGACCAGCGTCTGCTTGTCTTTGGTAAATAACACGCCGTCTACCGCGGTGAAATACTCGCTGTTTTCGTCAACGACGAATTCTTTCATCGACTTATTATTGGTCAGCGCCCAGTCCCCTATCTCACGGACGTTTTTGCCGATGTTGATCTTTTGCAAAGTGTCGGTATTAAAGAGGGAAAAATTCTTAATAACGGTCACCGGGTGTCCGTCGATCTCGTCGGGAATGGTGATCTCGGTACGAGTGGAAACGTCGTTGTAGCCGACGATTTCAATCTCGCCTGCGTCGTTCAAAGCGTACTTGACTTCTTCTTCCGTTTTATGCGTGGTCGCAAAAAAGCTCTTCCAGTCAATATCGGTCTCCACCGTCTCCGTCGTTCCGGTGCAGGCAAAAAGCATGGTTGCAAAAAGACAAATCAATACTATAGTCAATATTTTTTTCATTGTGTCACCTCCGCTACCGTCGGCTCTGCCGAGATTTCTTCCACGCCCGGCTCCGGCGTCTCCTTCTTATTAAGCCGCTCGGCGATTTCAACGACGTATCTGTCGTGGTCGGCGCGTTTAAGGTTATAGAAGAAGTACGGTATGGTAGAAACGGCAATACTGACGACGCTCAGCGCGATATATACTTTCATGATGGGATAGAAAAGGTTCGGATCGAAGAGGATATCCCAGTCCGAGGTATAGCCCAGTTTTGCCAAAATCCAGGGCGAGACCAGACCCAAAGCCGTCCCGATGGGGGTGGTGAACCAGTTAAAGATGTTACGCATATTGTCCGCACGTTCGCCCGTCTTCCACTGGTGATAAACGAGGATGTCGGAAGACATATTGTTGGTGATGTTTCCGCAAGCGGCGCTGAGGGCGGCACGCATAACCATGAGAATAATAAAGATAGGTATGCTCTGGAATTTAAGCGCGATAAAGTAGCTTGCCGTGATAGCGAGCCAAATAGAGCGCATGAACAAAATGCACGTACGTTTCTCGAACCTCTTAACCAGTACCGGTGTAAGTAGGTTCCCCAGGACGCTGGTGATTCCGAACAAAGAAATGACGCCGGTCAGCCAGGTCGCACGCATTTGATAGATAAGAATAAGGTTGATTACGGTATCGCCCAGACCCATCCACGTTTCAAAGGTTTTGCCCGACTCGACGATCCAGAAATACTTATTCCGGAGCAATTCTTTTGCCGACTTTTTGAATTCCACCTTCGGCGCGTCTTTTGAACTTTCCGCCGTAACGCGTTCTTTTACGCCGATGAAGAGTAAGCCCATAAGCAAGCTGACTACGGCGAAGATCGGCACGAACAAACGGTAGGATTGGATATCGAAGTATCCGCCGGTATAGACGATCAGGATGGGGAACAGGATACGGAAAATGGAGCGGAACAGTCCGAGGAAGATCGCTCCGATGGAATAATACTTCTGCCGCTCGACCATGTTGGGCGTAATCAATGCGACGATCGCCGTAGGCGTATCGCTGTAGCAGGCAGTGAAGCGCGCCCTGAGAGTGACTAAGAAATGCAGTAGCACAATCCTCCAGGAGTACTCCATTGTCGTCGGAACGAAGGTCATTGCTACGGTAAGCAGTGTAATCGGCACGCCGTAGATAATCATGAACGGTTTATATTTACCGTATTTGGGGCAGAGATTTTTACGCAAAAACCAGTTGACCAATCCGCCTGCGCCCATGATAACGAGGATGTTACCTACGATACCGGGCAGACCTTTAATGATCGCCTCAAACGGCTTAGACGGGATAAAGTAAAAGGACGCGCCGACAACGATACATACGCAGTAAGCAATGATGGCATTCCTCGCCTTATTCTTTGGTATTCGACCCATGTTCTCAAAGATAGTCATGGATAGCGACTCTATGTATAAGGTAGCGTACTTGACAATCAGTGCAATGATGGCAATGATGGTAAAGTCCATCAGTTTGATCTGCATGATTGCGCCGCAGAAGTACCCGGACGCAAAGTTGACCGTTTCACCGCAGATAAAAGTAAATCCGCAAATACCCATAACGCCGAAGCAATAGGAGAAGAATTCTTTTAAATTGGTATACTCTCCCGGTAGCGGCGTTTTCCAACGCTCTTTAAACGTTCCTAAATAACTTTTCAGCTTTCCCATTATTCCTCCGCTCTCGTTTATTTCTCGCCGAATATTCTCATCTGTTCTTTGTACCATTTTTCGGCGAACAGCGGTCTGCCGAGCAGAAAATGGTTCTTTCCCTCTCCCTCCGGCGTCTTCCACCTGATAACGAAAAACTTCCTGCCGCGCCCTTTCATTGAGCATAACGCTATCGATCGGTGCGCTCGGGCGACCCCCTTGCCTTTGGCAACTTCTCGACCCGAAACAGTAACAGTGTACTCTATTTCTCTGTCTTCGTCAAGGTCACTTACCGCAAAAAGAGTCAATTTCCCATTAAATTTATCCATCATAAGGCATAAAGGCTGCTGACTAACGGTGATATAGCGGTAAGCGAGCTTTTTACAAAAGTAATAATCGACAACCGCGTCGGAAAACTGCGGCCAGCAGTCTATGAGGTTCCACCAAATAAGTCCCGACCGCTCCCCCATGCGACAACGGAAGCTCTCAATAAAATATTTTTTTGCCTCCGCTTGCGTAATTTGACTCATCTCCGAAAAGCGTTCGAGCGAGCGGGGTTTGTACCCGAAAAAATACCCTATCTGCCGCGCCATCAGTCCGATGCGATAGGTGTACGGCGAGTCAAAAAGATCGGGCGAAGAGGCGTGATAGAGCCACATTGCATTCCCCTTATAGTTCCACAGTTTTTCCTCGGGAATGAACCTTTTTATAGAACGGACGGACGGACAACCGTGGTAGCCGATCTCGCTGACAAAAGTAGCGGTATTATTGCGGTAGAACTTTCCTTTAAAGTATTTTCGGGGTCCCCAAAGATGTTGTTCGGGAGCAGAAAGTCCATTCTTTACCGCTTCCGGAGAAAGATAGGGAGAACTGGGCAGATAGGGACGGGAACCGTCTTCTGTCCGTAAAACACCCGGGATGACCTCGCGAGTTAATCTGTTATCGGCAGGATCCAGACCGCCGCCGAACCATTTTCGGTATGCTACGTCGCATTCGTTGTCCCCTGCCCACAGGCAGAGCGATGGGTGGTTCCTGAGACGCCGGGTCACTTTTCTGACCTCGTCGGAAAGTTGACTTTTCATCCTGTCCGTCTGCGGATAGATGGCGCACGCCATCATAAAGTCCTGCCAAACGAAAATACCTCTTTCATCGCACCAGTCGTAGAAATAATCGCTCTCGTACACGCCGCCGCCCCACACGCGGAGCGCGTTACAGCCGCAGTCCCACACAAGGTCCAGAATTGCCGGCATCCGCTCTTTGTCCCTGCTGTGGAAAGCGTCGCACGGCACCCAGTTGGTGCCCTTTATATAGATCATTTTACCGTTGATAAAAAAGTCGAACCGCCCTCGTTTTTCTTTGGTCGTCACACTGCCTGCGATCAGCTCCACCGTACGGATACCGTAGCGGAAAACCTTTTCATCGGCGACTTCTCCTTTACAAATCAACGTGACAGTGACGTCGTACAGATCAGGCTGACCGTAGCCGCGTACCCACCACAGTTTGGGCGAGGACACCATGATCTCCATCTCACCGCAATCGGACGTCACTTTTTCCCGCGCGGAAAAAGTGCTTTCGCCGCACCGCCCCTCTACCGCGATTTCACAGTCCTCACCCGCCTGCACGGCGTAGCGAAGCGACAGGGTGGCATTCCTTTTTATTTCGCGCGTGCGCAAAAAAACGTTTTCGATCCGCTGTTTATTTTTGCGTACGAGAAAGACCTCTTTCCAAATCCCGCCCCCTACGATACGCGGACAGATATCCCAACCGAACGTATGCGTGGCTTTTCTGAAGTACAACGCCGGGACGTTGTATTTAAAAGCCTTGGCACTGGGGTCTTTTATCTTTTCCGCTTCGGTCACGACGGGTAAAAGGTGGACGATCAGTTCATTCTCTCCCTTTCGGGTCCCTGACGCCTTGATTTGGTGTTCCACAAACATATTTTCCGTATGCCCGATCTTTTTGCCGTTGAGATAGATATCAGCGATGGTGTCGATACCATCGAACAGTAAAAAAGTCTCTTCGTCTCCCCCGCGCTCCGCGTAAAAAACGGTCCGATAAAAGACGTGGTAGCGTTCATAAGGGTAGAGTTTAACGAAGTTATCGCCGAAGTACGGATCGGGGAAAAGCCCTGCCCGGACATAGTCGAGGATCCAGTCGCCGGGAACGGTGGCAGGCAGACTCCGCTCCGTCAAACTCGTCCATGAGCCGTCCCATGCCTCTCCCCGCTCGCGCGGAACGACTTTTATCTCCCAACCGTCCGTAATGCTTTTTTGTTCCATAGCCCCATTATACCATAATCAAACTCTCACGACAAGATAGGAAATTTTGAGAGGAATAACACCCTGGCTATTCCGCATTTTACGCCCCTAGCCCGATGTATCGGGCGAAGAAAGGGATATCACGCATAGCGCCGCGCTTATAATTCCTCTCCTTACGCTCCATACTATACGTAATGGCACGCAAAAAAGTCTTATTTTGCTATTTCGCCTGTTTGACGGCGATGGTTTACCTGTTTTGGCTGTTCGACTTGGCGGTGATAGGGCTGTCCGTTCTGGCAGTTCTTTTTAGTGTGACGCTGGCGGTGTTCCGCGACCCTACGCCGGGCGTTATCCTTCCTTTTATTTGCACGCTGACCATCCATACCGCCTATTACGCCCCTTACGCCCCCTATCTGTACGGTATTGCCGGAGCCGTTCTTTTCCTCGGTATCGTCATTCGTTTGGTGCGGTTTCCTCCCTGCAAAAGAGGTCTTTCCCCCTTTGCCCTCGCTACGGGGATCCTTCTTCTTTCCCTCTGCCTATCCGGGCTCGGCGCGGGAACGGCGGCGCCCATCCGACTCGTCGTTATCGGTCTCGCTCTGTTTATCTTTACCCAAACCCTCTTTTGTAAAACTGCCGACCCCTCTTTTGTCCTCTATGCCGTTTGCCTGGCGTCCCTTCTCGCGGCGGCGCAGTTTATTACCCTGTTATTTCAGATAGGTCCAGAAGCGTTTTTCGCCACCAAAAACCTGCCCGGTGCGACGTCGGCAAACCAGTATGCCAACCTCATGGCGCGTTCTCTTCCCGTCCTTTTTTTCCTTTCCGTAGGCAGGAAGAAAGGTTCTTTTTTATGGCTTGTTCCCACCTTCTTCCTGCTCGCCGTCATCGCCCTTTCCAACTCGCGCGCAACCATTTTGGTATCGGCATTGACCGTAATTTGCGCCTTCGTCCGCTGCGTGATAAAATCCCCCCGTCGAGGGGCTTTTTTACTGACTTTCTTCCTTCTTGCCATCCTATCCCTCCTCCTCGTTTTACAAAGGGGCGTTGCCGAAAAGGTCTTTGCCGTTATCATGGAGCGGAAACTCAACGACTACCACCGTTTCGAGCTGTGGCAAGCGGGACTATCAAAATTCCTGCGCTATCCCCTCTTCGGCGCGGGCCTTGCCGACAACATGGGCGTAGGCATAAACGACTCTACTCCCTCTTTCGCTCCCTTTTGGTACCATAATACCTTCGTCCAGGCACTGGCGTCCTTCGGCGCGTTCGGACTGCTTGCCCTCCTCGTTTTTTTATCCGTCGCCCTCTTCACTGCCTTTTCTTCCCGTGACAGACGCGGCGCCGTCGCCGGGTGTATATTCCTTCTTATCCTCGCTATCTCCATGCTGGACGTCCACTTTTACACGCCGCAAACGCTGTGGCAAACGGCTACCCTGATCGCGCCCTTTTCCGCAAAAAAAATCTTTAAACGCCGCATTGGCGCACCTGAAACAAACTGACTCTCTGTTCCCTAATAGGGAACAACCGTCCTTTTCTTACCCTCTTTCGACCCTCAAGGAGAACTTTTATGCAAGAAGTTTTGCATATTTTTATTTTTATGCAAACGATGAAAAAAGATTGGAAATTTTTTCAAAAAATTTTTTTCATATCATTGACAAGAAAAAAAATTATATTATACACTAATAGGCGAAATAAATTATCGTACCAAAAAAAGGGAGTACGAAAAAGGAGAATTTTTATGAGTGACGCACACCAGGCAATGGTTGCGGTTTTTGAAGAAGTAAAAAAGCGCAACCCGAACGAACCGGAATTTCATCAAGCGGTTAAAGAGATTTTAGAATCCCTCGAACCCGTTGTTGAAAAACACCCGGAGTTTATCGAAAGAGGCATTATCAGAGCCATCGTGGAACCGGAAAGAATCATTAAATTCCGCGTACCGTGGGTTGATGACAACGGAGTTGTCCAGATTAACCGCGGATATCGTATCCAGTTCAACAGCGCTATCGGACCCTACAAAGGCGGTCTTCGTTTCCATCCTTCCGTTTACGAAGGTATCATTAAATTTCTCGGCTTCGAGCAGATTTTCAAAAACTCTCTGACCGGACTGCCCATCGGCGGCGGCAAAGGCGGCAGCGACTTTGACCCCCACGGCAAATCGGATGCGGAGGTTATGCGCTTCTGCCAGAGCTTTATGACCGAACTCTATCGTCACATCGGCAAAGACGTCGACGTTCCCGCCGGAGATATCGGCGTAGGCGGCAGAGAGATCGGCTTCCTCTATGGACAATATAAACGTATCACCGGACTGTACGAAGGCGTTTTGACCGGCAAAGGTCTGTCTTTCGGCGGTTCTCTTGCTCGTACCGAAGCTACCGGCTTTGGTCTTTGCTACTTCACCGAGGCACTCCTCGCCGATCACGGTGACAGCTTCAAAGGTAAGACCGTCGTCATTTCCGGCGCCGGCAACGTTGCTATCTTCGCTCACCAAAAAGCCACCGAGCTTGGCGCAAAGGTCGTTGCGATGTGCGACAGTAACGGCTATATCTACGACAAAAACGGCGTAGACCTCGATGCAGTCAAAGAACTGAAGATCAACAGCCGCAGACGTATCAAAGACTATATCACTTTCCATCCGGAAGCGGAATATCACGAAGGATGCAGCGGCATCTGGACCATCCCCTGCGACATTGCTCTCCCCTGCGCTACGCAGAACGAGATCAACGAAGACAGCGCGAAGATCCTCGTCAAAAACGGCTGCAAATGCGTTTGCGAAGGCGCTAACATGCCTTCCACACCCGATGCTATCGCAGTTTTCCAGGGCAACAACATTCTGTTCGGACCTGCAAAAGCGGCTAACGCCGGCGGCGTAGCTACCTCCGCTCTTGAAATGAGCCAGAACAGCCTCCGCATGAGCTGGACTTTTGAAGAAGTAGACGCCAAACTGAAGGACATCATGGTCAACATCTACAAAAACATCTCCGCCGCGGCAAAAGAGTACGGCATGGACGGCAACCTCGTTGCCGGAGCCAACATCGCCGGCTTCATGAAAGTCGCTAACGCTATGATGGCGCAAGGAATTGTGTAATAAAAGGTCATACCAAAGATGCAAGTAGGATTTGATAACAAACTTTATCTGCAAAAGCAAGAGGAAAACATCCGGAAACGGATAGATATGTTCCATAATAAGCTTTACCTCGAGTTCGGCGGCAAACTCTTCGACGATTTGCACGCCGCTCGGGTACTGCCCGGGTACGATCCCAACGTAAAGACCAAACTTCTTTTGAAGTTCAAGGACCAAGCGGAGATCATCCTCTGTATCAGCGCACGCGCCCTCGAAGAGCGCAAACGCCGCTCGGACTTCGGGATCACCTACGACGTAGAACTCCTCCGTCTCATGGAGAACCTCCGCGCCCTCGGCCTGACCGTCAGCAACGTCGTTATTACCATGTTCACCGGTCAGCAGAGTGCTATCGAGCTGAAAGAAAAGCTGGAGCGCAGAAAGGAAAAGGTCTACATTCATAAACCGACCAAGGGCTATCCCAACGACGTCAATACCATCGTCAGTGACGAAGGGTACGGCGCCAATCCGTACGTGGAGACCACCCGTCCCCTCGTCGTCGTTTCCGCCCCCGGTCCCGGCAGCGGCAAACTGGCAACCTGCCTTAGTCAGCTCTATCACGAGTATAAAAAAGGCGTTCGCGCCGGTTATGCCAAATTCGAGTCCTTCCCTGTTTGGAATCTCCCCCTCAATCACCCGGTCAACATCGCCTACGAGGCTGCGACTGCCGATCTGGAAGATTTCAACATGATCGACTCCTTCCACCTCAACGCCACCGGAGAACTGGCTGTCAACTATAACCGTGATATGCAGGTGTTCCCCGTCGTTCGCAATATCCTCTCCCGTATCCTCGGTGACGATAGCGCCTATCCCTCGCCCACCTGTATGGGCGTCAATATGATAGGATACGCCATCAGCGACCAAGGCGTAGTGGAAGCCGCCGCCAAACAAGAAGTCATTCGTCGGTACTTCTCCGTCCTGTGCGACTATGCCCAAGGCACTGCCAAGCAGTCGGCGGTAGATAGAGTAACCATGCTGATGAGTAATATGGGTCTGTCCGAGACCGATCGCCCCATCGTCGAGCCTGCGCGTAAAAAAGCACTCCAACGCGGCGTGCCTGCCTGCGCTCTGCAACTCCCCGACGGCTCTATCGTACGCGGCAGAAACGGAAAGGCGCTCAATGCCACCGCCGCCGTCGTCTTCAACGCCATGAAAAAGCACTTCAACGTGCAGCAGAAACTCAACCTGCTCTCCCCCATCGTTATTGAGCCTATCCTCAATATGAAAAAGGAGATCTACGGCATGAATAACACTGCCCTGACCCTCAGCGAAGCACTCGTAGCTCTCGCCGTCAGCGCACCGACCAATACCACCATCGACGAGATCGTCAAAAACCTCGACATCCTCCAGGGATGCGAAGCGCATAGCACCGTTATGCTCCCGCAAGCCGAACTTCAAGCGTTCCGTAAGCTGGGCATCAACATCACCTGCGACCCCGTTTATTGCTAAATTATAATTTTTTTAAGCATAGACGCGAGAGGAAAACCTTTTTAGGCAAAAAGTTTCTTCTTCTCGCGTTCTCTTTTACAAAAACTTTTACTTCATTAGAGTTTACTCTAATCTCCACTTTAAATATAAACCATAGCCACCAAGGCATTCATCATTTTTGTATTTATCCGCAACAATATTACGATCTTTTAAAGAAAAAAGAAATCTTTTCCCTTCATATGTTACTCCCAAAAGAATGAAATCCTCTATGATCAAACCATCATTTTGGGCATATTCTACAACCTTATCCACATATTGTTCCATAATAGTATCCATTATTAACAACGACCATTTTTCAGAAACGCTCTGTTTCAACCGTAACCTATTCCAAAAAGATGAATAGTAATAATACCTATCATGTCTCACTACTATAGATTTAAAACAATTAAACCCACAGCTTTTTGCAATCGAGCCCCCTTTCCTCCCGTCTTTCAGACGGGAAGGGTGTAAATGTATGGATATCTCGCAGAGCGTCGCACCCTTTCTCCGTTCGCGTTGCTCCCTCAAGGGTGTAAAGATATGATGTAATTCGATTTAATTAGTAGAGGTTTTTGTAAAAGGGAGCGCGAGGGAAAGAAACTTTTTTGTCTAAAAAGGTTTTTCCCTCGCGTATATTCTTATAAAAAAATTTATAAAACTTTTGATAAAAAGCCTTTGAGGCGTTCGTTTTGGGGATTGGCGAAGAACTGTTCCGGTGGAGCGTCTTCGGCGATTTTGCCCTGATCGATAAAGAGTACGCGAGTAGCAACCTCGCGGGCAAAGCCCATTTCGTGCGTGACGATAATCATAGTCATACCCTCGTCGGCGATTTGTTTAATGAGGTCGAGGACCTCGCCGACCATTTCAGGATCGAGAGCGCTTGTAGGCTCGTCGAAGAGCATGACTTTGGGGTTCATAGCGAGGGCGCGGACAATAGCGATACGTTGTTTCTGTCCACCGGAAAGGGTGGAGGGATAGACGTTGGCTTTTTCGGCAAGCCCGATACGCTTTAGTAACTCCATCGCCCTTGCTTCTGCTGCGGCGACGATTTCCTTTTTACTCTTATAGGCAGGCTGAATGAGCGTTTTCGGGACGGGGTAAGAAACACGCTCGATAAACCGTTCGGCGTTTTCTATCTCCGTCTGGATCTTGAGACGCTTTTTCGTCAATGCAGGATCGTAAGACACCTGCTTTTTCCCGGCCTTTTCCTCTACCTTTTTGGTCTGTTCCCAAGCCTTTTCAATAGGTTCCAGTTCCGCTTTCAAACGCTCGATAGCCACCTTTTTCGCAGCGATCTGCTTATCAATACGCGCGTTGAGCTTCTGCTGATTTTTGGCGAGCCATTTATTGTACAGCGGCATGATGCGGTTGTTCCACTTCGCCTTACGCAATTTCTCCATTTCCACTTTGACAGGCGCGAGGGTGATGTTCTTCATCACGGTCAGGTTGTTAAAGAGGTTGAACTGTTGGAACACCATGCCGATATTCCTGCGGCACTCGTTGATGTTGATCTTAAGGTCGGTCAGGTCCTCACCCATAAAGATGATCTGTCCCGCCGTGGGATCTTCGAGAACGTTCAGACACCGTAAAAAGGTACTTTTACCGCCGCCGGACGGTCCGATAATAACAACTCTTTCCCCTTCTTTTATCTCAGTAGAGATATCATCGAGGACGAGGAGCGAACCGAATTTTTTGGTCAGGTTTTTTACATGTATCAATGTTTCACTCATTTTTGCCCCCTTATGCCTTCTTCATTTTCTTTTCCAGGAATTTGACCAGGATACTGATTAAAATAACCAGAATGAGATAGCAGAGTGCCAACACGAGATAGGGAACAATGTACTCATAGGTACTGTTCGCCATATTCTGGAAGGCTTTTGTAAGGTCGGTGACGGCAATAAAACTTGCGACCGACGTTTCTTTTATAAGGGCAATAAACTCGTTACCAAGGGTGGGTAGAACGTTTTTAAAAGCCTGCGGAAGAACGATATTGACCATTGACTTTGAATAGCTGAGTCCGAGCGCTCTGCCCGCTTCTAACTGTCCTTTATCAACGGAAGCAATACCTCCGCGCATGATTTCGCTCATATATGCGCCGCTATTCAATGCAAAAGCGATGATTGCCTCGATAACTACGCCTTGCAAAGAAAAGCCCTGCGTAATGATGAGGTTTTTGAACTTAATGTGCATAGCGGGGAACAGAACGAAGTGAATGATTAGCAACTGCACAACCATAGGCGTTCCACGGAAAATGGTTACGTACAAATCCCCTATTTTCTGAAAAATTTTCAGAATAGGATTTTTGTAGGTAGGTATTTCCTTTATTACGGCAACAATACTACCGATAATAAACCCGATAATTAAACCGAACACCGCAATAATTACGGTGTTCAGTAATCCTGTTAAAACAATTTTGTATCCTTGGAGCGTTACAAATTGTCTGACAAATATATCCCAAGCTGACATAATGCGAACTATTTGTTGATGTTCTTAGCGATCATGAGAGCCGGTTGTTTGTCGATAACAACTCCGTTAACAACGCCGCTGACGATGTCTTGGATAGCAAGCGCGCCGGTTTTGTAGCTACTGGTGGTCAGGTTGGCGAATCCGTCGTATCCGAAATCTTCGTCACCATGGCAGTACATATATCCGGTCGTTCCGCTTTGGGTCCCGAGGATATATTGTTGATTCTGTTGAGCAAAGATAGCTTCTACGTCTTCAGCTGTTTTGCAATTATCGTAGGTGGTATCGTCGGCTTTAACTACGAGAACCTGAGCAGATTCATAGTATTCGGCGGTGAAGTCATAGCTCTGGAGACGAGCTTCGTTCACGGTGATGCCTGCCATAGCGATGTCAGCCTCTCCGGTTTCCACACTGGTAAAGATAGCGTCGAAGTCCTCGTCCAAAATGTAGAGAGTTTTGTTGAGTTTGGCAGCAAGCAAAGAAGCGATCTTCATGTCAACACCGGTCAATTTGTTCCCGTTGTAATATTCGAACGGGGGGAAGTAAGCGTTGGTAGCGACGATAAAGCAGCCATCGGAACTGGCGGGATTGGTATATTCAAAAGTGGCCGTTCCATCAAAGAAGCTGTTGATGATGTTATCGAGTTCGCCACTTTCTTTTAATTCAGCGAGCAAAGCATCGGCAACCGGTTTGATACCGTTGGGATCACCCTTTTTGATACAGAAAGCATAGCTCTCTGCGGTGAGCGGAATGTCGATGACCTTAACTTTGTCAGCCTCTTCACTCTTATTACAAGCGGCGAAAGCGCATACGCAGCCGATGGCGAGAACAACTGCCATAACTGCAACTAAAATCTTTTTGAAAGTTTTCATTTTTATCTCTCCTTACTTTTTTTGTTTTGTGGGACTATCATAACATCATCTATTCCATTTAGCAATTATTTTGCATAAAAAAATAAAAATATTCATGAAATTCGTAAAATTATGGTTTTATGCATGTATTTTCTGCATAAAATTCATTATTAACGTTCCCTCACAGATAATTAATTCGAGAATAAGGTCCCAAAGCCCTACTTTTTATACAAAAAAGGGGAATATATTTATTGACGAAGAGAAGGATATATTTCTTTCTTTTCTTTCTTTCTCTCTCTATATTTATTTATTCATTATTCAATTATTCATTATATAATGGTGAAGCGATAACGAATGCGTAAGAATTCGCGAAGGAAACGCGCTTTCTTTGCGTTTACCCAAAGTAGAAAGCAGAGCGCAAAGCGCAAAGTGGTGAGTGGAATTATGGATAATATTCTATTTAATAATTGTGAAAGTTTTTGGAAAGTGGGGGTTCGGGGGCGAAGAACATTTTTGTCGAAAAAGGTTGTCGCCCCCGAAAACTCAATTAGCATAAAGTTTTTGTAAAAGAGAACGCGAGAGGAAGAAACTTTTTGTCGAAAAAGGTTTTCCTCTCGCGATATTTTTAAAACAAAAGTTTTTGGAAAGATGGGGTGCGGGGAAGGAGAACCTTTTTGTCTAAAAAGGGTTCCTTCCCCGCACTCTTATTTCAAATAAATTACTTATAAACTACTTATTTTTTTGCAACCAGATCATGAGTACAACGATATCGGCGGGATTGACGCCGCTGATACGTGATGCCTGCGCGATAGAGAGCGGCTTGACCTCATTGAGACGTTGGCGCGCTTCCAGTCTAAGTCCGTCCACAGTGGTATAGTCGAGGTCGGCAGGCAGTTTATGCCGTTCCATTTTCTGTATCTCTTTGATCTCTCGTTGCAGTTTAACAAGATACCCCTCGTACTTGATTTCCGTCTCCACCCGGCGCAATAGGAACGGGTCGCACTCGGCAAACGTCGGGTCCACTTTAATCAGGTCTTCCACCGTCAGCGGTGTCCGTTTAAGGAACTCCTCTCCCCCGATACCATTAGGCGGTACCGTCTCCCCTTTAGCTTCCATAACGTCTACGATCTGCTCTTTTTTATATCGCACGGCCTTCAGCTTTTCACGAATTAATTTTTTCTCCTCTTGCATACGGCAATACCGATCGTATCTTTCGTCATCCACAAGCCCGATCTGCCGTCCGATCTCCGTAAGTCTCTCGTCGGCATTGTCCTGCCTGAGTTGCAAGCGATACTCCGCGCGAGAAGTCATCATACGATAGGGTTCCTCGGTGCCTTTCGTCACCAAGTCGTCCACCATAACGCCGATGTAAGAATTATCCCTAGTCAGAACGAGCGGCTCGCGCCCTTCCAGGTACAAAGCGGCATTGATCCCGGCAAGTATCCCCTGCCCTGCGGCCTCTTCATAACCGCTACTCCCATTAATCTGCCCCGCGGTAAAAAGCCCGGAAAAGTTTTTGACGGCGAGGGTAGGCAGGAGCGCAAGCGGATCCAGACAGTCGTATTCAATGGCGTAGCCGTAACGCATAATCTTGGCGTGTTCTAATCCGACGACGGAATGAAGCATCCTTTCTTGTACGTCAAACGGGAGAGAAGTCGACAGCCCCTGAATGTACATTTCGTCGGTGTCCTCGCCCTCCGGCTCAACAAAAATCTGATGCCTGTCTTTGTCGGCAAAGCGCACCACTTTGGTCTCGATAGAGGGGCAGTAGCGCGGTCCGGTAGAGGTAATGGAGCCGTTATAAAGGGGACTTCTGTCCAGATTGTCAAGGATGATTTTATGCGTTTCCGGATTGGTGTAGGTCAAATAACAGTCGCGCACGTTGCGGACCTTTTCTTCGGTCATAATGCTGAACGAGTAGATGTCCTCGTCCCCTTTTTGCACCACCATTTTGTCAAAGTCAACGGAGGAGGCAAGTACGCGCATGGGCGTACCCGTCTTGAACCTACGCATGGGCAAGCCCATTCTCTTTAAGTTCGTCGATAAAAAAGTAGACCTACGGTACCCTGCCGGGCCGCAAGTCTCCGAATAATCGCCGATTATTATACGGCTGTCCAAATAAACGCCCGTCGTCAGCACCACGGCGCGACAGGTGTATGTGTCGCCAAGAGTGGTTTTTACGCCGCAAACGACGTTGTTTTCCGTCAGCACTTCGCTCACTTCCGCCTCGAGAACGTCCAGGTTCTCCTGCCGCTCGATAGCGTGCTTCATCAGTCTGTGATATTTGTTTTTGTCGATCTGGTTCCGAAGGGAATGAACGGCGGCGCCGTTGCCCAAATTGAGCATACGGGTCTGAATGGTGGCTTTGTCGGCGATGTATCCCATTTGTCCGCCCAGTGCGTCCACCTCTCTGACGATATGTCCCTTTCCCGTTCCCCCGACGTTGGGGTTACAGGGCATGAATCCCAGCGCATTCAGCGTCAGGCTCATAAGAAGGGTCTTATGCCCCTTTCTCGCCAGGGCAAACGCGCTCTCTATCCCTGCGTGTCCGCCACCGACAACGATAGCATCGTATTCTTTCATTATTTCGTTGCGAGATGTTTTTCCACCAAAGCGTTGACTTTGCTCTTATCGAATTTGCCGGCGATCTTGGGCATGACGGCCTTTATGATCATCCCTTTGGTCTTGGGGGAAGCGTCCTCGAATACGTCCGCCTCTTTAATAAGCGCCATGACCTCGTCCTCGGTCAGTTGTTTAGGCATATACTCGGTCAGAATGGCGATCCTGCCGGCGGCTTCCGCCTCTTTCTCGGCGTTTTTGCCCGCCCACATCTCTTTGACCTCGGTCTGAACTTTTATTTCTTTCGCAATGCCCTCATACATCTCCTCGTCGGTAACGACGTGACCTGCCTGGGTCTTTTCTTTGGCGATGATATAGGCTACGATCGCTTCGAGCGCATTCTTTTTTGCGGTATCACCCGTTTTACGGGCGTTCATAAAATCCTGTCTGATGGTGTCTTTTAACATAGTATACCTCTATTTGTTTTCTGCTTTGATTTTTATGGTGACAACGTAGTCCCCGATCTCCGCTTTGTCCTCGGCATCGGCGTTATTCACCGCGCAAAGTTCAACGGCAAGGATGTCCGAACGAATCTTATCGGCAAAGGCAGCGATAGCGTCGGTCGCCTCTTTATTCTCCGAAGTAATCTCGGCGTAGATACGTTGCTCTACGGCATAGCCGGCGTCTTTACGCATGACCTGGATCTTACGGACCAGCTCGCGTACGAAGCCCTCTTTTACCAGCGCCTCGTCCAGCGTGGTGTCCAGCGCCAGCGTGAACTTTTGCTCGCTCTCCACCGCATACCCTGCTTTCGGGCGGTCGTGTTTATCAAATAAGTCGGCGCCCAGGTCGCTGAATTGACCCAAAGTCACCGAACCTGCCGCCACCATGGCGTTGAGGTTTTTCATTCCTTCGCTATCCAGTCCGTCCACCAACGTCTTCAACGCTTGCGCGTCCTTTTTAAGCCGCTGTCCGGCGATGCGGAAGTTAACGGTAAAGTAGGCTTCATTAAACTCGCTCCCGTCGGCCGAGAACAGTACCTCTTTTACGTTAAGTTCGTCTCTGACAACGGAAAGTAGCGGCTCTACCGCCTTTTTGAATTCCTCGCCCGTCTGTACGAAAAGGGTACGCAGGGGCTGTTTGACTTTTAATTGCGCCGTGTTACGCATACGCTGTCCGCAGGCGATCACCTCTCTGACCGCTTCCGTCTCTTTCAAAACGTCCCCGAAGTCCGGGCAGGCGATCTTGGTGGGGTACTTAGTAAGATGCACGCTGATAGGCGCATCCTTTTCCAGTTCTCTGACGGTGTTTTGGTAAACGTGTTCGGAAATAAAGGGAATGATGGGCGCCATAATCCCTACCGTCGCTTTGATCGCGCTGTACAGGCACCAGTAGGCGTTCATCTGGTCGGCTTTGTCTTCCGACTTCCAGAACCGCTTACGGTTGATACGAACGTACCAGTTGCTGACGTCGTCGCAGAAGCTCTCGAACTCTTTGGTAACGACGCAGGTACGGAAGCTCTCCATGCCGGCGGTCGCCGTTTCGATAAACTGATTGGTGCGGGCGATCAGCCATTTATCGCTGTGCGTAAAGGTGTCAAAGTCCGGTTTAAAGGAAGCAAGGTCGGGATTGTCCAGGCTGGCATAGAGGTTGAAGAACACGTAAATGTTCCAGAAAGAAAGAATCTTTCTCCTCGTCTCGTCGGTCAGGTTGTACCCGAAACGCACGTCGCCGGTATAGGGAGCGGCGCAGTACAGATACCGTACCGGGTCTGCGCCCATTTTTTCGGCGGCTTCGTCGAACTTAATCATGAAGCCCGATTTATGGAACTTACTGCCGTCCTCTTGCACGACGGAAGAGTGCGTTACTACCCTTTCATAAGGTGCTTTTCCGGTCAAAACGACGCTCATAAAGAGCTGAGAATAGAACCACAAACGGATCTGTTCTTTCATCTCGATGACCACTTCGCTGGGGAAGTTCTTTTTAAAGTACTCCGGATCGGAGAAGTATTTTTTGGTAGAGAACGGAGTGATACCGGCATCCAGCCAGCAGTCGCCGACTTCCGGGATACGCTCCACCAGTTCGCCGCAGTGCGGGCAGCGAATCTTGATCTTGTCGATATACGGACGATGCAGGTGCGGTACGCCCTCCAAAGAATGGTTCTCGGACAGTTCGACAAGTTCCTCTTTGCTCCCGACAACGGTCAGGTGTCCGCATTTTTTACAGGGATAGAAGGGCAAGGGCAGTCCGTAGAAACGCTTACGGGAAATATTCCAGTCGCCCATGTTGGTCAGCCAGTCTTCCATACGTTTTCCGGCGTAGTCCGGCTCCCACTTGACGGTACGAGCGGCGGCGATAAGAGAGGGTTTGAGGCTCTCGGTAGCGATGCTCCACTCGTCCACCAGCTTGAACACGACGTCGTGTTTACATCTCCAGCAATGGGGATAGCTGTGGGTGATCGGCTCTGTACGGTAGAGCGTGTTGTTTTTCTCCATAAACTCTACCACGTCGCCTACGACGTCGCCCGTTGCCTTGCCGGAAAGGAATCCGAAGCCGGGCAGGATGATACCGCTGTCGTCGATGGGGCAGATAGCGGGCAGGTTCTCTCTCTTACCGAGGTCGAAGTCCTCTGCGCCGCATCCCGGTGCGATGTGAACGACGCCCACCCCTTCGGCAGCGTCTACGTCCTCCCACGCAACGATACGGTGGGGGAACTTTTGACACTCGAACTCGGGGAAGACGGTGATATATTCTTTACCGACAAGGGCGGAACCTTTGAATTCTTCCAAAATGGTGACGATGTCGCCCTTTAATTTCTTTATGGCGTCTTTGATGAGGATAACGGGCAGTTCGTCCGATTTGACCTGTACTTTGACGTAGTCCATGTCCGGATTGACGGCGAGAGCTACGTTGCTGGTCAACGTCCACGGCGTGGTGGTCCAAAGCAGCATTTTCGCACTGCCGTCGACGAGGGGGAGTTTGCCGTAAATGGACGTATGCGTGACCTCGCTGTAACTACCGCTCATCTCATGCTCGGAAAGGGAAGTTCCGCAACGGGGACACCAGGGCATGGGACGGTGACTGCGAACAAGCAGTCCTCTGTCGTGGCAGATCTTAAGGAAGTGCCAGATAGAAGTGATGTTGAGGTCGGTATTGGTAAAATAACTGTTGTCCCAGTCCATCCATTGTCCGAGACGTTTGCTTTGCTCGGTAATAATGCCCGAGTATTTACGCACCCTCTCCATGCACTTTTCGGTGAAGTTATCCATACCGTACTCCAGGATACCGCGCTTATCTTTGATGCCGATCTCCTTTTCCGCTTCGACTTCTACCCAAAGACCCTGGGCGTCGAAACCATTCTGATACTGACAGCTCTTGCCGTGCATGGCGTTGTAACGAATGAAGCAGTCCTTCAGCGTTCTGCCCCAGGCATGGTGAATGCCCATGGCGTTGTTGGCGGTGATCGGTCCGTCCAAGAAACGGAACCTTTCGCCGTTCTCGTTCTGTTTTACCAGTTTTTCAAAACAGGCGTTTTCTTGCCAAAACTGTTGCACTCCGTGTTCGAGGGCAATAAAATCAGGCGTTGGGTTTTCTTTCTTCATAAATTTATCCTCTCAAAAAATTGCTTTTTTATTTTTTTTGCCATAAATAATATTCGTAGTTGTCGACCAACGTCAGATAGTCGGACATCTCACATCTGTACCGGCTGGCGATATAGTCGCCGACAACGAGGGTTTTTTCTATCCACAGCTGCTCGGCATAGGAAAAGAGATTGGAGGTGTCTACGGCGGCGGAAACGACATTACTCAGGACGTAAATATCGTCTTTTAACTGCGTGCAACCGTAAAAGACCGCCCTATCCATCGTTTCCAACCCGGCGTTAAAGCGGATGTAGGTCAGATGAGAACACCCGGAGAACGCCTCGGACGCGATCGAAGTGACCCCGTATGGCAGGATCACTTTCTCGAGCGACTGACATTTAAAAAACGCCCTCGTCCCGATCGTGGTGAGTTTACTCGCAATTCCAAAGTCGAAATCGACCAGAGAAATACAGTTTTCAAAGACGCTTTCTTCCAGCGCGGTTACCGCCCAAGGCAAAGAAAACGACTTCAGCGCGCTGCAATCGGAAAAAGCACCCTTCCCGATGGCGATAATCTCGTCTTCGCCGTACGGCACGTCAATAACGAACTTTTCCAGTCCGGAATTATCCAAAAAGGCATAGTCGTCGATGATAACGCCGTCGGACGTAAGCGTGTTCAGATCGGGTTGAAAATGGAACGCCGCAATTTTCGCGCTCATGTGCGAGAAGACGTAGGAGTCTATGTTCTGATATTTCGTCAGATAGACGTCAACAAGATCCGGCACGTCGAACCCGACCTGTTGATTTCCATAATAAATTTGCGTGGTGCCGCCCGCCCCGAAAATACTGCCGAAGAGAGCGTATTCTTCCTTCCTGTCCTCGCTGCCGATAAAAGGCAGGGTCAACTTAACTAAATCTACGCACCCGGCGAACGCCTCCGCGCCCATGTACGTTAAAGAATTTGCTACCGACATTTCCTTCAAACTGGTACAATCGCGGAACGCACCCTTTCCTATAGAGCGGATACCGGTGGGAAGATCGACCTTTTCCAAAGAAGTGCATCCGCAAAAAGCCTCTTTCCCTATCGACTTTACCGTGCCGTAGATAGTGAATTCTTCCAGCGTTTCACAGCCGTAAAAGGCTTTATCCGGAATCACAATATCGTGGCCGTAGACTTTTACGTCCTTTATCTGCGAAAGATAGGACGACCACGGAATGCCGCTGATAGTTCCGCACTCGAAGATCGCTAAAGTATAAAGGGACATTGTGGCGGCGTAGATACAAATGGTCTCTTTGCCGTCGCTCTTTGCCAGCGTCGCCACCGGGGTCTTAACCGCACCGCACAGGACGCAGACGTAAGGGTTGGTTTCGTAGACGTGGCTGCCCACTTCGTCCGTTTCCTCTTCCTTTCTCTGTCCGCAAATAGTGCAGACGTAGACGTCGATCACCTTATGTTGGCAGTCGATTCTTTCGCTGTTCGCTTTTTGGAAGTCGTGTTTGCAGCCCTCTTCTTTTTTCTCTTCTTCTTCCTGCACCTCTTCCGTTCCGTACAGATAGGCGTTAATGGAGTCGAGGTCGCAGGCGGCAAGGGTCAGCATGAGCGCGAAAGCGATCACGATAACCAAAAAAGACAGTGTGTGCGTGCGATAATTCTTCATAATAAAATATTTTACACTAGAATACAGCTACTGTCAAACGGTTTATACTTTATTTAAGGCGTCACGAGGCGCTTGGTGCCGATAAAAAGCCAATTAAATCCGCATAAACCAAGCCGCGAGCTTTTCATCTTTTCGGAGTGGCTATTTTTAAGTGATTTTGTGCAGAAATGAGCTTAGTCGTAGTGGACTACTACAAGCGAAATTTATGCGCAAGCTCACAAAAATACATTTATCATCCGCATTTTATCAAAAAATAAGCAATTTTTTAAGACCATTTTTTGATCTCGAACAGATGACTGTCGTTTTGTGAGCGTAAATCACTAAATAAGAGCCGCTTTTCACTCTTTCGCATATTGACTTTTATCCCCAATAAATGATAAAATAGTGTACGTTAAAATCAAAAAAGCAAGGAGCAAAAACATGGCAACCAACCTCATCAGGCAGGCAGACGGGATCTCGTTATACGAATTGGACAGCGGCAAAGGCATGCGCGTTCAGATCAGCACCTACGGCGCCAGGATCCACAGGATCCTCTTACCGAATAAAAAGGGCGAGGAGATCGACGTTGTCGCCGGTTACGAAACGCCGGAGCAGTTTATCGGGGACACCACTTATTTCAACGCCGTTATCGGCCGCGTCGCAAATCGCATCGGCGGAGCATCGTTTACGCTGAACGGAAAGGAATATAGACTTTTTAAAAACGACAACGATAATTCTCTGCACGGCGGCAAAGAGGGATTCGATAAAAAGATCTGGAATGCCGAAATTTTAGAAAGCGGCGCGTTGCGCCTTACCTATTTCTCCCCTGACGGAGAAGAGGGGTACCCGGGCAACATGGACGTTTCCGTCGTTTATTTGCTCGACGAAAACAACACTCTGCATATTTATTATCAGGCGGAAAGCGACGCCGATACCCTTTGCTCATTGACCAATCACGCCTATTTCAATCTGGACGGAGACTTTGAAACCGTCCTTAATCACGAGGTCTTTATCAATTCCGACAAAATAACCCTCATCGACGATAAGCTCATTCCTCACGGCGAACTGAAAAATATCTGCGGCACCGCTTACGACTTTTCCACTCCCAAAAAGATCGGAAAGGACATCAAAACAGATGACTTTATGCTAAATATCGCCCGTGGGTACGACTTCAATTACGTCCTCAACAACGATAAAAAAAGCGCCGTTGCCTCCGCATATTCATCTGAGTCCGGCGTGCGGATGGAAGTCTATACCGACCGCGATTGCATGCAGCTGTACACCGGGAACTTCCTCGACAACGTCCGCGGAAAAAAAGTATACGGGTATCAGTCGGCGTTCTGTATGGAAACGCAAGGCTACCCCAATGCCTGCAACGTCCCCGCCTTCCCCACTATCACCCTCAAAAAAGGCGACCGTTATACCGCACACACCGCCTATAAATTCTCTCTGGAAAAGTAAATTCTAAATATAAAACTTTGCATAAAAAAAGAACCTTTCGCAAAAAAGGTTCTTTTTTCATTCAAATCGTCTTATTAACTTATTTCATTATTTTCTTCTTTTTGAGGATGAAAATGACCGTCAGGGCGACCAGCTGTAAGAAGATGAGCGTGAGCAGGACTGCCGATACGATGACGGCGGGATTGGTTTCCTTTTTGGTGGCTTCTTTCGCTTCTACCGTCGGTTCGGTATCATTATTGATGACCTGTATGGTATCCTCATTGGTTACCGCAAAGACAAGCTCGTTAATTTCGTCTACGACCATGCTGACATTGTTGCCCGTTCTGACGACGTTAGCCACTTCTTTGACCGTTCCATCTTTGGCAATGCTGAGAATACGGAATTGTTTATTCATCAAATTTTCAGGAACTTCTACCGTTACTCTCAGTCTCATTCCTTCGGCAATGTCACTCGGCATGATGCTTTCTTCAGCGCGCATTAGTTTCAAGTTGTACGCATAAGCGACCTCTTCGGACATTCTCAGTTCTTTCTTGATCTTCGGATCGTTTGCTATCTTCTCGGCAATTGTTTTAGTCGTTTCTTTCGTGACTTCGAGAGAAATGTTCGGCATAAACAATTGTTTATCCTCACCTTCCGACACGTAAATTTCTACGCTGACGCCGTCGCCTTCGAGTACTTCATGTTTTTCGCCTATCGAAAAATCTTCCGAGTCAGGAATGGCATTAGCTACAGTCTCGCCCGACCGAACGGCGCCAAAAAAGCTAACGCCTGCAATCAAGCCCACCATGAGCAGCCCAACGATGACAAGAATCAATAATGATTTTCTTTGGATCATCCTTTTCATATAGTTACCTCCAAGGGATAAACGCTGCAGGCCATAGAAGTGCAGATTGGTTTATCGAGAACAATATTTTATATTATAGTAAATAACGCTATACAAATCAATAAAAAAACCGAAAAAATCAAGAAATTTTTGTCTATCGAGAAAGAATTATACTCAAAGCAGAATGCAAAAAGCGGAATTATAGCAGTATCGACGTATCAGCACGATCGCACCCTATCCGTCTAAAGACGGAAGGATGCAGAAAAGTTCTCTACTTTCTCGACGAGAGCGGCAAAACGCCTTTTTGCTTCCAATATTCTATAGCAGGGGGCAAAAGGGAGACCGAAAAAGGCTTTCCATGCCCGGGGTAGATGGTTTTGACGTTGGTAATCTTCAGTATTTTTTCCCAACTTTTCACCATCTCAAACTTGTTTTTTATCCACATCGGGGCGAGTTTAAGGGCGCCGGCGCCGTTCATAAGCAGGTCGCCGCAAAAGAGGACTTCTCCTACCTGCACGACGAGGTCGCATTCGGTATGACCTTTAAGAATTTTAAAGAATATCCCGTAGTCTTTCAGCGGTTGTTCTTTGGGGTCGATCGCAGGAGCGGTCACCGGAGGGAAGCACTGGGTCGTCCCCACAAAAGCGACGGACAATTTAGAAAGAATCAGATTGGGGAAGGAAGAAATGAAGGTCTCCATGTCGTTTTTACCGGCAGCAATACGCATTCTATTGCCCTCGGCTGAGATCAATTTTGCGCCCGTTTTCTGAAGCACGCTCGCCAAAAATCCGGCGTGGTCGGCGTGGTGGTGGGTCAAAATGACGTATTTTATTTGGTCGGGATAGATCCTATTATTTTTCAGGTTTTCCCAAAATCTCTTTTCCTGCTGTTTATATCCCGTATCAATAAGGCACCATCCGTTTCCCAAAGAAAGTAAGAAGGTATTCACGTGCTGTTCGGTAAAGGTAATAACTTTCATTTTTTGCCCCTTTTCACTCGTTGTTATATTTAAAAGACATCATTTTTATTACTTCTACAATCCGTTCGCGCAGGGAGGCAGGAGCGATGATCTCCGCCTTTTCACCGTATTGGAGCGCCCAATATTCCATGGCTTTTTTGGGCGCGGAGAGGGTCACTTCCAGATAGTCGCCGTCGTTTTTCGTCACGGTAAAACGGGAGCCGAACCAATCGACCAGGTCGGCGAAAATGCTCTTATGGCAGCGCATGACGATCAATTCCGGCTTGCCGTCCAAGAAATAGGGGAAGGCGGTGTCGAGCATATCCGGGCTGACGTCCTCGTAACCGTCCACGCTGTCCAGCGGCCTTGCGTACTCGTCCAAAATAATTATATCGGTGATCCTGTCCACCCGGTAATAGGCAATATCGTCGGCGCCGTCGTCGTTGCAAATCAGGTAGTACCGCTGGTTATGCAGAAGCAAAAAGTACGGACTTACTTTCCATACGCCCCGGCGGAGAGGAACCAGTTTTTTTCTCATATTATAGCCGTTGTATACGAATTGGACTTTTTTATGTTTGGCAATGGCTTCGTCGAGGATCTCGATGGTAAAAAATACCGATTTATTGGGGGTTTTATCCCATTTTCCGTTATAAGAAAGGTGACTTCCTTCGGAAAAATACTTTCCCCCTTCTTCCGCCAATTTAGCGATCAGGTCCCCCGAGTGTTTGTTATCGATATATCGGGAAGCAAGGACGCTGTCAATAAGCAGTCTGATCTCGCTTTTTTCAAAACGCCTTGACAGTAAACAAATCCCGCTCCTTGCCGTGTCGATCTCCAGACCCGCCTGTTTAAGCGTTTCCAAATTTCGCCCGACTGCCTTTCGCTCGCATTCGATGCCGTACTCTTCTTTCATCAAGTCGATGATGTCCTGCTGGGTGAGCCGGTGTTCCTGGTCGGTGTATTTCTCTAAAATCTGCAAAATGCGCAGAATGTTGACTTTTCTTCTCATCAGCCGTTATCGTACAACAGTACGACCGCTCGCACGTTGTCTCCCGTTCCTGCAGAATTGATGATCTCGCCGACGTATTTGCCCGTCCCGAGGGTGAGATTAGCGTCCCCGACGTAGTCGTTAAAGTCGGCAAAGGCGCCGAATAGATCTTCCGCACACTCTACTTCTAACGCAACGGTGCCTTTCAGCGCGATGGATCTCAGTAAAGAAAGCAGCTCCTCTTCGGTCCTGACGAAGATGGAACGGTAAACCGGTTTGGGGCTTGCGCTCGTATCGGACGGATCGGGCATGGTCAGCTTCAGATCCTGGTAGATATCCATTCGTTTATCCGCCGCCGGGTGCGCTCCGAGGATCTCCGCCGCCTCTCCTTTCCGGAACTGGCAGAGGGAGGAGTACTGGTTATCGGTAATAAGGCACCAGGCGTGATCGGCGTACACCGTATCTTCGTCCACCCGAGTTACGCCGAAGGCTACGTCTACGACGTACCAGGCATCGTTGACGTAAACTTTGTTATAGACGTGGTAGTTGCCTACGGTCAGCGCAATGGTTCGACAGGGTATGCCTGCCAGTCCGCACAGCACGGAAAAGGCTTTCGCATAGCCGGCGGAACGAGCGTGACGGTTGTTCGTGTTGACGTTGATATTGGAGAAAATGCCCTCTAGTTGAGAACTCTCTATCATGTACTTTTCCAGCTCGCTCATCGTGGTCGACAGCTCCGTTTCTTCGTCGTAGGCGACGTTATAGCAGAGCCAGTCGTAAAAAACCAGGATCTTATTCAGATCGGACGTTTCCATACCGACTAAAGAGCTGTATGTATATTTAACTTGCTTATAAAGTTCCGCCAGGTTGTCGCTGGAAACCGGCACGGGGCAATAGCCCTGTTCCATGACGTAGCACAGCTGATTGGAGGTAGAGACGTGTACGCCCTGCTTTTTGTCGACGGGGTAACTCATGCTCGTGCCGTTGGGCTTTTCCGCATAGTTATAGGTCGCCTGGAAAGCGGACACGACGGTGGGATTTTGCGTTTTATCGTTGGTCGCTTTAAAGCCGTCTCTTTTGGTTTTATTCAGTAAAGAGAACACCGCCGTATAGATGCCGTTGCCGTCCCCTGTCAAAGACAGTTGGAAGTCGCAAAGGTATGGCCCCTGCTGTTGAACGCCGCGCATAAGGATGTACATATACAGTAAGTCGCTATCGACGATCTCGTTGGGGATGTCGGTGACGTCAAAGGTGTTCATCATTTCTTCGGTAGCAAGCGGAGAATAGAACTTAACGGTGTAGGTGTCGTAAAGCTGATTGTCGATGGTGACGTTTCCCTTACGCGCGAGCGCGTTATGAGTCGGCTGGAAGAGTAAAATGTATTCTACCAGAGCGTACATCTCGTCCGTCGTTGTAACGTAACCGTTGACGTTGTCGGTGATATCGGAAAAATAGGGGAATTTATCCTCGCCGATATTGCGGTAGTGGTGGGCGTCTTCCTGACCGTTTTCATTCTCTGTTCCATAGTAATAATAGTCGGAAAAAAGTCCGTCTTTTTGCTTAATCCGCACGGTGAAAACGTCGCTGAAAGTGGCGATATCCGACGGTACGCGGAAGAAGTTTGTGCCAAAGTAAGCGCCCTGCTCCACGCTGTCCACCATTTTGACCGTGCCGTCCTTAAACGCGAACTCTACGATATATCTATCCACGCCGATGGTGGGGGTCCAGTGCAAATAGAGGAGGAATTCTCCCGAATAGGCGCAACCTTCGATAACGACGCCGGAAATGCGGCTGATGCTGCTCGTGGCAAAGCCGTGCGCTTCGGGTTGAGTGACATCGACAAGGTCGCCTTCCTCTTCTTCCAGCAGTTCGCCTCCGTCGTAGACGCGGAGCAGAATACCCTCGTTGACGTACTCGACCTTTCCGTTTTCGCCGTCAATGGTTGTCATAATACCGTTGGTGGTCGCTGTGACGAGCACTCTGAAGTACCCCGATTCTTTCAACGGGTAATAGAGAGTTTCGCCCTTGGCAGTATCTTTTATCCAGACCTTATTTTCAACGTTATAGTTGCCGTCTTCGTCGCATTCAAGCAAATACCAGTGGTAGCTGTCCGGCGGCAAACCGCCCGAAATCATGTTCGGTTTTACCACAAGAACGTCCCCTTTGACCAGTTTTACCGAGCTGAAAGTGAACCTCTTTTGCCCTAAATAGTTGCCGTCGCGGTTTTTGGCTTTTGCCATAAGCTGATAGTCGCCAACGACGTTGATACGCTTGTTTTTCAGGTTTCTATCATCGACGGAAGTGTTTGCAAGGAATAATTCGGTACCGTCGCCGTCCATTTTCTGTAAGAACCAGTCGTAGGACGCGGTATTACCCGAAGAAGACTCCACGAGAGAAAACTCCGCCTCGTCGCCGTACTGGTACGCCTCGTTCCTGTCCTCGTTGTAGACCGAGTTGAGGTTCTCGTATTCCAGATCAAAACCGACGAATTTGTTAAAAATAGTGATCGTATCACTATAAAGCCAGGTACCTTCCTGCTTATAACCGCGGACGAACACCCCTATTTTATAAGAAATCTGCGTAGTCGAAGTGGGAGTATGAGAATAGGATATCCTGTCGCTCATTCTTGCGACGCGCTCGTTACCGATATACCACTCGATCTCCGGATTGGGGTCGATATGGTCGCCGAGGACGTAGAGGGTGAAGTTAATGGGCGAAAAGTCCCCGACTACCTGCGTCCATCGTGGGGACCCGGAATAGACCAATTGGTACTGGGCCGCCATGTATTCGACGTAAACGGGCAGGTACGCCTCGTAGTTTTTGCCGTCCATTGTGGAAGAAACAGCTTTAATGTGCGTCTGACCTGCGCGCCCGGGGGAGACGATTGCGTCGCCCGTTTCGCTGTCTTTAACGACGGTAGCCACTTCTTCATTCAAAGAAGTGTACGTCACCGTACGCCCGTCGACAGCGTGCGAGGGATAAAAACGCATACTCACCTGTTGCGGCTCGCTTTGATACCAGAAATTGAGTTTTTCTTTGGTAAACTCTATCTTTTTGACACCAATTTCTTCCACGACAATACTGATAATCAGCTTGGCGTCACTGTTAGTGGTACTCGTGACCGTCAAAGGTACGACGATATCTCCGGTATTCTCGTGCGCCGTCAAAAGCCCGGAGCCGCTGACGGAAACGTACTGAAGGTACTCGGAAGGGATGTAATAATTGAGTTTACGGTTGGTTGCGTTAAAGGGGATAATCTCGATCTCCAATTGATAAGTGGAGTTTTCGCCGATCGGGGCCATATAGATATCCGCGCCGTCGATACGCAAGCCGGTCACCTCGACGTAATCTTCGTCGTCCAGCGCCGTCTTGATCCGTCCGCAGCCGACGCATAGCCCGACTACGCACACAAGCACGAATAAAAATAGTAATAGCTTATAAACTTTATTTTTCCCCATGATGACTATATAATAAATCCAAAACCGCCTTTTGTCAATCCTCAAAAAAACACTTTTAAGTCTGGATTATACGAAAAACTCTCTTCAAAACCCTTTTGCTTGCAACAAAGCGGTCCTAAACCGGATATTAAACGAAAACAAAGAAACTGAATTCGGGTGAAAATCAATGCAATTCTAAATATAAATGAGGCGTTAAAGAGGTGAAAATTCTGTAAAAACCCGTATCACAACCGTATAGGCAGAGAGATGTACTTCTTCCAATCGGCAGGAACGTCGGAAAGGCGGAAGATTCGGGTAAAAGACATTGAAGCGGTACAGGTAACACTTGCGAGCATGTCCATTGCCCTAAACTGTCCCTTTCATGCGTTATATCATTTTTCCACGCTGCCGGTGATGCTTTTGATACTGTAAGCAATATTTTCTAAGTGGTCGCCTACACGTTCGAGGTTCGCTAGCGCAGTATAGAAATAAGTGCCTGTCTCGATGGTGCAAGCACCGGCGTTAAGGCGGTCGACGTGGCGAGCGGAAAAGATCTTTTTGAGGTCGTCCACCTGTTGTTCGAGGGCATCGACGCGGTAAAGAGCAGACTTTTTACGCTGAGAGAACGCTTCCAATGAGACGGCGTACAGCTCGTCGACTTTATCGCGCATGGCGATCAGTTCGGCGAAAGCAACGTCGGAAAAGAGGACGTTTTCGCGCTTCATTTTGAGACCCATTTTCATTAAATCGACGCCGTGATCGCCGATACGCTCGATATCGTCAACGACGTGGTGGAGAGAACCGACCAGAAGTTCGTCCTTATAGGGCAAGTTTTTACCGGCAAGCTGAACGAGGAACTCGCTGATCTTTTTGGTGATGAAATCAATGCGGTTTTCTTCAATTTCCACCCGTTTTTTGTATTTTTCGTCCTGCGTATGAAGAATTTCAAAGCCCAAAGAAAGGTTGGCTCTGGCAAGTTCCGCGAGGTTTTCCGTCTCCTTTTGGACCTGAATGAGAGCGACGGCAGGGGTTTTGAGGGACTTCTCTTCAATAAAGAAACAGGAGAACTCTTCCGTCTTTTTCTTCTCCTTGATCAGCTTGGAAAGAAGCCTTTGCAAGGGGGTGATAAAGGGCAGGCAAACGAGAGAAGCAAGCAAACTGTAAAAGACGCCGAAAAGGGAGAGTTCCCACTGGGGCGAACCGATGAAACTAAGTAAGATCACAACGTATTTCTTCAGCGCCCAGATCAATCCGCCGATCAAAATCGCGCCGATAATAGCGGTAAAAACGTTAAAAACAGCGATTTTTTGCGCTTCTTTATCGGTACCAAGGGAGGCAATCAACGCAGTAAAACAGGTGCCGATAGTGGCACCGATAACGATAAAAATGCCCTGTGATACGTCGAGAGTGCCGGCATTGATCAGGGTAATAAGGATACCCGTCGTTGCAGAAGACGACTGAATGATCGCCGTAAAGACCGCCCCGACGAGAACGAGCAATAAGGGGAAGTCGATGGCATTAAAAAGTCCGATAAAGAAAGCGGATATCTGCGCCTGTTCGGTAATGGACTGGGTCATTATTTTCATCCCGGCAAAAAGGACGCCCAGTCCTCCTATCACGTAGCCGACGGCCTTTACTCCGTCGTTATTAACGAAAAGCACCAGACAGATGCCGACAAAAGCCATTGCCATAAGAACGGGAGTAATACTTATCGAGGAAAGGGAGACGAGAATGCCCGTGGCAGTGGTACCCAGGCGAGCGCCCAGTACAAAAGCGGAGGCTTGCGTCGCCGACATGATCCCTGCGCCGACCAGTCCCATACTCATTACCGTTGTCGCAGCCGACGATTGGACAATGGCGGTCGCCCCTGCCCCGATACCGTATGAAGCCAGTCTGTTGTTGCTGACTTTGTTAAAAAGGGAGCGGATACTCTTTGCCGAGCTTTTACTCAGTCCGTCTCCCATCAATTTCATGCCCGTCAAAAAGACTCCGACGCCGCATAAAAGCAGACATATGCTTTCAAAAACTGTCATCCTTTTATTACTCCGAAAATGATTTTTTCACGTGAAACAGATTTTTCTAGCGGATAAAATTGGTCCACAAATGAACTTCCTTTTCCGGCAAACCGAACCTGTCTTTCCCTAAGGAAATGCTCTTGAGTAAAAAGCTCATATTGCGAGCAAGCGTTCGCATCATCTGCATTCCCTCTTCGTCTTTCTTCACCTCATCGGCGCTACTTCCATGAACGCCGTTCCAATATTGACCGGACGCAACGGGCATTCCGCTGATAAAGAAATATTTATTGAGTTCGTCGAACGTGGCGGTCAGTCCGCCCCTTCTTGCCGAACATACGGAAGCGCCGACCTTCATCGTTTTGTCAAAAGGAGTACTGAAAAATAATCTGTCCAGCACGGCAACGAGGGTGGCGTTTGCCGAGGCATAGTAGACGGGACTACCGACAACCAGTCCGTCGCATTCGGCAAATTTAGGTGCAATTTCGTTAACAATGTCGTCAAAAACGCATTTTTTTGCCCTTTTGCAACCGCCGCAGGCAATACAACCACGCACCGGTTTATTGCCGACTTGTACAATCTCCGTTTCTATTCCTTCTTCGGAAAAAACTCTGCACATCTCGTTGAGGGCGGAAAAAGTGCAGCCGTTTTGGTGGGGACTTCCATTCAATAACAATACTTTCATGGTTTTTTCTCCTTATTCTTTTCTTCTAGCATTTTGGCTTCTTCTGCGCGTTTTTTACAGATCTTCGACCATTGCGGAAGGTCGGGTAAAGTGTCGCAAAGCTCTTTAAGAGCTTTGGGTATATCAATTTTTTGCGGACAAACGCGCGCGCATGCGCCGCATCCTATACAAGCGGACGGATGTTTTTCGGGAGGCAACGCTTCCATTTGCATAGAGGCGGTCAGTCCGCCCTCTTTTGCATACCTTACGTCGTTACAGGTGGCGATAAGGTTGGGGATATCCAGCCCCATCGGACAACCGTCCACGCAGTACCTGCACGCTGTGCAAGGAAGAGAATTTTTCATTCCTTCCGCCGCCAAAAGGAGCTTTTGTTCCTCCGCCGGAGTCAGCGGACGGCGGCTTGAGAATATCTCGACGTTTTCTTTCATCTGTTTTAGGTCGGACATCCCGGATAAAATGACTTTTACGTCCTCTTTGCCCATAAGAAAACGAAATGCGCTCTCCACCGGACTATCCACGTTCGCCTTAGCCAGTTTGCCACCGCGTAGCGGCTCCATGACCCACACCGGAACACCGTAAAAATGGAGCAATTCATATTTAGATTTGGCATTTTGCAGCGTCCAATCGAGGTAGTTTAATTGTATCTGACAGAACTCCATTGCACCGTTTGCGTAGTCCAAAAAAGCCTTTAAATTATCCGGTCTCCCGTGGCAGGAAAAGCCTAAATGCTTTATTTTACCCCGTTTTTTCTGTTCCAGAAAGTAAGGGAGTATTCCCCATTTCGGGTCGGTATAAACCTCGTAGGACAATTCGTAAATATTATGTAGCAGATAAAAGTCAAAATACTCTACACCGCATTTTTTCAGTTGTTTTTCAAAGATGTCGGCAGGGTCGTATTTTTCGGCAATTTGATGTCCGGGATATTTAGAAGCGAGGTAAAAATCCTCTCTTTTATATTTAGAAAGCACCTCTCCCATGACGATTTCCGACATTCCGCCATGGTAAGGGAAGGCGGTGTCAAAGTAGTTGACGCCCCTTTTTATAGCATAGTCTACCATTTCCTCGACCGCCCCTTTGTCGATGGTTTTCCCGTCCGGAAGCAGCGGCAGGCGCATCGCGCCAAAGCCGAGTAGGGATATCTTTTTATCAAAAAAATCACTGTAGATCATATTTCACCCAATTCATTGTACCATAGTTTCTCCCTTTTACGCAAGCACCCAAAACGGCAAACGACTTCCCAAAAAAATTATTCCTTTACTTTTGCCTTTAAATACAGTATACTATTTATATCTGTATTTAATTACCCCATAAAAAGGAGAGCATCATGCAAGACAATAAGAAGAAAATTTTTACGGTGGCAACGGCACACCTTGATACCATTTGGAACTGGTCGCTGGAAAGAACCATCGGGAGCTATATCAAAAAGACGCTCGAAGACAACTTCGCCCTTTTTGAAAAATACCCCGACTATAAATTCAATTTCGAGGGTGCGTACCGCTACGAACTGATGGAAGAGTACTACCCCGAACTTTTCGAGAAACTGAAAAAGTACGTCGCTGAAGGGCGTTGGTACCCTTGCGGCAGTTCTTATGAGAACGGCGACGTCAACGTTCCCTCCCCTGAGGCACTGTTCCGTAACATCCTCTTTGGAAACGGCTATTTTGATAAAACCTTCGGCGTACGCAGTAAAGATATTTTCCTCCCCGACTGCTTCGGCTTCGGCTGGCACCTGCCTGCCGTTATGCGTCACGCCAACCTTCTTGGTTTCTCCACCCAAAAACTTACTTGGGGTTCCGTCTTCGGCATCCCGTTCAATCTTGGTAAATGGTACGGCAGTAACGGAGACTTCGTTTACGGCGCCATCAATATGAACGGATATACCCAGTGTCTGAAAGAGGTCCGTAACTTCCAATTCGTCAGAACCAACTTCGAGCAGAATAAAGTCTTCGGCATCGACGCCGTGGCCCTCTATCACGGCACCGGCGACACCGGCGGCGCGCCGCAGGAAAAGTCTGTTGCTTGCGTCCAAAAGGAGATCGCCGACAACGAAAACAGCGACACTGTGGTCTACTCCTCTCGCATCGACGACGTGTACGAATATTTGAAAAAAATCGACGAATCATATTTAGCTAAACTCCCCTCGCACCGTTCGGAACTGACATTGGTGTTCCACGGCGTAGGCAGTTATACCTCCCGCGCCATCGGAAAACGCTGGAATAAACGCAACGAAATACTAGGCGACGTAGCCGAAAGAACGAGCGTAGCTGCGTCCGTCCTCGGAGAAAAGGAATACCCTGCCGCCAGCCTTACCAAAAACTGGAAACGGGTCATCTCCCACCAGTTCCACGACGACATCACCGGCACTTCTCTCCAACACCTCTACAAACGGTGCTGGAACGACTACATGGTCTCCCTCAACGGCTTTTCTCAGGAAATCGATTCTTCCGTCGCCGCCATTGCGCGCCGGATGAATACCTCCGGCGACGGCATCCCCGTAATCGTCACCAACAGCTTGGAGAAAACAAAGCGCGGCGCGGTCAAAGTTCTCCTCGACACCGAGGATAAAGTGCTGTCAGTCCTCAACGCAAAAGGGGAAGTCGTTCCGTCGCAAACTGCCATAGAAAACGGCAAGGTCGCCTTGACCTTCATTGCCACCGTTGCTCCCTTCGGTCTGGAAAAATACACCGTCTTGCCGGCGGAGAAAACGTACGAAGACGATATACTTATCGTCACCGAAAAATCTCTCGAGAACGATAAATACCTCGTCCGCATCGACGAGAACGGCGACATCGCTTCCGTCTACGACAAAAAACTCAATAAAGAACTGCTCTCCCGTCCCATCCGTTACGATATCTTCAAATACGACGGCAGCAGGGCATATCCTGCTTGGGAGATCCCCTATAACGCCTGCAACGGCAAGAAGACACCGGAGCATCCCTCTTTCGTCAGTTCCCGCGTCCTGGAAAAAGGCGCGGCGCGCGTAGCGGTAGAGGTCGTCCAAAAATACGGCGACTCCCTCTTTACTTCAGTCATTTCTCTTGAAAACGGCGGCGATAGAGTGGACGTAGCTTGCGAGACCGATTGGAGAAGTTTACGGAGGCTGTTAAAGGTAGACTTCGGCATGACCTGTCCCAGCCCTTATGCGACGTTTGACCTTGGCATCGGTACCATTAAACGGTGGAACAATAAAAAGAACTGCTACGAAATGTCGGCGCAGAATTGGGCGGACCTGTCCAACGACGACTACGGCGTTTCCATCCTCAGCGAGTGCAAATACGGTTGGGACAAGCCGGCGGACGACACCCTTCGCCTGACCATTTTACATACGCCTAAATATTATTTCCACATGAAAGACAGCCAGCAACACAAAATGGAACTGGGCCTCAACCGCTACGGCTACGCCATCTACTCCCACGAAGGAAAGGTGGGCGCGGACACGCAGGAAGAAGCCAAACGTTTCATAACGCCCATGCCGGCGTACCTGACCGACAAACACGAAGGCGACATCGGCGCAGAATTTGCTTACGGCGATTTTAACGAAAAAGGAGTGCTGGTCAGTTGCTTCAAAAAGGCGGAAGACTCCGACGAAGTGGTCGTACGTTTCGTAGAAAGCGACAATGCCGCGCATGAAAAAGTTTCTTTCGGCGTTGCCGGCGGCATTACTTCCGCGCGTGAAATTTTTGCGTCTGAAGAAGACCGCGGTCCGGCTACCGTAGAAGGCGGCAAGCTGGTCTTCGACCTCAAACCTTACGAAGTTAAGTCCTTTGCTCTGACCGTAACAAAAGCCGATCAAAAGGACAACTTCGGCACGCAGATCGAAATTCCGAACGCGGAAAAAGTCACCACGACCAACGCAGACCGCAGCGCGACTGTTATTCCCGGAACGAACTTCTCCATTCCGGAAGAATTGTGGATCGACACCCTCTACTCGGGCGGCAAAAAGTTCTCCATGTCCGGTGCAGTTCCCTGCAAAGGGCAAACGATAGACCTGCCCGAAAACGCAAAGAACGTTCACGTCATCGCGACCTCTGTCGGCGACTCTCACCCGGTGACCTTTACCGTCGGAGACACGGCGCACGAAGTTAGCGTAGCCGCTTGCAACCAGCGCATCGGTATTTGGGACCTCATCGGAGCCGGAGAGACGGCGGCTATTCGCACCGACGCCGTCGCCTATGAATTTACGCACACGCACGACAGTGAAGGCGACAGGATCGCAAAACAGTTCTATCTGTTCCGCTACGACCTTCCCGCCGGAAAAACGCTGACCCTGCCGAACGACGAAAGCGTCCTGCTCTTTGCCGTAACCTGCGACGAAGACACTTCTTTCACGCCCTGCCAAGTTCTCTTTGACACCGTCAAAGAAAGACCTTTCGACTACAAGTTCGACTTCATGACCAAATATAACGACTGGTTGCGCGAACGGTTCGGCACCAAAGAATACTGATTCTATGAACAATTATTTATACGTACCTATCATGCTACCCACTGTCACCGAGCATAACCGCCCGGTGATTTTGGATGCGCTGAAAAAAGCAAAAGCGGATATCGTTTTTCTTGCTTCGGAAAACCTTTTCGTCCCGTCAAAGATGAAAAAGGATGTCGAGCAATTAAAAAAGGAGATCCCGATTTTTGAAAAAGAAGGCTTTTCCGTGGGCGTGTGGATCAACTCTTTCGGCTTCGGCGTTCCGCTCGAAAAAGAGGCGTACAAGCAGGGGTGGATGAAGATAAAAGGTATGCTCGGCATGAAAACAAACGCCTTCTGCCCCACCGATAAAAAATTCCGCGCCTACTACGCGTCGGTACTGACCGCCATTGCGGAAGCCGGCGCAAAGACCATTCTCCTCGACGACGACTACTGTCTATCCATTCGTCCGGACGTCGGTTGCTCCTGCCCTAGGCACGCAAGATTGCTCCGCCGCTCCACCCACCTGCCTCTCCCCGGCAACGTCATCACCGCTTTGTCCACCCTAGGTAGACCGAAAAAATTGCGGCAAAAATGGCTGGACGTCATGGGGGACAGTCTACGGGATTTTGCCAAAGAAATGCGTTCTGAATTGGATAAAAAATTCCCCGACGTACGCATGGGACTATGCGCCGGCTATACCTCCTGGGACTGGGAGGGGGTTGACGCCTACGAACTATCAAAGCTCCTTGCCGGTAGCACCCGGCCCTTACTCCGCTTGACCGGCGCGCCCTATTGGATCTATACGCGCAGATTCGGCAACCAAAGCTCCGCCGATATCATCGAATGTACCCGTATGCAGCTCGCGTGGCTTATGGATAAAGACGTCGACGTCTTTGCCGAAGACGACAGCTATCCGCGCCCCAGTTATCACGTTCCGGCCGTTCTACTCGATACCCTCGATACCGCCGTCCGGGCGCAAGGAAATGCCGGCAACCTCAAATACATGATCGACTACGCCATGAATTCGGATACCGAAACAACCTATTTGGATTCCCATGCAGACGTTTTATCGGAGTATGAGACCATTGATAAACTCTTTTCGGATAAACAAACGGTAGGCGTGCGCGTCTATGAGTACGCCCGAAAAGCCGCCTATTGTTACAACTCGCTTAAACAAAACAACCTACTGGAACGGAGCTTCTTTTCTCGCGCGGCGACCATGCTGGCTAACGCCGGTATCCCGACAAAGTACGAAGGGAGCGGACTGGGGATATGCTTTGGCATGAACGTAAAATATCTCCCCGAGAGCGCGCTAAGCGACGGTCTTATACTGGACTACCCTGCCGCGCTGTACCTGACTTTGCAGGGAATGGACGTCGGTCTGCCGATGAAAAAGGGTGCCTTTTATACCCTCTTGAAAAAGGCAAAGCGCCTTTCTTCCGACCACGAAATGGACGAGGAGAGTGGAGAAATAAACCATATCAACGCCATCCCGGCGCCTGCGCTCTACCCCATTTTCCCGTCTGTCCAAAACCTCTACCGCGCGCAGATAAACGACAATGCCGTCGTCCTGTCACGCTATGCAGACGGCTCGCCCTCCTCTTACCTCTATAAGAACGCGAACGGGCAACGGTTCTGCGTATACCTCTTCGAGGGTGCGTCCCTGCCCTTTGACAGCGACCTTCTCCTCTCCTATCCACGCATCCGTCAGCTGAAAAAAGCACTTGCATTCTTACAATCGCCCCCGATATCCTACCTGAAAAGCAACGTCTCCGGCGTCTATCTCATGACGAAGAAGGGAGAAAACTCCCTCTCTATCGGCATCTGGAACACCCGTCCCGATAAAAAATCCTTCTCCGTTTTCGCCCCCGGGAAGCTCCTTGATCCCCCTGCCGGCGTCACCCAAACGGATGACGGCTTTGCCGTCCGAAACCTCGCCGGCTACGGCCGGATATACGTGGAAATAGCATTATAATACTTACCGGGTCATAAAATAAGGCGTCGCAAAACTGCGACGCCTTATTCTTTTTCAGATCGCTATACTTTATCTTTTTTTACGTTGCTGCTTATTCTCTCTTTTTCTATACCGGATATAGACGATGATAGAAATGATCAGAAGGATCAGCAGGAATATGAGGATGATTGCGAACGATCTGCGGCTCAGTTTCATTCCGCCGACGTTAACACGGGTATCCTCGACGACGAAGGCAAAATCAGACAGACGGTTGACGGTGACGTAAACGGTATCGCCCTCCCTGGTGTATTCCACCTCTTCCACGTCCGTTTCACTGTGAACGTGGACGATACGGAAATCTTTGTTTCCTACCGATTCGGGGACCTGCATGGCAACAACGATACTGGTTCCCGGTTTGATATCATCGGGTTGTATCTCCTCTACCGTTTCCAGTCCGTTTTCGTTAATGGTGCGTATGAGTTTTACGTTGTAGATCGCCGCGACCAGTTCCTTTTCTCCGAGGTTAGCCGTTTCGGGAATATCGCTTTTCGCCTTCTCCTGTTCTTTCTCTTTGGTTGTCGTTTTGACTTCTACTTGTAATTGAATGTCGAGATCGAACCCTTGCTCCTCTTCGCCTTCTTCGTTATAAATCGTGACCTTTACGTCGCTGGTGTCGATGACGATGGGTTTAACGGTCAATTCACCGCTGACAAAAGTAATGTCGTAGTTGTCGTTAGATACCCCGCTCGGCGTGATGGAGTAAACGCCGATATCGTCGCCTTTTTCGTAGTCGCAAGTAAGAATAAGTTCGCCGTTTAGTATACTCCTATCATCGTCGAGGACGAAACCTCTGAAAGAGGCAGCGTACTCAGGCGCGTCGTCGTTAAGCAGGATAGTCTCGCTCTTTGCCATGACGGTCAGAGCCTTTTTATTTATCGTCAGTTTGGCTCCGACGTAGATCATCTCGTAGTTGTCTCCCGCATCAAGCGTGCCGATTTCAATATCGTACTCGCCGACGTTTTCGCCCTCTCTGCGGACGAGCGCGCCGGAAATTACGTCGTTGCCGACCAAACCTGCGACAGTGTACGTCAAAGCCGGATCGAGGTCGCCGTAAACTCTTCTTTGGGCTTCTGCAGTTACCGTTAGCTCTTTTTTGGTTACCGAATATGCGTTTTCGCAGTTAACAAAGGTGACGATGTAGTTGGCGTTTGTCGCCGTAGCCGTGATATCGTACGTTCCGACGTTCGAAGCGGAAGTGACTTCGCACGAAAGACTATAAACGTCGTCCCCGTCCACGATTCCGTCGTCTGTCGCCGTAAGGGCAACTTGTACCGGGCTGCCGTACGAGTTCGACTTACTGTCTATGGTGACGGTGACCGCTTTGGGCGCGATCGTGTAGTCGGTCGTTCCAACAGGCAGAACGTAATTGGGTTGTGCAGTAGCAAAGGTCGCCGTTGCAGTATGCTGTCCTGCGTTCGTTCCGCCGGTCACCAACAAAACCACCTCGTCGTCAAAAGCCAGTCCCGTCGCGGTAGCTGTAGGCGCTTGCTCTTGACCGTTATAGATGAATTCTTCCGTCGACCAAGCAACACCGATCGCACGCGGATTGATAGTGAATACGTTTTCCACCGTAACGATGGTATAGCCGGCGTTCTCGCCCAGCTCGACGCGAATAGCGTATTCGCCGACGTTCTCCCCTTCCTCTCTATACAGAGTGTATTCGATGTCGTCTATGCCCGTATTATTGAGAACGCTCGCCGTCCATTCGGGATCGGGGTCGCCGTACGTCTTACTTTTGGTGTCGACAACGATGGTAATATCGCGCTCAGCCACAACGAAGTCTTTAGTGATCACGCCGATGAAGTTGCCCGTGCCGGTGATGGTCATGGTATACTCGCCGGCGGCGATAATATTGTTTCCGGTGACGGAATAGCTCACGTTCAAACCGTCCTTTATTACGCTGTCAATCGACTGCGTCTGCTCTTCGCCGGTGTAGATCAATCTTTCGCCGAGCGTAATCGAAGCACCGGTAATATCCTTTCTGTCAATGGTAATAACGAAGCTGCCGCTTTCGCTATTATGTTCGCTTGCGGAAGCGATATAATACACGATATGTTCCCCGATCGCGGAAAACTCAGGCACGACGCTAACGTACGTTCCGTTAGCAGTCTCGCAATAAGTAAAGGTGACCGCCTGTCCGCCCTGCGTCGTTGCTTCGGCGAAAACGGTCGCTCTTTGATTTTGTCCGCTGTATTGCATCTCTCCGCTTTGAGCAACGCTGATATCGGTGATCGTCGCATAGTCGACGGTCAAAAGTCCACTGACGTAGGTTATTTCGTAGTTTGCTGTAACGTCCCTTTCTCCGCACAGAATAAGCGCGTTTTCCGGCACGTTGGCGCATTCACCCACGATGGTCTGACTGCCGACGAAAGAGACGCTTTCAATATGGTCGCTTTCGGCAACGCCCGTATCTACGTAGCTGTGTTTAGTTAACGTTTCTCCATCATATACTTTGCTATCGCTGTCCGCTGTTATCGTCAACGCCTTTTTAGCAATAGAGAAAGTACCGTTTTGCACTAGTACGTCGTAATTAGGATTGCTGCCCGGCTGTACGGAAATGACGTACTCTCCGGCGTCCTGACCTTCTTCACGCAAAAGCGCATAGTCGAAATTATCCCCTACGACCACACCGGTGACGATAGCGGTCAATTCAGGATCGGTCGAAGCGTTGTTGTCGTAGACTTTTTGTTTGTCGATGACAGCAACGGTAACCGCCCTTTTTGCAATCACTACGGTCAGGCTCTGTCCGTTTGCCGAACCACCGTTCCAGTCGTTATAATTGGCGTTACCCTCTACCATATAATAGACAACGTAGGTGCCGGCGTCGGTCGCGGTGGGAATAGTCGTGTTCCAATCGCCCGTCGTGCCGATACGGTATTTGACCGTACCGCTGATAGCCGTACCCTCGGTAATGAGCGCGTGCGCTATTCCGTCGTAGATTATACCTGAGATCAGTTGGGGGACCTGTTGAATGTAGGATTGACCGGGAACGATGGTAAATGTCACCGTCGCATCAGCCGGCGTGGTAAACGTAATAATATAGTTTCCTCCGGCAACGTCCGAAACGATGGCAGAAGGCGGATTGGTACCGCTTGCAACGCCCGGAGTAAGGTTATTTATATACGTAACGGTATATTCCGTCTCCGGGATCAAAACCGCTCCGTCCGTCATCGCCACACGGGGAGACGCGCTCTGATCGGCGTCATAGGGGTAAGAAATACGCGAAAGCGTCAACGTCGGATCGATGATCGTCCTCTGTCCAATCGTCAACGTCCCAGTATAATAGCTCACTAGGTAATTGCCCTGCTCTGCTTCTCCAGACGCGGTAACGACGTATTCTCCCACGTCCTCGCCTACGGCGCGGCTCAAGGTATAGGTAATAAGCTCCTCGGTGTCCGTCCCCACCAGTCCTACGACCGTCGCCGTAAATGCAGGATCGGCGTCGCGATAAAGTTTGTTTTTGTCATCCGCGGTCACGCTCAGAGACTTCCTGATAACGGTCAAAACGCCCGTACTAAAGGTAATAGCATAGTTGCTACCGCTCAGTCCGGACGGGGTAATGAAGTACTCGCCGACGTCTCCGTATTGTGCGTACGAATAGGAATAAGAAAGGGTGCCGGAAAGCGCGCTCTCATTGTCGCCGCTAACGAAGCCGCTGTATGTCACGCCGTCGTTTGCCGGAAGATCGCCGTAGGTAATGGTCTTCGGTTTTGCCGTGATTGTCAAAGAAGCCGTACCGACGGTAAAGTTCGTCGTAGCAGTAGCCTCGTTATAGTTGGTCGTTTGTGCAACGGTCGCTTTGACTGTATAGGTGCCGGCATCGCTCGGCTTGGTCGAGGTGTACGTTCCGTCACCTGCCGTGCTAACCTTGTATTGATAAGTTACCGTTCCGTTGCCGCTGTTCCCGCTGACGGACGGGTTACTCGCCGACTCACCATACGTCCAACCGCTCATGGTAACGGTAGGCGTAACGTTTGCTCTACTGATAGTAAAGTTCGTCGTAGCAGTAGCCCCGTTATAGTTGGTCGTTTGTGCAACGGTCGCTTTGACTGTATAGGTGCCGGCATCGCTCGGCTTGGTCGAGGTGTACGTTCCGTCACCTGCCGTGCTAACCTTGTATTGATAAGTTACCGTTCCGTTGCCGCTGTTCCCGCTGACGGACGGGTTACTCGCCGACTCACCATACGTCCAACCGCTCATGGTAACGGTAGGCGTAACGTTTGCTCTACTGATAGTAAAGTTCGTCGTAGCAGTAGCCCCGTTATAGTTGGTCGTTTGTGCAACGGTCGCTTTGACTGTATAGGTGCCGGCATCGCTCGGCTTGGTCGAGGTGTACGTTCCGTCACCCGCCGTGCTAACCTTGTATTGATAGGTTACCATTCCGCTACCCGTGTTTCCGGAAACGGACGGGTTACTCGCCGACCCACCGTACGTCCAACCGCTCATGGTGACGGACGGGGTGATATTGGCGCGACCGACGGTAACGGTCACCGTAGAATCTTTCGTGCCGCTGTTATAATTGTCGTTCCCCGCCGCTGTCGCTCTGACCACCACGGTATAGGTACCCGCCGTCGTGTTTGCGGCGAGCGTAAGAGTGGTACCATTGAGGGAGAAAAAGGTCACGTTCTCGTTGGAACTGTTTTTCTGACTGTTGATAGCATAGCTCACCGTTCCCTGTCCGTTCGTTGCGGCGGTAAGCGACGCCGACTGCGAAGAAGTGGAAAAGGTTTTACTTACGCTCTGCGTAGAGGTAAAACTAAGCGGGTTGTTCGCTTTAGCTATAGATACGTTAACGTACTGCGCCGCGACGTCGTTATAACTGTCGTTCCCAACCACTTTATATCCGACGCTGTAAGAGGTCTTGGCGTTCGTTCCCGTAGGAAGACTTGTGCTATACGCTCCGCCGTCCACGTTGTATTGCAAGATTCCGCCCGTCGTGCTACCGGCGTCGATAAGCGTCTGCTCGCCACCGTTGTACGTCAAATCGGTTTTTGCCGTAGGCGCGGTGACCGTAGGTGTTTCTTTCGTGTTAGCACTGGATGTGGTTGCGTTATAGTATACGTTGCCAATGTATGTGATATAGCCGGGATAACCGGTGCTATAGGAACATTCCGTATTCTGATTGCTTACAGTTTCGGGGTTTCCGATACTCTTACTTCCCAGAAGTCTGGTTGAGACAGAATGCCCACCGTCGTACGTTAGGGTAAAACCGATCGACGTTGCATTTGTGGTAGACACTAAAGTAGCGCTTCCGGAAGTACCGGATATCGTCTGGCTCGCGTCCCCGAACGTAACGGTAACGGAGTCGACAGGCCATTTATTATCATAACTTTGGCTGCTATATACATTTGTTGTTGCGTTTGTGACAGTGATGTTCAGCGTATACGTCGTCGCCGCTTCCGCCGGTTCGGACGAACCACCCGACGTAACAGCTACAACGCCAAATAACAGCGCAATAGCGATCATCACGACCATGGCTATCATAACGACGCCTTTGTTTGTCAATGTTCTTTTCATGTACACTTACCTCCTAATTACAAAAAAAGAGAATACGGTTAGACCATATTCTCTTTATA
This sequence comes from uncultured Clostridia bacterium, assembly GCA_946621465.1. Taxonomy (GTDB): domain Bacteria; phylum Bacillota; class Clostridia; order Christensenellales; family DTU072; genus CAG-1782. The sequence goes on from CAMOOO010000006.1 coordinate 118,224, forward strand.
CTAAAATCCTATTGTTAACGCGAAAAAGGACAGAACTATCTCTGTCTGTCTGTCTGTCTGTCTGTCTGTCTGTCTGTCTGTCTGTCTGTCTGTCTGTCAAGATTGTCGCAAATAGCATTCTATTTGTCAATATATTTTTCCTTTCTACCATAAGAAATATTATACAATATTTCTGTTTTTTTGGCAACAATTATAAAAAGATAAAAAGAGTCTTTTCTGAAATTGAAGGAACTCTTTTTATAATACAGTGTCGCAGGCGCATTTGCACCCTTTCCGAAAAAATACGTTTTGAAAAAAGCGTAAAATGCGTTTTATTTGCTGTTTTCCATTGCCTCGATGAGGGGGAGTTTTTTGCCGCTGAGGAAGCGGACCATAGCTCCGCCTGCGGTGCAGACGTAGTTGATCTTTTTGGTGTCGATGAACTTAGCTGCGGCAGTAACGGTATCTCCGCCACCGATGACGGTGTAGGCAGGAGTGGACTCCATCGCCTTCCAGATGCGCTCGGTGCCGAGGGCAAAGAGCGGATTTTCGTACACGCCGGCAGGACCGTTGGCAAAGACCGTTTTGGCGCTAGAGATTTCTTTCTCGAATATCTCCGCCGTTTTGCTCCCTACGTCCAGGAATGCCGCGTCGTCGACGGGCAGGTCGCTGATATCTATCTCCACGCGCTTGCCGTCCTTTTCATAAGCCAGGTCAACGGGAAGTACGAATTTATCGCCGTAGAGGGCAAGTAGCTCTTCTGCCGGTTTGACGAACGCGAGCAGGTCTTTGTCGGCGAGCCACTTTTCGTAGGCTTTACCCACCTTTATGCCGCGCGCGAGGTGCATAACTACACCGGTGACGCCGCAGGCGAGGATTTTATCGGCGGTGCCTTTTTCAAGGACCCTATTCATCATGCCAAAAGCGTCGGAGATTTTGGCTCCGCCCAGGACGAAAACGCAGGGCTTTTCGGCGTTGTTCATGACGTTATAGAGAGCCTCGTACTCGTTGAAGAATAAGGGACCGGCATAGGACGGGAGCAACCGCTGGAAGGCCACCATACTGGGGCAGGAACGGTGCGCCGCGCTGAACGCGTCGTTAACGTAGATATCAAAGAGGGGCGCGAGCCTACGCACAATCCAGGTTTCCGCCATTTGTTCAGGCGTCAGTTTGACGTCCTTTTCGAAGGTGGAGACCTCTTCGGCAAGGTACCGTACGTTCCCAAGGATGATCGCCTGACCCCGTTGCAACGCTTTTACGGCGTAGATAGCGGCGTCGCCGCATACGTCGTCGATATAGCTGACGGGATATCCGGTCAATTCGGAGAGAATCTCGGCGTGCTGGGATAGCGGTATCAGGTTCTGGTAGTCGAGAGTGTCCCCCTGGTGAGCGATGATGGCGACGCGCGCCCCGTTCTCCAAGAGGTATTTCAGCGTAGGAACCGTCTTGTTGAGACGGTTCCTATTTACTATCTTTTTGTCGGCGTCGATGGGCGAGTTGATATCGGGGCGGAATAGTACCGCTTTATCACTGACGTCCACGCCGATGATGTTTTTTATTTTCAGTGCCATAGTTTTTTATTTTTTAAAGCAGTTCTTCCATTTGCCGATGCCGAGGTACTCGTTGGTTTTATTGGTTGCCTCTTCGCCGGTCAGTTGCATACCCATGCAAGCGCGGATACCGTCCATCGTTTCGGGGATGGTAACGGCCTCTTGCGGAATGTTGATGGCGTACATGATAGAGTCGCCCGTTTCTACGATGCTATCTTCCCACAGACCGATCTCGTACATATCCCCACGCGGATTGCCCAGGTCACGAGCGTATTTAAATAAGGAAGCGTTGCCTTTGAAACCTTCGTCAATGCTGACCACGCGGATACGCGGATGCTTTTTGAAGGCTTCGAGCGCCATTTCTTTGGTGATCTTCTGTTTGCCGGTAGCAACGACGGTGATGATATGACCGTGCGTGATCGGGGTGTGGACCAGGATACCGGTTGCCTCGACGTGGGGCATAATGGTCATCAGGTCAAGTGCCTGGTGGGAGGGTGCTTTATCAATTTGCAATGCGTTGGTCAACCCTCTGTGATAGTCGCCCGGGTCAGCTACACGGCGGATAATGGTGATCGCCACTCTGTCGATGCCATAGGCTTTGTCCAGACAGTCTACGCTACGAATAAGCCCCGTCGTATTGCAGCTGGTAAGTTTAAGATACCGCTTATTGAGACCTTTTTCATAGTTGGCGTATCCGTGGAAGAATACGTCGGCAACGCTGTTCTTTTCGCCGCCCTGGAAAATGGCTCTCACGTTGTACTTTTCATATATCTCTTTATTTTTGGCTCCGATACCACCGGGAGAGGAGTCGAGGACTACGTCCACTTTTCCGAGAAGATCAATAAGAGATCCTTTTACCGGAATGCCCAGTTCGTCAAACTCGGGCTTCTTCTCCATGTCAACCAAGTACAGATCATACGGCATCCCTTTTTCAAAAAGAGCGCGAATAGCAAGGGTAGGGGCGAGGTCGACAACACCGACCAATTCCATATCCCCCTGCTGATAGACGCCGTCAGCCAGTCTCTGACCAATGGTTCCGTAACCTACTACACCAACTTTCGTTTTTGTCATAAATCAAATTCTCCTTGCTTTTTATATATAAAGATATATATCAATAAATTCATTATATCATGCTTTTTTAAGAAGTCAATAACAAAAGAAGCAAGGAATGATCTTCCTTGCTCCTTCTGTCCATCATTATCGATGGCATTGTCCTCGATAATTCGTCCCCGAATCCTTTCGTATTCGTCATAAATTTAATATAACGTATCGCAGCGAAAGGCTTTATCAAGGTCATTATAATATGGGCTGTCCAACAAATGTCCAACAAAACGATGAAAAATAAAAAAATTTTGGGGGGAATTATGAAAACGAGAAGCAAGGAAAAGTGGAACGCGCGACGCGTTTGCCGAAAGAGGAAATAGAGAGCGCGACGCGTTAAGCAAACAGTCCGGTGAACTGTTTGTAGCCCAATAGGATGAACTGGGTTATTTGCTAAAAATATTTTTGTTTTTGCAGACGAAAAGCTCTGTATTAGAATGCGGAGATTTTTTGGGAAAGCAAACCTATGCTGTACATCGTACTGCTTGGTGCAGCTTTCACAAAAGCCCACAAAACTATCTTCGCAATCCGATTGACCTGTAATCGAAGGAATATACTCAATCAAATAATTACTATTTTCGTTTTGTGGGCGCAAAGATTCGTATTATAAACTCTCGAACGGTTAGAATGCGGAGATTTTTGGGAAATCGAGCGAAAGCTGTAGTGGGCTACTGCGAGCGATGACTTCACAAAAGCCCACAAAACTATCTTCGTAATCCAATTGACCTGTAACCAAAGGTAAATACTCAATCAAATAATTACTATTTTCGTTTTGTGGGCGTAAAGATTCGTATTATAAACTCTCGAACGGTTAGAATGCGGAGATTTTTTGGGAAATCGAGCGAAAGCTGTAGTGGGCTACTGCGAGCGATGACTTCACAAAAGCCCACAAAACTATCTTCGTAATCCGATTGACCTGTAATCGAAGGAATATACTCAATAAAATAATTACTATTTTCGTTTTGTGGGCGTAAAGATCTGTATTATAAACGTTCGAACGGTTAGAATGCGGAGATTTTTTGGGAAAGCAAACCTATGCTGTACATCGTACTGCTTGGTGCAGCTTTCACAAAAGCTTGCAAAAACCATCTTTTAATCCATTTGACCCTGGTTTGAAGGAAAACACTTACAATAAATTTATAGTAGCTCGTTTTTGCAAGCGTAAAGATTCGTATTATAGACGTTCGCCCCTTCGGGTGAGGTAGGATTCGGTCAACACCGCCCAGGTGTACGCATTCATATACTCCCCTCTATACGAATTGATCGCATTCACGTCCCCTTTCAAAAACCTATACAAATCGCACTCGAATTTTTCCGGGCAGACGCGCAGGCTTCCGCTTTTCATTTCAAAGATTTCTTCAATACCGTTTTCAGCCAGCGTGCTTTTCAGGCTTCGGATAATAACGTCCAGTTCCTTTTGCTTTGCCCGACTGTACTCTTCGTCCTCCCACAGCACGGAAAAAGCGGCAACGCGGGTCACTGCCACCCCTTGCCTGTCTACGAGGTAAGCAAGCAATTCTTTTGCTTTATTGCGGGAAAAGGCGACGGCTTTGCCGTCTACGAACACTCCGAACTCTCCAAAGGTGCGGACGGATATGTGGCTTATTTGCGGCTTTTTGCTCTTTAAAACGTAGTCGATCTCCTCGGCGAGGTGTTCTTTACTGACCGGCTTCATTAGGTATCCGCTGGCGTGCAGGCGGAACGCTTCTACCGCGTACTCGGCGTACCCCGTCAAAAAGAGTATCGCCGTATCCGGGCTGGATTCTTTTATGTGACGCGCCAGAATAAGCCCGTTCATCGCAGGCATATCAATATCCAGAAGGGCGACGTCTGGACGTTCGGCTTTTATACATTCCAACGCTTCATTCGGTCGAGTGAAACCGCGCGCGTCAGAGACCTCGGGCAGTTCTCTGCACAAGGCAACGGTCAGATCTACGATCAGTCTTTCGTCATCAACGCAAACGATTTTCATCTAGCGTACTCCTTTTTGCTTACTGGGATCTACCGGTATGCGAATGGTTATGGTCGTCCCCTCGTCCGGTTTACTCTCCACCGTCATGGTGCCTTTGCACATGGACGTTACCCGTTCGCGGACGTTGTTGATACCGATATGAGAGCCGTCGGTTTTGGGTGGTTCGGTCGCATCAAAGCCCTTTCCGTTGTCCTTAATGACGATCTCATGACGGTCGGCCACCTTGCGTGTAGAGACGACTACTCTTCCTTCGTCCCGGATACGGACGCCGTGGCGAATGGCGTTTTCTACCAGCGGTTGGATAATCAGCGCGGGGATGAGGAACCGGTCGTCCTGTATATCGTACTCCACGACGATATTGGGGAATCGGATCATTTCGATTTCGGCGTAGAGCTTAGTGTGTTCCAGTTCTTTTTCAATGGGAATGAGGTTGGGCTGACCGAGAGAATCAAGGTTTTGCCTGAGGTAGGTGCCGAATTTCTCGGTGACGTCGGAGGCTTTTTCCGGGTCAATACGACATAGTGCCTGTATGGTAGACAGGGTGTTGTATAAGAAATGCGGCTGTATCTGCGTCATCATGATCTGTATCCGCTGTTCGACAAGTAGCGCCTGTTTGTGCTTCTGAACAAGCTGCAAATGGAACCATATATAATAGAGAACGCTACAACTGACCATACCTATCGTCAGATAACTGATAACGCGCATGGGGAAAAACAAGTCGAGCAAAACGGAGCCGAGAATGATTAAGACACACCACGGCGGAATGATGGTCTCCAAACGTTTTACACGATAACATTCTTTTATGGAATAATAGGTAAACTGGATAAGAAGAAGGAGACTTATTATAAAGCAGGTGTAACCGAGCGGTCCGCGATAGAACTGGTTGTTCGCGGAAACGCGGAATGCAACGTCGGAAAAAAGGGCCGTCAGGTAGATAATGGCATCGACGCCGACCAGTGTCCACGACACCCACCGGAATCGGCTCTTTTTACGGATAAGGTAAATAAAGAGAACGACAATGATAGGACAAGCGATATAGGAGTAGATCCTGACGATGGTCAGCAGAAGAACGGAAATACCGGAATAACCTACCGCGTACTCTCCGAAGTTCTGAACAATCATACTGACGTTCATCAATTGGATAGCGACTAAGATCCTCTTATGGACGGTGCCGACGGAGGAGTCCATCCCGACTGCGAACAGCAATCCGCTCAATTGCAGTAGCAGCGGTACGGATACGATTAAGCCGATCCTCATCTCATCTGTCATTTCTTGCCTGTCCTCGATCATTTTTCCTCTATTCTAGCATATTTCCGCATATCATTCAATGGTATTGGAATATTTTTTTCGACCCCAATCGCCTTAGCCGTCCCTTTTCCGCCGATAAGCGGTATTGACAAACATTTTATATCCCGCTATAATTAACATATCACACTTAGGAGGAACACACATGAAACTGGATGAACTCATGCAACAACTCGTCAACCTTTCTCATGAAGAAAGAGTAACACAAGGTCGCTCTTGCGCTGCCGACATTAAAGAAGATTTTGAAAAAATCGGAATCGGTGAAAAGTACGCCGACTTTATGGTATTCATCATTAAACTTTTTGTCAGCGCGGACCGCAACTGCTCGAAAGATGAATATAAACTCATCAACGACATCTACGAACTCAATATGTCCTACGATGATTTCTTCGAGATGACCAACCACGGCGCCAATAGCGACTTCGTTAAGGACCTCGACGCTCTCATCGACAGCCTGCCCGAAGATACCAAGATAAAAGTCTGCCTGTTCGGTCTTTTTATTCTGGCGAGCGACGACACCATCTCTGCCGAAGAGCAGAAACTGTTCCAAAGAATTTTGGAATAATCGATCGGTTCATCTGCAATCAGCAAAGCTGTCGGAGATAACCGGGAGTTCCATTAAAGGATTAAGCGTGACTATTTGTCACGCTTATTTTTTTACCTGTGGAAAGGCAGCAAAGCCTGTGTGAGCAAAATATTTTGGCGAAGGTAGGCAACACTTTTTTATAAAAACTTTTTTACAAAAACAAGGAATTGCTTTTTCTCCTGTCGAATTAATAAGCACAAGGAGGTAAATGCTATGAATTTAGCGGAAGCAAGTAACGTCGCAAAAAAAGACGTTAGAAAGTCAATGGATAAAATGGATAAGAGGTTCTGCGCCGGCAAACACAGCCACAGAGAAGAAAATGAACGTAATAAATAGTTCCATAAACCCGAAACACTGCGCCAGTTGTCTGAATATGAACGGGTGCTACTTTGTCAAGGATAAAAGCCCGGAAAGCCCTCTGCATGAACATTGTCACTGTTATTATGAGAATGTTGGGATGCCGGATATTCAAGCAACGAGTGCAATTCAAAAATTTACAGGTTATATTTTCGACAGTAAAAAAATGAATGGGAAAGACGTTCTATTCAAAATATGGGGCTACGGTATTTATGATTCCGAATACTTAAAAAAAGAAATCGAAAAACAATCTTTTTTAGCCTATCAAAGCGGTGATTATATGCTTGGAAAAAGAAATGAATATGGACAAAGGATTAGTACTGTGATACACTTAAAAAGGAAAGATACGAAAGCGGAGGTGACTTTCGTCGCA
>CAMOOO010000007.1 GCA_946621465.1 uncultured Clostridia bacterium
CATCGGTAAACCTCCACTGAACCACCGGACTATCCGGTGGTTTTCGTATACAAAATAAAAGCGTGACAAAATTGCCACGCTTATTTTTTACTCCCCGTCCTTACCGAAAAATCCCTACGGGACACTCCGATACCCTCGCGCTTTTTTACACTGATCCTTTCTATTTTACTTAGATGAATCCTGCAATCGAGCGCAGACGTCGCAACGCCCCAGTTCGTCAAGAGGGAGCGGCTGATGTATTCTGGTCAGCTCGGCGTAGATCGCCTTTTTTTCGGGCGAAGAACAAAAACCGGGTTGTTCAATAGACGGACTATACCCTCTCCTGCCGCAAAGAACGCACTCGTTTATGAAGCGTTTTGCCGTCGGGTTCCAATTTTCCACATACAAAGAATAGCCACGTTTTGTGACTTTACTGTGTGACATACCTTTTACTTATTCAGCCGAAAAAGAATCCTTACCTACGCCGCAGAGGGGGCAGACGAAATCGTCGGGAAGGTCCTCGAACTTGGTGCCGGGTGCAATACCGTTATCCGGATCGCCGATAGCCTCGTCATAGGTGTAACCGCAAATGTCGCATACGTATTTTTTCATAATTGTTCTCCTTTTTGTTTTTAAATATTATTATAATTTCTTATAATTTTGCATTATAGTTCCGACTTGCTCCTTCTTAAAACCCCATAAAACGCCGTTTTATGGGAGAAAGGCGAAACCGAGTAGTAACGATAGGTTTTTAGTCAACGCGAAAACCTATCCATAAGCGAGAGTTTCGCCGCGGTACTGCAGTCGAGTTTTTCGAGCAGGTCTCCCGACTATCTTTTTTATCCGCATTAAGCCCCCATAAAACAACGTTTTATGGGAGAAAGGCGAAACCGAGTAGTAACGATAGGTTTTTAGTCAACGCGAAAACCTATCCATAAGCGAGAGTTTCGCCGCAGTACTGCAGTCGAGTTTTTCGAGCAAGTCTCCCGACTATCTTTTTTATCCATAATTTTTAATGTGCAAAAACTTTTGTTTGTTATTTAATCATTAAAGTACAAATAAAGTCTTGTCGGGAGACGTAAAGCCTCCATCACACTACCTATAGCGGAGAGGATGAGAGGATTTTGGTCGAAGGAGACGCACAGCTGTACTAAAGTACTGCGTGCGTTTCTTTCGAGCAAGTCTCCCGATTATAATCTTATCCATAGTCTTTACTAGATAAAATTATTTATTATGTTATTCAGTTGGTTAAAGGTACAATATCATTCTATCGGGAGACGTAAAGCCTCCATCACACTACGCTATAGGCTCAAAGTCGGCAGCGCCGTGCTTACACAGCGGACAAACGATATCATCCGGCAACGTCTCCCCTTCATACACGTACCCACAGACCTTACAAACGTATCCTTTCTTCCCTTCCGTCTTCGGCTTGGGTTTGACGTTGTTCTGATAATAGGTATAGGTCATGGTCTCCACTTTACTGATAACACGCGCTTCGGTCACCGAGCAGATGAACATACCGTGCGTTCCCAGATCGACGTAGCTTTCTACTTTCAACGACATGAAAGAATTGATATAGCGCGGCAGGAATACCAGTCCGTTATCGGAGCGAAGCACCTCGCTATTCTCGAATTTGTCTACCGTTCTTCCGCTGCGGAACCCGAAGGACTCGAACACCGAGAACGGCGCCTCGATGGAGAGGCAGTTGACGTTCATAATGCCGGACTGTTTAATGACGTGGTGGGAGTAGTTTTGTTTATTGATAGTGACTGCGACGCGGTTGGGCGTATTGGTCACTTGGGTAACGGTATTGACGATCAATCCGTTGTCTTTCGTGCCGTCGTTACTGGTGACGACGTACAATCCATAACCGATGTTAAAGAGCGCCTTCAAGTCGTTTTTGTCGGCGGTGCTATCCTGACGGGCAAGATAATCGGTACAAAGTTCGGTAGACAGCTTTTCGATCTGTTCTTTGTTTTCGTCGTTTATTGCCGATTTAATGTGGACGCTGTTTTCGCAATAGGTCAGGTTTTTGCATCCGGCGAGCATATTCTGCATGGTTTTGATCGCCATAGGCGCCCAGCTTCCGTTTTCGATGAAAGCAACCGTCTTGTTCTGGAAGTTGCGTTCGGTCAGGTGCAGAATAAATTCCTTCATAAAGGGGAAAATATCGGCGTTATAGGTGGTGGTAGCAAGGACGATCTTTCCGTAGCGGAAAGCGTCTTCGACAGCCTCTGCCATGTCGCAACGAGCAAGGTCGTTGACGGCGACCTTCGGGCAACCTTTTGCCTTTAATTTTTCGGCGAGCAGTTCCGCCGCCTGTTTTGTGTGTCCGTAAACGGAAGTATAGCAGACGCAAACGCCGTCCGTCTCTACGCCGTAGGAAGACCACATTTTATATAGATTGAGGTAGTAACCGAGGTTTTCAGTCAGTACCGGTCCATGCAGAGGACAGATCTTTTCGATCTCCAGGTTGGCGGCTTTTTTCAGTACCGCTTGCACCTGCGCGCCGTATTTGCCGACGATGCCGAAATAGTACCTACGCGCTTCGCACGCCCAGTCCTCGTCGACGTCGCTTGCGCCAAACTTGCCGAAGCCGTCGGCGGAAAAGAGTACCTTATCGGTAGAGTCGTAGGTCATGATGACTTCCGGCCAGTGTACCATCGGCGCCGTGACGAAGGTAAGGGTATGCTTGCCCAGTTGCAGGGTATCCCCTTCGCCTACCACGATGCGACGATCGGAAAAATCGGTTCCGAAAAAGTTTTGCATCATGACAAACGCTTTCGCCGAAGAAACGACGGTAGCGGACGGGAAGGCTTTTAAGAAATTGACGATGTTTGCCGAATGGTCCGGCTCCATATGTTGGACGACGAGATAGTCCGGTTTGCGCTTGCCAAGTGCTTTTTGCACGTTATCAAGCCACTCGTGGGTAAAGGACGCGTCCACCGTATCCATAACGGCGATTTTGCTGTCCATAATAACGTAAGAGTTATAGGCCATACCGTTGGGAACGACGTACTGTCCCTCAAATAGGTCGATGTTGCGGTCGTTTACTCCAACGTGAATGATGTCTTCGGTAATTTTCATATTGCACCTCTGTGTAATTTTATAATATAAATTATTTTATAATAAATATAGTTCCATGTCAATACGTAAAAAAAATACCGGAGTGGCTATTTTTAAGTGATTTTGTGCAGAAATGAGCTTAGTCGTAGTGGACTACTACAAGCGAAATTTATGCGCAAGCTCACAAAAATACATTTATCATCCGCATTTTATCAAAAAATAAGCAATTTTTTAAGACCATTTTTTGATCTCGAACAGATGACTGTCGTTTTGTGAGCGTAAATCACTAAATAAGAGCCGCTCCCAAAAATACGGCTCCTTCCCGGGCGACAAAAAGGCGCGGTATTTAGCCGCGCCCTTTTTCATGTATGCTTTTTTATTTAACCGAGAGTCATGCCGGTTCTTTCACTAACCCTTCCTCCTCTTCCGGGACGACGGGAGTAAGCGGTCCGGACTTCTCCGCGGCGCGCCGCTGTAATTCTTCTATGATCTTAGCGTGTTTTTCCTCCGACAGGTCGTAGAAGAAATAGGGTATGGCGGAGAGAACTTTTGCCGTGACCATGAGGATGATGGTCCACAGGAATACCTGGCTCCTGGTATCGTCGAAGTAAAGAATATTCCATTCCGAAGTAAACCCGACCATGGCGTAGACCGCGGGAACGATCAGGCACAGCACACGGTTGAGGGGGTTGAAGATGATGCCGAAAATACCGGCGCTGCTTTCCAATCTCTCCCCGGATACGTATTGCTGATAGTCCCAGATATCGGGGGTCATCAAGTCGCATGCCATGGAACTGAAAATGTTAAAGAAGTTAATAGACCCCAGTCCCAAGAACAGTATCACCAAGCTGTTGGTGTATACGCCGATGACTTGCACGCCGAAGGAAAGGATCTGTAAAAATGACGTGATGAGGTAGGTCTTCTTTCTGCCCCACTTTTTCAGTGCTTTGGGAACGAAAGGCAGACCGATGGTGGCAAAGCACCCGGAGACGCCGGTGAGGATACCCAAAAGGTAGTCCATACGGAGGGCGTAGACGACCATGACGTTGAGAATGGCAATGGCGCCGCTTTGGATGTTGTTGATCCAACCGCTGATGTTGGTGATCCAGAAATACTTGTTCCTCAGTACCTCTTTCATACCCTTGGTCATGCTGACGCTGGGCTTGTGATCGGCTTCGACGATGACGCGTTCTTTCAACCCGAAGACCTGCACGAGGACCATAGGCGTACAAATAAGAACGCCGGCAGGGATGATATACTGATAGGTACGGATGTCGTTAAGTCCGCCGACAAAAGCGGCGAAGATGGGTAAAAGCACCATAAACAGTCCACCCACAGCGCCGGAGACGAACATCTCCCAAGTACGTATCCTCGTACGCTCTTGCGCTTTGGGGGTCATCAGGTTCATAATGTTCCCTTTCTGCGCGTGGAAGTTACTGAATAATCCAAAGAAACTGAACAGCAAGTTGACTACCCACAATTTGGTGGCATAGTCCCACTCCTTGATCGGCAAAAAGCCCATCAACAGAACGCAAACGATGGTGGGGATGCTCCCGACTAAGACCCAAGTACGGAATTTACCGAATCGTCTGGCGAGCGTACGGAAAAGAAGGATGTGATAGTACACCGAGAAAACGTTGAACAAAAAGAACGTCGCCATGATCTGCGGAAAGGCGGGAATGATTTTTTCCGTTCGCGCCGCCGGAATGAACAAACACCCTATGCCCAGTACCACGCATACCGCGCAGATAATATGTATCAGCATCATGGTCTTTTTGGGCGGACGTCCCAAGTTGTCCACGATGGACATCGTCAGCGGTGAAAAGAAGAAGAAAAGAAGTCCCAGCAGTCCGATAATGAAAATATCGTGGAAGGAAATCCCGTACACCGCGCCAACCAAAAAGCTGGACGCCGCAAACGATACGTACCCAAGCACGTTTCCTACCCCCGTTCCGCCGGAACCGCCGATACAGAGAAGTACCAGTTCTTTGTTGGAAATATAGTTCCCCTCTTTAGGGACCTTCCAATGAGTTTTAAAGTCTACGAAACCGTCTTTGACTTTTGTTTTTACGCCGGAAAGTGAAAATTTAGCCATACTCTATTCCCCCACGTAGGTCGGCGACATGGCGCTGTTTGCCATACCGGTGGTCTGAGGACGCCAACTTTTTCCGCACTGAATCCGCTCTATCCGTTTCTTTGTCGTAAAGGTTTTTAGGGCGGTAGACGTGGTTGAATAGAACCCGTAATCGCCGATACTCTCCAGCGTCGAAGGAAGACACAGTTCTTCAAAAGACTCGCAGTAAGAACAACCGTCCCTGCCGACCGTCCTTAGTCCTTCGTTTAATTCGATCTTCTTCAGTCCGCTGCATTTAAAGAAAGAATAGTCCCCTATCTCGGTGACGGTGGACGCCAAAGTGACCTTTTCTAAATTGGAACACATATAGAAAGCGCAGGACTCGATTTTAGTTACGCCCTCCGGCACGACGTATTCTTTGGACTCCCTTTGGTTGGGGTAGGCAATAAGCGTCGTCATTTCTTTGTTAAAAATAACACCATCGACAGAGCAAAAGTAAGGGTTCTCTTCGTCAACGATGTATTCTCGTAAATTTTTACAGGTGCCGCAAAAGGCGCGATAGGATATTTTCTGAACGTTTTTGCCGATCGTGATCGACTCTAGGTATTCGGCGGCCGACACCGCATACTCCCCTATCTCCACCACCGGTTTGCCTTCGTACTCCGCAGGAATAACCAACTCTTTGTGACTGCTGTTTCCCTCGTATTCGGACAGCTTTTTTCCGCCGTCCACGTCTTTGTAGGTTATCTCATCGTCGGTGCTGAATAGATTACATCCTGCCAAAACCATGAGCAAAATCACTACGCATAAAATAATTTGATATACTCTTTTCATAATATTTTAATTATAGCACAATCAAAGGCTTTGTCAATATGCTTTTCCATATAGAACAAGCCCCGCAAAGTTCTGCCTTGCGGGGCTTGTTATAAAGGGTATTTTATCCCTTAAATCGACTTATATCAGTACATGTCTCCGCCCATGGGTGCCGGAGCCGGCGCCGGGGGTTCGGGAATGTCGGCGACGAGCGCTTCGGTCGTGAGCAAGGTCGCGGCAACGGATGCGGCGTGTTGCAGTGCGCTACGAGTAACCTTGGTCGGGTCGAGAATGCCTGCTTCCATCATGTCGCAATAGACGTCTTTGGATGCGTCGTAACCGTAGTTGGGTTTGTCGGAAGAAAGGATGGTGTTGACGACCACACCTCCGTCGACACCTGCGTTTGCCGCAATCTGACGAATGGGGGCTTCGAGGGCTTTGGCAACGATCTTAGCGCCGGTACCTTCGTCCCCGTCTAACGTTTCGGCATAGGCTTTGACGGCTTTGCTGATAGTCAGTAGCGCAATACCGCCACCGGCTACGATACCCTCTTCTACCGCCGCTCTGGTGGCAGAAAGGGCATCCTCAATGCGGAGTTTGGTATCCTTCATTTCCACTTCGGTAGCAGCGCCGACGTTGATGACTGCAACGCCGCCGGACAGCTTAGCCAGTCTTTCTTGGAGCTTTTCTTTATCGTAACTGGAGGTAGAAACAGCCAGTTCCGCTTTGATCTGATTGATACGGGCTTTGATATCCTCAGGGTTGCCTGCGCCGTCAACGATGGTGGTGTAGTCTTTGCTGACCTTGACCATTTTCGCTCTGCCCAGCATGGAGATATTGGCGTCTTTGAGTTCCAGTCCCATTTCTTCGCTGATGAGCGTTCCGCCCGTGAGCGCGGCGATGTCGGCGAGCCATGCCTTTCTTCTGTCACCGAAAGCCGGAGCTTTGACGGCAACGACGTTGAGGATACCTTTTATCTTATTAACGACGAGCGTCGCGAGGACTTCCGCCTCGTAGTCTTCGGCGATGAGCAGTAGCTTCAGTCCGCTCTTCATGACGCCTTCTAGTACGGGGAGGATCTCCTGAATAGAAGAAATCTTTTTGTCGGTGATGAGGATGACGGGATTGTCCATCTCCGCTTCCATTTTATCGGCGTTGGTGACCATGTAGGGGCTGGCGTATCCGCGGTCGAATTGCATACCCTCGACTACGTTCAGTTCGGTGAGCATGGTCTTGCTTTCGTCAACGGTAATAACGCCGTCTTTGCCTACCTTTTCCATAGCTTCGCTGATGAGATCGCCGATCTTTTCGTCACCTGCAGAAATGCTGGCAACGGACGCGATCTCGCTCTTTCCGCTGATCTCTTTGCTGGTCTTTTTGAGTTCTTCTACCACTTTGTCGGTGGCTTTTAGGATGCCGCGTCTGAGTTCCATCGGATTGGCCCCGGCAGCGACGTTTTTAAGACCCTCTTTAATAATAGCCTGGGCAAGAACGGACGCAGTGGTGGTGCCGTCGCCGGCGATGTCGTTGGTCTTGGTGCTGACTTCTTTGATAAGTTGCGCTCCCATATTCTCAAAAGGATCTTTTAATTCGATCTCCTTTGCAATGGTCACACCGTCGTTGGTGATGAGCGGACTCCCGAATTTCTTTTCCAAAACGACGTTTCTACCCTTCGGTCCCAACGTCAATTTAACTGTATTAGCCAATGCGTCTACCCCTGCTTCCAGGGCTTTTCTCGCTTCCTCTGCGTACTTGAATTGTTTAGCCATATTTGCCTCCTATATTACTCTACGATTGCCAAGATATCGCTCTGGCGGATGATGGTCACGTCTCCGCCGTCCAGTTTGAAGTCCGTCCCGGCGTATTTGGAATAAAGGATCTTATCTCCGACCTTTACTTCCATTTTTATTTCTTTGCCGTCTACGATACCACCGGGTCCTACGGCAATAACGGTCGCCATAACCGGTTTTTCTTTGGCGGTTCCGGTGAGAATGATACCGCTGGCGGTAGTCTCTCTCATCTCTTCTTGTTTGATAACGACTTTATCAAATAACGGTTTTAAAGTCATTTTTTTTACCTCCTTTTATTATCAACGTTTTTTAGCACTCAATGTGTTTGACTGCTAACTATTATAGCACCGACCCAGACTATTATCAAGTAATTGACGGTATTTTTTTTCACGAAATAAAAAATATTTTGTCGAAAAGGTCTCTTCCTCCGGTGCCCTACATACTATCAATTCGACGTGAAGTTTTTTTACTCCTAGCATTTATTAAATTTTTTTCACCCATCCGCTCAAAAGACCATTGTATAACATCCCGGGTATATCTGCTCTTTTATTATCAATATTATAGTTGGCCGTGAATGGAGCTTAGGTACGATATAAAAAGCGAGAGCCGGCGGCTACCCTGCCGATTATACGATTTACGGTAATAAAAACGCACTTTTATATTTAAATTGGCGTTCAAAGAGAATTATTGCTCTCATTTTTGTTTTAAAAAAGGGACTCTTTTTTAGTGAAAGAATCCCTCTATTTTTATTTACCGATCGTGCCTAACCTTTTACGAAAAAGGGAACAATGAAAGATAAAGCATTTTTTTTCATAGCTCCGTTTGATAGGCGAGGAAGGCGCACTTTTTGAGTACGAGAGCTGCCATTTTGAGTAGTCTTTTTTTCTCCTCTCTTACACGGTACCTGGTCAGTCCCACTTTTTTTGCATATTCCCTTTCGGAAACTTTTTTTACGCACAGCGCGTACAAAAGGTCCTTTTCCCAGGCGCTGAAACCGTTCAGACATCTATCGATCAGTGTCATTCCGATATCCTCGTTTTGTAATACCCTTTTCAGATAATCTCTTTCGTCGTATTCTGCAAGCAGTCGGTTCGCCCATTGCAGTTCGGCGTCTATAGTATCTCCACCTCCAACCATTTTTTGATGGAACCGTCCCTTTCCATCTCCTCTCTATAATCCTTTAATTCGCATATGCCCAGCAGTTTCCACGTTCTCATCAGGCGGAATTCATATCCTCTTTTTATAAAAAGCAATAATAATTTTCCGCTTCTTTCATCACGGTAGGGCAATCGAAGTTCCTCTTTCGTTTCTCCGGCGAGCGCTTTTTCCACCCCCTCTTTCAGACTGCCGTCAAGCGGCATTTGGCAGACGATCTCTTCGTAGTCGAATTTCGCGCCGAGCGTTATAGTGAGTTTGTCGATAATAGTAGGTCACCTCCCCAAACGTTACTTTCTTTGCAAAGAATTTTTATGTGCCAATAGTATCATATTGACAAAAGTTTTTCAATGTTACAATGTGCATATTTCCTCGATTAATGACCATTTGGGTACTCTTTTTGGGACATATGTACCATTGTGCAGAAAAAGCCCGATTCATAAACCTACAAACGAGCATATCATCATAAATCCAAGTAGATCGGATGCCAAGTCCAAAAGCTCTCTTGAAGGAATCGACTATTTATGGTTGCTTTTTATTCGGTTGCATATTATAATGAATGACGGAGATACTATGGAGCAAACTATAGAACAAACAACGGAACAAACGTCCGTTCAAAAGAAAGGCAGACCGCCCAAAGCCCCGAGAGTGAAACATAAATCCAAATCAAGGAGAACTTTCGGCGCCTTTCTGTATGGTCTGGTTCACTACAACACCGGGACAACGCCCCGTGTGTGGGAACTGGACTTATTCCGCGGCGCGCTTATGCTCTTCGTCACACTTGACCACGTTGTAAACTTCGGGTTCATGCTCGGTTTTTTTGATTTCCGTACGCCGGAAATGATATGGTTTGCCGATAACGTCCTTCGCCCCTACCTCAACAGTAGTTTTCGCGTAGGGATACAGCCTTTTGGATTGTTTATCTTTTCTTTTTTGTCCGGAATAAGCTGTTCACTTGCCAAAAGCAGTCTGAAACGCAGTATAAAAATGGTGATCCTTTGCGCCGTCTATATGGGCGTTTTTGCCCTGCTGCACGTTCTTATGCCAAACGTCGTCACCAGCTACTATATCTTTAATATCATCAACGTGCTGACTATATGTATCCTCTTGTGGCAGTTCTTTGAACTGATAAAATGCCCCGACTGGATACGAACCCTACTGGGACTCGTTATCGGCGCGGTCGGACTAACCTATTATTATTCCTTCTTCGTGCGCGGCAACAGCAATATTACCAACGACTTGGTTTCCTTACTCGTCTACAACAGACACGCTCTGGATATCGTACAGAATTTTGAGCCGCTCTTTCCGCATATGGGATTCTTTTTACTGGGCGGCGTCCTGGGTAAAATGCTGTACGCGGATAAAAAGACGAAGACCAAATCGGAAGTTTGCATTAAACCGCTCCTTCCGCTGGCAACGATGGGTAAAAACTCCCTCGTCACATATCTTTTCTTGCCCGTTATAATCCTGGGCAGTATCTTTATCATAGAAAAAATCGTTTGGTTCTTTATCTGATTTCTATCATTTTTAAATATAAAACGATACTTTAAGACGAGATTACCTCGTCTTTTTTATGCTGAAAATGTATTTTTTTATCTGTCTATTCACAAAGAAAAAAAGAAAAAATAAATAATTTATTTTTACTGCCGCTATTGACAGGGGCATAAATACATGGTAAAATGTGTTTATAATAGTATATTATCAAGGAGAGAACTATGGTCAACGAGTACTTAACAAGGGCATATGACACAAAAGTCATCTTTCGTGAACTCCTTTGTTTTTATGCACCTTTTGGCTGGGTCCCCGTCAAAGAGAACAGAGCACCCAACCCCAATCCGCCCGTACATAAGATGTACGACGGCAATACCGTTTGGAGCATGGAGAAGCAGGACTACGTCTCCGATTACGACGTAGGTCGCAAGCGCAGTGAAAAAATCGTTGTTAAACGCAACACCAAATTCACTCGCAACAACCGTCTCATGACGGAAGAAGCCCTGATGGAATATCATCTCCGTTGGCGGTACTGGTTCTATCCTCGTTGCAATAAACTCCGTTTGATAAATCGTTGCCGTCCCTTCTGGGGAATCCTCTGGGCAGTCATGTTCCTTGTTTGCCTCTTCTTACATCTCACATTCGTCCTTGGCAATCCCGAATCCACTATGCCTGTAGAATTGTTTGCCGGCATGTACGATTCCATCTATAACGGAATGGCAACAAGCAGCAGCGAGTTTGTGAGCGGCACCCTCTTCGATATCACCCATTACGGTTCCTTTATCTTAGGCGCATTCAACTTTATCATGTTGGTATATCAGCTTTTTTCCAACAGAACGTTAAAGAAAAACACCGAGCGCATTATTGAATGTTGCGTAAACGGCAAAGCCATTGTCAAGGCAATGCAATACGAAGACATCACTCTGATGAACGGACGTCAACGTCAACGTTACTACCAGGGTCAAGTCATTAACGAGGCAGCCCGTAATACCGGCGATCCGCTGTATTTCGGTTCATAGAATACTATAGAAGGTAATTGATGAGCAGATGGTCAAAAAGGTATGACGTAAAAGTCGTACCGCGCAGATACTTGCATTTGTATAGATGTTTTGGGTGGACGCCCACGACACCTACTGCAATACCGCAATACGATTGGGAACGTAGAGGTCCCAACAATGCGGCTGCGTATACTTCTGCCGATATCTCCGCAAATCTGCAAGAATACGATGACCTCGGATTGCAAAGAAAAGAATTGGTTGCCATCCAAAGGAATACCAAATTCTATCAATATAAAAAGACCTATCCGAGGTTTTTCAAAGATGAAAAGCAATTTAATAAACTGATGGCAAAGTATACTGTCAGCAAAGGTAACAAAACCCGCGGTATACGTCAGTCGTTCAATATCGTGCGGAGAGTTTTGGATGCTATTTTTGCACTCGTATACATCGCGTTATTGGTCGGCGTAATACTCTTCAGAGATCAATTCGTTGATTATATTTCCAATCCGAATAGCACCGTCCTCGGTTTTCATATCATTCCGGTACTTTTGGGTGCGATGGCACTATGCATGCTCGTACTGACCTTCCGGAAGTTATCCTTTGGAAAAAACCATTTTTATTACTCTGACATGGGCGGCAAAGAGGAAGACTTCCTCGTGCGTAAAAAACATAAGAAAATCGTTGTTTCCTTCCGTCAGTGGGAATTGTTGATTTTTGTAGCGATGTTCGCATTCTATGCGCTTCTTTCTGCCGAGATTATTAAGTTGGAGAATCCTTTTACGCTAGAACAATCAAAGGATACGCTCCTAAGATGCATTGCGCCTTTTACCATTCTCGCTATCATCGTTCACGTTTCGGCGATATTCACTTATAACCCCTATGCGTGGATCAAGGCACTGTGTTTGCAGGCTCGTCCCGTTACCAAACGGATACTTATGAGCGACGTGTCGATGATGAGCCAGCAACAACGGCAAAGATATAATCAAGGCAGGATTATCAGTGCGGCAGTGAATGATGCGCTGGAGAAACGGTCGCAGGGTATCAAGGAAGACTTCTACATCGGCTACTAGAGAGTCAATGATGGGGAATTTACGTTCGTAAAACAGAAAACTAATGTACCGAGAACGAATTGTTCTCGGTTTTTTTTATGGATTATTATAATTATAATTTTACGAACTTCCGCAGAAGCTACACCAAGCAGTACGATGTACAGCATAGGTTTGCTGCCGCGGAAACTTCCCTCATCATTGCCTCTCTATCTCTCCGGTGGGGAATTTACGTTCGTAAAATTAGATAATGTGCCGAGAACAAACTGTTCTCGGTTTTTTTATGGATTATAATAATTATAATTTTACGAACTTCCGCAGAAGCTACACCAAGCAGTACGATGTACAGCATAGGTTTGCTGCCGCGGAAACTTCCCTCATCATTGCCTCTCTATCCATCCAGTGGGGAATTTACGTTCGTAAAACAAATAGATATTGTACCGAGAACAAACTGTTCTCGGTTTTTTTAAGGATTATACAGATCAAGGATATTTAATAATTATACTATCTAAAATGGAAAAAACCCCATAAAGCGAATGCTTCATGGGGAAAAGGCGGAGCCTATCAAACAGAGCATAATTACGAATAGTAATTTGCCGAAAAGATAGTGCGAACGCCGCGGAAAGTGGAATTGAGGATAAAAGATTATATTTAATAATTGTGAAAGTTTTTTGGAAAGTGGGGACGACGCGTTAAGCTGACAGCACAGTGCGCTGTCAGTAGCCAAAGTCGGAAGTAATCTATGATTACGACCAGAGACGCAGCCGGAACCGGCGAGTACGAGAGAGCGGCGTCGCGCTCATTTTATTTCTCTTGCTTCATTCTTTGCAAGAGAAAGTTTTATTCGGTTCCGCCTTTTCCCCATCAATCATACGCTTGATGGGGTACCTGTGTTCTTTTGCCGAAAAAGGTTGTCGCCCCCGAAAACTCAATTAGCATAAAGTTTTTGTAAAAGAGAACACGAGAGGAAGAAACTTTTTGTCGAAAAAGGTTTTCCTCTCGCGATATATTCTTATAAAAATATTATTCTATAATTTCAAAACTTGCATCGGGATGGACGCGGAGGACGAGTTTACCGCGGGTAATGGTGACGGTAGCCCCGTCGGTGGAAATATTACAGTGTCCGATGAACTGCTTGCGGTATTTATTACGCAGTGCGCCGAGCCTGCGATAGTGTGCGAGAATCTCCGTATCCATATTATCCCAGGGGAAAGTGCGGCGATTAAAGGGGTCTTCAAAACCTTGCATTCCCACTTCGTCCCCGTAATAAACAGAGGGTACCCCGGGCAGGAAGAATTGCAGACTGGCGGCGGCAAGCAGCCGCTTTTTACCGAGATTGTATTCGTCCTTCGTCAGGCGATATTTTTTGCGTTCTTCTTTACTCCCCGGTTGGATTGCACCGGATAGGACGTTGATTGCACGAACGGTATCGTGACTTCCTAAAAGCGTCATGCAGCAGTCGAGCGCGAACTCGGGGTAGTTTTCGGCAAGGTCGTTTATGGTATTTACAAACGCGTTCCCGTCTCCCGACAGCATATATTTAAGAATGGCGTCTTTGTAGACGTAGTTCATAACCCCGTCCAGTTGATCGCCCTGAAAATACCTGCGCTCCTCGCCGTAGCTAACTTTGGTGCTGGCGTCTTCCCACACTTCACCGATGACAACGGCGTCCTCGTCCGCCGTTTTTATAGCGGTGCGGATATTGTCGATAAAGATATCCGACAACTCGTCCACAACGTCCAGACGCCATCCGCGTACGCCCTTTTTCGTCCACTTTTTGAGGACTTTTTCTTCTATCATTTTTTGATAGCCGACGGCATCGCGCGCAATGGTCGGAACGCAACCGATCCCCCACCAACAATTGTACACGTCGGGGAACTGCTCAAATGTATACCAGTCGTAATAGGGACTGGCAGGCCCCTGGTATGCGCCGATAACGGGGAAATTCTTTTCACGATTGAAATAAATACTATCTGAACCGGTATGATTGAATACGCCGTCCAGAATGACCGCCATGCCGGCTTTATCCGCTTCGGCAATCAATTTTTCCAGCCCACGATCGCCGCCAAGCATTTCTTCCACTTCGGAATAATCGGCGGTGTCATAGCGGTGGTTACTGTTGCTTTTAAATACGGGCGAGAGGTACAATGCCGTAACTCCGAGGCTCTTTAAGTAATCCAACTTGCCGATGATCCCGGCAAAGTTCCCACCGAAGAAATCGTCGGCGCGGTAAACGCCGTCGGGGCCGACGTCGCCTACTTCTTCTCCCCATTCTTTGAGGACGCCCACGCGCGGTTTAATGACCTTTCCGGCTTTGGCAAAGCGATCGCAAAAGATATGATAGACCACGCCGCCTTTGAAATAATCGGGAGTGGCAAAAGAACTTTTGTAGACGGACAGTTGCCACTCGGGCAACCAGTCGCCGGTAATCAGCTTGCCCTCGGCATCACGGCCGCAGAACAGTATTCCACCGCCGGGCAGATACACCTCGAACCGGTAATAATAGGTGCCTTCGCGTTCGATAAAGAACTCACAGGCGTACTCGTCGAATGCGTCTTTTCGGCTCTGCAAAGAAAAATCAAAGCGCATGGTATGCTCGTGCCTCCGCACGAAAACGGAAACGCCGGTCGCTCCGATATGCTCGGCAACCAGTATACGCAAATATACCTTTTGACGGGTGCTGACCGCGCCAAAAGGTATTTTGTAAAGGGTGTTTCTTGAATCAAAAAGGATATCAGTCATCGACTTTCGTTAAATTCCAAATACGCGTGGCGTATTCCTCTACGCTTCTGTCGGCAGCGAAGAATCCGGCCTTTGCAATGTTGACCAGGCTCATTCTCCCGAAGCGATACTTGTCGAGGTATGCGGCGTTGACGCGCACCTGCGCATCACAGTAGGACGCGAAGTCCGCAAGGCACAGATAGGGATCTGCCACGCCGTTTCTGCCGATGGTAAGAGCGTCTGCGATCTCGCTGAAATTGACACCGCCGATGCCCGAACGCATAGCGTCGATAATGGCTTTTATACGACGATCGGTCGCATAGTAAGAGGTGGGGTTGTACCCTTCTCTGACCAGTTTATTGACTTCCTCCGTCAACAGACCGAAGATAAAGATGTTCTCGTCGCCCACTCTCTCGTGGATCTCTACGTTAGCTCCGTCCATTGTTCCCAAAGTTACGGCGCCGTTGATCATAAACTTCATATTGCCCGTTCCGCTCGCCTCTTTTCCGGCAATGGAGATCTGCTCGGAAATTTCACTCGCCGGCATGATGATCTCGGCTAAGGAAACACGGTAGTTCTCCAAAAATACCACTTTAATCTTGCCTTTTATGGTCGGGTCGTTGTTGACGACTTCACCAATGGTGCAGATGAGACGAATGATTTGTTTCGCCATATAGTAGCTGCCGGCGGCCTTTGCGCCGAAGATAAAGGTGCGCGGTACGATGTCCAGATTGGGATCG
This sequence comes from uncultured Clostridia bacterium, assembly GCA_946621465.1. Taxonomy (GTDB): domain Bacteria; phylum Bacillota; class Clostridia; order Christensenellales; family DTU072; genus CAG-1782. Next base: position 15,874 of record CAMOOO010000007.1, read on the forward strand.
GCCTTTAAGCGGTTATAAAGGTCTAAAATGTGCAGGACGTTTAATAGTTGCCGTTTATATTCGTGCAGACGTTTCACCTGTACGTCGAAGATACTGTTCGGGTCCACGATAACGCCGTTTTCCTTTTCGATGTATGCCGCAAGGCGCGCCTTGTTCTGTTTTTTGATTTCAAACAGCTTATCAATAACGTCGTGATTGTTTTGATATTTCAGTAAGTTTTCCAGCGTTTCCGGCTCTTTTTTCCAGCCGTCGCCGATAAGGTCGTGTAATAGCGCAGACAAACCGGGGTTGGCTTCTCCAACCCATCTGCGGTGAGTGATACCGTTGGTCACGTTGGTGAACTTTTCCGGGGCGACCTTGTAGTAGTCGGCAAAGATATCGTTAATAAGGATGTTGCTGTGCAGCTGCGACACGCCGTTGACGGTATGGGAGGCTGCCAGTGCCAAGTTCGCCATGCGGATAACTCCGTCACTCATAATGGCGTTTTGGGATATTTTATCCCAGCATTCGGGATACACTTTCCAAAGTTCCGAACAGAAACGTTGGTTGATTTCGTTGACGATCTGGAAAATACGCGGCAGTAAAGACTTAAAGAGGTCCTGCGGCCAGACTTCCAACGCTTCGCTCATAACGGTGTGGTTGGTATAGGAAATGGTCTCGGTGATGATCTTCCAGGCGTCGTCCCAGGAATAGCCGTACTCGTCAAGGAGGATACGCATCAATTCCGGAATGCAAAGGGTGGGGTGAGTATCGTTGATATGGATAGCCACTTTTTCACTGAGATTATCTAAAGAACGATTGTATTTGAGGTGCTTTTTCAGGATGCTCTGGATGCTGGCGCTGACGAAGAAGTATTGCTGACGCAAGCGGAGAGATTTACCCTCGTAGTGGTTGTCGGCAGGATAGAGGACTTTACTGATGGACTCCGCCATAGCTTTTGCCTCGATCGCCTTGACGTACTCGCCGCGCGAGAACATCTGCATATCCAATTCCTGCGGGGCGCGTGCGCTCCAAAGGCGGAGGGTGTTGACCGCGTCGCAGTCGTACCCGGTGATATTCATGTCGTAGGGAACCGCCAAAATGGTGGTAGCGCCTACCTGGTGGCATTTCAGATTACCCGTCGACCAGTCTTCTTCTATGTGACCGCCGAACTTAACTTCGAAGGTGTCGTCCTGTCTGGGGTTGAGCCACACGTCGCCCTCTTTCAGCCACTCGTCGGGCATTTCCATTTGCCAACCGTCAACGATACGCTGTTTAAAGATACCGTAGTCGTAGCGAATGGAGAAACCGCCTGCGGCGTATCCGCGAGAAGTAAGGCTATCCATGTAGGCGGCAGCCAGTCTCCCCAAACCGCCGTTACCAAGTCCGGCGTCCGGTTCTATCTCCATAAGGGCGTTCATATCGAATCCCATTTCTTTTACCGCAGCCGTTGCCTGCTCCAGCCATCCGCAGTTATACAGGTGGTTACGCAGCGACCGTCCGAGCAAAAACTCCATGGACATATAGTAGACCTGTTTTACCCCTTGTTGACGGACTTTCTTTTTGAAGTTGGTCCGTTTTTCCGTTGTCAATCCTTTTACGACCAGGCACACTGCCCGATACATCATGCGTTCGCTCGCCTCATCGTATTTGACACCGAAGGTCTTTGATAATTGTTCCTCAATGAGGTTTTTGAACTGTTTCTTTGTTAATTCCATATCTGTTCCTTTTTACTGTTCTGAATTATTTATTAAGCAAACTTTTGTAAAGTTCGGTATACTTCTTTGCCGATTGTTCCCAACCGTATTCGCCCGTCATGGCATTGGTGACGCAGGCTTTCCACTCGTCTTTATTATAATAAGTCCCTACCGCGCGTTTGATCGCGTCGAGCATATCGTATGCGTTATAGGTCTTAAAGGTGAATCCTCTGCCCGTCTTTTCTACCGGATTAAAGGGTATTACGGTGTCCTTTAAACCGCCCGTTTCGCGCACGATAGGCACAGAGCCATAGCGCATGGCAATCATTTGGCTCAGCCCGCAAGGCTCGAATTTACTGGGCATGAGGAACATATCGCTTCCGCCGTAAATTTTGCTGGCGATATCTTTGGAGAAGTTAATAACCACCGCCAGTTTGTTGCCGTAGCGGTAAGAAATCTCACGCAGCGCCGTCTCGTATTTCCAGTCCCCCGTTCCCAAGATGACCAGTTGCAAGTCCATCGAGAGGATATCCTCGATAACTTCAGTCACCAAGTCCAGTCCCTTCTGTCCGGTCAGTCTGGTAACCATACCGATGAGCGGTTTGTCCGGGGCTACCGGTAGTTGTAACATTTCTTGCAGTCCCTTTTTGTTCTCCGCTTTCTTTTTGAGGGATTTAACGGTGAAGTTTTCAAAGAGGGCTTTGTCCTTCTTGGGATCGTACTGATCGGTATCGATACCGTTGACGATGCCGCAGATCTTATAGGCGCGTTTGGAGAGGATGTCTTCCAAACCGTAAGCAAAGTAGGGACTCATGATCTCGTTGGCGTAGGTCTGACTGACCGTAGTCACTTTGTCGGACGCCTCGATCCCTGCCTTTAACATATTGGCGCAATTATTATATTCCACTACGCTCTCGTAGGCGGACGGAATGCCGTATACCTCGCGGATGCAGACTCTGTCCATGTTGCCCTGAAATTCGATATTATGAATGGTCATTACCGTTTTGATACCGCCATAGGTGCTGTCGCCGCGGAAAAAGGCGTCGAGCATGACGGGGATGAGTCCGGTCTGCCAATCGTTGCAGTGAATGATCTCCGGGCCAAAGTCCATGAGAGGGATCAGTTCCAATACCGCTTTGGAGAAGAAGGCGAAACGTTCGCCGTCGTCGTAATGCCCGTAGGGGGTACTGCGTTTAAAATAATATTCGTTATCGACGAAATAATAGGTCACGCCGCCGTAGATACAGCGGAAGAGTCCGGCGTATTGCTGACGCCATCCGAGGAAGATGATTTTGTTCCCGACGTACTGCATGGTCTGGCGATAATCTGCGCCGATACCCTCGTACAAAGGCATGATAACGCGAACGTCCTGTCCGGCTTTTTTCATAGCGTACGGAAGAGCCTGACTGACGTCTCCCAATCCCCCCGTCCTCAAAAAGGGACCGGCTTCGCTCGTAGCAAATAATACTCTCATTTCTGCCTCCTTTTGTAATCGTTATACTTTTTTACCCTTGACAATGACAATGGGATAGGTGGAATAACCGGCGATCTCACGATCGGCGCTGACCTCTACGTCCTTATCCGTAATGGCATATTTTACGGTAGAATTTTTGCCGATGACGCCGTTCTCCATAATAATGGAATTTTTGACGACGGCACCCTCTTCGATACGTACGTTACGGAAAAGTACGGAGTTCTCTACCGTTCCGCTGACTACGCAGCCGTCGGCAAGAAGGGAGTTACTGACCTTCGCGCCCTCTTTGTATACGGTAGGTACGCTGTCTTTAACTTTGGTATAGATACGGTTACTCTTGCTGAAAAGTTCGTGTCTGATATCGTCGGAAAGAAGGTTCATACTCTCCGAATAATAGGTCTTTACGTCGTCGATGATGGCGGCGTAGGAGTCAATCTTATAGGCATAGACCTTACCGCCTTCCACCAAACGGAAGAGGATATCCTTCTCGAAGTCCACCTGTCCGCGAGCATAGGCGCGTTGGACGAGGTCGATCAAGAAATCCTTTTTGATAAGGTAGGTGTTGAGGGATATTTCCTTCTGTTCGTCGCTTGCCATCTCCGTCTCGTAGATATCTTTTACCACGTCGTTTTCACCGCGCTCGATGACGATACGACGGGAAGTCGTGGTGTATCCGTTATGGGTGATCATAGTCAGATCGGCGCCGCAACTCATATGTTTCTCAAACATTTTTGTAAAGTCGATATTCGCCGCGATATTGCAGTTCGTGATGACGACGTACTGTTCGGGACTGTGGTGAAGGAAGCTCATAATGCTGTAAATAGCTTCGATCTTGCCCTTGTATACCTCGCGTGAGGAGTTATAAACGAAGGGGGGGAACACGCTGATACCGCCGTTTTTACGGTTGAGGTCCCAGTCACGACCCTGACGAATGTGGTCCATGAGGGATTGATAGTTACTGCGCGTTACGATACCTACCTGCGTTATTCCGCTGTTGACCAGGTTACTGAGGGTGAAGTCGATCAGACGGTACCTGCCACCGAAGGGCAAGGACGCTGTGGTACGGTGTAAAGTCAATTCGTTCAGTTTGCTTTCGCTACCCGATGCAAACAATATACTCATCATGTTATTCATAGTATCCTCAACCTCCTATCATTTCGCCTTCGCGCACGACGCTGTTCTTTTCCAAAGTCATATCCGGTCCGACAACGGCGATCTTCCATTCTCCGTTCACCGGTCCGTCTTGCGGCGCGCCGATGACGCAGTTTTTATCTACCACGGTGTTCCAGCCGACGATGGCGTGGGAGACCCTGGCGTTCTCTCCGATATAGGCTCCCGGCATGATGATACTGTCGGTGACTTCCGCTCCCTTGCGGATGAGCGCGCCCTGATAGATAACCGACTTTTTGACCGTGCCTCTGATAGAGCAACCTTCGCTGACAATACTGTCGGAAATAACGGCCTCGTCCCCGATATACTGGGGCGGCAAAGCGGTGTTACGGGCGTAGATCTTCCAATTCCTGTCGTTGATCTCCAAACCGCTGTTTGGATCGAGCAGGTCCATATTTGCTTCCCAAAGAGAACTGATGGTCCCTACGTCTTTCCAATACCCGGAGAAGTCGTAAGCAAACAGCCTTTGACCATCGGCGAGCATATTGGGGATGATGTTTTTACCGAAGTCGTTGGAAGAAGTCTTATCCTCTTCATCCCGAATGAGATAGTCTCTCAATTTGCTCCAGGTGAAAACGTAAATACCCATGCTGGCTTTCGTACTCTTGGGCTTTTTGGGCTTTTCTTCAAATTCATAAACGCTACCATCCGGATTGGTATTCATGATACCGAAGCGGCTGGCTTCTTCTAGGCTGACCTCCAATACGGCGATGGTGCAGTCGGCGTTGTTCTTTTTATGTGCGGCGAGCATATCAGCATAGTCCATTTTGTAGATATGGTCTCCCGATAAAATAAGCACGTATTCCGGATCGTAACGATCGATAAAGTTTATATTCTGGTAAATAGCGTTGGCCGTACCTTTGTACCACTCTCCCGATTTACCGCGCTGATAAGGGGGCAATACGAAAGCGCCTCCGTTGAGACGGTCGAGGTCCCACGGTTGACCGTTGCCGATGTACTGGTTGAGTTCAAACGGTTGATACTGCGTCAGTACGCCGATGGTATCGATCCCGGAATTGATGGTATTGGAAATGGGGAAGTCGATGATACGGTACTTTCCTCCGAACGGCACGGCGGGTTTGGCGACGTCTTTGGTAAGCACGCCCAATCTCGTTCCTTGTCCGCCGGCGAGCAGCATAGCTACACATTCTTTTTTTGTGGACAACATTTGCTTTTTCTCCTTATTTATTTTTCTTCTTGGTCTTTTTCTCCGGTGTGGTATCGACGAGAACGATATCGTCCTCCGTCGCATATTCTTTTTTCAGTCTGATGAACATTGCGGAATTGGCTTCTATCGTCATGGAAAGGGATTGCTTCTTTCCGTGATTTTCTTTGTCAATGGTCTCGTAAGTGGTTTCTTCCACCTTACCGCCGTACTTGGTGCTTTCGGTATGCAATACCACCTCGTACAGCCCCTTTTTATCTACGCCGAATTCGTACCCTTCTCTCTTTGCCATAGAAAAATTGGCTACGAAAATGATACTGTCGCCGTTCTTGGCGTACCTGGTAAAGACGATGATATTCTGCGTGTTATCGTCCACAACCGTCCATTTGAATCCGTCGTAGGTGTTATCCTGTTCGTAAAGCGCTTTGTTCTCCCGATAGAACCAGTTCAGGTCTTTAACGAAGTTTTTAAAAGAACTGTGCGCCGGGTAGTCGAGGAGCATCCAGTCCAGTTCTTTGTTGTTATCCCATTCGATAAACTGAGCGATCTCGTTCCCCATAAAGTTCAATTTTTTGCCCGGGTGTGCCATTTGATAGGAAAGCAGCGTTTTAAGCCCGGAGAACTTCTCCTCGTACCCACAGGGGATTCTGCCGATCAGGCTCAACTTGCCGTGGACGACCTCGTCGTGGGAGAAAGGCAAAATGTAGTTCTCGCTGAAAGCGTAGGTGATGGAAAAGGTGATTTTGTTATGGGCGCCGCTACGGAAGAACGGGTCGATTTTTATATAGTCGAGGATATCGTTCATCCACCCCATGTTCCATTTGTAATTGAAGCCCAGTCCACCCAGTTTCGGGGGCATGGTCACCATGGGGAAAGCAGTGCTTTCTTCGGCGATCATGATAACGTCGGGGTGGCGCGAAAGGATGTTTTTATTCATGGTCTGAAGGAAATAGATGGCCTCCAGGTTATACTCTCCGCCGAAATCGTTGGGTTGCCATTCGCCGTCCCTTCTGTCGTAGTTGAGGTAGAGCATGCTGGCAACGGCGTCCAAACGAATTCCGTCGATATGATAGAACGTCAACCAAAAATCAATGGCGCTGATAAGGAAGCTCCTGACCTGCGGCTTATTAAAGTCGTACACTCTCGTACCCCAGTTTTTGTGTTCCTGTTTATATACGTCGCCGTACTCGTACAGGCAGGTGCCGTCGAACTCGTACAGTCCGAATGCGTCCTTCGGGAAGTGACTGACGACAAAGTCCATAATAACGCCGATGCCTTCTTTGTGGAAGGCATCTACAAGGCACATAAAGTCATGCGGCGTCCCGAAACGGGAAGTGGGGGCGAAAAGCCCGGTGGTCTGATAACCCCAGCTTCCTTCGAACGGATGCTCGGTCACCGGCAGTATTTCCACGTGGGTATATCCCATGTCGCGGACATAGCTGACCAATTCTTTGGCGTCGTCTAAGTAGGAATAGAAATTGCCGTCTTCGTGACGTTTCCACGAGCCGAGGTGGACCTCATAAATATTCATGGGAGAAGTATAGGTATTACGCGTAGAGCGGCGAGCAAGATACTCTCCATCCTGCCACTCATACCCGTTGATATCGTAAATTTTCGAGGCGTTAGCCGGGGCGGTTTCGCTATGGGTCGCAAATGGATTGGACTTCAGACGAATGGCATGATCGGCTCCCTCGATACTGAATTTATAGGTGGAGTACTTTTTCGCGCCGCGCACGTAGCCTTCCCATATGCCCGACGGAGAAACCATTTCCATTTTATCTACTTCTCTGTCCCAGTTGTTAAAGTCGCCTACGATGGAGACCGTCCGCGCATTGGGCGCCCACACCCGAAAACGCCAACATTTTTTCCCGTCGTGCTGTACGTACTGCGGCATAAAAAAACGGTACGCTTCGTAATTGGTACCCTCGTTAAACAGATAAACCGGATAATCGTAATTCTTCATAAATTGCCCTCCGTCGTCGTCTCCAGTAAAATATACCCCTCCGGCAACGCGACTTTCTTCAGTTTTTCTCGGTAAATGCCCTCATCGTATTCCACTCCGAACAAGGCGCTTCCGCTCCCCGTCATACCACAGACAAATCCCGCATTTTGTAATATTTCTTTCCCCTTTCCGATCTCCTCGACGAGGGCGCACGCCGCTCGCTCGAGCGCATTAAAGAAAAGGACCTTTTCTCTCCTGCAAAGTCCGGATATCAGACTCTCCACGTCACCGTTCTCTCCTCCGACGGTATCGTAAAGGGAAAAACAATCCGCCGTAGAAACGCCCTTTGGCGGACAAAGAATAGCCAGATAGAGTTTCGGCAAAGATACCGACTGTATCTTTTCTCCGCGTCCCGATACGAGAGCGCACCCACCGCGATACTGAAAGGGTACGTCGCTCCCCACCGAAAGCAAAAGTTCATCCTCTATTTCCCCGGTTGAAAACTCCTCGGAAAAAGCCCTGGCGACCCCGGCAGCGTCAGCACTCGAACCACCCAGTCCCCTGCTTTCCGGAATGTTCTTTTCGATAATAATATCCACGCCGGGCGTCGCATATCTCCGACAAAGCAATTGCGCCATGCGATAGGCGCTGTCGTTTTCGTATCCGCCCCCACCGACGTAGCTGACGCTGATCTTGTCATCCATCCTCGCCGAAAGGGTAATTATATCCGAAAGCGCGCAGCTGAGATACAGCCCCGACAGCAGGTGCATCTTCCCCTCTTTGCCCAAAACGTTGAGCGCAAGATTGACTTTTGCTCCTACTCTGACTGTCCGCATAAACTTATTATAAATAAATATATATTAAAAGTCAACTTTATAATGAACAGTTCTTCAGGCAAAAATCAAAATACAAACACAAATTATTCCCAACGGAATTATTTGATAAAATCACAAAAAATCGGTTGAAATTTTTTAAAACATGATGTATACTATCATTCGTTACACAAAAACAATCGTAAATATGGGGGTATGGCTCAGTTGGTAGAGCGTCTCGTTCGCAACGAGAAGGCCGCGGGTTCGAATCCCACTATCTCCACCATTTATGCAAAAAACAGCCGAAGTTGGCTGTTTTTTTGCATAAATAACGACTATGCATGGGATTCGAACGGGCGGATAGGGAGCAACTGTCATACACGTTGATTGCTCCCGTAGTTGACGCCACAGTGCGGCGTCATACCGCCCAGGCGTGATAGGCGCAGCGTGGTCTGCGTAGCGCAAGCGAAATCCGTGAAAACACGGACGCCGGAGCGAATCCCACTATCTCCACCATTTATGCAAAAAACAGCCGAAGTTGGCTGTTTTTTTGCATAAATAACGACTATGCATGGGATTCGAACGGGCGGATAGGGAGCAACTGTCATACACGTTGATTGCTCCCGTAGTTGACGCCACAGTGCGGCGTCATACCGCCCAGGCGTGATAGGCGCAGCGTGGTCTGCGTAGCGCAAGCGAAGTCCGTGGAAACACGGACGCCGGAGCGAATCCCACTATCTCCACCATATGCAAATAATACGAACCCTGATGATAAGTGTCGGAGTTCGTATTATTTTTTGCAAAAGACTTCTTCGGAGTCAAAATACCAAGATGAATACGAAAAGGAACGGAAATCCGGGCAAGCGATTGCTCGGATTTCTCCATTTGCTCAATATTATTTTTGGGTCCATTGACTTAAGATATAAAGACCGAAAGAAGAAAGAATTCTCTGTCCGTTTTAGTACGTAATTACTTTACGAGTTTAATAGTTTTGACACATTATGCGCTATATACCAAAACATAACGGGTGCTATTGCATTTCCCAATGCACGATATTGTGCGCCTTCCGAGCCTAATAATTCAAATGTTTCGGGAAAAGATTGTATTCTTGCCACTTCACGCGGAGTAAAGCGACGATATCTTTCTCCATCCAATAAAACAGGGTCTGTACTATTAAGAGATACTTTTGCTAAATGTGCTCCAACAGTATTGCAGGGTTGACTAATATCTTGCGCACGACCCTTATTCATAGAATCGCGTTTTCTCATCATTCCATCAACAGCCTTTTGGCTAAAATAGTATTTCTCTGGAACAATTTTCTCTATAACCTGCGAAAGGGTGGCAATAGGAATTGAACCTTCTTCAGGCAGACAAGCGAAATCAAAAACTTTTCCCAAGTCTTTACGTATTCCAACTATAATAACTCTTTCTCTCTTTTGTGGAACACCATAATTTACTGCGTTTAATAGTCTATAAGAAACATTGTATCCGCTTTCTTCAAATTCTTTTATTATAAGCGGAAATGCACTTTTATTGTTCGCAGACAATATGCCTTTAACATTTTCAGCAACAAAACACTTGGGTTGTTTTTCTCTTAAAATGCGGCACATCTCGAAAAACAATTTACCTCTATCATCTTTAACCCCTAATCTTTTCGGATTTTGAGCGATGATGGAAAAAGATTGACAAGGGAAACCACCTGTTAAAATATCAAATTCAGGTATTTCCTCGGACTTAATAGAACGAATATCACGTCCGTCTGGTTTGATACCAAAGTTACGCTCAAAAATAGCGCAAGCATTTTCATCAATATCGTTAGCATAGACAATTTCAAATGAGTTTTGGGCATAATGATTTGATAAAAAATCAAACCCTCCAAGCAACCCTACATCTGTTCCGCCACAACCACAAAATAACGACGCTACTTTTAACTTACCCATGTCAACAACTCCTCAAATACACCTGCAGTATCAGTTTCAAATGTGATTTCTGCTCCATCTTTGGGAATCATACTTATAATATCATTTTTATACAATCCTACGGGATTTTGAATGATAAATAGTTTTTTCTCACTCTTACTAATCATAAGACGATAAACGAAATACCTATCTTTCATTGACCCAGCAGTATTCCACTCATTTGGGGTCATATGTATTTTATTAAAATGTAACGGTTTAGAGCTAATCGTAGTTTTTACCTCTATATACCGTTTACGTTCATCGAGTTCAACTGATTGTATATCATAACCAACAGCAAATTGAGTTGGAATTCTTTTTATCAAATGAATCAAATCGCTTCTGCCGCCAATTTTTACACGTTGACACTCGTGAGAGTGAACCAAACTTTCACCGATATCACCAATATCTTTTGTTTTAATATCTTCGCTATCAAGTAGTTGAGAATATGTTTCATCTCTGCTACGTTGTAATTGCTCATATTCTTGTGTATCCGAAGCAATAAATGCCAAAATGTCAGTCGCGAAGTCTGTATCGCTCATATCTCGATTTGCATATTTGTACCAACCCGTAATACAAGCTTTTATTGCTTTTAATGAACCACTCTTCCTTTTGATCATAGTGTCATATTCACTAAACCACTCGGAAGAATTTACGAATTTTAATATAGCCTCATTTTCTAAAGTATTTTGATAATAAACTTTACTATCGTGCGAAACAACCAAATTTGCTATTTCCATATAATCTATAATATCACCAGCATATCTAACGACATCACCCGTGGCATCATAAGAAACATTTATATCTCTATTGTGCTTTATTCTATGCCAAGTATCTAACGGCGTTTCAATACCAGAAGTACATCTTAAATCATTGAATATACAATGGCACACTTCTTCTTTTGACAAGCCAATTCTGTGCCCCGATTCTTTTTCGGCCTCTGCAAAAACTTTTAATATATATTGAACAGGTTTGAAATGTATCCCAAATTCAATTTGCTTTAATACTTCATGTGGTTTTATATGGGCGCCTGGATATTGAAAAGTATATAAAAAAGTCTTGAAGGCTTCAACCAAATCTTCCTTTTCAGCCAAATCCAAAGCACGTTGTCCCGGACGAGTATAACCATTATCAACAATATAAAACCCAAATAACGAAGATATTTCAGTGCGCCAATTATTAATAGTTTTTAGTTTGCGAATAGCATTCCCCGGATACTTGCGTATAGCATCATTGAATTGATTGGCAAAATCTTTATCAGGTTGTTCTGAAATCTTCGAAACTTCTGTTGCCATGTATATTAATACGTTTTCAATATCGCCTTTGAAACGTGGGCGAACATGATGTATTCTAAAATAATACTGTTCCGGAACTTGATACATCATTATTTCTCCTTGATGAATTTTAATAACTGTTCAGCAATAGCCTGCGCCATAAGTGGCGGAACAGCATTACCCACCTGTCTAAATTGTTGTGTTTTATTTCCTAAAAATATAAAATCATCTGGGAACGACTGAATCCTTGCACATTCACGGACGGTAGGTACTCGATCATATTTATAATGGAAATGGTGTCTATGCCCTGTATCAATAGTCGGGGCAGGTTTTTTACTATCAAATCTTGTCCAAGCAACGTGAAAATTTCTACTAGTTCTATAAGGTTCAGGCAAATCCTTATAGTTACCACCATCTGGCACCATACTAATTATCTTTTTGACTTTTTCAGAATGAGTGGCAGCAATATGGTTCTTGACAACAGACGAATTTTTACGCATAAGTTTTTGATATTCACAAGAACAATCCGTTGCATAATCTTGTGTTTCAGAACCCAACGTATCAATTAAAGCAGGCAAATCGCTTAAAGCCATTTCACTAGTAACACGTTCATCGTGTTTTTTGGGGAATTCAAACTTTCCATCCAATAATCCAACAAAAACGACTCTTTTTCGTGTTTGCGGAACGCCATAGTCTGCGGCACATATAATTTGATAAGAAACAGTATAACCCAAATTCGTCAAACGCTCAATTATACTATCTTTAATTTGTCCATTAAAAAGAGAAACCAAGCCCGGCACATTTTCAATAACAAAAGCAGTCGGACGTATTTCCTCTACGAGCCTAATATATGAAAGATATAACTTATTTCGTGGATCATCAAATTTTCTCGGACCGGATAAAGACATCCCTTGACAAGGTGGACCACCTATAATAACATCAATTTTTTTATTATTCGTTACCTTGTCAATATCAATCTTATGAATAGTCGTGATATCACCACAAATAGATTTCGCTCCTTTGTGATTAAATTCAAATGTTTCTAACGCTTTTTTGTCGTTATCAATGCCTAAAACGACATTATATCCTGCGGATTCAAAACCGTAAGACAAACCACCACAGCCGCAAAACAAGTCTATTACGTTAATCATTGTTTCCACCTTTACATTTCCGACCATCATCGGGTTTATTTGCTTTGACAGGGATTGCCCAATTATCTCCTAATTTGAAAACACCTTCTATTCGTCCGGTCATACATAATATCTGAACTCTTCGTTGAGATATATTCCACTTTTTTGCTGCTTGGCTTGCGGTCATATATTGATTACTCATGCGTACTCCTTTTTGTTCCACGGGACGAATAATAGTATATCACAAAACAATGAAAATTTCAAGGCTTCACTTGACAACCGCACAAGATTTTTTGAAAAGTAAAGGACTTACATGAAAACCCTCATTTCCTGTTTTATAGAAAGGGCAAAATATCTTCTTCTTTTGATTCAGGTTCGACCATTTTGGCAGGCTCTCCACCATTCCAGTCCTAGCCTACAAGATCATATTTGATGACTTTGTAGGCTTTTTGCTTAAAAAACGACAATTTTTATGGCTTTTTAGAGGTCCTAAAGACCGCTTGAAAGTAGGTAGCGTATCGAACCCTAGTACGCACAATTTCGCTCTGAACAATCAGACGTAGCCCTTGAAAAACGGGGTAACTTTATGAGCATGAGGATACCTGTCCTATGTGGAAGCAGTTCCCGGTGTGCTGGCACATTCTCTCTCGAAAAAAGTGGGGAGAAGCCCATTTTAGTGGGGATTTCACCCCATTTTATATTTACGTCGCCGCTCCAAACCGGGGAAAAAAGCCCCGTGGGGCGCCCCGAAAGGGGCTAAAGGTTGGGGCGCGACCTAACGCGTTCGGGGGCGGGAGGGATATGCCACCTTTCTTGTATGCCCTTTCAAAATATGCTCATAGGGTAATATATCCATGCATTTTGGAAAGAATCCTGTATGTCGTGCCATATTCGCAGAAATGCACTCCACAAATGCCTACTATTAATTGACAAATCTATTAAAGTAAAGTATTATATAATTAAATATTTATGGAATCATCATTCTATGATATTTGCTTGCAATTTCTCAGCAAAGACCTTGAAGCTGTTGCACTTGACTTTATGAGGAATGACATACGCTTTCTTTTCAGGGAAGAAATCTTTATTCTCCCCTTGGGAAAGATGTGCCCATTCCTCTTTTTTTATAGGTTTTACAAATGTACAAAAATTTTCTAAAAAGAGTATTTGATTTCATCCTCTCTTTGGGTGGCATCATCGTTTTCGGATGGCTGTTTATCTTAATTGCCATTCTAATCAAGATCGATTCCAAAGGTCCGGTTCTGTTTAAACAAAAACGTGTCGGCAAAAATAAGAAGCTGTTCGACATCTATAAATTCCGCACCATGTACGTCGATACGCCCAAAGATATGCCTACGCACATGCTCAATAATCCCGACGCCTTTATCACTAAGGTCGGCAAATTCCTAAGAAAAACCAGCCTCGATGAGTTCCCCCAGTTCTTTAACATCCTCAAAGGCGACATGGCTGTCATCGGACCTCGCCCTGCTCTTTGGAATCAAGAAGACCTTATTGCCGAACGCGATAAGTACGGAGCCAACGACGTCCGTCCGGGCTTGACCGGTTGGGCGCAGATCAACGGTCGTGATGAATTGGAAATTCCCGTCAAAGCCAAACTCGACGGTGAGTACGTCGAAAAAATATCTTTCGGTATGGACTTTAAATGCTTTTTCGGCACGATCAAGAAAGTCTTTAAGCACGAAGGCGTCGTCGAAGGCGGCACCGGAGAACTTCATAAGGAAGAACAAGAAAAACAAGATAAAGCGGACGCAAACGAATGAAAAAAATATTGATCACCGGCGCCAATAGTTATATCGGCACCTCTTTTGAAAAATACGCTCACGAGCATTATCCCGATTTCGAGATCGACACCGTCGATATGCTCGATGGGACGTGGAAAGAAAAAGATTTCTCGTCTTATGACGTCGTCTATCATGTCGCCGGCATCGCCCACTCGGACAGTGGCAAGATTTCCGAAGAGAAAGCCAAACTCTACTACTCAGTCAATACCGACCTGACGGTGGAGACGGCGAAGAAAGCAAAAGCCGATGGCGTAAAGCAGTTTATTTTTATGAGCAGCGCCATTGTTTACGGCGAGAGCGCCCCAATCGGGAAACAGAAGATCATCACTAAGGATACGCCCGTTTCGCCGGCGAACGCCTATGGCGACAGCAAAGTCCAAGCCGAGATTGGTCTGCATAAGCTCGAATCCGACGACTTTAAGGTCGTCATCCTTCGCCCGCCGATGATCTACGGCAAAGGAAGCAAAGGGAATTATCCGATTTTGGCAAAATTTGCCCAAAAGCTCCCCGTTTTCCCGTACGTCAAGAACGAGCGCTCTATGCTCTATATCGACAATCTCTGTGAGTTCGTCTGCTTGATGATACAAAACGACGAACAAGGCACTTTCTTTCCGCAAAACGCAGAATACAGCAACACGAGCGAACTGGTCAAAATGATCGCCGCCGCCCACGGCAAAAAGATTTGCTTGCCGAAAGGCTTCGGTTGGTGCCTTAAAATTTTGAGTCACGTCACGCCGCTTGTGAACAAGGCTTTCGGGAGCTTATCGTACGAAAAAAACATTAGTGAGTATCCACATAAATATCAAATTGTTGCATTGAATGAATCTGTGAAGGAAACAGAAAAATGAACGAATACAGTGTTTTAATGTCAGTATATAAAAATGATAAACCGGAATGGCTGACTCTTGCAATTGAAAGTATGCTTCAACAGACTATTCGATGTAACCAATTTGTTATTGTTTTAGATGGTCCAATATCAAAAGAATTGCATGGAGTTATTGATTATTATTGCAAAAAAGACCCTGATTTGTTTGAGGTAATTCCATTATCAAATAATGTCGGATTGGGACGAGCTTTAGATGTTGGTCTTGAAAAATGTCGGAATGAATTGGTAGCAAGAATGGATGCTGATGATATATCGTTGCCTCAAAGATGTGAGAAGCTTCTACAACTTTTTAACGACAATCAAAATCTTTCTTTAGCAGGTACCAACATAGACGAATTCTATAACGATCCTCAAAAAATTGTTTCTTCGAGAATTGTGCCAAGCGATTATGATGCTATAAAGAAATTTATGAGGAGACGAAGTGCTTTCAATCATCCTACGGTTATGTTCAAAAAGAGCGAAGTTATACGATGTGGTGGTTATGGGTCCCTACGGCGGAAACAGGATTATGATTTGTTCTCAAGGATGATTAATATGAATTGTTATGCTTTAAATATTCCGGAATCGTTATTACTCTTTAGATCCAGCGAAGATAATTTTAAGAGACGAAAAAGCAAGGAATATGTTAGGAGTTATATTAAGGTACAAAAACTTAATTATCATCGAAAATATTGTTTTTTTCTTGATTTGGCGGTTGTTGTTGTGGGGCAAACTTTACTGAGAATTATGCCAATTAAAATAATTAAATTTTTGTCAGGAATGTTACTAAGAAAAAGGGTGCAATAAACAATTTGGAAAACGGGATGATTTATACCGCAAATTGGGAACTACGTGTAATAATATTTTTAAGGATCTTCTCATGGGTAGAATAGCTAGAAAAATTAAGACAACTGTTTTTAAGGTTTTTAATATTAGATTTAGAAAATGCGTTTTATTTGAAACGCCGAGAATTTATTTTAAGAAAAAGACAAAAATAGGTCGTGGGACTAGTATTAATGATGCTGTGTTTATTCATGGTGCTGGCGGGGTGGAAATAGGCGACAATTGTGTTTTGTCGCATGGAGTTACCATTTTATCAACAGGATTGAATATTGAAGACTGGTGCCTGTTAGAAGCGAGTAAAAGCCATATTGATGAAAAGGTGACAATAGGTAATAATGTGTGGTTATGTGCCAATACAACAATCTGTCCTGGAGTTACAATTGGAGATAATGTTGTTATTGCTGCGGGAGCGGTTGTGGTTTCCGATTGTGAAAGTGGGTTTTTATATGGTGGGGTTCCTGCTAAAAAAATTAGGAGTTTAAAATGAAATTATTACATTTGACAGCAACACATTTAAATCCTACTGGCGGGGTGCCAAAGGTTCTAAAGAAACTTGTGGAATACCAAAATATGATAGACGATGTAGAGTCAAGAGTATTATCAATTAATAAAGGCGTGACTATTGATTATCCACATTTTTTTTGCGTTTCAACTCAAGAAGAATATACACATTTTTTTAAAGAGTTCAAACCAGATGTTATTATTATTCATAGTTTTTTCCATTTAGAATATGTTTATGCCACAAAAATAATAAAAAAAATGGGGATACCATATTTCATAGAACCGCATGGATCATTTGGACGCGATGCGATGAGGAAGTCAAAAATAAAAAAATGGGTAGCGAACAATACTATATTTAAAGCTGTAATAAAGAATGCAGAAGGATTTATTTTTTTAAATTCTGCTGAAAAAAATGAATCGGTTTACCATAAGAAAAAGGAATTAATAATTCCGAATGGTATTGAAATTAAAACATATCCGGAAGAGGATAATATAAATCGTCCATACTACTTTTATTTTATAGGAAGATTTGATATCCACCACAAAGGCTTGGATTATTTGACGAATGCGCTTGATATAATAGATAAAAAGGGAATTGAAGTGGAATTTCGTTTTTATGGGGAGGGAAGTCAGAAGGAAACGGCTTATTTACAGGATAAAATCAAGTTGTTTGAAAGTGTTAAGGCTACGGTTTATCAACCAATATACGGTGATGATAAGGATAGCACGTTGCGGAGGTGTGGGGTAATGGTGCTCACCTCTCGCTATGAGGGAATGCCTATGACAATTTTAGAAGCATTATCATATGGCAACCCCTGCATTATTACGCCGGGTACGAATATGCAAGATATTGTTTCAAAAAATGATTTAGGAATAGTATGCGATCTTAATGAAGATTCAATTGCTGATTCAATTATTAGGATGAATGAATTGTATTCTAAAAAGAGGACTTATTATATTGATAATTGTATTGACTATGTGAAACAAAATTTCTTATGGGACAATATTGCAAAGAATTCGATAAAAATTATTTCCTCATCATTATATATTTAGCGGAGCATACAGAGAAATGAGATTTTTATTTGTTACAAATAATCTATATGGAGGCGGCGCAGAGCGTGTTATTTCGGTGATATCAGATCAGTTGATTAAAGATGGTGAAGAAGTAGGTATCGTTATAAGTAAAAGAAAAAAAGGGGAGTATTTTCTTAACCCTCAAATTACTGTTTTTGACAATAATAAACGAAAAAAAAATAGAATTTTACAAACATTTCAAGAAATAAAGGAAATAAGGAAAGTTTTAAAAAAATATCGTCCTGATTTTGTTATTCCATTTTTAATTAATCCTGTTAGGGAAACTTTTATTGCCTCAGTCGGATTGCCTGTAAAACAAGTGAGTACAGTACGAAACAATCCCAAAGAAATGCGAAAATCAAGGCGGATAATACAAAATTACGTTTTGAGAAATAGCAACGTTATATGGTTACAGACAGCGGCGCAGAAGGATTATATTCCCAAAACAGCTCATAAGAAATCATTTATTTTACCTAATCCAGTTGATCAAAGTATTCTGAATGCTTTTTGGGAAAGGCAGGAACACGATACAATTGAATTAATAATGACTGGGCGTTTACACGAGCAAAAGAATTATCCCATGTTAATTAACGCTGTATCAATTGTTCATGAGAAATATCCCAATGTAAGATTGCGTATTTTTGGACAAGGACCAAAGCAAGAAGAGTTAATGGCGTTAATTGAAGAAAAAAAAGCGTCAGGATATATTTGTTTATGTGGTCGAACAAATAATCCGTTAGAAGAACTTCTTAAATCCGATATCTTTGTGTTTAGTTCTGATTACGAGGGTATGCCAAATGCGCTTATGGAAGCGATGGCAATAGGACTACCCTGCATATCAACCGATTGTCCGACAGGACCGAAAGAGCTTATTGGCGATAATGAGCGAGGAATGCTTGTCCCGGTAAACAATACACAGGAGATGGCAAACGCAATTATAGGAATGATTGACAATCCAATAAAAGCCCAAAAAATGGGATGTGAAGCAAAAAATTATATTTCAAAAAAGTATTCACCTGAGATTATAACCCAAGCATTAATCGAAAATCTTGTTAAATATAGATAATTATGTATAGAAATAAACAGATGAATAATTCATACGTTTTTTCAGAAAAAAGTAGTAATTAGAATATTAAAAATGATATCATTTTTCCCAAATAACAACGGTATTAATAAAAAAACTAGTATTATTAGAATAGCAATATTATCGCTATTATTATTTGGTTTTATTTATGAAGTCCAACCCATAGGTATACCTGATTTATTAACATCAAGAAAAATAGTTTTTTATATATCGGGTGCAATTTATTATTATTTAACTTTTAGTAAGACTAAAATAGCCCATGTGAATATGGAGTCACGTGTAGCTGTGAAAAACTGCATGATTGTTCTCAGATTGGCAATTATTCTTCTGGTATATGTTTCAATAATCTATTTTATAAGCACAGCTCTAGGCAGTTATGGTCGTTCTGCCTTATCATTTGCAGTATTGTTTTTCGTATATGCGCCCTTTATGCCGCTGTTTTACTCAAAATTATTTAAAACAACGAAAGAATTTGCAGTAGCATTAATTGTGGCGACACTTTTACAATGCATAGTAGTATTTGCTGATTTTTTCAGCGCGAATGTTCGTGTTTTTTTATTTGAACATTTTGTTTTAGATACAAATTATAGTTATTTGACCACCGCAAGAGCCAGTGGATTAGGGGCAGGAGAATCATTACTTTCCATTAATCTTTTTTTGGGATTGATAGGTTGTGGTTATATGCTCTTGCAAGGTAAATACACTCTGCTATTTGTATTATGCTACGGTATCATTACTTTTGCGGTCTTTTTGAGCGGTTCAATAGGACTAACCTTTAGCTTACTATTGCTGATTACAATCATTATCTATTTATTATATAAAAAGAAGGTTTTTAGAATCACAAAAATTATCTTATTGGTAATTGTTTTAATAGGTTTAATAATCACTATTATTCCAGAATTCTTTAACGATATAGAAAATTTCGAGATATATAAAAAATTCATAGATTTTTTATATAATAGAAATGAATCATCTTTTATTTCATCATTATCAAGACAACAAATCGCGCCAATCGATATTGATACAATTTTAGGAACTGGTTATCACGCAGGAGAATCTTGGATGGGGAATACAACCAGAGCTGATTCTGGATATATTAAATCTTATTTTGGTTTTGGGTTGCCTATGGCAATTATTTTTTATTTGGTTTTTTATATTTCAACATTTAAAACAATAAAAAAAATTAATGATTTGCCAACAAAGGTTATTACATTTTTTTTCTTAGCGACAATTATAATTGCTGAAATTAAGGAACCATATATCTTCCACTTTGGAGAGCCAATTTTAATTCTAACTATTGTATATATTTCATTAAATCAGCAATGTCGAATGGAACTAATGAATAAACAAGATATAAAACAAATTAAAGAAATAAATAAATGCGAGGAATGATTATTTGTGAAGGCGGATAAGATAAAAAAAATAATTCTTGATTCAGATTATCGATATATGATTTTATCTAGAAAAGTTTTTAAAAATACTGATGATAGAAAAACAATTAAAAAAATGTATCGCTATTATTTCAAGAAAGAATTGGATCTTGATAATCCATGTTCATTTAATGAAAAATTGCAGTGGTTAAAACTATATGATCGACAACCCAATTATACACGCTTAGTGGACAAATATGCTGTAAAGGAATTTGTTGCAAGTAGAATCGGGAATGAGTATATTATTCCGACATTAGGTATTTGGGATAGGTTTGAAGATATTGATTTTAATATATTACCCAATCAATTTGTTTTAAAATGTACTCATGACAGTGGTGGACTTATTATTTGTCGCGATAAGACAAAATTTGATCTTCAACGAGCTAAGAGAGTAATTAAGAAATCTCAAAAAAGAAATTATTATTATTGGGGAAGAGAATGGCCGTATAAGGACGTGAAACCGCATATTATTGCAGAAAAATATATGGAAGACACCGAAACTAAAGAACTACGAGATTATAAGTTTTTTTGTTTCAACGGAGAGGTAAAAGCACTCTTTATTGCCACAGATCGTCAAAATCCGAATGAAGATACAAAATTCGATTTCTTTGATGCTGATTTTAATCATCTACCTTTTAGACAAGGACACCCTAATGCAAAAGTGCCGCCTCAAAAACCAGTCAATTTCGAAAAGATGAAGGAATTGGCGATGATATTATCAAAGGATATTCCCCATGTTCGAGTGGATTTTTATGAGGTTAATGGCAAAATTTATTTTGGAGAGATGACCTTCTATCATTTCAGTGGTTTTACGCCTTTCGAACCGGAGGAATGGGATTATAAATTTGGCGAATGGCTAAAAATGCCTTCAAAGGAAAATAAATAAAAAGGTAATAAAAATGGAAGATATTAAAGTTAGCATTATTTGTAATACATATAACCATGTAAGATATATTCGTGATGCCTTAAAGGGTTTTGTAATGCAGAAGACAAGTTTTGCGTTTGAAGTTCTTGTTCACGATGATGCATCAACAGATGGGACACAAGAGATAATCAGGGAATATGAAAAAAAATATCCAGAAATTATCAAACCCATTTATCAACAAGTTAATCAATACTCCCAAAACATTAAAATTACCAAAACATTTCAATATCCAAGAGCTAAGGGAAAATATATTGCTTTTTGTGAAGGAGATGATTATTGGATAGATGAGAATAAATTGCAGGTTCAATTCAATGCTCTAGAAGAAAATCCTGAAATTGATATTTGTGCTCATTCATATAAAGTTATTAATGGAAGAGATGACAGCTTTATAGAAAACAAAATATATAGTAAAAATGATTGTATCATACCTTTAGAGAGAATTATTATTGGCGAAGGAGGTATTGTAGGAACTAATACATTAATGTATAGAAAAGATATAGTTATGGATGATAGATATACATTCGATAAAGACATTTGCCATGATTATGTTTTACAAATAAAATGTTCGTTAAGATCAGGGATGCTTTTTTTAAATAGAATAATGGCAGTGTACCGATTTGCTGTCCCCAATTCATTCTGTGACAGGATGAGAAAGGACAAAGAAAAAGAAAAGGTATTTCTTGAAAAAAAAATATATATGTTAAAAAAACTGGATGAGGATACTCAATTACAATATCATAATGCAATAGAAGCAAGATTGTTACTATATGGTATTGTTGTAGAAAAACCATTTAAAGAAAAAATACATATATTTAAAAATCATTCAAAAGGTTTTCGACTCTTAAATTCTCATGAAAAATTGCAAATAGTATTAAAGACTTTTTTCCCATTTGCAATTAAGTTAAAAAGAATTATCTATAAAGATCGCAGACAGAAGGTTTTAAGAGATAATGCAAAATAAAAAAGTAGTTTCCAATTTGATTTGGCGTTTATTAGAGAGATTTGGGGCTCAAGCAGTTACACTCGTTGTAACGATTATTTTGGCTCGCCTATTGGATCCTGTTGTATACGGGACGGTAGCGCTCATAACGGTTATCACAACTATTTTGCAAGTGTTTGTCGACAGCGGACTGGGGAATGCGCTGATTCAGAAGAAGAATGCCGACGATACCGATTTCTCCTCTGTTTTTTATTTTAATATCCTTGTATGTACGATATTATATACAGCTTTGTTTTTTGCGGCGCCGCTTATTGCGAATTTTTACGAAATGCCCGAGCTCACGCCTGTCATTCGGGTGCTCGGCACCATTCTGATCATTTCCGGCGTTAAAAACGTACAACAGGCGTACGTCTCCAAGCACTTGCTTTTTAAGAGGTTCTTTTGGGCGACCCTCGGCGGTACGATTTCTGCAGCGGTCGTCGGTATTTGGATGGCGTACAAAGGCTTCGGCGTGTGGGCGCTGGTAGCGCAGTACCTCGTCAATGCGGCGATGGATACCATTATTTTGTGGATCACCGTAAAGTTCCGACCGAAGTTGTTATTTTCTTGGAAGAGACTTAAGAGATTATTGTCATTTGGCTGGAAATTATTGATTTCAACATTAATAGACACAGGGTATAAAGAATTACGTTCATTAATTATAGGTAAAAAATATTCAGCTGAAGATTTAGCATATTATAATCAAGGAAACAAATATCCTCAGTATTTAACGCGCAATATTAATTCTGCCATTGATAGCGTTCTTTTGCCGGTCATGAGCGAAGAGCAGGACAATCGCGAGCGCGTCAAAATGATGACGAGACGTGCGATAAAGACAAGCTCTTTCATTCTTTGGCCGTTGATGATGGGCCTTGCGGCCTGCGCCGAGCCGGTCGTATCCCTTCTTTTGACCGATAAATGGCTCCCGTGTGTCCTCTTCATGCGGGTATTTTGCATAACGTACGCTTTCTATCCAATACATACAGCTAATCTCAACGCTATCAAAGCCATGGGGCGTAGCGACCTGTTTTTGATACTGGAGATCATTAAAAAGGTCATCGGTCTGGGCCTGATACTGGGCTTTATGTGGATCAGCGTCGAAGCGATGGCATACAGCTGTATCATTAGTAGCGTTTGCAGTCAGATCATCAACTCCTGGCCCAATAAAAAACTCCTTAAATACAGCTACCTCGAGCAACTGAAAGATATCCTGCCGTCCATCGGCTTGTCCCTCTTTATGGCGGGTTGCGTCTACTGCGTAGAATTTTTGCACCTTAATAATTGGCTTACCCTGCTCATTCAAATCCCCCTCGGCGCCATCATCTACATCCTCGGCGCAAAAATATTTAAGTTTGAAGCCTTCGGCTACTTGCTTTCGACGGCAAAAGGATTCTTTAAAAGGCGTAAAGCAAATAATATGTCAAATGAAGAAACAAATAAGCAGAAAAAAATACTTCTTTTGGGCGGCTCGGCGCAGCAGGTGATAGCTATTGAAACGGCGAAAAAATTGGGTTATTATACCGTACTTTGCGATTATCTGACGGATAATCCGGGACAGTACGTTGCGGATAAGTTTTATTTAGTCAGTACGACCGATAAAGAAGCGGTTTTGAAGGTCGCTACCGATGAAAAAGTAGATGGCATACTTGCTTATGCTTCCGATCCTGCCGCTCCGACCGCCGCCTACGTCGCCGAAAAGTTGAATTTGCCCGGCAACCCGTACGAATCGGTCGAGATCCTTTGTAACAAAGATAAATTCAGAGCATTTTTGGCGGAAAACGGATTTAACACACCAAAAGCCAAAGGTTACGACAATATCAACGAGGCGCAGGAAGATATTAAGAATGGGTATTTCAATCTACCGATCATTGTCAAACCTGTAGACTCGTCGGGGAGTAAAGGCGTAAGCAAGATCGAGAGTGCGGACGAGATTTCTGATAAATTATCCTATGCGATGTCCTATTCTCGGTCGAAGCGGATAATTGTCGAAGAATTCGTAGAAAAATACGGTTATCAGATAGCCGGGGACGGACTTTCGATCGACGGCAAATTGGTTTTCCGGTATTTTGCTAACGACCACTTTAATCCGAAATGCAAAAATCCGTTCGTACCCATCAGTGCGAGTTTCCCGTATAACCAACCGAAAGAGGTTCAGGGTAAAATACATAGCGAAATACAGCGCTTGATTTCGCTTTTGGGTATGAAAACATGCACATACAATTTTGATATGCGCATTGATAAAGATTTCAATGTGTATCTTATGGAAATTGCACCGAGAGATGGCGGTAATTACATTCCGCAATGTATCAAATATGCTACCGGCGTAGATTTGGTGGAGTGTTCCGTCAAAGCGGCGATGGGAGAAAGGATTGACTTGCCGGAAAAACAAGATGGACAAGGTTTTATTTCCTATTATGCTGTACATAGTTTGGCAGACGGTATCCTTAACCGGATAGAAATCGATGAAAAGGTCAAACAAAATAATATTTTGGAAAATCACATAATCAAAAAGCAAGATGATGAAATCCAGACCTTTATAGGCGCAAATTCGACGCTCGGAATATTGATTATGAAGTTCGATAGTATGGAAATAATGCTCGATATGATGGATCATTCCGAAAAATGGATTGAGGTTGTTTTGAAACGATGAAAGGAATCGGTGATTATCTTTGGTTGAAAAGATTAATGGGATGCAAGGATTTGCTTGCTAATAGCAATATCTGAAATCCTTTTTGATATATCAAGGAAAGGTTTGAATCCATAATTATTTAGCCCTCAAAGGAGTAGAATGAATAGTTTTAAAGGAAAAAAATTGTTAGAACTTGGCACAAATGTTGCAAGTGTCGATATTGTAAAATATGCTAAATCAAAAGGTGCCTATATTATTGTTGCTGATTATTTTCCTATTGAGAAATCAGAAGCCAAACGATATGCTGACGAGTCATATAATATCAGCACATTAGATATAGATAGCTTATGCAATTTGGCTAAGGAAAAGAAAATAGATGGCGTTTTTTGCGGAGTAAGCGAAGCAAACATTTTGGCAACCAATGAAATTGCTAGCTGTTTAAACATCCATTCTTATTTTACTCAATCACAATGGAATCATTTTATGAATAAAGAGAATTTTAGAGATTTGTGCAACAAATATAAAGTTTGCACACCTCAAACTTTCTTTAAAGGGAATGCTAATGAAATTCGGGATGGAGAATTGAATGATATTATTTATCCAGTTATTATAAAGCCGGTAGATAACCGTGCTAATTCAGGAATATCTATTTGTGAAAAAAAAGAAGAATTAGATCAAGCCATAAAACATGCTACTGCTAATTCAAAAATTAATTCCATTATAATTGAAGAGTTCGTTGATGGCATTGAAATAAGTAGTACTTATGTAATTCAAGATGGAATCGTTCGCTTGGTATGTTTTGGTTCAAAATATCCTTATGAAAACAATAATAAGCTAAAAGCATTATCGCATGCTTACGTGTATCCTTCAGCATATCTAACAGAATATATGCAAAAAATTGATACCCAAATTATTCAAATGATTAAAGGAGAAGGATTATGTAATGGTACTATTTTCTTCCAAGGTATATATAAAAATGGGGAATTCTATATCTTTGAGGCAGGTTTAAGAATGGAGGGGACTGCTTCTTATAGAATTACGGAAAAAATGAACGGCCAGAACTTTATGCATTATATGGTTGATAATAGTTTAAAAATAAAGACCGATTATGATATTAATAAAGAAGATCCTTATTTTAATGGGAAAAAGTGTGTCGTGTTTACACAAATTGCACATGGCGGTACTATTTCTAGGATAGAAGGATATGATGAGATAAAAAAGAATCCTATTGTTGTTTCATCCGAGAAAAGACATTCAATAGGTGATAGCATTAAAGAAGATGGCACTTTAAGACAAATAATGTTTCGCTATGTGTTGGTAGCGGAACAAATCAGTGAAATAATTGATTTCATCAAAAATGCGCAAAAAAAAGTATTGGTCTACGACGAAAACAATAAACCAATGTTAATAGATAGCTTTAACCCATTCTTAATAGTAGAGGAGTACAACCGATAATTATGATTTATTTAGGTGCAGGACTAATCATTGCTCTTATTATTATAATTGGAGTATTATCAGGGAAAAAAGCGAATAACAATAGTTTTTCAGGAAAACACGTCGCATCCTCTGGATTGGTAAGTGGCGCGCTGATAGGAACATTGGTGGGGGGGGCTTCAACCATTGGCACTGCACAGCTATCATTTACATATGGACTATCTGCATGGTGGTTCACTCTTGGCGGTGCAATAGGTGTATTGTTGCTGTCATTTGGTTTCTTGAAACCCATGTATAATGATGATACAATAACCACTCTGCCTGATATAATAACAAAAGAGTATGGAAAAAACTCCGGAATTTTAGTTGCTGTTTTAAGCTCTATTGGAACATTTTTAAGTTTTATTGCTCAAATATTATCTGGCACGGCTTTACTAATGGCTGTTTTCCCCATTAATTTTCAGATTTCTGTGCTAATCATTCTCATTTTGATGATACTATATGTCTTTTTTGGTGGAGTATTGGCACTAGGAAAGGCTGGTTTGGCTAAAACTATTATATTAAGCATATCAGTCTTGGCATGTGGATGTTTAAGTTGTTACTATCTAAAAGATACGATTACGGATAGTAGTGTTTTCCCAACAAATCAATATTATAATTTATTTGCTCGAGGAATAGTTGTAGATGCCGGAGCTGGATTATCTCTAATTGTTGGGGTAATCACTACGCAAAGTTATATTTCAGCAGTTTTGTCTGCAAAATCGTTGTCAAAAGCAAAAATAGGATCAATTATTACGGCGATCATTGTTCCCATAATAGGAATTGCATCTATTTTTGTTGGCATGTATATGAAAGCCAACTACCCAGATATAAATACCAAATTAGCATTCCCGTTATTCATTGTCAATGAATTGCCAAGTTTTGTGGCAGGAATAATATTGGCAGCATTATTGATCGCTGTTATTGGAACAGGATCAGGTTTGGCAATGGGCATGGCATCAATGCTATACAAAAATATCTATAAAACAATTAGAAAAGAAACAAAGAATGAACGAGAAGCTGTTATTGTACAGCGGATAATGTTGGTTATAATTGCATTAATAGGAGGCCTATTATGTATAGCCAATTTAGGAGATTTAATACTCAACTGGAGTTTTCTATCAATGGGCTTGCGCGGTGCAGTAGCTTTTTTCCCATTAGTTACTGCATTATTCTTTAAAGGAAAGATATCTAAACTATTTATTTATATATCTATGGTTGGATCCGTTTTGATTACAATTATTGGCAAATTTGTCTTGCCCAAAAATATCGATCCATTATTCATTGGATTAGGATTTTCTTTGATAGTATTAATTATTGGCTTGGTAGTATCGTCTATAAACAAAAGGAAAGTTAGTAATGAGAATTAACGTAACAAAATCATCCATGCCCTCGTATGAGGAGTATTGCGAAGAAATCAAGAGTATTTGGGAAAGCGTTCATCTGACCAACATGGGGCCGATACATAATCGGTTACTGGGACAGGTGAAAGATTATTTGAAAGTTGACAATATCGAGTTCTTTGTCAACGGGCATTTGGCTTTGTATTGCGCGCTGAAGGCAATGGATTTGAAGGGCGAGATCATAACGACACCGTTTACTTTTGCTTCGACGACAAACGCTATCGTGCAAGCCGGGTGTAAACCGGTCTTTTGTGATATCAAAGAGGACTATACAATTGACGAAAACAAGATAGAGTCCCTCATTACCGACAAGACTGTTGCGATAATAGGCGTACACGTGTACGGCAATATCTGCAACGTGGAAAAGATACAGGAGATCGCCGATCGGCATGGACTGAAAGTCATTTACGATGCGGCGCACGCTTTCGGCGTGGAATATAAGGGAAAAGGCATCGGAAGCTACGGAGACGCGTCCATGTTCTCTTTCCACGCAACCAAAGTATTCCATACCATCGAGGGCGGCTGTGTAACGTTCAAGGATGACGCTTTCCGCGAAAAACTGACTCTGCAACGAAACTTCGGCGTACATGGCGAGGAACTGGAGTGTTTCGGCACCAATGCCAAAATGAATGAATTCCAAGCGGCGATGGGTATCTGTAATTTGCGTCACATCGATGAAGAGTTGGCGCTTAGGAAAGCCGTATTTGAAAGGTACGTCGAGAGGCTGTCCGGTAAAGACGGATTGACCTTATTGAAAGTTCGGGACGGTATCAAACAGAATTATGCCTACTTTCCTGTTTTACTTGATAAAGAGAAGTTCGGTATAAACAGAGATGAATTGTGCGTAAAACTTGCTGAAGAAGGAATATTTGCACGCAAATATTTCTATCCGCTTGTTTCCGAAAATAAAGAGTTCGGGGAAGACCTTGCAGATAAAACACCCATTGCCAAAGATATTTCAAGAAATATTGTGTGCCTGCCTATGTATGCACATTTGGCATTAGAAGACGTTGATCGCATTTGCGATGTGGTTTGCGGTTTGTAGTTTGGAGTTTGTGGTTTGTGGTTTGTGGTTTGGAGTTTGTGGTTAAATGGGTTTGTTAGATAAAATGGGCGGGTATAAAAACCTGATTGTTTGGCAACAGTCTGTTGAATTGGTAAAGAAAATTTATGATAGTGTACTTCCACTTATTCCAATAGATGAAAAATATGCATTAACGTCTCAAATACGCAGATCGGCGATTTCAATTCCATCCAATATTGCCGAGGGGCAATCGAGGAATTCATCGAAAGAATTTATATAGTTTTTATATATTGCTAAAGGTTCCAAATCCGAATTGGAAACTCAATTGTATTTAGTAAAAGAATTGAATTATTGTAGCGAAGAACAAATTGATCCTATTATAACGCTATGTGAATCAATAGGAAAACAGTTGGTATCTTTGGTAAAGCAATTGGAGCAATAGGGCTCCAACCCCTAACTTCCAAACTGCACCGTAGGTGCCAACAAATTCCAAACTAACGCGCTTTATGCGCGTGTCAAACTCCAAACCAAATTCAACAAAGGAGAATTTATCAAACCAATGAAAGGAATCATCTTAGCCGGAGGAAAAGGAACTCGTTTGTACCCAATGACAAAAGCTATTTCTAAACAGCTTTTGCCTATTTATGACAAGCCGCTGATTTACTATCCACTCTCCATTCTGCTCCTTGCGGGCATTAAAGAGATACTGATTATTTCTACGCCGGAAGATACTCCTTTGTATGAGAGACTGCTTGGTGATGGAAAGCGGATTGGCGTTTCTTTTTCCTATAAGGTACAGGATAAACCACGTGGACTTGCTGATGCGTTTATCCTGGGAGAAGAATTCATTGGTGACGATAACGTATGTTTGGTACTCGGCGATAACGTCTTTTTCGGACAAGACATGACGAGGGTCTTACGTAAGGC
Source organism: uncultured Clostridia bacterium (assembly GCA_946621465.1). Taxonomy (GTDB): domain Bacteria; phylum Bacillota; class Clostridia; order Christensenellales; family DTU072; genus CAG-1782. The sequence goes on from CAMOOO010000007.1 coordinate 45,428, forward strand.
GATGGAGAGAAAGGACGGCGCGACGATTTTCGGCTATCCGGTCAAGGATGCACGTGCGTTTGGCGTGGTGGAATTCGATAAAGATCACAATGTGCTTTCCATTGAGGAGAAACCGCAAAAACCGAAGTCCAACTATGCGGTTCCGGGGTTGTATTTCTACGATAACAAAGTCGTGGAGATTGCAAAGAACGTTGAACCCTCTTCTCGCGGGGAGATAGAAATTACCGCCGTCAACAACGCATACCTAACGACAGGCGAACTGAAAGTGGAACTTCTCGGACGCGGAATGGCATGGCTTGATACCGGAACACCGGATGGAATGTTAAAAGCAGCCGAGTTTGTCGAGGCGGTACAAGATAGACAGGGCTTCTACGTTTCGTGCATTGAAGAAATCGCATGGCGTAGAGGTTTTATTACAACCGCACAATTACGAGCATTGGGCGAGGAACTGGACTCTACCGATTACGGGAAATACTTGCTCGCTCTTGCGGAGGAAAAATGAAAAAGACCATTTTAGTGACGGGTGGAGCCGGATTCATCGGTTCAAACTTTGTTTATTTGCTATTGGAAGAAAGACGGGATTGGAAGGTTGTTTGTGTCGACGCATTAACCTATGCAGCTAACTTTCATACCCTGAATGATGCACTAAAGAATCCCAATTTCGTCTTTTATAAAGAGGATATCCGTAATCGAGAAGGTATCTTTGCTATCTTCGAGAAAGAACATCCCGATATTGTGGTTAACTTCGCTGCTGAGTCGCACGTAGACAGAAGCATCGAGAATCCGGGTATCTTCTTAGAAACCAATATTATTGGAACGCAAGTCATGATGGATGCTTGCCGGAAGTACGGGGTGGAGCGATTCCACCAAGTGGGTACGGATGAAGTATACGGTGATCTTCCACTGGATCGTCCCGATTTGTTTTTCCACGAAGATACGCCCATTCATACGTCGTCACCATACAGCACATCAAAAGCTAGCGCCGATTTGCTCGTTTTGGCGTATCATAGAACTTATGGTTTACCGGTGACGATCTCTCGTTGTTCCAACAACTATGGGCCTTACCAGTTTCCGGAAAAGTTGATACCGCTGATGATCAACAACGCAAGCCACGACAAACCCCTTCCCGTCTACGGACAAGGTTTAAACGTGCGTGACTGGTTGTACGTCAAGGATCACTGCTACGGTATCTTAGCGGTACTGGAAAAGGGAAAAGTTGGGGAAGTGTATAACTTGGGCGGACACAACGAAAAAGCCAATATCGACATCGTTAAAATCATATTGAAAGAGTTAAACAAGCCGGAAAGTCTCATTACTTTCGTTACGGATAGAAAAGGCCACGATCAACGCTATGCTATCGACCCCTCTAAGGCAATGAAGGAATTGGGTTGGGCACCGACAATTATGTTTGCCGACGGTATCAAACTGACAATTGACTGGTACAAAAACCATATGGACTGGATGGACGAATGCACGAGCGGCGCATATACAAAATACTACGAAAAAATGTACGGGAACAGATAGATATGACAGATAAAATCATCGGAAAAAACATCCTCGTGACCGGCGCGGCGGGGTTCATCGGGAGCAATCTCGTGATGGAGCTATTGCGGACGGGGAAAAAGAACAAGATCGTCGGATTGGACAATATGAACGACTACTACGACGTTTCGCTCAAAGAATACCGCCTTGCGGAGATAGAAAAGCTCGCAGCAGGAAAGGATAGCGAGTGGGTTTTTATAAAAGGTAACCTCGCCGACAAGGCGCTTATCGACAAACTTTTTGTCGAATATAAGTTTGACATCGTGGTCAACCTGGCGGCGCAGGCGGGCGTGCGGTATTCCATCACCAATCCGGATGTGTACATCGAGAGCAATATTATCGGTTTTTACAATATTTTAGAAGCGTGTAGAAAGTACCCTGTGGAACACTTGGTCTATGCCAGTTCTTCCAGCGTGTACGGCTCCAATAAGAAGGTTCCGTACAGTACCGAAGACAAAGTAGACAATCCGGTTTCCCTCTATGCGGCAACCAAAAAGAGTAACGAGCTTCTCGCTCACGCCTACTCGAAACTATATAATATCCCCTCAACGGGCTTGCGGTTCTTTACCGTTTACGGACCTGCCGGACGTCCCGATATGGCGTACTTTGGATTTACCAATAAGCTACTGAAGGGCGAGACGATTAAGATATTCAACTACGGCAATTGCAAGCGCGACTTTACATACGTAGATGATATCATCGAGGGCGTCAAGCGGGTCATGATGAAGGCGCCGGAGAAGAAAAACGGCGAGGACGGGCTCCCTATACCGCCCTATAAGGTGTACAATATCGGAAATAACAGTCCGGAGAACCTGCTCGATTTCGTCAACATTTTGCAAGAAGAATTGATTCGGGCGGGCGTGCTGCCGTCCGATTACGACTTTGAAGCGCATAAAGAATTGGTACCCATGCAACCGGGCGACGTACCGATCACCTATGCGGACGTCAGCGAATTAGAAAGAGATTTCGGTTTCAGACCGAAGACAAGTTTACGTGAAGGCTTACGGAAGTTTGCCCAGTGGTATAAAGAATTTTATTGCAGAGGATAAGAATGAAGTGCCAAGAAGTATTCAAAGAGATATATGGTAAAGACCCGACTGATACGGCATTCTGCCCCTATCGTGTTTGCCCCATCGGCGCGCACAGCGATCACCAGTTAGGGAAAATACTGGGTTTTGCTATCGACAAGGGTATCTACTTTGCATATAAGCCCAAGCAGAACGGTGTTGTCGAGATCACCTCGTTGCAATTCGACAAGCGCGCACAGTGGCATATTATGAGTACGCCTAAAGTCAAAGAAAACGACTGGGCGGATTATCTGCGCGGGGCGACCATTGCCCTTGCCAAAAATCATCCGCTTACTGTCGGTATCAGCGGCGTGTTGGAAGGACAGCTACCTATCGGCGGCTTGTCCTCGTCCGCGGCGGTCATTATCGTCTTTTTGTCAGCGCTATGCAAAGTCAATAATATCACGCTGACCGGACGGGAAATGATCGATACGGCGCTGGCTGCCGAAAACAAATACGTTGGCGTGTCTTGCGGCAAGCTCGATCAGTCATGCGAAGTATTTTGCAAGAAAGACCATATCCTGTACCTTGACACCAAAGACGACAGCTATGAGCTGATCCCGACGAATCCTGAACTGAAGCCTTACAAGATAGCTATCTTCTTCTCCGGTATCGAGCGCACTCTCGCCGGGTCGGCGTTCAATATGCGCGTGGACGAATGCAGAAGCGCCGGATATGCGTTGAAAGCCTTTTCCGGAATGCAATACGGCAAGTTCAACGAAACGAATTTGCGCGACGTGCCGCGCGAAATTTACGATCAATACAAAGATAAACTTCCCGAAAACTGGCGTAAGCGTGCAGAACACTGGTACACCGAATTCGAGCGGGTACAAAAAGGCGCGGAAGCATGGAGAAACGGAGATATTGATACCTTCGGGAAACTCATTTTCCAAAGCGGTAATTCATCCATATATAATTATGAGACGGGTTCGCCCGAACTCAAAAAGCTCTACGAGCTTATGACAGAGACTGAAGGCATCTACGGCGGACGGTTCAGCGGCGCAGGATTTAAGGGTTGCTGTATGGCGCTCATCGACCCTGCCTACGAAAAGTCTATCTTAGAAAAGGTAGAGAAAGACTACTTGGCGGCGTTTCCCCATCTGAGGGGTAAATACTCCGCCTATATCTGTGAGAGCGCGGACGGGGTGAATCTATGAAGTGCCTGATCCTTGCCGCCGGCTACGCTACAAGGCTTTATCCGCTAACAGAGAACTTTCCCAAACCGCTCTTAAAAGTGGGAGAGAAAACCATTCTCGATTGGCTCGTTGACGATATAGATACCTCGAAAGAGATAGACGAATATATCGTCATCAGTAATCATAAGTACGCACCGCACTTTGAAGAGTGGGAAAAAACAAAGACTCAAAAGATAACCGTCGTTGACGATGGCACCTCGACGAACGAAACACGTCTCGGTGCTGTAAAGGATATTCAGTTTGCTATCGAAAAGTTACATCTCAAAGGCGATATGCTCGTCATCGCCGGGGATAACGTCCTTGACTTCTCATTAGCAAAGTTCGTTTCCTATGCCAAAGAGAAGAACGCACCGTGTATTATGCGCTACTACGAAGCGGACGAAAAGAAACTGTTAAAATGCGGCGTTGTTACTATAGACGATACAGATAAAATTCTGAATATGACGGAAAAATCGCCTACTCCCGCCACACATTGGTGCACGCCGCCCTTCTATTACTACACCGAAGAAGCGGCAAATATGATCGGACAAGCTATCGAGAACGGTTGCGGTACGGATGCGCCGGGAAGTTTTATCGCTTGGCTCTGTCAGAAGACGGATACCTACGCTATGGAAATGCCGGGTAGCCGGTATGATATAGGCAACCTCGAAAGCTATCAAAAAGTACAAAGCCAATACAGCGGTATAAAGAAATAGTATTTTACTATGGTAATGTAGAGAATCAGTAGTAAGTAACATGCAGAAAACAAAAGAGCAATTGCGAAAAGACCTCGAAAACAAAATCCTCGGCATAGAGCTAATGGTAAAAAGCGCTAAAGAATGTCCTTTAGAAAGCGATGAACGTATTGAGATGTCAAGAAATATTGCCAACTCATTAAGGTCGATTTTATATGGAGATGCAAAAAATAATTATTATAATTTAATTAAGAGATGTGGGTTGGATGACAAATTGTTATTCCCTTGCTATGATATAAAAAATAGTTTTAATTTATTTGCTAATTATAACCTATTATCATTTCAAATAAAGAATAAAGATGTATCAGTTATCATTAATGATGACGTATATAGAGATAAAGTTTTTTATTCATTTTATTTAACATTTGATTCATGGTTGAATGAAATTATAATTGATACAAAAACAAAAAATATTGAACCTATTTCAAGGATATTGCTTATAAAGATTATCTCAGACACTCAAGGTGCTCACGTAGATAATGAGGTGGAAAATCATGTCTATGAAATGTCAAAGACCGATTTATTACCCATACATGTTGAAGATGGAGTTCCAGAGCCAGTTGATTTGGAAGCAAAAGCCTCTTCTATTATTGCTGAAACAATAATTGCAATAGCGGAAGAGTTACTTATATCATTTCGTAAATTTAATAATACAAAAATTAGCCTTTTTAGTATTGAAAAATATCAAGGGGCAATTCATTTTTTTCCTTGTTCAGATAGACGTTTCAGACTATATAAGTTTTCGATAGTACATGAAAATTCAAAAACATATAATTCAAATAGTCACTTTGAGTGTTCAATATACTGTAATACTGCACACTCCTATCATATTAAAACATCTCATATGAATTACTATTCTTGCATTTTGGATGCTAAGAAAATAGCCGAAGGAGAGTTGTTAGGTAAATCATTATATGGGAGTTATAATTACTAAAAATTATAGACATTAATGATTGCAATCTAGGAATTTACAATTGATAAAATGAAGAAAAGATTCGGTGCATAATATGTTTAAATTCAACTACAAAAGCTATAAAGTGTCGACATCCTTTATGTAAATTGTCAAGGTATAACGTAAAATACAATCTATGTTTTCATATCAAAAACAGCCCGAAACCATCGGTTCCGGGCTGTTTTAAATTTGGATTGAGATTGAGATTTATTAGTGCGCCGGGGGGACGTCGATGGTGACATCCGTCAGGGGGAAGGAGCAGCAGGGGTGGATGTATCCGAACTTTTTGTCGGCTAGGCGTCTGCCATCTACAGAGGCAGGGATATAGACTTTGCCGGAAAGGAGCTGGGAATGGCACCAACCGCATCTGCCGCTACGGCAGTCGGAGGGCGGATTGAGTCCGGCGGCTTCCATGGCGCGGAGAAGAGTGGTGTCGGCGGTACATTTAATTACCGTTTCCTTGCCGCACATACGGACGGTGATATTGTATTCCTCTCCGATGATACCGGTATAGTCGGCGTTCTTTTCGGGGTGGAAATATTCGCCGAAGAGTTCGTGGCGGACGAATTTCCGACGGATATTCAGTTTCTCGATCTCTTTGTCGGCAAAGTTATACATAGCTTGCGGTCCGCACATAAAGATGGAGTACTCCCCTTCCGGCGCGTATTTTTTGATAAGCTCGGCGGTGATAAAGCCGCTTTCACAGCCCTCTTTTTCTTCGTTGCTCAGTACGTTGACAAGTTTAACGCGGGAGCATTTCTTTGCCATTTCGGCAATCTCGTCACTGAACACGGCGTCAGAGAGGGTGCGACTGCCGTACAGGAGAACGAGGGAGCATTTTTCATCCCCTTCGGTAATCGCCTTTGCCAAGGAGCGGAAAGGTGTGATACCGCTACCGCCGGCAATACCGATGATGGTCTGGGCGTCGCGGAGCCTTTCGTAGGTGAAATCACCAAGGGGCGCGGAGGCATCCAATTCCGTTCCGACGGTGAAGTTATCGAGGATGTAACCGGAAACGATACCGCCGTCCACACGTTTTACTGTGATCATGTATTCGCCGTTTAACGTATCGCGCGGAGAAGAGGCAATGGAGTAGGGACGGCAAAATCTCACACCGTCGATAACCACCGCTATACTGAGGTATTGTCCTGCGGAAAACCATGCGAGTTTTTCCGTACCCTTCTCTGTATTAGGCGCCAAAACAATGCTCTTCATGTCTGTGCCATAAGGTATGATCTTTGCTACCTTCAGGTGCTGGACGTTCGGGTGAAGGGCGCGGGCGAGGTAATTGGGATGATAGGAATAGAGGTCGCGGGCGGGAGCGTCGGAGGCTTTGTTTACCGCCTTTAATCTGCTGCTTACCACTTTCATCAGCGCCATGCGGCTGAGCTTTTTGATATTCGATTTCATGACTATTTGCCCTCCTTCAGTTCTTTTATCGTGTCCTGTCCGGCTTTGTCGCCCGTGATGTATCCGGACGGGAAACCGTCGCCGCGGGTGTGGTGTCCGCCGCAGAATTTGAGGTTCTTGATATTGTACTCCATCGGCTCCATAACGATCCTGCCGATGATGTTATCCCATTCTTCGCTTGCGTAGCCGTAAATTGCGCCGTCCGGGGTCCCTAAGTATCTGGCAAAGGTGACCGGAGTCGCAATAACAATCTCTTCTATATGCGGCATGATAGAAACGCCGATGGTCTTTTCGTAGTCGCGGATATACCTTTCCGCAATAGCGTTTTTGTACTCTTTGTAGTCCTCCGGCTTCAGATCCTCGGGCAGATCTCCCGGCATACTGAGGATGGTGAAAAAGAGGGTGCAGGTACCTTTGGGCGAGGACTCGGGGAGGAATTTATTGAGGCAGTTGACTACGTACATACCGTAATCGTTACGACTGTTGAACTGCACGCGAGAGTCGTTGTCGTTTGCGATAAAGGTGCTGTAATCGTTTATACCCAGTTCTTCCATCGAGCAATCCAGTCCCAAATAGATGGTATCAAAAGTCATACCCATTTTACGCGCGTTAGCTAGTTTCTTCATGCGGCGCGGAAGTTTTTTCGGATTAGCGGTACGGTTAATAACGTTAGAGGGCATGATGTTGGAAATGATCTTTTTGGCGTATAACTTTTCACCGTTTGCTACCACGCCTATCGCCGCCCCCTTCTCGTCGAACAAAAACTCGGTGACTTCGCTATTGTACCTGATTTCTCCGCCAAAGGACATAAAGGCTTTGGCAAGGGATAGGGACAGTTCGTGAGATCTATTATAGGGCATGGAGGGTTTAACCTGCATATATGCCGTAAGAAGGCTGATATAATGCAGTGCGTTAAGATCGTCCGCCGGAACGCCCAGGTACCCCCAGTAGGTATTGAGAATGCTGCGCGCCTTTTCCGGAATGCCGAGAGCGATCTCCACTTCTTCTATGCTGTGAGAGGCCACCCTCATAAAGTCCCCGTATTTGGACATCAGCGTGAACGGATTCATCTTGCCGTCCGCCATGTATTTTTGCGCGGCGTCAATGTTTTTTATAAGGTCGAGGAGTTTTTCCACCTTATCCCGACAACCGGGTACCGCCTGTTCCATGTCGTCCAAAAATCTCTCTTTTCCGGCATGAAGGACTACGTCGTACCCGTCCTTGCCTTTTGAAATGGTGCGGAAAAGGGTATCCTCGTACGCCAGTTCCACACGAGCGCCGAGGCGCGTAAAAATCTCTTTGGACGATTCCAGTTCCTCCGAGGTGCTTTCATCGCAAAGTTCGTGCAACGCCGTCTCGAACTCAAACCGTCCGCGGACGAAACTCGTTGCGCATCCGCCGGGGAGATTGTGCTTTTCCAAAAGAAGCACTTTGTACCCCTCTTTGGCAACGTCCGCAGCGGCAACCAAACCGCCGTTTCCCGCGCCAACAACAATGACGTCAAATTGTTCCATGTCTTTTACTCCTTATTTTTGTTATATAAAAGTTTTTCTGAAATGCTTACTTGGTTTTAAAAGTTTCTTCCGTACTATTCTACCATATTTTTATTCGGTTACAAGATGCTACCGAAAACAGAGGACGGCAAACCTGCCGGCTATTTGATTTCCTGAACGAACGTGTCTATCTGCCGGTCGCTGTTTAGTATCATGCCATCGACGACGGAAGCGTCGGTACTCGCCTTCAAATCTATTTTGGCCCTGCCAAGTCCGCTCCCTCCGCTCGTTGCCCAAAGTACGATCTCCTTTCCTGAAAAATCATACGTCTCCAAAAAGGTATTGATGATCGTCGGCGCGGTATACCACCAAACGGGGTACCCGAGTAATATTCTGTCATAGGCGGACAGGTCCAATTCGTCCTTTATTATTGCCGGTCTGGAGGTTTTATCTTTCATCTCCAACGTGCTTCTTGATTGTTTATCCATCCAGTTCAGGTCTGCGTCCGTATAGGGGACGGCGGGTTTAATTTCGTAGACGTCGCACCCGAGTTTGCTCGCCAACGTTTTTGCCGCGCGCGCCGTCGTTCCCGTCGCGCTGAAATAGGCTACCAAGGTCTTCATTTTTTTACTCTCCTTTTTTATCTCTTATTTCTTAATAAACTTTTCATCCGACTGTGGAGCGTCCGCCGAATAATATCGTTCCGCCGTCATATGAAGGTCGTATTTTTCGCGCAGATCCGTAATGGTTTTCATCATGGGAGAAGCGTGGTGAACGTCGAGTGCTTCTTGACTGACCCAACTGTCAATAAGAAGAATGGTTTCGGGGTCGTCAAAAGTCCGATAATACTCGTATCGCAGATTGCCGCTTTCTTTCCGTATGGCGTCCACCGTGCCGCTTTTTATCATCTCACGCGCGAATTTTTCGGCGTTGCCGCCCGTGCCGGTATACCTGATATTGATCGTTATCTCCATTTTTTCTCCCTGTCGGCGTTCATAATTCTATATAATAGGGACAGATATTTTCGTAACGTCCGTCCTTCATTCTGAATCCGCGCGGAATGACCCCCAATTGATGAAACCCCAGTCTTTCGTAAAGTCGTCTTGCCGCCACGTTCGTTTCCACAACGGCGTTGAATTGCAGTATCAAAAAGCCGAGCTTTTTTGCCTGTGCCATACAGTCAAGAACGAGTTTTTCGCCGATATGTTTCCCACGCATCTGCGAAAGGACGGCGTAACTTGCGTTGCAAATATGTCCGCATCGTCCCACGTTATTGGGGTGCAGGATATATAGACCCACGACCCTCTCGTCTTCATCCACCGCCACTCCGCAATAACTCTGCGACGAGAAGAATTTTTTTCCATCGTTTAACCCCAGCGGATCTTCCTGCGGAAAGGCATTTCCGCTGTTTACTACCTCGTTCCAAATAGCGATCATATGTCCCAGGTCTTTTTGTTCGTATTGTCTGACAATCATTTTATGGTGGTCCCTTTATCAATCACTTTCGATGACTTTTATCGTCTCGTCGGCGAACATCGTGCCGAGTTTAAGCATGCTCATGGAGTCGTAGTGCGCTTTATCCGGGCAATCCGCCGGCTCTTTGTCATATTCAAGCCCTGCGGCAATGGTGTCAAGATAGATATATTTTCCCACCGATTCCGCATTCTTCTTTTTCCCTTCGTTGACTACCTTATAGAGGGGCCAGTAGGGACTGTCGGAAATGCCGGCATCCAAAAACCAGATGCCTTTGTCCGAGGCGTAGTCAGAAAACTCCTTTCTGACGTCGCAAATCAGGTTCTCCGATCTCTTAGCATAGGGCGCTGCGTATACGCCGAAGGCATCCGACTCGCCCTGCATCCAGCACATAACGTAAATTTTCGGGTCGTAGTTCTTTTTCTTCAGATAGTCCAAACACCCCCTGGTGAAGTTGACGAACGCTTTATAAAGTTCTCCCGTCCTTCCGTCCGAAGAAGGCGAAAGCCACTGCGTGTGCAGATCAGAGCCGCCCCAAGCGTATTTGATAATAAAGATTTTTTCGTCGGGATAGCGACGGCTAAGCGCGTCCGCAAGTCCCAGCTCCGGCCCGTAAAAAGCTCTTTTTACGTCGCCCCCCTCTCCTGCCGACAGATACTCGAACGCTCCGCCCGAAGAAGTCGCGCCGTTGTAATTAAAGTAGTTGATCATTACGTTCTCGTACCCGGACGTGTAGCGCATAAACTCCTCTTCCGACGCGTACTTTTTAAGATAAGCCACGCGAGAAACGCCCTCGGCGTTCGACTGACCGTTCAAGAGGATGACTTTGACCTTTTGTCCATTCCCTTGCGGCAAGGTGTCTCTGATAAAGAAGTCTTTTACCACCGGCGCTTCTGCGCTGGGAGAAAAGGCATTGTAAAAAATCGTCGCAAGAACAGCCGAAGCGTACATCGAACAAAAGATAACGGAGCTGACCAGCGGCGAAAGGATCCCGTTACTGCGGAAGAAAGTCAAGAGAAACAACGACCCGACCAAAGTTGCCAGGATAATAACCGAGAGGTTGTAGCCCCTTGCTCCGCCTCTTTTTAACGTTATCAAACACAGCGCCAAAAAATAAAGGACAAGCAGGGAGAGAGAAACGATCACCCAGCGAATGACAAAAACCTTGTCCGTAACGTTCGTCGGCGAAAGAAATGCCGTTGTCCAAGCTGAAAAGATAACGATACATACGCCGATACCGACGCCGATTATAGAGGCTCTTTTTGCATTCCAATCTCCGAAATAATACTTTCTGAACGGTATCAAAAGGGCCGCGATAGCGAGAACGGACAACAGTCCGCCCAGCCAAAAGAAAATCTGACTGTTAATAAGTGCGTTTGCCATAATAACCTCTTCCTAAAATACTTTATTCATAATCAGTGCGTCTGACCATAGCAGTCGATTTTGCCGTTATCGCCGATGACGGCAAGCACACCGTTTTCTTTATCCGTTGTATAAAACATCGGTTTGCAGATACGCTCGATACGCATCAGCACCATACGATTGACATAATCGTGACGGTTGGTGATGACGCAGATTTCCGGCGAAAGAGTTTTTATAAAGTTTTTGGTGCTGGAGCCTTCGTTGCTGTGGTGACCGACTTTTAAGAGATGCACTTCTCCGATCTGAGGAGCGAGACGGTCTTCGTCGCCGGACAGGTTATCCATGTCGCCGGCAAGGAATACTCTCGTTCCGTTTTTCTCTACAAGTACGCCGAGAGAATGGTCGTTTTCGCCCACCTTTTCCCCGGTGTCGGGATCGGTGGTATTGATGAGGGTGATGGTAAAGTTACCCAGCATAAAGGGAGTGCCGTCCATTTCCGAAACGATGGGGACACCACGCTCGTTGAGGGCGTTTACCATCTGATCGTAGACCTCTTGGTTGTCCCATTTTTCTATCTCGTAGTCCTTTACTTTGGAGCTGTCGTATTTTTTCAGATAGGCACGATCCACGGTGATATCGGGGTCGAGAATGACGGTATCGAAGCCGCCGATGTGGTCGGAGTGGCTGTGGGTTCCCAGGACGAAATCAAGATGAACCTTTCCGTTCTCATCCGCCGCCCATTTCTTCAGATAGGCGACAACTTTATCTTCATACCCATCCAGTTCCAGGTTGGAAAAGCCTCGTGGATTGTCGCTGTCCTCCGCCGCGTCGATCAAGGCGAAGTGTCCGTCGCTCTCGAGCAAGATAGCGTCCGATCCGCCGGTACTTAAAAAGTGTATTTTATCCGGCGCGGAAATCGCTTCCTCGTTTACCGCCGGCAAGGGAGCGGAGCGCAACTTCCTGTCCAACGAAATAAGAGGCGCAAAAACGATCAACAAAGTTATTCCCGCGACCAGTAATACCGCCGCTATAATCAATATGACCATTGTCTTTTTACTCATTTTCTTCTTATTTTTCATACAATCATCTCCAAATAGCGCCGATTGGGTTCTTATATTTTTCTTTTTGGTATTCCAAAGTTAATTTTATATTTCAATTAAAGGGATATCCGTCATGTTTATTAAGCGGCGGAGGGACAGGCGGCGTCGCATATAGGGGTGGTAATAAAAGGCTTCTTTAATCAGCTCCCGGCTTTTTCCGATATCCTTATAGGTTAGCTTGCAACCGGCCTTTTTCATGGCGGCGTAAACTTCTTCATAGCGCGGAACGGAGCGAACGACGTCCTTTATCGCGGAAAAGTTTTTTTCAATCAGGGTCGGGTCGATGCCGTCCGTTATGGTATCGGGAGTGTTGAGTTTCATCATGTCGGGCGCGAGGGCGCCGTAGGTTTTTTTGATGTCTTCCCAGTCGTTTCGTTCCGGGAAGGCGGTCACGCTGTCGCGTGCAAGAATGCTGTCGTACTGCTTCAGCATAAGTAGCGTCATTACACCCACGTCTTCGCCGTGATAGTTGGGGACTTTGTTTTCGATCAGTTCTTTGCATTCAACGTAGTGCGCCATGATATGTTCGGTGCCGCTCCCGGGACGGGAAGTCTTGGTAAAACTCATGGCAATGCCCGTTAAAAGCAGGCCTTCGAAAATTTTCTTTGCCCCTTCCTCACTCTCCGCTGTCACTTTATCCGCCATAGAAAAGACGGTGTTGGTTGCTTTGGCGGTCAATGCCGCTACACGAGAGCAGTAGCTCTCTCCGGTAATAAGACGCGACACCTGCCAGTCAATAAGGGCGACGTACTTTGCCATCATATCCCCGAACCCGGCGCTCTTCAGTTCGACGGGGGAACGGGCTAAGACGGCGGTATCGGCAATGATGACTTCGGGGCATTTTGCTTCGTACGTGATCTTGAAATTATGATCTACGATGGGGGCGGAATAGGAAGCGAAGCCGTCCATACTTGGGGCGGTCGCGTACAGGCAGAGTTTTTTATCCGCCTCGGCGCATGCCTTTCGGCAGGTATCGTGTATCGACCCCGTCCCCACGGCGAGGACGCCCTCTATCCCCTGCTCAAAATAGCTCTTAATCCGGCGCACTTCCGTCATCGTCGCAACGCGGAGGGTCGGATAGATATGCTTCGTTACCCGAAACCCGTTCAAACTTTTTTCTATTCCTTCCGCCGCGGAAAGGGTGGTTTCGTCGGCGACAAGGAGCAGGCTTTTTCCAAACCCGTTCTCCTCTAAAATGCGTCCTACGTCGGCGGTAATACCGCTACCGATACAGATATCTCCTATCAGACACTGGTGCTTTTGTCCGCACGGGCAGTTTTCGTATTGCTTGATCAGTTGTCCAAAGTCCATTCCTCTGCTCCTTTGACTTTGCCTATTTTACGCCCCAGCACTTTCATCGCCGGAACCGGATCGTTGGCTGTAATAAGATTGCATTCTTTCTTGGACAAAAACCTCCTGACGTCCTTCTCGTTATCAGCGCAAAACATATGGGTGGGGAACCCGTGCCGGGCGTACAGCGGATAAAAGATGGACCTGACCTGGCTAAGGTTCATGCCGATCTCGTCGTAGTAGCGATAGGGGTCTTTTCCGTGGTATTTCATGCTACCTTTCAGATACCCCATCGTTCTGCCGCCGTATTTCGTCTTGATATACTCGACGATACGGGTATCCCACAGATAGAAAAAGGCATTCTCGAACAGTCCGTATTTCTTTAACATAGCAACGGCGATATCGGCGCATTCTTCGGTGCTGATCTTAAGTTCCGTTCCCATATGGATATCCGGTCTTTTTCTCGCCGCTAATGCACACAGTTCTTCAAAGGTAGGCACCGTCAAACCGCACGAAAGGTATTTGTTGCCGAACTTCTTGGTATAGGCGGGGTTGAGCCGCTGTTTGATTTCTTGCAGCGTCAGGTCGGCAATCTCGACGTCCACGTCGCAGGTGCGCTTGGCGTTACTGTCGTGCATAAGCACGGGGATCTTATCCTTTGTCAATCTGATATCGAATTCCACCGCGTCCACGCCGAGGTCCATTGCGCCCTCGTATGAAATCATGGTGTTCTCCGGATAGACGGCGCAGTACCCTCTATGCCCTTCAATAAGTATCTCTTTCATCTCTTCTCCTATTTAATTGTCACAACGCGCACACTGTCCAGACCAACGACGTATTGGGGGATATTCCCGACCCTGGTTTCAAAGTCGATGTGCAGGTGACCGCAAAGTATGCCTTTTATGTTTTCCTGTCCGATAATGTATTCAAAAGATTCATACGTTATCTCGTCCGCTTTTTGGGAGCGGTATTTATCTTCGGGGTAATTTTTCATCAAATCTTCCGGCACTGCCATAAGGTAAGCCGCGCCGTCGTCGACGATGCTGGCGTCGTACAGTTCTTTGGTATAAAGGGGAACGTGGACAAGCAGGATAATCGGCTTACCCGTCGCAACGACCTCTTTTAATTGGGCAAGCTGCGTTGCCGTCATTTTGTGATCGGAGTTGTCGATACCTACGAAACACACGCCGTTTATTTCCTCGCAAAAGAAGCTGAGGTCCCGTCCTGCTACCGCAGAGAGTTTTTTGTAATAGTCGCTGTTTACGTCCTCCGGTTCGTGATTCCCCGGAACGTACAGGCAGTCCGTTTCTGCAAAAAACACACCTGCGCGCTCGATATTGGCGTCGGTGGGAAAATCCATCAAGTCTCCGGTGTGGACGATGCGCCAGCCGTTTTCTTTTGCCATAGAGGCGACGTATTGGAGCTTTTGTTCCTGCAAGTTATCAAAACGCTTGGTGCGCTTTTTGCCCTGCTTTTTCACCTCTTTGGTATCGCTGTCACTATACAAAGTCAGGTGCGTATCGCTGGTATGGAGGACGGTGAACGTCACTTCCGCGCCGGCGTCTATCTCCGAATAAAGCACCGTCATATCCAGTTTCTTTTGGCACCCCGTCATGCCCACAACGATGGTTATTGCCAGTGTGAGAATGAGAAAAAGGGCAAGTACTTTTTTATTTTTCATCGGCAACCTCATATTTGTCTTTGTCTTTCATAAAACGAGAGGAGGCAATAAAATCGGCGCGGAACTTCTCCTCGTCGAAGTCGCCCCCCTTTCTCTTTCGTTTTTCCACCTGCGACTCCAGTCTCTTTTCTTCCACGGCGAGATTGGAGAGGAAAATGTTTCTGTCCGAGAGGAATTTTTCTCTGTCGCACCGGGCTTTGGCTTCGTCATAAAACTCCATGACCTTGTTACATACTTCCCTCTTTTCGTCGACGTTCTTCTTCAAAAAGTCGCTTCCGCCTTCGTAGGCGTCCAATACCGCTTTTATGTTGAGGATATCGTCGTCGGTCAGACATCCGTCCTTCAGATCGGTCTCCGCCGCGCGGATATGAAGTACGCGAACGATGTCGGCGTGCTTTTTCTCATCGAGATCCCAAAAGAAGAAGGGAATGGACGCAAGCACGGCGCCGATAAGTCCGAGTAACGTATAGTAGAAGTAGGCGTTGGACAGGGTATCCGTATTACGGAACACAACGTCGAATTCGTCGGTCAGTTTGATCCCGGCAAAGGACAAAAACAGCGGCGAAAGGATGCCCGTAAACAGTCCGACGACGGTCAGGATGATATTGAAATAATTGGTCCACGTCCCTTCCAGACGCAGTCCCGAACGGTACTGCTCGTAGTCGAGAGCGTCGCTGGTCATCACCGTCGTGACGATGGCAATGCCTAGGGTGAAGTTCTGCCCGTAGATACAGAACAGCGCGATAACGGGATAACTTTTGCACACCAAAAGTTGAATTGCCGCCATCAAAACGAAAAAGAGGTTGCCAAAGCAGATGGCTTTTTTCTTGCCCACTTTTTTATAGACCATAGGCCCTAAAATAAGCGCCGGGAGATAGGCGGTGCCAAGGACTGCGCTGAGTACGCCGTATAACACGCCCCCTAAATTTCCGCCGATGGAATACATACAGATCCACTGATAGAAATTGATAACGCCGCGGAAGCCGGTAAAGGCGCTATAAAGGATCATCAGCCAAAAATACTTGTTTTTTGCCAGTGCCTTTATCCCCTGCACAAATCCGACTTTGGCTACGTTATTGACGGAAAGTACGGCGCGTTCTTTGGTGTGGAGATAGGTCATAAGCACGCAAAAAAATGCGCCTACACCGCAGACGGGGAAAAAGATACGGTAAATAAGGGGCTGGTACTGACCGCTCTCCCCCGCCACCCATACGGCGATAATCGGCAATATGGTGTTGATTACGCTACTGGGTATCTGCCCGAGGGTGCTGTGGACGGAGTTGATATTGGTCCGTTCCTGTGAATTGGAGGTGATGGTCTGTTGTATCCCGGTGATTGCCTGCGCCGTGAATTGAGAAAAGGAAATACCTATCTGTAACAACACGAACATAGCGATAATACCCCAGGAAAAGATCAACGTATCCGCTTCTCCGTTGAGGTAAGGGATGATAGGAAGGGGCATTTCAAACGCCACAGCGTCCATCCACCCTCTCGGAATAAAAGGTATTAGGCAATAACTGACCGCGCTGACCGCCGTCGGCCAAAGTAAAAAGGGTTTGAATTTTCCTTTTTTACTGTTACTATTATCGATAATCATGGAAAAGATGGGAGAACGGATGAGGGTAATGATCGCGCCCACCCAGCCGAGGATAAGCACCAGTCCGGGCGTCATTCTGAAATAAGCGTTCATCAGCGGCAACGTCGCTACCAGTCCGACCCAGGCGGTAAAGATGTTCATAAACGACGTACTCGCCACTCCGGCGGTAAAGGCCGCTATCTCTTTGTAACTGACCTGATACCCCTGCGGCGGCCGACGCCAGTACTCTTTCAGTTTATAATATCCGCCAATCAATTTCTCTTTCATGCGCACGCCCTTTATAAAAAGTAATAGCTTATTTTATGATACTATATTTTTTGCATTTTGAAAAGCCCCATTGTGCAAAAGAAAGTCACATGTTATAATATTTTTATGTCATCGGTAAATAACATCCCATCCGCCGCAAAAGACTGCCTGACCTGGCTGGAAAAAATATGCTCGCGCCGGGAGCAAACGGCACGCCGGAAACGATGTCCGCGTCCAAAAACAACGACGTGAATATCTGCGACTTCGTCTACACTATGGGATACGGACTCAACGCCCTGATTTCCCTCTACGAGGTAACCGGGAAAAGAAAGTTTTTAGACTATGCCAAAAAGGTCGCATCTTTTGCGCTGGACGTACAGTGCAAAGAAAACGATCCTATCGTTGACGGCGGTTGGCGCGGTTCTTTCAACAAGATAACCAAAGTCCCCGAGGGGCGGTGCAATCAGGACAACCAACCGGACGAAGGGGGCGTCTACTCCCTCTATGCCGGATGGTGCGCCCTCCCGATAACGACGGGGCTACTGCGCTTAATAAGAATCATCACGGAAACCAAACAATAAATCCGGCATGACACCTACCTATGCAGACAATGACGATAACGAAAGAACTACTCTTTACTCAATTGGAAAAAGCCGGCGTAAAACACGACGATACCCTTCTCGTCCATTCTTCCATGAAAGCCTTTGGGCGCTTTGAAAGGGGCATGGACGGATTGATCGACGCTTTTTGCGAGTATTTGTCGGACGGGTTATTTATCGTACCTGCTCATACCTGGCATTCCGTCAATAAGAAAAGTACTGTCTTCAACCTCAAAAACGCCGAGCCGTGTACGGGGCTGTTATCCCAAACGGCGGTCAGAAGAGCGGACGGCGTACGTAGCTGTCACCCCACCCACTCCGTCGTGGTCTTCGGTAAAGGCAAAGAGGAATTCATTGCCGGAGAGGAAACGATCGTAACCCCCACACCGCGAAAGGGTTGCTACGGAAAGCTGATAGATAAAAACGCCGTCATCCTCTTACTCGGCGTTGGGTACGACAAAAACACTTTCTTTCACTGCCTGGAAGAATCGGCAGGCGTCCCGGACAGACTATCGCAAAAAGAGGTTCCTTTTATCATAGATAACGGCGCCCAAACGCCGCATCCGATGAAAACGATACACTGTCCCTATTGCGATGACGTCTCACGCTATTACCCGACGCTGGAGCCCCTTATCCTCAGCGCACAAACTCGCGCTCCGATCGGGAACGCCCCTTCTGTTTTTTGTCGAGCAAAAGACGCCGCCGATATTCTCCTACCCGTCATGGCTGCCGCCGCGGAGAACGGTTCAGACTATCTGCTCCCAGATAAACGAGCGCGCTATCTGAAACGCCAACGGTTCAATCCGCTCCATTGGTTTGGAAAAAAATGATCAAACGTGTTGTTATATAATCTTTTTATACAGCCCATCAATGAGGACGTTTCTCAATAAATCTCATCACCTGAATGGGTCTTCGCGTGGTGATATTGTCGGGAGCGCACAATAGCACGTGAGAGATTACGGCAGGTTTATCAATGGTGTAGACGGAAACGAGCATCCCGTTTTCGTGACAGATCTTTACCAATTTCGACGTGATGGAAGAATAGTGGATATTGACTCCCAAAGCGCCGAGTTCTTTTGCCAACGCCACCTTTTCTTTTATCTCTTTCGTACCGTTATTTTTAAAATCGAACCCGATATAGTATCCTATCCCCGGACAGTATTGGCGCAATATCTCCACGCGGTCCGTTCCTACGCCTGTAAAGAATGCCCTCTTCTCCAGACCATATTTTTTGATCAGATTGTAGACCGCTCCCATGTCCGCCGTGCTCTTGAGATCCAGATTGATTCGCAAGTCGGTTTCTGCCGATATAAAAGCAAATGCCTCTTCCAGCGTCAAATCCCCGATCTGCGGCGAATCATGAGAAAGGACGCAGAAACCTTCTTCGGTAAAGTTGACGTCGACCTCTATGACCTGTACTCCGAGTTCGTACCCTTTCCGAATAGACTCCATACTGTTTGCCGGCGTCCCTTCGCATCCACTATGCGCCGTTATTGTATATCCGTCCGGCATATGCGTGGGAATAAGCCGCCACACGAACAAATTAAAATCATAAGTAAAAATGTACAGTGGAATGACCGTTACAAAAAAAGAAAGGACGATTGCTATCGAAATTAATATCTTTTTTGTCTTCTTTTTCATATTTTATTCCAACGCTGTGATGGTTCCGAGGATCCCGATTTCCGCCGCACATTCGGTATAATATTCTACTTTTGATGCCGGCACGTAAAACACGCATTCCTCCGTCGTACCGGCAAAGGCGTTGGATCCCAATTGCACGTTGCCATTTCCGCGGAGTGTTACCGAAGTAAGCGCGCAACAGTTTTTAAAAGAGTCCTCTCCTAAACTCATCGCATTAAAGTTTACCGTCCGTAAGCTCGTACAATTTTCAAATGCCTTATACCTGATAGAGATCAACCCTGCGGCACTAACTTCAGTCAAACAGGTATTGCCTTTAAACGCTCCTTCTTCTATGCTGATACAATCACTCGCTATTTCATAAGAAGTTTGTGTCGACCCACCGGCGAAAACGATCAGTCTCTTCGCATCGTTATTGACACTATACAGTACTCCTCCGTCGATTTCCACGGAAGTATTATTTTCCGATTTTAAAAAAGTGGTTAATGCCGTACACCCGGTAAAAGAACCTGACGAAACGGTGGCGTTGCCAAGTTCAACGGTACTGAGCGCCGTGCAGTCGTTAAACGACCACCAGATATTTTCTAGCGAATCGGGCGCGTGAAAAATCGTAAGCGCACTACAT
This sequence comes from uncultured Clostridia bacterium, assembly GCA_946621465.1. Lineage (GTDB taxonomy): Bacteria > Bacillota > Clostridia > Christensenellales > DTU072 > CAG-1782. Next base: position 65,433 of record CAMOOO010000007.1, read on the forward strand.
CCGTTGAACGCCTCGCCGTAAATCGTTTTGCAACAACTTCCCTCTTGAAAAATAATATCAGACATCCTTGTACAATTTTCAAAAGCGTACATTCCGATGCTTTCTACCGAGGCGGGAATACTGACCGATAAAAATTCTCTGCCGCGAAATGCGCCGCTCCCTATACTATCCACTTCTTTATCTCCTATATTCCCGGGTAGAACCAGATGAGTTGGCAACGTTTCGAGAGTCGACAAGAAATCCATGAGTTGGATTTTTCCACTCTGCTCATTTTTTATTCCCCATACTGTCCCATCGGCATAGCCATACTGCCCGTAAACGTATGTTTCACCGGAAATGGTGCCGTCCCAAACCTGCGTCTTTTCCTTATCCGTGTACCATCCGACCAAACTTTGATCTTCTTTTTTAGGGAACTCGGGCAAATATCCTCCCGGACAGGTATCGGTAATATAATCCGCCCAAAGCACGCTGGTAACGGACATATTATATTCGCAATAGACTATATTCGCCGCTAAAAATTTACTTCCGTCCGTCCAATTTTTTTTGTATATTTCAGCTCTATCCGGGGAGAGAACAACGTTTTTACATATATACCCCGGATTGGCGTATCGTACGACCGTTGTTTCATCCGTGCCGACAATAAAAGCGTTCGGAATATTGATAACAGCATCGGGATCATCTCCCTCCCATTGATTTTCCAAAGCAAAAGGAATATATAGCTTTTTCAATTTTTCGCTGACAAAACTATGATCCTCATCACCGAGACCGACGACCTTTTTCTCGCGAATAAATTCGGGAACAATAAGGACCTCTTTTTGTTTACCTTCTTTAGACAATCCCAATATGGTCACGTTTGCGCCGGATGCCGCACAGATATAATCGCCCTCGGTAAACTCCGTTCCTTTTTTATTCTTCTCATTATTACACCCAACCAATACTGCTGCAATGATTAACACTGCGATTGCCAAAAAACATACTTTCTTTTTCATAGTACTTCTCCTTATTCTTTTTATTTTTTTATTTTGGTAAAGTAATCGAGTCCTTTATCTCTTCAAAATACCACGTCCGTATTTCCCTTTCGTCGCCGTCTTGAATTTCCGCTCTCATCCCCAGGTCCGTTTCCATACCAAAGGATATCCTCTTTGTGGTTTCTCCGACGATGACCGCTTCCCACCGCAGACTCTTGACGTACTCTAACACCATTTTGGTCAGTTCCGAATTTTCATCCATAAACTCGTCCCACGTTCTTGCGGTTGTTTCTCCGTTTTGCTTTGTAGCTTCCAGAAAGGACAAGTAGGCATCCACAAGGATACTGGAATTTAAGACGGTCCCACCGTATACGCAAATCAGTTCACCATTACCTTTCTTCCCGTCCGGTTCCACGTATGCCTCACCGAACATTTTTTTGACGCCGTTATATAGCATATAGCCGGCTTCTTCGTAACTTTCCTCCAATATTCTTTGTTTTATAAATTCTCCGTTCATTCTTTCCAGACAATAATACTCTTTATCGTAATAATAGTATTCCTCTTCCTCTCCTCTTGTTATGTGGTAGACGCCGTCCTTTGCCTCGTACACCGCAAGCACCGTGCCATTGTCGTCCTTTTCCGTCAAACGCGCACCGGGGTAGAGACGCCAGAAATCAAAGTAGCGTAAACTGCTATCAAAGTCGTCAAAGCCGATCGCAGGCATCGTCAGTTCCGTTTGCAGCGCTTTTGTGAAGATCTCGGGTAAATGGACTTCCGCCTGTCCGTAAGTCACGTTGACGGACCACTCCACCGACCTTTCGGGGGCGTAGGACTTTTTACGGTTTATCGCTTTGTCGAATTCAGCGTTCCTGTTATATTTTGCCGTGATTCGGGTAATAACGCTGCCGCTGACGACGATAGTAACGTTTTGATCGGAACCTTCATCGTATCTCAAAACGGTATTCTCTCCTTCCTTTTCTACGTGGAAATACCCTTTATTTCCGTAGTCGCCGACGTAGAAAATGATGTTTTGCAGGAATTTACTGACCTCGTCCACGTACTCCGGATCGGACAGGTCGAACGCCCGTTCCACCCGCAGATATTCTCTTAATCCCCCCCGGTCGAATTCCTCTTTACCTATCTGTTTTACCACAAGTCCGTAAGTGCTGTCGTCCTTTCCGAATAAGTACCGCCCATCTTGCATTAAGAAGTACTCTTCCGTCGTTTGACCGCCGATAGTGGTCTTTTCCGACCGTCTTATGCCGTCGGAATGCACCTCGTACTTGGTGGTGGTCGTCTGTTCCCCTGTAGTGATCTTTTCTTCGGCGTCTATCGAATAGACGCTAAATAAAAAAGAACTTTCTATCGCATCGCCGAGAGCAATAATATATCTGTCTTTTTCCGTAACGCTGCTACGCGAGGGATGGCAACCGCACAGGGTGAGGGCAAAAATAGCAAACAATAAAACGCTAAACGTTCTTTTCATTTTCATCTCCGCAAGTAAAGAGTCTCCGTAGCACGAACATTCTTTCCCCTTTCTTATTATATAATACCGTCTTCTCAATTGCAAGATAAGAAAAAAAGGTGTATGCTATAGATAGAAAAATAAGGAGATAGATTATGAGATTTGACGGAAGAGATAACGACCAAATGAGAAAAGTGGAGATCGTCCCCGATTTCACCCAAACGACGGGCGGATCGGTGCTGATCAACTGGGGCGGAACGCGCGTGCTTTGCACTGCCCTGTTAGAAGAAGGCACCATGCCCTTTTTAGAAGGAACGGGTAAAGGCTGGCTGACCGCCGAATACGCCATGCTCCCCTCCTCGACCGGAGCGCGTAAAAAGAGAGAAACAAGCAAGCCGGACGGACGTTCTACCGAAATAAAAAGGCTGATCGGGCGCGCGCTGAGAAACGCCGTCGACTACGAAAAGCTGGGCGAACGGGTCATCTGGATCGACTGCGACGTGTTGCAGGCGGACGGCGGAACTCGTACCGCTTCTATTACCGGCGCCTACGTTGCCCTTTGCCTGGGCGTGAAAAAATGGATATCGGAAGGACGGCTGGAACAAAACCCCATCGTCCACAAAGTCGCCGCCGTGTCCGCAGGTATCGTGAACGGCGAACCCATGCTCGACCTGTGTTACAAAGAGGACTCCAAAGCCGACGTCGATATGAACTTCGTTATCAACGAAAAAGGAGAGTTCATCGAGATACAAGGTACCGGCGAGGGTCGTTCCTTTACCGAAGAGGAATTCGCCTCCATCGTCGCCCTCGGCAAAAAAGGCATCGCCGAGCTGATGGCGTTACAAGCAAAGTACGAGTAATTATCCGAAAAATCGGCTAAGAAAAAAAGGGGCTACGTTCTGAAGTGAACCCCATTTAGGACACTCAATAAAAAAGTACTTAACAGGAAGGGATTAGTTTCTCTTCCTGTTTTTTATGCGTTTTGTATTATAGAACTCTATCCAATCTTCAACAAGGGCTATGTATTCTTCCAAACTTGTGATATAATTGTTGTACAAAGTCTCTTTCTTGAGTATGCCGTGGAAACTCTCCATAGGAGAGTCATCAATTGGAGTACCCTTTCGGCTCATTGAAATTGTAATCCCATTGGCGGTACAGATGGCTTTGTACTCAAAAGATGTGTATTGGAATCCTTGGTCGCTATGTAGGATTATCCCGTCCACATCTTTTTCTTTTACTATCGCCTCGTTTAGAGTATCCATCACCAATTGGTTATTGTTGAATTTGGATATCTTGTACGCAACAACCCGTCTGTCATATAGATCCAAGATAGTGGATAAATATGCTCTCTTGTCTTTCCAAATCAAATAAGTTATATCCGTCACCCAAACTTTGTTTCGCTCTTTAACATTGAATTGTCTCTTCAAAAGATTAGGCTTTACGTTCTCTTCTATTCTCTTCTTGCTTGTATTCGGCTTTATCCGCTTTATGTATTCCGGCTTCAGATTATATTTCTTCATAATCCTCGCCACTTTCTTGTGATTCAGTATTACACCATACTTTATCAAAATGGCTTCACATATCCTACGATATCCGTATGTTCGTTTGTTCTCCTCGAATATCTCCCTTATCAAGAGATAATCGTAGTAGTCTTTGTCCTGCGTATTGCGGTACTTATAATACGTTCTCTTGGCTATATCCAAAGCAGCACACATATTATCCAGCTTGTATATCCCAATATGCAGATTAATGAACATTACTTTTTCTCTCGTCGTGCCTCTATGAAGGCCTGGTATTTTTTTAGTATCTCATACCTCTCTTTGTAGTCTATCTCACTATCCTTCTTTCTGCCTTTTCCTCTTTCTTGTTGTCCTATTGGGATATTGTTGCGATATGCTCTAATCCAAGTCTCTATTGTTTTATGCGAAATGCCATATTCTCTGCCTAATGTAGTAGGCGTGCCATCATTGTTTAGATATCGCTGAACTACCATTTGTCTAAACTCAACTGTGTATTTGTTAAACTTTTGTCCTTTGCTAGCCATATAAAAATACCTCCTATGGCAATTGTACCATAGGAAGTATTCGTAGGGCCTTTTTTTATTGAGTGTCCTAAATGGGGTTCACTTCATACGTTCAGCCCCTTTTTTATTAAAAATTATTTCTCGGACAGGTTTTCTTCTCGCACGGTGAGCGCGCTTTTTATTTCTTCCACGTCCGTTTTTATTTCGGCGATCAGTTTGAGCTTTTCGGCGAGGCTGTCTATCGTTTGCTGATATTTTTCCTCGCGCGCTTTGCTTTCCTTTATTTGTTTAAAAAACAACCATACGAAAAGCACCGCCCATATTCCCGTCTCCGTCGCCATTTGGATTATTTGTTCCCCCATAATTAGCCTCCTTATTGACTTAGTTCGGATACCTTTTCGGCCAGTTCAACTAGCCTGATCAGTATTTCATCCAGTTTGCGTTCTATATCGTTATTCGTCATATACACCTCTATTGGATTTATCGAACTCCATTTCCATGTCCGTCACCGTGATTTTATCCGCGGTCGAGGTTAGCGTGAGACCGACCGCGTCCCCCTTTCTGCCGATGACGATACAGTGGTTCCGTCCGGCCGCAGGAATGGAAAACTCCTGTTCCACGTCCGTCTTTACTTTGACCGTGATCTCGCCGCTGCTCCTCAAAAAGATCTTCTTTAAAATAACCTTTTCGCCTGCCGATGCGCATAGACTCACCGGATGGTACCATACCTTTTTAAGAGAAGTGGAAAACACCTTTCCGCTATTCCCCACCATGCCGATATCGAACGTATGATAACTGTGGGTGAACCGACAAAACAACTCGGTCTCGCCCTTGTATTCAACCGGAATGAATTCCGCCACGTCCGCTCCTCTGGTGATTCCGTATTCCTTTCCGTCCGCGTCTACCACCAAAAAGGCGTTGTTGACAAAGTATGCGTTTTCCTCTCCTACTTGCGTCCCGTCCTTTTTCATGGAAAAGGTCAGATAGTAGCGGTTGTCAAAGCACGCCGCACTACAATTCTTTGCCGATTCGATAAGAGGAAAGAGGTTTTTCCAGATGGCGGTCACGACGGAGCCGTCGAGAGCATAAAAGCCCTTCCCGGACAAAAAGATCAATCTGCCGTCGCAAACGCAAACGCTTTTCGGATAAATGGGCTGTTCGGTACAAAAGACTTTCGTTAGCGTATAGGTAGAAGATCCCGGGTAGCGGACGTATTTATAAACGCCGTATTCGCGGAAGATGATCAAAGACTCTTTATACACCACGCAACGCAAAATTTTACCGCCGTCGTCGGGGAATTGCACCTTCCCCGCCCCTTCCGATTCTCGCCACTCGGTCGGGTCGTTCTCCGCACTGAATCGTAGTACGTTATTACCGCTCCCGCTCGTTGCGTACACTCTCCCGTTATATACGCAGGCATCGGAAAAATAGGGCGTATCGGACATCGTCTGCACGTTCGTTCCGTCGTAGATGACCAAGTGTCCTCTGTCGTCGCAAATCCAAAGCACGTCTTGTCCGTTGTATTCGCAATTTAAAAAAGTGAGATTGTCCGTACCCAGCGTAACGTTGATCTGGCTGAAACTCCGCGCGGTGGCGAGGTCGGCTTGGTATAGTTTTTCTCCGTCGCTATAGACGATCAATCTGTCGTCCCTTATCCCGGTGGACCTATCGAATCGTTTATAGAGAAAGAGTCGTTGTATCCCCTCTCCCGTAGTCCCCGTTCCGGGGATATATCTGTTTCCGATTTTGGCGTACTCAATTCCGTTTCCCTCTTTTATTTCTCCTGCCGAAAATCGGACGTTATATCCGTATGAAGCGTAGTTAAAGGGAAGTTTTTCTCTCTCGACTCCGTCTATTCCGGAAAACTTTTCCACCTTATACAGATACTTTTTCGGTACCGTATACCTGTTTTGGCAATTGTATCTCATAAAAATCTCCTCGCCGGCAACACGATTTCTTTTCGCGTAGAAGAAAGGTTCTTCAGCGCGGTATAATATCTTTCTCCGAAGAGCGCGGCGTCATCGGTATAACCGGTCCGATATAAATACTCGCTCGCAACCCCCAGTGAAAGGACGTCCTCGGTATATTTGGGCGGCAGAGTCACGACGTCACCGGTGCCGAGAGAATGAAGAAAGTAGGAATAAGTCACTTCATAAGTGCCTTCGCGCGGCACCTTAATATAGGTGGGATACTCCCGAAAGCGAACGCTATCTTTCTGCTTAACCGAAAGGATGTGTACGGGCGTCTTTGACAGCGCGGAAAAGCTGATCTTCTTGTCCGCCACCGTGACGGTATCGGTGGCAATCAGATCGACGTATTGTTCGGTCAGTTCCCGTAAGATATACCGAGCGCAAGAAAGGATGGCAGACGCCGTATCGTTCTCGGTATCGAAATCTACCTCCATTCTCAGTAGCTCCGCCGTCTTTTGCGCAATGGTTTTCGTCGTCATATCTCCCTCCTAAATTTTCGCAAGGCGCAGACGCCGGGAGAATTCGTCTTCTACTTTGTCCTGCATCAGAGCCGTTCTCCCCTGCTGATACTTTTCGTTCTTTTTATCGATCTCTTCAATTAGCTTATCGACGTTTTCGACGCGGGTTGCATAAGTATACTCGATAGCTCTGACGTCAAGAGTATCGTACGGAAAGACCACTTGCCGTTTGCCGTTCGCCCACAGCGTGAACTTCTGTAATTCCGTTTCAAAATATATCTCGTACCTTTTATCGATTTCTTTTATACGCGATGCAATATCATATAGATCGTTTATTATTCTCAGTTTCATCTGCGCCTCGCAAAATTATTTATCGTTAGTCGTTGCTGTCGTCGGCAACGGGAGCGACGTAGGTCATCTTAGCCTGCGCCATGGGACGGAGACAGATGAGGTTGCAATATTTAACCAACGTTGCATAGTATGCCGGTTTATTGGCTACCGGGTTAAGGATGCTGCCGTTGTTGCTTTCCAGCCATCTCCAGTCGTCCAACTGAACCAATTTAAAGTCGTCGGTATTGACGAAGAATACGGAGTTATCCGGAGCGAATTTCTCGACGTACAGCGGAATACCGTTGTAGGTTATGGAAGAAAATCCTGCTTCGATTTCTTTGTGGTCGATGTTGAGACTGTTGGTACGCATATATTCCAGATATTTACGACGCATATCATAAGAAGCAATGATGAGATTGGGTGCGGAGCCGTAATTCTCTTCGATGTGGTCGAGGACTTCTTGAATACTGTCGTTGGTCACTGCGGAAACGGTATACGAAGAAGGTTGCGCATAGGCAATGTTCCGACGGACGTTACCGTACATATGAGAAATAGTGCTGTCGAACAGATAGGGCAATCCGAAGATCTCGTTATTGAAGCTGCCTTGTACGGTGAGCGTGTTACCTACCGTAGTCGCCGTGGTAGCCGGAGTGATGGTGACCGTGCCGTCCGCTTTGTTGACGTTGGTTACCGTATGTCCGGTAGTGAGTGGTCCGGTAGAGCCGTTGATGTCGATAATCATACCTTCGACAAGGTTCTTGGTATTGTCAATAGAAAGAACGGTCGAAGAAGTGGTCGTGTGGTTGTCGATGGTGGCAAGGACACCGCTTCCCGGTTGGAAAAGCATACGGCGCATATTGAACTTCGCCGACTTAAGTAAGTTATCCATTTCGTGGTTGAGTACGTTGACCACGCTCGAGGGCGCGCCCTGTCCCATACGAATGACTTTATCGCTCAATTCCACGTTACCGTAGATGTTGCAAAGTCCCGCTTTCAGGTTGAGGTAGGTCGGGTTGCCTGCCATAGGCAAAGTTCCCGTCTCGCCGGTACAACCGATACCGCCGTTGATACCGATACGGCAGGGAGCGTTGATCTCCTTTCCGGCGAGGTACTCGCTCGTCTCTTCCAAACGGGAAATAAACGGGCTGGTGTTTTCTTTGATCTCCTCCGCTACGGCGTCCAGATAGACGGAGCGAAGAATTTTGTCTGCATTACTGATCGTAATCATTTTCTAAATCCTCTCTAAAATTTTTTTTGCTATTTCCCCTGCTTCTTTTATGGATCGCGGGCGATAAGCCGGGGCAACGGGGATAGCTCCCCCTTTGGGTAGAGACCGAAAAGAATTGTTTTCTCGGATCCTGTCCAGGTATCCGTTGATAACGTATTCTTTGTTCTCTTCGTCACTGAGGACCTTGCTGATGACCTTTTCGTCTTTTGCCATCTCCTCTTCCGTTTTGATGTTGCGTGAAAGAACGTTCAGTAGCGCCTCTTCATACCCTTCCGCACGCGCGGACTTGGCGATTTCATCGTTCAATTCATCGGCGAATCGTTCGGCAACGGGGTACTTTTCCATAAGGGTTTTTACCCCGTCTTTTTTGTCGATAGCTTCTTGCTTAGACTCCAGCTCTCTCAACTTTTGACTTCTTTTCGTGAACTCGCTTTCGAGAGCGGTGTAGGCTTTTAACAGCTCTTCGGCGGAATTAAATTTGCCGTAAGAAGTCCCCTCTTTCTTGTCGCCGTTATCGGCGGGAATGTCGGAAATTTTTTCTTGTTCCATTTTCTTTAACTCCTTTTTTTCAGTGTTTTTTATGCGTCCCGTTCTTCTGCCGAATGCAAAAGTTTTTTGTGACCTTCGACGTGACTTATGAGCAATTCTCTTCTCTCTCCCTTCAATGGGCATTCCTCTTGCAGCAGATAGCTGACATGCTCGCTGATATGCACACTATGGTCATCTATACTTTCTATTTCGGGTTCCGAAACGGAAAACATTTCATTTTCTCGCATCGCCTTCTTGCGGTGCAGTTCTTGCTCGGACAGGGCGCTTTCCCAGTTTCCTAATCCCAGCATCTCTATCATTTTCATACGGGCGATATCGGACATCTTTCCGTCCGGTCCGAAAAGCAGTCCCATTTCAAAAAGTTCTCTCGCCGTTTGCCTTCTTATCTCCGCGCTGTTTACCGCTTCGTCTTCCACGTCGAAACGGATATCGTCGCAACTGATGTCGCTTGCGGAAAACATAGCCGTTTCCACTCCGCCGTTCTCCCCGTAAATGCGTTTCAAACGGCTGACGGAAGCGAACTGTTTATAGAGCCAGAGGATCTTTTTACCCACCTCTTTTATCGCGTAACGGATGTTATCGCTGACCATCGCCATACGATTGTTATCCTGTTGCATGATGAGGTTCAACGCGACACCGGACATATTATTTGCGCTGAAACCGGACGAAAGCAGAAAGTCGCTGACGCCGCTTATGGATACGAATTCCTCGAGCAGTTTGTCCTCTTCTTCTCCGAATTCCGACGGGACGCTCCCCAGGTCTTCCATTCTTGGCGCGTTGCTCCCCTGGCGGTAGATCAGCACCTTCCCCGGCCCGATACCGTCCTCTTCCAACTCGTCGAAATCAATACTGCCGTCTTCGGCAATAAGCACCCCTGCCGTCATACGATTAAAGAACTCGTGCTTTCTGTTCTTCACTGCGTTATAGGCTCTTTGTACGGGGATCAGACGCTCGATAATACTGCTCCCGAAAAAGGATGCCGGTTGAGAAATACACGCCTGACGGACGAAAGGTAAGACCTCGCCATTTTCAAAGCGATAAGGTAGTTTTCCATCGTAAAGGAGAGTATCTCCGGCAACGACGAGCAGTCTCCCCTCCGGGTTCTCGCTGTCCGGTACCGAATACCGCTCGATGACCGTTATATAGTCCTCTTGCTCCTTGCCGCGCACAAGACGGTTTCTGCCCTTTTGCAATGCCGTTCCGCCGATGTTCCCGGTGTCAAACAAAAAGACGTTCACCGGGCTGAGCGGTTTGGGCTTTTTGCCCCAAATCTCCTCTACGACGGACAGCGGATAGGCCTTGGCATGAATAATGCTCCTCAGCTCCCCAATGTCGCTTGCGCTTAAATTGTCCGGATAGATTTCGTACGGCGGACAGACGCTGATCTCTACGTCGCCTTCGTATAAGCCCTCTTCCGGCGCGACGCATCTTCCTTTTGTGGGCGACCAGTAAACTTTGTAAAAAGCCGTTCCCGTCAGCTCCGACCAGAAAGTCGCTTCGTTGACTATCTTCCTGAAATTGTTTTCTTCCTCAACGCTACGAAGTAGTTTAGTGGAAAACTTCGCCGTTTCCACGTCCGCACGATCGTTGGTCGCCGGAATGACACTGACCGATCCGCGGATGTTGGAAAACTTGCTCAGCCTCGCCTCGATAATGGGAGCGATATGGTTGTACACCTCGTTCTCCTGCCAGTAATACTTTTTGTCCGCTTCGGTGATCTCTCCGGTAGGAAGCACCTCAGACTGTTGGTTGCCGGCATAGAAGTTGAGATTGAGTAGCCAGCTTCTCTCCAGATTCAGTCTCTCTTTTACCCGACGGGCAAAGTCCGCCTGTACGAATTCCACCCTCGGGTCGATCTTTTTTTCTTTCATTTCTTTTTCACCTCGCTCTTTTTTAATTCTTTTAATAGTCTTTCTTTTTCCTTTTTCAGTTCTTCAGTTCCCATTCTGCTCAGTTCGGAATCCCGTAGTTCCATATACGCTTTTATCGCAGACAGATCAGGCGGAACGTGCTTGACCGAGTGTTTCTCTTTTGATAGGATCTTGTTACCCTCTTCATCAACGTTATATTCGCACACGATCTCCTCGACGTCGTACCCTTTTGCCTTTTTATAAAGCGTCTCCATCATGATCCGTTCACCTCCTTTTCGCCTGCGCGACCAGTCTCCGGAAATTCTTTTCCAACGCCGATTCCTCTTTTTTAGGCGGCTCGTACGTTTTCTTTCGGTGCATGACGTAGTACCTTAGTTCATCCATGGCGTGGTCGTCTTTTTTTATCGGCAGATCGCAACTGCCCCAGCTATATCCCTTTATCTCCCGGATCATTTCTTTGCAGGTGCGGAAGATAAAGAGTGCCGGCGGCCTCTTTTTTAATACCGATTTCACCGCGCTGATGCCGGAAAACATATCTTTATCGACCCGACAGTTGACGGCAATTCCTCGCTCGAAAAACATCTCCGCCACGCTTTTACTGGACGCCAGCGTCCGTTGACCGGCGGCGCTGTCAATCAGCGCCTCTATATTCCCCCGGCTATCCCTGTGCCACCCCAATCTATCGGCGATCTCCTTAATGCGCTCGGCGTGATAATCAATATCGCGTTCTTTCTCGTAGTGTTCGGCAACAACGTAGATGTTTCCGTCGTAGTCGGCGCAATAAAAATGGGCGCTGAGGGGATTCCGTAAGCCGGGGTCTATGCTGATGGTGTCCTGCCACTCGACGGGAATGGGCATGGGATCGATCACGTGTACGTTCTCGTCGAACTCCGGATAGACCAACCCACCGTCACCGTTAAACCTGCCGTATCGTCTGCTTTGCAAAATCTCATCGTCCATGCCCGACGAAAGAAGTTCCACCTCTTCTCGGTCCAAAAAGGGATTGTCCGCCCACTCCATCTGTTCGTACCAGACTTCGGGATTATTGAATTTATTAAGGTATATCTCGTCATACACCCACGTCCGACCCGACAAAGGCGTCATAGTGCCGAATATCTCCCCCTTTTTATCCAGTACGCGCATTCTGCACTCGTCGTAGATATCTTTCGGCGGTTCTTCGTCAAACCATACGAAGTCCAGGCTGGCGCCCTGAAACTTTTCCCGGCCCTGCTCTGCCGATTTAAAGCCGATCTTAGATAACCCCCCAAAGACGTTCCGGACCACGATAGTGTCGATAATGCCCGTAGCCGGACTGTCCTTACTCCCCTTTGCCATAACAAGGTCCTCAATCCATTCCGGATCGAGATAGTGAAGAATTTTATTCTGCGCCACGTCGCGTTGCACTTCGTAACTGACGCTGACCACCCACCCGAACACGTTCTCCCTGTTCTTTCTATAAGGATGTATCCCGCGTGCAAGCCACACAGCCTCTACCGCGCCGCATTCCGTCTTTCCGCACCGGTTTCCGCCGAACACCCAGCGATTTCTCTTTAGGCATGTATGAAAAGCCATCTGTTTGGCGTGGATCTTTTCCCCGGTATTATACCTGGATAAAAAATCGTATTTCTCCCTGCGTTTCAGGATCTCTTCGATCTTAAGCAACCGCTCAATGATCTCTCTTTCCTTCATTCTTTCTCCTCATGCCCTAACGGCAACGCTATCCTATCACATAAAAAACCCTCTTTTGGTTGAAATCGGTCGAGATTGGTTGAAATTGGTTGAAATTGGTTGAAAAGTGATTGATTTTTGCCGTTTTCTTTTAAATTACGGTTAAAATGAACAGGAAATAATTTTAAAAAAATTTTACAAGAAAAACTCCCCTTATTGGGGGAGTCGGAAATAAAATATTGATATTAAACCGTTAAAGCTGATTTATATTAAAAGGTGATTTTATTGATCCCGACAGTGCTGTCGAATTTACGCTCGGCAGAGCCGTTTATAATTTGCAAAAATATCTCGGCGGTCAAGGAGACCTTACCTTCGAACAGGTGTCCGCCCACGACGGTGCCGTCGCATCCGGTACAGGTAATGTGCGCGTGGAGATAAGGGGCGCCCTCTTTGGTCGTCAGGTTGCCAACGACGGAATTGATCTCGTGGTTGCCTGTATAACGGTAATGGGCGTAATCGGCTTTGTCGAGGTCGAACACACCCACCTCAAAGTCGTCTACTGCGCCGATTCCGGTCAGGTACGCTAACGTAATGCCCTCTTTTTTGGCTACGCTAAGTACGCTCTCGACTATCTTATCGCCCTTATCCAAACGAACGACGATGGTATTATCAAAAATTCCGTATTCCATAGTATCACCTCACTATAAACGAGTATAGCACATTTGTTTCCGCTACGCAAAACCTTTTTACTATATTCCCTATATGAAAAAGCGGTAATTGCATACGGGGTTTGATCTGAATGGGATTATTTAAAAAACTCTCTCCGTACTTACTTGCTCGTACGCAGACGATCTCCCTTTCTCTCCTCTCCTTTCGGCTCGAAAAGGGCGCAAAAATAAGGATTAATCTGCAAACCAAATTTACTGGGGGACATATGCTCATTATCGTATGGATTTCAGAAGGGAGTAAGGGGAGATTTGCGCTCATAAAACACTACCTTTTATTCGTATCTATAACAAAAGACAATCCTTAAGGTGAGTGCCGATAGGGATTTTATAAGGAAGAGGCTTTTCAACAGCCCCTTCCTACAAAATGTTTTTATTTATTGTCCGATATTACTTTAAGATCTTCGACTCTTACTCCGACGTCAATTTCATCCATAAGTAAAAACCCTTCTTCGTTTCGATAGTATTCGCCATCAAAAAAGACCAAAACGTAGCCATTGCGTTCTTCCCCTATCATGATCGTTCCTTTCGCCCCTGATTTTATACCTCTTTTAGTATATTCCGCTCTATCTTTAATAAGTTCTACTCTATCAAGTTCTTTCATCTTTTTCTCCCATACGGCGTTGCTAAAACCAATTTCCCATCCGGATAGGTCATCCATCCGGTAATAATAGTAAATGATTCTCCCGTTTGTTTCTTTAAGTGTACCACGATATTGATTCTTTGTCCATATCCATCTCTTTCTGCCAATTCATATTCTCCGCATTGATAGGCTAATTGTGCTTGTTTTTCAAAGGTTTCTTTTAGACTATATGAATCAAATATTGTATACCCCCATGATTCAAACATTGCCTTTTTCCCTTTGTCATTTCCTTCATTGAATATGTAATCCGTAAACTTTTGAATAGCGCATGTTGTTTTGATATCCGGTATCCCGGCGCTTTCATAGTAGCAATGACAATGTTCGTGTAATAAATTATCCGGGCTTTTATCCTTGACAAAATAACATCCGTTCATATTCAGACAACTGGCGCAGTGTTTCGGGTTTATGGAACCATTTATTACGTTCATTTTCTTCTCTGTGGCTGTGTTTGCCGGCGCAGAACCTCTGTGTATCCATTCCACCCATTGACTTTCTAACGTCTTTTTTGCGACGTTATTTGCTTACGCTAAATTCATAGCATTTACCTCCTTGTGCTTATTAATTTGATAGGAGAAAAAGCAACTCCTTGTTTTTGTAAAAAAGTTTTATAAAAGTGCAGCCTACCTTCGCCAAAATATTTTTGGTCACGTAGGCTCTATGAGGCATATCCACAAACAAAAAATAAACGCGACAAATTGCCATGCTTAAATCTAATTTTAAATGCTTTACTGAAAATACCTATGGAACTTCCGATTATCGGACTGTCTTTGTTATTAAATCTTTTTTGTTTTATGAGCGTAAATCTCCCCCAACCCAATTATCTGCGAACCAAACTCATTCGGAGGTATATGCTTATTATCGTTCGAATTTCAGGAGGGAGGAAGGTGGGGATTTTTCGCGAAAACGAGCGAGAGCTGTAGTGGACTACTGCAAGCGATGGTTTCGCGAAAGCTCATAAAACTCTGTCTTTTATCCTTAGATATAACAAAAGACAATCCTTTCGGACTGTCTTTGTTATTAAATCTTTTTTGTTTTATGAGCGTAAATTCGCCCTATAAACCTCTTACAGATTAAACCCCATTCGGAGGTATATGCTTATTATCGTTCGAATTTCAGGAGGGAGGAAGGTGGGGATTTTTCGCGAAAACGAGCGAGAGCTGTAGTGGACTACTGCAAGCGATGGTTTCGCGAAAGCTCATAAAACTCTGTCTTTTATCCTTAGATATAACAAAAGACAATCCTTTCGGACTGTCTTTTATTATTAAAACTTTTTTGTTTTATGAGCGTAAAGCCACCCTTACTCCACCTGAGGGCCTGCGGCGACCAATGCCTTGCCGGCATCATTAGACGTATACTTAACGAAGTTCTTAATGAATCTCCCGGCGAGGTCCTTAGCCTTCTCATCCCACATTTTGGGATCGGCATAGGTATCTCTGGGGTCGAGGATGTTGGTTGCGACGCCTTTGAGTTCGGTGGGGACTTCAAAGTTGAAATACGGAATGGTTTTGGTCGGAGCCGTTTTGATGTCGCCGTTGAGAATAGCGTCGATGATACCACGGGTATCTTTGATAGAAATTCTCTTTCCGGTGCCGTTCCAACCGGTGTTGACGAGGTATGCTTTCGCACCGCTCTGTTGCATTCTCTTAACCAATTCCTCTGCGTATTTGGTCGGATGGAGTTCGAGGAACGCCTGACCGAAGCAAGCGGAGAAAGTGGGGGTCGGCTCGGTAATACCACGTTCGGTACCGGCGAGTTTAGCGGTGAAGCCGGACAGGAAGTAGTATTGGGTCTGCTCGGGGGTCAGAATGGACACGGGCGGCAGAACGCCAAATGCGTCGGCGGAAAGGAAGATAACGTTATTGGCTGCCGGCGCCGAAGAAACGGGACGGACAATGTTCTGAATGTGGCTGATCGGATAGGAAACACGGGTGTTTTCGGTGACCGACTTATCTGCAAAGTCGATTTTTCCGTTCTCGTCCAAAGTGACGTTTTCAAGAAGTGCGTTACGCTTGATTGCGTTATAGATATCGGGCTCAGAGTCTTTGTCGAGGTTGATGACTTTTGCATAGCAACCACCCTCGAAGTTGAATACGCCGTTGTCGTCCCAACCGTGTTCGTCGTCACCGATGAGGAGACGTTTGGGGTCGGTGGACAGAGTGGTCTTACCGGTACCGGACAGACCGAAGAAGATAGCGGTGTTTTTGCCGTCCATATCGGTGTTGGCCGAGCAGTGCATGGATGCGATACCTTTCAGCGGCAGATAGTAGTTCATCATAGAGAACATACCTTTCTTCATCTCGCCGCCGTACCAGGTGTTGATGATGACCTGCTCGCGACTGGTGATGTTGAATACGACCGCCGTTTCGGAATTGAGACCCAATTCTTTGTAGTTCTCCACTTTTGCTTTGGATGCGTTGTAGACAACGAAGTCCGGCTCGAAGGAAGCCAGTTCCTCAGCGGTGGGAACGATGAACATATTTTTGATAAAGTGAGCCTGCCAAGCGACTTCGACGATGAAACGAACAGCCATACGGGTGTCTTTGTTGGCACCGCAGAAAGCGTCGACGACGAAAAGGCGTTTGTTGCACAGTTCCTTTACAGCGATCTCTTTAACCGCTTTCCAGGTCTCTTCGGACGCGGGATGGTTATCATTTTTGTATCCCTCGCTCGTCCACCAAACGGTGTCTTTGGAATTTTCGTCCATAACAATGAATTTGTCTTTGGGCGAACGTCCGGTGTAGATACCGGTCATAACGTTGACGGCACCCAGTTCGCTGACTTTGCCGACTTCGTATCCGGTGAGTTCCGGTTTGGTTTCTTCTACGAAGAGATCTTCATAAGAAGGATTGTAAACGATTTCCGTTGTTCCGGTAATACCGTACTTTGTTAAATCGATTTTTGCCATAATATATACCTCACTTTTTATTATTTTTTCTTATTATATCATTTACCGTTCGGGAATGGAACAGTTTTTCGTTATTTTTTTACAGCAAAGTCACAATGAACTGGGATGCTAAGACGATGAGTACCAAGGAGACGGGATAGGTGGACGCATAAGCCGAAGCTACGTCGTCGGTGCCTGCCGTAGAAATCAAAGTACCCAGCGCCGGGGTGGACGTCATACCGCCGGTAATGGAACCGAGGTTGTTAAGAAGGCTGATCTTAAGAACGTATTTGGCAAAGAAGAAGCCGACGATCATCGGTAAGAGGGTCATGACGATTCCGCCTAAGAATCCGTACAGGATAATAAGTCCGCCGTACTCGGCGATCTTGGTGACGAGCTGCGCGCCGCCTGCCGTACCGGCGCCGATAAGGAAGAGCATCAATCCGAACTCGCGGAATACTTTTGCCGTTTTCTCCGGTATTTCCAAAGAGAGCTTCCCGAGGTGGCCGAAGTGTCCGAAAATAAGGCACATAATAAGTACGCCGCCTGTCGTTCCCAAAGAGAAGCAGGTCCCGTTGTAGCCGTTCCCGGTCAAAGGAATCTTGATCGAGCCGAGGATAAGTCCGCAGATTACGGCAAGTCCAAAGGGCATTAAGCCGAACGGATCGCAGGTAAAGAGTCCTTCTTTCTTTTCTTTGGTTTCACCTGCGTCAACCTTTAACAGTTCTCTTTCTTTCTCCATGTCCGCCTTTAAAAACTTAGGCATGAGCTGAACGAAGAGAACGACGCCGACAACGCCAAACGGATAAGCTATGGCGTGGCCGAGGGTGACCATGGATTTTGCCCCCTCCGTCTCGACTGCTTCCAGCGCGGCGGAATAACCGGGCGTAGTCGTGAGCGCGCCGGAAAGAACGCCTACGGAAAACTCTTTTCCGCTATACCCTTCGCCGAGAATCAGCGCAAATACGACCGCAACAAGCGCGCCGATAAAGATAATTATGGCGCCGAGAAGAACATAAGAGGTCGCGTTCTTTTTGAGGTTCTTAAAGAAATTGGGTCCGGCGATAAAACCGACGGAGGCAACGAACAGTACCAGTCCGACGTTTTGGACGATGCTGCCGTAATATTTATAGAGAGCGGACGTGGAGTCCTTAATGTAAAAGTTACCGATGACGGGGAGTCCTTCCAATCCCTTTATGGTGGAGATGCACCCAAAGGCGATTGCGACTAAGAAAACCCCTGCCGTACCGAGAGAAACCCCTTTTACCTTAATCCTGCCGAGCAAATAGCCCAGAGCAGCCGTCAAGAAAATACCGAATAGCAAACATACGACGACGGAGAAGTTAAAAACGCCGCCGATGCCTTTCGTCCGTACAGCACTGACCGCGCACCATGCAATGATACCTGCGAGAATAACCAGCGCAACGGAAACACCTATCCACTTTTTTGTTTTTGCGTTCATCTTTCGCCCCCGTTATTACATATCCTTTCTGGTATAATCGGGGAGGATCTGCGGAGAGAGTCTGGTCGGTTTGAGACCGGCTTCTTCCAGTTCTTTCTCGAAAGCGTTCACGTGCGATAGGGTCAGTTTACCGACAGTGACCTCTTTTGCTCTCTGCGCGGCAAAGTGTCCTGCGTTGCGACCGAAGACGATGATGTCGAGTAAGGAATTGCCCATCAGTCTGTTGCGTCCGTGGATACCTCCGACTGCTTCGCCGGCGACAAAAAGGTTCTTAATGCCCGCTTCGCCGTTTTCGGAAATGTCGATACCGCCGTTCTGATAGTGCAGGGTGGGATAGACCAAAATGGGTTCTTTGCGGATATCAATACCGTATTTACTGAACATACGGTACATTGCCGGGATGCGTTTTTCAATGGTGCCTTCGCCGCCGATGAGTTCGATCATCGGGGTGTCCAGCCATACGCCTTCGCCATCCGTCGTTTTAATGCTGTTGTTGCGCTTTTTGCATTCTCTTATGATAGAAGAAGCGGTGACGTCTCTGGTTTCCAAAGAGTAGACGAACGCCTGACCTTCTTTATTAACGAGCTGCGCTCCGAGGGAGCGGACTTTTTCGGTGACGAGCGCGCCGAAGATTTGCGTCGGTTCGGCAACGCCGGTGGGGTGATACTGAAGGGTATCGACGTAAAGTAACTTAGCTCCGGCACGGTAAGCGAGGACCAATCCGTCCGCCGTTGCGCCGTAGTGGTTGCTGGTGGGGAAGCCCTGATAGTGGAGACGTCCCGCGCCGCCCGTTGCGATGATGACGGTCTTTGCTTTAGCAACGAAGATCTCTTTGGTCTCCATGTTGAGTAAAACCGCTCCGGCAGCATTGCCTTTGTCGTCTTTAATAATTTCGATCGCCGCAGTAAAGTCAACGATGGGAATCTCTCTGTTGAGTACTTCGTCACGAAGGGTACGCATGATCTCCGCGCCCGAGTAGTCTTTGCAGGCGTGCATTCTCTTTCTGGAAGTACCGCCGCCGTGGGTGGTAATCATGTTGCCATTTTCGTCTTTATCGAACATAACGCCCAGATCGGATAACCATTTAATGGCGTCCGGTGCCTCGTAGACCAATTTTTTGAGCAGTTCCGGCTTGGCGGCAAAGTGACCGCCGCCGAAGGCGTCGAGATAGTGGATCGCCGGACTGTCGTTTTCTTTATCCGCAGCCTGGATACCGCCCTCCGCCATCATGGTGTTGGCGTCGCCGATTCTCAACTTCGTTACCATCAACACGTTAGCGCCGTTCTTGTGCGCGGTAATCGCCGCGCTTGCGCCTGCGCCGCCACCGCCGATAACCAGTACGTCAACGTCGTAGGCGGGGTGTTCGAGGTCGATCTTCATGTCGAGGACTCGGGATTTGCCTTGCAACAGATCGGCCAGTTCATGAAGCACTTTGTCCCCTTTGTTGGGACCGACCTTTAACTGTTCGTAGGCACTCTCTATATAGTCGGGATGGTTTTCTTTTAAAACCTGTTCTTTTTCTTCGGCAGACATACGGGGGAAGAGGTTCTCAAATCTCTCCTGTCTGGTTGCCTCCACCTTTTTCATGGAGACGAGCTGTTCTTCGGTATAATTATACATAGTTTGCTCTCCTATTTTTCAATCTGTCTGTGGTTGTAGAGTTCTTTCATCTCGGAAATGGGTTTGCCCATGATGTCTTCCATCATCTTTTCCAAGTCGCCGTTTTTAATCTCAGCCACCCTCTTTTCCAGGTGTTCGCAAGTGGGCGCGATATACTTTCCGTAAAGACGGCGTGCCAGTTCCGCTACCTGCGGATGAGATATCCCTGCCGGGCAGCGCGCCGAGCAAACGCCGCACATAACGCAGTCGAAGCTCTCTTCAGCGCACTTTTCGTACTCACCTCTCTGCGCGTAGGCAATGTACTGCATGACGTTCAGACCTTGCGTGCAGGCTTTGGTGCAGGCATTACAACCGATACAGGAATAAATTTCCGGATAAAGTTGCATCATGATCTGTTCGGTGGGCTTGATCTTATTGATATCGTACACCTGTTTGACCAAGGGGAAGAAGGGCAACGTAGCTACGAACATACCCTCTTCTACCTGTTGTTGGCAGGCAAGACAGGTTTTCAGTTCCTGCTGACCCTTAATTCTGTAAATGGTGGCGCAAGCGCCGCAGAAACCGTTTCTGCAACCGCACCCTCTGACCAACTGATACCCGGCATACTCCATCGCCTTCATAATGGTGAGGCTTTCCGGGACCTCGTATCTCTTTCCGAAGAAATAAACGTTTACTTTCTTTTCCATAACTCTACTCCTATATTAATACTCATCGGGTAATTCATCCAGTTCATCCATTCTGAACACCGGTCCGTCTTTGCAGACGAATTTGTTTCCTACGTTGCATCTGCCGCATTTGCCGATGCCACATTTCATTCTAAGTTCCAACGTGGTATACACGCGCTCCTTTGAAAAGCCCAGTTCAAGCAGGCCTGCCAAAGTAAATTTAATCATGATGGGCGGTCCGCAGAGGACGGCTGTCATGTTGGGGTCCAATCCCAGTTCCTTTACGTATGCCGGTACGAAGCCGACGTGTCCGTCCCATCCTTCTTGCGGACGGTCGATGGTGAGGTAGACCTCGAAGTTCGGCTCCTTTACCCACTGCGTCTTGATCTCCTCGATGTCCACAAGGTCGTCCATGCTCCTTGCTCCGTACACCACGACCACCTTTCCGTAGTTACTGCGATTGTCGCGGACGTAGTTGATAACGGAACGAAGGGGGGCGAGTCCGATACCGCCGGCGATAAATAGCAGGTCTTTGCCGCGGAAGTCCCCTTCCACCGGGAAGTTTCTGCCGTACGGTCCGCGGACGGTGATCATCTGTCCTACTTCGATCGAGTGAATGACCTCGGTAACGCACCCACACTTTTTAATGGAGAACTCCATGTATTCCTTGTTGGTGGGTGAGGATGTAATGGAAAACATACATTCTCCCTCGCCGGGAATGGAAACCATGGCGCACTGTCCGGGCAGATGCTCGAAAAGTTTTTTGCCGTCGGTACCCACCACGCGGAAAGTCTTTACGTCCGGGGTGTCTTTACGAATATCGGTGACAACACCGATCTTGGGAATAAGATTCTCGTTAATCATTTTTCCCTCCTAATTTTTTAATAACTTTTACAATATTGAGGTGTTGCGGACATTTGTTGACGCATCTGCCGCATCCTACGCAGGAATAGGTCCCACCGTATTGGGAGGGATAGTAAATAAGTTTGTGCATGAACCGCTGACGGAACCGCTGCAATTGGGTGGTACGGGGATTTGCCGCCGCCATCTGGGTAAAGTCGGAATACATACAAGAATCCCAACAACGATACCTGATTACGCCCTGACGGGTCTTAAATTCTCTGATATCGAAGCACTGACAGGTGGGGCAGACAAAGGTACACGTTCCGCACCCGAGGCAGGCCTCGGAAAGTTCTTTCCATTCCTCCGCCGCAAAAAGTTCTTTTAAATTCTCCTCGGTAAAACGGGACAGGTCGAGATTGGAAAAGGGGAGCTTTTTTATAATCTCTCTCGTCTTGTCCTGCGCCGCCTTGACCTCTTTCTCGTCGGCTTTTTCACTATTATTATATAAGGATAAGAGAGCCTCGCCTTTTTCGGTGTTGGCGCGGAGCATAAGTCCGTTTTCTGTCAAAAAGCAGGTGACGTCTCCTTGCGGATCGGCGGCGTCTATCCCGAACACTTTACAAAAGCAACTTTCTTCCGGTCTGCCGCAGGCCAGCGTGCAGATGATCGCCGCATCCCGTCTCGCCTTATAAAAGGTGTCCACCGGTTCCTGCAAAAAGACGTTGTCCAAAACGGAAAACGCTTTGTAGTCGCAAGCACGCACGCCGAAGATGACGAACGGTTCTTTGTCCTCACGCACGTCGATGATGTCGATGTTCTTACCTTCTTTACGGAATTTCATCATGGTTTCCGACTGAGGGAAGAAGAAATCCTTTGCCGACTTGACCGTCTTTAAGGTGGTCAGATCGACTTCCGCTCCCTCGGCGTACATTCCGTAATTGGTCTCTCCTGCCTTTTTCACCGGCAGATAGAGGGGCATTTTTTCGGCGACGGCAGCGAAGAAAGCATTGATATCGTTTTTATTGATCTTAATCATATTACTTACCCTCCGTCACAGTGAAAACGTTATTCGGTTCGGTATCGGACTCGGTGTAAGAAGTCAGCGGCGTTTTGCCTTCCGCCTCCTCTCCTGCCTGATACTCACCATACAGACTGTCTATATCTTTGATAAACTTCCTGTTCAACAAATGGAGCGGTATGTGTTGGGGACAAACTCTCGAACACTCGCCGCAATCGGTGCATCTGCCGGATACGTGGAAAGCGCGGATGACGTGGAACAATTGTTCTTCAAAGGTATCGTCGTTGGCCTTTGCCGCGATCCCGGACTGGGGATTGTCGAAGACGCACTTCAAACAGGAACAAGCCGGGCAGACGTTACGGCAGGCGTTACAACGGATACACTTGGACAGTTGTCCCTGCCAGAAAGCAAACCGCTCTTCCGCCGTCATTGCTTCCAGTTCTCTGACCATAGCAAACCTGTCGGAAACTTTATCCTCATAATCGTTTATAATAACGGTCTCGTCGGCAACGACGTGTTTCTTACCTTTGCAGGTGAGACATCTGTCCAAAAGGACTTCTTCTCTCGATGCCGTGACCTTACCGTACAACGTATCAAAGACGACGTTCTCTCCTTCATGCGCCTCGGAAGTAATCCCGGTGATGCCCTTTTCTTCCACCTTATAATTGGCGAGCTTACCGTGACACTCAATGCCGACGACGTAGACGTTTTCTCTCTTAATTCTGTGTTCTTTAACCAGCTGATTGAAACTATAGCTGTCGCAGGGTTTCAAAAACACCGCCGTCTTGCCCTCTCTTTTGAAGATGTCGATAAGATATTTGGAGAGGTTGGCTCCGCAGAAGTCGTTGTAGATAAAATCTTTCAGACTTTCTTCCGTTTCAAAGGTCGCAGGAGAGGGGTCGTGAATGAACTCTCCCTTTTTCCAACCGACTACCCGTTTGATCTCTCCGCCGGCAAGAAGAGTAGCGGCTTTTTCTATTATTCTCTTTTCCAGTTCGCTCATATTACTCCTCCTTTACCCGCAGATCTTGCAGACGTTTATTTTCTCCCAAAGCGGTGACCTTTGCCACAAAGTCGTTCATAACCTCGGAGAATTTCGCGCCCTCGGCAGCGGAGACCCACTCGACGCGGGTACGCTCTTTTTCGATGCCCATGTAGTTCAAGAAGCTGAACAGCAAAGACATTCTACGACGGGTATAGTAGTTGCCGGTGACGTAGTGGCAGTCGCCCGGGTGACATCCACAGAGGATAACGCCGTCGGCGCCCTGTTGAAAAGCCTTCAAAACGAACATCGGGTTGACCCTGCAAGAACAGGGAACGCGGATGATCTTTACGTTCGCAGGATAGGATAAGCGAGAGGATCCGGCAAGGTCCGCTCCCGCATAAGAACACCAGTTGCAACAAAAGGCAACGATATTGGGTGTGAAATTATTTACTTCTTGCATATTGCTTCCACCTCCGACATGATTTGTTTGGAGCTGAAACCGGACAGGTCCATCGCTCCGGAAGGACAGGTAACCGTGCAGGCACCGCATCCTTGGCACACGGCGGGATTGACGGAGGCAACGCGCCTGATTTCCGTCTTTCCACCGCCGAGGCGGAATTCTTTATCTACGTAGGTAATGGCTCCGTAGGCGCATACGTTGGCGCACTGAGAGCAGCCGTTACACATCATCTCGTTGGAAGAGGCTACGCAGGGATTGGTTTTGAGTTTATCCTTTGCCAAAAGACCGATTACTTTTGCCGCGCAGGCAGAGGCCTGCGATACCGTCTCGGGGATATCTTTCGGTCCCTGGCATACGCCGGCGAGGTACACCCCTGCCGTCGGGCTTTCCACCGGACGAAGTTTGGGATGGGACTCGTTGAGGAAGTTATTGGTGTCGATGCTGGCGGTAAGAAGAGTGGCTATTTTACGGACGGACGGTTCCGGCTCGATCGCCGTAGCCAGGACGACGAGGTCGGACGGGATGACGATCTGTTCGTTATTAAGTAAGTCGCTCCCCTGCACCATCAGTTTACCGTTTTCGTTATAAACTTTACCCACCATACCTTTGATATAGTCGACGTTGTATTGTTCTACCGCTCTGCGATAAAATTCATCATAGTTCTTGCCCGGGGTACGGACGTCGATGTAGAAGACGTGGACTTCGGTATCCGGATATTTTTCACGAATGAGCATGGCATGTTTTGCCGTGTACATACAGCAGATCTTCGAGCAGTACGGTTTTCCGCAGCCGGAAACGTCACGGGAGCCGACGCACTGAATAAAGGTGATTACCTTCGGGTGGGTCATATCGGACGGGCGGAGCAGAACGCCGTTGGTCGGTCCTGCCGCGTTCATCAGTCTCTCCAGTTCCAAAGAGGTAACGACGTCTTTGTTATCGGCATAGCCGTATTCGTTAAAAGCGGTCAGGTCGATAGGCTTAAACCCGGTTGCTACCACGATCGCGCCGTATTGGCGTTCGATAAAGCTATCTTTCATGGTATAGTCGATTGCGCCCGCGCCGCAGAACTTCTGGCAGATACCGCATTTACCCGTCTTGAGTTTGAGACACTGTTCGGGGTCGATGACGGCGACGTTGGGGATTGCTTGCGCAAACGGAATATGTATTGCCGTACGGGTCTTTAAATTCATATTGAATTCGTCCAGTCCCTTCTTCGAGGGGCATTTGGTCATACAAATTTTACAACCGGTGCATTTGGTCTCGTCAACGTACCTGGCTTTCTTGCGGATCTTGACGGAGAAGTTCCCGACGTACCCTTTGACTTCTTCTATCTCCGAATAGGAAAGGATGTCGATTTTCTCGTTCTGCGCACAGTCCACCATTTTCGGGGTCAGGATACACGCCGAGCAGTCGAGGGTGGGGAAGGTTTTATCCAGTTGAGCCATTCTGCCGCCGATGGTTGCGTTCTTCTCCACGATATCTACCGGGTAGCCTGCTTCGGCAATATCCAAAGCCGCCTGGATACCGGCGATACCGCCGCCGATAACCAGCGCTCTTTTGACAACCGGACTTTCACCCTCTTTCAGCGGCGCGTTAAGACGGACTTTGGCAATAGCCGTCCGCACCAGGATGAGGGCTTTTTCCGTAGCTTCTTCTTTGTCCTTATGTATCCAAGAAACCTGTTCGCGCAGGTTGGCGACCTCTACCATATAGGGGTTAAGCCCGACGCTCTCAGCAGCTTTACGGAAAGTTGCCTCGTGCATTCTCGGCGAGCAGGAACCGATGACAATACCGGTCAGCCCATACTCTTTGATTGCGTTTTTGATGAGCTGTTGCCCGTTTTCCGAACACATGTATTGGTAATCGGCGGAATAGACGACACCGGGTTCGCGTTTGATCTCCTCCGCCACCCGAACGACGTCTACCGTCGCGGCGATGTTACTGCCGCACCAACAAATAAATACTCCAATTTTCTGCATAGTACTCTCTCTTTTCTCGTTTATTTGTTATATTTTCTGTACGCACTTACTAAAAGTTGTTGCGGTATCATTTCGTCGACAATGGGCGGTATCTCTTCCGCCTTGATGCCGTTGTTACCCTGCATCCGGATAACGGTGTCGCGGACTGCCTCGATCACACCCTGCGGAGCAACCCCTCTCGGACAACGTTCCACGCACGCCATACAAGAAAGGCAATTCCAGATAGCATGGGAAGCAAGCAGTTTTTCCAGTTTCCCTTCCGCAACGTAATTAACGAACTGATGTGGTTTGACGTCCATATCGTTATATGCCGGGCATCTACCGTCGCATTTGCCGCATTTCATGCATTTTTTTGCGTCGGTACCGGAGATACGCACGATGTTTTCCAAAGTATCCTGTCTCGTCATACTATTTCACCCCCAACGCTTCGGCAAGTAATTCGGTAAAGTACACCACCGGCATACCGCCGTTTTTCTGTATATTATATAGACACAGCGGGCAAGCGGTCACCAGCATTTCCGCGCCGTGGCTCTCGGCATTTTTGACGATTGCCTTGCTTCTTTCTTTGGGCAGGTTTTCGTTTTTCAACGCAACGTATGCGCCGCAGCACTCGTTCCGCATCGGATATTTGACGGGAGTAGCTCCGATCGCCTGCAAAAAGTCCTCTATAATCGTCGGATTTTCCGGATTGTCAAAAGCCATGACTTTGCCCGGGCGAAGGAGAAGGCATCCGTAATAAGCGCCTATCTTTTTGCCGATGGGATTGACCACCTTTTCTTTAATAGCATCGAAGCCGACGATATCCCGTAACATTTCCAGATAGTGGATAACCTGCGTCTCTCCGGCATACGCCTCGTCGAGAGCAAGGTAGTTATTGGCCTTTGTACGGATATTCTCGTCGTTTGTCATATCGTCGTTGACGCGCTTGATGACGTTGTGGCAGGCGGAACAGAGGGTGAGTAGTTTCCCTCCGTTGTGTTTGGCATAATCGAGAGCGCGGACGGCCGAAAGTTTGGTTGCGATCTCGTCTCGAGCGGTGGGATACACCGCGCCGCAACATTGCCAGTTTTCTATTTCTTCCATAGTGACACCCAACGCCTCGGCAGAAAGACGGGCATATCTGTCCAGTTCTTTTGCTTTGGTCTTCAGGGTGCATCCGGGATAGTAGCAAATTTTCATTGTTCTGTTTCCTTTCGTATAAAATTACTTTTGATAGATCATTTGTTCGGGATGGAACACTTCGTCGAATTTTTCGGCGGTGAGGAATCCCAGTTCTACGCAGGCTTCTTTGAGCGATTTGTTCTCTTTATAAGCCTTCTTTGCCGTCTTTGCCGCATTCTCGTATCCGATATAGGGGTTGAGCGCGGTAACGAGCATGAGAGAATTGTGGAGGTTGCCTTCCATTTTCTCCTTGTTCGCGGTGATGCCGACGGCGCAGTTTTTGTTAAAGGAAACGATGGACTCGGCGAGAAGGCGCGCGCTCTGCAAGAAATTATAGATGCACACCGGCATAAAGACGTTGAGTTCAAAGTTGCCTTGAGAAGCCGCCATGCCTACGGCGACGTCGTTACCCATGACTTGAACGGCTACCATAGTCACCTGCTCGCACTGCGTGGGATTGACTTTTCCGGGCATGATTGAGGAACCGGGTTCGTTCTCGGGAATCTGGATCTCGCCGATACCCAGTCTGGGACCGCTGGCAAGCCAACGTACGTCGTTGGCAATCTTCATCATGTCGGCGGCGAGTGCTTTTAACGCGCCGTGCGCGAAGACAATCTCGTCTTTGGAGGTGAGTGCGTGGAACTTATTTCCGGCGGTGATAAAGTCCTTGCCGGTAATGGTGGCCACCGCCTCGGCGACCTTGTCGTCGAAACCGATGGGGGCGTTAAGTCCCGTTCCTACTGCCGTTCCGCCCAGAGCAAGCTCTTTTAACGGTCCTACGGCGAGTTTAATGAGGGCGACGTCTCTTTCGAGGGAGCTACGCCATCCGCTGATCTCCTGCGAGAAGGAAATGGGGGTAGCGTCCTGCAAGTGCGTTCTGCCGCTCTTTACAATGCCTTCGTTCTCTTTTTCCAGACGTTTGAAAGTGTCAATGAGGGTTTCTACCGCCGGAATAACTTTATCTTCCAAAGCAATCACGGCGCTGATATGCATTGCCGTGGGGAATGTATCGTTACTGGACTGACTCATGTTGATGTCGTCGTTGGGGTGACAGAGCTTTTTGCCGGCGAGCTCGTTGCTGCGATTGGCGATGACCTCGTTGGCGTTCATATTGGACTGCGTTCCGCTGCCCGTCTGCCAAACGACCAAGGGGAAATGCTCCATCAGCTTTCCGGCGATGACTTCGTCACAGGCTTTACTGATGACATCCAATTTTTCATCGGTCATTTTAGCCGGTTTGAGGGCGTGGTTTGCGATAGCCGCCGCTTTTTTCAGAATGCCAAAGGCATGGATGATCTCCGCCGGCATGGTTTCGATACCTACGCCGATCAGAAAATTCTCATGGCTACGTTCCGTTTGTGCGCCCCAATATTTGTCTGCAGGGACCTTAACTTCTCCCATGGAGTCGTGTTCGATACGATAGTTTTCCATAAATGTTCTCCTTAATTTCGTTTTCACGGAAGGGCAAAACGGTCGCTTTGCCCCATGCTTTTTGATATTATACTATAAAAAATATTTATTGTATAGCATTTTTAAGGGGTATTTGGGGCGCTCCCCATTATTTTCCTTTGTTTTTTTGCGCATTTATTCCATGTTTCTCCTCGCCAAAGTATTGAAAAAGAATCGGGGGTATGGTATACTGAATCCATCAATTGAAAAAAACGAGGAGCTTTATGGAAAACAAACAACAATTGACGAACATCCTTGCCGAGTTCATCAAAACCGTTTCCATCCACCTACCCGATGACGTGGAAAAGCGCATTCGGGAGCTCGCCTCTTGTGAAAAAGAGGGGTTGGGTAAGGATATGTACGGTTGCATTCTCGACAATTTAGCACTGGCGAAAAAATATAATCGTCCCCTCTGCCAGGACACCGGCGTACTGCAATTCTTCGTGAAAGTCGGAACGAAATTCCCTCTGATCGATTGCTTAGAAGAATGCATCGTCGAGGCATCGTCCTATGCGACGCTCAACACTCCCCTTCGTCCCAACGTAGTTGAACCGCTGGGCGAACACAATACCGGCAACAACGTCGGATACAAAGCGCCCTACATCGAATGGGAATTGGAACCGGGCGGCGACGGCCTGTCCGTCATGCTCTACATGGCAGGCGGCGGATGCTCTCTCCCCGGACGCAGCAAAGTTCTCATGCCGCTTGAAGGGGTAGAAGGCGTAAAGAAATACGTATACGAAACCATTTTGGACTGGGGTGTAAACGCCTGCCCGCCGCTCCTTGTCGGTATCGGTCTCGGTACATGCGCGGCGACCAGCGCCATGCTCTCCAAAAAAGCGATCCTGCGTCCGATCGGGACACATTGCGACAACGAAAAGGGTGCCAAACTGGAAAAAGAATTGCAAGAGGAACTGGATTCTATCGGTATTGCTCCCCTCGGATTCGGCGGAAAACACAGTGTTCTTGCCGTCCACGTGGAATGCGCCGGACACCATCCCGCCACTCTCGGCGTAGGAATAACCACCGGCTGCTGGGCGACCCGTCGTGGCGAAGTCGTCATCGACAAAGACCTGAACGCTCGTTACACCATGCACACCGTTAAGGAGGGAGTATGAAGAAAATAATCACCACGCCGATCACGTACGATCAACTGAAAGACCTCAATGCCGGAGACACCGTTTATTTGACCGGAAAACTGGCAACCTGCCGTGACGCAGGTCACAGAAGAGTCATCAAAGAAAACATCATGCCCGAAAACTTCGACTTTAACGGCGGAGCTATTTTCCATGCCGGTCCCATCGTCCGCACCAATCCGGACGGGACGTTTACTATGATTTCCATCGGCCCTACCACCAGTAGACGTATGGAGCCTGCCGAAGCGGAATTCATCGAAAAAACGGGCGTTAAGATGATTATCGGAAAAGGCGGTATGCTCGGCAAAACCACCGAAGCCTGCAAAAAATTCGGCGCCGTTCACTGCGCTTTCCCGGGCGGTTGCGCCATCATCGCCGCCGACCGTGTCAAGGACACCTACGGCGTAGAATGGATGGACTTCGGCATGCCGGAAGCCCTCTGGGAAATGGACGTAGAAGAATTCGGACCCCTCATCGTCTCCATCGACACCAAAGGCAACAACCTCTTCGAGAACAACAAAGTAGCATTCTCCGAAAAAGTCACCGAATTAAAAGACAAACTGTAATCAATTTTTTCCCAAAAAACAAAAGCCCCTCGTCCATTCGGACAGGGGCTTTTCATTGTCCATTTATAATCATTTTCCTCTGATTTTTGCTTATTTTATATTTAAAATCTGCCTAAACTACGGTCCCTTTCTTTCATTGCAACAATACCGTCTCTCGCTTGGGGTGTCTTATTTACTTCGAATATAAATATTTTCTATAATAGTATCAATAAATAATATATCGAAAACGCAAAGGGACTCTTCTTTTATAATAAAAACCGCAAAGTATCGGTAAGCTGTTTATAATCGGTTATTTCGACAAAGTCAAGTCCGAAAATACGCACGTGGCTGTCTCCTCCGCCCTCGCCGAAGTCATCGCCGATAAACAACACTTCATCCAACTGAAAGCCGTTTTGTTCGCAGTAGTTCTTTATCGCATAGTATTTATTATATTTTTTTTCGGAAAAATCGAAAGAGGATGAGCCACCGATATAAACGTTATAGTCGGAAAACAGCTTTACGACTTCCGGATAGAGTACCTTCCTTTTCTCTCTGGTTGGGTCGAAACGCAACTTATCCTCAATATCGGCTTTGGTTCCCAGCAGAGGAAAAGTGACCATTCCGCTATCGTGGAATTCCACTGTATCCCCTTTATAGTCGGTGTATCCGTATTTTTCACGCAGGTAGCCGATTTGCTGAATAAAATACTCTTTATTGGGATAACTTTTATCCCGCCGTATCAGCCGGAATTCGCCGCTTTCCGCTCGGCTTTCTTCCATGCCGTAGTTGCCGATAATGTCGATGGGAAAGTCGTTCATTTGGTGATAAATTCTCTCCGCGCCGCCTGCGCCGACCATGATAACTTTATATTTTTTTTGCAACGCAGACAAAAAGTCGGCGTTCGTCTTTTCCAATTTGGAACGGTGTTGCGTCAGCGTTCCGTCCAGATCAAAGCCAAGTAATTTCTTCATATCAATAGTATTTTTCCATTAGTATCGGCTTTACGCTCTCCGTCAAGCCCAGTTCGTGTATGAAAGTCAAAACGGTATACCTGTCGCGGACGGTATATGCCTTTTCTATCATTTCTTCCATCGTTTCCCGACGCACGCCCAGCGCGGAAAACCTGGTTGGGCAGCCCATTTTCTCCAGCATCTCTTTGATGGAATCGATCTTCGGGAGTTCATCGACCAATTCCCATATTCTTTCTCTTTGAGGAATACCAACGTCACAGGAGCGCAAGTAATTATATAGCTCCATTGATACAAGCGTCCCGATGGCAACTTTTAGTCCGTGCATGGGTATTTTCTCCCCCCGTCGAACGAAATCCATCTCCAAAAAATGGGACTGGTGATGCTCGCTACCGCTCGCCGGACGGGAGTTTCCGCATATTGCCATAGAAGTCCCTGCCGTAATAAGGGCGTTCATCAGTTTGCATACGGCGTCTCCATCGTACTTTGTCAAGGCTTCAAAATCCCCCACACAGTCAGACAGTGCCATCTCCATCAGTTCAAAAGCCTGATTATTGATGGGCTCGCCGTTCAGAATATTCGATAATCTCCAATCGGTTAAACAGGTATATTTCCCGATGATATCGCCGAATCCTGCCGCCGTCATCCGTTTCGGTGCCTTCTTGATAATATCAGGATCAATGAGGATATCTTCCGGCGTATGCACCGTATCGGTGACTTTCATACCGCCACGCATCAACGCCGCGCCTTTGGAACAATACCCGTCCATACTCGCCGCCGTTGCCAGAACGCCGCACGGCACCCCAAGCCTGGTCGAAACGGACTTCGTCATGTCGTTCAACGTGCCGCTCCCAACCGCTAAAAGGTACTCGCTCCCTTTGGCTTTTTCATAGCCAAAATCGCATTTATCTTCCGTCGGCACAAGTTCCACGTCCGGATAGTATACCTCCGTCACATGGCATCCTCGCCCCTTCAGTTGCTCTATCATTTCACGCGCATACGGTTTGGTATTTACGTCGAAAAGAACGGCGATACGTTTCCCCTTCACCTTCTCGAAAAAGGCCTGAAATCCCGTACGATTTTTGTATTCAACGTTGAAAAGTTCGGTCAAATTCTCGCCCTGTCCTTTCGTCACATTCACCATGCCGCAATTTTCCTCTTTCATTGCCAAAAATACCCTTATTTATATTTAGATTTTTTCATTTTCAGCGTTCGGAAGACGCTTTGCCCAGATGCTCACAGAGTAGCGAATAGGCTGTTTTCTCGTCTTCTCCAACCATATCCATTCGTAACCGCTGCACCTTCCGATCGAGGCAAACAACCAGTATCTTCCTCTGTCAACTTCGTCGCATTCCGCGTCACAGGCCTTAGCTATCATTTGCAGATCCGTTCCTTTTACCGGCCGAAAAAATCTCGTGTTACGGAACCCGGCTTTCTTGATTTTTTTCTCCAACTCACGCTTGCTTTTACTGCTCGCGAGCATACTCTGCAATTGTTCCTTTTCCATTTGTTCGCTCTCCTGATTTCTAACGATATTCATTCTAACACAGATTCAAAAAGAAGGCAATAAACCCCGGCAAATTATCCTCATTTCTTTTTAAAATAAAAAGGTGTTCCGATTATCGAAACACCTCCTAAAAGCTCAATTAAAGGCTGATGCGTAAAACGCCTTATCAATACTCCTCTGAAATTTTATAATTACGAGAAACAAGGCTCCGCCGAATATTCTGTTGTGTGACTTTGCCGTCCGATTTAACGTTAATGACCAATCCACCTCTCGACGGAATATAAAACACGTGACGCATCGTTTCATTATAACTGAACCGAATTCCGCCCCATTCCACAGCGTAGTTGTTTTTATGTTCATGTCCGCAATAATAAGCGCTCGTACTCCCCAGCTCGCATATGGTTTCATACAATTCGTCGTCCGTTCCGTCCGGACACTCTTTTTCTCTTCTTTTCCCGTGAATGATCGTCTTATTCTTCGACGCGGTATCATACGCCTCTTTGTATTCTTTCATCGGAATATGTGCAAACATGATGGACGGAACCACCTTGTTAGGGTCACCATTTACTTCCGTCGCAATCTCTGCAACAGAGCGACGATACCAGTCGATCTGCGATGATTCAACGTGATGAGTGCCGTCTACCGGACCGCTCGTGTCTATAGTAAAGATGGTCTGTATGACATTCCCATTCTTGTCCGTAACGTTAAAATACTGATTACCATACCCGTAGACATCCTCGTCACCCTTACAGAACTGACAATACTCCAAGCTCTCCAAATAATCGGCAATATCTTCTTTAGTCCAGTTCTTTCCCGACGCATCATGATTCGCGAACGTAAACGTCCAGGGAATACGATAGGACTCCATCTTCTCGGCAAATCTCTGAAAAGCAACGTCGTTCTCATCAATGTGTGTCAGATCGCCTGCCATAATAACGAAGTCGGGAGAAGCCATTCCCACCAAATCATCCATCGTCCGGAACAACCTCTTATAATAGCCCTCTTTGTTCTCAATATGCGTATCCGAAAGCATCAGAATGACAAACTCCGTATCATCACTGCGCTTTACAACTTTATCCTTCTCACTGCACCCCGCAAGCGTGCCTACCACGCCGAACAAAAGTGCAACAACACACAAAAGAGATATTACTCTCCCACCTTTTTTACGCATCCCTTACCTCCAAAAAAATTCTTTATTCCACTTCCTATCATACAATAAACAAGTCATACGGTCAACAGTCATCTAATTACTGAATTTCAACGTACCTATCAACTGCATAAATATTTGCTAATATTCAAAATTATGATTGTTGTACAATATAATTTCAACGCCGCTTTGCCCCAAAAGCGCGGCTTTCGGGGCCCCGATATGTTAACCGCGCCTTCGTTCTCCATAGTAGTAATAATCAAAAAGGGTACCGTAATTACTTACGATACCTTTTTTGATGACTAACCCTTCCATTTTAGCTAACACTTTGCCCGTAATTATTTTCCCAAAATCAATATTTCACCTCTTTATGCTTTGTAAAAATTCGGCTATATCTGCATCTATACAAATAGATCTCTCTTGAATTTGGTCGGGGCAAATAGCCTCGCCGTAGTTGATGCAAATATAGGTTGCATTCTCATTCGCATAGGTCATGCGCCAAAACGGGTACTTGATAATAGCCGGAGTGTTTCCACCTACGCCAAGTTCGAGAAGGACAATCTTTTTATCGGCGTATTTATTCACAAAACCATAGTATCGTTCGCTTGCCTTGTGCCAACCTTCATCTTCGACAAAGGTATCATCCGAGCGGAGATTCATTGTCACCGCCCCATTTGTTATCGGACATCGCGGTATCAGTTCGGTAGGGATGCTCATTGAAATTTTTTTGTCTTCCGGCACGGTAAACACGCCTTTTTCGTCACGTACAAAGCCTTGCGCCGCCATAGCTTTCATCGTCCATTCTTCGTTGTCAAACGTCTTTTTTATTTTCGGATTCGTACTTTGGAACAACCCGTAATCGCCCTGTGTATAAAACAAACGCTTTTTATCAAATCCCGCTCGTTGGAATTGATGATCGACATTGGTCGTCAAAACGAAATACTCCTTGTTTTTGACAAGGGAAAGCACTTTATAATAAACGGGTTTCGGCGCGTCGATGTACCTATTAAAATAGATATGTCTTGCCCACCACGCCCAACGAGTTTCTTCGTCGGGAAAAGGGTAAAAACCACCCGAATATATATCACGGATACCGTATTTTTCAGCAAAGTCGAAGAAAAACCTCTCAAAACGTTCTCCGCTATACGTCAGTCCTGCGGCGGTGGATAATCCCGCGCCTGCGCCGATCAGGATAGCGTCTGCTTTGCCTATCGTTTCTTCTATTTTTTCAATCTCTTTCGAGTAATCTTTGGTAGATCTCATAGTCTCTCTCCGTAAACACGTTGAAAACGACTTTCTTGACGTGCGTGTTTTGTGTGTTTAAATACTCTTTGACCGTGCGAATGGCAATGGTCGTCGCCTTTTCTATCGGATATCCAAATACACCAGTGGAAAGGCAGCAAAACACAATAGAATTAAGCCCCATTTCGTCCGCTTTTTTCAGACACGAACGGTAGCAAGACGCAAGATCCACCTCATCTTGTTTCTTCCCCGAATAAATGGGACCGACGGTATGAAAAATATATTTGCTGGGAAGGTTATACGCGCTTGTTACTTTGCAATCTCCGTTTGGTTCGTCGTGACCTTGCGCCGCCATTATTTTCATCATATCCCGTCTGACCTGCAAGCCTGCGAAAGAGTGAATCGCATTGTCTATACAGTGATGTCCCGGCACGAAACAACCGAGCATTTTGTTGTTGCACGCATTGACGATAGCGTCTGCTTTTAACAAAGTGATGTCACCCTTATAGAGGGTGATCCCGTCCGCAAAAAAGGATACGTCCGTGATCTCTTTGCGCGATAAGATATCTTTAAGAACGTTATCTTGCCTTTTATAAAACTCCTCGGACAGCTCATAGGGCATCGTAATATTCTGGAGAGCACGAAAAAGCGCCTCGTCCATCATATTTGGCAAAGTGTCGATCTCATTATATTTTTTCAAATATTCAATACACCACTTTATATCAGTCATATTCTTTAATCTCTTCGGGTGCGGCATAGAAGTTATACTTCAATGCTTTGATTTCGGTCAAACGATAGGTAACAAACCTGCCGTCGCCCGCCTTATATAATTGTTTGGGTCCCGTCGGATCATCCAATATGGCTTGCTGAACTTCTGTTCTGTTATCTTCCTTAACGATTGCCGTTACCCGTAGCCACGTTCCGCCGTCGTACATACCGCAAAGTTCGATTTTAGGATTTTTCGACAGTTGCTTATATATCTCTTTATGATTTCCGCAACAGATATATGCGTTCCCTTCAAACTCCACTACCGAAGAAAACGGACGAACTCTCGGTTGATCGCCTTCAACGGTGGCGATATAAAACACTTTGATCTTTTTTAATTCTTCAACAATTCTGTTCATATCCAGCCTCATTTTACGTTCATTTCTTTTTTAATATCGGCATACACATCTCCGACGGAAATGTTTCTCATTTCATTTTCCATACAGACTTGTATATCCTCAAGCCGCTTATCCATAGCCTTGTGGATATTTTTACCTACCGGGCAATCTGTATTAGGTTTTTCATGAAAATGAAACAGTCCGTTCTCTTCCACGCAATCTATCGCTTTATAGATATCGTAAAAGGAAATCTCGTCAATAGGTTTTGCGAGTGCTATACCCGTTTTGCCTTGACTGATTTCTATAAGTCCCGCTTCTTTTAATTCGGTCATTATCGTACGGATAAGGACGGGATTTGCGCCCACGCTTCCCGCAAGAAAAGAGCTCGTTACGTTATATTCGTTTTTGAAATATTCCAAAGCAGCAATGATATGAACGCCGATAGTAAACTTACTCGTTATTTGCATAAAAACACCTCCATCATAGATAGTATATCACAAAATGACGTGGGTGTCATCAGCTTGATTACAAGTTTTAGAACTTTCCGTTCTGATTTGCCCATTTTTCTTTCGGCATCGTTTCTTCCATTACATCCCAATGCTCTGCGATAAAACCGTTTTCAACACGGAACAGGTCGTAATATACGGTAGGCTTGCCACCGAAAGTTCCTTCACTCATACCGAGAGCGTAATCCCCGCAAGCGAGGACCTTGAAAGTTCTGTTATAAACCATTGTAATACCCGCTTTTGCCATTTCGCCGAGTGCTGCGCCGAGTCCGGAAAGTCCGTCGGCGATAGCGATATTGTGTTGAATATACTTGTCTCCGTCGTAATAAGACGTAAGGTTTTCAGGGTGTTCGCCACGTAAAACGTCTCCGATAAATCCCGCCACGATTACTCTCGTTTTCTCGGTATTTCCGTTGGGAACGATATTCGTGTCTCCGTCAATCTGCGTGTGTCCGCTCGGATTTGCGTGGGCTTTTGCTTGCGAATTATCCCAATGTTCTGTGATAAGTCCGTTTTCAAAACGGAAAACGTCGAAATTAACTACTTCCCCTGCGCCCGCAAAATTATATACAACCTGCAACGCAACAAAGTCGCCGTCTTCAAACTCTCTTATAACGTTGACCGTAGTTTTTACGGGCGCTTGCTGCAAACCTGCAACGGCGGCGATAAACGCGTCTCTACCGTCTGCAAACGCCAAGTTGTGCTGCGTGTACTTCGGGGCAAGCAAGCTATCCGCCAATGCAAGATCTCCCGAATTGAATGTTCCGATAAGTGCTTTTGCTTTTTCAATATTCGTCATTTTTGTATTCCTCCAAAAAAATATTTTCCTGCGATCTCTCAATCGTACTTGTATAGTATCACATTACAAGTTACTTGTCAAGAGTTTTATTACAGGTTTTTATCATTTTTCTTATTGAACACAAAAAGGACTTGGTATTAATCCAAATCCTTATTTGTTGACAGCTTGACAGTTCAATCACCATCAAATTTTATTTTCTCATAAAAACTATCGCGGTTCCACAAAAATTTCCAAACATCTATGAGAAATAAAGTTCCTTGTTAACAATTTATCAAGATATATAATAATTGAGTATTTTGGGTTTATTTCATTATAACAATCAAGCAAAAAGTCAACAAGACTCAAAATGCATAAAATTCCATTTTGAGGTGTAAAACATTCCTAAAAACGGGAAAAATGCGAGAAAAACAAAGAATTAGCCTTAAATATACGGAAAAAGTCGACAATTTTTGTCGACTTTTTTTCGCTGGCTTGCACTGCCGATTTAGCTAACACGTTTATTTTGGGAAAAGTATTTGTGATACTTAGCAACGAAATCCGATGCTGTTTATTATTGTCCTAAAATTGCTTATACCAAGCTCGTCTTGTTGAGTATTACGTTGCTTATCGCACCAAGACCTACTGCGAACAATCCGCCACCCGCAAGCGCCATAATAACGTGAATGAAGTTTGCGTTGAGCGGTGTAATCATAGGTATCATCATAAACATAAACGCACCGCATCCGATAGAGAGAAGTACCGAAAGCCAAGTCTTTTGTTTTGCGATAACCGAGAGCATAAAGAACAACGACGAGAATACCGCTACAAGGAAGATTTTAGAGAACAAGCAAGCTATAAGATTGCCTGCATTGAAGCCTTCCATTGTGAAAGGAAGTCCGCCGATTACGCCACCGATCATAGCCCCGATAAAGAAAGCAAGTATCATTATCGCGCCGCCGACAAAACATACAAGCGATTTAGAGAAAACATAGTCAACTTTCTTCGAGCGGACGGTAAACAAGTTTTTGGCATAGCCGCTCTTGAAATCGTCGGCAACGAATAAACATACGAGTACGGCAAGCATAAAGTACATCAGATTCATGTTGCACATAGTCGTCAAGTCCATTGCCATAGCGTTACCGCCCGACACAGAGCTTATCGCCTGCCATACGTTCGTGAACATTCCCGCTGCTTCCGCGCCTGTCGTCGGATCAGGCTCTCCGCCCATGAACGAAGTCATTACCAAGATGAGAATGGGAAGCGCAAGACTTACACCCGCCATAATATAAACGAGCGGCATTGTGAACATTCTCTTGAAGTCCACTTTGAGCATCGTTTTAAGTCTTTTGCCGAAAGTATTTTTTTCAAACTTCGCTTCCATTTTATCTACCCTCCTTCATCAAGTCGATGTAGTATTCTTCCAAGCCGATTTTGCTTGTCTTGATTTCCGTTACTGCGATATGTAGCTCGTTAAACAGATAATCCACAACTTCTTCGGCTTTTACTGCGTCGTAAATACGGATATATCCTTCTTCGTCTTTTTCGACGCGCACATATTTACGTTCAAGAATTACTTTTGCCTCTTCCATATCTTTGGCTTTGAGCGCAACGTATGTACGGCAGTTTGCGTTCAGTTCTTCGGCTGTCATTTCGGCTATCATCTTACCTCCGCGAACTATTCCGTAATGAGTTGCGATTTTTTCAAGCTCGCCAAGTATGTGCGACGAGATAACAACCGTGCAGCCGTTCTTGGTAACGTCGGTAAGCACTTCGCGCATAATACGCATACCGTCTGCGTCCAAGCCGTTTATCGGCTCATCGAGTATTAAAAGTGTGGGATTTCCGAGAAGCGCGAACGCGATACCGATACGCTGTTTCATGCCGAGCGAACAGTTCTTGTACTTGTTGCTTGCCGAGCCTTCCATGTGAACTATACGCAAGACTTTGCGCACTTCTTCTTCGGCGTTCTTTATGCCCAAGTTCGCCGCTTGAAGCATCATATTGTTCCAAACGCTGTAATTAGGGAAACAGCCCGGCTGTTCGATAAGTACCCCTACTTTCGCTCTTACGTCTGCGTCCTTATAGTCCCTATCGAACAGCTTAACGCTACCGCCGCTCGGCAAGATTAGTCCGCAGATGATTTTTTCCGTCGTGGATTTGCCGCTTCCGTTCTCGCCGATAAAGCCGTAAATTGCGCCTTGCGGAACGGTCATATTCAAACCTTGTAAAGCCTGCTTCTGACCAAAGTTTTTAGTCAAATTTCTTATCTCTATTGCGTTCATAAAAACACCCCTTAATAGCAATCCCGCTTATTGAGAATAAGCGTACCGAGTACGTTATACACAACCGCCCAAATTACCGAGCAAGCAAGGCAGATGATTATACTTACGAAGTTTGCCGATAAGCAAGCATATACCGACGAACCGTAAAGGAATATATTTAATGCCGGAGTGTTGCCAACTACCGCCGCCGCACCTATTACGGGAATGCCCGTACCAAGCACGAAACACAATGCAATGGAAATACCGAACTTCGAGCGGAAGATAATATTGATAAAGGTATAAAGGCTTGCCCAACCTAAACTCATAATCATTTTGCCGAGTATAGCGCAAATAAGCGAACCTGCATTAATCGTAAACGGTAATCCCGTAAGTGCGCCTGCCAAAGTGCCACCGATAAAGTATGTGCCACACATACACACCATAGAGAATGCACCGAGCAAGGTTTTGGAAATCATATAATCCTGCTTTTTAGGGTGAGTAGTAAACAGTTGCTTAACGTAACCGCTCTTATAATCGTGTCCGATAAATATGGAAATCATTATGCCGCCGAAAATGAACACCATATTCATATTCGCATAATCGCCCATATCATTTATGACGTATAAAGGATTTTTTGCGGCTATAATTTGCCAAGCGTTAGAAAACAGACCTGCCGTTTCACCGTCGCCACTCATAGCGCCCATTGAAACAAGTGCGGGAATTATAGCGGCAATGCCTAAAAATATATAAAGTAGCGGCGTATGGAATAGGCGGTAGAAGTCCACGCCAAGCATACCTTTAAGCCTTTTGAAAAAACTCGGTTTTTCAAACTGCAACATAGTTGTGTTTTCCATAATTACGCCTCCTCCTTCTTGCTCATAAGTTCAATATAATATTCTTCAAGTCCGACCTTGTTCTTTTCGATTTCGCTTACCTTGTGTCCGCTTTCAAGCAAGCATTTTACAATGCTTTCGGTGTCATCCACATCGTACACACGAATATAATCTTCTTCGTGGCGGACATTACCGAATTTTTTTTCAAAACGGTCATTGCCCCCGACATATCATTTGTTTTAAGCGATACGAACACACGGGAACGGGCATCCATTTCGGCGGCGGACAGTTCCTGAATTAGTTTACCTTGACGGA
This sequence comes from uncultured Clostridia bacterium, assembly GCA_946621465.1. Classification (GTDB taxonomy): domain Bacteria; phylum Bacillota; class Clostridia; order Christensenellales; family DTU072; genus CAG-1782. The sequence continues at coordinate 106,198 of CAMOOO010000007.1, forward strand.
TAATTCCGTAGTGAGTGGCTATCTTTTCAAGCTCTCCGAGTATGTGCGACGAAATGAGAACGGTACAGCCCAAGTTCTGCGTAATATCAACTATGATTTCTCTCATAATTCGCATACCGTCCGTATCAAGTCCGTTGATAGGTTCGTCAAGGATAAGAAGTGCAGGATTACCGAGCAAAGCCATAGCGATACCGATACGCTGTTTCATACCGAGCGAGCAGCTTTTGAATTTGAGCCTCGCATTATCTTCCATGCGAACTATTTTAAGTACCCTTTGGATTTCTTCCGCACGGTTGGGCAACCCCAAGTTCAGAGCCTGCATCATAAGGTTTGCGTAAACGCTCGAATTAGGGAAACAACCCGCACTCTCGATAAGCGCGCCGACACGAGCGCGAACTCCTGCGTCGGTGTACGGTTTGCCGAACAACTTGATTTCGCCTTTATCCGGCACAAGGTGTCCGCAGATAAGTTTTTCGGTAGTGGACTTGCCCGATCCGTTCTCGCCGATAAAGCCGTATATTGCGCCGACGGGAACAGTCATATTCATATTGTCCACCGCATGCATACCGCGAAAACTTTTGGTCAAGCCTCTGATTTCAATTGCGTTCATTGGTGTCCTCCTGTTTTTTGTACTTACATTGTAATATATAGTTGTTTAATTATATTTTAACTTTATTTTTCACAAAACACCACAACATAAAAAACAATAAGTGTCGGTTTCTATTGATTTTTCAGTTCGTTTTTTGCTATAATAAGCATATACCACCTACAAGGCAGTAAATTATGAACAGATCGGAATCCAAATTCAATAATACGGCAAAAAAAATGCAAGGCGCGCTTTTAGCCTTGCTTGAAAACAATGAATTTACCGCCATAACCATTATGGATATTTGTAAGGCGGCTGGCGTAAACCGTTCGACCTTCTATGCCCACTATGATAATACATACGACTTATTAAAAGAAACCTATCAAGGCATGATAGGAAACTTCTTGACCGAATGTACTTTTGACGATCCGGTAGATATATCGGATATGCGTAAACTGAATAAGGACGATTTGAATTTCATTACGCCGAAATATCTGTTACCGTACTTGAAATATATTAAGGCACATAAGCGACTTTTCAAAATTTACGCCAAGCATGCCAACTCTTTTGAAGGGAACGAAATGGACAATTATATGATTGAGAACTTTTTCGTTCCTATTTATTCAAAATACGGCATTACCGATAAAAAACTCATTTACTATATGCAAAAGTATTTTCTTAAAGGTATTGATGCAATTATTAGCGAATGGGTAAGAAATGACTGCGAAGATGACATATTGTTTATCTGCGAAATTATTACGTTCTGCGTAAGACCGACTGCTCATAATTAAAGAAACGACGAACTATGAATGCTTGGAAAAAATTTTTACAATGGCTGAATAATCCGAAATGGTATTTTCTACTGCCCGTAATGCTGATTGCGATAGGCACTACGGTTTTTGGCACGCTTATCCTAACGCAAAATTTTCTTTCCGAAAATATGATTTTAGGGTTTGTATTACTCGGAATTGCAGGAATAACTTTGAGCTATTCGATTTTTGGTGTCATTCGCGTTTATCCAAAAGTAAAAGAACAGATATTGAAATGGTCTGAAAAGTATCCGCGTATTAACAAATTATTTTATTATTACGAATTTACAACTCTTTTAGCAACGGCAGGCTCTCTCTTAATAACTCTCGCGTTTGCGATATATAACTGCGCAATCGCAACTGAAATTATGTGTTCCGAAGGACTTTCCCCGACTCTTTCAATATGGTTTTGGGCATTAACCCTGTATTACGTCGTTTTAGTCGCACTTCGCAGTAATGTTCTCGTTCATCACGGTAAAAGCAGAAAAGCCGTCCTGAACGGACAGTCCGAAACACAAACGTTGATCAGCGACGGAAAAATGTACCGCACTTGCGGAATACTGCTTTGTCTGTTGCCGGTATGCTTATCGTTTGCAATTATGCAAATGGTGCGTGAAGGCTCTTCTTTCAAGCATTCGGGAATTATGATTTACGTTTATGCTATCTACGCATTCTACAAAATCATAACCGCCGTTTACAGCTTTATAAAAGAGTTCAATAATCATTCTATGACGATTATGGCAACAAAAAATATAAAACTTGCCGATGCCTTTGTGTCTATCCTCGCTTTACAAACAGCTATGTTCCACGAGTTCGGCGATATAGAAATAGACGCCGCCATTATGAACGCCGTAACGGGTGCAGTTGTTTGTGCGCTTATCGTCGCTATGGGCGTATATATGATAATAAAGGCGAATTTACGAATTAAGAAAATTTAGTTTAGCCGACAAAAACAAAACTATAAAAGAAGTCAGAACAGTTTTGAAAGAATCCCAATCATAAACTAATCCTCTCGTTTTCGAGGGGATATTTTTGTATGTTTTTAGGCTAAAAAAA
>CAMOOO010000008.1 GCA_946621465.1 uncultured Clostridia bacterium
GAAAAAGGTTTTCCTCTCGCGATTTTTTTAAAACAAAAGTCTTTTGGGTGAGGGTGTTGGGAAGGAAATCCTTTTTGTCGAAAACGGGTTCCTTCCCCACACTCTCTTATTTTTAAAAATATTATTGTTGAATAACTGTCTTGACTTTCATGAGACGAATGGTACTGGCGCGTTCGTTCTCGTCGAGTTTCATGGTGATATACTTAATCGTTTCTTCCAGCTGCGGGATCATGACGTACTCGAGGGCATTGACACGGCGGCGGTTCTTCTCGATTTCGTCGGCGAGCATATTACAGGTCTTTTCCACTTCGGCAAGATGCACGAGGTCGGAAATAAGTTCGCTCAAGCCGGCGATACTATCGTCCAGTTCTGCGCTGACCCCGGCAAAGGAATAGGGATAGAGATCGGTTTTATCCCCTTCTTTGACCTGTATGGTCGGCACCATTACACTCATGATATTGGCTTCTCCGGTAGTCAGTTCAAGATTGAACGCCGGCATCGCCACCGCTTCTTCCAGTACCTGAGAGGTCGTCACCGACCCGGCGAGAAGGAACGACCTCAGCGCGCCGCTGAGCTTCTGTTCCAGTTCCTCTCTGAGTCGTTTGTTCTCTTTGATATAAATCATGAACTGACGAATGGTCTCGTCCGATTTGTCTTTGAGGAGTTTATGTCCGCGCACGGCGGTTTTAAGACGGGTTTTCAGCCGCCTTAATTCCATACGCGTAGGATTGACGTTCAGTCTAGCCATAAATTACTCCTTTTCTTTATTGTCGAAGAATTCTTCCAGGTATGCGTCGCGGATACGCTTCAACTCCCCTCTCGGGAGCAGTTTAAGAAGGTTCCAACCGATGTCCAACGTCTCGATGATGTCGCGGTTGTTATCAAACCCTTGCGAAACGTACTGTTCTTCAAACGCTTCGGCAAAGTGCGCGAATTTTTTATCCACCTCGCTAAGCGCCGCTTCGCCTAAGATTGCGGACAGCTCCTTTGCGTCCTTTCCGCGAGCGTAGGCACTGAACAACTGGTTCATGGTGTCGGCATGGTCCTTTCTCGTTTTACCGGCGCCGATACCTTTATCTTTCAAACGGCTGAGAGAAGGCAGAACGTCGATGGGGGGAACAATGCCCTTTTTATGCAGTTCTCGCGAAAGAATGATCTGCCCCTCGGTGATGTACCCGGTAAGGTCGGGAATGGGGTGGGTCTTGTCGTCTTCGGGCATGGTCAGAATGGGTATCTGCGTGATACTGCCCTTTTTGCCGCGGATACGTCCGGCGCGTTCGTAAAGGGTGGCAAGGTCGGTATAGAGATAACCGGGATAGCCGCGCCGTCCGGGGACCTCTTTTCTCGCCGCGCTGACTTCACGGAGCGCTTCGCAATAGTTGGTGATGTCGGTCATGATGACCAAAACGTGCATATCGCACTCGAACGCCAGATACTCGGCGGCGGTGAGCGCCATACGTGGAGTGGAAATACGTTCGATCGCCGGATCGTTGGCTAAGTTCATAAAAAGCACGGCGCGGTCGATTGCGCCCGTTTTGCGGAAGTCGGAAATAAAGTAGTCCGCTTCTTCAAAGGTGATACCGATAGCGGCGAAAACAACGGCGAACTTGCTGTCGCTGTTTAATACCTTTGCCTGACGAGCGATCTGCGCGGCAAGTTCTGCGTGCGGAAGACCGGAGGCACTGAACACGGGCAGTTTCTGTCCGCGGACGAGGGTATTTAAGCCGTCGATTGCGCTGACGCCCGTCTGAATGAACTCGTTGGGGTAGTCGCGCGCAACGGGGTTGATCGGTTGACCGTTGATGTTGATTTTTTTATCGGGAATGACAGGTTCTCCGCCGTCTTTGGGACGTCCCATACCGTCAAAGACGCGCCCTAAGATATCGGGGCTGACGGCAAGCTCGATGGACTTACCCAAAAAGCGAGCTTTCGAGGTGGAAATTTTAAGTCCGGCGGAGCCTTCAAAAAGCTGAACGAGAGCTTTGTCACCATTGATTTCCAATACCTTTCCGCTCCGTTTTTCGCCGTTTTCCTGTTCTATTTCTACCAGTTCGTCATACTTGACGCCCTCGACGTTCTCAACGAGCATCAGGGGACCGACAACTTCTCGTATGGTCTTATATTCTTTCAGCATCTTTCCTCCTATCCGATCAGAGCGTTGAACTCGCTTTTCATTTCCGCTTCGATCTCGTCGAATTTATCCATTTCCGTCTTTTCGTCGATGTACTTGGCACGACCGATCTTTTCACGGACGGGCAATTCGATGATGTCCTCGATGTCGACGTTTTCACGCAGAGCGTTCAGACCGTAGTTATAAAAATCGTTAATCAGTTTCAGCATTCTCAGCTGTTTAGGTAAAGAGGCAAAGGTGTCGATCTCGTGGAAAGCGTTCTGGTGCAGGTAGTCCTCACGAATGGTTTTGGCAACTTCCATCGTCAGACGATCCTTAGCCCCCAAAGCGTCCATACCGACCAAACGCACGATCTCGTCCAGTCCGGCTTCTTCTTGCAACACAGCCATGATGCGTCGACGGAGCGGATTCCACTCTGCGCCGATGTTCTTATCGTACCAGTCCGCCATACGGTCAACGTACAGAGAATAGCTCTGCAACCAGTCGATCGCCGGGAAGTGCCGTTTGTAGGCGAGCGAGGCACTCAACCCCCAAAATACTTTTACGATACGCAAAGTCGCCTGGCTGACCGGTTCGGAAAGGTCGCCTCCGGGCGGGCTGACGGCGCCTATTGCCGTGACGCTCCCCGTTTTATCCTTCTGTCCGAGGACTTTTACCAATCCTGCTCTTTCGTAGAACTCGGCAAGACGGCTGGACAAATATGCAGGATACCCTTCTTCACCCGGCATCTCTTCGAGACGACCGCTCATTTCACGCAGCGCCTCTGCCCAACGGGAAGTGGAATCCGCCATGATAGCAACGTTGTAGCCCATGTCACGGAAGTATTCCGCAATGGTGATACCGGTGTAGATACTGGCTTCACGCGCGGCAACGGGCATGTCGGAAGTATTGGCGATGAGGATGGTCCTCTTCATCAGCGGTTCGCCCGTTTTAGGGTCGACAAGTTCGGGGAACTCGTTCAGAACGTCGGTCATTTCGTTACCGCGTTCGCCGCATCCGACGTAAACGATGATTTCTGCGTCCGCCCACTTTGCAAGTTGGTGCTGAACTACCGTTTTTCCGCTACCGAACGGTCCGGGAACGGCGGCGACACCGCCTTTGGTGATGGGGAACAGGGTATCAATAACCCTCTGCCCGGTGATAAGGGGCATCGAGGGGGATAATTTTTCTTTATACGGTCTGCCTTTACGGACGGCGCAACGTTGCACCATGATTACGTCCTTTTCTTTGCCGTCTGCGGTGCGGATCTTTGCGACCGGCTCGTCGATGGTGTACTCGCCGTCATAGATGGCGGTCAATTCTCCGCTGACCCCTGCCGGCAGCATAATGGAGTGGCGGACGAGGACGTTTTCTTGTACGTAGCCTACTTCGTCCCCTGCTTCCAAGTGGTCGCCGACCTTTGCGGTGGGGTTAAACTTCCATTTCTTTTCATGGTCGAGCGCGGCCACTTCGATACCGCGTGCAATACGGTCGCCCCCCTTTTCGCGCAGTTTATTCAGAGGTCTTTGGATGCCGTCGAAAATGGACTCGATCAGTCCCGGTCCCAATTCCACGCTGAGCGGATCCCCGGTGGAAACAACTTCGTCCCCCGGTCCGATACCGCCCGTCTCCTCGTACACCTGTATGGAGGCTTTGTCCCCCCTCAGCTCGATGATCTCACCGATCAGGTGGTTGGAAGAAACCTTAACGACGTCGAACATTTTGCAGTTTGCCATTCCCCCTGCAACGATCAACGGTCCGCTGACTTTTATGACCTTTCCGCTAACTTCACTCATTTATTTCTCTCCTTTTTTACCAGAGGTTTATTTCTTATTCAATATGTCCGAACCAATGGCTTTTTCCACGTTCTTCCCGATGCCTGCCATGCCGTAGCCCGTGCTGCCTGCCGCAGTGGGAATGGGTATGACCGCCGGAAAGGGCCGGGACTTATACCTATTGGTGATCTCTTCTATTTCTTTTGCGATATCTTCGGAAATAAAGATGATCGCGTACGTCCTTGCCAGTTTCTTGACCTTTTCTTCGGCGTCGTATTTGTCCTTTACCGAAAAGACGTCGGCACCGACCGCTTTGAACGCCAAAATACTGTCTTTATCTCCGATAACGGCTATTCTGTTATTAAGCATACAGCGCCCTCACTCTCTTCTTCATCTCTTCCGGCGCGATCTTGTTTTTTATGGAAACAAGCACCACCCGAAGGATCTTGACTTCGTTCAGCTTCGCAAGATAATACCCTAAGACGGGCGCAACCGAGAACATATCGGCTTTATCGACGGAAATGATCTTCAAAAGAAAATCGTCGCGCGCCGTCTCGTAGATAGTCAGGCTCTCCTCCGCCTTCTCCCAAAAGCTCTTGTAGTCGTACGAAGCGACCAACTTTGCGACCTTCTCCTTTTCCCCTTTGCACTCGGAGAACTGTTTTAACGTGATCCGTCCGCCGACTAAGAAATTGCTCTCGAAAAAAATCGCTCCCGCGCCGATGCGCTTCGCTCTCAGCCAGGTCTCGACGTTAATAAGGTCCGCTTGCGCCTCGAAATATCTCCGGATACAACCGTCGCAGGACGGAAGCATGGACCTTATCTCTTCGTACATGGCTCTATCAAGCTCGGTGTCAATTATGCGCGGAGAACCTTTCCCCTCGTCAAACAGCTTTTCTATTCTCTTTACCGCGCCGTCCAAGAAAGGATCAAAATCCGTTTTGCCCTCTTCTAGGCGGCGTTTCAGTTCGGCGAAAGGAATATTACCGTCGGGCATGACCATTTCATCCAGGGATACTTCTCTACCGTACTTTACCTTTAACAGTGCCTTGACGTTGTGGTAGTCGTTTTTCATGAAAAAGCACTCGAACCCGATCCCTTTCGGGGCGGCTTCGAGAACGAAAGCGGTAGCTAAGCGTTCTTCCTCTTTCAATAAGGAATAAAAGTCCTCGCCTTCCACCGTCATTCCGCCGGCATAGTTCATTTCCGAAAGCACGCGCATAGCGTCAGCCACCGTTTTGGACTCCATGATACGGTGGAGTCTCTCCTCCGTCATCAAGTTGTTTTCCTTCGATTTAGCGCGCGCATTGGCGAATATAAGCCCGTCTCTGTTTTTCATTTATTCTCCGAAAAGCAATTTGGCGATCTGCGGTTCGTAGTCCTCGCGTACGCCGGACAGTTCCACTTCCAGCGTGAAGTTTTTGTCGCTGCCTTTTCCGGCAATGAGGATACCACCCGAAAAGTCACCGTAAGTGTCGCTCTTTTTGGGTTTTTTGTCCATCTTTTTGATAACGGAAGCAAACCATGCGTCGGTTACTAACCCTTTATCCTTTTCGGAAAAAGTGATCACGTCCCCGTCGTCGGCGCATTGCACCATCCCGGCGAGCATCTTTTCATACCGCTTTTTGTCGGCGCGAATGGCGTCTGCCGCCTTCTCGAAGGCATCCTTTATCACCTTTTGTTTGGCGGCGAGGATGATCTTTTTCACTTCCAGATTGGCAACGGTAATGCGACGACGAATGATTTCGTCGCGCTCGGCATAGGACTCCGTCATCTGTTTTTCGGCATAGATTTTCGCGTCGTTCTGCGCAACGTGGATGATCTCCATGCCCTTTTTATTGGCGTCTTCGGAAAGACCGGTCATGACGTCCTGGGCGTCCGAACGGATCTTTTCTATAATAGCGTCTTTTCCGCTCATTTTGACTCCTTACCTTTTCTTATGCCCACTGCGGAATAAATACCGCCAAAAAGGAAATCAGGAACGCCAGCAGCGCGTAGGTCTCGACCATAGCGGTCATAAGCATACCTTTGGTGCTTTCTTCCGGGCGTTTTGCGACCAGTCCGATAGCGGAAACGGCAACTTTGCCCTGATGGATGGCACTCATAAGTCCGCCGATGGCAATGGGCAAGCAAGCAAAGAAAATTCCCATTCCGCCTGCGGTGGAGATCGCCGTCAAAGAACCGCTGAACATATCTAATTTAATCAGCGACAAAAATCCGACGATAAAGCCGTAGATACCTTGGGTCGCCGGCAAAAGCTGAAGAATAAGACACTTCATGAATTTATCCGGGTCCTCCGCAGTAACCCCTGCCGCCGCTTTACCGGCGTTGGCAACGCCGATAGACGAACCTGCGCCGCTTAAGCCAACTGCCAATGCCGCTCCGGCTAAAGCCAATGCTATTCCTAAATATTCCATAATAAACCTCCTGAAAAGTTATGGTTGTTTTTATTAATTATCAATATAAGTGTACTTCACGCCCGACCCAAGAGGCTTGAAGGCGTGACCGCTCCCCTCGTAGAACCGCCCGAAGAACTCGATGTACTGGAGACGGGAGTCGTGGACGTATGCGCCGAGCAGGTTGATCGCCAGGTTGAAGACGTGTCCTATGACAAGAACGGGTACGGCAATGATCCATCCGAACCACTGTCCGCCGCAGAACATAACCACGATGACGTCGTAGGCAAGCATATTGACCACGTACCCGATGACGCCCGAAGTAAGTCCCAGTCCGAACAGACGAGAATAGGACAATACGTCGCTTACTACGTTGACCGCGCCGTAGGCGTTGCCAAACACCCCTCCTACCGCCTTAACCGGATTCTTTTTGCCGATAACGCCGGAGACGAGCATCATGCCTGCGCCAACAAGGGCAACGTACGTTCCGATACTGACGCAAAGATTCACACCGGCGGAAAGCTCCCCTTTAATAATGCCGAGGAAGGAAAGTAGAGAGGGTGAGAACAGGAAAAGACCTATTATCATCACCACCCAACCGAAATCTTTCAGCACGCCCAAGAGGATATTCTTTATGCCGCCCTGTTTGATCGTGGCGATACCGTGGAGAGCAAAGCCGTTTCCGATCTGCAACAGTCCTACGCCAAGGGCAAGAGCGAACATAATCAGCGGCTGTTCCAACGGTTTAAACCAGTAGAGATTGAATTTATCCATAAACGCCGGCGTCGCGCCGAACCATCCACCGAACAACGCCCCCCACAAAACGGTGGAGACGCCACAAAAGCCGAACATGACGATCATCTGTCCGCTGTTTTTGACCGGCTTTTTGATAGCGGTAAAGATAAAGCAAGCAAGCGCCATCAGTAGTCCATACCCCGCATCGCCGAGCATGAACCCGAAAATAAGGAAATAATAGAACGCAACGAATAGTTTGGGGTCCTTTTCCCTATAATTCGGTGCGCCGAACATATCGGTTATCCCGTCAAAAGCGGATACGACCTTATTATTTCGGGTCTGGGTGGGCGGGACCTCATCCTCCGTCGGGTCGCGGAATTCCACTTCTACGCGAGAACAGTGCTTTTCGATCTCCGAACGCAGTTTCTTCTCTTTATCGACAGGCACCCAGCCTTCCATGACGATAGCTTTTTTGGTTTTCAGACACAGTTCCTGCGCATGGACTTTTTCTATTTCCAAGCTATAAAAGTCGTAGGTTATTTTCAGCGTTTCGACATAGCTGAGGTATCCCTTTACGCTCTCGAGACGCTTATGCTGTTCTTCTTCCAGCATATGAATTTTCTGTTCCAGTCTACCTATCTCTTCGCTTGCAGAACACTCGAAGTCCAGATTGGCGCGGACGAACTCGCAGATGGCAAGTTGCGTCATGATCTCTTCTTTATGATCTTTGTGGGCGATAATAAGTACCGCCGCCGTCTTATCGGTCAGGGCGAACTCCCCTTCCGCCGCTTCGGGCATTTTACTTTTCAATTCTTCCACCCTCTCTGCAGGGATGGTGCCAAGAAGAGAAAACGTCTTCTCGGTGTCCTTAATCATACCAAAGGGTATGGCGATATCTTTATAAACGGTCAGTTGGGAAATAGTACCTTTAATACGGGATATCTCGCTCTTTATGTCGGTCAGCCTGGTATTGATCTGCTCCATATCGGCGATCCTGGCAAGAAGTTCCATTTCCTCTTTGGACGCCTCGACGTACTCCTCGTAGCCGACCAGTCTGTTTTCTTTTTTTAGATTAACGGAGAGGTGCTTCTTTTTGTCCGGCTCTTTAAGGTTGATACTTTTTACCGTTTCTTTCAAAAAGGAAAGAGCGAAAGCAACCTTGTACTGTTTGCTTTCCAGCTTCGCAATACGATCGGCGTACTCCCGAACGTCCTGCGTGTCGGCGTCTTTACTCTGTACGAATTCGATACAACCGTTTTTGATAAAGATTCGGAGGAGTTTGTTTCGCTCACTGTTGTGGGCGACCAAACTCATCTTCCGCATTTTAACAATGGACATATTTTTCGATTACCTTTTCTTTAATGAAATCCACCGCTTTCTGAACGTCCGTTGCCGAAAGCAACCGTTGGGCGTTCTGCTTGCCGCTGGTGAGGATTTGATTATACTGTTTTTCGGCGTCGGCTACTGCCGCTTCCACCGTCTTTTTGCGCTCGATCTTCATGCGTTCAACGACGTCGTGGCGAATTTTCTCCGCCTCTTTTTCCGCTTGCAAAATGGATTCTTTGGCGTCCTCTGTCGCTTTGGCGATATCCAGGTCCGCCTGCTTTTCCGCCTCTAAAATGGCGTTCACTGTCTCGTGGATCATGGTCTACTCCCTTTCCAGCGCCGTTATTTTGTCGATACGTCTCTGATGACGTCCGCCGGCAAACTCGCTCGTGAAGAATTTTTTTACAAACGCTTTCGCCTGCTCGGGAGAAGTGATCCTTCCGCCCATAGCGATCACGTTGGCATTGTTGTGTTCCACCGCCATCTGCGCGCAAAATTCGTCGGTGACGTGGGCGCAACGTATGCCCTTAATTTTGTTGGCGGCAATGCTGATACCGATCCCCGTTCCGCACAGAAGTATCCCTTTGTCCGCCTCGCCGGAAACCACTTTTTTACAAACAGCCTCGGCATAATCGGGGTAATCGACGCTCTCGGTGGTAAAAGTACCCTCGTCGGTATATGCAATACCAAGCTCCTCAAGAGCCTCTATGCAGGCAGGTTTCAGCACGATCCCGCCGTGGTCACATCCAATGGAAACATTCATAAATGCAATTCCTTTTTATTTAGTATAAATAGTCTTTTATTAGTATAACACAATAAAGGAACTTTTGACAAGTTTGTTTCCTCTTTTTGTGCTAAATAACGGACAAATAGCCCTTTTTATTGCAAATATTTTTACCTTTTTGTCGATAAATAATTATCTTTTAATCGTAGATTTAAGGAAAGAATAGGTCTGCGGACTGCCGACGATGACGCCGCAGGGGACGTCGTATTGAATGGGTGCGTCATTCCAGTCGCACATAAATCCTCCCGCCTCTTCCAAAATAAGTGACGCCGCGGCGTAGTCCCAGGGCTTGAGATACTTTTCAAAATAGCCGTTCAGTCTGCCGGCGGCGATATAGGATATTGCCAGTGCCGATGAACAGGTCCTACGGATATCCAGGCAATTTTTAAATACGTTCAGCGCGTTTTCAAAGGCGTCTTCCGCCTCGTCCTTGTGGGTGGAGCCGGCGCCGAATTCCACGAGAGAGTGTTTGAGATCTCTGTCGTTTACCCGGATTTTTCTGCCGTTCAAAAAGGCGCCCTTTCCTCTTTGGGCAGTGAAGAGTTCTTCATTAAAAGGATTATAGACCACGCCGAAAACGATTTTGCCTTTTTCCCATAACGCCAACGAGACCGAACTCATTCGATAGTCGAAAATAAGGTTGGTCGTGCCGTCGATGGGGTCGAGGATCCACCTGGTGTCGGCGGATAAGACGTTGTCTTCCTCCTCGCTCATAAAGTCTATTTCCGGATATAACCCGGTCAGAACGGTATGGAGATAGGAACTGATACTCAGGTCCACTCCGGTGACGAAATCGGACTCTCCCTTTGCTTTAATGTCGTTTCTCATGGTCTCGTCGTTCAAAAATTTCTTGGTCGATTTGACGATCTCTATGATCTTTTCGTAATTCATATGCACCTCATTCCGTTATTTGTTCCAAAATTTGCGACATCATTTTGTCCCGTTTCATGTATTGTAATCTCTTTTCTTCGGAAGTAAAGATATAAATCTGACCGGCTTTTCCGCCCGTTTTCAGATCGTCGCTGACTTCGTCGTGAAAAGTCCCGCGCATAAATAGTTCTTCCGTTCCGATCAGTTCAAAGTCATGAAATCCGCGTCGTACGCCCGGAGTCACCTGCATCTTTCCGTATTTATCGGTGTCGTATTTACGCGCGTTATACACGCCGGCGTCGATCTTTCCGTTGGACTGTAAAAGGTATTTACCCGTCCACTCCGTTCTTTTGGAGAAAATTTCACACAGGCGGTCGTTTGCTTTGTCATAGATCGCCGCAAAGTTATTGCCGGTAAAAAACACCTGCGAAAAATGCTCTTTATCAAAGATCTGATCTATTTTGATCGTGCCGATCCTGAGATAGCTTTTGTCGTTGGGGATCATGTGCAGATGGAATAAATAGGGATATTTACTCAAATTAAGCTTACCGTTTTTCTCCATCCACTCCTTTTCTTCGGCAGCGGCTTTAACGCTGCTGCTGCCGCGTATCCAACCGGCATAGAGATTGTCGTCCTCTTTTATGCACTGAATGAGGAAGGTGGTCACCGCCCTCATTATTTGTTTGTAATTTTCCGCCCTCTCGGCTAAGATATCCTTCCCAAACTGCACCTGCTCGATCTCGTCCTTTGTCAGAGTACCGAAAGCGGCAGGGTCGTTAAACCGCGCTTCCAACTGACACCAGTCGGCGGTTTTGAGCGCGAGGGTCGGAATGCTCCTCTCACAGGCGTACTCGTACTCCTTTTGCGTCCAACTTTTGCCGTCGGAATCCCGGGACCCGAAACGGTTACCCAGTATCAGAATGACGAAGTCGGAGTCGTCGATCCTCTTTTTTATATCCTCGAAGCGTCCGGTATCCGACACGGCGAAATGTTCCATGCAGATGGGCAGAACGTCCAGATCGAGCATCGTTTCTATGACGCAATCCCGTTCGTCAATCAACTCCGAATAGACGGAGGAAATAAAAGCAGTATAGATTTTTTTCATCGATGCGCTCCCTTTTTAGGTAGGTACAAATAGTATAACATATTTCTGAATTTCTTTCAACATTAAACCCTGAGAACAATCAGGAATGACCTTTTCTCTCCTTTTATTCTTCCTATTCCCCCAGTTTCGCGCACTTATTCGCCCATTTTTCGGTATAAAAGAGGAAATAACTGACGTTATTTTTCTCCCGGTATTTCCGGAAGCAGTTGCACCAGATCATACTGGGGAATGCAATGAGTGGCATATACAACGGTCCAAGCAGAAGGGACTGCCGGGTATGTCCCCACTCGTGTCGCTTGGTATACTCGTCGTTTATCGCCTTCGGGTGCAAAAAGAAAAACAGTCCCACCGATAAACTCCCCGACTTGTTGGGCAATTCGCAGACGATGGAATCGTTATAGATAAAAGGCTTTTTCCTTTTCACAATCACGCACCAAAGGAGCAATAACAACCCTACGAAAGTCTGCACGCACCCCCAGGTGCATTGCAAAAGAACGTTCAGAACTATCTTAAAAGTTTTCATGACTATTTTATGATACTAAATATTCTAATAATTGTAAAGTGAGCGACTATATATTAAGTGTTCAACAACAATTTTATTAAAATGTATAATATTTATCGTCTTTTCTGCTATTATTTATTTAAAGTGTCGAGATGAGGCGCATTTTCTTCATAATCGAGAGGCGCGTGTACTGTCGTACTCGCCCGAGCGACTATGAAAAAGGGTTCGGAATACATCCGAACCCGTAAAGTTGTTTCCATTCAAATACACAATATTTTTCATACTTTCTACTGTTTTTTTAAAGCGACGAGATGGGGTGTATTTTCTTCGTAATCGTGAGGCGCGTGTACTGTCGTACTCGCCCGAGCGACTACGAAAAAGGGTTCGGAATATATCCGAACCCGTAAAGACGACCCATATCGGCGCTTTAAAATTAGTTCATGCCTTCTTCAACGGCTACTGCACAGTTGACGGTGGCACCGACCATCGGGTTATTACCCATACCGATCAGACCCATCATCTCAACGTGCGCCGGTACGGAGGAAGACCCTGCGAACTGCGCGTCGCTGTGCATACGACCCATGGTGTCGGTCATACCGTAAGAAGCGGGACCTGCCGCCATGTTGTCCGGGTGGAGGGTTCTGCCCGTGCCGCCGCCGGATGCAACGGAGAAATAGGTTTTACCGTGTTCGAGCGCCCATTTTTTGTAGGTACCGGAAACGGGATGTTGGAAACGGGTGGGGTTGGTAGAGTTACCGGTGATACCTGCGTCCACTTCCTCTTTGATCATGATAGCGACGCCTTCGTTAACGTCGTCTGCGCCGTAGCAGCGTACTTTGGCGCGTTCGCCGTTGCTGTACGCCGTTTCTTTAACAATAGTCAATTCATCATTAAATTGATCGTATTTGGTCTGCACGTAGGTGAAACCATTGATACGGCTGATAATAAAAGCGGCGTCCTTTCCGAGACCGTTGAGGATAACGCGGAGAGGTTCTTTACGAACTTTGTTCGCGCTACGAGCGATACCGATAGCGCCTTCTGCCGCAGCGAAAGACTCATGACCGGCGACGAAAGCAAAGCACTTGGTTTCTTCGCGGAGAAGTTTAGCTGCGAGGTTGCCGTGGCCCTGACCTACTTTACGGTTTTCGGCAACGGAACCGGGAACGCAGAAAGCCTGGAGACCGATACCGATAGCTTCGGCAGCGTCGGCAGCTTTTTTGCAACCCTTTTTGATTGCGATAGCACAACCTAAAGTATAAGCCCAAACGGCGTTATCGAAGCAGATGTTTTGGACTCCACGGACGATTTTATCGGGGTCTACACCTTTGGAAAGGCAAATTTCACGAGCCTCTTCCAGGTCTTTGATTCCATATTCTTTTAAGCAAGCATTGATTTTATTGATCCTGCTCTCATAACCTTCAAACGTAACCATGATTTACCTCCTTAGTCCTGTCTGGGATTGATGTATTTGGCGGCATCGGCAAAACGACCGTAGGTTCCGGTGAATTTTTTGAGTGCCTCTGCGGGATCCATACCCTTTTGGGTGATGGCTTCCATCATCTGTCCGAGACGGACGAACTCATAACCGATGACCTCGCCCTCTTCGTCCAAAGCCAATTTGGTGACGTAACCTTCTGCCATTTCCAGATAACGTACGCCCTTTGCTTTGGTGGAGTACATGGTACCGATCTGACTGCGGAGACCCTTTCCGAGGTCCTCCAGACCTGCGCCGATCTTCAGACCATCGTCGCTGAAAGCAGACTGAGAACGGCCGTATACGATTTGCAAAAACAGTTCTCTCATAGCGGTGTTGATAGCGTCGCAAACGAGGTCGGTGTTGAGCGCTTCGAGGATGGTTTTGCCGGGCAGGATTTCAGCAGCCATAGCAGCCGAGTGAGTCATACCGGAGCAACCGAGGGTCTCGACGAGAGCTTCTTCGATGATACCGTTTTTGACGTTAAGAGTCAGTTTGCAAGCACCCTGTTGGGGAGCGCACCAACCTACGCCGTGAGTAAAACCGCTGATGTCGGCGATTTCTTTGGATTGCACCCATTTCCCTTCTTCCGGGATAGGCGCGGGACCATGGTCTGGACCTTTTTTGACACAAACCATGCTATCTACTTTTGAAGTATATTGCACTTTGTAAAAACCTCCGTAAAAGAATTCTGATCTATTATACCATATAGCGTAGCATAATGGCAATAATATAGCAAAAATTTTTTATTTTGCTTATCCGAAAAAGCACAAAAAAACGACCCTGCGTTATTACAGAGCCGTTTTGTCTGTTACCGGAAAAAATAATTTTATTTTTGAGAAGTTATGACCGTACCTCCGGTGAGGATGATCATTTTGATCGCCGGGACGGAATAGTCGTCCAAGTCGACGATAAGGGACTTGGTCAGCTTTCCGCGAGCGAGAACTTTACAATAGGTCATGCTCTTGTCCACGCCGGGAATACGTTTTTTGATCTCGTCCAGAGTGACCTTTTCGCCGGCGGTAAAGTACTGATCCAGCAAGTCGACGTTGATAGAACCTTTCTTCTTTCTGTCAACGATACGTTCGGTTGCCACCGTCAGCGATTTTGCATCGCCGTCCGAAAGCAGGGAGCCGACCTCGGATGCCTGAACGGACTCTCTAACGGCAAACGTCGGTCTGTACACGTACGGTTCGGCAATAAACTCGGGATCGATGGAAATGGCGATGGAATCGTCGAGCATCTTAAAGATCTCCGCCTCGGTGTAGCTGTTGTCAACGATGACGCTGTACCACTCGCCGCGTCTGGGGAAGGCACTGCGTTTTACGCCCTTATGCTTTTCGGCGATGACTTTGTAGTGTTGTTTGGTCGTCTTTAAGAGAATAAGGACGCCGCCGGTTGCGTTTTGATAGATATAGACGAAGCAGACCTTTTTGCCGTCAACAATGATGTAGTGGGTATCCGCCATGGGCAGACGATCGTTCTTGGTACGATTGGGACGATTATTGAGGACGACTTTGTCGGCGTATTTTTCATTGAGATAATTGACGATGGAGAGTTTGGTGACGACGCTCTGATCGACGAGGGCATCCATAATGGAGAAGCTCTCGCTGAGGGAAACGCCACTTTCGTCGATTGCGCTCTCTTCCGCCGGCGGAATGACTTCTACCGGAGTGGTCGAGGCAACGACCTCGGAAACAATCTCTCTGGTCGATTGTTTTTTATTCTTAAATACTTTTGCCTTGACAGCTTTAGCGCAAGCTACGGTCTTTTCCTTAATTTTCTTGCAGCAAGCGACCGTCTTTTCTTTAACTTTCTTAAAGAACGGAGCGGTCTTTTCTTTGACCTTCTTGCAGCAAGCTACCGTCTTTTCCTTTACTTTCTTAAAGAACGGAGCGGTTTTTGCCTTAATCTTTGCAAAGAAAGGTGCGGTTTTAGCTTTGATCTTAGCAAAGAAAGGATCGGTTTTTGCCTTGATCTTGGCAAAGAACGGTGCGGTCTTTTCTTTGATCTTCTTGCACAGAGCCGCCAGTTGTTTACGCAACGAACAGAACAGGAAATACCCGAACAGGACGTCCAGCAGAAGCAGCGCTATGGCAATGAAAATCCAGCAGATGGGACAGGCGAAGAACGCCATAATCATTACTATCAAGAAAAACACGGTAGAACCTGCGCAGACAACCCAGTTGATATCCTTATGCTTCTTGTAAACCATCCAGTAGCACAAGAAAGCCAAATACACAAGAATAATCGTGAGGTATCCCCAATGCACGTTGCAGGCAGCTATCGATCCGCCAATCAGACTATTCATTATACAAACGCTCCTTTTTTATTTATTTCTAAATAAATACTTATAGTATATCATATGAATGAATAAAAAGATACTGTTTTAAATACATTTTTTCGTTATTTTTTATTTGCTTCGCGTTAAATATCGCCCTTTCTCCCCCGTCATGCAAAAAAATCGCTTTTTAAATATAAATAATGCGTTTGTTCGCCAAAGTCAGCCGGTAAAATTCCTTTCTCTCTATCCTTATTATATATATAGTAAGCCAGCTCAATCGACAGAAAAAAAGCGCAGCGGATTGGTTCCGCTACGCTTTTTGTACTTTACTTATACCGTTTTTATATTTAGATCAAATCGTCGCTTTTGTTAAGACCGCCCGATTCTTTAATGGCGCGAACCAAAGCATCCTGCATATTGTTGAGCTTTTTCTGTTCCTTGGTCTCCATGAAATTAGTGGCGACGGGAACGGATTTCTTGTTGTAGCGACGGGCTTTCGGCTGTTTGCTGGCTTGGAAATAGAGGTCGGCTTTGCGCTTGGCTTCGTCTGCGAACATACCGCGCATACATCCGTCGAGGAGCATCATAAGAGCGATCCAAGCGGAAGCGTAGATAAACCAGGTACGGACGCTGAGGAGCATGACGATCGCATACAGCAGACCGTTACTGTTGAGCCATGCCATCTTCATATAGTCGAGAGCAGCGCGGCCTTGCAGTTCTTTGCTTTGGCGCGACATAACGATACCTTGTTCGGTGTCGGCAGGAACCAATGCGAGGTTGCCGGAATCAAAGTCGAAGTCAACGTAAACTTCGCTTCCCAGTACTCTTTCGTCAGCAACGAGCAGAGTCAGCGTCATCGGCACCGATTCGACGATGTCGTCGACCAAGCCCAAAACCAGTTCGGTGAAGTCTTCACGGTAGTCTTCTTCCACCATGCCGCCTACTCCGTCGACAAGAGCGCCTTTCAAACCGGAGCCGAGGGAGAACTCCTGGTTCTCTCCGAGCATATCCAGAACGGTCCAGGAAAGCGGTTTAAGGGTGATACCGTAGGTATTCTCGTCGTAGACGGCAAGCAGGACTTCGTCGATGACGATATTGCCCTCTTCGTCCTCGTGATAGGTGACGGTGGGGGAATCTAGCTTGTCAATATCGTCGGGATCGACGGTACGCTTATCGAGGAGCAAGTGCAGTAAGCACGGAATGGTCATACGGCTGCCGGTAGCAAACCCGATCCACGGATCGGAGAAGGATGCGTAACCGTTGGCGTTGATGGATTGATACTGGATGGCGATGAGTTCGTTAATGGTGTGATAATATTCGTTATCCTCCAATTCCGGAATCTCGGCATCCACGCTGATGGATTGATAATACTCCGTCGCCTCTTTTTCGTCCATGCCGTCCGGCGTCGGGAGAATTTTGGCCATGACGCTCATTTTAATGAAGTCGTTCAGAAGGCTTGCGTTCACGTCCGCCCTTTCCTTCCAGCTGTTTTCCGCCAGATCTTCATAATAGATGGTGCCGGAAGTAGCGTCGGAAATGACGTCGGGAAGGTATCTGTCGCAGGCGACCCACATTCCGCCGAGTGTCAGAATGGGGATCATGCAGACGATAACCGTCTGGCAGAGCTTGGACTTTTTGGACTTTTTCCTGGTCACGATGAGATACACGACGTAGAATATCAACATCATGACGACGGGGACAGCCACCCCGATCAAGGTGAAATAGGAGTAGTTTTTGTACTGATCTTTAATGATCTCGAGATCTGCCCAAAGGACGAGGGCGATCAATACGGGATAGGAGAGCAAATGGAATAATACGCGAAATACTGTTTTCATAATTCTACCTCCTATTCATGATAGATACTGTCTTTCAGTATCAACCCGTACATGTGCTGCTTATAGGCAAAGAAGAATGCCAATAGGTAAGCAAGCGCCGTGAATGCGGCAAAGAACATCGCATATCTACGGGCGAGCATCAGCGGGAAGAATCTCCCCGAATAAGTGTTGATTGCGCGTACGGTGCAAAGTTCTTCTGCCGTAAAGGCACTGGATGCCGGCTCGCCGTCATCCGACATGGTGACGCCGCCGATGTGTCCGTTTTCTTGATCCTCGGTGTAGAGGACGCAAGCGTTGTTATAGCCGTGGACTTCGGCATAATACTTGGCGTACGCATAGGTACGCAGAGTTTCATCTTTAATAAAGTACATAGAGGGGAGTACGGTGGGTACCTGGTAGTAGCTGAACTTATAGATCAGTTTAACCAAAACGTCTCTCGTCGTCATATCGTCGGTTACGATGACGCCCATGCCGCCGGCAAGGGAAGCTACGTCAACGCCGAACCCGTCGATAATCTCGACCACTTTGTCCAAAGAAAGGTTTTCGAGATCGCTTACGCTGATACCGAGCGTTCCGCCGAGAAGGGATATGGCGTCTTTGATGTATTTGTTCCTCAATAGTCCGGTGCCGAGCGCAGAAAGCAGTTCATCCACCCTTTCTTCTGTCAACATGTAGTTGTACGCCGTTCCGTTCGGACCGTAGGCGTCTTTGTACTCTTTGGAATTTTTATAAGCGAGCCATTCCGGAGAGGTCTCCGCTTCGAGGTAGGCAGCAGCCAGTGCTTCGTCGGCGTCCAGACCTTTCGCCTCATACTCTTCCTGCGTGCGGTAGATCGTCAAAAGGATCTGAATGGTCTGCTCTACACCGAAGATGTAGGCGTCGGCATACAGTCCATTGGGATTATAGACATCCCCTGTCTCACCGAACCAAATCTCAGGATCCTTTCCGTCGATAGAGGGTGCTTCCGCTCCTCTCGAACCGTCGGTGTTTTTGTTACCGCTGCCCGTGCCTTTTATGTTGTAGGTGCTGATCAGTCTGCCCTGCAAAGAGTTGATGGAACCGGAAAGACCGGAACCGCCCGACCACGGTTTGAACTCGCTCAAATGCTCGTTGTAACTCTTTATCGGCGTTTCAACAGTCACCGACTCTTTACTTTCGTCCGCATACTTGATCTCTGCATAGAGCTTATCTTCTTTTGCGGTAATGGTGACTTTGTCGCCCTTCTCCAGTTGATAGTAATCACGAGTGAAGCTCTCCGCAACGTCATTCAGCTTCGCTTCCGCCTTGATATCGAAAACGATGGAAAAGCCTAACAGTGCGATAACGGTAACGATAACAACGCTGATCGTCCTCGCCGCATAGCTTTTCGTGATGATGGTGACCAGGATCTGTACCGCGGTTACCGCCGCCCACGCAATGATCACTACTTCGGTAGCGATACTCTTGGTCCCAAAGCCCAGCGCATATGCGCTCTGCAGCAGAAGCAACAGCATGAGAGGGTATCCGAGCAGGTAAGATACTGTCTTTAACGTGCGAAACAGGTTCTGTCGTCTCAACGCTTTTTTGGCATCCATAAACACTACTCCTCTAAAAAGTATAATATAACATATACAGTATACAATACTGCGCGCGCATAGTCAATAACGAAATTAAAATTTTTAGCGATAAAAACCAAAAAAGTAAAATCGAGAATATTTAATTATACTATGTAAAATGGAAAATGCCCCATAAAGCGAATGCTTCATGGGGAAAAGGCGGAGCCTATCAAATGGGGCATAATTACGAATAGTAATTTGCCGAAGAGATAGTGCGAACGCCGCGGAAAGTGGAATTACAGACGTTATCTCGCAGCGCGATCAACATCTCTACTTTCCTCATTCCACTCTCAAAAAACGCACTTCCCTCCGCTGCTCTTCATCAGCCTATCAAGCAAACTCCCTTCTATTCCGTTTTCGTCCGGTTTTTCGATCAGCAGATAGTCGTATATCTTTTCGCAATAGCGCATCAAGCGGAAAATATTGGAAGTGAATTCTTCTCCCGTATCCCCTACGCTCAGGTAGGAAAAACCTTTTTCCTCCCACAATTCTTTGTTCGCTCCTTTAGTCAGGATGATGGGATTCTTTCCTTCCCCTTTCCTCAAAAGATACTCCCTCTCCGCGCCGCGAACGGAGCTATACAGCACACAAGGCACAATCGGCGCGTAATGTTTATACTTCATCCCCGGCGCCGGAGCTACTTTTACCTTTCCGGAAAAAAGTTTAACGTCGGGTAGATAGGGTCGCAACATTTCTTCGGTAATTCCGCCCGGACGGAGAATGGTGGGCGTGTCGCCGGCAAGCGAAAGGACGGTCGACTCTATCCCTACCGAGCAGCTGCCGCCGTCGATAATTGCCGGGATGCGTCCGTTCATGTCTTCAAATACGGCTTCCGCCGTGGTGGGACTGATACGTTTGGAAAGGTTAGCACTGGGCGCGGCTATGGGACAATTGCAGGCGCGGAAAAATTCTCGCGCGATAGGATGGGAGGGAATACGTATTCCCACCGTGTCCAGTCCGGCCGTCACCGAGTACGGGACTTTATCTTTTTTAGGTAGAACGATCGTCAATGGTCCGGGAGAAAAAACGGAAAATAACTTTTTTGCAAGGTCACTCACGTATGCGACTTTTTCCGCCTCGGATACCTCCGACACGTGGACGATTAAAGGATTATCAGACGGGCGACCTTTCGCCTCGTATATTCTCTTTACCGCCTCCTCGTTGGTGGCGTCCGCTCCCAGTCCGTAGACCGTTTCCGTCGGGAAGCCCACTACTTCCCCTTTCTTTATCAATTCCGCGCAAAAAGGGATGATCTCTCTCCCTCCGACTCGTGTTTCCATATTTACTCCAGTATAAATATCTCCGTAACGTTGCCCGTCACGGTGATGACGTAACTGATTTGATATACGCCGTTTACCATATAATTATCGGACAGAGCAATGCTGTCGTAGGTTGCTTCCAAAAGCACCTCGCCGGCGTAATTTTTCAGTCCGTACTTATCTTCTTCTCCCCCATAAACGTACACGCCGTCCCTGACCATGTGTACGTCAAGAAGTTGCGTTTCGTTACCCATCTCGTCGATCTGATAGTACAGTGCGTTCTGCCCGACGATTTTTGCTCCGATGGCATATCCGCCGTAAAAGGCGGACAGCCTGTTATAGACGCAATCGACGATGATCTTTCCGTCCGTCGTTGCCGCCCCGTACCGGATACCGGTATCATCGCCGTCTTCCTTTTTCGCCGTTTCCACGTCCAAAGATGCGACGGTCACCGTCTTTCCCTTTGCTCCCACAACGGCATATTGGGTCGCTGCGTCCGCATAAAAGACGGTCTTCTTGCCCTTTTCGGTAAAGAAGTACCCGTCGCCGAAATTGATATCGAAATAGGGGTCAGCCGTTTCAAAGCCCGTTCCGTCCACGGTGACGACGGGGAGCATGGTTTCGGGGTCGATAACGTTCATGTTTTTGTCCAGAATACAAAAGGTTTCCTTTCCCTGCGCTTGCAGTATCCCAAGAAGCGTTTCACTGTCGTACGTCTTTGCCGCTTCCGAAGAAAGCAGCGTTTGCAGTCCGGAGAAATCGGTGCGCTCGATATATGGCTGATAGAAATAGTACAAAATACTGTATCCGTCTTCCATCATATCCGCCGGGTTCATACAGGGATAGTCGTCGGGCGCGGCGACGTTATTGTTATAACTGTTGGCTGTCGCGGCGAAGTCGTCTCGCGTGTACTTATTAGCTACTTCCAGTATGGCGAAAACCTGCGGAATATTTTTGGTTATGCCCGTCTTGACGTTAAAGAAATCGGTCACCGTACGAGCAAAGACCAGCGTGGCGCTGCCCGAGATGTCAATGGATTGATAGCAGAACTTATAATGTTCAAAGGGCGCGGTAGAGGTTTGCGCGGCGTAGCGGACGAACCAGCCGTTGCCCATGTATAGTACGGACAGGTCGGTGGTGTATTCGCTCTTTGCGTAGGGCGAGGTATAGCCGCAGGCGTCGCTCAATTCCAGATACCCCTGCACGTAGTCCCTGTCAATGTCGAAGAAGAATGCCTTATTCACTCCCTTTGCCACCAGATAGCGGTCGTACTGCATATAGGTATAGTTGTACCCCGTCTCGGCGTCGTACCCGTAGCGGACGCGGAAACAAAAGAGGGGCTGATTGTATTCTTTGTACTCGTAAAAGGAACAATAGGACGCTTGCGAAGACGGTACGTCAAGGTCGCCCATTACGCACAGATATTCGCCGCAAAAATAGAACTGTTCGGGATTGGTCGAGGTATAGGAAATGGAAAAGTCGGTGACGTAGAGGGGGGTGCCGTCCACGCCTTCTCCGCGGAACTTAACTAAACCTACGTAGAGCTTTCCGGTCAGATAATCGGCCGCCGTCGTCTGCGTGACGATGGCATAGTCCCCTTTTATGGAAATGACGGAATTGAACCTGGGAGAAATGTAATTGCCCTCTTTGTCAATAAATCCGTAGAGGGTGACCGTCTTTTGCGAGGCCTCTTCTCTGTGCGTAGACTCGACGACGAAAACGTCGGCGGCTACGTCGTACTCGGTAACCGACAGTCCGGGTGCAAGAGTCAAAAGACGTTCGGCTTTGGTAAAGGACTCCACCGAATGGTATTCTCTTTGATAGACCGCTTCCTTTTTAAAGACGAAAAACCACAGACAAAGCCCGACGACGGTCAGACACAAAACCGCGGCGATACAGGAAAGCAGTATCACTTTGACCTTTTTGGTGAGCTTCTTACGGGGGCGTCTTTCTTTTTTGGCGCGGACTAAAAATTCCCTTCTGTCTTTTTTCATACCGCTTTTATTATATCACCATACTATTTAAAATACAATAAAAACGGAGCGGCTAATTTTTAAGCGGTTTCGTGTGAATGGCAAGATGCGTAAAACAATCTTTTTATATCGGTAAATGACGGAATAAACGCCCCGGTCGGGTATTGCATTAAGGACAAAACAGTGCTATACTGTCAAAGGGTGTTTATGAGAAAAAAAGTCCTTTCTTTGATTGTATTAGTTATCATTCTTTCTACGTCGATCTGCGCGTTTTGTGTCTCGTGCGGCACCGTTCGGGAACCCGAACACGCTTCATTTACCATAATGAGCTACAATATGCGTTACAACGGAGACTCGGGAAAACTCAGCGCCTCTTCCCGTCTTCCTCGCATCATTGCCCGTATTAAAGAGTATTCTCCCGATATCGTCGGCGGACAGGAAGCCCAGCCGGTGCATATCGACCGTTTAAAAGAGGCTTTGTCTGACGAGTACGATCTGGTCTTTTGCTACCGGGATCACCTATCTTTCAAAAATCTCTCCCCCGAATCCTGTCCTATCTTTTATAAAAAGGATAAATTCGATCTGCTAGATTTCGGTCACTTTTGGCTGTCGGAAACGCCCGACGTAGAATCGAGAATGCCCGGCGCCGGTCACAACCGAATTTGCACCTGGGTTAAACTAAGGGAGAAGGAATCGAGTAGAGAGTTTTATTATTACAACGTCCACCTTGACTTTGGCGAGGCGCAGACAAAGAGTTTGCCCGTGCTTTTATCACGGCTTGCCGGTGACGCTCCAGTTATCTTAGGGGGCGACCTTAACACCGACCCGACCGAAGATAATTACGCCGCGTTATGCGCCGAACTGACCGACAGTCGCGTCGTTGTCGGCACCGATACCGATATAGGGACCTATCACGATTACAATCCCCCATCCGTCTATCTGACCCGTCATATCGACTATCTGATGTACCGCGGCGTCATTCGTCCTGTCACCCACAAGGTCATTTGCGACGACGAAGAAAGGTGGGGCAAAGGGAATTTCGCATCCGATCACTATCCCGTTCTCGTCACTTTTATTTTGCAAAAAACAGAATAAAAACGTTTGACATTTCTTATTCAGCGGTCTACAATAAAAAACGTGCTGGGGGTGGCAAGGTACCTTGCCTGAGATCAGACCCTTAGAACTTGCTCACGTCATAGTGAGAAAGGAAGCCGTTCGATACAAAAGTTTTTTCGCGGCTCCTGATTCTAAAAAGGAGTTTTTTTATGAACACACTACTATTATCCAAATTCAGCTACGATCCCATTGTCTCTCTTTCCGAAGTTTGGCTTTACATCCTCATGGCAGTCCTCATTCTCATCATCGGCGCCTTGGCTTTCTTTTTCGGTAAGAGGGAAAAAGTCAACCACACCAAAGCCGTCGTCTATGCCGGCGTCATGATTGCCCTGTCGTTCGCTTTGTCCTACGTCCGGCTCTTTCACCTGCCGCAGGGCGGTTCGGTTACGTTAGCCAGTCTCCTTCCTCTCCTACTCTATTCCTACGCCTTTGGCGCGCGTAGAGGAGTGCTGGTCGGACTCATTTGCGGACTATTACAGTTTATTCAAGAACCCATTATCTACCACCCGGCGCAGTTTTTATTGGACTACCCCATTGCCTTTTCCGCAATAGGTCTGAGCGGCATTCTGTTCCGCACGCCTACAGCGAACAAAAAGATACTACGTTTCGTCCTCGGCGCGGTGTTCGCCGGACTGATTCGCTACGCCTCTCACGTCATCAGCGGCATCTTCGTCTTTTACGTCTGGGCGCCCGAAGCCTACGGCGCTGTTGCCTGGGGATTTTTGTATAACACTTTTGTCTTTGCCGATATCGCAATAGCCATTGCCCTCGGTGTGGTCCTACTCGGCGTCAAACCTATAGATAAGGCGCTGATAAAAGCCTGCAACTAAGGATTTAATATATGGATAAGCAAGAACTATTTGACAAACAAAAGGAGTTATTAGACACCTTTCTCGCAACGGGCGCGATCACCAAAGACCAGTACGATAAGAGCCTGAACGCGCTGCAAGAAAAGATGTTCCCTAAATCGGAAAACTAAAATACATCCTTATAATAAAAAGATAGGTCTCTCGCAAGCGCGAGGGACCTTATTTATGGTAAACAAAACCGCAAAGAAAGATATTCTTTGCGGAAAGTTATCTATATTATATAGACGCGGTAATTATTCAGCTTTGCTTGCGGCAACAGCCTGATCGAGCATTTTTGCCAATCTGGACTTTTTGCGAGAAGCGGTATTGATGTGATATACACCCTTTCTCTTCGCTTCGTCAATGGCGGAAAAAGCGGATTTCAAAAGTTCGGCTGCATCGTCCAGTCTTTTTTCGGCAACGGCTGTCTCGAACTTTTTGATAGCCGTTTTGACCTCACTGCGAACGCTGCTGTTACGAGCTTTTTCCTCGGCTGTAATAAGTACGCGTTTCTTTTGCGATTTAATGATAGGCATTTTTATCTCCTTTATAATGCGATATTCTTTTTTAATGCTCACATATTCTACCATAACATATATAAAAAAGCAACAAAAAACAATCTCTTTCTTATTTTTTTTACTGATACGTTTGCCATTATTCCGCTCCCATGCTATAATTATGACCTAAATTGTTATTATTTTCCGTAAATAAGGAGACGTCATGTCCAACAAATCCATTCGTTCCATAAAATTAGACGCGCGCACCATCACCGGTATCGCCATTTTCGTCGCGCTGGAAATCGCCCTCTGTTTTATCACCAACTACGTTCAATTCGGAACTTTTAACATCAATCTTGCCCTCTTTCCCATCGTCATCGGCGCCTGTTTCTACGGTCCGTGGGTGGGACTGTCATTAGGTATTATCAACGGTGTCATCACCATTTTCGCTCCGGCAACTTTAGCCATTCTGACCATTCTTCCGCCCCAATACGTCTTTTTGATCGTGGTCGTTTGCATCCTCAAAACGGCGCTTGCCGGGTTCCTCGCCGGACTCTTCCATAAACTCATTGCAAAGAAAAACAACCTGATAGCAGCCTTCGTTGCCGCCTTCACCGTTCCTTTCATTAACACCCTCGTTTTCGTCCTCTTCGCGCTGATGTTCCCCGGCGTCCTCGTCGGCGATACCGCCGGACAAAACCTGTTCGTGTATATCATCCTCGTCTTAGTCGGAATCAACTTCCCCATCGAGATCGCAACCAACCTCGTCATCGACCCGGCAATCTACAAGGCACTCTTGCATTTCCTTCCGAAAAAAAAGAAATCCGCCCCCAAAAAGGAAGCGGACGAAACCGTAGATCCCACTAAGGAATAATCAATAAGTTTTATTATTATCAGCTATTCCCTTTAAAAACGATAGAGCCGTCGAAAAGGCGGTTAAGGGTCAGTCGTTCTTCTTCGGACACGGCAGCTCTCGCCTCCGGCACGCGGAAAACGACGTTGCACTCCTTCCCTACGTCTTCGGAAACCAATTGTTTAAGAAGATTATGATTGTTCTCTCTCCCAAAAAGTTCCAAAGTCGCCTGTTCGTTGGTGGTGATAATAAAGTCCCTGCCTTCCAACCGAATGGCGTTTTCTTTTAAGCCTCTTGCCGCCATATACAGGGACATCTCCCGTCTGTCGTGCAACTTTTGCGTCACCCTCGACCAAATCTCCGCCGCGCTGTAATCGACGGAAACAGGCTCGTCGTCAAAGATCTGCTTCCCCTCTTCTTCCGTCCCTACCTGAGATAGCAAGGAAGAAACGTCTACGCTCGGTTCCGGCTTCGCCGGTTTGGCAGGCGCGGGCGCCTCTGCCGCTTCACGAACGGGCGGGCGGGTGGGCGAAACGGGAACGCCGCCGGCATAAATAGCTTTTAACTTTTCCTCCAGTTCGCTTACGCGGTTGGTCAGTCCCTCTAAATTAAGTTCCGTCACCAGTTCGCAACCGCGTACCACCGCCGCTTCCAGCATGATCCTCGGTTGGGTAGAGAAACGTATCTTATTCTCAAGATCGGTCATAATGTCCATCAGTCGGGAAATACGATAGTTGGAGTGGTGCGTTCTTTCTTTTACCAGTTCCAGTTCGCTTTCCGACATCGTCCCCGGCTTATATCCCGGCACGTTTTTAACGGCAATAAGGTCGCTGAAATAGTGCGCCAAATCTTTATAAACCGTCGTACGGCCTTTTTTAAGCAGTTTATCCAGTTGCGACAACGCTGCCGAGCAGTCGGCGTCCAAAATAGCTCCGCAAAGGGTATCAAGCTCGGAAAAATCGGTCGCTCCCAAAATTTCCAGCACCCCCTCGGTCGTGATATTGTCGCCGCAATAGGACATACACATATCGGCAACGCTGAGGGTATCACGCACCGATCCCTCTCCGCTGATAGCGATGCGGTGCAGGGCGGTTTCTTCGTACTTTACATTCAGTTCGTCAAAAATCTTCTTTAATAAAGCAACCAGTTCCTCTTCTTCCACCAAGCGAAAATCAAAACGCAAGCATCGGGAAAGAATGGTCTGCGGTATTTTATGCACTTCCGTCGTGGCAAGGATAAATACGACGTGCGCAGGCGGTTCTTCCAGCGTCTTTAACAGGGCGTTGAAAGCGGACGTGGTGAGCATATGAACTTCGTCTACGATATAGACTTTGTACCTGCCGAGCGTCGGTCGATAATAGACGTTTTCTCTCAGCGTCCTGATCTCTTCTACGCCGTTATTGGAGGCGGCGTCGATTTCCAGAATGTCGATATTGTTCTGATTTTCGAGTGCCTTACATACCTCGCACTTTCCGCAGGGCGATCCGTTGACCGGAGTCAGACAGTTGACGGCGCGCGCAAAAATTTTCGCACAGGAAGTTTTTCCCGTTCCGCGCGTTCCGGTAAACAGATAGGCGTGTCCTACGTTACCCAGTTTAATTTGGTTTATTAGTGTTCTTGTTATGTGGTTTTGACCGATTACGCCGTCAAACGTATTCGGACGAAACCGTCTGTAAAGTGAAACGTGTTCCATAGTTTATTATTTACCTGTTCCCACCGAAGATGGGCAATATGGAGAAGTGCAATAAATATTCTCCGGGCATATAAGTGAATTTCTTTGCCGGGACCCCTTTGTTGACGCCGTAGCCGCTGACAAAGGAGCAGACGTCGAGATAGATGCCGCTCTGTTCCACCGACATTCCATCAAAAATCTTCTTGATCTCCTCGTCGCTATAAGGGGATACGCGCAATTGGAAAGGCTCCTTTTCGGCAACGCACATAATGCCGTCGCCCTCTTTATCGCGGATGAGCGCGTACTGTACGTCCATGCGGTTGCCGCATTCCTGAACGACGTTGATACCGTTAAAGATTTTGTCCGCGCCGAAAGTAAACAGTCCCATACGCGCCGATTGACACATATCGACGTAACACTCCCTTTCACCCAGTCCGTAATAGGTCACGTTCCCAAAGCCGTTATGCAATCTGATCTTTTTGCCGAAGCAGTCCAGATTGGGAAGGTGCCGTTTCATGGTGTTGATAACGCTGAAAACTTCTATCCGTCCGTCGCCTCCGATAAGGTACTTATCACGGATGACGTAACATTCTTTCTTGCCTAGAATAAGACTGGTTTCCACCAGAATATCGACGTAGCTGCCGTCATCCCCTTTGGTCCAGGAGAAGTCCCGTAGCGAGCGCGTCCAAGCGGCGGTGTCGTTCGCCAAAAGGTGTCTGATAAACGGTCTGTCGACGTTGCCGACAAAGCAGTTACCGCCATTTGCCAGTCTGTCCGGTTTAAAGACCTCTTTGCCCTTAATGGAATAGTGGGTGAAGGTACCAAGTACTTTGTCAAAACGCATTTTGCCGCCGTTAAAGGTGATATCGAGGTAGTCGGGGAATTCATCCACGCGCAACTTCTCTCCGCGCCCACCCGGCATCTTAACCGTCCCTTGCGACAGTCTGTGCTGTTCGGTATAGAGTAACTCTTTCGTTTCTTTATTCCAGTACTCGACGTTGAGGAACATATCCCCTTCTACGTGGTCGACGAAGATATCGAACACCCGTTTGGAATGGGGCGGAATGGTGGCGACAAGCTCGGTGCGCGACAGCACTTTGCCGTCCTTTTGAATGCAAACTTTCATCATAAGGTCGGACGTGTCTTTGTACAGTCTTCCGTTGGTGATTTCTATTTGCGAGTCGGAAAGAACGTTCCCGGTGACTTTGCGATAGATATAGGCGGCGTTCTCCGCGCCCGTGCAGGGAATACGCTCGACTGTGAATAGTCCGTCGTCCCTTTCCCCCACGTCGCCGATGGTGTCGTCAACGAACCTGGCAATAAATCCGCCTACGCAGCAGGAGCTGGCGGAAATGGTCTCCTCGAACCGTTCCAGATCGGGACATCCGATTCCGTAGGAATGGGCGTAATCAAGTAAAAGCACGGTGTTTTTACCCATGGACTCGTCCACTTTGTCCATAAAGTCGTTGACGGTCGGGTCGCTCATGCCGAAAATGCCGTCTGCCATGCCTCTGGCAGATACGATCCTATCGGTGATACCGTTAAAGACAGAGAGTGCGCCGGAGATCGCCGGAGCGGAGCCGTCCGCGTCGATGACGTATCCAAGTACGTTGCAGTATAGGTGGGTACGCTTGAATTCCGTCTGCGTCTGCATCTTCACCCTGTCGGCAAAGTCGCTCTGATCCCACACCCCGGCATTGCGTTTGGAACCGGAGGTGTACGCCTCTCCAACCGGGATCCTATCCATAACGTACACGCCCTTCTCCAGGCATGCGTTGAGAAATGCCGCCGTCGGCAGGAAAGTGGGTTGAACGGCGTTGAAACCGAACTTCTTAATCAGATCGAGATCCTTTTTGTATTCGTCAATGGTCATGAATTTCCCTTGACGGTTGTACACGGGATTGTAGACCACGCCGCGCAGTTTCAGCGGTAGTCCGTTGTAATAAACGACGCCGTTTGCTCTGCGAATATCGGTCAGACCGACCTTTTGTTTGGTACACTCGACCACTCTGTCGTTGACGTAAACGGTCAGATAAAAGTCGTATAATTCGGGATTTTCGTCAAAGTAAGGTTTCCAATTGCCGTTGCAATGGAACTTGACGATGTTGTCTATGACCTCTTTCTTCTCTTCATGAAGGATTTTATCGTCTTTTTTTACCTGCAAGCAGACTTGCGCTCCCTTTTCAAGGAACAACGCCCCTACTTCGGCAAAGAAGGTGTTATTGCTTGCGTGCGTTTCGATCTTGCAATCGAACAGACCTTTTTTGTGCGATTTAATGAGCAGGACATCCCCGAGGATACCCGTCGCGGCAAAGCCGTCTTCCGCGTAGATAAAGGAGTTTCTACTCCACTTCTTCATGGCGACGACAATCTCGTTTTCTCCGATAGACAGATAGGAAGAAATGTCGAATTCCGCCGTGCGATAGGAAGAACACCCGACGTAAATACCGTTGACAAAGAGCTGAATGGCTCCCGACAAACTCTCGAAATAGAGGAAATGACGGAAAGACAGGTCGGCAACGTTAACGATCTTTCTGTACACGCCCAGCGTGTTGCAAACGTCCTTTGTGAACTGGAATTTGTTTTTCTTTTTGAGGTACGGGAAAGCATAGCCTTTCACAAAAGAAAGTTCTTCATACCCCGACGACTCCCACGTTCCGGGGACGGTAACGACGTCCCAATTGCCCTCGGTCAGAATGGCGGAAGGTATCTTTTCGTTATAGTAGCGGAACTGCCACGGTCCGGCAAGGGACAGCGTCCGGTCACTCTTATGCCCGGTTGCCGCGCCGGTGTCGGCTATGTCGCATACTTCGACGGACGAGCAGGGAGACAGACGGGAACGCAGTTCCACGGTGTTTTCCTCGGCTACTTCGTCCAATGGATGCAGGGTGCAAGTAAAGGTCTGACAGGTCAATGAGCTTATATCCGGCAGGGTGTTGTCTTCATAAACTCTGTCGAATTCGGAAACGATATGGTTGCCCTCTTCGTCCCAATAGGATACTTCCATCTCCGTCCCCGTTTCGATATTGGTCAGGCGCAGGTTGTAGGTAGAGGTGGAGTTCGCCGGGATGTCAACGGAAAAGCGTCTAAGCTCCCTTACGACGTTCTCCATGTGCAGACTGACTACGACGGTAGCGCGCGCCGAAGCGTACTGTCCGTTGTTTCTGATATCCAAAAAGCTGTTTTCACGCAGCGAAGAAGTAAATGGTCTGAGGGTGTATCTGACGATTTCCGAGATGCTCTTTTCGCGGTATTCCGCGTTGAAAATGCCACCGTCGGAAAAGACTTTATCACCCAAAGTAACGTCGCGGGAATCGCCTAAACAGCACCCGTAGGCATTGGGGAGCATTCCTACTGCCGAAAGGCAGGCTACGTACTCCTCGCGAATGGGCTTCCACGGCAGGGTCAAAAAGACGGGACCCGATTGATTTTCGGAGCTTTGTTCAAAGGGACAGAGGGTGACCGTTTGCGTATAAGCCGACAGCATGAACTGGGTGGCAAAAGTAAGCCCTTCGGTTGCTTTTTGCAAGCACTCCACCTTTTCTTCGCCGCAATAAAAGCCGATTACGCTTGCTTGCGAGCGGTCGCGCACGATGCGAGAAAAGACGATTTCTTTGAGGTAATCGGTAGCTTTCTGCGAGCGGAAAAGTTTTTTACGATACCCCTTTCCTTTCTTGGGCAGGGCGAACGAAAAGCCGAAGCCGTCGATAACAAAGAGTCCCATTTCCGTGCAAAGTCTGATAAACTCCGGCTCCATCGGTTGGGGGGTGACGATACAGTTCAGTCCGCATTTTTTGAGCAGACGCAGTTCTTTTTTGTGGTCCTCGATCCCCATGATCTGTCCGTCCGGCAAAAAGACACTGCGATACAGTACGGACATCAGTTTAAGGGGACGCTGGCAATAAGTAAATCCGCTTTCCGGCTTGCGATCGAAAAAGCCTACGCGCAAGCGAGAACACTCCTTTTCCACGCCGCCGACAAAAATCTGCACGTACAGGTCGTACAGTTTGGGGTCTTCGGTGGAATAGGGAGAAAACCGGTCGGAAAAGGTTATCGAGTCGGTTTGGTTCGAGGTCTCCCTCTCCTCTAGTACTTTATCCCCGTCGCACAGGGTGATCTTCGCCGTAAAGGGAGTGTCCGCCGAATAAAAAGCTACGGACAGGTCACCAACGTATGCGAGAGAATCGAAGTAGGAATTAAAGGCATAGTCAGCCAAAAACACGGTGGGACGAACGATGTGAAGGACGTCGCCGCAAATGCCGTAGCCTTTTACGCCGTTTGCAAAAAAGACGTCCCCTGTACCATAGGCATGAACGACGACAACCAGTTCGTTATTTTCGCCCTGGATAAAGGGGGTGACGTTGAATTCGCCCTCGCCTATTTGCGAGACACCGCAGAGGTTGCCGTTGACGTAGACTTCGAACGGACCGCTGACGCGAGTGAACTGAATGAAATGTAAATCTTCCGGATTGTAGACGGTAAAGAAGGTGCGATAGACGGCTTTTTGAGGCGGACGACGTACGGACTTTTTGTAATAGTAGGGGTCGTTACTTCCGTCGTCGATCTTCCAAAAAGAAGGTACGACGGTTTTTTGGGTCATGGATTCGGTATCGAAAGAATAGGTGGTACCGCCGGTGAGAGCGAAATCCCATTCTCCGCTTAGACTGAATACCCTATCGCTGGACGAGACCTCTTTCATGGGGTCTGCCGCAGTGCAGAGGTTTTTGCGGGAAAAGGGAATAAAATAGGCGCGCGGCGCGTCCATCCCACGGCTTCGTTCTTCCTCGTTCATTTTCTTCAAAAAAGAGTACGTCATATCGGCTGAGCTCCGGTTGGTTTATATTTATATTTTTATTATTACATAAAAATATTTTATACCAAATATTAGTATAACATTCAAAAAACAATAATGCAATACCCTATTTGATATTTTTTAAAAGCTCGCCAACAAAAAAACGGGGTGACGGAGGGCAAAAATAGCCTTTTTTACAGCACCTTTACGATCTTTTTGAAGGGGTAAACCAGCGCAAGGCTGAGGGCGAGGTTGACCGCCCAAAAGAGGGTCTGGAAAGGTATGCGGTAAATATAATAAACGCCCAGGGCGGAATACTTAGTGCTTTTGCCGTAGATGTAGGAATAGAAGAAAATGACGGTATTGAGATTGGTGCAGATAGCCCAGGTCAATACAAAGGAAATCACGGTAAAAACGGTCAATAATTTGTTGAAAGTTTTTTCCTTTTTTACGATGATTTTTGCCACCATAAAGACGATACCGGGCAAAAAACCGAGCAGTCCCGACGTAAGCGTAATGAAAGGATTGAACGCCCCTTGCGGATGAATAAGCCACCCTAAAAAGTCGCCGCCTGCGCCGACGATGAACCCGGCGAAAGGACCGAAAAAGGCTCCGGCAAGGAAGGTCACGGTGTAGGTAAAGGACAGCGCGTTACTGCCGGAGAAATTGAAGTAGACGGTAAAGACGTTCGTCACGACGCTCAGCGCCATTAAGACAGCGCAATAGCATATCGTTTTGACCGGCAAGTGCTTTGTTTTAGACGACTTAATTCTGGTCTTTTGGGGGATGACAGGGGTATCTACCGAAGTGTCCTCGTTTTTCAACTCTTCTTTTGACATAAAAAAAACCTCCATAAGCGGAGATCCGGGACGAAATAAATCGCAACGGACGCGAAAAGACACCGCAACAATATTTGTTTTCGTTTGCGGACGACATCCCATTCCGCAACACTTAACGCGTCTTTTCTACTCTGCGACTATTATGGTAGCACCTATTACTCGTTAAGTCAAGCACGGAGCGGCTCTTCTTTTATTTTTTCGCGCGAGCGGCAACCCTTCTTCCCGGTACTGCCAATCCGGAATAAAAGTGCCATTCATGAATTTTTTGTCGGTAACATATTGTTATTACATGAAAAAAAAGTCCAGACCGATAGGCGCGGTTGCGACGGTGACGCTCCTTGGGGTGTTCACACGCGCCATATCTTTTTTGTTTAAAATTTATCTCTCCCGAAAGCTGGGCGCCGAGGCGCTGGGACTGTATCAGATAGCCCTATCGGTGTTTTTACTCTTCGCCTCTTTGTCCTCTTCCGGCGTGCCGCTAATCGTCAGTAGAAAAGTAGCCGAAAGTGACGCTTTAGGGCAGAAAAATAACTTT
This sequence comes from uncultured Clostridia bacterium, assembly GCA_946621465.1. Taxonomy (GTDB): domain Bacteria; phylum Bacillota; class Clostridia; order Christensenellales; family DTU072; genus CAG-1782. The sequence goes on from CAMOOO010000008.1 coordinate 33,176, forward strand.
TCTATATTTACAACTGCGCTGATCTACGCCGCTTCTCTCGCCTTGTTCATCCTGCTTATACTGATTTCTTTTCACCAAAAAATCGACTTTTTGTTCTCCGACCCCCTCGCCTGTCCCCTCTTTTTAATCATGATCCCGGCGCTACTTTCCACCGCCGTTTACTGCGTGGTTCGGGGGTGGTTCTGGGGAAAAAAGATGTTCGCCGCCTTTTCCGTTACAGAGACGCTGGAAGAAACGCTGCGGATACTTTTCAGTATTCTCTTTTTATCCGGCGTATTGGGCGCGGTCAGCGGCGCAACCGCCATTGCCTTTGCCTTTACGGTAAGCGACGTTATCGTGGCGGTCATCCTGCTTGCCATTTTCTTTATTAAAGGCGGAACTTTCTCTAAGCCCGTCCCGTTAAAGGAGATACTTCTACCCTCTCTGCCGATCACTGCAATGCGCGTATGCGCCAGTATCTTCTCCACCCTTCTTGCGCTCCTACTTCCTATGCGGCTTGTCGCTGTGGGGATGAGCCACAGACAGGCGACGGAATCGTTCGGACGTATTACCGGGATGGCGAACCCTCTTTTGTTCGTCCCAACCACCATTACCGGCAGTATCGCCGTCGTCCTTCTGCCCGATATCAGTGCCCTTGCCGTCAAAAAAGAATACGTCAAGCTCAATTCCCGTATTGAATTCGGTATCAATTTCTCCATGCTCTTGTCCGGGCTTTTTACCGCCCTGTATTTTGTCCTGGGGGAGAAACTGACCCTCTTTTTGTACGGCGATGCCGCAAGCGGACAATACCTCTCTATCGCCGCCTTTTCCATGCTGCCGATGTGTCTGTCGCAAATGACCCAAAGTATCCTCAATTCTATCGGAAAGGAGAAACAGTCTTTTTTGTCCTATTTAGCCGGGAACGTGGTTATGATCCTACTTGTTTACCTTCTTCCGCCCTACGTGGGCGTTTATAGCGTAGCTATTGCTACGACAGCGTCCTTTTGGGTGGACGGGATAATCAATTCCGTTCTTCTGCATAATACGACCGGCTGGGGTAAAAAGTCGGTTAAGTACCTGCTCTTTTCCCTTTTTCTCTCCTTTCTTACCGCCTTTTTTACCGGTAGTTTCGGCTATCTATTCGAGGACAATCTTTTTATTACGCTCGCTTTTTCCGCCGCGATCGGTGCGTTCGTATACGTTGGGATGTCCTTTATATGCGGTCTAGTCGACGTCGACCTACTCCTCGCTTTTTGTCGCAAGAAAAAGCACGGCAAAGAAAAAGTGTGACTTTCGCCACACTTTTTTCTTATTGATTGATTTTACCGGAAAAAGATTTTATTTCTTCTTCTTTTTCTTCTTTTTGGGAAGAACGCGTTGTTGAACGACTGGCTTGATCTCGTCGACGTACTCGTCAAATTCGAGGGCCTCTTCTTTCTCTTGCGCTTCAGGCTCGACGACTTTGATATCTTTCTCCGTCTTGACCATGTTCTCGCCAACAACCTTTCTCGGATGTTTCTCTTTGAATTTACGTACGAGAACGACGATTACAACGATAATGATGATAATTCCGAGAACGAAGCTGGAGATGTAGAGCCAGAAGTATTGGTCTTTGACCAATCTGGTCCAGAAATCTTCTTTCTCCTGTTCTTCTTTGGTGTCGCCTTCATCTGTGTCACCATCATCGGTGTCTTTTTCGTCCGTCTTCTCGGCGGCGTAGACGTATTTGAGTACTCTGGATTTGCCGTCGATGATTTCGCCGTCTTCGTTATAGTTGTCTGCGATACCTTCGATGCCGGCGTTGTATTCCTCTTCGGTAATAACGTCCATGCTGACAAGGTCAACGGCAAGCATACCGACGAGCAGTCCGTTGTACATTCCGTCATCGTCTTTCTTGGTCGCGTCACCGAGATAGAAACTCCAGGAAGCCGTCTTGTTCGATCCTTCATTATAAATATAGATAGTATAGGTATGCTCGTTCAAGCTGCCGTAGAACTCTGCGTCTGCGTCGTAGGAGCTGATGTACATCGTCAGCGGATCAACGTTGGATTCACCCGATTTATATCTGAGTTCTGCATAGCAATCGTCATATACGTAATCGAATTGATAGTATTTGGTCTCGTTGTTATAAGAATCTGTTGCCGGCGTGTAACCGCTACCGCTCTTGCTCTTGACGTAATAATTACCTTTCTTGTTGCTCCAATCGGCTTGATCTTCCGGGCTGACCGATACCTCTTTAGCAACCGGTCTTGCGAGCAAGGTCGCCGCGGTAAAGGTCAATTTATAATAGCCTTTTTGCGCTACGGTTACGTTATAGGTCGTGTCGCTCATTTCCATGATCTGCGGGAATCCGGTAGCGATCTTGTTGCTCATAACAAGCACGTTTTCACCGCCGCTCTTGCCGTTTTCGGCTTCCAGTTTAAGGAATGCTTTCAGATAAGCGTCCCAATCCATATTACTATCGAACCCGAAATATTTATTGAAGAGCATTTTCTCTTCTTCGGTGCCGTTGCTGTACAGATATTTCAGTGCCTCGATCATCGATTCGTCGGCGGAATTGGGATTGTAGATACCGTAGACGTAATTTTCTCCGGTCGATTCCTTGCTGAAACCGTCACCCTGATTGGTCGTGTAGTTGATGGGCGTATGACCGAATTTTTCGGTGCTGGTCGTAGACCAGGTATCGAAGGAGTCGATGGTGTATTTCATCGAGTAGACGTAGGTCGTAGCGCCTTTATAAAGCAGTTTTTCCGACGCATCAAGGACGCCAACACCGTTCTCACCGTCTGCGATGACGCCTTCAGCCATCAAATAATCGTCTTCGGTAATCGACTGTACGCGTACGACGTCGAAGTAAACGGAGCCGATGGACAATTCCGCTTTATCATAATAGGATTTATTGTCGGCATCGGGCAGCGATTTGCTGCTGGCATAGGGGTTACCCAAGCAGAAGTTAACGGTGGGCGTTACACTAAAGTTACCCGTTTTGAGGTAGATGGTGTATTCTTCCCATCCGCCGTTGACTGCGGGGTCGGTCTTGATGTTGTTATAACCGATAGAACCGTCCTTAGTAAGTACCGCTTCGGCAGAACCGTTGGTACCCGTCAGGATAACGCCGCCGAAGGCGTCTCCCGTCGTCTTGACCCAAACGCTGATCTTGTAGTAGCCGTTGGCATTCAAAGACAGCTTGGAAGAAGCAACCGAAGCCGCTACGTAATAGTTGGAATGAATGGTATAGAGGTAATCATACGCGGTGCTGTAAGAGGACCCTGCGAAGTCACCTTCATTTACCTTCCTTGCGCCGTATTTAAGGGCGATGGGTTCTACGTCCGCTTTAACCGGTTTGCCACCCTCGTTATTCAGTTTGGCAACGGTAAGTTCGTTGGAGTTTTCGGATACGCCGTCCTCGCTGACCGCCTTAATATATACGGTACAGTCTACGGACAACCCGTTAACGAAGCCGGTGACCTCTCTTTTGAGATATCCGTCTGCGCCGTATTCGTTCTCATAATCGGCGTCGGACAGACCGGACAAGTCGTATACGCCGACAAGGACGTTTATGTCTTTTCCGTCTTCCTTATATTTGACCCAAATTTCGAATTTCTTGGCGGGAATGCCGTCGATACCGCTCTCGGTAGCATCCGGATGAGCTACAACTTTCTTCCACTGAATGATCTTTTCGGAATCGGTGTTGACCGCCCAGCTGATACTCGGCGTCTCGAAGTTGTTGCCGTGGACGTTGCCTTTGGTCCAATCGGTGATCGGAATAATGGCGTCGTCTTTTAATAATCCGTTCTCCAATTCGTCCGCAGACAGCTTGTCGTAGTCAATGGAAGAATAGGAGGAGTTGGTGAATTTCAGATTATTATCTGAACCGTCGATAGCGTAGGACTTTGTTTCCAAAGCAAGTTGTGCTTTCTCGTTGGAGCCCTTCGCTAAAATATCGCCCGTAGCCGCGCTGTCATACTCGTCTTTGGAAATTTCCAGACAGTTGAAAGAAGCAAGCCACGTCGTACCTTTGACGTAGGAATCGGTGTTGAAACGATCTCCGCTACCCATATCCACTTCGATGGACAGATAGTAGGTCTCGGTGTTGGCACCCTGAATATAATAGACGACCTCTTTCCACTCCTCACTGCTAGCAGTGACCGAAGTGTTGAATTCGGTGAACTCTCCGTCCGCCTTTTTGGTGAGCAGAACGATGGATGCGCCGCCCGTCACGTCTTTCGTCTTGACCTGGAAAGCAAAACGATAATATTTAAGCGGTTTGATTTCAGCCAGGTGTTCTCCCTCGTAACGGATGCTGCTGGCAGTCTCTTTGGTATGCTCATATTGGAGCTTATAGGAAGTGTAGTTGGTCAAAACCTTTTGCAGATCGCTGTCAGCAACCACTTCTACGGCGATAGCGTCCTCGGGATTGTTCTCTTCCGCCGTGCCTTTAGCCGCTCTGACTACCCATTTGTCTGCGATCTCACGTTTTTGCGCGTCGCTCAGAGCCTCGTTATCGTGTACGAGGTCGCCGAATTGCACCTGGGTGAGGTTGTCGATATCGGACAGAGTGTGGAGCTTAGCCGTACCGGGAACGTCGCCCGAAGCGATCTCTTCTATGGTAAGGTTATCGAAGATAACGCCGCCGATCATTTTACTGACGACGCTGTCCTTTTCACCGAACAAAAGGTTCAGAGTGACCTTTCTGTCGGAGAGCTGGTTACCGCGGACGTAAAGTACGATGGTCTCCCATGCGTCTTTGGTCGTCGTCTTCACTTCGATATCGGAACCGGCACCCGTCAAACGGAAGGTAGCGTGCGGCATGTTGCCGTTTGCAACGTACCAGGCTTCGCAATCGGCTTCGTATTGTCTCTTAGCGGCGTTGTATTTAGCCAGTTCGTCCTCGTATTTGGGTTTATCCGTTTCGTCATAGGTCTTCTTCTTACCTTCGATGGTGGTCAGAAGATCGAAGTTGGTCATCAATTCTTTTTCATACGCCTTTTTAAGAAGAGCGAGCAAAGCGTCTTCCGCCGGGTCTTCAGGTACCGTTTCGGGATATCCCAAAAGGCTGCGGAGGCTTGCCTTAGCCGTCTTTTCGCCGACAACGTATGCCGGGGTTGCGATGACCAGACTTTCCGACTCGCCCTCTCCCGTCTTTATTCCCGCGTAGGAATAATAAAGATAAGCGTACAAGAAGGATTTAGCCAAGGTCTCTTTTTCGCTATCGGTTAAGCTGGTATAGACTTTGGTGCCGTCCTCGTTCTCAACGTCTTTAATAAACTCGTAGATCCAATCGTAAACGGCTTTCAGAACGCCCGTCGTCGCGGTACCGTAGCCTTCCATTTTATCAATGGAAGCGATATACAGTTCGCCGTCGTCCTTTTTATTGATAATGTTTTTTACGTCGAAATCTTTGTCATAGTCGGTCAATTTGGTGAAATAATCGAGCAGGCTCAGATCGGAATCGGCATTCTGTTTGATATTGTACAGATATGCGCTGACGTTTTTAGCCGTCGTAGGATCGGTTACCGCTTTCGGTTTATCTACGTGTCCGGTCGTTTTATCATAGGAATCAAACAATCCGTTGTGCAGAACGCCGTCGCCTTCGAACAATTTATTCCAGACGTAGGCGTCTACGGAAATCTTATAATAACTGTTCTTTTTGATAGTCAGCGTATTGGTAGAACCGGTCACAAATCCGCTCGCGCCGAGAGAATCGTTATAGACCATCAGCGCATAGGCTTCTTCTTTTTCGGCGTCGCCATAGGCTATGGCGTTTTTGTAGGTTTCGGTCATGACTTTCTGCGACCAATCGTCGTATTCCATGAATTTATCTTTCATGCCGGTAACGGAATAGTTGGCGATATATTTGCCTTTAGAGTCCTTTTTACCATTGTAAATCTTCGCCGTATTGATTACGCCGTAGTAACCGGTAGACGCGGAGAAGTCGCTCGCCTTGGTCCAATAGGTGGTCGCGAGGTTGTCCTGATGGTAATCACGGAGTTCGTAGAAATATTTTCTATAAGTGGAGGAGTCGCCGAAGTAGGACACAGTATCGATATGCGTTCTGTTCGCCATGTCGGCGCCCTTGATATAATAGGCGGAATATTTGTTTTCGTCGTTAAAGGCGAGGAAGTTTTCATGTAAAGAAATATCTTTGTTGTAGCCTTCGTACACGCTGGAGAAAAGTTTTTCCGTTTCACCATCGGCGTCTTTTTCAACGAGCTTGGTTAAGATCACGTTATCAAAGAGCGCGAAACCGCGTGTAGCCAATTTATCGTTGCCGTCGTCCTTGTAGTCATCCTTTTGAGATTTGACCGGGCCGTAACCGAGCCACAGCTCGATGTTGATGGTCATAGCGGAATTGGCGTTGCTCTCGATGTAGAGTGTACTGGTCTCCCACTCGTTGTTGGTCTTTATAGAACGATAGGATTTGTCGATTCCGCCGGTGATGTTGACGAAAGCGCCGCTCTCCTCGTTCTCAACCAAGGAGCAGACGGAGAATTGCAGCTCGTAGACGCTGTTCGCGTCGAGGGTAATGTCGTCGCTCTTAAAGTAAATGCTGCCCGAAGTATTGACGGACGCAAGTAACAGGGCGTTGGTGTCCTGATACTGATCGGCGAGGACTTCGCCCTCTTCCGTCTTTTTACCTTTCGGGCTGTTGGTGTCTACCCCTTTGTTGGTAAAAGCCTTGGCTTCGCCCAGACGTTCTTCGGTGTTTACTTCGTCGTACTGGATGACATAGTTTTCCAAAACGGAGCTGATTTTATCGCCGGTCAGGTCAATGACAGCGGCAAAAACACCGTTCGCTTCGTCCGAGCCGTTCGTGGGGACAGCTAAACCGGCTGCCTTCGCCGACCAGGAAGTAACGGAATCGTATATGCCGTTTTTGGAAGAAGAAACCGCATCATAGAACGTACCGTTCTTAATGAGCTGGTTGTAGGTAATGGTCTCCTTCGTTTCTTCTTCCGGCTCTTCTTCGCGCTCGTAGTCGGTACAAGCGATAAAAGCCATCGAAAGAACGAGGACCAATAGCAGTGTGACTAAAACTAAAAACTTTCTTTTCATGAGACCACCTATTATGTAGTATTTCTTCTTTACACGCGCGTATGCGTAACATACTCACAGTTATACAACATCATATCACATCCGAAAAATAAATTCAACAATTTTAGCGGCGTTTTTCAGCTTTCTTTGAGCCAACCGGAGATTTTTCCCGCAAAGCGGAATAAAAATACCTTTGAGGGTATTGCATTTTTTTCGAGAAAGCACTATAATTTATTGCGTAAAAATGTTTTAGAATAAAAGGGAGAGTGTTACCATGGCAAAAATGAGCTTCAGTAAATTCATTTTTTTGGCGGTAGACGTTCTTTTTAAGAACCCGCAAAACCCGAAAAAACTCCAAAACAAGTATTCTAAAGGCGTTATTTGCGAAAAGGATATCATCTTTGATGAAGAGACGCCGGAATATCGTTTGGATGCCTACCACGTGGAAAAAGAGGGCAAATACCCCGTTATTTTCGAGATACACGGCGGCGGATTTTCCGCAGGCGATAAAAAATACCGTACCACCCTATGCAACTGGTACGCTCAACAGACGGGCGCATACGTCTTTAACGTCAACTACGGTTTAGGTACCGACGTCGTTTTCCCCGATCCGGTCATTCACCTGATCAAAGCCTTCAACTGGGTAGTGGCTAACGCTGAAAAATACAATCTGGACCTGGACAGAATGGTGGTAACGGGCGACAGCGCAGGCGGTTATTACTCCTCTGCTCTCGCCGTCTATAACGACTGCCCCCCTCTGCAAGAGGCGTGCAAAATCCCCATGAACGGACGATTCAGCGGAGCGGTATTCAACTGCGGTATCTATGACCTGCAACTAGCCCTGAAAGCAAAGGTTCTCTTTAACCTGACCGAGCAGGTTTGTAAAGACTTTTCCGGCATTACCCCCGATCAACTCGAAGAGTACCCCTATAAAGACGCCGTCGATCCCATCAACTATATCACCGATAAGTTCCCCAAATCAATGGTCATCTACTCCGAGCAGGATTTCTTCTGCGGCGGTCAGGGAGAAGCCCTTGTTAAAAAGCTCAACGAACTGGGTATTTATGAAGAACACTACGGCTCCAAAAAATTCCTCGACAACCATACCTTCTCTCTGACTTGGCTGTCGAAAGCGTCGAAAGAAGTCAACGAGCAACTGCTCGCCTTCCTCAAAAAATTCTTTAATGGAGAAATTTGACCTTTTAATAATAATTTTATATTTAAAACGCCGTGCCTTTTTGATTGGCACGGCGTCTTTTTATCAAAAAAATGCACTCTATTTGGTATAGTTATCGAAGTATCCTTGAATGAGGATAATGGGGGTACCTTTGTCTCCGCTGCCCGACGTCAGGTCGCATAGAGACCCGATTAGGTCGGTCAGTCTACGCGGCGTGGTCCCTTGCGAAACCATGTTCCCGACCAAACTGTCCGTACCCTTGTTGCGGATACGCTCGCTGATCGCCTCTTTCAGCGCGTCGCCGGAGAGGTCCTTAAAGTCGTTGTCAGCGAGGTATTTGAGTTTCAACTCGTTGGGTTGCCCTTCCAGTCCGGCAGTGTAGGCAGGAGAAACGACGGGGTCGGCAAGTTCCCAAATCTTTCCGACGGGGTCTTTAAACGCGCCGTCACCGTAGATCATCACTTCGATGTTCTTGCCGGTGGCTTCTTTCATCTTTTTATAAATGGCGTCGACAACCGGTTGGCAATCACGGGGGAAGAGTTTAACCTTTTCTTCCGTCGCTTTGTTGCTGCCAAGGAGTCCGTATTGCTCGTTGTAGCCGCTGCCGTTTACAGGGGCGGTCATGATGTCGTCGAGGGAGTAGACCTTTTTGGCTCCTGCGGCGGTCAGAAGGCGTTTGGTGCGGACGCGGGTATGAATGTCGCAGTTAATGACGTTTTCAGTATACTTCAGGATTGCTCTGCAATCGTTGGCAAAGACGATCTCCGCTTGGCACCCGACTGAAGTTATAAGGTCCTTGTAGTATTCCACGTAGTCCACGCCGGTAAAGGTGTGTTTTTTGTATCCGAACAGGTCGCGGTAGGTTTTTTCGTCCAGTACGTCCGTCCAGGGATTGACGTTGTGAGCGTCAAGGTCGTCCAGGCTTACTAGGTGGTTCCCTACTTCGTCCGACGGATAACTGAGCATAAGCACGATCTTTTTCAGACCGGAAGCAATGCCTTTCAAGCAAATAGCGAAGCGGTTTCTGCTGAGAATGGGGAAGATAACGCCCACCGTTTCGTCGCCGAATTTGTTTTTTACGTCGGTCGCAATATCTTCTACCGTCGCATAGTTGCCCTGTGCGCGAGCAACGACTGCCTCGGTCACGCCGATGACGTCTTTATCGTGAAAGGTAAACCCGTCGCTTCTGCCGGCGGCAAGCACGCTGTCAACCACGATATCGACAATGTTGTCGCCCTCTCTGATTATGGGCGCGCGGATCCCTCTTGAAACTGTTCCTACTAGTCTTTCCATTGTATTTTCTCCCTTGAAAAAAAGAATAACGGTCAAATTCCTTCGACCGTTAACTAATTATATATCATTTTTGCGTTTTTGTAAACAGCTTTAGTAAGGATAATTATTTCTTTTTCTTTTTATTGTTGTTTTTAGAGCCGTTCGAGGGCGCGTGACTGACGCCGGGGACGGGCTTTTTCGGGCTGTTTTTTGCACCATCGGAGGGTTTACTGGGTGCAGAAGACGACTCATTTTCGGTACTTTCTTCCATCTTTTTATCGATTTCCGCCACTTTTTCGGCAAAGTTTATTTTTTTACGTTGGACGGGGAAGAAGCTCCAGATAGCGGTGATGACGACGGCAACGAGGACGAAGCTGATCGCCGCTCCGCGCGCAAGGACGCCAACCAGTTGTTTAATGACGATATTGCTACTGATAAAGTACATTCCGGCGCAAACGGCGGAAATCATCAGTGCGCCTGTAAAGATGGCCGGCATGGACTGCGTTGCGGAAAGAACGGCGCACTCCTTGCCCGATTTGCACTCGTCGCGGTTGCGTTCGAAGGTGTTGGCAAACAAGATAGCGTAGTCCACCGTACAGCCCAGTTCCACCGAGCTGATTATGACGTAGACGATAAAGTTGATACTCTCGCCGGCAAGATAGGAGAAAGAGAGGTTGAGCCAGATACCCAGTTCGATAACGAGAACGATAAGCAGGCTCTTTAACGGGTTCCGCAGTAAAATAGTAACGATAAGGAAAATAATAACGACGGAAACGATGGTAACGCGCAGGAAATCGCCGGGGGTAATCTGCGCCATTTCATAGCCGGAAATAACCATACCGATGGCGTGCGAGGTGTCTTTACCAAAGTAGCTGTCGCATAGCGCGGTGATACCGGCATAGATACTTTGCGCCTCTTCGTCTTCGACGTTGCCGTTGAAACTGACGGTGTACAGGGTGTACCATTTGTCGTCGATTTTACGGAAGTAGGAATCTACCGTAGAAAAGTCCACTCCCTCGGACAGTTCGGCCAGTCTTTCCACTACGTCGGTAAGTTGTTCCGTCTCATTTTCTTCCAGTCCGAGCAGATCAAGGAACTCTACCATGGTGGTATCTATGGTGGTGTCCGACCTATTCAGAATGATTTTAACGTACTTTTCGTCGATATTCAGCACGGTAAAAGCACTCATGACGCCGGAGACTCTTTCGCCGCCGATACTTTCTATTTCCTTAGCAAAATCTTTATGGGTTTTGCCATCTTTCTTGATTTCAAATGGTACGGCTAAAATGAGCTGGTTCCCTAATTCGTTGGACAGCACCTGTTCTTCGGTGGTGTTTTCCTTTTCGTACAGTTGAAGATAGCTGAACGGCACTTTTGACTGCGCCAGATAGCACGGGACCAGCAATCCAACCGCCACGACGGCAATGCCGATACGGGCAAAGACGGAGAAGCGGGCGACCGGCTTTGCGATCATGCCCTTTTCAATAGGCTTTTTTAGCTTGGCTTTTTCGTTGAACTTTTTGGTAAAAGCGTGCGTGGTGGAAACGATCTGTTTATCGAGAAGGTAGGTCAGAATGGGTTGGAGAAGAAGGACGGTGACAACGGATAAAACAATACCTTTAATAAGGACGTTAGCGATGTCCGCGCCGATCTTAAATTGCATACAATAGAGGGCAACGAATCCCCCTACCGTCGTCAGACCGCTTGCAAGGATACTTGCCGCCGCCTCCGGCCAGGTACTGAGAGTGGCTTCTTTGGCGTCCAAAAGTCCCCTGTTCTTTCGATACAGGTGGGTATAAAAGACAGCGTAGTCCATGGTGATAGCCAGTTGCAACACGGCGCTGATAGCAAAGCTGATAATGCTGATCGAGGGGAACAGGTAGTTCATGCCCATGCTAATGACGATACCGACGGTCAGGGTCAGGAGCATGATAAAAGGCTCTACCCAGCTGGAAGTAGTCAATAGCAAAATAATTACGACCACTCCTACGCCTGCCAGAATAAACCAGGGCAGATCGGCGAGAGTGTCGTTGAGAAGTCGCTGTCCGGTCTCTATCGTCCCCGAAGAGGCGTAACTCGTGTCGGAAAATTCGCTCTTTATGTCGTCAAGGAGAGCATAGCTTTCTTCTCCCACGCCGTCTGTTGCCAGTAAAAAGAGCAGAACGTAATCGTATACGCCTTCGGTTGCCGTTTCTCTCCGCAAAAAGGATCTGAGAGCGGACGGATCGACCAGGTCCACGTCGCTATGGGCGTAGGACGCTATTTCCAAAAGGGCGACCATGTCGTCTACGTTTTCCGCAACGGAATACTTTTCCAACGCCTTTTCCAATAGTTCGCTGTTATCGTATATAATTTCGATGGCTTCGTTCAGTTTACTTTCCGTCGTTTCTATTCCGTCCATCGACCCCGACCAGGTGATGCCGGTAATCAATTTGTTTTCGGATAGGTTATCTATCTTTTCGTAGAGGAGCTTTTGTTCCTCTTTGTTTTCATCCACGCGAACAACGAGGGTGACGTAGCCGCGAATGGAGAATTGACTTTCCATAAAAACAAGTCCCGTTTTGGTGTCCGAGTCCTCGTCAAGGTAGCTGGAAACGTCGGAATTGATCTTATTTTTATTCAGCGAAAGAAAGACCGTTCCCACGATTGTCACGGCAAACAGCAACGCCATTGCAAACAGTATGACGCCTTTATATCTCAGGATCCCGTCGATGATCTTTTTCAGCATGGAAACTCCTTTCGGCGATAAATATCTTATTTATACTAGCATATACCTTTTCATAAGTCAACCGAACGACGACTCTCGACAATCTCGGCTCAGAAAAAGCCCTGAATATAGCAAATCTAAGAAACGCACCCGTTGACAATTATAAATAATTGTGATTTAATAAGGTTGAAAAAATCTTAAACAGGAGTATGGTTTTATTCCAATGAAACTGACCAAGAAAACAAAGATGTGGCTCATTCCCGTTCTCATTATTGCCATTCTCGGCGTTGGCGTCGGCGCCGGATTCGGCTTTGCTATCATTCCCTACAAGGGAACGAAATCAAACGAAATATGGCGTAGTAACGTACAGTTTAAAGAAAGCGACTATGAAAAGACCCTCGACATGGGCGATAAAGATGAATTCGTCATCCTCAATCTCGCCGACATTCAGATAGAGGATCTGAAACCGCACATGCACAAACCGACTTTTGAGATGCTGACGAAATTGATCGAAAAGACCAATCCCGATCTTATTACTTTGACCGGAGACCAGGTCAGCGGACCCTACGTTCGGTCCACCCTCAAAAAGATCTGTAAATTCATCGACGGCTTCGACATCCCCTGGGCGCCAGTCCTTGGCAACCACGACGGAGAATGGAACCTGACCAGAAACGGCAACGGCGACTTCTACCAGAACGGCGGATACAAAAACGTCATCTTCCGTAAAAACGATCCGGCGCTTGGGGTAGGCAACTACATCATCAACGTCGCCAAAAACGGCCAGTCCGTCCACACCCTCTTTATGATAGACAGTCACAACGAAAGAGAGTACGACAGCGGCACCGATTACGACTACATCTGGTACAGTCAGATCGCCTGGTACGAGTGGGCGATAAACGGTATTAAAGACTTGAACGGCGGCAACGTCATCCCCTCTTCTTGCTTCTTCCACATTGCTCTGCCGGAATACGTCACGGCGTACGAAGGATATGAAGAGGGCATCTACGAAGGCGGCAACGTCAACAGAGAAACCATCTGCTGTGTGGAACACAAGAATAAAGAAAACCCCTACAACAGCGGTTTTTATCAAAAGATGCAGGATCTGGGCAGTACCAAACTGGTTATGGTCGGTCACGATCACGCCAACTGCTCCTGGGTAAACTATAACGGCATCGTCCTTTCTTACGGTCTTAAATCGGGCTACGGCTCCTACTACGACAACGACCTTATCGGCGGCACCACCGTCACCATCAAAAAGGACGGCACCACCTCTCTTAATTATTACCGCTACTTAGACGGCGAAATTAAACTGGATAACAACATCACCGAAAAGGCCAGAAACAAAGGTAAAAAATAAAATTATATTTTTGAATAAACAAAAATCCGCCATCGCTTATGATGACGGATTTTTTATTGTCGAATAAAAAACTACTCTTTCTTCTTGTCTTCCATTTCTTTTTTGCGCTTAATAAGCCCACCGATAGCGACCAGGGCGGCGAGGGAACAAACAAAGAGCGGAGCGACCGTCCAAACGGAACCGATCACTACGTCAAAGCTACTGTCATACACCAGCACCTCGACCACTTTCAACGCCAAAAACAGTAGCGCAAACAGAAATCCGGAAACAAAGGAGCCTACGCCTGTGCTTCTCTTTCCCTTTCTGCGAATGATAGGGGTAACGGAAAGAGCGACGGAACTGAGCATACTGCCGGCTACCATGGCAATAAGAACGTCCAGCCAGGTAAAAAGGTTGAGGACGATCTCGGCAAAGTTGAATCCGCCCGAACGTAAGATAATCGCCGACGAAAGGTCGGAGAGCGTCGCCATGCGCGGTTTGGCGTACAATAAAGTTACTACCACCACGACGGCGCAAAGGACCAGCGTCCCAAATGCTCGAAGCAGACAGGTCGCCACCCCTTCGGTAGAGAAGTTCAACATCAGTTCGACAAGCATCATCAAAATGATATAGGCAAAGGTCAAAATGATCATCACCAGTCCCCAGCGAGAAAGCTCCATATTGATAGCGACCGCGCCCAGCGCCGTTCCGCCGCAAAGACCGTACATTCCGCCGGCAAAACGCAGGTAGGAAGAATAGTTTTTGCGCGCCTTTTCGGAGTCGGCGTTGAGTTTAAAGAGTTTCAGTAACTTAAAGACCACCACGATCATTCGTATGGTCAGTCCCAACATAAGGGCGCCGAGCATGACGGTAATAACGACGTACCCTACCCCTGTACCGGTAGTCATCAACTGCAAAAGGGATTTCAGATCGGTAAATAATCCGATCAGATTGTTGATATCAAAAGGAATATTATAAAAGCGGAAGCCGCCCAAAAAAGCTCCGGCATAGAGGGCGACGTCTCCCACGGCAATAATGATGCCGGAGATCAGCATGATAAGGTTATCTAATTTCTTCGTTTCGCCGGTAGAAACTTTTACTTCGTTCTCATTCATTCTCTCTGTCCTCCATCATTGATCTGACGTAATCGCCCAGTACGGAATAGGCATCCGTGAACTCTTTCGGCTTGACCGTCTTCGTATCCGTTATGCCAAACAGAGTGTAATAATTTGTGACTGCCGAAGTAACGGCGGACGAACTGTCCCCGGTAGAACGATATTCGTCTACGTATTCAAAACAGGGCGCATTGCCGGAGAGGTCAATTGAACACACGCTCTTTCTTTCCCCTTCTTCCGGCTGCGTTTTATTGAACAAACTACCGCTTCTCGTCCATGCGCTGCGGTTATTGATATAATCGTTGACCATTCCTTCTATCGTATCCGCGTTATTTAAGCTATCGCCGATAAGGAGGGAAAAAATCTGCCATGCAACGACGTCGCACTGCTGTTTATATTCCTCGTCCAAGTCCGGCTCTTCACCGCTATGGTAGGTATCTTCCACGCCGATAGGAACGATGAACCATTGATTTAAATGGGATTGCAAACATTTTTTGAGCGCCAGGGTTTGTTTATTGTCTTCCTCTCTTGCCGGGGAGACCGATTTATTTGTTTCGTATTTACGGATACGCACGAAGCAGGTGTTTTCCGTAATATAAACGTCGCCCTCGATATTGGTGTCTGTCAAAACGGTATAAGAACCGCCGTCTGTATCCTCTTTACTCCGACTCGTTTGGAAAATAGATGCCGATACCTGTATTGCATCGCTCCCGTAATACACGGTAGCCGTTCCCTTTCTCGCGCCACTGTTATCCGAACCGACGCTGTACGTTCTGGTGTCGCTGGAATAAATGGAAATGGTATCGAAAGCTCCGTCCGCCTTTCCCGATTCCACCCTGCCGTAAAGGTAGTCCTCTGCCGACGGCAGGTTCAGGTACTTTAACGTCTCTTCCGGTTCTTCTATCTTCACCTTCGACTCCACCGTCGGAATGGTAGCGTCCATTCCGGAATAGACGAACCCAATGACGCATGCAACGACAAGAAGCGCCGCCGAGACTGCCAAAGAAATAATTTTCTTGATCATTTGTTCTCCCCTTTTATAAATGATTTCCAATCGAAAAATTATAGCATCTTCTCGTCGTAGATAGCTCTGATACCGCCGATAAATTTGGGACGGACGCGAGCGCAAACGACATTGGCTTCACCGATCTTTTTGGTCTCGATACGCACCGGCACCGCTACCTTTTTGAGGTGCATCCCGATCAGTGTATCTCCGATATCCATACCGGCATCGGCCTTTATTTCTTCAACCACAATGGGATTTTGAAAGGAAGCATAGGCTACCGTCGCCAGCGATCCGCCCGCCTTTTTTTGCGGCACGACGTTGACGATCTCAGCGTTTGGCAGGGCCGCTCTTTCCGTCACGATCGCCCGGTTGAGATGTTCGCAACACTGCACGGCAAGATAGATTCCTCTACTATTAAGGATATTATAGAGGGCGGAAAAAATCTCCTGCGCCGTCTCAAAGTTGGAGTCGGTGCCGATTTTGCTACCCATAACCTCGCTCGTAGAACAACCTACCACGAAGATATCCCCCGCTTTCAGGCGAGCTTTTTCCACGATTTCCGTTACTGCTCTTTCGCATTGCTGACCTATCGTCATAATAAAAACACTCCTTAGATTACCTGTTTTGATACTATTATATTATCGCCAAAATAAAAAGTCAAACCCGTTATATGCACAAAAGCGCATTTATCCTGGTCTTTTAGAAAGATTTTCAGACCGGCGCAAGTCCGATTTATTCTCTTTTCCCAAAACCCAAAAAGGACCCTTCCTCGCAAAAACGTTCCCGTTCTTGGTAAAAAGGGTCCCCATTTCAGGTTTTTTGATGAGTTAAAGAAAGATTATCTGCGCTTTCTGCTCCTGAATTCCATGAAGGTTATAACACACAGCATGATCAACACGAGACTTGCCAAAACGCACAAGAAGGCGATCAAACCGGCAGGCAATTTATTCCCTTGGGCAGCGACGTTTTCTTCCGCAGTCACGAGTATATCGTAGTTAGTGACCAGTGCCTTTTGGTCGTCCGTCAGCGACTCGTAGGCGGCCCTGACTTCCGCAATGGTCTCCGCATCGGTCAACGTACCGTTCTCTATTTCTTTAATCTTTCCGATGACGCCATTTGCCGCCTCGTAATTGATCGAAACTCTCTTTGCCTCGGCATAGGCGATCTCCGCCGTCGCAATCGTTTCGGCTCCGCCGACCAGTTCTTTCTGCTCGTCGGACAGGAGTGCAAACGCCTCTTTCGCCGCTTTTATTTTGTTTTCGCTTTCCGTCGAGTAGGTCACTTCGCCAATGGCGCTGATTTTATCCATAGCGTCGTACACCTTTTCGGCGGTGTTAAGCGTACCGGCGTTGTCGACCAGTCCTTTAGACTCGGTGGGCAGATTATCATACGCTTCTTTCGCCGCGTCGATCTTATCTTTAACCTCTTCCGTCAGCGCAACGTCGCCGATGTCGGCAATAGCAAGGCTAGCATAAGTAGCTTCCGCCTCGAACAAAGTATCACGATTCATTACCAGTGCTTTTTTGCTACCGGCAACTTTGTCATACGCAGTACGCGCAATGTCGATCTTCTCTTTGCATTCCTGTGTCAGAGCCACTTCTCCAATGGCGTCGATCTTTGCCATAGCGTCGTAAACGTCTTCCGCGTTGTTTAATTCTGCGACGTTATCAACCAGTGCTTTTTGCTTTTCGCTGAGTGCCTCAAACGCCTCTCTCGCATTGTCGATCTTTTCTTTGCTTTCCTTCGTCAATTCAACCTCGCCGATAGCGGCAATGATCCTTTCTACATAGGTTGCAGCTGCCTCGTCGTAAACGTCAATATTGCTAATTAGCGCTCTCTTTTCTTCGTCCAATGCACCAATTGCCTCTTTTGCCGCCTTTATCTTATTTTCGCTTTCCGTCGAATAGGTCACTTCTCCAATGGCGTTGATAGCGCCCTCGGCAAAAGCTATTTCGGCATCAATTAATTTATCCAAATTGCTGATCAATGCCCGTTGCTCCTCGTCCAGTCCGGCAACAATTTCTTTCGCTGCGTCGATCGCAGCTTTACTGCCGGGATAGGTCACTTCTCCGATAGCGTTGATAGCGCCTTCGGCAAAAGCTATTTCGGCATCAATTAATTTATCCAAATTGCTGATCAATGCCCGTTGCTCCTCGTCCAGTCCGGCAACAATTTCTTTCGCAAGATCGATTGCATCTTTGCTGCTCGGATAGGTCACCTCGCCGATCGCGTTGATAGCTTCTTCGGCAAAAGCTGCTTCGGCATTGATGAGGTCGTCTAAGTTATCGATCAACGCCAATTGCTCTTCGTCGAGACCTTCTAAAGCCTCCAACGCCGCTTCAATAGCATCTATGCTGTCCGGATAAGTTATTTCTCCGATAGCGTCGATAGCGCCTCTTGCAAAAGCCGCTTCCGCAGCCTTAAGGTCGTCTAAGTTATAGACCAAATGCAGCAAATCTTCATCCAGCGCCTCGACAGCCTCTTTCGCCGCGTCAATAGCTCCTTTACTGGTAGGATAAACTACTTCTCCGATGGCGTCGATAGCTGCTACGACGTACTCTGCTTCCGCATTGCTCAAGTCGTTCAAGTTGTCGAGCAAGGATAATAGGTCTTCGTCCAATGCATCAACTGCGTCTTTCGCCGCGTCGATAGCATCTCTACTGTCCGGGAAAGATACCTGTCCGATGGCATCGATAGCTCCTTCAACATAAGCCACCTCCGCGTCCTTGAGGTCGTTTAAATAATCGCCGAGCAAAGGCAATTGATCTTCGTCCAGCGCGCCAACAGCGTCTTTCGCTCCGTCGATCGCGTCTTTGCTACCCGGGAACGTTACGTCGCCGATGGCGCTTATTTTACCCATAGCGTCGTACAATTTTTCCGCGTCTTCCAAATCGCCTAAATTGCTTACCAAAGCCAATTGATCGTCGTCAAGATCGGCAATAGCCGCTTTCGCCGCGTCGATCGCGTCTTTACTGCCCGGATAACTAACGTCGCCGATGGCACCGATAGCGCCTTTGGCAAATTCTACTTCCGCATCCTTCAGGTCGTTCAAGTTGTCGACCAAAGGCAGTTGATCTTCGTCAAGATCGGCAACAGCCGCTTTCGCCGCGTCGATCGCGTCTTTACTGTCCGGATAACTGACGTCACCGATGGCGCCTATTTTGCCCATAGCGTCGTACAATTTTTCCGCGTCTTCCAAATCGCCTAAATTGCTTACCAAAGCCAATTGACCGTCGTCAAAGTCGGCAATGGCGTCTTTTGCCGCGTCGATCGCGTCTTTACTGTCCGGATAGGTCACGTCGCCGATGGCACCGATAGCGCCTTTGGCAAATTCCGTTTCCGCATCCTTGAGGTCGCCCAAATTATCGACTTCCGCCAGTTGACCGTCGTCGAGATCGGCAACAGCCGCTTTCGCCGCGTCGATCGCGTCTTTGCTGCCCGGGAACGTTACGTCGCCGATGGCACCGATAGCACCTTTTGCAAATTCCTTTTCCGCATCCTTCAAGTCGCCCAAATTACCGACCAAAGCCAATTGACCGTCGTCAAAGTCGGCAATGGCGTCTTTTGCCGCGTCGATCGCGTCTTTGCTGCCCGGATAAGTTACGTCACCGATGGCGTCGATGGCACCCTCTGCATAATCCGCCTCCGCTTCTTTCAAGGTATTTTCATACTCGCCAAGCATGTCTTTTTGGTCATTACTGAGAGTGGAAACGGCAGTCTTCGCCTTATCAATCGCATCTTTGCTGTCCGGATAACTGACCTCGCCAATGGCATCGATGAGCAGAACGACGGCGTCTACGGCATCGTAATCGTCTATAGCCTTTTGCAGAGCGTCCTTCGTCTCTTGTGGAATGAGAGCTTTCTCTTCTTTCGTCAAATTATCGTACGCTTCTTTTGCCGCGACGATCTTTTCTTTACTGCCGGGGGTATAGCTCACCTCGCCGATGTTGCCGATATAGGTAGAGACCTCTCTCGCTTTGATCATTTCCGCCGAAATTAATATGGGATAGTCCTCTCCGTTCGTCCAGACCTCGCCGTTCCTCCAGTAACCGGAATCTCCGCCGAAATTGGAGAGATTCTTGAACTTTTCGGTCGTCATGGCATAGTCGTTCGTATCGGTGTCGCTTCTGTAATAAGAAATGAATATCTCCGAGCCACTTTCTTGTTTGCCCGTCAGTTGCCCCACGTTACTACCTGTTCCGGAGACCGTTCCTACGTTGTGAGAAATGCGGATCTTGCATCCGTAAGGTAGGTTGCCGATCAATCCTCCGACGTAGTCCGTTCCTTGGATCGACCCGGTATTGTAGGTGTTTTCTATTCCCGTTTCTTCTGCTCCCCAAGGTTTTTCTATTTGTCCGACGATACCGCCCGTATAATCGGAGGTACCGACGATGGTTCCCGCATTGTAGCACCGTTCTACGGGGAAATCCATGTAATCCGTCGCGGAATTCAAGATCCCGACAATACCGCCCGTTCTTGTATAGCCGGTCACGTTTCCGTTATTGGAGCAATACCATATCTGCCCCCCGCCGCAATAACCCGCGATACCGCCGATCCTATCCCTACCGATCACGTTGCCGCTGTTGGTGCAATTCTTCACGATACTTTTATCCATGGTGATACCGACGATGCCCCCACAAGTGCCGTCGACATTAATCCCTACCTGCTCTGTGGTTCCGGTGACGGAGGCAAGGTTTTTGCAGTTTATTATTTGTCCGTAGTTATCGCCGGCGATACCGCCCATATAAGATAATCCGACAACGTTTACCTTATTGACGCAACCGTCGATAATGCCGTTATTGAAGGCGGTTATTCCTCCTATTTGACCTTTGCCGATAATCGTTCCTTCTACCGTCAAGTTTTTGACCTTTCCCTCGGTCCCGACAGAATAGATCAAAGCGGCGTAATGATCATAAGTATAATCGTTGTCGCCGAGCTTGTCCGAAACGTCTATATACAAATTGCTGATGGTATGTCCGTCTCCGTCCAGCACGCCGGTAAAAGTTCTGCATTCCGTCTTTTCGTAATAAGGGGACCATCTATATTTGTCATTCTCGATTTCATCATTCTCGATTTCATCATTCTCGATGCCCTGATAGGTACCGATAGGTAACCATTGATGATCGGCGTCGCACCCTGCGTCGATATCGCAAACCAGTTTGTAGCTGGCGGAGATGACGTCGTTGATCCTGAATAATTGTTCTTTCGTACTTATCAAAAACGGGTCTTCGTCCGAACCGATCCCCTGTCCTCCCAAATAGTCATAAAGAACGACGGCGTTTGCGTATTGCTTTTGATAAAACTCCAGATTGGATACTTCATATTCCGGCAAACGTCGTTCCCATTCTACCGACAAAGCGTCATACGCGTTCTGCGCGGTGTCGAGGCGCTCTTTGACGTCGGTCGAATAATAAATCTTGCCGACGGAATGGATCTTTTCGAGTACGGCGTAGACCGTAACGGCTTCGGCGAGCTTTTCCACATATTCTTCTCGGAGAGTCTGAATATGTTCCTTTTGTTCGGCGGAAAGAAGATCGTATGCTTTTTTCGCGGTATAGATTTTCGGTCCGTCGTCGTAGAAGTTGTAATCCTCATAATAAAGGAATTTTTCGATCCTCGTCAGTACGTATGCGACGTCGAGAGAATCGGCGCTTTTGAAAACAGGTCCCACGTCACCGATCATCCAACAGAAATCAAAGTCCAAATAATAGGTCGAACCCCAGGAAGTTTCTTTGAACGTCTCTTTGTCTTTCAGCTCGGTATCGTTCTTTTTGGTGGCATTCCCATCGTTTTGGGCGGTGCCCTCTTTATAGTATACGTTTTTGACCGTTGCGCTCTCTCCGCTGTAAAAATTACGGCTGGCGACGCCGCCGTAGGTCTGCTTCGTACCGCTTGTATTCGCATTGATTTTGAGGGTCCCGTAATTGAGACAGCATCTGATCATGGCTGAATAGCCTGCCATGCCGACGATACCGGAAATGGAACGGTTATAAGAAGTGGCGGTGATGTCGCCGGTGTTGTAGCAGTTTTCGACCAATGCCTGCGCGTCTTCGTAACTGCCGTTTTCATCGACGCCCTCGCACCTTCCTACGATACCGCCCACCGATGAGTCGTGATAAGGATCATGAGTGCTGCTTACGGTTATCGCTCCGGCATTGTGGCAATAAACGATCGAGACGTAACTATGGAGATACCCGACGATGCCGCCGATACAGTTATGGCTGGTTCCGTTCACAGTGCCGTAATTAGCGCAATTGACGACCAAACTGGGGATGGATAAAGTAGTTTCACGGTCATAATACCCTAAGCTATATCCTGCGATACCGCCCAAAGAACCGTACCCCGTCAAGGCGCCGTTATTGGTTGATCTCCGTATCACGGAACCGGGCATTGCATTCCCTACGATACCGCCGACTTTCTGATTGCCCGTCACCGTCACGTTATTAACGCAATTTTCTACCGTACCGTACAGTACTCCGGCGATGCCGCCGACGTAGTCATCCGCCGCGAGCGAGCCTGCCACCGTGAGGTTCCTGACGATACCGCTGTCATCGCCCGTGCTTCCCACGACGCCGAAGAGTCCGATATAATCGTTGACTGCGTATTCCCACATGCTGTCGGTATCGTTATAATACAACCCGCTGATCGTGTGACCCTTTCCGTCGAACACGCCGAGATAGCCTAACTCGTTGGTATTATAATCGAGGTAAACGTCCGCATCATCCAGCGCGCCGATCGGCACCCATTGATCTTCCTCACTGCCGGCGAGGTTAATATCGGCGGTGAGTTCGGCACAGGCGCGGACGTTCTTTTTTTCGCCGTTCGTTCCGTTGACGATATCGCGGAACTTTTTCAATTGAGCCGCCGTCCCGATTTGATAAGGGGACTCAGCCGTTCCGTTGCCCTCTCCGTCCCAAGCGGCTTGCGCCGTACGTTGGGGCGCGACGGCAAAAGCCAAAGCAAAGGCAAGGATCAAGACGAGCGTTGCCGCGAGGACGAACGCTACCGATTTCTTAATCGATTGATTGTTCATTTTATTCTTCTCCTTTTGTAATAAGATAGGCTCCCCGAGCGTTATGAATGCCGCAGAGAATTGGTATTTTCTTTATATATACTACTCTACTATAAATAGTAGCAAACGGAGTGCAACAAAAGTGCAACAAAACGCCACCGTAATTACTATTTTTTATAAAAGTTTATAAATAATATATAATAAAAAACCGATTTTTTGCCGACAGGAAAAATTTTCCACGTTTTTAACGGCATCTAAATGAGGATGATTAGCATTATTTTACAAGGAAATGGTATTGACGAAAGCGCCGCGAAAATATAAAATAAAAGTATATTGGAGCATTTTATTACAAAATACAATAAAAACAAGGCGGACAAGTATGAAAACAAAACGTTTAGTATTCCTCGGCACACTACTCCTTATTATCCTTCTCTTTACCGGATGCGGCATGCTCGGCGGAGGGGAAGAAAAAACGGGGAAAAAGGTGACCTTTACCGAATCGATGATCACGCGCAATCCCACCTCCGGCACGGGGATGTACGTCTACACCGGCGAACCGATAACCTATAACGAAAACGACTTTTCTTTCGAGGTCAACGGAAAGTATCCGAAAGCGTCTGACTTCACCTTTACCTATGAAAACAACGTCAACGTCGGCAACAAAACGGCGAAGCTGACTATTACGGCAAAGGACAGTAACCCCTATTGTAAAGGGAGCGTAACACTGTACTTTTCCATAGCTGCCGCCGGAGCGGAAGCAAGGGACAAGGCCTCTTTAATAAGCTACCTTAGTAACGACAACTACGACAGTATCCGTTTGGATAGCGATATCACCGTAGACGAAAACGAAACGCTGGTTATTCCCGGCGCGCACACGGTAGCTACCAGCGGCAATCATACTTTGACGATCAACGGCACTCTCCGCATTGAAGGGAACCTTTCCGT
Organism: uncultured Clostridia bacterium; assembly: GCA_946621465.1. Classification (GTDB taxonomy): domain Bacteria; phylum Bacillota; class Clostridia; order Christensenellales; family DTU072; genus CAG-1782. Next base: position 56,760 of record CAMOOO010000008.1, read on the forward strand.
CAACGGCACCACCTATTCTCAAGGCAACGTCACGAAAGGGCTACTCATTAACAACGGCGTTATCGAGAACAGCGGACAATTAAAGATCAGTAACTTAGGAGAATTCATCAACAACGGCGCCGTCCGTTCCACCGGAACGATCACCAACGCCGGCAAGGTCTACACCCGCGACCTTGCTTTACCCGGCATAGAAAGTGACTCCGGCGTCCAATACGTCCGTACTCCCCTCACCGAAGAAAACATAACTTTGCCCTATCTCAAAGAAAACGGAGAGGAGTATCCGCAGACCCCCGGCTACGTCAGACCGGCTGTCGTTATCGATCATAACGCGCCCTGCACCGTGACCTATACGGACAACGACCGCGTAGGGACCGCCACCGTCACCGTAACTGCCGAAGAGAAGGACGAGTACTTTTACGGCTCTGCCTCAAAGACCTTTACCATTATCCCGGGCGTTGCCACCGTCTCTGACTACGCCCAACTGGCCGCAGCCAAAGCAAGCGGAAACTTTAATAGATACGAAGTAACCGATACCGTCATCCTCCCCGAGGACGCGTCCTTTACCCTTGGCGCAGAAGAAAAACTTAACTTCGCCAAGGCGGAATCCAAACTGTATATCAACGGGACTTTCGTCAATAACGGCGTCATTACCGCCCAAAGCCCCTACACCAATTCTTATACCGGCGTCACGACGATAAACACCTTTTCTCTTGCGATCACCGTCGGAGAAAACGGCTCCTACTCAGACACCGGCACCCTCTCGTCGGAAAAAGTCTCCGTGTCGAATAACGGCGCGTTCACCCTTTCTATGCCGGAACCAATCGCTTTTGTTTCTTTCATTTCTTCAAAAGGCGAGATTACCGTAAACAGTGACTTTTCCGTCCCCTCTTTGAGCATCGGGCAAAATACCTCCCTCGTCATCGGAGAAAACGGCTCGGTCTCCTGCCACAACGTCACGAGTTCGTCCACCATCACCAACGCCGGGACGTTGAGTATCTCCGGTCAACTCTACCTCTACGCCGCCGCGCAGATTTTTAATAGCGGCACCCTTACCCTCGGAGAAGAGACCATCGTTTACGACATGAAATGGACCAACACCGGGACGATCGTCAATAACGGCGACGTCATCATCAACGCATTAACTACCTTCGTCAACACCGAAAACGGCTTCGACAACACAAACGGCCACGTCTGGACCTACGATGCCCTCGACTGCCTTTCGGAAAACGTCACTATGAAAACTACCCTTTCCGCAGAAAACGTCACTTTGGAATACACCGAGGTCCCCTACACCGGAGAACGGAAGGTTCCTACCTTTACCATCAACGGAGAAACGATCAATGTAAGCGACTTTCTTATCTACGTTTACGATTATAACGACGAGGTCGTCTATACCACCAACAGCAAACACGCAAAGTACCTCGCCGCCTATCCGCGCCAGGTCGGCACCTATACTATCTCCATCCGCACAAACAATTCCAAATGCCCCTACGGCGGAACGTTAGACCTGACTTACCGTATCAAGAAAGGCACCTGCCTACTGGAAAACCAATCCTCTTTTAACAGAGTTATAGAAAACACCAACTACGAAAGAATCGTCTTAATGACCAACGTCGTAACGGGCGGAACGATAAACTATATCGCGACGCGCACCCTCGCCCGGGACATAACGCTGGACACCAACGGGTATTCTATTTCCCTCACCTACACTAACTTTCATATCAACGGCACTCTGGTTCTCTCCGCGCCTACCGATGACAGGGTCTATTCCCTTCATCTCAAAGGCACCTCTAACTTGCGTAACCACAATACCATCGTCAATAACGGCGTCCTCTTATTCGATTCTTCTGCGGAAAGTTATCTTTACGACAGCAACGTTTCTTTCCTCAATAACGGTACCGTTTACGCCGGGACGACCTTTACCGACGACTTAGTGGAGAGCGAAAGTACGGGCGTGATTTACAGAAGAAACACCATTTCCGACACAGACCTGAGCCTGGAATATACCGAAACGTTCTTCGATGAAACGGAAAAAACGCCCGTCGTCAGCTATATAGGCACGCTCATCACAAACGAGGTATTCCAAACGTTCGATATATCCTACGTCAATAACTACTATGCCGGCTCTGCCAGCGTTGTCGTTAAACCCAATATCACCAACGAACGCTACTATGGAAGCGTGACGTTGCCCTTTACCATTAAAAAAGCAAGCAAACTGGTCACTACTCTCCATTCCGAGGACTTCGAGGATATAGATAATTATTACGAAGTGCGTTTGGCAAACGACTACGTTTCTTCCGAAGACATCATCGTCCCTGACGGTATCGCTCTGAACTTCTCCCTATATTCCCTCACCTTTACCTCAGATAAAGTATTACTGGTTTTTGACGGCGCCATCCTGAGAGCCGAAGCCGATACCAAATCGACCTTTATAAAGAACTACAACAACGTTCACGAAATAAAGCTCCTTTCCGACATCACGGAAAAAATAGAAGTGAACTTTTCCTCGCCGGAAACCTTCATCAAAAACGGCTATTATAATTACAACAGCCAGTTGAGTTCAAGAAAACTGGATATAAAGACCCTGGACATTGATATGAACGGATACAGCATGACGGGCGGATTCCGTATCATAACCAACAGCAAAACGTACACCAATCCCTACTTTACTCTCAATATCGTCAACTCCCGCGCTGCGGAGCAAGCGAGTGTAATCGGGAACGTAGCGGATACGGAATACGGGTTCGTACAAAGTTATAACGGCAACATGGGCGAACGCATCGTCGTCAACATGACCGATATCACCGTTGCCGGTATTCAGATCGAAGGACATAACGTAGGCAGAGGCATTCAGCTGAACGCCGTCGACTGCGTCATCCAAACTGCCGGCACCTATGCTCTCGATAACCCCTCGAATAGCTATTATATCAACGCCGATTCCTCGTTCACAGACTGCACCTTCTCTGCGGCAGGAATCAACGGAAAGATCGTCCACCTGTATTCCGGAGAACACACCTTTACCGGTTGCAACCTGAACCTCAGTCAAATCGACGCCCGTACGGAAGGCACGCATAGGGCGGTAGTCGAGATCGTCGGCTAATACCGTTTACGCAGTGTATAATAAAAAAGCCTCGCATCGAAAGGTGCGAGGTTTTTTAATTATTGCGGTTTAATATAAATCGTTTTTAATGGTGATAGCAAGATATCTGTTGATATCAAAATACTTCCAGGGTGCGTCCTCGGTTGGCGGGAACACGCGGAAGGTCATCTTCTCTTTGGTCGTCGGGTGGATGAATTTCAGTTCCACCGCCCAGAGGGCAAGGTTGGTTCCGACGGGACTCTTTCCTTCTCCGTACTTCTGATCGCCGAAGACGGGACAACCGATCGTCGCCATTTGTACGCGGATCTGATGGGCGCGTCCGGTATGCAGACGGATACCGAGCAGGCTCAGTCCGTTCTTTTGTTCGATGGTGGTGTAGTCGAGGACGGCGATCTTCGCCCCTTCCGTTGCCATCGGCACCGCTTTTACAATGTTCTTTTCGGTGTTTTTCATCAGATAGTGGGTCAAGTTCACCGCCGCTTTTTCACGCGGTTTACCCACGACGATGGCGTAATACTTTTTCTCGAACTCACCGCTACGGACGTCTTCGGAAAGTCTGGACGCCGCTTTTGAGGTTTTGGCAAAAACCATGATGCCGCCGGTGGGGCGGTCCAATCTGTGTACCAATCCGACGAAGGCGTCGCCCGGTTTATTGTATTTTTCTTTTATATACTCTTTTACCATCGTGAGCATATCTCTATCGCCCGTTTCGTCGGGGCAAGAAGGTACGTTCTGCGGTTTGACGACCACGATAACATGGTTATCCTCGTATACGACGGTCAATTCCTGGTTCATCTCTTCCATAGCAATAATTATCGACGTTTCCCGTAAAAATGTCAAGTAAAATGAATAACTCCCACACTTTGAACCTAAAAAAACCTATCGGGAATAAAAAAAGGCATAGCCTACGGCGAGCGCACATATAGTTTACCAATAATTACGCGAGGTATGTATGAAAAAAATCCTTCTTATTCTTATTTGCATACTCCCCTGTTTGGCGTTGACTGCCTGTCACAACAAAACGCCGGAACAGCCGGACACACAACTAACTTACGACATTACATTGCGCTTGGAGGGCGATACCCTTACGGGCGAACAGACCACCACCTTTGTCAACACCTTTTGCGACGAACTGACCGAAGCGCCCTTTCACCTCTTTGCCAACGCCTATAATGAGGGCGCCGAGCATAAAGCCTACGGCGGCATACTCTCCTCTTACGGCGGTATAGATGTCACCGACGTTACCGTAAACGGCGTTGCCGTGACTCCGACGCTAGACGATGACAGGCAGTATCTTACCGTGCCTCTTTCTTCCGCCCTCGGCGAAAAAGTGACCGTGACTTTTTCCTACGTCGTCACCGTCCCCGAGAGCCGTATGCGTTTCGGCAAGCACGGCAGCGGATACTATCTGACCTCTTTTTATCCGCAACTGTCCGTCTATAACGGAGACGGTTTCTTGACCGATCCATTCACCCTCGTCGGCGATCCCCTCTATTCGGAAATAGGCGACTATACCGTCAGTCTGACCTGTCCATCCTCTTTCGTCGTCGCCTGCGGCGCAAAAAAAGAAAGTAAAACGGACGAAGGCGAGCTGTCAACCTACCGCTTTTCGGCAAGCAACGTCCGCGACTTCGCCCTCGCAGCTTCCCCCGATTTCTCCGTCCTCTCCGCCTCGCAAGAAGGCACCGATCTCTATTACTTCTACCTTACGGACGACAACAGTGAGCAGCACTTTAAGACCGTCTGTTCTGCCTTTTCCACCTTCACAAACACCTTCGGCTCGTCCGACTTAGCGGTCTATTCCGTCGTCTACGCGCCCTTTGATTTCAGCGGAATGGAATTCTCCGGCATGGCGTTTGTCTCCTGTTTCGCCGGCGAAGAAACGACGGACGTCCTTCTGCACGAAACGGCGCACCAATGGTGGTACAACCTCGTCGGCAACGACCCCATCCGCGAAAGCGTCCTCGACGAAGGTCTGACCTCTTTCACCTCCGCCTATTACTATCTTTTAACGGGTGACAAAGCTACTTTTGACAGTCAAATAAACGACGTAAAAAAGGTATACGCCTATTACGAAACTTTGCAAAAACGCCGCAACACCGGCGTCAGCCTGCGTATGGACGGCACTCTCTACGACTACACTTCTTACCAGTACACCATGCTGATGTACTACAAAGGATGTCTGATGTTCAATAACCTACTGGAACTGTACGGCGCGGAAAAGCTCAATACGTGCCTTATTTGCTATGCAAAAAAGTACGCCCACAAAACCGCTACGCTTAGCGACTTTATCGCCATATGCAGTGACGTACTGAAAACGGACGTCTCGGGACTTATTGCAGGCTGGATGGGCGACGGCTCTACCTTTACCTCTCTTGAAACGTCGAAAATAGACTAAGATAAAACGGACATAAAAAAACTGCTTCTTCCGAACAGAAGAAGCAGTTTTATTTCGTTTATGCTGATTGTTATTTTCTGTACTTTGCGAGAATGGACTCATTGCTGAGTACTCTACGCGCCTCGTCGGCATACTGCGAACGGGGTTGAGTCTCTCTGGTTCTCTTGGGAACCCTGGGTTCTCTCTTGCTGGTGGGAGCGGCATAGCCCTCTCTGAGGTACTCGGGATCAACGGCGATGAAACCATTGAAAGCCTCGTTGTAGACACCCTTTTCCACGGCGATTTCCAGTACGTCTTTGCCCGTCTGTTTGAGTTCAGTCACGATCGGCAGGATGTCACCTTCGCCATAAGCGAGCGCAACGGTGTCGATGCTGGAACCGATCGCCAGTTTGGTTCCGTCGATGATTTGACGGCTGTCCAGTCTGTTTCTTCTCTTGCTGGCAACAGGCGTTACCGCGTCATACCCTTTGGCAGCGATATATTCGTTAAAATCACGGTTACGTTTCGCTACGTAGCTATAAAACTTCACATAAGCGATCTCATACCCTTTTTCGATCTCCGAAGCGAGTTTCTGGAATCCGCTGCAAGAAATCTTCAGACTGCCCAAGTCGATTAACAATGCAATTTTCGGCTTACTCATTTTTTACCTCCAAAAAGTTTTTTAAAAAAAACGCAAATGTGAAATTCACACTTGCGTTTATTATACCACGAGTTTTTTCATTTTGCAATAGGTAATGAAAAATTTTTTTAAATAAGCATGACAAAGTCGCTTTTTTCGGCTCCCAAACAGGGGGTGAACCGATTATTCGGCTACTTCTACGCTGACCTGCTTATATCTCTTATTTCTCGTACCTGCTTCGCTGAAACGAACGACGCCGTCACAAAGCGCAAAAAGAGTGTCGTCTTTGCCGATACCGACGTTGGCTCCGGCGCGGAATTTGGTTCCGCGTTGACGAACGAGAATATTCCCGCCCTTGCAAGCCTGTCCATCACTCTTTTTCGGTCCCAGTCTCTTGGACTCACTGTCACGACCGTTTCTGGTACTACCCATACCTTTTTTATGGGCAAACAGTTGAATATTGATAAACATTAGTCTATTCCTCCATTTTTACAAAGGCTTTGTAGCCTTCCTGAACGTCTCTCAACCCCAGTTCCATCGTCCTAAGAATGGTATTGATTTTTAATTTTTCTTCCGCGCTCTGCGCTTCCGGTACCAAAAATCTCAAATACCCGTCTTCTTTGACGTATTCTATCTCTCGGGAAGAGAACTCAATCAGTCCCAAAAGGGCTGTACAAGCGATACTGCTCACTGCACTGCACACGATGTCTTTGCCGTATTTGGCATAGCCGGCGTGGCCCTTTATTTCGACCTTTTTGATTTCATCGTTTTCTTTGGTCAATACGATACGGATCATTATCCCGTCGCTCCTTACAGGGAGATTTTGGTGATTTTGATTTCGGTATACGGTTGACGATGACCTTGACGCTTGCGTTCGTTCTTTTTGGATTTGTATTTGAAGATGTTGATCTTCGGACCCTTTCCGTTCTTGACAACGACCGCTTCTACATAGGCTTTTTCAACGGCTTTTCCAACAGAAATCTTTCCGTCGTCGCTGACAAGAAGAACTTTGTCGAAACGAACCGTATCGTTAGCTTCTTTTTCCATGAGTTCCACTCTCAAAGTAGCTTCTTCTTCCACTTTGTATTGTTTCCCACAGGCTTCGATAATGGCGTACATAAAAAACATAACCTCCTTTCCTGAAGACTCGCTATTGGGGTGGCAAAACGCACTTTTTAATGGACCCTTTCTATGCGGCTTCGTCTACTTTAACACACTTTGCAACAAATTGCAATCAAATGAACGCTTTTTTTTAAAAATTCATACCATGTAACGGATCAACGATCCAAAACAGAGCCAAAGGAGAAATACAATGTCAACCTATCAAGTAACAATAACAAACGGTACCGGTTCGCAAGCAATGAAAGCCGGCACCTATACCGTTGTGGCTACGTCCGCTCCGGGGTACGATCTGAGCAGCCTATCCCCTACTTCTTTTACCGCAACACAAGCGGCAGGGTCACAGGCTTTTACCCTTACGGCGCAAGGCACCCTTACCTTTAACGTCAACGAAACGGGTGCTGCCGGCGGCACGCCGATCACCGGCGGTACCATCGTCATGACCGACAGTACGGGCAACACCCAGTACGGTTCGCCCATAAATATCGGCAGCGACGGTAACGCCGTATTCAATAACGTACCCTACGGGGACGGAACGACGCCTATCACGCTCTACTTTAAACAGCTGACTTCGGACGCCGATCACAACGTTCACGAGGGCGTCATTACCGTTTCTATGACCTCACAAACGCAAACGGAATACCTTCAAAATACGGCAAACGCTCTCCAGACCTTTACCGTAACCGACGCCACTTACTCCGGACTTCCGGTAGGGAGTGCCATGCTTTCCTTTTCGGACGAATGATCTCTATGGACACGCGCTGTTTCACCATTTGCATCCGATGTAACCATCCAAACCACGTCTTGGAGATAAAAAACGGATACGACCCGCCCTTTCGCCGGGTCGTATCCGGAGAGAACTACTACTGCGTAAAATGCCGCGCTACGTGCGTTCTTGTCGTTTCTGTCCACGCAAACGGACAAACTCAAACGGCATACCTGGACCTAAGGTGCGCGTTTCGTCCGATGCTGCAGATTCGTTTTACCTTCCTCTCGGAGCCGAAAACGCAGACCTTCTCACTGGTGGATAAAACCTACCTTACGCCTATAAAAAAAGCCTCTCTTTTTTTTACGGAAAGAGAGGCGTAAAACACGTAAAGAGCCAATAAGGTACGCTCCTATTCTTTAGGAACGATATCGCCCGGTTGCACGTCGATTACTTCCACGTCGGGACTATCTTCCGTAGGCGCGGCTTCCAGCAGTTCGACCGGCTCTGCGGCAGGTTCTTCCAGTGCCTTTTGATCCTTTTTCTTTTTGCGCCTTTTGAAAATACTACTGGCGATATCCACGACGCCGTTTTTGACATTCTTCAGTCCGTCCATGGTGGCGCGCATACCTTGCACCGCCTGGATGGGCTTTTCGTATTTTTCCTTCAATTGATCGACGTCGGCGACCACGCCTTTTTGTATCATTTTAATGCAGTGTCCTATGTACTCGAAGAGTATGTCGCAAGTAAACTGGAAGAACACGAACACCGGCATGATAATGGCAAAGAGCAGGTTCTGTACCGTTATTCCCTGGCTTGACACCGTCAGGAAACTGGACACCGTCAGTCCTACGCCGATGGCGTTAATAAAATGTTTTGCCAAACGGTATACCTTTTTGACCACTTTGGCTCTCTGTTTTTCCTTTTTTCCGCTTTCCGTCGAAATGTAATAAATATAAAAAGAAGCGTAGCAGAGGTTCAGTACGAGCAGTACGATGTTAAGGGCGAGGTAGCCGTTGTTTACCACAATCCTGTAAATTAAATAACCGCTGTATAAGAACATCGTCAAGAATTGACGAATCCTGTTTATGGCCTTTAATTGGTCGGTTATGACTTTAATTGAAGATACTGTATTGTCGATCATAATCAAAAAATAATATCAATACTTTTTCCACGATTTGGGATAGAACAGGAGAAGTATGGGATAGATCTCCAACCTACCGATGAGCATATCGAAAATGAAGATGATTTTTGCAAAGGGATTGATCTCCCCAAAGCCCGCCGCGACTTTGGACAGTCCCGGTCCGACGTTATTAAGACAGGTCGCCACCGCCGTTACCGCCGTGGCAAAGTCCATCCCCTCTTGGATAATGGAAACGAGAATGACGGAAACGAAATAAATGGACATCAATAGCGCGAAGTAATTAAGGATGTTTTTTACGACGTTTTCATCCACCGACTTGCCGTCGATCTTGACGCTGACCACCGTTCTCGGAGAAATGCTCTTTTTGATGGAGCGACCGGAGGACTTAACGAGGGTTATTACACGGGAGATTTTCAATCCGCCTGCCGTACTGCCTGCCATACCGCCGATAAACATACAGACGAACAGCGTCGTTTGCGCCAGCACCGGCCAGTCGTCGAAGTTCGCCGTACCAAAGCCGGTGGTACTGATAAAGGCGATTACCTGATAAGAAGAATAACGCAGCGTCTCGCCGAAAGTTTCGTACACGTGACCGAGGGTGAGGGAGAGGGACACTAAGAAAATGGCAACGAAGACGATGACAAGCAGCCACCACAGTTCTTCGTTTTTAAACGCCTGTTTGAACCGCCCTATCGCCAGCAGATAAAAGACGTTCATGTTGATGGAAAAGAGCAACATGAACACCATAGTGACGATCTCTATCGCCAGACTGTTATATCCGCCGATACTGTTGTTGTTGGAACTGAAACCGCCCGTACCTGCCGTGGAAAAGGCGGTGATGAAGCTGTCGAAAACGGGCATTCGGCAAATAAGGAGAGCCACTACCTCAATCAGCGTCAATAAAATATAGATACCGTACAGAATGCGCGCGGTAAAACGGAGCTTACTGACCAGTTTACCGAACTGCGGCCCGGGTATCTCCGCTTTTGCCAAATGAACGATAGCGTTATTGGACTTAGGCAAGACGGCGATAACGAAAACCAGCACGCCCATACCGCCGATCCAGTGGGAGAAGCTACGCCAAAAAAGCAGACTGGACGGAACCGCCTCGATGTCGGTCAGCACCGTTGCTCCAGTGGTCGTCAGACCGGAAACGATCTCAAAAAGACTGTCGATATAGGAAGCGAAATATCCGCTGATGGCAAATGGCATGGCGCCGAACAGAGAAAGGACAATCCAAGCTAACGCAACGGTAATAAAACCGCCTTTAATATTGATAGAAGTGTCTTTCGGCCTCATCACGGTCAGCGGAATCCCTATCGCCGCCATAGAGGCGAGGGTCACACCGAAAGCAAGGGGGGTACCCGACTCCGCATAACAAAAAGACATGATAAAAGGAACCAATAAAAAACCGGCTACTACGAGAAGAATTTGTCCCAAAAGATGGGCTGTCATCCGATAATTCATTAACGCTCCAATATCTCGTTCAGATTGCCGGGATATTCCTGCAAAGTGACGATCAAAACGATATCATTGTTCTGTATCGCGTCGTTACCGCCGGGAACGATCAACGTCCCGTTTCTCACAATTGCCGCGATAAGTGTGTTATTCTTTATCTTCAGATCCTTAAGAGGAACGTTCAACGCCTCGAATTTGTCGGAGACGATGAATTCCAGTATCTCCACCCTATCGTCGATGATACGGTATAGTTTACTGAACTTACCACCGCCGGAGCTTTCTTTACCGCGGACGTAACGAATGATCTCGTTGACCGTCGTGGTACAGATAGAAACGACGCTCTGGTTGTTCTTTTCTCCCCACAAATCGGCAAGGGAGGGATTGTCGACTTTGGCAATAACTTTACCTACCCCCTTTTGAGAAGCAAACAGAGAGGTGACGATGTTTCTTTCATCGATGCCGCAAAGTCCAATAAACGCGTCCATGGCGTGCAAACCCTCTTCCTCTAAAAGGGTCTGATCGGTGGCGTCGCCGCAGATGATCTCCGTTTTTTCCAGGTTTTCTTCCAAAAAGAGGCACTCGTCCTCGTCGATTTCGATAATTTTACTGACGACGTTGGTTTTATTTAATTCCTTCGCCAGATAGTATGCCGTTCTGCTACCGCCGGCGATCATGATCCTGTTGACACCGCGCGGCATACCCATTTCGCGGAAAAAGAGGCTGATATCCTTAGGCGAAGCGGTAATGTAAATTTCATCCCATGCTTGCAGCTCGAATTCTCCGTTGGGAATAAAGACCTGCTTGCCCCTGCGTACGGCGCAGACGAGCAAACGTTCCTGAAAACGGTGATTTATTTTTTTCAGTTGCAGATTATCAAGGGGGGATTTCGGTGTGACGACGATTTCGACCACTTCCACTTTACCCCCGGCAAAAGGCTCGATTTTTATTGCGGACGGGAAGCGAAGCAGACGGCTGATCTCCATTGCCGTTTCATATTCGGGGTTGACCAACATAGAAAGCCCCAATTCAACGTCCTTAAACAGCGTAAAGTATTCCGGTTTACGTACGCGGGCGATGGTATCCCCTACGCCCAATTTTTTGGCGACCATACAACAGAGAATATTCATCTCGTCGTATTGGGTGCAGGCGATCAAAAGGTCCGCCTTCTCCACGCCGGCGTTTTTCAAAATATCGGCGCTGACGCAGTTCCCGACCACACCCATAATATCGAAGGTATCGACCAAGTTCTCAACGAGAGACGCATCTTTGTCAACGACGACGATGTTATGCTCTTCCAGGCTCAGCTCCTCGATCAATTTCTTTCCTACGTTTCCGGCTCCGGCAACAATGATTCTCAAAAGAATAAGCTCCTTTTTTACGAAGTATTTTTCCTATATTTTACCATATATTATTCCGTTGTACAATCATTTTTTATTTTTTTTCTTTTTCACTTTTCATTCTGCCGATTTTGTGATACAATTACTGTATGATTATTGAAAAAATCGAAACAAAAAGGAACAAAACGACCGTTTATTGCGGAGAAAAAAATTATCCGTTCGTCCTCGACGTTCTGGAAAAATACGGCATAAAAGAGGGAGAAACGGACGGCCGCGTTTTTTTTATGGCTAAGGACGAGAGCGACCGTATCCTCTGTAAACGCGCCCTTTACGCCATGATCGACCGCTCGGAAAAAAGCAAAAAAGGCTACGTTGACGGGCTGACCGGAAAGGGCTTTTCGTACCCTCTTGCCTCGGAAATTGCGGACGAAGCGGAAAAACGGGGACTTATCGACGACAGGCGGTATGCCGAGTGCTACATCCACCTGCACGGACGGACAAAGGGGTGGTACCGCATCCGGGCCGAACTCAAACAAAAAGGCGTCCCGGAAGAAATCATCCTCTCCTTCTGCGAGGAATTCGGCTACCGGAACGAAGAATGCAAAGCGCTCGCCCAAAAACTGAGAAAAGGAATGGACAATACCTACGAAAACAGAATGAAACTATACGCCAAACTGGCGCGACGTGGATACAGCACGCAGGAAATAAGCTACGCGCTGGATTCCTTTGCGGAAGATATTTTGGGCGATGAGTGATTTTTCCCATTTTTAGATATTGACATCCACATCTGAAACCGTTATAATATATTTAGCATAATGTATTATTGTGTACAAGCAAAAAAGAATCCGTAAAAGGAGTTGGCAAATGTCGAAGAAGAAAAAGAAAGAAGCGGCAAGAAAAGAGCAAGAAAGAATTTTGATGCTCCAACAGATCCAATCGGAAGAAGCCGCCGCCGCTCAACAGGAGGAGCAACGTCGTAAGAGTCGTCCTCTTGCTATGGAAGAATACTATAACATTGCCTATGCAAACGAACGTAAACGTCTGAACGAAATGTTCGGCAGAATCAACTACGGCTATTTCCCCGACGAAGAGGAAAAACCGGTGGAGACCATCGTCGACAGAGTCCCCGACAAGACCAAATACGTTCCTATGCGTCAATATAAGAAAAAGAAGAACGGCGTCGTCTTTTTGACCATCACCACGTTGATTTTCGCCGCCGCCGCGATTGCCCTCGCCTTCATCCACTTCGACATTATCAGTCTATTCAGCTAATCGACATAACCATATATAATAAAAAAGAACCGTTTTCGAGCGGTTCTTTTTTATTGCTATATAACTGAATTCTAATAAAAATATTACAAGCGTAAAACCCCGTGCTATGCACGTTCCGGTTGGCGGATGGAGATGTTGGCTTCACGCAGCTGCTTTTCCGTAACCTCGCACGGCGCCCCCATCAAAAGATCCTGCGCATTGCGGTTCATCGGGAAAGTAATGATTTCACGAATGCTCGGCTCATCGCCAAGGAGCATAACGATTCTATCCACTCCGGGAGCAATACCCGCGTGCGGCGGCGCGCCGAACTTAAAGGCGTTATAGAGGGCGGAGAACTTCTTTTCGATTACGCTTTCGTCATACCCAGCGATAGCAAAGGCTTTTACCATGATCTCCGGATCGTGGTTACGAACGGCGCCGGAACTAAGCTCGATACCGTTGCAAACGATGTCGTACTGGTATGCGAGAATATCGAGGGGGTCTTTGGTATTGAGTGCCTCTAAACCGCCCTGCGGCATAGAGAAAGGATTGTGGCAGAATCCGAGTTCGCCCGTCTCCTCGTCGATTTCGTACATAGGAAAGTCGCATATCCAGCAGAACTTAAAGCAGTCCTTTTCGCAGATATCCATTGCCTGTCCCAGTTCGTTACGCAAAACGCCGGCGCACTTCGCCGTGCGGAGATTATCGTCTCCGGCAACGAGGGCAACGAGGCAGTTTTTATCTGCGCCAATGGCCTGTTTGAAAGCGTCGAGCGCAGGCGCAATGAACTTACCGACGCCCCCGGTGACGTTCCCCTGCTCATCAAGTTTACACCAGTAGAAGGCGCAACTCTCCTCTTTCTCTTTAACAAACTCCGCAAGTCCGTCGATATATTTACGGGGCTTATCGAAGTTTTTGCAGACGATGGCTTTTACCTTCTTCCCGGCAAAGAGGGGCGAGAGGTCTTTGACCACCTCGGTCACGTCGGACAGCACGAGGGGGTTTCTTAAATCCGGTTTATCGCTGCCGTATTTTTCCATAGCTTCACGGTACGGGATGCGGACAAACGGTCCGTCGTCTACCTTCTTGTCGGTGAATTTCTTGAACAAAGCAGGCAGGATCTCTTCAAGCTCGGCAAAGACCACCTCTTGAGAGGCAAAGCACATCTCGATATCCAACTGATAAAACTCGCCGGGAGAACGGTCTGCGCGAGCGTCCTCGTCACGAAAACAGGGCGCGATCTGGAAGTAGCGGTCGAACCCGGAGACCATGAGGAGCTGCTTATACTGTTGGGGTGCCTGGGGCAAAGCGTAAAACTTACCCGGATAGAGGCGGCTTGGCACGATGAAGTCGCGCGCGCCCTCCGGAGAAGAACTGGTCAGAATGGGGGTGGCTATCTCGAGGAATCCCCTCTCCGTCATAATTTTACGGATCTCGCTGACCACTTTGCTACGCAATACGATCTTGTCTTTGACCAAGGGATTTCTGAGGTCCAAAAAGCGGTATTTCAGACGGGTATCCTCACGAGAAGCAAGCGAGTTACTTACTTCAAACGGAAGTTGCTCATAGCAACGGCCGAGGACGGTGATCTCATCGGGTACGATCTCGATGTCACCGGTGGGGAGATTGGCGTTAGGCGCCTCGCGGAGGCGTACCGTTCCCTTGACTTCTATCGTCGATTCACGGGGGATCGCACGAATGGTTTCCTGCATCTTTTCTTCGTCCACCGTTACTTGCGTCATGCCGTAGAAGTCACGGACGACGAAGAAAACGACGGCTCCGAGATCCCGGACGCTATGCAGCCAGCCGTTCAGGACCACTTTTTGTCCGTCGTTCTCACGACGGAGCTCGTTACAATTGTGTGTTCTCATATTTACCTCTGTATTATACGTTTCATACGCTTTTTACGTATGATTACTTCTTATTTTATTACGGCGTTATGACCGCGGGCGCAGTCGAAGGCGCAGTGTCGGAGATGCACCATCTCACCACGTTGCCGCTTTCAACCCGGTAGCCGTAACTGGACGAGTTGGTCGCGCAGTACAGACAGCCGGTATTCGGGTCGGTCTTAATAACGTTACCGTTGTAGAATCCGCAGTCGTATCCGCTGGTTGCGACGTTCTCACCACCGTACATGGAGATATCCATCGTATCCGAACCGATATTACTGCTGATCTGTCTCTTGAATTTACCCTTCGCCAAACCTTCGTATCTGACGTATCTCATCCAGATCTTGTCGGCTCCGGCAGCATCGTCGTGACCCCATCCAAAGAGCCATTCGTCCGATTCGCCCAGATCCTGATAGGTGTTCTGCACGTTAGAACCGGTGGTGTAATGCTTATTTTCCGTCGTCAGGTTAGAGTAGCAATAGGATGCCATACCGGCGTCTCCTGCTGACGTAGTAGGCGTAACAAGACCGGAAGCTATGCTCGCGGCGTTGACTTCGAGAATAGCGAACGGACGCAAGCAAGCGGTGTGGTAGTTGATGTGCTTTCTTCCGTACCACTCGCTCCATTCCGTTGTCCAGACCTTCCAACCGATGTCTTTCGACGTCGCGCTGCTACCCGTCGTGGTCGATCCGTAGGCCTGGAAGTAGACGTAGAAGTGGGTACCGGTGACTTTACAGGTGTTTACCGCAAAGGGTGAATTGGCCTTGGAACTGGTACCGGCAACGATACCGGCAACGCTGATACCGGAAGCCAACGAATAGTCGTCCATACCGCCTTCGTAAGGTCCGCTGGAATTCCATTTGTTATCCATCCAAATATTACCGTTGATATTGATAGAACCGCCGCTGACTACGCAGCTCTGGATACGACTGGAATTGAGACCGGCAATCAAGCTGGGCGTGAATTCGCTCGTGCCGAGGTCAAGATAGGACGTCCAACCGGTCATCGTTTCCGTCGGCGTATCGAAATATCCGCAAATAAGCGCCGCATATACGGCGAAGCCGTATCCGCCAAGAGAAGGCGATTCGTTGCAAGCATATCTCCATTTAAAGGTGGACACACGCACGTTATTCGTCACGCTGTTGAATATTCTACCGGAAGAATAACCGCATATACCGCCCATGCACAGATAGTTCTGAGAGTCCTCATAGTTGTTTATGTCGGAAACAAGACTGTAATTTGACTCTGACGCCGTCTGTACTGCCGTCCCGGTGGTAATAAACTTATCTGCGCCGCCGAATTTGCTGTCGTATGTGTCGTCTCTTGTAAAGGCATAGACGGACGCCGTATTCCAGCCCGTTTGCCCGGTGGTCCCCTCCGTACCGGAAGAACTACCGGTCAGTTTACATTCGTTGATCAAACCGGAATAGGTCACTTTAGACAGCGTCCCCGAAGCGCCGTTCTGGACGTATAGCGTGTTGGCGTTCGTTCCGCCGTAGTTGTATCCGACCAGTCCGCCGTAGTTAAAGGAGTACAGCGTTTCGCTCGGTTCCCATGCGTAGAGTCGGAAGGAAGTACCCAAGGTGAAGTTCGTTAAGGTACCGAAGTTACCGCCGACAAGTCCGCCTGCCGTACCAGAATAGGTATAGACGTAGGAATTGATAGTCGATACGCCGAAGCCCGATATATTGCTACCGTCAATGGTACCGTAGTTTAATCCGGCGATACCTCCGACAAAACCGTAGGTATTGATGCTACGCATTGCGGAACTGGAAAGGGACTTCGGTACCGCTCTTAAGATAATGGAGTTCTTCGTCGCCGTATGGTCGGATTCTTCCACAATGAAGGCGGTAAACGAAGTACTCGTCGTAAGTTTAATTCCGCGAATAACCGCGTACGGCCCGACGACGCCGATCAATCCGCCGCTTGCGTAACTGGACGTCGTGCCGACGATTATGGACGGACTACCGGTCATGGTAATCTTCTCAACGTATAACTCTTCATTGTCACTGGCAGCCTGCGTGTCAACGGTAATGCCGTTATTCAGTATAGAGAACCTTCCGCCGGCATACCCTATCAAACTTCCGGCGCAGTCGGATTGGACGAACGACCCTGCGTTGGAAACCAACCAAGGACTACCGCTGATCGTCACATCCGACACCAATCCGCCTTCAATAGCTCCGATCAGTACGCCGCCGTATTCGGCTGCGGCGATCTCGGCGTATTTCTCGCCGCCGCTGGAGTTAAAGGTGATATTATTGCAGACACAATTCTGCCCGTATCCCAAAAGGGAGCCTATGTACGCAGGTCCGTATAAGAAGATGTTTGCCTTATGCGAAGATACGCTGGAACTGTACGTGATGACTTCCGACTCGTAATAGGGGTTTTCATCGTTATTCAATTCGAACTTAATGGTATCGAAAGTCGCTCTTATTGCGTATCCACAAACAAGTCCAAGGTACATTACGCTGGTCTGGGACTTTTCAAAGTATCCGTTTCTGAAATTCAGATTCCTAACCGTGCCGCCGTTGATTTTAGCAAACAATCCGTAGTAAGCGCCGTTGTAACTTGCGTACTCTTCCACTGCTAAGCCGAACACCGTGCAGTCGCTGAAATCAATGATACCGTCGAAGCCTTTAATAACGTCGCCGTCGGCGGAGGTATTGGAGCAAAGGGGCTGCCAAATAGCCGTATTCCGTTGCGGCGCGCTGCTGGCACCGTATACGGCGGAGATACCTTGCAGGTTAATAACGCCTCTGGTCCCGATTCCGCCGATGCCCGCACCGCCGGACGTCTCGATCTTAAAGTAGCAATCTTTACAGCTGAAGTTATTCTGCTCCCAGAAAGAGGAAATAAAGCTCAACTGTTTATTATCCGTAATAAGCGTCTGCGCCGTTCCGGTCAGTCTGATAAAGACTTTGTAGGGGTTGGATTGGGTACCGTTTCCGCAGGTGGACGTATTGTAATAGTTCGACGTCGCAGCATGCTCGCCGACCTTAATAATCGGATGCGTAGAATCCGCCGACGGACGGGGTGCGGAATTGCCGTCCGCTTGCTCGTTGGACAGGTACCCAGCGTATCCGAAGACACGGGTGTTGGAGATGATCGGAGAGGATTTATAATATTTATTCATATCGTGTTCGATCCATCTGCCGTATCCGAGTTCACCCGACTTAAACAGCGAGCCACCGCTCATGTCGTATACTTTGGTCTTTCCGGTGATACCATTACCCGGCGCCATTCCTTTAAGCGCGTACTTAACGAAGTCTGCATAATCTTTGCCGCCCATGAGGGTGACGCGGATAACGACCTCGCCGTTGTCGCCATAGGCGGTTTGGAGAAAGGTCGGGGAGTTACCTTGATCGACCCAGTCGCCGTAGAGTGTATCGGAGTCCCACACCGTCAGCGGCGCGGACGATCCGCCGGTAAGCGCTCTCCTCAGTTCGGCATTGACGATGGCAATACCGGAGCCGTACATCATGTTATAGAATACCAGCGTCGCCGTGGAGACGTACTGAATATCGACGTTGTGCGGCGTTGTCGAGGAGTAGACCTTTACGCCGCCCGACCATCCGCTTAAGCCGGAATCCTGTTTGGCGCAATAAACGGTACCCGTCTCCCATCTGGGACTGGTATTAGCGATATAAGCACCGTTGATGTAGATATAATAAGTCGTGTATGCACTCGCCCAGTCGGTGGGTTTTTCATTGAGAATTCTGTACACTTCCTCGCAGTTCAAAGCTCTGCCTTTTAAGTAAGAAGGCGTCACTTGATTGGCGTTTATTTTATCGTAATAGGTACCGTTCCCGGTGTTATAGAAGGAGGAGAAATCCTGCGTAAGGACGCTATCCTCTCTCAATTGATAGAGGGTATCGAATTCCGAATTGTAGTAGTTGTATCTGGGATCCGTTCTCGCTTTCGAAGTGTCTTTAATATTCGCCGTCGAATACAAATCGATATTTTTATTTACGTGCAGTTCGTAGGATAGACCGGCGTCGAAATAGTACTCAAACGACCAGGTAGGACTGCCAACCGTAGTAAAGGTGCTGCCGCCCGTGTAACCGGTCGGATTGGGACAACGACCGTCCACTTCGGAGGTTTCGTTGATCTGATAGTACCGGGTGAGGTCCTGCGTCGTAGGCGCGATTCCGTTATAGATGACGGCGTTGTTGGACATTTTTACCGATTTAATGGTGATCGCCGTACCGGTATCGGCAGCAATAATGTACGCCTGCGGAGCGGCTTTCCCGCTCTTTGCTTCTATACTGCTGGCACTGCCGGATATGTCGTAACTATCGAATTTCTGTTTGTACTGCACCACGAAGTAGGCCTTCAGCGTAAATTCGATTACGTTCACTTCGTCGTTCTCCGCGCAAATCAGCTGATACTGGAATGCTTTGGAGCTAATCGAGTCGCTCCCCTGGAGGAAATAGATAGTATCGCCTATCTGCAAATGCCATCCGATAAAACGGAATCTCCTCGAACCGTCCTCGCTGTAAATTTCGTAGCCGGAATCGTCACCGTTGTACCGCAGATCCAGTAAAGAACCGTATTCGTAGTAGCCGGTGGTGTTGTCGTCGTTGGTGTGGTTTCTCTTGTCCGCATATCTCACGTCACTGGCGGCGAAATTAGTTATTATGGACTTAATTTCGGGCGCGCCGGCGACGTATTCCAGTTTAACTTCGTCTACGTCGGTCAAACCGTTGACGTAGCTGGTACTGAAGGCGTATTTCTCCAACGTCACGTCGAAGTACTTATACATATCGGGACGAATGAGGAGCGGACGCATGGCATCTTGGTTGCTTGCGGAAAAGAGGTTAGCCGCGCTCGCCGTCGAGATCGCATAGGGCATGGTGTAGGTGCGGATATGGTTTTCGTCCTCGGTATAGGCGTATAGCGCCGCGAGGGAGAACAGATATTCGCTGGAAGAAGCGTAAATGTTGTGGACCGATCCGTCTGCGCCGATACCGTAACTTAGGTCAGCATAAACGTACGGAATGGTTACCCATTCTTCGGTATTCCAGTTATAGTATTGCCACGAAGAGAATTTTGCGCCGTCGATTATTCCGGTCATGTACATTTCAATGACCGACGTCTCCCAAGAATTGACTGTGAAGCGGCGGTCGGAGATGTTATCGAGTAATACCGTAAAGGAATAAGCGGAGGTGAAGACGTAGTATGTGTTTTTGAGCGACTGGCTGTAGGCACTGACTACGCTGTCCGAACACAGTTCGCTCCACGCCGTTCCGTAAGTCCCTGCGCTCGTTTCCCCGATGTAGGTTATAGCCTCGCTGATACTCCTTTTACTTTCATTCGGATCGTCCGGGAGCATTCTGGTAGAAGAGGAACCGGGTACGCCGGTGACGTCCTCTTGCTTTTTGTTATAGCCGTAGAATTGCATCTGGACGGTACCCATATTCCAGCTGTTGAAGTGGTAATCGTAGGCATAGTATTTTTCGTTAATCATCTGGACGTCGATGATCGGCTCAAACCGTGCGTAGATAACGATATCGACCACTTCTTCTCCGTTGACGATAAGAGAACTCATGTTGTCCTTGTCTACGATAAAGTTCCAGGTATAGTAATTGCTATCGGGTACCTGTTTATCGAGGCTGTCAAACAGGTTGATATCGTTGAGGTACCAACCGACGAAGGCGTAGTTCGAGGACTGGTTGTCTACTTTCAGAGAGAATTCTGCGCCGTAACTGACGACGACGTTCTCCCCGGTCGAACCGGCAAACGGATTGCCGAAGACGGTATCCTTTACCTTCGGTCTGCTATTCGCGTCGATGACGACGTTGATACCGCTTGCGCTGAGTTCGCCGCCTGCAAGCAGTACGTCGGGCAGGTAGACTGCGTAGCTGACGTTATAGGTACGATAGTAGTTGGCACGGATCTCCATGTCGCCGTTCATCCAGATAGTAAAGCGGTATTCCTCCCCTTCTTTCCGGAAGTTAAGTAGTTTATACCCATTGGAGTTAGTGGCGTTAAAGGCGGTAATATTACTCGTCATTCCATTTGACGCCATGGTGTAATCAATGGTGAGCCAGGAATTGGTATCCCCGGTACCGAATACGATATTCCCTGCGTTTTTACTTGCCTCTCTGTCCATCTGACGGAACTGCAAGGAATAGAAAACGTAATTGGGATTGGCTTTACAGATAATGGTCAGGTAATTCCCCGTCTTCGTCGATTCGTAGAGGGTATCTTCGTAAATGACGTTACCTACCGTCTCGCTGGTCGTTGCGTTGTAATAAATAGCTCCGCCCACCGTTTCTCTCAATTGCGAAGAACCGTTCGAACTCTTATTGACGGCGTTGGTTGCGTCGCTGGTGACTTTCGACCCGGCAACGTGCGCGTAGTTGTCGTTGTCGTAGACGTAGAAGGTCTCGCCGCCCACGATGTGATACCGCTTGCCGCTCTTATCCCCTCCGTATACGGCGGAAGAAATGAGGTGCGGATGGACGGTGTCGTTAACCATGGAATTATAGACGTTTTTGTAACTGTTGAGATTGAACGTGCCGCTGACGTAAGAGGAGGGGTTCTCGATAGCCTGCTCGGCGATCTCCCCTAAGTCTACGTCGTAGACGGAGAAGTTAACCACGGTGTTTTTACGATAGGTATCGTTAAAGTAGATGGAGAAGTAGTTCCCGACGAACACGTTATAGACGTACTGCGTACGGACGATACCTGCGGTCGAACTGACCGATTCGGGTTGGATCACTCTACCCGTCTCCGTCTCTACGTCCGATTCATAGGCATAGATAGAGGTATAATATAGATAGGGATTGGATGACAAGCCCTCGTATTTATATGGATTGGGAATGTTGACGGTGATCTTGGTCTTCTGTTTATAGTCGATCTTGAACTCGCGGTTGCCCCTTCCGTCCACCATATAGGTTATTCTTTGATAGTTTATACCGTTTTCGACGCCGGTCGTCAAAGAAATACCGTTGACGTTGTCGCTGACCGTCGTCCACGTTCCGTTTATCTTTTCATAGATAGCGAAGATATTAAAGGAAGCGTTCTGCTCCACCGCTTTTATCGTGACGTTGGAGAAATAGGGGAAAGACCCGTTCAGTTCCCCGTCTACCGATCCACCGCCGGCGTTGGTGATGGTGGTATAAACGTTCCCCTCTACCCTACCTGCGTTAGAAGAAGCTCCTGCGTTATAGTTTTTGAGCGAAGTGGTCATAAGCGTCCCTTCGTTGCTATAAAAGACGGTGGACGTGTACTTCAGGTCGTAGTAAATGATACTGGTGTAGAAATAGAAGTATATCGAAGTTTTGCCAAGCGTTACGTCGGCGGCCTTTATCGTCGAATACTCTATCTTTAAATTCCGTTTGTTTGTAAGCTGGGTGATATTGCTGAAGTTTGCCTTGTTGTCGCCAAGGTCGGTCAGGCCGGAAATGCTGTTCTGCACGCCGATGTAGGCGTTGGTGCTGTCGATCTGATAGCCTTCCAGTAAGGACGGTTCGACAACGATCGTCGAGAAATGTACCGCTGTTTTGGGCGAGTATACGACAATGGTCTGATCGTCCGTCGCGCCGTTTCTGTCGTCGATGGACCTGTACTCTCTGATACGGCTGCCTTCCTGGCTGACTTCGCCGTTATTGACGACGATATAAATATTATAAGTGATGGGCATGATACTCATATTGACCACCACCAATTTGTCGGTGGATTTAAAGAAGTCCCTTGCACCCTTAACTAATTCCGTACAAACGGTAATGACTATTTTGTAGTAGTAACGGGAATTATCGTCGGCGTACTTGGAAGAAGTGACGACGACGTACTCTTTCATATCGGTCAGCGTCAAACCGTTGGCGGTAAAGGTATCGAGCATATACCCTTCCGGCGTGATAAATTCATAGGTGACGATACTGCCGTGTTGCACCGTCGATTGATTGTCGCGTACCTCTTTTTTCAGTTCTTGCGTGGTCTGTGCAGAACCGTTGACAATAAGGAACTCGCTTTGGCTCTGCGATACGCGGATATCCAAAGATACGATGGTGTTGTTTTTATCCTGGGACAGGTCGCCTGCCGCATTGGTACGGATAATGGTCGTCTCCAGCCTGTACCGTTTAATGGTGACGGACAGTTCGACAAGAAGATCGCCCGTTACGACCAGTTGGGCCGATTCTTGCGCTTTGTGGAACAAGAACTCTTTTGCGTCGTCGTTATAAACGTCCATGCTGAGCATAATCAGCGCGTCCTGCGATACCTTTTTCCACCCGGAGATTTCTTCACTCCATTCGATGCTGTACACCGAAACTTGCGCCGCGACGATTTCATAACCGTCTATCGGGGTGATGACGGCGTGGAGTTCGTCGTAGTACCTGGTATCTATCTGCCATATACCCGCCGCGTTATTGTTCTGCTTGGGGTAAACGTTGTTGAATTCGTTATAATAGGTGTATAAAGAAGCGACCGTCTGGGTGTCGTTGAGAGAATACACCATACGGTAACTGCGTCTGGACAGTCTGACCTCGATTGAGACGTTGGACTTTACCATGTACAGGTAGAGGATGTTCCGCGTTCCGTAGACGGGATCGAGGACGGACTCTTTGTAATAGGCGGTGAATTCGTCGGAAATACTGGATGGTTCCATACCCATGTTGTGGGGGGTCAGGCTGATAGTCTGACTCTCGGTGGAAACAATGATCTCCGTCCATTCGTACCCTCTGTCGATGTACACTTCCGCTTCGGAATTGTTCCCCCAGAACACCGACCATTCCGTCTTGGTGGAGTCGGAAGCGTTGGTGACGTTGTTCTTACTTTCCGCCGGCAGACTTTCGTCATAGGTGATGCCCGTCGTCACTTCATAAGAACGGACGTCGAAGATGGCTCTCAGCATCAGTTCGCCGGTGACCTTAAACGGCTTATTGGGGTTGGTTGGATCGCTTGAATCGCAGAAGCGGATCAGTCCCTGAACGTCCCCGTTAACAAGTTGCACGTCGGAAGTAATCTTGTTCCCGTCCGATCCCGTGACCGTTTGGGTCAAGCGATAGAGATAAACGCCCTTAGTCGAGAACTTCGACTCGATATCAATACGGAGATAGGTACCGTACGGAAGTTCTTTTGTCAAAGACAGACTGTACGGTTCTTTCGTGTAGGTAGTCCCGAGAGGATTGCCTCTGTCGTCTACGATAGTGATAACGATATTGATGTAATCGCTGGAATTGTTTGCAGTCACCGTTTTGTTGTTCTGCATATCGGTATAGATGATGGAATTGATACCGATATCGAATCTTTGCACCGAATAAGAAACCTCAACCGAGGACGCGCGGTAGATATTGAAAGTATATAAGTTGCCGCCGATACTGTCCAATTTATCCTCGTCGTTGACGATAAACAGCGTTCTGTCGTACCCTTCGTTGGGTGTAATATCGACGTTACATCTTACGCCGAACTCGACGTACATTTCATAGGTGTACGTACCGTCGCCGAAGACGACCTCTCCGTAGGTACCCGACGCATACCGCAACGAAATACCGGTGTTGGAGTCGATGATGTTCATCTGACGTCTGCCTTCACTGTCTATCCAAACGTCTACCGTCTGGAACACACCGGTCTCCGGCATATAGCGGAAGGCGATATCGACGTCCGTTCCGACCTTTCTGCCGCGAACGTACACTCCGGCGTTGTTGCCGGCGGTGGGATTGGTGAAAGATACGTTCAGCCGGCCGCCGATAGAGCGTTGATAAAGGCTCAGCGTATAATCCTCTCTCATGAAGGTGACGGTAATATCGGTGATATCGGAAGTAACGCCCGTTGCTTCCAGATTGCCGAACCAGAAACGGTTGAACCAAATGCTTCCGCCCGATTTGGAGACGATGCCGTCGGGATCGGTACAATACCTGGTTCTTGTCGTCGCCACTGCCGCGGTACCTTTGTATGTTATGGACATACTGTACAGGTAATAACCGGAGCTGACCGAAGGAATAACGTTGACGTAGAAGTTATCGCCGTACGCGATTCCCGTATAAGTTCCCGTACCTTGCACGGCGTCGTATTGTTGCAACGTATACACCGAAGTCAGCGCGCCTGCGCCGGCAACGCCGAAGAAGTTCTGTGATACGTTTTTGATGGTGTAATTGAACGAATACCTGTTGATCTCGTAGAAAACGCGAATGGAGACGTTTCTCGTCAGTCCCTCTTCATTCTCGCCCGTATAGGTAAAGATATCCGTCGTGTTGTTGTTCTCGTTGGTGTCCTCCTGAATGGCGTACCCTGCGTCGATACCGTTGACGTAGACGGACTTGATGTGGTAGCCGTCGGAGGCTTTCATGCTCAAACGGATATAGCTGCCGTAAGGCGCCCTTCCGTTCGTCAAAGCCGAGCTGTTGCCCTCGCTGATGACGATGATGCTGGTTGAACCGTTAAAGCTCTCCCCTTCCAGCTTGACCGAATAGGTGCATTTTTTGAAGACGGCGGAAAGTTCTGCATCGCCGTAGACTGTTAGTCTGTAAACGGCGGCTTTGTACTGGTCGGACGTGACGCTGATGTTCTCAAAGGAACGCCAATCTTCGGAAGTAAACGGAACGGGAATGCCGTTGACCATAAAGGTCTCCAGGTAGTAGTTTTCGTCCGCGCTGATGTCGATATTTTCTACAGTGCCGTACTGCGCCGACTTGATATTGCCACCGTTGATAGAGCCATGCTCGCAAGAAAGGGGTCTGACGACGTAACTTTTTGCCGTGGCGGTAACGATAGCGCTTGCCGTCGAACCGGTAACGAAGAGGTCTTCCGGCAAGGTCAGAACAAACGCTTTGGAATACTCTTCCGGCGCGTTCGACAGGTAACTGAAGTCGCTGTTTGTGATCCTGTTTGTTTGGTCGTTAAGTGAGATGCTTCCGCTGCTTACGGCAACGGAAATGATTTTTTCGCCGTCGCCGGTACTGCCCTGTACGGTCAATCCGTTGATAGTGTACCCTTCTTTTGCCATAACGACCAATTTAACGGTGGAATGGATGGGGTCGTACTCGACGGAGCCGGAGGCGTTTTCGCCGCTGCTTACCGTCAGCGTATAGGCGTCTGCCGGAACGTCGTTTGCAATTAGACTCGAGCACTCTATACGCACGAACAGGTTGCCTAAAACGCTGTTACTGGTAAAGGCGTACGAAGTCATGTTATAGGTCACGGGGTATACTATTGCGCCCGTACCGTCGTCGACGGTCAGAACGCTGATCCTGTACCCCTCTTTCACGCTGATAAAGTAAGAGGCTTTTGCACCGTAAACAATATCGGAATAGGTGTAAGAAGAAGCAAGCGGATTGCCCGTTTCTTCCGCTTCGCTTTTGACCGTAACGACGTTATTCGTGTTGACGGAAGAGAAGGTCGCCGAGAAGTGAATTACGTTGATTACGAATTCAAATCTCATATCCGACGTAACGGTGAAGGTGCCGGAATAGCTGGTCCTGGGAGTGGAAAGTCTGAGGTCGACCATTTCTTCGGAGCCGTTGAGGTAATATCCGACGATCTCATACCCAAGCAGGGAGCGGATACTGACGGTCAGTCTGTCGTTCAACTTCGGTTGGGTGGACGATACCGTTATTCCCGTGGCCGATTTATTGTCGGCGACCGAAACGGCAAAGTACAGTTCGCTCGTCTGTATCGAGAGGTTGAGGTTCGCCGTCGGTAAAAGCATGAGTTTGACGGCGGTGACGCGGTTATCTTTTTCTACCGAAGAATCGCCGATGCCCTTCTCGTCCACCGAGAGGGATCTTCTGACGCTATCGGATAAACTTTCGTAATAAGCCGGATCGACGGCGGCATTGGCCGCTCCGTCCCCGTCGATGGGTTCGTACCGTTCGTTCAGCGCGTCGAGGACGATAAAGATCTGTTCCTCGTTGCCAATTACCGTGCGGCAATACAGATAATCCGCCCCGTCGTAACGAGCGGTGCCGTAGGTGTAATAATAGACGTCGTTGATTTTCTTGAGTCCGACACCGTAGTAGACGTTATTGATTTCCCAGTCGTAGAAAACGACGGATGGGTCAGGCGAGGAGAAAACGTCGTACCTTATACCATTAATACGGACGTCGGAGATGTAATGCTCTTCGTCAGCGCTAAGAACGTAGAACGCCCTTTCGTCAGGCGGAAGAACGGTTTGCGACGGAGCAATGGAATAGTCGCTTTCGTCGCCGTTAAAGACAGTCAATCCGATCTCACCGTTCCGCGGCTGAGCGGTGCTGACGGTATAGGTTACCGCATTGTATTTGATGGTGATGGTAAGGTCGGAGGTGCAAGTCTCCAAAATAAGATTGAAGAAGGTGGAGTGGCTGCCTGCCATGCCCTTTTCGATCAATTCTTCATCAAGCACTTTGCCCGCGACCTTTCCGCTGACGCGGATTTCGGAAATTTCAAAGGCTTCGTTTGGCGAAACGACGTTGAGAGAAATGGTCTCGCCGTAGTTAATTTTATAGGTAACCGTTTCGGTATCGCTACCGGCGATGCCCTCGATATAGCCTCTGTATAAAGAGTCGCCGTTGTTGACGGTGACGGTATATTTTATGGGAGAAAATACCACTCTGTATACGCTGCTTCCGTTCGATTTCGGAATGGGCGTCATGGAATTGGTAAAGATATCGGTAACGAGCGACTGCTCCGTTTCACCCGTACTCGCGGTAAAGACGCAAGAATACGAGGAGACGTAGAACCCGGTATCCGCACGCAAAATCAAGCGGTAATTGTAGGTTTCGTAAATGGTCTGTTCGCCGGTAATGATGGTTTCTTGATAGCTACCCATTCCCACTGGGGGGTCGATGCCGAGCATAACCGTACCCGAGCCGGTTGCGCTGACTACCAATTTGTGTTCCTTGACCGCCCAGCGCGGAATCATGTAAATGGTCCTGTTATCCAAAAAGTTTTTGGCGGAATCGGTGAGGTACTCTTCCTTTACGTTGATAAGGGTGGTATCCCCGATCAGTTCGTGGGTCAGGTTGTCTTCCCAGCCGATAAAGACGTGCTTGTTGAGCGAAGGCGCTTCGGCAGGAATACCGCCGCCGCTGCCGATGGTACTTTCGTAAGAAACGACGATAGAGTAATCAACATCGCAGTTATCCGCCGTGCTGTAATCGAATACGACGGTATAGGTCTTCTTCTCCCACTTTGCAATAAGGGAAGTATCCTCTCGGAAAACTTTGTTATTGGTGACCAGTTCTTGCCTGTCGTCCAGTTTGTCGTACCAACCGAGGAAGGTGTACCCGTATACGTCCTGCGGAACCAAAGTAGCGATACCCGGTTTTTCTATCTCCAAAAGGGAGCCGTCGTTAGCGATGACCGTTTCGGTATAAGGGGAATCGGTCAGGACGATCAAAGCGCCGTGTTCGACGCGGACGGACGACCCCGGAGTATACTCCGTTCCGCCCTCTTCCCGATAGCGCCTTGC
The DNA here is from genome assembly GCA_946621465.1 of uncultured Clostridia bacterium. Lineage (GTDB taxonomy): Bacteria > Bacillota > Clostridia > Christensenellales > DTU072 > CAG-1782. Next base: position 85,174 of record CAMOOO010000008.1, read on the forward strand.
GAGGACTTCGCCAAGGGTAGGCGTATAGCTATAGAGAATGAAACCGGTCTCGCGGTAATATCCGCTACCCCAGGTGGGGTTGGTGTTCCGTTCGTAATCGTTTCCCGATTTAATAAAATAATCTCCGTACTTTTTCTCCCAGTCCTCCGGCTTATCCCGTAGCAATTCGTATTCCATGATCTGCTCGGTATAGGCGATATCGGAGACGCTGTATTCCTCGTTGTTCTTTATAGAACTTTGATAGTTGATAAAGTTAACTTTGCTCTTTACCGAGACGAATTCCGCTTTGATGTCGATGACGTCCATCATTTCGTTGGGGGTAAAGGTCAACGCGTATTCCGTTCCGGTATTCCCTACCGAGGTGGAAGAAAAGATACATTCCTCTTTGTTATCACCGATGAAGATGGAAACGGGGACGTCCGTTCTCTTTTTGACCGATAGCCATTCGGGGGTAGAAGAGTCGGGAGTGGCGTAGCCGTATATTTGCCAGCAATCGAATTCATGCGCGCTGTAAGGGGTGGCAATGATGGAAGCGATCTCGTTATGGGCGTAATAACCGAGTTCGTTTGCGTTGGTCTTACCCATGTGGTTGCCGTACTGGTTTCTGTTGACGGTCACGTTGACGTCGGTCGCCGTCTTTATGTATTGCGGATAGATATCCAGGTCTCTTAAAACGCATTTATAATCGTCTTCGTTGATGCTCCACCCCTGGAAAGTCTTTCCGTAAACGTTCATTCTCGGGTCGCTCAATTTTGGGATGTCTGTCACCGATTCGCCATACATGACGGTAGATTCGCGCGCGACAGTGCCGTCGTCGTAATAGAAGAAAACGACGAAGCGGGTCTTCTCGAAGACGGCTTTATACTCTCTGGACTCGTTGACGTTTTTATCTTTTCTGGTGGCATAGGGATACCCGTCGTTCCATTCGACGAAGGTATAGCCCGTTTCGGGGATGGCCTGCACCGTGCTGGCGTCGTTACCGCTGACGATGGATTGTTTGGCTTCGCCCTGAATTCTACCGCCATCGCTTGCCGTATAGGTCAACGTGCAGTCGACGTCCTTAACCGTAATGGGAATGGTTTGCTCAAAACCGCCGTAGCTGAGGCTGACGTTCTGCGTGCCGCTGGTAGTAACGTCCAGACCGGAACAGATCATCTGTCCCATGGAGACGTCCTCTTTCGTCCCGTTATCGTATGTAACCGTCAAAAATATCTTTTCTTTTTGGCTGCCGACACCAATTTCGTTTTGACTGTAAGAGATACTGACGATATTGTTCCATTCCTGTTCCACACCTTTGCCCAAAACACCCGCCGTATTGGTGGGGTCGGTCAAAGGAAGATAGATCAGCAATACGAAAATCAAAGCGATCGCTAAAGTCAAAACGATCAGAATGACTCCGAGCGAGCCGCCTCCGACCAAACGTCTTGAACCGTCACTGTAATTTTTTCCTCTCATAAATTCACCTCAAAACGATACTTTTTCGATAAGAAAGTCGACAGTTATCCCATTTATACGGTTTGATTATAGCATATATATTCGCGCGTTACAAGATTTTTGACAAAAAAAATTTCATTTAATCTTTGATTAAGCAACAATAAAAATCCACCAGTGCACCTGGTGGTTTTTCATATAACGGGTAAAACCCTTC
>CAMOOO010000009.1 GCA_946621465.1 uncultured Clostridia bacterium
GAACAGATGACTGTCGTTTTGTGAGCGTAAATCACTAAATAAGAGCCGCTCCCCCGGAAATTGGGGTATTGACATGGGACGGCTTATGTGCTATGATAAAGTAAACCTATTGTGGATAGGTATAAACTTGAATTTAAAGAAAAATGGAGGTTGTATGAAAAAAAGTACGATAACAAAAGTGTTGTTGCTGCTTGTCATGGTCGCCCTCGTTTTTTCCCTCGCTGCATGCGGCGGAAATAAGAGTAGCGGTAGTTCCGGCAAAAAAAGCGGCACAACTGCGACCGTAGCTGTCGGCGTTCCGACCGTCACGGTAGATGCCGCAGGAAAAGCGACGTGGGAACCCATTCTGGGCGCAGGTAGCTATTCTTACCAAATTTTGGACGCTTCCGGTAGTGTTGTTGCAAGCGGCACCGTCGCTGCCAATACGGATCTCGAAGTAGAAATCGAAGCCGGTCAGTCCATTCAGGTCAAGACTATTCCTGCCGACACGGCGAAGTTCAAAGAAAGCGCATTCTGCGAGGCTGTCAAATTTGAAGAGACTCCGATTACGCAATTGTTGAACTTGGTCAAAGGATTGGGGACTTTCGTCACGACGTTCAATCAGACGACTGCAAGCGATACGCTCAGTGCTGACGTTGCTATCGGCGGCTTCTTTATGAAAGGAGAAGATGAAGACAGCAAAAACAGCATTGCTCTTTCCGTAAAAGCCAACGCTCGCAAAGACACTCCCGAATTCATGGTCGATTTCAAACTGAACGAGAAGAAATACGTTACCCTCGGATTCAAGGGCAATAAGATCTACGTCAGAGAGCCGATCAATCTGCTCAAAGACGGAAAAGAAGCCACTGCCGACGCGTTCTATATGGACGTAGCCGCATTGGATGATTCCGTTGATGAACTCATGGAATTCGTTATGGCTAAGATCGGCAGTGCTAACCTGGCTATCGACGGATTGCTCAACACTGTCAGCGACTTCTTGATCGGTGCTTTGGGACCGATGGTCACCAACCTTTTGGATATCAAAGATAAAGGCAATACCAAAGAAATCGGTATTACCGTTGCTATTCTGAACACCGTTGTCGGTATGATCCCGACCCTGCTTGAAATGGACCCCGACGCAGTCGGCGAATTGGTCGATGGCTACATCGGTTACGTCAACAAGGGTCTTGATCTCCTCGGAAAAGGCAAACTCTCCTACAATGGCGAGGAAATCAACTGGAACTATGTTAAAACCAAGATCGCTTCCGCTCACGCGGCTATCAAAAAAGCTAAGATTGATAATCCCGATGCGGAAATTAAAGAAAGTCTCCTCAAAATCGTTGCCGGCTATAGCGGTGGCGTACTCAACGGACTTGACGTCGTTATCGACCTCAGCGTTTTGGGAATTGAAGGACTCGACTACAATGCAGGTCTGCACATCGGATTGGATAAATTCAGCAACAGCAGTTCTGTAAACATTGAAACCGATGGTTTCAGCAAGAAAGACCTCAGAATTAACCTCAACGGCGCTCTGCCGATCAAAGGTTTGAATGCAGACGTAAACGGTGTTATCCGCTTGAGCGACGCATTTGCAAACAAGAACAACAAATGGGCTACCGTTACGGCAACCACTGTTCCGGCAACCACTGCTAAAACCTATGCTTATATCGATGCCAACGGCGCGTACGTTGACTTCTCCGGAATTTTTGAACTCTTTAATATTACCACCGAAGGTGACAATGCGAAAGTAGCTAAATACAAAGCCGAATACAAGAATGGCGCGAATGTCAAAATCAACCTCGTTGATGAGATCAATGCCGCTGCCGCTAAGATCAACGCGCCCAAAGCATCCAACGCTGCTCCGCGTAGCTGGGATGAATTCAGCCTCGATATCGACGCAATCATAGAAGGATTCAAAGCTGCCGATGACAAAGTAGACTACGTCTGCGGATACATCTACAACAACATCCTCACCATCATTGATGAGACTGTTGAGGAAAAAGATAACGCCGGTCAAGCCGACATCATCAGGTGGGCATTCAACTATGAGATCGGTGAAGAAGCAAAAGTTCAATTGTACAGATATGCTAAGTTCTATAATAATGCGACTAGCTTCGAAGCACTCTGGGAAAACATCAAAGCTTGCCACGAAGCAGGTAAAGCCGCTCTCGAGGCTGCTACCGCTACCACCGACACGACTGCCGGTATCCAATTGATTAAGGCTGGCGACAACAACGACTTACTCGACTATGTTGCTAATTTCGTACAGATTCCGACGGTATCCGGAGAAACGGTCAATTGGGATACTGTTGCTCAGATCAATGACCCTGATGCTTTGAAGGCATGGCTCAACTGGATCTTCCCGTCGGATAAAGACGAACGTATCCTCGTTGAGAATATCCTCGGAAAGAGCCTCGATGCTGTAATCGACGATGGTCTCTATTTCGAAGCCGCTAAAGTTACCGGACAATTCGCCGGTTCCGTCAAAGCTGCCGCCGGTAGTGAAAGCACCGATCAACAATACGTTAGTTTGGGCGCAGGAATCTATTTAGAGGCTTCTGCTAATGACACCTTGACTGCTATTACGACCGATACTATTTTCAACGATAAAGATACTGATGACAAGTACGTTATCGCTGAAGCGGCTAAAGCAATGCTCGACGGTCTCCGTTATTACGGTGTTAATCCCCAATAAGAACGTTATTTAACGTCATAAAAAAGACTCGACTTATGTCGGGTCTTTTTTTTTGTGAAAACTTTTATTGCCGTGGGCGCGCGGGAGAGGGCTTTTCTCGGCAGAAAATGCCCTCTCCCGCACCCTCACCCAAAAGACTTTTATTTAAAAAAAATCGCGAGAGGAAAACCTTTTTCGACAAAAGAACACGGGTACCCCATCAAGCATATGATTGATGGGGAAAAGGCGGAACCGAATAAAACTTTCTCTTGCAAAGAATGAAGCAAGAGAAATAAAATGAGCGCGACGCCGCTCTCTCGTACTCGCCGGTTCCGGCTGCGTCTCTGGTCGTAATCATAGATTACTTCCGACTTTGGCTACTGACAGCGCACTGTGCTGTCAGCTTAACGCGTCGTCCTCTCTTTTACAAAAACTTTTACAATTACTAAGCGGTCAACAAAAAGGATTTTGGTTGATCCAAAGTCCTTTTACTTTGTGGGGGAGGATGAAAAACGGGTATTTTTATGTAATAAAGGACGAAATGGTATCAAACTTTTGTGAAAGATCAACAAAATGTTTTGAAAAGCGTCTTATAATCTTGAAGAGAATAAAAGAATGTGATATAATTCAATAGATATGACTTATCGGGAGTTGACAGCCGTTATGAAGTCTGAGACAATCTTGACGAGACGGCATAGTACCGTCCTTTAGTCAACTCAATAATTAAATATATCAAATACAAAACAATGCTACTTGTACGCGGTATTATACCGTCTGAAAGGTAGCGCTGTTTTTGTTTGAAAATATATAGGAGGCATATATGAAAAAAAACTTATTGATTACTTTTGTGCTTGTCTTGGTGGTGGCGTTTTCGGCGATACTGCTGACCGCTTGCGGCAATGCCGATTCGCCATCCGACAACGAGGCTGAAACGCCCACCGACGTGCATAACGAACACACTTACGGCAATTGGACCGTGACGAAAGCGCCTACCTGCGCCGAATTGGGAAGTCAAGAAAGGACTTGTACCGTATGCGGAGAGAAAGAAACGCAAACCCTTTCTTACGCCAGTCATACGTACGGCGAGTGGGAATTTGTGGAAGGACAAGAGCCTACCTGTACGGCGACGGGCAGACAAGTGAAGAAGTGTACCGTCTGCGGCGATGTGTGGGGGTATGAAACTGCTCCCGCCCTCGGGCACGACTACGACGAAGAGGGCATCTGCACTCGTTGTAAATACGATCCTTTGGAGTACGAAGACTTTGGAGAGACTAAATGCCAAATAGTCAGGTGCAAAAAAGATACGACCGAGGTATATATTCCCCGTACTCGTAACGGCAAAACCGTGGTCGGAATCAAAGATGAACCGTACTACGCTTACTTCGGCGAAAATAACGAGTCCTCGAGCTACGAGGGCGGCGTATTCTCGTCCTCCAAGAACACGTTGACTTCCGTCACCTTTGCCGAGGGATCACAAATAACCACGATCCCCAAAGAGGCATTTTATGGATGCTACAAGTTGACCACGATCAATCTCCCCGCGTTGACTACGATCGGAGCCAGGGCTTTTTACGGTTGTAGCAAATTGGCTGAGGTCGATCTCTACGAGGGACTATTATCGACGGGAGACGAGGCGTTTTATGATTGTGCAAGCCTCACGTCCATTCATATTCCCGCAAGCCTGACTGAACTCGGAAGAGACAGTAAAAATGAAATGAGCAATCCGTTTGCAGGCTGTTCCGGTTTGACCGAGATCACCGTAGCGGAAGGAAATCCACGTTACCACAGCGCCGGGAACTGTGTGATAGAGACGACAAAGACGTCGACAAAAACGCTGATAGTCGGTTGTGCCACCAGCGTTATTCCCAGCGACGGTAGCGTGACCAAGATCGGGAACAGAGCGTTTGTATGTTGTCGCATTACCTCGCTCCACATTCCCGCAAGCATAAACGAGATCGGAGAGGATGCGTTCCACAGATGCACCAGTTTTACCGAGATCACCGTAGCGGAAGGGAATACGAAGTACAGCGCCTCCGGAAATTGTTTGATCGAGAAGGATACGAACACGCTGATACTCGGTAGCAATAATAGTGTTATTCCCACCGACGGTAGCGTGACCAAGATCGGAATGAGTGCGTTTGAATACCGCAGAGGTCTGACTTCGATCGTTATTCCCGATTGCGTGACCGAAATTGGAGATTTGGCGTTTTTCGGTTGTGAAGGATTGACCTCGGTCTTTTATCCCGCAAGCAGGCCCAGAATCGGGTCGCAGGCATTCTACGGGTGTTATAAAGCAAAATACTATAATTATAGCGAGACCGAACCTACTTCGGAAGGCAATTGGTGGCATTACGTTGACGGCGTTCCCACCCCGTGGGCAAACTGATAACGAATTTAGGGAGATTGTTGCTTAAATTCGATACGCCGAACGTAAAAACGTGATAGAAAAACAGTAATAAATAAACACGGGAAAGTGTCTCAAAACGAGGCACTTTCTTTTTGCCTGAAAAATATTAATATATTCTAAACTTATCCTTCCCCGCGCTCCCTTTTCCGAAAACTTTATGCTAATTGAGTTTTCGGGGGCGACAACCTTTTTCGACAAAAATGTTCTTCGCCCCCGAACCCCCACTTTCCAAAAACTTTCACATTTATTGAATATAATCTTTTATCCTCAATTCCACTTTCCGCGGCGTTCGCACTATCTCTTCGGCAAATTACTATTCGTAATTATGCCCTTTTTGATAGGCTCCGAATTTTCCCCATCAAGCATTCGCTTAATGGGGACCCCCGAATTTTTCCCCATGAAGCATTCGCTTAATAGGGACCCCGCGTTTTTCCCATTAAATATCATCGTCCCATTCGTCAAATTTTACGAGAGCATCCTTTAGCCGATCCGGAGAGTAGTTATGTTTCATGTAGTCGTCCTGACTTGTTGGCGGCGAGGGACGCACAGTTTTATAGCATCCGGCAATGATTTTTTTGTAGTGTCTTTTGATTTTGGACAGCGTTTTAAAGGTGTTGCGCAAGAATTCGCTTTCGGCAAAAGGCTTAATAAGGTCGCTTGGCTCCACTTCTCCCACGCAACAGTCGACGATAATGCCCATTTTCTCCAGATCCTCTCGGTCTTTTAACTCCTGCATCTTTTCCGTCGGCGTTAGCTCGTCGAAGGTATACTCTCTGCCGGGGTCTTCCTCTTCAAAATCGAATTCCGGTTTCGCCTCGATCAGTTTGTTGACTGTTTGGGTCGGTTCAGGCTTATTATCGTTTACCGGCTCCGCCTGTTCCGGTAGCTTACTTTGAGCGGAAGCTGTTTTTTGCCCTTTATCGTTAGATTTGGCGGCGTTTTGCATATTGGTGCGCCCCCGTTGCAGTGATTTACAGAACATAAACCAGATACCCTCTATCAGTTCGTTCGGGAAGGACGACGGCGCGTTGCCGTACAATGCGTAATTGCAGATCAAACCCATGAGTTCCTGGCACTCACTGGGCGGCAATGCCTTTAAGATTTTATAATACCCCTCGTAAAAAACAAATCCCGATCTCGACTCCATTTTGTGTCCTCCTTCTATTTGCTTGCACTCAGTATAACATACCGAAAAATGCGTTTTGGTTGAAATTGGTTGAAATTGGTTGAGAAGTGTTCGCTTCTGCTTATTATTAACAAAAAGTCAACGAAAAACGACGAAAAAAAATTATTAATATTATATTTTTTGTTATAAAATCAGTCATCTGTCTCCCTCTATACTTACTAATTCGACGTCTAAAACCGTTATTCCTAAAGGAAAAGAAAAAAGGGAAAATTGTTTTTTGACGGAGACGGAAGGACCCTCTCTTTCTTTTTCTTTCTTTCTCTCCGTCATTATTCATTTATTTACCTATTCACCTATTCATTTTTATATAAATGGCGAAACGCAAGCGAATCATTAGCAAAATGCGAGCGAAACGCAAGCGAATCGTTAGCAAAATGCGAGCGAAACGCAGGGCACAGAGCGCAAAGTGGAATTAAGGATAAAAAATTATATTTAATAATTGTGAAAGTTTTCGGAAAAGGGAGCGCGAGGGAAAGAACCATTTTGTCAAAAAGGGTTTTTCCCTCGCACTTTTTTTACTAAAAAAAAGACCCGACATAAGTCGAGTCTTTTTATCAGGGTAGGTTTTATTAGTCCTGACCGGCGAGGTTCTTATATTTCTCGCGGCGTTCAGCGGCTTGTGCCTCGTTGATATCGAAGAGCTGATCGGCTTTGTCGGGGAACAACTTCTTGAGGCTGGAGTAACGGGTTTCGGAGAGCAAGAATGCTTTGTAATCGCCGGTCGGCTCTTTGCTATCGAGGGAGAACGGATTCTTTCCTTCGTCAGCGAGGGTCGGGTTGTAGCGATAGAGGGACCAGTATCCGCAGTCAACTGCTTTCTTCATCTCGCCGATAGAACCGCTCATGTTGATACCATGGTTGATACAAGGCGCGTAGCAGATGACGATGGACGGACCGTGGTAGGCTTCTGCTTCTTTGAGTGCTTTGACAGCCTGCGCCATGTTCGCGCCGAGGCTGATCTGAGCGACGTATACGTAGCCGTAGCTCATAGCCATCATACCGAGGTCCTTCTTCTTGGTCTTCTTACCGCTGGCGGCAAATTTCGCAATAGAACCGGTCGGAGTGGACTTGCTGGCTTGACCACCGGTGTTACTGTACACTTCGGTATCGAGAACGAGGATGTTGACGTCTTCGTTCATGGCCAGGACGTGGTCTACGCCGCCGTAACCGATATCGTATGCCCAGCCGTCACCACCGAAGATCCAGATGGACTTCTTGACGAGGCAATCTTTTTCTTCGAGGATCTCTTTGCAGAGGGTCGCACATTCGCAAGAAGTGCAATCTTCTTTCGCACAGCATCCTTCGAGGCAGGAAATCAATTTTTCCGCGGCGACTTTGCTGCCTTCGGCGTCATCCATATTGTCGAGCCAATCCTGGAGTACCTGAGCGCATTCGGCGCAGTCTTTTGCCCACAGCTCTTTGAGAGCGGTGACTTTCTCGACGAGGCGAGCGCGACGTTGAGAAACGGCGAGGTTCATACCATAACCGAACTCAGCGTTGTCCTCGAACAGGGAGTTAGCCCAAGCCGGACCGTGACCCTTGTCGTTGACGGTGTAGGGGCAGGTGGGGGAGCTTCCGCCGTAGATGGAGGAGCATCCGGTAGCGTTAGCCACGATCATTCTGTCACCGAAGAGTTGGGTAACGAGTTTAACGTAAGGCGTTTCGCCGCAGCCTGCGCAAGCGCCGGAGAACTCGAAGAGAGGTTTGCTGAACTGGCTGCCCTTCGGGTTGTCGTTCTTATAAACTTTATCGTTTTCGGGGAGCTTTTCGGCATAATCCCAGTTAGCTGCTTGCTTGTCGATAGCTTCGGCTACGGGGATCATGGTGAGGGCTTTTACCTTTTCCGGACATACGTTAGCGCAGGAGCCGCAACCGGTACAGTCATAGGGGCTGACCTGGATACGGAACTTATAGCCCTTGAATCCGACGGCGTCCTTCGTCTCGAAGGTAGCCGGAGCGTCGGCGATCTGTTCGGGGGTCTTCAGGACGGGACGGATAGCCGCGTGCGGGCAGACCAAAGAACATTGGTTACATTGAATACATTTGGTGATGTCCCAAGAAGGAACTTTGACCGCGGTACCACGTTTCTCGTACTTGGTGGTGCCAACCGGTACGGTACCGTCCGCAGTGAATGCGCTGACGGGGAGGGTATCGCCTTTTTGGGTGAGGATGGGGTTGATGTTCGCTTTAAAGAACTCGTCACCGCGAACTTCTACCATCGGTGCGCCCTCGGTCGTGGTTGCCCAGCTCTCGGGGTAGTTGACCTGTTTGAGGTTAGCGATAGCGCCGTCTACAGCCGCATAGTTCATGTTGACGACAGCGTCACCCTTCTTGCCGTAGGTCTTCTTGATAGCCTGTTTCATGTAGTTTTCGGCATCGGCATAGGGGATAACCTCGGTCAGCTTGAAGAAAGCCGCCTGCATGACGGTGTTGACGCCTTTGGTAGCTCCGATAGAGGAGATGACTTTGTTACCGTCCAGCGTGTAGAACTTAACGTGCTTTTTGGCGATCTGGTTCTTGACTTGAGCGGGGAGGAACTTGTCCATTTCTTCCGGTTCCCAAATGCTGTTGAGAAGGAAGGTGCCGCCCTCTTTGATATCGCTGAGCATATCGTAACGATAGATATAGCTCGGGCAGTGGCAAGCAACGAAGTCCGCGTTGTCAATGAGGTAGGAGCTTTTAATGGGTTTGTCGCCGAAACGCAAGTGGGAGATGGTGATACCACCGCTCTTCTTGCTGTCGTAGTGGAAGTAGCCCTGAGCGTATTTTTCGGTGTGGTTACCGATGATTTTGATGCTGTTCTTGTTTGCGCCAACGGTACCGTCGGAACCGAGACCCCAGAACTTGCAGCAGATGCTGCCGGCAGGAGCGGCGTCAATGGGCTTATCCATCGGGAGAGAAGTAAAGGTCACGTCATCGACGATACCGACGGTGAAGTGGTCTTTGTTGGCTCCGCCCATGTTCTCGTAAATGCCGTAGATCATGGTGGGGTTGAACTCTTTGCTACCCATACCGTAACGTCCGCCGAGGATGGTGACGTCTTTGCCTTTCAGAGCGGCGCAAACGTCGAGGTAGAGCGGTTCGCCGAGGGAGCCGGGTTCTTTAGTACGATCGAGGACGCTGATGTATTTGACGGAAGCGGGGATAGCGGCAACCAATTTGTCTGCGCGGAAAGGACGATAGAGGTGAACTTTCACCAAACCGACTTTGCCGCCGCGAGCATTGATGTAGTCAACGGTCTCTTCGCAGGCTTCGCATCCGGAACCCATCATGATGATGATTTTGTCGGCATCCGGCGCGCCGTAGTAATCGAAGAGGTTGTACTTTCTGCCGGTGATCTCGCCGACTTTTGCCATGTATTCTTCCACAATTTCCGGTACGGCGTCATAATATTTGTTGCAAGCCTCGCGGTTCTGGAAATAGACGTCGCCGTTCTGCGCGGTACCTTTCTGAACGGGATGTTCGGGGTTGAGCGCGCGATTTTTGAAATCACGAACGGTGTCCATATCAACGAGAGGTTTGATCTCCTCGTAGTCGATGGCGTCGATTTTGCTGACTTCGTGACTGGTACGGAATCCGTCGAAGAAATGCAGGAACGGAACTTTGGATTTCAGCGTGGACAGGTGAGCTACGAGAGCCAGGTCCATAACTTCTTGTACGGAGTTGCTGGCGAGCATAGCAAAGCCGGTCTGACGGCAAGCCATAACGTCCGCGTGGTCACCGAAAATGTTCAGAGCGTGCGCAGCCAAAGCACGGGCAGACACGTGGAAAACGCAGGGCAGCAGTTCGCCTGCGATCTTGTACATATTCGGAATCATAAGAAGAAGTCCCTGAGACGCGGTGAAGGTGGTGGTCAGCGCGCCTGCGGTAAGTGAACCGTGAACGGCACCGGCTGCGCCTGCTTCCGACTGCATCTCGGCAATGCGAAGGGACTGACCGAAAATATTCTTTCTGCCCTGAACGCACATTTCGTCGGCGTCTTCCGCCATGGGGGAAGACGGAGTGATGGGATAAATGGCAGCAACTTCGCTGAAAGCATAGGCGATATGCGCCGCAGCCATATTCCCGTCAATGGTCATTTTTGTACTCATTGTGAAAAACCTCCCTAAGAATTTTTCTTAAAATTAACTCGTTTGTACGGTAATTTTATCTTACAGATAAAAACACCGTAACTATTATACATTTTTTATAATCCATAGTCAACTATTGAAAGATAAAAGGTACGATACGTATCGGGTGATTTATGCCCATACGCACCCTTACTTAAGTAAAAAAACAATAAAAAAAGTCGCGCATGAGCGCGACGGAATTTAGTAAGCGTGAATAAGCGCGGCTGGCAGCGCGCTAAAAATGGAGTGCGTCGAATTCGGATGCCATTTTCCGGGCGACTTTGCTCATGTCAAGGAGATTTTTTACGAGGGTCTTTTTACCGATATAAGAGTCCGACTCCAGCGTGAATTCTCCGTCGTAATTTATTTCGTATAAAGCCTCTATAATAGGTCCGAATGCGATATCCATAGAATAGGGCAACTGGTGGGAGTCGTGGAGCTTGTCGTTGTCGTGGATGTGCAGGGCTTTTAACCGGCTACCGAGAGCGCGGATCATTTCCACGGCGGAGGTCCCCAGCCCCTTCATTTCGGCATGCCCCAGATCAAGGCAGGCGACGAAGTATTCGTCGTTCACCGCGTCAAGCAGCTCGACGAAACTTTTCGGGTCAGAGCAAGAAGCGGATGCCGCATGGCCGTTTTCGGAATCCCAATTCCACATGTTTTCGGTAGCTATCTTTACACCGCAGGACTTGGCAAAGGGCAGTAACTCGGCGAACATCTCGGCGTTTTTTGCCGTTTCCCAATCGTTGCACGGGTGAATAACGCAGATTTTTCCGCCGGCTTCCGCCGTGCATTCCAGCGCGCGTTTGAGATAGGAACGGATCTCTTTGTTTGCGCTCGGGAACGGCGCGTGCGACTGGTTGCAAATAATCCCGTTGTCCTCGCCGATACGTCTCAGTTCACGCGCGTAGGCAAGGTAATTATCGGTGGCGAGGGGATGATCTGCCGGACGGTGGCGTTTGGTGCGCCGATCAAAGACCACCATATTTGTGAACATGGAAAAGTCCCAGGCGTCGAATCCGGCTTTAGCTACCAGTTGAACGGCGATTTTTTCATCGGTGAATTTGGAGACGGACCCGATTTCTGTCGAAATGATTGTCCCTTTCCCCGGTGCTTTTTTATCGCAGGTGACGAGAGGGGACAGACCGCAGTCTTTGAGCTGACGTTCGACCTTTTTTATCGGCAGTTTACGATTTGTTTGGCACATATTGCTTTCCTCGATCGGTTCTTTTTTATCATTATAATAAAAAACCGCGCTAATTGCAAGATGGATCCGCCTTAGCCTTTTCCGAAAGTTCAAATTACGTATGGACAATGGCGTTTGTTTTTGTTATAATTTTTGTAGCGACAAGTGAATCTTTACTTTAAAATTTTTTTTAAAAAGGATGATTATTATGAGTTCAAACGAAACGATGAAAACGGCGGATAGACCGCTTAAACTGAACTACAAGCGGACCTTTATAATCGGTTTTGCCTTCTTCGGGATACTGATGATGTGGCAGGTCTACGACAACTATGCCTCCTCCTTCCTTTCGGAACTGTTTATGGAAGTATTCCACAAAGACAATGCCGAAGACGTCCAATACCTGGTCGGTATGATGATGGCACTCGATAACCTCGCCGCGCTTATCATGATGCCGATATTCGGGAACTTGAGCGATAAAACGGAGACGAAGATCGGTAAAAGGATGCCGTTTATATTGATTGGCACGTTTGCCTGCGCCGTAGTGTTCCCCTTTATTCCGGTGGCGTTCCACTATCACAGCCTCCCGGCATTGATCGTTCTTATGGCGTTTACGGTGTTCTTTGCCATGATGTACCGCAACCCGGCGGTAGCTTTGATGCCCGACCTCACGCCCAAACCTCTTCGCAGTAAAGCCAACGGTATTATCAATATCATGGGTTATATCGGCGGCGCCGTGCCTACCTTGCTGGGACTCTTTTTGGTCCTCTCTAAGTATTTGGGAGAAAAGGAAGCCGGATCGTGGCAGGATCACAATATCTGGGTCATCGAGATACCGTTCTTGCTCGCGTCGGTATTGATGGTAGCATCCGTATTGGTATTGTTCTTCCTTATTAAAGAAAACAAGATCAAAGAGGAAATAAAGGACGACCTTATTTTAGGAGAAAAAGAAGCGGAGATCGCCGATTCCGTAGAAGAAGACGCTCCGATGTCCAAAGCCAACAAAACCATGTTGATACTTATTCTGCTGGCGGAATTCTTCTGGTTTATGGCGGATAACGGTATCGGGACTTTTATGACCAACTACACCAGATACCATCTGCAAGCGTCCACGTCGGCACTCTCCCTTAACACCATCATCAGCGGACTACTGAGCGTGGTTGGGTTCGTGGTAGGCGGCATTATTGCGTCCAAAATCGGGCGTAAATGGACGTTGACGTCCGGACTTATGTTGACCCTCGTGTCGTATGCGATCTGGCTCGTTTTGAGCTTGACGATCGAACCGGACGGCAAGTTCCCCATCTATCTTTACGCGCTGTCGGCGGTCAAAGGGTTCGGCATGAGTTTAGTCCACGTCAACTCCTTCCCCATGGTGGTGGAACTGTGCAACGCCAAAAAGATCGGCAGGTTCACCGGGCTATATTACGCCGCGTCCATGCTGGCGCAAACCATTACACCGACGCTGATCGGTCTGTTGTTACTGACCAAAGGTTTCAGCTTCCGTCTCTTGCCTCTCTACGCGCTGATCTGCATCGCCGTTTCGGCAGGACTGTTCTTCTTCGTTAAGAGCGTTAAACTCAACAAAACGAAGATAAAAGTCGGATTGGAAGCGCTCGACCAGGACGACTGAGAAAAATTGCACCCCTCTTCAGGCGAAAGCCGATAGTTTTTTTAAAAGTATAAACGTAAAATGCAATGCGCTTTTTATTGATCAAAAGGGAAAAGCGATAGCTTATCAATGCGGAGAATATGAATTGACGAGAGATGGGTATGGTAGAAAAAGATGAAAGAACTTGATAGAGTATGGTATTATAATAGGATCTTTGACATATTTAATAATTTATGATATGATATTTACGCTAAACCAAGAATTACCGACAAGCTTTATGAGCATAATGAGACCATATGACTCTGGTAGTTATATGCGTCTTTATTCAATTGGTCACATTATGTGCTTGTTGGAAGGTTTAGCAGATTGAAGATGTGTATACTACGGGTGTTGCATCTTTGGTGCAGCGCCCTTATTTTTTTGTAAGGGTTGTTGTATTATGGAAGAAAAGAGTTGCTGTTTTATAGGGCATAGGGACGTAAAAAGAACCGACGAGCTGGTTGCCCGTCTTTCTTTTGAAATAGAGTCTCTTATACAGAAAGGCGTTACCTGTTTTATCTTCGGCTCTCGGAGCGATTTTAACGACATTTGCCACGACGTGGTGACGGAAATAAAGGAAAAATATCCGGATATAAAAAGAGTAGCATATAACACTCGAAGCGAATGCGCTACCCTTGAAAGTAAAAGGGCAGAGGCCGAGCGTGTATATTCTTTTATCTTCAAAGAAGAAGTCCATCTTCAAGGACATGAAGAATCAATTACCCCGGATAAGATGTATGTATCCGGCAAGGCAAGTTACGTAGAACGCAATCAAATAATGATAGATTTAAGTGATAATTGTATTTTTTATTACGATAGTGATTATGCCCCACCGAAAAAGCAAATATCAAAACGCTGCGCAGGTGGCATATGGACGAGTGGAAAAAGCGGAACGGCTATTGCGTATGAATATGCCGTCCGTAAGAAAAAGAATATAATAAACGTCTTCAAATAGCATAAAGTCCGCCGTCTCGGCAGGACTGTCCTTCGTTAAGAGCGTTAAACTCAACAAAACGAAGATAAAAGTCGGATTGGAAACGCTCGACCGAGACGATTTTATAATCTCAATTATCACATAGAAAAGACCGCCTTTTTTAAGGCGGTCTTTTCATCAAACGGAGTTAATTTGGCTCATTACTATGAGGGGATTTGTGTTTATTTACCAGTTCTTTGATTTCCTCGGAGGATAGCCGTTTATTGCATCCGCAGCAAGAGGAACAATCGCAGCAACAGGCGGGGACGCCATTCTTTTTATTGCGCGCCTTTTTGATGGCTGAGCCGATTACGACGGCGGCGACGAAGAGGACGCATAAAACGATGACGATGATTTCTATCGGACTCATAGATCCTTTCTCCTCGGTTTAAAGTGTTTCAGCCGCACCATACCTTTGTTATACAACACGATACCGGCAATGACGATCGCCCAAAGAGCTGCGAAGATGAAACAGGTCCACCACCATGATCCGATAATGTATACCATGGTCGCCGTAACGTACGAGGTAGCGATCCAGAATAGCAAAGTCATGCGGAAGGATTTTTTACTCGGCAATTCGGCCTTTGCCGTAGCGACGGCGGCAAAGCAGGGGATGGTCAGCATATTGAAAGCGATAAAGGCAATCAAGCCGGGGATGGTGATACCTGTTCCTGCGATCATGGCGGAAACGGCTCCCACACCGCCGTCTACTTCGGTGTCGATGACCGCTCCGGCAAGGCAGGCGCCCAGCGTGCCGAAAGTGGCGATAACGTTTTCTTTTGCAATCAATCCCGTGACGGCGGCAACGACGAATACCCAACCGTTTATTCCCAATTGACTGCCGAAGCCGAGGGGAGTGAACAGCGGCTGAACAAAGCTCCCTATGCCGGCAAGGATACTGGCGTTGATTTCTTCATCGCTAAGGAAGGTCCAGTTCCAGGAAAAGTGGCTGATAAACCATATAAAGATGGTGGAAGCAAGGATAATGGTAAAGGCTTTTTTGACGAAGTGTTTGGCCTTATCCCACAGATGCAACATAAGGTTCTTCGGTTGCGGCAGGTGGTAACTAGGCAATTCCATAATAAAGGGCGGTACCTCTCCGCGCATGGTGGTGCCACGCATAAGTAGTACGCAGCAAATGGCTGTGACGACGCCGAGTAGATACATACTGTAGGTAATGACGTCGGCGTTTCCTATCCCGAACATCTGCACGATACCCCCGGCGATTGCCGTC
Source organism: uncultured Clostridia bacterium (assembly GCA_946621465.1). Classification (GTDB taxonomy): domain Bacteria; phylum Bacillota; class Clostridia; order Christensenellales; family DTU072; genus CAG-1782. The sequence goes on from CAMOOO010000009.1 coordinate 15,394, forward strand.
AGAATGGGGAGCTTGGCACTGCAAGAGAAGAAGGGAATGACGCGAATGGTGGCGGTACGCTCGTTTTCATCGGCAAGGGTACGGGTGTTGACCATGGCAGGGATGCTGCATCCGAAGCCCATAATCATAGGCATAAACGCACGCCCGGACAGTCCGAACCGACGGAAGATCCTGTCTAAGATGAAAGCGACACGCGCCATGTATCCGCTGTCCTCCAAAATAGAGAAGAAGAGGAACAATAATAGTATTTGCGGCAAGAAAGAAAGGACGGAAAAAAGACCTGCTAAAATACCGTCGACAATCAGTCCGCTGACCCAGGGCGCGGCGTTTTTTAACGCTTCCGTGGCGCAGGCGGAGAGGAAACCGGTAAAGGTGTCAAGAGTGTTAAAGAGAATCACACCCGGACTGAAAACGCTTTCTTCGTATCCGAAAAAGGTATTTACGGTTACCTCAGAGGAGAATTCGTCGATAGCGCTGGCGAATTCCACGTCCTCGAATTCTCCATCGTCATTGACGACGATATCGGCTTTGTAACCGTCGATATTATAGAATTGTTCGTATTTGTTTCCTTCGATATCGTATAGGTCAACGATCTCGCCGTCTTCGTCTGTCAGTACGGTAATTTCGTTATGATCTTTATCGTAAAAGGCTTTGATCGGTTCACCCTCTTTCGTGTAAGCGTAGGGGACGATGGAAAGTTCGACCAGCTCTCCGTCCTCGAAAACGGCTTCCGCCTCGTTCCCGTCGGCGTCGTAATAGATCTCGCCCTCGACGACGTCACGGACTTCGTTTCCGTCTACGTCATAAGCTACGATCGGTTCGTCGCTGTCGAATACGCCGCCTGCGCCAAGGTATAAGAAGTCCTCGGAGAAGGTCAGGTGGAAGATAAGGAACAGGATCACCAAAAAGATGGGGATACCCCATATTTTATGGGTGAGGACCTTATCCACTTTGTCCGAGCGGGAGAGTTTTTCGGGCGAAGCGGAGATTTTTTTCTTCAAAGCGGAAGAGTAGTTTGCATTGATGTATTTGTATCTGCCGTCGGCGATGATCGCCTCGAAGTCGTTCCCGAAGGTCTGGTCGGAAAAGGTCTTTTTGAATTCCTCGACCATCTTTGCCGAAGCAGGATGGGCGGCGACTTCCAGTTCGTCCAGCTCCACCAGTTTGACGGCGTGGAAGAGGGCGTTGTCCACCCCTTGTCCTTCCAAAGCGATCTTGCAGTCACCGATCAGATGAATCAGAGCCGATTCGCTCAATACCGTCGCCCCTTTGCGCTCCTTTTTGGAGGCGGCATAGGCTACTTCCATCAGTTTGTCCAGTCCCTTTTCGCGCAGTGCGGAAATGGAAACGACGGGGAGTCCGGTCTGCTTTTGCAGTTTTTCTACGTCTATCCTGTCGCCGTTTTTTTCCACGGCGTCCATCATGTTGAGGGCGATTACGACGGGTACGTCGATCTCCATTAGTTGAGTGGTCAGATAAAGGTTCCTCTCCAGATTGGTCGCGTCCACTACGTTAATTACGCAGCTGGGCTTTTCGTCCAGAATGTAGTTACGAGAAATGACCTCTTCAGGCGTGTACGGGGAGAGGGAATAGATACCGGGCAGGTCGATAATGGAGATAGGCTCGGCGAGCTTTTTATAGGTGCCTTCCTTTTTGTCCACCGTAACGCCCGGCCAGTTGCCGACGTGAGCAGTGGAACCGGTAAGTGAGTTAAAGAGTGTCGTTTTACCGCAGTTTGGGTTCCCAGCGAGTGCAAAAGTAATCATTTTACTTCACCTCCATAGTAACGTTGTCCGCTTCGGACTTACGCAGTGTCAGTTCATACCCTCTGATAGTGACTTCGATAGGATCTCCGAGCGGAGCGCGCTTTCTGAGGTATACTTCCGCCCCCGGCGTGACCCCCATGTCAAAAAGCCGCCGCCGAATCTTTCCTTCGCCGCCGACCGAGGTAATAATACCCCTTTCTCCGATATCGAATTCCGATAGTTTTTTCATATTGCCTCCTTATGCAACCAATATTTTCGTAGCTAAATTTTTGTCAAAGGCCATTCGGCCGTCCTTAATCTTACAAATAATACTCCCTCCGCTCTGCGAAAGAATAACGATCTCCGACCCAATGGTCACCCCCAGACTCTCCAGGTGTTTTTTCGTTTTGTCGTCCGTCAGGATCTTCATCACTTTGACCGGCCGGTTGATCGGCGCAACTATCAATGGCATCTTTACCTCCAAAAATGTGAAACAAATTTCATATCTATCCATATTATATGCGTCCCCGGTAGCGTAGTCAAGCGTTTTGGTACAAAATGTGAAAAAAAATTCATATTAAATAAAACTTTTTGAAGGGGGGTGCAGAATATTTTTTTAGCCCGTTGCAAAAAATAGCGATTGATATTATAATAAAGAGGAACAAAAGAAAGGAGTGGAGTATGGCGGAAACTATTCGTAACCCCAAACAGAGCCGAGCTATCGACAAAAAACGTCGTATTATCGAAGCAGGGTATACCCTCTTTGCCAGGGACGGGTATTATAATACCAATACGGCGCAAATTGCAAAAGAGGCCGGCGTATCGACCGGTATCGTCTACGGCTATTTCCATGACAAAAGGGATATACTGATGGAAGTCCTCGAACTGTACATCGGCAAGGTTTTTGAGCCGATCATGGCAATGGTAGATAAAATCACTCCGCCTATCCATTTTGATTTTATTCTCAAGCACGCCGTTGACGCCGTGGTAGAAACGCACAAAAACAACGCCGCTATACACGCGACGCTCCATTCTCTGACCCACTCGGATCAAGCGGTCAACGATCGGTTCCTCGAACTGGAAAACAAAATGACCATGCGCCTTTCTCAGCGACTGACGGAGAGCGGATATCCTCAAGAGGGCGTCTACGAAAAAGTCCACCTCGCCATTCGATGCGTTCAGGACTTCGCGCACGAGAGCGTATACGACAACCACGACTATATCTCGTACGACCGGATGAAAGGATTGCTGGTTGGGATGCTGAAACACCTTTTTGAGGAATGATAGATCCCATCCCGTTTGAATTAAAAACCTTTCTCTCTCCCCCCGCTTGTTATGCGCCCGTTTATGCCTGGCTGTGGAACGCGCCGCTGACCGAAGAGGAGATCGAGCGGCAGCTCGACGAAATGGACGAGTTGGGGATCAAACGGTTTTATATTCTCCCATTACCGAAAAATTTTCGACCCAAAAAACAACCGAGCAAACTGGAACCGGAGTATCTCACACCGAGGTTTTTTGAGGCGTACCGAAAAGCCGTCCTCTCGGCAAAAAGGCGCGGGAAAGAAGTCTGGTTGTACGACGAAGGGGGCTGGCCGTCGGGGAGCGCCTGCGGCGAGGTGATAAAAAGGAACCCGTCGCTTGTCAGGGAGACGATAATAAAAAGAGAGATCGTCTGGAAAAAGAATAGACCGTATAAAGCGGATAAGGATACCGTAATTTCTTTTTCGGGAACGGAAATCGTAAGTCAGGGAGATATTTTTCCGCAGAGAAGAAAGATAACGGAATATAGGAGAACCTTTCAGAAAGAAGGGGAAAGCGCGGAGATACCCGATCTGACCAAATAAAAAAGCGCCGAACTGTTTTTGGACTCGACCCATAAAAAATACGAGGAATACATAGGGGATCTATTCGGGGACACGGTAACGGCGGTCTTTTGCGACGAGCCTACCGCTCCCAGACCCTTTGCCTATCGCAAGGAACTGGCGGAAGAATTTCTTAGCCGCTGCGGTATCGATATCCGCCTGTATCTACCCTATTTTTTTAACGACGTAACTCCCGACGAAAAGGTCGGGGAGATAATGATTCAATGGTTCGAGTTCCTTTCGGAGATCTTTTGTAAGAACTTTCTTGAAAAAGAAAAACGGTGGTGCGAGGGACATTCTCTGCAATTTTTGGGACACATGGATAAAGACGACGAGCCGAACGGGTGGCTTTCCGGCGGCAACTACGGCGCCATGAGGGCGTTAAAGGTAATGGACGTCCCGGGCGTTGACGTTATCAGTCGTCAGATATTTTGGGAGAGGAGCGAGTACTCGGCGAAAACGTCCTTTTTCCCGAGGATAGCTTCTTCGGTGGCGGCGCAAAAGGGAAGCAGGCTGGCGCTGACCGAGTCCTTTGCCGTGTACGGGAACGGGCTGACGTTCGATCAGATGCGTTACGTTATTAACTATCAGGCGATGCGCGGTATCAACGTTTTCAATCCGATGCTCTTTTCCTACGGGCGCAGGGGATTTTTACGTACGGGGGAGTTGCCACACTTTGCCCGTTCGCACGCCTGCTATTCCGATCTGGGCGTTTTCAATCGCTATCTGGAGCGGCTATCCTATCTCTTTTCCGTCGGCGTACGGAAGACCAAAGTTGCGCTTTATTTTCCGCAGCGGGATATGTACGTTACCCAAGAGGAGTGTTTCGTAAAGATAGGGGAAAGGTTGGAAAAAAAGAAGATCCCGTTCGACCTAATATCGGACGAAACGCTCCGTCTGGCACCGGAAGGGGAATTGGAAAAAGGCGTACTTCGGGTCGGGAGCGCAGCCTACGTGACCGTCGTATTGCCCCCGTGCCGTTACTTGTCGAAAGAAGGGGAAGAAATATTAATTAAATTCGCTTTGGGCGGCGGAGAAGTGATATGTACCGATAAAGAAAACGTGAGGGATCATTATCATTACGACCCCACCCTTTCTCGCCTTTTACCGGCAGTGACCTTTATTGGCGACGCCGACGGCTTTTCGGTAGAGGAGATACAAACGAAGGACAGACTGCTGTTTATTATGAACGAAACGAAGGAAAAAAAGGTCTGTCGCGTCCAAACGGAGGGGAAACCGTACCTCATCGACGTAACTTTCGGAGAAATAAAAAAACCGGACGTAGCGGACGGGGTGTGTACCTTGACACTCTGCGGCGGAGAAATAGTCGCCCTTTTTTATGCGGAGGAAAGGTTGCCCGTTTTTGAGCCGCTTGGGAGGACGGAAAGGGAACTGACGTCGTGGACCTGTCGACCGAAGGAGAGATTTTTTATTGCAAAAGAGGATTTCGTTACCCTTTGCTGTCATAAAAAGGAGAGAAGAGTCCGGCTCGGGGATTGGCGAAGGTATTTGGGGAGAGGGTTTTCCGGCAGAGCGGAATACTTAGCGACGTTTGATCTTCCCGTTCCTGTAAACGGTCTTACGCTGGAGCTTGGCGACGTTAAATACACCTGTGAGGCCTTTATCGGTGGCGTTTCTTTGGGCGTGCGCGTCATGCCGCCCTATCGGTACGAGGTCGGCGCGGACCTTTTACAACGGCATAACCAATTGGTCGTTTCCGTCAAAAACACCGTGGCGAATGAATTCCGGTATACCGGCGCTTTTCGGAAGTACAAAAAGTATCAGATGACGCAGTATATAAAGAGGGAAAGAAAGTTCCAAAAATCCTCTTTACCTTCCGGTCTGTTCGGTCCGGTAAAGATTTTCTTTTGATTTTTTAGTGGCGCGTGGCTAATAACCTTTTTTAATGGTCTTCAGGAGCAGACATGCTCCGACGACGTCCAGACAAAAGATGAAGTGAAAGACGAGCGCCGGAATAAAGACGGGGCGTTTAGGGAACATTTGTTTGGAGAGTCCGCGGATGAGGTAGGCGACGTTATATAGGCTGGTCGACACCATGACGAGGTAGGTGAACGCAATGCCCAGCACGATGACGATGGGGAGTGCGACGAGGAAAAAGGGATTGAGCATCCCAAGAGCCAGCACCATCCAAATGCCTAAATTGACGACGTACCACGGTATGGCCGCCAGTTTGACGGCGAGGGTCATTTTTATGGGGTTCGGATTGTCTTTGAACACCGAAAAAACGGATAATATAATATTGATCAGGGCTACGACGACGAGTACGCCGCTGATAACCACCATGACGTTCGTCGCGCGCTCGGGGTTTCGTCCGCTTTCTTCCAAGCCGACTATGATCCAAAAAACGAGGTGCAGAACGTACATTAAAACGAGTTGTCCGATAAAAAATACCTTCTTCATAGCAAAATAATTATAGCACAGCTCGACGAAGTAAGACAATATTTTCCCATTATTTTATTGAAAACGTTTCCGGAAAGTTGTATAATTAAAAAAAACAAAAAAGGAGACTGTATTATGGCAGGAAAAACCACAAATAAAAGTACGAAAAAATCCTCCGGGAAAAAGAACAAGTTATTAACCTCAACCCTTCTCACCGCTCTTCTTTACATTGTGATCGGTGTATTGTTCATCGTTTTTAAGGGTGAACTTCTTAACTGGGGACTGACTATCGCAGGTATCTTAGCGATCGCCTACGGTATCTTCTTGGTAATCAAAAAAGCTCTCATTCCCGGTATCATCTACATTGCCGTCGGCATACTGCTGATTTGGGGCGGATGGAGATTCCTTGATATCGTCCTACTTATACTCGGTATCGTGCTGATTATCTACGGCGCACTGGGCATCTTCGATGCCATCCGGAAAAAGAGAGGGATACTCGCTCTGATTCTTTCCGCATTGACTATCGTCGCCGGCGTCCTCTTCGTTGTCAACAGATGGGCTGCCGTCGATTGGATACTCATTATCTGCGGCGTCGTACTCATCGTAGACGGTATCATCGGACTGGTCAAAGCACTATCGAAAAAATAACGAAAACAAAAGTTATGCAAAGCAGGCGCGCCTCGAAACGGGGCGCGTTTTTCGTTACGTAAAAAACGAAGCGCGAAGCGTTCGTTCAAAGTTGAAAGCGGAATATTGGAATTATGGATATTTAATTATAAATGGAAAAAATCGGGGGGTCCCCATAAAGCGAATGCTTCATAGAGAAAAGTCAGGGGCCCCCATAAAGCGAATGCTTCATGGGGAATAGTCAGGGCATAATTACGAATAGTAATTTGCCGAAAAGATAGTACGAACGCCACGGATTGTGGAATTAAGGATAAAAGATTATATTCAATAAATGTGAAAGTTTTCGGAAAAGGGAGCGCGAGGGAAAGAACCATTTTGTCAAAAAGGGTTTTTCCCTCGCGTTACTTTTTAAAAAAATTAAAAATTATAACCCAGGTCAAAGGCTTTGTCGTTGATATCAGCGAGCTTTTGGGGGATGGAACCCATGAGCGCGGCTTTCATTTTGTCGTAGGACAGGTTCATTATTTTGGTGAACGCGCCGAGTATGACGGAGTTAGCGGCTTTGGCACTGCCGGCTTGTTCGGCGAGCGCGAGCGCGTCGATTGCTTTGGAGTTCTTGGGTAACCGCTCTTCTATATCGGTGGGGTATGCGCAAGCGCCGGTAACGACGGGCATGGGCATGATCTCTTGGGAGGAATAGAGCAAGAAGCCGTCCTTCTTGAGGTAATGCGCGTAGCGGAGCGCCTCTAACTTTTCAAAAGCGAGAATGATATCCGCGCCGCCCTCTTCGATGAGGGGGGAAGCGATATTGTCCCCGATACGGACGAAGGTAATGACGCTACCGCCGCGTTGGGACATACCGTGTACCTCGCTTAGCTTGCAGTCGAGGTTGTTATCGAGGGCATATTTGCCGAGTACTCTGCTGGCGAGTAAGGTCCCTTGACCGCCTACGCCGGTAATTAATATATCCATTTTTAGCCTCCTATTTTTTCGATTGCGCCGAACTTACAAACCTTTTGGCACAGTCCGCATTCGGTGCAGAGCGAAGTGTCGATCTTTGCGCCGTTCTCGCTGAAACTGATTGCCGGGCAACCCAGCTTCATGCAGGCGCGGCACTTTTTACATTTGTCGGTCACGAGGAAGCCTTTGTATAACGCCTTGGTCAAAAGAACGCAGGGACGCTTGCTGATAATGACGGAAACGCCGTCTTTGGATAGTTCCTCTTTGATTGTCTTTTCCATAGCGACCAGATCATAAGGATCGACGACGCTGACGGAAGGCACGCCAAGGCTAAGGCAGACCTTTTCCAGATCGACCTCGTACGTGGGGTTGTTGTGGATGTCTTTTCCGTTTGCCGGGTTATTTTGATGCCCGGTCATGCCGGTGGTGCGGTTATCGAGAATAATAACGGTGACGTTGCTGTGATTGTAGACAGCCTCGACGATACCGGTCAGTCCGCTGTGAATAAAGGTGGAGTCGCCGATGACGGCAACGGTGTTTCTGGCAAAAGCCGGGTCCGCTTTTTCCGCGCCGACGGCCATGCCGATGCTTGCGCCCATGCAAACGGTCGCCTCAATCGCGCACAAAGGCGGTACGGCGCCGAGCGTGTAGCACCCGATGTCACCCATGACGGAGACCTTCAATTTATTTAAAGTGTAGAATACGCTACGATGGGGACATCCGGCGCAAAGAACGGGCGGACGGGCGGGAATATCGGCAACGGTGTATTCCGTTTTTTGACCGAGGATCTTCTCTTTAATGAGATTGACGGAAAACTCCCCTTGAATGCCGAAGACGTTCTTTCCTTCAACGTTAGCAATGCCGTTGGCTTTCAGCAGCCCTTCGATATGCCCTTCCAGTTCTTCGATAACGATACAACGTTTGACGCCGGCGACGAACTTTTTGATCATGTCGTAAGGCAGGGGATATACCATGCCCAGTTTCAGAACGCTGGCGTTTGGCAAAGCCTCTTTGACGTAGTTATATACGCCGCCGGCGCAGATGATTCCTAGCTCGGTATCCTTCATTTCCACGCGATTAATGTCGAAGGTGTTGCTGTCGGCGGTGAGCTTTTTAAGCCGCTCTTCCACCACGATATGACGTTTTTTGGCGTTTGCCGGCATCATAACGTATTTTGCGATGTCTTTGACGTAAGGCTTTACGGCGACCTCTTTCCGCTCCCCGATTTCCACGAGGCTCTGCGAGTGCGCAACACGGGTCGTTACGCGCAGAATAACGGGGGTATCGTATTTTTCGCTGATCTCAAAAGCCAGCGCGGCGAAGTCTTTACACTCCTGACTGTTCGACGGTTCGATGACCGGCACGTTGGCGGCGCGAGCGATCAACCGGGTGTCCTGCTCGTTTTGCGAACTGAACATGGACGGGTCGTCGGCAACGCATACCACCAATCCGGCGTTGACACCGGTATAGGCAACGGTAAAGAGCGGGTCGGCGGCGACGTTGAGTCCAACGTGTTTCATGCCGACAATGGTGCGCGCTCCGTGTAAAGAACTGCCGATGGCGACTTCCATGGCGACTTTTTCATTCGGCGCCCATTCGGAATTGACTTCGGGATAGCGAGAAAGTTCTTCCGTTATCTCCGTACTCGGCGTTCCCGGATAGGCGGTAGCTACGTGTACGCCGGCTTCGTATGCGCCGCGCGCGATAGCAAAATCTCCCAATAACATTTTTTTCATGCGAATAACTCCTTATATTTACAAAGATGCAAGCTCTGTTTTTTCTTTTTTCTCAGGTGCGGGCAAAGGCGGAATGCCGTATTTATAAAAAATCTTCTGCCCCTTTTTCTTGGCGCGTATGCCCAAAAAGACGATCACCCCGATACAAACGGCGGAGATCAGATAGCAAAACAGGATCACGCTGTTAAAGCCCAACGCTTTATCAATGACGTTTTCCGGGTCGTTGCGGATGAACTCCAGACTGCCGCGCACCAGACAGTACCAGGCAGGATAGCTGAGTGTCCCCAGTCCCTTTATATCGACGTGGTAATATAGATAGATAAGAAGGACAAACCCGATAAAGTTCAGTACGCCCTCATAAAAGAAGGTCGCTTGGAACCATGCGCCCTCGTCGGCGATGAAGATTGCCAAGGGGAACCACTGATGGCTGGGATCGGTAACCATTTGACCGTATAATTCCTGGTTAAAAAAGTTCCCCCACCTGCCGATAACCTGAGCAATAAGCACGGTAGGCAGAACGAGGTCGGCGGCGCGAACGAAGTCTACTTTATAAACTTTGCACCAAATAAACCCTCCCAACACTCCGCCGGGGACCCCCCACATGACGGTCAATCCGCCGTTCCAGATGGCGATGGTTTTCACAAAAGCGTCCCAGTCGTAGGGCGTGGTGAAGTAGTATTTGTAGTTGGAGACAACGTGTCCGAGTCTGGCAAAGATGACAGCCATGGGGATGCAGATAAGAAAGAGGGTGAGTACGTCGTCGCTTTTGACGTTGATCCGCTTGAATCTCCTGACGCAGATGGCAAGGGAGATGAGCATACCTATGGTAATCAGGATCCCGTACCAGGCAACGCTGACTTTTCCTATCGAGAAGGCGATGGGAGTAACCTCTCCCGTCCAGTGCATTAACATAGCATTCCTCCGAACATTAAAGAATCTTTATATTTAATTATTATACAACAATAAAATTCAATATGCAATTGTCAGAAAGCCCTTTTTCGGGCGCAACGCATACAGCGCATCGCTTTTTTTATCCGCCGCTCCCTTTACAAACGGCGAAAAATGGTTTTATAATGATAAAAAGGGAGAGACAAATGACGTTTTTTAAAAAATTATTTTCCAAAAAGAAACCTGCCTGCGTTCAGCCGGCGCAAGGAAAGTACGACGTAGCAGCCTACGTGTGGCCTGCCTATACGGGCAAAGAACCTAGGTCGCTTATCTTTTGGCCGGAGGGCGAAGGGGAGTGGCAGACGGTCAGGGCGGCAACGCCCAAATTCGAGGGACATATGCAACCGAGAGTGCCGCAACTGGGGTATAAGGACGAGGCGGACAAAAAGACGATGGAAGAGCAAATCGAGCTGGCTACCTCCCACGGCGTAAACGTCTTTATCTACGACTGGTACTGGTACGACGGTAGACCCTTTTTGGAGTGCTGTTTAGATGGCGGGTTTTTGAAAGCGAAAAACAGAGACAAAATGAAGTTTTATTTGATGTGGGCAAACCACGACGCCAACTATACCTGGGACAAAAGACTGGCGGAAAAGCAGGATACCCCCGTGTGGCTGGGGTCGGTGGACAGGCGGCAGTTCGATATCATTACGGACAGAGTCATAGAGAAGTATTTTTCGCAGTCGAACTACTATAAAATAGCCGGCGCACCGGTATTTTGTATTTACGACGTAGCCAATTTAATAAAGGGGCTGGGCGGCGTCGATAAGACCATACAAGCGCTCCGCGCCTTTAGAGAGAAGACGGTAAAGGCCGGGTTCCCGGCGCTCCACTTGCAGGTCATTCTGATGGGCAATATCGTCAATCTGAGCGGCGTGGACGAGGGACTGAAACTCTCCTCCGACATCATAAAAAAATTGGAGTTCGATTCGGCGACTAACTATCAATTCGCGCACTTTGTAAATATAAATAGGGACTATAACGCCATTATAAGCGACGTAAAAAGGCACTGGAAAAAGTTCTCGGAAATGGACCTTACTTACTATCCGCACGTCTCCGTCGGGTGGGACAATAATCCGCGTTTTTCTTCGTTCAGAAGGGGGGTTATGAAAAACAACACTCCTCAAAACGTGGAAAAGGCCTTTTTGGCGGCGAGGGAAGAAGCGGAAAGGCTGGGCGTATCCTTAATTACCGTCAACAGCTGGAACGAGTGGACGGAAAGCAGCTACCTTTTGCCGGACGATCTGTACGGAACGGGGTATCTGGACGCCATTAAAAAAGTGTTTTCGGAGTAATCGGTTACAAAGCAAGCAGGTTTTTCGTATACGCCTGTGAAAAACTTGTGTTTTTCAACGGGTTTTGATACAATAAATCCATGAAAGAAAACTTCGACCTTGCGATGGAAAAACAAATCGCTGCGTTGGACGGAAAAAAGCGGCTGCTTCTGCACGCCTGTTGCGCCCCCTGCACGGCAGGGTGCGTGGATCGGCTTACTCCGTTTTTTGACGTGACGCTGTATTTTTATAACCCCAATATCGACGGAGAGGAGTATTATAAACGGGCGGAAGAATTAAAAAGGTTCGCGCGGTGTTATTTGCCCGGGACAGAGGTGATTATAGAAGATCACGACAGCGAGGCTTTTTACGCCGTAGCCGAGGGACTGGAAGAAGCGCCCGAAAGGGGGGCGCGGTGCGAAAAATGTTACCGGTTGCGCCTGGAAAAGACGGCGCGGTACGCCGCGGCGAACCGTTTTGACTTTTTCGCAACCACGCTGACGTTATCCCCCTTAAAAAACGCGCAAGTACTCAACGAACTGGGCATGGAAGCGGAAAAGGCCTATAACGTGCAGTACCTTAGGTCGGACTTTAAAAAGCGCGGCGGCAACGTCAGGAGCAAAGAACTCAGCGAGGAGTTCGAGCTGTACAGACAGGACTATTGCGGCTGCCGTTTCAGTAAGAAACAGACGGCGAGCAAATAGCGAATTTGTCGGATAATTTTAAGTATGGTTTTAAGTTGAGGGAGTAAAATCGTAGTCAAAGAAGGAGGTAAACATGAAAAAGAGGACGTTATGTATCAGCCTGATTATGGCGATTGTTTGTATTTTTACTTTGACGGCGTGCGGAATATTCTCGTCCGGCTCGGAGAGCGCGACGGATTCGAACGATAAGATCGGCGAAGGCACCATTGCCGAACAGCTTTATGCCGAGGCGGTATCCTACGGCTATACGGGTACGTTAGAAGAGTTTATTGCATCCTTGCAAGGGGCTTCCGCCTACGACATCGCGGTAAAGAACGGTTTTTCCGGGACGGAAGAGGAATGGCTTGCTTCTTTGAAGGGAGCGGACGGCAAAGACGGACAGAACGGTAAAGACGGCGAACAGATCGTCGCCGAAGCAATACAGGGCGAATCGGCATACGAGATCGCAGTAAGAAACGGCTTTTCCGGAACGGAAACGGAATGGCTTGCTTCTTTAAAAGGAGAGGACGGAGAAGACGGCAGAGACGGGCAGGACGCTGCGCTAACTGTGTACGATATTTATCAAGAAGGGGTAGAAAACGGCTTTTCGGGGAGTTTTTCCGACTTTCTGACAACCTATCTGACCCTCACGGCGGATGAAGGAATCAACGCCGATAATCTTCTTTCATCGGTATCCATTATCTGCTCTTTCCCCGTGCAACAGACGGTGGGGTCTCCTTGGACCGGTTATCAGACCAGAACGGTAGTATCCACTTCTGCCGGGAGCGGCGTACTTTACAGCTTGAACAGGGAGACGGGAGAGGCGTACGTTATTACCAACTATCACGTCGTATACTATTCGGGCAGTACGGTCGGGATCAGCAATAATATCTGCGTCTGCCTTTACGGTAGCGAGATTATCGGCAGCGAATTTTATTCGGAAGAACACTACGGGAGCAGCGCCGTCAGCGAAAGGGGCATGGCGATTAACGCAACCTACGTAGGCGGTTCGATGTATTACGACCTTGCCGTGCTGAAGATCACCGATGAAAGGTTAAAAACGGCGGACCTTGCCACGGTCAATTTTGCCGATAGCAACGAGATCAGAGTGGGTCAAACCGCTTATGCGGTCGGGAACGCCGAAGGCGAAGGCATTGCCGTAACCAAGGGCGTAGTCAGCGTGGACAGTGAAAACATCACCATGACGGCGTCGGACGGCAGGAGCTATACCACTTTCCGCGTTATGCGTATCGACACCCCGGTCAACTCGGGCAACAGCGGCGGCGGACTTTTTGACAGCGAAGGCAACCTTATCGGTATCGTCAACGCAAAGACCAATGCCGACGGCGTTGAGAACATCAGTTACGCTCTCCCCAGCAACGTCGTAAAATATATCGTGGAGAATATCCTATATTATAAGGATTCTGCCGACAAAACTTCGGACGTCAGGAAGTGCCTTTTGGGCGTGTCGGTGATGACCGTCCAAAGTAGCGCGGTCCTCGGCGAAGACGGTATTGTGCGGATTAAAGAAACGATCGCCGTAGCCGACGTGACGGAAGGGAGCCTTGCCGACGGGTATCTTACCGAAGGCGACGTGCTTGTGTCGGTGGTAATTGAACGGGGCGGAGAAGAAGAGACCTATATTATCGACCGTTCCTTTATATTGGTGGACCTGATGCTCACCATGCGCGTAGGAGACTCGTTGACGCTCAATTACCAAAGAGCGGGAGAGAGTGGACAGGTATCCTTTGTGATGACGGAAGAATGTATCAGCGAAATCGGCTGATATGGTATAAATATTGAAATAAAAGCAATAGCTACTGTAGAGAACTATTTATCGGAGGAGATATGAAGAAAAAAATCATCGGTGTGTTTGCGGTTATGACCGTTATCGCGCTGGTAGTCGCGCTCACCGCTTGCGGCTCGACGAAGCAGACGAGCGGAGATACGACGTTGGATGCCGCTTATACCTACGCCGTGGAGAATGGCTTTGAAGGCACGATAGAAGACTTCTTAGCCTACGTAAAAGGCGATTCCGCCTATGAGATCGCCGTAAAGAACGGCTTTGAAGGGAGCGAGAAAGAATGGCTTAGCTACCTCAAAGGCAACGACGGAATGGACGGAACGTCCGCTTCGATCACCGCCGCCGAACTCTATAACGAGGCAAAAGCGCAGGGGTTCGAGGGGTCGTACATGGAGTTTTTGGCGCAGTTTTTGAGCGTAGCGCAAGAGGGTACCATAAGTCACGACGCACTGTTTTCTTCCGTCTCCGTATACTGTACTTTTAATCTCCCCTATACCACCCTCTATTCCATCCTTGGGCACGAAACAGGCACGCAGATCGGGATCTCGGCAGGGAGCGGCGTTATTTACCGCCTGAATAAAAGCCAGGGGAGCGCATACATTCTGACCAACTACCACGTCGTATATAACGTGGAGAGCGAAGAGGGCATCAGCGAAGACATCTTCGTCTACCTGTACGGCAGCGAAGTTTTGGGGAACGAACTCTATACCGAGGAGTACGCCAGACAGAATAGCGCCCAGGCGCCCGATTATAGGGGCATGGGAATAAAAGCCACCTACGTTGGCGGTTCTCAACATTACGACATCGCCGTACTCTACGTAGAGAACAGCGAGCTTATCAAAAACAGCAACGTAAAAGAAGTGACTTTTGCCGACAGTAACGAAGTGATCGCAAGCCAAACGGCGTACGCCGTAGGGAACGCCGAGGGCAAGGGCATTTCGGTTACAAAGGGCGTCGTCAGCGTGGATAGCGAAAATTTGACGATGACGGTGGCGGACAACAGCGAATATACCTCTTTCCGCGTTATCCGTATCGACACTGCCGTCAACTCCGGCAACAGCGGCGGCGGACTCTTTGACAGCGAAGGGAACCTTATCGGTATCGTCAACGCAAAGACCAGCGCCGACGGCGTGGAAAATATCGGCTACGCTCTGCCCAGTAACGTCGTTAAATACGTCGTGGAAAACATTCTCTATTACAAGGACAGCCCCAAAAAGGGCGACGTAAGAAAGTGCATGCTTGGTATCACCATTTCGTCCCGTCAGAGCAGTGCCTCGTACGACGCGGAGAGCGGAAAAGTTAAGATAAAAGAAACGGTTATGATTAACGAAGTGTCTGAAGGGGGACTTGCCGACGGAAAGCTACTTGCCGGGGATACCCTTGTCGCCGTCAAGATCCACCACACCACCGACGCCGAGGGCGTATATAAAGAGTACTCCATCGACCGCTCCTTTATCATCGTCGATCTGATGCTCACCATGCGCGTAGGCGACGAGTTAGTCATGGTCTACGACCGGGAGGAAGAAGGCGTGGTAACGCGCGGCGAAGCGCAGTTTGCTATGACGGAAGCCTGCATAAACGAAGTAAACTAAAATAACAATGAGCGACATAAAGGATATTTTTTCGGAAGCGGGAAGGGAAATAAGCGAGGAGCAGGAAAGACGGTTTCTCCTCTACCGCGACTATCTGAAAGAGTACAACGAAAAAGTTAATCTCACGGCGATAACCGACGACAGGGGTATCGCCGTTAAGCATTTTCTCGACAGCGTTTTGGGCGAGAAGTTTCTTCCGGAAAAAGCTAGCGTTATAGACGTAGGGAGCGGCGCCGGGTTCCCGGCGATCCCGATAAAAATCCTCCGGCCGGACCTTTCGTTTACGCTGCTCGACAGCCTCAACAAACGGATCGTTTTTTTGCAATCACTGGTGGATAGGTTGTCCCTGAAAGAGGTTACTCCGGTACATATGCGCGCAGAAGAAGGCGCAAAAGTCTACCGAGAAAAATTCGACGCGGCGGTGGCGCGCGCCGTAGCGCCGCTACCGACTTTGCTCGAGTACGTCCTGCCTTTCGTTCGCGTCGGAGGGGTGTTCGTCGCCTATAAATCGGACGCAACCGGTGAGATAGACGCCTCGAAAAGGGCGCTTAAAGAACTTGGAGGACGGGTCAGAGAAACGGAAGAAATATCTCTCTTTGGTGACAAAAGAACCCTCGTTATCGTCGAAAAAACGGAAAAAACACCACATCGGTATCCCAGGCTACAAAATAAACCGAGAATTTCTCCTCTATGATAGTTTACAAATGATTTTTACCATGATATAATTGTAGTAACGAACAAAAACAGGTGGTAAAAAATGGCAAAACAACTGAAACGTGGACTGAATGCACTTCTTGCCAACATCCAGGACGTCAGAGACGAAGTCAAGACGGATGATAAGGTTTATAAAGTAGCGATCGAAATGATCGTCCCCAATCCCAACCAACCGCGTAAAAGTTTCAACGACGAGAGCCTGATAGAACTGTCGCAATCCATTCGCAGCAACGGTATCATCCAGCCCATCATCGTTCGTAAAGAGGGTGATAACTATGTTATCATAGCCGGCGAGCGCAGATACCGCGCCGCCATCCTCGCAGGACTAAAAGAGATCCCCGCGATCATAAAAGATTACGACGATCTGCAAGTAAAAGAAATAAGCCTGATCGAAAATCTCCAGAGAGAAGACCTCAACGCCATCGAAGAAGCGCTCGCTATAAAAGAACTGATGGACGCCCACGGTATGACCCAGGACGAACTGGCGCAGAAATTGGGTAAATCCCGTCCGGCGATCGCAAACAGCCTGCGTTTACTTAATTTAACCAACGAGGTAAAAGAACTTGTTAAGAGCGGAAAGCTCAGCGCCGGACACGCGCGCGCCTTGCTCCCCGTCACCGATCCTTTTGTTCAGGTGCAGATGGCAACCAAAGCTATTGCCGAAGGGTGGAGCGTCCGTGAGATAGAAAAACAGGTTAAATACTATCTGAAACCGGAGACCAAACCGGTTCAACTGACGGAAAAGGTCCGCCATAAAATGACGGTGGAAATGAAAGAATTCGTCAACGATATGACCAGAGTTTTTTCTACCAGAGTCAGACTCATGGGGAACGAAAGTAAAGGGCGTATCTGTATAGACTACTTCTCCAACGACGACCTACAACGTATCTACGAAATAATAGAGAGTTTAAAGCGTTAAATCGTTTCACGATAAACTTTTTATATTAATTAACGAAAAAAGCGAGGTCAAAAACGGCCTCGCTTTATCTTACTTTTCTCCTTTTTGCAGTGAACTATACCCCTTCTAAATATAAAACGGAGTGCGGTTTCAGGGTGACGATGATTTCTTTACTGGCGTACTCGTATTTTTGCTGAGGGACGAGGGTGTTGTCTTCGTCGAGTAAAAGCGCATTTTTAACGTGGATATCGGAGCTTATTATCACCTTCTTTTCCTTGCCCTTTCCTCTGAAGGGATAGTAAGAAATAAGGATGCCTTTTTTGCCCTTTCCGGCGGCGGCGAGGGCGTAAATACCCTGACCGGAACAGGTGGACTTAACCTGCGTTCCCATTTCCGCCAGGCGAGAAAAAAGTGCGAAAGGATAGTAGCCTTTGAGAGGCTTTTGAGTGTAGTAGTCGAACATCCCGTTAAAGATGCTGGGGCGGGCGTCGTAGTACATCAGCATATCGACGGGAGCGTTTTGACAACCGATCATCATTGCCGCAATGTAAGAAGCGCCGCGCATACCGGTAATGTTTTTTATGGTGTTAATGAACCGCTCTCCGTTCCAACCTTCCAGATAGTTCCACTCGTTGAGGATGCTCTCCGTTTTATTGAATCCGTATTTGTCGAGATAGGCCCTAGCACGCACAGCCGACTCCATAAAGCTCTCCACGCGGACGTTATAGCCGTGCCAGGAGAAGAAATCAAGGGGTACGTTGTTATCCCGAAGGAAGCGCAAAAACGCGTCCAGCCACGGCTGAATGACGACGCGGAAAAACGGTCTCCCTACGTCGACGCTGCAACAGGCAGGTCCGCCGATTTTCAGGTGGGGGAAGCGGCTTTTAAGGTGAGTTGCGACCGTTTTGTAAAATAAAAAGAACTCCATCATGGTGCCGCCCCAGCACTCTTTCATTTCCGGCGGCGCCTCGTCCGGGCGGCCGTCCGCCTCGTTCCATATCTCCCAGTAGGTGATATTCCGGCGGAACCCCTTTGCCCAGCCCTCGGTATAGTGCGCGATGATATGTTCGCATATCCGCGCCCATTTGGAAAAGTTCTTCGGAACGCGTGTGTTGTATTTTTTGGACCAGTGTTCGATTTTACTGCCCAGCCGGAAAAACGGCTCGGTGCCGGCGTCAAACATGGTTTTAAGATATTCGTCCGTCAGCGTGAAGTCGTAAGAATTCGGGTCGTTCTCATCGGCGTCGAAGTCGGGGAAAATGAAGTTTACGTCCACCGTATGCTCTCCACCGTAGGCGGCGCAAAAGGAAGCGTCGTGGGTGCGAGCATAGGGGATGCGTAACGCTTTATAGTCGGAAAAATTACTGCGCGTACGCTCCTTTGTAACCGGGAGGGGACCGTTGTTGACGGCGTTCATTATTTTGATAGGGCCGACCTTTTCGGAAAAATCGGTAACGATTTGATTCATGGCGTACCTCCTTTTTTTCGTTTGATAAAGAGGGGAAAGAAGGATTTTTATTCTTCCAGATACAAAACCGAATAGGGTTGCAAGTATAGGGCGATTTTGCCGTTTTTGACCGTGTACTTATAGGAAGAGAGGGTGTGATGCTCATCAAGAATAAGCGCTTCTTTCGGTTGCAGGTGGGCGCGGATGACAATCTTTTTTGCCTTTGATTTTTTCTTTATCGGAGGGTAGTAAGCAATCATCATGCCTTTTTTACCTTTCCCTTCGGCGGCGAGCGCATACAAAAAACGCCCTTTGAGATCGGAATGGACCCGGGTGCCCATCTCTTTCAGACGATCGAAAAAGACAAAAGGATAGTAGCCTTTCAGGGGCTTTTGGGTGTAGAAATCAAACATGCCGTTGAAGAGGGACGGACGCGCATCGTAGTACATCAGCATATCAACGGGCGCATTCTGACACCCGATCATCATCGAAGCGATAAAGGTGGCTCCGCGGATGTCGGAGATGGCGTTTACGGTAAAGGCAAAAGCATTATTGCGCCAGCCGAAGCTCCAGCCGAAGCCGAGGTTCCACTCGTTGAGGATGCTTTCGGTAGAGGTAAAGCCGTATTGGTCAAGGACCTTGCGCGCGATTTTCGCTGAACGGACAAAGCTCTCCGCCCGATCGGTATAGCCGTGCCAAGAAAAGAAGTCAAGAGGAACATGGTTGTCCCTGACATATTTTAAGAAGGAGTCCACCCATGGTCTGACGATAAGACCTTTCCACATGTCCACGCCGCAACAGGCAGGACCACCGATTTTGAGGTGAGGGAAGCGGTTTTTTAAGTGGATGGCGGCGACTTTGTACAGCTCGAAAAACTCTTGCATCGTGCCGCTCCAGCAGTCTTTTTTTTCGGGCGGAGCATCGTCCGGTTGACCGTCCGCTTCGTTCCAGATCTCCCAGTAGTCGATATGCCACTTGTGTCCGTTTGCCCACCCTTCGGTGTAGTGAGCGATGATGTGCTCGCATATCCGAGCCCATTTGTCATAGTCGGACGGCTTGCGGGTATTGTACTTTTTTGACCAGTGTTCGATTTTACTGCCCAGCCGGAAAAACGGCTCGGTGCCGGCGTCAAACATGGTTTTAAGATATTCGTCCGTCAGCGTGAAGTCGTAAGAATTCGGGTCGTTTTCGTCGGCGGAAAAGTCAGGGAAAATGAAGTTGACGTCCACTGAATGTTCGCCGCCGTACTCGGCGCAAAAAGCGGCGTCGTGGGTGCGGGCATATGGGATATGCAAGGTTTTGAAGGACTCAAAATTACTTCTTGTCCGTTCTTCGGTAAGGGGCAAAGGTCCGTTATTGACGGCGTTCATTGCCTTGATCGGTCCTATTTTCTTTGTGAAGTCAATGAAAATCTTTTTCATAGCTGAAGTTTCTTTTTATGAACGTACAAAGAGTACGGACATCGGCGGAAGATAGACGTTGATCTCGCCGAAGGCGTAGGAATAACCGTTGAATCTCTCCATGGAATGGGTCTCGTCAACCAAATACAATTCCGGTTCTTTGTCAAAGCCCTTGATGGTTATCGTTTTATTTTTGGCGCGTTTATCTTTCGGCGAAGGATAGTAGGTGACCATCGCCCCCTTTTTACCATTGCCCGTTGCCGCCAGGACGTAAACGTCCCTGTCCGAAGAAGAAGCGGAAACCTGCCACCCTGCCTCTCTCAGCTTAGAGAACATATAGAACGGATAGTATCCTTTGATAGGCTTCATTGTATAGTAATCGAACAGACCGTTGAAGACGGAGGGCTGAGCGTCGTAGTACATCAGCATATCAACGGGAGCATTTTGACAGGCGGACATGACGGCGGAAGAAAAAGCGGCGCCGCGGATGCCGGTGATGCCCTTTATCGTCCCGAGGAAGCTATCGCCGTTCCAGCCGTCAAGGTAGTTCCACTCGTTGAGGATACTCTCCGTCTTTTTCAGTCCGTATTTATCCAGGTATAGGCGCGCCTGTTTTGCGCCGTCGAGAATGGTCTGCACCTCGCCTGTGTAGCTGTGCCAGGAGAAAAAGTCGAGAGGGACTTTGTTTTCGGCAACGAATGTAAGGAAGTCCTCTATCCACGGCTTGACGATGGTGACCGTACCGAAAGCACGCGAGGTGAACATATTGGCAACGGCAGGTCCGCCGATTTTCAGTGTAGGAAAGCGTTTTTTCAGGTGGCAGGCTGCCGTTTTGTACAGATCAAAGAACTGCGCCTGCGTGCCGCCCCAGGTGGGTTTATTTTTTGCCGGCTCGTTGTCGCCGCGCATATCCGGTTCGTTCCAGATTTCCCAATAGGTGATATTCCAGCGGAATCCTTTTGCCCAGCCCTCGGTGTAGTGCGCGATGATGTGTTCGCATATACGCGCCCATTTACCGAAGTCTTTGGGCGGAAGGGTGTTGTATTTTTTGGACCAGTGTTCGATTTTACTGCCCAGCCGGAAGAACGGCTCGGTGCCGGCGCTAAAGATACTTTTCAGGTATTCGTCGGTCAGTTGAAAATCATAGGAAGTAGGGTCGTTCTCATCGGCGTCGAAACGAGGGAAAATAAAATTGACGTCCACCGTATGTTCGCCGCCGTAACGGGAACAAAAGGAAGCGTCGTGGGTGCGCGCGTAGGGGAGACGAAGTTTTTTGTAGTCGGAAAAATTCGTCCACGTCTGATCCTTTGTGTAGGGCAACGGCCCGTTGTTGATGGCGTTCATCGGTTTTATTGCGCCGAGTTTTTCGGAAAAATCAACTGTAACGACGGTCATAAGAAACTCCTTATCTACTAAACGATATTCGGTTTAAACGAGGATTATTTATCAATGGTCTCGTCGAGGTAGGTGCTCTGAACGTCGGCGATGTGGAACAGCAGCGCGCAGGGGAACTTATAAAAAGCGTCGCTGAGAGCGTAACTGCCACCCTGGACGCGCATATCGAAGGCACCCATATGCCAGTTGATAGCCATAGCTTCTTCCCGCGTCAGACGCATAAACCCGCCGATCATGTATACAGATTTTTCTCCGTGTCCGTAAGGAAGGTCGTCTTCCGTCGTGTAGTAGGGCTTTTGCTCCCACACGCCGTCCACTTTTACGTTACGGTACTCGATTTTGTAGGTGTTGACTTTGCATAGATCGTGCAGAAGGGCAATGATCGCTACGCTTTCGGGAGAGATGACCTCTTCCCATTCCTCTTCGTATTCCGTCTGCAAGTTCTGAATGAAACGGTAATAGGCTTTTACGCTGTGTTCGCACAGTCCGCCTAAGCGGTTGGAGTGAAAGCGCGTGGATGCCGGCGCGGTAAAAAAGTCGCTTTTATTTGTCAGCCAGTCCAGTAATTTTGCCGCTCCGTCGCGGTGAATGTTTTCGGAAAAAATGCGGATAAACTCCCCTTTATAATCGTCAATATGCCAGTCCATGATCTATCTTCCTTTTTTAGAATATTTACTAATTATATATTGTAGCTGTTTTTCTTTGGTTGTCAAGGGGCAACCTTTCAGGGCGCACTGGCACAAAAGATCGTTTAACGCCTCTCCGCGTTTCTCCTTCGGTAAAAATCTTTCGGGAATGTTATCGCCGCGAATGAGAAGTTGTTTTACCGTAAAAGGCACGCCTTCTTCCCGCATCCGGGAATAGATCTTTTGCAAACGGACGGAAGAGGGGCTTTCGCCTTCGGTGACGTATCCGCACCCGATCATGTCGGCGTTTTTCAGCAGACAAAGTTTTTTGAGGATGCCGACGTTCTTTTGGATAAAGAGTCGAAGTTTATTCTCTTTCATATCCCCTTTGAGGTCGAGCATATGATATAAAACGAGGCGTTCGGTCTCCGATATCTCGGCGTTCGAGTACCGTAACCTTCTCATAATATCCCTTGTCAACTCCGCCCCGACGACGTCGTGGCCGTGGAATGAGCCGGTCTCCTTAAAGCATTTCGGCTTTCCTACGTCGTGGAATAGGGCGGCGCAACGCACCGATTTATCGGCGGCTTCCACCGTGGCGAGGGTGTGGTAAAAGACGTCGTATCTGTGGTAGTCCGTCCGTTGCGGCAGACCGTATCCGGCGACGATCTCGGGGAGGATATAGTCGAGGACGCCTTCGTCAAGGAGAAGTTTCAGTCCCTGCTTGGGTCTGTCCGATTGCAATATCCGTTCCAGTTCCACCCGTATTCTTTCGGCGGCGATCTCCGTTATTTTTTCGGCGTTGTCGTACGCCCCCTCTAAGGTCTCTTCCTCCACCGAGAAGCCGATCTCTGCGGACAGGCGCGCAAGGCGCATCAGCCGTAATCCGTCTTCGGAAAAGACTTCTTTTGGGGCGCGCGTTGTGGACAGTACTCTGTTTTCTATGTCCTTTACGCCCCCTAAGGGGTCGCAAATAACGTTCTTTTTAATGTCGTAATAGACGGCGTTCGCCTTAAAGTCTCTGCGTTTGGCATCGCCAAAAATGTCGGTAGGATTGGTGGAGATAGGCGTATGTCCGCCGTGGTAAACGTCGGTGCGGAAGGCGGTATATTGCCACTCGTCCTCGCCCGATATAATGGAGAGGGTGCCGGTGTCTTTTTTTATCAGCGACACCGTAAAGCCGCGGTTTTCGATAACGGACAAAACCTCTTCGCACGAAAGGGGGGAGCAGATGTCGTAGTCGTCCGACTTTCTGCCGCAGAGGGCGTCGCGGACGTAACCGCCGACGAGATAGATCGGTTGGGAAAAAAGATCGGCAAATTGCCGTAAAGATGCCGGAACGTCGATCATGGTTTTTCTTTAATTATGTGTAAAAACGGTCCGCCTTCTTCCGCTTTTACCGCCTCCGCCGTTTCCAGTCCGAGGATGGCAAGAACTACGTTTCCGGAGGCAAGGACCAGCAATTTTTCCTTTTCAAAGGCGGTCAGTTTCTTTTCGTTGAGGAAGTCGCCAAGCTGCTTATTTTTGCCGTTGACCCGGCGGAAAGTATCGCCGTCGCGGCGGGTACGGATGACGGCGCCGTAAGGTACCTTGTCGGGGTCGAGGGTGATACCGCGTTTCAGTTCCGTCGCGCGTACAAAGGTATATCTATCCCCCTCGAAAGAGTAATTTTCATTCTCGGAAAAGGGGACTTGCATAAACTCTCCCGGCTCTTTTACCGAGAAACAAAGGTCCTTTTCCATACGGACGGCGCGGCAGCCGAACGGCAAGCCGATTACGGTATTGTTGGGCTTGTTTATCAGCGCGGACATCGAGTCAAGGTGCTTCTTTTCGATATCCTGATAAATACCGATTTTTTCAAAAAACTTTTTTATAGCGTACTTTTGTATGATTTCCGGATACCCAAAACAGTCCTTAATCTTATATCCATAGGACGTTTTAACGGCGGTAGGGGCGCAGGAAGAAATATAGTCGTCCGCTTCTTTTGCGTTTTCGGCAAGGCGAGAGAAGGCTTCGATAGCGCCGGGGTAAAGCAGTAGAACTTTCGGGATGATCTCATGGCGGATATAGTTACGGGTGCAGTCGTCCACGAGGTTGGTACTGTCGGTGACGTAGGGGATGCGGTGTTCGGTGGCGTAGCATTCTATCTCTTTATGCGGAATGCCGATGAGGGGACGAACGAATCCTTTTCTTTCGCCCATGCCGACAAGACCGTGGATACCCGTTCCGCGGAAGATACGCATGAGCATGGTCTCGGCGTTGTCGTCGGCGTGATGAGCGAGCGCGATGGCGTCCACCGTTTTGTCGGCGAGCAGCTTATAAAAGACGTCGTAGCGTAACCTACGAGCCGCCAGCTCTATGCTTTCGCCCGGGCGGATGTTTTCGAGGGTGCTGACCGAGTATCGGAGACATTCCAAACCGCATAAACGACAGTACGACTCCACAAAATCGCTGTCGGACACCGATTCCGCGCCGCGGATACCGTGTTCGATATTGATTACGACCAGTTTTTTCTGAACTTTTCGACAAAGATCCAACAGGACCATGCTGTCCATGCCGCCGCTGACGGCGACTCCTAATTTGCCTTTATACGGCTTGACCGATAGTTTCATGACCCTATTTTACCCGATTTATGCCGATTTCGCAAGAAAATAGATGGGAAAAACGAAAGTTCTTTCCCGATTGTTGACGAAAATGACGGCTTGCTTTATAATATAGACTATGGAAATAGTAATGAACGCCGACAAAAAGGCTTATTTCAAATGCAGTATGTATTACATGCGAAAGTATTTCGGACTGCGCGAGATCATTCTGCTCTCCATCCTCCTCGGTATTGGGCTGGCTCTGCTTTTTACGTCGGGGACTTTTTTCATTCTGATACTGTTCGGCGTATGCGTGCTGATTATCGGCTTTGCTTTCGTCCTCTTTTTGTGGACGGCGATCTCCGGGTACAAAGTAGACTATGAAAAACTGGGCATAGAAAAAAAGGTCCTTCGCTTCGGCGAAGAGTCCTTCGAGGCCATCTCTTTGGACAAATACGGAAAGGAACTTTATAAAGAAACCCATTTTTACGACAAACTGGATAAAATTTCCATTCGTAAAAACGTCATCTATATCTACGCGCAGGTCTCCGTCTTTTATTACATCACGCCGGAATCCCTCTCGGACAGCGAGAGAAAGGAGTTCGTCGATCTTCTGCACGAAAGAGTGCGTAGCGAAGACACCTTTAAAATCAAGAAAACCTATCGCATATATCCGAAAAAGAAGAAAATCACCCTTGAACCCGAAAACATGGATGAAAAAAAATAGAGGAGGAAGATATGTTTTTAGATAAATTGTATCGCAAATACTGGGATAAAATAGACAAAGCGGACGCCGAGCGCGTCGCTCGTCAGGTATTGCCCGAGGGCGTAGAGCTTATTGCGGACATTCCGTACGTTCCCGGTGGAAACAAATGGCAGTTCATCGACGTGTTTCGTCCCGAGGCCGCCAAAGAAAAGCTCCCCGTCATCATCGACGTCCACGGCGGCGGATTGCAGGGCGGCTCAAAGTACGGCAACCGTCCCTATTGCTATCACTTGGCTTCTCGCGGCTATCTCGTCTTTGCGATGGACTATTCGTTATCTCCCGAATACCGCTATCCTGCCCACTTAGAGGACGTCAACGAGGCGCTCTTGTGGATCAAAGACCACATGGCGGAATACGGCGGCGACATGAACAACGTATTTCTTACCGGCGACAGCGCAGGCGGTATGCTCGCCATTCACGAAACGCTTATTAATAACGATATCGACGTTGCGGCGATCTACGGGCTGATTCAACCGGGTTTCGATTTCAACGCCATCTGCCTTGTCAGCGGAATGTACGACGTGGATAAGGGGGCGCCGAAGGTGATGTTCCCCGGTATTTTCGGGACGTTCAGAAAGAAAAAAGCAAAGCACTTTGCCGATCTCGACCTGTCGAAATTGGTGACGAAAGAAAACGTTCCGCCCTGTTTCATGGTGACCAGCGCAGAGGACTTTATACGCGACATGACCATTCGCTTTGCCGGCGTTCTTAAAGAGAAAGACATTCCTTACACCCTTGTCGACTATCCCAAATGCGCCGAGCAGAAGCTCACGCACGTCTTCAGCGTTCTGGAACCCGCCACCCCGATGGGACAGGATTGCATCGGAAAGATGTTGGCCTTTTTCGAGCAGCACAAAAAAATCGATGTGCCGGAGACCGCGGTAGAAGAGTAACGGAAGAAAAACAAAAACGAAAACGGAATGTCCCTGCATGGGACATTCTTTTTTTGACGAAAGTCTTTCATTTATTTTACATTATGAAACAATTTTGATATTATATATATGATTTTAGTTGGGGGCAAAAATGAAGAAACGCCTTTTTATTATCATTTCCGTTGTGCTGACCATTCTACTGCTCGGTTTGATCTTTTCCGGCTGTGCGGAAAAGCCGAAGACAAAGCGTCACGCTTTTGAGCCGGACAGGCAAAAAACCATTCTTTATTTGGGTGACTCTATTGCGGAAGCCGTTGCCGGACCCTCTCCTTTGACGGAAAGGGAAACCTACGGGTATTACGGCGTCCTGGGTAGGATCAACGGTTTTAATTTTTATAACCGCGCAATAAGCGGCGATCAGACCAAAGACCTGCTTTCTTTTATCGAACGCGAGGACGACGGAGTGAATATGGTTAAGTCCCTTGTCTCCACCGCCGACATCATCCACCTTTCCATCGGCGGAAACGACCTGCTTGGCTATAATATCAGCCAAATGGTCATCGAGGCGGGAGAGGGTAGATACGACACGGCGGATAGCCTCCTTGAGAGCGCGTATACCAATCTGGATAAAATCATAACCAGGCTCCACGAGCTGAACCCCGGCGCCGTCATCATTATGCAGACGCAATATAACCCGGTAGGAAAGGACAGCCCGCTGGTCAGTAGCTATGCAAAGATGCGTCTTGCAACCATGGCGTATAAGGAGAACCAATATCACGATCTGGCGTCGAAAGTCATAGGAAGACTCAATCAGATGTATCGCAGATATCTGGAAGAGAACAAGGATAAATTCGAGTACGAACCCTTTTATTTGGCGGAAGTTGCAGAACTTTTTGAAAGTATCTACACTGCCAGCCCCACTCGATGGAACAGACTCTTCTGTCCGGACGGCGTTCACCCTGCAAACGAAGGACACGCCTTGATCGCGCAAGTCAATCAGAAACTGCTTGAACAACTCGGTATCGCTTCGGAAAACGCGCTTGATAATTATAAAACGCTCCGGAGCGAGCAACTGAGTAGACTGTATTCAAATTCGGTAGAAGTCAGCGCAGTCAAGGACGTCATCAGCAAATGCGCCGATTTCGGCGACGTCTCTTTGGCGTACTTTAACGCAACGGACGGCAGAGACGCCAACTACCGCTATGCAAACGGCACGCCCGTAGGCACCCATTTCGACACAACGAAGAAGTTTTCCATCACCAAACTGAGCGTAAGAGGACTGGACCTGACCAAAGTCTACGAACCGCACCTTGACGACTATATCAGCGTCATGTCCGAGCAGTCCAGTTATATACTGTTCCGTGAGGACGGGACTTTTGAAATGAAGTACGCCATTACCGACGGACTGATAGAACTTTTGCGGCTGCTAAGCGACTACGGCTTAATCAGCCTGCCCATCGACCTTACGGAAATCATTGACATGGATATCAACTATCTCCAATCCACCTATCTGCAACATATGTTCCCCGGCTTTGATTACGGCGACTTGGGAGCGTCCTTACAATTGCTATCCGACGCCGTGGGCGTGACCATAACCGGTCCCGATTTTTCCACCCAGGCAGTCAGAGAAATGGCGAACGAACTGGCGGAGACGGGCGATCTTATTTTGCGTTCCTTCGACGCGCTGGGCGATTCTCTCGGTATCACCTGGACGGGGAGCTATCGCCTGGTAGAGCAGGAGTCGGCGCTCACCGGTGAAAAATACACGGCCATCTATATCGGCGAAGAGTTCTATACGGGAGAAACCTATCTGCGCTTTACCTACACGCCCGAGGAGAACGGGAAGGACAAACTTCGGCTGACGGTGGACGTAGCCGACGTCGTTATCGAGGGAGTTAAAAAATGAGAGTGGTCGTTCAACGGGTCAGAGAAGCCACCGTTTTCGTCGGCGGCGAAGCGGTAGGGCATACGGAAAAGGGCTTTTTGGTGCTGTGCGGCTTTACCGTGACCGATACCGAAGAAAAGGTGGACTGGATGGCAAACCGCATCGTAAAAAGCCGTATTTTCCCCGACGAGAACGGCAAGCTCAACTTATCGTTGAAAGACGTCGGCGGTAGCATCCTTTGCGTTAGCAACTTCACCCTCTACGCCGATTGCAAGCACGGGACGAGACCGGATTTTTCGCAAGCGGCCGGAGCGGAGATCAGCCAGCCGCTGTACGAACTGTTTTTGCGTAAACTTTCCGAGCAGGTCCACACCGAGAGCGGAAGATTCGGCAAGCACATGGAGCTGTCGGTATACAGCGACGGTCCCATCACCACCATTATAGAAAAATAATAAGATTGTTATTGATTTATTGGCGGTAATATAGTAAAATATAAAATAACGTTTAAAAAAACGTTGTAAAAACGGAGGCATAAGTAGAAATGTTAGATTTGAGATTCGTCTGCGACCATATTGATCTGGTCAAAGAAAAACTTGCGAAGAGAAACAGTTCTCTGGATATCACCGAGGTCGCTACGCTGGCGGAAGAACGCCGCAGAATTATTCGGCAAAGTGAAACGTTGAAAGCGGAGAAAAACCGCGCAAGTGAATCCATCGCACAGATGAAGAGAAACAAACAACCCTGCGACGATATCATCGCGGAGATGAAAGCAAAGGGTGAGGAGATCAAAAAGCTGGATGCGGAACTGGCGGAGATAGAAGCGCGTTTGACCGAACTGATGTACGTCATCCCCAACCTCGTTGACGACAGCCTGCCCTACGGCAAGGACTCTGACGACAACGTAGAAGTCCGTCGATTCATGGAGCCGACCAAGTTCGACTTCGAGCCACTCGCACACTGGGACATCGGCGAAAAATACGGTATCCTCGATCCCAAACAGGCGGCAAAAATCACCGGCGCGCGTTTCCACGTCTATCACGGCTTGGGCGCAAGACTGGAGAGAGCCATCGTCAACTTCATGCTCGACACCCACACGGCAAACGGGTATGAAGAAGTTTTCCCGCCCTTTATGGTCAACCGCGATTCCATGTTCGGAACGGGACAGTTGCCCAAATTTGAAGAAGATATGTACGCCATAAAAGGCACCGATTATTACCTTGTTCCCACGGCGGAAGTCCCGGTAACCAACCTGCACCGCGACGAGATCCTTAGTGTTAGCGATCTCCCCATACGCTACTGCGCCTATACCGCCTGCTTCCGTGGAGAAGCCGGCAGCGCCGGCAGAGACACAAGAGGGGTCATTCGTCAGCATCAGTTTAACAAAGTGGAATTGGTTAAATTCACCCGTCCCGACCAAAGCTGGGAGGAACTGGAGAGCCTGACGCACGAAGCGGAACTGATCCTGCAAAAACTCCGTCTCCCGTACCGCGTCGTTTGCCTGTGTACCGGCGACGTCGGTTTCGGTTCGGCAAAGACCTACGACATAGAAGTATGGATGCCGTCGTATAATCGTTTTGTGGAGATTTCTTCTTGCAGTAACTATATCGACTTCCAGGCGCGCCGCGCCAATATCCGTTTCCGTGATACCGACGGAAAGGTTAAACTGGTCCACACCCTCAACGGCAGCGGACTGGCTGTGGGCAGAACGACGGCTGCTATATTAGAAAATTATC
This sequence comes from uncultured Clostridia bacterium, assembly GCA_946621465.1. GTDB lineage: Bacteria > Bacillota > Clostridia > Christensenellales > DTU072 > CAG-1782. The sequence continues at coordinate 45,343 of CAMOOO010000009.1, forward strand.
AGAACGCGGACGGTACCGTCACCATACCGGAAGTACTCCGTCCGTACATGGGGATAGATAAGATAGGATGAAAAAGAGGAAGACAAAAGGCAGCGTGCTGGAGATTATCGTCGGCGGCTTCGTGAAGCTCATTGGCGCTATCTTAAAATTGCTGGCAAAAGCCATAGTCATGCTTGGACTATGGGTGCCTCTTTTGTATATTCTTTTTGGTATCATTCTGCACTACACGATGGGTTTCGAGCCGTTTGATTTCTCGATGTTCAGCACCTTCTATATCGTCGGCGGTATCGTGTGCATCGTCATCGTAGTCATCATCAGTGCCTATAACCTCTTCATTAACCCCATAAAAAAAGCCCGGACGAAGAAAGAGGAAAAACGCCAGGCGAGCGAGACGGAAGGGTTGCAACCGCCCCTCACCGAAGAAAAGAAATCGCGTGGGCTGTTCCGTAAAAAATCCGATCCTGCCTTGCGCGCCGCGGATCAAACGGACGTTTCCGATATGCAGTCGATGGATTGGATGCCTTCGCAAAGAAATATCGGCGACGAACCGGTGGTAGCGGGGGAAAAACCGCAGGTGTATTTCAGCACGCTGAAACCGGATATCCTCGTCCATGAATACAGTAATCGTTTTGAACTGTTCCGTGTAGAAGGGAATAAACTGGTCTCTATCGGAACGGAATATAAATGATGAAAAAAAACCGTATATGGGAGCTTGACTTTTTCCGTGGATTTGCCATCATCATGGTGGTCATCGACCATGCGATGTATGACCTTGCGTACCTCTGCTCGGGGTGGAGGCACTCCGGTCGCCCGTGGATGGCGGCGCTGTCCAACTTCGGTTATAGTTATATGAAAGGGGAGACGCGTTTCTTTTGGCGTCCCTCTTTTTTGTTCCTGTTCTTTTGTATCTCCGGTATCTGTACCGCCTTTTCCAAAAACAACCTGGTGCGCGGACTGCGCCTCTTTGCCGTCTCCGCGCTGGTCAGCGTCCTCACTTACGCGGCGGAAGCGGTGCTGGAAGAAAACTGCTTTATACTCCTCGGCGTACTCCACTGCTTGGCGCTCATTACCCTTTCGTACGCCTTGTTCGAGTTACTGTTCGAGCTGGCGACCAAACCCTTTTCCAAAAAACTACCGCCTAAAATAAAAACCGTTATTAAATCCGTTCTCCTGCTCGCGCTATCGGTGGCCTTTATCATTATAAATAATAAGTACAACGTCAGACTAAGCGACGTATTCGGTAGCGGCGCGGTGATAAATAATAACAACGACTGGCTCGGTCTCTTTTTCTACGAGCGGAGCTGGTGGACGGCGGACTACTTTCCGCTCTTTCCCTTTATCGCATTCTTCTTTTTCGGCGCATCCCTTGCGGACATTCTTTACCCGAAAAAGCAATCTTTATTACCCTGTCTGGACGGCAAATGGCACTACGTCTTTTCGGTGCCGGGGAGATACTCGCTCTGGATATACCTCGCAGGTCAAGTAGTCGCAATCGGACTATGTATGCTCCTTACCGCCATTTTCATGTAAACGCACCATCACAACGGGGGCAACGAGCGTTGCCCCCGGTAAAGGAATTAATTGCAACCGGAGTTGCAGGAACAGTCGTGACCCTTATTGCCTCCGCCGCAGCAGCAGAGGATAAGTAACAACGGCAAAAGGTCGCAGATGTTTGCGCCGTTTCCGCAGCAGCAGAGTAAAAGCAAGAGCCACAAATTGTTGCAACCGCAGTTGCCGCCGCATCCGCAATTACCGCCGCTGAACCCATCGAAGAAATTCATACGCAGCCAACCTCCTTTATCAGTTTCGCAGATTTTCATCTACACTACACCATATGAAAAGAAAAGAAATTCCGTTCATCAATTCCGGAAGAAGTTTTTGCGCGCGACGGGTTAAGCGTACGCTGAATGAGGAATTAGGAAGGAGGAATTAGAAATTACGGTGCCGCAGGCGCATTTACTCCCCTCCGAGTACATCGAGGAAGCAAGGGGAGATTGTCTCCCGACCAAAGGTCAGGAGAGAGAGGTTTTTCCGCATGAAAAAATAAACCGGACGAGGAAAAACCCACCATTCTCGCTCGTTGACACTTCGCTCCAATCGAGCCTCCCTTGCTCCCGTCCTATGGACGGAGGGATGTAAATGGCATAATTACGAACGGTAATTTGCCAAAGAGATAGTGCGAACACAGCAAAGATTATATTCAATAAATGTGAAAGTTTTTGGAAAGTGGGGGTTCGGGGGCGAAGAACCTTTTTGCCGAAAAAGGTTGTCGCCCCCGAAAACTCAATTTATAAAAACTCTTTTGGGTGAGGGTACGGAGGGCATTTTCTGCCGAGAAAAGTCCTCTCCCGCAAACCCTTATTTTATATAATTCGTGATACCGAGTAGGATATAGTCGGTCAGTTCTTCGCGGTAGGCTGGGTCGGAGAGGAGTTTTTCGTCCTCTACGTTACTGAGGAATCCGCACTCGACTATGACGGAAGGTTTTTTGGTGCAGTTTAGCATAAAGTACTCGCCGGCGAGGGGCGAAAAGGTCTTGCCGACGTATTTTTCATTGAGGGTATTGAGGGAGTTTTGGAGCGATAGGGCGAGGGCTTTTCCTTCTTGAGAAGATTTGTTATAAAAGACCTGAATACCGCGACGAGAGGCGTTTTGAGGGAATTTGTTGGCGTGAATACTGACGACCATATCGGGACCTAATTCGGTAATGATACGCTTCCGCTCGGCAAAATCGCGGGACTTAAAGTTCTCCAAAGAGTCGCCGTAAAGCCCGTCCTCGGTCGTTCTGGTCATGACGACGGAGAAATCGGAGGCAAGGAGCTTGGTCTCCAGGAGCTTGGAGACGGTCAGATTGAGAGTGGACTCGACGAGTCCGTTTTTGCCGATTACGCCCCTGTCGGCGCCACCGTGCCCGGCGTCAATGACGACGGTCTTTTTAGATTGCACGGCAAAAGTCTGCTTTTGGGATAAGGCGATCCCGGTGCCTGTTGCGGCCAAAATAACAAGAACAAGACAAAAAGCGATAATGAGCGTTTTTCTTTTTATGACGATAAACATGATAGCGTTCCTCCTCGTGATTTAAGGTGTTTTTAATGTTTTTTTATCAAGCGCTGTTTTTCGTATAAGCATAAAGGGTTCCCAAACAGCGCGAAAAATGTCGAAAATGGCATTTTGTATCCGATGTGCATAGGGTTATCCACCGAGTTATCCACATTTTGTGAAAGACGAAAAACGAAAGGAAATTCTCGATAATGGCAAAATTGCGACATATAGTGGGTGTTTATCCTCCGATAAAAGGAGAATTGATTGTGGATAACTGTGTTTTTTTACAAAAACCGATAGAAAACGAAATTTTCCGGACTTTGGCATAAGCGACTTTTTTAAAAAAGAAGGAAAAAAGAGAGGACGGAGAGGGCGAAGGTGTAGGCGGAAAAGAGAAAAAGTCGGTCGTTTTTCAGCACTCGCAAAAAGAGCTTCAATGAAAAAAATCCGCTGAAGAATGCGACGGCAAAACCGGGGAGAACGGCAAGAGAGAGGGTGCTTTGGGAACTTTGGAAAAGTTCTACCGCGCTGCTCCCGATGATAATGGGGATGGACAATAAAAAGGAGTACTCCGGGACGTCGTCCCCCGGACAGCCGGACAGGAGCAGCGCGGCTGCCGTCGTACCGCTGCGCGATACGCCGGCAAAGCACGCCACCCCCTGCATTGTCCCGACGAATAGCGCTTTTGCCGTCGCTCTTTTCCCAAAAAAATTGCTACCAGGTAGGAGCTTAGGGAGTAGCAAGAAAAAGGAAGTGAGTAAGAAGAAGAAAGGCAGATAGTCGGATAGATCGGGAAGAAAGAATCGAATGAGACCGGCGGCGAGAGCGGTGGGAACGGTTGCCACCAGTAAGAACTTATTTTGCGGACAAAACGGATGAGAGAGTAAACTGACGATTTTTTTCCGGAAGACCCAGAGGACGACGAGGAGGGTGGCGCAGTGCAGGAGTAGGTTGTTAATTACGTCCGGCTTTCCGACGCCCAGTTTTTCCAATAGGACGAGATGTCCGCTGCTGGAGACGGGCAGAAATTCAGTGACGCCCTGCACCAGTCCTAAAATGATCATGGATAGATATTCGTTCATCCTTTTACCCCTTTTCGTCTTTACAATGCTATGAAAATGCGGTATAATTTATGCACAAAGAATGTTTTTACGAGGTGAAAAATGAAATTAGGTGTGGTGGGACTTCCTAACGTAGGAAAAAGTACCCTCTTTAACGCGCTGACTAACGCAAACGCCATGGCGGCGAACTATCCTTTCTGTACCATAGAACCCAACGTGGGCGTGGTGCGTGTGCCGGACGAAAGAGTAGATGCTCTGGCAAAGCTGTACAATAGTAAAAGCATCGTCTATACGACGATAGAGTTCGTCGATATCGCTGGGCTGGTCAAAGGCGCAAGTAAAGGCGAGGGGCTGGGAAATAAATTCCTTTCCCACATCAGAGAGGTGGACGCCATCGTACACGTCGTCAGATGCTTCGACGACCCCAACATCACCAATACCGAGGACACCGTCGATCCGCTGCGCGATATCGAAATCATTGATATGGAATTGATCTTCTCCGACATGGACGTTCTGGGAAGAAGAATAGACAAAACCAAAACGGCAATGAAAGGCGGCGATAAAAAGTACGCCTCCGAGCTGGAACTGGAACAGCGGATTATGGCAGGACTGGAAAAGGGTATTCCTATCCGCAATATGGAATTTACCGACGAGGAAAAAGTTCTTGTGGATGAAATGTTCCTTTTGACGTCGAAAAAGGTGATTTATTGCGCCAACGTGTCGGAAGGACAAGAGGAGTGCGACTACGTACAGAGAGTGAAACAGCACGCGGAAAAAGAGGGGAGCGAGGTAGTCGTTCTGTGCGTGAAACTGGAAGAGGAACTGGCGGCTCTGGAAGAAGAGGAACGTCAGATGTTCATGGAGGAACTGGGTCTGAAAGAAAGCGGACTGGAAAAGCTGATTAAAAAGAGTTATGACTTGCTGGGGCTAATCAGCTTCCTTACCGCCGGAGAAAAGGAGACCCGTGCGTGGACGATAACAAGGGGTACGAAAGCGCCGCAAGCGGCAGGAAAAATCCATACCGACTTTGAAAAGGGATTTATCCGCGCAGAGGTAGTCGATTATAATACATTGATAGAGTGCGGCAGTTATAATGCCGCCAAAGAAAAAGGCAAAGTCCGCAGCGAAGGCAAGGACTACGTCTTTAAGGACGGCGACGTCGTAATTTTCAGGTTTAACGTATGAGACTGGTTTATCAACATCCGGCAAAAGACGAAAACGAAGCGACACCCCTTGGCAACGGGCATATCGGGCTGTGGGCGTATCGTGACGGAGAAAAAGAGACAATTCACCTCAACGAAGGTACTTTTTGGTCGGGCGGTCCGAAGGATCCGCCCGATTCGCATTTTTTTGAGAGAATGCAGCGTTCACGCGAGCTTTTGCTAAAAGGAAAGTATAAAGAAGGCGACAGAAGCATGTCGCGAGAAGGAAAGCGTATCAACACCGAGGAGTTCGATCCCCTCGGCGACCTGATTATCCGTACGCCCGGAGAAAAGCCGGGTTTAGGTATCCTGGATATGGAAAAAGGGATGCTGACCGTTGATAATACACTTTTCAAGCGGCAATATTTTGTTTCCTATCCCGATCGGGTGTTCGTCATTCATTTAAAAGGAGAGGCCCCGTCTGATTTCCGTTTGGAGTTCTTCAATAAAAACGAGGGATACACCGAATGCGGAGAGAAGATGCTGGTCGCTTACGGAAACGCCATTCACGACGGCATGGCGTTTTGTCTCGCCGTTCGCGTACTCAGCGACGGAGCCGTGAGTACCGAAGGCGACCTGCTCCGCTGTAGCGGAGCGACGGAAGCGACCCTGATAGGGACCGTTATCACCGGCTTTTCATCGTGGAACGAGATCCCGGAAAAGGACGGAAAAAAACTTTTACCTAAGGCAAAAGAACGGTTGGAAAAGGCCTGCGAAAAAGGTTATGAACAGCTTTTAAAAGCGCATATTGCCGACTATACCGCTCTCTTTGAGAAAAACAGTCTGGTGTTCGGAGAAAAGCAAAGCGACGTTTACCCGGAGATCGAGTTGAAGAAAAAGACACCTTCGGAGGCTCTTATTACCGCCTACTACGAGTTTTCTAAGTATCTGACCATTTCCGCCTCCCGTAGCGATTCTCAGGCAATGAATTTGCAGGGGTTGTGGAATAAAAATATCAATCCGCCGTGGCGAAGCAATTATACCATCAATATCAACACTCAGATGAACTACTGGTTCCCCGATTGCGCCGACCTTTCGGAGTGCTTTTTACCCTTTGAAAACCTGGTATCCAAAATTTCCGTCAGCGGAGAAAAAGTGGCAAAAATGATGCACGCGGACGGCTTTGCCAGCTTTCATAACACCGACCTATGGGGCTTTTGCACATCGGTGGACGAAGCAACGTGCTATTCCTTCTTTCCGCTTGCCGGGGTATGGATGACGTGCGAACTGATGAACCACTATCGGTATACTTTGGATAAGGCGTATCTGAAGCGTATCTATCCCATTATAAAAAAATGCTGTGAATTTGTTCTGTCGTTCTTGGTGGAAAAGGACGGGGAATGGGTCACCGTGCCGTCGACCAGTCCGGAGCATAAGTACAGAATCCGCTGTAAAACGGCTGCGCTCACGGTGGCATCCACCTGCGATATGTTCCTCTGTCGTCAGCTTTTTGACGATCTTACGGAAGGCGCCGCCATACTCGGCGTGGACGAAGAGTACGCAAGTAGAGTGCAACAAGTCAAACAAAAATTGCATAAACCCACCACCGATAAAAAGGGCAGACTGGATGAGTTCCACCACGGAACCAAAGAGGAGCAAAAAGGACATCGCCACTTCTCTCACCTGATTGGGACGTTCCCGTTGATGCAGGTCGGTTATTATCATAATAAAGAATACATAAACGCCGTAAATAAAAGTTTGCAGTACCGTTTAAAACACGGTAGCGGCTATACCGGTTGGTCTTGCGGGTGGGCGTTGAACCTGCTCGAAATGACCCACGACAGCGACTTTTTCGCAGCTTACGTCAGGAAGCTCTTTAACGATTCGACCTATCCCAATATGCTGGATAAACATCCCCCGTTCCAAATCGACGGGAACTTCGGCGCAGGGCGCGCCTTTGCCGGCGCAGTCGCCATTTCCGAAAACAACGTTATTGAATTCTTCCCGGTCAAAATTCCGCAAAACAAAAAAGGCGAGGTCAAAAACCTCCGCCTCTACGGTGGGTATAAAGTAAGTTTCCGGTGGGACAACCATAAGGTAAAGTCCCTATCCGTCTACTCGGAAACGTCAGTCGCCGTTTCCTTCCGGAATCAAGACGACGGATCTATCGTGACCTATCCGGTCAAACCCAAAGAGTATACGGAGATCGAACTCTAGTTTTCCCCATATTCGCATCGACGGATGACGTGGTCTTGAAATTCTTGATCCAGTTCGTTGAAATAACCGCTCCAACCCCATACCCGGACGATCAGGTTCGGGTATTTTTCCGGGTGTTTTTGGGCGTCGAGCAGTTTATCGCGGTTGATGGCGTTTATTTGCATTTGGTGTCCGCCGAGGTCGAAGAACGACTTAATGAGGGCGGCGACCTTTTTTTCGCCTTCTTCGTTGCGGAAGACGGTGTCGTGTATCTCGATGGTAAAGGGTCCGCCGTTGATGGTTTCTTTAAGGTCGGGCTTGGTGAAGGATTGAATGGCGGAAAGGGGGCCAATTATCTGTGCCTGCAAAGAGGGAGAGTAGCTGCAAGCAAAAGGCTCTCCGGCGTTCCGTCCGTCGCTGGTTGCGCCGACCTTTTTGCCGCTTAATACGTATTCTTGCGCGCTTCCGGTTCCTGCTCGCCATATGCCGCCGCGGTTGTTGGGCTTGTTGTTGACGTAGCCGGAAAAAGTCTTCATAAGGCGTACGGCGATATCGTCGACGTAGTCGTCGTTGTTGCCCATTTTGGGACAGGCAAGGAGTTGTTTTTGTAGACCTTCGTACCCGACGAAATTGTTTTTCAGGGCTTTTAGTAGGTCCTTCTTCTTGACCGATTTTTCCTCGAAAACGAGCTTCTTTATGGCGGCGAGAGCATCTGCCGCGGTGGACAATCCCGCGCCGTGCATGCCGCTGTTATTATACTTTGCGCCGCAGTCGGATAGGTCTCTGCCCCGTTTGACGCAGGGGACGACAAAAATGGAGAGAAGGGGCTTTGGCAAGGGTTTGTATTTATTCTTTTCCCGAATAAGTCTCTTGGCGTATGAAATTAATTCCTTTTCCGTCTTTTGTAAAAAGGTCGGGAAGTCTTTAGAAAAGCGCAAATGTTTTTTGGTGGCGATCTCCACCACCTTAGGATAGTTCATGGTGGCGATGTTGGGGATATCCGCTCCGTTGCCGGAAGGGATAAACTCCCAGCAGGCGGCAACCGAATAGTCCTCGGCGTCTTCTTTTTTGTATCCAAGAGAAACCAGTCCGGGAATGACGACGTCGTCGTTACTGTATTGCGGAAAGCCCAGTCCCTGTTTGGTCAATTTTGTTCCGCGTTCGTAAACCGATAGAGGGGTGTCGCCGTTTACGCGAACGTTTATCTTCGGGTCGATCAGGCGCAGTTCTTCCGACGCGCGCAGGCAGATTTCGGTAAGGTCGTTGATTTCCGGTCCGAGGATCATGCTTTGCCCGTTGTCACCCGTCTGTACGACCGAGTAGAGGTCGGAGTCGAAGTTGAGCGATAAGAAGAATAATTCCGTCTCGTTAAGCAGTTCTTCTTGCGTCATGCCGTTTGCAATCGAGGCGTCGAAGTAGGGCTTCATGTATTGGTCGAACCTGCCGAAAGTTATGTGCCGGCAGCCGCCCAAATGGAGGGCGTACTGCATGAATTTACAGGTGACGGTGGCTTGGTAGTAGTCGCTCGCGCCCCCTTCGGGAACCTGTAAAAGGGCGTCGTACAGACGATTTCTTCCTTCTTCCTTCGCCTTGTCGCGCCACTTTTGCACCAACTTTTTCAGGGTGAAAAGGCAGAGCCTTGCGGCAGAATAAAACTCGCTTCCTTTACTGTCGGCGTCCTGAAACCGTTTGCCGATTTCGGCAAAGTAGCCGTCCAGTCCGATCTCCAGCACCTTTTTATAGTCGATCGTCAGATTGCCGAATTGATTGCCGTCGCTTATTTGATTATTATAGTGCAGATGAAACCCGAGGGTATCATCTTTGCCGTAAAATACCGCTTCTTCCTTCTCTGTAATATAGGAGAAGAAACGTGCCGAATACATCATTTGGGATTCCGACTTTTGCTTTTGCGGAACCGAAAGTTTTTCATCCGAGCGCAATTCCCGATACTTTTTGGAGAGAAGATATTGTTGCAAAGTTAGTATGCGTTCGTTCATAAATGCCTCATAATACTTTTACCTGAATGCCGCGCCCGGTAAAGATTTTGACGCGGGGAGAGGGGGCTATATTTCCGTCAAAAGAGGGAGTGTATTTCCGCATGAGTGAGGAATATTTACTCCCCGTCAGTTTGTTATAGGGTAGCAGTTCGATTTTATCTACCGACAGCCTTTGCATGAAAGAAGCGACGGCGGTGATATTATCTTCGGTGTCCGTCACACCCGGGATCAAGGGTAGCCTGGTGACAAAGTCCTTTCCGCTTGAAGCCAGGGTCTCGTAATTTTTGAGGATAAGTTCGTTATCTACGCCGCAGTAGCGGACGTGCTGATTTTTATCCATAAGTTTCAGATCGTACAGAACGAAGTTGCAGCAAGCAAGTACCTTTTGAAAAGTCTCCTCCGCCGCGCAACCGGACGTTTGCAGAGCGCAGTGGACTTTGGGGCGAAGATAATCGATGCACTCTTTGACAAAGTCGCTTTGCATAAGCGGTTCTCCGCCGGAGAAAGTGACGCCGCCGCCCGTCGCGTTAAGTAGGTCGGCGTTTTTCATGATCCGTTTGCAGAGATCATCACAGGAGATATCCTCTCCGCATTTTTTGACCAGATTACGGGGACAGACCTCGACGCTTTTTTCAACAAGGCGCCCACCGCCCACCCCTACGCATGCGCCGCATGCGAGACAGCCGTTCTGATTCCGTTTGTATTCCGTTTCCGGACTTTGTCCTTCCGGGTTATGACACCATTCGCACCGCATGGGACAACCCTTTAAAAAGACGCTCATGCGTATGCCCGGTCCGTCGAAGGTGGCGAATTCTTCTATGGCAAAAATTTTTCCGATCATGAGTATATTATATAGTTAAAAGAGGGATTTGGCAAGACGTAGCAAGAAAATCCCTTTTTATATCGCGAACAAAAAGAATTTATGGACGATTCGGGATTGCTTTTTGTTTTCTATTATGATATCATAATAGTAATCTATTTTTCGGAGAGCATTTTTTATGAAAGCGTTTATGTCCGACGAGTATTTACTCACCAATGAAACAGCAAAAAAAGTCTATGAAAGAATAAAAGATCTACCCATTTTCGATTACCATTGTCATCTCAATCCGGAAGAAATTGCGGAGGATAAAAAGTTCTTTAATTTGACCGAACTATGGCTCCTCGGCGACCACTATAAGTGGCGTGTTATGCGTAACTACGGCATTGATGAAAAATTGATTACCGGCGACGCGCCTGCCTATGAAAAGTTTTTTGCCTTTGCTTCGGCTCTGCCTTCTTTTATCGGTAACCCCGTCTATCACTGGGCGCATCTGGAACTGAAAAAGTATTTCGGGATCACCAAACCGCTTTCTAAATCGACGGCAAAAGAAATTTGGGAGGAGACAGAGAAAAAAATGGCGGACGGTTCTTTTTCGGCGCGGAAACTGATCGAATGCAGTAACGTCGATACCGTCGGAACGACGGACGATCCCATTTCGCCGTTAAAGGCGCACGAAGAGATCGCCAAAATGGGTCTGACGTTTAACGTAGTGCCTTCTTTCCGCCCGGATAACGCTATCAATATAGAAAAGCCGGTCTTTGCCGAATACATCGGTAAACTGGCGGCGGCAAGCGGCATAAAGATCGTTGATTTTATCACTCTTGTCGACGCGCTCGAACAGAGATTATACTACTTTGTCAATCACGGTTGCGTGGCGACCGATTGTTCTTTTACCGACTTCCCCAAAGGAAAGGGCGACGAAAGAATGGCGGATGAAGCCTTTAAAAAGGTGCTTGCCGGAAAGGAGATAACCAAAGAAGAGCAGGACGAATTTAAGTATTGCGTGATTAAACGCCTTGCAGGGCTTTTTACCAAATACAATTTAGCGATGCAGATCCATACCGGGGTTTTACGCAATCAGAACTCCGCGCGTTTTGCCGCCATCGGCGCAGACTGCGGTATCGACAGCGTAGGAAACGCCCTCGACATCGAGGCGGGGGGTAAGCTCTTCGACGATATAGAAAAAACGTATGGACTGCCGAAGACTATCGTCTATACCCTCAATCCCAATTCTTACTATCCTTTGGCGACTATGATAGGGGACTTTGCCGGACAGTGCGCCGGTAAAATGCAACTGGGGGCCGCTTGGTGGTTTATGGATCACAGGGACGGAATCAGAGAGCAACTGCATATCTTTGCCGATACGGCGGGGTTGGGACTTTTTAACGGAATGCTCACCGACTCGCGCAGTTTCGTCAGCTATGCGCGCCACGACTATTTCCGCAGAATATTCTGCTCGGTCATCGGCGAATGGGTGGAAGCAGGGGAATATCCCAATGATATCGAGGCGTTAGCCGAGCTTGCCGGAAACGTCGCTTTTTACAATGCAAAAAAATTTTTTACGAGGTGAAAAATTATGAAAATGACATTCAGATGGTACGGGGAAAAGGACTCGATCAGTCTTGACAAGATCCGTCAGATTCCCAACATGTACAGCGTGGTTACCGCCGTCTATGACGTCCCTGTCGGGGAGGTATGGCCGGAGGAGAATATCGCACGCCTGAAGTCCCTTTGCTTAGAGAAGGGGCTGAAAATGGAAGTGATCGAAAGCGTCCCCGTTCACGAGGACATCAAGATCGGTTTGCCCACGCGTGATAAATATATCGAGGCGTACAAAGAAAACATCCGTAGGCTGGGAAAGGCCGGAGTAAAATGTATCTGCTATAACTTCATGCCGGTCTTCGACTGGACGCGTACCCAACTGGATAAGGTGGCGTTCGACGGGAGCAATTCATTGGTCTATTATCCCGAACAGATCAAGAAGATGAATCCTCTCGACGGCAGTTTGTCTTTGCCCGGATGGGACTCCAGCTATAAAAAAGAAGACTTAAAGAAGCTCTTTGAGCAGTATGCTTCCGTTGACGAAGATAAACTCTTTGAAAATCTGAAGTACTTTTTGGAGGCGGTCATACCGGTATGCGAGGAGTACGGCGTCAACATGGCTATCCACCCGGACGATCCGCCGTGGCCGATCTTCGGACTGCCCAGAATCATTACTTGCGAAAAGAACATCGACAGATTCCTTAAACTGGTCGATAGCCCCAACAACGGACTTACATTCTGCGTAGGGTCTTTGGGCGCAGATCCCAATAACGATTTGGTGAAGATGGTCGAAAAGTACGTTAAAATGGGACGCATTCATTTCATGCATATCCGCAATATCAAACTCATTGAGGGCGGATTTGAGGAGACGGCGCACGATCAGAACTACGGCTCCATGGATATTATCGGTATTATAAAAGTTCTCGCCGAGAACGGGTACGAAGGGTATTGTCGTCCCGACCACGGTAGAATGATCTGGGGGGAAACGGGTAAACCCGGTTACGGGCTTTATGACAGAGCTTTAGGCGCCGCTTATATCAACGGCGTATGGGAAACCGCTAACAGATTATTAAAATAATAGGAGATAAAAAATGAGCAAATTTAATTTGGATTTGAGTGGCAAAGTTGTTGTTATCACCGGCGCGGGCGGCGTTATTTGCGGAGGTATTGCTACCGAGCTCGCTACCTCGGGGGCGAAGTTCGCCCTCCTCGACTTGAACCTGGACGCGGCTAAGGTGATAGAAGAAGAAATAACCAAGCAGGGTGGCATTGCCAAGGCATACAAAGCCAACGTCCTTGAAAGGGACAGTCTGGAAGCCGTTCGTGCGGAAGTAGAAAAGGACCTGGGGACCTGCGATATCCTGATTAACGGCGCAGGCGGAAACAACCCGAGAGCAACGACGGACAACGAGACTTGCGAACCGGGTGTGACGTACGAAAAAGATTTCTTCAGCCTGCAAGACAGCGGCGTTCGTTTCGTGTTCGACCTCAACTTTATCGGGGCGTTTATTCCCACGCAGGTATTTGCCAAAGACATGATCGGCAAAGAAGGTTGTTCCATTCTGAACATCTCCTCCATGAACGCGTTTACGCCTCTGACCAAGATCCCTGCGTACAGCGCGGCCAAGGCTGCCATCAGTAACTTTACTGAGTGGCTCGCCGTTCACTTCGCGCCCTGCGGCATCCGCGTCAACGCCATTGCCCCCGGATTTTTTGTGGGCAAACAGAACAGAGGACTGCTCTTTAATCCCGACGGGACGCCTACCGCAAGAACGGGCAAGATCCTTGCCGGCACCCCCATGAAGCGTTTCGGCGAGATCCCCGAATTGTACGGCGCGGTCAAGCTGCTGCTTAGCTCGGAAGACGCCGGTTTTATTACCGGTGTGGTTTTGCCGGTCGACGGCGGGTTCCATGCTTATTGCGGAGTATAATATGGATTACAGTTTTTTTCAAGATCATAAAATCGTACCCGTCGTGGTGCTAAACAGCGTAGAGGATACCCTCCCGACGTTGAACGCCATGAAAAAGGGCGGTATCACGGTGGCGGAAATCACCTTCCGTACGGCGTGCGCAAAGGACGCCATTGCTCTTGCCAGTAAGGAGGCAGAAGGTATGCTCATCGGCGCCGGTACGGTCATCAATGCCACGCAGTGCCGCTCGGCGATAGAAGCCGGAGCGAAGTTCATCGTTTCTCCCGGTTTCGACCAGGGCGTATACGAAGTTTGCGTGGAAAAGGACGTCCCCTATATCCCCGGCGTAGTCACGCCCACCGAAATCATGAATGCGGTAGGCAAAGGTCTGACCATCCTCAAATTCTTCCCGGCGGGAGTGTTCGGCGGATTAAAAGCATTAAAAGCGGTGTCGGCGGCGTTCCCGGGGGTTAAATTTTTACCCACGGGCGGCGTGGACGAAACAAACGCGCCGGAGTTTTTGAGCCAAAAATTTATTATCGGCGTAGGCGGAAGTTGGATGATGAAAGGTAGCTTGGACGACATCGAAAACGCCTGCAGGCGCGCCTCTCAATTGACAAAATAAATAAGAGTAAGGAGAAAGAAAATGACGAAGATTACAATATCCGGTTTTTACGACGAAGTATCGGGGGACCTCGACGAACAGATTAAATTAGCGAAGTCTTTAGGCGAGAGTTACCTCTGCCCGAGAACGGTCAACGGCAAAGGTATCGCCGACTATACGGCGAAAGAGTTCGAGGAGAAGATTCTGCCTATTTTGAAGAAAGAGGGTATCCGTTTTTCCTCTTTAGGGTCTCCGATCGGAAAGGTAGGGATCGACAACGAAGAAGGATTCCAAAAGCAAAAACAAAAACTGATCGAGCTGGTCAAAATAGCACGGATGACCGAGTGCAGGTATATCCGTATGTTCTCCTTCTACTACGGCAACAAGAAGCCGGAAGAGTGCTTTGACAAAGTGGTCTCCCGTATCAAAGAACTTTTGGAGATCGTCAGAGGTACGGGCGTAAAACTACTGCACGAGAACGAAAAGGAGATCTACGGCGACGTGCCGGAGCGCGTTCTTCAACTGTACAAAGCCGTGAACGATCCCGATTTCGTCCTTTGCTACGACGCAAGTAACTACATTCAGTGCAAAGTAGACGCCAAGGCGGCGTTTGATATGTTGAAAGATTACGTTGTCTACTACCATATCAAAGACTGTTCTTCCTACGGCGTGGAAGTGCCGGTAGGACTGGGAGAAGGTCACTACGACTACATTCTTTCCGAACTTGTCAGCCGCGGATACGAGGGCTTTATGACGCTGGAACCGCACACCTTCAAGTACGCCTGCTTCAAAGCGCCCGTCTATTTCGTACCCTTTGCGGCGCTGCTTATGAAGAACTATTACAAAGCCTTCCGTCTCATTGATAAAAAAATGGGTATCGGCTACGGAAAGATCGTCACGAGAAAGGACGTCTTTGTATGGCAACACGATAATTTGGTGAAGCTTCTTAAAGAGGCCGGTTATTCCGACTAAAACCGATCGCTTGATGGTCCCAATCGGGAATTCAGCGGATTTATCGGTAAATAATCATTTAAAAAATAAGCGCGGCAAAGTGGCCGCGTTTATTTTTTTCGATTAAAATAATTACTAAGCCGACGAATGGGTCGGCGGCGGTTGACAAGGCGAGCTAACTTTGATACAATCGGAACTACCACGCGGAACGAATATATTTTTTTCATCGTCGTAAAATGAAAGGTAGAGGAGACAGGGTGCGTAAAAAGAGCTGGATACCTATCCTATTATTGGCAATCGCCGTGGTTATGGTCATGGCGATGATATTTTATTTTTCTTCGGAGAACGCCGACGAATCAACGGAGACGTCCAACGGCGTCACGGCATTTGTTCTGAAGATTCTTAAACCGGACTTCGATAGTCTATCGAGAGAGGAGAAGGCGGCGTTTTTTGCGTCTGCCTCTCACTACGTGCGCAAAGCGGCGCATTTTACCGAGTATTTTTTATTGGGGCTGTTTTCTTCGCTCCTGGTTTTTTCCATAGTAAAGGCGTCCGGGAAAAGAATGGGCGCGCTCTTTATTATTCCGCCCGTATTTTCTTTACTTTATGCCGTCATTGACGAAAGCCATCAAACGATGGTAGGCGGCAGAGCCGGACAGATGACCGACGTTTTACTGGATACCGCCGGGGCGGTTTTGGCAACGCTGATCGTATTTTTTATTTATCTACTCGTCGGAAAAAGGATGCGTAATCAATAGCGGCCGAGAACTTTACTCGCCATTTCCGGATCGTCCGTCATGATGCAGTCGGCGCCGATCTTTTGCAAGAAAGCCACGTCATCCGGATCGTTGATGGTCCAGTACTGGACGGCAAAGCCGTGGGCGTGGGCGTAGCTGACGAATGCTTCCGTAGCAAAATCATAAAAACCTTTTAGTCCCATGGGGATTTGAAGAACGGAAAAGCCCAATTTTTCCGGGCTGACGTTGACGTTATATAAGAAGTCGAAATAGAACCCCAGCATATCGGTAATGGACGCCGAGCGGACGACCTGCGGATACTGTTTATCTATATAGGTGGTTACGCTCTGGTGGAAAGTCCCTACGACGACGCGATTTGTTATCTCGTATTCTTCCATGACGCTGTAAAGAATGTCCATAGCGTTGTTGCCGCGCTTTCCGTCGTCTTTTATCTCAATGACGTAATGGAGGCTTTTGTCCGGACGGGCGACTTTTTCCAGGTAGGTCAGTAAAGTCGTCAGCGGCAGAATGCGTACTTCGGTGAGGTCGGCGTTTTCTTCGCGGTAGGGATAGCTCCCGTCCGCACGCTGAAAATTATACCCGAAGTTAAGCGTCATCAGTTCGTCAAGCGTTTTATCGCAGACCTTAACACCCTTTTTGCCGAAGACGATCGGTCCGTCGCTGGTGCGGTCCACTTCGTCGTCATGAAGAAGAACCAGTACGCCGTCTTTTGTAAGGTGCAAGTCGAATTCCAGCACGTCCACTTTGTAGGGGGCTTCCAAACAGTTCTTAAAAGCCTTCATGGTCTCTTCCGGCTCGATATCGCCCCCGGCGCGGTGCGCCGACAGATACAGACCTTTGTCGTAACGGACGTAGGGGTTGTTTCCGGCGTAGACCTCGGGTGCATCCACCCGTTTGCATCCGCCGGTGAGGGGCAGAATGACCAAATTCAGAAGAAAAACAAGAACGAGAACCCCGACGACGGATAGCAGTATGATTTTACCTTTTTTAGATAACTTTTTTCTTTTCTTTGCCATAATTGTTCCTTTACCCGTTACGTTAGCGTAAGGTTTTTTGTATTGAATGATAATCTTAAGAAAAGTATATCATAGAATCGTTTTTTGTCAATCGTCTTGTCAAAAGAGGCGCTTAACTGTATAATTGAGACGTAGCGTTTTGGGAGAGAAATTATGAAGCAGCTGGAAATGAGGAGAACGACCATGGATGCCCCTGCCTTTTCTTTGCCGGAAGGGTACTCCGTCGTCAATTACTCCGACGAAAGGGAGAAGAGGGAATACTACTACATTCATTATCTTATTGAGGACAGTCGGGAAAAGATGGAGTCCTTTTTCGATACGACCCTTCTTCATTACCCCGATTGCGTGCCGGAGAGGGACACCTTTTTCTTAAAGTGCGGCGAGGAGTACGTCGGGACGGTAACGGCGATCGTGCATCCGGTAACAAACAGCGGTTACGTCCATATGGTCTGTATAAGAGAGGACTATCGCGGAAAGGGACTGGCTGGTCTTCTTAACGGTATCGCATTGCAAAAGCTATTGAAAAGGGACATTGAGTATATTCTTCTTACCACCGACGACTGGCGACTGCCGGCGATAAAAAGCTATCTGAAAGCAGGATTTTTGCCCGTTATAAGCGAGAGGTATTTCTTTTACAAACGAGCGATGTTGAGACGGTGGAAGAAGATATATCGCAAGTTCGGCTTAACGGAATTAACCTATTTTACAATGGACATGGGAATAAAGAGGGTGGAAATCAAGGACAAAAATGATTAAGATCGGAGTGGTTGGGTGCCGTCGCGGACGGACGATGATGCGGTATTGCATTAAAAGCAGCGACGCCGTGCTGACGGCGATATGCGACTTTGACCGTGCGAAAATGGAAAAGGAAAAGGCCTCGTACGGGAGGAAAGGCAAGGACGTTCGGTTGTTTACCGACTTCGATACCTTTTTAAAAGAGGGTAACGTCGACGCCGTCGTTTTGGCAAACTACGGCAACGATCATGCGCCGTACGCGATTAAATGTCTGAAGGCAGGTAAACACGTTTTAAGCGAGCTGCTAGCGGTAGAGACAATGAAGGAAGCGGTGGAACTATGCGAAAGTATAGAGGACGAACCTACTTTGCGGCAGGTCTTTTTCTTCTTGTACGAGCATTCGTTTTTATGGGTGCGGCGCGCCACGGCTTGTCGATCTACTGACCGGAGAAATAACGGAGATAGAGTACGAACAAAAGGACGGCTGTGTCTTTATTAAAAAGCTCCCGGTAAAAGACTATCCGCTCGTCGTTTGCTTCGGAGATTTTATTTAAATAAAAATCGGCTACCAAAGGGCAGCCGATATTTTTTGTAATAAATACAAGGGCTATCTTTCTTGGTCCATCAATTTGTCGTAATAGTTGTCGATGGCGATGACGAAAGCGATCAGCATGGGCGCCAAATCGGTCGAATCGATATCGATCCAGAAGGAATCCTTTATCAGGTTGAAATTTCTTCTTACGTGCGCGACCGGCGTGCCGTTCATCATAATATCGAAGTTTCTGCCGATAATATCGCCGCTGATAGAAAATTGCGGTTGACCGTCTTTCAGGGTAACGATCTGGAAGTTTTGACGGAAAGCGAAAACTTTCTCCTTTTTGATCATTAATAATTTTTCACCATTTGCATCGCAAAGGAAGACCTTCGGTAAAAGAAGATGGAAAAATTTATTACGTACGGTGTAAAGAGTGTTTTTGTTCAGGTCGCGGATGAACTTTTTCTTCGTGAAGGTAAAAACAGCACCTTTAACGAAAAACAAGTCGTTGCCCGCTTCGTCACGTACTGTGGAACTGCTGCCTAAAGAAAAGATTTTGTTTTTTAAAATGTATTTCATAATAAACCTCCGATTTCATTATAACACGAGTGGTGTATTTTATGCAAGTAGGCTTTTTAGTATAGTAAGACTTTTTAAAGGCTTTATTCCGATTTAAATTCTTTCATCAGGAAGTATTGCACGGCGAGGAAAGCGTTACTCGTTCCGAAGAGGAATAGTTGGGTCACCGTCGAGCAAAAACAGTAACTGGCGGGATCGTTGACGAAGATGATGGAAAAGATGCCGCCTACGGCGATAAAGAGCGCCATGCCCAAAGAAAGCATGAATTGCGTTTTATTCCGTTTAAGTAAAGTCAGCGCGATAAAGAAGACTTCCGCCACGTAATAAAAGAAACCGATACCGGCGAGGATGACGTGAGCAGTACGCATCTGCTGGATTTTTATATCCGTTTCGGAATAGTAAGCAGGGATACTCAGTCCCACCGTCATAATAAGGGCGGCAGCGGCGGCAGAGATGATAAAAAACTTTTTCCATCCGGCGCTATAACCGGCTTTTTTCGTCACCAAAACGAGGGAGTAAATATAGTTGCCCATGTTCAGTAGCCCCCAAAGCAGCACCCAAACGAACTGTTTATCCACCCAGGCGATACGGGACATGGAGGTAGATACCGGTCTGTCCGAAGCGACCTGCGTAATCAGTACCGATGCGACGGGAACGAGTAGGAAGGTGATAAGGAGCATGATTATTTCTTGTAACTCCTGATCCTTAATAGACCTGTCGGCTTCTTTATCAAAGATGGTAGTAAATAGCTTTTTCATATGTTTCTCCTGTTACCATTATAGTATATGAAAACGGCGATAAAGTCAAGGTTAGAAAAGGGGTGTTTATTATTTTCGTCCGGCGTGCCGCTTCTTTCGAATTATACTTCCTAACGAATCAAAAAAAGGGCGACGTATAGTGCTGTTCCATTAGGGATTTTATAAAAAACTATAATTCGATGGTAATTGCACTTTCGAGCGGTCAACAAAAAGGGATTTGGATTTGCGCAGGTTGTTGTTGCACTTCTGTTGCACACCGTTTGTTATAATAGCTTTGTATCTTTTTTTTAAAAAAACTTTTTATAAGGAGAAAAAACTATGGTACAAACAAAACGAAAAACAAACGTTGTCGCCTTGGCGATCGTGATGAGCCTTGTGATCGTGTTCGCGATGGCGGTGGCGCTATTTGCAATGCCGGCGACCGACTCGGCGCACGCGGCAAGCACAAGGGTAATGGATTCGATCACTATTGCCAATATGTACGCAAACAGAACGACCGGAACGTACGGCAATTTCAGTTGGGATCCGAGCAAACTCAAAGAGATCACAAGCAGTTCCTTTACGATCAAAGCGAGCGTCGCGGCAGGATATCAGCCGTTTTATATCTGTTGGACAAGACCGACGGGGACGGCATATCCCAGTAAACTCAATTACGGCTATACGATCGGCGCCGACGTCAACGGAGACTCGGCAGGCAAAACGTGGGAATCAAGCTTTCCTTCTGACGTCAGCGTCAGCGGAAAAACCTATCCGGTTGGAGAAGTATCGCTTAGTGGTAACTATGACAAGATTTATTTCTGTATGGGACATAATTATTCGTATGCAGACTTAGTTGTAACATCCATAACCTTCCAACCCAAGATCAACACCGTAAAAGTCACCGCTACCGCAGGTGCGGGCGTACAGTCCGTGTATCTTTCCAAAAATCAAAACGCTACCAGCGGAAGCAACAGCGGTACCGATTTTGACAAAGGGGATACCGTGTATGCGTTCGCAACGTTAGCCGAAGGATATAAGCGCCTGAACAACAACTGGACGTTGGTCAGCGGTACGGCAGATACCGCCGGAGCCATCTACAGAGTAAGTTCTTCTACGATGGGCACTTCGGATTACAATTTCGGCACGATCAATGCAGCGGCAAAAACCAAATCGTTGACAAGAAACACGAACGGTGCCGGATCTTTGTCCAACCTTACGTTGACGTACGGACAAACGGCAAATTTGACCGTTCCGACAAGAAACGGGTACAATTTCCTCAGTTGGAACACCAAGGCGGACGGAACAGGCGCTACCTACGGAAACGAGTCCTCCGCAACACTGACGGCATCGCAAGTGAATGCGATCATAGATGACAGCTCGATCAATACGGTTTACGCTATGTGGAGGATCGGCAAAGATACGGTTATCGGTTTTATCAACGATATTCCCGATCCCGTAGTTTACACCCAAGCGTGTAAAGACGCTATTGATACGGCGCGCGGCGGGTATAACGATCTGAGTGCAGAGGACAAGGCTCTTGTTACCAATTATGATAAACTGACCGAAGCCGAAGGGATCTATGCCGGAATGCAATCCGATAAAGAGGCTCTCGATGCGTACAAAATCACGAAAAAAGCCGATGCGGACTCCCTTGCCAATCCGGGTGACAGTGATGCTTGCGGAACGTTAATCACAAACGCAAAACAAGCTATTGATGACATTGTTTACGATTGCACCAAAACGCTTGCGGAAAACAAAGAGATGGTAGACGATATTATTTCCGCTCTCGAAAGCGATCTGTATAATCAAAGACAAGCGGATGAGGTTGCAGAATATATCGACGCAATCAGCGATCCCGTTACGTTGGCAAGCAAACCGGATATCAACACGGCACGCGCTCTGTACAAAGGATTGTCTGACAATCAAAAATCGCTCGTCAGCAACTACGACAAATTGACGGATGCGGAAGCAGCGTATGCTGACCTTCTCGCAAATTGTGAAGCGACGATAGGGAACGTTTACTATCTGACGCTTGCCGATGCCTATGAAGCGATGGGAGAAGGCGCGACTATCACGATCAACAAAGACTATAGTATTTCCGGCAGAGGAACTCCCTATATCAACGTGACCAAGGACATGACGATCGACCTTGACGGGCATACGCTGACGATCGGAAATGACGTCATTTGGGTGACGGAAGGCGCCGTGTTGAGCGTTGTCAACAGCAAACCTGCGACGGGCGGTATCATAGGGGGTTGCGCAGCAGATCCCTCAACTGACTCGTATATTCTTCTCTACGACTGCCGTTTAGTGCTGAATGCGGAAACCGTCAAACAATATTCGATCATCAATCGTATTGCCAAAGGCTATCTTGTAGAAGACATCAACGGCGGTGAAGCCGATGTAAACGGTTATTATTCCATCGTTCGTC
>CAMOOO010000010.1 GCA_946621465.1 uncultured Clostridia bacterium
CATCGGTAAACCTCCACTGAACCACCGGACTATCCGGTGGTTTTCGTATACAAAAAAAAGGCATTCCGCAATGCCGGAACGCCTCGATTGTTTTTCACTCTGCCCGAAAAAAGGGAAAAAGGAAGGTTAATTATCCTCCTGCGCGATAAATTCGGAAAGTGACATCATATCTTTTGACATCATCATGAATTTATCGTTGTAGCGGTCGGTAGTAAGTACGGCGGTAGAGATCATATCCATGAAAAATCCTTCGCCGATCTCGCACCCACAGTAGCTGGTCGTCAAGCGGAAAAAGATACTGCCGGTGTTGAGGTCGTAATCAAAGGAACCGTTGACCATGCCGTAGTTAGCTACGCACACGGCGAGAGCGACGTCCACCCTTTTATCTTCGACCACCTTAAACGGCATCGGCGACATAAAGCGGATCACCTCTTTTTTGGGGTCGACGACAATGTAAAAACGTATCGGAATATCCTCTCCCTGATACCCGGATATGATCGCCAAGTTGTCCTCGTCTTCCTCGAACGACCAATCCCGTGCATGAAGTGCCGAAACCATTGTGTCATAGATCTTTTTTGCCTGTTCTAAATTTTCCTGTCCCATAGTGTGTTTCCTCCGTTTTTAAATATAAAATCAGCCTTTCGGCACGTTAAATTGTTCGAATACGGCGGCGATTTCATCCGCCTTGAGAGCGTTATTTTGCATCAATTTTTCCACCAGTCCATCCAGTGCCGGACGATAACGAGTTATGGTATCCATAGCCGCTTTCAGCTCCGTTTTCAGTTCAGCATTGATCTTCTCGATAAGGTACTTATCCAAGCCCGAACCGTTAGACAATTCACTGACCACGCACAGTCCGAATTCCTCGTCCATACCGTAGTCGCAAATGATAGCGCGCATGATGCGGGTTGCCGTCTGCAAGTCGCCGCTTGCACCCGAAGAAAGCCCGTCTTCTTCCCCATAACAAACCATTTCGGCAGCCCTGCCGCCCAGCGCCGTTCTGACGCGGGAAAGGAGGTCTTTTCTCGTATAAAGCCCTTTATTCTCCTGGCTCTCGTGTTGCATATATCCGCCGTGAGAACCTCGCGCAACAATGGTAAGATAGGTCGGGTCCTCTCCCGTCGTTCTGCAAATGAGGGCGTGTCCTGCCTCGTGTCGCGCCGTTCTGAGTAGCTCGCTCTCATCCCATTTTTTGACTGCGCCGCTATTGAAGGTCTCAAAGGCGTCCTCGAATATCTCGTCGGTAAGCACCCCTTCGTCCGCTTTGATAACGTTACGGAGCGCAAGCTCGAACACAGAATCCAGTTCCGCCAGACTCATACCGGTGGAACGCATGGCGATATTGTCCATTAAATTGTCCGTCAAGCGGTGGTATTTCAACTTGGAAATACGCATTTCTAAATATAAAATACGCTCCTCTTTGTTCGGAAGACCGACGTAGATCCTACGGTCGAAACGACGCATTAAGGCGGGATCCAATTTGTTCATTTCTCCCTTTTCCGCAATATAGTTTGTGGCAGCCAGAACGAATACCGGACGTTTTTCGTCGGTATTGAACCCGTCCATTTCCGTCAAAAAGGCAGTCAGTACGTCGTCGCTACCGTTTTTGACCCCTTCCGATCCCCTTTCGATGGCGATTGCGTCGATCTCATCGATAAACAGTATGGACGGCGCGTATTTACGCGCAATGGCAAATAGATTATGTACGCTTTCCGTACCTTCTCCAACGAATTTCTTTAAAAAAGAATTGCCTTCCGATGCGATAAAAGTGACGTCGGATTCCCCTGCCAGCGCCTTTGCGAGGAGAGTTTTTCCCGTTCCCGGAGGACCGTAAAGAAGGATACCTTTAGGCGCTTTTACTCCCTTTTTTAAATATGAAGTGGGGTTTTTTAAGTACCGAACGAAGTAGCTAAGCTCGTCCTTGGCGTCTTTGGCTCCGATGACGTCGTCAAATTTAACTTTCGGCTTCGTCACGTCGTCGAGTATTCCTTTATTGTCCCCTGCGTCCACTGCCGTAACAAGTTTAAAACCAAACAGCGATATCGTCGCTTCTTCTCCTGACGGCGCAACCCTTTGTTCCGTGTTATAGAATAACACTTTGTTTGACTTTGCCAGTTCCAACATATTTTTGCGTAAATGCGCGGCGAGGGTGACGTCGGACAGGAAGGAGTTTATTTCTTCCCTTCCCCATTCCAGCGCAACGATACCTTTCAGCCCTTTGTTAAGCAAAGATTCCTTTTCTTCGCTGCTGATGGATTTCTCCTCGTCGACCAGCGCATAAACGGGTACGTCCTCATAGACGGACAGATAGGAGAACATCTCCATTCCTTCCGATTCGATGTCTTCTATATTTAAAACTTCCTTATCGGACTTCTTATTGTAGTTCAGGTCGCAAAGCACCAAAGATACTGACTTTTCTTCCAGTATCTTTTTCGCTTCCTCTTGCGTTTCGGCGCATACGACGTTGACGTCGGATAATTTCGCCTTGCAAGCGGTAATCTTTGCTTTATCCGTAAAGACGAGGACCGTTCCCTGCTCTTTGTACTCGAACAGATCTTTCAATTCCGGACTATCGGGCAACGTCAGGTCAATAGACACTTTCTTTAGCTTCGTCGTCTTGAAGGGATTGGCGTTCGACTCCACCAAACGGATTAGTTCGTACAGTTCGGTGTAGATAAAGTTCTTGCTCTTTCCCTTGATCGTTCTGGCATCCGCCTTTCCGCCCTCGGCAAAAAGAACGGCGTAAGGGAGCAATTTAGAGAGGGTGATGTCGATGCCCGTTCTCTTGGCAATGCACGCCGCTTCTTTTTTCATCTCCCCTGCCGAAATACGCAGTAAGAAATCGGCGCCCATGCGGTTGAACATAACGACGTTCCCCATGGCAAAACGGGAGCAGATCGCCGGCGGGAACAAATAGGCGTCGGTATTGGGATTGCGTTCCTCTCCCAATGCGCGCAAAACGCTCTTTTTTGATACCGTCGTCAGATTGATGGATTCATCCTCATACATCTTTTTCCCGGCGTTGGTGGTAAATATAATAATGGTATCGGCAAAGGATATCTCCTCGTCGGTGTAGTTATCGCGTAGCCTTCCGGCGTCCAGGATCTGCAAGAAAAGATGTATAACGTCCAGGTGCGCTTTTTCTATCTCGTCGAAAAGCAGTACGCACCGCGGATTATTGGAGACGAACTCGGTCACCAAGCCCGGCTTACTGTTTTTGTACACCCTGTTGGATCCGCTGAACATCTGATCGGACTCGTGCGCGGAATATTCGCTCATATCAAACCGTTTAAAGGGCAGATCCATTGCTTTTGCCGCCTGTTCCGACATAAAGGTCTTACCTACGCCCGGAGGGCCTGCAAATAAGAACGTCGCACGCGGTTTGGTTCTGTTTTGTTCGGTCTCTGCCGAAAGTTCCGCTTGAAAATAACCGGAAACAAAGGTGGATATGGCATGGTCCTGTCCGTAAACACTCTCCTGTAAAACTTTGCGGACCTTGTCCACCTTTTTCATAATCGACGGAATGACGTCCTCGTTCTTTACCGCCGGTTGCTCGCTTTTTACCTCTTCTTTTTCCTCTTCCGGATCCGGCGTTTCCTTCTTAAACAGCGGACTGGCGTCTTCCGGTTTTTCCATTTTCTTAAAGGCCAGCACGGTAGAACGTTTCTTATCCAGCGCCGACTGGATATCAAATAGTCCCGCTCCCTCGTTTTTCTCGCCCGTTATTTTCAAAGCGGCTTTGATCAATGGCGGCGGATCGCGCAAAATAGCCTCGATGAAATAGGGTACGTTCAGCACCTTCTTCTGCTCGCCCAGTTCGTTCTCCGCTTTAGAACACATCCCGGCAAAGTTCATCGTGTCGACGAAGTTGAACTTCTTATCGGAAATGGCTTCGCTGAGTTGTTGCAAGGTGGATTCCAAATCGATATTGTATTTATCGAATACCTCTTTCGTTTCCTTACATTCTCTGACGATATCCTCGTCCAGACCGGCAAGCACATCCTGGCTGTAAACCGTCCTGACGACGGACAGGAAAAAGCCGTCTACCGACAGCAGTTCCATTTCTTTTTTGCAACGATAAATAATGAATTCAAAAAGTTTACTTTTCATACGTTTTTCCCTTTGTTCGTTTTTGACGCAAATGGTCTATTTATTATTATAACATTTTTGCTTATTATTTCAAGAGCTTTTTCGTCTTTTCGTCATCCTTTCTTTTGATAAAAAGAAGCGTGACAAAAATCTTTCTCCGGCGTCGAATTTATTGCCTTTCCTCTATTGATTTTTTTTAACAAGTATTGTAATATAAAAATGTTATGATGATTTCCGCTGGATGTTTTTCCGGCGATCGAACGACCTGATAAAAATACGCAATAAGATAATCAAGGAGGATTATTCACTATGAAAAAAGCAAAGAAGCCGGCTCGCATCGGTATCGTTGGGTTCGGTAACCAGGGCAGTGCCTACGTCGCTCTCTTGACCGGCGGTTTAAAGATCGGCAATTTCCAAATCAAATTACCCGGTGTTAAACTGGTCAAAAACGGCGTCCTTGGCGCAGTATGCGACATCAATCCGGAAAAGTTGGAATCCCAGTACAAAAAATTCGGATTGTCCTGTCCCAAATACACCGACTACAAAGAAATGATCGACTCCGGCAATATTGATGCCGTCATCGTCACCACTCCCCACTATTTCCACCCGGAAGTAGTCATTTACGCCCTTGAACACGGTCTCCACGCCATGAGCGATAAGCCCGCCGGCGTCTATACCAAACAGGTCAAAGAAATGAACGCGGTCGCCGCACGAATACAAAAAGAAGACCCCAATCGCCTCTTTGCCATCATGTTCAACCAGCGCACCAACAACGCCTATAAATTCATGAAAAAGACCATTGCCGAAGGCGGAATCGGCGAACTGAAACGTTTTAACTGGATCATCACCGATTGGTATCGTTCTCAAAGCTATTATGATTCCAGCGCGTGGCGCGCCACCTGGAACGGCGAAGGCGGCGGCGTACTGTTTAACCAAGCGCCCCACCAGCTCGACCTTCTGTCCTGGATCCTCGGCGTTATGCCCTGCATGATCGACACCCACTGTCACTTCGGTAAATGGCACGATATCGAGGTAGAAGACGACGTTACCGCCTATATGGAATTCCCCAACGGCGCGACCGGCGTATTTATTACCTCCACCGCCGACGCCCCCGGAACCAATCGTCTGGAGATCCTCGGCACCAAAGGTAAACTCGTCTCCAACGGCGGCAACGTAGAATATTATAAAAACTCCGTCGACGAGAGAGAGTTCAACAAAAACTACAAGGGCGGCTTCGGTAAGATCGGCTGCACGAAAACGGTTAAACGTTTCAAGCCCTCCACCCAGCACCTCGAGATCATCAACAACTACTGCAACGCTATCTGCGGTCTGGAACCGTTGAAAGTACGCGGTGAAGAAGGTATCAACGGCGTGGAAGTCATGGACGCAATGCTACTGTCCACCTGGCTCGGACAACCGGTGACCCTGCCCATCGACGACGAGCAGTACCTGGCTGAACTTGATAAACGCCGCGCTACCGGCAGAGTTAAAACGGGCGGCGACGTCGTACTCGACACCCGCGGGACCTACTAATAAATAGATAAATAGAAATAGGAGCCATCATGTACAGATTAGGATGTAATATACCCGGCACCATATTTTGGGACGGAAAAATCTACCGCAGCAATAAATACGCAGACCTAAAGAGAGCCAACGACTACCTCCTCGATAGCGGGTTCGACTTCGTGGAGACCCCCTTAGGTAACGTCATGGCTATGTCCGAAAACGACGTTGCCAAGGGCGCAGACGAATTGACCCTGCGCTCCGTCAACGGCTTCCTACCCAAAAAACTCTACGGGCATGAAAAAGAACTGACCGAGTATGCCAAAAAAGCATTCCAACGGATGAAAAAATTGGGCGTGGAAACGGCGGTGTTCGGCAGCGGAAAATTCCGCAAAATCACCTTCCAATTCATGCGCCAAAAGCGGATGCAGACACTGACCGATTATCTCAAAACCATCGGTGACTTCGCCCTCGAGAACGGCGTTACCATCACCATTGAACCGCTCAACCGCGGCGAGACCAACGTCTTTAACACCGTGCAGGAAACCTGCGATTTCGTCCGCCAACTCGAGCATCCTGCCGTCTTCTCCCTCGCCGATATCTTCCATATGGCGTTGGTCAGCGAAGACCTCTCCGTCATCAAAAAGGAAAAGGACCTTATTAAGCACATCCACGTCTCCGAAAAGAGCCGCGCTATGCCCGGTCAACCCAAAAAGGGAGAAGAAAGCTACCTCGCCGATTTCTTCGCCATAGCAAACGGCATCGACTACGACAAAAAAATCACCGTCGAAGCCGACATCAAAGACCTCGGCAAACAAGGCCCCCTTGCTTTTGAAACGCTGAACGCGTTTAGAAAATAGTTTTATAAGTTTTGCGAGAGGAAAACCTTTTTCGACAAAAGAACACAGGTACCCCATCAAGCGTATGATTGATGGGGAAAAGGCGGAACCGAATAAAACTTTCTCTTGCAAAGAATGAAGCAAGAGAAATAAAATGAGCGCGACGCCGCTCTCTCGTACTCGCCGGTTCCGGCTGCGTCTCTGGTCGTAATCATAGATTACTTCCGACTTTGGCTACTGACAGCGCACTGTGCTGTCAGCTTAACGCGTCGTCCTCTCTTTTACAAAAACTTTTAAAACCGATCCACATAAAAAAACGCGAGAAGACTCCTTCTCGCGTTTTTACTTTACTTTTTATAATTTATGTATCCGCCCGGATAGGGTGTACTGCCCGGATAACTTGGAGGATATTGTCGATTTGTGCTAACAGGGACATTACCGGTACTCCCCTGTTGCTTGGTCGCAGTCTTTTTACTTGTTGCCGATTCTCCGTTATAACGCATCATTTTTACATCATAAAAGAGTCCAATCAAAACTCTGAAAAACAGTATCGCCACAAGAAGTCCCACCGTCGTGATAACTATTATGATAGAACCTGTACCTATCGTTGCAAATAACACTGAGTTATATTCCTCAGTGGTTATTGCATGATTCATTCTGTTTTCTTTAACATAATCAACGCCGGACGAAATAAAACTTATGCCGTATATCAAAGATATAACGTATGCCATAATAAGGAAAATCACAATTACGGTAAAAGCTATATCCAACGTTCTCGTCGTAACGTTTTCAAAAATTCTACTCTTTCTTTGCTTCATTTATATCTCCTATATTCAATATTTTATTGATCGTATTTATAGTCTAAACAATGTTTTATTGAATGTCAAGATAATAATTCAACATTTTGCAATAATTAAATTTGGAGAATAAATAAAATGTTGAAAATTAAAGAGCTTAGAGAGGAAAAGAAATGGCAACAAAAAGACGTTGCCGAAAAACTGAATAAAACGACGGCTTGCATTTCCTCGTGGGAAACCGGAAAAACGGAGCCAAGCATTGACGATTTAGTTCGTTTAGCCGACATATTCGAGGTGTCCTTAGACTATTTACTGGGCAGAACGGATGATATCGGGGTTGTATCCGTTTACAACAATCTTTCTCCTCTGCAAGAAAAGACAATCACATTATTCTCTTCTTTATCCAATGAAGACAAATACCGAGTTCTTGGGTTTATTCAGGCTCTTCTGAAATAAGATAACGTTATTACTTTCAGTCATTATTACCGCATCTCTAGCCGCGAGGCCTGGGGATGCGTTTTTTTGCGGTAGCTTTGACAAATCGCGCCGTATGGACGACAAGGATAATAAAGGGCAAAGAAAGAGTGACGGTGATGGTCGACTTTTCTCCGATATGGAGTATGTTATTAAGAAGGAATGTTGTGCCGAAGAATAGGACGGCGACGATGGCAAACCACATAAGTCCAAAGGTAAGCGCACGTTTAACCGAGTCGTTCTTTTCATGGGAGACGAAGGTAGCAATAGCAGCAAGGCTTAGCGACATAAGGACGCCGGCGGCAACGTAGACGATAACGTTCCAGTGGACGAAGAAATAATAGACGACGATGCCAAGAGCTAAGGCAAACAGAGTAAC
The DNA here is from genome assembly GCA_946621465.1 of uncultured Clostridia bacterium. Taxonomy (GTDB): domain Bacteria; phylum Bacillota; class Clostridia; order Christensenellales; family DTU072; genus CAG-1782. The sequence goes on from CAMOOO010000010.1 coordinate 8,082, forward strand.
TAAGAAAGCAAAGATGCGTTTTCCTTTTGATTTTACGATAGCGTAGACGAGCCAGAATAAAACTAATGCCGTCGCAAGTATCAAAAGAACGTTACGTACTATTCTTTGCCACGGGTAGGTGAACGTTTGGGTCGTTGTCACCTCGCTTACGTATGCGTTATAGGGGGTCTGACCGCCCTGCAAAGAAAAGCCTATCACCGTGCCTTTTATCGTACCTGCATTGCCGTAGTCCCAGGGTAAGAAGTTGAGGGCAAACGCCGGGGACTCCTCTTTGAGAGTAAAATCGTAATGCTCGATATCGACAAAGAGCGGATCGGCTATGGTGGGGTTATGAATAAAACCTTCTGCCTTTGCCTCGAAAAGGGATAGTAGACTTTTATCTTTATCGGTGCAAAACATCGGTTTAGGGTTACTCATATCCCATAACAGGTTGCCGTTTTCGTAGAAATGCGATGTGTTACTCATGTAGACGTAAATAGGTTCGCCGTTTTTACTGACGAAGATATTATCGTAATAAAAGGCGGTGGCGTGGCTTTCTTTATCGTTTGATCCGACGCTGACCTGTCCTTCGGCGCTGAATGCGCCGATATTATTGCGGATGATATTCCCTTCGCCGTAGTGAATATTAAAACTCTGACTTCCGCAACAGAAGACGAGGTTGTTTTCCACAAGCATCCTTGACGAGCCTTCGTCCAGGTATATTCCCCAACCGCCGTAACCGCCCTCGCCCGGATCGGCGGCGACGTTATGGATGACGTTGCCGGAAATGACCGTACCCGGTTGCATACCGAGCATATAGATACCACCCATATCGGACAGCCATCCCTGACCTATGTTATAGATGAGGTTATCGGTGATCTTGATATTCCTAGTCAGATGATAGTCGTATCCCCATATCCAACCGACGGAAATTCCGGTATAGTACCCGTCGGAAATTTCATTGTGCGATAACGTTGCGCCGTCGCAGAAAGTGATATGGATGCCGATAGCGCAGAAGAACTTCCTGCCATAGCCGGAAATATCGCAGTTTTTTACCGTGATATTTTTCACGCATTCCGGATCGTCCGGTTGACAATTTTCGGAGCCTGCATAGACGGCGGTAGCCGCGATGTTGCGGAACAGGCAATTCTCCACGCAGCTGTCCTGAGTGCCGTGGAGCATTTTTATACCGCACGCTCCCAGATTGACGAATTCGCACCCGATGAATTTAATGCCCTTTGCGTACCTCGTGGTAATAACACCGCGCACGTCATACGCCGCCTGCAAAGCGTCGATATCGTATTCAATGCGCCATTCCCCGTCCCAGTCGGTCTCTTTCGGATCGGGGATCTCCCAGTCCGTTTGGGTAAAACGTATCCCCTCGAAGGTCAATCCGTCCACGCCGTTTATGTCAATAAGACGCTCATTATCGGAGGCATACAGAACGAGAGTGTCCGCCCGTTCTCCCTCTTTCGGCACGTAATACAGTTTATTGGTCTGACGGTTAAGATACCACTCTCCCGGCTCGTTGAGCGCCTCGAACACGTTCTCGAAATAAAACCTGTCGATATCCCGTATCCGCATCGAGGACGGACGCGACAGACCGATCCGGCCCGTTGACCTGTTGAAGTCCGTCAGATACATCAGTTCGTCATGCCAATAATGAAGAATACGCACCTGCACGTCCGAATAATTGGTAAAGTCCGTCTTTAAGTCATTGGGATCGGCGAAAAAGGAACGCTGTCCCAGCGTCAGATCCCATTGCGTCGTTTCCTCCGTCCAAAGGTCGTTATCAGGGTCCAATTTGTTGACGATAAAATATCCGCTCTCCGGATAGCGCGGCACTATTAACGTCTCCGTATCGCTGAATAGGGACTTAAAATCTGTACAATCGATACCCGAAGTCAACGTTTTAGTAAAAACGCGAACGCCGTTTACACTTTCTTCATTAAAACCGGATATCGCTTTCGCTCCGGAAATAATAACCTCTTCGTGGTCGTATGAAACGAAGCTGACGTTACCTACGTCCTCTTCCGTAAAGGTCAGAACGTCCATTAGTTCATACCTGCCGCCGCGGATATAGACCGTTATCCGTTCGTCGGGCAAACTGCTTTTTACGCTCTTCAATCGCTCCTTTGCCCCCTCTATCGTTCTAAGCGGATCGTCCGGTGTCCCTGCCCCTTGATCGTTTCCGTCCGGCGCGACCACAAGATCGTATTCGCCCAGAACGGGCGCGGCTTTCGCACCCTGTCCCGTCCTTATTGCAAGGATGGGCATAACCACCGCTACAAACAAACACACGACACCAAAAAGTACCTTCTTTTTCATAGCACACCTCATTCTATTCCGCCTCAAAGCCGTAGCTTGCGAGCATCCATTTCCCTACCTCGTACATAACGGACAATTGCTTTTGTTGTAAATGTAGCGCCGGGTCGGACAGAATATCCCCCTCTTTAACGTTCCTGCGGAAGTTGGGCCAGCAGTTGGACCTGCGAAGGGTATTGCTTCCCTCAAAAGTAAAGTCCCCTTTATACCCGATATCTTTCATGGCGCGAAGGACGCTGTCCCAGTTAATAGTCCCTGCCATTGGCATGACGTGCGAGTCGCCGTTGCCGTAATTGTCCTGCATATGGAATGCCCTGAGCTGATCGCCGATGGCGGTTATCTCTTTATACTGGTCCAGTCCGTCGCAATTGGCGTGACCGGTGTCCCAACAGACGTGCAATCTGGGTATATTCGCCTCTTTTACAAAGGCGCGGATATCCTTTCCGGTGTTCAAAAAATACCCCGGGTTCCAGAGGTTGGAGGAGTTCTCCACCAGTACGTCCACGCCATGCCGTTCCATATCGTCGGCAAAGGTACAGAACAGTTCTTTATTTTTTTCAATAAATCTTCTCCGTCCGAAGAGTTTGGTCGGCAAGCGATGTCCGAGAGACTCGGCATGGAGTACGATATGCGGAATACCCAGCATGGCGCACGCCTCAATGGAGTGACGGACGGCGTTTATGAACCACTCCCTTTCCTCCGCGCTCCTAAAAAAGCTCCCTGCCGGCGCGTGTGCCTGGCAAAAGTCAAAACCGCATTTATCGGCGATACTTTGGCACTCCTCGATCTCTTTCTTCCATTCCTCGCCCCGTCCGATCCACGGCGAACCCTCGTAGACGACGTTATATATGGAGAGATCGACGTGCTTAAAGCCCGTATCTTTCAGCGCGGCAAGGGGCGCCGCAACGCTTTTACTGACAAAGTACTTTGCCAAATCGTCCGTTGTTGTCACCAGTTTCATAGTCAGTTCTCCGTCACTCTCTTCCCCGTCATGTGTTCGATTTGCAAATAGAACATGGCGGTTGCATGGATATATCTATTTATGTCTTTTTCGATAAATTCTTCATCGTCGTTGAATTTCAGACTGAGGAGCCTTGCGATACGTCGTATCTCCCCTTCCTCTTCTACAAAGCCGATCTTTCCGAAAGCGATCACGCTCCTGAAAACGTACGCCCAGTCGTTTTCCAACCGGACCCCTTTATCGAGAACGCAAAAGGAGGCTTTTTCCCTTTCCCTCATGCACTCCATTTTATATCCCGTTTTTCCGCTGTGAAAGTACAGCCTGTTTGTATCCGCGTCATAGTAATGGTTCAGCGGCACTCCGTAAGGATATCCGTCCTCGCCGTTTAAAGACAGGATGCCTCTCAGTTCTTCTTTTAAAATGGAAATACATTCCTCTTTTGATAGCGCCTGTTTGATTCTGGTGACTTCTCTGAACATTCTTTACCTTCCTTATTGATCTATAAAAAAGTATAATATATGTCGGAGATAAAATCAAGATGGGAACCCCCGTAATAAAGGCATATTGACAACCTTTTAATTTTATTATAAAATATTTTTAATCTCATAAAAAAAGAGGCAGCAAATGGCACGTTGGAAAATCGCTGTAATCGTTATCGCATCTTTACTCGTTTTAGTTATCCTGACCATCGGTATCCTGACCGTCATCGTCAGGACGAAACCGACCGAGGCGCCCGATAGAGTATCTACGGGCATTCATCCGACTGAGGAACAAGTAGCTGCCGCCGTAAAGTACAGTCGTGTTCTTATTATCGGCGTTGACGGCGCAGGCGGATACTTCGGCGAGATGGACACACCCAACTTCGACAGAGTTTTCGAAAACGGCAGTATCACTTATACCGGGCTATCGCAAAAACCCACTGTCAGCGCAGAAAACTGGACGTCTATGCTCCATGGCGTGAGCTATCAGACTCACTGTATCAACAATACCGTCGCCGCAACAGTGCCTTGGATGCGCTCCAAATACCCTTCCGTTTTCAAAGCCTATTCAAAGTTGCATAAAGAGGCAAAATTCCTTTCCTCAACAACTTGGTCGCCGATCAACTACGGCATTATTGAGAACATGAGTTCCATGAAAAAAATATATCCGAAAAACTCTTTTCCAAACGACCCGACCGAACAGAAACTAGACGCGTACAACGTAGATAAAACGATCGAGGCACTCGGTACAATGGACCCGGTCATTACCTTCGTTCACCTTGATTCCGTCGATCATGCCGGACACGGCAGCGGATACGGTTCTTCGGAATACGTCGAATGCATGAAAAAAATTGACCTTCTTATTGGCAGGCTCTATGATACGTACGTGGAAAAAGGCTGGGCGGACGACACCCTCTTTGTCCTCGTCAGCGACCACGGTCACACGTTGGAAGGCGGACACGGCGGCGAAGAAGAAACGGTGAAAAACGTCACCTTTGCCGTTGCCGGCGCCAAAGGCAATATCATCAAAGGCACAATGGGCCGCTTCGTCACCCACGACCTTGCTTCCGTCGTTATGTACGGACTGGGCGAAAAACAACCGGACGTTTGGGAAGGCGGCGTACCGGAAAATATCTTTACCACCCTGCAATAATATTACACCGCGTTATATTCCTTGCGGACCTGACCTGTCGGGTCCGCTTTTTTATGAAGAAATCCACATTTTTTTCGCTATCTATTGCATTTATAAACCCGATACACTATACTATTAGTAACAAACGAATTTTGGAGGTAGAGTAACATGGCAAAAAAATTTCAGAAACTGCCCAGACTGGCGCAAATCATTCTGCTGCTCATTCCCGGTGTCAACTGGATCACGGAGATTGTCGTCAGAGTCAGCGCAGTCATAGAAAAAACCACTATGCGTAACGTCATCGGCGTTATTCTCGGCGTTGTAGTCGGATTCGTATTCGGATGGGTGGATCTTGTTTGGGTGCTTTTATTTAAACACCTCGTTTTCTGCAAAGCATAAAATAAACGATTTTCACAAAGCAAAACACCGCCCGGGAACGGACGGTGCTTTTTTATATTGATCTTTTTTATTAAGCGACCTTATCGTATACTTTGACGTAGTCGATGACCCAGTCGACGGGAAGAGTGCTTTTATCAAGCGTACCTACCCAGTCTCCCCAGTCGCCGTACTCGGTGGATATTTTCATATACCCGTCCGGTTGGCATACGCCGCCACCCGTCGTCGTCCAAACCTTTTTGCCGTCGATATAAAAAGCGTAGCCGTCCTCGTCCCAGTTCATGCCGAAAACGTGATATTCGCCGTTACCAAAGCCCGTCTTGTCGAACCGCTGATGGACGTTTTTGTGCGCCTCGTCATACCCGTCCCAGTGGAGAGCAACGTTGACGGCGTCGCGTCCGGGCAGGTACTCGAAGATATCGATCTCCACCCCGTCTGCGCTCCCGTTCTCCTCCGAATAGACGTCGCCGCACATCATCCAAAAGGCGTGCCACAGTCCCGTTTGCGAGGGGAATTTACAACACATTTCGTAATAGCCGAAGCCATGGAGATACTTGTCTTTGGTACGGACGGCACCCGAATAAACGTCTTCGCCTCGCAACTCGGTACGAACGATAAGATGCCCTTCGCCGTCGGTAAAAGCGAGCTTGCTATCCCAGTAGCCGTCTCTACGATACCCCTGCCGGGTGTCACCCCAAACATTCCTATTCAGTTCGCCCTCGAATTCGTCGCAAAAGACGCAGGAGTACCGAGAGTAGTCTATTGTCTCCGTATACTGCGCCGGGTCGTAGTCAACAACGTTGATTTTCGATTTCTTCTGACATCCGCCAAAGGAAATAAGGCAGAGGGCGGCAAGAAGCAAACAGTGTATGACTTTTTTCATAAATTCTCTCCTTTTATCGCAAGGTAACAACAACGTCCCTTTCCATCGAAAAGGCATATTCATCGGCGGCAAAGCCGCCCGTCAAAAAGAAAACATCCTCTTTTTTAAACTTGTTCTTTGTATCTACAACGCAGGTATTTTTAATCACGGGAAGAACAAAAGTTCCGCCGCTCACTTTCTTTGCCGTAATCGTGACCCCTTCCGGACGAAAGCGGTAAATAAAGACCGCCGTTTCCCCGCCTATCCGTCCGCTTTCCGCGGTGAACTTTGCCCGAATAACTGCCGTTATCTCTTCCCCATCCTCTCGGACGGTAATATCCGGCGTCCTATCCAAACAGGTAGCGTACGTCACGCCCTCTTTTTCATATTCCGCGCGCATAAGAAGGGTGGAATGTCTGACGGAGCCTTCGGGAAGTTGCATATTATTCTCTTCCGTCCTCAGGTAAGTATGCACCGACCCTGCTATAACCGCGCCCGTTCCCCGTTTATACAGTAACGACAACGCGCCGCCACCGGCGTGCGCCGCACCCTTTTCATAGGTATACGATAGGTAGTCGTTGCCCGTCACAGTGGCGATATAGTCCTTTACTCGGATTTTATAGGTGTCGATTTCCGGATAGTACTTATACCCCACCTTTTCTTCATAAGGTATATCTTTTGCTTCCCTTTCTTCAATGCCGGCATAGATAGCGTCGGCGAGGGCGCAAGCGTGGCAGAAGGTGTGATGAACGCAGGCCTTTTGTCCGTTCTCAAAATACTGCATTCCGCCGTACAATTTGCCGTCATGGGTACACCGACGTAAAACTTCATAGCTACGCCCGGCAACGCCTGAAAAAAGGTCTTCTTCCTTTGACAGCTCGCTATACATTCCGATACACCCGTCCGACGTTCTACTGCCGTAATAGGTCCATTTGTTGTTGCGTACGCCGAAAGAATTATCCCAGCCGCCGTCGGGTAGGAAAAAGTCCAACTGCTTTTTAGCGCACTCTATTAAGTAAGAACGCGCCTTTTCCTCCTTTAAAACCGTCGCCGTATGCACAAGACAGGGCATAGATTCCTCTATCATATACCCTATGTCTATGGGCAAACAACCCTTAGGCGACTTGCCGCCGTGAGGCTTCGCTTCCCCCGACAATAGTCCGTTTTCGGTAAAAAGTCCCAGGCAGTAGCCGAGTAGTTCTTTTGCACGCAAATAATACCTTTCGTCATGACGGTACTCTGCGTACAACGCGTTTACCAAAGACGCCGCGCAGTAATAATTGATATTGGCGGAAAACCCTACCGTCATGTGCCGATGTACCCAGCGCGCAGACCTGACCGCGCATTTTTCTATCTTCTTTTTTAAATCCGCCGGGAGCTTATCGCCGAAATAAAGGAGCGTTTTAAAAAGATTGATTGCCGAAAAGGCGGTGATGCCCTTCCACTTGGATTGAAAGTCGTTCTGCACCGCACCGGAGAGTTTGGTCAACTTTTTTCTGAAAATAAGGAGCCTTTTTACGCACTCGACATACTTCTCCTCGCCCGTAAGAACGTAAGCATAAGTCAATGGATAGATAGCGTTATCCGCTCTGCCGTGCGCAAAGCCGCAGCTCTCGCAACGAAAGCCTCCGAAAAACCTACTACTCTTGTCGGTTATCTGCGCCGCGACCAAATAGTCACACCACTCCAATAAAAGACTTTGGTATTTGCTATTCATACATACATAATAGCATATCCGTAGTAACAAAGAAAAGGCTTCATAAATAAATTTTCATAATTATTGTCAAATTTTTGTCCGCCGGTTTGTGTTATTATTGAAAGGGAGAAACAAATGGACAAAAGAGAAGCGGAAAGAATTTTGGCTGACGCGATCGGGAAATACTCCGACAGTCTTTTTCGTGTCTCGATCGCTTATGTCAGAAACAGGCAGGACGCCGAAGATATCTTACAGGACGTATTCCTGAAACTTTATGAACGGTCTCTCAAAAAAGGTTTTAACGATGATGAACACCTCAAAGCTTGGCTGATAAAAGTAACCATACGAAAAAGCATCAACGTCGCAAAATACAACGCACGTCACCGAACAACGCAGATAACGGATATTTATACCGAACGACAAACGGATGATTATTCCGAATTGAGCTTTCTTATTGACAAACTCCATCCAATAGACAGAGAGATCGTTTATTTGTACTATTATGAAGGATACCCCGTAAAGGATATATCAAAACTCCTAAGGAAAAGCGAAGCGAGCGTTTTCCAGGCGCTCTCACGCGCCAGAAAAAAACTGAAAGGATATCTTTCGGAAGAAAGGAGGTAAAAAGCGATATGAATTATAAAAAATATATGGAACAATTCACTGTCAGTGAAATAACGAAAGATCGTATCTATACAAATATAATAAGCAAAAAGGAGAAGAAAATGAAATACGCAAGATTCAGTAAGGGGTTCGCCTTCGTTTTTATCGGCATCTTTTTATTCCTGGCGGCGGGAATGGGTATATGGTATGCGATAACTAATTCTACCGATCAGACATTGCAAAAAAGACAATCCTCTTATATTTTAGCTTTCTCCTGCGTATATGACAAATCGAGAATACCTTTTAGGGTCGACGACTTCGACGAGAACGGAGAGATAGCTCAATCGGTCGGTAGTCTATCCGAGCTGCAGTCGTTCAGCGCAGAAAAAGGCTTTCCTTTTTTTGATGAAACGGACGAGAACTATTCTGCCGATTTGAGTAAAAAGATCCGCGAGTACGACGATGTCTTTTTCAAAAACAATTCTCTCGTTCTGCTCTTTAAACTCTCCGATAAGTACGACCTCTCCCGGTTCGACGACCTGCGCGTAGAAAGCGGAATTATGACCATCACACTCAATAAACCGGAAGAAGAAGGCACTCTATCCGATCTGTACGCATTCGTTTACCTCATTGAAACGACCAAAACACTCTCAGAGCGCGTACTGGAAATACGGACGGAAACCCTGCAAAACGGCAACCGTGTCGATTACTTTGGACAACTTTATAGCGGATTTGACGAACTATATTCCTCTGGTGAGATAACTTTGGACGATATAAAAAGCGTCTCCTATTACTGTGGCAAAGACGTCGACGTCTGCGGAGAAACGATCACCGTCGAACCTAACTATATACCAAAAGAAAAGAACCCGGAAAGTCTCTCCGAAGAGACCCTGATCCTCATCTATATGAGTTACGTCGATCTGATTGCAGAGGAATGGAAACGAATAGCCAATCCGTCGAATAATCCGAAAATTGACGAAATGCTGGAAAAAGAAATAAAAACGATGTTGGAGATAATAACTATAGACGACTATTACGGCACGTATAACGGATACGTCGCCATTAACCTGACGATCGACCTTTCCAAAAGCGGCGGTCTATCCCTCGCAGTGATATCGTCCTACTCTCAATCGCTCGTTATGTTTTGGAAAGGGCATGAACAGTAATTACTCCTTTTTATAGTCATGCCCCAGTCTCCAGTTTCCAAAGATGAGCGCCGGGATGCGCGCCTTTTTTGTGTATCCTTTTATTTCCGTACGGTGATCGGTTCCGCTAACCCATGGTCACCGTCCCCTATTATCACCGTACTGGAGATTGCACCAAGTTTATTACAACCCATTAACATAGGTCCATTTTTTTATTTCCTCGCATCTACGCTCCCGTGCAAGCACGGACTCCCTATAAGCGTATTCTTTGATCGCGGTTTCTCCGATCACCGCTCCCAAAGCTAAGCGCCGGGATGCGCGCCTTCGGCTTACGCTCCCTGGGGCACCTTTGGGGGATTGCACCACCTTTATTGCAATCTTGTTACACAAACAAAGATTCGTTTTTTTATAGCCCTATGCCCTCACTTGTGCAAGCACATCGAGGACATGGGACTATAAAAAAACAACTCCGTGATATCACGGAGTTGCAATAAATTTGGTGCCGGTGATCGGGGTCGAACCGATACGGTATCGCTACCGCGGGATTTTGAGTCCCGTGCGTCTGCCAATTCCACCACACCGGCAAGCGTGTATTATATTATCATTGTTATTGGGAAAAATCAAGTGTTTTTTAAAAAATGTTTCTGTATAATAATATAATTTCTCTTTCTTTTCCTTTATTTTATATAAAAAGTGAAGATAAGGAAATTGACTTGCACCCATTGTGCGTGTATACTTATTACACAGCTTTTGCTGATAATAGGCATTACACTAGGTGTTTTTATGAGTGACAAAAAAACTTCTTCCAGAAACAAAGGCATAATAAAGACCGGCATTCTCGGCATCGCGGCGAACGTCCTTCTCGCCGGTTTTAAGGCGGCAGTGGGTATTCTTTCCAATTCTATCGCAATCACCCTCGACGCCGTCAATAACATCTCCGACGCCGCCTCTTCTACTATCACTATCGCCGGGACTAAGCTGGCAGCCAAACGCCCGGACAAAAAACACCCCTTCGGCTATGGCAGGATCGAGTACCTTAGCGCGATGATTATTTCCGTCATCATCCTCTACGCCGGTATAACATCTTTGGTCGAATCAATCAAAAAGATCATCACTCCCGAACAACCGGATTACTCCATCGCCGCCTTTATCATCGTTTCCGTTGCCATCGTCGTAAAAATCCTTTTGGGTCTGTACGTACGCAGTCGCGGAAAAAAATACAATTCTTCTTCCTTAGTCAATTCCGGAAAGGACGCGCTGATGGACTCAATCATCTCTGCATCCACCCTGATCGCCGCCATCGTCTATATCACGACAGGCGTTTCCTTAGAAGCCTACCTCGGCGCCATTATCTCCCTATTCATCATCAAGTCGGGCTTTGAAATGCTCAAAGAAGCCATCTCTTCCGTACTCGGTGAAAAAGCCGACAGCGACCTGGCAAAGAGCATAAAAGCTACCGTCTGCTCCTTTCCCGGAGTAGAAGGCGCGTACGACCTCGTCTTACATAACTACGGACCGGACAGCTACAACGGCTCCGTCCATATCGAAGTCCCCGACACTTTCTCCGCCGACGAACTGGACAAGATGCTCCGCGAAATCACTCTTAAGGTCTATTCGGAACACAACGTTATTCTCACCGCTATCGGCGTATATTCCCATAACACGTCCGACCCGGACGCTGTAGAAATGCGTAAAAGAGTAGCCGAACTTGTGTCCGAAGTACCCCATACTTTGCAAACACATGGATTTTATCTCAATAAAGAAAAAAAGACCGTTCGTTTCGACGTCGTCATCAGTTTCGACGCGCCCAGTAAAGAATCGGTCTATACCGAGATTTATGATAAAGTCACTTCCGCCTATCCCGACTATACGCCGCAAATCGTTTTGGATACCGACTTTACCGAGGAGAAAGAATAGTTTTTATCTCGGCTCGGTCCCTTTGATTCCAAAAGAAACTATCTCCAGTTCTTTTGCTTTCCCTTCCAATACGCCCTCGAACTGGGCATACTTCGGCATAAACTCCGCCTTGCCGTTTTCTCTTATCATTGCCAAAGTAACGCCCTCTACGTAGAAGCATGCTTTTTTATCCAGCCTGTACCACGCCGCCATGAATTTATTGTTTTTGCGGCGGTTATAAGACATATCCCATTGCAGTCCGAGAGAATACATCAGGACGATTCCGTCGTATTCCAGACAAAAACAATTGATATGATCATGTCCGCAAATAACCGCTTGCGTACTCTTTTCCTCTTTGATCGCCTCGAACATTCCCGTCGAATAGCAGGAGCAGTCGATCTTCTCCCAGGCGTCCCCATACAGACGTTTTACGCGGGGGTTTTTTAAGTTACTGTAAGCAACGTCGAATTCGTGGAGAGGAATATGGAAATACATCAGGCTCTTCGGTATCTCTCCGCCGTTTATCCTTGTGATGTCCGCCACCCTCTTTTGATACCATTCCACCTGGCAGGGACGCAAAAAGGCGCATCCTTTTTTATAAGGCTGACCTATTTCACGGCAGCTTTCTTCCGTCATGTGCCTGTCGCTATCCAGTAGAAAGATCGCCTGCGCAATTTTGTCCCGGCTGTTTTTGAGTAAAACCACCGAGTTGCCGTACCCGTACCCTGCGTCCTCGTTGCGCGTCAGACAGTGGGGAGAGCCTGCGAGCGATTGATACGCCCACTTTCTACTGTCCTTGTCCGGGTATGCCGCCTGATACCCTTCCCCGTCGTGATTGCCCAGTACGAACGCCCAATACTGCCCTCTGTCTTCAAAAAACTTCTTTACCTTTTCGTGTATGACGGTATCCGTCCGATCAACGACGTTATCGCCGACAAGCACAACGATATCCGGCTTTTCTTTGTCTAAAAATTTACCTAAGACTTCTAACGTAAAGTCGCTTAGTTCGCTCCTTAAATGCGTATCCGTCGTCGACAGCACCTTAAAGTCGTCGCTTAGAGTCCCGTCCGGTCTCCTCTTTCGCAAGCAGGGCGTCCCGTCTTCTTCGTACGTCAGCTCCATTGTTCCTTCGCTCGTCGTCGTGTCCACCTCTTTTGCGCCGAAGGATCTATTAAGCATATATCTACGAAAAAGCCTCTCCGCAATAAAAAAAGCGAGTACAACCGATGCGACTACCAAAACCGCTATTACCGCCCACATATCTTTCTCCCCGATAGTTTTTTTCATTTTAGCATATTTCCTCTCTTTTGTCACAGCTATTGAATTATTTCGGCAAAAGAATTATAATAAGGTAAAACATACCAGGAGAACACGCCATGACAGCCCAACCGCTAAAAGCCGGAACGTCGTTTATAAGCGACACAACCTACCTCTGTGCTACCGACCGCATAGATATCACCGTCGATGACACAGTTAACGTCCATACGGGAGAATTCCCCGACGTTAAAACGGCTTTCCTTTTGCAGGGACTAAAGAACGTAACGCTGGATTTCAACGGGGCAACCTTTTGTATGCACGGCGATATCCAACCTTTCACCCTCATCGACTGTCAGAACGTCGTTATCAAAAACGTTGTGGTGGAAAACGAACGCTCCCACTTCACCGAGGGAGAAATCGTCTCCTCCAGGCGAGGACAATACCGCATCCGCATGAATAATAAGTATCCTTTTGAAGTCTCCGACAAAAACCTCATCGTCTACGGCGACGGGTGGAGAAACGATCGGATTGAAAAGCACCCGATGATGTTCATGCAGTTTTTTAATAAGGACAGGACGGGGACGGGCTATACTCCCCTTGTCAACATCGGCAAGACGACTGCGCTCTACGATAAAGAACACTTTTTCGTCCACCACATGACGGCGCATAAAAAGGGTGACGATCTCCTTTTGAAAGGCGGACTGCTTTTGAAACGGCAAAAGAAGGGAACGCACGTCGTTCTGGAACACGAAAGCAGACACACCGGCACCCTCGTTGCCAACCGTTGCGACGATCTGACACTGGATAACTTCCGCATTCTCAACGGCTCGGGCATGGGTATTATGCCCATTTGTTGTCACAACGTCACCTTAAAAAAACTACTCTTTACCTACGATGAACGGTCTCATGGGTTTATCTCCAACGCCGCCGACGGACTGCATACCTTTGCCTGCTCGGGGAACCTTATTATGGAAGACTGCGTTTTCGAGGGCATGATCGACGATGCTCTCAATATCCACGGCAATTATTTCTTATTTGACAGCGCAAAGGATAACAGCCTGTTCGTTCGTTGCGGCAGCTTGGCGTTTTCCGACGAAAACGGACCCATCTCCCATACCTATTATTTCCCTCTTCGTTCGGGGGACGAAATTACAGTTAACCGCGGCAAAACACTGGACGTTCGGGACAAATACACAATAAAGAAAATCATCCACCACAGGAAAGGAATGGACGAACTTATCTTAGACCGTCCCCCCGTCGGCGAAAAAGGAGACCTTATTGAAGACGTTTCCGCACAGGTAGACCTGACTATACGGAACTGCCGCTTCGGCAAAACGAACACCCATCTCCGGTTCCAGACGCGCGGAAAAGTGCTGATAGAAAACTGCGTGACAGAACTGCCCTTCTGGCTGACCGGAGACACGACGTATTGGTTCGAGTCCTCCCCCTGCACCGACTTCACCATACGCAACACTAAATTCATCGGCAAGCGCGCTTTTATCTATCTCTGTCCGGAAATCAACCCCACCGCGCAAAACCCCTACTATCACCGAAATATAACCATAGAAAACTGCTCCTTTGAAAGAAAGGTCGCTCTCGATGGACGTTATGCCGATCAAGTAACCTTCGTCGGCAATCATAATAAGCGTGGAAAGTCCATTCTTTGCCTGAAAAAAAGCGGCAAAGTAACAGCGGACAACGCTAAGGTCATCCGCATAAAGTAGAGTTTAATTATTTATTACGTTTATATCGTTTATGGCTTCCGAAATCGTCTTTTTGGTTGCCTCTACGCCATATTTATCCACTTCGGCGCGGTTTCTTTCCGCGTGCGTAAGGCACCCGGCTCCGCCGATGCAACCGCCGACGCAAGCCATGCCCTCGACGTAGTTTGCGTCAAGCAAGTTTCTGCTCTTTTTGACAAGGGCTGTGCGGCACTCCTCTATTCCGTTGCAGACGCACGACTTTAAGGGGAAGTCCTCTGCTCCGCATTCTTTCAGTCCCTGACAAATAGCTTCTGTCAGTCCGCCGCTACGCGCAAAGACACGCCCGAAGTAGGACGCCCCCTCAAAGGGTCTTTCTTCCAACGTGGTGACGTCGATATCGCGGCTATCTAAGAGTGCTTGCAGTTCCTCAAAGGTGATGACGGCGTCAACGTACCTACCGACTTCTTCCCTCTGCAATTCCGCCTTTTTCGCCGTGCAGGGCCCTACAAAGACCACCCGACAATTTCTTTTTTCTTTGATGACTTTTGCTATCGTTGCCATGGGTGAAAGCGCAGTCGAAACGTGTGCGACCTGATCTGGGAAATTTTTGTGAACGTAGTCGACGAACGCCGTACAGCAAGAACTGGTCAGGTAACCCTTTTCCGCCAGCTCTTTGGCTTCTTCCGCCGCAACCAGATCGGCGCCGAGCGCCGCTTCAACCACCCCGTCGAATCCCAGTTCTTCCAGTCCTGCTACCACCTGTCCCGTTTTGGCATAGGAGAACTGACTGGCAACGGAAGGAGCAACGACGGCATAGACGGCGTACCCGGATTCTTTACCTTTTATCATATCAATTACGTCCACGATAAAAGACCTGTCGGTGATCGCGCCGAAAGGACATTGATAAACGCAGGCGCCGCAAGAAATACACTTGTTATAATCTATCGACGCCGAGTTGTCCTCTTTTATTGCAATAGCTTTTACTTTGCAGGCAATCTGGCAGGGACGCTTTCTGTTGATGATGGCAGAATAGGGACAGACCTTTGCGCACATGCCGCACTCCACGCATTTGGTTTTATCAATGTGTGCGACGTAGTTGTGGTCAAAAGATATCGCACCTTTTTTACAAACGTCTTCGCACCGATGCGCAAGGCATCCTCGGCAAGAATCGGTCACTTCGTACCCGGCGGCAGGACACTCGTCGCAGGCAATGTCGATCACTTCGATGACCGGCTTATTCCGCACGCCGCCCATAGCTAATTTGACCCGTTCCGTCAGTATTGCGCGCTCTTTGTATACGCAACAACGCATGGTCGGGGTTTTGCCCGGGACGATCGTCTTCGGGATGTCGATTGCCGTTTCCGGCAATTTTCCTTCCCACGCCTGACGAGAAACCTCGCGTAATACCTTATATTTAAGATGCTGAACTTTCGTGTCGAATTTCCTCATAATATCCAGTTGCCACCAAAAGTATTTTTTTCCATTGTAGCACAATCCTTTGCCCGTTTCAACACATCCGGACAATTAGATAAAAAATCTGCCTCGCCCTTTTACTCCACGGTGACGCTTTTTGCCAGGTTCCTCGGTTTATCCACGTCCAGTCCACGCGCCACGGCAATATAGTAGCCAAGTAGTTGCAGCGGCACCACGGCAAGGCTGGCGGCAAAACGTCTGTCTATCGGCGGAAGGTAGGTTATAAAATTGCTACAATCTTCCGCGTCGTAACGCCCATAAGAAACCACCCCCATAAGGTACGCACCGCGGGACCTGCACTCTGCCATATTGCCGATTGTTTTTTCATAAAGATCCGGTTGCGTCATTACGCCGATAACCAGCGTATTGTCCTCAATCAGGCTGATCGTGCCGTGTTTAAGTTCTCCGGCGGCGTACGCCTCGGAATGGATGTAGCTTATTTCTTTCATCTTTAAACTTCCTTCCATGCAAACAGCGTAGTCGATACCGCGCCCGATAAAGAAAGCGTCGCTACTGTGGGCGAACTTGGTTGCAAACCACTGCAACCGCTCTTTCCCTTCCAGTATCTTCTCTATTTTTTCGGGAATGGTCCCCAGTTCCTTACTATACTCCTCATACTCCTTTTGCGAAACAACGCCGCGCGCTCGCCCAAGTTCAACGCCGAAAAGATACCCTGCCATAAGCTGGGCGCTGTACGCTTTTGTCGTAGCGACGGCGATCTCCGGGCCGGCTTTGGTGTAGAGAACGTAGTCCGATTCGCGCGCCACCGACGACCCTACGACGTTGACGATAGATAGCGTCGTTATTCCTCTTTTCTTAGCTAGCCTGACCGCCTCTAAAGTGTCCGCCGTCTCCCCCGACTGCGTGATGGCAACGACCAACTGCCCCGGATTCATAATAGGGTCTCTGTAACGGAACTCTGACGCAAGCTCCACCCGAACGGGCAATTTCGCCATTTCTTCAATGACGTATTGCATCACCATCCCGACGTGGTAGGCGGAACCGCAACCAACGACGGTAATCGACGTCAGATTCTTTAATAATTCTTCGCTAAGCCCAATGCTTTTCAAATCCACTTTTCCTTCCTTAACGAAGGAATTATAGGTGTCCCGAACGGCACACGGTTGCTCGTGAATTTCCTTTATCATGAAGTGTTCGTATCCGCCCTTCTCCGCCGATGCCGCATCCCATTCCACTTTTTGGGGTTCGACGGTCACTTCGTCGCCGTTTAAGTCGAAAAACTGCACTTTGCCCGGAGCGATCCTTGCGCATTGGCAATTCTCAATAAAATAAACGTTCCGCGTGTAAGAAAGAATGGCAGGAACGTCGGAAGCGACAAAACTCTCCTTTTCTCCAACCCCGATAATCATTGGGCTACCCTTTCTCGCCGCCCAAATCTCTCCCGGATGATCGTCGAACATCAGTTCCAGCGCATACGACCCGGTAACGCGGACCATGGTTTTAGCTATGGCGTCAACGGGGGTATGGGCGTACTTTTTATAATAATAGTCCACCAGTTTCACCACCACCTCGGTATCGGTGTCACTGTAAAAAACATACCCGTGCCGCTGTAATTTCTCTCTTAACTCTCTGTAATTTTCTATAATGCCGTTATGTACGCCGACCACGCATGAATCAACCGCGCCGTTTCCTTCGCAATTGCCTGACAGGTGCGGATGGGCGTTTTTGTAAGAAGGCTCGCCATGCGTTGCCCAGCGCGTATGCCCTATACCGCACTTTCCCAATACCTTCCTTCCGCCCTCCGTTTTGGTAATTAAATTCTCCAACTTCCCGATCGCCTTTACTACTTCCAAAGGTCGATCGCCCTCCCGAACGGCAATCCCCGCCGAATCGTACCCCCTGTACTCCAATTTCTTCAATCCGTCCAACAAAATAGACGCCGCCTGCTTGTCCCCGGTATAACCAACAATTCCGCACATAACCCACTCCTCGCCGTTTTATACTATGCGTAATCCCCTTCCCATTGTCCGCGCCACCGGGATCCACACGTCAAAAAGACAGTCACAACGGACTGTCTTTTGATTATATAATTTCTTTGATTATGAGCGTATACCCTTTATACGACTGCTATTAGTCGAAACGAGGACGGTTGGGGTTATAGTGCGTATGCAGTAGCTCATGCGCCAGATGCGAATTGGGTTCACCGAGGAACTCTTTATAGAGTGCTTGGATCTGGACGTTGTTATGCGATTGACGTACCACTTGACGTTCGTCTTCGGAATAGAGCGCGTTGGCTCTCTTCTGCATATAGGTATCCATGATATCGTCGTCTTCGTTGGGGAGGAATACTTCGCGGACGTAGGGCTGACCACCACCGTTGATACATCCACCCGGGCAACCCATGATCTCAATGAAGGTGTAGGGAGATTTGCCCTCGCGGATCTGATCGAGCAGAACTTTAGCTCCGCGCATACCGCTGGTGACGGCAACTTTGATCTTCTTTCCGGCGAGTTCGAATTCCGCCTCGCGGATATTTTCAAAGCCACGAACTTCTTTAAAGGCAATGCCCTCTCTTTCTTTACCGGTCAGTACGAAATAGGCGGTACGAAGAGCCGCTTCCATAACGCCGCCGGTGACGCCGAAGATGACGCCTGCGCCGCTGTAATCATGGACGATATCGTTGTCGAAGTCCTCGTCGGGGAGTCTGTCGAACATGATACCGGCACGACGGATGACTCTACCCAGTTCTCTGGTGGTGAGTACGGCGTCGACGTCGCGGTAGCCGTTGTCTTCCATTTCCGGACGGTTCTTCTCGAACTTCTTGCAGGAGCAAGGCATGATGGAAACGACGAACATATCTTTGGGATCTACGCCGATTTTAGCGGCATAGTAGTTCTTCAAAATGGCACCGAACATCTCGTGAGGAGATTTGCAGGTGGACAGGTGGGACAATTGATCCGGATAGTAATATTCGGCAAAGTTGACCCAGCCGGGAGAACAGGAAGTGATCATCGGCAGAACGCCGCCCGTTTTGATACGGTTAAGTAGCTCGGTCGCCTCTTCCATAATGGTCAGGTCTGCGCCGAAGTTGGTATCGAATACCTTTTTATATCCGAGACGACGGAGAGCGGCGACCATCTTTCCGGTAACGGGGGTACCGATCTTCATGCCGAATTCTTCGCCGAGAGCGGCGCGAACGGCAGGAGCGGTCTGGACGACGACGTATTTTCCTTGCGCCATAGCCATATCCACTTTGTCGATCTCCGACGCTTCCATGAGCGCGCCGGTGGGGCAGACGTTAATGCACTGTCCGCACATGATGCAGGGAGAATTGATAAAACTTCTGTTTTCGGCAGGTCCGACGATGGTCTTGAAGCCTCTGTTCTCAAACCCGAGTACGCCGATACCGTGAGCGTTTTTGCAACGCTCTACGCATCTGCCGCAAAGAACGCATTTCGAGGTGTCTCTCTTAATGGTGGGAGTCAGTTCGTCAACGGTAACGGGGGTCTGTTCGCCCTCGTATCTGCCTTCTTGCGCTCCGGTGATCTTAGCTACGTGCAGAAGCTCGCACTTTCCGTTCTTGTCGCATTCTTGGCAGTTGCGATTGTGGTTGGAGAGGAGCAGTTCAACGGAGACTCTTCTGGCGGCGACGGCTTTCGGAGAAGAAATGGTGATCTCCATGCCTTCCGCTACGGGATAGACGCAAGCCGCAACCAAACCTCTTGCCCCGGTAGCCTCTACGAGACATACGCGGCAGGATGCTTTGGAGCATTCTCCATGATTGAACGCACAAAGAGAGGGGATCTCAAATCCGCATTTCTTGGCGGCCTCTAAAATGGTCAGTCCGGCCTCTACCTGAAAGGGAATACCTTCAATTTTAATATTAACTTTCGTAGTTTCTTTATCTTTAACGTTAGCCATAATTTCTTTTACCTCTCTTATTTCTTGGATATTGCTTTGAATTTACAAGAAGCCATGCAAAGACCGCACTTAACGCACTTGCTGTCGTCGATGACGCGGGACGGGAGTTTATGTCCGGGCGCGACGTAATCGGTCTTGGAGATAGCGGAGACGGGGCATTGACGTTCACAAAGTCCGCATCCGATACATTTTTCTTTGTCGATATCGTATTTCATGAGGCTCTTGCAGACGTGCGCCGGGCATTTCTTGTCGACGATGTGAGCAACGTATTCGTCTCTGAACGCTTTTAACGTGGACAGTACCGGGTTGGGCGCGGTCTGACCGAGAGCGCACAGCGAGTTGGTCTTAATGTTAGCCGCCAGCTCTTCCAATTTAGACAGGTCGTCCATAGTGGCTTTGCCTTCGGTGATCTTGGTCAAAGTCTCGAGCATTCTCTTAGTTCCGATACGGCAGGGAGAACATTTGCCGCAGGACTCGTCGCAAATGAATTCCATATAGAATTTAGCTACGTCGACCATACAGTTGTCTTCGTCCATGACGATCGCGCCGCCCGAACCCATCATGGAGCCGCGAGCAACGAGGTTATCAAAGTCGATCTGCGCGTCGAGGTCGGCTTCGGTAAGGCATCCGCCGGAAGGTCCACCCGTTTGGATGGCTTTGAACTTTTTACCGTTGGGAATGCCGCCGCCGATGTCGTAGATAAGTTCGCGGAGGGTCGTTCCCATCGGAACTTCGACAAGACCTACGTTATTGACCTTTCCGCCGAGGGCGAAAACTTTGGTTCCTTTACTTCTTTCCGTGCCTTGGCAAGCAAATTTCTCATATCCCTCGCGCATAATATAAGGTACGCAAGCGAGCGTTTCAACGTTGTTGACGATGGACGGTTTTTGCCACAGACCTTTTACTGCCGGGAACGGCGGACGGGGACGGGGCATACCGCGTTGACCCTCGATGGAGTTAAGCAGAGCCGTCTCTTCGCCGCAGACGAACGCGCCTGCGCCCAAACGGATATGTACGCGGAAGGAGAAGTCCGTTCCGAGAATGTTGTCACCGATAAGTCCGAGTTCTTCCGCCTCTTTGATGGCTATTCTCAATCTCTTAACGGCAATGGGGTATTCGGCACGGACGTAGAAATAACCGTTCTGCGCGCCGATAGCATACCCTGCTATCATCATACCTTCGATAACGGCAAGGGGGTTACCTTCCAAAATGGAACGGTCCATGAACGCGCCCGGGTCGCCTTCGTCACCGTTACAGATGACGTATTTTTCTCCGGCGGGCTGAGCGTAAGCAAACTGCCATTTTCTGCCGGTGGGGAATCCTGCGCCGCCTCTTCCTCTCAGACCGGAATTGAGGACCTCGTTAATGACGTCCTGTCTATCCATCGTGAGCGCGCGAGCAAGACCCTGGAAGGCACCTGCTCCCAAACTCTCGTTGATATCCTCCGGATTGATACTGCCGCAGCCGTGCAGGGCGATACGGACCTGTTTTTTATAGAAGTTGATATCCTCTTGCTTTTTGACCTTTTCTTGCGTTCTGGGGTCAACGTAAAGAAGACGCTCGACGATTTCGCCGCCGAGGATGTCTTTGTCCATGATCTCGGTGACGTCCTCGATCTTTACCATACGATAGAGGGTGTCTTCCGGATAGATTTTAACAAAAGGTCCCTGGGAGCAGAAACCGAAGCAACCGACCTGGTTTACGGTAACTTTGTCCGAAAGACCTCTTTCGTTTATTTGTTTTTCAAATTCGGCAAGTATTTCGGCGGAGTTGGAAGAAAGGCATCCGGTACCACCGCAAAGCACGATATGACGTTTCCCGTCCGCGCCGGTGAATTTGCTGCTCAGACAGGAAGAGCAATCGTGAGAAATCTTTTTCAATTCATCAATATTCTTTATCATCTCTCAGTTCTCCTTGACCTTAGTTCTCTTTTGCTTTGTACTCGTCAACGATACCGCTGACGGCATTGACGGAAACCTTCGGATACACCTTTCCGTTGATGGAAACGGCAGGAGCGATACCGCAGGCGCCGATGCAACGGAGAGCGTCGATGGTGAACAGCCCATCCGCAGTCGTTTCTCCTGCTTTGATACCGAGGATTTCGGAAAACTTATCGATTACCTGTTGGGCGCCTTTTACGTAACAGGCCGTTCCCAGGCAGCATCCGATAACGTATTTTCCCTTCGGTTGCAGAGAAAAGAAAGAATAGAAGGTCACTACCCCGTAAATTTCAGCCACAGGGATACCCGTTTTGTCGGATACCAGTTCCTGCACCTCAAGCGGGATATAACCATATTCCCTTTGAATGTCGCTTAGAATCATCATAAGCGGTGTCTTCTCGTCGGCGTATCTGTCGCAGATCTCGGTGATCTGTTTAACAGCCGCTTCACTTAAATGAGCCATTGCTTGCCTCCTTTGCAAATGTTGTTCATATGATTTTTCTGTTGTTTTCCGGCATATTTATTGGGTACGTTTTATTATAATAAAACAACCTTTTTATTTTTACCAAAAGTATTATACTGTAAAACGCGGTTTGTGTCAATGTTTTTCGTTGTGATAAACGGGAAAAGTTGGCTAAAAAAGAGTGTGCGACGGACGCCAAAAGCCGATTGGGGCTTTTTATTTCATCCCTCAATAGATCTTCTGCCCGGTCAGGGTGCGCCAGAGAGTAAAATATTTTATGCCGGAAATGCCGCTCTCCTTAAAAAGTTCCACGTAGCCCTCTCTGAAACTGATAAAGACGCGCGTGGTGCGGAAAGCTCCCATATTAACGACGTCGGAAAAGTAGTGGACGTATTTTTGGTCGGCGTTGATTTCAATGCGATCGCTGAAGACGGTCACGATGGCGTTCTCCGCTTTTTTATCGCCGCATTTATAAGTAACTCCCTCGTCGCGGGTGATAACGCCCTGCCACTTTCCGCCCTTTTCGGAAAGGTAAGATTTTTCCCACCGGCTCCAACTGAGCGGCTCTTTAAACGGTAACGTATCCGAATGTAAAAAGCCCTTTTCGTCCAGTTCCGCTTTCATACCGCAATCGCAGAAGACGACGTTACCCTTCGTTTTGACGGTATCGAACCGTTTGCAACAGGGGCAGAGGTAGCCGGTCAGTTCCAGTCCCTCGGCGAGGTTTTTGCCCCGGTAGCGGAGTCCCCTTTCACGCTGAAAAGCGTAGGCGTCGACGTAGAGGTCTTTGCAGATGATATCGTATACCTTTTGTTCGCTCATCCCTGCCAGTTGTTCCGCCGTGTATTCATTGACGAAAGTGCCGTACACCTTGCCCTTTCTTGAGTGCTTTGCCCAACGGGGGTTTTTCATGTAGTCGCCGTCCAGTCGATATGTAACGAGCGCCGCGCCCGATTCCTTTACCAAGCGCGCTGTTCGCGGTGAAATAAACCCGGTCTCCCCGTCCCACGATTTATTGCCCTCGGGGAACATAGCGACGCTGATGCCCTGTTTGAGGTTCTCTTCAATAAGTGAAACGGTATCGTCGGCACTGGCGCCTTTCTTGCGCGGAATGGGCGCAAAAAGAAGTTTTATCAGACCCCCAAAAAATCCTTTCAGCACGTTCGCGCTGGCAACGAACCTTGCGTGCTTTCCCGTTCCCATGATGACCATAACGGGATCGAGATCGGAATTGTGATTGGCAAGAAGAAGGTATGTCTTCGACTTCGGTTTCTTCTTCCGGAACCGAAATCCTAAAACGAGGGCAAGGAACCAGCCTACGCTGACACGCAGGAAAAAAATCACTGCTCGTTGAAACCGTATCCCCTTCTTTACGTCCATTTATTCACCCTTTTTCTTGAATGCTTTTTTGAAAATATACCTGCGGAATAAAATGATATTCAAAACAATAAATATGGCAAATATGATACCAAACATAAGTAATGTGTTACCCAAATCGCGCGGTTTATTCGTTAAGCTCCCTGCAATGAGCATAATGGGGAAGCCGAAAACGATAGCCGGGAGATTTTGATAGACGAGGTTTTCCGACACGGGCGATTCCAGATTGGGATCGGCCTCTCGAAGTAGGATCATGCCGGTAGAGGCCGTTCCGGTGAGCATTCCGAAGAAGGCCAGGAACTGCTCGTATCTGTACTCGGGGAAGAGGACTTTGCAGATGAAATGCACGTAGAAGAAACTGACCAGCGCGCCAACGACGGCGAGGATGGCGATGGGTACGATATAGCCGGAAACGAGGTCGACTTGAATGGCGCAGATGCCGGCTACGATCATCATGTCAAACGCAAAGCCCGACACGCGGTTAAGCAAAAAGGTGTTGACGTAGTCTTTCTTTAACAGCTTGCCTTTCTTCAGCAGTTTTAATACGCTTTTTACCAAGGTTGCGGCGATGACGCCGAAAAGGAAGTTAAACCCGTACACCGTCCCTATCATATTGCCTCCCTTCATGATGACGTTACCAATAAGGTACATCATGCCATAGGCGACAAGGTAGGTCAGTACGATCAGGGCGATCTGAATGGACAGTTTATCTACCGACTCGTTGAGGGGCGGCTCGTTTTCGCCGACGACGTCTTCCGACTTTAACGCGGATACGGCGGCTTCTTTATAGCTGAGCTTTCCTTTCTTTCGTAAAATATTGATATAAATAACGCCGACGATACTGGCAACCAAAAAGCCGATGGCAGCCAGTGACAGACCGATGTTTTTGTACACGCCGCCCGACCCCATAGAGGCGTCGAAATTGCCCCCAATATTGAGTGCCTGCCCCGTCCCCTGCCCGTAGCCGAAGGAAAGAAGAATACCGCTACCGCCGGCAAAGTCGGTGATGATAACGGCGCAGATCAGCGTGATTGCAATGCCGAAGATACCCTGTAAAAGATAAGTGTTGACGGTGGTCAGTCCGGAATTAAAAATTTCTCCCGTCCGCGACTTCGTCAACTTACTGCTCGACGGGCGCAGGGTCATGGCAATAAAACCGATGGCAAGGCAGTGATAAGTGATTACTTCCAGCGTCGCTATGCCGGAGCCGTTTTCGGAAAACAGTGGCAGATTAAAGAGGTAATCGCCCGTCGTGAAATAGACTATGGACGAAACGATAAGCACGATGATACCGCCGAGAACGGAGTTGGGTATGAGGGATTTTTTGAGAAATGGGACTTGCGTTTTCAGGACGTTTGCGATAATCAGACTGACAAACAAAACGCCGAACAAAAGCAGCCCACGCCAAACGGACAAATCATAGAAATTGGCCATATTGTGCCTCCACGGGTAATGATTTACTGACTTACTGATATGGATGATACCATATAATTATGAACTAAATATGAAATAATAACGGGCAGAGTGTCTCATAATCCCTTTCCCGTCCCTCCTTTTTACCCGGATTGACAAACCTCTCCTTTATTATGTATAATAAAAATAATTTTTTTCTTTCGGAGGAACACATGAAAAAAGCCGCAATGGAAATAGCCTACGACTACTACTATAAATACAGACGTTTGGAAGCGCATAAAAAATATAAGAATAAAGAAAAGCCGAGCTTTTTGAAGGGTGAGAAGATAGCTCGCCTCGTTAAAAAAATTCACCAAGCCGCTTACGAAAAACTTTCTCCCCTTCGCTGCGAGGGGTACGTCACCGAAGAGCCGGTGCCTTACGACAGAAAAACGGAAGGCAAAAAGATCGTTATAAAAGAAGGAACCGTCTGGGCGAAAAACGTCTTTGACTGCGCCTGGTTCCACGTAACCGGAAAGATGCCGAAAGTAGAAGGCGAGATAAAATTCCTCATCGACTGCGGCGGCGAAGGGCTGGTCTTCGGTTGCGACGGAACGGTCAAACAGGGCATCACCTCGCGCTACTCCCAGTTCTCTCCCGATCTGGGACTGGCAAAGAAGATCGTGGTGGATACGGAGGGACTCGTTAAGAACGACGGCACCGTTGACTTTTGGATCGATTGCGGCGCAAACGACCTGTTTGGGAATCGAAAGAATGATTCTAAGGTGTCCGAACTGTCCATTATCCGTTACGAAAAGGAAATAGACGCACTGGCGTACGATATAGAGGTCCTTTTCGACGTGTACGCCTACAACTATAACGACGACTTTGAAAAAAAGATCATTGCCACCCTCTTTTCCATTCTGCCTAAGTGCAAAAAACTGACGGGGGAAAAGGCAAAGGAACTAAGAAAAGTTCTTGCGCCCCTTCTTGCCGAAAAGAACGACGGTAACGCATTTACCTTCCACTCCATCGGTCACGCGCACCTGGACCTTGCTTGGCTTTGGCCCATCCGCGAGAGCTATCGTAAAGGGGGCAGGACTTTTGCCAATCAATTAAAGAACATCGAAAAGTACGACGATTATATCTTCGGCGCGTCGCAGGCGCAACTCTACGACTGGGTCAAACGGGACTACCCGGATATCTATGAAAGAGTCAAGGAGCAGGCCAAAAACGGACGGTGGGACGTGCAGGGCGCGACCTGGGTGGAACCGGATAGCTTCCTTATTTCCGGCGAAAGCATGATACGTCAATTTTACTACGGGAAAAAGTTTTTCCGCGACGAATTCGGACAGGATATGAATATTTTTTGGGTGCCGGACAGCTTCGGCTACTCCGGGTGTCTGCCTACGGTAATGAACCTCGCCGGCGTCCCCTATTTCCTGACCCAGAAAATGAGCTGGAACAAGTATAATAAATTCCCCTATCATACCTTCCGTTGGGAAGGACTGGACGGCAGCAGCGTTCTTGCGCACATGCTCCCCGAATGCACCTACAACGGCGCGATGAACACCTACTCGTTCAAGAAGGCGGAAAAGTATTATTACGAACGGAAACACAATAACGAGGCAATGGCGTTATTTGGCATCGGCGACGGCGGCGCAGGACCGGGAGTGGAACACATCGAACGGGCGATGCGTATGAAAGACCTCAAAGACACGCCGAAAGTGGACTTTAAAAAATCAGCCGACTTCTTTAAAGATATAGACGATCCCGAAAAGGATTATCCCATCCATAAGGGAGAACTGTACCTGGAAAAACACCAGGGTACGCAGACGTCGCACTCCAAAAATAAGCGTTATAACAGGAAGTGCGAGTTTGCCCTCAAAAATTACGATCTTCTGACCGTAATGGCACTGGAAAGAGGAATTGACCTGCCCATAAAAAAAGAACGGATTGACGAAATTTGGAAAGAGATTTTACTTTATCAATTCCACGACATACTTCCCGGTTCTTCAATCGACAGGGTTTATGCCGAGTCGGAGGCCCGCTACGAAGCCATCTACGACGAGCTGGCTTCCGCCATTAAGACGCTGGAAACGGCTCTCGCATCCGGGACGTCCGTTGTCAATCTCAATCCCTATCGTTACGATATGCCCTACTATATAGACGGCAAGTGGTACGACCTAAGAATAGGCGGATTTACTTCTGTCCCGCTTTCTTCCCTTTCCGAAGTAAAGAAGAAAGTCATCGTGACGGAAAACACCATGGAGAACGACTATCTCAAAGTTACTTTTGCCGGTGGATATATCGTCTCTCTCTTTGATAAAAAGCTCCATAAAGAATTCGTCCCGCGTAAAAACAAAATGGCTGTCGTAAGCAAATACGTTGATAACGGCGACGCATGGGACTTCCCTAAGGACTACCGCAACAAGAAAAAGGATGCCGTATGCACCGCTTTTTCCATCGGTACGGACGGCGTAGAGGGATATGCCGAGGCGACCTATTCCGCCGACGACAACGTCATTAAGCAACGCTTCTCTCTGCTGCCCGATTCTCGTATGATCACCGTTAAAATGGACGTAGACTGCAATCAGCAAAGCTCCATGCTCCGTATCGCCTTCCCCGTCGATATCTACACGTCGGAATGTACCTTTAACGTACAGTTCGGTCATCTGACCCGTCGCACGACGGAAGAAAACAGCATAGAGAAAGCGCAGTTCGAGGTCAACGGGCAGAAGTTCGTCGACATGAGCGAAAGCCTGTACGGCATATCCATTCTCAATGACTGCAAGTACGGCTTCCGTTGCAAAAACAACGTCATGGACATGAACCTCATCCGCACCCCGAAAAAAGGTCCCAGCCACCGTCCGGAGCAGGGAAAGCACGAAATAAACTACGCCATTCTCGTCCACGAAGGCAATCAACTGGAAGACACCTACAAAGCCGCCTACCTACTTAACAATCCCCTCTCCACCGTCCTCGGACAGGGCAAAGGTCTGGACGTCGGCTACGTCTGTGACAATGAGAACGTCATCGTCGAAGAAATCAAGCCTGCCGACGACAAAAAAGGCATCATCGTTCGTTTGTACAATTCCACGTCGAGAACCCAAACGGCAAACCTTTCTTTTGCCGGCAAAAAAGCCGTCTGCCGCACCGACATTTTCGAGAACAAGATGGGCGAAGCGACTACGCCGCTGACATTAAAGAAATTCGAGCTGGCTATTATTCGATTCGAATAATACGCCCGCTATTTACACTTTACTTGCCAAAATAAATCCACCGGGCATCACCCGGTGGATTTATTTATAGTAACGCTCCCTTTTACTATTTCTTATCTTTTTCCTCTTTTTTGAGAAGAAAAAAAACAAGCAAAATTATACTGGTAATACCCACGATGCTTCCGCCGACGATACCGGCGATAGCTCCTACGGAGAGACCTTTTTTTGCCGTAGCCTCTTGTCCAAGCTGTCTGTACTTATCTTCCGCCGCCGTGAGAACGTCGTAGTTTTCTACCTGTTCTTTACGTTCACGCGAGAGTGCGTCGTACGCTTCGCGCGCCGCTCCGATTGCTCCCTTGCTGTCCGGATAAGTAACTTCTCCAATGGCGTTAATTGTATCCTCAACGCTCTTTACTTCCGCACGGTCGGACAATTCGGCAGTGGTCTCGGAAGCGAGAAGAATCCCGTTATACTTTGCGCCGCCGATTGCACTCACTCCTTTTGTCGAAGGCGCGGACAGGAAAGCCACCGCTACGGATAACGCGGTTGGTAAGCAAATGACAATCGCCAGTATGATGACGGTTGTTTTTTGCTTTCTTTGTACCATATTTTCTCCTTTCGTTTTATCAACGTTTTTTATTGTAGAAAATAATACGTGATACATGATAGCAAACAGAGTGCAACAGAAGTGCCACAAAAAAGTTTAGGTATATTATTTATTATTGAAAATGAAGTCCGGAATTAAAAGGTAGCCCAGTCGTACTGTGCCATGAATTCTCCCTGATATGCGCGTACGGCGTCGGGATCGTTCTTTTTATATTCGTAGGCGTCGCAGTCGATCTTGGAAGTGTCGATAAAACACTCGTTGCGGCGTTTAATGAACACGTCTTCGGCATTAACCGATTTTAAGGTGGACTGGACGTCGGCGATGAGGTTGCGGAAATAGGACTTTTTGTCCTCTTCCCAAAGAACGGCGTTGAGTTCGTTGACGTTTACGGCCGCGCCTTCCCGATAGACAAGGTAGGCGAACAATTCTTTGCTCTTTTTGCGAGCAAACTTTAACGGAATGCCGCCGGCAAAGACCTCGAAGTTACCGAAGCACCTGACCTGCAATTTTTTGGCGGTCTGTTCGATGGGGTAACGTAAGCTCTGCAGTTCCGTCTTTATCTTTTCGACGTTGACGGGTTTGGTGACGTAGCCGGAGGCGTGGATTTTATAGGCGTCCAGTGCGTACTCGTTGTAGGCGGTGATAAAAATGATATTGACAAGCGGATTGACGCTCTTGAATTTTTTTGCCAGCATAAGGCCGTTATATACGGGCATTTCCACGTCGAGAAATGCAAGGTCCACCGGAGTATTCTCGTTCTCTTCCCAGGCAAGGACGGGATTGACGTAGCTCAAAAAGGTGTGGTCTCCCGGCAGTGCCTTTTTAACAGCGTCGGTCAGACGCAAAAGCTGGAGACGTTCGTCATCGACAAGCACAATCCTCATTTTTTCTCCTTCCGGAAGGTGACGGTGACCGTCGTCCCCGATCCGATAGTACTTTTAATAAAAAGTCCTGCGTCGCACATTTTTGCCAGACGGTACTGTATGTTTTTCAGCCCGACGTGTTCATTGCCGTTAAAGTCCACCTTCGAGAGGTCAAACCCTACCCCGTCGTCCGTAATCTCCACGACGTAGGCTCTTTCCGTCTCCCACGTTTTGAGCGTCAACGTGCCTCCCTCTACCTTTTTCAAAATACCGTGTTTGATTGCGTTCTCCACGATGGGTTGAATGGTCAGAGGCGGAAGGGTAAAGTCGATGTTTTTTATATCATACTCCACTTTCAGTCTGTCGCCAAAGCGCATTTTTTCCAGGTCGATATAGGTCTTTATATGTTTTAGTTCCGTCTCGAAAGAAACGCACCCCGTCGCGCTGAGCGAAGAAAGGTTCATCCGCAAATATTCGGTAAAGTCATCCAGTGCCGTTTGCGCTTTTTCCGGGTCGAGCATAATAAGCGTAGAGATCGACGAGAGGGAGTTGTACATGAAATGCGGCTGTATTTGCGAAAGCATCAGTTTTATTTTGGCGTCCTTATTCTTCTCCTCTTCTTTCGCAAGGACAATACTCTTTTGGACGTTTACGAAGAAAAAGAGGACTTCGATAGCGATGATAATGGAGGCGTACCCTATCGCATAGCCTTTGAAAATATTTTGCAAAATAATGGCGACGAAGGGAAGCGTACAGTAGGAAATAAAAGCGGCTTTTTCGCGCAGGTTGAGTCTTTTATCAATAATGGAAGTTATGAATACGACGGCGAGCATGACGAATTGATACCCTTGGGAAAGTATCATCGTTTTGCTTCTTAGGTACACGCCGTTTTCCGCGGTAAAAAAGATGCCGGTAAAAATGTTGGTCAGGTCCAGAGCGACGAAAAGGACGAAGAGGGAGATGTTAAGAGCGGTCAGCACCCTGCTCTTTTTTCTTTCCCACTTCATGTATTCGCGCGCATAGCGAAAAAGTAACAGCACCTCGGCATTGTTCATCAAATAAAAGAGGGTATAAAAAGCGATGATATAGGCGTTACTGGTAAAGGAAATCTTTATCAAAGTAAAGGTAAGGTAGGTTGCAAAATGTACGATAGTAAAGACGAAAAAGGTCAGTAGCACCATTTCGTCCTTTCTCTTGCCTTTTTTACTGATAATGTTGATGACGTGTATCAGGAGAATGAGGATCCCAACGATACATATCGTCACGTTGAATACGCCGTTTACTGCCATTTTATTGTTTGGGGAAGACTCCGAAGAAGTGTTTTACGTTCATGTCTTTCGGGATGAATTTACCGTGCGTTCCCAGTCCTATCAGCGGTTTATGTACGCCGTGGTCGGGGGAGAAAGCGACGAACGTGTCGTGACAGGTCCAATTCTTTTTGACCGCTTCCATCAGCTTGCCGAAGTTTTCGTTATAATGTTTTAACGCCTTTCGGGCAAGACCGGACGTAGGCCAGGTGTAGTGAATTCTGTCGTCGTACTCCTGGTTATATACTTCGATGACGTCGTACTTGTCTTCGGCAATCAGTTCCAATGCCTTTTTGATGACGTCGCCGTCGTATTTCATCACGTAGTAGTCGATATCTCTCTGCTCGAAAATACGCGGAATGCTTTGATTGGCGATAGCGACCATAGCCACCTTTTTGCCGCTGTCCGGGAGCGCGTCGAAAATGGTATCCGTTTGCAGTACCGGTTTGCAATAGGTCTGTATGCCGTGGACCGCCGGGTCTGCGCCGGTATACATAGTGGCAAAGCAGATGGGGGTTTTGGGCGGAAAGGCCGTAAGCACGTCCACCTCGATATCTGTGTTGTCACGGACACAAGGGAAATAATTATAATACTTTTCGTATATCCACTGTCCGACGGCGTCGGGATTATACAGAAGCATCCTGTCTACTTTGCCGCCCGCCTTTTTGTCTACCAATTCTTTAATTGCAGCGATCTCCCCTTTGGCTTCTTTGGGGCGACGCGCGCCTATGATATCGCAGAGGGTGCCTGCCAGCGACGTCAGCGGTATGGTATTGAAACTCATGATTTCCTCCTTTCTTCGTACTCTTCTTCGGTCATCGTTTCCACTTTGCTATATCCCGAATGCTCCGGTTTGCCGTAGTTTGCCGCCCTCTTTTCCTTTTGATACTTCTTTACGGCGGCGACCGTCTGATAGTAGAGCGGAATGGCGAAGAAAATCACCCAACCGGGGTGCCACCAACCACCAATTAAACCGAGGCATAGGTATCCGATAACGCAAAGAATGGGTACCAAACCGTCAAGTGCGAGAATAATATTCTTTCTCTTTATCGCACTGCAAATCAAATAATAAATGGGTATGGAAATAAGAATGGGCAGGAACCATAAAAAGTATTTGACTTTCAAAAATCCAAGCAAGAGATAGACGCCCACGACCAGTACGGGGAATGCAAAATAAGTCGCGTCCTTTCTTCTGACCGCTTCCGTCAGGGAATAATAGAGCGGCACCAGTAAGAATAGCAGCCAGGTGGGATGCCATAGATGCAGAAAGATCCCGATCAAAATATACGCCACCGCGCAAAGAGTGGGGAATACGGTGTTAAAGATCTGTATCCAAAGCGGCGTAGGTTTACGAACGTACGTGGGCGGCTGATAGGGTGCGTCCGACTGTTTTGTTTGCGTTCCGTTCGTTTTCTTTCCAGATAAAAAATCAAAAAAATTCTTAAACATTTTTTCTCCTTATTGCAACTGTATTAATGACTGACGCGACCTTT
This sequence comes from uncultured Clostridia bacterium, assembly GCA_946621465.1. Classification (GTDB taxonomy): domain Bacteria; phylum Bacillota; class Clostridia; order Christensenellales; family DTU072; genus CAG-1782. The sequence continues at coordinate 40,534 of CAMOOO010000010.1, forward strand.
TGAACCGACTCTCAGCCTGATCACGGCGCGTGCGATTTTCATTTGCGCCTGGTGTTTTTCCAACGGGTCTTTGCTCTTCTCCAATTGCTCCATAGCGTGCTTATGTTGTTTCATTGCCCGCTCGAAGTCTATCTCGCTGGCTTGTTCCGCCGTTTCCGCAAGGACTATCACTTCGTTTTTCATTACGCTCAGTATCCCGGGCGATACCGCAACGCTGGTAAACTCCGTCTTCCCCTTTTCTCTGTACCGTAGCTCCCCGTCGGTGATCGCGGCGATCATGTCCGTATGATGTGCCATGACCCCGTACAACCCGTCCGAAGTCGGTACGATCAAGCTCTCGCACTCGCCCTCGTACAGGGGATGTTCGGTGGTGTATATTTTCAGAAAAAAGGTGTTCATTTCAGTTTTTCCGCCTTGGCGACAACGTCGTCGATGACGCCTACGTTATAGAAGGCCTCTTCCGGGTACTCGTCCATTTTTCCGTCCACGATCATGGCAAAACCGCGCAGCGTCTCCGATAGCGACACGTACACGCCGGGCAGCCCGGTGAACTTTTCCGCGACGAAAGTCGGTTGCGACAAAAACCGCTGTAACTTTCTTGCGCGCGACACCAAAAGCCTGTCTTCCTCGCTCAATTCCTCGATACCGAGTATGGCGATAATGTCTTTCAGTTCTGTGTATTTTTGTAAAATTTCTTGCACCTTCCTGGCAACGCGATAGTGTTCTTCTCCCACGATATCCGCTTCCAGAATACGTGAGGATGACGCAAGCGGATCGATAGCGGGATAAATGCCCTGCTCGGCAATTTTACGGCTGAGTACGGTGGTAGCGTCCAAGTGCGAAAAGGTGGTCGCCGGCGCCGGGTCGGTCAGGTCGTCCGCCGGCACGTAAACTGCCTGGACGGAAGTGACGGAACCGTTTACGGTAGAAGTGATACGCTCTTCCAGCCGGCCCATTTCTTCTGCCAAAGTAGGTTGATACCCCACTGCCGACGGGAGCCGCCCAAGAAGGGTGGACACCTCGCAACCTGCTTGCACGAAACGGAAGATGTTATCGACGAAAAACAGTACGTCTTTTTTCTCCACGTCGCGGAAGTATTCCGCCATAGTCAGTCCGGACAAAGCTACGCGCATACGTACGCCGGGGGCTTCGTTCATCTGACCGAAACAAAGGGCGGCCTTTGAGATAACGCCGCTCTGGCGCATTTCGTTCCATAAATCGTTTCCTTCTCTGGAACGTTCTCCTACGCCTGCATATACCGAATAACCGCCGCTCTCGGTGGCGATGTTATGAATGAGTTCTTGAATGAGGACCGTCTTACCTACGCCGGCTCCCCCCATCAGTCCGATTTTGCCCCCTTTTAAATAAGGTTCCAACAGGTCGATTGCTTTGATACCCGTTTCCAAAATCTCCATGGAAGAGGTCTGCTCGGTAAAAGAAGGACTTTTTCTGTGGATGTCCCAACAGGTCTCCGCCGTAAATTCCATGCCGTCTATCGGTTCGCCGAGGACGTTAAAGAGCCGCCCGAGAGTAGCCTTGCCGACGGGGACTTTTATTCCGCTCCCCGTAGATTCCGCTTCCATTCCCCTGCCCAGTCCTTCCGTTCCGGAGAGCATGATACATCTGACGGTGCCTTCGCCGACGTGACGGGCTACTTCCATCGTCTTCTTGCCCGAAGGGGTCTGCACGGTCAATGCTTCTCTTATTTTCGGTAGTCCGTCGTCAAAATGGACGTCTACGACGGAACCTTCTATCCTGACAATAATCCCTTTCATTGTCCTATACTCCTTTTTGCCGTTGCCGCTTAGCTCCGGCAGAGACCTCGATGATCTCCTGCGTTATGGTATTCTGACGGATACGGTCGTATTTGACGGAGAGTTCGTCAAGCAGTTTTTCGGCGTTTCTATTGGCGGCGTCCATAGCCGTCATTCTGGCGTGCTGCTCGCTGCAATAGCTGTCCGTCAATGCGCCCTGTAAAAAATCGGTCAGATATTCCGGAACGATACCGTCCAAAACCTCTTGAATGGACGGGAAGAACTCGTATCGTTCCTTCTGCGCACCACGTTCAAAAGGCAATAACTTTTTCGTTTTTACTTCCGACGTCATTCCGCCGGAATAGTCGGTGTAGACCACGTGAATTTCCGTTAGCTCGTCGGCGATGAATTCTTCCATCAAGATCCGGCAAATCGCTCTTGCGGTACGAAGGGCGTGCCCCTCCGCGCTGAAAACGAAATTCTGCGCCATATTAGCTTCGTGCTTTTTAAAATACTGCCTGCCGTAATTACCTACGACGAAAAGTTTGGCGTTCTGTATACACGGCATCGAAAGGACCTTTCTGATGACGTTATAGTTATATGGTCCAGCCAGACCCTTGTCCGCGGTAATGACGACGATGCCCGGTTTTTGTTCCGCCGTCGGGTGGAAAAACCGATATTCGTTGGTCCTGTCGTCCGCCGCCATTCTGGTTATGATAGCTTCAAGCGCGGTAAAACTATACCGGGCGTTTTCTAAGTCGATTTTTGCCCGGCGCAACTTCGTCGAAGCGATCAGATACATGGCGTTAGTGATCATCCTGATATCCGATACGCTGGAGATATGCTGTTTTACCTCTTTTTTATTTGCCATAGCTCCTCTCGACGTATTCTTTTGCCTGCGCTATCAAAAACTCTTTATCGTCGTCCGAAAGAATACCGCTCCGCTCGATGTCGAGCATTTTTTGCGGATATTCCCTTTCCAGATAGCGAACGGTCGCAAAGACCCTTTCTCTGAATTCATTGGGCTGCGCGTCAATAACTTTATTGAGCGCAATAAGTAGTACCAGTACCTGCGTATTCATGGCGAGGGGGTGGAATTTATCCTGCCTGAGAAGTTGCATCAGCCCCTGTCCATACGCCAGCCTTTTTAACGTCGCCTCGTCCAGGTCGCCGGCGAACTGGGTGAATGCTTCCATTTCTCTGTACTGCGCTAAGTCGAGGCGCAGCGTCCCGGACGTTTTTTTCATTGCCGTTGTCTGCGCGTCGCCGCCCACACGAGAGACGGAAAGTCCGACGTTGACCGCCGGGCGTTGTCCGGCAAAGAACAGGTTGGTTTCCAGATATATCTGACCGTCCGTTATGGAAATAATGTTGGTCGGGATATAGGCGGACACGTCCCCTGCCTGCGTTTCCACAACGGGAAGAGCGGTAATGCTCCCGCCGCCCTTTTCCTCAGACAGGTGCGCCGAACGTTCCAACAAACGGGAGTGGAGATAAAAGACGTCCCCCGGATAGGCTTCGCGCCCCGGCGAACGGTCTAAAAGAAGGGATAAAGAACGATAGGCTACGGCGTGCTTGGATAAGTCGTCGTAGATAATAAGGACGTCCTTTCCTTTATCCATAAAGTACTCGGCTAACGCGCACCCTGCATAGGGCGCAACGTATTGAAGGGGGGCCGCCTCTCCTGCCGTTGCGGAGACGACGATGGAGTAATCCATCGCTCCGTATTTTTTCAGCGTATCGCAAATACGAATGACCGAGGACATCTTTTGCCCTATGGCAACGTAAATGCAAATCACGTTTTTGCCTTTTTGATTGACAATGGTATCTATGGCGATCGCCGTTTTACCCGTCTGACGGTCGCCGATAATAAGTTCTCTCTGTCCCCTACCGATCGGGAACATGGAGTCGATAACAAGCAGTCCCGTTTCCATAGGCTTATTGACCGGCTGACGGTCGATAATGTCGGGCGCAGGGCGTTCGATAGGATAATAGTCGTCCGCTATGATTTCGCCAAGTCCGTCTATCGGCTCGCCGAGTGCGTTAATAACGCGCCCGATAAAGCCTTCTCCCGTTGGGATCCCCGCCGTCTTTTTCGTCCGGTAAGCAATATCCCCTTGACTGACGGAATCGTCGCTGTCAAACAGTATGCAACCTACCGTTTCCGTTTCCAACGAAAGCACCATACCTTTTACGCCGGAAGAGAAGACTAAAATTTCTCCAAACGTAGCTCTTTCCGGACCGGAAAGAATGGCTATGCCGTCGCCTACGGAAAGAACGGTACCCGTCTCCTGCGGCACCACGGACGGTTGCCAGGAGCTGACTTCTTCTTTCAGTAAAGTAATGATGTCGTTGCCTTTTACCCCTTGTATACTCTTTTTGAGCTGGCGGAATCTCTCCTCCGCGCTCCAGTCGTAGAGGTCGGCTTCAACGAGCAAACCGAATCCACCGGCGTACTTGTCGCTCTGTTTCCACTCAAGGGTGTACCCCTTGCCGTACTTTTTTTCAATGAAATGAACGAAGCCTACGCGCTGTTTCTCGGTGGGTGCAACGGCGGAATAAAGATAGGCGATTTTTTCCGTATTAGTCATTCTTATCCTCGTTTGCCTGTTTCAAAAAACCATCCATAGCGTCCGAAGGGTTGGTGGAGATGGCCTTTTGGCAAGCCTCCGTCACCAGACCGACGATCTCCGTTTGCGCGCTGTCGATGATCTTGCGTTTTTCCGCCTCCGCATCGGCGCGTGCGGTATCGAGAATGCTCCGTACCTCTTCCGCCGTGCGTTCTTCTACCTCTGCCCTTCTCTTTTCTTCTTGCTCTTCGGCTTCCTTTCTCTTTGCCGCGATCTCCTCGTCCACTTGGGCAAGTTTCTGTTCGTACGCTTCCTTCATCTCGTCTGCTTCCGACGATCTGCGCTTGGTGTCCTCATCCATGTCCTTGTAGTATTGCACCCTTTTGTCCATGAATTTTTTTATCGGATTGTACAAAAGAAAGAAGAGAATGGCAAACAAAAGCACAAAGTTGAAGATGTGCAGAAGTATTTGTTTCCAATCAATATTAAGTGGCATTTTTTATTCCTCTTTTTTTGAGCGAATTTACAGTACGAAAACCAGTAATATCGCCACGATCAAAGTATAAATAACCACCGTTTCGATAAAGACCAGACCGAGGGTGAGCATGGTACGGATCTTGCTTTCCGCTTCCGGCTGACGGGCAATGCCCTCGACGCCTTTCATGATAGCAAGGCCCATGCAGATAGCGCCCGTCACTGCGCCGGCGCCGATAACGATGGCTGCCGTCCAGGCTTTGATCTGTTTGGTCTTTTCCTGTGCGATCTGCACTTCGGTCGCTTCCGTCACCGTCTCTTCATCGGCGGCATAAGCGACGTTTTGGACGCTCATGGCAACGAAGCCGACGAGCAGCAACATAATTAGTGCCAGTAGCACGAGTACGGATATTTTTTTTGCGGTCGTTTTCATTTTGGATTCCTCCATATAAAAAAATGTTTATTTATTTTTACCCTTTTTGGGTTTTTTGACGTGCGGTTCGGTCACTTCGCCGTAGAAAATGGAGGCGAGAGTGATAAGAACGTAGGATTGGATAAAGGCGTGCAAGAGTGTAAACAGGACGCCGACAATCAGTGGCAGAACGTAGCTGAGCGCCTGGACGTAGTACACCAGTTCGGTTACAAGAAGACCACTGAGCATTGCACCGAAAAGACGGAAGCTCATGGAGATCGGCAAAGAAAAGTCTTTAAGCGAATTGACCGCCCCTCTTGCCTTGTTGGCGATAATACCGCCGCTTAAAATAAACAGGTAGGTCATTCCGCCCATGGCGATCGCGCCGTTGATGTCGGATAAAGGAGCGGGCAAGGATACGGGGGTGCCGTTCGTCGTTACCGCCTGAATGCCGAACATCTCGAAAAGGGTACTGAAGAAAATATAGACGGCGGCAACGAAAATGTAAGCGGACAGAACGTTCGGCCTATGCGGACTGTTGGTCTCGGCTATACCGGTAAACAGACCTACCAGTTTTTCTAACATGGCCTGGAATTTGCCCGGAATAATGGTGAACTTGGGTATAACGAAAATACGAATAATAAGCGCAACGACAAAGAGTATCCCGGTAATGACAAAGGCGGAAATAAGCCCGGGATTGACTTCCATGCCAAACAGGCTGACTTTGTTCGACTCATGCAAAACGGCATCCTTCATCGTCTCCTGGATGCTTTCTTCTTTCTCCACCGAAGGCACGACAATGGTAGCCACCAGCAGCGCAGCAAGAATGCAGGCGAAAGTAATTAGTATTACTTTCTTCGTTTTTTTCGTCATAACACGCCTCGCACTTTTTTGTATGTATTTATAAATTATTATAACTCTATATATAAATTATTATAACTCTACATATTATTCCCTGTCAACCGGCAGAACGTACATATCTCTTCTTGCCGCCATAAAAGGGCAACACATAAATAAAAAAGTATCCCTTTTTATTGGGATACTTAGTGGTTTTAAATAGGAAATAACCTTCGTTTTCCTGCCGAAATAATCGGCAAAAATTTCGCTTAAAACGCCCCGCTTTTAATCATTTTTTGCAATCAAACCTTAGCTTAATCGTCGTCGTCGGACTTTTCGAGGGTCCAGCTGCCGATGTCGTCGGAGTCGATCTCTTCGGTGATCCTCTTCTGACCCAAAAATCTTTGCAGGAAGTCGGCGTAGTAGACGTGGGGGGTAGGAATGGCGGCCTCTCTCATCTTCGACAGTTCCGTCTCCACCGAGTCGGAAAGTTTCTTTTCCGGGTCGATAACGAGGGTGGTTCTGTTTTTCTCCTTTGCCTTTTCGTACAGTTCGCTTTCCGTCGTGTACATAACGAGGTCAGACGCCGTCAGAATGTTATCCGTATTCATTTCACTGATGACACAACCGCCGTGAGAGGAAACGAACTCCGCCGTCTGCTCGTCCGCACCGCATAAAAAGAAGTTCTCCACCGACTCGTTCTTGGTGGCAAGTAACTCCCCTATTCTTTCGCGAATAATTCCCGAGCAACCCTCTACGAGGTAAAGAATGACCTTTTTCTCGTTCACCCCAAAAAGTTCTTTTGCGTGCGAACGCTTTTCTTCTTCGGCGATCTCGCCTAAAGACACCGACGTACCGGGAATAATCCTCTCGTCCGGCGCGTGCAGGTCTAACAGTTTGTTTTTGCCCGTCTGATCGTCCACAAGATAAAAGTCCACTTCTTCCGAAACGATATCGGCGTTAACGTTCTCCTTGCAAAGTACGCCGAGGTTGCACTTTATACCCAGTTTGCGCCGTTCGACGATAATGCTCCTCAGAGCTTCTTCTGTGGATACGACGACGATGTCGGGAACGAACCGATACAGCAAGTTACGCACCGTTTTTTGCGGCAAGCCGCAACTCTCTCCGTACGTCATCATCTCCGGCTTCCGTTTAAAACGGCTCTTTCTCAGTTTTTTATAGAGATTTCTTGCTCCGTTCCCCTCGGGGAAGAGCTTATCGAAAATCATATTTTTGAGCGTGCAACGCAATTTCTTTTCGGAGATGACGATCCCGGCGTAGCTTGCGTCTTTTATCAATTCTTTTTTGATTGCCAAAGCCGGTGTCAACATGTTCTCCGGCTCAACAAAAAGCACCGATTTTTTATTCTTCATAAATATCACCCTTTCTGATTATATCATATTTTTTTAAATTTACATCCGTTTTGATAAAAAGTTTTTGTTGGACCAGTTTGCAGTCCTCAACGGGCTTCCCTTCCTCGTCAACGATCTCTTCGGGAACGAAGGACCCGATCCCTGCCGAAGCGGACACAAAGTCCAATTTTTCGCCTGCGTAAAATCTGTTCCGTTGCTCCACCATAACAAAGCCGTTTTCATCGCGGTCGGAAAGGACCTGGGCGACGAAGGCGCAGGGATTTTCGGGATGAGAAGTGGTATAACACTGTTTGGCGTCCCCAACGTAAAACCCCGTCGTATAGGCTCTGTGTCCTACGGCAAAGGTCTCTCTGTACCATTTTTTGTCGTAGGGTCTGCCTGCCAAAATGTCGTCGATACGGTTCCGGTAGGCGTTGGTAATCACACCGACGTAGTATTCCGTCTTCATGCGACCTTCTATTTTCAGCGACTGCACGCCGGCGTTTATGACGTCCTCTATAATCGGCATGGTGTTCATATCCGCCGAATTGAGGATATACGTGCCGTGGCTGTCCTCGCCGATGGTCAAAGAATTTTTTCGGGAAACCTCTCCCAGGCTGTACTCCCAGCGGCACGCCTGCACGCATTCGCCGCGATTGCTGTCCCGGTCGGTGAGATAGGAACTAAGTAAGCATCTGCCGCTGTAAGAAATGCACATCGCACCGTGAATGAATGCCTCCAGCTCCGCGGCTCCGCCTAAGTAGTCGGCGGTTTCTTTTATCTCGTCCAAATGCATTTCCCTTGCCAGAACGATGCGCTTGACCCCCTGCTCCGCCCAGAACTTGGCGGCGTATTTATTTAGGGTGTTGGCTTGCGTGGAAAGGTGTACGTCCAGAAGCGGAAAGTCTTTTAAACATAGCTGCACGACACCGGGGTCGCTGACGATCACGCCGTCCGCCTTTTGCGCCTGCAATTGTCCCAAATAGTCTTTTATCGCGCCGAAGTCCCCGTTCCTCGGGAAGATATTGACGGTGACGTAGACCTTTTTTCCTAAGGCGTGCGCATAGCCGATAGCGTCCTTCATTTCCTCCGGACCGAAGTTATTTGCATAGGCGCGCAGTCCGAACTGTTTTCCGCCCAGGTAGACGGCGTCCGCGCCGAAATGCAGAGCGGTGCGCAGCCGTTCAATGGACCCTGCCGGGGACAAAAGCTCCACTTTCTTCATGCCTTCTCCCACAGCTTTCTGTATTTATCCGCTCTGTGCTGATCGCCAAGGTTATAGTAACAGTGATAGAGTTTGGAAAGGAGTTCTTTATACAATCCCTCGATCGAACCGAGATGACAGTCGAATAGTTCTGCAAGGGCGTCTTTGTTACGCAGATTGACGTCGTAAATTTCCAGCGCCTGTACGTAATAGGACACCGCTTTTGCTTCCAACTCAATGAGCATATACACGTCGCCGATCAGCTCGTAAATTTCCGCAAGCTGCATATGGTAAGGGGTATCGCAGTACATTTCTCTACGCATCTTTTCCGACTGAAGGAAATACCCCAGTGCTTTGCGGTATTTTTTCAAACGGAACTGAAGACTCCCCATCGCAAAATACAGATACTCCGGCGAATGATCCTGTTTCAGCGCATCGCAAAAATACTTTTCCGCCAGTCTGTCCCCTTTTGCCGTCTTCTTTTTGTAGTAGATCGCCCCAAGATAGTAATTGACCTTTGCCGTGGCGTTGAAGTCGGCTTTTGCTCTCTTTAATATCCTTAACGCCTTCTTCCTGCGGCGAATGGCTTTTTTCTCGTTAAATAGGCTCTTCTCGATAAAGATGCTCTCTTCCACGATACAATCTGCCAGCATGGCTTTGTTTTTACAATATCTGCGGTAGTACCGTTTCGCCAGGCGGAACGCCTTTTTCGCCTCTTTATTTTTATAAGTACGGAACATGATGCATCCGTACAGGTAATAGCATAGTGCCATTTCCTCTTTTTTTCTGTTCTTTCTGTCGGACAGGAAAATGTCTTTGGCGTTTTCGAGGCAACTGAGCGCCCTTCCAAAGTTTTCGCTTTCGTAAAACCCCTTCGCCATGTAGGTGAATTCTTCTGCGGTAAACCGATATTCTTTTAAAACTTTCTTCTTACACATTGCTCTCTTTGCAGTGAAAAATCACCTTTCCTCCTTGCATTACTTCGGTCACCGTACACTCCATGTCTTTTTTAACGCCGTTAACTTCCATCGAGGCAAGGTAGATCCCTTCTCCCTCTTTTTCCAGCACCAATTTTTTTCCGCCGACGTTCATCGTCACCTTCTTAAAGAGGGGGGAGCCGGCGATCATTTTATCCTGACCGCTGACAGGAAACAGTCCTATCGCGTTCCAGATATAGAGCGAGGACAGCGCGCCCGTATCGTTATTGCCGGGCATTCCTCCGCGCGTACATCTCCACATGAACTTGCGCGACGCGTCGATGATCTCGCTGATACGGTCGTGCCGCCCGATGAAGTGATAAGCATAAGGCGCTTCCATATCCGTTTCGTTATTGAACCCCTCGAATTTGCCGTACCCGATACGTGGATAACGGTATCCGAAGAAATAATCCAGTTTATTTAGTAGCTTTTCCTTTCCGCCGGCGGCGCGAATACGCATCTCTCCGTCGGCGTGCAAACGGAAGGAGTAATTGACGAAATTCCCCTCGTAGTACCAAGAATTCTTTTTCAAAAGCCCCGTCCTCTTCGAGTAGACGCAAGCGACGTTTTTGTAGTCTTCGCGGAGCTTTTTCGCCTGCTCCTTTTCACCGACGGCGTCTGCAAGGAGCGCCATACAGAGTTCGCCCTCGTACAGATCCATGGTGTGGGTGGTACGAGGTACCGAGCCTACGAGCCGGAATTGGTTATAGTCTACGGAAACGGTTTCTTCCTCTAAAACCCTATACATCTCTTTGGCGTCGCCAACGCCGCGAAGGTGCGCGTCCGCAAAGAGAAAGGCGGTCAAAAGAATGGCTTGACCTGCTTCCAGACTCTGCTCGGGGCTGATAAGATAGCTATTAGGTAAGTAGTGATGGGTGTCGAAAAAGGAAACGATCGTTTTTATTACCTTTTCCCCGATCTCCGGATAAACGGTAAAAAGAAGGGGCATCTCCGTTTTGTACATATCCCACAGGGTAGCCAGGTCAGTCACCGCCTCTCCCTCGAATCCGTACAATCTCTCCCCGGAAACGTCCGTCGGCTTGACTAAGGAAAAATAGAGGTTACTGTAGAATAGCTCCTCGTCCTCTTTCTTCCCCTCGACGTCAATTCTTGAAAGCATCTGATTCCACCGGTCATACCCCTCTTTCTTTACCTCGTCAAAGCTCTTTTTAACGTCCCTTAAAAGGTTCTCCTTTGCATGCTCTAAAGAACGGAAGGACAGCGACAACACCGTTTCACCCTCTCCGTCGAAGGAAAAAACGGCGCCGAACTTACCCTGATAAGAAGAATAGTCTATCTTGCCCCCTTTATCCGAACGAAGGGCAACGGAACCGCCCTTTGCCGTCATCGCGTAATAAACGGGAACGCCGTAAAAGGAAGTTTCGCAAAGAACGACGCCATCGTCTATATAGCAAACGGCTCTGTCGTATTCGGTGTGCAGGTTAGGTAATTTTTTATTGAGTCCGTACTGGGAAAAATCAACGTACACTTCCCCCTTTCCGGCGGCAAAAGCAAACCTATGAAAGGCGCAATCATTGGTTACCGTGCAGGAAAAAACGCCCCCTTCGGTACGACAGGCATAAAACCCGGGCATACCCTCTTCGGCGAGGATCTTCTGCAGAGCGAGGGTGGGCGTAACTAATGCGAAATTATAAAAATACCCGATAAAGCCCGTCCCGGACGGACGAACGTGAGTAAAGCCGCAAAAACGGTGAAAGGGATACATTGCTTTTATGGGACGATGAGAATTGACCCTGCAATTACCGTACCCCGTCGGATAGGCGCCGGAGTAGGCGCAACAGGACATTTTTCCAAAAGGCAGCACCGCCTCCGGAGAGGTGTTTCCGCACATGCCTTTTATCGGCTTCCACCCTTTGGCAAAACCCTCTCTTTTAGGTAAATCGACCGGATCGCACCCAAAGAAAACGTTTACCATTTTGCAATAGTCTTTCATGTTTTTTATAATATCATGAGTTCCCGAAATTGTAAAGAACTTAAATTTATATAGAAAGTAATTTTAGTTGTTTGAAACTGCTTTCTTAATCCGTTTACTCCGCCGTTTTGGAATATAGCTTGGTCGTGCCGGCAGGGATGGTCGTACATTGGTCGCTGCATTCCTCGTCCAGATACCACGGTCCGCCCGTAATTTCACCAAAGTACGGAAGGAGCCATTCCTCTTCCGTTTGCACCACGCCGTCGACGTAAAAAGTAACGTTAGCATAGTATCTCAGCCGATTTCTTGCCGTGGTGCGTTCGGACCAAGCGGAACTGATCGAAGAGTAGTTACCCTCGGTCACAAGGATGATACAATCGGAAGCAAAGGTGCTGAATTGGAAAGAGATACTGCTACGAAGTTCCACCTGTCCCGTCGCCAAGTTACTCAGGTCGATCAAAGATAACTTTTCGCAGTCGGACACCGCAAACTCCGCTACCGAAGTCACGCGCGCCAAACGAATGGTTTTCAGTTCCGACAGACTCTCGAAGGCAAAGCTGTTAATCCGATAAATATCGTTGCCGTGAGAAAGGGTGGACAGGTCGATCTCCGTCGGTTGCACCGGCTCGAGATTGCGTAAAACGGGAGTGAATTTATCGTAGACGTACTTGCCGTCCGCCATCTTAAAAAGGACGTGATGACCGTAGTTTACGTCGGTCAGATCGGTCACGTCAATTTCCACTCTCTCGCCGAAGCGGTCGGACAGTAGGTAGTTTTCCGCGCGGTAACTGTCTCCCTCTCCTGCGCCAACAACGAGAAAAACGTCTTCACTGAAAATGGGATTTTGGGTACCCACACCAACGTATTCGGCTACGCAAAACGCCTGCCAACCGATAATGACCTTTTGTCCTGCGTTGAAGTATACGGTCAGGTTATAGAGCTTTTTGTCGCTGAAAGCGTAGTCGGCAATTAGCGTCGTTCCAGATAGCAGATTGATCCGATCTTTGCCCGTGTAGCTACCTATGGCAATGGTGCCTGCGTAGACGGCTTTTTTACTCTTAATTTGGTTTTCGTACAGAGGGGTGCCGGCAAAGGCATATCCGCCGCATGAGGTGACCTTTTCGGTGTTAACAACCTCGGTCAGTTTTTTACAGTCGTAAAAGGCATACGCCTCGATCTTGCGGACGTTCCTTAGGTCTGCGACCTCGATATTGCTGCCGCGGAAGGCGCCGTACCCGATAGTCTCCAAGTTCTCCGGAATGGTGGTTTTTAAGGCGGAGCAATTATAAAAAGCGTAAGAGCCGATCGACTTTACCGAAGCTGGCAACGTCATGGTAAGAGATGCGCAATAGTCTTCGTTGATCTTCGTCTCTTCCTCGGTAGTGGGGTTGGGTTTAAGCTGGGTCAGCCCGAAGGTATCAAGAAGTGAATCGAGGTATGCGAGGGTATCGTCCTCCTCCTCTTCCTCCTCTTCTTCCGGCTCGGTATAAGTAGGGCCGAAAGCAAAGTCGCCGATTTCCGTAAGCTCGCTCCCCTCGGCAAAGCGTACGCTTTTTAATGCGGTGCATCCGGCAAAGGCGAACTTTCCGATGTAGGTATAGGTTTTCGGGATGACGATGGTCTCCAAAGTTACGTCCCCGTAAAAGGCATAGTCCGCGATCCCCCTTATCGTCGTCTCGTTGTAGGACTCGGGAAAGGCGTATACGCTGTGTTTCAGATTGGGATAGGCTAGTCCGGTCACGTATCCGTTTTCGTCGACCATGACGTAATTATTAAGTTCCGTTGCGATGGCGTAGTAGGTGGTATCCCCTTTTACTGCCATCACACCGCCGGGAATGGGAACGGTACCGTTTTCATCAACAAACCACGCAAGAGAATACCCTTTTAGCGTGGGAAAGGAATTGGTTATATCCGTTCCTGCGACGGTGAAAAGCACCCGGATAACGTCGGTCTCTAACTGCGCCGATTGATAGTTTATCACGGAAAAAGTGATATTCGCCGCATCCGGAAAGGTAGGCGAATTGATATCCGTTTGCGACCCGGAAAGCACGTGGACTTTCAGCGTATCCTTTTTATCTCCGCATTCCAGAGTGATCGTTGCGTTGCCCGTTTGCAAGGCGGTCACGTTATTCCCGTCCACTTGCAGTATGGTATTATTGCCGCTATACAGACGGTACTCGAAGCGTTTGGGACGCACAATAACTTCGGGAGAGAACACCTCGCCCACCGTCACCGTTATCTCCTCTTGCTTAAATTCCGCCTTGGTCGCCGACGTACAGCCGACGAGCAAAAAAGATAAAATAAGGATAACAAGAAGTATCGCTTTTTTCATAATTATATTATAACATGGTTTTGTCAAAATGCAACTTTCCAAAGATTGGTACAGACTAGTTTCAAAAAAATAGCTTTTTTTACTTTACAAATTCCAAAAATGTGGTACAATATCTACATAAACGTGCTGGTATGGCCTAACGGTAAGGCATCTCATTCGTAATGAGAGGATTGTAAGTTCGAATCTCACTACCAGCTCCATAAAAATGCAGTGATTTTTAATCACTGCTTTTTTATTTATATTGCCTGTCCTATCTTTCTTTATTCGTTTAATTCGTCCTTTTTTTCTTCCTGCGCTTCACTTGCGACCGGCTCTTGCGCCGCCTGATTAATAACGGTCTTCTTCCGCGGTTTTATTTCCCAGTGGAGAGCTTTTGACAGGCTCTTATAGACAAAGAAGGTAACCAGGCTCACCAGTCCCAGTCGGAGCAAATTAAAGGGCAATACGGCGGCAAAAAGGTATATCCAATAAAAAGAATCTTTGGTCGCGTTCGGGTAGAGGGCGGAGCACATCTTTACGATGCCATCGAAATTGCCCTTAAAGTACAGTTGCACGTAAAAAGGAACGGAAACAAAGCGGTTCAGAAACATCGCCGTCACCGTCGCGGCAAGCGTCCCTACGATCAGACCGATCAGTGCGTTTTTGCGCGTTTTTTTCAATTGATAAATGATTGCCGCAGGTACGACGTAGGCAATACCCAGCACCATATCGGTGATTTCTCCGACAAAGACCGTTCCCGAAAAGGGGAACTTCAGCAGGCACTTAATGATGATAACAAGGGCACCTGCCACCGGGCCAAGCGAGAACCCAGCCAGGATCGCCGGCAATTCGGAAAACTGCATATCCAAAAAGACGGGGAACATGAACGGCAAGGGGAATTTCGCATACATATATAATATAAAGGATATCGCGGAGAGAACGGCGACCTTTGCTAAGTACGCAACCGTCACCTTTTTACCTGCCTTAATAAACCATTCTTTTGCCTTCATTTGTTTTATGCCTCCATAATCGAAATGCCCTGAAAAACGTTCAGGGCATTACTTTTACAAAGTATACGTACATTTTGCTTCATCCGGACTGTGACCGTCGGTGCAGGAACTCCCCCTGCTCAACCCTTTCAGGCTCGTGGACTATACCACCGGTGGGGACTTTCACCCCGCCCTAAAATGCAATTCAGTTATCTATATCTTATGCTAAATCCTTTGATTTGTCAACTAAAAAGACCCGGTGATTTACGCTTGCAAGATAAAGTACCCATTTTCAGAAAATCTATTTTTTCATAAAAAGTTTATTGGGTAGGAAACGTTGCCACGCCTTAAAAAAAACCATCACGCGAAAAAGGTTTTTTACATGACCTGCACGCGGTAGGTCATAATGACCTGCAACCCGGAGTCGCCCAGACCGACCGTGACGGTAATGGTGATATACTCCCCTGCCGCCGTTGTCTGCAAAGCCGTCAGTCTGCCGTCACTACTGTTGACGCCGACCTTCTCCCCGTTGGAAGAAATGTAGGTAGCCGGGATCTCATTGGAGATGATGTAGCCGTGGGAGTCTACGGCGTTGAGGGTATTATATCCCGTTCCGCCGCTTATCATAGCGTAGACCGTCGTCTGGAAATAGACGTATCGGAAAGTCGCCGCAAGGAAGTAGCTATTTCCGGAAGAAATATGATTGCCGCTCTCGGCACTGAGTTCGTCGTCCCGTAGTACGTAGACGTATTCCAGATTTTCACATCCGCCGAACGCCCCTTCCGCAATGGAAGTAAGGTCGCAGTGCATAGCGATGTTTTTCAGGCTGGTGCAACCGGAAAAAGCGTTTTCTCCGATGGTAGAAACGGAATCGGGCAGATAGATAGCGCCGATATTACTGCATCCGTAGAACATGGACGCCGAGACCGCCCTGAGCGATTCCGAAAGGGTCACCGTCGTCAATGCGGAGCAGGCACTGAACCCTCCTGCGCCTACCGTAGTGACCGAATCGGGCAACGTTATCATCGTCAGATTGACGCATTCGCCAAAAGCAAAATCACCGATGGTAAGAAGGCTGTTCGGCAGCGTCACGGCACGCATTTCCAATCCGTAGAAGGCAAAGTCTCCGATCTCTCTGAGCGTCGGCGTACTGCCGAATGTAATGGACTTAACACGAGGCGTTACGCCCGTCGATTTATCAACGTAGAACAGGTAGGCAGGCACTCTCGTCAGCATACTGAAATCAACGGAGATACCACCGTTTCCTTCCTTGGTGCCGGCATTATCGAATATCTGCGTACCGTCGAGGGTTGCGATACTGTTCCAGGTGACCGTTTCCAATCCGGTGCAGTCCTTAAAGGCGCTCGCGCCGATGGAGTTGACGCTGGACGGCATGCTCAAAGACCGGACGGAATTACAGTTCAAGAACGCCTCCGAATGAATGGTGTTGAGCGTCGAGGGGAAGGAAAGCTGTGTGATTGCCGTACACTCGGCAAAAGCCCTCTGTCCTATTTCCATCACTCCTGTACCGAATCTGATCGTCGTAAGCGACTTGCACCCAAAAAAGGCTTCCGACGAGACCGTTCTCATCGAGGTCGGGAACTCGATCGACACCAAACCGGTCCGCGCAAAAGCGGATACGCCGATCCTCGCCGTCGAAGAAGAGAAGGTCACTGCGGTCATATTTTTACAATCGGAGAACGAGTATGCGCCGATCATGGAGACCTTTCTCGGCATGGAGATCTGAACGATCTTTTCATTGCCGGCAAAGGCATAATCATAGATATGGTAATTGGCAGCGACGGTATCGCTGAACGAGCCGGGTAGTTCCACAATTCCGCCCGGTCCGGTATAACCGACTAAGTAGTATTCGGTAACCGTCTGGCTGACAGCCAGCGTCATCATGCGGAAATTGCCGTTCACGGACAGAATACTGCTACCTTTCGTGATGTTCTTTGCGTACCGAGCGATCTCGCCCTCTCCGCTGTCTCCGAGCGTGAGCGAAAATCTTTCTTCGCCGGTAGCTTCGCTGGTGTTATACACTTCTACCAGTTTCATGCACCAAGAGAATGCTTCCGACTTAACGCCGCCTTTCTTCATGGCTTTACCGACGAATACGCGGATGAGGCTGATGCAGTTATAAAAAGCTCTCGTCCCAACGTAATTTACGCCGTCTCCGAGAGAAACTTCGTACAGGTATCTGCTGTGGGCAAAGGCGTATTCTCCAACCGAAGTGGTGCTGATTTGCAAAGAAACGGTCATAAGCCCGGTATTATAGAAGGCATAGCTTCCAATGGACTCCAGCTCGCCCGAGAAGGCAATCGAGGACAGTTTTTCGCAATTATTGAAGGCATAGTCCCCTACCTCTTTTACGCCGTCGGAGAAGGTGATTGAAACGTTTTTGCAACCGTCTAAACAGTGGCTCTTAAACACCCTTGCCAGACGCAAGGTGAGGGAAGTCAGCGTTGTGCAATCGCGTAAGGAATTGGATTCCAAAGTGTCCGCAAGACTGATTGTCAACGTCGTCAGCGAAGTGGGAATAAATCCGCTGGCAACCTTATTATCTTCATAAGAACTGCCGCCGAAAAGATAGGCAAGGTAGCTTTCTTCATAACCGCCCGCTCCTTTGCTGCTCCCGATAAAAGGAATGGAGAGGGTGGTTATATTAACGCAGTCGTTCAAAAGGTTTTTACCCATGTAATTTACCGAAGAAGGCAATATCAATTCGGTAACGACGGTGCAACCGGCAAAGGCCTCGTCGGCAATGAGGACGGTGTCGTCTTTAATGGTGATTCTCCTTAGGTCAACGTCCTGGCTCTGCAGTACGTCGATCAAGAAGTACTGGCTCTTGTCACCCGACTTTTCCGAAGACTCCAGATAAAGTAATCCGTTCAGACGGTTGTCAAGATAGTAGGCAGTTCCATTCAGAATGGATACGCCGATCTCGGTTACCGACAACGGAACGTTGAGTTTTTCCAGATAACTGCACCCGGCAAAAGCCTCGTCCTCTATCGCCGTAACGGAGGTAGGTAAGGTCACTACTTTTACTTGCGAATAATAGCTTTCCTGACAAAACGCCTTTTTGTATATGCGGTAGGAAGTAACTTCCATGGGGGTCTCGCTAATGGTGAACGTGAAGGAATCCGGCAGCGTTATCTCGGTAGCTTCCGGCGTAAGACAGCCGATGAGATAGCCTACGTTGTTATAATAGGCGTACACGAACTCTCCGTCGCTGACAACGGTGCTGGTGCGAGAGAAATCACCCCCGAATTTCGCTATCGCGCCGTACATACTCCCCGTATAGGACAAGGGGTAATACAGTTCGAATAAAGAAACGCCCTCCAGCGCGTTCTGCGGAATGGTAACCCCTTCGCGGAAAGCAAAGGAACGCAGTAGCGTACAGGACGCAAAGGCTTTTTCTCCAACGGACGAGACCGTCGCAGGGAGAGACACCGTGATTAATTTCGCGCAGGAATAAAAGGCGCCGGACCCGATCGTCTGTACCGAGGAAAGATTGACGGAAGAAAGGTTCGTACAATACTTAAAAGCGTCTTTTCCGACGTATTTGGTTGCGGAAGAAAGAATAACTTTAGACACGCCCAGGCAGTTTTCCAACGCGCCGGCGGCAATAGTCACCGTATTGGCGTGAGCGGAAAACTCGGCAGTCGTCAATTGATAATAGGTTTTGGAACCGATGACGGTGGTATCGGTGGTCAGATAATAATGGGTCTCCCCTTTTTCATACCATCCCCCTTGCGTGGGATCGGTGACGGAAGTGTTCGACGTGTCGACCTCGGTATAGACGCTACCCGACAAAAGGTAGTATTTTTTATCGACGTCGATCTCGCTATCCGTGCTAAGGAAATACCTTTCCGATTTCTCATACCACCCTTTTTGCTTAGGATTGGGGTTTAACTCCGTCCCGGCGCCGGCTATGGTGTAACCGGTAACAAAGTTACCTTCTATAAAGTACTCGTTGACCGCGCTGCCGCCAAGGTACAAGAAAGAATTTCCGCCGGAAGTCAGCCAGTTGGAAGAATCGGCATAGTATGCCGTCCCTACTAAAATATGCTTTCCGATCGTTGTTATCCCCGAAGGCAAATTAAGGGTGGACAGACGGTCATCCCCGGCAAAAGCGCGGTCGCCTATCTCTAAAAGGGAGGTTGCGGAAAGGTCAATTTCTTCTAAGAAAGAGCAGTCGGCAAAGGCATATGCCCGAATAGTCCTCAGCGAAGCGGGGAACGTTAAGGGACTGCCGGAAGTGGAAACTATGGGCGTTTGATAGAAGGCGTACGCGCCGATTTCTCGTAGCCCGGCTGGGAAACGAACGGTGGCTAAGGCAGAACAACGCGCAAACGTCTCCTGCGGTAAAGCGGTCAAAGCGGTCGCGCTTAGATCAATGGAAACAAGGGCAGGATCCTCGCGGAAAAGGTTTGCGCCAACTGAGGTCAACGCCGTCAGCGACGACGTATTGATAGACGCAAGCGCGTCGCAGTGAGCAAAACTCCCCATGCCGATCGTCGTCGTTGTCGTAGGCAACGTAATGGTCGCAAGAGAACTGCATCCGTAAAAGACGTAATTTCCAAATCGGGTAACGGGGGGTACGACGTAGAGAGAAGATGCCGGATCGACGGAATTATAGGTGGTGTATTCCTGTATGAACGAAACTTTCGTCAGCCTCGTCATATCGGCAAAGCAATAGTCCCCGATCCCGGTGATCTCGCCATAAACGTAGACGTTTTTGATACGGTTAAGATAGTTCGCCCAGGGCGTTGCGCTCGAAGAGTAATAGCTCCGTATCGCGCCGCCGCCGAATAGCACCAAGTCATCCTCGTACACGCCACCCGACTCCGCTTCGTAAAGGAAAGCCTCTACCGAGTCGTAGTTCTGATCGGCGGAAACGTCTCCGAGAATATTCACCGGGTCGGACTCCTCCGTCGGTCTGTATTTTTTATAGTTCGGGTCGATCCTGTTTGTGCAGTCCTCCCGAACGCAATAGTGGTTGTAGTAGAGATGATCGAGCGCAGTCGCTACGACGCGCATGGTCTTTTCGCGGCTGATCGCTCCGCAGAATTTACAGCGAGAATAAACGTACCTATCGGTAACGCAGGTTTCTTTCTGCGCTTCGACGTCGGACAGCTCGGTAAAAAGATGTACGCCGGTAGCCGTACCGGGAATGGTGATTTCGTAATTTTCATCCAATAATCCGCAAACGGCGCAGGCGGCGTACTCCACCCGATCATGTACGCAGGTCGCTTCCGCCTTTACCCGTCCGCTCGGCACGGTAAAGGAATGGGAACCGATGATGGTGTTTTCCGCTTCGTAGGTGTCACTGGGATTGATACTGACAAGGCCGCAGACGGAACAGGAATAAAAATACCTGGCGTTGTGTCCGCAGTCCGGTTCAATATAATACTGGGTGCTGGGTGCGTCGAACGTGTGCTGTTGCGTCGCCGTACCCTCGACCTCTAACGTAACGGCGTAAGAAATATCTCCGCACACCGCACAACAAGCGTAATTAACTTGGTTGTCCGCGCAGGTGGCAGCTTTATAGACAACGTCGCTGATCGCCGTATAAGAATGGTGTCCGCTGGCGGAATTGGGGACCTCGTAGGTGTCGTTCTCGTCACTGCTGACCTTGCCGCACACCGCACAACCATAATACCTGGTCTCGTTGTTCGTGCAGAAGCCCTGCCGGCAAACAAACTCGGTCTCCTCGGTAAAGACGTGACCTTTGGCCGGCATAACGGCCCCTAAAAGTATTTTTTTGCCGCAAAGAAGGCAAACTTCGTCTCCCGAGTAGCCAGCCTCCTCGCACGTAGACTCTACCCGTCCTTGAATGGTCGTTTCGCTGTGATCGCAAACTGCGGGCGAAGCCGGGTCGCTATCGCCGTCGGAGACAGACATATCCACCAAAGTAAAATATCCGTTTTCGGAAAGCGAAACGAATTTATCCCCCCCATCCGTTTTTAAGATCAACGCGTTCAGACCGCCGGAGAAAGAACCGGTCTCGGTCGCCCCGGAAGAGAATGTGATGGTATAAGTGCCGCCCTCTAAATAAACGCTGAGGATATCGCCGTCCGCCGAAACGTACTGCACGGGTATCTCGCCCTCAACCGTCGGCGAGGATTCTTCCACGGTATCCTTTTCGGCGCAGCCGAATAAAACTGTCATAAACAGCGCCAAAAGTAAAAACAAAGCAGCGGTCTTTTTCTTCATTGTACGATTCTCCGATGTAAATTATAAAATATATAATTTAAATTGTCAATAATAAAGGTTATTTTAGCTTTAGCAATCTCATCCCTAAAAAAAACACCCGGCTAACGCGCATTTTATCTAAAATAAAAAGGGCAGAAAAAGCCATATTTCGTTCGTTTTTGCATAAATTTATATTTAGAAACATCTCAGAAATTTAAAAGACAACACACTCGATAAAATAAATGTATCATATTCTTTTATGGGTGTAAAAAACCAATTTCACGCGATAAGAACGGCTTGGATGCATAGTTTTTTTGGAAAAATAAGCGAAGCTGTACCGTCGTACCGGCTGGTACAGCTTTCACAAAAGTCTGCAAAAAACCCAATTCTATCCATATGACCTTTTTCGTAGAATAAAACTGGGTTTTTTACTAAAAATAATTATGTTTTTTTGCAGACGGAAAGATGCGTATTCGAGAATGCGTG
>CAMOOO010000011.1 GCA_946621465.1 uncultured Clostridia bacterium
ATTACATTCTTTTCAGACAAATATTCTGTAATATCATATTTATCAAAATAAACTATATGGTCGGGATTACTGCGATACGGAGCCAAATATCCCTTGGTAATATTCTTTCCGTTAATATGTACCTCGTAATATCCAAGTCCGGTGATAGTTAAAACCGCGGATTTTACTTTTTCTTTTACTATAAAAGTTTTTCGAAAATATGGAGCATTGACAAATTTTTCAAGTGTGTTTTTTTCTCTCCCTGCACAGATATATTTTGCATTAAGTTTCATAACTTTCACCTGTTATACTTTCTGTTAATAAAAATGTTTTTATCGTATGAGCATTTATTTTGTATTTCGGTAACAGTATCTTTTATGCGAATATTTACAGGTAAATTAAGATTTGAAGAATTTAATATCACACAAACAATTTCTCCGTTAGGATTACGAAAAGCACAGACATCCAGAGCATCGGTGTACCTTGTTATCGCAATCCGTTTTGCACCTCGTTTTAGATACTTGGAAAAATGACCAATATAATAATAAATCGGAGTACCGGTCGCAAACACAACGCCGTCGCCCTGCCGGTAATGCACCGAAACGGTCACATTTTTAAGAGTATCAAGGGCATCCTCGGTATCGACGCCGTAGTTCGCAAAAATCGCCTTTGCCGATTCCTATCTTGTCATATACAAATTCCTCATGACAGCAAGTGTGATGTCATATCTCAAATCCGATTTATTGTATCACGTTTTTGTTTCAATTACAAGCAAAGTTTCGTTATCCTGCGGCGGAATGAAAACAGAGCCGTCGGAACATACGGGGTTGGCAGTGCCGAATTCACCCTTTACGACGTCAAAACGCTTTGCGCCGACGATTTTTTTGTCTGTCGTTTTTAAGAAAGCGGGCTTGCCTTTTGTCACAAAGACTACGATCGTTTTTTCGTCGGCTGCCGCGACTGCGTTATAGCAGCCACCAAATTCTCTCAAACCGGTAACGTCAACGCGGGTCAGAAATTTGTTTATATTTCCTATTTCCCGCGCCATAGGACGGAAAAGAGCCTCTTTCCAGTCAAAAGGATATTCGCCGTCGCTTTTTTCTTTGAAGCACCAGACGCTCCTGTGACCGTAAACGGTGCCGAGGGATCCCGCGATCATATTGCCGTAGATCCTCGCGCGGATATCCTCCGGCCCGAAATAATAGCCTAACCGGAGATCGAAATTGACGGGAAAATCCTCATAAAAACTTTCGGCGTCGAGGCAGGGCTTGTTTTCCTTTTCAAGAACGCTTTTTATCATCTTTTCACTCAAAAATCCGCCGAAGGAGTGCCCCGACTGAATACTGTGAAAATCAATATACGCACAGTCGGGAAGATAATCGAGAGACGTTGCCTCACCGCAAGGATGATAAGTCATAAGATGTCTTACCTTTTCGCCTTTCGCGATACCCGCCGCCATATTGTCGATAATTTGTCTGTGTACGGCGGATTCAATGGGTCGGTCTCCGCCGAGCATAAAGATAACGTTTTCACGACAGCCGACAAGCCCCGATATATATTCACCGTAGGCTCCGGCGTTTTCGGGGGTGAAAATTTCGGGACCCGTTCCCCATTTTTTGTTGAATTTATCGCCCCACGTCGGCAACAGGGTCAGAACGACATCCCTTTTTTCACACTCCCCGAGCAGAAAAAGCAATAATTCAAAGTATTGCGGGTCGGGTCTTGATACGTCTCCGTTTATAAACGGAAGCCTGCCCTCGCGATTCGGGACGTTTATTCCGTCAAGTTCTGATATCGCGCTGACTTGTATCGCGTTGAAGCCCTGATTTTTACGGACGTCAAGATAATAAACGATCTCATCCCGCGTCAGTCTTTGGAGCAGAGTCCACGCCGTATCCGCAAGATAGGGATAGTATTTTCCGTCCTTTTCGAGATATCTGTTGTTTTTTGCAACTGTTATCATAGCATTTCCTTTAACCGGTCTGTAAGAGTTCTTGCGACGCGCGCGTGGGTATAAACCGAGTAGTGCCCGTTTGCTCCCACGCCCTCGTATTCTTTTTTAGATGGGAAAACGAGAGTCCCGACTCTGCCCGTCCTTTGCGCGGCGCGCAGACACTCGGGTTTCAGCATCATATCATCTTCGCAGATGAACAGTATCGGCACACCGGGCCTTAAATCGCACACACGCTCAAAAAAACGGTAAACCGTTTCTTCAAACGCTTTTCTTCTTTTTTTTCTCTCGCTTTCGTATCTACTGTCCTCGGGAAGATCGGCAAGAGAACAGTATTGGCGGTCGTTTTGACCGAGTTTTATCACAACTGCGGCGCAGTCGTCTTTAGAAAAATCCCATTTTTGAGGTTGGATGCCGATCTGCGAACAAAACACCTTATCGGAGTATTCATACAATTCCGGGATAAGATTTACGGTATTACAGCCGTAATCATGAAAAAAGCCGTTGCCGGAAGCCGCGATAACGCTTACGGACAAACCGAGATCTCTTGCGGTCACGGCGGCATAGGAATTGCTGAAGTTTTCTTCGCCCGTAACGAATTCCGGCGATCGGTTTGAACAAAGATTTCCGTAGCCGCAGGTTATAGAGTCGCCTATGAACTCTATCATTGATTTCCTTTTTTCCGAAAGCGGCAAAAATTCTCCGTCGCAAACCAACGAAACAAGTCCTGATTTTCCGTACCACATTTCGGTTTCCTTAACCACCCTGACGGTATGCGTTCCCACGGCGAGATCCTCCGCAAGAACGTAAAGTCCGCCGTTTTTATCGAGCGGAAACCGCGCCGTCTCATAAACGCTGCCGTCTACGAAAACTCCGATATAAGCCCTTTCGTTTTCATTCGGCACAGGCTCGTTTATATTACCCGTAACGAATTTAGCGGACACGCTTGTCCCGATGAAAGAAAACTCAAATCCGCTGCCGCTCCAGTTGAAAAATCTCGCGCCGACGGCATCGTGATCGACCGTTCTGCCGTTATACCTTATAAGACCGTTGTGGTATTTGATTGTATCCATTTTTTACATCTCTCCGAAAAAAACAAAAGCAGACTACCGAAATGACAGTCTGCTTTTGCGATTGTTGATTACTTTTTGAACAGTTTGATCGCGACAAACGCAGACGCAATGACAAAACCTGCGGAAACAACGCTTGTGATCACAGCCACTGTCCATAATAAGGTCTTGACATTGAAAGATCCGACCGACAATCCTCCTGCCTTTTCAACGAGGGCGTAGGATCGAAGCGTCGCCGTTTCAACCGTTAAGCAGTCATTGAGAAGTCCTGTGGAGACTATCTCCGCGCCGTAATCGTCAACGCAGGCAAGAGTCAGGGTCTTGTCTTTGACGGGGATGCTCAATCTGACTATTCTGCCGCCGAGATCGATCTCCGATCCCGATGCGTCAACTACGCATACCTTGTAAATGCTTTTTGCGGTGTAATAAGGCAGGGAGTCGTTTACAAATTCAAGTGATTTCTGACTGTCATCAACATCGACCTTGAGATTTGCTCCGAGTTTTGCGAGATCGTCGGTACCCGACAGCGCAAATATCCTCGCGATAACACCGTTGTCAGCCTTGACATCGATGAAAGCGGGAAGTTTCTTCTCCTCCTCCTCAACGTCCTGAACGGCGCTCAACTTACCGAAAGCCTTGAGTTCTTCAAGTCGGCAGGCGCCGTAACGGCTGTCACCGATCGTGAAGACGTATGCGATATAGCGAACGCCCTTCCATTCACTCTGCGCGTCAGCCGAATAGTATGCGTTTTCATCCGGCCCGGAAGCGTCCTCGTATCCTTCTTTCAATACAAGGGGTTTAGTATTGAAAAGATCGTCGAATTTCCTTGACGCATAGACCTTCGCGCTCTTGATACCCTTATGGATACCCGAGTCCTCTTCGATCGCGTCGGCTGAAGCGTAGATATCAACGCCGCTTAAATCGAAGTTTTCATAAAGATTATAAATGAATACGAATTTCGTATTGTTGACGTCGGCGCCTCCCCAGAATTCGACGGGATCACGCGAACCGTCGGTCAAAGCGAAAACGAAATTGCTCGCGCCCATATAAACCGGATCTGCAAGATTATCCGTCGCAACACCGTAATACTCGGCGTCGATGCCTTCGATAATGCTTGTTGCCTCGACAGCCGCGGTCTGGTCGGCGGATCTCGATCCGTAGGCTTCGAATTCACGCATTCTCCAGCCGCCGTCCGAACTGTTTGTAAGGAAGAAAGCGATGTATCTGATCTTTGACAGATTTGTGTTAAGACCTATTTCGTTGGTTGTATCGCCGTCGTTCTTATATGAATAAACGAGGCTCTTTGTCTTATAAAGATCCGAAAGTTTTTCGGAAGCATAGACCTTATAGCCGTTGTTGACGATAAGCGCCGAATCAGCCGCGCCTGCAAAAGCGTGGATATGGCTGATATCGTAATAAGCGTCAAGTTCATACATAACGCCCGGCTTATCGGCAGCCGTCAGGCTCCAGATATCGTAGTGCTTACCGTAATTACCGTCAGTCAGTCTTGAAAGATCGTCCTTTTTGTCGGCGTCCATAAAGCCGTAGTCATATTCCTTGGAGCCGAGATAGTCACCGCCTGGAGCGATGATCTTCGTTGCTTTCGCGCTCTTGAGAATATTACCCGCGGCGGGAGCCTTCGGCCATTCGATCTTTTTGACCTTGACGGGATTTCCGTCGCCGGTGACGTCAAATTCAGCCAACTGAATAGAGGTGCCTTCATTGTAATCGGTAACGATGAATGCGAGGTATTTAGCCTTCTTGCCTATCTTGACGGTCACTTTTTCGCCGGAACAGTTTATGTTCGTCGCGATCCTTGAAGAATAGAGATTTCCCGCGGTTTCAGAAGCATAAATGTCGATATTTACGGCTTCGGTGCCTGTGCCGCCGTAGATAACGGCGCTGTCAAGAATATATATGCCGTCAAGCGTGTACATAACTCCGACGTTTTGCGGATACTCCCAGTCGTGTGCGCCCCAGACTTCAAAGGAGTTCTTTACGTCGCCGTCGATCGCGAGATTAACGGCGTTGGCATTCGCGGCGCTGAAACGGGTGTTTTCAGCGACGACACCGGTCGCGACGTTCTGTATCACCGTGGCAGACGCCTCAAGATGAGCGGAAATGAAATTGTCGTTTTTCTCCTGTACCGGCGGCGTCGTCCAATCCCAGTTCGTCGCGGGATCGTAATTGAAATTCATAGCGTCGCTGACCGCTTTACGCAAAACGTTCATATCAACGCCCGAAAAAGCGGGATGATCGTTTCCGAAGGTGTTTTCGTTGATATCCGCACCGAATATCGAGGCAACGTAGCAGGCGCCCGCGAGATACTGTCCGTACTGATTAGCGTGCTGATTATCGCTGTCGTTGACGTTCAGTCCCTCTTTGCGGGCAAATTCGAATGCGCGCCCGCTCGGAATTATAGTCAAACCGCCGTTATCCTCCGACAACTGATGATAACAATTCTCAATAATCCTGAAATCGTTTTTCGTGTTATTATCAGCAGCCCACGTCGCCCAACTCCAAGTTTCATGTATCATTATTTCTGCGGTCGGGAGTTTGCTCTTGATGTAGGCGATGAGATCGGGTGCCTTTTCATAGGTCGAATAATCGTATGACGCCATACTTCCCTGTTGAATAACGACGATATCCCATTGTGCAAAATCAAGGGCTTCGTCTATGGTAGCCTTTTCATTTGATCCGTCCTTGACCGTATGTCGGGTCGAGGGCGAGTTTTGATCGGTATAGGCAAATTTGTAAACCGCGTTTTTATTTACCGCGTTTTCATAATGCTGGGATAAGGTGCAACTCGGATACTTGAGATATCCGAACACAAGATCGAGATCCTGCGCCTTCGCGATATCGCTTGCATATATCGAGGCATTCTCGGCAAAACTGTTGCCGATCGTCAGAACGCGGGTCGCCTTCGCGGGTTCCGGCGGGGTCTCCGGATCAGTCACTGCGGGCTTTTCGGCGGACCAAAGTTCAAATTCCTTGACTCTCTGATTGCCGACATAATTCGTGCAGACAAAGGCGATATACTGAACGGTGGCGTTTATATCCGCCGTCTGCGCGGCATCTCCGCAGACGATATCGTCGCCGATAATGCTGTCGTCGGTAAATAGGTCGGTAAGAGAAGCCGAGGCATAGACGCGATAGGTGTCGGGATATGCATCGAAACCGGAATAAATAACCGTGTGTGAAACGTATACCGGAACCGAAAGACAATACAAAGCGCCGACGTAATATGGGGTATCCCAATCGAGAGCGCCGTAAACGTCATAGTGGGTCGCGGTATCGCCGTCAACGGTCTTTGCGATCGTTTCTGTGCCGAAACGGGTGCTGTTGGTCACCGCGCCGGTAGACGTCTCCATCAGGATGCCGTTTGAAGTTTCAAGATAAGAACCGAGAATATTTGCAGGTTCAAAAGGTTTTTCGGTCGTATCCTCGGCAGACCAGAGTTCAAGTTCCTTGACTCTGCCACCGTCACTCGCGAATACAAAGGCGATATACTTGACCTTTGCGTTTATTTCGACCTCTATCTTCTCGTTTTCACATTTTGCATTATTCAGTAAAGCGATGTCAAACAAGGCGTCAAGATCGTCGCTTGCATAAACATTCCAGTAATCGGGGTATCCGGCAAGACCTGAAACGATAGCCGCTTTCCCGGAATAATAAGTATCGTCAAGTGTGAAAATAACGCCGACTTTCGTCGTTTCATTCCAACCGTAGACGTCAATGTGATTTACCGTGTTGCCGTCGGTAGATCCCGCGATAGCGCCGTTTTCATTGAACTTTGAATTGACGCTATAGGAACCGTTCTCGGTATTGTAGAGGATCCCCGTCGCTTCCGATAAAGCCGTTTTCAAAAGGTTTTCGGATTTGAACTCTGGGGTTTCCTGCTTATCCGCAGTCCAGAGTTGGATTTCCGCAAGTCTGCCGTTTCCGACGTAATCGGTAAGAAATACGGCGATATACTTTACGTCACGGTTCAGGTGTACCGACTTTTCGGAGCCGGTACAAACAATGTTTTCGATACTGTTATCCGACGAATAAAGATCGTCGGTAGTGTCGGAAGCGTAAACCTTGTAGGTATCGGGATATTCGGTGTATCCCGAAAAGATCTTCAGATCTCCGCAGTAATAAGTATCGTCCAAAGTTATGAACGCACCGGAGTTTCTGTTGCCCCAGTCGTTTGCACCGTAAACATCCTTACGGTCATTTGTATTTCCGTCGAACATCGAACCGAAAACCTGACCGCTGCCGTTGAACTGATTGTGATCGAAGACCTCTCCGGTCAAGGTGTTCATAACGACGCCCTTGACGCTGTCAACGTTGTTTAAAAAAACGTTAACGGGCATGTCGTCCTGCGCACTGATTATAAGCGCAAGAGGCAGTGAGCAGGCGAGTGTCAGGCAGGCAACCGTGATCGAAATGACTCTGATGCTTAATTTTCTGAACATTTTCGGGCTCCTTTCCGGAGTAAAAAATCATTATTCATTGATGATTTTATCTATCTGTGCCTTGAAACTTGTTTTGTATTCGCTGATAAGTTGCGAAACGTCGTCACCGCCAGCGACCCTTGCGATCATCTGAACGTATTCCTCGCCGAGTGTGCCGTAAGCATAGTTTGCATAGTTTATGTTCTCATAATAGGGAGTTATGCGGTTGATCTGCTCTTTCGTCAGGTAGTTTTCCCAGGAATTGTCTCCCCTGCCCTGAGTCATATGAAGAGCGAAGGCGGCTACAGCCTCGGCGTTCTTACTTCCGTTTACAACACCGATCGCCTTAAGCCAATCGGTCGGATAAGCGCCCTTTTCGTTGCCTTTTGCAAGCGGAATGGGAGCGATATCCCAGTTGTTCTTTACAACGTCGGGAACATTGCTGTCGTTCATCATCTTGGGAGCCTCGTAAAGACCGTCTATGCTCATTGCGGCCGTACCTTTACGGAAAGAAGCGTTTGCATCGACTACCGGGTTGGTCGGATCGGTGAGTTTCTTGATGAAGTTGAGACCGGCAAGAACTTTTGAGTCTCCGAGGTTCTGAGATGGTACGCCGTTTGAATCGTAGGTAACGATCTGTGTTCCCTGACCCGAAACGAATTCCGCGTAACTGCGGGTGTTTTCACCGCCGGCGGAATAGCCGTAGATACCCGTTCTTGTGTTTGTGAGTTGCTTTGCAAGATTATAGAAGGTGTCTAAATTCCAGTTGCCGTCCTTTGCATAGTCATTCGGGGTCTTGAGTCCCGACTCCTTGAAAAGATCGGTTCTGTAATAAACGACCATCATATCGACATCCCAATATGAACTGAAACCGTAATAGTTATTGTTCCATTTGTAGAAATCCATTTTGTCTATGTCAAATCCGCCGTTTTCTATGCCCTTCTTGCTCTTCTTGTCGAGCAGGTACTCGGACTTAATGAACTGATTGATCGGCTGATACATACCGGCGATGATCTGGGTCGGGAAGAAAGCGCCGTAGATATATCCTATGTCATAAGGATCGTTGGCGGCAATGGAAGCGGCGATTTTCGTGTTGTAGTTCTGATAGTCAACTATCTCGTCAACGATAGTCGAACCGGTGCGCTCCTCAAATTCCTTGACGAGTTTCTTCTCGCTTTCGCTCGGCTCGTACCAAAGTATTCTTTTGAGGGTAACGCCGTTGAACTTCTTCAACCAGAGTCCGTCCGCCGAGCGCGTCGTGGCGGTTTCTTCTTTCTCTGCGCCGCCGTTGCCGGAGCCGCAGGCGGTAAGCCCAAGCGCCATAACGACAACAAGGATCAATGCAATGATTTTTTGTGCTTTCATATTAAAGTCTCCTTTAAAAATTTCTATCCGACAATACCCGTGCGCTCGATACTTTCGGTAAAGAAACGCTGGGTAAAGATATACAAAATAAGTGGCGGAAGGATGGTCAGCAGACAGCCCGCCTGAAGGAACGTTCTTATCTCGTCGGGCGTGTTGGTGACGACGTTGAACAGTTTTGCGTCCTGAAGCAGCGACTGCATCTGATTGAGCATAACCGATATCGGCTGATGACTGTTGAAATACATCGACGACTGAACGTAATCGTTCCAATGCCATACGAAAGAAAAAAGCAAAACGGTTATTATCGCCGGTTTTGCAAGTGGAAGCATAACCTGAACGAAAATGCGGAATGCGTTACAGCCGTCTATCATCGCCGCCTCTTCAAGATCTTTCGGCATTCCGGCAAAGAACTGACGGAAGATATAGATGAACAGTCCCGATCTTAAGCCTACAGCGAATATTGCGGGAACTATGAACGTCCACGCCGTGTTTATAAGGGGTACGCCGCTCGGTATCGACGGTATTATCATATGAAGAAGTTTTAGAATACCGAAGAAATCAAAGTTACGGTATCCGATAAATGAAGAGATGAGGACGGTCTGGGGAGGAACGATTATCGTCAGGATAACGAGTGCAAAAGCGATCTTCTTTTCCTTGAACTCAAATCTTGCAAATCCGTAGCCCACAAGAGAGCAGGATATGAGTGACGCAAGCGTTCCGAAAACCGATATCATAAGAGTCGTCGTCACGGATCTCGGATAATCGAGGATCTTGATCGCGGTTTTTATGGAACTGAAAGATATGCCCCTCGGTATCCAGACGATACTCGGATCGTTTACTGTTTCCGGGCTTCTTACCGCTATGCTTACCATATACAGAACCGGGAAAATGAAGATGTAGCATATTCCGACAAAAAGCAGGAATCTGAATATTTTCCATATTACCGCGGTCGTGTTGCGCTTGAAATAATGAGCGATCTTTTCGGTGTTTATCATTTCTTCACCGCCTTTTCGCCGTTAATCCCGCGGGAACTGACAAAGAGAACGACCGCGAGAATCAACCCGATCATCAGGAAATAAACCCAACTCATAGCCGATGCCCTCGCATACTGCTGATCGGAGAAAAATGACGCAATCTGTTTCATAACGCCGCTTGAAGAATCCGTAAAGGTGTCGATTATCGT
The DNA here is from genome assembly GCA_946621465.1 of uncultured Clostridia bacterium. Lineage (GTDB taxonomy): Bacteria > Bacillota > Clostridia > Christensenellales > DTU072 > CAG-1782. The sequence goes on from CAMOOO010000011.1 coordinate 9,988, forward strand.
ATAAACGACATTGACGAGTATCATGGGCGTTATCATCGGGATAGTTACCATCCAGAAATTCTCCCACGCCGAAGCCCCTTCTATCGACGACGCTTCATAGAGCGAAGGCGATATCGACTGGAGCGCCGCGAGGAAAATTATCATTTGTATTCCCGTTTTCCACATAAGATCATAGAGATTTGAGGAAATATACGAAAAATAACCGACGATCTTTTCACCGAGTCCCATATCGATAAGCAAACTCGTAAGTCCGTAGGAATTTGCGGAAACGGTCGTTTCCATACCGTCCGAAGCGGTTATAAGGCTCGTTGCGAAGGTGTCGCTGTTTATAATATCCATAATGACGCCCGACGCAATTATGACCGGCAGGAAGAAAATCGCCCTGACAAACGTTCTGCCCTTGAATTTTGAGTTTAAGAGGATCGCAAAAAACAAAGAGGCGACTATGATGACCGGCACCTTATATAAAAGCGAAGTAAGGGTCGAAACAAGGTTTTTATTGAAGTTCGGATCGCTTAAGAATATGTATTTCAGATTTTTAAGCCCGACAAATTTCATTTCAAAACCGCCTGGTTTCAATTTGACGTCGTTGAAAATGAACATAAGCGACTGGTAGGCGGAACGCATAAAGATAAATACGAAACCGATATAGAACGGCAGGACAAACAACCTTCCGTTTCTCGCTTTGCGTCCTTCAATTGTAAGTTTTGATTTTTTCATAACTTACTTTCCTCCCGAAACCGCGTAGCCCTGAGGCTTAACCGTCTTACCGCCGGCGTTCACGGTCTTATCACTTCTGTTTACGTAAATAACGGTTCCGTCGTCAAATACGGTTTTGGAAACGCCGTTTTCTCTGTTGTGTGAAACGATTTTTTTATTGTAAAGGTTTTTATAGACCTTATTGTACTCTTTGAAAACCGACGCTGCCTCTTTTTTCCAGTTGTCAAACGTTGAGCCGTACAGCCAGTTGTAGGAGGTTTCTATCAGCATTCCCGCGTCGTCGTAGATCCCGTAATAGTAAGGATTGGCGCCGTATTCGATGCAGTCGAGAAGATCGTTGCCGTATTCAGCGCTGTAAGAGACTGATCCGTGAAGCACCATCTGGATAAAGGGAACGCTTTCGCTGAAGAGAATGTTTCCGTCCGACGTGGTCGGAGCGGTAAAAATCGCGCTCGCGTATTTGAAGGTGTAAGCATTCGCACCGTCAATCGCGATCTTTTGTTTTGAAGAATAATCGCTTAGTATCTTTTTGAAGGTTTCGAGGGTATCGCTTCTTGAAATGTCGGAAGAAAAATCGGAATAAAGTTTTTCGCCGAAGCCCGACATAGACAATCCCGCGTCCGCCTTGAAACCGTTTGAAAATACGTCAGTCAACTTTCTGACGTTTTCGGGTGTCAGAAGATACGATGGATCTTCATTGTTCACCGGAACGTAAACCGAAAGCATAAAGCGGTAGATCGGCGTTCTTGTGTTGAATATCGACTTGCAGACGTCCGAATAGACCGAAAATCCTCTTCCCGATTTTTTGATAAGCAGAAAATCGTTATCAAGGTAAACGGAGTTGCCGTTTTTCTTCGAATGTTCCAAAAAGTCGCTTAGTCCGTTTTGGCCGCCGAGAACCCCGACCGGAGAATACTTTGACGCGGCTTTTTTATTGTAGATCCCGTTGTTGTTCCAACCGATATACTGCATAGTGACCGGGATATCTTTTTTATTGTAATAATCGGTGATCTTTTCCGCCTCATCAAATGAAGTCAGGGCGATCCGCTTTTCATACGGTATGCCTAAAAACGAATCTTTTTTCTCCGCCGCGCCGTAAACCGAGATCATCAGTTTCGGCTTTTCGGCTTTGCCTTTAAGTCCGAGATAATTTCTGTAAACCTCCGCCATTCCCGAATAATCGGCTTTGGAACCGTGGAGAAAAACATATTTAACGGAATAGTCGGTCAGTTTTTTTCTGTCCTCCGCACCGTAGATTATACGCTGGTTTTCAAAATTGGATTCAAACAGGGTCGTGCTGTCGATTATCGAAGTCACATATTGCGAATATACCCTTGTGAAGGAAGTTGAAAAGGAATCGGAATCGGCGTTTATATTTGCCGTCGCGTCGCCTTTTGTTATTATCGCCGTGATCGCGGTGTCGTTAAACTTGATCCCGTAAACAGGGACTTTGATATCATTCGCCTCGCTCTTGTATTCCTCGACTTTGAGTGCGGTGTCGTTGCCGTAAACCGTTTCGGAATAGGTCGCAACATCGCCCTTGGTTGCGTTTAGAGGAATCAGCGCTCCGCTTCCCGATGGGACGAACACATACCCCGAATAAGACTTATCCGCCGCCATAAATCCGGGCAAGAGAGATATGGATACGACGCGGAATTTTTTCCCCGTCTTGATATCTTTGCCGACTATCGTTGCGGAAAAACCGGTTTTGCCGAGAACTATTTCGACCGGTATTTTTGTTGCGATATCGGAAAAATAGTATTCCGCTCTGTAACCGTTTTTGATTATTTTGACCGTCACGTTGCCGTCCATAACGCAATAGGCGTAACTGTTGAGGTAAAGAGGGACGGCGGTGCTTGTTACCGTGCTCAACTGGACGTAATTCACGGCGAGCATCGAAACAAGTTCGGTTTTGATACGTCCCGTGTTGAGTTCAAACGCCTCGCTGTCCTGATCAAGAACCGAGGGTTGACCGCTGAAACGGTAGTTTCCCGAAATTATATCATATATGCAAAAATCCCCGGTGTCCATATTCGCATATAATTTGAAGTTGTCATTTTCCGCGACGAACGAATATCCGTCCGTCTTCAGTTCTTCCGGAACGTCCTGTGCCCCGTTTTCGGCGATTACCGGGACGTTTACCGCAAACGACAGAATCATCAACGCCGACAGAAAAACGAGAAAAACTCTCTTGAACAAAACCGACCCCTCCTTCCGTTAACTCATAATTACGGCTTCTGACCAGATCGACTCAAAGAAACTGACGACCTGCTGGAGCAATCCGACAAACAGGACCGCAAGGAAAATTATGACCGCGATGCCGATAACGGTCATTATTATTGAAAGAACCGTCTTCTTGAATGAAAATTCGTGTATACTCATAAATCCGACGAATATCAGCGAAGCGGTATACAAGATGCCGAACACTTCGACCGCTATAAGGAATGCTTCTTCCTCAAGGGTGAACGCGCGGGAGAGAACAACTCCGATGATCTCGCAGAAAACGAGGGGCAAAAGTGCATAAACCATCATACAAAAGATATCTTTAAGTCTTCCTTTGCCCTCGATAAGCGTGCATACCGCCCAGTTTGCGATAGCGGTCACGCCCACGATCAAAAACGCCTGCAATAAGGTTATGAAAACGTTGTAGTCGATCGGGCGGTTGGTGTTGAAGGAAAAACCTGTAAGGAACCATTTCGCCGTCAGAGTCAGGAAAAGAGCGAAAAGAATTCCGAGCGATATCGGGATCGACCAGAGTTTTTCCTTTTTGAGACGCTCAAAACCGTCGTAAGGATGGACGAGGGTGAAAAGCGGTGCCGCGTATTTGTTTTCAAGCGCCGATCTTTCATAGGCGTTTTTCCTTGAGAACTTGCGTTTTAAGAAAATCGACAAAACTATGATCCCGACTACAAAGACTACCGCCGCAAGAATGAGGATCACGAAATTATCCTTAATGAAGTCCTTTCTGACTTCCTTGAACGCCTCGGAATAGGCTTTGTTGTTATATGCCTTTTTGAAATACCCGAGAGCCTCTTTGTAATTGCCTTCTTCGTCGAGGGCAAGACCTATGCCGTAATAAGCGACGGTGCTGTTTGAATTGTATTTCAAAACCTTATCCCAATAATCTCTTGATTTTGCGTATTCGCCCTTATCAAGAAGATTCATCGCCGTCTTAAGTGTTTTTGTATAGTCGTTTTCTATATAGGAAGTGACCGCGGCGCGGACGGTATCGAGAACATAAACGCGATCGCCTAAAGTTTCAACCGATATCGCCGAAGCCATAAGCCCGACCTTTTCACCGACGCCGCCGAAAACGGTCACGAGATATCCGTCCTCGGAATAGACGAACACCCTGCCCCTTGCGGAATCAAGAAGATATATGTAGCCTTCCCTGTCAACGTCAACGTCTATAAACGAAGTCGAAACCGAATTCTTTATCTTTCTGTCCCATTCAAGGTCGCCGAACTCGGTCTGTGTTTCGAGATTGGAACCTTTGAAGTTGAGCAATCTGACACTCGACTCGCCCTTTGAGGATTTGGTGACGGTGTAAAGGAAGCCTTTTTTTCCGACATCGAAATTCGTTATAGACGAGGGAGAGGCGGTCTTTGAATTCCGGATCTGTTCCTCGCTCATAAAACTGCGCCAAATGTAATTGAGGATAACTTCAGCGGTTTTTTCCACCTCGTTGGAAGCGAAGAATCCGCCGAAAGAACCGTCCTCCATAAAAGTGACCGCACCGTCGTTTATACCGTCAACAACGGCATAAGTGACTCCGTTATGATCGCGGATGACTTTTTTGACGCTGAAAAGTATCGAATCGGCTATCATAGCGTTTTTCGGCTTTTTGAAAACGCGGACGCCTTTGCCGTCGTTAGTACATTCAATGATACGGCAACCCTCGGTATCGGCGATAAGGATATTTCCGTTTTCGCAGATGAAAATTCCCGTGGCGGATTTATAGTTCAGGGATTCTCCGTCAACGCTGATCTCGCCTATCTCGCGGATATACTTCAGATTTGCATCGGTAACGACGATCCTTGAATTGCCCGAATCGAGGATAAAAAGATTATCCTCATAAACACACATATCTGTCGGCGCATTCAGATCGCCGCAGCCGATATCGCCGCCGAGAGAAAACATTTCAGGTTCATACCCGACCGGCGCCGGAACGGATTCGTCGGAGGAATTGTATTCATACCCTTTATACGGAACAAAGGGCGCGGCTTCTACCTGAACGGAAGCGAGTGCGATCAATATTACCGTCAAAAGCAACGCCGTTATTCTTTTATACATTTTGACTTTTCCTCCGTTCGCAAATTTTCAGGTTCAAATCTTTTTTCTTTTTCTTCTTATTGTCGCAAGAACGACCGTCAAAGCCGCGAATACGACGAGAACACTTCCGCTGATTATCAGTATGATCACCGGCGTTCCGAGTTCCGAGCCGGCGTCTGATCCTTTGACGTAGTTATTGACGGTTATATCCATCTTATCTTTAGGTCCGGTGTATTTCGTGCCGTATGCCATAATTTCGGTCAGGATATAACTCGTGTTGTCGATAATGCTTCCCTTTGTGAGATTGATCTTAATATATGAGGCGTAAGCCTGCTCGAAGGTGTAGTTGCAAAGTCCGAGAGAATTATCGGTAACGTCGATGATCCTTGTGAATGTTTTTCCGTCGGTGCTCAGGGATACCGTATAATCCGAGGCGTTGTAAACCGACATCATCGACGCTTCGGAAGCGTGGGCGATATCTATACGGGTCAGAGCATAAACGTCGTCAAGGCAAATAACGACCTCGGTCGGTTTTTTGCTGATATACTTCCAGAAAGTGCGGCTTTTGCCGTCGATAATATTCTTCGGATCCTGATTTTCGACCGATCCGTCCGTAATGACGGTCGCGTGACCGGGAATTATGTTTTTCGGAACCGAGCGCTCAATAACGACCGATTGAGGCTCAAATCCGGTGATCTCCTTTCCGACGTTCGGAGAGGAAGGGACGAAAGTATATGATTTCCCCTTGAAATCGCCCTTTTCATAGACCGTAACCGTATACTGGTAATAGTCCTCCTTGACAGATGCGGATTTAAGGGATCCTATGTCAAATCCGAGAGATTTAAGGGAATCCGCCGTGTATTTTCCGGCGTTGACCGAAACGCTTTCTCCCGAATAATCGGTTTCTTTATAAAGGGTGACCGCTATAGTCTTTATTGTCTTTTCAAAGTATTTTTTCATATAAGTACCGAAGGCGGACAGTTTGTTTGAAGGCTCCTGATTGAGGTAAGGCCATGCGCCCCACGCCCACGGAGTTATATTTAGTTCGTATTTGTCGAGATACGCCGTAAGAGTATCGAGATAGGATTTATCGTTATCCGAAAGGACTCTTACAAATCCGTTTTCCTTTTCGGTAGGACCGCATTCACCGACCAAAACGGGATATTCGAGTATGGTATCGAGAAGATACTGATCCCAATCAGACGGCTTTGTCGGATAAGGATGGGTGGAATACATTATACCGTTTCCGTCGGTCTCTTTGATGAAATACTTGTTATAGTAGTCCTTGACGAAAGCGTCAACGTCGTCGCTCAATTCCTCTCCGATGCTCTTGGCAAAATCAAGGAAACTCTTTTCGGAACACATCGAAAGGTCGAAACTCCAATTTATACCGGGCAGTATGCAGACGTTCTTCGCACCCGTTTCGCGAACCGCTTTGAAAAGCGCCGGAACACCGCAGGAGTCGATGGTTATATCGGCGTCCTCGCCCCAGTCGTTCTTTCCTTTATAGGAAAGCTTACCGCCTTCGAAATACTGCTGCCACGTACATCCGGCGGGTTCGTTGAACATTTCGAAAACGACGTAAGGATGATCCTTATATCTTACTGCGAGATCCTTCCAGAGTTCAATATCGTTATCGTCGGGCAGATAAAAAGAATGGTTATCAAGAATAACGTATTTCCCCTGCTGCGATGCGTTTTCGATGACCTTGTCGGCAAGCGCTCTGTAACGCTCCTTGTTTTTTCCGAACCAGAGTTCGGGTGTGACGGGATATCTTACCGCGTTGCTGTTCCACTCCTCGAAGCAGATCTTAAGTCCGTCCATTACCTGTTTCTCGCAATCGTCCGACCAGGAAGTGTAAGGAATATTAAGACCGATAAGCCTTACCGCCTCGCCCTTTCCGTTGATAAGTTGATTGCCCTCGGTGTGAAGCATTGCGGGATTCGAAGAAGCGCCGTCGGGAGACTTCGCGGCAATAGCGCCGGAAAGACATAAAACGGTGATTGAAACTGTCAAAACAAAAGAAATAAGTTTTTTCATCATTCTGCTCCTTATTTTAATCCGGTATGCGCCATAGTCTCGGTCATACTGCTTTGGGAAATGATAAATATGATAATAGGCGGTATGAGAAGGATTACCGCGACTGCCGAACTTGCGCCCGACCTCGCGAGACCGCCGGAGGATATGTTGGTCAGGACCGACGGCAGAGTTTTCAGGCTCTCGTCGTATATATAGGAAACGCCGGTCGCATTCCAGAAAGACTGGAAGGTAAAAATAACAAGGGTCAGCCACGCGGGTTTGACCGCGGGCATTGCTATACTGAAGAATATCCGGTATTCTTTTGCGCCGTCTATACGCGCCGCTTCAAGCAGAGAGTCGGGTATCGCCGTTTCCATAAACTGCATCATCAGGAAAACGCCAAAGGTACCGGCAAGGGGAGGCAAAAGCATTGACCAATAGGTATTGATCATATTGAGTTTCGATATGATTATGTATTGCGCAACGCCCGTGACCTCGGGACGGAAAAGCAACGCCCAAACAATGACGAGTGAAATAATGACTTTACCGGGGAAATTATGCTTTGACAGCGGAAACGCCGCCATTGAAGCAATAAATACGTAAACCACCGTTCCCAATACGGAAATGAAAAGACTGTTGAAAACGTAACGCGAAAGCGGGACCCAAAGGTTCTGACACAGTTGATATACCTGAACATAGTTGTCAAAAGTCGGATTTTTAACGAAGAATTTCGGAGGATACGCAAATATTTCTTCGAGAGGTTTTATGGACTGAACGATCGAATAAACGATCGGCAAAGCCATAAAAACGCCTATGATCACAAGGAACATAAAGATGGCAAAAGTACCGCCGAAAGACCTCGACAGTCTGACCTTTTTCCTGTCCTTGAAATACTGTAATTTTCTCATCGGTCCCACCTCCTTTTTATATTTTTATTATGAGAATTTCGAGAGCGCTTTCTTGATGAGAATCCAAGTCAGCAACATAATACCGAACAGGACAACCGCAATCGCCGAGGCATATCCCATTTCAAAACGGATCGTACCGTAGTCGAGCATATGAAGCAGAAGGGTATGCGTTGAATAATTCGAACTCGGGAAACCGGTTATAGCGGCGTTTGCATATCCGACCGCGAAGGCTCCCGATATAGACATAACGGCGCCGAACAAAAGTTGCGGCCCCATTTGCGGAAGGGTGACGTACCACAGTTCCTGAAAACGGTTTTTAACGCCGTCGATCGCCGCGGCTTCGAAATAACTTCTGTCAAGGGCGTTGAAACCGGCTACAAAAGCCAAAAATCCGCTGCCGAGACTCATCCAGACGATGACGATAAGCACTACGCCGACATTGTACTTTGAGTCGGTCAGCCACTGTACGGGATCGTTTATGATACCCAAATTCATAAGAAACGTGTTTATAAGACCCTTTGAGTCGCCGCTGAAAATATAAGTCCAGATATAGTAAATGTTGCCCGCAAGGGTCGGAGCGTACATTACGAGGATCAAAAACCAGCGAAGTCCGCGGTTAAGTTCATTTATGAGCCACGCAACGAAAAAGCTCATAATATACCCGATAGGACCTGTGATGATCGCAAAAACGAGTGTATTCTTGAGAGCCTTTACGAAAATATCGTCCTCAAGGAACATACGGATATAGTTGTCAAACCCGACAAATTTCGGCATCTGGAGCATATTGAACGAGGTAAAACTCAAAAAGACAGATGAAATTATGGGGATAACAACAAAAACAAGGAAAAGCAAAAGGAAGGGAGACATAAGAATGTAACTCGCCCTTGAATTCCAGATCTGTTTTCTGAGCGGTATCGAATATTTGTCTTTCGGTTTGGATCTGTCCGGCATTCTCACCCTTCCCCCTTTCAGTCAAGTCCGAATTCGGCGCGCTTTCGCGCGATCTCGGCGTTCATTTCTTTGTTGTATATATTAAGTGTCCTCACTTCATTGACTCCGTCGTCAACGACTGTTCTGAATGCGTTCGTAAGACATCTCGAAACAAAATAGTTACCGGGGATCTGCGGAATATCGGTCACTCTCTCCCATTGCGAGATGAGGGTCTGCGCCTCGGTCTCGCTCCAGCCCATGCTTCGGAAAGCCTCGACATTGGCGGTGTCGTATCTCGCCGCGACTCCGAGGGTCGCTTCGAGTTCCGTGCCGTAGGACGCCTGTGCATCGGAAGATACCCACCATTTAATGAACTCCCATGCGTCGTTCTTTACCTTGCTGTCGCGAAGAAGTATCGCCGCGGTTCCCGCCGAGGTCTCGGTCCGGTCGATCGAACCGTCGGCAAGCCTTGTTCCGGGAATCTGAGCAAAGCCCCAGAGTCCTCTTATTTCCGGCGCCGCCGCATAAAGTTGATTGTAGGTCGGATAACTCATTATTCCGATCGGCATTTCACCGGTACGGAAGCGGTTGAAGAAGTCAAAAGAACGGTCAAGCCCGTATTCGGAATAAAGATCCGTCCAAGCCTTGAATGCGTCAACGGCAACCGTCGTATCAAATGCGGTCTTTTTAAGATCCTTTGTGTAATAAGCGCCACCGTTCTGAAGGAGTTGTTTTTCAAAGAAGGAAATTCCCGATGAGATGCCGGCGTTCAGAGCGTTTGTTTCAAGTATTCCTACGCCGAGATTGTTCTTTTGCAGAAGTTCGACGACCGTATAGAATTCGTCCCACGTCTGGGGAATCGAGATATCGAGTTCTTCAAAGATATCCTTCCGATAGAATAGCATTTCATAGTTCTGTGTTTCGGGAACGGCGTAATGGCCGCCGCAATATTCGTAAGGCACCCACGCCGAGGGATAGAAATCGTCGTAAACTTCCTTGAATCCGTTCAATTCCGACACGTCAACAAGCGCACCGCGCATAGCAAGGTTGATCGGAGTATCCTTCGGGGTGAAGAGCGCAACGTCGGGACCCTTTCCGGCAAGCGTTGCCTGCACCAAAGGAGATGACGATGTTCCCACAGCGGTCGAAACGATACTCATTGATACGCCTATCCCGGTGTTCGGAGTAAATTTATTGTCTATGAGGTTTTTAAGGATCTGCGCCTGATCACGACCGTTTGAAAGCCAGACGGTGACCTGCGATTTGGCGTTGCCATCGTCCGAAGCCGATCCGACGGAGTTATAATCCTCGACAAAAGAGGCGATGAAGCCTTTGACGCCGTAGGTCAGGCTTTCGAAGAATCCCGCTTTGACGCCCGGCAGATCGCTCTTTGAGGATACGACGATGTAATCAAGTTCAAGAGGCTGTTCACTCAAAGTCAGAATGACCGAGCCGAGAGACTCGATAGTATCCTTAAAACCGGTTATTCTCGTTGAAATCGACAGCGGTTTTTTAATGAACTGACCGAGAATAACGCTCATTTCGCGGACGACCGACGCCTGCGATCCGCCCGTTCCGGTTATCTCTTCTATCGTCTTATAAAGTCCGTCAAGTTTTTCCCTGACCGCCTTCATATCGTCGATAAGTCCCGGGACCGTTTCTTCGAGATAATAAGTTCTGTATTTGTCGGGGGAGGTTCCCGTAACCATTATAATGCTTCTGTATATGGCGTTTAATTGGAGAACGCTTTCGGACAAATCTTTAAGGACTATTCCCATCGGACCTGCCGAAACCTCAAGTTTTATCGTGTGTTCGCCCTTTGAAAGTTTGAAAAGATAGGGATCACCGCTCTCATTGGAAAGGGTGTTCATATGCCATGAAAGATCGTAAGCAAATTTTATATTCTTCACTTCATTGAAGGGAATCTCACCGTCGATATAAAGCGTTCTATAAGAGTTGATACCCTGCTGATAGTTCTGTCTTGCCTTGAAAGAAATATTGTACCAGCCGTCGCTTTCGACCTTGACCTTCCAACTGATCCATTGTCCCTGATGCGACCAGTTCGACTGACCGATCGTGTTATACCTTATCCTTGAATAATGGCTCGGGCTCGTTGCCGCGCTCGAACGGTCATAGGTAGGATAAAGCATAGACGATGACTTCTCATAGGAGCCTTCCGCTTCGACAACGGTAAGGGTCTTGGGGGCTTTGCTTGCGTTTTTGCTGTAATCCTTGTACGAAATAAATTCTTTTACAGGAACGAGTTTAATATCGTATACGATCATACTTCCCTCGTAGTAGCAGAGGGTAACGGTATGTTCGCCCGCGTTTTTGAAGCCGAATTCGTAACAGAAGTCAAAATACCCGTCCTTATTTGCGAGGATTTCTTTATTGAAGCGATACACTTCTTTTTGCGAAGGTCGGATGTCGTTTCCGAACTGATCTCTTTCTATCCCGCCCTGATCGGCATAGATTCTCGAAACAGAGACGCTCTTCGCCTCGTCAAAAGGCAGTTCACCGTCGATCTTCAGGGAAAATTCGATGTCTTTCATTCTGCCGGGCATCGCGAAATATTCTATTTCAATGCCGTAGATCTCATCGGCGCCGGTCACGGCGCTGAATGTCAGTTCCCTTTGTTCGTCCGAAAGCAAAACGCCGGTTTTGCCATCCTGCGTTTTTGAAACGTAACTTTCGTCGGCGGGAACAAGCGGCAATTTCCCTTCCCCGGTCTTTAACGGGGAAAGGGACGCCGAGTATTCTCTGTATCCGTCGGCAGATGACGAAATCACAGACGAAGCGGCGGGAGCGTCGGCAAAAACTTCGGTATTACCGTTTGCAAAGCAAACCGGGGCAATATTTACCGCCAACAGGATCGCTGTAACGGCCGCCGATAATCTCTTTAACCATTCTTTCATTTCTGCATCTGCCTTTCAATAATTATGCGGCTGTATCAGCCGTTGCGCTTTTTGAGGAAATCTTTATAGTATACTCCCCAGAACGGAGTCGGTTCGAAATCTTCAAGATTTTTGATAAGGGAGGGACCCGCGGTGTCATGGAAATCCCACGCCGTGATATGATAACCGTTCTTCTCGACCCAGTCAAGAAGCCTCGGCACCCATTTTGAACTTTCTTCTCTCTGGGGTCCTTCGTAAACGACGACGTCCTCGCCGTAGTGTCCGCATTCACCGATGATTATCGGATAGTCCCTGTTACAGACGTCAACAAGTTCTTCCCAGCGGTCGAGTTCTTTCCATGGATACTCGTGAGAGTCGAGGATTATGCCGTTGCCGCCGTTATCCTTGACAACGTATCCCTTTGCGATACCGTCAAGTTCATATCCCCAGTCAAGACCGGCGATGATCGCGACGTTCTTTGCGCCGACCGCACGGACGGTATCGAGGATCTTTTGCATACCCGGCGAACGGAAGGTTATCTTCTGAAGTTCCGGCTCGCCTGATTCATCGCGCATTATCTGATTGCCGATATTCTGCGGTGCGTATTCCACCGTGATCTCTCCGCCGTCGCGCCAGACCTCCCAAGAGATCTTGAACGGCTCGTTGAACAAACCGAAAATAACGTTCGGATGGTTTTTATAGCGAAGGGCGATCTCTTTCCAGAAAACGAGGCAGTTCATATCCGGCATATTGCCGCTGATGAATTCTCCCCATGAGCCGCAGTTACTGCGATGAAGATCCATAATTACATACTTGTTTCTCTTTGCGATCTCGGTTACGATACTGTCAACTATCGAGCGGTAGCGTTCGCCCGACTCATCTTCGCCGACCTGATCGCCGCCGAAACCGAACCAACGATCCTGCGAAAGAGGCAAGCGAATGACGTTCGCGTTCCAGTTGTCGAGCGCGTGAACGACCGTCGGCAAAAGTTTTTCGGGATTTGAAAGCCACTCAAGAGAGGCGCAGTTGACGCCCGTAAGCATAACCTTGTTGCCGTTTTTGTCAAGTACCCGGTTGCCCTCAACGTGAAGTTCGGAATTCTTATTTTCTTCTCTGTAAGCGCAGAACATTATCTGTTTTCCTCCATATACTTCAGATTTTTTGAAATGAGTTCGCATCTTTGCTTTACGCAGTCTGAGGAACGAAGCGGATCCTCGGGGGTGTTGAAAACATAGTCAATAAGACGGTCGATCGAGGTCTTTGCCACGTGGAGCCTTGTATCGGACGACGCATAGTAAATATAGACCTCCCCCTCGTCGTTGACGGCGGCTCCGTTTGTAAACACAACGTTGGAAACGTCGCCTACCCTCTCCTCGCCGCGCGGCGCGATCAGGAATCCGCCCGGTTCCGCAATGACCTTGAAAGGATCGTAAAGATCGGTCGCAAAAGCATAAATAACATACCTCAGTCCCGCAGCGGTATTTCGGACGCCGTGTGCAATATGGATAAAACCGCGGTCGGTTTTGATCGGAGGAGCGCCCGCGCCGTTCTTCGATTCGGTAACGGTATGATACCTGCGCGGACTCAAAAGGATCTCTTCTTCTACAACGGGGTGAAGGATATCGTCGCACAGTCCGAGACAGACTCCGCCGCCGTCGCCGGCGTCGATAAAGTCATCCTGCGGACGGGTATAGAAAGCATATTTCCCGTTAACGAATTCGGGGTGAAGAACGCAGTTGCGCTGGTATTTCGATCGCGTTATGAGATTCGGAAGCCGCTCCCACGTTTCAAGATCTTTCGTTCGGATGATGCCCGCCTGAGCCGCGGCTGCGGAAAGGTCTTTCTTTTCCTTTTCCTTGCTCTCACTGCAAAAAACACCGTAGATATAACCGTCCTCGTGTTTTGTCAGCCTGATATCATAAACGTTCGTTTCTTCGGGGCAGGTGTCGGGAATGACGACGGGATAATCCCGAAAACGAAATCCGTCTACCGGGCTGTCACTTTCTGCAACGGCAAAAAACGATTTGCGGTCATTGCCCTCGACCCTCGCGACAAGATAATACTTTCCGTCAAGAAAGATCGCGCCGGCGTTAAAAACGGCGTTGACTCCGAGCCGCTCGGGAAAATTCTCCGAAGAATAATCAAACATCCAGAAAGGCGGGATATGATCCCTTGTGAGAACGGGGTATTCATAGCGGGTGTATATCCCGTTGTAAAAATCCGATTCCCTATTTTTCCGAGCGAGAAGTTTCTCATAGTTTTCTGTAATTTTCTGTTTCTTGCTCATTTTTAAAAACCTCGTTGACATAAACTGCTCTAATTTACTCTAATTTTAGCATTTATATAAGGATATTGCTTTCGTCTTTTTAACAATTAACTTGATCTTAAGCAACTGAATATCAAAAAAACGAAATTATTTCATTTAATTTGCCATTTTTTTCGTTTTGTGCCTGTTTTTGCCGGTTTATTGTCATATTTTAACTTGTTTTTTGAAAAGAGTAGATTATTTTTGTTGAAAATCGTAAATCAATATGTTACAATGAAATCAAACGATAATCGTTTCCCTTTATTTCGTCAAAATAATATCAATCGCATTTTGTTCAAAATTAAAAATTCAAAATTTTATAGGATGTGACAGAATGAAAATATACGATACCGATTTTATCGACGCGTCGATCGGCATTGAATATCGTTTTCTTGACATCAAAACCGCGCTCAAAAGCCTTCATTCGCATAACTACTATGAATATTTCATCGTCCTTTCGGGTGAAATAATACACGAGGTCAACTCACAAAAGCAAAACCTGAAAGAGGGAGATCTCATTTTTATCCGCCCGAACGACCGCCACAGATATTTGAGCGACGGCAGCAACTACTGCAGTATAGTAAACGTCAGTTTTGTCAAGGAACACTTCGAAATGGTAAAGGCGTATTTCGGGGACGATGATTTCAACGCCCTTTTGACCGCCGAAATACCGCCTTTTATAACCCTCAATTCTCAAAGCCTTTCGTTTTTACGCAAGCGACACAATATGCTCAATCTTTACTCCGACAAAAAGAATCTCGCAACTCACCTGAAGGCTTTGCTTATTGATATTTTTTCATATTTTCTGATACACTATGAACAACAGTCCTTAAATGATTACAAGAAACTTTTGCAGCCGGCGCTTTTGCAGATGAACACTCCGGAAAATATCGAGGAAGGATTGCCCGCTCTGCTTCGCTGTTCGGGTTTCAGCCACGGGCATTTATGCCGGATAATGAAAAAAGAGTTCGGAACGACCCCGATAAAATACATAACCGACCTGCGGCTTCAGTATGCCGCCAATCTCCTCGCAACGACAGATTCCGACATTCTCTCGATCTCGGTCAGAGTCGGATTTTCCTCTTTAAGTTATTTCATAACCATTTTTAAGAAAAAATACGGGCTTCCGCCTTCAAAATACCGAAGCGAGCAAAACAACCGCGCCCACTGAAAAAAACAGTCAAAAAATCGCCCCGCAGACAAACTGCGGGGCGATTTTTCGTGTTTTCGATTTATGAAAGGGCGATCTTCTTTTTCAGCAGGACAAGGTCGATGATATTGGTCGCTTTGTCGCTGTTTATATCACCCGAGGAAAGGAAATCGGAGCCTTCCGGATCAATGAGCATAGTGACAAGTCCCATCAGATCGCGGGCGTCTACCGTGTGATCCCCGGAAACGTCGCCTATGCTGACACCGCTTGCCGAAATCCCTTTTATCCTCGCATATCCCGTCGAAAGGATCGCGACATATCGGATCTGTTTGTCGATATCAAATGTGACCGGACCGGCAAAATCAGTCGTTCCGTCCTCTATCATATTGGCTGTGGTGTAAAGATCCGCCGTGCTGTCCGAAGCAAAGATATAATAGTGATCTTCAAGTCCGCTCGCTCCCGACGACAGGGTTATGCCGTTTGATGCGTAAACTCCGTCAAGGGCGAATTCAATACCGAGATATTTATCGTCAAGCGGCCAAATATCGTCGTGCGAGGACGTGTCGCCCTCAATCAGGTCATTTATGATTTTTTTGCCGATTTTATCGCTTTCGTTATACGATCTTTCAAAAACCGTGTTCGCGTATCTGACGCTGGTGCCGGATTTGTTTCTGTAAATTCCTTTGTAACCGCCGTATTTATCAAAAAGAAGATTGTCGCTGACACCGAGATCCCAACCGCCGGTCGCGATATATGTCCTGACCACTTCGCCGAGAGCCGAAACCTGATTTCCGGGACCGTCTGTCAGGAAAGGCTCTGCGCCGAGGCTCCATGCAGTCGAGGAAAGTCCGTATTCGGTCATCAGGGAAAACAGTTTGTTATAGAAAGATTTTTCCCTGTCATTGAGATCGCTTAAGAATCCTTTTCTGTAATAAGGATTGTATTCGCCGATGAGAAGGGGTCTCTCCTTCGCCACCGCGCCGATCGCAGCGTCCCAGTTGAGAGGTTTGTTGGAATAGATGTGAGAATCAAGAACGATCCCTCTTCCCCGCCTTTCATCGGTAAAGAGCGAATAGGCGGCGGTGTATTCTTCCACAGTCATCGACAAAGCGGAAGCCCTCTCGGCAGAGATGGCTGCAAATCCGGCGTTCGAAAGTCCCGAAAGATCAAACGCCCAGTCAATACCGCCGATAACCGCGACGTTATCGGAGTTTTCTCTGACGATATCGAGCAGCGCGGGGATACCGATACTTGTTTTTTCTCCGATCCCGGGGACAGTTACCGTACCGCCCTCATAGTAGATCTGCCAATCACTTATCGGTTCGTTCAGCAGTCCGTACATAACGAGATCGTTTTCATCGTAGCAGGGCGCCGCGACTCTCCAGAACGCCTCGATGTCGTCGTAAACGCCCGAATAGGCATGGCAATCGAGGATAACGGGCGTTCCGGTCGAAGTTATGGTTGTTATAAATCCGTCGATCAGGTCGCGGTACTGCTGCGCGGTTCTGTAAACAGACTGACCGGAGCCGGAACCCGTTCCGCCGTAAAGATAAACATTCGGATCGACCGGCAGACGGATGATATCGCACCGCCAGTCAAACAGCGCGGTGTTAAGAGCGTGATGAGCATTGGATTTTCCGGAAGAGGTGCTTCCGTCACCGTAGGAACTCCAGGAAAACTGCGGAACGTTGACCCCGCGCAAAACCTTCGCCCTTTCGGCAACTATGATATTTCTGCCCTGCGTTCTGACACCCGAGTCGGTCACCGGCTCCTCGGTCTCCTCGATCGCATCGGTGCCGTAAAGTTCAAATTCCTTAACCCTTTGGTTGCCGTTGTAAGCGGTACAGATATATGCAATATAACGAATGTTTTTACCTATCGCAACATCAACCGCCGCATTACCGCAAACAACATTTTCCGCCACTATGTTTTCTGTATCATAAAGGTCGCCTATATTTGACGAAGCATATATTTTGTAGGTATCCCTATAATTATCGTAACCCGAGTAAATCGTTGTTTTCTCGCAATAATAATCATTATCAAGGGTAAAAACTACGCCGACATAAGACGGCTCGCTCCAATCAAGCGCACCGTAAACATCGCAGTGGTTTACCCTGTCGCCGTCAGCAATTTTAGACAAAGCACCGTTACCGTCAAACCGCCCGTTTAACTTTACATATCCGGTTGAAACGGTCATTGTTATACCCTGCGCCGACGAAATATGTTCTGGGAAAATATTAGGTATGCTTTCATCGGCAAAGCAGACCGAAAAGGTCGCTAAAGTCAGAATAAGACAAAGCAAAGCGGCTATCTTATTTTTCATAAAATCTCCTTTTTGAAAACGCCATTCTGCAAATTTCGGCATGCAGAATGGCGATAAACTGTTTACAAACTAATTATGCTTCAACACTCGCAATAAGTTTTTTAAGCCCAATAAGGTCTAAAATATTGATATAACCGTCGTTGTTTACATCGGCAAGTGTTGCGTCATACTCGGTGTCTTCCTTATCAATAAGAACATCAACAAGTGTTGCGAGGTCTTCTGCGTTGATAGAGCCGTCGAAGTCGAGGTCGCCGTAACTCTTATAGTATCTTGCAGCCTTGTTCGCACAAGCGGTCAGTTCTGCAACATTGTTATCGGCATTGATATACGGATGTGAAGCAAAAGCACTTTCGGAGCATTGAATATCAAACAGGGCGTCAACATAAGCCACACCTGCAAGGTACTGACCTTGAGTATTTGCGTGCTGCCAATGGCCGTCATCCTCATTCGGATATGTAGCGCTGTCCATAAGTTCACGGGCATATTCAAACGCAAGACCGGAAGCGATAATTCCAAGTCCGTTTTCACGCGCCGCTCTCTCGGCGTTCGCTTTAATGTTTGCGAAATCGGAAGCAGCCCATTCGCCCCAACGCCATACTTCGTGGAACATAAGTTTAGCGTCCGGACAAGCGGTATGAACATAGTCTACCAACTCGTCGAGGTAAGCAAATGTTTCATAACTGCGGGATGAAGAACTCTCCTGCTGGAATACTATTACATCCCAGTCCATATAATCGAGGGCTTCGTCTATGGTTGCGCCGTGTTCTGCGTTCGGATTATCAACAGTAGTTCCGCTGCCGTCCTTGATTGTAGTTCTTGTAACACCGCCGTTACCGTCGGGAGCAGTTACCTGGAACTTAAATCCGGGTATGTCGTTTATAGCGGCATCGTAATGCTTTTCAATCGAGCAGGAAGGTGATTTTAAGTAACCGAATGTAAGTTCCCTGCCGTTTGCGAGCGCTATTTCGGTAGCATAAATCGAAGTGTTTTCCGAATAACTGTTGCCGATTGTAAGGACGGAAAGTGAAGTTGTCGGTGCTTCGGAAGCATTAGGATCAGCGGTCCATGCCTCGAACTCTGCAATACGGGCACAGTATAATTCAACACCGCTTATAAGGAATGTAACAAATCTTACATTCTTGCCGACATTTATCGTCTGAACGGTACCATCACATTCAATTCCCGTTGCAATGCAGTTTGCCTCGTTATAAAGCGTATCAATATTATTGGAAGCATAAATATCAAATGTATCTACGCTTGTCGTATAACCGGAATAGATTTTAAATTCGCCTATATAGTAGTCGTTGTCAAGAGTATATTCAACGCCTATGTATCTTGCCGGATCCCAGTCAAGACCCGAATAGCAGTCATAGGTCGTTCCTGTAACGCCGTCGGTAAGTAACGGAATGGTTTCGGCGTCTATCTTTGTCGCATCGCCTACATTATGGCTTGTGGGATAGAACTGAATGCAGCGGGATGAAACAATATGATCCGCTTCGTTTAAAAGTACATTTTCGGAAGCAAAAGGCTCTTCGGGTTTTTCTACGCCTTCAGGATCAGCTGTCCAGAGTTGGAATTCTTTTGCTCTTCCGTAGGTTTCGTAAACTACCGCAAAGTATTTGATATATTTGTTGATTTGAACCGTCTGCGGCATATCGGTACAAACAAGACTTGTTGCAACCTTGTTTGCAGCCGTATAGAGAGTGTCAATATCAGCCGAAGCATAAACGCTTACCGTATCGGGAATTGCGTCAAATCCCGAATAGATAATGGCGTTGCCGATATAATAATAGTCGTCTAATGTATACTCGCCGCCAAAATACTGGGTCGGATCACTGTAGGGTTCCGAAATATCGTGATGCGTGCTTGTATCTCCGTCTACAGAATAAGCCAAAACACCGTGGGTATCGAAAACCGAATCGTCAGTAACTGTACCGGTATCGGGGAAGAGTTTTACAGCCTTTGAAGAAGCAAGGTGCGTTTCGAGTACATTTTCGGTGATAAAGCCTTCGATTTTCTCGGCAGACCATGCCTCGAACTCGGCAACACGCATATTACCGTTATAGTCCGTGCAGACAAACACAATATAGGAAACGCTCTTGTTTACCGTAAATTCAACAGCAGAACCATTGCAGGTCTTTTCGCCGAGAAGGTTTTGCGGAGCAAAAAGGTCAGCCTCAGAGTCTGAAGCGTATACTCTCCATGTTTCTTCAAGTCCGCTCGCTCCGGAATAAACCTTAACGGTTCTTATAATTGTTTCGTCTTCAAGAGTAAACTTAGCGCCTACATAACGAGCAGGATCCCAGTCAAGTGCGCCGTAAACATCGACAGTATCTGCATTATTGCCGTCTGTAACCGTTGCAATTTTTTCAGCGGTAAAGCGGTCAGAATTATCAGAAACCGCTTCTGTTGAAGCGTTCATTAAAATACCTGTGGAAGAAGAAACTCCGGTTCTTAAAACATTTGAAGGCTCAAAAGGTCTTTCAACGCCCGAATCATCGGCTGTATAAATACGGAACGCTCTTACACGCATATTGCCGTTATAATTGTTTACCAAAGCAACGTACTTTGCAAAAACATTTGCCTGCAACTGAATACCCATTGCCTTTGTACATACGAGTTCTTCGCCAACAATTGAAGACTCGTCGTAGAGAAGCGAAAGATCGTTTGAAGCATATATTGTCCATGTTTCATCGTAAGTATTATTTGCATTATAAATAGCGGAGTCAATATCAATTCTTCCTATATAATAGGAATTATCAAATGTGAACTGAACACCCATACTGTAACCGGAAACTGTTTTCCAGTCCTTATGCGATGCAGTAAGGTTGGTAAGAGCATAAGGCAGATATGTATTTATATTTGTAGCGTTTGTATCATCCGCCGCAACACCGTTTTGTACCTTAACAGGCTTTGCCTCAACTAATTTTTCGGCGTCGTTTGTCAAATCAACCGCCCTAAATGTATTTTCGGGGTCAGCGCTGTAAACTTCAATTTCTTTAAGTCTCGAAGTTGTATCGGCATTCAAAGCGTTTTGCATAATAATAGCAATATAACGGATATTTTTGTTCACTACAACGGTCTGCTTCTTTCCGTCGCACAAAATAAGTGTCTTGTTTACATTTCTGTAAAGCGATGAAAGGTCATCCGAAGCATACACATTATAATACATCGGGAGATTTTCATAATCGCCGTAAATATCAATGCGTCCTACAAATGACTCTTCGGTCAAAGAGAACTGACCGCCGAACCAACGGTAATCGCCTGCGGAAAACGCATATACATCCGTTGCGGTATTCCTGTCGCCGTCGGTCATATTGCTAAGCCAAGCGGCGGACACTCTTGCCGAACCGTCCGCAGTTCCTAAACTGTTAGCATAATAAAGAATGGGCGACGCCGAATCAAGTTTTGTTTGAAGAAGATTTTCCTCTTGAAACTCGCCTTCAGCGAAAACTGCCATCGGGATACATACAATAAGTAATATCGCCGACAATAAAAGTGCCAGGATTTTGCGCGCTGTAGAAGTTTTCATAAAAATAGCCTCCTGATAAATTTTCAAATCAAAGGTTCGGCAGACATACCGACTCCTTTTCATTTTTTACAAGTTCATTTTAACAAGCGTGATTATAAAATTCTTTCTTTATTTTAACATCTTCCGGCAATTTCAACATTTTTTATCAAAAAAAGTGAAATAGGATAAAATCTTTTGGGCATAAATACCAAAAACAGGTCAAACAATTTGTCAAGCCGTTCTAAAACAATAACAAATGAAAGTGTTGACTTTTTGTTTATTTGCGAATATAATAATAAACGAAAACAAAGAAAATCTCACTTTCCCCGTTTTTTACATTTTTTGTCTTTTTTTCGAGAATAAATTTTTTCTTTATTTTAACAGTACGAAAGGATGAAAAAACTTATGGAAAACAGAAAAATCAACGTTGGTCTCATAGGTTCGGGTCGCGCGGGAATGATACACGCGCGAAATTTCAAGAGTTCAGTCCCGGGATCGCATATTCTTGCGGTTTGCGATCCTGTCGAGGAAGCGGCAATTTCCGCGGCGAAAGAACTCGAAATCGATACCCGGTACACCGACTATATAAATATGATAAACGACGAGAGGATCGACGCGGTCATCATCGCCACCCCGACGAAGTATCACTGCGAGATAGCCGTTGCCGCCGCAAAGGCGAAAAAGCATATCTTATGTGAAAAGCCGATGGCAATGACGGTTGATGAATGCAACGAAATGGATAAGGCGGCGAAAGAAAACGGCGTTATCCTTCAACTTGCTTTTATGCGCCGGTTCGACGCTTCCTTCATCGCGGCGAAAGATATGATCGACGCCGGAGAAATCGGAGATGTTGTTATGGTTCGCTCAAACACAAGAGGGCCGAGCATACCCAAACCCTGGATGTACGATATATCAAAAAGCAACGGACCTTTAGCCGAGGTCAACAGTCACGATATAGATTCACTCCGCTGGTTTACGGGGAGCGATTTCAAAACCGTTTTCGCGATAGGCGGCAACTACCGCTGTCCCGACGCAAAGAAGGACTTCCCGGATTTTTATGACAATGTTGTTTTGAACGCGTCTTTCAAAAACGGTTGTCAGGGTATCATCGACGGCGCCCAGGGCGTTTTGTACGGATACGATGCCCGATGCGAGATTTTAGGAACAAAGGGCTGTATATATTTAGGCAACACGAGAGAAAACTCGGTAACTCTCTGCAAGAGCGATATGCGCCGCAACGAGGAATATATAAATTCATGGAAGTATCTTTTCAGGGAGGCGTATCTTGAGGAGGACTGCGACTTTATAAGAGCGATCACCGAGTGCCGTCCCCCGAAGGTAACGGCATACGACGGAAAAATGGCTGTTCTCACCGTCAACGCCGGAAATCTTTCGATAAAAGAAAAAAGGATCGTTGAAATCAACGGAGATCTGCTTATATAAGTGGCAGTCGTCTGACGACCGACTCCGGCTACACGATCAGTCGTCAGACGGTTATTATATGTAAATAAATTATACGTAACACAGCAAACAGAGGAGCAAGAAAATGTTAGCAGCAAGAATGTTCGGAAAAAACGATATCCGGGTTCAAGAAGTACCGACCCCGACCCCGGGAAGAGGAGAAATTCTCATTAAGGTCAGATCCGCCGCCGTTTGCGGCACGGATATCCGTATGATAACAAACGGCGTTGCCGGGATAGATGAAGAACACCCCCGCATACTCGGACACGAGATCGCCGGCGTTATAGAAGCGCTCGGAGAAAACGTCAGCGGTTATTCGGTCGGTCAGCGCGTGGCAATCGCGCCGAATATGGGTTGCGGAATATGCGAGCCGTGTATCCGCGGCAACGGACATCTTTGTCCCGACTATAAAGCGCTCGGAATAAATCTCGACGGCGGTTTCGCCGAATACTGCGTTGTTCCCGAAATCGCGGTCAGGGGCGGCAACGTCTGCATTCTCGACGACGGCGTCTCCTTTGACGACGGTGCGGTCAACGAGCCGCTTTCCTGCGTCTGCAACGGATTTGAGCACGCCGACATCCGCCCCGGTGACAGAGTTCTTATAATCGGCGCGGGTCCGATAGGAATTATGCACTGCGCCCTTGCTTTGATGGCGGGCGGCGTGGTATACTTAAGTGACATATCAAAAGACCGACTTGACTCCGCAAAGGCGATATATCCTAAAATCAACACCCTCTTCGGCGACACGAAGCAGGAACTTATGAAAGCGACAAACGGCTACGGCGCCGACGCGATCATCACCGCATGCCCCGTTCCCGCAGTTCAGTCGCTTGCGGTCGAACTTGCCGCTCTCGGCGGAAGGGTCATCTTCTTCGGCGGAATTCCCGCAGACAAAGAGCCTGTGGGAATCAACACCAACCTCGTTCACTACAAACAGTTGATCCTCTCGGGCACAACAAGGGCAAGCCTCGCTCAGTACCGCAAGACTCTCAACTACATTTCGAGCGGAGTTCTTGACATATCACCGCTTGTTACGGCGCATTTTGAACTGAAAGACATCAAGTCGGCTATCGACCTTGCCAAAAACGGCGTCGGTCTTAAAAACGTTCTCACATTCTGAAAAGGATAAAACTATGAACGATCCGTTATTTATAGGAATTGACGTCGGCACTCAGGGCACAAAAGCGGTTCTGACCGACATAACAGGCAGCGCGCTCGCGGAAGCGTTCTGCCCTTCCGTTCTTATCCGCCCCGACGCAGTCACCGTTTACGAAGAAGCCGAAACGATATTTGAATCGGTCGTCGGCACGATCGGTCAGGTCATCGAGCGTTCGGGCAGGAGCGGAAAGGACGTCGCCGCGATCGGGATAGACTCGCAGATGGCGGGCGTTATGGGTATAGACGGTGATTTTGAAGCTGTCACCCCCTACGATTCGTGGCTTGATACAAGATGTGAGAAATACACTTCGTTTATAAAAAGTGAAGCGGAGGAAGAGGCGATCCGTTCAAGCGGCGGTCAGGTGGCGCACACCCACGCTTCCAAGATCCTTTGGTGGAAAAACGAACACCCGCAGGTCTATTCGCGCATAAAGAAATTCGTTATGCCCAACGGCTACGTCGCCGGAAAACTCTGCGGCCTTAAATCGGACGACGCGTTTATGGACTATACGTTTTTACATTTCAACGTATTCTCTGACAATCTCAAACTTGAATACAGCGACGCTCTTTTGAAACATTTCGGCGTTGAAAAGCGTAAACTGCCAAAAATAGTTTCGCCGGAATTCGTCGTCGGCACGGTTCGGGAAGAATATGCCTGCGCCTGCGGACTCGGTACCGACTGCAAAGTTATCGCCGGATGCGGTGATACCGCCGCGTCGAGTCTCGGCGCCGGAGTCGTCGGAAAGGGACTCGCCTATGACGTTGCGGGAACGGCTTCCGTTTTCGCCTGCAGTACCGACGTGTTCGCCCCCGACGTCAGTCACAAAACGATCCTGTTTTCAAGAAGCGTTTTCAAAGATATGTTTTTACCGCTCTCCTACATCAGTGGCGGCGGACTCTGTCTTAAATGGTTTTCGGGTATATGCGGCAAGACTCTCAAAGAACTCGACGCCCTCGTTGCCGAGGACGAAGAAATGGAAGTTCCTTTCTTTATCCCCCATTTTTCGGGCAGAACCTATCCCCTCGACAACGGCGTTTCGGGCGCTTTTATCGGGCTTAACGCAAATTCCGACGCCACCAAAATGTATCGGAGCATACTTGAATCCATAGCCTTTGAATATAAGAGTTATTTCGACATTCTGAAAAGCAGCGGCTGTTTGACGACCGATCCTACCGTTATAGGCGTCGGCGGAGGTGCGAAAAGCGCCGCCTTCTCAAAGATAAAAGCAACAGTCCTCGGATGCAGATACGTCGTCCCGGCATCCGCCGATTCCGCAACGGTCGCTATGGCGCTCCTTGCGGCAAAGGCTTGTGGATATATAACTGAAGATCTTTCGGAAGTTTTCGGTGTGGACGAATCCAACTCAAAGGTGTTCGTCCCTAACAGGGAACTTCAACCGCTATTAGCACAAAAAGCAAGAAGATATCTCGGACTGTTAAACGGGTATTCGGACTTTTTTCAAAGACAATAATCTTTTGAGGTGATAAAATATGTTAAACCCCGTCGGAATTTATTACGCATACTGGGAAAAGGAATGGTCGGCCGACTTTATTCCCTACATCAAAAAGGTCAAAAACCTCGGCTTTGACGTTCTTGAGATCAATGCGGGCGCTATCGTCGATATGACCGCGAAAGAACGTGCGGAACTTGCCTCCGCCGCGAAAGAAAACGGCGTGACCCTTACCTACTGCATCGGTCTGCCCGGAAAATACGATGTTTCTTCTTTGGACGAAACGACGAGAAAAGAAGGCGTCAGGTTCGTCGGAAAAATACTCGACGCGATGAATGAAATGGGCGGCAAAACTTTAGGCGGAATAATCTATGCAACGTGGCCTATGGTGAACGTCCCGGATATCGACACGAAAATGCGGCTTCGCGAACAGTCGATCGTGTCTCTTCGCGAACTGCTCAAAAAAGCGGAGCAATACGATATAAATTACTGTCTTGAGGTCGTGAACCGGTTTGAGCAATGTATCCTCAACTGTGCCGAAGAGGGCGTTGCCTACGCAAAAGAACTCGGCAGTCCGAAGGCAAAACTTCTTCTCGACACCTTCCATATGAACATTGAGGAAGACAGTATCGGTGACGCGATCAGATCCGCGAAAGGCTATGTCGGTCATTTCCACATAGGCGAATGCAACCGCAAAACGCCGGGAACAGGCAGAATGCCGTGGAACGAGATCGCCCGTGCCCTCAACGATATTGACTACAAAGGCGCCGTCGTTATGGAACCGTTCATAAGGACCGGCGGTCAGGTCGGCAAGGATATAAAAGTTTTCAGAGACTTAAGCGGAAACGCTTCGCCGCAGCATATGGACGAAATGGCGAAGGCTTCGGCAAAATTTATTAAGGAGTTACAGGAATGAAAAAAATCAAAATAGGCATTCTAACTATGTCTGACGGCAGAGAATATCTGCACAACACCTTTGAAGAACTGAATTTCAACAAACAGCATTCGATTGCAAAAGCCCTTACCGATACGGGACTTTTCGAGGTCATAGAGGGCGAAAGGATAATCAACAGTAACACGGTCGCAAAGGAAGAAGGTATGCGCCTTCGCGAAAACTCGGTCGAGGCGACCATTTTCAACTACACTATCTGGTGTTATCCGCAATTCACGGTCGCGGCTCAGAATTTCGCGCCCAGTCCGTATTTGCTTTTCTCAAATCTCCATCCCTCACAGTGCGGTATGGTCGGAATGCTCGCCGCCGCAGGCTCGCTCGATCAGATCGGCGTTCCCTACAAGAAACTTTGGGGCGACGTTTCCGATGAGGACGTTCTTAAGAAAATGGTATCTTTCCTGAAAGCCTGCTCCGCGGTAAACCGCCTGAAGGGTCTGACTTTCGGTAATTTCGGCGGCAGACCGCTCGGTATGTATACAGCCGTTGCAAACCTTGAACAATGGCAGAAACTTTTCGGTATTGATTCCGAAAACATCGAGCAGGACGATATCATCCGCGCCGGTGAAAAAGCCGATGAAATGGAAGTCGAAAAGGCATTCAGGTGGCTTACCGAAAAGGTCGGTGTTATAGCCTATAACGGCAAAAATCTCACCGAGGAAAAACTAAAGACCCAGATCCGTTCATATATCGGACTGCGGGATATAATCAAGGCTAAAAATCTCGACTTTGTCGGAATAAAGGCTCACGGAGACCTGACCGACCGCTACTGCACAATGGATATAGCCGAGGCTTTCTTAAACGATCCTTACGATTGGAACGGCGCTAAAGAGCCGATCGTCGCCGCAACCGAAAGCGATATGGACGGCGCCCTCACAATGCAGATATTCAAGCACCTGACGGGTACGCCCGTTCTCTTTGCCGACGTCCGCCATTACAACAAGGAAAAGGACGTATGGTATTTCTCGAATTCCGGGACTCACGCCACCTATTTTGCAGGCGCAAGCCTCGATCCCGACGTAAATCTCCCGAAGGTCAGTTTACTGCCCGAAACGCCCGACTATCCGGCAGGCGGCGCCTCGGTCCATCACTTTGCCAAAGAGGGTAAAGTGACTCTCGCGCGCCTTGCGAGAAAGAACGGAAAGTATCATCTGACTATCGTTCCGGCGCAATTTATCAATTATCCGCAAAACGAAATGGCGGAAATGGGCAGCATAACAACTCCGCAATGGCCGATCGCTTTCGCACAACTCAAGGTTTCGGCGGACTATTTCCTGAACAACTTCCCCTGCAACCATATCCACGGCGTTTACGGTGATTACGTCGAAGATCTGCTGAATGTCGCGAAACTCCTCGACATCCCCGCGACTGTATTTGAATAAAACTGAAACATATTAAAAAAGAGGTATTTACTATGAAAACAAATCTTACTCTAGAACAGTTGGCAAAATATTTTGATCAGACCCTTCTTAAACCCTTTGTAACAGAGGCAAGATTCAAGGAGTTCTGTGAAGAAAGCGACCGCTACGGTTTTGCGATGGTCGCAATAAACTCCGCACCTGTTAAGTTCTGCAAAAGCATTCTCAAAGACAGCGATGTTCACGTCGGAGCCGCTATCGGCTTCCCCCTCGGACAGACAACTGTCGAAACAAAGGTTTTCGAGACCAAACAGGCGATCGCTGACGGTGCTGACGAAATAGATTACGTTGTCAATCTCGTCAAACTCAAGAGCGGCGATCTTGACTATATCGAAGACGAAATGCGCCGTATCGTCGAAGTATGCAATGAAAACGGCAAGATCTCAAAGGTCATTTTCGAAAACTGCTATCTTACAAACGATGAAAAGAAAACCCTCTGCGAGATAGCCCTGAAGGTTCGTCCGACCTTTATCAAGACAAGCACCGGCTTCGGAACTCCCGAGCCCGGCGTTGCCGTCGGCGCTACCGTTGAGGACGTTAAACTGATGAAGTCGATCGTCGGCGACGCAGTCAAGGTCAAAGCCGCGGGCGGAGTCCGCACCCTTGACGAGGCGCTCGCAATGATAGAAGCAGGCGCCGAAAGAATCGGAACGAGCGCGGGCGTTAAAATAATTGAAGAGCTTAAAGCTCAGCTCTGATATCAGAACCGCCGCATTCAGACAATTTATGCGGTGGTTTATTTTAATTACGCTTGTCGCCAAAACTTTGCGGCAGGCAGCGGAACGGAGAATTGTATGAAAAAAATATCTCTTGATCTTGCGGAAAAAAGGGCATTTAACCCTTCCCCGTCGCCTTTTGAGGCCGAACCTGCGGAAATGTCTTGGTCAGGAAGCACGGAAATGCCCGAAAACGGCTATGCGGAGCATTCCTTGAACGGAAGCTGGCTTATGTCCGAAGGCGGTGACAGCCAGCCTGATTTTTCCCGCGCAGTGAACGCTCAAATCCCCTGCACGGTGCAGACCGCACTTTTTGAAGCCGGAAAAATACCCGACCCGATGTTCGGTAAAAACGATAAATACGCCAGGGAAGCCGCTTATAAAATCTGGTGGTTCAAAAAAGAATTTGATTACGATGGAGGAATGGCAAATCCGTGTCTCCATTTTGACGGCGTATGCCATAAGGCGCTATTCTATTTAAACGGCGTATTATTAGGCGAGCATACAGGAATGTTTGGAGGCCCGAATTTCAAGGTAGGGCATCTGCTTGAAAAGCACAATGTACTGACGGTTAAAATTGAAAACTCCCCCGCCAACCCGAAAAAGTATTCCAAATACGCCGACTATGACGAAGGCTGGAAAAACGGTGTTGTCGTAAACTGCGTTTATGGCTGGCATTATGCCTGCATACCGTCGCGCGGCATATGGGCAGATGTCTTTTTAAGAGATGTTCCGCTGTGCGATTTTGAGCGTCCCTTTATTCTTACAGAGGATTACAGTACCGGAAAAATGGGACTGTGCATTAAAGCCTTTTCGAGTGGAAAGGGCATTGTAAGGCTTAAGGTATCTCCTTATAATTTTGAAGGCGCGGATCAGTATTTTGAAGCTCCGTTTAAATGCGAGGCGGGGCAGCAGCTGCATTTCACTCTTACCGTAAATAATCACGAGCTTTGGTGGCCGAACGGATATGGAAGCCAGCCGCTTTACCGCTTTACAACAGCAATAATACCCGAAGACTCATATCCCATTGTCACTGAGGACATAACCGGAATACGTCAGATTGAGATGCGCCCGATAAGTGGCGAGCCTGATTCGGAAAGTTACAACTGGCGCTGCTTTATAAACGGAAAATACATTTTCATAAAAGGCACCAACTGGTGCACCACCGACGCTTTGCTGCGTTGCACCGAGGAAAGATACGACCGTTTTCTCTCGCTTGCGAAGCATCAGAATCTTCAGCTCCTGCGTGCCTGGGGTGGTGGAATGCCCGAAAGCGATTATTTTTATAAGAAATGCGATGAGCTCGGTCTTATGGTGCAACAGGAATGGCCGACCTGCTGGGACTCTCCCAAAACACAGCCTGCCGACGCGCTTACGGAAACCGCACGTATACACACCATAAGGCTCCGTAACCATCCGAGTCTTGTGCGCTGGGCGGGTGGCAACGAGCTTTCCGCAACAGACGAGCCATCGGTAAGGGAAATGGCGCGTCTCGCCTTTGAGCTTGACGGAACCCGTCCATTTCACCGTACTTCCCCCTACGCCGGTTCTCTGCACAATTACGACACATTCTGGCTTATGGGCGAAATGGACGTCTCACTGAAGCTCCGCGCGCCTTTTATCGGTGAGTTCGGTATGGCCTCGGCTCCCAACTACGAGAGCGTGGCAAGATATATTCCCTCAGAAGAGCTTGAGCTTCCGATAGACCGGAACGCTAAAACCTGTTTCAACTATCATACTCCCCGCTTCAATGAATTTTTATGGCCTGAACAGTATAACGATCTCGATCATCTTCTTATGCGTGCGTCGGAGTTTCTCAAGATCCGCGACATAAAAGATTTTATCCTCGGAACACAACTTGCCCAGGCGACCGCTATCCGCCATACCCTTGAGGCTCAAAGGGCTGACGTTAAAGCAGCGGGCGTCTGCTATTACAAGCTGACCGACGTTTACCCCGCCTGTTCGTGGTCTACCGTCGATTACTACGGCGTTCCGAAGATCCCATATTATGTTATCAAAAACGCCTTTGCCCCGATACATACGATGCTTGAAATAAAGTCGGTAACGGCGGCGGACGAATACCCCGTTTTCCTGCTTGACGACGGTCTTGAACTTTCGGGGAAAAAAGTATCGGTCGCAATAACCGCGTTTGACAGAAACTTAAAGCAGATAAAAACGGAAGAACTGACCTTTCTTCCTCAGTTTGAAGTAAACGCGGCGGGATGTTTCCGCGTCGATGAAACTCAAAGGAAAGAACTTCGTTTCATCACGGTCAGAACTTTTGCCGACGGCGAACTGAAAGACGATACTTTTTATCTGCTGAATTACAGGGAAGATCCAGAATGTCTTACATCGCTGCCCGAAACGGAACTTGCTTTCACCGCACGCGACGGGCTTTTGGAGATCACAAACGCATCCGACACTCCCGCACTCGGCGTTTTCATCGAGAATCCCGAAAATGATACCGAATTCACGGCGGAGGATAATTTCCTATTCCTTCTTCCCGGCGAAACGAGAAAAATAAAGGTCAACTTTGCTCCGGGCGTTCGCGTTCGGGCTATCAATTCAAACGGAGAGAAAAAATGACAAAAATCAAATTTTCGCGGGGATATGACCGTCTGGCGGATATTTCCCGTATGCCGATAACCGATAATAACAGTTTTGTAAAATACGAGGGAAGCATTTCAAAAGTCGGCGACAACGCCGATTGGGATTGGGGAATGTATACCGACCAAAACGGCGAATGGGTGCTTATGGAGGCTGACGGTCCCGGGTGCATTTTCAATTTCACTCAACACCGATATCCTACGAGCGAAGTCCCGACCTTCCGCTTTTATTTTGACAACAGTCCGACGCCGCAATTCGAGATAAAGCCTTCCCAGTTCGGAACGAAATACCCCTTCATAAAACCCCTTGCCGACAAATTTGTCGGTCCCGAAGATAACGGCAGAGGGCCGATATGGGTCGTCAGGAGTTTTGTCCCGATGGAATTCACAACTCATTGCAAGGTGACTTCCGACATAAAACTCGAAGGCGCCGACAAGGACGCGGGTCAGGGCGGATGGGGTCATGTGATGTACCATCTTTACGACAGCGCGGAGGGACTCACGACATTCTCCGCCGACCTTGACGTTTGCGAACTCGCAAAGACCTATAATTCGCCTTTATCTATCGGAACCGATCATACCGAAAAGAAAACAGGTTTCAAACTCGGTTCCGCTTCGAAGCAGACGGTTTTTTTACTCGATTCAAAAGCGACCCTTTCAAGAATACGGTTATCCCTCGACTTCAAGTCGGAAATACTCTCCGATATATGGATCCGCATCTGCTTTGACGATGAAGAATGCGTCTGCGCTCCGCTCGGAACCTTCTTCGGCTGTGAATACGGAAAAACTCCGGCGTCGATCGAAACGGCGCTCATCACCTTCGACAATATAAACGGGCGTTTTGAAAACCGATATCCGATGCCTTTCTTCAAAAACTGCACTATCATGCTCGAAAACCGTTCCGAACGGCAGTATGAAATATCCTCTTTCGAGGTCGGTGTCAACACCTCACTTTGTTACGACCCCGCGGACACTATGCTTTTCCGCTCCTCGAAGTATTATGAAAAAACCGAAAACACACTGGGCAAAAATTCCGTTATCGCCAATATATGCGGCAGCGGAAGTATGGTATACGGCGTTATTTCGGGCGAAGATATCGCCTGCGGATGTGAAGGCGACGTTCGCGTATTCATCGACGGCGTCCGCTCTCCGATTGTCGAAAGCGACGGCAGCGAGAGTTGGGGCAGTTACGGTTGGGGATTTGTCTGTCCCCCTCAATGCAATCCGTTTTCCGCTTACAACGGCGTCCCCGACATAAACGACACCTGGTCGGAACTTCGGCTTACCTTTGCGGACAACTACACTTTCAGAAAAAATCTCCGTTTCGAACTTGAACACGGTTGTCAAAACGACGGCGGCGGTTATCACAGCGGTCAGGTGTTTTATTACGGGAACATTTGCCCCGCGGTCATTAAAACACTTGAAATTTCACCCGAAAGCGAGTATTATGTTTCTGACGGAAAGATTTCGACGGTCAAAGACAGATTTGAGAATGGAATACACGAAGAATATAAGACCTTCAATCACGTGACGGGTCAGACGGCGACCCTGCTGACTCTTGATCTGCCCGAAAACGCGTCGTCGGTGATCCTCAAGAGGGTATGCGTTCAAAAGACGGGTCCTATGGAAGCCGCAGTTTTCGTAAACGACGTCAGGGTTGCCGAGCGAAACTGGCTATCGCCCGACAGCAACGAGTTTTACGGTTTTTTCGAGGATGATTTCGTTATCCCTAAAAAATACGTCGAAAATCAAAGCCGGATCGCGATAAAGATTGTTCCTTTGACGGAAAGTTTCAACGATTGCGGCTACACTGTTGATATCATTTGAGGTGATAATATGTCAAACACCCATATTTTTGCCGAAGAACGGCAGAATAAGATCCTGTCTCTGTTAAGGGTCAGGAATAAAATACTTGTCAGCAATCTCTGCGAAGAATTCGGCGTATCGTCCGCCACCATCCGCAATGACCTTAACCAACTCGAAAAATCGGGACTCCTCAAGCGGACTCACGGCGGAGCCATTCCCTCTATGAAAATTATGGAAGAACTTACTTCCTCGCAAAAATACAAAACGAATTTTGATCAGAAAAAGCGTATCGCCGAATGCGCCGAAAGTTTCATAGAAAACGGCGATACGATCGCGCTTGATACGGGAACGACCACCTATGCTCTCGCCTGTGCGCTGGCGAACAAGCAGGATCTTATCGTCATTACCGCCGACATCCGTATAGCAGGTCTGCTTGAAGAATTCAGCGGCGTATCGGTCGTTCTTGCGGGAGGAGAACTTCGCAAAGGCTTTTCCTGCACTACGGGATCCATAACCAACAACACTCTTTCTTCTCTTAAAGTCGATAAAATATTTCTTGCAACCAACGCCGTCGATTCCAACGGCACACTCTCAACACCCGACATCGAACAGGCGTACGTTAAAAAGACAATGATAAATATGGGCAAAGAAATATTTCTTCTCTGCGACAGTTCAAAATTCGGCAGACAGAGTTTTTCAAGATTCGGTTCGATAAGCGACATCGACTACATCATTACTGACACGGGTTTTGATCCCGACATCTTAAAAGATCTCGATATGAATGAAATAACGCTTATAACGGTCTGATCCGGAAAAAATATGTGACAGAAAGTTTAGGCTCTTTGTCAATAGTTGGGGTAAAGAGTTAAAATGAAAAGATTTTAGGATATG
>CAMOOO010000012.1 GCA_946621465.1 uncultured Clostridia bacterium
AAGCGAAGCTGTACAGGGTAGTACTGCGAGCGCAATTATTGCAAAAGCCCACGAGAATCTCGTGGGCGAAAAGAAGCACACTATGCGCTCTCAGTTTTTGTTAGCCCAGACAGGGGCGGGTATCCTTCCACCTCGAGCAATGAACCGCGCAGGCGAGGTGTTATTGACCGGAATAATGGGCGCCTCGCCGAGGAGTCCGCCGAATCTTGCGACGTCGCCTTCCTTCTTACCGCAGACGGGAATGACGCGCACCGCCGTTGTTTTATTATTGATAACACCGATCGCACATTCGTCGGCGATCATTGCCGAAATGACGTCGCTCGTTGTGTCTCCCGGAATGGCGATCATATCTAAGCCAACGCTGCAAATCGCCGTCATGGCTTCCAATTTCTCCAGTTTCAGGATCCCTTTTGCCGCAGACTCGATCATTCCGATATCTTCACTGACAGGGATAAAGGCACCGGACAATCCGCCTACGTGACTGGACGCCATAATGCCGCCTTTCTTGACCGCGTCGTTAAGAAGAGCGAGGCAGGCCGTCGTTCCGTAGCCGCCTACCGTGTCCACGCCGATCTCTTCCAGTATTCTCGCCACACTGTCCCCTTTGACCGGGGTCGGTGCTAAACTAAGGTCGATGATACCGAAGTTCGCATTCAGTCTTCTGCTCGCTTCCTGCGCGACCAATTGACCTACGCGCGTGATTTTATAGGCTATCTTTTTGACCGTCTCCGCAACAACCGTCAGGTCCGCGCCTTTGACTTGTTTCAAAGCCGTTTCCACAACGCCCGGTCCGCTGACGCCTACGTTGATTACGCAGTCGGCTTCTCCCACTCCGTGGAAGGCTCCCGCCATAAAAGGATTATCGTCAACGGCATTGGCAAAGACAACCAGCTTTGCACAGCCGATACTGTCGCTCTCAGCCGTCATTTCCGCCGTCTTCTTGATGACCTTACCCATTAAAGCGACCGCGTCCATATTGATACCGGCTTTGGTACTGCCTACGTTGACCGAACTACAGACCTTTCTCGTTTTGGTCAGTGCCTCGGGGATGGTCAATAAAAACTCCCTTTCGTACTCCGTCATGCCCTTTTGCACCAACGCGCTGTAACCGCCCACAAAGTCGACGCCGATCTCGTCGGCGCACCTGTCCAGCGTCTCGGCAACTTTGACCGCGCCGCCCGTCCGCGCCGTAAGTAAACTCACCGGCGTTACGCTGATACGTTTGTTGACAATCGGTATCCCGATCTCCGCTGCTATCTGCTCGCAGACCGGCACCAGATTTTTTGCCTTGGAAATGATTTTATCATGGATCCTCTCGCAAAGCGTATCCACGTCGTCGGCTATGCAGTCGAGGAGCGATATCCCCATCGTCACCGTCCGCACGTCCAAATGTTCGGCAGAAACCATTTTGTTGGTTTCGATAACTTCGTTTATCTGAATCATACTTTCCTCGAAAAAAAACTAAATCCTGTGCATTGCGGTAAAGATCTGCTCGCTCTGCATGCGAATGTCTACGCCGATCTCTTTCCCCAGCGTCTCCAATTCTTCGCATACTGCGCAAAAATCCTTCTTGCTCTCCGACAGGTCCACAAGCATAATCATGGTAAAATATTGCTGCATGATGGTCTGAGAAATGTCCTCAACGTTGATCCCCAGCTCGTACAATAGTCCGCTCACCCTGGCAATAATACCCTTTTTATCAGTTCCGATAACGGATACAATGGCTTTTTTCATATATTCTAAGCCTCCCTTATTTTTCCTCATATTTATACCATATTAATACGTTAAAGTCAACTTTTATAGAGAAGTACGCGAGGAGGAACCCATTTTGTAAAATGGTTCTCCTCCTCGCGCTCCTCTTTCCAAAAACTTTTAAAACTTTATTATCACTGCCGCATCCCGCGTTTTGCACCCTTCCATCCGTAGGATGGGGAAAAGGGGGATCGTCTGTTTTGCGCAACACGCAAAAGAGAGGGGGTTTTTATATACAATTCACTAAGAATTTGATACAATGCCCGCTATGGCACATCATGTCGCCACAGGCGATACGTTATTTACTTATGTCTTTATCCGTTCAATGCCCGTAAGGGTACATCATGTCACCGCAAGGTGATACATCATGCTTGCCGCAGGCAAGTACATCATGTCGCCAACGGCGATACGTTACTTA
This sequence comes from uncultured Clostridia bacterium, assembly GCA_946621465.1. GTDB lineage: Bacteria > Bacillota > Clostridia > Christensenellales > DTU072 > CAG-1782. Next base: position 2,171 of record CAMOOO010000012.1, read on the forward strand.
CTTATGTCTCCGTCCGTGCAATGAATAGTATAATTCCCGGTATTGTAATTCCAATCGGTACCTTTACTGATCGCATTCCACTGCGCTTTTGTCCCCTCAAATGTAATATTCGTCAGACTACTGCAACTACGGAACGCATACCACCCTATACTCGTCACACTGTCGGGTATGGTGATACTCGTAAGACTACGGCAATAAGCGAACGCATACTCTCCTATACTCGTCACACTATCGCGAATGGTGATACTCGTTCCGTTCCAACCATAGAATGCATATGCTTTTATTTCCGTAACCGTATCGAGTATGGTTATTTCCGTCACTAAGGTATTATTGATATATAGATTATGGGCTTTAGATAATGGATTAGCATTATAATCACCAAACGATATCCCACACCAAGAGGCTATATCGCCGGTATAGTAGACACTCGTAAGACTACGGCATAAAACGAACGCATACTCTCCTATACTCGTCACACTATCGGGTATAGTGATACTATTTATTGTGCTACAATCATAGAATGCATTATGATTAATTTCGGTGATACCACTTGGCAGAGTCAATTCTGTATCCGTACCGGTATAACCAATCAGAGATATATTGTCTCCATCGGTATAGAGAATATATCCGTTTTTATCGGTAGAAAGTTTACTAATGTACGGCTCGGTATAGATAGCTTTGGCATAATAACCTGCAGCGCCATAACTCATGCTTCCCTTTGTTATATTCAAAGATGATTTATTATATACTTCTACCAATTTATAGCAATAATAGAACGCACCACCTCCTATACTCGTCACGCTGTTACCGATGGTGATACTCGTAAGACTACTACATTCATAGAACGCACCATCACCTATACTCGTCACACTATCGGGAATGGTGACACTCGTTAAGTGACTGTGATAAGATAATGCGTTCCCCGGAATGGTATTTCCTTTTGTTATAATCACTTCTTCTATTTTAGAGCTACTTTTTACAAAAGCACATTGAGTCGTTGTGATAGATACTTTTGTTAACGGACTATCATAATAAGCATTATCCTCTATAGTCGTTGTTTCTTCCGGGAATACAAACGTCGTATCCATTTTGCTTTCGGGATATTTTAAGAGTTTTGTTTTATCCTTAGTAAAGAGAACGCCGTTTACTGAGGTGTATTCCGAATTGTTTTCATCGACGAAAATATTTTCTAATGCGGTACAACCGGAAAAGATATTCCCCATGCTGATAACGTTTGCCGGGAGCGATACGGAAGTAAGAGCAGTGCAGTCGGAAAAGACACCTTCGCCGATGGACAGCGCCGCATTGCTACTGCCTGCTATAATAACCGATTTTATTGTTGCGTTTCCTTTAAAGGCGTCGTCGGCAATGCTTGTCACGGCGATACCGCTATGGGTGGTCAAAACGACCACGTCCGTGTCGGTACCGGTATAGCCGGTCAATGTGTAGGTGTGGTCCTCTTTTAATACAAAAGACAGTCCCATTGTCTCGCGGAGGGTCAATCCGCATCGGGTGCAAGTAACGCCGACAAAGATATGTCCGAGGGCAGCGATCTCTTCCGTCTCGCTGTTTCCGCACAAAGTACAGCTCCGCCTTCTTGCTCCCACGGTCGTACAAGTCGCCGGGGTTACAGTCATCCACTCGCCATAGGTATGCGTATGATCGGCGTGGACGGTAACAGAATTCTCTCCCTCGTCCGTTGTTGGCGTTTCATCATTACATGCGGTCAAAAGTAAAAGCGCTGTAATAATAGTCAAAATGAATAAAAATACATATCTTTTCCCTTTCATTTTTTCCTTCCTAAATTTCATGTGATAAATTCAGTATATACCAATATTTTTGGTAAGTCAACACTTTTACTAAAATAATTGGTACCATAAACTATATGTATACGCTGAGATTTAAGGAGAATTTGAGGCAATTACGCCAAGAAAAAAAGCTGACACAGGGACAATTGGCTACACTCGTCGGTGTGGACCAACGCACGGTCAGCGCATGGGAAAAAGGCGTTTGCGAGCCCTCTCTTGCTATTATTATTCAGCTATGCGATATTTTTGAAGAAACCATTGAAGGTCTTTTGACCTGATGATTATTTTATTCCTTCTCAAACAGAAAACAAGACGAAAGTTTTTGGAAAGTGAGGTAAATGCGTTAAGCAAACAGTCCGGTGAATTGTTTGTAGCCAAAGTTAGAAGCAATCTAAGATTGCGACCAGGGGGGTGCGGCATAGCCGCTCGGGAAGGAGAACTTTTTGTCGAAAAAAGGTTCCTTCCCCACAAAATCTATTTTTTTAAAATTTTATATAAAATTGTATAAAGAGTTGCCGATTCGTCGGGGGTGAGAAGCATACAAGCAGACGCCATGCGTTCGGGGATAGTGACGGCTTTTTCTTTGAGCTTTCTTCCCGGATCGGTCAGTTGCACAAGGAGGGTCCGTTCGTCTTCGTTCGACCGGTGGCGCGTGACGTACCCCTTTTGTTCCAGCGTTTTTAAAACGGGGGTCAAAGTGCCCGAGTCGAGATAGAGTTTCTCCCCCAGTTCCTTCGCGCCGATCTTCTCCTTCTCCCATAATACCATCATGGTGATGTACTGGGTATAGGTCAGATCTATCTCGTCGAGATAGGGTTTATACCTCTTTATGATCTCTTTCGACGCGGCGTAAAGGGGAAAACAAAGCTGATTGCTTAGGCGTAGCGCGTCGTAGTTCTTTTCCTGTTTGAGCATATATTATTGCGCCTCGTCGTATGCCTTCCGTACCGCTTTTGCCAGTTGATCCATGCAGGACGTCGGACGTCTTCCGCAGGTGTTACCCAGGAGTTTTTCCTCGATCTGTTCCACCGTCCACCCGTTGAGGATCTTGGAAAGTGCCTTAAGGTTGCCGGGGCATCCGCCGGAAAAGCGGATATTGGTCACCACGTTGCCGTCGAGGTCGAACTTGATATCGGGCGTGCAAACGAACTGTGTTTTATAGGTGTATTCCATGAGTTGCCTCCATAATTAAAGTAGTTTTGCGACTTCGTCATCTATCTTTTCCGGCGTGGTCGTCGGTGCAAACCTAGCTACCACCGTTCCGTCGCGGCTGATAAGGAACTTAGTAAAGTTCCATTTGATCTTCTTCCCCAATGCGCCGCCTTTCTGATCTTTCAGATAGGTGTAGAGCGGTTCCTCGCCCTCTCCGTTGACCTTTATTTTGGCAAACTGGCGGAAAGTTATTCCAAAGCGCGCCTGACAGAACGAAGCGATCTCCTCTTCCGTCCCCGGAGCCTGCCCGGCAAATTGATTGCACGGAAAGTCCAGTATCTCGAACCCTTTATCGTTGTACTTTTCATACAAGTCCTGCAATCCGTCGTATTGGGGAGTGAATCCGCAACCGGTCGCCGTGTTGACGATCAGTAGTACCTTTCCTTTGTACTCCTCCATGCTCACTTCGTTACCTTTGTTGTCCTTTACTTTGTAATCGTAAATGCTCATTTCTGCTTACCTCCGGTTTTTATTTTACACAATTTGATTGTGTTCAATTCAATTTTATCATATCGAATTTGCATTGTCAAGCCTTTTTTTATCTTTTTTTATAATGGTCGCAATCGTTTGTAAAAAGGTCGAACAATCTGTTATACTGTTCGTATGCAAATTACGGTAATAAACGGCAGTGTGGAATACGACGGTGTACCCGTTTTGACGGACGTCGATTTTACTCTGCACGATAAAGAAAAAATCGCCCTCGTCGGGCGGAACGGGTGCGGAAAGACCACCCTTTTAAAGGCACTCACCGGAGAGGTGCCGTTTGTCAAAGGCACGGGGGAAGAGGACTTCGGGATGTACGTCACCGGGAAGCCCACTCTGGGCTATCTCAAACAGGTGGCTTTTTCTGACGAAAAGGTGACGTTATTTGCCGAGATCAAGTCCGCTTACAGCGACCTGATTGCATTGGAAGAGAGTATGAATGCCGCACTCAAACGGTTACAAACAGAGCAGACGGAAGAAGCGGCTATCGCCTACTCGCGCCTGCACGACGCGTTTGAAGGAGGCGGCGGATACACCTATGAAAAAGAATGTATCATCGCAATCAAGAAGTTTGGGTTCTCGGAACAGGAAATGCAGAAGCCTTTAACGGAGTTTTCCGGCGGACAGCGCACGAAGATAGCTCTTTTAAAGTTGCTTCTTTCCCGGCCTGACGTGCTACTGCTGGATGAACCGACCAACCACCTAGACGTAGAGGCGGTGGAATGGCTGGAGAGCTATCTGAAAAACTATCGCGGCGCACTCGTCATCGTATCGCACGACCGAATGTTTTTGGACCGTGTTGTCAACGTGGTCTACGAAATCGAGTACGGCGAGGCAACGAGGTATCGGGGCAATTATACCGCTTTTTGGCAGCAGAAAAAGGCCAATTATGAAAAGGCACAGAAGGACGCGTCGCTCCGATTCAAAGAGATCGAGCGATTGCAAAAAGTGGTGGAGCGGTTCCGTTACAAGGCGACTAAAGCGACGATGGCACAGTCCAAACTCAAGCAAATAGAACGCTTGGGGGCGGTGGGTGGGGCACCCTCTCCCTATGATGACAAAACTTTTCACAGTAATTTTCAACCCCTTGTCGAATCGGTTAAAAAGACCCTCATCGTTGACAAATTATCTTTCGGATACGATAAGCCGCTCGGGGAACTGTCGTTTACTTTGGAGCGCGGACAGAAGCTGGGCGTTGTCGGTGCCAACGGTTGCGGCAAGTCCACTTTCGTCCGGACCATTATGGGCAAACTGAGGCCCCTTTCCGGCAACTATCTTTTCGGACTGCACGCAGAGATCGGATACTTTGATCAGACGGCAACCCAGTCCGCTTCCGAAAAGACCGTTTTTGATCATTTCCACGACGAGTTTCCGCGCCTGACCGACACCGAAGTCCGCACCGCACTGGGGGCGTTCCTACTGACAGGCGAAGACGTTTTTAAGCGTGTATGCGACCTGTCCGGTGGCGAAAAAGTTCGACTTGCGCTCTGTATGATCCTAAAAAAACGTCCCAACGTGCTTATCTTGGACGAGCCGACCAACCATATGGATATCGTGGGAAAAGAGACCTTCGAGACCATGCTCGCTTCCTATACCGGCACCGTTATCGTCGTATCGCACGACCGGTACTTAATCAGCAAGGTCTGCGACCGTATCCTCGGCTTCCGCAATGGGAACGCAATCTATTTCGAGGGCAATTACGAGGAGTACGAAGCGAAGTATCTACTCTCTGCGACGGAACAACAACAGGAAAAGAAGATCAAAAAGTCCGTTGCCGACTACAAGAATTCACCGCAGAAAGAAGAGGAAAAACGGCGGAAGAGAATTGCCGTTCTCGAACAAAAGATTACCGAAACGGAAGAATTGATTGCCCAAAAGCAGGAATTATTGAATTCTCCGGAGGTTTTCAGCGATTATAAAAAAATAATGGAACTCCAAAAAGAAATTGAGGAGCTGACTACGCAAGAAGAGGCACTCCTCGCCGAATGGACTGAGTTATCGGAACAGATATAATATTTTATGAAATAATAACGCGAGAGGAAGAAACTTTTTCGACAAAAAGTTTCTTCCTCTCGCGTTCTCTTTTACAAAAACTTTATGCTAATTGAGTTTTCGGGGGCGACAACCTTTTTCGACAAAAATGTTCTTCGCCCCCGAACCCCCACTTTCCAAAAACTTTCACAATTATTAAATAGAATATAAACTTATCCTTAATTCCACTTTCAAATCAGCTTTTTCCTCAATTCGTCCCTTATATACTCATACCGCAGTCTCTTTTCTTCTGCGGCAAAGTGTTCTTCTCGGAACTGTTCGTGTTGCAGATCGTAGTTTAGTTTTTCCGAGCCGAATTGTTCGCTGGTCAGGTCGAATACGATGCCGTTTACCTCGTTATAGCAGTGGAAGCCGCCTGCCGCCAGCGGCACGCCGTAGACCTTTCCGCCGAAAACGTCCTGCACCAAAAATGAGGTTATCGAACACTGCCCGAGCGTTTTGTTGCTTTCGCTCCATTCCGAGCGGTATCTCGGCGCACAGCTGTACTCGCACCAAATTTCGGACATGAGATCGTACATGTGCCTTTGATTCTTGATCTCCTTGTATTCCTCGCCTATCGGCAAAACGTCCGGTGTGTCGGCTCCGTAAAAAAAGTACTCCATATCCTTTTATTCTCCTACGATTGATACCATAATAATACCACCTTTCCCGCCCCTTTTGCAAGAGGCAAACTTTTACCGGGGCGGCAAAATGCAACACGTGCATAGATTAAAGAAGTCAAACGCCGTTGTTGACATTGTTAATTATTTATACTAGAATTAAGGTATCAAGACTATAAAGGAGTGTCGCTATGAAAAAAACCATTTTATTGCTTGTTTTCGTTTTGGCAATTGCCTGCTGTTTGGTCGCTTGCGACTTTGGAAATAGCTCTTACAAAACAACGAAATCGGCAACGAAATCAGAGGTTACCGAACTTATCACCGATTCATTGACGAAATCGCTAGGAAGCGAGGTCATTTACGACGAAACGGCTGACGTCCTTTGCCGAATAAAATAAAAACTTTGAGGAAATATCATGGAATATAAAGTAATCGGTTGGTCCACTTATGACGATAGCGACTTTCGTGATCTGCCGCACGACGGGTACACGCCGGAGGTGTTCGACGCCGTTTTAGAGAACGTGAAAGAAAACGGATACCTCTTTTGCGGAGAGGATCAACAGGAAAGATACAATTGTTGTCCCGTACTCAATAACTACCGTAAAGCCTGTTACTCTCGTAGAGGGTTCGCGCACATCATGGCGGTGGCGCACGGAGAAATGGGTGACTATGACTACGCCCGTTACATGGAGAGTTGTAGCGTGCTGAGCAAGTGCAAAGTTTTCCCCAAAAGCCGTCCCTTTGACGAAAGCGGTATAGAATACAACGACTACTGTCTGCGCGAACGCACGATGGAAATAGAAAGGGACCTCTACGACCGCATGAAAAAGATCTTCATTCCCGAAGGCACGCTTGTAGACGGCGTACCCGTACCGAAGATCCACGGACTATCTGCATTTCTCATGCCGGTGGACTATCCGCAAGAAGGGGTATACTGGCCGTCCGACCAATTGCGCCTCACCTGCAAAGACGCCCTTCCCCTCTCGTGCAGTATCAAACGCATCATCGCCGTCACCGACAAAACCGACCTTGACGAGTACGTCGCATGGCTCAAAAAGAGCGATCCGTCCAAAAGAACGGTGGATAAAAATCTCCTGCACGATGCTCTCGAAAAAGGCAAAACGCTGATACTGGAAGTAAACTGAAAACAAAATTACGAATAATTGTTACAAAATAAAAGGCAGTTCGAAAAAAACTGCCTTTTAAATATAATTATTGTTTCGGCAAGCTAAATCTTCTTAAAAGGTCTACCAGAATTACTTGAAAAAAAGAAGGTAGATTGGGTGGGATTTTTCGCGAAAAAGAGCGACGCTGTACTATCGTACTGCAAGCGAAGTTTTTGCGAAAGTTCATAAAACACTATCTCTTAGCCGTATTGTTACAGAATAAAAGACAGTTTGTAGGAACTGCCTTTTAAACGGATTTATTATATTTTTGTTTTATGAACGCAAATCACCCCAATATAACGTTCTTACTCCCATTCGATGGTTGCAGGGGGCTTACCCGTGATATCGTAGACAACTCGATTCACACATTTAACTTCGTTAACGATACGCGAAGAAATCACCGCCAAAACGTCGTGGGGAATATCCGCCCAGTCCGCCGTCATGCCGTCCACGCTGGTCACTGCGCGCAATGCAATGGTGTAGTCGTAGGTTCTTTCGTCGCCCATGACGCCTACGGAGTGCATTCCGGTCAGCACGGCGAAGTATTGCCAGATTTCTTTATCCAAGCCCGCTTTTGCTATTTCCTCACGGAAAATAAAGTCGGCGTCCTGGACGATCTTGATCTTCTTTTTGGTGATATTGCCGATGATACGTACAGCCAATCCCGGTCCGGGGAAAGGTTGCCTGTTGACGATGTTTTCGGGCAGTCCCAGTTCCAATCCCAGTTTACGAACTTCGTCTTTGAAAAGGCTCCGTAGCGGCTCGATGATCTCTTTGAAATCGACTACCGACGGGAGACCGCCGACGTTGTGGTGGCTTTTTATTACCGCGCTTTTTCCAAGTCCGCTTTCGATGACGTCCGGGTAGATGGTGCCTTGCACCAAGAAGTCCACTTTGCCCAGCTTTTTGGCCTCTTCTCCAAAGACGTCGATAAAGTCTTTACCGATGATCTTTCTCTTCTTTTCCGGCTCTTTTACGCCCTGCAAATCCTTTAAAAAGAGTGCGGATGCGTCGACTTTAATCAGGTTCATGCCCATGCCGTCTTTGAATACGGACATGACTTGATCGGCTTCGTTTTTCCGGAGAAGACCGTGATCGACGAAGATGCAAGTGAGGTTGCTGCCTACCGCTTTGTACAGTAAGGTAGCCGCCACCGCGCTATCGACGCCGCCGCTCATGGCGCACAGCACCTTTCCGTCAGCGACTTTTTCTTTAATGAGTTTAATTTGTTCGCCGACGAAGTCGCTCATCTTCCAATCCCCTGCCGCGTGGCAAACGGAGTATAAGAAGTTATGCAAAATTTTATTGCCGTCCACGGTATGGACGACTTCCGGATGGAATTGTACGGCGTAGATGTTTCTGTCCGCATTCTCGTAAGCGGCGATCTTGCAGGTCGAGGTACTCGCCGTCTGGACGAAGCCTTCGGGCAGGACGGACACCTGGTCGGTGTGGCTCATCCAGCAGAAATTTTCTTTAGCGACGCCCTCGAAAAGGACGCTGTCACCGTAGGTTATTTTTTGCCTGCCGTACTCACGAAGGGGAGCATGGATAACGGTGCCGCCCAAAAGGTGCGCCGTCAATTGCATTCCGTAGCAGATCCCAAGGACGGGAACGCCGAGAGAAAAAATCTCCTTTGTCACCGTGGGGGCGTTTTCGCCGAAGACACTGGACGGTCCGCCGGTGAAGATGATACCGATGGGATGATAGGACTTTATTTTCTCCAAAGAGGTCTCCGAGGAGATCAGTTCTGCGTATACGTTTTGGTTACGAACTCTGCGGACGATCAGTTGGTTATATTGTCCGCCGAAGTCTATAACAAGTACTGTCTGGTGTTCCATAAAACTTACCACCTTTTTATGTAACTTTCTCTGTCGGCGCCTACCGAAACGTACTTAATATTCGCGCCGGTGGCTTTTTCTAAATATAAAATATAGTCTTGCGCTGCTTTAGGCAACTCCTCGAATTTCCTACAGCCGGAGATGTCACAGTCCCAACCATCGACGTATTCGTAGATGGGCTTGGCTTTAGCGAGGGCTTCCCCTACCGGGAACACTTCCGTCCGCACGCCGTCAACGTCGTAGGCAACGCAGACGGGGATCTTTTTCAGATAGGAAAGTACGTCCAGTTTGGTCAGTGCGATCTCATCGGCGCCCTGGATCTTAATGCCGTAGCGAGAGGCGACGATATCGAATCCGCCTACCCGTCTCGGTCTGCCCGTTGCCGCGCCGTACTCGCCGCCGGCTTCTCTCAGGTCGTTACCTTCCTGTCCGAAAAGTTCGCAGGTGAAGGGTCCTTCGCCTACGCAAGAGGAATAGGCTTTCATAATGCCGATGGTTTTATCCAATTTATATCCGGGGATACCGGAACCGATGGGCGCGTAAGCGGCAATGGTATTGGAAGAAGAAGTATAGGGATAGATACCGAAATCAATATCGCGGAGCGCACCCAGCTGCGCCTCGAACATGACCGATTTGCCTGCGGAAAGAGCCTCGGACAAAAACTCGGTGGTATTGCGGATGTAGTCTTTGAAAGGAAGGGCGAACTCTTTTAGCCACTCGATCAGTTCTTTTACCTCGATTGCCGGCGCGCCGTAACCTTTTTGTACCGTCAGGTTTTTCCATTCCACAATGGGCGCTAATTTTTTCTCGATCTGTTCGAAATGGAGAATATCGCCCATGCGCAACGTTTTTTTCATAAATTTATCCGCATAGACGGGTGCGATACCACGACGGGTGGAGCCGAACTTGGCGTCGCCCAGTCTGTCCTCTTCCAGGCAGTCCAGTAGCACGTGATAGGGCATGCAAATGGTGGCTCTGTCGCTGATAACGAGGTTTTTCGGCGAAATAACTACCCCCTGCTCACGCAGTTTTTTGACCTCGTTAAAAAGGTGTTTTACGTCGATGACCATGCCCGGTCCCATGACGTTCACCGTGCTTTCACGAAGGATGCCGGAAGGCAGCAAGTTCAGAATAACTTTGCGCCCCTCTTCGATAACGGTGTGTCCGGCGTTATTTCCGCCCTGATAGCGGCAAACGACGTCGTAGTCGGAAGATAGCAGGTCTACCATACGGCCTTTACCTTCATCCCCCCAGTTGATACCCACGATTGCGGTTAACATAATATTATCTCCTTTGCACGTTTATGCAATTATACTTTTATTCCTATCGGTCCGACGAACTCGCCCTCGTTCTCCTCTAAAAGGGGGCAGACCACTCTATTTAAAAAGTCCTCCGTCTGGTCGGTGGCGCACCCGAAATAAGAGTTATCGGTAAGAATCTTTTTCATTTCCTCTTCGGTAATGCCAAACACCGGATCGGCGACAATCTTTTTCAAAACCTCGTTGTCCTTTCCTTCCAGTTTCATCTCCTTTGCCGTCTCCACAGAGTGCCGACGGATCGCCTCGTGCAGTACCTGTCTGTCGCCGCCCTTTTCCACGCAGTACATGAGGATGTTTTCGGTGGCGAGGAAGGGCAATTCTTCTTTCAGGTGTCTTTCCGCCATTTTGGGGTAGACGGTGCCGTTTTGAACGACGTTGATCATCAGTGACAAAATACCGTCCACGGCAAGAAACGCCTCCGGCAAAGAAATACGTCTGTTCGCCGAATCGTCGAGGGTCCTCTCGAACCACTGAGAAGCGGCGGTGATCGCCGGGTTCATAGCGTCGACCATGACGTAGCGAGCAAGGGAAGCTATCCTTTCGCTCCGCATGGGGTTGCGTTTATACGCCATAGCAGACGACCCCACCTGTCCGCTCTCGAACGGTTCGTCAAACTCTTTCAGATGGGAAAGCAAGCGAATATCGGATGAGAACTTGGCGGCGCTCTGTGCTATCCCCGATAACACGGAGAGGACGAAAAAGTCCACCTTTCTGGAATAGGTCTGTCCGGAAACGTCGTAGGTCCCGGCAAATCCCATTTTTTCGGCGATTTTTTTATCGAGAAGACGCACCTTTTCTTTATCGCCCTGAAACAGCGTTAAGAAACTCGCCGAAGTACCCGTGGTACCTTTGCAACCGAGCAGGCGCAGATTATTCAATTGGAAATCGAGATTATTCAGGTCAAACAATAGGTCTTGGAGCCATAGCGTCGCGCGTTTACCTACCGTCGTCGGTTGCGCCGCCTGAAAATGCGTATAGGCAAGGGTGGGAACGTTTTTATTCCTCTGACAAAAATCGGCGAGGGATTTTATACAGGTCAGCAGTAATTTTCTGACGCGCTGAAGCCCCTCTTTTAAAACGATGCAATCGGTATTGTCGCCGACGTAGCAAGAAGTAGCTCCGAGATGGATAATGGGTTTTGCCGTCGGGCAGAGATCGCAGTAGGCTTTCAGATGAGCCATGACGTCGTGACGGAGCTGTTTTTCGTACTCGCCCGCTTTTTGGTAATCTATGTCGTAAACATGCGCCTTCATCTCCACGATCTGTTCGTCGGTGATAGGCAGTCCCAGTTCCTTTTCGCTCTCGGCAAGAGCCACCCAGAGTTTACGCCACGTGGAGAATTTTTTATCCGCGGAGAAGATACGTTTCATCTCGTCGCTCGCGTATCTGACACAAAGAGGATTCTCGTAAAATTCCGTCATAATTTACTCCTAAGTAAATAAATACGGTTTTATTATAGCGCGACGCGAAAATTTTTCCTACTGTTTGAAATAATCTTTTTAAAAAAAATAATCCTTTTTTAGAACAGATTATTGGTGAAAACGGTCGTTTAATCCCATTTAATAATGGGACGGCGGGTTTTCAGATAGTCCAAAGTATCTTTGACGCCTTTGTACCGTTTATCCGCTTCTTGCGTCATTTTATCGAATTGACCGCTCTTTATCTGTCCCTCGGTCAGTTCGTCCAGTTTCAGGAGCAGATTATAGTATTCGTTCCGGAAGCGCACCAGCGAACGGTGATAGTCCACGCACATATTGTCCTCGCGGTAGTTTCTTATCCCCTTTACCCCGGCAATCAGTTCGTCTATTCTGCCGATCCAGCTGTAAATGGTCTCTTCTATCTTCTTTTTTACCTGCTCTTTGGTCATAAGTTGCGCAACTCCCGGAAAGAAAAATCCTATCAACAGTATAACACGCCCATACTCTAGGATGCAAGCAAAGAAAAAGGCAAGATCGCGGCTAAGCGGCATTTTTTGCGACGCTTTTCACGCAAAAACTCCGGAAACAACCGCCATATTTGGGGGAGCGGCTCTTATTTAGTGATTTACGCTCACAAAACGACAGTCATCTGTTCGAGATCAAAAAATGGTCTTAAAAAATTGCTTATTTTTTGATAAAATGCGGATGATAAATGTATTTTTGTGAGCTTGCGCATAAATTTCGCTTGTAGTAGTCCACTACGACTAAGCTCATTTCTGCACAAAATCACTTAAAAATAGCCACTCCGATATTTTGGGTGGGCTTGACAACGAAGATAAAAACGTAGTATTATTTTATTTATAGAAATTTATTTTCTTAAAAAATATTATAGAATGGAATCGCTTGAAGCGTTGTTCCGTTTCTTTTTCCAAAAGAAGATTCGACCGACTCTCACATAAAATAATGCAGTCGGCCTAAAGTAACAAAAGGCTACTTGCAAAACCTGTTGTGAATAACCTTTTCCCCGATAAACACCATGAAATCAAGGAGAACAAAAAAATGATCGACAACTTTATTTACAGCACCCCTACGGAACTGATCTTCGGTAAAGACGTGGTAAACGGTTTGCCGGAAGTTATGAAACGCTTCGGAAAAAACGTCCTGATGACCTACGGCGGCGGTTCCATAAAAAAATCCGGACTTTACGACAAAGTCATAGAGCTGTTAAAAGATTTTACCATTATAGAACTGTCCGGTATCGAACCCAATCCCAAATACGATCCGTCTGTTATAACGGGGGCTAAACTCTGTAAAGAGAACGATATCGACGTCATTCTTTCCGTTGGCGGCGGTTCCGTTCTGGACTGCTCCAAAGCTATTTCCGTCTGCGCTAAATACGACGGCGAGGGCTGGGACCTTATTTCCGGCAAGGTAAAGGCAGAGGCGGCGTTACCCATCGTTGACATACTGACGCTGGCGGCGACGGGGAGCGAATACGATTGCGGTTGCGTTATTTCTTATACGGCGATAAACGACAAACGGGGATATATGGATCCGCTTATGTTCCCTGCCGTCTCCTTCCTCGATCCGCAATACACCTTCAGCGTGTCGAAGTGGCAGACGGCTTGCGGCACGGCAGACGCAATAAATCACGTCTTGGAGCAATTTTTCTCCAGTCCTCATTCCCTGTTTAACGACGGTATCATGGTATCTGCGTTGCGCTCTCTGATGGTCAACGTCAAGATCGCTCTCGACGACCCGACAAATTATGCGGCGCGGAGCGAACTTATGTACGTTTGCAGTTGGGGTTGCAACGGAATTTTAGCTAACGGCGCCGGGTACTCCGGCTGGCCTATGCACTCCATAGAACACGCTTTAAGCGCCTATTTTGATATAACTCACGGAGCTGGCCTTGCCATCATCACGCCGCGGTGGATGAAAAAAATACTGTCCGAAAAGACGGTGGAACGCTTTGTCGTTTTGGGTAAAGAACTCTTCGGACTGGATGCGAGCCTTTCCGATTTTGAGATGGCAAACAAAGTAATAGACGAGTTTTACGCCTTCTTTGAATCCATCGGTATTCCGATGCATTTATCGGAACTGGGCGTAAAAGCGGACAAAATCGAGGAGATGGCGGACCATATCCTGGCAAACGACAACACGAACGAGCCGTGGATGTACGTTCCTCTTAATAAAGAAGCATTGATTGATATTCTGACTGCAAGCATGTAAAAATAGTAGGAGATATGATATGAAAATCAAAGCAATAATATTCAGAAAAGACGGCTTTATGATGCAAGGATTTGCATTCGGCGGAGAAGGCGGTACGTTCGACAATACCGTTCGGTACCGTTCGAGCCTGCAAAACTATCTGATAGACACGGGAAAGGAAGTCATCTTGGTCGATACGGGTATTCCGATCGGAACGCCGGAGGAGTCGCCGAACGAGCAGTCGCCCATCTATACGGGGAAAGACGTCACCGACTATATGAGCGCGTTCAAAAACTTGGGATACGCGCCCGAGCAGGTGACAAAAATTTTGCTCACGCATAAACACGCCGACCATTCCGGCTGTCTTGCCCTCTTCCCTAACGCGAAAATTTACGCAAGCAAAGAGGAAGCCGGCGCGGAGGAACTGAAAGGGTTAAATAACGTCGTACCCGTTTCCTTTACCGACGGTCCTTATTATAACTTCCCCGCTTCTCAAAAGATAACGGAGGGCGTTTATTTTATTCAAGCCAAAGGACACACCAAAGGCAACAGCATCGTTATCACCGAAACGGACGGCATCTTCTATATGCTGCACGGGGACGTCACCTATACGGACGAGGCGCTGTACGAAAACAAAGTATCCGTCGTTTACGAGGACGTCGCCGAGGCGCGTATAACGCTGGACAGAGTGAGAGACTTTATCGCCCATCATCCCACCGTATACCTCTCCACGCACACCCCTCTCGGGTATGAAAACCTCGAAAGCAAAAAGATAATCGACCTCAACAATCCCCCGGAGACCATTCCCGTAGGCGAAATCGTCTTTAAGACGAAAACGGGGAAATACGTCTGCTCGGTATGCGGCTACGTCTACGATCCTGCGGAAACGGGCGTACCGTTCGAGGACCTCGAGGACTGGGTCTGCCCGCGTTGCAAACAACCGAAGTCTAAATTCAATCCGGCGTAAAGAAAGGATGATATGGAAAAAAACAGATTAGAAGCGTTCAGCGACGGCGTACTTGCCATTATCATCACCATTATGGTATTGGAATTGAGTCTGCCTGCCGGTGACGGGATAAAGGACTTTGGCGCAATTATGCCCCTTTTGCTCACCTATCTATTGAGCTTCTTTTTCGTCGCCATATATTGGGTCAATCATCATCTCATGTTCAATATAACGGGAAAGGTCAATTTAAAGATCCTGTGGGCGAATATCGTGTGGCTTTTTGTGATCTCGTTGATCCCTTTCACCACCGCGTGGGCAGGCAAATACCCCACGTCATGGGCGCCGCTGTCCATCTACTTTGCGGACATGGCGCTGGCCTGTATCTCCTTTCACATCCTCTACGCCCTTATTCTGCATGAGAAGGGAGAGAAGATAAGATTCGACGTCCGCAACATATCAAGCCTGGTCGTCTACACTTTGGCTGCGTGCCTGGGCGGTTTCTGCCCCATTGCCGCATACGTCGTCGTCGCCCTGGTCAGCCTTTGGTGGATCTTCCCCATGAAAAAGAAAAAAGCCGCTCAACCGGAAGCTCCGGAAAGCGACGAAACCGACAACGCGGCATAATTACTTTAACGCGATAAGTAAACGGAATAAGCGAAGGATCTATCAGTATTCTTCGCTTATTTTATAATTTCTGACAACCTGACTACTTGTGATATTCTGTTGCGTAAAACCGCCGTCTTTTTTGATATTGATAACCAGGCCTCCGCGCTTCGGGATATAGGTCTTTTATTTGCAACATTGTCCGTAACTCAGCCGAATACCCTCTTTTTCGACGACGTAGTCGTTTCTGTGTTCGTGACCGCAGAAATATCCTTTGGTACTGCCAAGGGCAAGGATGGTTTCAAAAAGCTCGTCTTCCTCTTCGGGTGGACATTCCTTTTCGCACCGCTGACCGTGGATGATCTTGCCGCTTTTTTCGGCGGCGTCGTAGGCTTCTTTATATTCGGTCAACGGGACGTGAGTGAACATAATGGACGGGACGACCATCGACGGGTCTCCGTTTGCTTCAAGAGCGATTTCCCTGACCGACCGGGTGGTCGACACTCACCCAGGGGAGTGGCTGGATTCGCCACGAAAATCATTCTTGATACTATCGTATCTTTTTTTCTTTTGCGTCGCGTCACATTGGTTGATATCGTTCATTATTATTCGATAAAATGCACGATTTTGGGTCTGAAACAAGAAAAATACACATTTGTTAGTATTCATTAAAAATCATTGTTTTTCAATGTCGTTCAAAAACGTTACATTTATCTTGCATTTCCATTCGTAGTTGTAATTACTCACGAAAAAATGCTCTTAATCGCGTTTTTTGTTATTCATATTACCCAATTATGAAAATTGCTTGAATTTGGAAATTAAATGACATGTTTTCTCGCTACTTTTCTAGCTACTCTTCTCGCCACTACGACAAATTATGAAAGCGAATTACCGCAAATCATATAAGTAAAGATTTAGGGATGCCGACAGAGATTGCTTTCATAATACCGAAAAGAATATTTTCAAAACACCGAAAATAATTATTTCAAGACGCCGAAATTTATTGACGAATTACTATTGTGATTGTATAATATAGGAAAAGGAAGGTGTACCTATGGTCAAGAACTATGTAAATCGTCTTGCGGAAAAGACGTTGGACGTTAAACTGAATTCGGCGGGTTGCGTGGTAGTATCCGGTCCGAAGTTCTGCGGGAAGTCAACGATGTGCGAAAGGTTTGCAAAATCCGTTACCCCGTTGAAAACCACGAATGCGATAGAGTTGGCGTTAGCAGATCCTCGATCCGCATTGCTTGGGAAAACGCCGCATTTGATAGATGAATGGCAAAAGGCACCCGAAATATGGAACGAGATCAAAAGCGACCTTGACGAGGATTATGAGTTCGGGAAATATATTTTGACAGGTAGTACGACGCCGGTGGATTCTATGCGTATTCAGCACTCCGGTGCGGGTAGAATCACGAGAATGACGTTAAAACCTTTTACGCTCTATGAATCGGGAGAATCCAGCGGCATCGTTTCTTTGGCAAAACTCTTTGGAAACAGAGATGATTTTCCGGTGCAATACGCTACGGACAATAAGATATCTTTGCGCGACATAGCGTTTTTGATCTGCCGCGGCGGTTGGCCGATCGCCGTAAAAGCAAAGAAGGAATATGCGCTTAACGTCACCAAAAACTATTTTGACGGATTGTTCGTCATTGAAAACGAGAGCGACGAATTCGCCGCTTTTCTGAAAAACAAAAATATCGAACTGTTACAGATCATTCTGCGTTCGTTTGCGAGGAACGTTTCCACCCAAGCGAAGAAAACCGTCATGATAAAAGATATCATCGCATCGGGTGTGCGGGAAAAATTGGACGAGGATACGTTCTCTTCCTACGAAAAAATATTGAAGGACTTTTTTATCATCTACGATCTGCCCGCGTGGAATCTGAACCTGCGGACGACCGTATCCGTGAGGACGGCGCCGACTCATCATTTCGTCGATACGTCCATAGCGACTGCGGCGTTGAAAATAAACCCCGCCGATCTATTGAACGATATGAAATCGTTCGGTTGTTTTTTTGAAGACTTCGCAATAAGAGATCTTTCGGTGTATGCCGAGGCGATCGGGGGTGAATTGAAACACTACCGCGACAGTTCGGGGCAGGAAGTAGACGCGATCGTTGAACTCGAAAACGGCGAGTACTGCGCCGTGGAGATAAAGATCGCAAGCGAAAAGAATATAGAAGACGGTATTTCGTCGCTCCTTTCGTTTGAACAAAAAATGCGCACAAGCGAGTTAAAGGCGCCGCTTTTCAAAATGATACTCACCAGTCACGGCGCGTGTTACCAAAAGGACGGCGTCTATATCGTACCAATAACTTGTCTTAAAGATTAAAACCGGAGCCAGTATAAGATGAAAGCGGAAACGGTAAACGTATTACTTATGATATTACCTTTGGGAATCGCCCTCGTAGGACTTACGGCGGCAGTTCTTATCGACCGTTTATCAACAAGGAGCGGAAGCGGATATTGCTCGTCATCGTGGCGGTTCTATCTACTTTGATCGCTCAAAACTATATCGAATTCGCCAACGGCTTGGCGATCTTGACCTGTTTTGCTTGGCGACCTTGAAGTTATTATTGACGTTTTATTTTTGCAAAAATACTATAAAGAAGGGAACGATTTTTTGAAAATATGTGAAATATTGTTCATATTTTCTTGACAGAAGACATAGAGATGAGTATAATACGAATTGTCAGCAGGATATTACTGTGTGACGACTGAAAAATACGGCGAATGCTATATTTTTTTTGAAAGACAGTTAGGCAAGCCTAACAAAAACGATAACAGAGGTAAAGATATGTTTATTGAGATCAAAGACATCAAAAAGGACTTCGGGACGGGAGATAACATCACGCACGCATTAAAAAACGTTTCTTTCTCTATGGATAAAGGAGAAATGGTGGTTTTGCTCGGTCCGTCGGGGAGCGGTAAATCCACGCTTCTGAACATTATCGGCGGCATAGAGTCATCGGACAGCGGCAAAGTGGAAATAAACGGCGAAGCTGTCCACGGAATGAGCGAAAAGGAGCGGATAATATATCGTAGAAACCACTTGGGATACGTTTTCCAATCGTACAACCTCATTCCCAATCTGACGGTCAGAGAAAATATAGAAGTCGGCGCATACCTTTCCAAAAATGCATTGAACGTGGGAGAATTGATCGAGGTTCTCGGATTGAAACAGCATAAAGATAAAATACCGTCGCAACTTTCGGGCGGACAACAGCAAAGGACTTCCATAGGAAGAGCCATTGTAAAGAATCCCGACCTTCTTCTTTGCGACGAACCTACGGGTGCGCTCGACAGCGACACGTCCAAACAGATTCTCGAATTGATCGAAAAGGTAAAAGAAAGGTACGGGACGTCGATCATCATGGTCACGCACAACGAGAATATCGCCGGGATGGCGGATCGGATCATACGTTTGAAAGACGGCAAGATCGTTTCCGACGAGCGAAACGAAAATAGAATAAAGGCAGGCGAATTGGAATTATGAGAAATCCTCTTTATAAAAGACTGAAACGAGAGTTCGTTCACGACCTTGCCAAATATATCGTTATTTTCTTGTTTCTTGCCTTACCCATTGCTCTTTGCGCAGGATATATGATCGGCAATGATTCGATGATAAGAACGTACGACGAGGCAATTGGTAAATACAATCTTGAAGACGGACATTTTCAAACGATGTTCGCTCTCGCCGAAAATCAGATCGCGGATATAGAAACGGCGGAAAATATCGACGTGAGCTATCTTTATTATAAAGAAGAAAAAACACCGGAGGATCATGCCGTTCGTATCTATAAATCGAGCGATCGGATGGAAATCGACAAATGGTGCGTCCATGACGGGAAAATGCCGGAAGCAAACAATGAGGTCGCCATCGACAGATTGTATGCGGAAAACAATAAGATATCTTTGGACGACGAATATAAGATAAACGATAAGACGTACAAAGTGACCGCCGTTATTTCCCTATTCGACTACTCCTGCCTGTTTAAGAGCAACACCGACACGATGTTCAACGCGCAGACGTTTACCGTTGCGCTTGTGACGGACGAAGCGTTTAATGCTATAAGTGATGATAATATCGTCTACAATTACGCCTATCGGTATCCCGAAAGATTGGGTGAAAAAGCGGCGCACACAAAAAACAACGATATGCGAAAGAATTTGAATGCCTACGCCCACGAAAACGGTAATATGCTGACCGATTATCTTGCGAAAGAAGACAATCAGGCGATAAAGTTTTCCATCAATGATATCGAAGGGGATCTTACGATGATGCTCATTTTCGGCATCCTTATCGTCGGCGGGCTTGCGTTTGTTTTTGCTCTGTCCATCAAAAGTCAGATAGAAAGCGAGACGGGCAGTATCGGAACGCTGAAAGCAATGGGATATAAAAACGGGGAATTGCTCGCGCATTATCTTCTCCTTCCCATGCTCGTTACTTTGCTCGCCGGGATCGTGGGCAATATCCTTGCGTATACGGCGCTGAAAGATTATCTCGTCGGGCTTTATTATCACTCCTATTCTTTACCCGTATATACGACCTACTTTAACGCAAAAGCGCTTGTGTTTACGACGATCATACCCCTTGCGCTTGTGCTTCTCATCAACGTTTTTATACTAATACGTTCGTTGAATATCCCCGCTCTTAATTTCTTACGCGGTAATCTCAGAATGAGGAAAGACAAAAAGGTCACGAAACTAAATGAGAAGATCCCGTTTATGACGAGATTCCGTTTGCGGGTGATCAGTCAGAACAAGGGAACGTATATCGCTCTGTTCTTCGGTACGTTCTTTGCTTGCGTTATCCTTTTGTTCGGCCTGATGATGTCTCCGCTTCTGTCGCATTACAAAAAATCGGTGATAGCGTCTCAACTCGCACCTTACCAAACGGTATTGAAAGCGGACGTTCCGGTAACGGACGAAGGCGCGGAAAAACTGTACTATACGCAACTTTCTTATGAAAAAGACGACGTGATCATCTACGGCGTAGAAAAATCGGGCAAAGAATCGAATTATCTGAAAAAGCTATCGCTTGAAAACGGAAAAGTGGTCGTAAACAATTCTTTGCGTGAAAAATTCAAATTAAAACAAGGCAATAAAATAGTTTTGAGTGAGAAATTCGACGATAAAAACTATGAAATAAAGATCGGCGGCTTCTTGGATAACGACGGCTCTCTCATCGTCTTTATGAGCGCGGAAGACTTCAAAAAGACTTTTGCGGAAGGATCTTATCTCGTGTCCTATCTGTCGAGTGAGAAGTTGTCCGTACCGGAAGCCTTTGTTTACAAGACGATCACGATAGACGACTTGACCTCGGCAAGCGACCAACTGACCGACTCGATGGGAGACGTATTCTTGCTCTTTACCATATTCTCGGTGATCCTGTTCGTGCTGCTTATTTATCTGCTTGCTAAGATCGTAATCGACAAAAACGCCAAACAGATATCTATGATGAAGATACTCGGTTATAAAACGAGGGAAATAAACAGAGCGTATAACGTGCCGACGGGGATCATGGTCATGGTATCGCTTGTTATCAATACTTTGCTCAGTCAATTTCTCATTAAAGCATTGTGGGACATCATAGTAAGCATGAGAATGCGCGGATGGCTCTCTTGCTACTTCGCGCCGTGGCTGTTCCCGCTTATTATGGCGATCGGATTTGTCGGCTATCTTGTAGTGTACTTTATCGAAAGCAGAAGGATATCGAAAATTTCGCTTTCGCAAACGCTGAAAGAAGGGAGTTTTTGATGGAAAAAAACGGTCAGTTGCCTTTGTTCGGTGTGGGACCTATTTACGTCGTCATCATTATTCTATTGACGGTCGCGGGTATCCTTTTATCTGTATACGTTATCCCAAACGGAAGTTTTGACTTTCTTCTGATCCCTTTTTCCGTGATAGGTTCTTTGCTTATTATCGGCGGACTGTATCTTTGGGTAGACGCTGTATTGAAGTCGAAGATCGACGAAGGTATCAAGAATAACAAACTGGTGACGACCGGCATTTACGCTTGCGTGAGAAATCCTATTTATTCGGCTTTTTTGTTTGCCTGTACGG
This sequence comes from uncultured Clostridia bacterium, assembly GCA_946621465.1. Taxonomy (GTDB): domain Bacteria; phylum Bacillota; class Clostridia; order Christensenellales; family DTU072; genus CAG-1782. The sequence continues at coordinate 23,901 of CAMOOO010000012.1, forward strand.
GCGCACTGCTGATAGCAAACAATCTGTGGTTATTGATCCTGCCGCCCGTTTATTGGCTATTTTTGACGGTGTTAATTAAACAAACCGAAGAAAAATGGCTGAAAGAACGGTACGGAAAAGAGTATGAAGAATACTGTAAAAAGGTAAATCGCTGTATTCCGTGGTTTGCCCAAAGGAAGTAAAAAATATGAGCGACACGGCTTTTACGGTCATCGGATTTTCGATCATCTTTATCGCCACTACGCTCGGCGCGGCATTGGTGTTTTTCTTCAAGAAAGATATATCCGACAAAACGAATACTTTGTTTCTCGGCTTTGCGGCGGGCATTATGATCGCGGCGTCCGTTTGGTCGCTTCTGATACCGTCTATCGAGAGTGCGGAAAGTTACGGCAAGTGGAGTTTTGTTCCCGCCGTAATCGGCTTTCTGTGCGGCGGCGTGTTCCTCGTTATTCTCGATAAACTCGTTCCACATCTTCATAAAGGTACGGGGCAGGAAGAAGGTCCGCACAATGCTTTCCGGAAATCGACGAAACTGTTTCTCGCTATCACCATTCACAATATCCCGGAAGGTTTGGCGGTAGGGTTTGCCTTCGGCGGCGCGGCGGTCTTGGGTACGCAAGCGGCATATCTTACGGCACTCGGACTTGCCATCGGTATCGCCATTCAGAACTTCCCCGAAGGCGCGGCGGTAGCGTTGCCACTCAAAAAAGCGACGGGAAGTTCGGTCAAATCTTTTCTTTTCGGCATGGGAAGCGGCGCGGTAGAGCCCGTTGCGGCGGTTATCGGATTTTTCCTCGCATCGACTCTTACCGCGGCGCAACCTTGGCTTCTTGCTTTTGCGGCGGGAGCCATGATATTCGTCGTTGCGGAAGACCTTATTCCCGACGCCAAACTTGCCGACCATCCGCATTTGGGAACGTGGGGTGTAATGGTCGGTTTTGCCGTGATGATGGCGCTCGACGTTGCGCTCGGATAAAAACTACAAGGAGATACTATATGAAATTGATACTTTTACGGCATGGTGAAAGCACTTGGAACAAAGAAAATCGCTTTACCGGATGGACGGACGTTGAATTATCGGAAACGGGTATTTCGGAGGCGAAAGAAGCAGGAAAGATACTGTCGGAAAGAGGTGTCGACTTCGACGTATGTTTTACGTCGTACTTAAAACGTGCCGTGCATACCCTTAATTACGTTTTGGCGGAAACAGATAACGACCATCTGCCCGTTGCAAAGAGTTGGAAACTCAACGAACGTCATTACGGCGCGTTGCAAGGACTGAACAAGGCGGACACAGCGAAAAAATACGGAGAAGAACAAGTCAAAATATGGCGGCGTTCTTTCGACGTACGTCCGCCCGTTCTCAGCGAGGACGACGAAAGAAATCCCTCTTTTCGCAAGACGTACAAGGACGTCGATAAAAAAGAATTGCCCCTTGCAGAAAGCCTGAAAGACACCATCGCACGCGTGGTCCCTTATTATAAAGCGGAGATAGAACCCTATTTGAAACAAGGGAAAAACGTACTGATCGCCGCGCACGGCAACTCGCTTCGCGCCCTTGTAATGTATCTTGAAAACATATCGGAAAAAGATATACTCGAACTCAATCTCCCCACGGCGGTACCGCTCGTCTATGACTTAGACGAAAATCTTTCCGTTGTTAGAAAGGAGTTTTTGGGCGATCCGGAGACGATCGCGGCAAAGATGAAAAAAGTGGCAAATCAAGGAAAAACTGCCAAATAGAGGACAATAATTATGAAATATCATATTGAAAAGAACACCGTTCAAGAGACGCTTGTCATTCCGCTGTTCGGGCGGAAACTTTGTTCCGAACTTTTCCCGGATCTATTCCGTGATGAAAAAGCCGTAAAGCTCATTGAGAAGTTGGACTACGACTTTTCCGAATTGGAGAAGAAAAGTAGGAGCATGGCGTATCGTTTCGGTGCGTTGGAAGTGGCAATGCGAGAAAACGACTTGATGATAGAGGTCAAAGGCTATCTGAAGACGCATCCTAAAGCGTCTATCGTCAACCTCGGTTGCGGGCTCGACCAAACGGCGGAAAACTGCGACAACGGCGAATGCAAAATATACAACCTCGATTTACCGAACGTGATGGAAGTACGAAACGCGCTTTTGCCGGAAGGTGGCAGAATAAAGAACGTCGCCTGCGACTTGAACGATATTTCGTGGTTCGACGAAATAGACATTACAAAGGGCGTAGTATTCATTGCGGCGGGCGTTTTCTATTACTTCAAGAAAGAAGAAGTCAAACGGCTGTTTGTCGCTATGAGTGAAAAATTCAAGAGCGGGTGGCTCTGTTTTGATTCGGCAAATAAACGTGCGGTCAAAATAATGCTGAAAACGTGGGTGAAAGAAGCCGGTATCACCTCTATCGAAGACTATTTCAGCATAGGTGACGTGAAAAAGGATATTGCCCCGTGGTTTAACAAAGAGAAGGTATCTTCCAAAGGCTATATGCTCGGATATAACGACTTGAAAGATAAGTCCGTGCCCAAACTATTCCGCTTGATGGCAAAGCTCGGCGACGGTTTTATGAAAATGAAGATCGTGAAAATAGAGTTTTGAGGTGCAAGATGAAATATATCGGAATGCCGCAAGGAATGTGGCTACTTTTTGCAGGGTCTTTTCGTAAGAATTTAGCCTCCCTCTTTTGGTTTGACAAAGAGGAAAGAAAGGAAATGACGAAAAACGCCAGGAAAAAGTATAAAGAGATCGTGCGTTTTCTACCGGAATTTGAGAAAGGCGACAGATTCAAAGTAAATATCCTTTCTTGCGCGCAGTTTGCATCCTTTTATCTGCAACTTCCCGCAAAGCCCTCCGTGGAAATCGCCACGGAGTATTACAACAAGTCGATGATGACTCGGACGATGAAACTGTTTTGCCGTTTGAGCGGTAAAAAGAAATTTACGAAAAGCGATATAGAAGGCATGAAAAAGACGGCGAATTTCCGCGCCGCGGATAGGAATCCTTATTCGTGGAATATGGATTTTGAGGAATTTGCGGACGGAAGCGGATACTTAGCCAAATTTACGAAGTGCGGTATCTGTGCCCTTTTGAAAGAACTCGGTATTCCGGAAGTTACGCCTGCGATGTGCGCGCTCGACTATGCGATGAGCGAGGCGGGCGGAGCCGACGTGTTTACGAGAGAGTATACGCTTGCTTCGGGCGGACCCTTTTGCGATTGCAACTATCACAAAAAAGATTTTGACTTAAACAAGTAAAACGGAGGCATATATGGAAAAGATCACGATAAAAATTGATGGTATGATGTGCGGGATGTGCGAGGCACACGTTTGCGACATGATACGAAAAAATGTTCCGTCGGCAAAGAAAGTCAAGGCGTCGAGAATAAGCAAAGAAGCGACCTTTCTTGCCGACGGCAACGTGGATGAAGAGGAGTTGAAAAAGGCAATAGAAGGTACGGGATATACCGTTTTGGCTATTTCATCCGAGCTTTATAAAAAACGGTGGTTATTCGGTAAATAATAGGAAAAAACAAATATTATAAAGAGGAACCCTTGTTTTTTAGTCTGTCTATTAAATAAGCGTAGAAAGCCTCGGACGTTTCCGAGCTTTCTTCCAATAAATAAGTAATGATTTCCCGCTTGCAATCGGGGTCTTTTATTCGGAGCAGTTTTATATTGTTCGTATGCTCCATTTCTCCCCAAGAAAACTCCGGCCAAAAGGCTACGCCGACGCCGGCGGCGATTAGGTTCTTTACGGCGATAAGGGAATCACTCTCGAATATTACGTGCGGTTTGAACCCGGCGAAAGAACAGTAAGCGTCGCATAAAGGGCGGAAGCGGCGAGAGCCAGAAAGACAAATGAAGTCGCATCCGGCGACGTCTTTTAGGTCGATTTCTTCTTTTTGCGCAAAAACCGAGTGTGACGGGACGGCAAGATATATCTTTTCTTCCATAATATCCTTTCTCTTGACACGCGGCATAAGGTCGCTCTGCGCGGTATTGGTGGAAATAAGGATGTCGTTTCTCTTTTTGTTCTCCTGTTGCGTCATTTTGAAGATGGCGTTCGGATGATCTCGTTTAAAATCAATAATAATTTTCGTCGTGATCGTCGAAGCGGCAAGGACGTTGATATCCACGCTGTTTTTCTTCGCGTCGATCAACTTTTCCATTTCGATCGGCAAACTGTCCGCTTCCCGCAAGATCTGTTCGGCTTTTTCTTTCAGAAAGGCGCCGTATTCGCTTAAAACGACCCCTCTTCCCACCTTATAGAAGAGTTTCACGCCCAATTCTTCTTCCAATGCCTTGATGGTTTTCGTCAAAGCCGGTTGGGCGATGTTCAATACTTCCGCCGCTTTGGTGATGTGTTCTTGCTTCGCCGCTTCATAAAAATATCTCAACGTCGTAATTTCCATAATTCATTCCTTAAAGTTATTGAATACATAAATAATATATATTTTACATTATGTTTTGTCAAGCGTATAATGGTATCGAAAACAAGGAAGGAAAAAAATGGCACAAATATTTGAAGTAGGAATGTTGATTTGTTTCGGAGTGTCGTGGCCGATCTCCGTCGTAAAAAGTATTCGTTCCCGATCGGCAAACGGGAAGAGTCTTTTGTTTACCGCCGTCATCATTATCGGATACTTATTCGGCATAGGCAACAAAATAATATCCGGTACCATCACATACGTATTTTGGCTATACGTTTTTAACATTCTTGTCGTATCGCTTGATATGGCGGTATCAATCATCAATAAAAGAAACGCAAAAAAAGGAGTGGCACATGAGCAATCTGATAAATGAAGTAAAGAAATACAAAGGTTTAAACGAATATGCGGAAAAAGGTCAGGTAGCCGTTTTCGGCGACTCCTATACGGCGCATTTTCCTTTTTACGACCTTATGCAAGGCAAAGTCACCGATTACGCCGTCTATAATCGCAGTATGGACGGTATCACCGTAAAAGAGGCTTCCGATATCGCCGAATATTGCTTATATCATCTGCAACCGGCTACCGTCCTTCTGTGCTTCGGAGAAAAGGAAGAGCAGGACGCCGCGTTTGTTGCCGAATATCGCTTTTTGATCGAAAAAATAAAGTCTATCGGAAAGAAATGTAAAATATGCCTGTTAGAACACGCCGAAAAGCCGCAAAACCGTATTTCCGATATTGCGGTTTCGGAAAAATGCAACTATGTTTTTGTTCCTTCGGATATGGAAGACGGTCGCGTTTTTCATAAATTGAACGCCCTTTTTCGCGGTGGAAAAATAAGTTTTTGGGATGCTTTTTCCATATAGAGGTCGTCGCATATATTACTTTATCAAAAGAACGACATAAATATGAAATATATTTCATAATTTGCTTGACAGTCGAAATCCGGCGGAATATAATATAAATGTCAGCTGGAAGCTGGGAAAAACGGTTTCGGCTGTATTTTTTGGATAGAAGTTAGGCAAAACTAACTTACAGACTTTTGTGTGAGGTAAAAATGTCCGACAAAATCAAAAAATCCTACAAGCAATCAAAAAACATCTACGACGACGTGCTTACGCAAGGTAACTTTTGGTCGAGGCTGTATATCAAATTCTTTTGGCAAGGCGTGGACGATAATATCGTTGCCGGTGACCTTTTATCTCATATCCCCGACGACTTTGCCGAAAAACTACTGGACGTTCCCGTCGGCACGGCAGTCTTTACCTATCAGAAGTACAAAAGGATGAAAAAGGCAGAGATCACCTGTCTCGATTACAGCGAGGATATGTTGTCTCAGGCGGAGGCGCGGTTTAATGAGAACGATTTTCGGAACGTAAAGACCATGCAAGGCGACGTGGGCAAATTACCGTTTGACGACGAAACGTTTGATACCGTTTTGAGCATGAATGGTTTTCACGCTTTTCCCGACAAGGAAAAAGCGTATGACGAGACGTTCCGCGTGTTGAAAAAAGGCGGCGTTTTTCTCGCCTGTTTTTATGTGCAAGGAAAAAGTAAACGTACCGACCGTCTCGTTAAAAACATTCTCGCAAAAAAAGGATGGTTCACACCGCCCTTTGAGACGGAGGAAAGTTTGAGAGCGCGGATTGATAAAAGGTATGAGGTAGAATACTTTGAGACGAGAGGTTCTATCGTTTTATTCAAAGCAAAGAAGAGGTAAAATTATGGACAAGTACTTGAAAAAACTGAAACCGTCGATGATGAAATACCTTTATTCGCACTACGACAAAGAAGACGCCGAAAACAGGTGGCGGAAAACGGTCGAATTGGATGAAAAGTGGATACGGGAAGAAGGCGACATAGGCGGGAGTAAAAATATGTTCTCCAAAGACCTCTTACTGTGTTACGCCACGTGCGCCTTTTACGAAGCGGTGGACAGAAACTATTTGTCGGAAGACTTTACGGCGTTGGTAAATGAAGTTATGAAAACGCCGTTTGCGCTGATGAACAAACTCGACATGAACAAATTGGAAAAGAGAAAGGGCGTGATGAAGATCGCCTACCGCTATTTTTCAAACTATAAAAAGAAAGCGGATAAGTACCGCGGCAATAAGTGGGGCAACACTTGCAAACTGGAGATCAATCCCGAAAAGAAAGAAACGGGTTTTGCCTTTACCCTCTATTCCTGCCCCTTGTATGAATTCGCTAAAAAGCACGGCTATACCGATTTTTTTCCAAATTTGTGCGCCATCGATCACATGATGGCAAAAGCCCTGCACGCAAAGCTCATTCGGCACAGCCGTCTGTCGGCAGGCGACGATTGTTGCTCCTATTGGTTTGTCGGAGACAGATCGCAAAACGCGTTAAAGAATACTGACAGCAAATAAAAGGAGATAGTTTATGAAACCGAATTATAAAAACTGGGTACCCAAAGGAATGTTGATAGGTTATTTGATCGGAGTGATCGTTTGTTTGATCGCGGCAGTCGTTTTCGGCGTGATCGGGTTTACGCAACCGGCAACGTGGGCGGTCGTCTTGCTCGTCTTGTTCGCTCTTGCCGCCTTTGTTTTCGCCATTATCGGCGCCTTCATGCTGTACTTACATAACGCTTTTTCGTACGATGGAAGTTGGCAACTTTCACGGATTATTATCGAGGGTGTAGCAAAGTACGTTCGCGTTCCCGACGGCGGAAAGTGTCTGGACGTCGGTTGCGGAAGCGGCGCGCTGACTATTGCCGTTGCAAAACGTAACAAAAATGCCACCGTCGTAGGCATTGACCGTTGGGGTAAAGACTACGCGTCATTTTCTCAAAAACTTTGTGAGGACAACGCTCGTGCCGAGGGCGTAAAGAACGTATCGTTTTGTCAAGGCAACGCCTTGCAATTACCTTTTGAAGACGAGACTTTTGACGCCGTCACCAGTAACTACGTCTATCACAATATCCCGTCGAAAGACCGCCAAGCCATTTTGCTTGAAACCTTGCGCCTTGTTAAAAAAGGCGGTATCTTCGCGATCCACGATCTTTTTACCGAAAACAAATACGGCGATATGTTTCAATTCGTGGAGAAACTGAAAGATATGGGCTATGAACGCGTCGAACTCATCGACACGACGAAAGGTAAATTCATGACCGAAAAGGAAGCGAAGAAGCTCTTTTTGAGCGGCTCGGCTATATTATGCGGTAAGAAGTAACGCGTTTGCCTTGCGCAAGGTTGACGAAAACCGGCGATAATGGTAGGATATTTATATTGACGCTAGAATTATCTATTTATAAATAAGGATACAAATCTATGAGAACGGAAAGTAAAGAAATGTACTTAAAGACCATCTACCTTTTGTCCAAGAAAAAGGGAGAAGTTCGCAATATAGATATTGCTTCCGAACTTGCCATTTCAAAACCCAGCGTTACGGAAATGCTAAAACGTCTTGTTTCGGACGGAGATATCACGATCAATCGTGACAATATCATTTCTTTGACGACCGAGGGAAAAGAACGGGCGGAAATGATCTATAACAGATACGTCACTTTCGTCGATCTTCTGACCCTGATGGAGATACCCGAAGAGAAAATCCACGACGCGGCTTGCAAACTGGAACACGGCGTGACGGATGAAATTTTCTATTATATGCGCAACTGGTTGGATAAAGAAAAGAAACGTACGTAACGATAGCTAGCATTTTTATTTTATAGAAGAAGAGAAAGTGTTTCAAACGAGGCACTTTCTTTCTATCTGCAAATTTTTTTTAGTTATTTTCAAAATTTTAACCCCCAAAACATCGATTTTTGCCCCTTCATTATAGAGGGGGTAAAAAAATGGACGTTCAACCTTATATTTTCGCCTAAAATCGCCCTTCATAGTGGAGGGATATTTTGATTTGGTCAAAAAAAGTTCAAATCAGAGGGTCCGATAAAAAACGCTAATGAACAGTAACAAATAATAACAAGCGTCAGTAGGTATTGGAAATCGTTTTGTGCTTGATTTGTAGTTTATTTGTAGTCAGAGAGAAGAAAAGATAAAAACAGCGACAAAATCCGATGAAAGAACTGACCTTTGGTTTTTATTTGTAGTTTTTTTGTAGTTATGCGAGGAGAAAAGACAAGTAGCCTAAAAAGGCTCAACTACAAATCGACTACAAATTTTTTCGCAAGAAAAATGGTAAAGAAATAGCCCGTTTCTTGCGAAAACGGGCTATTTCTTGGCGCGCCATAGGGGGTTCGAACCTCTAGCCTTTGGTTCCGTAGACCAACGCTCTATCCAGTTGGGCTAATGGCGCAAATCTAAATATGTATCTACTATTATATCCCTTTTTTACGAAAAGTCAATTGTTTTAGCGTGTATTGAAGACTAAAATATTATTTATCATTTTTGATTTTCATTAAATATGCTTTGCACAGTCGACTATTGTCATTAACAGTGACAAGATCTTTATCGCCGTTTTTGTATACCACTAGAAATTTAGTAGTAGATGTTGTAGAAAATGTTCCACTACTGACCTTTCCCGAAGACGAAACAGAGAATGATTCTCCACTTATCCCCGCTTTAGAATTCATGATTTTTGTATACTTTACAAAAGGAAGTAACTTCTTTAGTCTATTTCTCTTTATGATTGTTGGTAAAGAGCATAAAAAAGCAAGGATGAAAGACGCTACAAATACTAAAACAATAAACAAAACCAAATGATGACTAATAAAATCGAGCATATTTAATCTCTCCACTATTCTGCTATTATGATAAGGAAAAATGCAAAAAAAGTCAAGCTCAAATTTTTGATAAATATATAAAATAAAGTGCTATTCTTAAATGTTGCAATTCACGCATATAACTGTTATAATATGAGTATTCCTTATTTACATCATTAGTAGAGGTACGTATGTTGAAGCTAACCAAAGATCAAAAATTGAACGTGATTATTTTGGGTGTGATCGCTTTTGTGGTGTTTCCGCTCTTTACTTGCATCTTTCTCGCCTTCGAAAACCCCATTCTTCATTCCATTACGGAAATGGGATTCGATCTCGGTTACTACGCGCCTTTCCTCATTTGGGGTATCTTTATTATCGCATACCTTATGTATACTCTGCTTGTCACTCTGAAGGAGTCTTATTTCAGGAAGGAACTAAAGATAGCCTTTATCGTAATGCTGGCCATCGTGGACGTTCTTTTTGTCATTACCGGGGCTTGCTCGGACAATCCGGACGTTGTCAACGCTACCGTTATTACCATTCATAACAAAGCAGCCATTGCCATGTTCGTGGGGCATTTTATTGTGGTGGGGGTACTCACTATTTTCTCATTCTTCCGCAATCGCACGCAGGGGTTCGTCAATCTGACCTACGTTGGGTTTTTCCTCATCACCATGGCGTTCTGCTATATCAGGGTCAACACGAAAGAGTCCTTTTCTTTAGGTCAAGCCGCCACCGCCCTCTGCGAGGGGTATTCTTTTGGCTTGATCCTCATATTTATGTTCATAAATTACGCAGGGACGGTATTCTTTGCTCCCACCGGAAAGACAAAACTCCTCGTCAAAGAAAAAACGGGGAAAATCATATAATCATTGATTGGAGGAATCAACTATGAAATTCGTTACTTTCGGAGAAATCATGCTCCGGCTCCAGCCGGAAGGCTACAAAAGGATATCCCAAGCCGACCGTTTCGATCTCTTCTTCGGCGGAAGCGAAGCCAACGTCGCCGTATCCTTAGCTAACTTCGGCGAGCATGCCGCGTTTTTAACCAAGCTCCCCGACAACCTCGTAGGCGAAAGATGTCTCAAAGACCTGATGTATAACGGCGTCGACACCTCTTCTATTATTTTCGGCGGACCGAGAATGGGTATCTATTATACCGAGAAAGGGGCGTCGCAACGTGCCAGCACCTGCATTTACGACCGCGCCGGGAGCAGTATCACCACGCTTAAGAAAAAAGAAATCAACATAAAGAATCTGTTTAGCGGAGCGACCTGGTTCCACACTTCCGGCATCACGCCGGCGCTGGGAAAGGACGTAGCCGACGTCACCCTCATGCTCATGCAAAAGGCAAAGGAAAAGGGACTGACCGTTTCTTGCGACCTCAACTACCGTAAAAAGCTCTGGTCTAAGGAAGAAGCCAATCGCGTCATGACCGCCTGCATGCCCTACGTGGACGTACTTATTGCCAACGAAGAGGACGTTTCGGACGTCTTCGGGCTGCAAGCCGATAACAGCAATATCGCCGGTGGCAAGCTCTCCGAACAGGGATACATCGACCTCGGACGCAAAGTTCTGGAGCGTTTCCCCACGCTGAAATACATCGCCTTTACCCTGCGCGAAAGTTTCTCCGCCAGCAGAAACGGTTGGTCCGGACTGCTCGTATCCCGTGAGAACACCACTCGTAGCAAACGGTACGAACTGGATATCATCGACCGCGTCGGCGGTGGCGATAGCTTCTCTGCCGGTCTTATCTATGCTTTGGCAAAGGGAATGTCCGATGCAGACGCCATCAATTTCGGTATCGCCGCATCGGCTCTCAAACAGAGCATTGAGGGCGATTTTAACCGCGTTACCGTAGCCGAAGTCAACAAACTGGCGCAGGGCGACGGCAGTGGCAGAATTCAACGGTAATCATGAAAAAAATAACGTTACTTCTTCTTTTCGTTCTGACTATATTCGTCCTCGCTTCCTGCGCGCCGAATGGAGAAAATATCGTCGCCGGTATCACCGACCCCACCCGTCATTACACCTATGACGACGGAGAAAAATACCAAACGGGCGAATTTGCGCAGACGACGGAAGAGATAGACAGTATCAGTATCGACTGGCTGACCGGATCGGTCAACGTCATCGGAGAAGACCGCGCCGGCATTATCGTGCAGGAAGACTACCGCCCCAAAGAAGGTTACGAACCCTATTCCGTTCATACCTACCAAAAGGACGGCACTCTCTATATAAAATTCATGCACGTCAACCTGCGTATCACGACGGAGATCCCCAACAAAAACTTGACCGTCACCGTTCCGAAAGATTTTGATTACAAAAAAATCAGTATCACTACCGACACGGCGACCTGTTCGGTCTCCGACGTTATTTGCCGGGACTTTGCGCACGACTCGGGCGGCATAGGGGCGGACTTCTTGACGGAAAACTGCACCTACAAGTCCTTCTTCTCTAACGTCACGACGGGCGACACCGTTATCCATAATTGCACCTTCTCCGAAAAGACGGAATTCATTATGGGAACTGGCTCCGTTGTCATGGACAATAGTCAGACCGTTTTATTAAAAGGTCAATGTCGGACGGGAGATCTCATTCTCCAAAACTCCGTCATAACAAAAGCAAACGTTAATATTTCTTTGACCGGAGACGGCTTTATTACGGACCTTATGACCGAGGACTTTTCTCTTGAATGCACGACGGGGAGTATCACCGCTCACCTCGCGCCGGATATGTCCGACTACCTCCTCGACTGCCATTCTCCTTTTGATATCGTTTATCCCGAAGACTACGTTGCGCCTACCGAGAAAACGGAAACTATCGTCCGCCTGCACACCACGACAGGAAAGGTGAAATTCGCCGACAAAGAAACGGTGGAACAGGAAATCGCCAAAGCCATCAAAAAATAATTTTTCAGGGTGATAAATCTTTTACCAAAAGAAAACGCGAGAGCAGTTCCGCTCTCGCGTTATTTTTATGCTTGTTTCCAAAATTACAGAATCTCGGTGAGCTTGACCGGTCTGCCCTCTTGAAGAGATTTTTTTGCGGCGAGACCGATGACGACGGCTTGGAGACCTGCTTCAACGTCAACGGGAACCGGTTTATCGTTGACGACGCTGTCGATAAATTCGGTGACCTCGCTAACGTAGGCTTGCATGTAGCGTTCCAGGAAGAACAGCAGCGGTTTTTCGGCGTGTACGCCGTCGGCGTTGCTGATGACGGCATTGGAGTCGGTGTCGTTACTGATAGCGACCTGACCGAGACTACCGAACGCCTCTACGCGCTGATCGTACCCGTAGGTAGCTCTGCGGCAGTTGTCGATGACGGCGAGAGCGCCGTTTTTCAGTTTCATGGTGATAACGGCAGTGTCGATATCCCCTGCCTCTCCGATTGCCGGATCGACGAGAACGCCGCCGTAGGCGAAGACCTCTTCTACTTCCGACCCGGACATAAAACGGATCATGTCAAAGTCATGGATGGTCATATCGAGGAAAATTCCGCCGGAAACTTTGATATAGCTGACGGGCGGTGCGCCGGGGTCGCGAGAGCAGACTTTCAGGATGTTCAGGTCCCCGATCTTGCCGGCTTTTACCGCTTCACGCGCGGCGCGGAAGTTGTGGTCGAAACGACGGTTAAAACCGACTTGATATTTAAGCTCGGGGTGCTTAGCGATTTCCGCTTTTACCTCGAGGATTTTATTGATGTCATGGTCGATGGGTTTTTCGCAGAAAACGTGTTTTCCGGCGCGGAGAGCCTCGATAGAGAGGGGGGAGTGGGTGTCCGTGCTGGAACAGATCAGGACGGCGGCGATGTCTTTGTCGTCGAGGATCTTTTTATAGTCGGTATAAAACTCTTTTACACCGAGAGATTTTGCCCATTCGATTGTGTCATCCTTCAAGAAAGGATCGGCAATAGCTTTGACTGTAGCGCCTTTTACGTAACGCATGATGCTTTCGCAATGCACTTTTCCGATACGTCCGGCGCCAATAATTCCGATATTGATCATGTTAGTTCTCCTTATTGGCTTTTTTTAAATAGTACCATACTTTACGCCACTATGCAATATTTATTTTAAATAAATATTTTTCTTTTTGCATAAATTTATATCGCGCCCCTCCTTTTCTTTTCCGCGCGCGTCAATTTTTTGAAACAGCCAGTCACTTTTGTTGACAAATGCGCGTTTTTTCTTTATACTTTTTAAAAAAAGAAACTTTTGGAGACAGAGAATGAAAAAATTCCTAACCATATTGGCTGTTGTGATCGCTGCGTGCGCTATGCTCCTCACTTTTTCCTCTTGTAACAACAGGAACACCCAGATCACGGTGGATGCCTGCTGGGCGAACTCGGAGCAACTGACCTATAACATCTACGACAACGACCGCACTCCCAGCCCGGTCATCGGCTCGCTGACTATTGATCTCAATGCCGATCTGAAAAGCGAGGACAAAGTTCTCTCCTATAATGGCGAAGACAGGACCTACTCCTCCGCCACCGTTCGCATTCAAGAAAGCCTCAAAAAGGATAACGACTGCGAGATGGCAATAGAGATACTGACCGACGACTACACTGTACTTGCCACCAACAAGGTCTACACCGATCTGAACACGGCAGACGGTGACGGCTCTTACGTTCTCAACTCCTATCACGACGGTAAAAACTACGTTTACACCTTAAAGTACGCCGACGGAACGGAAAGATCGGGCAAGCTGAACGTAGGCAGTAGCAACTACACCGATAACGAATTTTTGTACTACTACGTCCGTTGCTACGACGTAGGCAGCGTGCCTTCCAAAACCAAGATCGCCGATCCGTTCGAGGATAAAGTCTATACCCTCTCCTGCTCCAACGCCGGAACGGCAAACGTAAGGACGGACTGCCCCGCAGGCGATACCAAAGTCGGTGGCGCCGTTGATTGCAACAAAATCAGCATCTCCTTTGCTTCCGATCCCGTGGGAAGCTCCATCTCCGCTTACTACCTGCCGGAGTCCACGCAGTTCGGCTACTATTATCTCAAGAGCAGCAAGCTCCCCGTTAAAATGGTGGAGAATAACCTTGCTTACGTTTTGAGCGGTTATAGCATCGACAAATAAATTACCCTGTTTTTGACGGTAAAAAAACGGCAAAGAAACGAATGCCGATGAAGATTAAAATAAAAATCCACCAGTGCACCTGGTGGTTTTTCATATAACGGGTAAAGCCCT
>CAMOOO010000013.1 GCA_946621465.1 uncultured Clostridia bacterium
GAAGGGTTTTACCCGTTATATGAAAAACCACCAGGTGCACTGGTGGATTTTTATTAACGTTTAGGGTTCCGTAAAGAGAGAAAAGGGAACCTAGTAGAGACCTTCTACGGAGACTTCTCCGCTTCCGATCAGTTCCTGCCTTCCGTCTTTAAAGCGGACGAGCAGGCGACATTTTTCGTCCAGTCCCAGAACGACGGCTTCTTTTCCGGCTATGGTGATTTCCTTTCCGAGAATGATAGAACGCATGACGTAGCGGTCGTAGCAGTCTTCGGCAAGGAGCCGATAAAAGCGAGTAATAAGGTCGGCTGTCAGTTCCTCAACGCAGTCTTTTGGCGTAGTGAAAACGGCGCCGGCTTTGTCGAGGATGTCCTCGGGGAAGCCGTCCTTTGGCGGAAAGAGATTGATGCCGATACCGACTACGGCGTAGTCAAGGCGGTCGGAAGAAAAGCCCCCTTCAACGAGAATGCCGCAGACTTTTTTGTCGGCAATAAGAACGTCGTTGACCCACTTTATACGCGCCTCTTTTCCGCTGAAAACTTCCAGCGTTTCACAGACGGCGACGGCCGCAGTTGTGGTCAGCAAGTAGACGTCCTCGGCAGGGATATCCGGACGGAGTAAAAAGCTGATATACAGCCCTGTGCCTTTGGGCGAGAAAAAGTTCCTCCCCATGCGCCCTTTGCCGGCAGTCTGATAGTCGGCGATAAAGATGCCTTCTTTTGTTTTTTCCGCGTACTCTTTGGCAACGAGGTTGGTCGAGGGAACGGAGGGGTAAAGGTGGACGTCGGGGAGCGATTCATCGAGGAGCAGGGAGAGTCTATTTGCGTCCATGGTCCTCCTTGATTTCGCAAACGTAGAGGGTATCGGCGTTTACGGTGAATTTTATTTTATACCCTCCCCATTCAAAAGCATACACCCTGTCCGGGTCGTGGTGATAGGACGGGCGGGGGTCTTCGGCGAGGAGAGAAAGTAGTGCCGTTCTCTTTTCTTCCGGCAAAAGAAGAAATAAGTCGGTTGGCGCGACGGTCAGTTTTTTTCCAAACACGGCGTCGGCAAAGCCGCCCGTGGCCGATGGATGAGCGTCGCAAAAGGGCAGATAAGGTTTGATATCGAAAATGGGCGTGCCGCTTTTCAGGTCTGCCCCGCGCACCAAAAGAACGGGACCGTCTTCGGTTTCGACAACGCCGTCAAATTGAACGCAGGACAGCCCGATACGATTGGGTCTGTTGGGAGAGCGCGTAGCAAACACCCCCATTCGCTCGTTCCCTCCTAAGCGAGGCGGGCGGACGGTAGGCGACCACTTCTCCGGCTTTTCCCCTTCGGAAAAATACCACAGCAGCCATAAATGAGAATACCCCTCTATGCCTTTGAGCGCAGAGGGGTCACGGTATGGTTTTTCAAAAACGATTTTAGAAAGGCTTCCGCCGTCCAAACCGCTTTGACGGGGAATGCCGAATTTTGTCGAGTAGTCGTTCTCTATATGGGCGATAAACTCGAACGGTATCATCAGATGACGTCTCTTTTATTGACGGTGAAATACAGCCCGAAGGTCATTGCCGCAAGGTACACGATGTATACGGCGAGAGAGATAAAGAAGTTACCGTATATGGGTACGGAAGAACCGGCAACAAAGTAGCTTGTCAGATCCATATTGGGCGTCAGTAGTCCTATCTCTATGGGGAGCAGACCGAGAATAGCGGAGATGATCCCCAGGTGAATGATAATGGTAACGATAATGCCCGTCGTTTTTTTCCTTGCCAAAGTGCCGATAAAGTAAGCAAGTAAACACATCGTTGCTATCTTCAGAAGGCTTATTACGTAGGTGCCGAATAAGTACGCACCCACGGTGGACTTAGTTACCGAAGTTGCGTTAAAGACGAGATAGATAACCGACGTCGTTTCCGCATCGAAGGCAATTAAGCCGTAAATAAAGCCTACAAGAGAAAACAGCGATGCCATGCCCAAAGAAATGGTCAAAGCCGCAAGGAGCTTTGCCGTAATCAGTTGGTTCTTCGTGATAGGCCGGGTGAGGAGCAGCTTAATCGTGCCGTTTTTGTATTCGTCGGCAAGTAGCCCTGCGCCGACGACGATGGCGTAGATAGCAATAATCGACGTTACGACGGACATATAGTTGGAGGCAAAGCCGTCCGCAGAAACGGATATGTCGTAGTTGACGCCGAGGAATTTTACGTCCTTTTCGTAAAGGTTATGATCGCGCATATATTTATAGGCGGTCAGTTTGGCTTTGGAAGAGAAGTACTGGGGATAAAGGGTATATCCGTTTTTCTCCGTTTTGTATCCCTCTTCGAGCTCCGCCGTCGTGCTTTCGTAATAGGCGATATTTTGCTCGATGATCTGCTCGTTATTCATTTCGTCCGCCGGCATTTCCGGCCCCTCTTCCGTCATGAGGATGCTCGTCAGCGACCCGATCAGATTGAAGAACACGGCATACGCGATCAAAAGAAGAATCAGCACCACCGACAGAATAATCATGGGCTTTGGTTTAAATAACTTTTTTAATTCACCTAAATATAATCTACCGAACATATTACGCCTCCTCATCCGTTGTTTTGGACGTCCTGTCTTCCGTAAGATCCGGGAAGACTTCGTTCATGCCGCCGCTTCTTCCGTGCGTGGAACTGATAAAGACGTCCTCAAGCGAGTTCTTTTTGGTGGTCAGTTCGGTAACGGTAACACCGGACAGGATCAATTCTTTCATAATTTCTCCCGAAGAAACGCCGGAAGAAAACTCCACTTTCCCGTTGACGATTTTGGCGGTTATCTTGAACTTTTCCGAAAGGATGGCAACGGCGAGCGCGGCGTTGTCGGTGGTGAGGGTCATGACCGGCCCTGCCGACGCGCCTACTTCTTGCGCCGTCATATCGGAGACCTTTACCCCTTTGTCGATGATGATAAAACGATTGCACATCAGCTGCATCTCGGCAAGAAGGTGGCTGGAAACGAGGATGGCCATGTTATAGGTAGAGGCGAGGTGGATGAGTATGTCGCGGATCTCTTTGATTCCCTCCGGGTCCAGACCGTTGGTCGGCTCGTCTAAAATAAGAAGGGAGGGTTTGGCAAGCAGTGCCTGCGCGATACCGATACGTTGTTTCATACCAAGAGAATAGGTCCTGATCGGGTCCTTTCTTCGATCGTACATTCCCACCATTTTCAGCACCGATTCGATGCGGCTGTCCCGTTGATACTTGTCTTTCTCGTCCATGTTTTGCAGAGAATAGAGGTATTTCAGGTTGGCCTCTCCCGACCAATCCAGGTACATATCCGGGTTTTCTATAATGGTCCCGACAACGGATAACGCTTTTACCCGTTCTTTTGCGATGTCGTGGCCGTTTATAGCTATGGATCCCGAAGTGGGAATGGCAAGGCCCGTTATCATCTTCAGCATGGTGGATTTTCCGGCGCCGTTGGGCCCGACGAAGCCTACGATCTCTCCGCCGTTTACCGAAAAGGAGAAATCTTTGACCGCGGTCAAAGGCGCGCCGCCACGACGACCTTTGTAGATCTTCGTAACGTTGTTTACTTCTAATATGCTCATGCAGTCCTCCCGAAGCATTTGTTTTGTACTAGTATACCACATTATCGGTCGTAAAGAAAAATTTTTTACGCAGATTTAAGAAAATGTAAAAATAAGGTTTTCGGTTGCATATAGTAGGAGTATGAAAAACGTCGGGTTTTATAATGGGAGATGGGCGCCGCTAAATAAATTGGTCGCCCCGGTATTGGACAGAGCTTACTATTTCGGCGATGGCATTTATGACGCCGCGTATACGCGGAATAAAGTCATCTTTGCTTTGGACGAACACGTTGACAGGTTTTTTTGCGGATTAAAAAAACTGAGTATCGCCATTCCGTACGACAAAGAGGACGTTGCGTTCTTTTTGCAAAGGGGAGTGGATATGTGCGACGGCTCGGAACTCTTCGTCTATTTTCAGGCGTCTTGCGGAACGGGCATACGGAACCATGCGGAGAGGGGAGAGGATGGGAACCTGCTTGTGATGATCTATCCGAAAAAGATCGCGCCGCCGGAAAAGACCCTCGCCGTCTGTACGGCGACGGATACCAGGTACGACCTATGCGACGTAAAAACGCTCAATCTTATGCCCAACGTCCTTGCCGCGCACGAAGCCGAAAAAAGGGGTTGCGACGAGGCGATATTTATTCGCGCCGGGGAGATCACCGAGTGCGCCCACAGTAACGTCCATATCCTGTCGGACGGCGTACTGCTGTCGCCGCCGCCCTGCTATTGCACCCTCGACGGGATCGGAAGAAGACACCTTCTTGCCGCCTGCAAACGGCTGTCGATACCGACAGTGGAACGGCGGTTTAGTACCGAAGAACTGCGCCGGGCGGACGAGATCATCGTAACGAGCGCCGGGTACCCCTGCCAGAGGGTAACAACGTGCGACGGACTACCCTGCGGCGGGAAAGACGAAGAACGCTTTTTGGCCCTTTCTTCATCGGTGTACGAAGAACTCTATAAGGAAACGGGCGGATAAAAAAATCTCCTGCCGAAGCAGGAGACGTTTTACTTTATTTATCTAACACCGTGAAGTTAAATAAACAGCTTTTTGTTTTCGCGGATCTTCTTTTTGACGTTGAACATGATATTGTCCACTTTTTTCTCGTTGATCCCGGTCAAAGCGGCGATTTCGGCATAGGTGTACCCGTCCAGATAGTACCGTAGTACCTTAACGTGCAGTTCGGAACAGAGGGTGGCGATGTTGCTGTAAAACCTCTCTAAGCCCTCTCGCTCGATATAGTTATAGACGGGGTCGTAAATATATTCCGTAGGGGTATCGTCCCCCGTTTCGCTCAGCGACGTCAGACTGACCGACTCGTTGAGGATCCGGTGTTTGTTCCTCGTAGAAGAGCGCAACGCGTCCTTTATATCCGAGTCTATGCACATGGACATATAGGCTAAAACGTTTTTGTTCTTTTCCGGGTCGTACTCCCGGACGGCTTTAAAAATACTCAGGCACCCTTCTTGGAAAAGGTCCTCTTCGGTGCCGTTGGTAATGAAATATTTTCGTACGATACTGCGGACCAGCCAGAAGAAACGGGAAATCACCGTTTCGATCGCCAGTGGGTCGCCCTTTTGAGCTTTTAAGATCAGCGTAACGTCATCATTGGTATCTATGGTGGTCATAGTTATACTAAATTCCTTTGGCGAACAGCCTCGTAAACGACGATGCCGGTGGCAACGGAAGCATTGAGCGAGTTAATTTGTCCGAACTGGGGCAGGGCGATCTTTCCGTCGCAAAGTTTCCCGGTCAGACTGTGTACGCCGTCGCCTTCTCCGCCGATGACGATGGCAAGGTCCCCTGTCAGGTCCGTTTTATAGATGTCCTGTCCGTCCATATCGGCGGCAAGGACGAATATCCCGCGCTCTTTCAGATCCCGTATGGCGTCGTTTAAGTTATTGACCTTTGCGATCTTTACGTACTCCGATGCGCCGCAACTGACTTTTACCGCCGTGTCTGTTACCGGACAGCATCTGCGACGGGGCAGAAGTATTCCGTTGACGCCGGCGCACTCCGCGACCCGAATGATTGCGCCCAGGTTATGGGGATCTTCGATGCCGTCCAAAAGAAGAATGAGGAGAGGTTTGTCCTTTTTCTCCAATACTTCTTCTACGTCCGCGTACTTAAATTCCGTCGTTACCGCAATTACGCCCTGGTGCCGTCCGTCCGGGCTGAGGCGTTCCAGTGCCTGTTTCTCAACGAATTGCACGGTGATTTTCTTTTCCCGGCAGAGTTTAACCAGCGTAAAATTGTTCTGCTTGGGGGCGTCTTTCAGTAAAAGAACCTTTTCTACGGTGGAACCGTTTTTGACCGCCTCGGTGACGGCGTTTCTTCCTTGAATAATCATGCTTCCTCCTCGTACAGCCGGTCCAGCAGTTCTTCTAACCGCTCGTTCTGACCGGATAGATAGAGATAGCCGATGACCGCTTCAAATGCCGTAGCTAAATTATATTGATATATGGTCGCATGCCCCGGTGTGGAATGGGGCTTCGTGTTTTTTGCCCGTTTAAAGGTCCGTAGCTCTTTTTCTGTGAGCATCGGTTCCATTTTCTTTGCCATCTCCGCCTGTTTTTCGGCGCAGACCTCTTTAATGGTCAAAAAGTGCAACGCGCCGTTTTTGTACCGACCCAAAGGATACTCTTTGGCGCGGATATAGAGGGTATGCACGCCGTCCCCGACGAAACTGAGCGACAGGGGATTGGCATCCGCCAGTTCCTCTTCGGAAAAAGAAGTTTGAGAAAGGGGTATATATTTCATCATCAAAGCTCCTTATTTAAAAAGATACTGCGGGCGTACGTAGCGCAGATAATAATGTGGTCGACCAATTCCACGCCGAAGGAACGGAAGGTGTTTTTCAGGTCCAACGAGGATTGCAGATCGCACATGGACGGTTCGGAGTGGTTGGACGGGTGGTTGTGAACGAGGATGACCTTCTTTGCGCTGTGCGCAAGAGCGTGGGAGACTATTTCCGACGCGTCGGCGTTGACCGTCTTTCTCTTTCCTTCCGAAATGACGTCCATAGCTAGATAATTGTTGTCCTTATCCAGGCAGACAATGAACAGACCCTCTCTTCCTACCGGCACCACGCTCCGGATATAGGACACGATCTGTCCCGGGTATACGATCCTGGTACCGTCCAGGCGTTTTGCTTGATAAAAGGAGCAGATATCGGGAAAGGAACTAAGAAACAGCGCCGCCGACCTGGTCATGTCCGGGACGGCAAGGAGTGCCTCGTAGTTTGCGCCGAGGACGGCGTTCACCGAGCCGAAAGCCCGTATCAGCCGATAGGCGATGATCTTGGTATCTTTACGGGGAATAAAGGAAAAAAGCAGATATTCCAGCACCTGATGATCTTCCAAAGAAAAAAGACCGTAGGACTGTATTTGCTTTCGGACCCGTTCCCTGTGGCCCAGTCTGCTTTTTTTCTCGGTGTCTTCCATTGTCGTGTCTTTTATTGGTAAATCTCCGGCTTCAGAACGCCGATGTATTTCAGGTTGCGATATTTCTCCGCATAGTCCAGTCCGTAGCCGACCAAGAATTTGTCCTCTACGGTAAAGCCGATATAATCGCCTTCCAATTCCACCTTCCTGCGAGAAGGCTTATCGAGTAGGGCGCAAATGCGTAAACTTTTCGGGTTGCGCTGTGCAAGAAGACGTTTTAAGTACGAAAGGGTGTTTCCGCTGTCAATAATGTCCTCGACGACGATGACGTGGCGGTCGGCCAGGGGGGTGTTGATATCTTTGACAATACGCACTTCGCCGCTACTGGTGGTGCCGCTGCCGTAGCTGGAAACGCACATAAATTCAAAGCGGACGTCGAGATCGAGGTCGCCCAGTTCTCTTACCAGGTCGCAGAAAAAGACGGACGCTCCGCGCAAAATACAAATCATGACCACCGTTTCGCCGCGGTAGTCCTTTTCTATTTCTTTCGCCATCACCTTGATACGCTCGCGGATGGTTTCCGCCTCGTACAGAATGGTATCAATATCGTTACGCATACTATATTATCTCCTCTATATAACGTACAAAAAGTATAACAAAAGAGGGGAGTCGAAAGCAAACGTTTTTCGCCTCTTTATGCCAGGACCGCGTATTTTTCGTCGTTCAGGTACAAAATATTCTCTTCGGGCAGGACGCCGATGTACAAAAAGTCCGCGCATTCGCCGGTAAGAAGAACGGACGCCGCGGAGAAAGTCAGTTTATTGCCCTGTTCAACGGAAGGGACAAAATAGATTTCCGTCGGCTCGGAATACCCCTCTATGCCGCCGGATACGTTGCATTGAGAACCGGTGCCGTAGGAGAGGAGTATACCGGAAGAAAAGGAGAGATAACGCGCGTTGATCCCGTCGTCGCCGTCGTGGATGACAATGGTGGATTCGGCGCAGCGGACAACGCCGTTTACGGCGTTCGGAGCGGAACCCAAGGAGACAATGCCGTCCCCGGTGACATCCACGTTTACGGCGGAGTTTTCGATAGATACGATATCTTCGCCGTTTATGCCGTCCCCCCAACCGCCGATGGTAAGAGTGCTGCCTTTAATAAACACTTTCTTGCCCGTAATCGTGCCGCAGACAGCGGAAGAACCATCTATAATAACGCGATTTGAACGGATGCTTTTCGTCCCGTCGGGGCAGGTTAAAGCGGAACGGCAAAGATAAACGAAATCCTCGCTATAGAGTGCCGAATCTACGCTTTTGGTTACCGTAACGGTCGCATCTATTATTTTTAACGCGCCCACGGCAAAAGCGGAAGAGTAGTTTGCGGACAGTTCCAGACTGCCTTCGCCGGTTATAACCAGCGTCTGTAAATAGGTGATGATACCTTTTTTATCTTCGTTCAGATTGGCGCGGCCGTTGCCGTCGGACAGGCGGCTAGCAGAGCCGCCGACAAGGGTGATGTATTTTTTCCCGTTGCCATGAAATTCTACGGCAGGCATATCGCTGCAGTGGATGGAGGCGTTGTCCAAAACGACGTTGACCGGGTCGTCGGAGGACACCCATATCTGCCCGTCCGTCAGTGTCCCGGAGAAGCGGAAACTTCCGCCCGTCGTTATCATGATAATGTTGCCGTTTATAAAAACGCCGTTATCGACAAGACAGTCCGAAATCACCGAGGCGTTGTCGGCGAGGCTGATGACCGCCATTGTTTGCAAGTTGCTGGCATCGTCCTGTTCTTCCGTCGGGAGATCGGAAGAAAGGTCGGTTACGGCGCCCCCCAGATCGGCGTCCGTCGTCTTTTTGTATTTTCTCGATTGCAAGACAATAAGGGACGGTTCCTCGGGCGTTTTTTCCATACAGCCGAAGAAACAAAAAAACAGTATAAGTAGCAGGGGCAAAAGGAATATCTTTTTCATGGCGTTATAAATTTTTCATCCTCGCGTATTTTAAGATCGCCGTTATGGTTTTGGAGTCTTCGATCGTCCCGTCCAGGCACATTTCGACAGCTTTCTTTATGGGAACACGCAGGACGTTCAGGAATTCGTCCTCGTCCAGACGTTGCTCCCCGAAGGTGGGGTTCTCGGCAAGATACAGGGCGATTACTTCGTCGCTGTAACCGATGGCGGGAATCATATTGCCTAAGGGCGTAAACGTCGCGTCGGTGACGCCCAATTCCTCTAAAAGTTCCCTCTTTGCCGTGTCTAAAAAGTCCTCGGAAAAGCTGTCTCTCTTGCCGGCCGGGATCTCCATGGTGACTCTGCCGACAGAGTAGCGGAATTGACGGCACAGATAGGTGTATTCTCCGTCCACGACCAGCACGCCCGCCGCCCCCTTGTGGTGGATGACTTCGCGGAAAGAGGTGCCGCCGCCGGGCAAAAGAACGGTGTCTTTGGTAACGTGCAGAACGTACCCGTCGAATATCTCCTGCGAGGAGAGTTTTTTCTCGGTCAGGTCGCCGAAAAGCACCTTTATTTTTTCTACGATAGGCGCGTCCGCCGGCGCCCACTCGTCGCTATTCAGTTCGTTTACCGGTATCCAGCAAAACGCTTCGTGTTCCTTTCTTATCGGTTCTTCGTCCGTACTTACCAAAAAGGTGTGCAAACGGATGGCAAAATCGGGATAGGTGTGTTCCACCGTCATAAAGGGTCTGTCGATGGTCACGGTCACTCCGATTTCCTCCCGGCATTCTCTTAATAGCGTTTCTTCTATTTTTTCGCCCGGTTCCTGCTTTCCGCCGACGAATTCATATTTATGTGCGACGTACGGGTACTTACTTTCCCCCCGTTTTGCGGCAAAGACCTTTCCCTTTTTTATTATTATCGCGCCGGATACTTCCCACATAAGTCCCTCCACTTGTTCACTGTAAATAGGATGTGATGATTTTATATTTTTCCGTCAATTTCTCCACCGAAAGAGCGCAATTTGCCGGCGAAGGCGACGGGAGGGGAACGCTGTCGTTCCCGGTGAATTTTTTATAAAGCGTCGTAGCCGTTTTCCCGGTGGTAAATACCTGTCGGATGGGGGCGACGGAAAAAATGACGGAAAAGTCGTTGGCGACGGCGTTTTTTATGGTGTTATCCCCTGCGCCTACGATATCGCAACTGGCAATAACGTCCCATAGCGCGATGTTTTTTGCGTAAAGAAGCGCCTTTTTTTCTTCTACCGTCTTCGGACACGGCACTCCCAAAACGGCGGAAAGCACCGTCCAAAATCTATTTTGCGGATGCCCGTAATAAAAGCCGATTTCCCTTGATTTCGGCGAGGGAAAGGACCCCAGAATGAGGACTTTTGAGCGTTCGTCGTAAATGGGAGGGATTTGATGTTCTGTCACAAAAATTATGATAGTGCCAATTTTCAGCTTTGTCAACTCTAATATATAAATAAATAAGATGCTTGAAAAAAGAACGCAGGTGTGATACAATGGACTTTGGAGAAATGAACTATGAAAGGTTTTATCGTCTTTGAAGGATGCGAAGGGGTGGGCAAAAGCACCCAACTTCGATTTTTGGAAGAATATCTGAAAGAAAGCGGACAGGAAGCGGTTTTCACCCGTGAACCGGGCGGAACGCCCCTTGCCGAAGAAATAAGGCAACTTATTTTGACCAAACAAATGAGCGCGGAAACGGAAGCGGCCCTTTTTGCCGCGGCGCGGTGCGACCATATCGACAACCTTATTCTGCCGGCTTTACGCGAAGGCAAGATCGTCGTATGCGACAGGTACATCGACAGTTCGCTGGCGTACCAGGCGTACGCTCGGGGACTAGGGGAAGACTTCGTCTGTAAAATGAACGAGTACGCCCTCAAAAATTGTATGCCGGAGGCGGTAGTGTTTTTGGACATGGACCCACTTCATTCCTGGCGCAGACAAAAGGGAAAAGTGGTGGAGAACGACCGCATAGAAAAAGAAGCGGACGAGTTCCATCTCGCCGTCTATAAAGGGTATAAGGCGCTCGCCGAAAAGAACGAACGGTTCCTTTGTATTCAAACGGACGTGGACAAAAACGTCACGGCAGGGCGCATTATCGAAGCGTTGAAAAAGAGAGGGATCATCTCGTGAATTTTTCGCTGGTAGAGAAAAACAGAGCTTGGAAACAATTTTATCGCGACGTGCGCGAAGGATTGGGACACGCTTATATCTTTTTCAGCGAGGACAAAGAGATGCTGGACGCTACCTTGCACTTTGCCACGCTCGCTTGTTTTTGCCCGGACGTATGTTGCGAATGCGCTACCTGTCAGAGCGTAGCGGAAGGGAGCCACCCGGACGTAATGAGAGCGACGGGAGACGGGATGAAGGTAAAGGACGACCTGGAACCGCTCTTGGAACAGGTGGAAATGAAGCCGGTCCGGGCGACGCGAAAGGTGGTTATTATCGAAGACGCCGATAAAATGAACGTCGTTTGCCAGAATAAGCTATTAAAGACGTTTGAGGAGCCGCCGGAGTATATGACGATGATCCTCGGAGCGTCGTCGGAGAGCGGACTACTGCCCACTATTCGGTCGAGAGGAAAGAAAATATACTTGGAGAACGTTGGTTCGGAGGATATTATCGAAGAACTGACCGAGGACGGTACAGACAGAGAGACGGCGGCGGTGGCGGCGGCATATTCCATGGGGAATTTGCATAAGGCAAGGCAGTTTGCCGAGGGGGGCGATTACCGGGAGCAGTACGAACAGGTCTTTATCATGCTGATGGAGATGAAAAAGTCGTCGCAAATAGCCCAGTATGCCCTGAAAGAAAATTTCAGCAAAGAACGGATCGCGCTGACGCTGGACTTTATGGACGTAATTCTCAGCGACGCGATGAAACTGCTTTTGGAAACGGACGCGCAACGGTTCACGGTGGGCAGAGAAAGAGAACTGACGCAGGTGGCGGCAGGCTTTACTCCCCAAGGGATCGCTATGGCGCTGGAAGAAATAAATAAAGCGAGAGAACAACTAAAATTCAACGTCAACGTGGCAAACGTCGCGTGCGGCGTCCTATTCGGAATATTGGAGGCAAGATATAAATGGCGGAAAAAATGATAATGATCGTCGGCATAAAATTCAGAGATACGGGCAAGACCTACTATTTCTCGCCGAAGGATATAAAATTCAGAGAGGGAGAGGGCGTAATTTGCGAAACGGCGCGCGGCGTCGAGTATGGAAAGGTATGCCAACCGAACAGAGAGGTGAGCGAGAGCGAAATCGTTTCTCCTCTTAAAGAGGTGCAACGTAAAGCCACGCCCGAAGATGAAAAGAGACAGGCGGAGAACCTGGAAAAGAGAAAGGATATCATTAAGACGGCGACCCAAAAGGTGGCGGACAGAAATCTGGAGATGAAGATCGTCGATGCCGAATATACTTTTGACAGGCAAAAAATCATCATTTATTTCACAGCGGCAGGCAGGATCGACTTCCGCGAGCTGGTAAAAGACCTGGCGTCCGCTTTCCACGTCCGTATTGAACTCAGACAAATTTACGAACGGGATGAAATTAAGCTCCAGGGCGCACTCGCCGCTTGCGGCAGACCGTGCTGTTGCACCACCTATCTGCATGACTTTGATAAAGTGACCATAAAAATGGCAAAGATACAGGGCCTCAGCCTCAATCCGCAAAAGATATCCGGCTGCTGCGGAAAGCTGATGTGCTGTCTGAAATACGAAAACGACTACTATCAAAAGACGTATAGCGAAATGCCCAAAGTCGGCTCCATGGCGCGCACGCCGGACGGCGAAGGGCAGGTCACGGCAAACGACATTCTCCGTCGTGAAGTCACGGTAAAGATTACTACCGCCGACGGGGGGATAGAGGTAAAGACCTATCCGCTGGACAGGATCATCGCCAAAGTCAAACAAAACGAAAAAGAAATACCGGACGAAGATAAATAAACGAGACTATTTTTAGCGTAAGGAGAACAAAAATGATTAAAAGAAACGGAATGTGTCCGACCTGTTATGCAAAGCTGATATTGCAACCGGAAAACCCAAACAAAAACGTCCCCGTTTTATACAACAACAAACCGTATGATAACGGCATGGCGTTGACGCCGCCCATGGGCTGGAGCACCTGGAATACCTTTCAAGAAAAGATCGATCAGGAAATGATCCTGCAAATGGCGCAGGTGATGAAAGAAAAAGGTCTGGTCGCGGCAGGGTACGAATATATGAATATCGACGACTGCTGGGAGGCGAAACACCGTAACATCCGCAACGAGCTGGAGTCGGATGCGGTGACTTTCCCCGACGGCATCAAAAAGCTCGCCGAGAGGGTCAATGCGTGCGGCATGAAATTGGGTATTTATTCCTCTAACGGGACGTTGACCTGTCAGGACTACCCGGCGACGCTGGGATTCGAGTACCTCGATGCATACACCTTTGCCAAATGGGGAGTAGAGTATTGGAAACTGGACTACTGCCACCACGTCGAGATCACCAGATACGCGCCGCTCGTTGCCGGTATCGCCGTCGGAAAGCGCGGTGAGAGGGGCAAAATCTATTCGGCAGGCGAGGGACTGCTGAGCGGCAACGCCAACGTCTTTAAAACCCGTTTCAAATATCATAACAGCGAAGGGCATATCTTTAACACCCACGTCAGCGGATTGGATAGAGGCTTGGGATCGGTGGAATTTTTCCACGCGGCGGATGAAGAAGGGGAACACGTCGTTTCCGTCTACATCCACGAGGTCAAAAACTATGAGAAGTTCTTTGTGATCGTTATCAATGACGACATCGCGTACCCGGTACACGTGCCGGCAGGCATCCGTAAAGACGAGTACGTCTTCCCCATTCCGGTAGAGCTGGTTAAGGGCGTCAACAAAATTAAGATCCTCAACCCCATTCTCAATAGTTCTACCAGCGATATGTTTCAGTACCAGCACGTCGGAAAATGTATCAAACAGGCGACTGCCGACTACGCAAGGGACAACAACGTGCCGGAGAAAAAGATCGTCTTTTCTCTTTGCGAATGGGGCAGTGGAAAACCTTACCTTTGGGGCGCAAGTGCCGGTAACCTCTGGAGAACGACGGGAGACATCAGCGCCAACTACGAGTCCATGCTCAAAATATACGAACACAACGTCACCCTCTATGCCTACGCCTCTCCCGGACACTGGAACGACCCGGATATGTTAGAGGTAGGGGTCGGCGATATGAAGTATAACGAAAGCGAATCGCACTTTGCGCTGTGGTGCATGATGGCGGCGCCCCTTATTTTGGGGAACGATATACGTACCATGTCGCCGGAAATTTGCGCCCTTATCAAGAACGGAGACCTGATTTCCATTAACCAGGATAGACTGGGCAAACAGGCAAAGAGAATCAAACAGGGCGACGTCGACTACCTCGTTAAACCGCTTACCGGCGGCAAAACGGCGGTGTGCGTCTTCAACAAAACGGAAAAGCAACAGTTCTATAAGATCAAAGAATCGGAACTGATCGCAGAAGAATACATAAATTACAAAGCATCCGCTGTGGCGAGAGACGCCATCGCGCAAAAGACCATTCCTTCTGCCATCATATGGAAAGGAAACGTTGCTCCGCGTTCGGTAAAAGTGTTTATTTTAGGAGTATAAGGAGAAAGCTATGACGGCACAAGAAACCTATGAGGTTTGGTTACGAAAGGTAACGGAAGAGGAAAGAGCGGAAATAGAAGGTATCGGAGAAGAAGAGATAAAAGAACGCTTTTCCATTCCACTTGCTTTCGGTACGGCAGGAATGCGCGGTATCGTGGGGATGGGAACGTACAGGATGAACCTGTACACGGTGGCAAGAGCCACTATGGGACTGGCCAAGTTCATTCTCACCCTCGGTGCGCAGGATAGGGGCGTAGTTATCAGCTACGACACCAGGCGTTTCAGTAAAGAGTTCGCCCGTAAAACGGCGGAAGTACTATCCGCCGCCGGAATAAAAGCCTATTTGTTCGACGCCGTTCATCCGGTGCCGATGTGTTCGTACGCCGTCCGCAAACTGGGAGCTATCGCCGGCGTAATGATTACGGCGAGCCACAATCCAAAGGAATACAACGGCTACAAAGTTTATGGAGAGGACGGCGCCCAGATGGGGCCGGAAGACACCGCAAAAGTGGTGGAGTACATAAATAAGGCCGATTATTTCGATATTCCTTCCGACGCGGAAGGAAAGCATATTACCGTCATCGGTAAGGACGTGGACGAGGCGTACTATAACGAGATTATGAAACTGTCCCTTTCGCCGGAAGCGGTCAAAGAGCAGGGGAAAAATCTCAAACTCGTCTACACGCCCATCCACGGATCGGGCTACGTTCCGGTGACGACGATTCTGAAGAAACAGGGTATTAACGTTACATGCGTAGAGGAACAGGCTTTGCCCGACACAGAATTCTCCACCGTGCCTATCCCCAACCCGGAGAACCCGGCGGCGCTTGCTATGGGTATAGCCCTGGGCAACAAGATCGGCGCCGACGTCGTGATCGGGACCGACCCCGATTGCGACCGTATGGGACTGGCGGTAAGGGACTTTTCCGGTAACTTCCGTTTGCTTAACGGTAACCAGATCGGCGTACTGCTACTCGACTACATCATTCTCCGTTTGAAAGAGGAAAACGCCATGCCGAAAAATCCTGCCGTGGTAAAGACCATCGTCACCACTTCGCTTGCCGACAGGCTTGCAAAAAATAACGGCGTGACCGTCTTTAACGTACTGACCGGTTTTAAGTTCATCGGCGAGAAGATTAAGGAGTGGGAAGCAAGCGGCGAATATCAATATATCTTCGGTTTCGAGGAGAGTTACGGGTCGCTGCGCGGCACGCACGCACGGGATAAGGACGCCGTTGTCGCTTCCATGCTGACGGCGGAAATGGTATGTTATTATCAGTCCATCGGAAAGGGACTGTACGGCAGATTGCAGGAGATTTTCGGCGAGTACGGATACTACTGCGAAGAGGTGACCTCTATTGCGTATAAAGGGGTAGGCGCAATGGCGGAGATGGCGGCGGTAATGAAAGCGTTGCGTCAAAAGACCA
The DNA here is from genome assembly GCA_946621465.1 of uncultured Clostridia bacterium. Lineage (GTDB taxonomy): Bacteria > Bacillota > Clostridia > Christensenellales > DTU072 > CAG-1782. The sequence goes on from CAMOOO010000013.1 coordinate 15,952, forward strand.
TTTCTGAGATTGCCGGAGAAAAGGTGGTATCCGTGCAGGACATTTTGTTAGGAACGGAGACGTTTGCCGATGGCGAAGTCAAAAAAATGACCCTGCCGACTTCCGACGTTCTTAAATATTGCCTGACTGACGAACAGTTCGTTTGCGTTCGTCCTTCCGGCACCGAACCCAAACTCAAGATCTACGTCCTGTGCTTTGATAAGGACGAGCAAAAAGCCAAAGAAAAAGCCTTGAACTTGCTTGAAGGCATGAAAAAGGAGCTTTGATGAAACAAAAGCACAAGAAACTGGTCAATAAGGCAATCGTTATCGGTTGCCTTACTTTCTTTATCGTACTGTTTTCACTTATGAAGCTGTCACAGCCGGTAGCTGAGTACTTTTTTGCGCGCGGTATCTCCCGGGCGTACGTCTTTTTAGCGGGCAATATCGCCTCGTGGTTTCCTTTTTCACTGTTTGATATTTTCGTTACTTTCGGTATCCTTTCCGTTATCGTATGTATCCCGTTTTTTATTTATTACCTCAAAAAAAAGAGGGGATGGAAGGCGGCGGCTTTACTGGAGAGGGTGGCAATCGCGGTACTGACGGTACTGCTGCTTTATACCGTTACCGCAAGCGGAAACTACTATCGGGAAAAGGTCCCGTTGCCTATGTACGAAGGGGAGCAACTGACCGGTGAAGAGACGGCGGAACTGGTGGATGTACTCATGGACGACTACGTCTACGTCAGCGGACTGATGAAACGGGACGAAAACGGCATTACCGTCTGTCCCTACGACTTTGACGAATTGACCGAAAGGATACGTAAAGAATACCGGAAACTGGATGACCCCTATTTTTCTTCTTACGTTCCGCGCGCCAAAGAGGGGTGGTACAGTAAATTTTTGACCAGCGAAGGGATAACGGGGATCACTTTTTTGCCGACGGGCGACGCCGTCGTCAATAAAGAAACCCCCCACTGCTACAAAACGGTGACTACGGCGCACGAGATTGCCCACGCCGTCGGGTGTATGCGCGAGGGGGACGCCAACATGATGGCGTACTACGTTTTATTAAAGAGCGAGGACCCCTATTTCCGCTACTGCGCCTACATGTACAGTCTCGGACACGTCCTTCAGGTCCTCAGGATCGTTTCGCCCGAACTCTACCGCGATATCGCCCCCAAATATCCCAGCGAAGCGAGGACAGAGCGTTTGGCAGAGGACGCTTTTTGGGAAAGTAGATATAGCTTTATGGATGACGTCGGAGAGTTTTTGAACGACCTGTATCTGAAAATGAGCGGCTCCGGGAGCGGCACCGAGTCCTACCACGACTACAGCAACTATTCGGTGACCTATGACGAAAAGACGCAAGAAGTCAAGGAGATCAAGGTCACCTATTCCCAAACTACTCGCGTCATGTTCCGCATCGCGCAAGAAAGAAGGGGGGAATAATCACGTTTTTTTCCAATTATTTTCCCGCTTAAATTCCGCCAGCTCCTCTTGGTAGGCGGTTACGTTCGTTATTTTTCGGTTATGTTGCGTATTGCCGTCGACGATAATCATTCTATAGTCATCATGATCATCATAATATACGGCGACAAAAAGCATTTTCCCTTCGTCGTCTTTCGTTACGTAAAGAGGGTATGACCAAGCTTTTTTAATTCCGAACACTTCTTCGTATAAAGCATTTTTTTCTTCAGAAGATAGCGGGTCTTCTTTTTTCAGAACCACCGTTTGGGTGATACATTTTTCTATATTGATTTCTTTTCCCCAATCGTTTATCTGTTTTAATTCCGCGACTTTTTCTTCGGGAAACTTTATTCTGTAATAATTTCCGGTTGGATAGTAATAGATATAGCCGGCTTCTTCCGTATCCTTTTTTTGCGACTTGGCATAATCGAATTCTCCCAATGTCAAATTAAAATCCGGATAATAGTATACGATACCGTCTTCCGATTTTTGCGAAACCAAAAGGGAAACGGAATTTGTTAATCCTGAGCCGTCATGATACAGAAACATTTTGCGACCGCATGCGTCCTGCTCCACTACTTCTAAAAGAGGATCGAAACAATGACCGGTTTCAGCATTCCGGTAGTTTCCCGTCGAACCGAGAATGGAATGGATGGCTTCCGTATAGAGATCCGGATATTCTCCGGAATACCGGTAATTGCTTCCATTATTATCGAGACAACTGCAAAAACAGAGGAGTAATGTAACAATGGAAAACACGATCAATACTTTTTTCATAATAACACCTCGCATCGTCGCATCCCGTAGGGAAAAGATTTATTGAGTGGATTTCTTCATTGGTAGAGGCTCTTTACTTTACTTTATTTGTTTAAATAATCCATATACATCTGCCAATCGGCAGGGGTCATTTCGTGCAGACCTGTGTGGCGGTGGTAGGCGATATTACCCTCTCCGTACAGGCGGTCGCATTCTATTTTTTGGGGGACGACGAGTCCCTTTACCCCTTTTTCTTCGTAATAGGAGGAAGCGAGTTTTGCCGAAAGAAGTTCGCCTGCGGGGTCTGCCCAAGCGTCCAACGTTGCGCTGGAGACGTAGCATTTACGCGGGGCGAGCAGGGCTAAAAACATATGTTGGTCGAAGGGGAGAGAACTCTCGTTTTTTGCGTATTTTTTATAATTGTCGCAAAACCAGTAGGGGAAACGACGTACGATGTCGTTCACCGTTTCGCCTTTGTTGTTACGGGAGAGGGCGGCGCCGGAATTACCCGAGCAACTGGAGATAGAGAGGTAGAATCGTTCGTCCGTGACGCCGGCGAGGAGCGCCGTTTTTCCGCCGCGGCTGTGTCCGACGACGGCGATGCGGTTTTTATCAAACCGCTCGTCACGGACGATATAGTCGGCGACTTTTGACGCCGCCCATGCCCATGCGGACAGTACGCCCCAACTTTCGCCGGTGCGAGCGCAATTCATTTCTTTGAAGATGCCGGTCTTTTCTCCGCCCGGTTCGTCCGCCGCGACGTCACCGCACAGGAGGATCGCCACGCCAAAGCCTCTTTTTGTTACCTCTTTTATCGGGCAGTAGTCGGCGATGTTCTCCGGGTGGTCCCAGATATCCTTTTTTATATAGGCACTCGGATGCAAGGGTAGAACGAAAACCCTTATATTTTCTCCCTTTGGCGCCCACAAGTGGAACTCCATCGGCAGGGTTTTGTAATACATTTTTATCCTCTGTCCGACGGCATTTTCGTATTCTTTTTCCGCTATCACTTCGTAGCGGAGGGGCAACGCGCACTCGTCCGGACGTACGCCGTATTCTTCTTTCATAAATAGGTCGTACCACCGTTCTTGCGGCGGAAATTCCGTTTGCGGAAAAGTACGATGACAGTCTTGCCAAAGGAGTTTTTTCTCTCGATAAAATTGATACAGTTTCATACTGCTTTTATTATGAACGGGAAGTGGAAATTTGTCAACGGCGTTTTATTCGGAAAAGTACCGCTTGTAGGCGCGGCGACAGTATTTGCCGATTTTGGCGTTTTGGGGGTCGGCGTTAAAATTATATTTTCCGTTGACGCGTAAAAAGTCCATCAATCCGATGCGGATGGCGTCTTTGGGACAGAGGAAGGAGCAACGCGCGCAAAGAAGGCACTTACTGCCGAAGTGGAACTTTCCGTCAGCGTAGCTTATGTTGTTGACCGGACAATTCTTTATACAGCGGTCGCAGTGGATGCACAGCTTCTTTTTAACGCGGAAGAGCTTTCCGTTGAATCGTACGCCCGGGCGTTCGATACGGTTGATAAAATATGCCATTTTGGCGCGGAGTAGAATTTTCTTTTTGCGTTCTTTTCCCTCGGCGATATCCTCGGCGTCCTTTTGTATCCGCTCTTTAGCCGTCAGAAACATTTTCGACGCCATTTCGTCCGTGTGACGGAATATCATATTGTAGGGCATGACGTAGTGGTACTCGCCGCCGAACCGGTACCCCTTCTTGGTCAGAATGTTCCGTAAAGAATGGGAGGAATCGTCGTTGAGCCGGAGCGGTTCTCCCGAAGTTTTAAATATAAAAAACAGGTTTTCTCCTGCCGGAAGAGTCTTGGCGAAGTCTAAAACGACCTGCGGCGCGCCGAAGCCGTGTACGGGATAGCCGATCAATATCGTCTTTGCCGGCATAAATTTTTCCTGTCCGTTTTCTATGGCAAACAGTTCCGTTTCTCCCTTGTTTTTCAGCGCGAGACCGAACGCCTCGGCGCACTTTTTGGTATTGCCCGTGCCGGAGAAATAATAAATACCGAAATCAGTCATGGAACTCCCTATGCGAAGGAACGCCGTTTTCTATGGTGTAAACGTAGTTTTCATCCACATCGTGGCTATCATACCATATTTGGGCGTAAAAGGGGATTTTTTTTGCCAGCGAATCGAAATTCCATTCCCTGTCGGGCAAGCAACACTCCGGACACCAATGCCCGGCTTTCAGAATGGTATAGGGAGAGGAGAAAAAGGTATGACCGTTGTGGCACTGCCACTGCAGTTTGCTATGCAGATCCCCCTTCGTCATGCTTTCGGTCAGGCACTGTCCGCCGCGGAAGGCGGCAGCCTGCTTCATGTCGGCAATATCCAGTTCGCTTGTCGGTTTAGTTTCGTCGTATCCGTGGTCGAGACGGTATTTTTCGCCGCTACCTTTTATTTCTTCGTAGTCGGCGCGTTCGCAAAACAGCCCGTCCCACGTTTTTACCCCGTCCATGCTTTTACCGTAGCAAGCAAAAACTCTGCCCGTTTGTCCGTGCTTTTGCCAGTACTTTGGAGAATTATTGTTTCTCAGGAGGGGTTTTATTGCCAAGGTCTTAATAAGGGCAGGTGGAAGAATGCGAGCGATACCGTAGATTTTATGTCTGCTTTGGAACCAGCTCCAGAAGTCCGAACAGCCCTGGGTGCGGAAATGGAACATTTCTTCCAATTCGTCGCTGTCGAGGTACCACATACAGTGGAAATTTCTGGTGGCGTTCCACTCCGGCTTAAAGAAGCTCTTTACCGAGCCGCCGATAAGTTTAAAGCCGTCGTCAAAAGTTTCGTACCCGGTAGTCCTGGCTTTTTCGCCGTCGCCGATATTGAATACCCGTTTCCAAAAGTTCTTCGTTTGGTTTTCGACGTCCTTTTCCAGTATGTTCCGCATGAGAATACCGCTGTCTTTTGCCGTCGCCCATTCGATAGGGACGTTCCAGCAGGTGTGGAACATAAGTCCGTCTTTTATGTTGTTCATCAGCATATTGTCGTAAAGAATGCCCGACTGCCGAAGGATAACCCAATTTTGCAAAGGGGACTCCAAAACGTACCTTTCCCCGCGCGTTTTCGAGGTGCCGTATACGTCGTACATAGAGGTAAGCAGGGGGTCGCCCACTCGTCCCCAGGGGTGCTTTTCGTCCCGGTTACCGTAGGTCGCGACGGTGGAGATGTGGATGAATTTCGCTTCCGTTCCCACCTTACCGTTTTCGATAACGGCGTTGACCATGTTGACGGTGCCGTCGAAGTTCGTCTGGCGCGTGCGCTCCTCGTCGTGGTCGGCTTTTGGGGGAATAAGGGCGGCGATATGGAGAACGTAATCGGCGTTTTTTGTCAGTTTCAGGCAGTCGTCATAGCAGCGAATATCTCCGAAGAATATCTCCGTCCGGTCGCCGTAACGCCTTTTTATTTTCCGGGCGAAACGCCTGTCCAAAGGAGTGTTTAGTAAAAGCATTCTTAAAAAGAATCCTTTATCGGACGAAAGAATATATTTAACAGTCTCTTTTCCCATCGAGCCGCTTGCACCGGTAACGGCAACTGTCCTCATGAAAACTCCACATCGGTTTGACTTTTATTAGTTTATTATTATATAATATAATAAATCATCACCTGTTGTTTTGCAATATCCCCAAATGGCAAAAGGGGCGGAGATAAACGACAGATTGTAAAATTGGTTGAATATCTTATGGACGCAAGGATAGAAAGGACTCTTAAAAAAATTGACGAAGCCTACTGGGCGGAAAAGAGGCACAAGGACCGTGAACAGATCCGCGTTTCCGATATCTGCTCGCGCGCCGGGATCAACAGGACCACTTTTTATAACCATTACTGCGATATTTTTGCGTTGGCGGATAAGATAGAACGGGAGCTTTTGGAGGAGATCGTTTCTTCTTGTCAACACGCCGATAAAGTTTTTTCCGAGCCGCGATTGCTGTTTACCGAGCTACTGAATATCGCTATGGAAAAAGAAGATAAGATACGGATACTTTTTCACAAAAGATACAATGATTTTATCAGCAAACACGGAGAAGTGTTTGTGGAAAAGCACGGCAGGTTTTTTCCTACGGACAGAGAAAGACGGATCATGCTTTTGTGTTTATCCGGGTCCTCTTTTTTATTGGAAAGAGATTTTTCCGAAAAGAACGTGAGATCATCGATTGATTTGATATGTGAAATAATACGAAAACTCAGATAAAGGAGATAATGGGAATGAAAACGGACATCGAGATAGCACAGAGCGTGGAGATGAAGCCGATAGCGGAGATAGCCGCGTCGCTTGGGATCGACGAAAAATACGTCGAGTCATACGGCAAATACAAAGCAAAGATCGACCCTGCCTGCGTAGCCGATTGCAAAAAAGAGGGCAAGCTGATCCTCGTTACCGCCATTACGCCGACCCCGGCAGGCGAGGGCAAAACCACTACGACGTGCGGACTTGCGGACGGGCTGAAAAGAATCGGGAAAAAGGTGGTCGTTGCCTTGCGTGAACCATCCCTCGGACCCGTCTTCGGCAAAAAAGGCGGCGCCGCCGGTGGCGGATACGCACAGGTGGTGCCTATGGAAGACATCAACCTGCACTTTACCGGCGACATCCACGCAATCGGGGCGGCTAACAATCTGCTCGCCGCTATGCTCGACAATCACATCTATCAGGGCAACGCGCTGGGGATCGACCCGGAAAAGGTCACCTGGAAGCGATGCGTCGATATGAACGACAGACAGCTGCGTTTTATTCGTGACGGTATCGGCGGCAAGACGGGCGGCGTCCCCAGAGACGACGGGTTCGACATCACGGTCGCGTCCGAAGTCATGGCGGTGCTGTGCCTGGCTACTTCCTTGACCGACTTAAAAGAGCGTTTATCTCGTATCGTCGTCGGCTATACCTATGACGGAAAGCCGGTCACATGCGGTGACCTGAAAGCTGCCGGAGCCATGACCGCTCTCCTTAAAGACGCGCTGAAACCCAACCTTGTCCAAACTTTGGAACATACCCCTGCCTTTATCCACGGCGGACCGTTCGCCAATATCGCCCATGGGTGCAACTCCGTTTCGGCAACCAAGCTCGCCCTTAAACTGGGCGACTACGTTGTGACCGAAGCCGGATTCGGCGCAGACCTGGGCGCGGAAAAATTCCTCGATATCAAATGTCGTTACGCCGGCCTGAAGCCCTCTGCCGTCGTCATCGTCGCCACCATCCGCGCGCTGAAAATGCACGGCGGTGCAGATAAAAACGACCTCGCCCAAGAGGACCTTGAACGGCTGGAAAAGGGACTGCCGAACTTACTCAGACACGTAAAAAATATCACTACCGTCTATAAGCTCCCTGCCGTTGTCGCCGTCAATCGTTTCCCGGACGACACCGAAAAAGAGATCGAACTGGTCATAAACAAATGTAAAAACTTAGGCGTCAACGTCGTTCTGTCCGAAGTGTGGGCAAAAGGCGGCGAAGGCGGTATTGATCTTGCAAAAGAAGTGGTCGCCCTCTGCGAAAAGGAAAACGAGTTTACGTTCTCCTATGAACTAAATAAAAGTATAGAAGAAAAACTAAACGACATCGTCCGCAAAATCTACGGCGGAAGCGGCGTCGTGTTCACCGAAGAAGCGTCAAAAGAGGCATCCAAATTAACCGAATTGGGATACGATAAACTGCCTATCTGCGTAGCTAAGACGCAGTACAGTTTTTCCGACGATCCGACTAAACTGGGCGCGCCGGAGGACTTTTTCGTGACCGTCCGCAAAATAAAAGTCAGTGCAGGGGCGGGGTTTTTGGTCGCGCTCACCGGCGATATCATGACCATGCCGGGACTGCCGAAGGTGCCGGCGGCGGAGAATATCGACGTGGATGGTACCGGCAAAATAACCGGTCTCTTCTGAGGGATGTGTATAGTAGGGAGCTTTACGTCTGCAAAAAAACAAAAGAACAATTAATAGAACCCGGTTTTGTCCTGCGAATAAACGTCATATGGATTGGAACCGGTTTTTTTGCAGACTTTGACAAAAGCTGCACCAAGCAGTACGATGTACAGCATAGGTTTGCTTTTGTCAAAAATCTCCCCACTCTACCCACCCTCTGGACGTGTATGCACGGCTCTTTACGCTCGCAAAAACGAAATATTATTGGTTTTGCTATAAGTGATTTCTTTCAATCAAGGTCAATTGGATTGAGAGATAGTTTTTGCGAGCTTTTGTGAAAGCGGCACCAAGCAGTACGATGTACAGCATAGGTTTGCTTTCCCAAAAAATACCCACACTCTACCCGTTCCCGGATGCATAGCACAGATATTTACGCTCGCAAAAATAATAATTATTAATAGATAACCGGTTCTTTCCGTTGAATAAAGGTCATATGGATGGGATTGGTTTTTTTGCGAGCTTTTGCAAAAACTGCTCTCGCAGTACGGCGGCGTTCGCACTACCTTGTTGGGCGAATTGCTATTCGCAATCGCGCCGTTTTCGGTAGGCTCCGCCTTTCCCCACGAAACTTTGTTTCGTGGGGACCCCGTAGATTGCTTTCCCAAAAAATCTCCCCACTCTACCCACCCTCTGGACGTGTATGCATGGCTCTTTACGCCCCTCCGCCCGTTGGGCGGGAGCAAGGGGAGATCGTCTTTTTGCTTCGCAAAAAAGAGAGGGGTTTTTCCATTTTATGATCTTTTTCAAAAGGGAAAGGGTTTTCAACGAGAAAAGAAAATGTTGCAATGCCGCTTATTCATTTTTTCTTTGGGCGTCGTTTGTGGTTTTTGGGGTATGATTTGCCTTTGTTTCTGAAAAAAAACCAAAACACTTGACAATTTTCCGTATAAAGAATAAACTTTAGTCGAAATGAAAAGAGATAATAAGAAAATATTAAATAATAGTTTTATACGGGCGGCGATACTTCTTTTGGTGGCGCTGTCTATCGTTTTTTCTTTTTACGTTTCCATTGATCTATTTGAACACGATTGTACGGGCGAGGACTGCCCGGTCTGTAACTTTATCTTCGTTTGCCGGACCGCGCTGAAAGTCTTTTCGCTCGTTTTCTCTTTCGTCGTCGGAATAATTATCGTTTCCGCTTTAAAAAGTGTCTTTATCTCCCGTCCGGGAGAGAGGGTTTCCCCCGTTTGTTTGGGTGTCAGACTGAATAATTGATTTGTTTTCGGACGATTGATACTTCAGCTTACATCAAACAAAAAAAGGAGAAATATTATACATGAAAAAGACAATCACCATTTTAATCATCTGTCTCGTGTGTATTCTCGCGTTGTGCGGTTTTTCTGCCTGTTCCGAGAATGAGAACGAGGCCAAATATACCGTCGTTTGCACCGTTTTTCCGGCATACGACTGGGCGAGAAACGTCGTCGGCGATAACGCGGACGTCAACGTAATACTGCTACTCGATAGCGGCGCCGATCTGCACAGCTATAACCCCACCACCCGTGATATGCTCAATATCTCCAAGTGCGACCTCTTCGTCTACGTCGGCGGAGAATCGGACGAATGGGTGGAGGGCGTACTTACTTCTTATCCGAGCGATAAACGTATCAACCTCAACCTGATTGCCGCCCTCGGCGAAAAGGCGAGAGAAGAAGAGGAGATAGAAGGCGTGGAAGAGGAGCATGAGGAACACGGCGGGGCGGAGTACGACGAACACGTCTGGCTTTCTTTAAAAAACGCCGTGGTCTGCGTCAATGCCATTGCCGATAAGGTAGCCGCTTTTGACAGCGAGAACGGAGAAAAGTACAGCCAAAACGCTTCTTCGTACGTAGCGAAACTAAATGACCTTGATGAAAGGTATACGCAGGCCACCGTAAGCGCCGCCGTAAAAACGCTTGTTTTTTGCGACAGGTTCCCCTTCCTCTATATGATGAAGGACTACGGGCTTAGTTACTACGCAGCGTTCTCCGGTTGCTCTACCGAAACGCAGGCGTCCTTTAATACAATTAAGTTTTTGGCGGATAAGGTTAAGGAATTGAGCCTTGATAGAGTTATCGTTCTGGAAGGCTCGGATAAGGCGGTCGCCCGGTCCGTTCTTTCGGAAGCCGGCGTAAACGGCAACATCCTTCAACTGGACTCTATCCAGTCGGTGGGACGTGCGCAGGTGGATAGCGGCGCGACCTATCTGTCTATTATGGAAAACAATCTGACGGTTATAAAAAAAGCCGTCGCATAAAAAGGGGAAAACATGGCACAACTAACGTGTAAAAACCTAGCGCTTGGGTATGAAGGGAAAACGGTGGTAAAGGATATCACCTTTTCCCTTTCCCAAGGGAATTATCTTTGTATCGTCGGAGAAAACGGCGCGGGGAAAAGCACCCTCATGAAGGCCGTTCTTGGGTTGAAAAAACCTTTGAGCGGAACCATCGCTCACGGGGACGGCGTCAAGGCGACTGACGTAGGATACCTTCCGCAACAAACCGAAGTACAGAGAGACTTTCCGGCGTCGGTCAGAGAGATCGTCCTGTCCGGTTTTCAGAATAAGTGCGGACTCAGACCTTTTTACAACAAAAGAGAAAAGGAAATGGTCAAAGAAAATCTGAAGAAAATGGAAGTCGCCCATTTGGAGAAGCGGTGTTTCAGGGAGCTATCCGGCGGACAACAACAGAGAGTACTGCTTGCGCGCGCCCTATGCGCCGGCACTAAAATGCTCTTTTTGGACGAGCCGGTGTCCGGTCTGGACCCCAACGCCACGGCGGAAATGTACGCCTTGATAAGAAGATTAAATCAAGAAGACGGCATGACAATAGTCATGGTCTCCCACGATATCGAAGCGGCGCTTACGTACGCAACGCATATATTGCACCTAGGCAAAGAGGTATTTTTCGGAACGAAAGAGGAGTACGTAGAGAGCGATATCGGCAGGATATTTATGGAGGAGCAGAAATGATAGAAGCATTGGCAGCCCGGATATCCTTTGACGGGATCACCTGGCAATATATAAAAGAATGTCTGGAGATGCGTTCCATTCAGTACGCTCTGATCGTAGGCGTAGTCGTTGCGCTATGTTCCTCCCTCCTCGGCGTTACGCTGGTTCTGAAACGTTTTTCTCTTATCGGGGACGGACTGTCCCACGTCGCGTTCGGCGCATTTTCGGTGGCGACCATTTTGTCTATCGTCAGTGAAATGGTTTTCGTTCTGCCGGTGACGGTTGTTTGCGCCGTACTACTATTACGCGCCGGACAAAACGCCAAAATAAAAGGGGATGCCGCCGTTGCCATGATTTCGGTTGGGGCGCTCGCGGTAGGGTATCTGCTTATGAACCTGTTCCCCACGTCGTCCAGCGTCTCGGGGGACGTCTGTACCTCCCTCTTCGGCTCCGTTGCCATTCTGACCATTAAGCCGACCGAACTGTGGCTCAGTATCGGATTGTCGGCGGCGGTCATACTGATTTTCATTCTGTTTTACAATAAAATCTTCTCCGTTACCTTTGACGAAAACTTCGCGCAAGCGACGGGAGTAAAGGCGCAACTATATAACTTGATCATCGCCATCGTGGTGGCGGTCATCATCGTGCTTGCGATGAACCTGGTCGGTTCTCTCCTCGTCTCCGCGCTGATTATCTTCCCGGCGCTCTCTGCAATGCGGGTCTTCAAAACTTTCTTATCCGTGACCATATGCTCCGCCATATTGTCCGTCGTATGTACTTTACTCGGTATGCTGCTCAGTATTATTTTAGGCATGCCCATCGGTCCGACCATCGTCGTTACCGATATATTGGTCTTCGTCATTTTCGCCCTGACCGGAATTATTATGAGAGGTAAAAAAGCATGAAAAAAATCGTAACTGTTCTTCTTATTGCAATGCTCTGCTGTCTGACTGCTTTCGTTTGCTTCGGGTGCGGAAACGACGGCGAAGAGTCTTCCGTGCAAACCAATACGATAAAAGCCGCCGACGTCGATATCAACATTGCCGCTATGAAATCGGAAATGGTTGCTTATACCAAAACAAACGATATCTGGATGTATCCGAAAAACTACGAAGGGCAGACCATCTGCATAAAAGGTGTCTATTCGGTCGGAAAGCTCTCCGGCGACGGCGATGCGGAACACCGTTTTGTCGGCGTATACGACGGATGCTGCGTATGGTCGTACCTGACGGTGGATTGGGAAGGAAAAGTCCCCGAATCCGGCAAAACGATGACAGTTATCGGGACTATCCATCAGCGTTCTACCGAGAATGGCAAGTCTTACGCCGAGATCGAGGCCAGCTCCGTTGTTTTCTGATAGATAGGTATACAATAAATACGATACGGAAACGAAAAAAGGTATTTTTGCCTCGAGTACGTTTCCGTTTGGTTTATTTAGGTAATTTTTAACTGCATACTTTACGATAGTATCAGACGGTGGTTTTTTACGGACCGGCGTTAAAGAAAGGGAGGAAAAAATGCGACTGCTACTTGCGGAGGATGAAAGAGACCTTTCCGGCACGATAAAACGGCTTCTTGAGCATATGGGGTACGACGTTGACTGCGCCTACGACGGCGAAGAGGCAATAACGTACGCCGCGACCTACACGTACGACGGAATTATCCTGGACGTCATGATGCCCAAAAAGGACGGCTTTGCGGTGGTAAAAGAACTGCGCCAAAAGGGTAGCAACGTACCCGTTTTGATGCTGACGGCGCGTTCGGCAATCGACGACAAAGTTTTGGGACTGGAAAACGGCGCCGACGATTATTTGACGAAGCCTTTCGTCGTAAAAGAATTCCTCGCCCGGGTAAAAGCACTGGTCAGACGGCGCGGAGAGTATACCGAGGGACTGAGACTGGGCAACATGACGCTGGACGAAGGAACGTATGAACTCTCCACCGAAAAGGGAAAGGTGCGGTTGACAAATAAAGAGTTCCGCCTGATGGAATACCTCATTCGCAACAAGGACATTCTGCTTTCTACCGAAAAAATTATGGAAAACGTGTGGGACTACGACACCGAAACGGAAATAAACGTCGTGTGGGTGTATATCTCCTCTTTGCGTAAAAAAATGGACAAGATCGGAACGGAGTACTGTATAAAAGTGATGCGCGGCGTCGGATACGGAATGGAAAAAAGATGTTAAAGAAATTACGGATTAAGTTTATCGCAACGACCATGCTTGCCGTCATTCTTATTTTGGCGGCGATACTGGTTACCGTCAATACGGTCAGTTACTTGTCCGTCATTCGTTCTGCGGACGAAGTCGTGGACCTTCTTGCTCAAAACGACGGAAAGTTTATGGTGGTAAGCCAGCAAAAGAAAGATGACTTTTCCAGACCGGAAGAATGGCCGGAAGGACGTCCGGAAGGTCCGCCGCAAAAGGGCGACGATATTCTTTTACCCAAGGACATGAGTAGAGAAACACCCTTCGAGACGCGCTTTTTTACCGTGGTTATAAGCGAACAGGGGACGACCTATTACATGGAACAGATCGCAGCGGTGAACCAGACGACCGCCGAACAGATGACGGAAAAAGTGCTGTCGAAAAGCAGAGAAAAAGGCACCTACGACAATTATCGCTATCGCGTAAAGACAATGGACAACGGCGACACTATGGTGCTTTTTATGGATATATCCAAACAAATGGAGCCGATCAGTAGCTTCCTTGTTACCAGCTTGATCGTCATGGCGGTCTGTATCGTCCTACTCTTTATCGGGGTGGTACTATTATCCAAACCCCTTCTGAAACCCATCGTCGAGAGCCATACCAGGCAAAAGCGGTTCATAACCGATGCCGGACACGAATTGAAAACCCCTCTCACCATCATCTCGGCAAACAACGAGATACAGGAACTGGAAACGGGCGAGACGGAGTGTACCAGAGCGATAGCGAGACAGGTCCAGCGGATGACGAACATGGTAAAAAATCTGACTGAACTTGCCAGAATGGACGAAGCGGAAGGATTGGAGAAGAAAAACTTCGACCTGTCCGAAGCCTTCGCCGACGTCGCAGGCACCTTTGAAAACGTCTTTGAAAAAAGCGGTAAAAAGTTCGACTATAAGGTTCAACGCGGTATCAACTATTTGGGCGCGGAAATCTATCTTCGCCGCCTGGTGACGTTGCTACTGGAAAACGCCTCTAAATATGCCAAAAGCTACGCCCGGGCAGAATTATTCAAAAAAGGCAAGCAGATTTGCCTGACGGTGATAAACGACGGCGAGGGGATAGAAAAAGGCGACCTTAATAAATATTTCGAGCGGTTCTACCGTTCGGACGAGGCGCGAGCATCGCAAACGGAAGGCAGCGGCATAGGACTCTCCACCGCGCAGGAGATCGTGCGTCTCCATAAGGGTAAAATCAGCGCGGAAGGCACGGATAAGGGAGAATTCCTCGTTAAAGTGGTTTTATGATGTCTATTGTCAGATCATGAAAATCGGGGACGGTAATCACGTCCTCTTTTTTTGTTGTCTGTGCACTCTTTCCGTCGTACGTCACATGCTCATTTGGCAGAAAATGCAGGCGCATCGCCGGAAAGGCCGACCGCTTGTAGTGGGCGCGTTTGAATGCATTGACGAGCCTTTCTATCCCGTTCCTCGCGTAGGGAGGGGCGGAAGCAAAGCGGCAGCTAACGAACCGAACGTTGTCGGCGAGCGACCCCCAAGTGATAAAAGGATGGGGGAACCCACCCCGTGACCCTTTCCAAAAGAGGGGATATTCTATGGAATGGAGAAAGGTGCAGTTTTCAAAAGTAATATCGGCGATGTCGCCCACCCCTTGCGGCTCTTCTTTTTCTTTAAACAGTTCCGCCCGGCACCCCCTTGCGGCGTTAGCGTCCACGGCGCGCGCCCGAAAGCCCACCGTCATATTGCGGAAAGTGACGTTCTTTATCGGCGAGCGGTAACTAAGTAAACGAACGGCATCGTGACAGCTCTCGGCATAAATATCCTCAAAAAGCACGTTCTCTATCGCTCCGCAAACGGTGTCGAACTCCTCAATCCTGCCTAAGTAGTCATCGGCGTTCAGAGCGAGCAAATCGTCGTTCGTCTGACCGAAGGTCTCCGCGCGGACGTTACGTACAACGCCGTTTCTTACCTCTCCGGCAAAATGTATACCGTCCTGATTGGGGAGTACCCGTTGACTTTTTAACGAGACGTTCTCAATCAAAAACCCGTTTATTTTACAAAATCTCGTGTAGTACGCCACGGGATTGACGAGAGCGACGTTCTTTATGGTGAGGTTGGTAACGTTGCAAAAATCAATCAGCACCCCGGAGTATCCGTCCTCGGCGAAGATATCATTCGGGCGTTTATGGAGCGGATGCGCGTTGTTTCCGTCAAAAGCCCCCCCATCTATCTCAATGTTGGTATCGCCCGTTTCATGGTTTTTGTTAGTCAATAAAAAATCGCCGCGTTTTCGTGCGGTCTTGGCAACCAATCGGAGTGTGGCGCCCTCCTCAAAAACAATCTTCCTGTCCGACGGCACTCGCAGCGTATCGGAAACAACGTAAAGACCTTTCGGAAAGAAAAGCTCCCGTTCCTCGTCCAATGCCCGCTGCAACGCGCAAAAGTCGTCCTGTCCCGCGCCCACCGCGCCGTATTGTTTTACTGAAATCATACTCTTTTACCTTTTTTCGACTCTATTTATTGTGACATGATTTCAGTCGAAAGTCAAGGACTCACTTTTACGCCCCGATGCCGCAGGCGCATTCGCACCCTTTCCATCCGCAGGACGGAGAGAAAAGAGAGAGTTTTATATCAAATTCGTGTTCGCTCATATGAAACTTATTGACGTTCTATTTTTAAAACCAATGTCACGGCGTAAAATTCGTAGAAAACCCTCTCCCTTTTGACAAAGGGCGTAAATAGCGCTTTATCAATACGATACTTTTTTATTTTGCGGACGTAAAGAGAACGGGGTCCCCATCAAGCGAATGCTTTATGGGGAAAAGGCGGAGCCTACCAAAAATGCCGCAAGTGCGGATAGCACTTCGCCCAACAAGGTGGTGCGAACGCCGTGGACAGAGCAGGGCTATTTTTTGCAGAAGAATAATTTATGGGGTCCCCGCGGAACGAAGTTTCGTGGGGAAAGGCGGAGCCTATCAACGGGGCATAATTACGAATAGTAATATGCCGAAAGACAGTGCGAACGCCGCCGTACTGCTTTGTGATGCTCTCACAAAAGTCCGCAAAACTATCTTTATAATCCATATGACCTTTTACCGAGAGAAAATACTTAATTAGTATGTTTCATTTTTTGTTTTGCGGACGTAAAGAGACCAATTATAGCGAGTGATGGGAGTGGACAGAGCAGG
>CAMOOO010000014.1 GCA_946621465.1 uncultured Clostridia bacterium
TCATCGGTAAACCTCCACTGAACCACCGGACTATCCGGTGGTTTTCGTATACAAATAAAAGGGTGTTGAAACATTTTTCAACACCCTTTTTCTTTTTTATTTATCCACCGCTATTTTATCGGCGCGATCACGAAGGAATACCTTAGCGGTTTTTTATGCGGAATACGGTATTTCTTTTCGGGGAGCGGACCGCAGCTGTTGCTTCCAAGCCCGCACATAAAGCCGTCGATATTGACATAGGTCGCCTCTTTGTCGCGGTAGTCTATGATATGTTTCCACTCGGCGATATCCTCTTCGGAGTAGTGGTTGAGGTTGAACATAAAAGCGGCGTTATTGCCAGCCATAAACCGGATGCCGACGGTGCCGTTAGTGACTTCCGCCCAGCGGACGTCGCACCTTTCTCCGCCCGTCTGCGGTACGATCATTTTGTTTGCAAAGTCGCCCTGCTTCTCGAATACTGCGATCCGGGTATGCTCTTTCATGTCGGGGTAGTTCTCCATTTCTCCTCTGCCGTAGTAGCGGACGTTATCGAACGCTTTTTTAAGTTCCAGCGTTTTACCCACTCTGGGCATCAGGAACGGTCTGCCGAAGAAACTGCACGCGGTGTCAAGTTTTATCTGCCCGTCGCCATATATCGTGTATTCGTCGACGACTTTGGCAATGGGAAGAACGCCGAAGATGCAATAGGAAAACCGTATCACGCACCTATCCCCGTCCTTTTTTACTTTGGCGCAGGCCCGTCCGACTTTGTACCGGTCGAGGCCTTTTATTTTCCACAGCGTTTTGACGTGCATATCGTTATCGGTGGGGGCGCGGTAAATTTCCGGATAGATGCCCCTCTTATGTCTGTTTTTTAGCGCGTCGCTAAGGACCTCGACGCCGTTTATAAGATAAGATGAAAGGGTGGCGCGCGCAAGGTCGAAGACGATCTCCACGCCGCTATTAAATTTCGCAGTCAACTTCTTGCCCTTCTTTTGAAAGGTGGCCTTCCCCTCGCCGAAAACGGGTTCGGGAATAAACTCGTTTAGCGTCACCTGTTCTTCGGCAACCATTCTACCGTCCTTTTCGCGGTATTGGACGTTCAAGAAAGCGTCCGTGTTCGCAGGATACTCTATTTGTATCACTTCGGACGAGGTAGGTTGTAACGTTAACGGCAGGCGTTTTGTCTCCCCCTCCTGTCCGCCGACGGAAAGGGTACAGGTTATATCGAGATAGTCGGTAGAGCGGAAACGGTTGACGTTAGTAAATTCCACTTTGCCTTCGCCCAGGTGTCTGGCGCGGACCGGCCTGTAAGCGGTCTTCATTACGTACGCCGACGTATACGGCTCACGATCGGGTCGGAACATACCGTCGACGCAGAAGCACCCGTCGTGCGTGTACTCGTTGTGATCGCCGCCATAGGTATAATTGCCGGTGTCTTTGTGATAGACGGAGTGATCGGCCCACTCCCAAACGCAACCGCCCATGTAAATATCGTCGCTCAAAAACAGCTCCACGTAGTCGCGCATCGCGCCCGGGCCCAGTCCCATTGCATGGCAGTATTCGCACAGGAAATAAGGCTTGTTCCGGCGGCTGTCCGTCCGACGCTCCGCCGCTCTCTTTTTCATGCTCTCCACGTTGGTATACATCTCCGAAACGACGTCGAAGCCGACGATCTTTTCGCGGCAAGCCCCCTCGTAATGGACGGGGATATCGGTCACCGTTTTCAGATAATCATAACAGTACTGCTGACAGTAGATACCGCCCGACTCATTCCCCAGCGACCACATCGCCACGGCGCAACTGTTTCTATCGCGGAAGAACATCCGTTTCACCCTGTCGAGGTAATGTTCTTTCCATTTGGGGTTTTTACTCAGCCGACTCACGTCATGCGATACGCACGCCCCGTGCGTTTCTATATCCGCCTCGTCCACGACGTATAGTCCGTACCTCTGACAAAGTCGTATAAATACCGGATCGGGTGGGTAGTGCGAGGTGCGAACGGCATTGACGTTATACTCTTTCATCAGCCGTATATCCTTCTCCATGTCCTCCATGCTCATTGCATAACCCTTTTCCGGGTGGGTGTCGTGGTGGTTGACGCCGAAGAACTTAACGTTCTTTCCGTTGAAATAATAGGTGTCGCCCTTAATCTCTATCCGTCTGAATCCCACCTGCTCTACAAGATACTCCCTATCGTTTAAACCGATAGTTAGGGTATACAAATTCGGAGTTTCGGCAGACCATTCGTCCTTTTTTATTCCATTTATGGAAAACTCCGTTCCATTTCTATCGCATTTCTTTACGTACTCTTTGCCGTCGAATTCCACGGTGAGGTTTCCGTCTGCCGGGTTGTCGACAAGGACGGTCACCGTCATATCGTAGCTCCCGTCACCGCGATAAGTCGTTTTGATTTCGTAGTCGGAAATATGCTCTTTCTCCGTTCCGTACAACAAAACGTCGCGGAAGATGCCGCAGCTACGAAACATGTCCTGCGCCTCGAGATAGCTCCCCGTCGAGAAGCGATGAACGACGGCAACCAGTTCGTTTTCTCCTTTGGTGAGGTATTCGTCCAGTAAAAACTCCGCGGTATTGTGCGCTCCCTCGGAGTAGCCGACGAACCGTCCGTTGACGAACAGGTCGAGACAGGGGGTCACACCCAAAAAGGCTATGGTATAGGTTTTATTTACGTCCTCTATAAAAAATTTTTTCCGGTAGACGCCGACGGAATTATATTGGTCCTTGGTTCGGACGCGTATAAGACGATTATAGCTCTCTTTGTAATTGCCGAGCGGCTCCTCTTCCGGAATGCGCGGCGGATCAAAAGAAAACGGATAATTACAATTAATGTACATGGGATCGAGATATCCGGTGTACTGCCACACCGACGGCACGGTAACTTTGTCGAAAAGAACCTTTTCCGTATCCAATTCCTCTTCTACCGTCTTCGGGTCTTTATAAAATCGGAAATCCCACTCCCCGGAAAGGCAAGTTACCAGGTCCGACCGATAGCGAGCCTCGGTTGGCCCGTATAAAAGCGCTTTCTCCTTTTGCGAAAACGGAATAAAATAAGCCCGGGCAGGAAGTTTGTTTTTTTCGATGATCTCGAACGTGCAATAATTTCTGTTCTTTACGTGATATATCATAGTAGTAATACTATACTATATTTTTCCCGTTGCGTCAATACCGGCATAGCCGCCTGCGCCCCTCTGCAAGGGGGCGTAAACAGGTTTATTGGCTTAAAAAACGAGGGAGACGGCTTTTAAAAAAAGTCTTCCCTCGCAAAAAACTTATTTCTTTATCGCGTCGACCGGTCTTTGACGGGAAATGCGGAAGGTGGGCAAAAAGCTGGCGATAAGAGCGACGGCGACCGCCACCCCGAATATCAGTCCCACCTGGCGCAGTCCGAAATTAAGGATGCTGATGGAGATGTGGTATTCGCTCCGGAAGCTACTGCCTATAACGGCGGTGATAACGCCGGTAGCGATGGTACTAAGGACGAAGTTAATTAGAGCTATAATGACGCTTTCTATTGCGAAAATGCCGTAGACGTCCGACCCTCTTGCGCCGACGGCGCGGAGAATACCGATTTCTCTACGCTTATAGACGATACTGGTGGAGATAAAGTTGGTCAGCATCAATGCGGCGAAAACGGCAAAGCCGATACCGACGTAAAGGAAGACTTCCGAAAGAGATTCCACAACGCCGTTGAGCATGGATACGGTGGTAATAACGCCGTTCTCCATGGCGTATTCCACGTCGTTTTCCGGATCGGCATAGTGGAGCCGAATGAGGTTTTTCCACTGTTCTTTGGTCGGTCTCTCGCTGATAACGAATAGATATTTTCTGTCTTCGGTGCCGCGAATAAAGTCCTCTGTCTCCGGCGAAAGGACGACCTTCATATCGTTCATTTCGTCAAAGGGATCTATAAAGAACCCGACGACGGTCGCCGTTCCGTTCTTATATTCATTATCGACGTATAAACTCATATACAGCCCGGACAAGACGTCCGAGTAGGAGCGGAGATAGGGTAAAACGCGCTGCTCGGCGTACTCGGCAAATTCTTCGTCGGTGACGATCGTCACTCCGTTTTCGTGATACCCTTCTACGTCGAGTTCTTCCGTCTCGTACCTTTTTACGTTGACATACCGATAAATATCATCGATCATTTCCGATACGTTTTCATCCGCCCTACCGTAAACGTTCCAACTGAAACTATTGATTGCGTTAAGTGCGGCGGTGAAACTCACCATCGTTTCTCCCTCGCTAAGCGACGTTTTGGTGCCGTCGTAAAACCATACGTTTCCACGTTGGACTGCGTCCGAAAAGGAAATGTAGTCGTAAAAATTAAGATAGGTCTCTTCCGACGACAGACTGATTTGAAGGTATCTCGATTCGTTTTCTTTCAGCTCCTGCCACAGATCGCTCCCGACGAACATCATGCCGTGGTAGCCGTATCCTACGTCGCTCGCCTTTTCCTGTTGCAAGAAAAAGTCGGTCACGTCCATCGCCGTATCCTCGTTCGTGTTCAGCGATGAATACTTATTATCGTTAAATTCGGTATCTATGATTGCCGTGATCCTAAGCACCCTTTCGCCGTACTCCAGCGCCGGGCCCTGCGCCAAAAACTGCCTTTGCGTACCGATCTCTTCCGGCTTGATCTCTTTATCCCCTTTGCGGTAGCCGTAGGCGGCAAAAGCGTCGAAGAAGTGTTTGCTTATTGCGATTTGATCGCTCCCCGTAGGCAGCGTCCCTTCATATAAAAAGCCCAGCTTTTTTAGCCGCGCTTCATTTATTTCGACAGCTCCGCCGAATTCGGAAGAGTAATAATAATTCCCCCTGTCCGTCTTCTGAAAATATCCGCTGATACCGCTGACGGGCGAAGAAAGAACGGGATAAAATTCCATTCCCGTTTTTTGACTGAACGCCTCCACGTCCCCATCACTGAACCGCGTTTGCGCGTAGTATTCGTACGTATATTTGCCGTCGCCTTCCGTCTTTTTGATTGATTTAGTAAACGCCGCCGCGGTAAGCCCGCTCTCCTCAATGGACTTTTCCGTAGCTTTTATTTTATTGTACGCCGCCATCGTATCGGTCAAGCCGAACATGGTAAAAGCGACTACCGAAAGAAGAATGGTGACGATCAGTCGTATGGGTTTGTTCTTAAGTCCGCTCGCCCCGATGACGATTTTATTTTTCAGCGGAAGGCGGCTTTTTATCAAACGGAATTTGGTATCGCCGCTTTTTATAACGCTTTCGTCCGTCCGGCGGAAACTTTCCTTTTGTCCATCGTCGCCGATCCTTGCGAACCGTTTAAGGTCGCCGTTGGTCTTATCGTCGGCAGACAGAAGAACGTCGCTTCTTTGCAGGTAGTCGTTAATCAGAGCAACGTCCCGTTCGGTGAGGACGTATCCTTTCTTTATGGAAATGACCTTTTCGTCGGTGACTTTCAGCCCCTCGGAGTACTCCATCGCCGAGGCGGTGTACTTTTCGATGTCGCTGATAACCTTGCCGTCTTTTAACTCGATAACGCGGTCTCCGTACATCTCGGCAAAGTCGCGGTCATGGGTGATGGTGATGACCAGTTTGTCCTTCGATAGCCTCTTTAACGTGTCGAACACCTGTAATCCCGTTTTACTGTCCAACGCCCCCGTCGGTTCGTCCGCCATAATGATTTCCGGATTTTTTACCAAAGCTCTGGCGATCGCCACGCGCTGTTTTTGTCCGCCGGAAAGTTCGGACGGCTTTCTGCCGCCGTATCCGTCCAGGTCCACTTCTTTTAAAATCTCGTTTATCCTCTCCGACGTCGCTTTCTGCCCCTGCAACTGCAACGCAATGGCGATATTCTGCGCCACGTTAAAGTCGTTGAGGATGTTGTATTCCTGAAAGATAAAACCGAGATAGGTGTTCCTGTAGCTGTCGAATTCGCTCTGTGAAAAATCCTTACTGGACTTTCCCTTTATGATGATCTCTCCGCTGTCGTATTTGTCCAGTCCTCCAAGTAAATTCAGGAGGGTGGACTTTCCGCTCCCCGATTTACCTAAGATAAACACCATGCCCTTTTCGGGGAATTTAAGGCTGATTCCATCCACCGCGCGGACGACCTTTCCCTTTTTCGGGCGGTATTCTTTGACCAGATTTTTTACTTCTAACATAATCGACTCTCCTGCCGTCTTTTATCTGTAAATATTATATCTTATTTAGCGAGAATTAGTCTTAAATTTTCACCTTCTTTTTTATAAAAGAAAGGTCGCCCCTCCGGAAACGGAGTGGCGACCAAACGAGGTTGAAGGAATATATGGGTTAGTATTATTCGATGGTAATAGCGTGGGTCTCCGGTTTTTGGGGAGCCTCTTTCGGGATAGAGAGGGTCAGAACGCCGTTCTCGTATTTGGCTTTTATCAACGTCTGATCGATCTCGCCGACATAGAAAGTCCTCTCGCATTCGCAATTCCTTTCTCTCTTCAAAAACCCGTCCTTTTCCTCTCTCTGCGCTTTTACGGTAACGTAACCGTCCTCATAGGATACCGAAATCTCCTCTTTCTTAAATCCGGGTACTTCGATATCGAACAGGTACTCCGTCTCCCCTTCGCGTACGTCGGTACGCATCAGGTCCTTTGTCGACGCCGGAAAGAACGGGCGGAAAAATCCGTCGAAAAAGTCGTTATCGTTGTTGTGTTTGATGATATAGTTTCTCATAATTCATGTCTCCTTTTTGTATGATTTTTTGTCTTAGCAATCAAGTGTCATCTTTGTTAGCACTCATTGCCTTTGACTGCTAATATCATATCACGCTCTATATTGTTTGTCAATAGTTTGTGAATAAAATTTATGATTATTTTAATAATTTTTTTCCATAAATAAAAGAAACTCTCTTTATGAGAGTTTCCGTTTTTCTTTCGTGCGTGATTATGTGTTATTTCATCAGATCGGCGAGGGTGACGCCGTCAAAAAAGTCGTTTATCATGTCGTTGAGTTTTTTCCACATGGGCAGAGTCTTGCATTTTTCTTTGCGAGCGCAAGGCACTGCGCCTTCTTCCAGACAGGCGATCGGCGCGAGGTCTCCTTCGGTGATGCGTAGTATCTCCCCCACTTTATATTCTTCCGGCGTGCGATTGAGGCGATAGCCGCCCCCTTTGCCGTGCAGGCCGTCCACTACCTTGGCTTTGGACAGATCTGTCATAATACTCTCTAAGTACTTCTGCGATACTTCCTGACGGGTAACGATGTCTTTCAGCGGAATAAACTCTCCGTCGTTATGCTCCGCCAGGTCCACCATTACGCGCAATGCGTATCTTCCCCTTGTTGAAATTTTCATTGCTCCCCCTGCGCCCTTTTATTCGTGACAGCAGACCGCTTTTTTAGCAAAAAGCTCTTTGTCGTACGCAATCCCGTTCTTTTCATAATAATCGACGAGCGCGCTTTTTATCGCCTCCTCCGCCAAAACGGAACAGTGCAGCTTATGCGCCGGCAGTCCGTCCAATGCTTCGGCGACCGCTTGATTGGTCAGCGTCAGTGCTTCCGAGATTGGTTTGCCTTTAATAAGTTCCGTTGCCATAGAGGACGACGCTATCGCGCTCGCACACCCGAAGGTCTCGAACTTAACGTCCACGATGATGTCGTTTTCGATCTTGAGATACATTTTCATGATATCTCCGCACTTCGTGTTGCCCACTTCGCCGATGCCGTCGGCATCCTCGATCACACCCAGATTCCGCGGATTGCGGAAATGATCCATTACTTTTTCACTGTAAAGCGCCATTTTTATCCTTCCTTTTATAAAATAAATTCTCTTTTTCCGTTGATTAAGTCTCTCCATACGGGAGAAATGCTCCTTAAATAATCGACCGTATCTTTGACCGCCTCGATGGTATAATCGATCTCCTCTTCGGTCGTTTCTTCGGAAAGGGTCAGTCGTAACGATCCGTGCGCGACGTCGTGGACTCTGCCGATAGCAAGAAGAACGTGGCTGGGATCGAGGGACCCCGAAGTGCAAGCCGAGCCGGAAGAAGCCTGTACCCCCTTATCGTCCAGTAAAAGCAGGAGCGATTCGCCCTCTATGCCCTCGAAACAGAAGCTGACGTTGCCGGGCAGGCGGTTTACTCTGTCGCCGTTTAATACGGAATGGGGTATGACCGAAAGTCCCTCTATCAGCTTATCCCGTAGTCTCCCGACGTATACGCTGTTGCTTTCCATTCCGGCGCACGCCTCGCGCAGTGCCTCCGCCATACCCATAATGGACGGGAGATTTTCCGTTCCTGCGCGTTTGCCCTTTTCTTGCGCTCCGCCTTCGATAAGAGGTGTCAGCGGAACGCCTTTTTTTACGTACAACACGCCTACCCCTTTCGGTCCGCCGAATTTATGCGCCGAAAGCGATAACATATCTATATTTTGTTTCTTTACGTCGATAAAAATATGCCCTGCCGCCTGAACGGCGTCGGTGTGGAATAGCACCCCTTTTTCGCGGCAAATTGCCCCGATCTCCGCAATGGGTTGAACGGTCCCGATCTCGTTATTTGCGTACATAACGGTGACCAAACAGGTATCCGGACGAATGGCTTTTTCCAGCTCGTCCGTCCGCACGATACCGTTCTCGTGAACGTCCAAAAGGGTGATCTCGAACCCTTCTTTTTGCAACCTTTTCAGCGTGTGCAAAATGGCGTGGTGTTCAAACGCCGTAGAAATGATGTGTTTTTTCCCCGTTCTCTTTCCGATCTCGGCGGCGGAACGGAGCGCCTGATTGTCCGATTCACTTCCGCCCGAAGTAAAATAGATCTCGTTTGTATCCGCGCCCAGGTTCTTTGCCACACTCGCTCGCGCTTCGGTGAGCGCTTCGTTTGCTCGCTGTCCCGCCGAATGTAAGCTGGACGGATTACCGTAGACTTCCCGAAAATAGGGAATCATGGTCTCGATTACTTTTTCTTTCGTCCTGGTTGTTGCCGCGTTATCCAAATATACCTTCATCTTTTACTTCCTTCTCTGGCGGTCGCTCTTTTTTTTTGATAGAGTTTTCTTATTTTGCAGGGCCAACATAGGATCATTCCTCCTACGGCGCCCACCCCTGCCTGCAATATCTCGTACGGCAGTTTAATTACGGCGTATTCCGGCGTACTGTAGATAAAAGCCCGTCCGATAGAATAGCCGATAACCATTATAATCGCGCCTATCGTTACCCCGATACCGGATGCGATTACCGGATGTTTTTTCAGCACGTAATGCGCAAAAACGGAGATAACGATGGCTTGTAACCCGTGTGTGACCAGCGAGACGAACATCGGGAGCGGATAAAAAAGGAGATCTCCCAAAAACGCCCCGATACCGCCGACAACAAATGCCAAGAAGGGATTAAGCAATATCGCCGCCGTGCAGATCACCACGTCGTTCAAATAAAAATGTCCGCCCGGAACGGGGATGCTGAACGAACTGAGTACGATGCTCATCGCGGTAAATACCGCCGCAACGCACAGATCGAACGTCCCCGGCACCGGGTTTTTTCCGTTGCGTTTCATAGTTTCCATTTATATAGAATACCCCCTTCCCCGGCGCGAATACGCAGAGAAAAGGGGCCTGTCTTTTTCCGCAATCCGCGCTATCAGTCGGCAAAAAGCGCCGTGGACAGATATCTGTCTCCCGTATCCGGCAGGAGAACAACGATCTTTTTGCCTGCGTTCTCCGGGCGTTTGGCCAGCTCAATAGCCGCCCACGTCGCCGCGCCGGAAGAAATACCGACCAAAACCCCTTCTTTTTTACCGATCAGTTTACCGATGGCAAAGGCGTCTTCGTTCTCAACGGGAATGATCTCATCGTACACTTTCGTGTTAAGTACCTCCGGAACAAAGCCCGCACCAATGCCCTGAATTTTGTGCGCTCCGGCAACTCCGGTAGACAGCACCGCGCTGGACTTCGGCTCGACAGCCACTACCTTTACGCTCGGTTTTTTGCTCTTCAAATATTCGCCTACGCCCGTTATCGTTCCGCCGGTACCTACGCCGGCAACAAAGATATCCACTTCTCCGTCGGTATCCTCGTAGATCTCCGGACCCGTGGTCTCTCTGTGCGTCTTCGGGTTGGCGGGGTTGACGAACTGCCCGGGAATAAAGCTGTTCGGCGTTTCCGCCGCCAGTTCAGCCGCTTTGGCAATGGCACCCTTCATTCCTTTGGCTCCTTCGGTCAGGACCAGTTCCGCGCCGTAGGCTTTCATAAGCTGACGACGTTCCACCGACATGGTTTCGGGCATGACGATGATGATCTTGTACCCTTTCGCCGCCGCTACTGCGCACAGTCCAATGCCGGTATTGCCCGAAGTCGGTTCGATGATGACGGAGTTTTCGTTCAGAAGCCCCTTCTCTTCGGCATCCTCGATCATCGCTTTGGCAATACGGTCCTTGACCGAACCTGCCGGATTAAAGTACTCCAGCTTTGCGTAGATTTTTGCTTGTAATTTATATTCTTTTTCAATATGAGTCAGTTCCAAAAGAGGTGTTTTACCTACCAACTGATCTGCAGACGTATATATAGTAGCCATTTTTATTATCTCCTTTTTTATTATAACACTTTTACTTTATTTTTGTATCGCTTTGAAGCCATTTTCCAGATCGGAAATTATATCGTCGATGTGTTCGGTCCCAATGGACAGACGTACGGTGTTGGGCTTAATGCCGGCATGCAGAAGCTCCTCTTCGGAAAGCTGCGAATGCGTTGTCGAAGCCGGGTGGATCACCAGTGATTTGACGTCGGCAACGTTGGCAAGAAGACTGAATAATTCCAGACTTTCAGTAAACTTTTTCGCTTCTTCCGCGCCGCCTTTTATCTCAAAAGTAAATATGGACGCCGCGCCGCTGGGGAAATATCTGTCATAAAGCTGCTTTTGTTTGCCCGTTTCCAAAGAGGGGTGATTGACCTTTTCCACTTGCGGATGGTTTCTTAAATACTCCACCACTTTCAGCGCGTTACTAACGTGCCGCTCCAAGCGGAGAGAAAGGGTTTCCAATCCCTGCAAAAGAAGGAAGGAATTGAACGGCGAAATGGTCGCACCCTGATCTCTCATGAGGGTGGTACGGAGCTTAATGATATAGGCGAGATTACCGACCGCCTCGGTAAAGACCACGCCGTGATAGGATGGATTGGGTTTGCTAAGTCCCGGAAATTTGTCATTCTGCGTCCAGTCGAACTTGCCAGCGTCGACAACAACGCCCCCCATCACCGTGCCGTGACCGCCGATAAATTTCGTCGCCGAATGTACCACTATATCCGCGCCGTGTTCAATCGGTCTCAAAAGGAAGGGGGTGGCGAAGGTGTTATCCACAATGAACGGAACACCGTTTTTGTGCGCGATTTCCGATATCGCCTCGATGTCGATGACGTCGGAGTTGGGGTTGCCCAGCGTCTCGGCGTAAAAAAGTTTAGTGTTGGGGCGTATCGCCTTTAAAAAGTTTTCCGGGTCGGACGGATCGACGAAAGTAACCGACAGC
The DNA here is from genome assembly GCA_946621465.1 of uncultured Clostridia bacterium. Lineage (GTDB taxonomy): Bacteria > Bacillota > Clostridia > Christensenellales > DTU072 > CAG-1782. Next base: position 11,451 of record CAMOOO010000014.1, read on the forward strand.
CCCTGATCCTTTAACGTGTTTGCCAGTAAATTATAGGTCCCACCGTAAAGGTTGGTGGATGCGACGACGTGGTCGCCGGCAACCGCGATGTTTTGTATCGCATAAGTAATAGCCGCCGATCCGGATGCCGTAGCGAGGGCAGCCGCGCCCCCTTCTAGCGCTGCGATCCTTTTTTCAAAGACGTCGCTCGTAGGATTCATTAACCTTGTGTAGATGTTTCCGCCCTCGGTCAGACCGAATCTGCCGGCCGCCTGCGCGGAATCTTTAAAGACGTACGAGGTAGTCGCATAGATCGGCACCGCCCTCGCGTCCGTCGTCGGATCGGGCTGTTCTTGCCCGACGTGTATCTGTAACGTTTCGAATTTATACTTTGACATAATATGATTCTCCTTTTTTATCGTTTGCTTGAATGTGTCGTTACTTTTGACATCGACAACACATTCGACCATAGCGATAATTATGGCGCACCAGTTCTGTCATTAACCGAAGCATTCTTTTCTCCTTTAACCTACTGTATTGGTAGGTTGTTCATATCATAGCATCTAAAAAACCCAATGTCAAGAAAAATTTTACCTTTTTTAAAAATATTTCTGCGCACAACGGTATTTATGATTCCGAATACTTAAAAAAAGAAATTGAAAAGCAATCATTATTAGCCTACCAAAGCGGTGATTACCTGCTTGGAAAAAGAAATGAATATGGACAAAGGATCAATACTGTGATACACTTAAAAAGGAAAGATACGAAAGCGGAGGTGACTTTCGTCGCAGGATGGATGTCTTACCCCGACGGGCGCATAGAGTTAACCACACCTTATGGAGGGTAATTATGAAAGAGCTTGATACGGTCAGATTGATAAAAGACAGAGCAAGATACAGAGAACAAGGTATGAACGTCGGCGATGTCGGGACCATTATGGGCGGAGAACGAAACGGATACGTTTTGGTTATTGTTGAAGGCGAAATTTTTCAAGATGAAGACGGTGTCTATTGTACAACCGAAAAAGACGTTGCGGTACGGGTGGAAGACCTGGAAGTTGTATCAGAAAGTTAAAAACCAACTAAAATGATAATATATGCCGTCGTGAAAAATTCACGACGGCATATTTTTTTAAAAATCCCTATCGGCACCGCTGCCTTCGGTTTTTAATTGACCCGCTTATTTCACGTGGTTATAAGAGGTCTCCAGTAGTGCCTCGACGTCTTCTGCGGTAAAGCTGTCGTCCACGACGATAGAGTACCAGCTCTTTTTCGACTTCGGGAATGCGCTCTTGTTGACGTTTTTGTGCTTTTTGCGTAGCTCTTTCGCCTCTTTGTCGGCAAGCTGCGCCAAAATCATCACCGTGCCGTTCGTCTCGTAAACGTACACGAAACACTCTTTACCGTCCGGACGGATAACGTAATGGGTGTCGGCAAGCGGCAGTCCTGTGCGCGTCAAATTGCCTCTGCGATTAACTTTCACCCCGTCGCCGTATTTCTTCGTCAAAGATTCCCCGATGAAGTCTTTACTGACCGTTTCGCTTGCCGGGGCTTCTACGGTAGTTGCCAGCGAGAGGCTCTCTCTGAGCGAGATCTCCTCTTCCGCCGGTTCTTCCGAGGCAGGCTCCTCCGGGGCGGGTTCTTCTGCGACAGGTTCTTCCGGGGCGGGTTCTTCTGCGACAGGTTCTTCCGGGGCAGGTTCTTCTGCGACAGGTTCCTCCGCAACGGGTTCTTCTGCAACGGGTTCTTCGGTAGCAGGTTCTTCCGCCACCGGTTCCGCGTCAATAACTTCCGATTCTACTTCGACAGGTGCGACCGCCACCGCTTCGACGGGGTCATCTTCTGTCCCTTCTTCCGTTGCCGCTACTTCAGCAGGGACGTCGTCCGGTTTGCAGGCACCGCACTTCTTGCACTTTTTACCGCCATTCGCGGCGAAGATAATAAACAGTAAGATGTCGAGGACACACAGACCGAATCCCAGTACGGAAACGGTGCAGGTGTGTACGGCGACGATAATGAGTGCGGCAAACGTGATTGCCCACGAAGCACCCAGTCCGATCATGGAAAGGAGTCTACGGAGAGCATTGAAGCGTTTGCTGACGAGGATAGCGATTACGATAAAGTACGCCAGTACGATGAATCCGAAGATAATGGAGATCCATCCGGGGCAGAACTCTTTCTTCTCGCTCACTGCGCCTTCGTTGTCGTTACCGCTATTGTTGCCACCATTGTTATTACTATTCTCATTGCCGCCGTTGTTATTGCCGCTCTCATTGCCGTTGTCGTCCTCTGCCGCGTTGTTCGCAACGAAAGCAAATTCGGACAGCCTGTGAGCGCGAACGGTAATGTAACTGCCGTCGGCGGAGACAGTATAGGCTACTTCTTCTACGTCGTTCTCCGTATGGATGTGCAGTACTCTGAATTCTTTACCGCGTAGTTCTTCCGGAACGTCCATTCTGATAATGACCGTCGTACCGGGTTTGATATCGGACGGTTGAATTTCTTCTCTGTACTCGAATCCGTCGATCTTGGTGGTCTGAATGAGTTTGACCTCGTACACGATGGCGATCTCGTCGTTCTCCACCAGCTGTTCGGTCAGTTTATTGTCTTCGACCTGGGTGATCTCTTGCGAAACTTCCGCCTTAACGTCCACTTTGACGCTGATATTCCTCGTGTTTTCGTCGTCGACGTCAACGAGCTCTATTTCTATCCCTTTGTCCTCGTCCTCGATGACCAAGTTGTCTTTTTCCGGATCATCGTGTCCGGCAACCTTAATGGGGTTGGAAACCACCGTCGGTTTCTCGTCTTCGGGATAGTCGTTGCCGTTTTCGTCTTTATTCTGTTTGATAACGGCAATAATAGTATGTCCGCTATCGTCGTGCGTCGGATCGTTCGGATCGGGACATACGACAGTATAGGTTTTACCCCTGCCAATAGGATCGTTCGGGTCGTCCGGTTGTTCGTCTTCATCGTCGTCGTAGAACCACTCCACCGTCACTTCGTCGGCATCCGTCGGAACGTCAATGGTATCCCCGTGCAGAACAGGATTACCTCCTTCACCGTTGGTGTTATTGATTACCGGCGGCTCGTTCGGATCGAGAGGCACGTATTGGTGATCGGGATCGGTCGGATCGCTTCCGCCCTGCCCTTGTCCTTGCTCCGGTTCTTCGTTATTTTTCTCGGTCACTACGAAAGCGAACTCAGAAAGTTCGTCCGCCGTAACGACGGCGTATTTATCGTCGCTCTTGAGTTCAAAGTCAACGAATTCCGCTTTGGTCGCCGAATGGATATGTAAGATCCGGAACTGTTTACCACGGTACGCTTTTGGCACCGACATCCTGACGACAACGGTGCGCCCTTCTCCCATGGCGGACGGTTGGACCGATTCTTCGGTCTGTACGCCGTTCTCCGTCGTGGTGCGGATCAGTTTAACGTCGTAAACACCGACAATCTTTTCATTCTCGTTTAGTTTTTCTTTTACGATCTCGCCATAAACGTCGGAGACCGATCTCTTCGATTTCATACGAATGACCCATTCGACCGTCGCCGCTCCGCTTTGACTGTTGCTATCTATGAGTCTCAGTTCGCCTGCGTAAAGGTTGATCTCGTACCCATCTTTTTTCGATACGAAGTAATCAGCAGGATCACTGCCGCTCATTTTGGCTGCCCAGCCTCTCGTAAAGATACCGGGTTCGTCCATGTCGATACCGATTTTATTGTCTTCTGTCAACCCATCAAAGGTGATATAGCCGCCCTCAATACGGATATTCATTTCGATTTCTTTTCCGTTAAGGTCGAGCGTCTTTGTCTCGGTAACTGTAATGACATTCGCCACCGTCACATCTGACAAAAGTTTCAACGTGGTACCTTCCGTCCAAGCGGTCAATGCATCGGCGAAAGAAGTGTATTCCGTGGTCGTATCGCCGCTTGTTACGCTCGCAACGGGTGCCTCGGCAAGGATTGCCGCCTCGCCGTTCAACAAATAGATTTGATAATCAGTATTTTCACTATAGAAATAATTTGCGGGATCTTTGCCGCTCATATGGGTAGACCAACCGCTCGTGAGGACACCCGGCTGCATGGTAACACCAATCGTAGCATTTTCGCCGAGACCACCTTCGAGGATGGTCAACTTCGAGCCGTTATTCAATAATATGTTCGCATTCGTATTATTGTCAACGACGGCATTGCCTTTAACGTTGACTCTCCCATGCGCCTGCTCAAAATCAATTCCACGTACGTTCTCGCTGATTTCTCCGCCGTTCAGGGTAAATTCAACAGTACCCATATCGTTCTTACCTTGCAACATGACGGCGCGATTAAATCCGCTGATTTTTCCGCCGTTCATAATAACGGTCGTTTTGCCGCCAGAGATATTGTCATTAAGTCCGGTGCCTTGCAGATAAAGACCATAATTGTCATTCTCCGCCCGTATGACCGTATTATTGAGCGTCAAAACGCTGTTTCCATGGGCGCGCATAATGATCACACCGAAATCAGCCGTATTGCCGGTAAGCGTGCAGTTATTCAACGTTACGTTACCGGCAACGATATGGAAAGCTCCGCCGCCGGTTTTACTGTTGTAAAAAACATCTCCCTTGCCACCGGTGATCGTGCCGTTATTGACCGTCAACGCTCCGCCTTCGATGCGGAATGCTGCGCCGTCTCCGGTGTGCGTCAACGTATGACCGTTGAGGTCGAGCGTCTTCGTAACGTCACCGGTAACGGTGATGGTGTTTATCGTCGCGTCCGCAAGCAAAGTGAGCGTGGTACCGTCCTCCCATTCGTTCAAAGCGGCAGCTAAAGTAGCGTATCTCGTCGTCGTATCGCCGCTCGTTACGGTTGCAACAGGGACGTCTATCACGACCTCACCGTTATTGACTGCAAAACAGTATCCGTCTACGTCACTGACGAAATAGTCGTTGGGATCTTTACCACTCATATGTTGAGACCAGCCGCTCGTAAAGACGCCCGTGCCGTTCTTCAAAGTCACACCCACGGAATTCTTTTCGGTGAGCGCGCTTCCGAGCGTGATCATCTTATTCTGCCCAAGATATACGTTATCGGCTTTCTTGGTTTCGTCGTTATAGTTGCCGGTGATCGTTGCGTTGGCGCCGATCGTGAGCGAGGCGGAGGCTCCCGACATATAAATGCCGCCACCGAGATTGTCGCAGAAGTTATTGATGATAGAGCCGCCGTTTATCGTCAGGCTGCCGTTGTTTTCGATGGCGCCGCCGCATTTCCCGCGAAGGCCGCCGTTAGCGCCTGCTTCGTTGCCCTCGATGACGCCGCCGTTCATCGTCATCGTGCCGGAGTTTCCGACACCTCCACCGTTTGCCCAACCGCCGTCTCCTGCCGTATTGTGACCGATATAACCGCCATTCATGGTGAACGTGCCCAAATTCTGCACACCGCCGGAGGCATTGCCGCCTTGGTTGCCGATGATGTAGCCACCGTTCATAGTGAATACGCCGTCCTTGTAAACGTATACGCCGCCGCCTTCGTTGCCTTGCTCGGAAGTTGCGCTGGTATAGTTGCCGAACACACAGCCGCCGTACATATTCAGCGTACCACCGCCATAGATCTGGAAGCCGCCGCCGCTGATATTTCTGCTGTTAGAGGTCAAACCTTGACCCGTTCCGCCCGTGATGTAGCCACCCTTAAAGGTACCCTTCTTCGCCGAGGCGACATAATCGGAATTGGTCGGGCCATCCGCGGCGATCTCGCCGATGTCGTACATTTTGTCGCGTTTCTGCGCACGGTTCTGTTTATAGGTGTTTGCGTTAATATAGTAATAGTGCGTTGTCGTATCGCAATCGTATAAGTTGAGCGTGGCACCGTTCTGAATCGTAATGACGGAAATGCACACATTGGACGCCGCCGAGATCACGTGCCCGTTCAGGCAAAGGTTGGTCGTGTCGGTAGGTACGTTCCAACTAGACGTGATCGTCACGTCGGCAGTCAGGTAGTAGCTACCTGCGCTTTCAGGCAAACTCGTCGTGGACGTCCACGCCGTCGTAAACGTCACGCCATCATGATTATGAGGCGGTACGCCACAGTATGCCTCACCCTTGTATAGGCAGATGTCATAACCCGCTTCACTGTAGAAATAATCCGCGGGGTCTTTGCCGCTCATATATTGTGACCAATCTTTCGTAAAGGTGCCGGTACCCGAAGAAAGTCTGATCTGGATCTTCTCCGTATTTGTCAAAGCGCCTTCGATATTGATGGGTTTGCTACCCACGTACACGTTCCGAGCAGCGGTACTGCTGGTGCTGTCGGTGGTGTTATCGCAAACGATCAAATTCCCTTTCAATCCGACCGTAGGACTTGCTGTGGCAAGATTGACGGCACCTCCGCCGACACGCGTCAGGTTGTCGTGTATATAACCGCCGTACAACTTTAACGAAGCGGTGCCCCCCCAAAACGAGATCGCGCTGCCACTTGAATGAGACGTCTTATTATAGGATATTTCGCCTCCGTAGATCTCGATCGTGGCATTTTCCCATCCGAAAATCGCGCAACCGGCATTCTGTGCATAATTGTAGCTTATGCTTCCGCCGTACATACGGAAGGTCGAGTTATCATTGCAATATACGCCTGCGCCGCAGTTTTCGTTCGCCGTCACTTTATTGCCGATAATATTGCCACCGTACAGGTTGAACGTACCGTTAACATAGACGCCACCACCGTGCTTTAGATTGTCCTTGCCTTTTCCTCCGGTGATATAGCCGCCGTCAAAACTATTGCTACCCGAATTATCGTTGATGCCGGTAGCAGTGCTGTCGCTATCTACGTTGAAATAGTGCGTGGTATTTTTGCAGTCGTAAATATTGAGCGTTCTGCCGCTTGCAATATAGATAACGCTGTCAGTGCCTGTCACCTTGATGCCGTGGCCATTCAGGCAGAGGTTGGTCGTGCCGGCAGGTACGTTCCAACTAGACGTGATCGTCACGTCGTCAGTCAGATAATAGCTACCACCTTCCGTAGTCGGTAACGTGTTGGTCGCCGTCCATCCGTCATGGTGCGCCACGGGCTCCGGATCTGCATACGCCGTCATTCCCATGCCGGGCGCAAACGACAACAATACGAGCAATGCAAACAATAGCACTGTCAAGATACTGATTGTCATTGACTTCTGAACTCGGTTTTTACTTGTTCTTTCCATCGTTCAAACTCCTTATTAGTATAATAATATATATAGTTATATTTATTTCCTTAATTAAGATCCCTCTTCGCTTTATATCAAATTCGCCGAGAATTTGATTATCCTTTGCGGCGTAGCCGAATTTACCGGCTGACGCACGAATTATAAATCTCTCATTCCCGTCTGTGACGGCAATCAAATTTCATTTGTTCCGACGTTATGTCGGTCCTCGCGTAGCGAGGTAAAGATGTAAAGGTTTTTCCCCTGCAAAACGACGTTTTGTGGGGAAGTTACCGTTGTTTCTACAAAAAAGTTTATTCCCCGCGAAAGCGAGTTTCGCGGGGAATGGTTTTATTATTTTATTATTTCTTTTCGATGTTGAGGACCTTATACAGCAGAGCTGCGATAGCTGCGCCGGCTAAGGGGGCTACGATGAACATCCAGACTTGGGCAATGGCTTCAGAACCGCCACCATAGATAACGGTACCGAGAGCGGTAGCCAAGCTACGAGCGGGGTTGACGGAAGTTCCGGTCAGATTGATACCAACGAGGTGTACGAGGGTCAAGGTCAGACCGATAACGATACCGGCGATTTTGCCATGGCCGGCTTTTTCATCGGTGACGTTGAGAATGGTGTAGACGAAGATGCAGGTCAGCACAATCTCGGTGAGGAGTGCGCCGATTACGTTACCGGCAGTCAATTTACCGGCATAGAAGACTGCAAAGTTGCTGGCGTTACCGAACACGTCGAACACTTTTGTTCCCTCGGGCAAGGACATTGCCATAATGCCGAACAGGAGAGCTGCGCCTGCGAATCCGCCGAGGATTTGGCTAACAACGTACACGCAGAATTCTTTAATATTCATGCGTTTGGTGAGCAGGCATCCCAAAGAAACGGCGGGGTTGATGTGACAACCGGAAACTCTGCCTACGGAATAAGCCATCGCGACGATGACGAGACCGAACGACAAAGCGGTAGGAACGAGGTCGCCATGTGTGAGTGACGCAACGCCGCAAGCGACGAATACGAGTACAAACGTGCCGATGAATTCGGCGAGTGCTTTTTTGAGTAGATCTTTCATTTCTTCCTCCAAAATTCTTTTTTATTAGTTATTTATATATTTTTTATATATATCCTTATTAATCGATCAATAACTATTGCCGTACGAGTCGCATTCCGTTCCGTTCATCGTGAACGTTACCGACCCACCGTAGTCATCATTATAAAGGGTTGGCGAATCTCCGTCCTGTCTTCCGCAGACGAAACTATCGAACCCGTTTTCGCTGGTGACATGGATATTCACGGTGTGTCCGCTTTCACCCTGAATGGAGAACGCCGGGTGGTTATAGCCGGCAATATGGCTATTGCCGATATTTTCAATATAGATATCCATATCGTCATAGGGTAGAATAACCAATGCCGCCGCCCAAGAGGATGCTGTGATGTCGACGTTATCAAAGGTCAGGTAATAGGTGACTTTACTCCCCGATCTTGTTTCATTATAGGGGTTACTATAGATCATCAGGGGCATGTCGCCTTCCTGCGAACCGGTGATACAAATGCGGTTGTCTGCGGTACTCTCAAAATAATGGAATCCGCTGCCGTCTTCATACCCATCGGCATACAGGTTAATCCTCGAGCTATTGTTAAACGAGACGTTGCCGTCGCCGATGCCGTATTCTGTAGTTCCCGAGTCTTCGTATTCGTCATGATACTCTTGACCGTCCAGTACCACCGTTGCATAATACCGGTCGCCGTCCTGCGTTACCTGGGCGATTAACTCTTCGACGTGTACGCAACGCTGACAGGGGAACGATGCGGTGGCTACGTAGCCGTCGCCTGCTTCCGTCCAATTCCATTCCGGTTCGCTCTCGCCGTAGTCGTGTCCGAGAGGTTCGCCTTCTTCAAAGGTTTCGCTATCATTTTCGTAAATATCATCAACTCCGGGCAAGGTCAGCGAAGAAGTATCAGCGTGGTAATAGTAAACTGCCGGGCTCTCGCAGGTCGCACTCGATGAGAGATACCGAACAACGGATGCCTCGTAGACTATCGGCTCTCCGCCATGGATCTCGGCAAAGGAAACGGTCGCATTTTCCGTTGGGATGTCTCCGTCCATTTCCCAATGCCATATCGGGTTGGTATAATCATACTCCGGTTGGCAAACGGCTATAATAAGGTCGCTTTCGGCAACTTCTTGATATTCAACGTCAAAGAGCTTTTGACATCTGGAGCAGACGTAGTGTGCTTTCATTCCGGTTTCCGTTGTCGTTGCGGAGAGTTCGGGGACGAGTTCGCCGTAGTCGTGGCCGAGGGCGGAGCCTTGGTCCACGACGACTTTTTCATCGTAATAGGGTTCTTCCCACGAGGGATCTTCTACGCTGGCGTAATAGATCACTTTGCCATCCGCCTCACATTCCGGTTCTATCCGTTCGGGGTTAACCACCGCGTCGTATTCTAAATAATGAGTATCGTCGTTCGCGCACACGAAGCGGAGTTTGGCGATATATCCGTCCTGCGTTTTTTGCCAAACGAAATGGTGATCGTTATAGGCATGTCCGAGTTTTTCCGCCACGACGAACTCTTTGGTGTCGGCATATTGCTTACCTTCGTAGGAGACGACTGCCGAATAGGTCTCCGTACCGGGCTGGTCGCAGGTCGCCGCCTTGGTCCCCGCAAGGGTAACGGTCGCGTCGAGCAGGAGCGGGTCACCGCCGGAGAGGTCGGCAAAGGATATTTTTGACGTTTTTTCCGTCCATACCCACGTAGCGTGATCGAGGTCATACTGAGGTCCGCCTGCCGGCTTCACCATTTCCACCTCGGCGGCGGCATAGACGACGCCGTTTACCGACAGAGAAAGGAGTACGTTGGTCGGTCCGCTCACGTCGAAGGAAAAATCCATGTCCCGATCGATGCTGTCTTTGGTAAACAGTACGTTGCCGCCGACGTCTTTTGCCGTGATGGTATAGAATTCATCCGAGCGCAATTGGACGTTTGCTACGCTGCCATAGATCCGGTTGCCCTCGTCGTGGGCGGTGATAGACCCGCGGTCTATCTTTTTGGTCGCTGTAATAAAAGACTTACTGACGAAGACTTTTTCTTGATTTTTTATACTGACCAGGTATTCTTTACCCGGCGCAAGCCCTTCAAACGTCAGATACACCGTATCTGGACTTATTTCCTGTTCCTGGCGCGAACCGTCTTCGCCTTCCAGTATGGCGATGATGGGGTTCTCGAAGTCTTCTTCCTGCGCGCCCTGCATTTCGATTTGCAAAACCAGGCTGTCCATGTTCGCCATAACCAAAGAGAGGTTAATCGACATGGTACTGACGAAGACGGCAACGACAATCGCCGCCGTAACGACTGCCGAAGCGACGGTACCGGCGATAGCTCCGATGCTACTGCCGATAGCGGCGGAAGACGCCGCTGCGCCGGATGCCGCGGTTGACGCGGCGGAGGTAGCTGCGGACGAGGCGGAAGAGGCGGACGAAATAGAGTCGACCGATTCGGTGCCGACGTTCTCTCCGCCGCTATTACTTACGCTCTCCGTTTCTCTCGCCGTCGAGCGAACGTTGCGACTGCTTTTTTTGGGGTCGTTAAAAGTTTCCGTCGTCCGGAATGATTCTTCATTGGCGACTGCGGAACTTTCTTTTACCGCCCTGGGATTGTCGTTGGAAAACCTCACTTTACCGAGGTTACTATAAGCAGGCGATTGTCCGTCGGCGTTCTTTATACCGTAATTATTGATTTCGTCTTTCACTTTGTTACCTTATTTTATTAGTTATCGTTGACTTCACCCTCGGCGATGCCTTTGCTGAGTTCTTTTTGCTCGTCCACGAAGGCTTTTGCTTCTTTTTGCTGTTTTTGGGTGGCGTTCTCGAATTCTATAGGCTGATTAAGCACGATCTGCGGGAACGGAATATTGATATTATTTTTCTCAAAGAGCAGTTTGAACTGTCTGTTCATATCTCTTTCCACCTGGTACTTCGCGCCCTCTTCGCAATTGGCAACGAAACGGATAACGACGGCGGAATCGGCGAGTTGAGATACGCCCTTATAGAAGGGACCCTCTTTGATATCCGGAATGGCGGCTTTGACGGCGGGCAGATTGGCTTTCAGAATGGATTCTACCCTTTCGAGGGAATCGCCGTACTCGATGCCGATATCGCAAACGGCCAAGGAGAGCTGATTGGTCATGTTGACGACGCTCTTTAAGTCGGCGTTGTTGATGATCTTTATATTACCGCCGACGTCGATGATTTGCGTGGTGCGGATGCCGATCTCTTTGACGGTGCCGCGGAAGCCGTCAACGACAATGATGTCTCCGACGTCGAAGACTTTTTCAAACACGATAAAGAGTCCCGCGATGATGTCGGCGATGAGGGGCTGGGCTCCGAGACCTACGACCAATCCCAAAATTCCGATACCGGCGAGAATGGCGGTGGTGTCAACGCCGACCGTTTTCAACACGTTGAAAAGCAGAACGATGATCGCCGCGTACTTGATCAAGCTGCAAAGCATCTCGACGATGGCTTTTCCTTTCTTAAGCGGCTTTGCGAGCAGTTTCAGAATGAAACGCAACACCCAGCTCGCGCCAAGATAGAAAATAACGTAGCTGATAATGCGAAGAATAACGTTATATTCGCCCGCTTTTCCGAAGATGTTCATGCTGCGCCAAAAAACACTCATCGGGCTGAACATGAGCTTTCCGAACGCCATAATGACGACGTAAGCTATCAGCACCAAAAATGCCAGGCATTTCAGGGCGAAACCAAAGGTGAATTTAAAATTCTTGAAATAGTTTTTTATGCTTTCCATAAATCGTTCTCCTTTTAGAACTTTTGTTTTTTTCTTTACGCATACGCGCGGAAATACGCATACAAAATAATTATAACAGTATTAAAAAACTTTTGCAATTCATTTTTCCTATTCTGATTGCCAAATTATGGTGTTTTGGGGGGGGCAGATTTCGGCATAAAAAAAGGACGGGAAGTAAATCCTGTCCTTTTTGGTGTGATTTTGAATTCCGAAACGATTAACGTTTGCTGAACTGCGGAGCTTTTCTTGCTTTGTGGAGACCGTATTTCTTTCTTTCTTTCATTCTCGGGTCTCTGGTGAGGAAACCGGCTTTTTTCAGCTCGGAACGGAGTTCCGGATCGGCTTCGCACAGGGCTCTGGCGATACCGTGGCGGACAGCTCCCGCCTGTCCGGTGAGGCCGCCGCCTTTTACATTAACGATAACTTCGTATTTATCGGTGGTAGAAGTCAGCTCGAGAGCCTGATTGACGATATAACGCTGAGCGTCCAAGGGGAAATATTCTTCTACGCTCTTTTTATTGACCATCATGGGAGCGGTGCCCGGGATGAGACGTACGCGAGCAACGGCTTTCTTACGTCTGCCGACACCCCAATATTGAACTTTCTTTACGATTTTCTTTGCCATAATTTCACCTCGGATTAGTCAAGAGTAATGGGTTTGGGTTGTTGAGCTTCTTGTTTATGCTCGGCACCTTTGTAGACAAAGAGTTTTTTGATCATGCTTCTGCCCAAAGAATTCTTCGGGAGCATACCTTTGACTGCTTTGGTCAAAGCAAAATCACTCTTTTCCGCCATCAATTTGTCATATCTGATCTGTTTCAGACCGCCGATGTAACCGGTGTGATAGGTGTAGTATTTTTGTTTTTCCTTATTACCGGTGAGGATGATTTTATCGGTGTTGATAACGATCACATAGTCGCCGGTATCAACGTTGGGGGTATACGTCGGTTTGGTCTTTCCTTTTAAAATAGAGGCAACCCTGGATGCCACTCTACCGAGAGGAAGTCCGGCCGCGTCGAGTACGAACCACTCTCTTTTGATATCTTCGGGTTTCGCCATGTAAGATTTCATGAGTATTCTCCTTAATAATTTTTTCATTGCGCATGGACTGTCGGGAAAAAAATGAGGGGCTAATTCATTGGTTTCCCAATTTACGCGTGAATATAATAATACATGAAAGATACTTTGTCAACCGATTTTATCCATTTTTTCACAAATTTTTCACAAAATCAATAAAAAATTGCACTCTGCGATTTTTGCCGTTTCCGCGCGTTTTTCCGTTTTATTTCCCCGATTCCTTTCCGCGCGTTCCGCGCACAAATTCTGCGCGCAAAATAAAAAAAGCAGATCGCGCACATAAAGAAACGGTCTGCTTTTTATTGATAAAATCAATAAACAGTGCTTAGATCAGCTCGCAAACGAGTTCGGCAAGTCTGGTCGGACTTTCGATCGCCATGCCCTCGATGAGGAGCGCCTGGTTATATAGGATTTCGGTGATCTTTTCCGCTTTTTCTTTGTCTTCGGCAAAAGCCTGCTGTAATTTTTCGTAAATGGGGTGATTTCCGTTGATTTCCAGCACTTTTTGCGCCTTGACGCCCTCTGCCGGCGCGTCGGGCAGCTTATTGAGGACCTTTTCCATCTCCATGGAGACCTCGCCTTTGGTGCTGAAACATACCGGATGGGTCTTCATCCGCGAAGAAATCTTCACTTCGGCAACTTTGTCGCCCAATTTTTCCTTCATAAAGTCGGTAAGTTCCTTATTTTCGACGACCGCTTCCGCTTCGTCGATGCCTAAATCGCTGCTTGCAACCGATTTAAACTCTTTTTCGGCGTAAGTTCCCAGCACCCGGAGAGCAAATTCGTCGATGTCTTCGGTCAAACAAAGGATGTCGAAACCGCTATCCAGCACCTTTTCGCACTGCGGAAGAGCCTTGATCGCCTCGATCGACGAGCCTGTCGCGTAATAAATATACTTTTGACTGTCGCCCATTTTGTCCACATATTCCTGCAAAGTGACCTGTTTGTCCTCTTTTATCGAGTGGAACAGCACTAAATCCTTCAGCGTTTCTTTATTTGCACCCCAACTGTCGTAGATGCCGTATTTCAGCTGCGTTGCGAAGCCTTTATAGAACTTTTCGTACTTTTCGCGGTCTTTTTGCAACAATTCCACCAATTTATCCTTAATCTTCTTCTCGATATTGGAGGCTATCTTCTTCAGCCTGTAATTTTGTTGAATTGTTTCACGTGAAACATTTAACGTCAATTCGCTGTCGACCAGACCTTTGACGAACCCAAAGTAATCCGGGAGCAAATCTTTGCAACAATCGGTGATCAAAACGCCGTCGGTGTAGAGCTTCAGACCCTTCTCATAATTCTTGGTATAATAGTTGAATTGGGGGTGGGAGGGGATGAATAGCAGCGCCTTATACGACACCGCGCCTTCTACCGAAGTGTGGATGACGGCGATGGGGTCTTCCATGTCGTAAAAGTTATCTTTATAGAAGGAATTGTACTCTTTTTCGTCAATTTCAGACTTATTTTTCTTCCAAAGAGGAACCATGGAATTGAGGGTTTCCGCCTCTTTATACTCCGTTTCTTTGGCGTCGTCGCCCTCTCCTTCGGTCTTATAATGGGTGGTTTCCATACGGATGGGATAGCGGATATAATCGGAGTATTTTTTGACCAGTTCTCGGATCTCGTATTCCTCGAGATATTTGCCGTATTTTTCCTCTTCGGTATCCGGTCTGAGGTGCATAATAATGGTGGTACCGTGTCCGTCGCGCTCTGCCGGCTTGATTTCGTACCCTTCGCTGCCGTTGCTCGTCCATTTGTTGGCTTCTTCCGCTCCATAAGCTCTGCTTATGACGTCCACTTTATCGCTGACCATAAAGGCGGAATAAAAGCCTACGCCGAATTGCCCGATGATATTGATATCCTCTTTGGCTTCGTTGTTTTTCTTAAATTCCTGCGAGCCGCTTTTTGCGATAACGCCGAGGTTATTGTCCAGTTCCTCCGCCGTCATACCGATACCGTTATCGCTGATCGTCAGCGTGCGCGCCTCTTTGTCCGCTTTGATTTCAATGGAAAAATCCTCGCGAGAAAGTCCACTGATTCCGTCGGTCAAACTTTTATAATAAAGTTTGTCGATAGCATCGCTGGCGTTACTGAGGATCTCACGAATAAATATCTCTTTGTGCGTATAGATAGAATTGATCATCAAATCAAGAATCTTTTGGGATTCCGTCTTAAACTTTTTCATCTTCTTACCTCCGAATATGTTCATTTTTAGCAGTCTATCTGTCTGACTGCTAATTATTATATACCCCTCTCTCTCGTTTGGCAAGTATTTTTTTGACTTTTTAGCATAAATTTATGTCGTCGCGGCCGTTTATCTTTTATTATGCCCTTCTTTTCGTCCAAAAGCCCCCTATTTGCCAAAAGCATACAAGAAAACGTATATGAAAATAAAAAACGGACTTTAATAAGCCCGTCTTTATTTTTACTGTGAATGAAAAGAAATTATAAGGTTTCCGTAAAGTGTTTGATCTTTTCCATCGCGGTGGTCAGATCTTTGATGCTATAGGCGTAGGAGATGCGGACGTTATACATTCCGCTGTCACCGAAAGCTCCGCCGGGGACGACGGCGACTTTTTCCTTGCGGAAGAGTTCGTTTGCGAATTCTTCTCCCGTCATGCCGAATTTTTTGACGGACGGGAAGGCGTAGAAGGCGCCTTGCGGCTCAAAACAGTCCATACCGGCTTTTTTCAGCTCGTTTAATAAAAACCTGCGGCGGAAGTCGTATTGTTCTTTCATGCGCTTTACAGAGGCAAAATCGTCCTCTAGACCGGTTTCCAGGCAGGCGATACCGCAGTACTGCGAGGGCGTGGGGGCGCACATGATGACGTATTGATGGATTTTATACATACAGTAGATGATCGGCTCCGGTCCGCAGATGTATCCGAGCCGCCACCCGGTCATAGCGAAGGCTTTGGAGAAGCCGTTAATAACCAGCGTCCGTTCTTTCATGCCTTCGACGGAGGCAATAGAGATATGTCCTTTGTTAGTGTAGGTCAGTTCGCTGTATATTTCGTCGCTTAAAACGAGGATATTTCGTTTTATACACACTTCGGCGATCTTTTTGAGGTCATCTTCCTCCAAAATAGCTCCGGTGGGGTTGTTTGGATAGGGCAGAACGAGAACTTTCGTCCTCTCCGTGCAGAGTCTGTCGACGTCTTCGGCTTTCACGCGGAAGTTATTTTCTTCGTAGCACGGCACCGGAATCGGTTTGCCACCGGCAAGAAGAACGCAGGGGCTATAAGAAACGTACGAAGGCGATGGGATCAGCACTTCGTCATCCCTTTCCAGTGTGGCGCGGAGCGCCAGGTCTATCCCCTCGCTTCCGCCTACGGTGACGATGATCTCTTTTTCCGGGATATAAGCAACGTTATACCGCGTGCGGTAATAATCGGAGATCAAGCGCCTGAGTTTGATCATGCCTTTATTCGCCGAATACTGCGTCAGTCCCTTTTCTATTTGACGCACGGCGAAGTCGCGCCCCTCTTTGGGGGTGTCAAAGTCCGGTTCGCCCACGCCTAAAGAGATAGCGTCGGGCGACTCGGCAACGATATCGAAAAACTTTCGGATACCGGACGGTTGCAGCTCGGAAACGGTCTTTCCGATAAAACGAGTATAATCCATGATTATTCGGAAACGAAGAGTTGTCTCTTTTTCGCGCCGACACTTTCGGTGCAGACGCCGTCCTCTTTGTACCTTTTCATGATAAAGTGGGTTGCCGTGGACGTTACGCCTTCGATAGAAGAAAGTTTTTCTCCCACAAAAGAAGAGATCTCTCTCAGCGTTTTTCCTTCCAGGCGAATGGCAAGATCATAGGTGCCGCTCATAAGGTAAACCGCTTTTACTTCGTCGAACTGGGCGATCCTGTCGGCAAAGGAATCAAATCCGCTCCTCGCCTGCGGCGTAACTTTGACCTCGATCAACGCGCTGACGCTGTCTTCGTCGATGATTTCCGGATTGATGACGGCGGTGTATTTAATGATAGCGCCCTTTTGTTCCAGTCCGCGGACCATCGCTTTTACCGTCTCTTCGTCACTCCCCACCATAACTGCCAATTCTTCTGCGGAATAGCGGGCGTTGTCCTGCAACAAAGCCAGTATTTTATTCTCCATTTCGGTCATACTCTACCTCCTGTTTTTCAATAATAAAATTCCCCTTCAAGCATCGCGCAAAGGCAATGGTATACGGGTAAATGTAATTCTTGTACTTTGTACGTCTCCGTTTCGGGGACGGCTATCGTCACGTCGGATAGTTCGCTCAGCTTCGAGCTTCTTTCCCCCGTCAAAGACACCGTGACAAGTCCCATCGCCCTGGCCAGCGTCGCGGCGAGAACACAATTCCGGCTATTTCCCGACGTGGAGATGCACAGCAGTACGTCCCCCTGCTTTGCCGCGCCGAACAGTGCCTGTGCCAGCGCCGCGTCGGCCGCCGCGTCATTCTCATAGGCGGATAAAAGCGAGGAGTTTTCATTCAGACTGAACACCGGGAGCGCCCTCTCCAAATGTTCGATCAGGTACTCTCCGTTTTCTCCGAGCAGGGATAGTTTATCCCTCGTCTCCTCGGTAACGGGTCTGGGGAGCCGAAAACTTTTTCTCAGTTCTCCCACAATATGCCGCCCGTCCGCATCACTGCCGCCGTTGCCGCAGGTAAACAGACTGTGTCCGCTCTCTAAAGCGTCGTAAATGAGCTTAAAGGATTCCGAAATGCTCTCTTTGGACCCCGTAAGCTGCGGATATTTATTTATCAGCGTATCCAAAACGCTTTGCGTATACTCTTTCATTCCGCCTCCATTGCCGCCGAAATCGCCGCATAGTCGCCGATGTTTTCGCTAAGACGCGCCGGCAAAACTTTGCACACGCTCGCCGTATGCGGCAACGCTTCTTTTTTTATGACCTCGTACATTGTCGGGTCGAGTAGATCGTGGCTGCGCATATACACGCCGCCGATGACGATCACTTCCGGATTGAGAATATCCATGAGGTAGGCAATGCCTTTCCCCAGTATCCTTCCGCTCTTTCTGTAAACCCCGAGGCAGTCTTTATCCCCCTCGTGCGCCAGCTCGGCAATCAGCTTCGCCGTGATATCGTCTATACTCTTCACCCTCTTACCTAACGCGCAATCGGGCTTTTTCCGGACGAGTTCTTTTCCCAGGTCCGCAATACCGCTTCCGCTGCAAAAACTCTCCCACGCTCCCTTCTTGCCGTAATGCACCGGTCCGGAAGACAGCATTCTCAAGTGTCCAACTTCGCCGGCGTTGCCGTTGGTCCCCGAGTATAATTTTCCGTTCAAGATCAGTCCTGCGCCCAGCCCCGTGCCAAAGGTCATGAACACCATGTTTTTGCACCCCACGCCTGCGCCGAAGTGCCATTCCGCCAGAGCGGATGCGTTGGCGTCGTTAAGGAGTTTTGCCTTGCTACCCGTCCTTTTTTCAAAGAACTCGACAATCTCCACGTGGTCCCATCCGGGCAGATTGGGCGGTCCGAGAACAATTCCTCTTTCTTCGTCGAGAGGTCCGCCGCAACTGATGCCGACGCTCCCTTTGCCGTATTTTTTCAACATGGGCGACAGAAGCAAGTAGAGCCGTTCCATTACGCCGTTCGGGTCGTTTTTTGGCGTAGGGAAAGCCTCTTTTTGCAAAATAGCGATCTCCCCGTCCGCGACGTTCGCCGCCGTAACCGCGCACTTCGTTCCGCCGATATCAATGCCGTAATAGATCATTTCTCTCCCCTGAACTTTGGATTATTTATTATGATACCACAAAAAGTATAAATATACAAAATATTTTTGCGGTTTTGAACGCTATTTCTCCTCGTCCAGCCGAGCGCAAATCATTTCTATCGTAAAAACCGACGACCACCCAAAGCCGTGCGCTCCCAGTCCCTTCCCTGTTTTCGGGTTGTAATTCTCATAGATGGTGCGCCTGTTTTTATCCACAAAGTGCAGTATCGTCTCCCGAATTTGCTCGGAAAGTTCCCTAAAGCCATACTTATATAGCCCTTCCACCGCCCAGTAAACGTAGTTGAGCCACACCGGTCCGCGCCAGTATTTTACAGGGTTAAAGGTGCGATCGTCAAAGGCAACCGTCGGCATGGACGGGAAGAACTTTTTGCTGTCCGCAGCAACGGCAGCGACCCTTTCCGCCTGCTCTTTCGTCGCACATTCGGCAAAAAGCGGCACGAAATGAGCGGACGACATCACGTAAGAAAATTCGTCCGTGAACCGGTCCTTATCCAGATACATTCCGCGCTCCTCGCACCATAAATGCTCGTTTATCTTCCTCTTTGTCTCCTCTTTTCTTCCTAACCAATGCTCTTCCTCTCTGCTTCCCAGCTCCTTTGCCATAAACGCCATAGCGTCGTAAAAAAGCACCATAAAGGCGTTGAGGTCAACGGCGAGGTACTGGCTCACCCCATCGTCCCAACGGGGAGAATTATCCATTCCCGACTCCCACCTTTGATGCGTCAGCCAGTGTTCGTCGATTTTTTCGGCGTCATAATAAAACAATCCGTATTTTTCATCAAATCGCTTCGTATGCCAAAAATTCTCATTCTTTTTATACCCCTCGTACGCCCTTTCCAGCCGCTCCCTGTTCGGCGACCGACGATATACCTGTACAAACGCCCACGGGAATACAGGTGGCTTGGAATAATTGTCCTTGATCTCCCCCTCCGAATGAAGCACGTCCGGGAACAGCCCGTTCGGGCGTTGATTTTTCAAAAATATCTCACACTGCTCGTAAGCAAGCTCGGGATCGAAACGCGACACGGCGTACGCATGAAAAGCACTATCCCAGTTCCACACCCCTCTGAAATGGCTCAGCGAAGGCACTATTCCGCGATAATCGCCCCACGTGCCGCCGTTCCCCAACATAATATTGTTCGCCAAAATCTTCGACGCACGGTCCAAAAGACGCATATCCCTTGCGGAAATGCCCTTTTTACCCATCTTCTCCATCCACTGCAAGCGTATTGCATCCTCTTCCTTCCTGACCTTCCTTGCCGCCAAATATTCGGCAAAAGAACCTCTCTTCATGCCCCATTCCTCCTCGTGCGAATAAACATGAATTCACAGCTATATTTTATAATAACACAAAAGATCAAATTGTACAGGATTTTTTAAAAAATGATATACCGGCAATGCAAAAGCACCATTTTTGTATAAAAAAATAACCGCCCTTACGGCGATTACCTATAATCAACTTTCTTCTATCCGAAAACACATTTACCTAACTGAGGAAAGGAATAATGGAACGTACTGTCCCAAGTTGTTAAATAATTTAGACTCTCGGCATTACCCGTTAGAGAAGTTACACCTAATTAAATCGATATAACCTCGACAAGTTTGCAAGTGTTACCTTGCTCCTTAAAAGGAGGTGATCCAGCCGCACCTTCCGATACTGCTACCTTGTTACGACTTCACCCCAGTCACCGGTCTTACCTTAGGCGGCTGCCTCCCTTACGGGTTAGCTCACCGACTTTGGGTACTCCCGACTCCCATGGCGTGACGGGCGGTGTGTACAAGACCCGGGAACGCATTCACCCCGACATGCTGATTCGGGATTACTAGCAACTCCGACTTCATGTGGGCGGGTTGCAGCCCACAATCTGAACTGAGACTATTTTTATGAGATTCGCTTGACGTTACCGTTTCGCTGCTCTTTGTAATAGCCATTGTAGCACGTGTGTAGCCCAAGACGTAAGGGGCATGATGATTTGACGTCATCCCCACCTTCCTCCGTGTTGTCCACGGCAGTCTGTATAGAGTTCCTAACTTAATATTGGCAACTATACATAAGGGTTGCGCTCGTTGCGGGACTTAACCCAACATCTCACGACACGAGCTG
>CAMOOO010000015.1 GCA_946621465.1 uncultured Clostridia bacterium
TTTAGTAAGATAAAACTGGGTTTTTGCTAAAAATAATTATGTTTTTTTGCAGACGGAAAGATGCGTATTCGAGAATGCGTGGATTTTTTGCGAAATCGAGCGAAAGCTGTAGTGGACTACTGCGAGCGATGACTTCGCAAAAGTCTGCAAAAAACCCAATTCTATCCATATGACCTTTTTAGTAAGATAAAACTGGGTTTTTGCTAAAAATAATTATGTTTTTTTGCAGACGTAAAGATGCGTATTCTCCCTTACAGGTTTTTGAACATGTTATTGGGAACCCTTGCATCCCAGCTGTCCGGCTGTTTCTCCCCGAGCGCATACAAAACCACCGCCGCCATATCCTGCGTAACGACGTGTCCGGGTTTCCCTTTAATTACGTTGCCCTTTCCTCCGGCAACGGCAAAGGTGATGTGGCGCACGTTGTAATTATTACTACCGTGACCGCCCCACGTTTCGTGTCCGTGGTCGGAGATGCAAATAAACAGGGTGTTTTTCTCCCAACCGGCCTCTTGGCAGGCTTTGTAGATTTCTCCCATCAGACCGTCAACGTGTTTGACCGCATGGACGTACGGTTCTTTTCCCCAACCGTAACTATGCCCTGCGCTGTCAACACAGTCGAAGTGAGCAAAGAGGATCTTCGGGTTTTCTTCTTTGATCTGACGAATGACCTCTCCGCAAACGAGGGTATCGAGGTCTTCACTGGTCATGCCAACTGCTTTGCCATCGGTCAGAGAGTCCTCCCCTTCGCCTTCCGCCGTGATCTTTCTTATCTGCGGCATATCCTCGATGATACCATAGTTGATGGGATCCCAATGGACGATAGACGCCATGTATACGTCGGGATGCCTTTCCGCGTAGACTTTAAAGAAAGAGGGATATTTCGTATCGGTATACTTTTGACCCGTCTCTCTGGCGGTGTTACTGTTTGTCAATCCGTGTTTGTTACTGCGTACGCCATGGATCATAGACCCCCAGTTCTGCGCGCTGATCGTGGGGAACTGACTGATGCCTTTGTAAGTAATAGAGGCGTCTATGGTATCGTTTTTAAATATAGAATCGAATCCGGGCGTATACATTTTATCAAAATACCCGCCGGCGCCGTCCACACCGAAGATAACGACGTGATCGTATACGTACCCGTTTTCTCGCAGGTACGCAAGGTCCTTTTCGGTAGGCACTTTCCCTTGCGAAAAACGATTGAACACAAATGCGCCCAAGCAGGAAAAGGTAACGACAAGAACGATAACGACCGAAATGATGATCGTGATCACTTTGTGTTTTTTGATCGTCTTTATAACGTTACTACAAAACTCTTTCATACCATATATCTCCTTATTATTTATTTAAGCGTACTGAAAACGTTTTTCGGGACTCTGGACTCGTAGACGTCCGGTTGCTTTTCGCCTAGAGCATAGAGGGCAATGGACGCAACGTCCAACGTGCCTGCTTGCCCCATTTCTCCGTCAATAATATCGCCCAGTCCCCCGGCAACGGCAATGGTGACGTACTTTTCACTGTCCGTCCAACCGCCATGCCCGCCGAACGTGGTGCCGTCCTTTCTCTTTTTGCAAACGTGTCCGTGATCGGTGACCAGAATAAAGAGCGTATCCTCTCCCCAGCCCCTTTCTACGTAAGCGTCATAAATTTTACCCACAAGCTCGTCGGCGTGTTGCACCGACGCGACGTATTCCGGCGTACCGTAGCCGTGGCTGTGTCCGCCCTCGTCCGGTCCGTCCAGATGGGTGTATAAAATACGCGGATCTTTATCCTGAATAAAGCTGATTATCTGTTCGCAAGCTACTCTATCGACCGCTTCGTCGTCGCTCGGTCCTTTATACAGTTCGCCTGCGTTGATTTTATAGAGTCCTTCGATCTTATTCTCGACAATACCTTTATTGATCGGATACCAGTTGACAATGGATGCGTACGTGCTTCCCGGATGCGACTCGGCGCACACGCGGAATATCGACGGCTGGTCCTTCCGGACGAAATTCATCGTTGCCGCGATCTCATTGGTCAATTTATGCGATTGAAAGGTCAGTCCGTGCAGAATGGAACCCCAGTTCTGCGCGCTGATGGTAGGAAACTGGCTGAGCGCCGAGAAAGTTCTGCTCCCATGTCCGAAAATGCGGTCGAAATTGGGTACGCTGCATTTGGAAAAATAATCTCCTGCGCCGTCCACGCCGAAGATCATCACCCGGCTGTACTTCTTCGCCCCTTTCAGGTCCTCTTCCGTCGGCAAAAAACCATCGGTTATTTTATTCCGTTCCTTTGCGGGACGGAGTTTAAACATATTACCTATCGTCAACAAAATATCATAAATCTTCATTTATTTGACCCTACCTCTGTTGAAATATTTTTTCATTTCAAAAATAATACTCTTGATCTTTCCCCTCTTAAGCGGATTGGCGGCTCTCCATTTCATATGCTCTTTTTCCGCTTCGCCGATGACCCAACCGCCCTGCGTGTTGCTCGGCAAAAGCTGACCTTCTTCGGCTTTGTTCTTGTCCGGACAACGGGTGTCGTTGCGGTACTTTTCTCTGACCTTCTTATCTCTGAAATCGGGGATCTCCATAGCTTTGCCGCCTTCTAAAGCGGAAAGGAATCCGAAGTGTCCGACAAAGTACATATCGAGGGCTTCGTATACGTCCACAGTGTCGGAGTTTTCGCCATTGATACGACGGACAAAGTTGTTCATAATGTACCAGTCAGAACCGCTGTGGCCGAATTGGCGAGCGCGACGGGTCAGCTTCGGGCAATATTTATGAGTCTCGGTCAAAGAATCGGTCTCGGTATTGCCGCCGTTGACGTACAGACAATAGAGGGGTGCCTTCCGGGTGTAACCGGCGTACTCTCTCGCCGATTCCGCTCTGCCGTTGGTACCATAGGCGGAATACCATATATTATTACCGGACAATCCCAGTCCGTGAATGCTCTTAAAGATACCGCCGTTACTGAGGGTGACCATTTCCACCGCAACGGATGCGCCGCCGGCGCACATATCTTTCATACGCTTATTGTACGGTCCTTCGGTACCGGAGACCTTGACCGGACGCACGCCCTGACCGCGCACCATATGTACGAGGGGGCCTGCCGAGTGGGTGCAGTAATAGAAGGCGCTCATGACGTTTCTCCAGTGTCCGTCCCATCCGCCGGCAGTCAGTCCCGGCCAGCTCGGTTGGCAGTTGTGGATGTATTCGCCTTCGCCGTACTCGAACTCTCCGAGGTAGCCGTTATCAAACAGTCTCTTCATTTCTCTCGTCGAGGCAAAATAGCAGTAGTTTTCGGCATAAGCATAGATTTTACCCGTCTGCTCCACCGTTTCGCACAGTTCCACCGCTTCTTTCAACGTTTCCACGGGCAACACTTCGCTAAGGACGTGTTTGCCTGCTTTCATCGCTTTAATTGCGTACGGCGCATGGTCGTTTGCATAGTTGGCTAATACCACCGCGTCCACGCCAGACTCCGCCAAAAAGGTATCGAAGTCGCTGAAATAGCGTATATTTTTCCCTTTCTTGCCGAACTGTTTTTTTCTCGCGTCCAACAATTTTTCATTTTTGTCGCAGATGGCTACCAATTCCGCATCGGGATTGAGCAGACAGTAGCGCATCATCGTTTGTCCTCTGCCGGCGCCGAAGACGCCGATCTTAACCTTCTTCATAAATCTTCTCCTATCTGAAATTATTTGATTTTTTTATGCAAGTTCAAAGCGATCTTAAGTTCGCCCCAAAACCATTTCCAACCTTCTGATAAGCCGCCGCGCTTCTCCGTGCGCTGAAGTTCCATTTGTTTTTTCATCCGCTCGTAGGCTTCGTCGGTGGTATTCATCCCCCCTTGCGCGTTGGACGGGAGGGTCTGTTCCTTTCCCTTTGCCGGCGTGCAACAACGGATATCGTCCCGATACCTTTCTCTGACCGTCCGATCTCTGAAATCGGGTATTTCGGTGACCACGCCTTTATTTAATGCGGACAAGAAGCCGAAGTGTCCGACAAAGAACATATCCAGCGCCTCGTAGACGTCTATTATCTCTGTTTTCTCTCCCCGTATAGCCCCGACGAAGTTGTGCATGGTGTACCAGTCGGAACCGCCGTGGCCGGCTTTCCTCGCCTCCCGGCTCTCCTTGACTTCGTAGGAACGGAAGAATCTCTTTCTGCCCGGCACGTGGCGATCGTCTTTCATATAGATATGTCCGAGGGTGCTACCGCGCCGTCCGGGGACCTCTCTCCCCGATTCAATCTCCATTTCCGAACAGTACATGGAGTACCAAACGGAGTTTTCGCTAAGGCCGCCACCGTGGATACTCTTAAAAGTGCCGCCGTTTTCCAATTTGACCATTTCTATGGCGATGGACGCTCCGCCCGCGCCGAGGTCTTTCATCTTCTGAGAATAGTCGCCCTCTATCCCCTGCACGCTGACAGGACGCATCCCGGTGATATGGATGAGGGGGCCTGCCGAATGGGTGCAGTAGAAAAAAGCACTCTTGGTGTTCCGCCAATGATTGCGATCGGCTTTGGTCAGTTCTCCCCAAACCCCTTCGCAGTTATGGATGTATTCTCCCTCGCCGTACATGAATTCACCGAGAAAACCGCTTTGGTACAATCTGCGCATCTCTCTGGTGCAATTAAAGAAACAGTAGTTTTCGGCATAAGAATAGATTTTACCGCTCCTCTCCACCGCTTCTACCAGTTCCACCGCCTCTTTGAGGTTTTCGCAAGGAAGCACCTCGCTCATGACGTTGATACCTTTGTCCAGGCATCGGATGGCAAAAGGGGCATGATCGTTGGCGTAATTTGCCAGCACCACGCCGTCCATTTCACACTCCAAAAAGTCATCGAAGTTTTTGAATACCTTAGTGGGCATCCTGTGCTTTTTGAGCTTTTCGACGGTACGCGAAAGATAGTAGTCGTTGAAATCGCATATAGCGACCAACTCGACGTCTTTGTTCTTTAAGCAGTAGTCGATCATGGTATTGCCCCTGCCGCAGCCGAGGACACCGATTTTTACCTTTTTCATTGTAGTTTCTCCTTTGGAATAGGTCTGTAATGTTTATCCAGCATCTGAAGTTCTCCAAGTTCCAAATCTTTGTAAACCTCTTTCCATCTGTCTATCATCTCCTGCTTTTCCGTCTTTCCGACGCCGTTCTGTAAAGGCAGGAATCCGGCTTTTATGTAGCTGCGTATAGCGTTCTTTCTCCAACCGTTGGTGGTTAAAAAAGCGTGTTTAGAACCGTCCTCGTATATCTTTTTCATGGCGATATAGTTAAGAGGCCGGGAGAGGTGTTTACCGCGATAATCTTCTCTTATTGCCACCATGTGGACGTAGCCGAGATTGCCGAAGGGGTGATGAATGGCGGTAATGGTACCTATATATTCGTCACCGTATTTGACGAAATGCACGTCCGAAGTCGGCTTGCAATCGTGATAGTTCTCGAACTCTCTGTAGAACATATCGTTGACTTCCTTTTCCGAGCCGTACTCTCCACGCCAAAGTCGATAGAACTCTCTCTTTTGCTGTTGCTCACCGCAGTACTTTTCCACGGTATACCCTTCCGGGAAAAACGCCGGCTCCGGTTCCTTTCTGATCCAACCCATAGCGAGCTGACGTTGTTTTTTCTTTCTACACATAAAAACTCCTTGATAGTAAAGTAAGAAATTTCCTTTTATTTTCTTACGCAGACGTATTTTCCTTCCGCAAGCGGTTTCTCGCTGCTGCCGTCTTCAAAAACGTACCCGTCCGGAAGTACGATCTTCCCGTGCAGGTCTTTCGACGCAACCGAAAGAATAACGACGTCTTTGTTTCTCTCCCACCGTACGAAAACCTTTCCGAAAGCCGTTTCTCTGTCGCCTTCCGCAAACTCCAACGCTTC
This sequence comes from uncultured Clostridia bacterium, assembly GCA_946621465.1. Classification (GTDB taxonomy): domain Bacteria; phylum Bacillota; class Clostridia; order Christensenellales; family DTU072; genus CAG-1782. Next base: position 5,870 of record CAMOOO010000015.1, read on the forward strand.
GATAAAGTTCGGCTTAACGTCCACGTTATTCAGGTCGAAGTACCCGTCGTTGACGCAGATACCTACGATGCAACGTTTAAACCAGTTACTGACGTCGCCGAGGAAATGGTGGTTAAGGGACCACACGCGCCCTTCCAGGCCCTCTTTATGTTTCCCGCTGTTTAACGCCATCCGCTGAGAGAACATTCTCATTTTTACGGCGAGAGTGGGCATCTGGCGGAGCGGCTGACGCTCTTCCAAACGGACGAGGTCGCCGTTTTCTTTGGTCTTCACTTTCGCAAAATCCTCCCAAAGTGAGGTGGCGCCGTTGGCGATCATATAGCCGTATGAAGGATGCCTGTTTTGCGTAATGAGTTTATAGGCTAAATCCGACTGACCCATTTTCGTCAGAGCGTGGAACAGATATCTGATACCGAGCAATCCGGCGTTAAGAGTGACGTCGTCCCGTTTAATACATTTCATCAGCACCCCGAACGCCTTTTTCTCCTCTTCCGGCTTCAAAAATCCCAGATATATAACGTACGCCTGGGTTGTTTGGGTAAAACCCTTTACGATCCCGGTATTTTTGTTGAAACATTTTTTATAAAACGCTGCGATCAATTGCGCGCGGAAATCCGTCGCAAACGCCTCTTTTTCTTTATCTCCGATAACCCGGAACATCCGTATCGATTTACCGCATGTTTCTATCAGACTCAACGTATTGGTGACCCTACGGATAGCGTAATGACCGGAAGCCGTGCAGTGCGGTTGCACCCAATCGCCTAAACCGAAGTCGGCAAGTCCCGACGGATTGAGTTTCTTTTGCGCGTAACGGAGATATTTATCCATAGCCTCCGCGCTATCCTCAATGATCTTTTTATCGCCGTTTATGCGATATACCTCGTACGGAATAGTGAACATAACGGAGTCCCAGATAGGTCCGTTACCCCACAAAAATCCCCATTTATCGGTGGGTACGATACCGGGCAGCGCGCCGTCATTACGTTGCGTCTTTACGATCAGTTTCTGCCAGTTGGTCAGTTGCGCCGTAATATCGAAGTTTGCCAGATAATGCTCCGAGGACATGGATGCGTCGCCCGTCCAACCGTTCTTTTCCCGTTGCGGACAGTCGGTCGGATAGTAAAATAGGTTGCTAAGGTCGGAGTTTTTGACAATCTTTTCGATGGCGTTTGCCACTTCGTCACTACAGAAAAAGTGCCCCCACTCTTTGCACTCCCCGTGCTGGATGACAAAGGTAAAGGTCTCTTCCGTCGCCTGGTCGTCGCGGAGTCCCTCAACGTAAACGTATCTGCAACCGACGAAGGAAAAGTAGGGTTCGTAAATCTCTTCTTCATCACCGCGCGCCGTATATTCAAAGGTCTGATTGGTATCCATTCTCCCGCAGACCAACGTCTTTATATTGGGTATACCATCCTTGGTTACCTCGGTATGAACGTATTTGACTTTTTGTCCCGACGTGGGTTTGACCAGTTTTAAACGCATATTGCCGGCGGAAACGATCCCGAAGTCATAGACGTAGCCTTTACCTACCTTTTTGATCGAGATCGGTTTGAGTTCTCCGTCCGCCACGATAGGCGGCACGGCGGAAATCACTTTTTCCCCTTTCGGCGGTTCCACCTCCATTGTTTTTCCCCAACCGGAATCATCGTAGGAAACCTCGGAGAAATCAGCTATTTCCTTTCTTCTGTCCACCCATTCGCCGGCATGGAAGTCGTCGAAAATTATATGAGAAGGCATGGTTTTACTCCCATCGGCTTCCACCGTGAGATCTTCCCCTTCCACCGCAAAGGCGAGCTTCGGCGCCGACCGCCAGGAGGCGTTTTCAAACTGCCACACGTTGTAGTCCAGGCTGTTGGACAGTCCGTTACCGAGTATAAACCCTACGACGTTTTTGCCCTCGAGGAGTTCAACGGTATATACGTCGTAAAAGAGGTATTGATTGGGGTTGGTAAAATAGGGGGCGAGAATACAACGGGTGATCTCCTTTCCATTGAAAAAAGCCCTGTACAGTCCGCTGCAAGTCACCGTCAACGTGGCTTTGCCGCCTTTTGCCGTAAACTCCTTACGGATATAGGGCGCCGCCACCGGTTTTTTAAAGGTGTTCATCTCTTTCCCTGCTGAAACGAATATATTCGATAACATTTTCTTTTCTCCTTATTTGTAGAATTCTTTTCCGTCGTAAATAAAAACACCGGAACCGTGTTTGATATGTCCGCCGTTTAAAATAATCTTTGCGTATTCCTTTTGCATGGTCGTCTCTCCCGAACAGTCGGGGTTGTCTTTGTTAAAGGGGCGATCGTAGATACGCCAAAAGTCGCCGTTGTCCTTTTCTTCGTAGAGAGAAACCACCTTAAAACAGTCCATGAAACGGACAATGTTGCTGTCCGGTTTGAACATCTTTCTGTGATCGGGACTGAGCAGCCAGCTCGACGTGTGGTATACGATATCCTTCCCGTATCCGCGTGTACGGAAGAAGTCGTAGGCTTTTTTGAAGGACTCTTTCACCTCTTCCGGTCTGAGCGGTCCCATGGACGGGATGTGCATATTAAGAAATTTCTGCCACAGCCGGACCCATTTCTTTTTCTTATCGCCCACCCGGCAACAAATCCATATTCCCTTTGCCGGTTCGTATTGGAGCCTGCCAAACTGGAATCTGCCGAGGGTGAACCATCCGCCGAACCATCCGGCGACGAAAGACCCCCACACGTTATAGACCTTTTTGCACTCCCATAATTTGCATCTGAAATCGATCATGCCGTCGTAAAAAATCTGTTTGTCCAGTCCCTTTTCCTCGTATAATTTTTCCAGATAGGGAATGAGGCAGAGGCAGTAAACGAAGTCGGTCGTATAAGTGGATACGCCCAATTTATCGGCGGCGAGTTGACATTCTCCCCCCTTTTTATTGCCCGATAAATGGAGACCGTATGAAAATTTTTCTCCCTTTGCATAGGCACGCACCGGAGCAAAGAACTTTTCGTTTAATTCTTTATCTTCGTTGATTCTGTCAAAGACGGACAAAAAAGTATCGATAGCCTCCTTTGGGTACTCATAGCGCGCGCAAAAGGCTTCGATATAACCGCGAACAAACGCCGCTTCAAAAGCGTAATTCATGTATTCGGACCTCGTAATATTACAGATACAACTATTATACTTTATAAATTCGCACTTGTAAAGATGGAAATTGCCTTCCGCTTGCATTTTTTTGTAAAAAAAGCGGTCCGAAGTTTACAAACGCCCCTTTCGGTGCTATACTGGTTTCATTATGACACGACTTACTTTTAAACCGGCAATCAACGACCCTATCTTTTCCTTCGTCATTCTCTCCGATATCCATATGCGCGGCAACGAAAAATATCGGGCGCGGCGATTGAGAAAAGCCCTCCTTTCCATTGCGTCGAATAAGTATCTGGACGCCTTCGTTTCGGCAGGAGACATCACCGACCACGGCGAAGAAGCGCATTGGCAACTCTTAGAAGAGATCTTTGCCGAGCGGCATATGCCGGCATCCGTTCTCGCCCTGGGCAACCACGATATGTGGACGACTACGCCGAATGGAGAAGATGATTTCGATGCAGCGTTCGCCCTTTTTCAACGTTACGGTACCCGCATCTCGGCAGTCAGTTACCAAAAACCCTATTTCCGTCAGGACGTGCGCGGATACACCTTTTTGTGCATGGCGAGCGAAGGGACGGGCGTAGGCGCCTGCATCAGTCCCGAACAGATTGCGTGGCTATCCGACCAGCTGGACTCCGTCCCTGCCGATAAACCGGTCTTCGTCATCAGCCACTATGCACTCAATAAAACGCACGGTTTACCTAAGACCTTCGGCGATAAGGAATACGACGATATGACGGGCGGCTTCGGTCCGCAGTCGGACGAAATTAATGCAGTTTTGCAAAAGCACCCCAACGTCGTTCTTTTCAGCGGTCACTCCCATATGGGATTGGCAAAGAAAAAGACCTACGGGACCTTTGAGAAGGTGGGCAATATCCACAGCGTCAACCTGCCCTGCTTCATGTTTCCCAACCACGACGGTATCTTCCACTGGGGCGTAGGGATGGTCGTCGAAGTCTACCCGGACGAGGTTGTCATCCGCACGCGGAATTTTCTTTACGGCTTTTGGTATAAAAAATTCACCTATCGTATTCGATAAAAGACAAAAAAATTCCGGGCCGTTTTTCGGCACCGGATTTTTTATGGGCTTTTTTCGTTAAATGGAATTGACCTCTTTTAATTTTTTAATCCGCCTTTTATAGTCGGGCATATAACGGGCTATAAAGGCGTAAAAGCGTTCGCTGTGATCGGGGTAAACGAGGTGGGTCAGCTCGTGCAAGACAACGTACTCGATACACTCCCTGTCCGCTCTCAACAGATTCTCATTCATGTTGATGTGACCTTTAACGTGGTTGCAGCTCCCCCAGCGGGACGTCATCCTCTTTACCGTCATGTCCGGTCTTTTTACTCCCAGCGGCAAAAATATCTTTTCATACAATTCGTCTATCTCTTGCTGAAAAATTTTTCTCGCCTCTTTCCGCCACCACCTGTCCAAAACTCTCTGATGATCTTTCATCGCTGAAACGACGAAAAAGGCTCCTATTATTGATACTTTAGTTTCCCCTTCTTGAAAAACAACGGTATAGTCGTTCCCAAAAAATCGCACCTTTCCGTTGTGGATGAGGGTCATTTCTTCTTCTTTTGTCAGGTAATTTTGACGCTTGGTCAGATGGCGAACGATCCACGGCACGTTACTCTTTACGAATTCGACGATCTCTTTTTTAAGGGCGAAAACGGGGGCGGAAACGACAATCTTTCCGTCCTTTTTTATGCGGAGGTTGATCCTCTTTACCCTCTTTCTCGTCACGGTTACTTCCACCGTTCCCAGTTCCGTTCCGGTATCCAATTGCCAAACCATATCTCTATCATACCGCACGGGGAATGTTTTTGCAAGAGGATTTTCTTGCGCGTAGCGCTATGCAAGCGCGCACATAAACTTCTTGACAATTCTCTCTTTTTCTGTAATAATGTTCCTAAATAACAATCGGCTTTGAGAGGTACGGTCATGACAAACAAAAAAAGCATTTCTTTGGCAATCATTCTTTTCGTAATGATATTGTTTATCGCTGCAATAGCTATACCGAGCGGTTCCGTAGCGAGCGCTCACAATATCTCTTCCGGGCGGTTCGAACCGTCGGAGTTTTCCGATTTGACTTACGGCATCTATTGGTATACGGAAAACAGCGACATGCCCATTGCCGCGGCAAAAGCCACCAATTTCGATCCCAAAAAACCTACCATCATTTACGCCCACGGCATGAAAACCTCTCACGAAGGTCTTGACTGCCGCGAAGGTCTCAGCCTCAAAGATGAATCCATATCCAGCATGAATGAAAAAGGATTTGACGATTACGCCTTCGATGAAGAATTTTACAGACCTCTCATTCGTCAGGGCTACAACGTCGGCGTCTTTTTCTGGAACCAAATGGCCGACTGCCTGTTTACGGAGGATAATAAATTTTGGACGGCGACCAATCTTCTGAACGGTAACCGTTACAGCTATATCGATGAGAACGGAGAATACAAGTACACCTCGAAAAGCAGCCCAAAAAACCCCACCGTCACCGTAACGAAGCTCTACCGCGACTGCCTTATCGAAGCACTTGGGGAGGACTTTTCCGGACATCTCCAATTGACCGGACACTCCATGGGCGGACAACTGACCCTCGCCGTCAGCCAGGCGCTGTGCGCGGCGTATGACAGAGGAGAAATTTCTTCTGCCTATCTCCCCGACAGAGTGACTCTGTTCGACCCCTATCTCGGCGCCTCACTGTGTAACGGCATACTGGATACGACGGGCGAAGTGCTGGAAAATAAATACTCCGCCGCCTTGGCTGCCGAAGCCGCCGAAATGGTGGCAAATCACGGCATTCCGATCGAAGCCTACGGCTCCGTTAACGAAGGTCTGATAAAAACCTACCGCTATTACGCCTCCCCACTGTCCGGTATTCAGGGCGAACTCTTCAGTGAAAAAGTCATTTACTACTGCAACGGGATCATGCCCGATGCGGAAGGTATGACGACGGAAGCCTTTGTCGAACTGATACGCGAAGAAGGTCTGGACGAAGAAACGATCGCTGAATGGATCCGATTGCAAGAGGAAGTGGACCGCATCTCCAAATTGTTCGAGGACAACATCGCCTGGGTCTTTTTGGATGCCATGTGGGACGTTTATAAAAACTTTACTCCCACCCATGTTATGTCGGTGGACTACTATTTCACAACTATGTACCTCGATCCCGCATACGATAACGGCGGAGTGGAGATCCCCTCTTTTAAAGCAAGCGACGCCCAGATCCGCGCTCTGAAAGGAAAGGCTTTTTCACAATGGTACGACACCACGAAATCTAAACCCAACCCCATCTACCAAAACGAAAGCGTCTATACGCGCGTTGATGGATTTGCAAGAAAAGAAACGGCTGCATCCGCACTGCCTGCCGTACTGAACGGCACTTTCGATACCGACGAAGCTATCACCGTTAAACTGATGAAAGGCTCCGAAGTAGTCGCAGAAACGAGCGTCCTTAAAGGGAACTATTCCTTCGTCGACGTAAAGAGCGGCGAATACACCATCGTCTTTACCAACAAGAAGGATAAAGACGTCGCCACCATCGACAACGTCACCGTATCCTCTACCGAAAGAATCAACACCGTCAATAACGATAATATCCAGTATATCACCCCCGCCGCATCCGGGTCCGTCGACACCGGCTTTAACAAAACGCTGGGGATGATCGTCGGGATCGCTACTGCCGTCATTCTCGTCGGCGGACTCCTTATTGCCATTATCGTCTTCTTCGCCACCCGTCGTAGGAGAATATGAGAACAATAGCCATCGTCCTCAACTCCCCCTCTCCTCTGCCGGAAATAGAAGAAAATGAGGTGCTATGCGCCGACGCCGGCTATTTAAAGATCGTCGGCGTTGAGAAAAACGTCATCGTTATCGGAGACTTCGACAGCTTAGGGACCGTTCCGAAAAACGTTACGACCATTACCTGCCCGGTAGAAAAGGACTACACCGACGGCGAAAGAGCCATTCGCTACGCCGCCGAAAAAGGATATGAAAAAGTCACCGTCTACGGCGCCGACGGCGGTAGAATGGATATGCAGTTTGCCAATCTCCTGCTCCTCAAAATCGCCTACGATTTGCACCTGAAAGCGGAGATCGTTACTTTAAAAGAAAGAGTCTTTTACGTAGAGAACTCTTTTTCCTTTTCCTGCGACAAAGGCAAAACCGTTTCCGTCATTCCGCACGGCGGAGAGGCGGTCTTCACCTCGTCTTCGGGACTGTACTATTCCTTAGACGGCGTCCGTCTGACCCCGTCGGACACGGTAGGACTCTCCAATAAAACAACCGAACGAACTTTCTCCTTTTCCATAAAAAAGGGGGGAGCTTTCGTCTTTATAGAAAGATAAATCCCTTTAAGGAAATCAAATAAATGCACTCAACGAAAAAAATCATCACCGCCAAAACCGTTGCCTACGTAGCCATCTGCATCGCCCTCAACGCCGTATGCTCCTGGCTGACCATTCCATTTTTCAGTATCCCGTTCACCCTGCAAACGTTCAGTATATTTTTTACCCTACGGTTTTTAGGCGCAAAAAAAGGCACCTTTACCATCTTTTTATACATCCTTTTGGGACTGATCGGCGTACCCGTTTTCAGTGGGTTTAAGTCGGGCGTCACCGCTCTTGCAGGCGCGACGGGCGGCTATATTCTCGGGTTTTTATTGTCCGGTCTGGTCTACCTTATCTTCGACAGAAAAAATAACCTACTACGCATCGTGGGACTTTTCGTCGGACTGATACTTTGCTACGCCGGCGGCACGATATGGTTCGTCTTCGTCTACGGAAACAGCGGCAAAGAAATGAGCTATCTGACCGCCCTCACCCTCTGCGTTTTTCCCTTTATCGTACCGGATATAATAAAAATTTCATTGGCAATACTTTTGTCAGACCTACTCAAAAAGAAACTACCGTTTTTGCAATCATGAAAAAGATTATTTTTGTGTGCCTGGGCAACATTTGTCGCTCGCCCATGGCGGAATTTATATTTAAAAAGATGCTCTCCGACAGAAATCTGTCCGATCAATTCGACGTTATTTCGCGCGCAACAAGCTACGAAGAAGAAGGCAATCCCGTCTATCCGCCCGCTCGCGCCGTTTTGAAAAAACACGGCGTTTCATGCGACGGAAAAACGGCTATGCGCCTGGAAAGATCGGATTATCCGGAAAGTGACCTCATCGTCTGCATGGAGGAAAGAAACGTCGTAAACGCCCTGCGTATCTTAGGCGGCGACCCGGATAAAAAGGTGGTTAAATTGCTCGACTTCGCCCCGGAAAAGGGCGACATTGCCGACCCCTATTTTACGGGCGACTTTGACCTGACTTACCGCCAGATAGAAGAAGGTTGCCGCGGACTGCTTAATAAACTACTCTAAAAATTGTTCGGCACGCGAACGACGTTTTCGTCGATCTTTTCCGACCACTTTTCGATCGCCTTTTCATTAAACGTAAGGGGTGCTTTTTTATAAAGCCTTGCGTTCTTGCCCCCTTTAATCAGACCCTTTAAAATGGCAAAGAAATAGCGCGGACATTTCAGACCGCCGTATAGTTTTTTCATCAGCGCGCCCACCGTCATTTTCGTTCCGCCGCCGGCAAGGTCCCTGGCTTCGATAACGCGATTTTTGTACAGGGCATCCACCCCTTTCGACGGGATGGACAGTAGCATATTTTTCAGTCCCTCGTTCTTGGCTGCTTCCGCCCCGACGGTACAAAAATACTCCCTGTTGTACGCCCAAAGAGCATCGATCCCGACGCCTGTCTTAATAATACTGTCTGCCAGTAAAATTCCTGCCTTTATTGACAAATCGATCCCCATGCCGTTCATCGGCGTCGTCATGTACGCCGCGTCGCCTACGGCGGCGTATCCGCGTCCCACAAAGCGCGGCAACGGGCGTCTGACGGGAATAACGGCGAACCTGCCGCCACACACGATTTTTTGTCCGAGCCAGGGGTGCGCCAGGCGGAATTTATTTAATTCCATATTTACTTTTTCTCTATCAATAGGGTCGATACGCCCAATAAGAACGTCGACTTTGTCCTCCATGGTATACAGCCAAGACAGTCCCGGCTCCCCTTCATGTACCAAATAAACCTCAAACGGACACTCCGGCGTCTCGTAATTGCCTGTGCGGTCGAAATAGGCGCGATAGGCGTAAAATACGTCTCCACGCTCCGGCGCCTTCATCCCCCACTTTTCCGGGAGACTTTGTCTGACGGACGAAAACAACCCCGAAGCGTCAATCACAAGATCGGCATAGACTTTCTCGCCGTTTGCCACCACTCCGACCACCGCGCCGTTTTCCATAACGGCCGCAGTAACTTCGGTAAGGTACCTGATATTCACGCCGCACTCCTTGGCATAACCTACCAGCATGGAAAGAAGGGACTTCCGCCACATGATCTTCTGTCGGTTTTCTTCCGTAAACTTCACGTCGATATGGGTGCTTTTGTCGGGGCTTATGAAGGTGCTGTCGCTCCGATAGCACCAGCTCCCTTCGGGAAAGTCGGCAATCTCCTTCCCAATAGCGGACAAAATCTCAAAGGTAAAGCGGTCCTCCCACTCGTACCCCGAGCCTTCTTTAGTCCTCTCCAAAACGGTGACTTCGTGTCCGGCTTTTGCCAGCCGCGCCGCCGCAATAAGTCCGCCGTGTCCGGCTCCGACTACAATGATCTTCGACATACTCTTCCTCAATCAAAGAAGTTTTCCAATAATTCCCGGAGCGTTCCGTCGTACTCCGCCTCGCAAATAAAACACTGCCCGAGCTGATTGCCCGACATATAGTCGATAATGACCTTTCCGTTATATTCGCAAAAGTCGGGATCGCTCTCGTTGCTGTTGTACATCGTCTTTATTTCCTCGCGCATCTCGTCGGTGATATCCGCCGCATCGTCGGAAACGGTAAAGTCCTCGTTCGAGGCAATAAGGAAAGGATTATATTTACCGAACACCCAGTGTTCAAAATCCTTCGTCCTGACGATATACGTCGCGTAAATAGGCCCCGGGAGCATTTCCAATGAAAGAAAATAGTACCACCCGTTGACGTAGTGGAGCTTCGGTCCGCCGCCGTAACGGTTCATCGGGTACGCCGTCTTTCTCGGATTATAAAATTTCAGATGAATAAGATCCTTTGTTTTAGCAAATAAAAAGGTGAAAACGTGTCTTCCCGCCAGACGTTTAGGGTGAGAAATTTCCATCATAAAAACGTACCCGTCGTCGTCCTTTGTCAGCGAGTGATTGAATATTCTGTATCGCTTGTTGTGCCAAAACACCCTCTCCGACCAGTGAATAAGGTCGTCGCTCTCAAAGAGCATAACGGTGTCTCCGCCGAACCATCCGGGCGCGTTACTGAGCGTCCCGAAGACGTACACGTGATCGTTTTCTACGTAGGCGTCGAAAAAATAACTCCCGTGACCGAACCTGGAAATGATCTGACCGCTCTCCACGTCCCGAATGAGCGCGCAAGCACTCTTCTTATCCTCCGGCGTATACACGCTGCAATGCTCGGGCGCATAGGACTCAAGCCGCATCAGTTTGCCGTGAAAGACAAATGGCGTCATCTCTCCGTAAGGACTGACCGCCCCCTTCTTTTTCAATACCGGATAACCTTTGTTCATTTTGGCATATCTGCCGTTTAAATTGCTTTCTTTCATCGCCGTCTCCTTTGCCTCAATTATCATAAGGATAGCACATCCCGTTCTTTTTTTCAAGATGGATATAACCGGAATAAGTAAACAAATAAACCAAAATACTTGTTTTTTGCGTAGCGGTATGCTACACTATAGCAAAAATATTCATGCACTCGTAGCCCAGCTGGATAGAGCACTGGCCTCCGACGCCAGGTGTCGTTGGTTCGAATCCAATCGGGTGCGCCAAAAAATCTCGTCAACAATGGTTGGCGGGATTTTTTATATCAAATTCGCTTGCGGATTTGATTATAATATGAGCGTAGCGAATTATAATTCGAGGCGGTAGCCGAGTTATCATACGGCGTAGCCGTTTAACAAATCCTTGCGAATTTGAATGATAATTCGGGCAAAGCCCTCAAATGATAGTGCCTTACGGCAAATGATAACGTCGCTTCGCAAGAATGCTCCGCTCGAATTTTTCACAAGGATAGTGATTTGGATTTGTAGCCTTTTCGTACTACTTAGACAAAAAATCTCGGAACCATCTTCCGAGATTTTTTATATCAAATTTCTATTTGTTTCAGGACAGCCAATTGTTCGGGATAGAGGCTACCGTCTCTTTTTAGTCCGATATCTATAGCGACGACGCCGCCGGCCGCGTTGCAACAGGAAACGAAGTTATGCATATATTCGCCACTGTAACGAGTACCCGGGCATGCCCAGTCCGACGCGGGATCGGCTCCTTCGGTATACTTAGCCGAGCCGAGGGGAGCAAGTAAAAAAGTTTGCGCGCCGTCCACAAAACGAGAACGGGGAAGGACGTTAAAATAGTTAAATTCGCCGCAGACGTAATCCTCGTTACAATAGTTTTTTTTGTAATAGTTCGCAACGCCGTTATTGAATGCCACGACGGCTTTCGGGTTTCCTTTCTTTATGGCGTCGTAATACGGTTTCATCAATTTGTCGGTATAACCGAAAGCGGCGCGGTAGCAACCGTCTATCCACCACCCTTTTACCTTATCGCCGTAACGGACGGCGTATTCTCTTAAAACCGACGCCCAATTATTGACGAACGTTTTTTTAACGTGGCCTTTCACATATCCCATTTTCGGACCGCAAACAGGGTCGGCGTGGGGTCCGTCACCGGTCGTGTAAAGATATAAATCAATCCCATACGGTTCGAGGGCGTTATAAAGGTCCAAAACAAGATCTCTTTTTGCGCAGGCTTCTCCGGGCTTCATGCCCGTGATGTCGTCATACGTCTTGTTCGGGGCGATCATATGCCTGCTTCCTTGCATGATGGTGATATACAAAAAGTGCGCGCCGCTTTCATGTAGTTGCCTGGCTAAAAGGTTGACATCCAGATCATTAACGCAGCTAGACCAATCGGTCATGCCGACCCCCATATTGGACGGATGTCCCGGGTTGTTCTGCACACCGCATAGGTAATGAATAAAAACGCCCCAACGGGAAGAATAGAGGCGGTTTGTCACCTGTTCCTCGGACAATTCCGCCAGGTCGGAGGGGGGAACGACGTCCTGATATACCTGTCCGTCTTTATCGTCAAGGGAAAGAAGAATGAGGATAAGAAAAACCAAAATTGAATAAACGGCGGTAAAAAGAGCGGTGAGAATGGGAAAGGCTTTGTGGGAAATAAGATTGCCGGCAACATGGGACAATCCCAAATGTAACCCTATATACGCAAATCCCCCGATCGACGAAAAAAGGATTGCTTTTTTGATGGAAAACTTTTTCCACCGAAAGAAGAGTACGAAAGCCGTCGTTCCGGTAATGAACAATAATATGATTGCGCAGATGTACGCAATAAGGTCCCATTCAATCCATGCGAAACTGCAAAGGAAGGAAAATCCGATAGCCGCTGCAAGCAGAATAAACAAAAACAGTAGTCTTTTCATATTTATCTTTCTCAAAAACTTTTACTTCTCAGGTGAATAATCCATATGCGACAAATAGGTATTGCCGAATATAAAACGCAAGAATGCGATTGCTTTTTTCACGCTTTGATTATATCAAGAAGGATAAGAAGTGTCAACATACAGTCAATAATTACCTATTGTAACGCTATCGCAGGGATCGTGATTACTTTTCTCCTCGTCCTGCTGGCAATTGGAGCAATACTGTACAGCCACCTCAAAGAAAAAGGCATCGTTAAATTCAAATCAAAAATGAAATAACATCCTTTTTTACTTCACGTTATTTACGAGGTGTCGCCATAAGCGGCAACTTTTTTTAGGAGCTTTATTTATTCCATTATCCACGTATCTATCAGATTTTTATATTACTTACAATAAATAATTTGCTCGGCAAACAGCCGGGCAATTTTTTTATACAATACCGACATATCAATCGCAGATGCGCCTGTTTTATTATTCGATCAGAGTTCCCTCTCTGACGGTGTTAATGACGTTGAGATTTTCGTCACAGACGGCGAAATCGGCGTACTTGCCTATTTCTATAGAACCGCAGGTATCGTCTATTTTAAGGCATTTTGCCGGAACGATAGTGGCAGCATCGACGGCTTCTTCCAACGAAAGGTTGCAAAAGTCCATATAGTTTTTGACCGCGCAATTCATTTTCAGGACGGAGCCGGCGATGGTACCGTTTTCCAGTCGAGCGAGATTGTCTTTTACGATGATTTTGTTTTTGCCTAAATGGTATTCGCCGTCGGGCAAGAAGGTTGCTTCGGTGGCGTCGGAAATAAGGCAGATGCGCCCTGCCGACGTTTTATGGAGCAGACGAACGGCCTCTTTTTCGACGTGCTTTCCGTCGCAGATAAGTTCGCAATACATATCGGAGAGCATTGCCCCCCCTACCGTGCCGCAGTTGCGATGGGATAGTCCGGTCATGGCGTTATAGACGTGCGTAAGGGAGGATGCGCCCTCTTTTTCCGCTCGTAATACTTCTACCGCCGTGGCAGTCGTGTGTCCGACGCTGGCGACAACGCCGTTTTTATTGAGATAGCTTGTCATCCCCGGGTTCTTTTCCGGCGCGTACGTAACTTGTTTTATGGCGCCGCAAGCGGCTGCTTGCATTTCCGAAAAGGTGTTTTCCGAAAAAGAAAGAATATCCTCTACCGGTTGCGCCCCTGCTTTTTCGGGAGCGATAAATGGCCCTTCCAGATGAATGCCGATAGGCTTTGCCCCATCGAAGTTTCCATAGGTAATTTCCGCCCCCATGCGAGTGAGTGCGCGAATGATATCGTCTTTTGGCGCCGTCATGGTGGTCGGTAAAAACCGCGTCACGCCCTCTTTCGCCAAAAATTTTGACATCACCGTCAGGGCGTTTTCATCACGCATGCAGTCCACTCCGCCGATACCGTGAACGTGCTTATCGATAAAGCCCGGCAGAACGAGCCATTTATCGGGAAGGGCGCAGCTTGCGTCGTATGCGCCGAGGTTTTTGATCTTGCCCTCGGACAGGTATGCCGTACATCGCACAATACCATGTCCGAATACGTACATATTCCCACTGAAACATTCGTTAAAATTATACATATGTCAATTATTCCATATCTATATCGACAGCCCAAGCCCCCTGCCGACGTTAAAGACAAAATCCTGTACGTTGGTGACGATTCCTTTGCAGGTCAAGCTCCCCCTGTCCGACAGCTTATTGACGGCAAATTCCGAAATATCCACCGTGTAGAAATAAGTCTGGCGAACTTCGCCGTTTATCACGCGGAACGACGGCGTCATGTTCCCCGTCGCAATGGAGTGAAGGGTGGTCGCCATACAGATAATGGTGGTGGCTTTTCTCACGCAGTCACGCATCGCCCCCTGACCCTGGTATACGTTCGCATAGACTTCCGGCAAAGGTCCGTCGTCACGAATGGACCCGACCAGAACGAAAGGAACTTCCTTCTTTACGCAAGAATAAATGATTCCGTCGCCGATTTTCTCTTTCTCGATAAAGTCGGGAATGGATCCGCACCTTCTGACGGCGTTGATGGTGTCAAGGTGATGATAGTGACCGTTCGGCAAACTCCTCTGCGTATAAATATCCTGCCCGAGAGCCGTTTTCAGATAGGCGGCTTCCAAATCGTGCGTCGCCAGTGCGTTACCGGCAAGTAAAGAAGAAACATACCCCTTTTCGATCAACCCGGAAAAAACCCTACGCGCATCGTAGTCAAAAGCGCACGCCGGTCCAAGCACCCAACATATATTGCCGTGTTCTCTTTCGTAATTCAGTAAATCGTACAGTTCGTCATAGTCACGGGACATCGATGTCTCGCGCGAGCGATTCTGCCGAAAAGCAAACGCCTGTTTATCTTCTCTCTTTTCCTCAAAGCCGTCGGTATGAACGAATATCCCCTCCGAACCGTCCTCCGACCTGCCTATACAAACAAGGTCGCCCTTTTTAATGTTCCGGAACTCAATAACGTCCAACCATCCATTCTCCCTGAGTACGACAACGGCGTCCATACGGCTGTCTTGCGCCAGTTTCCATTCCCCGTTTATCTTAAAATACTCCGGGAAGATGGAGGTCGCATGATAGGCCTGCGGCGCAACAAAATCTTTTTCCGCCGGCACAAAAACCGCATCCGGAGCATTCCGGAACCGTTCTGCGTCAAAATCGGGAGCATGGTATTTTTTCAGTTCAAACATTATTGCCTCGATAGGGTCAAAAGACCGATAAATATTCATTCGTCTTATTTTAAACAGACTACAAATATAATAACAAAATAAAAAAAAGATGTCAATACGAGGACGTTCCCGATACGCCGCTTTTCCCGGCAAGCTAAGGGGAAGAATAAACAAAGTATTAAGAACGCACGGAGTGCCGCTATTTTTTGAGAAAGCGAACCTATGCTGTATTTACCCTAAAAGCACATCAGTGCTTTCAGGGAACCCCATGTTATAATCCAATTTTCACAAAAGCCCACGAGGATCTCACGGACGAAAAAATGATGTCGCGAATAAACTGAGAGCGTAAAGTGTGTTTATTTTTTGCAAAAAAAAGCGAAGCTGTACAGGGTAGTACTGCGA
>CAMOOO010000016.1 GCA_946621465.1 uncultured Clostridia bacterium
TTTAGTAAGATAAAACTGGGTTTTTGCTAAAAATAATTATGTTTTTTTGCAGACGTAAAGATGCGTATTCTCCCTTACAGGTTTTTGAACATGTTATTGGGAACCCTTGCATCCCAGCTGTCCGGCTGTTTCTCCCCGAGCGCATACAAAACCACCGCCGCCATATCCTGCGTAACGACGTGTCCGGGTTTCCCTTTAATTACGTTGCCCTTTCCTCCGGCAACGGCAAAGGTGATGTGGCGCACGTTGTAATTATTACTACCGTGACCGCCCCACGTTTCGTGTCCGTGGTCGGAGATGCAAATAAACAGGGTGTTTTTCTCCCAACCGGCCTCTTGGCAGGCTTTGTAGATTTCTCCCATCAGACCGTCAACGTGTTTGACCGCATGGACGTACGGTTCTTTTCCCCAACCGTAACTATGCCCTGCGCTGTCAACACAGTCGAAGTGAGCAAAGAGGATCTTCGGGTTTTCTTCTTTGATCTGACGAATGACCTCTCCGCAAACGAGGGTATCGAGGTCTTCACTGGTCATGCCAACTGCTTTGCCATCGGTCAGAGAGTCCTCCCCTTCGCCTTCCGCCGTGATCTTTCTTATCTGCGGCATATCCTCGATGATACCATAGTTGATGGGATCCCAATGGACGATAGACGCCATGTATACGTCGGGATGCCTTTCCGCGTAGACTTTAAAGAAAGAGGGATATTTCGTATCGGTATACTTTTGACCCGTCTCTCTGGCGGTGTTACTGTTTGTCAATCCGTGTTTGTTACTGCGTACGCCATGGATCATAGACCCCCAGTTCTGCGCGCTGATCGTGGGGAACTGACTGATGCCTTTGTAAGTAATAGAGGCGTCTATGGTATCGTTTTTAAATATAGAATCGAATCCGGGCGTATACATTTTATCAAAATACCCGCCGGCGCCGTCCACACCGAAGATAACGACGTGATCGTATACGTACCCGTTTTCTCGCAGGTACGCAAGGTCCTTTTCGGTAGGCACTTTCCCTTGCGAAAAACGATTGAACACAAATGCGCCCAAGCAGGAAAAGGTAACGACAAGAACGATAACGACCGAAATGATGATCGTGATCACTTTGTGTTTTTTGATCGTCTTTATAACGTTACTACAAAACTCTTTCATACCATATATCTCCTTATTATTTATTTAAGCGTACTGAAAACGTTTTTCGGGACTCTGGACTCGTAGACGTCCGGTTGCTTTTCGCCTAGAGCATAGAGGGCAATGGACGCAACGTCCAACGTGCCTGCTTGCCCCATTTCTCCGTCAATAATATCGCCCAGTCCCCCGGCAACGGCAATGGTGACGTACTTTTCACTGTCCGTCCAACCGCCATGCCCGCCGAACGTGGTGCCGTCCTTTCTCTTTTTGCAAACGTGTCCGTGATCGGTGACCAGAATAAAGAGCGTATCCTCTCCCCAGCCCCTTTCTACGTAAGCGTCATAAATTTTACCCACAAGCTCGTCGGCGTGTTGCACCGACGCGACGTATTCCGGCGTACCGTAGCCGTGGCTGTGTCCGCCCTCGTCCGGTCCGTCCAGATGGGTGTATAAAATACGCGGATCTTTATCCTGAATAAAGCTGATTATCTGTTCGCAAGCTACTCTATCGACCGCTTCGTCGTCGCTCGGTCCTTTATACAGTTCGCCTGCGTTGATTTTATAGAGTCCTTCGATCTTATTCTCGACAATACCTTTATTGATCGGATACCAGTTGACAATGGATGCGTACGTGCTTCCCGGATGCGACTCGGCGCACACGCGGAATATCGACGGCTGGTCCTTCCGGACGAAATTCATCGTTGCCGCGATCTCATTGGTCAATTTATGCGATTGAAAGGTCAGTCCGTGCAGAATGGAACCCCAGTTCTGCGCGCTGATGGTAGGAAACTGGCTGAGCGCCGAGAAAGTTCTGCTCCCATGTCCGAAAATGCGGTCGAAATTGGGTACGCTGCATTTGGAAAAATAATCTCCTGCGCCGTCCACGCCGAAGATCATCACCCGGCTGTACTTCTTCGCCCCTTTCAGGTCCTCTTCCGTCGGCAAAAAACCATCGGTTATTTTATTCCGTTCCTTTGCGGGACGGAGTTTAAACATATTACCTATCGTCAACAAAATATCATAAATCTTCATTTATTTGACCCTACCTCTGTTGAAATATTTTTTCATTTCAAAAATAATACTCTTGATCTTTCCCCTCTTAAGCGGATTGGCGGCTCTCCATTTCATATGCTCTTTTTCCGCTTCGCCGATGACCCAACCGCCCTGCGTGTTGCTCGGCAAAAGCTGACCTTCTTCGGCTTTGTTCTTGTCCGGACAACGGGTGTCGTTGCGGTACTTTTCTCTGACCTTCTTATCTCTGAAATCGGGGATCTCCATAGCTTTGCCGCCTTCTAAAGCGGAAAGGAATCCGAAGTGTCCGACAAAGTACATATCGAGGGCTTCGTATACGTCCACAGTGTCGGAGTTTTCGCCATTGATACGACGGACAAAGTTGTTCATAATGTACCAGTCAGAACCGCTGTGGCCGAATTGGCGAGCGCGACGGGTCAGCTTCGGGCAATATTTATGAGTCTCGGTCAAAGAATCGGTCTCGGTATTGCCGCCGTTGACGTACAGACAATAGAGGGGTGCCTTCCGGGTGTAACCGGCGTACTCTCTCGCCGATTCCGCTCTGCCGTTGGTACCATAGGCGGAATACCATATATTATTACCGGACAATCCCAGTCCGTGAATGCTCTTAAAGATACCGCCGTTACTGAGGGTGACCATTTCCACCGCAACGGATGCGCCGCCGGCGCACATATCTTTCATACGCTTATTGTACGGTCCTTCGGTACCGGAGACCTTGACCGGACGCACGCCCTGACCGCGCACCATATGTACGAGGGGGCCTGCCGAGTGGGTGCAGTAATAGAAGGCGCTCATGACGTTTCTCCAGTGTCCGTCCCATCCGCCGGCAGTCAGTCCCGGCCAGCTCGGTTGGCAGTTGTGGATGTATTCGCCTTCGCCGTACTCGAACTCTCCGAGGTAGCCGTTATCAAACAGTCTCTTCATTTCTCTCGTCGAGGCAAAATAGCAGTAGTTTTCGGCATAAGCATAGATTTTACCCGTCTGCTCCACCGTTTCGCACAGTTCCACCGCTTCTTTCAACGTTTCCACGGGCAACACTTCGCTAAGGACGTGTTTGCCTGCTTTCATCGCTTTAATTGCGTACGGCGCATGGTCGTTTGCATAGTTGGCTAATACCACCGCGTCCACGCCAGACTCCGCCAAAAAGGTATCGAAGTCGCTGAAATAGCGTATATTTTTCCCTTTCTTGCCGAACTGTTTTTTTCTCGCGTCCAACAATTTTTCATTTTTGTCGCAGATGGCTACCAATTCCGCATCGGGATTGAGCAGACAGTAGCGCATCATCGTTTGTCCTCTGCCGGCGCCGAAGACGCCGATCTTAACCTTCTTCATAAATCTTCTCCTATCTGAAATTATTTGATTTTTTTATGCAAGTTCAAAGCGATCTTAAGTTCGCCCCAAAACCATTTCCAACCTTCTGATAAGCCGCCGCGCTTCTCCGTGCGCTGAAGTTCCATTTGTTTTTTCATCCGCTCGTAGGCTTCGTCGGTGGTATTCATCCCCCCTTGCGCGTTGGACGGGAGGGTCTGTTCCTTTCCCTTTGCCGGCGTGCAACAACGGATATCGTCCCGATACCTTTCTCTGACCGTCCGATCTCTGAAATCGGGTATTTCGGTGACCACGCCTTTATTTAATGCGGACAAGAAGCCGAAGTGTCCGACAAAGAACATATCCAGCGCCTCGTAGACGTCTATTATCTCTGTTTTCTCTCCCCGTATAGCCCCGACGAAGTTGTGCATGGTGTACCAGTCGGAACCGCCGTGGCCGGCTTTCCTCGCCTCCCGGCTCTCCTTGACTTCGTAGGAACGGAAGAATCTCTTTCTGCCCGGCACGTGGCGATCGTCTTTCATATAGATATGTCCGAGGGTGCTACCGCGCCGTCCGGGGACCTCTCTCCCCGATTCAATCTCCATTTCCGAACAGTACATGGAGTACCAAACGGAGTTTTCGCTAAGGCCGCCACCGTGGATACTCTTAAAAGTGCCGCCGTTTTCCAATTTGACCATTTCTATGGCGATGGACGCTCCGCCCGCGCCGAGGTCTTTCATCTTCTGAGAATAGTCGCCCTCTATCCCCTGCACGCTGACAGGACGCATCCCGGTGATATGGATGAGGGGGCCTGCCGAATGGGTGCAGTAGAAAAAAGCACTCTTGGTGTTCCGCCAATGATTGCGATCGGCTTTGGTCAGTTCTCCCCAAACCCCTTCGCAGTTATGGATGTATTCTCCCTCGCCGTACATGAATTCACCGAGAAAACCGCTTTGGTACAATCTGCGCATCTCTCTGGTGCAATTAAAGAAACAGTAGTTTTCGGCATAAGAATAGATTTTACCGCTCCTCTCCACCGCTTCTACCAGTTCCACCGCCTCTTTGAGGTTTTCGCAAGGAAGCACCTCGCTCATGACGTTGATACCTTTGTCCAGGCATCGGATGGCAAAAGGGGCATGATCGTTGGCGTAATTTGCCAGCACCACGCCGTCCATTTCACACTCCAAAAAGTCATCGAAGTTTTTGAATACCTTAGTGGGCATCCTGTGCTTTTTGAGCTTTTCGACGGTACGCGAAAGATAGTAGTCGTTGAAATCGCATATAGCGACCAACTCGACGTCTTTGTTCTTTAAGCAGTAGTCGATCATGGTATTGCCCCTGCCGCAGCCGAGGACACCGATTTTTACCTTTTTCATTGTAGTTTCTCCTTTGGAATAGGTCTGTAATGTTTATCCAGCATCTGAAGTTCTCCAAGTTCCAAATCTTTGTAAACCTCTTTCCATCTGTCTATCATCTCCTGCTTTTCCGTCTTTCCGACGCCGTTCTGTAAAGGCAGGAATCCGGCTTTTATGTAGCTGCGTATAGCGTTCTTTCTCCAACCGTTGGTGGTTAAAAAAGCGTGTTTAGAACCGTCCTCGTATATCTTTTTCATGGCGATATAGTTAAGAGGCCGGGAGAGGTGTTTACCGCGATAATCTTCTCTTATTGCCACCATGTGGACGTAGCCGAGATTGCCGAAGGGGTGATGAATGGCGGTAATGGTACCTATATATTCGTCACCGTATTTGACGAAATGCACGTCCGAAGTCGGCTTGCAATCGTGATAGTTCTCGAACTCTCTGTAGAACATATCGTTGACTTCCTTTTCCGAGCCGTACTCTCCACGCCAAAGTCGATAGAACTCTCTCTTTTGCTGTTGCTCACCGCAGTACTTTTCCACGGTATACCCTTCCGGGAAAAACGCCGGCTCCGGTTCCTTTCTGATCCAACCCATAGCGAGCTGACGTTGTTTTTTCTTTCTACACATAAAAACTCCTTGATAGTAAAGTAAGAAATTTCCTTTTATTTTCTTACGCAGACGTATTTTCCTTCCGCAAGCGGTTTCTCGCTGCTGCCGTCTTCAAAAACGTACCCGTCCGGAAGTACGATCTTCCCGTGCAGGTCTTTCGACGCAACCGAAAGAATAACGACGTCTTTGTTTCTCTCCCACCGTACGAAAACCTTTCCGAAAGCCGTTTCTCTGTCGCCTTCCGCAAACTCCAACGCTTCGATAAAGTTCGGCTTAACGTCCACGTTATTCAGGTCGAAGTACCCGTCGTTGACGCAGATACCTACGATGCAACGTTTAAACCAGTTACTGACGTCGCCGAGGAAATGGTGGTTAAGGGACCACACGCGCCCTTCCAGGCCCTCTTTATGTTTCCCGCTGTTTAACGCCATCCGCTGAGAGAACATTCTCATTTTTACGGCGAGAGTGGGCATCTGGCGGAGCGGCTGACGCTCTTCCAAACGGACGAGGTCGCCGTTTTCTTTGGTCTTCACTTTCGCAAAATCCTCCCAAAGTGAGGTGGCGCCGTTGGCGATCATATAGCCGTATGAAGGATGCCTGTTTTGCGTAATGAGTTTATAGGCTAAATCCGACTGACCCATTTTCGTCAGAGCGTGGAACAGATATCTGATACCGAGCAATCCGGCGTTAAGAGTGACGTCGTCCCGTTTAATACATTTCATCAGCACCCCGAACGCCTTTTTCTCCTCTTCCGGCTTCAAAAATCCCAGATATATAACGTACGCCTGGGTTGTTTGGGTAAAACCCTTTACGATCCCGGTATTTTTGTTGAAACATTTTTTATAAAACGCTGCGATCAATTGCGCGCGGAAATCCGTCGCAAACGCCTCTTTTTCTTTATCTCCGATAACCCGGAACATCCGTATCGATTTACCGCATGTTTCTATCAGACTCAACGTATTGGTGACCCTACGGATAGCGTAATGACCGGAAGCCGTGCAGTGCGGTTGCACCCAATCGCCTAAACCGAAGTCGGCAAGTCCCGACGGATTGAGTTTCTTTTGCGCGTAACGGAGATATTTATCCATAGCCTCCGCGCTATCCTCAATGATCTTTTTATCGCCGTTTATGCGATATACCTCGTACGGAATAGTGAACATAACGGAGTCCCAGATAGGTCCGTTACCCCACAAAAATCCCCATTTATCGGTGGGTACGATACCGGGCAGCGCGCCGTCATTACGTTGCGTCTTTACGATCAGTTTCTGCCAGTTGGTCAGTTGCGCCGTAATATCGAAGTTTGCCAGATAATGCTCCGAGGACATGGATGCGTCGCCCGTCCAACCGTTCTTTTCCCGTTGCGGACAGTCGGTCGGATAGTAAAATAGGTTGCTAAGGTCGGAGTTTTTGACAATCTTTTCGATGGCGTTTGCCACTTCGTCACTACAGAAAAAGTGCCCCCACTCTTTGCACTCCCCGTGCTGGATGACAAAGGTAAAGGTCTCTTCCGTCGCCTGGTCGTCGCGGAGTCCCTCAACGTAAACGTATCTGCAACCGACGAAGGAAAAGTAGGGTTCGTAAATCTCTTCTTCATCACCGCGCGCCGTATATTCAAAGGTCTGATTGGTATCCATTCTCCCGCAGACCAACGTCTTTATATTGGGTATACCATCCTTGGTTACCTCGGTATGAACGTATTTGACTTTTTGTCCCGACGTGGGTTTGACCAGTTTTAAACGCATATTGCCGGCGGAAACGATCCCGAAGTCATAGACGTAGCCTTTACCTACCTTTTTGATCGAGATCGGTTTGAGTTCTCCGTCCGCCACGATAGGCGGCACGGCGGAAATCACTTTTTCCCCTTTCGGCGGTTCCACCTCCATTGTTTTTCCCCAACCGGAATCATCGTAGGAAACCTCGGAGAAATCAGCTATTTCCTTTCTTCTGTCCACCCATTCGCCGGCATGGAAGTCGTCGAAAATTATATGAGAAGGCATGGTTTTACTCCCATCGGCTTCCACCGTGAGATCTTCCCCTTCCACCGCAAAGGCGAGCTTCGGCGCCGACCGCCAGGAGGCGTTTTCAAACTGCCACACGTTGTAGTCCAGGCTGTTGGACAGTCCGTTACCGAGTATAAACCCTACGACGTTTTTGCCCTCGAGGAGTTCAACGGTATATACGTCGTAAAAGAGGTATTGATTGGGGTTGGTAAAATAGGGGGCGAGAATACAACGGGTGATCTCCTTTCCATTGAAAAAAGCCCTGTACAGTCCGCTGCAAGTCACCGTCAACGTGGCTTTGCCGCCTTTTGCCGTAAACTCCTTACGGATATAGGGCGCCGCCACCGGTTTTTTAAAGGTGTTCATCTCTTTCCCTGCTGAAACGAATATATTCGATAACATTTTCTTTTCTCCTTATTTGTAGAATTCTTTTCCGTCGTAAATAAAAACACCGGAACCGTGTTTGATATGTCCGCCGTTTAAAATAATCTTTGCGTATTCCTTTTGCATGGTCGTCTCTCCCGAACAGTCGGGGTTGTCTTTGTTAAAGGGGCGATCGTAGATACGCCAAAAGTCGCCGTTGTCCTTTTCTTCGTAGAGAGAAACCACCTTAAAACAGTCCATGAAACGGACAATGTTGCTGTCCGGTTTGAACATCTTTCTGTGATCGGGACTGAGCAGCCAGCTCGACGTGTGGTATACGATATCCTTCCCGTATCCGCGTGTACGGAAGAAGTCGTAGGCTTTTTTGAAGGACTCTTTCACCTCTTCCGGTCTGAGCGGTCCCATGGACGGGATGTGCATATTAAGAAATTTCTGCCACAGCCGGACCCATTTCTTTTTCTTATCGCCCACCCGGCAACAAATCCATATTCCCTTTGCCGGTTCGTATTGGAGCCTGCCAAACTGGAATCTGCCGAGGGTGAACCATCCGCCGAACCATCCGGCGACGAAAGACCCCCACACGTTATAGACCTTTTTGCACTCCCATAATTTGCATCTGAAATCGATCATGCCGTCGTAAAAAATCTGTTTGTCCAGTCCCTTTTCCTCGTATAATTTTTCCAGATAGGGAATGAGGCAGAGGCAGTAAACGAAGTCGGTCGTATAAGTGGATACGCCCAATTTATCGGCGGCGAGTTGACATTCTCCCCCCTTTTTATTGCCCGATAAATGGAGACCGTATGAAAATTTTTCTCCCTTTGCATAGGCACGCACCGGAGCAAAGAACTTTTCGTTTAATTCTTTATCTTCGTTGATTCTGTCAAAGACGGACAAAAAAGTATCGATAGCCTCCTTTGGGTACTCATAGCGCGCGCAAAAGGCTTCGATATAACCGCGAACAAACGCCGCTTCAAAAGCGTAATTCATGTATTCGGACCTCGTAATATTACAGATACAACTATTATACTTTATAAATTCGCACTTGTAAAGATGGAAATTGCCTTCCGCTTGCATTTTTTTGTAAAAAAAGCGGTCCGAAGTTTACAAACGCCCCTTTCGGTGCTATACTGGTTTCATTATGACACGACTTACTTTTAAACCGGCAATCAACGACCCTATCTTTTCCTTCGTCATTCTCTCCGATATCCATATGCGCGGCAACGAAAAATATCGGGCGCGGCGATTGAGAAAAGCCCTCCTTTCCATTGCGTCGAATAAGTATCTGGACGCCTTCGTTTCGGCAGGAGACATCACCGACCACGGCGAAGAAGCGCATTGGCAACTCTTAGAAGAGATCTTTGCCGAGCGGCATATGCCGGCATCCGTTCTCGCCCTGGGCAACCACGATATGTGGACGACTACGCCGAATGGAGAAGATGATTTCGATGCAGCGTTCGCCCTTTTTCAACGTTACGGTACCCGCATCTCGGCAGTCAGTTACCAAAAACCCTATTTCCGTCAGGACGTGCGCGGATACACCTTTTTGTGCATGGCGAGCGAAGGGACGGGCGTAGGCGCCTGCATCAGTCCCGAACAGATTGCGTGGCTATCCGACCAGCTGGACTCCGTCCCTGCCGATAAACCGGTCTTCGTCATCAGCCACTATGCACTCAATAAAACGCACGGTTTACCTAAGACCTTCGGCGATAAGGAATACGACGATATGACGGGCGGCTTCGGTCCGCAGTCGGACGAAATTAATGCAGTTTTGCAAAAGCACCCCAACGTCGTTCTTTTCAGCGGTCACTCCCATATGGGATTGGCAAAGAAAAAGACCTACGGGACCTTTGAGAAGGTGGGCAATATCCACAGCGTCAACCTGCCCTGCTTCATGTTTCCCAACCACGACGGTATCTTCCACTGGGGCGTAGGGATGGTCGTCGAAGTCTACCCGGACGAGGTTGTCATCCGCACGCGGAATTTTCTTTACGGCTTTTGGTATAAAAAATTCACCTATCGTATTCGATAAAAGACAAAAAAATTCCGGGCCGTTTTTCGGCACCGGATTTTTTATGGGCTTTTTTCGTTAAATGGAATTGACCTCTTTTAATTTTTTAATCCGCCTTTTATAGTCGGGCATATAACGGGCTATAAAGGCGTAAAAGCGTTCGCTGTGATCGGGGTAAACGAGGTGGGTCAGCTCGTGCAAGACAACGTACTCGATACACTCCCTGTCCGCTCTCAACAGATTCTCATTCATGTTGATGTGACCTTTAACGTGGTTGCAGCTCCCCCAGCGGGACGTCATCCTCTTTACCGTCATGTCCGGTCTTTTTACTCCCAGCGGCAAAAATATCTTTTCATACAATTCGTCTATCTCTTGCTGAAAAATTTTTCTCGCCTCTTTCCGCCACCACCTGTCCAAAACTCTCTGATGATCTTTCATCGCTGAAACGACGAAAAAGGCTCCTATTATTGATACTTTAGTTTCCCCTTCTTGAAAAACAACGGTATAGTCGTTCCCAAAAAATCGCACCTTTCCGTTGTGGATGAGGGTCATTTCTTCTTCTTTTGTCAGGTAATTTTGACGCTTGGTCAGATGGCGAACGATCCACGGCACGTTACTCTTTACGAATTCGACGATCTCTTTTTTAAGGGCGAAAACGGGGGCGGAAACGACAATCTTTCCGTCCTTTTTTATGCGGAGGTTGATCCTCTTTACCCTCTTTCTCGTCACGGTTACTTCCACCGTTCCCAGTTCCGTTCCGGTATCCAATTGCCAAACCATATCTCTATCATACCGCACGGGGAATGTTTTTGCAAGAGGATTTTCTTGCGCGTAGCGCTATGCAAGCGCGCACATAAACTTCTTGACAATTCTCTCTTTTTCTGTAATAATGTTCCTAAATAACAATCGGCTTTGAGAGGTACGGTCATGACAAACAAAAAAAGCATTTCTTTGGCAATCATTCTTTTCGTAATGATATTGTTTATCGCTGCAATAGCTATACCGAGCGGTTCCGTAGCGAGCGCTCACAATATCTCTTCCGGGCGGTTCGAACCGTCGGAGTTTTCCGATTTGACTTACGGCATCTATTGGTATACGGAAAACAGCGACATGCCCATTGCCGCGGCAAAAGCCACCAATTTCGATCCCAAAAAACCTACCATCATTTACGCCCACGGCATGAAAACCTCTCACGAAGGTCTTGACTGCCGCGAAGGTCTCAGCCTCAAAGATGAATCCATATCCAGCATGAATGAAAAAGGATTTGACGATTACGCCTTCGATGAAGAATTTTACAGACCTCTCATTCGTCAGGGCTACAACGTCGGCGTCTTTTTCTGGAACCAAATGGCCGACTGCCTGTTTACGGAGGATAATAAATTTTGGACGGCGACCAATCTTCTGAACGGTAACCGTTACAGCTATATCGATGAGAACGGAGAATACAAGTACACCTCGAAAAGCAGCCCAAAAAACCCCACCGTCACCGTAACGAAGCTCTACCGCGACTGCCTTATCGAAGCACTTGGGGAGGACTTTTCCGGACATCTCCAATTGACCGGACACTCCATGGGCGGACAACTGACCCTCGCCGTCAGCCAGGCGCTGTGCGCGGCGTATGACAGAGGAGAAATTTCTTCTGCCTATCTCCCCGACAGAGTGACTCTGTTCGACCCCTATCTCGGCGCCTCACTGTGTAACGGCATACTGGATACGACGGGCGAAGTGCTGGAAAATAAATACTCCGCCGCCTTGGCTGCCGAAGCCGCCGAAATGGTGGCAAATCACGGCATTCCGATCGAAGCCTACGGCTCCGTTAACGAAGGTCTGATAAAAACCTACCGCTATTACGCCTCCCCACTGTCCGGTATTCAGGGCGAACTCTTCAGTGAAAAAGTCATTTACTACTGCAACGGGATCATGCCCGATGCGGAAGGTATGACGACGGAAGCCTTTGTCGAACTGATACGCGAAGAAGGTCTGGACGAAGAAACGATCGCTGAATGGATCCGATTGCAAGAGGAAGTGGACCGCATCTCCAAATTGTTCGAGGACAACATCGCCTGGGTCTTTTTGGATGCCATGTGGGACGTTTATAAAAACTTTACTCCCACCCATGTTATGTCGGTGGACTACTATTTCACAACTATGTACCTCGATCCCGCATACGATAACGGCGGAGTGGAGATCCCCTCTTTTAAAGCAAGCGACGCCCAGATCCGCGCTCTGAAAGGAAAGGCTTTTTCACAATGGTACGACACCACGAAATCTAAACCCAACCCCATCTACCAAAACGAAAGCGTCTATACGCGCGTTGATGGATTTGCAAGAAAAGAAACGGCTGCATCCGCACTGCCTGCCGTACTGAACGGCACTTTCGATACCGACGAAGCTATCACCGTTAAACTGATGAAAGGCTCCGAAGTAGTCGCAGAAACGAGCGTCCTTAAAGGGAACTATTCCTTCGTCGACGTAAAGAGCGGCGAATACACCATCGTCTTTACCAACAAGAAGGATAAAGACGTCGCCACCATCGACAACGTCACCGTATCCTCTACCGAAAGAATCAACACCGTCAATAACGATAATATCCAGTATATCACCCCCGCCGCATCCGGGTCCGTCGACACCGGCTTTAACAAAACGCTGGGGATGATCGTCGGGATCGCTACTGCCGTCATTCTCGTCGGCGGACTCCTTATTGCCATTATCGTCTTCTTCGCCACCCGTCGTAGGAGAATATGAGAACAATAGCCATCGTCCTCAACTCCCCCTCTCCTCTGCCGGAAATAGAAGAAAATGAGGTGCTATGCGCCGACGCCGGCTATTTAAAGATCGTCGGCGTTGAGAAAAACGTCATCGTTATCGGAGACTTCGACAGCTTAGGGACCGTTCCGAAAAACGTTACGACCATTACCTGCCCGGTAGAAAAGGACTACACCGACGGCGAAAGAGCCATTCGCTACGCCGCCGAAAAAGGATATGAAAAAGTCACCGTCTACGGCGCCGACGGCGGTAGAATGGATATGCAGTTTGCCAATCTCCTGCTCCTCAAAATCGCCTACGATTTGCACCTGAAAGCGGAGATCGTTACTTTAAAAGAAAGAGTCTTTTACGTAGAGAACTCTTTTTCCTTTTCCTGCGACAAAGGCAAAACCGTTTCCGTCATTCCGCACGGCGGAGAGGCGGTCTTCACCTCGTCTTCGGGACTGTACTATTCCTTAGACGGCGTCCGTCTGACCCCGTCGGACACGGTAGGACTCTCCAATAAAACAACCGAACGAACTTTCTCCTTTTCCATAAAAAAGGGGGGAGCTTTCGTCTTTATAGAAAGATAAATCCCTTTAAGGAAATCAAATAAATGCACTCAACGAAAAAAATCATCACCGCCAAAACCGTTGCCTACGTAGCCATCTGCATCGCCCTCAACGCCGTATGCTCCTGGCTGACCATTCCATTTTTCAGTATCCCGTTCACCCTGCAAACGTTCAGTATATTTTTTACCCTACGGTTTTTAGGCGCAAAAAAAGGCACCTTTACCATCTTTTTATACATCCTTTTGGGACTGATCGGCGTACCCGTTTTCAGTGGGTTTAAGTCGGGCGTCACCGCTCTTGCAGGCGCGACGGGCGGCTATATTCTCGGGTTTTTATTGTCCGGTCTGGTCTACCTTATCTTCGACAGAAAAAATAACCTACTACGCATCGTGGGACTTTTCGTCGGACTGATACTTTGCTACGCCGGCGGCACGATATGGTTCGTCTTCGTCTACGGAAACAGCGGCAAAGAAATGAGCTATCTGACCGCCCTCACCCTCTGCGTTTTTCCCTTTATCGTACCGGATATAATAAAAATTTCATTGGCAATACTTTTGTCAGACCTACTCAAAAAGAAACTACCGTTTTTGCAATCATGAAAAAGATTATTTTTGTGTGCCTGGGCAACATTTGTCGCTCGCCCATGGCGGAATTTATATTTAAAAAGATGCTCTCCGACAGAAATCTGTCCGATCAATTCGACGTTATTTCGCGCGCAACAAGCTACGAAGAAGAAGGCAATCCCGTCTATCCGCCCGCTCGCGCCGTTTTGAAAAAACACGGCGTTTCATGCGACGGAAAAACGGCTATGCGCCTGGAAAGATCGGATTATCCGGAAAGTGACCTCATCGTCTGCATGGAGGAAAGAAACGTCGTAAACGCCCTGCGTATCTTAGGCGGCGACCCGGATAAAAAGGTGGTTAAATTGCTCGACTTCGCCCCGGAAAAGGGCGACATTGCCGACCCCTATTTTACGGGCGACTTTGACCTGACTTACCGCCAGATAGAAGAAGGTTGCCGCGGACTGCTTAATAAACTACTCTAAAAATTGTTCGGCACGCGAACGACGTTTTCGTCGATCTTTTCCGACCACTTTTCGATCGCCTTTTCATTAAACGTAAGGGGTGCTTTTTTATAAAGCCTTGCGTTCTTGCCCCCTTTAATCAGACCCTTTAAAATGGCAAAGAAATAGCGCGGACATTTCAGACCGCCGTATAGTTTTTTCATCAGCGCGCCCACCGTCATTTTCGTTCCGCCGCCGGCAAGGTCCCTGGCTTCGATAACGCGATTTTTGTACAGGGCATCCACCCCTTTCGACGGGATGGACAGTAGCATATTTTTCAGTCCCTCGTTCTTGGCTGCTTCCGCCCCGACGGTACAAAAATACTCCCTGTTGTACGCCCAAAGAGCATCGATCCCGACGCCTGTCTTAATAATACTGTCTGCCAGTAAAATTCCTGCCTTTATTGACAAATCGATCCCCATGCCGTTCATCGGCGTCGTCATGTACGCCGCGTCGCCTACGGCGGCGTATCCGCGTCCCACAAAGCGCGGCAACGGGCGTCTGACGGGAATAACGGCGAACCTGCCGCCACACACGATTTTTTGTCCGAGCCAGGGGTGCGCCAGGCGGAATTTATTTAATTCCATATTTACTTTTTCTCTATCAATAGGGTCGATACGCCCAATAAGAACGTCGACTTTGTCCTCCATGGTATACAGCCAAGACAGTCCCGGCTCCCCTTCATGTACCAAATAAACCTCAAACGGACACTCCGGCGTCTCGTAATTGCCTGTGCGGTCGAAATAGGCGCGATAGGCGTAAAATACGTCTCCACGCTCCGGCGCCTTCATCCCCCACTTTTCCGGGAGACTTTGTCTGACGGACGAAAACAACCCCGAAGCGTCAATCACAAGATCGGCATAGACTTTCTCGCCGTTTGCCACCACTCCGACCACCGCGCCGTTTTCCATAACGGCCGCAGTAACTTCGGTAAGGTACCTGATATTCACGCCGCACTCCTTGGCATAACCTACCAGCATGGAAAGAAGGGACTTCCGCCACATGATCTTCTGTCGGTTTTCTTCCGTAAACTTCACGTCGATATGGGTGCTTTTGTCGGGGCTTATGAAGGTGCTGTCGCTCCGATAGCACCAGCTCCCTTCGGGAAAGTCGGCAATCTCCTTCCCAATAGCGGACAAAATCTCAAAGGTAAAGCGGTCCTCCCACTCGTACCCCGAGCCTTCTTTAGTCCTCTCCAAAACGGTGACTTCGTGTCCGGCTTTTGCCAGCCGCGCCGCCGCAATAAGTCCGCCGTGTCCGGCTCCGACTACAATGATCTTCGACATACTCTTCCTCAATCAAAGAAGTTTTCCAATAATTCCCGGAGCGTTCCGTCGTACTCCGCCTCGCAAATAAAACACTGCCCGAGCTGATTGCCCGACATATAGTCGATAATGACCTTTCCGTTATATTCGCAAAAGTCGGGATCGCTCTCGTTGCTGTTGTACATCGTCTTTATTTCCTCGCGCATCTCGTCGGTGATATCCGCCGCATCGTCGGAAACGGTAAAGTCCTCGTTCGAGGCAATAAGGAAAGGATTATATTTACCGAACACCCAGTGTTCAAAATCCTTCGTCCTGACGATATACGTCGCGTAAATAGGCCCCGGGAGCATTTCCAATGAAAGAAAATAGTACCACCCGTTGACGTAGTGGAGCTTCGGTCCGCCGCCGTAACGGTTCATCGGGTACGCCGTCTTTCTCGGATTATAAAATTTCAGATGAATAAGATCCTTTGTTTTAGCAAATAAAAAGGTGAAAACGTGTCTTCCCGCCAGACGTTTAGGGTGAGAAATTTCCATCATAAAAACGTACCCGTCGTCGTCCTTTGTCAGCGAGTGATTGAATATTCTGTATCGCTTGTTGTGCCAAAACACCCTCTCCGACCAGTGAATAAGGTCGTCGCTCTCAAAGAGCATAACGGTGTCTCCGCCGAACCATCCGGGCGCGTTACTGAGCGTCCCGAAGACGTACACGTGATCGTTTTCTACGTAGGCGTCGAAAAAATAACTCCCGTGACCGAACCTGGAAATGATCTGACCGCTCTCCACGTCCCGAATGAGCGCGCAAGCACTCTTCTTATCCTCCGGCGTATACACGCTGCAATGCTCGGGCGCATAGGACTCAAGCCGCATCAGTTTGCCGTGAAAGACAAATGGCGTCATCTCTCCGTAAGGACTGACCGCCCCCTTCTTTTTCAATACCGGATAACCTTTGTTCATTTTGGCATATCTGCCGTTTAAATTGCTTTCTTTCATCGCCGTCTCCTTTGCCTCAATTATCATAAGGATAGCACATCCCGTTCTTTTTTTCAAGATGGATATAACCGGAATAAGTAAACAAATAAACCAAAATACTTGTTTTTTGCGTAGCGGTATGCTACACTATAGCAAAAATATTCATGCACTCGTAGCCCAGCTGGATAGAGCACTGGCCTCCGACGCCAGGTGTCGTTGGTTCGAATCCAATCGGGTGCGCCAAAAAATCTCGTCAACAATGGTTGGCGGGATTTTTTATATCAAATTCGCTTGCGGATTTGATTATAATATGAGCGTAGCGAATTATAATTCGAGGCGGTAGCCGAGTTATCATACGGCGTAGCCGTTTAACAAATCCTTGCGAATTTGAATGATAATTCGGGCAAAGCCCTCAAATGATAGTGCCTTACGGCAAATGATAACGTCGCTTCGCAAGAATGCTCCGCTCGAATTTTTCACAAGGATAGTGATTTGGATTTGTAGCCTTTTCGTACTACTTAGACAAAAAATCTCGGAACCATCTTCCGAGATTTTTTATATCAAATTTCTATTTGTTTCAGGACAGCCAATTGTTCGGGATAGAGGCTACCGTCTCTTTTTAGTCCGATATCTATAGCGACGACGCCGCCGGCCGCGTTGCAACAGGAAACGAAGTTATGCATATATTCGCCACTGTAACGAGTACCCGGGCATGCCCAGTCCGACGCGGGATCGGCTCCTTCGGTATACTTAGCCGAGCCGAGGGGAGCAAGTAAAAAAGTTTGCGCGCCGTCCACAAAACGAGAACGGGGAAGGACGTTAAAATAGTTAAATTCGCCGCAGACGTAATCCTCGTTACAATAGTTTTTTTTGTAATAGTTCGCAACGCCGTTATTGAATGCCACGACGGCTTTCGGGTTTCCTTTCTTTATGGCGTCGTAATACGGTTTCATCAATTTGTCGGTATAACCGAAAGCGGCGCGGTAGCAACCGTCTATCCACCACCCTTTTACCTTATCGCCGTAACGGACGGCGTATTCTCTTAAAACCGACGCCCAATTATTGACGAACGTTTTTTTAACGTGGCCTTTCACATATCCCATTTTCGGACCGCAAACAGGGTCGGCGTGGGGTCCGTCACCGGTCGTGTAAAGATATAAATCAATCCCATACGGTTCGAGGGCGTTATAAAGGTCCAAAACAAGATCTCTTTTTGCGCAGGCTTCTCCGGGCTTCATGCCCGTGATGTCGTCATACGTCTTGTTCGGGGCGATCATATGCCTGCTTCCTTGCATGATGGTGATATACAAAAAGTGCGCGCCGCTTTCATGTAGTTGCCTGGCTAAAAGGTTGACATCCAGATCATTAACGCAGCTAGACCAATCGGTCATGCCGACCCCCATATTGGACGGATGTCCCGGGTTGTTCTGCACACCGCATAGGTAATGAATAAAAACGCCCCAACGGGAAGAATAGAGGCGGTTTGTCACCTGTTCCTCGGACAATTCCGCCAGGTCGGAGGGGGGAACGACGTCCTGATATACCTGTCCGTCTTTATCGTCAAGGGAAAGAAGAATGAGGATAAGAAAAACCAAAATTGAATAAACGGCGGTAAAAAGAGCGGTGAGAATGGGAAAGGCTTTGTGGGAAATAAGATTGCCGGCAACATGGGACAATCCCAAATGTAACCCTATATACGCAAATCCCCCGATCGACGAAAAAAGGATTGCTTTTTTGATGGAAAACTTTTTCCACCGAAAGAAGAGTACGAAAGCCGTCGTTCCGGTAATGAACAATAATATGATTGCGCAGATGTACGCAATAAGGTCCCATTCAATCCATGCGAAACTGCAAAGGAAGGAAAATCCGATAGCCGCTGCAAGCAGAATAAACAAAAACAGTAGTCTTTTCATATTTATCTTTCTCAAAAACTTTTACTTCTCAGGTGAATAATCCATATGCGACAAATAGGTATTGCCGAATATAAAACGCAAGAATGCGATTGCTTTTTTCACGCTTTGATTATATCAAGAAGGATAAGAAGTGTCAACATACAGTCAATAATTACCTATTGTAACGCTATCGCAGGGATCGTGATTACTTTTCTCCTCGTCCTGCTGGCAATTGGAGCAATACTGTACAGCCACCTCAAAGAAAAAGGCATCGTTAAATTCAAATCAAAAATGAAATAACATCCTTTTTTACTTCACGTTATTTACGAGGTGTCGCCATAAGCGGCAACTTTTTTTAGGAGCTTTATTTATTCCATTATCCACGTATCTATCAGATTTTTATATTACTTACAATAAATAATTTGCTCGGCAAACAGCCGGGCAATTTTTTTATACAATACCGACATATCAATCGCAGATGCGCCTGTTTTATTATTCGATCAGAGTTCCCTCTCTGACGGTGTTAATGACGTTGAGATTTTCGTCACAGACGGCGAAATCGGCGTACTTGCCTATTTCTATAGAACCGCAGGTATCGTCTATTTTAAGGCATTTTGCCGGAACGATAGTGGCAGCATCGACGGCTTCTTCCAACGAAAGGTTGCAAAAGTCCATATAGTTTTTGACCGCGCAATTCATTTTCAGGACGGAGCCGGCGATGGTACCGTTTTCCAGTCGAGCGAGATTGTCTTTTACGATGATTTTGTTTTTGCCTAAATGGTATTCGCCGTCGGGCAAGAAGGTTGCTTCGGTGGCGTCGGAAATAAGGCAGATGCGCCCTGCCGACGTTTTATGGAGCAGACGAACGGCCTCTTTTTCGACGTGCTTTCCGTCGCAGATAAGTTCGCAATACATATCGGAGAGCATTGCCCCCCCTACCGTGCCGCAGTTGCGATGGGATAGTCCGGTCATGGCGTTATAGACGTGCGTAAGGGAGGATGCGCCCTCTTTTTCCGCTCGTAATACTTCTACCGCCGTGGCAGTCGTGTGTCCGACGCTGGCGACAACGCCGTTTTTATTGAGATAGCTTGTCATCCCCGGGTTCTTTTCCGGCGCGTACGTAACTTGTTTTATGGCGCCGCAAGCGGCTGCTTGCATTTCCGAAAAGGTGTTTTCCGAAAAAGAAAGAATATCCTCTACCGGTTGCGCCCCTGCTTTTTCGGGAGCGATAAATGGCCCTTCCAGATGAATGCCGATAGGCTTTGCCCCATCGAAGTTTCCATAGGTAATTTCCGCCCCCATGCGAGTGAGTGCGCGAATGATATCGTCTTTTGGCGCCGTCATGGTGGTCGGTAAAAACCGCGTCACGCCCTCTTTCGCCAAAAATTTTGACATCACCGTCAGGGCGTTTTCATCACGCATGCAGTCCACTCCGCCGATACCGTGAACGTGCTTATCGATAAAGCCCGGCAGAACGAGCCATTTATCGGGAAGGGCGCAGCTTGCGTCGTATGCGCCGAGGTTTTTGATCTTGCCCTCGGACAGGTATGCCGTACATCGCACAATACCATGTCCGAATACGTACATATTCCCACTGAAACATTCGTTAAAATTATACATATGTCAATTATTCCATATCTATATCGACAGCCCAAGCCCCCTGCCGACGTTAAAGACAAAATCCTGTACGTTGGTGACGATTCCTTTGCAGGTCAAGCTCCCCCTGTCCGACAGCTTATTGACGGCAAATTCCGAAATATCCACCGTGTAGAAATAAGTCTGGCGAACTTCGCCGTTTATCACGCGGAACGACGGCGTCATGTTCCCCGTCGCAATGGAGTGAAGGGTGGTCGCCATACAGATAATGGTGGTGGCTTTTCTCACGCAGTCACGCATCGCCCCCTGACCCTGGTATACGTTCGCATAGACTTCCGGCAAAGGTCCGTCGTCACGAATGGACCCGACCAGAACGAAAGGAACTTCCTTCTTTACGCAAGAATAAATGATTCCGTCGCCGATTTTCTCTTTCTCGATAAAGTCGGGAATGGATCCGCACCTTCTGACGGCGTTGATGGTGTCAAGGTGATGATAGTGACCGTTCGGCAAACTCCTCTGCGTATAAATATCCTGCCCGAGAGCCGTTTTCAGATAGGCGGCTTCCAAATCGTGCGTCGCCAGTGCGTTACCGGCAAGTAAAGAAGAAACATACCCCTTTTCGATCAACCCGGAAAAAACCCTACGCGCATCGTAGTCAAAAGCGCACGCCGGTCCAAGCACCCAACATATATTGCCGTGTTCTCTTTCGTAATTCAGTAAATCGTACAGTTCGTCATAGTCACGGGACATCGATGTCTCGCGCGAGCGATTCTGCCGAAAAGCAAACGCCTGTTTATCTTCTCTCTTTTCCTCAAAGCCGTCGGTATGAACGAATATCCCCTCCGAACCGTCCTCCGACCTGCCTATACAAACAAGGTCGCCCTTTTTAATGTTCCGGAACTCAATAACGTCCAACCATCCATTCTCCCTGAGTACGACAACGGCGTCCATACGGCTGTCTTGCGCCAGTTTCCATTCCCCGTTTATCTTAAAATACTCCGGGAAGATGGAGGTCGCATGATAGGCCTGCGGCGCAACAAAATCTTTTTCCGCCGGCACAAAAACCGCATCCGGAGCATTCCGGAACCGTTCTGCGTCAAAATCGGGAGCATGGTATTTTTTCAGTTCAAACATTATTGCCTCGATAGGGTCAAAAGACCGATAAATATTCATTCGTCTTATTTTAAACAGACTACAAATATAATAACAAAATAAAAAAAAGATGTCAATACGAGGACGTTCCCGATACGCCGCTTTTCCCGGCAAGCTAAGGGGAAGAATAAACAAAGTATTAAGAACGCACGGAGTGCCGCTATTTTTTGAGAAAGCGAACCTATGCTGTATTTACCCTAAAAGCACATCAGTGCTTTCAGGGAACCCCATGTTATAATCCAATTTTCACAAAAGCCCACGAGGATCTCACGGACGAAAAAATGATGTCGCGAATAAACTGAGAGCGTAAAGTGTGTTTATTTTTTGCAAAAAAAAGCGAAGCTGTACAGGGTAGTACTGCGAGCGCAATTATTGCAAAAGCCCACGAGGATCTTACGGACGAAAAAATGATGTCGCGAATGAACTGAGAGCGCAAAGTGTGTTTATTTTTTGCAAAAAAAAGCGAAGCTGTACAGGGTAGTACTGCGA
>CAMOOO010000017.1 GCA_946621465.1 uncultured Clostridia bacterium
TTTTGCGGACGTAAAGAGACCAATTATAGCGAGTGATGGGAGTGGACAGAGCAGGGCTATTTTTTGGGAAAACAAGCGAAGCTGTACTGAAGTACTGCGAGAGCAGTTTTCACAAAAGTCCGCAAAACTATCTTTATAATCCATATGACCTTTTACCGAGAGAAAATACTTAATTAGTATGTTTCATTTTTTGTTTTGCGGACGTAAAGAGACCTACTATGTACACTCCCCGGGTATTGACTTTTTTGAAGGGGGTGTTATACTAAAAGTATAAACCAATGGAGGTGGAGCCATGCATTTTATTTTCTTTGGACCGAGCAGCGCAGACGCTGCGGAGAGAGTTAAGGCGGCTTATTCGCAACTGAGGCATACCGAGAACTTCAACTGGACCTTTATCTTCATTCTGGCGGTTGTTTTTTACGTGTATTGGACGGAGATAAAGAACAAGAATTACGACGCGATCGTTGCCGGTATCGCGCTTTATTCGGTACACTGGTTCTATGAGATCATGAATGCCATTATCGGCGGCGCGACGGGCAATCCGCTATGGTGTGTTTCCGGTCAGAGTACCACTTTTATTTTGCTGATCGGGGTGTGCTGGGAACTGTCGATGATGTTCTCGATGGCAGGTATTATTTCTTACAAAATGCTGGGGGATGACCCGGACAAGGTGTTATTTCAAAAGGGGAAATTCAAGATCACCATGCGGCTTGCCGGGGCGATCGGGATGGCGCTGCTTTTTGCGCTGATTGAGTCCTTCCTTGCCGGGACGGAGAACGGGTCCTTTATTTGGGTCTATAATTGGTGGGGTGTATTGCCCGTCTTTATCACGACCTACGTTCCTTTCTTCCTGGCGTCCAACTTCGTGCCGAAGATGAAGCCGAAAGCAAAGAAGATCTTTTTGCTTTCTTTGGTCGGAGTGAACATTCTGCTACTGGCGATTCTGATTCCGCTGGGCATAATTTAGGTAAAAAGCGTTTTTGGCAAGAAAATAAACGTACCTTGCCACGAGTGCGAGGAAATCAGTGAGGTGAAAAATGGCAAAATCGAGGTTGATCGGGAGTTATCCTGTGATTGGGATACGTCCGACCATTGACGGAAGACGGGGCAAAATCAAGGTTCGCGAGAGTCTGGAAGCTCAGACGATGAATATGGCGTTATCCGCCAAAAAACTATTGGAAGACAACCTGTTCTATTCCAACGGAGAGAGGGTAAAAGTGGTCGTTGCGGACACGACGATAGGCAGGGTAGCGGAGGCTGCCGCTTGCGCGGATAAATTTAAGAAAGACGGCGTGGATATTACGCTTACGGTAACCCCATGTTGGTGTTACGGAGCCGAAACTATGGATATGGATCCGATGACGATAAAAGCGGTGTGGGGCTTTAACGGGACGGAGAGACCGGGGGCAGTGTACCTTGCGTCGGTGCTGGCTACCCACAGTCAAAAGGGTCTCCCGGCGTTCGGGATCTACGGTCACGAGGTACAGGACGCGGACGATACCACCATTCCGGAGGACGTCAAAGAAAAGATACTCCGCTTCGGCAGAGCGGCGATAGCAGTCGCCACCATGCGCGGAAAGTCCTATTTGCAGATAGGCTCGATGACGATGGGCATCGGCGGAAGCATCATCAGTCCGGAGTTCTTTGAAGAGTATTTGGGAATGCGCGTGGAGTCAGTGGACGAAGTGGAGATCATCCGGCGCATGACGGAAGGCATTTACGACCGCGCCGAGTACAAAAAAGCCCTTGCCTGGATCCACGAGAAGTGCAGACCGGACTTTGACAAAAACCCCGCAGAAATGCAGAAAACGTCGGCGCAGAAGGAAAAGGATTGGGAATTCACCGCCAAAATGGCGTGCATTATTAAAGACCTCTTTAACGGCAATAAAAAGCTCCCGAAAGGGCGCGAAGAAGAGATGGTGGGACATAACGCCATCGTTGGCGGTTTCCAGGGACAACGCCAGTGGACGGACTTTTATCCCAATTGCGATTTCCCTGAGAGCATCCTCAATTCTTCCTTCGACTGGAACGGCGCGCGTGAGCCGTATATTTTGGGAACGGAGAACGACACCCTCAACGCAACCGCGATGCTGTTCGGGAAGCTCCTCACCGGTCGGGCGCAGATGTTTGCCGACGTGAGAACGTACTGGTCGGGGAACGCCGTTAAACGCGTGACCGGGTACGACATTTCAGGAAAGGCGAAAGAAGCCGACGGCTTTATTCATTTAATCAATTCCGGCGCTTGCTGCGTGGACGCCTGCGGAGAGGTAAAAGAGAATGGAGAAGCGACGATGAAGCGTTGGTGGGAAGTAACCGACGAGGACATCGACAAAATGATGAACGCCACCACCTGGCCCTATGCGGACTTAGGGTATTTCCGCGGCGGCGGATATTCTTCTCGCTTCGTCACCCGTGCGGAAATGCCGGCGACCATGATGAGAATAAACATCGTCAAAGGACTGGGGCCGGTGATGCAGATTGCCGAGGGCTGGACGGTACGTCTTCCCGACGAGGTGACCGACACCCTTTGGAAAAGAACGGACTACACCTGGCCGTGTACCTGGTTTACGCCGAGGGTCTGCGATAAAAACGGTTTCAAGAGCGCGTATGACCTGATGAATAACTGGGGAGCTAACCACGGCGCGATTTCTTACGGACACATCGGCGCCGATCTTATTACCATGTGTTCTATGTTGCGTATCCCCGTGTGCCTGCATAACGTTGACGACGATAAAATCTACCGTCCGTCTTCCTGGAATGCTTTTGGCATGGACAAAGAGGGTCAGGACTATCGTGCCTGCGCTACGTACGGACCGCTGTACAAAAATATCAGATAACGGGTGAAAAAAAGGAATATTTATAAGGAAAGCACCGACGGAAGTCGGTGTTTTTCTTATGAAGGGACGCGGAAAGGGAAACGGGGAGAGGAAAGGAGGGTTTTGAGTGGTGTTTTTATATAGAATATAAAAATTTTTGGCTTGACGCGCTTGCGTAAAAGAAGAAAATTGTGATAATATAATAAAAAAATGCGCCGAGAGGCAAAAGAAGGTTTACTTTTTATGAAACATACCGACATTAAAGAAGTGCTTGAGAAAAAACACATGGGAGAGACGCTGACCGTTTGCGGTTGGGTCAGAACGGGGAGAGACTCCAAAAATATGGCGTTTTTGGAACTGAACGACGGAACGAGCCTGGACCGTTTACAGATCGTAATCAATAAAGAGGTCATCTCCGACGTCGGTGCTTATATGAAACTTGGCTCTGCGTTGAAAGTGGTAGGGAAGGTCGTTCCTTCCGTGGCAAGAGAGGGCGGCGTGGAACTGGACGCCGAGGAGATCACCGTACTGGGAGATTGCCCGGCGGAATATCCCCTTCAAAAGAAACGCCACACGTTGGAATTTTTGCGTACCATGCCCCATTTGAGACTGCGTACCAATACCTTTAACGCGGTATTCAGAGTGCGGAGCGTACTTGCCGCTTCTTTGCACGAGTTTTTCCAGAGCAGAAACTTCGTCTACGTCAATACCCCCCTTATTACCGGTAGCGACTGCGAGGGCGCAGGGGAGATGTTCCGCGTGACCACCCACGGATATAAAACGGACGCCAAGACGGAAGAGGAATATTACGCCACCGATTTCTTTGGCAAGAAAGCCGGGCTTTCCGTTTCCGGTCAGTTGGAAGGGGAAGCGTGCGCTATGGCGTTCGGAAAGATTTATACCTTCGGTCCTTCTTTCCGCGCCGAAAACAGCAACACCCCCCGACACGTTGCCGAGTTCTGGCACGTTGAGCCGGAGATCGCTTTTGCCGACCTGCACGACGTACTCGCGCTCGCCGAGGATATGTTCCGTTCGGTCATCGGAAAGGTACTGGAAAAATGCTCTGCCGAGATCGACTTTTTTGAACAACACTTTGAAAAAGGTCTGCGTCAGAAACTGACCGACGCCATCTCCGAGGACTTTGCCATTCTCGACTACACCGACGCAATCAAGATCCTCGAGGAGAGCGGCGAGACCTTTGCTTATCCCGTTTATTGGGGATGCGACTTGCAGACCGAGCATGAACGGTACATCACCGAAAAGCATTTCAAAAAACCCGTTTTCGTTATCAATTATCCGAAGGAAATCAAGTCTTTCTACATGAAGCAGAACCCCGACGGCAAAACGGTTGCGGCGAGCGACCTGCTCGTTCCCGGCGTCGGCGAGATCATCGGCGGTAGCGAAAGAGAGGCCGACTATGACAAGCTGTTACAGGCGATGAAAGACAGAAACATGGATCTGTCTGCCTACGAAGATTATCTCGATCTGCGTAAATTCGGCTCCACTCCTCACGGCGGATTCGGATTGGGATTCGAGCGTATTCTGATGTACGTGACCGGAATGTCCAACATTCGCGACGTCATTCTATATCCGCGTACGGTCAACAATCTGTATTGATATGAAAAATCAAACGGCAAAAACGATACTGGTCATTTTCCTTGCGCTCGTCGTCTTGGCGGCAATGGCTTTCGGAGGTTATATGTGTTTTAAGTTCGGCAAAAAAGAACTGCCCTTATCCACGCCCAAATACGTAGCTCACCGCGGCTTCAGCGGCTATCATCCCGACAACACGGCGGAGTCCTTTTCGGCGGCCGCCGGAGATGAAAACTTTTACGGCATAGAAACGGATATTCGCCGCACAAAAGACGGGTGCCTCGTCTGCTCGCACGACGACAAAGCGGTTTTTTCCGACGGGAGCAAACGCAAGGTAGAGGACAGCACCTATGCCGAGCTGATGGAAAAAACCCTTCAAAACACTCGCACGGAGAACGAGGTGCATATCTGCCTGTTCCGTGAGTATCTGACCATCTGCAAACAAGGAAATAAGGTCGCCGTCGTGGAGTTAAAAGACGTTTTCACCCAGGACATGATCGACCAGATGTTTGCCGAGATCGACGAGTTTTACGACCGTAAAATGTGCACCGTGATCGCTTTTGACTACGATAGCCTTTATCGGGTGCGGAAGACCGACCCGGAAATGGAATTGCAATACCTTTCCTCAAAAAGAGGCGACAGGCACTTTATCGACTGCCTGAACGAAAAAATCTCCGTTGACGTACATTATAGCCAGGTAAACAAGAGCTTCGTAAATAAGTTCCATGACAGGGGACTGGAAGTCAACGTATGGACGGTCAACGACGAGGCAACGCAGACCCGTATGCGTCAATGCGGCGTAGACTACATCACAAGCAACGTCCTTACGCAGGACAACTAATAAAGAAGGAAGTATAAATTATGCTGATTATTCCCGAACGTTACGAGAACCCACTTTCCTACCGCGATACCCAAAGGGCTATCAAATTCGTGCGCGATACTTTTGAGAAAAAGCTCTGCGCCGCCCTCAATCTCGAGCGCGTCAGCGCACCCTTATTCGTTAAGGCGGGCGAAGGCATCAACGACGACCTCAACGGTGTCGAGAGAGCGGTGGAATTCGATATCCTGAATATAAAAGACGTCACGGCGCAGATTGTTCACAGTCTTGCGAAGTGGAAGCGTCTCAGTCTGAAGAATTACGGATTTAATCCCGGCGAAGGACTGTATACCAACATGAACGCCATCCGCAGAGACGAAGAGCCGGACAATATCCACTCCATCTACGTCGATCAATGGGACTGGGAAAAGGTCATAACCAGAGCGGACCGCAACGTACCCTATCTCAAAACGGTGGTGTGCCTGATTGTAAACGCTATTTGCGATACCTTAGACGAGGTCAAAAAGCTCTATCCCGTCAACGTTTCTTTAAATAGAGACGTGACTTTTATCACCTCGCAGGAACTGGAAGACCTCTATCCCACCCTCACACCCAAACAGAGAGAGGACGCTTTTGTCAAAGAGCATAAGACCGTTTTCGTCATGCAGATCGGGGATAAACTTAAGAGCGGTATTCCGCACGACGGCAGAGCACCCGACTATGACGACTGGGCGCTCAACGGCGATATCCTGTTCTGGAACGACGTTCTCGGCATTGCGTACGAAGTCAGCTCCATGGGGATCCGCGTCGACGAGAAGTCCCTCGCCGAACAATTGCAAAAGGCCGGTTGCCCGGAGCGGAGCCAATTGAAGTACCACAAAATGCTCCTCGCCGGTGAACTGCCACTCTCCGTAGGCGGCGGTATCGGTCAGTCGCGCTTGTGTATGCTGCTCCTGGGTAAAGCGCACCTCGGCGAAGTCCACGCCTCTATCTGGCCCGCCGATATGATCGAGGAATGCAAAAAACACGGTATTAAATTACTGTAAAAATTATTCTAAATAAATCGCGAGAGGAAAACCTTTTTCGACAAAAAGTTTCTTCCTCTCGCGCTCTCTTTTACAAAAACTTTTACAATTATTAAATATAATCTTTTATCCTTAATTTCGCTCTCCACCCACTCTATTTAGTCCACTCCAGTATTTCTTTTTTGGTGGTAAAAAATTTCCCTTGCGCAAACGTAGGCGTACCGCCCCCTTTGCCGTTTAGTGCGGTGTTCAGTTCTTTTACGAGGGGACGAACGTCGGTGCTTTGGGAAAAGAGGACGTATAGAAAGGCATCCGACTGGGCGGCAAGAAGAATGCGCGGCGTATCGGTTGTAAAGGATGCGGCGAGGGCGCGGAGAGTTTCTGCGTCGCCGTCGATGAAGGCGTATTCGAGTTTTGCGCCGGGCGTAAAGGTCAGGGTGGACGCGGCGCATTTTAGTTTGAGAGATTTTATTTCCCGTTCCGCTTCCGCCTGTCGCTCGGTCAGACGGGCGATTTCACCTAGGAGAGTATCCGGCGTTGCGGAGAGAAGGCGGCAGGCGTCCTGTGCGAGGGAATAAGCTGAGCAAAGGGTAGCATAGGCGTCGGTGCCACATTGAATGGTAAGCCGGGTCCCCCCTTTGTGAGATTCGCTTTTGACTACTTTTATTACGCCGACCTGTCCGGTGGTGGAGAGGTGGGGCGCGCAACAGGCGCATACGTCGCAGCCGTCGATGGTAACCAGCCGTATCCCTTCCTGCGCCTCTATCTTGCTCCGATAGGAGAGGGTGGAGAGTTCGTTCAGGGTGGGATAGGAAAAGGTGATCCGTTTATTTTGATAGATGATTTCGTTTGCTTTTTTCTCGGCGATAGCGATCATTTCGGGACTCATCGGTCCGCTGGTATCCACTGTAGCGTACCCGTCGCCCAGGTGGAACCCTACGTTGTCGAAGCCGTATTCTTTATAGATGACACCGGAGAGAATATGTTCTCCCGTGTGGGTCTGCATACGAGAAAAACGCGTCTCCCAGTCAATACGCCCGTCCACCTTTTGCCCGGGGGTAAAGGGGGTGTTGACGAT
Organism: uncultured Clostridia bacterium; assembly: GCA_946621465.1. Classification (GTDB taxonomy): domain Bacteria; phylum Bacillota; class Clostridia; order Christensenellales; family DTU072; genus CAG-1782. The sequence goes on from CAMOOO010000017.1 coordinate 7,330, forward strand.
ATGGCATATTTCGCCGCCGATAATCTGCACGTCTATAACAAAAGTCCCGTTTAGGCTCCCTTTATCGGCATATTGACCACCCTGTTCGGGGAAAAACGCCGTTTTATCCAAAACGACGAGATAGCGGTTATCTTGCGGAATGCAGGCAACGACTGTGGCGATAAAATCCCTTTGGTAGCAGTTTTTTTCGTATATTTTTTCCGTCTTCATGAGCGCGGCTCCTTCGTAGAAAAATATGAGTAGAGCCGGCATAGCTCCTCTGCGTTAAAGAACTTTCTGTTCTTATCCGCTTTCTTGCCGAAACGCCTTTCAAAGTCGGGTACGGCGGAAACGACGAACGCCGACCACTTGTCGCCGAGGGCGCGATATCTTTGTCCCAGAACGGCGGTCAGTTCCTGTGCCTGTTTCAGATCGCCCAGCCTTTTTCCGTAGGGCGGATCGCAACAAATAGTACCTTCGGAAAAGCGACTGGACAGTTCCTTTACGTCCCTGACCTGAAAGTGTACTTTGTCCTCGATCCCGGCTTGTCGTGCGTGATAGCGAGCAAGTTTAATCACTTCCGGGTCGATGTCGTATCCGCAAAAGGACAGGCAAAGGTCTCTTTTTTCGGTGTCCTTTGCCTCTTCTTTCAACCTGTCGAACACCCTTTTATCAAAGAGGTTCCAATGCAAAAAGGCAAAGTCCCTATTGATGCCCGGAGCGATATTAAGAGCGCGCATCGCCGCTTCGATGACAAAGGTCCCACATCCGCAAAAAGGGTCGATAAAAGGCCTTTCCGCTCTCATGTCGCTTAGAGAAACAATGGCGCAAGCGAGGGTCTCTTTCATCTGCGCGGGAGCAACCAGCGTCCTGTACCCACGTTTATGCAGACCCTTTCCCGAGGTATTGAGTAGCAGAGTCACTTCGTTATTATCTATGGAAAATTCAATATTATATTCGGCACCGTCTTCGGAAAACGTCCGCGTTTTATAGACGGGCATGAGGCGGACGAGAATGGCTTTTTTTATGATGCTTTGGCAGGAAGAAATGGCAAAGAGACTGCTCTTTTTGGACTTGCCCGTGACGATTATTTTGGCGTCCTTCGGCAAAAAATTTTCCCAAGAAAAACTTTTTACGTTGTCAAAAAGTTCGTCAAAGGTCTCCGCTCGGAAGTTCGTCAATTTGATATGTACCCGTTCGGCGGTGCGAAGAAGAAGATTGTACTTCATGACGTCTTCTTCCGTTCCGTGAACGAGTATGCTCCCCTCGATGGCTTTGGGGTCTTCTACGCCTAAGCGTATCAGTTCTCTCTTTGTCACCGATTCCACCCCAAAGGCGGTGGTGATAACGATGTCGTAATTCATTATAGTTTTTTAATGACGCCGCTGACCGCCTTAAAGAGCAGTACGGATGCCTTTTCGGTCAGCTCGGAAAAACTCATCGCCGCCCCTTCGTTTGCGCCGTCGGAAATAATGCGGATGGCGACGTAAGGAACGGAAAAGAGGTATGCCGTCTGTCCGATCGCGCCGCTTTCCATGTCGCATGCAATGGCGTCGAAGTTGTCTACAATGGTCTGCGCCCGTTCTTTACTTGCGATAAATTGGTCTCCGCAAGCAAAGACGCCCTGTTTTGCGCCCGTCTGGCGGCGGAAGAGCTTAGTCAGTTTTTCGTCGGTAGGGAAATAAATTTTATTGATGGTGCTGATAAGTCCGATAGGGTCGCCCAAAGCGGTGGTATCCGAGTCGTGCTGGCAGGTTGCCGTTGCCAGAACGGTTTCTAAAACTTTGCTCCGTCCCAGTCCGCCGCTGAGTCCGGTGGAAATGATAAATTCCGGCATAAACTCCCTGCACAGGAGGGTGCAGGCATGGGCGGCGTTGACCTTTCCGATGCCGCTATATACGATGACCACTTTTTTCTTGCCCATTTTGGTCAGAAAAAATTTCTTTCCGCACTTAACTACCGTCTTTACTCTCGCAGACGAGATATAAGGATTAAGTTCGCTCTCCATAGCGATCACGATACCGATTGGCTTTTTCATATATTCCTCCTATAAAAAAGAAGATAAGGCGGAACAAATCTGCTCCGCCTTTTTATTCAAAGTGTTATTCGATTACTGAATGGCGGACCACATTTCGGTCACACGGGTCTTACCTTCGGCACCGAAATCTTTCATGACGCCGCAACGGCACAGCGTTTCTTCACTGGGGAACATGGTCTCGATGAACATATCTTTCCAGCCGCTGTCGATGAGCGCTTGCGTAAACATCCCGTCTTCGTCCTCGGTGTAGTACGTGTGCAGTTCGTCATACGCCTCGGCGACCGGGCTGATTGCGCCGGCATACTCGCTGTTTTTGACGGCGATCTCCGTCTGGCAGATGAACTGTAAAAAGGCTCTTGCCGCGTCTACGTTTTTGGCGTATTTACTGATGACGAAAGCGTCGATATAGACGTTGCCGCCCTCTTCGGGAACGACGTACCAGAGGTCGCGGTTTCCTTTGCAGTCGTTGCCGTCCTCGTCCTCGTAGTCGTTCATAACGTATCCGGCGTCGCAGGACCACATCAGGGCGATAGCAGGCGCGTTGTCCTGTTTGGAAGCCATTTCGTACTTAACGTTATCTACGTCCCAAACGGAACCGTCTTTAATGGAAAGGAGAGTGCTTTTCGCGCTGTTGACGGTAGCAACGCTGGTGTCCATGAAAACGGCTTGGATAGCGGCTTTTCGTTCCGCTCCGCTCTTGCTCTTTATGGTAGAACCGGCATTGTAGATGCAGGCAGCCGCATAGGCGTCGCGGATGGAGTCTTTTACAGAACGGTTGTTGTTATATTTGCTGCCGAAGAAAGATTCCCAGCTGGTGATCTTTTCCTGTGTTTTGGAGTAGTCGTACACGAGACCCAACGTTCCGTACATATAGGGGACGGCGTATTTGAGAGAGGGGTCGAACTCGCGGGTGGTAGCTACGTATTGATCTTTGAAAAGCCCCCCGGAGATATCCATGCCCGATTCCAATAGAAGGTTTTGTTTGATAAGGTACTCGACCATGTAGTCGCTCGGACACAGCAGATCGTAGTCGGCCTGGCTTCCTTCGACGGCGAGTTGAATATCTTCTACTGCGTCGAACGTCTCCAATTGCACGGTGACTTTTTTGCCGTAGTTTTCTTCATACCAGCTCTCGAATTCACCGAAGATCTCCTCGTCGATGTATTCGCCGGGCATGTAGAGTTTGAGAATTTCTTCTCTGGGGGTCTTGTTGCAGGCGATAAGGCTCAGCACGAGACCGGACAAAAGCGCGATTGTCAGAATGGCGGAAATAATTCTTTTCATTTTTCTCTCCTTAATTTGTTTATTGTTGATTTATTTTTTTTGCAGCGTTTTTCGCTTTTTTATTTTTGACAATATTAAAGACGATCAGTACGGTCAGCACCACTATGAAAATAATGGTGGACAGCGCGCGGATGTCGGCAGGCAGTTTTTTACGAATGCCCGAGTAAACGTAGGTAGATATGGTCTCCACGTTCGCGCCGAAAGAGTTGATGTTGGTGACGACGAAGTCATCCAGTGACAGCGTAAAGGCGAGAGCGAAGCCGGAGATCATGGCGCCGGCAAGCTGAGGGAGCATAACGGTAATAAGGCTCCGCATCGGTCCCGCACCCAGGTCCATACTGGCTTCGAGCAGGTTGGGGTTGAGTTGTTTCAGCCTCGGCGATACCGTCAAAATAACGTAAGGGGTGGTGATAATAGTATGGGTGATAATAAGCCAACCTAAACTGAAATTGACGGGGATTTGAATGGTATCGCGCATGAAAATCATCAGCAAGAAAAATCCCATAGCGGTGACGATCTCGGTGTTGACGATGGTGATCTGCGACGCCGCGTCCACCGCCGCCTTGGTCTTTTTACGCATATAGTGGATGCCGACCGACGCCGTCGTACCGAGGATGGTGGCAAGGAGTGCGGAAACAAGTCCGATCACGAGGGAATTTTTAGTAGCCGTCAGTAGCGCTTTATTCTCAAAGAGCTTTTTATACAGCGCAAAAGTGAACTCGCCGTATTCTCCACCCACCGTTCTGTTGGTAGAAAAAGAATAGACGATAATCATGATAAGGGGCAGATAGATCGCCGCCAGCACCACCAAAAGGATGACCCATTTTAAGATAAGGAAGAGGGAAGAAGAAGTCTTGTTTTTCATAACGTACCCCCTTTGACCGGCTTCGCCGCCTTGGGCGAACGCTTCGTCAGAATGGTCCCTAAGAACATAAACAGCAATACGACGATTAGCAGAACGAAGGATAACGCCGAGCCGTAGCCGTAGTTGCCGATGCTCTGGTACTCGAAGAGATTGGCGATCTTCGCGCCGATAACGGTGGTATTCATATCGCCCATCATTTTGGTGATGGCATAGGAACTGAAAATGGGCATGAACATCATGCTGATACCGCTGATGACACCGGGGATGGAGAGGGGCAGGGTGACTTTAAAGAAGGTCACGACGCTGTTCGCGCCCAGGTCCCTGGATGCCTCGACGTAGCTTTTATCCATATTGGACAGTACGGTATAAATAGGCAGTAGCATATAGGGGAAGAAGTCGTACACGATGCCGATCACCGCCGCGCCGAAGCCTTTTTTAACGCCCAGCATGGACAGAAGGGACTGCAACGCAAAGATACGCAGCATGAAGTTAATCCACATCGGGATGATAAAAAGCAGGGCAAGGATCGCCATCTTTTTGAAGGGCGCCGATGCCAGAATGTAGGCAATGGGGTAGGCGATAAGAAGGCAAATCGCCGTCGATACCGCCGCGATCTCCAAGGTCTGACCGAGCTGCCGCAACGTCTCTTTGTCGGTGAAGACTTTGCGGAAGTTTTCAAAAGTAAATTCTCCGTTCGCGCCGCGGAAAGAGTACACCAAAACCAGCACCAGTGGGATGATCACGAAGATGATCGTTGCGATCAGGTACGGAGAGGCAAACGCCGTGGGGCGAAAGACTTTTGCTGTTTTCTTTTTCATCTTTTACTCCTCAACGTAGCGTTCTACCTTTATCTTATCGGGCGCGATACGCACGCCCACGCGATCGTCGATATCCCATTCGTCTTTGGTATCGATATAAAAGTCCTGATCGGTGTCGGTGTAGATCTGGACCTGGTAGTAGGTGCCTTTGTACAGCGTCTGAGAGACGTTTGCGCCGATAACGCCGTCCTCTTCGTCGTCGGTCAGTTCTACACTATCAAAACTCACTTCTATGGCAACACGGGTACCCGTTTCCAGATTTTCGGTATTCCGGAACGTAAATTCTCCGCCACAGAAGGAAACGGTATCTTCCGCCGTAACTTCGCCGATGAAACGGTTTGTGCTGCGTAATTTTTTCATGATATGGATGCCGTCCGGCTTGACGCCGATACGGACGGTGGTCCCTTCTTTACTCTCTTTGGTGGACTGCACGGTGAATTGATAGCCGTTTGCAAGGATCTCCATTTGATAGAAAGTTCCCTTAAAGATGGAAGAAATCACCTTGCCGGTCAGTTGACCCTTTTCGCTGTCTTCCGGATAGACGGAGATATCTTCCGGACGGATGACCAGGTCGACTTTTTCGTTTTTGCCAAAGCCCTTATCCACGCACTCGAATTCTTCGCCGAGGAAGGACACGCAGAAGTCGCGCGGCATGATACCGCTGACGATGTTACTTTCTCCGATGAAGTCGGCGACGAAGGCGTTTGCCGGTTCGTCGTAGATCTTTTTGGGCGCGCCGATCTGTTGCACCACGCCGTCGTTGATGACGACGATGGTATCGCTCATAGTCAGCGCTTCTTCCTGATCGTGGGTAACGTAAATAAAGGTAATGCCGAGACGCTTATGCATCGCCATCAGTTCCTCTTGCATTTCCTTTCTCATTTTGAGGTCGAGCGCGCCTAAGGGTTCGTCGAGAAGAAGAACTTTCGGTTCGCATACCAAAGCTCTGGCGATCGCCACACGCTGTTGTTGTCCGCCGGAAAGAGAGGACACGTCGCGGTATCCGTACCCTTCCAGTCCCACCATACGCAGTGCGTTATTGACTTTGGTCTGGATGAGCTTTTTGTCCATCTTTTTGATCTTTAAACCAAAAGCGATGTTTTTATAGACGTTTAAATGAGGGAAGAGGGCGTACCGCTGAAAGACGGTATTGACCGGACGCCGATAGGGCGGAACGTTGGTTACGTCGGTGTTTTCGATAAAGACGGAGCCTTCGGTAGGAGACTCGAAACCGGCAATGATACGAAGGAGGGTGGTCTTTCCGCAACCGGACGGTCCGAGCAAAGTGACGAATTCACCCCGCCTGATTGCCAGATTCATGTTATCTATGACCGTCACCCCGTCAAAAACTTTGGTAATGTTCTTGACCTCTATAATACGATCGGTCTTTTTGATCTGCTTCAGCTCTTCCGTTACAACGGCGCTGTCCGTCGCCTGTTGCTTCGGGGTCTTGTCCTTGCGGAATTTCTCGAATAATCCGTTGAAGAAGTTTTTCATTTGTCCTCCGTAACCTATTTGGTAACCTATATGTCATGGAGCGGAAACAGCGAGATGACGTTCATTTGTTCCACTCCTAAAAATTGGGCGGGCAAGAAATCCAGATGACCTCGCATTTCTTATCCGTGTCGTTGATGATGTAGTGCATTTTGTCCGATTTATAGTAGAAGGTCTCTCCCTTTCGGACGGTGTAGTTTTTGTTGCCCAAAACCAAAGTTATTTTTCCGGAAAGAACGTAACCGAACTCCTCTCCCTCGTGCGGCATATCCTGCTCGCTCTCGGCGTGCGGTTCAAGTACGGTCAGGATTGGCTCCATCGCGTTCTTCTGCGCGGAGGGAACCAGCCAGGTGACACTGCCGTTCTCCCTCTCTTTGACGAAATAATCGTCCTTTTGAAAGACAACGGGGTCTTCTTTCCGTTCGTCAAAGAATTCGCTGAGATTGGACCCCAGGATAGTAACGATATCGTTAAGGGTATCGATACTGGGTGTGGTCAGGTCGTTCTCCAATTGACTGATGAACCCTTTGGTCAGCTCGCACCGGTCGCCCAGTTCTTCCTGCGTCAGGTTGTTTTTCAGTCGTAATTCTTTGATTTTTGTTCCTATTTGCATATTTTCCTTCGTTAGCGTTCTTTTTTTGCCCCCGGTTAAGGGATTGTAAGAAAAAAGTTTATCATCACTAAACAAAACGTATTATATATACTGCGAGGGGGTTTGTCAATGATTTTAAACTATTTTTTTCGCTATTTTAATAAGGAAAAACATTATTTTTTCTTTGCCGGCGGCGAGGGTGGTAAAACCCCGCTTTAAAACGGAATTTGACATTGACAAAAAACGGTAATTTATGGTAATATTTATACACTGTTATTTGATTGTATCAAATATGTTTGGGAAAGAAGGAGATGGACAGATGAAGAAAAAGATATATTGCGTAGGGAACGCGCACTTGGATCCGGCATGGATGTGGAAGTGGCAAGAGGGCAGCGCCGAAGCAAAGGCAACCATACGCTCCGCGCTCGACCGCATGAAGGAGTTTCCCGACTTCAAATTCGTCTGTTCTTCCGCCTCGGTGTACGAGTGGATCGAAGAATTCGACCCAGCGATGTTCGAGGAGATTAAAGAGCGTGTAAAAGAGGGCAGATTCATTATCGTTGGCGGCTGGTACGTCCAGCCGGACTGCAACATTCCTTCCGGCGAGGGTTTCGCCCGTCAGAGCCTCTATTCCCAGCGGTATTTTTATGAAAAATTCGGCAAGACGGCTAAGGTCGGCTACAACGTGGACTCCTTCGGTCACAACGGCAATTTGCCGCAGATCCTTAAAAAGAGCGGTATGGATAATTATATTTTCATGCGCCCGATGCAGCACGAAAAAGCCATGGACAGCAACGCTTTTTGGTGGGTGGCTCCGGACGGGAGCAAGGTCCTTGCCTATCGCCTCACCGGTTGTTACTGCTATCGATTCAGCAGCCCCTCTATTTTGGACAGGGAACTGGAGAGTGTCTCGTCCAAAGCGCCGGAAAAACTGGATTGCGTACCCTTCTTTTACGGCGTAGGCAATCACGGCGGCGGACCGACCATCCGCAATATACAGCTACTGGAAGAGCGCGCGAAAAAGCACCCGGAAACGGAAATTATTTTCAGCAACATGGACGACTTCTTTGCCCATCTGAAAGAGCAAAAAGACTTCGTTATCCCCGAATATAAAGACGACCTTCAGCATCACGCGAGCGGTTGCTACGCGGCTTATTCGCCGATAAAGACGCTTGTCAGAAAGGGGGAGACTTCTCTTCTTGCCGCAGAGGTCTATTCCATGATGAATACCACCCTTCTTAATAGAAAGTACCCGGGAGAACTCTTCCGCACCGGCTGGAAGGATATCAACTTTTTACACTTCCACGACATCATGGGCGGATGCTGCATAAAAGAAGTCTACCCGGACGCCGAGGCGCTGGGGGGCGAGAGCATGGGCATCGCCGTCAAGGCAATCAACAACGCCGTACAGACGCTATCCTGGGCGGTAGACACCTCGGACAGAGAAAAGGGTCTGCCCGTCGTCGTCTTCAACCCCCATCCTTTCGAGGTGGAAACGGTAATAAAAGTCGGCTCGCAAGTCACTTCCGTCCACGACGGCGAGGACAAAGAACTGCCGTACCAATACGTCTATTCGGAGACCCACCTATGCTATCGTCGTTGCGACACTTTGTTCCGGGTCAAAGTCCCTGCATTCGGGTACGCTACCTACTATCTTAACCGCAACCGCACGCCGGGCTTTATCGACCAGTATGCCGCAGAGGTAGGCAGAATGCGGTATGCAATCGAACATCTTGTTCCCACCAAAGAGTGGGAGACGAATGCCTCTTGCGACGGCATAGAAGATAAATTCTTTAAGGTCGTCTTTGACAAAAAGACGGGCTATATCCTCTCCCTTTTCGACAAAACGAACGGAAGAGAACTACTGAAAAAGGAAGGAGCAAAACCGCGTTGCCGCCTGAAAAAGTACGGGCGGATGCCTTCGGTATGCGGCGCCGTTCCTACCGTCATCGACGAATCGGCCCACGACACCTGGAGCCACGGCAAAAACTACTTTGACAAAGTGGTAGGATACTTTGGCGACGCGACGGTGGACAGACTGGAACGGGGACCTTTGCGCGCGTCCATTCGCGTCATTTCCCGGTACGGCAAATCTACTTTGACGCAGGTCTTCCGTTTGCAAAACGACGGGATACTGCACGTTGAAGCCAAAGTGGACTGGCATGAAAAACAAAAGCTCCTTAAACTTTCTTTCCCGCTTGCCCTTTCCGAGACGAAGTCTCTTTACGAAATGCCTTTCGGCGTCATCGAGAGACCGACCAACGGAGAAGAAGAGTGCGGACATATGTGGATCGCCACCGTAGGGAAAGAGGGGGGCGTTGCCCTTCTTAATAATAACAAATACAGTTTCAGTGTAAAGGACAGCGTGATGAGCCTGACCGCCATCCGCAGTCCCTATTACGCCGACCACGGCGCGCCCTTCGTCAGCACCGAATGCGAGGTGACCGACCAGGGCATTTCCGATTTCTCTTATGGAATAACCCTCTATCGGAACAATGCCGAAACCATCAAAAAAGCACGTGTTTTCAATACCGAACCCACCCACGTGGTGGAAAACAATCACAAAGGCACGCTGGGGGATAAGTTCAGCGGTCTCTGTTGCGACGCGGATAATATCATCGTATCTGCAATCAAACGGTCCGAGGATGGCAAAGGACTGATCGTCCGTGCCTACGAAACGGACGGTAAACGGACGGAAGCGACGTTGTCGGGCGGGATGCTCCCCGTACCGCTGAAAGCGACTTTCAGTCCGTACAGCGTGGATACCTATTATCTTGCCGACGGTACGAAGGAGTGGAAATACGTTCTTATGACGGAGATGGGTCGCGAGTAGGGAAATGAAAGAAAAAGTTCAGAACCTATGGTATAAATTCCGTGGTTATTGGCGCACGCCGCCCAAAGGATACGAGGTCTCTTACAAAGAAATGGGGAGCCTCGTTCTTGGCTGTATGGGCAACGGTCTGCACGGCATTTTTACCACCTGGGCGGGAATGGCGACTTCCGTTCCGCTCATGGTTTCTTATTTTAAGGTTTCCACAGGCGTACTCTTTATCCTCGGCCTTGTGGGAACGGTGCTTGCCTTTATAAAAAGACCCATTCTTTCCATGGTCATCGACAACAGCCGCTCCCTTAACGGAAAATTCCGGCGGTTGCTCGTTTTACCTACCATTATCTCGGCAGTGCTACTGACGATGATACCGTTTATTCCGCAAAAGTGGGTGATGACCGATCTTTTTGCCTTTACCATCCCTGCCATTCCCGTCATGGGGATCGCGGAGCCGTCCGAAGTGACCCTCACCCTCGGCGTTCTTGTCGCCTGGCTCCTCAACGATATCGCCGGCTTCGTTTACGAATTCACTTCGCAGGGATTAAACGGACTGAGAAACACCATTACTTCCGTCTCCCAGGAGCGGTCGATCATTGCTTCCGTCATCGGACTTATGGGACCGTGGGGGTCCAATATTTTCGGCGTGGTGATACCTTTCGTCGCCGCATGGTTCTTCTCCGGCGGCACCGGGAACGTCCTTGTTTACCGTATCATTTTCCCCATTTGCGCCGTAATGAATATCGGACTCATTCTCTTTGCCTATAAGGGGACCAAAGAAAGAATGGTCGCGGAAAAGAAGTACAGAGCCAAAGTCAAGTTTTGGGAAGGTGCAAAGGCGCTGTCCACCAATAAATATTTCTGGCTCATTTGGGCGTACGGTGTTTTTACCGGCATCGCTACCGGAGCCAATTTCTTCTTATGGGTTTGCTACTACGCCGTCGGCGGCGCGGTAGGGGATACCCTCATCGGGGTGTGCAACGTCGTTCTCGGATTGGGGTGCGGCGTAGGTATATTCCTCGGACCGCCCTTAGCGAAAAAGTTTGGGAAGGTCAAGATCTTTAACATCGCCAATATTATCTATTGCGGCGTTATTGGGGTACAACTTCTGTGTTATCGGGCGCCTATACTGATACTTGTGTGCATTTTCTTCCAGCTGACGTTCAGTAGTTTCAGCTATTTCTCCGATATCATGACGTCGGAGGCACTGGACTACGAACAGTACCGTTCGGGCAAGCGTCTCGACGGGTTCTGGGCGAACTATTCGGGGATACTGTCCACCATTATCGGCGTCTTTACCGGGATGCTCTCGCCTATTTTTATGAGTATGGCGGGGATCGGATTCGGCGATCCCATCGACGTGGCTTTCGCCAACAAAGAAAAGATGTACAGCGCCTTTTTCTACACCACGCTGCTTGCCTTCCTCGGGTCTATCTTACGTATTATCCCCACGCTTTTTTATAACCTCAGCGAGAAAAAGCACGCCGATATCGTACGTGCCCTCAGGCTGCGCGCCGCGTTCGCCGATTACGCCGCCGGCGTACTGACCGACGACGAGATCCTCAACGTCAAAGAGATCTACGACTACTATAACGACGAGAAAAACAAAGATAAGATTACTTCTTTTTTAAAGAGCGAGTACGAGAAACATACCGAGTACGAGGACCTGATCTCCGGGCATGAAGAGGCGCATAAGCGGAAACAGGAACGGGAAAAGCAAGAGGAAGAAGAGAACTTCCTGCGCGAGTGCGAACAAGAAGAGACCCGGTATCAGTTCAAACTCAAGAAGGAAAAAGAAAAGAACCCCGACCTCGACGAAGGGGCGTTCCGCAGAGAATTCATCGAAAAATCACACTACCTCAAAGAAAAAGAAGCCCGCGACCAAGCCGCTTCTACGGAAGAATAATATTTTTCTTAGCAAAAGTTATACGAGAGAAAAACCCTCTTTGACAAAATGGTTCTTTCCCTAACTTTATGCTAATTGAGTTTTCGGGGGCGACAACCTTTTTCGACAAAAGAACACAGGTACCCCATCAAGCGTATGATTGATGGGGAAAAGGCGGAACCGAATAAAGCTTTCTCTTGCAAAGAATGAAGCAAGAGAAATAAAATGAGTGTGACGCCGCTCTCTCCCGTACCCTCACCCAAAAGACTTTTGTTTTAAAAAAATCGCGAGAGGAAAACCTTTTTCGACAAAAAGTTTCTTCCTCTCGCGCTCTCTT
>CAMOOO010000018.1 GCA_946621465.1 uncultured Clostridia bacterium
AAGCGAAGCTGTACAGGGTAGTACTGCGAGCGCAATTATTGCAAAAGCCCACGAGGATCTTACGGACGAAAAAATGATGTCGCGAATGAACTGAGAGCGCAAAGTGTGTTTATTTTTTGCAAAAAAAAGCGAAGCTGTACAGGGTAGTACTGCGAGCGCAATTATTGCAAAAGCCCACGAGAATCTCGTGGGCGAAAAGAAGCACACTATGCGCTCTCAGTTTTTGTTAGCCCAGACAGGGGCGGGTATCCTTCCACCTCGAGCAATGAACCGCGCAGGCGAGGTGTTATTGACCGGAATAATGGGCGCCTCGCCGAGGAGTCCGCCGAATCTTGCGACGTCGCCTTCCTTCTTACCGCAGACGGGAATGACGCGCACCGCCGTTGTTTTATTATTGATAACACCGATCGCACATTCGTCGGCGATCATTGCCGAAATGACGTCGCTCGTTGTGTCTCCCGGAATGGCGATCATATCTAAGCCAACGCTGCAAATCGCCGTCATGGCTTCCAATTTCTCCAGTTTCAGGATCCCTTTTGCCGCAGACTCGATCATTCCGATATCTTCACTGACAGGGATAAAGGCACCGGACAATCCGCCTACGTGACTGGACGCCATAATGCCGCCTTTCTTGACCGCGTCGTTAAGAAGAGCGAGGCAGGCCGTCGTTCCGTAGCCGCCTACCGTGTCCACGCCGATCTCTTCCAGTATTCTCGCCACACTGTCCCCTTTGACCGGGGTCGGTGCTAAACTAAGGTCGATGATACCGAAGTTCGCATTCAGTCTTCTGCTCGCTTCCTGCGCGACCAATTGACCTACGCGCGTGATTTTATAGGCTATCTTTTTGACCGTCTCCGCAACAACCGTCAGGTCCGCGCCTTTGACTTGTTTCAAAGCCGTTTCCACAACGCCCGGTCCGCTGACGCCTACGTTGATTACGCAGTCGGCTTCTCCCACTCCGTGGAAGGCTCCCGCCATAAAAGGATTATCGTCAACGGCATTGGCAAAGACAACCAGCTTTGCACAGCCGATACTGTCGCTCTCAGCCGTCATTTCCGCCGTCTTCTTGATGACCTTACCCATTAAAGCGACCGCGTCCATATTGATACCGGCTTTGGTACTGCCTACGTTGACCGAACTACAGACCTTTCTCGTTTTGGTCAGTGCCTCGGGGATGGTCAATAAAAACTCCCTTTCGTACTCCGTCATGCCCTTTTGCACCAACGCGCTGTAACCGCCCACAAAGTCGACGCCGATCTCGTCGGCGCACCTGTCCAGCGTCTCGGCAACTTTGACCGCGCCGCCCGTCCGCGCCGTAAGTAAACTCACCGGCGTTACGCTGATACGTTTGTTGACAATCGGTATCCCGATCTCCGCTGCTATCTGCTCGCAGACCGGCACCAGATTTTTTGCCTTGGAAATGATTTTATCATGGATCCTCTCGCAAAGCGTATCCACGTCGTCGGCTATGCAGTCGAGGAGCGATATCCCCATCGTCACCGTCCGCACGTCCAAATGTTCGGCAGAAACCATTTTGTTGGTTTCGATAACTTCGTTTATCTGAATCATACTTTCCTCGAAAAAAAACTAAATCCTGTGCATTGCGGTAAAGATCTGCTCGCTCTGCATGCGAATGTCTACGCCGATCTCTTTCCCCAGCGTCTCCAATTCTTCGCATACTGCGCAAAAATCCTTCTTGCTCTCCGACAGGTCCACAAGCATAATCATGGTAAAATATTGCTGCATGATGGTCTGAGAAATGTCCTCAACGTTGATCCCCAGCTCGTACAATAGTCCGCTCACCCTGGCAATAATACCCTTTTTATCAGTTCCGATAACGGATACAATGGCTTTTTTCATATATTCTAAGCCTCCCTTATTTTTCCTCATATTTATACCATATTAATACGTTAAAGTCAACTTTTATAGAGAAGTACGCGAGGAGGAACCCATTTTGTAAAATGGTTCTCCTCCTCGCGCTCCTCTTTCCAAAAACTTTTAAAACTTTATTATCACTGCCGCATCCCGCGTTTTGCACCCTTCCATCCGTAGGATGGGGAAAAGGGGGATCGTCTGTTTTGCGCAACACGCAAAAGAGAGGGGGTTTTTATATACAATTCACTAAGAATTTGATACAATGCCCGCTATGGCACATCATGTCGCCACAGGCGATACGTTATTTACTTATGTCTTTATCCGTTCAATGCCCGTAAGGGTACATCATGTCACCGCAAGGTGATACATCATGCTTGCCGCAGGCAAGTACATCATGTCGCCAACGGCGATACGTTACTTACTTATGTCTCCGTCCGTGCAATGAATAGTATAATTCCCGGTATTGTAATTCCAATCGGTACCTTTACTGATCGCATTCCACTGCGCTTTTGTCCCCTCAAATGTAATATTCGTCAGACTACTGCAACTACGGAACGCATACCACCCTATACTCGTCACACTGTCGGGTATGGTGATACTCGTAAGACTACGGCAATAAGCGAACGCATACTCTCCTATACTCGTCACACTATCGCGAATGGTGATACTCGTTCCGTTCCAACCATAGAATGCATATGCTTTTATTTCCGTAACCGTATCGAGTATGGTTATTTCCGTCACTAAGGTATTATTGATATATAGATTATGGGCTTTAGATAATGGATTAGCATTATAATCACCAAACGATATCCCACACCAAGAGGCTATATCGCCGGTATAGTAGACACTCGTAAGACTACGGCATAAAACGAACGCATACTCTCCTATACTCGTCACACTATCGGGTATAGTGATACTATTTATTGTGCTACAATCATAGAATGCATTATGATTAATTTCGGTGATACCACTTGGCAGAGTCAATTCTGTATCCGTACCGGTATAACCAATCAGAGATATATTGTCTCCATCGGTATAGAGAATATATCCGTTTTTATCGGTAGAAAGTTTACTAATGTACGGCTCGGTATAGATAGCTTTGGCATAATAACCTGCAGCGCCATAACTCATGCTTCCCTTTGTTATATTCAAAGATGATTTATTATATACTTCTACCAATTTATAGCAATAATAGAACGCACCACCTCCTATACTCGTCACGCTGTTACCGATGGTGATACTCGTAAGACTACTACATTCATAGAACGCACCATCACCTATACTCGTCACACTATCGGGAATGGTGACACTCGTTAAGTGACTGTGATAAGATAATGCGTTCCCCGGAATGGTATTTCCTTTTGTTATAATCACTTCTTCTATTTTAGAGCTACTTTTTACAAAAGCACATTGAGTCGTTGTGATAGATACTTTTGTTAACGGACTATCATAATAAGCATTATCCTCTATAGTCGTTGTTTCTTCCGGGAATACAAACGTCGTATCCATTTTGCTTTCGGGATATTTTAAGAGTTTTGTTTTATCCTTAGTAAAGAGAACGCCGTTTACTGAGGTGTATTCCGAATTGTTTTCATCGACGAAAATATTTTCTAATGCGGTACAACCGGAAAAGATATTCCCCATGCTGATAACGTTTGCCGGGAGCGATACGGAAGTAAGAGCAGTGCAGTCGGAAAAGACACCTTCGCCGATGGACAGCGCCGCATTGCTACTGCCTGCTATAATAACCGATTTTATTGTTGCGTTTCCTTTAAAGGCGTCGTCGGCAATGCTTGTCACGGCGATACCGCTATGGGTGGTCAAAACGACCACGTCCGTGTCGGTACCGGTATAGCCGGTCAATGTGTAGGTGTGGTCCTCTTTTAATACAAAAGACAGTCCCATTGTCTCGCGGAGGGTCAATCCGCATCGGGTGCAAGTAACGCCGACAAAGATATGTCCGAGGGCAGCGATCTCTTCCGTCTCGCTGTTTCCGCACAAAGTACAGCTCCGCCTTCTTGCTCCCACGGTCGTACAAGTCGCCGGGGTTACAGTCATCCACTCGCCATAGGTATGCGTATGATCGGCGTGGACGGTAACAGAATTCTCTCCCTCGTCCGTTGTTGGCGTTTCATCATTACATGCGGTCAAAAGTAAAAGCGCTGTAATAATAGTCAAAATGAATAAAAATACATATCTTTTCCCTTTCATTTTTTCCTTCCTAAATTTCATGTGATAAATTCAGTATATACCAATATTTTTGGTAAGTCAACACTTTTACTAAAATAATTGGTACCATAAACTATATGTATACGCTGAGATTTAAGGAGAATTTGAGGCAATTACGCCAAGAAAAAAAGCTGACACAGGGACAATTGGCTACACTCGTCGGTGTGGACCAACGCACGGTCAGCGCATGGGAAAAAGGCGTTTGCGAGCCCTCTCTTGCTATTATTATTCAGCTATGCGATATTTTTGAAGAAACCATTGAAGGTCTTTTGACCTGATGATTATTTTATTCCTTCTCAAACAGAAAACAAGACGAAAGTTTTTGGAAAGTGAGGTAAATGCGTTAAGCAAACAGTCCGGTGAATTGTTTGTAGCCAAAGTTAGAAGCAATCTAAGATTGCGACCAGGGGGGTGCGGCATAGCCGCTCGGGAAGGAGAACTTTTTGTCGAAAAAAGGTTCCTTCCCCACAAAATCTATTTTTTTAAAATTTTATATAAAATTGTATAAAGAGTTGCCGATTCGTCGGGGGTGAGAAGCATACAAGCAGACGCCATGCGTTCGGGGATAGTGACGGCTTTTTCTTTGAGCTTTCTTCCCGGATCGGTCAGTTGCACAAGGAGGGTCCGTTCGTCTTCGTTCGACCGGTGGCGCGTGACGTACCCCTTTTGTTCCAGCGTTTTTAAAACGGGGGTCAAAGTGCCCGAGTCGAGATAGAGTTTCTCCCCCAGTTCCTTCGCGCCGATCTTCTCCTT
Organism: uncultured Clostridia bacterium; assembly: GCA_946621465.1. Classification (GTDB taxonomy): domain Bacteria; phylum Bacillota; class Clostridia; order Christensenellales; family DTU072; genus CAG-1782. Next base: position 4,858 of record CAMOOO010000018.1, read on the forward strand.
CTCCCATAATACCATCATGGTGATGTACTGGGTATAGGTCAGATCTATCTCGTCGAGATAGGGTTTATACCTCTTTATGATCTCTTTCGACGCGGCGTAAAGGGGAAAACAAAGCTGATTGCTTAGGCGTAGCGCGTCGTAGTTCTTTTCCTGTTTGAGCATATATTATTGCGCCTCGTCGTATGCCTTCCGTACCGCTTTTGCCAGTTGATCCATGCAGGACGTCGGACGTCTTCCGCAGGTGTTACCCAGGAGTTTTTCCTCGATCTGTTCCACCGTCCACCCGTTGAGGATCTTGGAAAGTGCCTTAAGGTTGCCGGGGCATCCGCCGGAAAAGCGGATATTGGTCACCACGTTGCCGTCGAGGTCGAACTTGATATCGGGCGTGCAAACGAACTGTGTTTTATAGGTGTATTCCATGAGTTGCCTCCATAATTAAAGTAGTTTTGCGACTTCGTCATCTATCTTTTCCGGCGTGGTCGTCGGTGCAAACCTAGCTACCACCGTTCCGTCGCGGCTGATAAGGAACTTAGTAAAGTTCCATTTGATCTTCTTCCCCAATGCGCCGCCTTTCTGATCTTTCAGATAGGTGTAGAGCGGTTCCTCGCCCTCTCCGTTGACCTTTATTTTGGCAAACTGGCGGAAAGTTATTCCAAAGCGCGCCTGACAGAACGAAGCGATCTCCTCTTCCGTCCCCGGAGCCTGCCCGGCAAATTGATTGCACGGAAAGTCCAGTATCTCGAACCCTTTATCGTTGTACTTTTCATACAAGTCCTGCAATCCGTCGTATTGGGGAGTGAATCCGCAACCGGTCGCCGTGTTGACGATCAGTAGTACCTTTCCTTTGTACTCCTCCATGCTCACTTCGTTACCTTTGTTGTCCTTTACTTTGTAATCGTAAATGCTCATTTCTGCTTACCTCCGGTTTTTATTTTACACAATTTGATTGTGTTCAATTCAATTTTATCATATCGAATTTGCATTGTCAAGCCTTTTTTTATCTTTTTTTATAATGGTCGCAATCGTTTGTAAAAAGGTCGAACAATCTGTTATACTGTTCGTATGCAAATTACGGTAATAAACGGCAGTGTGGAATACGACGGTGTACCCGTTTTGACGGACGTCGATTTTACTCTGCACGATAAAGAAAAAATCGCCCTCGTCGGGCGGAACGGGTGCGGAAAGACCACCCTTTTAAAGGCACTCACCGGAGAGGTGCCGTTTGTCAAAGGCACGGGGGAAGAGGACTTCGGGATGTACGTCACCGGGAAGCCCACTCTGGGCTATCTCAAACAGGTGGCTTTTTCTGACGAAAAGGTGACGTTATTTGCCGAGATCAAGTCCGCTTACAGCGACCTGATTGCATTGGAAGAGAGTATGAATGCCGCACTCAAACGGTTACAAACAGAGCAGACGGAAGAAGCGGCTATCGCCTACTCGCGCCTGCACGACGCGTTTGAAGGAGGCGGCGGATACACCTATGAAAAAGAATGTATCATCGCAATCAAGAAGTTTGGGTTCTCGGAACAGGAAATGCAGAAGCCTTTAACGGAGTTTTCCGGCGGACAGCGCACGAAGATAGCTCTTTTAAAGTTGCTTCTTTCCCGGCCTGACGTGCTACTGCTGGATGAACCGACCAACCACCTAGACGTAGAGGCGGTGGAATGGCTGGAGAGCTATCTGAAAAACTATCGCGGCGCACTCGTCATCGTATCGCACGACCGAATGTTTTTGGACCGTGTTGTCAACGTGGTCTACGAAATCGAGTACGGCGAGGCAACGAGGTATCGGGGCAATTATACCGCTTTTTGGCAGCAGAAAAAGGCCAATTATGAAAAGGCACAGAAGGACGCGTCGCTCCGATTCAAAGAGATCGAGCGATTGCAAAAAGTGGTGGAGCGGTTCCGTTACAAGGCGACTAAAGCGACGATGGCACAGTCCAAACTCAAGCAAATAGAACGCTTGGGGGCGGTGGGTGGGGCACCCTCTCCCTATGATGACAAAACTTTTCACAGTAATTTTCAACCCCTTGTCGAATCGGTTAAAAAGACCCTCATCGTTGACAAATTATCTTTCGGATACGATAAGCCGCTCGGGGAACTGTCGTTTACTTTGGAGCGCGGACAGAAGCTGGGCGTTGTCGGTGCCAACGGTTGCGGCAAGTCCACTTTCGTCCGGACCATTATGGGCAAACTGAGGCCCCTTTCCGGCAACTATCTTTTCGGACTGCACGCAGAGATCGGATACTTTGATCAGACGGCAACCCAGTCCGCTTCCGAAAAGACCGTTTTTGATCATTTCCACGACGAGTTTCCGCGCCTGACCGACACCGAAGTCCGCACCGCACTGGGGGCGTTCCTACTGACAGGCGAAGACGTTTTTAAGCGTGTATGCGACCTGTCCGGTGGCGAAAAAGTTCGACTTGCGCTCTGTATGATCCTAAAAAAACGTCCCAACGTGCTTATCTTGGACGAGCCGACCAACCATATGGATATCGTGGGAAAAGAGACCTTCGAGACCATGCTCGCTTCCTATACCGGCACCGTTATCGTCGTATCGCACGACCGGTACTTAATCAGCAAGGTCTGCGACCGTATCCTCGGCTTCCGCAATGGGAACGCAATCTATTTCGAGGGCAATTACGAGGAGTACGAAGCGAAGTATCTACTCTCTGCGACGGAACAACAACAGGAAAAGAAGATCAAAAAGTCCGTTGCCGACTACAAGAATTCACCGCAGAAAGAAGAGGAAAAACGGCGGAAGAGAATTGCCGTTCTCGAACAAAAGATTACCGAAACGGAAGAATTGATTGCCCAAAAGCAGGAATTATTGAATTCTCCGGAGGTTTTCAGCGATTATAAAAAAATAATGGAACTCCAAAAAGAAATTGAGGAGCTGACTACGCAAGAAGAGGCACTCCTCGCCGAATGGACTGAGTTATCGGAACAGATATAATATTTTATGAAATAATAACGCGAGAGGAAGAAACTTTTTCGACAAAAAGTTTCTTCCTCTCGCGTTCTCTTTTACAAAAACTTTATGCTAATTGAGTTTTCGGGGGCGACAACCTTTTTCGACAAAAATGTTCTTCGCCCCCGAACCCCCACTTTCCAAAAACTTTCACAATTATTAAATAGAATATAAACTTATCCTTAATTCCACTTTCAAATCAGCTTTTTCCTCAATTCGTCCCTTATATACTCATACCGCAGTCTCTTTTCTTCTGCGGCAAAGTGTTCTTCTCGGAACTGTTCGTGTTGCAGATCGTAGTTTAGTTTTTCCGAGCCGAATTGTTCGCTGGTCAGGTCGAATACGATGCCGTTTACCTCGTTATAGCAGTGGAAGCCGCCTGCCGCCAGCGGCACGCCGTAGACCTTTCCGCCGAAAACGTCCTGCACCAAAAATGAGGTTATCGAACACTGCCCGAGCGTTTTGTTGCTTTCGCTCCATTCCGAGCGGTATCTCGGCGCACAGCTGTACTCGCACCAAATTTCGGACATGAGATCGTACATGTGCCTTTGATTCTTGATCTCCTTGTATTCCTCGCCTATCGGCAAAACGTCCGGTGTGTCGGCTCCGTAAAAAAAGTACTCCATATCCTTTTATTCTCCTACGATTGATACCATAATAATACCACCTTTCCCGCCCCTTTTGCAAGAGGCAAACTTTTACCGGGGCGGCAAAATGCAACACGTGCATAGATTAAAGAAGTCAAACGCCGTTGTTGACATTGTTAATTATTTATACTAGAATTAAGGTATCAAGACTATAAAGGAGTGTCGCTATGAAAAAAACCATTTTATTGCTTGTTTTCGTTTTGGCAATTGCCTGCTGTTTGGTCGCTTGCGACTTTGGAAATAGCTCTTACAAAACAACGAAATCGGCAACGAAATCAGAGGTTACCGAACTTATCACCGATTCATTGACGAAATCGCTAGGAAGCGAGGTCATTTACGACGAAACGGCTGACGTCCTTTGCCGAATAAAATAAAAACTTTGAGGAAATATCATGGAATATAAAGTAATCGGTTGGTCCACTTATGACGATAGCGACTTTCGTGATCTGCCGCACGACGGGTACACGCCGGAGGTGTTCGACGCCGTTTTAGAGAACGTGAAAGAAAACGGATACCTCTTTTGCGGAGAGGATCAACAGGAAAGATACAATTGTTGTCCCGTACTCAATAACTACCGTAAAGCCTGTTACTCTCGTAGAGGGTTCGCGCACATCATGGCGGTGGCGCACGGAGAAATGGGTGACTATGACTACGCCCGTTACATGGAGAGTTGTAGCGTGCTGAGCAAGTGCAAAGTTTTCCCCAAAAGCCGTCCCTTTGACGAAAGCGGTATAGAATACAACGACTACTGTCTGCGCGAACGCACGATGGAAATAGAAAGGGACCTCTACGACCGCATGAAAAAGATCTTCATTCCCGAAGGCACGCTTGTAGACGGCGTACCCGTACCGAAGATCCACGGACTATCTGCATTTCTCATGCCGGTGGACTATCCGCAAGAAGGGGTATACTGGCCGTCCGACCAATTGCGCCTCACCTGCAAAGACGCCCTTCCCCTCTCGTGCAGTATCAAACGCATCATCGCCGTCACCGACAAAACCGACCTTGACGAGTACGTCGCATGGCTCAAAAAGAGCGATCCGTCCAAAAGAACGGTGGATAAAAATCTCCTGCACGATGCTCTCGAAAAAGGCAAAACGCTGATACTGGAAGTAAACTGAAAACAAAATTACGAATAATTGTTACAAAATAAAAGGCAGTTCGAAAAAAACTGCCTTTTAAATATAATTATTGTTTCGGCAAGCTAAATCTTCTTAAAAGGTCTACCAGAATTACTTGAAAAAAAGAAGGTAGATTGGGTGGGATTTTTCGCGAAAAAGAGCGACGCTGTACTATCGTACTGCAAGCGAAGTTTTTGCGAAAGTTCATAAAACACTATCTCTTAGCCGTATTGTTACAGAATAAAAGACAGTTTGTAGGAACTGCCTTTTAAACGGATTTATTATATTTTTGTTTTATGAACGCAAATCACCCCAATATAACGTTCTTACTCCCATTCGATGGTTGCAGGGGGCTTACCCGTGATATCGTAGACAACTCGATTCACACATTTAACTTCGTTAACGATACGCGAAGAAATCACCGCCAAAACGTCGTGGGGAATATCCGCCCAGTCCGCCGTCATGCCGTCCACGCTGGTCACTGCGCGCAATGCAATGGTGTAGTCGTAGGTTCTTTCGTCGCCCATGACGCCTACGGAGTGCATTCCGGTCAGCACGGCGAAGTATTGCCAGATTTCTTTATCCAAGCCCGCTTTTGCTATTTCCTCACGGAAAATAAAGTCGGCGTCCTGGACGATCTTGATCTTCTTTTTGGTGATATTGCCGATGATACGTACAGCCAATCCCGGTCCGGGGAAAGGTTGCCTGTTGACGATGTTTTCGGGCAGTCCCAGTTCCAATCCCAGTTTACGAACTTCGTCTTTGAAAAGGCTCCGTAGCGGCTCGATGATCTCTTTGAAATCGACTACCGACGGGAGACCGCCGACGTTGTGGTGGCTTTTTATTACCGCGCTTTTTCCAAGTCCGCTTTCGATGACGTCCGGGTAGATGGTGCCTTGCACCAAGAAGTCCACTTTGCCCAGCTTTTTGGCCTCTTCTCCAAAGACGTCGATAAAGTCTTTACCGATGATCTTTCTCTTCTTTTCCGGCTCTTTTACGCCCTGCAAATCCTTTAAAAAGAGTGCGGATGCGTCGACTTTAATCAGGTTCATGCCCATGCCGTCTTTGAATACGGACATGACTTGATCGGCTTCGTTTTTCCGGAGAAGACCGTGATCGACGAAGATGCAAGTGAGGTTGCTGCCTACCGCTTTGTACAGTAAGGTAGCCGCCACCGCGCTATCGACGCCGCCGCTCATGGCGCACAGCACCTTTCCGTCAGCGACTTTTTCTTTAATGAGTTTAATTTGTTCGCCGACGAAGTCGCTCATCTTCCAATCCCCTGCCGCGTGGCAAACGGAGTATAAGAAGTTATGCAAAATTTTATTGCCGTCCACGGTATGGACGACTTCCGGATGGAATTGTACGGCGTAGATGTTTCTGTCCGCATTCTCGTAAGCGGCGATCTTGCAGGTCGAGGTACTCGCCGTCTGGACGAAGCCTTCGGGCAGGACGGACACCTGGTCGGTGTGGCTCATCCAGCAGAAATTTTCTTTAGCGACGCCCTCGAAAAGGACGCTGTCACCGTAGGTTATTTTTTGCCTGCCGTACTCACGAAGGGGAGCATGGATAACGGTGCCGCCCAAAAGGTGCGCCGTCAATTGCATTCCGTAGCAGATCCCAAGGACGGGAACGCCGAGAGAAAAAATCTCCTTTGTCACCGTGGGGGCGTTTTCGCCGAAGACACTGGACGGTCCGCCGGTGAAGATGATACCGATGGGATGATAGGACTTTATTTTCTCCAAAGAGGTCTCCGAGGAGATCAGTTCTGCGTATACGTTTTGGTTACGAACTCTGCGGACGATCAGTTGGTTATATTGTCCGCCGAAGTCTATAACAAGTACTGTCTGGTGTTCCATAAAACTTACCACCTTTTTATGTAACTTTCTCTGTCGGCGCCTACCGAAACGTACTTAATATTCGCGCCGGTGGCTTTTTCTAAATATAAAATATAGTCTTGCGCTGCTTTAGGCAACTCCTCGAATTTCCTACAGCCGGAGATGTCACAGTCCCAACCATCGACGTATTCGTAGATGGGCTTGGCTTTAGCGAGGGCTTCCCCTACCGGGAACACTTCCGTCCGCACGCCGTCAACGTCGTAGGCAACGCAGACGGGGATCTTTTTCAGATAGGAAAGTACGTCCAGTTTGGTCAGTGCGATCTCATCGGCGCCCTGGATCTTAATGCCGTAGCGAGAGGCGACGATATCGAATCCGCCTACCCGTCTCGGTCTGCCCGTTGCCGCGCCGTACTCGCCGCCGGCTTCTCTCAGGTCGTTACCTTCCTGTCCGAAAAGTTCGCAGGTGAAGGGTCCTTCGCCTACGCAAGAGGAATAGGCTTTCATAATGCCGATGGTTTTATCCAATTTATATCCGGGGATACCGGAACCGATGGGCGCGTAAGCGGCAATGGTATTGGAAGAAGAAGTATAGGGATAGATACCGAAATCAATATCGCGGAGCGCACCCAGCTGCGCCTCGAACATGACCGATTTGCCTGCGGAAAGAGCCTCGGACAAAAACTCGGTGGTATTGCGGATGTAGTCTTTGAAAGGAAGGGCGAACTCTTTTAGCCACTCGATCAGTTCTTTTACCTCGATTGCCGGCGCGCCGTAACCTTTTTGTACCGTCAGGTTTTTCCATTCCACAATGGGCGCTAATTTTTTCTCGATCTGTTCGAAATGGAGAATATCGCCCATGCGCAACGTTTTTTTCATAAATTTATCCGCATAGACGGGTGCGATACCACGACGGGTGGAGCCGAACTTGGCGTCGCCCAGTCTGTCCTCTTCCAGGCAGTCCAGTAGCACGTGATAGGGCATGCAAATGGTGGCTCTGTCGCTGATAACGAGGTTTTTCGGCGAAATAACTACCCCCTGCTCACGCAGTTTTTTGACCTCGTTAAAAAGGTGTTTTACGTCGATGACCATGCCCGGTCCCATGACGTTCACCGTGCTTTCACGAAGGATGCCGGAAGGCAGCAAGTTCAGAATAACTTTGCGCCCCTCTTCGATAACGGTGTGTCCGGCGTTATTTCCGCCCTGATAGCGGCAAACGACGTCGTAGTCGGAAGATAGCAGGTCTACCATACGGCCTTTACCTTCATCCCCCCAGTTGATACCCACGATTGCGGTTAACATAATATTATCTCCTTTGCACGTTTATGCAATTATACTTTTATTCCTATCGGTCCGACGAACTCGCCCTCGTTCTCCTCTAAAAGGGGGCAGACCACTCTATTTAAAAAGTCCTCCGTCTGGTCGGTGGCGCACCCGAAATAAGAGTTATCGGTAAGAATCTTTTTCATTTCCTCTTCGGTAATGCCAAACACCGGATCGGCGACAATCTTTTTCAAAACCTCGTTGTCCTTTCCTTCCAGTTTCATCTCCTTTGCCGTCTCCACAGAGTGCCGACGGATCGCCTCGTGCAGTACCTGTCTGTCGCCGCCCTTTTCCACGCAGTACATGAGGATGTTTTCGGTGGCGAGGAAGGGCAATTCTTCTTTCAGGTGTCTTTCCGCCATTTTGGGGTAGACGGTGCCGTTTTGAACGACGTTGATCATCAGTGACAAAATACCGTCCACGGCAAGAAACGCCTCCGGCAAAGAAATACGTCTGTTCGCCGAATCGTCGAGGGTCCTCTCGAACCACTGAGAAGCGGCGGTGATCGCCGGGTTCATAGCGTCGACCATGACGTAGCGAGCAAGGGAAGCTATCCTTTCGCTCCGCATGGGGTTGCGTTTATACGCCATAGCAGACGACCCCACCTGTCCGCTCTCGAACGGTTCGTCAAACTCTTTCAGATGGGAAAGCAAGCGAATATCGGATGAGAACTTGGCGGCGCTCTGTGCTATCCCCGATAACACGGAGAGGACGAAAAAGTCCACCTTTCTGGAATAGGTCTGTCCGGAAACGTCGTAGGTCCCGGCAAATCCCATTTTTTCGGCGATTTTTTTATCGAGAAGACGCACCTTTTCTTTATCGCCCTGAAACAGCGTTAAGAAACTCGCCGAAGTACCCGTGGTACCTTTGCAACCGAGCAGGCGCAGATTATTCAATTGGAAATCGAGATTATTCAGGTCAAACAATAGGTCTTGGAGCCATAGCGTCGCGCGTTTACCTACCGTCGTCGGTTGCGCCGCCTGAAAATGCGTATAGGCAAGGGTGGGAACGTTTTTATTCCTCTGACAAAAATCGGCGAGGGATTTTATACAGGTCAGCAGTAATTTTCTGACGCGCTGAAGCCCCTCTTTTAAAACGATGCAATCGGTATTGTCGCCGACGTAGCAAGAAGTAGCTCCGAGATGGATAATGGGTTTTGCCGTCGGGCAGAGATCGCAGTAGGCTTTCAGATGAGCCATGACGTCGTGACGGAGCTGTTTTTCGTACTCGCCCGCTTTTTGGTAATCTATGTCGTAAACATGCGCCTTCATCTCCACGATCTGTTCGTCGGTGATAGGCAGTCCCAGTTCCTTTTCGCTCTCGGCAAGAGCCACCCAGAGTTTACGCCACGTGGAGAATTTTTTATCCGCGGAGAAGATACGTTTCATCTCGTCGCTCGCGTATCTGACACAAAGAGGATTCTCGTAAAATTCCGTCATAATTTACTCCTAAGTAAATAAATACGGTTTTATTATAGCGCGACGCGAAAATTTTTCCTACTGTTTGAAATAATCTTTTTAAAAAAAATAATCCTTTTTTAGAACAGATTATTGGTGAAAACGGTCGTTTAATCCCATTTAATAATGGGACGGCGGGTTTTCAGATAGTCCAAAGTATCTTTGACGCCTTTGTACCGTTTATCCGCTTCTTGCGTCATTTTATCGAATTGACCGCTCTTTATCTGTCCCTCGGTCAGTTCGTCCAGTTTCAGGAGCAGATTATAGTATTCGTTCCGGAAGCGCACCAGCGAACGGTGATAGTCCACGCACATATTGTCCTCGCGGTAGTTTCTTATCCCCTTTACCCCGGCAATCAGTTCGTCTATTCTGCCGATCCAGCTGTAAATGGTCTCTTCTATCTTCTTTTTTACCTGCTCTTTGGTCATAAGTTGCGCAACTCCCGGAAAGAAAAATCCTATCAACAGTATAACACGCCCATACTCTAGGATGCAAGCAAAGAAAAAGGCAAGATCGCGGCTAAGCGGCATTTTTTGCGACGCTTTTCACGCAAAAACTCCGGAAACAACCGCCATATTTGGGGGAGCGGCTCTTATTTAGTGATTTACGCTCACAAAACGACAGTCATCTGTTCGAGATCAAAAAATGGTCTTAAAAAATTGCTTATTTTTTGATAAAATGCGGATGATAAATGTATTTTTGTGAGCTTGCGCATAAATTTCGCTTGTAGTAGTCCACTACGACTAAGCTCATTTCTGCACAAAATCACTTAAAAATAGCCACTCCGATTTCCGGGGAATGTACATAGTACATATCTTTCCGTGTGCGAAAACAAATCCTGCTCCGGTGACGATTTATGCTTCAACCTCCGAAAATAAGTCGTATAAACAAAAAAATATATGTTTTTTGTGCGCTTTTATAAAAAATGCGCTCACTTTTTATTCTGCGATAAAGGCAGAACGTATCAAAATGCAGAGATGAATTGATTTAAAGATTTAAAAAAGGTTTATTTAAGGATAGGGAAGTAAGTACGTTGGGTCTGCGGCTCGATATCGTCATTTCCCGCGCCGAATTTTGACGTCCGCCGCCTTTCTTTACAGAGACAAAAGAGAAAAAGCCGATTACTCTCCGTCGAACAGGGGCGTGGAAAAGTATCTTTCGGCGGTGTCCGGAAGAACGGTAATGACCCGTTTGCCTTTACCCAGTTTTTTTGCCAGTTTAATGGCGGCGGCGACGTTAGTGCCGCTGGAAATGCCGCACATCAGTCCTTCTTTCATGGCGAGGTCTTTGGACGCCTGCAACGCTTCTTCATCGGAGATAATGCAGATTTCGGAATAGATATTCTGATTGAGGGTGTCGGGAATAAGTCCGTCGCCGATACCCATTTGCAGGTGAGTGCCGATATTGCCCCCTGCGAGGATGGCGGCGTTTTCCGGCTCAACCGCCCAGATCTCGATGTCGGGGTACTGGGCTTTTAACACTTCGCCGATACCGCTGATCGTACCGCCGGTGCCGATACCGGAACAAAAGCCGTGGATATCCCCTGCCACCTGTTCCATAATTTCCAGAGCGGTGTGATGCTTATGCGCGAGCGGATTTGCCGGGTTCTCGAACTGTTTGGGCAGGAAGACGTTTTTGTCCTCTTGCGCCATTTTTCCGGAAAGGGTGATACACTCCTGAATGCAATCGCCGATATTGCCGGCATCATGGACGAGAATGACCTCCGCGCCGTAGTGACGCATCAGTTTACGTCTTTCTTCACTGACAGAGTCGGGCATGATGATGACCGCTTTGTATCCGCGAACGGCACAGATGAGCGCAAGACCGATCCCCTGGTTACCGCTGGTCGGTTCCACGACGATACTGTCTTTATTAAGAAGTCCGGCCTTCTCCGCCTCGATGATCATATTGTAAGCGGTGCGTGTTTTGATGGAGCCGCCGACGTTAAGTCCCTCGAATTTGACGAGAATCTCCGCGCCATCCGGATCGCCCATCCTATTCAACCGTATAACGGGCGTATGCCCGATTGCATCTAAAATATTATTGTAAATCATTTTTCCCTATCCATTCTATACTATGCGAAGATTATACCGTATGACGTAATAAAACGCAAGCCTTTGCCGGTAAAAGCGGAAAGCGGAATTAAGGATATTTAATTATACTATCTAAAAAGGAAAAAGCGGGGTCCCCATAAAGCGAATGCTTGATGGGGAAAAGGCGGAGCCTATTAAACAGGGCATAATTACGAATAGTAATTTGCCGAAGAGATAGTGCGAACGCCGCG
>CAMOOO010000019.1 GCA_946621465.1 uncultured Clostridia bacterium
CGCTGCTATGGCTCAGTCGGTAGAGCACGTCCTTGGTAAGGACGAGGTCACCAGTTCAAGTCTGGTTAGCAGCTCCAAAAAATGCTCGGTTAACGCCGAGCATTTTTTATTCAAGCCAATGGGAAAGAGGCTTGGTATGTAATTCGCCGTAAGCGTATGTCATCACGGCAAAGCCGTGCATGTTATCAAACAGTATTCTTGTATGCCGTTTTATCGGCTTGATTCCATACAGCCATCCTGGCTGATTCCATGCCGCTCACCGCATTCGCGGATCACATGCACGCATTCGCGTGATAAATCGAGATGAAGTCATTATTTAGCTCTCTCAAAGGGTGCTTTTTTGTTTACCCGAGTCCTTACCAAGGGCGTTGTGCGCAAAATGGGGTCCCCGAGATATTGAGAGATATCTTGGGGAGAAGGAGCGCTTTAGGAGTCACCGACAGAGAGAAGCGAAGCGCCGCCCTGTCCGACGGATAAAAGCGCGACGCGGACGAGGTCACCAGTTCCAAGTCCGGTTAACAGTTCAAAAAATGCTCGGTATTTGCCGAGCATTTTTATGTATTTTGCGAACCGATAATCACCCTGTAAAAACTATTTTAAGAATCTTTTTTCTCGTCCGTTTTTATTCTCGTCGTCAACGTCCGAACTTCATACTCATACTGCTCTTTGGTGAGAAGTTTTCGCTCGTAAAAGATCTTGATCATTTCAAGTTGCCTCTCCAAGAGATATTTGTTATCGTATTTCTTTTCGTTATCTTCCATTCCTTTTGGCTTCCTCTGCAAACTGATAAATTTGCTTTTCGCTGTTTAGGATGCGCCCGTCCACGATGGTAGCCGCTGCGCTTGCGGCAAGATCTATTCTTGCCTTTCCGAGCCCACTACCACCGCTCGTTGCCCAAAGAACGATCTTCTTTCCGGAAAAATCATAGGACTCCAAAAAAGTGTTGATGATGGTTGGTGCGGTGTACCACCAAACGGGATAGCCGATGAAGATGGTGTCGTAGCCGGACACGTCCAACCCGTCTTTCACGATAGCAGGACGGGAAGCCTTGTCTTTCATTTCAAGCGAACTACGTGAATTCTTATCCATCCAATTCAAGTCGGCGGCGGTATAGGGAACGGCGGGCTTGATCTCATAGGTACCGCAGTTCAACTCGCTCGCGAGTTTCTGCGCCGCCCGCGCCGTCGTACCCGTTGCGCTGAAATAGACTACTAACGCTTTCATTTCACCCTCCTCTCCCTAGATCACGCCGGATTGAATTTACTCTTCGGCTGTTTGCAACGCGGGCACTTCCAGTCTTCCGGGAGGTCTTCAAATGCCACGCCGTCATGCTCTGCGGGATCGTACACGTAGCCGCAGATGGAGCAAACGTATTTACCCGATGCTTCCTTCTTTGTGAACTCCACTTTTGGGAAGATGGTTTCCACGGGATGGTCAAGGTCCATCACGCGCTTGGCTTCCAGGTTTTCGTACCCTTGCGGCGTGTGCGTCCCACAGTAAACGGTGGGGTGATTGCGGATAAAATCGCGCACGCGGTCAAGCGTAATTCTCGCCGCTGCGGGATCCTCGAATACAACGGATAGTTTGTTCTCATAAAGTGCTTCGTCAACGTAGGTAATATCGCCGTGGAGCATATAGAAAAGTCCGTCGCTCTCCACGATCACGATACTGTTGCCGTTGGTGTGTCCTTTGGCTTTGATGTAGTAAATGCCGTCCGCGATCTTTTGGCTTTCGGGGAAGTTATAATACGCGCCATCCGTGAACTTAACGGGAACGATATTATCTAACCCTTGCAGTTCTGCGGCGGATACCTCTTCTTCGTTGACGAAAATTTTTGCATTGGGGAAAGAACGGAGCTCGCCCGAATGATCCCCGTGCTTATGGGTGAGAAGGATCTTCGTAATCTGCTCGGGCTTGTATCCCAAAGCCGCAAAGGCTTCCATATAAGAACAAATATCCTTGCCGGTGTATATCAAACTATTTTCGTCGGGATTTTCTTCGGGGGTGCCTGCGGGAAGTCCCGTATCGACCAAAATCACTTCGCTGCCGGTGTCTATCAAGTAATTTTGCAAGCTACCGCGATAACGAACGTTCTTGTCAAACTTGTCCATTCCCTCTTCGCCACCGAATGCGAAAGGCTGGGTGTAAAATCCGTCTTTTCTGAATTTGACTGCTTTAATAATCATTCTTATTTCTCCTTATAATATAGTCCGCAATGACATAGTCCTTCAAAATCGGGATCGGCGATCTGTTTGCGGAATTCTTCGCACATACACTTAAACTCGGGTAGCTTCTTCACCCTGCAAGGACAATATCCGTCCTTGGCTTTGAGCCCCTCTTGCACGATTTTCACGATCTCTTCGTTTTCGTTCAATCTTATTCTCATATCTTTCCTCCCCTCTTACAAAAGGGCGGCGACGGCTCTCTCGACTTCTTTCATATCGACCGTCGGCTCAAAACGAGCAACGACGTTCCCCTCGCGATCAACGAGGAATTTGGTGAAATTCCATTTGATATACGCCTTGTCGCCGTATTTTTTATTATTCATATCGGCAAACTTTTTCAAGAAGAAGGTCTTAATGCCTTTCCCAAATCCCGCAAAGGGTTTTTCCGTCGCAAGGCAAACAAAGAGAGGGCTTGCGTTTTCGCCGTTGACGTCGATCTTTTGAAAGCGAGGGAACTCCGTGCCGAACTTCATCGTGCAGAAAGAGTGGATTTCCTCATCGTTCCCGGGCGCCTGATCGGCAAACTGATTACAGGGAAAGTCCAAAATCTCTAAGCCCTTTTCTCTCATCTCTTTGTACATTTTTTCAAGGGGATCGTAATGAGGCGTAAAACCGCACCCCGTTGCCGTATTGACGATCAAGAGCACCTTGCCCTTATATTCGGACAGGCTCACGTCGTTCCCTTGTCTGTCTTTTACCGTAAAATCATAGATCGTTGACATTTCGGTTCCTCCTTTTTTATACATTATTTTGTTTTCCAAGCAATTCGTAGAGCAAAGAATACAGTAGCTGCGCCTTCTCGGGTGGCAGCGCGATGCAACTCGCCACGTTCCGCGGCACGTCTTTGGCTCTCTCTTGCAACTCCCGCCCTTTTTCGGTCAGAAAAATGATAACCTTGCGATCATCCTCTTTGCTTCGGACTCTTTCGATAAATCCGTCCTTTTCAAGCTTTTTCAGAAGCGGTGAAAGCGTGCCGTTATCCAACTTCAATTCGGAACAGATCTCACCCACAGTTATTTCGTCTTTCCCCCACAAAACCATAAACACAAGATACTGCGTGTACGTTAATCCGATCGGATTCAACCATGGGGTATAAAGACCGACCACCTTTCTCGCCGCCGCGTAAAGCGGAAAGCAAAGTTGGTTTTGCAACTTCATTGCGTCTTTGTAATCGTATTCCATCCTTCCGCCTCCTAATTTATATTTTATCAAATATTATTTTATCAAATACATTTTATTTTGTCAATGGCCGAATTGCAATTTCTCATTTTTTTGCGGAAGGTCTTCATCGGGATTAATAGCCACAGAGAAAAACAAGTAAAGATCCTCTCAAAATCGGGGTACACTTCAATATCAAAGGGCTTTTATTTTTCGGGCATAGCCCTAACCTTTACTGTCTACGCAAAACTGCTTCGCCTTTGACATGCATATCATGAAATTGATACTGCTACTGTTAACGGGACCTTAGATCAAACATGCTTAACCATCACTTTGCTTGGCTTGTACCAATTGGTGGCTACGATGGAATTATAAGCGAACTACAAAAAGGAAATGTCGATTTTGTTTGTTAAACCTACTGGAAGAATACAAACCTTAATTGTATTATTGATATAGTAATCTATTTGTCAAGGAGGATAAAACAAATGAGATACAAAGATTGGTTAACTGAATGGCTTAAAACTTATGTTGAACCAACCACAAAATCAAGAACCCATCGTAGATATTCCGAAATCGTAAATCACCATATAATCCCCAAAATGGGTGAATATGAATTGGACAACTTTTCCCCTGCACTTCTTCAACACTGTATAATGGAATGGATGCAAAACGGGAACTTAAAAACAGGTCGAGGATTGGCCGCGAATTCAGTAAGCGCCATCATAAATGTAGTACAGTCCTCCCTAAGGACCGCATTTCAGCTGGGATACACAAAAGAATATACGGCAAATAGAATCAAACGTCCGAAAATACAAGAAAAAGATATAACTTGCTTTTCTTTTCAGGATCAAAAAAAAATAGAACGAGCAGTACTGAGTAGTAAAAAAAACAAGATGTTCGGTGTGTTGTTATGTCTTTACTCCGGACTTCGCGTTGGTGAACTTCTTGCACTGAAATGGAGCGACATTGATCTGCAAAGCGGTCACTTGTCAGTACTTAGATCGTGCCATGATGGGAAAGGGAAAGACGGTAAATACATAAAAATAGAGGATACACCAAAAACGTCTTCTTCGCGAAGAATAATACCGCTTCCAAAACAGTTATTACCACTGTTAAAAGATTTAAAGAAAAGAAGCAATTCAGAATACGTTATCTCAAGCAATGGAAAATCAATATCGGTTAGATCATATCAACGAAGTTTTGACTTATTACAGCAAAAACTTGTTATATCACATCATGGTTTTCATTCCCTTCGACATACCTTTGCCACTCGTTCATTAGAATGTGGAATGGATATAAAAACCTTGTCTGAAATATTGGGACACAAATCTCCGACCGTCACTCTGAACAGATATGTTCATTCGATGATGGAACACAAACAGGATATGATGAACAAACTTGGGAAAATATTCTAATTATTTTAAAGACACAAATTGAAAATCTTTTTATCATCTATTATTGCA